>OY760098.2:0-4146146 GCA_963663065.2 Aggregatilineales bacterium | reverse complement strand
CCTTCAACTGTTGAGCAAAGCCCAGGCTCAGGTGTATAGTAGCCTAGCCGCCAGGAGCGAAAGTCGAATGGATGACGGGTGACAATGCGCCACAAAGGGCAGAGCCGGCCGTCCATGACCCGCTGCCCGGCGAGCAAGAGACCACCAATGCGCGCGTGGCTGGCGCGAGCGGCATCCTGGCGCTGGGCAATATCTGCAGCAGACTGCTGGGCTTGGCGCGGGAGATTGTCCTCACTTTCCTCTTCGGCGCGACAGGCGCGGTCGATGCCCTGCAGGTGGCCATCATCGTGCCCAAGGCGATTTATGACCTGCTGATCGGCGGGCATATCAACGGCGCTATCGTGCCGGTCCTCAGCGATGTCATCACCCTGCGCGGCAAAGAGGAACTCTGGCGGGTGGTTTCGGCTCTGGTCAGCCTGACGCTGGCCGCGCTGGCTCTGCTGGTGGCGCTTATCGAGCTCTTCGCGCCGCAGATTGTGCCATTGGTGGCGCCGGGCGCCGACGCCGGCACGCGGCTGCTGGCCATTCAATTGCTGCGCTTGACCGCCCCTTCGCTGCTCTTTCTGAGCTTGTTCGCCGTCTTCAGCGGGACGCTCTTCGCCCTGCGCTCATTCACGCTGCCGGCTTTCGCGGGCGTCGTCTTCAACGGCTGCATCGTGCTATTCACGCTGGCGCTGGCGCCTTCGCTGGCCTGGCAGCCGACCTTGGCCGATCGCCTTGCGCTGTTTCCTTTTGCCTTGGAGCGCCCGGCCTCGGGCATCATGGCGGTGGCTCTCGGATGGCTAGTTGGCGCGGCTGCCCAGATGCTCTTGCAGATGCCGGGCCTGCGTTTGCGGCGTTTGCGCCTCAGCTTCAACTGGCGCCACCCCGCCCTGAAAAGCATCGCCCTGCTTTATGTGCCAGTGATGTTCTCGCTGAGCATGGACACCTTGATCATCCGCCCCTTCAGCTACCGCCTGGCCAGCATGACCGGCGATGGCGGCATCGCGATTATGAATTGGGCGACCACGCTGGTGCAATTCCCCCAGGGCTTGGTGGCCACCGCCATCAGCATCGCCATCCTGCCCACTTTGGCGCGGCAATCGGCTGAGATGACCGCTGCGGCTCAGCGCGCCTTCCAGGACACCTTGGGCTTGGGCTTGCGACTGGCCATCACGCTGATCTTGCCGGCGGCTACGGGTTTGTTCCTGCTGGCTGCGCCCATCATCGCGCTGCTATTTGAGAATGGCGCTTTCCTGGCGGCTGATACGGCGAATACGGCGCTGGCTTTGCGGCTCTATCTGCTGGGCTTGCCCTTTGCCGCGGTCGACCTGCTGCTGGTCTACGCCTTTTACGCGCGCAAAGATACGTTGACGCCGGCATTGATCGGCATAGTCAGCCTGCTCTCCTACATGGGCGTGGCGCTTTTGCTCTTCGAGCGCTATGGCTTGTTCAGCTTGATGATCGCGGACAGCGTTAAGCATTTCGCGCATGCCTCGATAAGCGCTGTGCTATTGTGGCGGCGGCTGGATGGCTTTGGCGCTCAGCGATTGCGGCGAACCTTGCTGAAATCGGCACTGGCTTCGGCGCTGATGGCGGCGGTCGCGCTGGTCACGCTGCCGGGGATCATGACTTGGCTCGGCGCAGGCGGCATTCTGAACGAGCTGCTGCTGGTGGCTGTCTGCGCGCTGCTCTATGGGACGGTATTTGTGCTGGCGGCGCGCTGGCTCAAACTGGAGGAATTGGCTTGGCTGCTCAAACTCTTGCGGCAGCGGATGCTCCGAGCGTGACGCGGAAGGCGCTATCGTGAAAACATGGCTTCATGACCGGTCGCTGAAGCTTTTCCTGCTGGCCTGCGCGGTCTTCATGGTCGGCGGCATCTCCGGCAGCGCGCTGGGCGTCGTCTGGATTTATGTGCAAGCCGATTTCAACGTGACCTTGAGCGCGCTCGGGGCATTGGTGACCTGCGCCACGCTGGGTCGGATGATGACCTCGTCGACCAGCGGACCGCTGATCAACCGGCTGGGCATCGCCTGGGTGACCATGGCCGGCTTGGCGATAACCGCGCTGAGCATGCTGGGTTTCGCGTTGGCCGCTTCCTGGCTGATGGTGCTGATTGTGGCATTCGGCAGCGGGCTGGGCAGCGGCGTCATGGCGACTGGCTTGAGCGCTTTCGCGGCTGTCAACTTCAGCGCCCGGCAGATGAACTGGCTGCACGGCAGCTTCGGCTTGGGCGCGATCTTGGGTCCCATCATCATCACGACGGTTGTCATTGACCTGGCGCTGGATTGGCGCTATGCCTATGTCATATTCACGCTGCTGCGCTTGCTGATGCTCTGGGCAATCTGGCGCTCGCGGCAGGAATGGCGGCTGGGCGAGGCGACGCCGCGCAGCCATAAGCCAGCCTACGCAGCCATGAGCCGCACCATGCGCCTGCCTATCGTATGGCTGATGATCGGCGGCTTTATCATGGCCACTGGCGTGGAGCTGGTCACGGGCCAATTCGCCAACAGTTTCTTGATCGAAGCGCGCTCCATCGACGCCAAGGCAGCCGGCGCCTGGGTCAGCCTGTATTGGGCGAGCTTGACCGCCAGCCGCTTCGTGGCCGGCTTCATCATCGCGAGGGTCAGCAGCGCGCTTTATATGCGCTTGAATCTCTTGCTGCTCTTGCTCGGCGCGGGCTTGCTCTGGGCGGATCTCAGCGCCATGAGCAGCCTCTTCGGCTTGGGCCTGATCGGCTTTTGCATCGCGCCCTTCGCGCCATTGATGGCTTCGGACACGCCGGGGCGGGTTGGCAAAGCGCATACCGCCAACGCCATGGGCTTGCAATTCTCCGGCGCCAGCCTCGGCATGGCTGTGCTGCCCTGGTTGGCGGGCATCCTGGCGGAAACGCTGGGATTGGAGATCATCCCGCAGTTCATCTTTGGCCTGGCGCTGGCAACATTTGTCTTGCATGAGGCGATCGTCTGGCGCGAGCCGCGAAGCCCGAAACTGCTTCAGGCTAAGCCAAAGCTTTGACCGCCGCCACCAATGCCATGATATACCCGGTCGAATAGGCGTGGCCCCTGTGCCGCCAATCGCTGTCGTCCAGCATCTCCGGCACATGATCGTCAATGAGGAAACCCGTGAAGCCGACCTCATGCAGTGTCTTGACCGCGGCCACCACATCGACATTGCCCTCGCCGGGGAAACATTCCTGGAAGCTCGGCACGCAGCCCTGCACATCGCGGAAGTGCACATAGAAGATCTTGCCGCGCGAGCCGAAATAGCGCAGGGCATCCAGCACGCCGGCGTTGTTTGGGCGGTCGGCATAGACCATTTCCGAGAAGCAGCCCATGCAGAAATCCAAGCCGTGATTGGGGCTGGGGGCGGCTTCCAGCGCGCGCTTGAAATTCTCCGGTTTATAGAAGACGCGGGCGATTTTGCCCAAGGCTGGCACAGGCGGGTCATCGGGATGCAGGGCGATCTTGACGCGAGCCTCTTCGGCGACGGGCAAGACAGCCTGCATGAAGCTGACGTAGTTGTCGAAAAGTTCCGCTTCGCTGTATGCGCGGTCTTCAGCATCCGGCAGATCGACGATGCCAGTGACGACTTCGCCAGCCAGAGCGCGCTGCATATCAAAAGCGGTGACGATTGCGCCGCCTCGGCCCCGCTGCGGTGGCGTGCGCCAGACGAGATTGGGCATCCAGTTCAAGCCGAGAATCGGAATGCCGGCTGCGCCCATGTTGCTCAGGGTGCGCTGATAATTGGCGATTTGCTCATCGCGGCGCGGTCCGCCCAGCATGGCATGTCGGATGAAAGCCGTCGGCACATTCTCGATGGCTTCCAACTGCAATTCATAATCGTTGACGCGCTGCTTCAGGCGCTTGAGATCTTCCAGCCGCCAGTAGCCCAGGTCGCCGGGCAGGTCATCCGAATGCGGGATGAGGTCGATGCCTTTGCCGATCATGTTGAACTGGACGCCGCTCACGCCCAGCTGTTTGGCGAAGGTCAGATAATCATGCGATGGCGAGGCGTGCTGCCCCAGGGCGACGCGCATTTCTTGGCTCATGGTTGTGTTCTCCAGGATCTCCCCTCAGCGATCAACGCGCGTATTCTACCATTTGGGCGGTTCGCCGGGGCAATGTTATCCATGCATACATATAGGGCAATCGCTTCAATATCAATATGGCTCGTTCTCCCTCATATGACTCGATTCTCCCGGTGTCCTCGGTGGCAAAGCAAGCGTGTTTCAAAAAAAGGATACGCTTCCTGATTTCGCCCCGCTTGCAATACCCGCGAACGATGTGTTACACTCTTTGCGCTGTGCATAACAAGTCTGAAATAGTAGTGGACGACTTAGCCGAGCCTCCCTCCGGGAGTCCTGCGCACATAAGACATGCCGCGGCCGATCATGTTGAGCCATGGTTGGCTGTTAGGCTTCCCCCCGTTCGCCTGCCAGCGAGAGCGCGCTGATGGACGCGAGCCTGGGCATGTTTATCTTTCTGCTGCTGACGCTGGGACTGCATGCGAGCCTCAGCCTCGTCAATGCCGCCCTGCAGAATGCCTCCCGCGCGGATATGCAAAAGCGCGCTGAAGAGGGCGACGGCGCCGCTCAACGATTCCTGGATCTAACTGAGAGCGGTTTGCGTCTGAGCATGACCGTGAGCATCACGCATTTGCTGACGCGCTTCGTGATCGCCGTTGCGCTTCTGCTGCTCGTCTTGCCCTATACGCAGGATGCCCAGTTGCTGTCGGCGGCTGTGACTGTGCTGCTGGGCGCGGGCATGACGCTGCTGCTGGGCGATCTGATACCCGAAGCGATAGGCTCAAGCCATGCCGATAGCCTGCTGCCATTCTCGCTGGGGGCGATGCGCTTGCTGCTGGCGATTGTCTCGCCATTGACGGCGCTGGTGCTGCTGCTGAGCCGGCTGATCTCGCGGGTATTTGGCAGCGACGCCCTCGTCAGCCTGGTGACCGAAGAAGAGATCATGTCCCTGGTATACGCCAGCCACAGCGGCGGGATCATCGAAGACGAAGAGAAAGATATGATCGCCTCGGTCTTGCAGCTTGGCGAGAGCAGCGCCCGCGAATTGATGACGCCGCGCATCGACATCGTGGCTCTGGAGATCAGCGATACCATAATGGCGGCGCTTTCGGCATTTGTGGAATCGGGCTTTTCGCGCATTCCCGTCTATGAAGACAGCATCGACGCCGTCATCGGCTTGCTGAACGCCAAAGACATCCTGACCGTGCTGGAGAATCGCGATGACCTGGAAAGCCAGCAGATCCGCGATCTGATCCGCCCGACGTATTTTGTGCCAGAGACGAAGCGCGCTGATGCCCTGCTGAAAGAATTGCAGGCGAAAAATGTGCACCTGGCCATCGTGGTCGACGAATATGGCGGCACATCCGGGCTGGTGACAATCGAAGACCTCATCGAAGAGATCATCGGCGAGATCCGCGATGAATATGACTTCGGCGAAGTGGCGGAATACGTCGAAGCCGGCGATGGCGCCTATATCATCGAAGGCAGCATGGACCTGGACGATCTCAATGACCTGCTTGATTGTTCCATAGACACCGCGGCGGCTGACACCTTGGGCGGCTATATCTATCTGGCGCTGGGCAGGGTGCCGCGAGCCAACGAGACCATCAACACCGATATCCTCAGCATGACGGTTTTGTCCATTGACGGGCATCGCATCCGCAAGGTCAGGGTGCGCCGGAACGCGCAAGCCAGCAAAGCCATAGAGGACGCGGCGGGCAAGGACCTGGCGCTGACAGCGAAACTCTCGGCGGGAAAATAGGAGAAGCGCATGGCGAACATCAGCGCGCATGAACTCATCCAGGCGGCGCTCACAGCCAGCCAGCATGCCTATATTCCTTATAGCGGCTATCGGGTTGGCGCGGCACTGCTGACGGCGAGCGGCGAAATCTTCAGCGGATGCAACATCGAGAACGCCGGCTATTCGCCGACCATCTGCGCGGAACGCACGGCGCTGGTCAAGGCGGCCAGCGAGGGCCATCGCGACTTTGCGGCTGTGGCGGTGGTCACGCGGAATGGCGGCTCGCCCTGCGGAGTCTGCCGGCAGATGATGTTTGAGTTTTCGCCGGGCATGACCGTCTTTCTGGCGGATCTCGAGGGCACTCTGCTGCTGAAGACCACGCTGGCGGAACTCCTGCCGCATGGCTTCGGACCCGCCAAGCTGGATTAGAGGCTCATGCCCAAGCTCGCTATCGCCCAGGATTGCCTGCGCGACCTCGCGCGTTGTATATCGCATAACTGATTTGGCATTTCCAGGAGCGAAAAGATGCAGAAGATCATCACCTATCTCTGGTTCGACGGGCGCATAGAAGAAGCGCTGGATTTTTATACCTCGCTCCTGCCCGATTCCCGCGTTCTCAGCCTCAGCCATTACGGCGAGATGGGCCCTGGGCAAGCCGGCGATATCATGTTCGCGGAATTCCAGTTGGCTGGGCAGCGCTTCACGCTTGTCAATGGCAATACCTTCTTCAAGCCCAACGCCAGCATGTCGCTCTGCATCAACTGCGATGATCAAGCCGAGATTGACCGCCTCTGGGAGGCTCTGACCAGTGAAGGCGGGGTCGAAAGCGTCTGCGGCTGGCTGACCGATCGCTTCGGCGTCTCCTGGCAGGTCACGCCCAGGCGGCTCATGGAGATGATGACCAGCGGGGATGATGCCGCCGTCGCCCGCGTCACCGCCGCCTTCATGCAGATGAAGAAACTGGACATCGCCGAACTTGAGCGTGCTTTCCGCGGTGAGTAAACCCTAGCCTGTCCGGCGCGCCCGGCTGGCTGAACCGGCTGCGGTCATTCGGCTGTGATTCGCCCCGCCCAACGTTTGAATTGCGCATAGGTTTCATCGTAGCGGGCTTGCATGGCGGGGTCTGGCGGGTGGCTTATTTCGCCATAATCAAAGTCGGCCAGGAATGCCGAGGCATCGGCGCTGATTCCGGCGGCCACCGCGGCATGAGCGGCCGCGCCCAAAGCCGACATATCCGAGAATTGACGGAAGATCGTCCGCGCGGGCAAGACCTGGCTGAGGATCTCGCGCATCAGCGGGCTCTTCGGCAAGCCGCCGGTGATCAGGACGCGCTTGCTCCTGAGCGCCTCTTCCCCGACCAAAGCCTCGGCGCAGAGCCGGATGCCAAATGCCACGCCATCCATCACGGCTCGCGTGAGCGCGCCCTTGTCGGCAGTGGCCGATAGCTGGACGAAACCGCCATAAGGTCCATCGCGCAGGAAAGGCGTGCCGGTGCCTTGCAAGTAGGGCAGGAAGAGCGATCCATCGGCTCGTGATGGCTCTGCCGCCGCCAGTTTGTCCAGGTCGGCGGGGGCAAGCGACGGATCCAGCAGGTTGCGCCACCAGTTCAGCGAATGTCCAGCGCTGTTGAGCGCGCCAATGGCGACGGACGTGCCTTCTATGCCCAGCTCGAAGAGATAGCGGATCGCCGATTGGGGATGGAAGGGCGTCGGCTGAGCCTGGATCTCGATGACCTGCACGGCGGTGCCCGCGTTGATCATCAACGTGTCGCGGTCGGGGATGCCAGCGCCGACCACAGCGCAAGCCGCGTCGCCCCCGCCATAAGCCACGATTGCGCGCCGCGTCAAGCCGAGCGCGTCCGCGGCTTCCGCGCTCAATGTGCCGGCCGCGTCTGCCGAACCATAGACCGGCGGCAGAATATCAAGCGGAATGTCATGCTGCGCCAGCAAGCCCGCATCCCAATCGCGCTTGGCGAAATCCCACATCAGCGAAGCGGAAGCATCGGAGAAGTCGCTGGCGATGCGGCCCGTCATGCGGTAGCGCAGATAATCCTTGCTGAAGAGGACAGTCGCCATTTGCTCATAAACAGCCGGTTCATGCTCGCGCAGCCAGAGCAGCTTGGCCAGGCTGTAGGGCGCGATGGCGGGGTTCCACAGGCGCGGGGCGGAACGGGCATGGATGCGATCGGCTTGGCTTTGCGAGCGCGTATCCGCCCAGACAAGGCAGTTGCGCGCTACTCTGCCATCCGCATGCATTGGCACAATCGAATGCATGTGACCGGACAAGCCGATGGCGGCGATGGCTTCTGGCGCAATGTCGCGTTCGCGCAGCAAGCCGCGGCTGAGTTGGCGGAGGGATTGCCACCAGGCCTGCGGATCTTGCACCATATAGCCGGGCGCGCGGGATATGCTCTCGACCGGGGCGCTGGCGCTGGCGATGACGCGGGCGCTGGCTGCCTCGACCAGGATGATCTTCAAGCCCTGTGTGCCCAGATCTATGCCGAGCAGGCTGTCTTGCGCTTTCATGCCAACTCCCATGCCAGGCGCTCAAGGTTTCCTGGCGCGGAAGAAGGCTCGGCCGACCTGCCGCATGCCCAGATCGCTCGCCTCAAAGGTTTCGATATCCGTGTAGCCGCTAATGGCCAGGGCGTCGCGCACTTCTTCGATTGTGTAGGCTCTTTGCGTCAGCCATAGATCCTTGCGCCGCCAGAGGCTCGACTCTTCTTCGCTGCGCGTGAAAATCGTCAGGCGAGCGGCGGCATCCCTGGTCTTGTCGTCATAAATGCCCGTCATGACCACAACGGATTGCCCGGAAACGAAGTTGTAGGCGCCCTTCCAGCGGGCAGGATAGCCATGAGGCAGGTTCATATCAAAGACAAACAATCCGCCGCGCTGCAAGTGACGCTGCGTATTTTTGAAGACCGCGCGCAAATCCGACAATGTCATGATGTGATTCAGGCTGTCATAGGTGGAGAAGGCGATGGCGAATTGGCTGTCGAAGGCAAAATCTCGGGCGTCAGCGCAATGGAAAGCGGCTTCTGGCGCATTCTGGCGGGCATAGTTCAGCATCTGTTCCGAGCCGTCCACACCGGTCACTTTGTAGCCGCGCTCGCTCAATTGACGAGCCAAATGCCCATTGCCGCAGCAGAGATCGAGGATGGCTGCGCCCGGCGGGCTGTCGTTCAGAGCCAGACGATCGAGAATCGGCATGACGCGGTAGGCGAAGTCGCTCCAGTGGAGATTGTAGGCATGGGCGAAGTCGTCGTAGTCGCTGTAACGTCGCATGGCTCAGAGATAATTCTTGTTGTCCAGGTCATGCAGGCGGCGTGGGTTGATCTTGCCGTCGTGGTTGACCACGGTCTGGTAGCGCTGAATCCGCTGCCGGTTCAGGCTGGGCGAGCCGAATCGCGAACTGTTGACGCCGCTGACCGTGCCCGGGCGCGTCGTGGTGATCAGCCATTCCAGCAGATCCGCCCGCAATTCGCGCGCGACATCTTGATATTCGGGCGTGAAATACAGATTGCGCATCTCCCAGGGGTCATTCGCCAGGTCATATAGCTCGCCGAAGCCATCGGGATAGGCGTCGGGGAACATGGCGCGCGGATAATGCACCAGCCGGTATGCGCCTTTGCGGAGGCTCTTGCTCCAGGCGAATTCGGTGAGGCCCAGCTTGTCGGGGGCGCCAGCCTCGCCATGCAGTAGGGGGCTGATATCCCTGCCATCGCTGGTTTCCATAGTTTCGATGCCAGCCAGGGCGCAGAGCGTATTGGCGATATCCACCAATTCGACGACATCGCTGACGCTGCCGGCCTTGAGCAGGCTCGGCGCCCACCACAATAACGGGACGCGGGTGATGGCGTCGCTGCAGATGCCCGGCGCTTTTTCCATGATGCCGTGCTCTGTCGCGTAATCGCCATGATCCGCCGTGTAGACGACGACCGTGTTCTCCGACATTCCGCTCCCGCGCAGATAATCGAGCAGCTTGCCGACGGCCGCGTCCACCTGGCTGACCGCGCCGAGGTAGCCATGCAGTTTGCGCATGCGCCCGGCTGCGAATGTTTTGGGTTCCAAAAGCTGCCAGGGGCTTTCCCGCCAGCGCTTGGCGGAAGCGATCATGTGAGGCGCTTTGCCGGCCGCTCGCATGTCATAATCGGCATTGGGCGGCAGGCTGAGGCGCGATTGATCATAGAGATCCCAGAATTCCTGGCTGGGCGCTGTGCATTGATGCGGGCGGGGGAAGCTGACATGCAGCAGGAATGGCTGCCCGCGCTCATTGGCTGTCCGCATTGTGTCGATGGCGGTGTCAGCCAGCCAGCCTTCCTGGGACTCGTCGAACTTGAGGGGGCTGGGCCTGCCTTCGACGCTCTGCCGGCCGCGCTCGCCAAATTCCGGGAGCAGGATGTGATCTTCGAGATGCTCGACGCCGCGCTGGCGCAGGAAAGCGCTATAGGCATGCGAACGGCCCACCACGCTGCCGGCCTGATAGGAATTGCTTTCATGGAAGATATCGCAGACGTCTTCGACCCAATATTCGGGGCAGTGGATTTTGCCCATTGCGGCGGTGAAATAGCCAGCCGAGCGAAAATGCCCGAAGATGTTGGGCAGGCCGCCGGGGTTGCGTCCGCTCAAGCTGTAATAGCCATGATTATGAGGATATTGCCCGCTGAGGAAGGAGACGCGGCTGGGCGTGCAGATGGGGTTCTGCGTGATAGCGGCATCGCAGCGGATGCCTTCGCGAGCCATGCGGTCAAGATGAGGCGTAATGGCCTCGGGATACCCCTCATGCCCGAGGACTTTGGCATTGTGCTGGTCGGCGACGATGAAGAGGATATTGGGTGGCGACATCTGAGACCTCGGCCGGGCTTGCGCTTCCATGATGCTAACATTTTATGGCGCGGCTGTCAGCGAAGCGATGGCCTGGCTCAGGGCAGTCGCATCAAAATCAAATTGTCTCGTTTTCTGCGAATAATGAGCGAATTGCAAGGCTTGTCCGATACTGATAGTGCGGCACGAGTTACGGGTAAATCACAGACGGGCGACTCAGCGAGACGCCCCTGTTTACATTGCGAATTGCAGACCCCACCCCTTGGCCCCAGCCGACATCTCTAGCGCGCGTAGACACTGGCGGTCGGGGATGGGGGCCCAGAAACCCCGCCAATCCGCGAGTATCGGACAAGCCTTGTAGAGGCGAGCCGGTAGCTCGTCCCGCTTGCTACACAGCCAGAACAAGACGAATAGTCATCAGTATCGGACAAGTGTTGAAGGGGCGCGTAGGCCGCGTAGACACTGACCGCCGACGCAGCCGGTCGATCGCCCCTGTTTACATTGCAAACTGCAATCCCAAGTAGTGGCTAGGGCGACTCGCTGAGCCGCCCCTTGCAGCGATACATTTCGCGCGTATTTCGCCAGGCGCTTAGCCGCCGTACTGCGCTTCATAAGCGGCTTGGTAGATCTCCGCCATGCGGTTGATGCCCAGGCTCTCCAGCGTGGCCACGAAGCCATCCCAGCCGGCGTCGATATCCTGACGCCCGAGGACGAACTCGGCGGTCATCTGCGCCACATAATCGGTGATTGCCAGGCGCAGCTCAGTGACTTCGGCGGCCTGCGCGGTGGTCAATGCCAGCGGCGGGATCAGATCTTCGATGGCGCGGGCATAAGGCTCATAAGCGACTTTCGTCTCTTCATAGAGCACGACTTCCAAGCCAGCGGCATCATCGCGGCGGACCTCGCCCAGGCGCAGATGATTGGGACGGTAGCTTGGACCCCGCTGCGCCCAATGCACGTTTTGCAGCGAGCCAAAGGTGGACAGGCGCCGCCAGATCGAATCAAACCCTTCGCCGCCCAGGGAAGGCTCGCCCTCTTCCGCCCAGCGCCACTGGCCATCTTCGCCTTCGGCCGCTTCCCATTCCGGGATGCCGAAGACCGAGCGCAGGGTGGTCTCGCGGTCATACAAGCCATCGCACCACTTGAAAGCGGCTGTCGGGTGCTCCGTCCGCGCATTGATCACGCATTGGCCAGAGCCGACGCCCCAGGGGTTGAAAGGCGCCTGGCGCAAACCGCTGGGTCCCTCAAGCGATGGCACGGCGACGTATTTCTTCCAGCGCTCGCCGCCGATATTGGCGAAGTTGGGGTGCGCGCCGGAAATCACCACGCCGATGGTCGGGGCATCGCCGCCTTCGACCTGCTGCTTGATCTGGTCCATAGGCTGCGTGAAGCTCTCCTCGCCAAACAGACCATTGCTGAACAAGCGATGCAGATAAGCCAAGCCTTCGCGGTAGCCCTCGCTGGTGACCGTCTGCGTAATCACGCCGTCATTCTGCTCGAAGAAGCGGTTCTGCCCGGTGAATTCGCTCAAGACGAAAGGATTCAGCAAGAAGCCGTCGATGTTGCCATTCCAGCCGGTGGTGGCGGCGGCCAGCGGAATCTCGTCATTCGGGTCGCCATTGCCGTTGGCGTCCTGCTCTTTGAATGCCGTCAAAACGTCAACCAGCTCTTCGGTCGTCTGCGGCACGTCCATGCCCACATTCGCCAGCCAATCGGAGTTGATCCAGGCGCGCTGGGAATAGAAGCAGTGATAACATTCGTTGACCTGGGGCAAGCCATAGATTTCGCCATCGGGCGAGGTGACCAGCGGGCGCACCTGGGGCGAACCGGCGAATACCTCGTGGATGTAATGGCCCTGCTCTTCGATCAAATCGCTGAGCGGCAGGAAGAGGCCTTGGGGACCAAAGAGCGCCAGGGTCGACGGATCGACGTTGAAGCCGACGATGATATCCGGCAGGTCGCCACTGGCGATAGTCAGGTTGAGCACTTCCTGCCATTCGTTTGGCGGCGCGATATCGAAGCTGAGATTGATGCCGGTGCGCGCGCTGTACCAGTCGGTGAAGGTATTGGTGTTGAAGTCCTCGACGATTGCGTGGCCCAGCATGAGGATGTCCAGCGTGATGGGTTCGTCGACAATGGGGAATTCGCCGGCGCCCGATACCGTATCTTGCCCCGAAGCGGTCAGCGGGAGAGCCAGCAATAGAACGAACACTGTCAGGGCGAGCAGTCTTTTGCTCATGTCATATCCTTTCTTGGTTGGAAATTGGGCAGTGCAAAATGAAGGGGATCAATCGATAGCTGAACTCCTTTCAGTGATTCGCATTAGCTATTTTACCGAGCCGATCATCATGCCTTTGACAAAATGCCGCTGCACAAAGGGATAGATGAGCATGACTGGCACGCTTGCCACCACAATCAGCGAGAACTTCAAAAGATCGCGCAGACCTTCGCGAGCCACCAGGTCTTCGATATCAATCAGCATCGAGGCGTCTATCGAGTTCTGAATCAATATCTCGCGCAGGACGATTTGCAGCGGGAACAGGTCTTGATCTTTCAAATAGATGAGCGCCTGAAAATAGGTGTTCCAATGGGTGTTGACGGCGTAGAAGAGCGTCAGCACGGCGATGATCGGGCGAGCCAAAGGCAGGATGACGCTGCGAAAGGTGCGGAAGTCGCTGGCGCCGTCTATGCGCGCCGCTTCTATGAGCTCGGGCGGGATCGTCGTGCGGAAGAAGGCGATGGTGATAAGCAGATTAAAGGGTCCGATGCCCGTCGGCAAGATCATCGCCCAGCGCGTGTTGAGCAAGCCCAGATCGCGCACGACCATATAAGTGGGAATCAAGCCGCCGCTGAAGAGCATGGTGAAGATGAAGGCGAAAGTGATGAGGCGCCGCCCGACCAGATCCTGGCGCGAGAGCGGGTATGCGGCGATGACGGTCATGCTGACGTTAAAGATTGTGCCGAAGAAGGTATAGAAGATCGAATTGGCAAACCCGCTCCAGACCTTCTTGTGCTCGAAGATGGTCTCATAACCCAGCAGGCTGAAATCGACGGGCCACAAGGTGACCTTGCCGGCGATTACCGCTTCTGCCGAGCTGAAGGACGCGGAGACTATGAATATCAAAGGCAGGAGGATGAGGATTGTGATGATGAGCAGGAAGAGCGTGTTGCCCCGCATGAAGACGCGGTCGACGGCTGATTCGTTGACCTTGTTGATGTTGCTCTCGTAACTCGTCATTGAAGCCATCGGAAGGTCCTTTACCAAAGGCTGTTCGCGGTCAGGCGGCGGGCGGCGTTGTTGACCGCGATGAGCAGCAGAAGCCCCACAATCCCTTTCAGCAAACCGATGGCTGTCGAATAGGAAAAGTCGAGGATGGGCGAAAGCAAGCCCACTTTGTAGACGTAGGTGTTGATCACTTCGGAGACGCTCAGATTCAGCGGACTTTGCATCAAATATACCTTCTCAAACGAGACTTCAAGCACGCGCCCGGTGGAGAGGACCAGCAGCACCATTGCCGTTGGCAGCAGACCGGGAATATCAATATAGCGGATGCGCTGCAGGCGGCTGGCGCCATCCACCACCGCCGCTTCGTGAAGAGCCGGGTCAATGGTGGAAAGCACCGCGAGATAGATGATCGCGCTGAAGCCCATCTCCTGCCAGATGCCCGACCAGACGAATATGTGTCGGAAGGCGCCGGGGTCGCCCATCCAATTCGGCGCGTTCATGCCGAGCGCATTGGCCAGCACCGCCGTGAAGCCAACGCGCGGATGCAGGAATTGGAAGAGCATGCCCACAATCACAACCGTCGATATGAAGTGCGGCGCGTAGGTGATCATCTGCACGCTGCTGCGAAACAGGCGCATCTTCACCTGGTTCAAGCTCAGCGCCAGAATGATGGGAATGGGGAAGCCGGCGATCAGCGAATAAAAGCTGAGCACCAGCGTATTGATGATGACCGGCTCGAACTTGGGCGAGTTGAAGAAGCGCTCGAAGTTCGCCAAGCCGACCCAGGGGCTGCCTTCTATGCCAAAGGCGGGCGAATATTGGCGGAAGGCGATCTGCGCGCCATACATCGGGGCATAGCGGAATATGATCAGCCAGGCTATCGGCAAAATCAGCAGGACATAGAGCTGCCAGTTGCGGCGGACGCGCAGCCAGAGTTTGGCTCGCTGTTCCCGCCTGGCCGCCCTTTTTGGCGAAAGCAGATCAGTTTTGAGCATACTCCCTCGGTGTGCATCGCGCAGGCCAGTCCAACGTCTGGCGGGAGTATATCACGCGCCCCGCGGATAATCCAAGTTGCGCGCGACAGGGAGTGGGCAATCGCTCCAAATTGGAACGGCGCTGATTTGGGACAGATTCTCCCTAAATTCGTCATCTGTAGACACCCGCGCCGCAATGCGACCGTTCACGCAAAATCCATTGCAGTTGGCGGTTTCAAACTCCCCCTCTCTGATGCTTCGGAATGCGCGACAGATGCGCAGTGTCTACGCGCGCTAGAGATGTCGGCTGGGCCGGGGGCGGGGTTGGTTTGCGCAATGTAAACAGGGGCTTTTTGCTGGAACGCCCGCGATTGTTCTGCTAATCACGTGGGCGATCGACCCGCTGTGTCGCCGGTCAGTGTCGCCGGTCAGTGTCGCCGGTCAGTGTCTACGCGACCTACGCGACCTATGCGACCCACGCGCGGCAATGGCTCGCCCCAAGCAATTACTCATTATGCTCGGGGAACTGGGCATAATGATTTTGAAGCGATTGCCCTGGCCGCAGCGAGAATGCGCGCGTCACCCTGAACTGCGGACAGGGGGCTTTTCGAAGAGGCGATAACCAGCCATGACGATGCCAGCGCCGAGCGCGCAAGCCAGGGCGCAGAGCGTGAAGAAGGCGCCCGCGCCCAGGTTGTCGAATGCCCAGCCAAACAGCGAGCCGGTCAGCAGCAGGGCGATGCCCGGCATGGTCACATGCAAAATAGCTTGATTGGTCGCCACATTGCGCGGGTGGCTGATGGCGTTGACCAGCTGGAATGAGGACAGATAATAGCCGGGCCAGGTCAAGCCGCGCAGGGTCAGCAAGCCAGCCAGCAGGGGCAAGCTCTGCGCCGCGCCCAGCGCCAGCGTGAACACGGCGACGCCGGCAATGCTGACGATATAACCGATGCGGATGCCAAAACGCGGCAATAGCGAATCCATCAAAAAGAAGAAGGGTATCTCGACAGCGCCCAGGATCGCCGCCCATATCCCCACATCGGCTGGCGGGATGCCCAGATTCTGCGTGAAATGAATGAATATGAAGGCATAGGCGTTGTAGGTGCCCATGGAAACGAAGAATTGGCTGGCCAAGAGCACGTAGATGCCCCGGTTCCGCGGTTGCTTTGGGCCCTCAGCGGCTTTGACTTTGTCTTTGGGCTTGGCGGGGAAGACTGTCGACGTCCAGATGCTCAGCAAACCGAAACAAGCCCCCACCCAAAAGAGCAGGGCATACCCGCCCAGCGCGAAGAGCTGCCCGGCCAACAGGCTGGCCGCGGCGAAACCCAGGGAGGCGAAAGAGCGCGTCTGCCCCAGGATGGCGCGGCCCCGGCGGATGAGATGGGTCATCGTCAACTGCATGCCCAGGGTGATGCTCGGGCTGGTGGTGACGCGGAAAAGCAGAACGGCGCAGACAATCAGCCATTGCAGGCCGGAGCTGGCGAAGATGATATTGGCGATGACGAAGCCGCCAAAGTAAGCCATCAGCAGCCGGCGATGCAGCATGTGGCGGTCCGCCCATTGATTGAGCAGCGGCGTAAGCACCAGGGAGATCATGGCGCCAGCGCTGCCCAGCGTGCCGATGAGCGTGCCGGAGAAGCCCATATCAGTCAGATAAACATTCACATAGGGCCAGACGACGCCGACGGCGGCCAAGCTGAGGAATTGCAGGGCAATCAGCCGGATGGAGAAGCTATGCGACTGGCGAAAGGCAAGGCGGCGCGCCATTGGATGAGCCTGATAGGCTTCGTTTGAGGACTATAGACGGTTCGCCGCTTGTTGACAAGGCTCTTGACAAGCGACCTTGCCCCGTCATATAGTGGGACAAGATTGGCGACAAGATGCGCGTCAAGTTTGCGGTCAGAGCTGGCGTCAGCAGGGAGGTCAGGATGGGCTCGCACGATTTTATCAAGTTTACGCCGAATCTACAGGGTTTTCCAACAAGAGTCTGGTTCGTTCTGGGTGAAATACAGGCGCGCATCGAGAACATCAAGGCAGCTCCCATTCCACCTGAAAGCCTCAAGGAGCTTCGATTGCTCTACTTGACGAAAGGCATCCACGCGACGACCGCGATCGAAGGCAATTCATTCTCAGAAGAGGAAGTTCGTCGAATCCTAGACAGAGATTTGCAGGCGCGGCCCTCTCGACAGTATCAGCAGCAACAGATTGAAAACATGTTGGCGGCCTTTAGCAAGGTTGCGCATAGGCAGAGTACAGGCGTCGAGAGCCGCTACTCGATGGAATTGCTTAACGAATATCACGCGCTGGTGCTGGAAGATTTGGAAGCGAGCCTGGAAGAGAGCGTGGAGATTGGCAAGCTGCGCGAACATCGCGTACAAGTTGGCGGCCATTATCTCGCAGCGCCACCCGAGGATTGTCCAAGACTTGTGCGCGAATTCTGTGACTGGCTGAACACTGACGCGTCCGCGCCGGAAGGGATGGAATTGGCCGCGGCAGTTGTCAAGGCGCTGGTGGCTCACGTATATTTCGCGGCGATTCATCCTTATGGCGATGGCAACGGCAGAATGGCGCGTCTAATCGAATTCAGTGTGCTATTGCGAGCGGGTGTGCCTGATATTGCCGCCCATCTGCTTAGCAATCACTACAATCGCACACGAGACCAGTATTATATGCGTCTAAACGAGACCCATGGCGAATATCGGGACGGCGCATATCCGCCTGACACGAATCTAAATCCATTTATTGAATACGCCCTGCAAGGTTTGAAGGATGAATTGGACGAACAATTCGTTGTGATACACAATTTCCAAAGACGAGCGCTCTGGCATGATGAGATTCACGCCGTATTCCGCCGCGAGTTTTCCGAACGGCTTTCGGAATCGCGGCAGCGACAGAAGCGCTTGATCTTGGATCTGTCGGATCGAAAATTCTACTCGCCTATCGCTACGAGAGACGTCATTGACATCAGTCCTGCCCTGGCTTTCGCTTATGCGGGCAAGACAAGGCGAACCATACAGCGCGACATCAACGAACTGGTGAGGCTGCAACTGCTTCGACCGGAAGGCGCTAATTATCGCATAAACACCGATATTCTGCTTATTCGGGACGAAGCGCCAGATTAGCGGAAAGAAAGAGCGCAGCCTATGGCCACGCTCCTCAATGTCCCCCCCCTTCAAGCCACCGCTAGCCGGCCAGGTTCGCGCCCATCTCAACCTCCGCCAGCGCCGCTACAGCCAATTGTCCATTGACGCGAATCGGCGCCTCGTCCGGGCGATCGGTCAGGTATTCCGCCACAAAATCAGCCGCCTTCTCGTTGGCTGCCAGGGCATTGGCTTCGCTGTCATAGATGCTCAGGGCGACCGCTTGGCTTTCGCCGTCGTGCAGGCGGACATAACCCCAGAAGCCCTCCGCCTCCTGCTGTATTGGCAGGAAAATGCTGTGGACCAGCTCGGTGGTCTGCGGACGCTGCGTCAGATCCACCTCGTCATATACGCGCAGGCTGGCATAGAGCGAAGTGAAGTCGTCAGCCATCATCGTCTCGTCAAGCAGGGCGAAGTAGCCGGTATCCATGGAGCCTTGCACGATCATTGGCGGATTGGGCAGGAAGGGCGCCAGGTTTTCCGCCACGAAATCGCGGGCTTTTTCATTGGAGGCTGCGGCTTGCTCGGCTGTATCGAAGATGCTGATGGCGGCCAGCATGTCGCCCGCCGGCAGCAGGAAATAGGCGATGAAACCATCGCTGCCGCTCATGATGGGCAAGAAGCCGGCAGCCGTCCGGCGCGCGATCTCATCCTGATCGGCTGGGTCGACGCCATCATAGAGGCGGACGCTGGCGAAGGCGCTGTCATCCGGCCTGTCGTCGATCAGGTTTATTCCTTTTCCAATGTCGGCCAAAGACGCGATGCCCAAGCTCCCGGCGATGATAGACGGACTGTTCGGCAAGTATTTCGTCAGGTTCTCGGCGACGAAGTCGGCCGCCGCTTCATTCGATGCCAGCGCCGAATCCTCGCTATCGAAGATGCTGATGGCCACTAAAGCATCCGCGCCATCGTTCATCAGGTAGTAGGCGAAGAAGCCATCCGACTCGCGCATGATCGGCAAGAAGCCATCCTCGACGATAGCGACAAACTCATTCAGGTCCTCCGCTTCAAAGCCATCATAGACGCGAACGCTGGCATGCAGTTTGCTGACATCGCTCTCAGCCATGCCGTCCAGCATCTCGACGAAGCCAATATCGACCGCGCCTTCGATAATCATCGGAGGATTGAGCTCTAGGTCGGTCAAGTTCCGCTCGATATGCGCGCTCGCCGCCTGGTTGGAAGTTGCAGCTTGTTCCGCTGTTTCGTAGAGGCTTATCGCCGTCACAGCGTCGCCCAAATTCAGCCAGTAGTAGCCCAGGAAGCCTTTATCGACGCGGATGCTTTCCAAGAATTCTTCGGCGGTGCGTTGGAACAGCCCGTTGTCATCCGCCGGGTCCAAGCCTTCATAGATGCGAATGCTGAAAAATGCGCGGTCGTCGATGAGGTTTAATCCATCGTTCACATCAGCCAATAAAGCAATTCCCACGCGACCGGCGCTGATGGCCGGGGCGGTCGGCAGATACTGCGTCAAGTTTTCGGCGACAAAGCCAGCCGCGGCGCTGTTGGAAGCCATTGCCGACGCTTCGCTGTCGAAGATGCTGATGGCGGCTACGCGATCGGCGCCATCGTTCATCAGGTAATAGCCGAAAAAGCCCTCGGTCCCGCGCATGATCGGCAAGAAGCCATCCTCGACGATGGCGACAAACTCATTCAGGTCTTCCGCTTCAAAGTCGTCATAGACGCGAACGCTGGCATGCAGCTTGCTTACATCGCTCTCAGCCATGCCGTGCAGAATCTCAACGAAGCCGATATCGACCGCGCCTTCGACGATCTGCGGCGGATTCGGCATCAGCGGCGCGAAGTTTTCCGCCACGAAGTCGCGCGCCAGTTCGTTGGATGCCGAGGCTTGTTCCCGCGTCTCGAAAACGTTAATGGCCAATAGCGTGCCATCATCGGGGTAAACGGCATAATAGGCGATGAAGCCCTCGCTGGCGTTTATGATTGGCGTCCAGCCTTCAATTGTGACGCGCTCAAGTTCCGCCAAGTCATCCGGATCGACGCCATCGTAGTGGCGGATGCTGATGAAGACGCTGTCATCCGAGGTGTCTTGCGCCGCAACTGTGAAAGGCCAAACAAACAGCAAGAGCAGGCACAAAGCCAGCAATGCGCTCAGACTCCCGCTCCACGAAAATGTGTGATTCCGCACGATATCCTCCAAGTTGAATGGGTCAATTCTGTCGCCAGCTATGCTCGGTCGCGCTCGTATGCGGGCTGACATCTTGATTTCAGTCTAACCCTTGATTCGGTAAATAGTCAACCTTGCGGGGGCTTGGCGCGGGGCAATCGCATCAAAATCAATTTGTCCCGTTATGCGCGCAAACGACGGAATTCGTAGGGGCTGGTCGGTGACCCGCCCATGTGTTGAGCAGAATATTCGCGGGACGAGCCACCGGCTCGCCCCTACAGTTCACATTTTTTGGGGAAAATCTGTCCCAAATCAGAGCTGTTCCAATTTGATGCGATTGCCCTGGGGGCGTGGCGCAAGGGCAGTCGCGCGCCTATAGACGGACGACCTGGCCGCTTTGGCTGCTCAAGAGGGCGGCGTCGATGATGCGCATGTTGACCAAGCCTTCATCCGCGCCGGGCATGGGCTGGCGGTCAGAGCGTATGCAGTCGATGAAATGCGCCAGCTGCCGGTCGTACATCTCTTGCGGGCAATGCTCCTCGCGGATGGGCGGATAGCCGGGGTCGATAGTCCGCACAAGCTCGGCATGCCTATCGGGGATTTCCAGCTTGGTGGGGAAAAGCTGCCCGAAGCCGCGCGCGCCATAGAGCTGGGTGCTGGCTTCCGGTCCATCGGCATGGGGCCACCACCAGCCGGATTCGATGAGCGACAGAGCGCCATTATCCCAGTTGATCCAGATCGTTCCGCTGTCATCGACATCGTAATCGGTATAGTCGCTGCTGATCCTGGCATAAACGCTGACCGGCTGCGGATCCCCCAGCAGGTAGCGCGCCGCGTCGATGGCATGGATGCCCATATCCGCCAATGCGCCGCCGCCGGCATATTGCGCTTCGGCGAACCAGCCGCTTGGTCCCCAGTTGACATGCACGCCATAACCGCGGGTGCGCAGGAGCTTGCCCAGCTTGCCGGAGTCTACCTGCCGCTTGAGCCAATTGACTTCTTCATCAAAGCGCCAGCAATGCGCCACCATCAGCTTGGCGCCGCTTTTCTCGCTGGCTTGCCGCATGGCTTGGGCTTCGGCCGCGTTCAGCGCCATCGGCTTCTCAACGATGACATGGAGGCCCGCTTCCAATGCCGCGATGGCTTGCGGAGCATGCAGATAATTGGGCGTGTTGACGCTCAGGATATCCACATCGCCATCAGCCAGCAAAGCTTCGATGCTGCCGAATTGGCGTTTGATGCCAAATTGCGCCGCGTATTCCGCCATCGATCCATCGCGATGATTGACGACGGCGGCCAACTCCAAGCCGGTGAACTTCCGCGCCGCCCGGGCATGCACCCGCGAGATGTGACCTGTGCCGGCAAAGGCGATTTTCAGCGACATGCGGCTATTCCTCCTCGAGCTGCCGAGCGCCAAGCCTTCTCGCTTCGTAACGCTGCCAGTGAGCAATCGGGATATTCTGGCGAATGCTTGCGTCTTTGGGTATCTTACCATGCAGTCTATCAGCAATTCGAGGAAGCATAGATGTTCGATCGCCCCGGCTTCACCACAATCTTCGGCCGCAATCTCATCGGCGAACTGCCCAATATCGCCCACCGCCCTTACCTGGTTGTCACTATGGAAGACCTCTGGGAACTCTTCAAGCATCACTTCGACGACAAGCTCGCGGGTCCCTACATCGTCTCCACCATCGACGGCGATGAGCTGGAGGGCGAGGTCGCCAAATTGCCGGAATCCCGCAGCATTATTGGCCTCGGCGGGGGCCAGGCTTTGGATGTCGCCAAGTTTTTCGCCTGGAAGCTGCAGCTGCCGCTCTTCCAGGTACCGACTTCGATGTCTGTGAACGCCGCCTTCGGGCATCGCGCGGGATTGCGCTTCAAAGGCGAGGTGCGCTATGTCTGCTGGGCTGTGCCAGAGGCGGTCTACGTCGATTATGATGTGATTCAGAATGCGCCGCCGGTCGTCAATCGCAGCGGCATCTGCGAGATCCTCTGCTATCACACGGCGCATGCCGATTGGCGCTATGCCGAAGAGCGGGGCATGATCGAGGAGAAATGGCGCTATGACCAAGCCATGGTCGACGAAGCGCAGGCGGTCATGGCGACGGTGATGGAGGCTCTGGATGACATACGCGCAGTCAACGAGAAAGGGATACGCGCGCTGATGCTGGCCAATCGCTGGGGCGGGGCGGCTTTCCATAACTTCGGCTGGAACCCCCGTCCGATAGAAGGGGCGGATCATTTCCTCTTCTACGCGCTGGAATATCACACGGGGGTCAAGTTCATCCACGGGCAGCCGGTCTGCCTGGGCATTTATGTCGGCTCGCTGCTGCATGATGACCGCGCCGAGGAGATGCTGGCCGCTATCCTGCGGGCTGGCGTCGATATCCGCCCCGAAGCCATGGGCATCACGTGGGAGGATGTCACTTATGCGCTGCTGAACATGCGCCAATTCGTGCGCGATTATGGCTTGTGGCATGGCATCTATCATGACGCGGAGATCGACCGCGCTTTTGCCGATACTGTGCGCGCCAATGTGGAAGCGGCTTATGCGGGCGTCAGTTTCTAAGCGGCTATAATTGGAATCAATCTGGCAAGCGCCAGGGATTCGCACAGACAAAGTTCAAGGAGATCTGCTGATGTTCAAGAAAGCGCTCGCTCTGGTTCTTCTGTTTCTCATCTGTATCACGCCGGCTGTGCAGGCAAATGGCGATATCGACTGGATGCAATTCGCGGGCAGCGAAATCACCATACTGATGCCCGAGCATCCGGTCCTCGATGGCATGCGCAGCGTCATGGATGACTTTGAGGCGGCGACAGGCATCACTGTGAACGTCGAGGCGCTCGCCGAAAATCTCTACTTCGACCGCATGGAAGTCGCCCTGCGCGCCGACGAAGGCGTGATGGACGTCTACATGGTGCCCATGGATTCCACCGCATTCACCCAGTGGAGCAATGGGCTGATTCATCCGCTAAGCCCCTACATCACTGATGACCACATGACGTCGGCTGGCTATGACTTCGCCGATTTCCCAGCCGGTTTCACCCAGGCGACGCAATATCCGCCGGGCGACATGGATGCCCAGGATTATGCGATTCCCGTGTCCTTCGAGGCGTATACGCTCTTCTATAACAAGGATATCGTCGATGAGTATCTCGATGGCGTCGTGCCCGATACAATGGGCGGGCTTATCGAAGCGGCCAAGGGCATCAGCGAAGCCAGCGGCGGGACTGTGGCCGGCGCCGTGATGCGCGGCATCCGCTCGCATACCATCATGGATACCGTCACCGGCATGGTCTTCAATAACTGGGGCGAAGCGGATATGTCGCTGCCCTACAACGTCTGGTTCGATGGCGATTGGTCCAACCCGGTCCTCACCGACGAGCGCGTCACCGCCGGTTTGTCGCATTACGCCGGCATGATGTCCGCTGGTCCCATCAACGTCCAGTCGCTGGATTGGCCCGATGCCGCGCTGCTCTTCCAACAAGGGCGCGCGGGCTTCTTCATTGACGCCAGCCTGTTTGGTCCCGGCTTTGAAGATGCGGAGGCTTCGGCTGTCGCTGGCAAGACCGGTTACGCCGTCATGCCGCCGGTCGAAGCGGGTGGCGCTTCCTGGACGGGCCATTGGATGTGGGGCATCGGCATCCCGGCCAACGCCCAGAATCCCGAAGCCGCCTGGTACTTCATCCAATGGATGACCAGCCCGGATATCGAACCGGTCATCGGCGCCTATCATGGCGGCGCGGCGCGCGTCTCGACCTGGGACAAAGCCGAATATGTCGATGCTTTGAACGCCGAATATGTCGACACCGTGCTCGAAGCCATGCAGACCTCGCGGACTACCGTGGTCTTTCGCGAAGGCTGGAGCGAGTACGCGCTGGTTATCGTCGATGCGATTCAGGATATGTTTGGCGGCGCGGCGCCGGCTGATGCCACCGCCAAAGCCCAGCAGCGCATCCTCGATATGGACGGCTAGCCGCATAGGCCGATGCAGCGCGGGCGGCCGGGTAGGACGCCACTTCAATTCACGATACACTTGCGGGGGTCAGCCATTGGCTGGCCCGTTTGCGTTGATGCCTGGAGGACGACCACAGTGTTCGGTTCGAGCCGACATGTCGCCTATTTCCTGATCGCGCCGGCGGTGCTGCTGCTCGCGGTCACCTCGCTGTACCCGGCGGTCTATTCCTTGATACTCAGCTTCTACAATTGGAATTGGGGCGTCCGCTTCGATTTCATCGGGCTCGGCAACTATGTTGACCTGTTCAGCAGCGCGGAGTTCTGGCAGGTCCTGTATCAGACTTTTCTGTTCGCTGTGGCGGCGACGGCTTTGGAGCTGATACTCGGTTTGGGCTTGGCGGTGGTTGTCGATCGTCTGGGGTTTGGCGCTGGCATCATTCGCACGCTGCTGCTCACGCCTTTGATGGTTTCGGGCATCATTGTGGCGCTGATGTCCAAGATCCTGCTGGATCCCATGCTTGGCATCGTCAATTATGCCCTGGGCGCGCTGGGCTTGCCGCCGTCGCCCTTCTTTGGGACGACTGGCACAGCCATGCCCACCGTGATCATGGTTGACGCCTGGTGGCAGACGGCTTTTGTATTCATCATCGTCTTGGCGGGTTTGCAGAGCCTGCCGCAGGAACCGATCGAGGCGGCGCGGGTTGACGGCGCGAACAGCCTGCAAACCTTCTTTCGCGTCAAGCTGCCTATGCTGCGCTCGGTGCTCATGACGATCCTGATCTTCCGCACGATTGATACGCTCAAGGTCTTCGATATCATTTTTGGCACGACCGGCGGCGGACCGCAAATCGCCACCGAAGTCATGCAGACCATGGCCTACCGCAAAGCCTTCAGCTTCCTGCAAATGAGCGAAGCGATGACTGTCATGGTCATCTTTTCGCTTATTGTTCTGGCCATCTGTCTGGTCTACATTCGCCTGGACGAGCGGCTCGGGGAAGATTAGGCATGGTCATCACGCGGCGCGATCAGCTTGAGCGTCTGCTGGCGTATTTGATATCGCTGGCGGCGATTCTGCTGACGCTCTTCCCTATCGTTTGGCTGCTGAGCATAGCGCTAAAGAAACAGCGCGATGCCTTTGCCATCCCGCCCAAGCTGGTCTTTGAACCCATCGCGGATCACTTCCTGTTTCTGCTGGAAAAACCCGGTTTCGTCGACGCTTTCCTCAATTCGGTTTATGTCACGGCGCTGGGCGTGGCAATGGCCATTGTCATGGCGGTCTTCGCTTCTTATGGCATACACCGATTCAGATTCCGCGGCAAGAAGCTCTTTGGCGTCTGGCTGCTGCTGGCCTACATGCTGCCGGAATTCCTCTTCATTATCCCTATGTACGCCCTCTACCAACGCATTGGCTGGTACGACAGCCATATCGGTTTGGCGGTGGTCTACCAGGCGCATTCGCTGCCATTCGCCGTCTGGCTGATTCGCAGCTTTTTTAAGGAAGTGCCGAGCGAGCTGGATGACGCCTCGCGCATCGACGGCTGCAATCATCTCGGCGCGCTTCGGCATGTCTATATTCCCATGGCCGCGCCGGGCATCGCCGCGACGGCAATACTCACCGCCATCTGGATCTGGAATGAGCTGACCATCGCCCTTTCCTTGACCTTCAGCGAAGCGCAAACGATCACAGTGGCTGTCGCTTCCTTCCGAGGTTATACCGCCGTCAACTGGGGACCGATGTCCGCGGCGTCGATCGTCGCAATCCTGCCTATGCTCGTCTTCGCCGTCTTCGCGCAAAAATACATCGTCAAGGGGCTGACCCTCGGCTCGCTCAAGGGCTAAGGGGCCTTGCCGAGGGAGCGTAAACCAGCGCCATTGCGAGGAATCGGAAAAATCCATGCCTCCAGGCGGATTGCGGTACAATCTGGCTGCGGACAATTCATACTGCGTGGAAAGGCATCTCTCATGCGCGTCTTGATCATGTGCGATATGGAAGGCGTCAGCGGCATCGTCACCTGGGACCAGGTCGGCGGGGGCAAAGCCGGCTACCCCGAAGGCCGGCAGCTCTACACGGCGGAGGTCAACGCGGCCGTTCGCGGGGCAAAACGGGCCGGCGCCAGCGAGATCATCGTCATCGACGGCCATAACGCGGGCGGCGACTGGCGCTATAACTCGCTGCTCAAAGACATGCTCGATCCGGCTTGCGAATATGTGGCCCACCATACCTGGACGCAGTATAGAGAACCGCTGGAGCAGGGCGCGGACGCCTGCCTGATGGTCGGCTATCACGCGCGCAACAATACGCCGGACGGCGTCTTGAGCCACACCATCTCGCCCTATCAATGCCGCAACCTGTGGTTCAATGACGATCTCGTCGGCGAGGTGGGCGTCAACGCGGCTCTCTGCGGGCATTATGGCTGCCCGGTGCTGCTGATGACTGGCGATGTGGCTGTCTGCCGCGAAGCGACTGAACTGCTGGGCGATGGGCTGACGACTGTGACGGTCAAGGTGGGGCTGAGCAAGTATTCCGCCCGTCAGATTGCGCCGACGAGGGCTCGAGAAATGATCGAAGCGGGCGCCTATCAGGCATTGCAGGATCTGCGCGCCGTCCCGCCCTATGTACCGGCCTCGCCCGTCACGATCACGGTGGAAGTGGGCAATGCCGATACGTTGACGCGCTTCAGGCCGCCCGAAGGGGTGGAGGTGGATAGGCCGGCGCGCATGATCACCAGCCGCGCGGATAACTGGCTGCGGGCTTGGGATCAGATCTGGCCCTGGTAGCTTGGCGCTTGGGCGGCTCAAACTCATAAGATTTGCGCTACAATCGTGGACCAGGCGAACGGGAAAACTGTTGGAGAGGCGGTCTCATGCGCGTCTTGATCATGTGCGATATGGAAGGCGTCAGCGGCATCGTCACCTGGGACCAGGTCGGCGGAGGCAAAGCCGGCTACCCCGAAGGCCGGCAGCTCTACACGGCTGAGGTCAACGCGGCCGTCCGCGGGGCAAAACGGGCCGGCGCCAGCGAGATCATCGTCATCGACGGCCATAACGCGGGCGGCGACTGGCGCTATAACTCGCTGCTCAAGGACATGCTCGATCCGGCTTGCGAATATGTGGCCCACCATACCTGGACGCAGTATAGAGAGCCGCTGGAGCAGGGCGTCGACGCTTGCCTGATGGTCGGCTATCACGCGCGCAACAACACGCCCGATGGCGTCCTGGCGCATACGATATCGTCGGCGCAATGCCGCAACCTCTGGTTCAACGAGACGCTGGTGGGCGAGGTGGGCGTCAACGCGGCTTTATGCGGGCATTATGGCTGTCCGGTGCTGCTGGTCACTGGCGATGTGGCTGTCTGCCGCGAAGCCAAGGAACTGCTCGGCGATGACTTGAGGACCGCCGCGGTCAAAGTGGGGCTGAGCAAGTATTCCGCCCGTCAGATCGCGCCGCAGCGGGCTCGCGACATGATTGAAGCGGGCGCTTATCAGGCATTGCAGGATTTGAGCGCCGTCCCGCCGTATGCGCCGGCCTCGCCGGTCACGATCACGGTGGAGTTCGGCCATTATGACACGATGATGCATTATGTCCTGCGCGAGGATGTCGAGTTGGATCAGCCAGCGCAGAAGATGACCAGCCGCGCTGATGACTGGCTGACGGCTTGGGACAAGATTTGGCCTTGGTGAGGCTGGCATGACCTGCGCGCCTGGGCCAAACTTGTTAGTTGGGCCTGCGCCAATCTTCTCGCTGAATCGGCAGCGCTGCGAAATCTGCGTCCGAAGTCACTACAACAGCGTTCAAGCGTTGAGCCAAGGCGGCGATCAGCAAGTCGACATCTGAGAATTGTCTCCCTTGATTGCGCATAATCGCCCACAATCGGGCAGCCGCTCGCCAATCTTCATCAGTAAGCGCCAGGTGATTCATTAAGGGACTGATCTCTTCTTGAAAGAGGCGTATTCTGTTCGTTGCATTGACTTTGAACAATCCCCGCAAGACTTCATAGCGGACCGGATCACACAAGCCTAAGACGTGCCCCGCTTCGCCGGCGCGGTTCAGGCGATCAAGCACTAGCGGTAGGCGATGAAAGCGGTCCGCAATGACGTTGGTATCAAGAATATAGATCACTGGGTCCAAGGAGACTCATCCCAAATCTCGATATAGTCTTCTGTCATCGCAGTGGTCATTTCGTCGAGTTGCGCTTGACTCAAGCCAGCGCTCATTGCATCCAAGGCTGCGTTCAGTCGCCGCATCCGTTCTCTTGGCGTCAAGGGCAGCGCATTTTCCGGGATCTGGTCAATATGTTGGCGCAGGAGCCTGCGTTCCTCGTCATTCAATTCGGCGACCGCGCGCATGAGTTCTGCAAATATCACCGCAACCTCCCGGTGGCGAAGCGCCGCGCCCTGATCCAAGCAGCCGCCGCAGCCTTCACGCCGGCGCAGCCTCCAGCTCCTGCAGGGTCTCTTCATTCGCCTCCAGCCACTGGATGGCCGCCATAGCCGCTGATGTGCCTTGGCCCACCGAAGTCGCCACCTGCCGCCAGATCTCGTCCTGGATCTCGCCGGCCGCGAAGACGCCATCGACATTGGTGCGATAGCGCTGATCGGTGATGATGTAGCCATTCTCGTTCAGGGCGATCTGGTTGCCAAAGACGGCGTTGTTGGGGTCATGCCCGATGAAGATGAAGACGCCTTCGGTGGGCAGGATGGTCTCCTCGCCGCTGATGACGTTCTTCAAGCGCACGGCATGGACTCCGCCGTTCTCGCCGATGATCTCCTCGACGACCGAGTTCCAGGTGAAGCTGATCTTGTCGTTGTTGCGGGCCCGCTGCTGGAGTTGGATGCCCGCCCGCAGCTCATCGCGCCGATGAATGATGTTGACGCTTGTGGCGAAGCGCGTCAGAAAGATGCCTTCTTCCAGCGCCGAATCGCCGCCACCCACGACCACGATATCCTTGCCGCGGAAGAAAAAGCCATCGCAGGTGCCGCAATAGCTGACGCCGCCGCCGATGTAGTCTTCCTCGCCCGGCACGCCCAGCTTGCGCGGGTCCGCGCCGATAGTCACGATGACCGCATCCGCCAGATATTCACCGCCGAGCGTTTTGACATGGAAGGGCGAACCCCCGCTGAAATCGACGCTCTCGACCAGATCAAACTCGACCTTGGCGCCGAAGTTCTCGGCATGTTCTTTCATGCGCTCGACCAGTTCGGGTCCGCTCAAGCCATCGGGAAAGCCGGGATAATTCTCGATCTCATGCGTGATGGCCACCTGCCCGCCGAGCTGCGCCCCGGCGATGACGACCGGTTCAAGCTGGGCGCGGGCGGCATACAGCGCGGCGGTCAAGCCAGCGGGTCCTGAGCCGATGATGACAACGCGTTCTTTATTCATTCCAGTTCCTCAAATATGGTTGATGAAGCCTCTCCCTCTTTATTGGGGAGGGGTTTGGGGTGGGGGCGTCAATGCGGAAAAGTCAAAGCCTTCAAGCGCCTTTTCCTGGCGAATGACGGCTACCAGAGCCTCAAACTCTTCGCGGCAATCGCCCCAGTAGCGCATGAACTTTTGCATTTCTGGCCAGATTTCCTTGAGGTCCGCGCCGTTGGCCACTTGTTCAGCCAGCTGGGTGAGTTTCTCGCAGCAGTCGTTGCAATCCATAGTGATGAGAGCGTCGTCGGCTGGGGCGTTGACGATAAAGTCGAAGAGCGTTTCGAACTGGTCGCCATCGTGTGGATTGGACATGGCGGCTTCTCCGCGAGTTGAGCGTCTAGGGCATAGACGAGCGGCGGGTTGGGATTCTTACATAGCGGGCTCTCCGAGGATATCGCGCTGGACGTAGCGCTGGAGTTGGGGGAGGGTGGTGAAGTAACGGAATCCATGAGCGTTGGCGACGGCGAGCGTTTCAGGTTCTTCGTCGATGAGCAGGGCGACTTTTTCGCTCAAGCCTTGTTGGATGCCGCGGGGCCAAGCAAGATCGAGCACGACGCTTTCCCGATCGTTTTCAATGGGCAACTCATATCCCAGTTCGCCTGGCGGCAGCTGCTGACTCTGCATCCAGTCCATCGCCTGGATAAGCTCGGCTTCTTCTTCGTCGCTGGCGATACTGATGGGGCGCGCGTCTCGGTCCAAAACGGATTCCATAGCCGGAGATTCGGGAATCGCGCCGTGATACAATTCCTCCAGGAAGGAGTTGGCGGCCTTGGCGAGCAATTCGCGGCGGGCGGCCAGGAAGTCGCGGTAGTTCTCGATTTTCCAAAGTTGTTCGTCCATGGGGATCCAATGCGACGACAGTACGCCCGGGTTCTTCGATTCATACTGGCAGAAGTAAACTTCAGGAAGCGTGGAAGAGATCTTGAGGTTCGTGGCTTTTGTTAGGAACGTGAAATTGGCCACCGCATTTACCTCCTTTTGCGCTTGATAATTCATAGCTCGTAACCGCGACTTTGGGAAAATGTGATGCATTTCCAAGCTGCTAAACTTGCCGAGCATATATTTCTGCAAGGCGATGCCGCTATTCAGATCGCGTGTGCCGTAAACGCGTGTCAACAAGTAGAGCAGTGGATAGAATCGGCTTCCGCGATTCCAGCCGGCAAAGTCATTGGGCGAGACTCGCAGGTGGCCGCGCATTTGCGTAAGGCGCTCAATCAGCGCTTTTACAGGGTCTTCATCCTGGTCAGCCGCCAGCAGATCCTGCCGAATCACTGTTTCTATCGGGCCGGAGTAGCGTCCCCAGAGCATCGCGTGGATGTACCAGAAGAGCAGGCGATCCAAGTCGCGGTGGTCGAGCATTGAACTGTGCTTATCAAAGTAGCGAACAATCGCCGGAAACGCATTTGGGCTTCCCAAAACCCGATGATGGTCGAGCCCCAAGCGTGACGCTATTAGATTAAGAGCGTCATCTACATGTTTTTCTACCCGTGTTAGACCCTCGGCGATTCGCTCTACGTGTAATTCGCCAAGATACGAGTATTCCGACTGTCCGGTGAGCAGACCGTTAATGCATCTAAGCAGCCAATCGAGGTTGAACTTGTAGCCGGCCGACCGCCACTTCGTGAGCCGAACTCGCATTTCTTCTCGCGCCTCGGGCCAGTTTGCTCCGATCTTCGCTAGAGCCAGGTCGCCTTTGGAGAGTTTTGTGCCACCGCTGTTCACCTGGTTAAAGATGTCAACAACAACATCGACGCTCTTGTCCGCGCCGCTCACCAAATCAATATGAAAGTCATGCTCTTGGATATTGGCAATTGCGTTCAACCGGTTGATATAGATTTGAAGTTTTTCTGGCGGCACCGTCGGAATGAGTTGCGCAATGTAGTTGCCTGCGCCGCTTTGCATCAGTTCGGTAATCTTTATCCAGTGCGGGTTGGCACTCATTCTGGTCGGTACGTAAAACTCGAATTCCTCACTTTCCAGATTGAAGCAGAGATTCTCAAACGCTTTGGCATCGCCTTCAAAGAAAACCGGCGGGTGGCCCCGAACGATGCCATACAGTGACGTAATGCGTTGCTGCCCGTCTAGAAGCAGTCGAAGTGAGCCGTTGTGGCTTTGAGCATCACCACGGACATCCGCCACGCTAGATTGTGTTTCCCATACAAGCAAGCTGCCAACCGGAAAGCCCCGGTATAGCGAGCGCATCAGATTGCGCACTTGCGCGCGATTCCATACATACCCGCGCTGGAACTTGGGCAGCGCCAAACTCCCCAAGTCGATTTGATCAATTATGGTCGTGAGTTTCATTGTTGTCTCCCGGATGTTTTGCTGCGTACACATGGGCGAGTCGCCGACGGTCAGTGTCTACGCGACATCGCCCCTACAGCGCTAGTTTTTCAGCTTCCGCCTCCTTGCGGCAGCCAGCAGTTCCCGCGCGCCTTCCACGCCAGCCGTGCCCAGCATCGCCGCCAGCTCGGCCAGCCGCTCGCCATCATCGGCCAGCAAACGCGCCCGCGTCGCCGCATGTTCATTCACCAGCGCTTTGCTCACCTGGAAATGCGCATCGGCATAACTGGCCAACTGCGGCAGATGCGTCACGCACAAGACCTGATGCCCGCTGGAAAGCGACCAGAGCTTCTCGCCGACGATTGCGCCCAACCGCCCGCCGATGCCTTGATCGACCTCGTCGAAGATGAGAATTGGCGTTTGATCGGCCGCCGTCAGCACCCGTTTCAAAGCCAGCATGATGCGCGCCGCCTCCCCGCCGGATGCCACTTTCGCCAAGGGAAGCGGAGGCTGGCCCGGGTTGGCGCTGAGCAGGAACTCAACATCGTCCATGCCTTTGGCGTCGAACTTGTAGCGCCGCTCGCCGACGATGCAGCCGGCCGGATGTTCGGCTTGCTGGAGCAATGCCTCGAAACGCGCGCCCTCCATGCGCAGGTCGGCCAGTTCGCGCATGACCGCCCGGCTCAGCGCAATGCTGGCTTGTGCGCGGGCTTGGCTCAGGCGCTGGCAGACATCGCCGATTTGCCGCATCAGCGCGTCTTCCCCCCGGCGCAGGCTGCGTAAACGCTCATCGCTGCTGTCGATGGCCTGCAGTTCGGCTTCGGCGCGCTCGGCATGGGCGATGAGCTCGGCGATGCTTTGGGCGCGGAAACGCCGCTTCAGCCCGCTGATGTGTTCCAGGCGTTCTTCCAGCTCATCCAGGCGGTAGGGATCGAACTCCACATCATTGCCGTAGCGCGTCAGGTTCAGCGCCAGGTCTTGGGCTTGCTGCGCGAGGTCTTCGGCCAGGGCGTGATCGTCGCTCATCTCCGGGTCAATCCGCGCCAGTTGGGAGAGCGCCAAAGCGGCGCCCATCAGCCCGTCGACGGCGGCCAAGGCTTGCCCGCTCTCATCGCCGTTCAGCAAGCGCAGCGCTTCGGCAGCCAGGGATGCCAGCTGCTCGCTGTTGGCCAGGCGGTTGCGCTCGGCCAGCAAGTCGTTTTCTTCGGCGGGGTCGAGGTTGGCCTCTCGGATCTCTTCGCTCTCATGGCGCAGCATATCGGCGCGCCTTGTCAGTGATTCCTGGTTTTCGCGCAGGCTGCGGATCTCGGCTTGGACCCGCGTCAATTCAGCCACCATCTTGGCCAAGCCCTGGCGGATATCCAGCAGATCGGCATAACGATCGAGCAAGTCGATATGCGCCCGTGGGCGAAAGAGCGAGAGATGCTGGCTCTGCCCGTGAATATCCACCAGAGCGCCGCCGACCCGGCTGAGGATTTCGCTGCGCGCCGGGAAGCCGTTGATGCGCCCGCTGGACCGGCCATGCAGGCGGACCTCGCGCATGATGCTGAGATAATCGGGCTCATCGGGGTCGAGCAGGTCTTCTTGTTCCAGCGGCGGCAATACAGCTTGTTTCGCCCGTTCATCCAGCCGGAATACGCCTTCGATGCGCGCGCGTTGGCGGCCCGCGCGGACGACCAGGGGGTCGGCTCGCCCGCCCAGGAGCAGCTCCACGGCGTCGATCAGGATGGATTTGCCGGCGCCCGTCTCGCCAGTGATGACGTTGAAGCCGGGCGCAAAGCTCAGCTCCAGCCGGTCGATGACGGCGAAATTCTGAATGCGCAATTCTTCCAGCATGAGCCTAGATCGACATCTTGAAGCGCGCGAAAGCCGCCGAGCCCGCCAGCGCCAAAGTAAGCAGGGTGATGATGCTGATGCCGCCGGCCAGCAGGAAAGCCGCCGCCAAGCCGCCAAGGAACAAGCTGCCCGCGCTTACGTAGCCGCTATGCCTGCCGCGCCGCCGCCCGGTGATCTGCAAAGCCAGCTGAGCCGCGCCACCGCCAATCGCCGGTCCCAGAATAAAGCCCAGGATCAGGAAGCCGCCGACCAGCATTGCCGCCAGGACCGTGACAGCGCCGCCGATGGCTGAAACCGCCGCCACCAGGACATAATCGAGCAGGCTGCCTTGATAGAAGCGGTTCTCATGCCCGCGCGCGCATTCGCGGCAGGTATAGCCGACGGGCGTTCGCCTGGCGCAGTCGACGCACATATAGCGCTCGCAGCGGTTGCAGCGCAGCTCGGTATCGCGCTCGGGGTGGACGGCGCAATAATTCATCGTTTCTTCCAGCGTTGAATTTGCGATGTTGTTGTCCATAGGCGCATTGCCCTTCAGCTCATATTAGCCAACTGTAGACACAGTGCCGACAATGCCGCCGCCCACGCAAAATACCTTGCGGCTGGCGGTTTCAAACTCCCCTCCCTGATGCTTCGGAATGCGCGACAGATGCGCAGTGTCTACGCGCGCTAGAGATGTCGGCTGGGCCGGGGGCGGGGTTGGTTTTGCGCAACGTAAACAGGGGCGAGACATTGGGTCGCCCATTCGCAAACAACGCGTATCCCTTTCTGGCGGGCAGTATTCCTCATTCATCAAAGATCATGTGGCGCGGACCGTGCCGGTTGATGCGCGGTTCCATGCGGTCCAGCAGCGAGCGATAAAAGTACGTGCGTTCGCGCAAGCGGGCAAATCGGCTGACCGGCTCGGCTGAGGTGACGCGGACATGCTGGTTCGCGCTCAATTCCGCCTCGACCTTGCCATCAACCGTCAGCACGACCGGATGACGATTCTCCGGCGTCGGCTCGATATCGACCACAGCCCCGCGAGCCAGCACGATGGGCCGCTCCATGCTCAGGTGCGGCGCCATGGGCAGCATCAGGATATTGCGCAATTCCGGCGGCAGGATGGGTCCGCCAGTAGCCAGGGCATAAGCGGTGGAGCCGGTGGGCGTGGAGAGGATCAGGGCATCGGCGTTATAGGTGGTGGCCCAATGTTTGTCGATATATGTGGCGATCTGCACCATGCGCCCGAAGAGGCTGCCGCTGATGACCACATCGTTCAGCGCGCGGTAGCAGCCTTGGATATGCCGCCGGTCTTCCAGCAGCGTGGCTTGCAGCATCATGCGCTTCTCGATCCAGTAATCGCCCGACAGCAGCTTGTCCAGGCCCGCCTCGCAATCTTCGGGCTGTTGGATCTCGGTGAGGAAGCCCAGCCAGCCCATATTGACGCCCAGCACCGGCACGCCATGTTCCGCGCAAACCCGCCCCGCCCGCAGCATGGCGCCATCGCCGCCGATAGCCATGACGATATCGGCTCGCGCCACATCCGCGCCGACGCAAGTCTCGTCCCAATCGGTGTAGACCCAGTTCGCCACGCCGCGGTTGCCCAGCAGCCCGGCGATGTCCCGCGCCACCGGGTGCGTATCCGGGCGCGAGGGATGCGCCAAGACGCCGATGACCTTGATATCGCTCACTGCCCGCTTCTTTCGCTATCCGGTTGGCGATTCCATTATGACGCAGTTTCCGCGCCAATCCCATAGAAAATCGCGGCTGCCCGTTGCTGGCGGGGGCGCTCCTGGCTGTGCGCGCCGGGCTATCCTCCGCAATATATTTGACTTATTTGGCGATTTGCCGCTACGATACAGAAGTGAAACCTATTTTCAGCCAGATCAACCAGGAGGAATCGACGCATGCATAAGAAACTGCTCGCAATTGTATTGGCTCTTCTGCTCATCGTGCCGGCCGCGGCCCAAGACAGCGACAATCCGTCCATCGCCATTTTGCGCTTCGGTCCCTTGCCGAACACCGATATCTCTGAAGGCGCCGTATTGGATATGCTGGAGTCTTATGGCTTCATCTCGACTATGGAAAACCGCATCCTTGAGGAACGGCGCGATCACGAAGGCGAAAACATCACCATCTATTGGGGCGACGCCGGCTTTGATTACCCGACCGTCAACATCATGCTGGAAGACGCGCTGGACAAAGAGGTCGATGTGATTGTCGCCTCTGGCGGCACAGTCGCGCGGACTGCCTTTCTTGTCACCAGCCAAATGGATACGCCGACGCCGGTGCTCTTTTCGTCCACGCCATTTCAGGGCAATTTCTCCGATGAGCTCAATTGCGTCAAGCCAGATCATGCGGCCGGCGTAACCGCGTCGATGTCCTACGATTATGTCCTTTCCGTGCTGCTCATGCAGTACCCCGATATCACACAGGTTGGCGTAATGTTCAGCACCTCCAGTTTATCGGGACAGGCTGGCGCGGAAGAAATACAGAGAGCGGCCGAAGCGCTCGGCATTGAGGTCGCGCTTATGGGCATCACCTCATTGCCGGATGTGTCCCTGGCCGCCAACAGCCTGGTGGATGCCGGGGTGGGCGCCATCGTGCTCACGCAGGACTCGTTGATTACGACGGCCTTGCCCATCATCACCGAAGTGGCCAATGAGATCGGCTTGCCGCTCTTCTACCCCAGCTTCAGCGCCATCTATTACGGCGCAACCATCGGCGCGGGTTCGTCGCCAATGTACGCCAACGGCATCAATCTGGGGCGTATCCTGACGGCGCACTTGAATGGCGATGTGGATATCAGCCGCCTCGGCATCGCTCCGCACGGCGACCTGTACATCGGCGTCAATCTGGATTCAGCGGAAGAACAGGGCGTCGAAATCAATGAAGAGGTAATGGAGGCAGCCATCGCCGTCGTCCAAGGTGGCAGGCCCGCCAAGCTGAACCCCGGCGTGCTGGCAGCCATAGCCCGGCGCGGCGTCATCATCCCGATGGAGCAGCGCATCGACGAAGACCGAGCCTGGCTGGAATCCCTGCATTGCACGGATGAGATGATCGCCGAGCAGCAGGCGGCGCTGGAGGGCTAATCTTCCGCATATCCCCCCGCTGATTTTCAATGCTCACTGTACGGGCGGGCCACCGGCTCGCCCTTTAACGTCCGATCTTATCCGGACGGGTCGTTCGTCCCTCGGGCGAAGATCTTGGCTGGAATCGCAATCAGCGCACATGTGGTAATGATTCTTTATGCTATGTTACTGATTGCGTGATAACTTGTTGCAATTGAATAAAGATTTGGTTCATTGTTGTGTATGTGTTAGGAGAAATTATATGTGACATGCATTGGAAGGAAAGCTGATATGGTCGCGTTTCTGTCGAAACTCATGAGGATTGCGCTGCTCGCCTTTTTTCTGGCGCCGGCTGGTGGGGCGCTGGCGCAGGATGAGGGCAATCCGACCATCGCCATCCTGCGTTTTGGTTATTCAATTCGCAGCGGCATCAGCACAACCGAAGCGGCTGTCATTGATGTTTTGCAGGCCTATGGTTTCATTAGCGAAGAAGAACGACCCGCGCTCATCTCTCGATCGGATATGGCCGGCGAGAATATCACCATCCTCTTTGGCGATGCGGGCTATGATTTTGCGGATGCTGCGCTGATGGTGGAATTGGCTTTGGACCAAGGCGCCGATGCGCTCTTCACCATCTCGACTCCGGTGACGCAAATTGCCCTCAACGCCGTCAGCGATTTGGATGACCCGCCAGCGATTATCTTCTTGCAAGTAGTCAACCCGCGCGAGGCGGGCATCATCGAATCCGCTTGCATCAAACCCGCGAATGTCACAGGATTAGAGGCGAGCGCCGCCTATGAGAACGTCTTGCCGTTGCTCTTGATGCAAGATCCCGATTTGCAAGTCATCGGCACGATCTTCAACACCAATACGGACGCTGTGGTGGTCGGCGCCATGGTCGGCAGTGGCTACAATCTCTTCTTTGAGCAAGGCGCGCGCGCCGGGCGTATCCTGGTGGGTTATCTCAAAGGAGACATCGACATCGCCAGGACCGGCGTCGATTCTAGCAGCAGCATGGGTGTCCGCGTGAATCTCGATGTAGCCAAAGAACTGAAAGTGGAAATCGCTGATGAACTGTTGGAGATGTCGCAGGCGACATTAGAGGATGGGCGACTTCAAATCGACCAGGGACGCATGATACAGCTTATCCAGGCTCTGGGGGTCGGTCCGCAGGATATGCAGGCCCTGGTTCAGCCCTTGCGCGATTCTGTCACTGGCGCGCGCCAGGGCCAATCTGGCGGCGTGAGCGCAATCACTGTTGCGGCTTTGCAACTGGAATCCAGCCAGGCGAGCTACAAAGCTTTCCTGGAATCCCTGCATTGCACGGATGAAATGATCGCCGAGCAGCTGGCGGCTTTGCGCGAATAACTGGCAGGGGCGAGCCACCGGCGCGTACCTGCGCAACAGGCTCTTCCAGGCTTCGGCGCATATCCCGCGGAGGCGCTATTATGATCGCCGCTATTCTCGCCACTGTTTCCCACAGGCAGGCAACTTGGGAAATCTGCCTGGGAATTTGGCGTTAGTCTCGCGCGATATGAGAATTATGGTAAAGTAAGGATAATCTAATGCTGTTTCAATTCGTTGGTCGGGCAGACCAGAACAGGAGCACTCTATGAATTCGAGAACGATCATGCTGGCCGTCCTCATTTTGCTGGCGTTTCACGCGGCGCCGGCCTTCCTGGCGCAGGCCGATGCGCCGACGGTGGCCATTCTGCGCTTTGGTCCGCTCTCCACGTCGGAATCCACCGAACAGGCCATTCGCGATATGCTCTATGGCTATGGCTTCGTCAATGAAGAAGAATACTCCCAGCTTTCGGCGCGGCGGGATATGGAAGGCGAGCATCTTAACATCATTTGGGGCGATGCCAATTGGAGCTATGCTGATGTCAACCTCATCATTGAGCAGGCTTTGGATGCCGAGGCTGATGTGATCGTCACGCTGTCGACGCCGGTGACGCAGGCTGCCGTCAACACGGTGAGCGACATGGATGCGCCGCCCATCATTCTCTTCGCCAATGTCTTCAACTCGCGGGCAGCGGGCATCGCCGAATCGACCTGCGTCAAGCCGGATTATGTGACTGGCGCCGAATCGGGCACGCCTTATGAAGACATCGTGCCGCTTCTTCTGCTGCAGAACCCGGACATGCGGGCGGTCGGCACAATCTATTCCTCATCCGAAATCAGCGGCGCGATCGGCGCGGAGCGCATCGCCGAGGTGGGCGCGGCTCTGGGTTTGACGGTTGAGCAGGCGTCGGTCAACAGCGTGTCGGATGTGCCCCTGGCGGCTGATGGCTTGCTCAGCAAAGGCGTGGAGGCTTTTGTCATCCCGGCCGATCTCTTGACGACCGTGGCCATGCCAGCCCTGGCCAGCATCGGCGCTGAATCTGGCATCCCGGTCTTTCATGCCACCTTTGGCGCGATACATCAAGGCGCGACTGTGGCGGCGGGCACGAACCAGTATTATGTCGATGGCCGGCATATCGGGCGCATCCTGGTGGCATGGCTGAATGGCGAGGCGGATATCGCCAACACCAGCGTCACCATACGCGATGACCTGCGAATCGCCATCAATCTCGATGTGGCGGCTATGCAAGGCGTCGAGCCTTCCGCAGCCTTGATGGACGAAGTGGAATATGTCTTCGAAGGCGACCGCGAGCCGCTCAACCTGATGATCGAAAACCTGCAAGCCATGGGCATGGATGAAGCGCAGATGGACGACTTGGAGGCGATGCAGCCGGCTGGCGAGTTCGCCGAAGACGATGCGCTCGAGATCCCGGCCGATTTCCTGGCTCGCCTCGTTCAGACGATGGGCTCCGCGATGAGCCAGCAGATGGACAGCGGCATCCTGGCGGCGCTGCAATGCACGCCGGAGATGATCGCTGAGCAGCAAGCCCAACTGGCGGCCGCGGGCTAAACTGTAAAGCGGCGTCAGAATCGAAATCGCAAAGAGGCGGTTGGCGACAATCGCCTCTTTTCTGTAATATCCAGGTATGTGATTCCTTGCTAAGTCGAATTCAATTTTGTGGGAGGAAAGCCTAATGGTCTGGAAATCCATGCTCATCGTTTGCGCGCTGGCTTGTCTGCTTGCGCCGGCCGCCTTGGCGCAAGACGATAGGAACCCCAGCGTGGCTATTTTGCGTTATGGCGGCACTGCGGGCGAAACGACATTCAGCGAATTCGGCGTCCTGGATATGCTGGAAGCCACCGGCATTATCAGCGCCGAAGAACGCGAACATCTCAGCGCGCGGCAAGACCTGGATGGCGAGAACATCACTATCTTCTGGGGCGATGCCGGCTGGGACCTGGCTTTTGCCAACCTGATGGTGGATGACGCGCTGGGCAGAGAAGCCGATGTGCTGATCGCCTTGACCACCCCGGTGACGCGGACGGCCGTGAATGCCACGCTGGACCTGGATGACCCGCCAGCCGTGCTCTTCGCCTCGGTCTTCAACCCCATCGAAGCGGGCATCGCCGATTCCCTATGCGAGAAACCCGCCCATGTAACCGGCTCCGTTGTCGAGGCGCCTTACGCGCGCACGCTGTCCCTGCTGCAAGAGCAGAACGGGGATCTCAGCTCGATCGGCATTCTGTTCAGCTCCGGCGAGATAACCGGCATTGCTGGCGCGGAAGCCCTCGAAAGCCTGGCTGAGGAACTCGGCTTGAGCGTGTCGCAGGCGGCGGTGAACAACCTGTCGGATTTCCCGGTAGCTTCGCAGAGCCTGGCTGACGACGCCGTGGACGCCATCATCGCGCCCATCGATGCGGTAACTGCGCAGGCTCTGCCCGTCATCAGCGGCATCGCCAACGAGAATGGCATCCCGGTGGTCTATCCTATTCTGGGCGCGGTCTACCATGGCACGACCTTCGGAGTCGGCATGACCAGCCATTATCAGCAGGGCTTGCACCTGGGGCGTTTGCTTACGGCGCAGCTCAGTGGCGAGCTTGATACCGCAGCGACCGGCTTGGCTGTCTTTATCGGCCAGAGCCATAGCGTCAACCTGGACGCAGCCGCGGAGCAGGGCATCGGCATCGCGCAGGAGTTGATCGACAGCGCCGATATCATCATTCAAAATGGCGAGGCGACGCAGTCAGAGGCTTTCATCGCCGCTTACGAACTGCATAGCCAGGATTATCTGCAATCGGCCGAGGCCCAGGCTGAGGCGGCTGCCGCGCTGGCTGAGCTACAATGCGCGTAAGGGGCGCGGCGCGTTATCGCTTTGTTCCAGTTCAGCGATCATCTGTTAGGGCGACAATATGCGTCGCCCTCTTTGATGAAGGCGGATGATCGTGGATTCCTAGCCAGGTATCGGCACGCAGTTCCCTGAGGATCCATCCGGCGCGTGTTGCAGGTAGTAACCTTGCTTGCAATTGGGATCCTGGGTTGGCGTTGGCGGGACTGGAGTCGGCGGAACCGGTGTATCTGTCGGCGGCGGTGGCGTATCAGTCGATGGCGGCGGCATGCGCGTCGACGTCGGTTCCAGCCTTCCTGGCGTCGACTGTGATGCGCCCGTGTTGACGCCATAATCGCCTCGCTCGGCAAATGCCGGCACGATGAGCCACAGCGCGAAGGCCAAGGTCATCAGCGCTGCCGTCAGGTATGCAATCTGCCTGCCTCTGTCAATCATGCTCGATCTCCTGCCTAGAACATCTTGTGGTTGCTTATGGGCGCGGCGCCCCTTCGGGCTTCAAGACGCGCTAAACCCTCAGTGGAAAAGCGACAGCATAGTATCTCGGATAGGCTCTTTGAAGGCGAGCCAATGTCGGCGCTGCCCAGGCATTGTCATCCGCTGTTTTATTGTTGCGTTGGCTGGGGTTCTCTCGTGTGTTCCGGCGGCACGTGTGTAGGAATGTCTAACGTGGCTGTCGGCGCGATAGGCGTTGAGGTTGGCGGGGCGGATGTGGCTGTCGGCGGGGCAGGCGTTGAGGTCGGCGGGATGGATGTCGCCGCAATCGTGGCCAACGCAGTCTGCGCGCCTTGGTGCTTATCCAGGCTTGAGATGCCCGCTCCGGTGTTGATCCCATAGTCGCTGTCTTGGCTAAGCGTCGGCAAGGTGATCGCAAGTATGGCGATTGCGAGCATAATCACGGTGGCGGCGGCTGCGGACTTGAGCGAATGGGATTTCTTTGCTGATTTCATGCGGCATCTCCTTTTTGGGCTAAAAGTTTTCTATATCACCGCGATCGCCCGGTCCCTGGCGGGTGCGTTGGATCAGGATCAAAGGGTCCGGGCGTATTAGTAGGCGTGACTGGCGTGCTGGTAGCCGTGACCGGCGTCGGGCTGGGCGTGACCATCTGCAGCTGGGTCTGAGTGAGCATAGCGGCGACCGCAGTTGAAGTGGCGTACTTGTTCTGAATGGAGGACGCATTGGCGCCGGAATTGAGGCCATAATCGCCGTTCGCGGCCAGAGCCGGCAGGCCCAGCAAGATGCCAACCGAGGCCGCCAGGATCACAGCTATCGCCCAGACTTCAGGAGGTATAGTCTTCATCCGTAGTAGTATCCTATCAGTACAGTAATAGTGAGTTAATAGTCTACAGCGGATGATAATTGCCTGTCAAGCAGGTCATCCGCGCCAATGCCCGGGCGGGCTTGGCTGCCAGGCGGACACGAAGAACCGCCCCGCTGGAAAGAGCGAGTGGAGTGGAATGCGGAGATAGGGAGATTAGATCAGGCTGCGCGCGCGCCAGACTGCTCTGGCCGCCTGTATGGCAAGGGTCCCAAAGTGATGGCGGGGCGACTCTGTGAATCGCCCACAGGCAAGAATCCAGATGCCAGCCGAGCTGCTAGCCATTGCCGAAGTTGGGACCAGCCATAGTGTTGGTGGGGGCGGGCGTGGGAGGCGTGCCGGTGACCACAGGCGTTGGCGTACAATAGTGCGTTTGACCGCAGCCGTGAGCGCCCGTGTTGACGCCATAATCGCCGCTCTGCCCGATGGCTGGCAGCACGAGAACCAGCATGGCAACAGCCAATCCCAGAATAGAAATCAGAATGGCAATTCGCGCACTCTTCATAGTGATTCTCCTCAGCGATGCCCAATATGCATCACTGTATCACCTTGCGCCGCCAGCTGTCAACGGATTCCATAAACGCGACTAACCTGAACGGCGACCGCCGGCGCTGTTTTCCAAGACACAAGCATTCTGAATCGGGTTCCATACTTCACCCGGCGGGCAGACGAAGCTCTTGGTTGGCGGCACGGGCGTGGCTGTCGGCGGCATGGGCGTGGCTGTCGGTGGCATGGACGTTGCTGTTGGCGGTATATCAGTCGGCGGCGGGATTGTTGGCAGACTGGGCGCTGAAGTCGGGTCTGGCATCTCAGTCGGCTCGTTTGGATCCGCCATAGTTGGCTCGCCAGTCGCGATTGACGCGGGCGTCGCTGTTAAGCCACCCGTAGCGATGCCATAGTCGCCATTGCTAGCCAGCGCGGGCAAGACAATCGCCAGCAGAGCCAGCCCCGCGAGAGCGCCAAGACAGACCATGATGCGAATCTTAGACATTCTCATCGCGCGACCCCAATAGGATACAGATATTCTGTCAATGTATCATATTGCCGCGAGCGATGTCAAGCGGGCCGGGCAAGGGGACCTGTATCCTTTTCGGTTGAAACACAATTTCTCTGCCACCGAGGACACCGAGTCTTTGAGGGTAAAGAGGAGCAGTTTGCGTGCAACTCGCCCGGCCTATCCAGCACCCTGTAGGGGCAAGACTTGTCTCGCCCTCCTACTGGACGGCCTGCAAAATAGCGAGCGACTTGCCAGGCATCCAATCCGCGCCTGAATGATAAAGGTGAAACTGGTACAAAAGATTTCAACCGAATTCGATGCAAAACCGGGCAAGGAGAAGCATCCAATGAAGTGGACACAGGAATTGCATCAGGTTTGCGCCTTTCGGCGGACGCTCCTGCAGGTATAGCCGGCGTTGATTCCAGGCCTAGACGAAGAGTTTCACCGCGCGGCGCAGACTTGCGAGATGCGCTAGGCCTGCGCAGTCAACTCAGAATTGGGAATGCAGACCCAGGCGCCATTAGGTTCCTGCCCCCATTGTCCATCCAAACAGGTCGGCGTCGCCGTGGGACCGGCTGGCGTGGCGGTTGGTGGCACGGACGTTGGCGGCTCGCTTGTTGCATGGGCAGTAGGCTGGGTGGTCGCGCCCTGTTTCCCTCCCGTGTTGATGCCATAATCGCCGGTGGTGGCCAGCGCTGGCAGGATCAGCAAGCCCGCCAATGCCAAGGCAAACAGAATGCTTCGCCAGATGGTGATGCGAATCGCAGTCGACTTCATGCCCCAATCTCCTTTCGGATAAATCAAGTAATCTGTTCTGTCATCCCGTCGCCTGCGCCATCAAGCGCGCTGCGTTGGCTCCTCAGTCAGGTCAAAGTTGGGCGGCAATGGCGTGTTTGTGGGCGCTGGAGTCGGCGTGTCGGTCGGCGGGGGCGGCGTCGGCGAAAAGATTGGCGTTTGCGTTGGCGGGGATGTCGGCGGGGGAGATTCTTCCTGCGATGGCTGCTTGCCGGTATTGATGCCATAATCGCCATCGGTGGCCAAAGCCGGCAGCAGGATTAGCCCGAGCAGCGCGGCGGCGATCAGCAAACCCGCCCAGGCAATCAAGCGAAATGATGAAGGTTTCATAGCGCTAGCTCTCCAAAAAAGAGTTATCCATACGCTCAAAGTAGCATAAGCGCTATTACGCTGTCAAGTATATCGACAGTGCATCGCATAATAGACATACAGTAGCAATATGTATCATAAGTGGAGCAGAGGCTATGAGAGGCGGCAGCCGGCGCGCCCCGCGCAAATAAAGGTCAAGCGATGCGCGGCGGTTTAGCCGAAGCGGCCCGCGATATAGTCAGCGGTTTCCTGCTGGGAGGGGCTGTCGAAGATCTTGGCGGTCTCGCCGTATTCCACCAGTTCGCCCCAGCGGATGTCGTGGCCGTTCTCTTCGCGCTTGCGGATATTGAAGAATGCCGTGAAATCGGAAGCGCGCTGCGCCTGCTGCATATTATGCGTGACGATGACGATGGTGTATTCCTTGCGCAGCTCTTGCATAAGCTCTTCAATATGCTGGGTGGCGATGGGGTCAAGCGCCGAGCAGGGTTCGTCCATCAAGATGACATCGGGCTCGATGGCGATGGCTCTCGCGATGCAAAGCCGCTGCTGCTGCCCGCCGGAGAGCGCCAAGCCCGATTTGCGCAGGTCGCCGCTGACTTCCTCCCAAAGCGATGCGCCGCGCAGGCTGCGCTCGACGATCTCGTCCAGGAGGCGCTTCTTCTTGACGCCGAGCAGACGCGGTCCATAAGCCACATTGTCGTATATGCTCTTGGGGAAGGGGTTGGGCTTTTGGAAAACCATGCCGATGCGCCGCCGCGCCTCAACCGGATCGACCTGCGGATCATAGACGTTCTTGCCGCGATAGATGATCTCGCCCTCGACGCGCGCGCCCTCGACCAGATCCAGCATGCGGTTGATGCCGCGCAGCACCGTGCTCTTTCCGCAGCCGGAAGGACCGATAAAGGCGGTGATCTTGTTCTGGTATATCGGCAGGCTGACCGCTGACACTGCCAGGAAGCCGCCATAATGGAAACTGCAATCGCGCAGCTCCATCACCAGATCGCTGTCGACTTTTTCTTTGGCTTGCGGGTCCATGGCTAAAACCTTATGGAATAGCGGTTGCGCAGGATGATGGCCACGGCGTTCAACGTCAGCATCAATGCCAGCAGCACGATGATGGCGGCAGCCGCAATATCGCCGAATTGCCCCTGTGGGCGGGCTGTCCATTGATAAATCTGTATGGGCATGGCTGTGAATTGCGAGAAGGGGCTGGTCGGGTCAGTGACCAGGAAGGTGGCCGCCCCGACGACAATCAGCGGCGCGGTCTCCCCAACAGCGCGCGACACGGAAAGGATGGCGCCAGTCATGATGCCGGGCAGAGCGGCCGGCAAGACGCTCTTCCAAATCGTCTGCCAGCGCGTCGCCCCCAAGCCATACGAAGCTTCGCGGATTGTGTAGGGCACGGCGCGGATGGCTTCCTGGGCGTTGATGATGATGATCGGCAGGATCAGCATAACCAGCGTCAAGCCGGCGCTGACCAGGGTGCGGCCATTGGGCGCGAAGCTGTTGACGCGCTTCAGGCTGTTCATCAGCCCGTCGAAACTGGCATCGCTGATGAAGGCGTCGGCTGCGATATCTATGCGAAAATGGTCGCCCCTGACTTCGATATCGTGGTCTTCATCGGAGCGGACAGCGGTGACATCGACGCTGATGCCCAGAGCCTCCGCCAGGGAATCGGCCATGGCGCGGACGTCGGAATTGCCGTGCATGGTCAAGCTCGGCGTCCCGTAGAAGAGGAAGACATCCACCAGGCGCTCGGCTGTGGCTGCGTCGATGCTCTTGGCATCGCTGCGTATCTTGCCGTCAGCGAAGCTCAGCGCCCCATCCAGGCGAGGGTTTACGCGCTCGATGACCGAGTCGACCGTCGGCGGCTCAAAACCATAGCCGAAGATCATGCCGCTGGTGAAGGGCGCCAGGGCGCGCGCGAATATCGCCAACCCCAACATGCCGTAGATGATGGAAGGCACGCCCGCCAGGTTGCGCACATTCGTCTCTATGAACCGGCTGATGAAACCATGATGGGCGTATTCTTCGAGATATATCGCCGTCCCAAGGCCGATGGGCAAAGACACCAGCGCCACAACCAGCATCAAGCCGACCGAGCCGATCAATGCCGTGCGCACCCCCGCCAGCGCCGGCGTGCTTGACATGGGCTTGGTCAGAAAGTCGCCATGCAGCCAGCTGTGAAAACGGCGAACGTGAACCTTGGCTTCGTCCACCCGTTCGCGCTTCTTGTAATCATCCAGGATGGGACCTTCGATTTGCGCTTTGATGGCCTCATAGTTGAAGAGCGCCTCAACCAGCGGAAAACTGGCGATGACCTGCCGCTCGACGACTTCTTCCTGCGCCAGCTTGCGCAAGGTGGCATGATCGGCATAAGCAGCCAGCAAGCGAGCCTGCTCTTCCGCGCTGATATTTTTGAGCAGCTCGTCAGCGAGGGCGGGGTCGACATTGGGGTCGCCGACGATCTCGGCCACGCTGGCTTTGGTGAATTCGCTTTTTTCCACCTGGCTGATGGTATCGCGAATGATTACGCGCAGCCGGCCTGTGACGTTCTTCGCCAGGATCAGCGCAAGCTCTACATTGTTCAGCGCTTCGAGCGGAGGCCCCCCCGTCAACGTCGCCGGCTCGATGGTGTTGATGAAGCCGATTGTGCCAAAGGCTTCGTTGGCGACGTTGCAGAATAGCGCCAGCAATGCCAAAGCCGCTGCGCCAATCGACAGATAAGTGAAGGCTCTGCCCAGGCGCCCGCGGCGATGTCGTTTCTCCAGGCGCGCGAAGAACTCGGCCTCGCCGGGCATGTAATGCTTGCTTTTGCCCGCGGACATCTAATAAGCCTCCCGAAAACGGCTGATGATCACCCGGCTGAGGACGTTCAGCACAAAGGTCATCACAAAGAGCGTCAAACCGATAGCGAAGATGCTGTTGTAGTCGATGGAATCGTAACTCAGGTCGCCGCCGCTGACGCGCGCGATATGCCCGGTCATAGTCTCGGCGGAATCGAAGGGGCTGAAGCTGAGCTTGGGCCCAGCGCCCGCCGCGATCGCCACGATCATCGTCTCGCCAATCGCCCGCGAAACCGCCACGATGAATGCCGCCAAAATGCCGGAAAGCGCCGCCGGCGCCACCACTTTTACGGTCGTCTCCAGCTTGGTCGCGCCCAAGCCATAAGAGGCTTCGCGCAATGCCTGCGGCACGGCATGCAAGGCGTCTTCGCTCATGGAGCTGACCAGTGGGATGATCAGAATGCCGACGACTATGCCAGCCGAGCCCGTATTGTAGATGTTTACCACGTCGATGCCGAAGATGGCGCGCAGCAGGGGCGTCATGAAAGTCAGCGCGAAATAGCCGTAGACCACAGTCGGGATGCCCGCCAGGATCTCCAGCAGCGGCTTCAAGACTGCCCGCAAACGGGGCGAGGCGTATTCGCTGAGATAGATGGCCGCGCCGATGCCCAAAGGCAGCGCCACCAGCATGGCGATTGTGCTGGTCATCAACGTGGCGTTGATCAGCGGGATGACGCCGAACTCGCCAATCGCCGGGATCCATTGGGTATTGCTGAAGAACTCGATGATGGTGGGCTGGTCCTGGTATTCCACCGTCACGCCAGCGGTATGCGGGGCTATGGTGTTTTCGCCGCGGATGCCCCGTTTTACCGAGACCAGCGGCACATAACCCGCCGCGACAAAATCATCGGCGATGCGCTCGGTCAGCGGAGCGACGGTTGAGCTGCCGGCCGCGCTGAGCACGCCCAGGACCTGGGCTGGGTCAACCGGCGGGATGGCCTGGGCGGCTGTGGCGCGGATCCAGGTGTTGCGCGCTTCCGCCAGGGCAGCCGGCGGGGCGGGGAAATAGCCGACATCGACGATGACATCGTTGACATGGCTGAGGTAATAGCTGATGAAATCGCGCGCCTGGGGATGATCGCGCATGAGCCCCGCGTCGCTGTAAAGGAAGAGCGGGCGAGCCAGGGCATAACTGCCGTCTTCCACGGATCGCGCGGCCGGCGCCACACCGTCCAGCGGGATGACGCGCAGATCATCGCTGTTGGCTATGTAATAGGCGTGGCCAAAAAAGCCGATGCCGCTCGGGTTGCGTTTGACGCTGCCGGCCAGTTGATTGTCATTCTCGGACATGATGGGCGCGGCTGCCAGCATGCTTTCGGCATCGCCATCCAGAACCTTTGCCACAAAGAAATCGAAGGCGCCGCTGTCTTCGCCCGGGCTGACCAGCGTGATAGGCTCAGCCGGGAAATCGGCGCGGATAACGGACCAGTTTTCCGCCCCGCTGAAGATCTGTCGGAGTTCGGCGAAGCTCAGCTCATGGACGAAGTCGTTATCGGCGCTGACGACGATGGCCAGGGCATCCGCGCCGACGCGGAACTCCAGGGGGTTGATGCCAACTTTGGCGCAGGCAGCGCTTTCCTCTGGCTTGATGGGCCGGCTGGCGTTGACGATCAGCGGGCGCTGTTGGCTGCTCTCCGCCAGGTCCGTCTCGCTCGCGCAGAAACGCCGGAAGCCGCCGCTCGTGCCCAGCGCATCGATCTCGAACTGATTGTTGTGAAACTCGACGACTTCGAGGACTTCTTGCCCGATGCGAATAGCGCCGCCGACTGTGATGGCTTCCAGCGCCTTGCCCGGCTCGATCGTGAAGGCTGCGCTGCGCTCATCCATATCGCTCAAGATGGCGCGGTTGCTGTTCACCCACTGGTCGCGGGTGAAGAAGGCGATCGATTCATTGCCCAGGACCAGGATGATGCCGAAGGTCGTGAAGATGGACAGCATGCCGCAAACCAGCAGGCAAAACTGGATGACAACTTCATGGGGCTTGAAACGATGCCGCAGGTCCAGACGGCGAGTCTTCCGCTGAACGAGATGCAGTGTCAAGTCGGGCTGCTGCGATTCACTCATGTGCCAGTTTCATGCCAAGGGGGATACGGCAGCGCGCCATGAAACCGTATCCCTGCCATTGCGGCTATTCGCAGTTGGCTTACATTTCCGTCATCGCGTCCAAGTAGGCTTGCTTGGCGGCTTCCAGCGCGGCCGGCGAGGCCGGGAAATAACCCACATCGATCACTTCGTTGTTGACATGCGTCAGATAGAAGTTGATGAAAGCGCTGACCTGCGGCTTATCCGCCATGATGCCGGCATCGCTGTAGATGAACAGCGGGCGAGCCAGCGGGTAACTGCCGTCGTCAGTGGTCTCGGCGTTGGCTTCAATGCCTTCTATGCTGAGAATGTTGAGGGCGGCCTGGTTCTCGCTGTAGTAGGCGTAGCCGAAGAAACCTATGGCGTAAGGGCTGCCGGTGATGCCCTGGACGAGCGCGTTGTCATCCTCGGAGAGCTGCGGGTTGGCGCTGAGGATGGGCTTTTCGTCTCCATCATAGACTGCTTCGACGAAATAATCGTAAGTGCCGCTGTCGGCGCCGGGGATGAAGCGCTGTATGGCTTCGGGGGGCCATTCGGCGCGGACCTCGGCCCAGGTATCGGCGCTGCTGAAGATGGCGGCCAGTTCCTCAAGGCTGACATCGCTGACAAAGTTGTTTTCGGCGGAGACGGTGACAGCCAGGGCGTCCGTGCCAACGCGAAGCTCGATGGGGTCGCGGCCGATGTCATGACAAGATTGGGCTTCGCTGGCATTGATGGCGCGCGAGGCATTGCTGATATCGGTTTCGCCTTCGACGCAGAAGCGCTCAAAGCCGGCCCCGGAGCCGATGGAAGCGATAGAGGGGGCGACGCCGCCCGCGTCGGTCCAGAGTTCCGCCATGCGTTCGCTGAGCGGGAAGACGGTGCTGCTGCCGGCGGTGATGATCTCGCCTTCGGTGTATTCCAGCGGGTCGACCTCTGGCAGCTGTATCGGTTCAGGCGTCTCATGTTCATCAGCAGTGACGCCAGCCGCCGCCAGGCACAGCGCGAGAAGCCATGCCAAAAGACCTGCGTTCTTCATAAGCATGCAATTCTCCCGCGGCATGTCTGCGGTTTCGGTGGAAAGCCCATCGCGATGCAGGCTAGCGGAGGACTGTTAACCCTGCCGCTCGCGAGGTTAATGAATCGCTAAACCCAGTTTAAGGTATCTGACCGCGGATTTGCCAGTCACTTGAACTCTGGCGAGCCTTTTGGCGAAATGGCCAAGCGTCGCTAGAATGGGGCATGGCAGAGCAGACTTGGGTCGCCAGCCGATGATCAAGTATTTCCAGCGCCGCCTCTTGCAAGCCATCCCGACCTTCTTCGGCGTGACTATCCTGTCCTTTCTGATCATCTTGTCCGCGCCGGGCGATCCCGTGGCGATGATCACCTGGGGACCGGATATGGACAGCGAAGCCAACGCAGCCATGCGGCGGCAGTTGGGATTGGATCAGCCGCCGATTACGCAGTATTTGTACTGGCTGGTCGGCAACGATTGGACGCTGATCGACATTGACGGCGATGGCGCAGGCGACACCCCGGGCGAGCGTTATGGCTTGCTGCGCGGCGACTTTGGAAAGTCCATCAAGAACAAGCGTCCAGTCAAGGACCTGATCGCCCAGCGCATTCCGGCTACGTTGCGGCTTGGCGTGGCGGCAATTGGCATCGGCTTTGGGATGGGCGTAATTCTGGGCGTGCTGGCGGCGGTTTTTCATCGCACCTGGATTGACCAGGTCATCCGCATCATCTCGGTTTTTGGCAATGCCGTGCCGCAATTCTGGCTGGGATTGCTGCTGATTATCATATTTGGCGTGCAGCTGGATCTGCTGCCCATCAGCGGCATGCAGAATATCACGCGGCGGGGCGGCTTTGATTTGGGCGATGCCCTGCGCCACATGATCCTGCCTGTGTTTGTCTTGTCGCTGAATTGGATCGCCTTTCTCTCGCGCTTTACGCGGACGCAAATCCTGGAAGTGCTGCAGCAGGATTATGTCCGCACGGCCTATGCCAAGGGGCTGAACGACAAAGTGATCTGGCTGCGGCATGCCCTGCGCAACGGCTTGCTGCCCGTGGCGACATTTCTTGGTCCGGCCATCGGCACCGTGCTGGCGGGCGCGGTCATCGTTGAGCAGGTTTTCGCCTGGCCCGGCATGGGCAAGCTGATCATCGACGCCGTATTCGCGCGGGATTATCCGGTCGTGATGGGCTCGGTGGTGATAGCCTCTGTCATGTTCATCGTCGGGGTGCTGCTCTCGGATATCATGTACGTGATCCTTGATCCGCGCATCCGGCTGGAGTGAGCGGCTGATGGCGCAGCAATCCAGAGTGGCGGAACTGCAAGGGGGCGAGGCGCCGCGGCCCTCGCGGTCCTTCTGGCGCGATGCCATTCAGTTCATCCTGCGCGATCGGCTGACGCTCTTCGCCATAAGCGTTCTGCTGCTCTTCACCGTGATCTGCGCGGGGATGCCGCCGATTTTCGAGAACCTGCTGGGGCTGGATGTCAACAGCACCAGCATCCCCAATCGCTTCAAGCAGCCGGGCGAGGGCGGGTATGTCCTGGGCGCGGATCAGCTGGGGCGCGACCAATTCCTGCGGCTGATATACGGGGGCCGCGTCTCCCTGACCATCGCTTACCTGGCCAGCGTCATCACGGTCTTCATCGGCATCACGCTCGGTTTGCTGGCGGGTTATTATGGCCGGGCGGTGGACGATTTGCTATCCTGGGCGATTAATACGCTGAGCGCCATCCCGCCGCTCTTCCTGCTGCTCATCGCCTCGGCTGTCTGGCAGCCATCGACCGAAGTGCTGGTGGTGGTCTTGGCAGCGCTGGGCTGGGTGGGGACGAGCCGGCTGGTCCGCGGCGAAGTGCTTTCCTTGAAAGAGCGCGATTATGTCTTGGCGGCGCGGGCTTTGGGCGCTTCGGATTTCCGCATCCTGATCTCGCATATCCTGCCCAATGTCTTCTCGATTGTGATGGTGACCATGACCATCATCGCCGGCAACTTGATCCTGATCGAATCGGGCTTGAGTTATCTGGGCGTGGGCATCCAGCCGCCGACGCCGACCTGGGGCAATATGCTGACGGACTCGCGCAGTTATTTTGTGACTGGCGTTCACCTGGTTTTCACGCCGGGCATCTTGATCATGATCACGGTGCTCTGCTTCTATCTGGTGGGCGATGGCTTGCGGGACGCGCTGGATCCACGGCGGTATCAGCAGTGAGGCAGTCCGCCAGAAAATGGTGAGAGCCTGGCATGGCGATAAAGACTTTCATTGCTTGCATTAGACGCAAGAGACTGATGGCGAAGACTTCAAGCGCAAATATCATCGCGAGAGAATCCAGCGCTCAGAACTCTGTGAAGGTTCCGGATTGAAAAGCCGAGTCGGCCTTACTCACGACTATTGCTCGGCCCAGATGGTCACAAGAAAGGGCGACCCAATGGATCGCCCCTACGTTATTGAAAGGCATTGAACGGTCGCTGGCTAGCCCTCAATCGTCCACTTGTGAATGTCAGCCGTATAGCCATAGAAGACCCAGAAGGCGGCTGGCTGGAAGTTGCCCACGCGGGCATTGGCTGTCTGCCAGATATTGGGCACGAAGGTCCAATCATAGGCGACATCCTCATGGGCGATGCGCTGGATCTCGCGGTAGATTGCGCCGCGGGCAGCCGTATCGCAGCCGGGCACCGCGCGCGCCTGGTCGATCAGCGCGTCGATCTCCGGATTGATGTAGGAAGCCAGGTTATTGCCGCTGCCGGGGATATCCTGCCGGCCGTCAATCAACGTCATGAAGTCGTTGGCGTCGGGCGCCCCGCCAGTGCCGCCGCTGTTGCTCATTGACGTGGCGTCATACATCTGCCCAAGATAGATATCGCTGATGTAATTCGCCCACTCGACCTTGACCAGGGTGACGTCAAAGCCGATGTCCTTGAGTTGATCTTGCGCGACCAGGACATGCGTCTCGAACATGAGCAGGATATCGCTGTAGGACACGGTGAACTCCAGGCGCTGCCCGTCCTTCTCGCGGACGCCGTCGCCATCGCTGTCGACCCAGCCAGCCTCTTCGAGCAGCTGCTTGGCGCCTTCGGGATCATAAGGATAGGGCTGCAGGTCGTTGTTGTATGCCCAGCCGATAGCCGGGTTGACCGCGCCGATGAGTGGCGTGCCGCCGTCCGAACCGCCCATGGTGGCCAGGACGTCTTGCTTGTTGTAGCCCATAGCCACGGCTTTGCGCACAGCCGGGTCGCTGAAGATGGGGTGCGGAACCTGCTCGATGGCGTTGCCGTCCTCATCGTAGGCGGCGGAGGGATGCTCCGGATCCACCCAGTTCAGCGCGAAGAACTTCACCGACATCTGCGGGAAGATCTCCCATTGCAGGTTGCTGGTGTCGGCAATCTGCGTGAAGAGATCGCCATGCAGGTAGGTGTAATCGACTTCGGCGGCTTGGATGGATTGCAGGGCGACCGCCTGTTCCTTGATGTTGCGGTTGATCAGATAGGGGATGCCGACTTCGCCGCCCCACCAATCGGGGTTGGCGTGGTAACTCTGGTAGGAATCGGGCGCCCATTCGTCAAGGATATACGGCCCGCCGCTGATGCCAACGGGTTCGGTGGAGACCATATTGTCTTCAAAATCGCTGAAATCGGCCGCGAAGAGATGCGACGGCAAGAAGCGTATGCCGCCCAAATCGCTGAATGCCGCGCAATCCAAGCCGTTGAGCACAACTTCATAAGTCTTGTCATCGACGATGCGCACTTCATCCACCGCCGCAACCGAGTTCTCCTGGATGGAAGCCACTTCGTCCGATTTGATGGCGTCGATGACGAACTTCATATCGTGCGAGGTGATGGGCATGCCATCCGACCAGTTGGCGCCTTCCTGGATGTGGAAGGTATAGATCAGACCATCGTCCGAAACTTCCCAGTCGGTCAAGCCGGGCACGGGGGCGGAGCTGGCGGCGTCGATCTCGTAGGGTTTGGGCCAAAGGACGCTGAAAGCCTGGAAGGAGGCGCCATCGCTGCTTAGCGCCGGGTTGAATGTGCTGATGTTGCCGAAGCCGCGGATGACGATGGTCTCGGCATCCTGCGCAACCGCCAAAGCCACCGCCAGCAACAACAGCAGTACGAGGGCAAGCTTCAAAACTCTCATGGGATTCTCCTTGTTTCACTCTTTTTGAACATATCGGGCAAGATTTAATCACACAGTCACTATACCAAGTTTGTCGGGATTATGCGAAAACTGCGGCGGAGGGAGCGCTTGCAAGCCCCGCGGCAATTGAGGATAATCGGGTTTCGCGCAGGGCGCATCCGGCAGACAAGGAGCGGCTACTATGAAAATTCATCCCGGGATTCGCAGTTTCGACGAGCGGGCGACGGCTCTGGCTTTCCCATTAGGCGGGATAGGCACTGGCAACGTCTCCTTGGGCGCGCGTGGCGAATTGCGCGATTGGGAGATCTTCAACCTGCCAGCCAAGGGCAGGAGCCTGCCGCTGACCTTCTTCGCCATACGCTGCCAAGAAGCTGGGCGCGATCCCGTGGCTCGCGTCCTGGAAGGTCCCCTGCAGCCGCCCTTCACGCAGTCGCATGGCTTCCATCCCATGCAAGGCCTGGCCGGCTTGCCGCGCTGCAAAGGCGCCACGTTTCGCGGGCAGTATCCCTTCGCCGCCATCGAGTTTGATGACGCCAGCCTGCCCGTGGCCGTCGAGCTGGAAGCCTATACGCCGCTCATCCCTTTGAACCCGCAGGACTCCGGCATCCCCTGCGCCATCCTGAATTATACGATCAGCAATAGCAGCCAGAACGACGTGGATGTCACCCTCGTTGGCTCGCTGACCAACCCGGTGGGCGACTTGCAGTCAGACCGCTTTGGCAACCGCGCCTGGCCCCAGCATGGCAAACAGGTGAACAGTTTCCACGAGGCTGATGGCTTGCGCGGCTTGCTGATGCGCAACGATGCCTTGGCTGAGGACGACCTGCATTATGGCAGCCTGAGCCTGGTCAGCGATCATGACAGGGCGACCTTCAAACGTTCCTGGCTGCTGGGCGAATGGTGGGATTATCTGCATGATTTCTGGGACGATCTGCTGGACGATGGCTTGTTGCATGACCCGGCCGAGGACGCGGCCAACGAACGCATGTCTGCCGGTTCTCTGGGTTTGCTGGATACGCTGGCGCCGGGCGAAAGCCAAACTTTCCGCTTCATCCTGAGCTGGCATTTCCCCAACCGCCCGGCGGCATGGGATCTCAACCAGGTTGAGCAATTGAATGTCGACCCGGCGACGGTGGGCATATTGCGCAATCACTATGCCACGCGCTTCGCCGACGCCTGGGCTGTCGCGGCTTATGTCGGCGCGGAAATGGACCGGCTGGAGGGGGAGACGCGGGCGTTCCATGACGCCTTCTTCGGCAGCAGCTTGCCCGCCATCGTCCTGGATGCCGTCTCCGCCAATATCGTGCCCCTGCGCAGCACCACCTGCTTCTGGCTGGAAGATGGCCGCTTCTATGGCTGGGAAGGCTGCTTTGATGATGCCGGCTGCTGCCCGGGCAGCTGCACGCATGTTTGGAGCTATGCCTATAGCCTGGCTTTTCTCTTTCCATCGCTGGAGCGCGAGATGCGGCGCATCGAGTTCAATATAGAGACGGGCGACGAAGGTTTTATGCGCTTCCGCAGCTTTGGCAGTTTTCATCAAGATTTTATGTGGACGGGGCGGACGGACGCGGCTGTTGATGGCCAGATGGGCTCGATCCTGCGCGCCTATCGCGAATGGCAGCTCAGCGGCGATGACGACTTTCTGGCTGAAATCTGGGAGGGCGTCAAGCGGGCGATGGCTTTCGCCGGCGTCTACTGGGATCATGACAAAGATCAGGTTCTGGATGGCGTGCAGCACAATACTTATGACATTGAGTTTCACGGTCCCAATCCGCTTTGTGGCATCTATTATCTGGCGGCTTTGCGAGCCACCGAAGAGATGGCGCGGATAATGGGCGAGGATGAGCTGAGCCGGCGCTGTCGCCAGGCTTATGAAGCAGGCAGCGCCAACCTGGATGCCATGTTATGGAATGGCGAATATTATGAGCAGCGGCTGGATGCCCTCAACGCGCAGAAATACCAGCACGGGGCGGGCTGCCTGTCCGATCAGCTTTTGGGCGAGCTGCATGCGCGCGTCTTGGGGCTTGGCAATCTCCTGCCCCGCGAGCATATCCGCCGGGCATTGCAAGCGATCTATGACCACAACTTCAAGCGGGATCTCAGCGAGCATGTGAATTGCCAGCGCACCTACGCGCTCAACGATGAAGCGGGTTTGCTCCTTTGCAGCTGGCCTCGCGGGGACCGGCCCGCTTTGCCTTTTCCCTATGCCGATGAGGTATGGACGGGCATCGAATACCAGGTGGCGGCGCATCTCATTTATGAAGGCATGGTTGATGAGGGGCTGGAGATCGTGGCGGCGCTTCGCGAGCGGCATGACGGCATCCGGCGCAACCCGTGGAACGAAGTCGAATGCGGCAACCATTATGCCCGCAGCATGGCCAGCTGGGCGCTGCTCCTGGCGCTGGGCGGCATCGTCACGCATCCCGACAAGGCGCTGGAAGGCTTCTCGCCCGTTCCCAGTCTCAATTCCAAAGACAAGCCCTTCAAAACCTTCTGGACCAATGGGCGCGTCTGGGGCAGCTATACCAGGGAATGGGTGGCGGATACAGGCGCCTGGCGCAGCAGTTTTGACGCGCATGGCGGCGACATCCCATCCTTCCCGTCGACAATCGTCGATCATCCCCCCGAATCGTCAAAGGCGTGAACCAGCAAGGAAGGTGATGGCGATGGCGCTGAAGTATTTTACGCATGGCCGGCGCGACCAGATGAAAGTGGCGCTGACGTTTGACGATGGCCCAAACCCGCCGCGGACTGACCAGGTGATTGAGATTCTGAACAGCCGGGGCGCGCGCGGCACATTCTTCGTGCTGGGCAAATGGGTGGAGCGCTTCCCCCAGGCTTTCCAGCGCATCATCGCGGCTGGTCATGCGGTGGGCAATCACAGCCACTTGCATCAGGCGCATCTCGGCGATTATGACCGGGCGGAAGCGGTCATCGGCAACCTGCTGGGAGCGCCGACGCGCTTCTTGCGCGCCCACTATTTCAATTTTTTCACCTGCCTGTTTTCGCCGGTGGCCATGGCGGCGGGCATGAAGATCGTCGATGCCGATGTCAACCCGGCCGATTATGCCCAGAGCGATCCAAAAGCTATCGTGGAAGCGACGCTGGGGCATCCGAGCCTGGCGGGCGGCTCCATCATCGACTTGCATGATGGCTCGGAAACTGAAGATGAGGCGCTGCGGCTGGCGCGCTGCCTGCCTATGATTGAAGCCTTGCCGGCAATCGTGGATGGTTTGCAGGCGCGTGGCTACGAACTGGTCAGCCTGGATGATATGGAATTGGTCGAACCTGTTGAGTGGTCTTATGATGGCCGCGGAACAATCGCTTCGGCGGAAACGCGGGCTGCCATCGCGAGCCTAGGCGAGTCATGAAGGCGACTTGCCGCGCAGCAGATTGAAGTCGCCCTCATGGCTGGCTTTCTGCCTTGCCCGCCAGAGGCGCCAGGTTTCGCGCAGGCTCATGCAGGCGACCACGCCAAAAGACAAGGCGTAGATCAGCAGATACAGGCAGAGCTCCGGCTGCCGCTCCCAAGCCAGCGCCGTCGCCCAGAAGGCATAGCACATCAGCGCCAGCTCCAAGCCCACAGCGCCATCCGCGGGCAGGGCATAGCGGCTGCTGGTCCAATCGCGGGCGAATTTTGGCGTGCGCCGGAAGCTGGACTTGATGCCCAGCAGAGCCGTCAGCACAGCCAGGCTGTTGCTCAGCGACATGCCGGCGCCGATGAAGAGCAGGGCGGGGAAGCCGCTCAATCCGCGCGGTTCATGCAGGCGCATCTGGCTGGCGATATACATCAGCGGCGGAGCCAAGCCCAGCAAACCCAGCGGCGCCAGGGACAAGCCCGTCAGCGCGCGGGCCTCCAGCAAGGGCGGCGTCAGCAGCAGCATGAGCAGCATGAGTGGCTGGGGCAGATATTGGCATAAATGCTGGATCGCCATGATTTTCTGCGCCGCGCTTAGCTTGGCTCGCAGGATCTGCGGCGCCAGCTTGAGCAGGCATTGGGTATTGCCGGTCGCCCAGCGCGCCTGCTGCAGCTTGTAAGCGGCCAACTGCGGCGGGATCTCGCCCGGCGCTTCCACCTCGGGCAGGAATACCGAACGCCAGCCCAAGATTTGCGCTCGGTAACTGAGGTCCAGGTCTTCGGTCAGGGTGCGCGCGGACCAGCCGCCGGCGCTTTCGATGCATTCCCGCCGCCAGACCCCGCCCGTGCCATTGAAAGGGATTAGCCAGCCACTGCGGTTGCGGGCTGCCTGCTCAATGACGAAGTGGGTGTCTATCGAGAGCTTCTGGGCGCGGGTCAGGCAATTTTCGTCGGCGTTGAGATGCCCCCAGCGGCTCTGGACGATGCCGATATCGGGTCCCGCCAGGAGATAGGGCAGGCTGCGGCGCAGAAAATCGGGCTTGGGCAGGAAGTCGGCGTCAAATATGGCGATGACCTCGCTATGGCATCGCCTTATGCCCAGCGCCAATGCGCCGGCTTTGTAGCCATCGCGCTGGCTCCGCCGGAGGTGCTGCACCTGGAAGCCAGTCTTTTCCAGTTGCGCCAGCTTCCGCGCCACCAGCTGACTCGTCGCATCGGTCGAATCATCCAAAGCCTGGATCAGCAGTTTGTCGCGCGGATAATCCAGCCCGGCGACGGCGTCAATCAGCCGGCCGGCGACCATAGCCTCGTTGTAGAGCGGCAGCTGCACGGCGACCGTCGGCAACTCTTCCAGTGGCGGGGCGGGCGGGGTTTGGCCGCGGGTGCGCCAATAGCGCCAGAGCAGGATGGCCTGACCAAAGGTGTAGATGCCCAGCAATATGGCGCAGAGGGCGTAGAGCGTCAGCAGCAACGGTATCATCGAGGCGATTCTAGTGCGCCATCCTGTGGCTGACAAGATGCGCTTGCTGGGGGGGGCAGGTCGGGCGACGAGCGCGCGCAAGCCAAGCGTCGGTTTGGAGTCGGGAGTGTTGGCGCCCGGCTGGGTAAAGTACGGCAGCGCTCAATCATTAAGATAGACGCTGTCTCTAACGAATATTTACGTCGTCCGCTTTATTCTACTGTTTTGCGGGCGCGCCGCTGTCTGGCATGTTTTCGCTTCTTGAGCGGGCCGATCGCGCCCTTAGCCATTTTCACAGTCCGCGAGCCTTGGCTATAATGGGCAGCGCAAGCGGGAAGGCGAATGCACCATGCCCCTTCAGCGGGTGGCGGTCTTTGAGATCAAGAATTATATGGTCATCTGGCGGCAGCTGGAGGAGCGGGATTTCGCCGGCGTCACCGCGCGCATACGCGGTCTCGTGCGCTGTAATGGCGTTGGTGGCGAAGACCAAACCGATTATCGGCTGGATGTCTATTTTCTGTCGCCGGATAGCGCCGTGCCCGACCCGCAAGTGGACATCGCCAATCGGCGTGGCGCGATCTTCATGGCGATCAGCGATATTCATGCCTTTGTGGATATCCTGCGCAACGAAAAGCCTATCTTCGGGCATTTGCGCGGCGATTATCCACAATGGACCAGCGTGACCACCACCAACGAACCGGTCGGCACCGGCGATGAAGACCACCGCGCCGGCGACTGAAAGCGATCTCAAACGCCAGCCAATCCGCGTCCTGCATTTTGCGGATGCGCATATCGGCATGGCGAATTATGGCAAGACGGACCCGGCAACCGGCTTGAGCGGCCGCGTGGGCGACTTCCTGGCGCGGATGGACGAGATGATTGATTTCGCCCGCGCTGGCGATGTCGACCTGGTCATATTCGCCGGGGACGCCTTCCGCAGCCGCAGCCCCAACCAGACCTTTCAGCGCGAATTCGCCCGGCGCATCCAGACGCTTGCGCGACTGGCGCCAACTGTCTTGCTCGTCGGCAATCACGATCTGCCCGCCAATGCCGCCAAAGCCAGCACCATCGACATATACGAGACCCTGGATGTGCCTAATGTCTGGGTGGCTCGCGATTATTCGCTGCGGCGCATCAAGACCAAAGCGGGCGATGCGCTGGTGGCGGCCGCGCCCTATCCCACCCGGTCGCGCTTGCTGGCAGATGTCGGGTCCCGCGGCAAAACCATCGCCGAGCAGGATGCTGATTTGCAGCGCGTCACACATGAGCGGCTGCTGGAACTGAGCGTCCAAGCCAAAGCCGAATCGGATACCGATACTCCGCGCCTGCTCTGCGGCCATTTCAGCGTCAGCGGCGCTGTCTGGGGCAGCGAACGGGCTGTCATGCTGGGGCGGGATGTGGTTGTGGATTTGGATGCGCTGGCGGAGGGCGGCTGGGATTATGTGGCGCTCGGGCATATCCATCGGCATCAGAATCTGACGCATGGGCGGGCGGGCAAAGCGCCAGTCGTCTACAGCGGCAGCCTGGAACGCGTCGACTTCGGCGAAGAGGGCGATGTCAAAGGATTCTGCTGGGTGGAATTGGCCAGGGGGCGGACGGGCTGGCGTTTCGTCAAAGTTATGGCGCGCAAGCTGCTGACCATCGAGGTGGATTGCCGGGAGAGCGAGAATCCGACTGCCGAGGTCCTGGCGGCGCTTCGGGAGCGCGAATTGCGCGGCGCGGTGCTTCGGCTGGCGGTTCGCCTGAGCCCGGAAAGCGAGAGCCTGCTCAAGGACAAGCTCATCGTGAAGGAGCTGCAACGGGCGGAAGTCTTTCATATCGCAGCAATCCGCATGCAGGTGGATCGGCGCGAGCGGACGCGGCTGGGCGCCAACCCCGAGGGCTTGACGGCGCTGGAATTGCTGGAGCGCTATTTTGAGGCGCGGGATGTGGATGCGGCGCGGCGGGCGGAGTTGCTGGGCTTGGCGCGCGGGATTGTGGAGGGGGAGTGAGGACAGCGGAAGCGGATCTGCGCCTACACCGACCCCCTCTTCACCAGCGGGCAGGGCAGAGCCATCTGCACAGGCGCCATCTCCCGGCCTTGATTCTCGATCAGATATTGCGCCGCCCATTTGCCCATCTCATAATGCGGCAACTGCATGGTCGTCAAAGCCGGCAGCAAACCCTCGGCGATATGCGCGATATTGTCAAAGCCGATCACCGCTACATCGCCCGGCGCCCGCTTGCCCAGATCAGCCAAGGCGCTGTAACAATTCATGGCGATCTTGTCGTTGCCACAGAAGATGGCCGTCGGCGGGTCGGGCAGCGCCATCAGCTCGCGGGTATGGCGATAATTGGCTTGCGTACTCTGGTCCGAGAAGCGCGCCAGGCGCTCGTCATAAGCCAGGCCGCTGTCTTGCAGAGCCTGCCTGTATCCGCGCAGAGGCCCGAAGATAGCTGGGGCTGGCGGGATGACTCCTGACTTCTCTTCCCAGAGGTTGATGAAACCGACGCGGCTATGACCGGCGTCGATGGCTGCTTTGGTAGCTTCGTAGCCGCCGGCTCGCTCATCCGGCGCTACGGAAGGCGCTGAGCGGTCTTCCAGGAAGCAATTCGCCAGGACCGTCGGCAGGTCCCTCAAGCCAGTGGGCAGCCGCACCGGGCGGTGATACATTGCCGCGTAGACGATGCCTTCGCCGCCTCGGCAAAGCGCTTATTGCCGCCCGAATCGGCCTCCTGCAGCACCATCTCATGCGCCCAGGCGACATCCTGCGCGCCGCGATAGCCCGCTCGACGCGCCGCCGCTTGTCATCGCTGACATAAAGCATGATCGTTGAGCACGCGGGAAACGGTGGTCGTGCCCACCCCGGCATGCCGCGCGATCTCCTTTATGGTGACTCGGCTGGTCATCGGCCATTGCCTCGTCTATTCGCCAGCGATCTCATCGTGGCTCTTCGCTCCCAATTCCCTCGCGCATATCACGACGGAAAGTGACCCTTGCGCCCGCGCCTGGGAGGAAGAGCAGTCCGGCTTGTGGTATCGTTAGCGGAAGCCATCTCCGCCGATACGGTGTATATTGCCGGACACTGGCAAGGATGGCAGAAGCCACTCAGCGAAGTATGGCATGGAAGGCCTGACGCACATGACTGAGCCCCGCGAGTTGCTTGCGGGCGTGGATATTCACCGCCCCGGCTATCATTTTCTGCCCGCCGCCAACTGGATGAACGACCCCAATGGCGTGATCGAGTGGGACGGGCGCTATCATCTGTTCTACCAATACAACCCCGATGGCGCCTATCACGCCAATATGCACTGGGGGCATGCGGTCAGCGACGACCTGATTCACTGGCAGGAGCTGCCGATCGCCATAGCGCCGACGCCCGGCTCGCCCGATCGCGGCGGCATCTTCAGCGGCTGCCTGGTGAACGATGGAGGCACACCGGTCGCGGTGTATACGGGCGTCAATGAGACCTACGATGCGCAGACGCAATGCCTGGCGATGGGCAGCGCGGATCTGAGCGAATGGGAGAAATACGCGGGCAACCCCGTTCTCGCTGATGTCCCGGCGGAAATGGGGCAGACGAAGGACTTCCGCGATCCTTTTGTTTGGCGCGCGGATGACTGCTGGTACATGATCGTTTCGTCGCATATCGTTGGCGTCGGCGGCGCGGTCCTGCTCTATCGCTCGGCTGATTTGCGCGCATGGGAATATCGGCATCCCTTGTTTGTGGGCGAGCAGGCGCTCAACGGTTACAACTTTGAATGCGCCAACTTCTTGCCACTGGGCGACAAGTGGCTGCTGATCATCTCCGTCCAGCCGGCCGCGCATCAGCCAGGCAAGACGCTCTACTGGGTGGGGCGCTTTGAAGGTGAGCGTTTCCAGCCGGAATCCGCGGGTTTGTATGACGCGGGTTACAGCTACGCCAGCTTATGCCATCAGGACGAGCGGGGTCGCTGGCTGATCTATTCCTGGATTCGCGAAGGCCGGGGCGTGGAAGCGCAGATGCAGGCCGGCTGGAGCGGCGTACAAGCCATCCCCCGCGAGCTCAGCCTGGATGGATGCAATCGCCTGGTCAGCCAGCCCGTGCCCGAATTGGCATCGCTGCGCGGGCGGCATTGGCATTTTGCAGCCGGCGAACTGGACGAAGCTGGCTTGGCTTTGGAATTGCTGGCGCTGGATATCGAAGCTGATTTTGCTGCGAATTCCGCGGATCAAGTCGGTTTGGCGCTTGAATGCGGCGGGGAGAGTATCGCTGTCCTGTATGAGCGCGGCACGGAGACGCTGCAGGTCCGCCGATGTTATGCGCGGGATGAGCCGGACCTGGACAGCCAGAGACAGGGGCTCGTCCACCGGCTGGACAAGGGCGAGAGCTTGCGGCTGCGCATCCTGGTGGATGGCTCGGTGATAGAGGTCATCGCCAACGGGAGAGCCCGCGTTACAAGCCGTTTCTATCCAGAGATCGCCGGGGAGGCGCGTCTGAAGGCGATATCGGGCGCTGCGATTGTGCGGCTGGATATTTGGCAGATGTCGGCGATTGGGTAATCAAATGATCTGAAAGCAACATTCATATCCGGTAACGAACGATTTTGTCGCATTTCTTGATTTGTCATATACATTGTAGGCGCAACGATTCGCCATTAAGGGTGTACGAGGATGAGCATATCCTCACAATCGAACTCAAAGTTTTGGTTAAGCGTATTTGCGCTATTGGCGCTTTCGCTAATGGTGTCGCGGCTCCAAGCCCAGCAACGGCTTAACCAGCCAACAGGCCTCCAATTCGCCAACGATATCCTCTCATGGAATGCCGTCGAAAACGCCGGCGGCTATCAATTGCGCTGGTGGGCGACCAGCAGCAACGTCCAGACCGCCGACCTGCCATCTTAGCAGACCAGCCTCGCCGACATCCGCGCTGACGCCGACACCCACTGATACGCCGACGAACACGCCTACTCCAACGCCCGTGCCCAAGGACATGCCAGCGCCGGGCAACTTCCGCATTGTTTCGGGATTTACGGTGGCTTGGGATGCGGTGGACGGGGCAATTGGCTACCGGCTAAGTTGGGGTATCGAAGGGAGCCACAAAACATCGACATATCCTTTGGCAACGCTACGCAATGGACGTTCAGCGATATGCAGACTTGCCTGTCCTATGCGGCTCAAATTCAAGCGTTTGGTGATGGCAAGGAGTATGAGAAGGATGGCGACTGGAGCGGAGTGTTGCTCTTGAAGATCTGCCCGACAAATACGCCTTTGCCGACTGCCACGCCGACATATACACCGACGCCGACTGCGACCTTCACGCCGAGCAATACGCCGACTCAGAAACCGACTGCCAAGCCGAGACCAACGAATACGCCGAAGCCCTATATTCCGCCGCCCACGAATATCCCTATTCCCCAAGAATACACTGTACGTGGCAGAGTTACGGGCTCCGGTTCGACGCCGGCCAGCGCGCGCGCAGCCGCTGAGCAACTGGCCCCTCTCCATATACCAGCATGCAACAGTGGCTATAGACGAAAGTCTCTAAGTACGACCTTTGGACCTGCTGTCCCTGATCCGAATTCAGTAAGTTGGTGGCATGTAGAAGCGACCAATACAGTTGTGTGTATCGAGGATATATAGCGGAGGATAGGTGATTGCTGCCACTTGATGACATAGTTGGCCAAAGATTCGTTCTCCTACCCGAGACTCCGGTTGGCCGTGGCGGAGACGGCTGACTTTCAACGTAACTCCGCAACATCGCCACCAGCGGCATCAAGGGCTGAGCGTCACCCCCAGCTTCTTCGCCAGATCCTCAAGATGCGTCTGTTCGTGCAGGCATAATCCGCGCGCGGCATAATAGACCGATTCGCTGCGTTTGAGGCTCTCCCGCCGCACCGTCCGCTCCCATTGTCTTCGCCGCAGACCCCGCAGGATGCGCATGAGCGCCCGCCGCCGGAATTGGAAATAATCCAGCAATTCGGGGATGCTGAATTCTTCATAGCGCATCAAGGCGCCCCAATCGCGTTCGGCATGGATGCGCGGCATTAACGGTTCTTTCAGCAGCAGGGCATGATGGATGGGGTCAGAGCCGCGTTCGGCGCAATAGCAGAGGTGAGTCAGATCCCGTTTGAAGCTGCGTTCGCCTTCGCCCAGCGGTCTGGTCAATTCAGTTTCGCTCAGGCCGGCCGCCAGATGTCGCAAGCGCTGGGGAGCGACTTCCAGATGCGTCATCACCAGGGCGATCCGCTCATCCGATGGCTGGGTGGCCAGGGTTTTATGCAGCTTGTCTTTTGAGAGCAAGCCCGCGCTCATCCGCTTATTTTCGCCAGGTCTTTCAGCCGCACCATTTTTGCCTTGCCATTCTTGCCCGGCACAGGCGTATAAAGTTCATCCGGGTCTTGCAGGCGATCCAGGAAGAGCAGCCCATCGAGATGATCGATTTCGTGGTGCAGCACGCGGGCGTCCATGCCTTCGACTCGGCGGGTGATCCGATTGCCATCTTCCGCCAGGGCGCGAAAACGAATCCAGCTGGGTCTGGGCGTATCCCAGGTATAAATGTCGGGGATGCTCAGGCAGCCATCGAAGCCGGGCTCAGGCTCGCCCGCGGCGATGATCTCGGGATTGATCAGCGCAAGCATGGGCTCTTCATCGGCATCGTCGTTCTGGCCGAACTTGACGACGGCGACTCGCTTGTGCGCGCCGATTTGGGGAGCGGCGATGGCGGCGCCGGGCTGCGTTTCCAGCGTGTCTTTGAGATCCTGGATGAGACGTTTGAGGCGCTTGTTCTTCGGGTTGGGCGCGGGCCGGCTGACGCGCCGCAGCTGCGCTTCATCTTGCGGATAAACCATCAGCCGCTTGACCGCCATGATCTCGGATCGCTCGCTCTCCGCCAGTTTCCAGGCTCACTTTAGCATAGCTGCTGGCTGCTTGGCAATTGCGGGGCTCAGCGCGTCGTACTGCCGTCGTCAAATATGCCGCTGGGGTGGCAGCCAAGGCCAGCGGCCGCCGCTTCGGCTTCCAGGCGCTTGAACTCTTCATAATGCTTGTCATTGGGCGGGTAGAGAACGACCTCCGCGTAGCCTAGTTCGACGAGAACGCGATTCACCAGCGTATCGCCGACATAGACATAGCGCAGCAACCTGTCGAAGGGATCGACCAATTCGACATCGGCCACCAGGCGCACGGTCTTTCCCGCGACAAGCTCGGCATTGGCGGCTGTTGATTCGGCGAAGCACGGCTGGTCGCGCTCGGGCGTGTTCATCTGCAGGTAGCGTATGCGCGTGTTGACGCCGTCGAGCATGACATCAATCGTATCGCCATCGACGACTCGTGTGACCTGGGCTATCTCGCCAGAGTGCGCGATGCTGAGGGCAGCCACGTCTTCCGCGCTGCAGATAGCCTGACAGGGGACGCCATCATCGTTTCCGTCCAACTGGCTATGTCCGCAGACCGTGAGCTTGTAGACCGCCTCGGCGCAGTCGCTCATGGCGGAGCAGGTCTTGCGCTCGCAATCGTAGCCTGTTTGCAAGCTCGGCGCGTCGGTTGCTTCTGCGGGCGGGGCAGCCAGCCGCGTGGCGACGGCCGTGCCAACCTGCTCAACCGCCGCCGTGCCCACTTGAATATGCACCGCCGTGCCGATATCGGTGGCCACCGCGCGCTTGATTTGGTCTGTCAGAGTCCCGCAGCTTGCCAGGCAGATGACCAGCGGCAGCAGCAGAAAGCGCAAAATGTTCATGTTCAGTCTCTCTTAGGTCTTGTATGGATTCAGTGTATCAGAAAGACTATAGCACAAATGTTCGCAGTAGTCAAGAGATTGATCCATACTGGCAATGCTATAATGCGCCTTTGTTGAATCCCATGAGCGGAGGAGCGAGAAATTGGGGAAGCGCGCGCGGAAATTCCTGTCGTTTTATCGACCGTATCTGAGTTTGCTAGCTCTTGATTTGGTCTGCGCCTTCATCATCTCGGCGATCACCTTGGCTTTGCCGCTCTGCGTGCGTCATATCACCCAGAGCCTGCTGGAGGCTGGCGCGCCTAACCAGTTGCGCGACATCGCCGTGATGGGCTTGATTATGCTGGCGCTGGCGGCCGCGCATACACTCTGCAACCTCTTCGTCGATTATCAGGGGCACATGATGGGCGCGATGATGGAGAGCGATATGCGCCGCGAACTTTTCGCGCATTTGCAGAAGCTGTCCTTCAGTTTCTATGATGATCAGAAAGTCGGTACGTTGATGTCGCGGATCACGAATGATCTCTTCGCCCTCTCCGAGCTTTATCATCACGGACCGGAAGATCTCGCCATCGGCATCGTCAAGTTCAGCGGCGTCTTCCTCATCACGTTGAGCATCAACCCGGCTCTGAGCCTGATCGTGGTTCTCTTCCTGCCCATGATGTTCGTATATTCGCTGCACTTCAACCGCAAGATGAATCGGGCGCTGCGGCTGAGCAAGGAGCGGGTCGCCCAGGTCAATGCCCAGATCGAGGATTCGCTGTCCGGCATCCGCGTTGTGCAATCTTTCGCCAACGAGCCGATCGAGCAAGCCAAGTTTGACGCCGCCAACGCCCGCTTCGTGGAGAGCCGGCGTCATGAATACCGCAGCGAAGGCTATTTCTATGGCGGCATGGTGGCTTTTGGCCAGCTGATGACGATTGTGGTGGTGGTCTTTGGCGCTCTGGCTATCGTCGGCGGCTCGCTTGATCTGGCCGATCTGATCACTTTTCTGCTCTATGTCGGCATCTTGATCGAGCCGGTCCAGCGTCTGGTCAACTTCGCGCGCTGGTATCAAGAGGGCATCACCGGTTTCCAGCGCTTCATGGATATGCTGGAATTGCCGCCGGCCATCCAGGCGCCGCCAGCGGCAATCGCGCCGGAGCGAGTCCGCGGCGAATTGGAATTGCGGCGGGTCAGCTTTGGTTATAAGGATGAGTTCGGCGCGGTCTTTCGCGATCTTTCGCTGCGCATCGCCGTCGGCGAATATGTGGCATTGGTTGGCGCATCCGGCGTCGGCAAAACCACCCTCGGCGAATTGATCCCGCGCTTTTACGATGTCAGCGCCGGGCAGATCCGCCTGGATGGCGTGGATATCCGCGAATACAGCCTGGCTGCCCTGCGCCGCAACATCGGCACTGTCGACCAGGATGTCTACCTCTTCGGGGCGACGGTCAGCGAGAATATCCGCTACGGCAGGCCCGCCGCCCAAGAAGACGAGATCATCGCGGCGGCCAAACATGCCAATGCCCACAGCTTCATCATGGCGCTGCCCCAGGGCTACGCGACTGATATCGGCCAGCGCGGCATCAAACTCTCGGCGGGCCAGCGTCAGCGCTTGAGCATCGCCCGGCTCTTCTTGAAAGATCCGCCGCTGATCATCCTGGATGAAGCCACCAGCGCCCTGGATAACGAGAGCGAGCGGGTCGTGCAGCAGTCGCTTGAGCGCTTGATCAAGAATCGCACCACGCTGGTCATCGCCCATCGCCTGTCAACGATACGCAATGCCGACCGCATCCTGGTGTTGACGGAGGAGGGCATCCGCGAGCAAGGCAGCCATCAAGAACTGCTGGAGCGCGATGGCTTGTACGCGCATCTGCACGGCTTGCAGATGGAAGGGTAGAGCGGCAGTAAGGGACTAGGAGGCTTTCTGAGCCAGCAAGTCGTCGCCGTGGTCGATGAGGTCTTGCAATGTGAGCGTGACCTCGCCGTCAACAATCTGCTGATTGAGTTTCGGATTGTCTTTTTTGGAGATGTACAGTTTGTAACTCTTTGGATCCGAGTACTAATCCTCAATGCTTGCGAGTATGCTTCTACGATCCAAGTCCTTGCCTGCCTCGTCTGTCATCTCGTCTTTTCCTCCCGAACTGACTTGCACAGTCTGACAATGCAAGGGAAATTGACCTTTTCCAAATCATACAAACCGTTGGCGTGGCTGCCCTAATCTGCGCCAAGTAGCGGGAGAGGGGCTCGAACCCTCACGCCCTTTCGGGCAGGCGCTTTTAAGGCGCCCGTGTCTGCCATTCCACCATCCCGCCGCAACGCTGAGTATACGTCCGGCAGGCTCGCTGTCAAGCGGGCTGGCCAGCCCAGGCTCAGTGACCGCCGTCGTTCTTGCGCTTGCCGCTGATTTTCGGGCGGTACTTGCCGCCAAAGAGCATGAACAAGCCTATGCCGATCAATATCAGCGGGAAGACCTGCCAGAATGCGCCAGCGATATCGCCGATCAAACCCGGGATGCCAAAGATGACGCCGATGCCTATCAGCCAGAAGGCGCCAGTCGCCGATTGCCAGTTTTCGCCCGCTGCCATTGTCCGCGCCAGGATAGAAGCCGCCAGGACAAACATGATGCCGGGCCACCACCAGCCCGTGACAAATAACAAACCCAAGCCAACAAAGAATACGCCCGTGCCCGCTTGTGAAGCCTTTTCCTGCAGATCCATAATGTCTTTGCCTGTCTAGTGATGCGCTAATTCTCATACGCGGAATTATCGCGCGGGTTGCGCAAGCCGCCTAACGTTCGACGAAGGTCAGTCGATAGGAAGTGAGCGTTCGCCGATTCTCGGTGTAGCAGTCGCCGGCCCGCAGGCTCGCCCCCTGCCCTTCATCCGCGCCAGCCATATCAAGCGCGTAATCTATGCCCGCCTCCATCTGAAAATCGGCATAGGCATCGCCCAGTTCCGCCTTCAGCCCGCTGACGAAGATATCTTCCTGGTCGCCCCAGCGCGCGCGGATTCGCTGGCCCGGGATGCCCCGCCCCAGATAATCGACCACGAAGACTTCAATGAGCGCCGGACGCCGCAGATCGCAGAAGGACCGCTGGGATAGCAACTCGAAGCTGCGGCTCTCTGGCAGGGCGGGCAGGCTGCGTGGGCTTGGGCTGGCCAGGGGCGCTTGGTTCAACGGACGCTTGGTGGGCAGGGGCGTCGCTCTCGGCTGCTCGGGCTTTGGCTGGGACGGCGTTTCGGCTGGGGCGGCTTGGACGGGCGGCAGCAGCTGCTCGGCGCAACCCTGGCGACCTTGGGCGGAATACAGGGCGATGGCGCTGCGCAAGGCTTTGATGCCGGTCGGGCTGCCCAAATAGCCGCGGCTGCCCAGCGCGCAGGCCGCCTCAGCCAGCTGCTCCAGCGGGTCGCCAGCCGGCTTCAGCGCGATCAGCTTGTCAAGCGCTGTGCTGATATCCTGGTGATGCGCGTATTCCAGGGCGATCGCCATCATGTAATGCGCGCGGTCCTCCGGGCGCAGCTGCCAGGGTTCGGCATTGCCGCGCTGCCAGGGACCGGCGACCCGGGTGAATGCGATGCCCAGGACAATCCCCGCGATCAGCCCGAGCGCGAAGAGCCAGCGGGAAATGATCTCGGGCGAGCTGGCTGGCTGGCTGGCTTTGGGCTGGGGGCGCAGGTCCCGCGTTTTCATGATCCCTCCCCGCGCGCGTCCAGGAAGGGCTGCATGCTCTCGCTGAGCTGGCCCAGAGCCTTCGCCAGCTGGACGAGCAAGGCGATATCATCCAGCCCGCGCGAAGACGTTTGGATGATCCGCTCGGTGGTCTCGCGCAGGGAGCTCAGGGCGTCATCGCCGGCCAGGCGGCTCAGGCTCCCCATAGCGGCGTGCGCGTCGCCCTCGGCCGCATAACCGGCCGCGATCATGACGCTGTATTCGTCGCTATAGCTGGCTGCCAGGTCGCTGAGATGGCGGTTGCGCGCGTCGGCGGGATAATGCAACCAGCCGAATACCAGCCCGACCAGCGACCCGAGCAGCAAGCCCAGCAACAGCGAAGAGATACTGCGCGGCATGACTCGCCCCGTCCGATTTGCCCCTGCCTTCTATCATAACCTGGATGCCAGTATGCGCGAGCGAAGGGCGGCTTCCGCATGTTTAGCTTGCTAGCTGCAAGCCCCCACGGCCCCGGCCTCAAAATGCGGGAGGGGAGTCAAATCCTGCGAGAGGCAATGTACTTTGCGCAGGCGGGCGCATTGCGGCGCGGCTGTCCACGGTGCACATTGCATTGGGATATCGCCTAGAAGGGCGCCAGCGCTTCGGAGGCGTCGTCGACGCGGCTGCCGTTCAGGACCACGTAGCGGGTGGGATCAAATGGCTCCAACGTCCAGCGCGCCTCATGATTACAGCCCCCGGCGCTAATATGATGCTCCTCGCCGATGATGAAATACTCCTGCTTGGCATGGCCCGTCTGGCTGTCGCTGATGCGAATGCGATCAAACAGGCTGGCGCTGAGGGCGGCCGGGTTGTCGCGGGCATCAAGCGTGATCGCGCTGACCCGGCCCCGGGGCTGCTTGCGCCGCGCCAATTCATAGCGGGCGAAAGCCTGGGCGGTGGCAATATCGGATAAGGCCGGCAGGTCCATCACGAGCGGCTTGTAACCGTAAAGATGCGTGGCCGCCTCGTCATTCACGACGATCTCCAGAGGATCGCCCCTTTGCAGCGTCTGGCCATAGAGCCGCAGCAGCGTGAGGGTGACGGCATGACGGCGGCGATTGCTGATGCGCACCGTCGCCGATGACGCTTCCAGGCTTATGATCTCCGCCTTGACTCCCAGCGTGAAGGGCTGCCCGCTGGCCCGCGCGCTCAGATCAAAGCGGTGTTCCAGCCGGTCCACGCTGAGCAAGCCCATCGGCTCGCCGCGCTCATCCAGCATACGCAGCGTCATATCAAATTCGGAACGCGCATTGATGCGCAAAGCCGAACGCAATTGCCAGAGCAGGGCGTCGCTCGCGCTCAGGGCGCGGGGGAGCATCCGCAGCGTGACGGAACTCAGCCGATCATCGCCATAGCTGTAGGTCATGCCGCTCATGCTGTCGGCGAACCGGGCAGCTATAGTACCCCGCTGTATCGCGTGCTGCCGGTTGAGGAAGACCGCCTCGCCGGCGCGATTGATAAAGAAGCGGCCCCGTTCGCTGGCGACGATATCTCTGATGGCTTGGCGAACCGTTGTCGAATCCCGCCACCAGTCGCCGACATAGGCGAAATGGGTTTTGCCGCTTTCCAGGCGCTGGGCGGGGCGCTGGGGAGGAAAAATCCGCGCGCTGTTGATCATGTTGTAGCCAGTGACATTGATCAGGCAAAAACCGGCCAGGACGGCTCTTCGGATGATCGCCTGAGCCAGCAGCGCTTCGATCACTTTGTCAGCGGTCGCATCGGTCTGTGGCGGCAGGCGAGCCGGGCTGTTTTCCAGCTCGGCTTGTATATCCTGCAGGCGGATTTGCGCCAGCTTCTGGCTCCAGTCGCCGGCTTCGGGCTCGATCCGGCTGAGCGATCCTGTGAAGTGCGTCCGCGTTATGCCATTATGCCGGCTCTGGATGCGTATGCGACTGCCAACGGCGAGAGCCTGGCGCTCGGGCGAGAATGCCCCGCCGCGGTTGTCCATCGTGATGCGCGCCCAGCTCTTTTCCGCCATGCTGTCAAAGGCTTTTGTCATGCCCAGCCGCCAGCGCATCTCGATGACATGCCCGCGGATCTCGGTCTCATAAACGCCGTCATGATCGCCGTCGATGGCGATGCTGTAGGTTATGGTCATTGCCCGGCCTCCGAGATCGCCAAGAGCCAAGTATGGCGGAAGGCGCAGCCATAATATTCGCGGTCGCCATAGCGGAAGCTGCCCGGCTCTATGCTCACCCGGGCTGGCAGGCTCAGGCTGTTTCCCAGCGTGATATCGGCGGCGATAACGGCGCTGTAATTGTCGATCAGGTCGATCAGCCTTGGCAGATGGCTGCGCATGCCCAAGCCGGCGTCGACAGGCGCGACCAGGAGCAGATGCGTCGCCCGATAGCTGACCGACTTGGCGGCGCCGCTGAAGACAGCCGTCTGCAAGCTGTCTTCCCGCTGCTGGAATAGCCGGTCCCGTTCCAGCTCAATCGGCAGCGTGAGCAAAGCCGGCAGCTGCGCGCCGCTCAGCGAATCGGGCAGTTCAGCGAGATCATAATTCTTCCGCACTCCAGTCACGCTCAATTGCGCCAGCTTGGATAAAGCCGCGCGAAATGTCGCCATGCGAGTCTCCTTTCTGATTGTGTTTTGATGCCGCGGGGAGATCATCCGACCCGGCTGGGCAGGCGAATACCAAGCCCAAGACCAAGGACCGGATTGTCAGTGAAGCGATGGATGCAATGCTTAGAGCGATAGATTGCCGCGGCGGCGCGCCAGCTCTTCGTCTTCCGCCAGCATGCGCTCCAGCTCAAGGGTCTCCAGGTCATCGACATAGGCTTCGATCACCCGCTCGAGGAAAGCCGGCAGGTCCCGGTGGATGTTCTGGAAATTGGCGATGAAATCCGGATGCGAATTGTACAGCTGCCCCAAGCCGCGCAGATAATCAATGCCGGGCTCATAAAAATGGCTGAGATGACTCCGCCACTGATCGAGTAGAGACGCCAGCTTGCCATCGCCCGGTTCTGCGCCGGCTTCCATGGCCACAGCCAGTTCGCTGTAAATCCGATTGCCGTCGGCGATGATGGCGGCTTGCTGGGCTTGGCTGTAGCTGTTCCAGCGCCCGATGGACTCGTTGACGCTGGCTGGTCCCCATTGCAGGCGCGCCTCGCGTTCGTAGTGTTTCTGCTCTTCGGCGCTGTGTGGCTTCAATGCCCGCCGCTGCTTCGCCATGAGACTAACCCGCCTTTATGCCGCGCGTTTGCGTTTCAAGTCGCTGGCATTATTGTAACGCCTGATGGAGGGATAACGCCATGCCACCCAAGCCGTCAGCAGCACAGTGGCGACGCCGCCGCTGAAGATGGCGAAAGGCGCGCCAAAGACCGCCGCCACTAACCCGGCTTCCAACTCGCCCAATTGCGGGCCGCCCATGAAAAACATCATATTCACCGAGACCATGCGCCCGCGCAATGCGTCCGGCGTCATCAACTGCCGCAATGTGCCGCGGATGACCATGGACACGGTGTCGCCAGCGCCGGTCAACGCGAACATGAAGTAGGACAGCGCGAAACTGGTCGAGAGGCCGAAGATGGCGGTTGCCAAGCCATAAAGCGCCACCGACGCCAGCAGGATCAAGCCCTGCCGTTTCATCTCCCCCCGCAGCGACAGAAATACGCCGACCAGCAAAGCGCCGATAGGCTGCGCCGTGGCCAGCAGACCATACCCGGCCGCGCCCAAACCCAGGATATCGCCCGCCACAATCGGCAGCATGGTGCGCGCCGATGAGAAGAGCGTCGCGAAGAAATCCAGCAGCATCGTGCCCATGATGATGCGCGTCCTGAAGGTGAAGCGGAAGCCATCGATCAGCGCGGACAAGCCGATGCTCGCGCCGATAGCCAGCTTGCCCCGATGTCGGATGCGCCAAATGGCGATGAGCGCGGCGACGAAGGTGACGGTATTGATGCCATAGACCAAGCCGATGTTGAATTGCGCCACCAGCAAACCCGCCACAGCCGGTCCGCATATCGTGGCGATTTGAAAGATCAGCGTGTTCAGGCTGATGGCATTGGTCAGATGCCGCGGTTTGACCAGGTTCGCCACAATGGATTGCCGCGCCGGGCTATCGAGAGCGGTGGCCGCCGCCCCCAAAGCCGTCAGAATGTAAATGGCGCTGACGTCGATCTGCTCAGAGAGGGTCAGAAAGGTCAGCACAGCGGCGATTATGGCGGAAGCGACCCGTGTCCACAGCATCACGCTGCGGCGGTCAAGGGCATCAGCCAGGATGCCGCCCAGCAGAGCGAACAGGACGATAGGGATCACGCGCGCCAAGCCCAGCATGCCCAAGCCAAAGGCTTCCGCGCCCATCTCGACCAGGTTGCCGAAGATGCTTACCGTGAAGGTCTGCCCGCGCAGCAACTCAAAGACATGCCAGTTGATGGCGAAGAGCTGCATCTGCGAGCCGGTGGTCGAGACCATCTCGCCAAACCAGAGATAGCGAAAGTCGCGATAGCGCAAAGCCACCAATCGCGGGAGTGGACGAGCCATTGTGATCCTTGAGCCGGCGAATGCGCGGCAACCTTAGCGCAAAGCCAGGCAATCAGCCAGATTCAATCGCCTCATGCGCTGAGGCGGCGCATCCGTTCCAGCAGGGGCGATGGCTCCTCCGCCAAGAGACTCTGGGACTTCAGCATCAGCTCGGCATATCGCAGGGTCAAATCTCGGATGGGCAGCGAAGGCGCATAAATTTCGATTGTCGCGCCCAGGGGGTGCGCAGCCGCCGTGGCGCCCTGTACGCCGCGCAGCACAGTCAAGCGTTGATTCTGCTCATCGACGCCGGCAACGCGCAGGGTTTCGCTATTGATGCGCAGCAGCTGCCCCACTTGGAAACGCGGACTGAAGCCGGTCTCGTCAGCCCCCGCAATGTCGCTCACGCTGATGAGAGTGGCGCTGGCCGACAGGCTGCTGCTCTGTACGGAGTCGCGGCTATCCCGCCAGGCTTGCCTCCAGCGGTCATGCCAGCCCCAGATCCCCGTGATGGCGATGGACCTCGCTCCGTCCGCGCCAGCCTGGAATTGTCTTCCGTTGACCAGCTGCATGACGCTGGCCGGCGCATCGGCATCGTCGGGCAAAAGCTGGATATCATTGAGATCAATGAGTCCGCCGGCATCACGAACAGCGTGCAATTCAAGCAGATCGTCGGGCAGGAAAAGCTGGCGCAAGTCGCGCGAATCCGGTGTTGCCGCCAGCGTTTCCAACCGCGGACAATAGCGGCGCTGGGTGAGCGATTCGATGAGTTGGCTGGCTTCTTCCAGCTTGCGCAGCAGATCCGGGTCAGCCTCCGTTTCCGCCGAGCCCAAGCCCAGATGCCGGCGCAGGTCGTATAATGTTGCAATCGTGTACATGGTTGTCCTTTCTACTGCGGTTCTGAGGAAGCGAATGAAAGCCCCCGCATTTGCTGGCGGCTGGCGCGATGTGTTAGGCTGGCGGGGCTAAGATGAAGGGCGCGGATGATGAAGATCGTCGCCATAAAGCCGAGCGAATTCGACGCCGGCGCGCATAGATTGCCGCTGGCTGGCGAGTTGCTGCTGCCGGGCGCTTATGTTTGCGTCAGCATTGAGGGCATGGTCTTCGCGCTGAGGGAGCCGCTGCTGCCGAGTGGCGCTTGCGGTACGGTGGTGGAATTATGCCGGCGGGGCGAAGGCGTGGAGGTGGCGCTGCATCCCGAGCGGCAGGCGGATGGCGGTTATTTCTTTGAGGCGATATGGGTGCTGGCGGGGTGAGGGGGGCAAGCTAGCCAAGAGCGGGCTGAGAAGGCAGTATAGTGGCGCGGGGCATACCCGAGTTCTGGGCTTCAAGGCGGATATCGTTTACGTATTCGCTCATGTTGATCCGCATGTGGCCGCCCAACGGTTGCGGGTCTGGCACGGACAAACCGTCTTTGAGCAAAAAGTAGATATAATCCACTCTTGCCAGTTCGATCCACTCCAATGCTTCTGGAACCGTGTCGCCATGCGAAACACAGCCAGGCAACTCCGGTGTTCTTACAAAGTAAGTTGGTTTGCCATCTTCGTATTCATCGCTGAATATGAGTGATTGATATGGTCGCTTCGCCAGTTTCCTTGCAAGTTTCAAAAGCATCTCATCCATAGCGCACTCCAATCTAAGTATGTTGAGTATCGCGCAGTTGGCGCAGTCTGTCAATGACTCGGATGGCATCGGATACGTATCCTACAGAAATTCTTCGGCCGTATGGCAGAGGAAACACCAGCCTCGGGTATTCCGGATGACGATATATGATGTGCTTGGAACCCGACTCCGGCACGAATCCGAAAGCTCGGAACAGCCTCTCGAGTATTCGCTTGTCGGTAAAGCTTCGCGGGTGACGTCGACATTGTTCAAGCAGTTTTTCCGCTCTGGAAGGCATTCAACTGCCACCATGCTCAGTCTGGACGACCTGAATTGCCGCAAAGTCTTCGATTTCGTCTCCATTTACTGTCACGTAAAAGCAATACTGCCCCGGCTCTTCAAACTTCAAATCGTTAAACTCCAGGAGCACATTGCAATGTGGGGCTATCCCATTTGAAACCTTTGGCATTTCAAAGGCGCCCCTAATTGAGAAGATCTCGATTCCATCTTCGTTGGCCAGTGTTACCGACAGCTCGTGAGGACCTTTGCCGTCCGCGAATTCGCCTTCAATGGTCAGTGCTAAACACATTCTCTTGTGTTGGATCGGCAATGTGCTCGCGTAGATCTCTCGAAATGCGCCAAGTATATGCAGCTTTCCGGTAATGGGATCAACGGTGGCATAGTCTGCTGTAACCATCAGCGGTATCTTCACGGCTGTCTAGACCTCAACATTCAAGCCTATTGATTACCGTTAGTATACCACGATAGTGGCAGGGCAGAGGCGCTCCTCACACCCCCGCCCGCATCGCTTAGAAGCTGATATTGTACAGGCAGCTCGCCACATCCTCATCGAAGCGCGCGAATGCCAGCCGCACCGTCGCCGTCAGCTGGTAGCTGTCATAATACGACAGATAATCCACGCTGACCGCGATCTTGCGCCGGTAGCCCACATACCAGCCTGGCTTGTAGACGCAGATCGCCTGACCCTTGCTGTTCGCGCCGCCGCCTACCTTGCCATCCGCTTCCGTCAAAGGCATCTCCGCCGTGACGAAGACCGGGATCCCGTCCACGAAGCCGATCTGGCCCGTCTGCGCAGTCGCCAGCGGACCCGCCTTGTCCACCGTCAGAAACTCGCTCAAGCCCAGCAGCGCCGCATAAGTGCCGCTATCGACCAGCCAAGCCAGATCCGCCGGGCGCGCGGCATACCTGCCTGGCATCTTGAAACGCGCCTCGCGCAGCTTTTCCAGGCTGGGCGCGCCATTGAGATTGAGGGCGTTGGCGGTCTTCTCCACCAGGGGCAGATGCCGCAAGCCATCCATGGCCAGGTATTTGGCGGTGGCTGCCGGCGTCGTGCTGTCGCTGTTGATGTTGCCGCTGGCGGCGCTAGTCCTGTCGCCATTGAGCAGCACATTGTCGATGGCGTCGGCGATGGCGCGCACCGCCTGCTGCCGGTAGACATTCAGCACCGGGATGACGGCGTCTTCCACCAGTTCGCTGCTGAAGCCCACCCGCAGAGCCAGCTTCCTGGCGTTCAGCGTCACCTTGCCGCTGCCGACCTTGCTATCGGGGATGGGGTTGCCGCTGCCGAGGGTCAAATGCGCCTCGTCCTTGGTCTCCGGCACGAAGTACACCGTCGGATCCGCGCCTTCGATAGGCAGTTCGAAGGGGTTGCTGGGCATCTCGATGCTTTGGAAGAGCGGCAGGATGGTGTTGTCTTGCCGCGCCTTCTGCCAAATCTGCTGGCTCCAAAGGTCCGGCGCCCATTCATCGCCGAAGCCGGTCTGCGTGCTGTAAGCCAGCTCGTCGGCTTTGGCGGCTTTGAGCTGCGCCCGGTTGACCTTGTCCGCCAGGGCATTGGAATAGCGCTCGCTGACGCCATGGAAGCTCTTCGTCGAGCGCAGCAGCATATAGCCGTGCAGCATATCCATGGCATCCAAGCCATCAAACTCGCTGCCGACGGCCACTTGTCCGCGCTTCATGGCTTCGCGTTCGTCAGCCAGCGGCAGTCGCTTCAATGCCGCGCCAATGTCTTCGGTCATGGTGTTTCCTTTCTTCTGCTTGTTTTCGTTCAGATTGGCATCCCCGCCGCCCAAACCCAGCCGCGACATGTCCAAACCCAGCGATGTGTAGGCGCTCTTGAGGGTTTGCACATCTGTCTGTCGTGGCTCTGCCGGGGTTGGCGTCAGGCTGCCTTCGACGATGGGCCAGCGCTTGATCTGCCCGTCAGCGCTGATCTCGACCAGGTGCGGCAGGCTGCCCGAAGACCAGCCCAGCAAGCCTTGATCGACCAATCGCCGCACCGCTCGCACGTATCTCTTGCGCAGGTCCAGCTGCGCCTCCGCCCATAAGCCGGTTTCATCCGGGATCAGGCTGTCGATGACGCCGATGACCGCGGCTTTCAGCGCGCCATCCAGCCCATGATGATAGAGCACGGGCCGCCGCTCATACCAATCCAAGCCCACATCGGTCTCCGGCGTGAAATACTGGCCCTGCAAATCGCGCTGGACTGCTTGCCCCTCTTCCACACTCCCTCCATCTCTATGGGCGGAAGCACCCCAGACCAGCAGGTAGCCGCCGATGCGCCCGGCCTGGGCATCCACCGTCTTCGCCATCATGTTCTGCATATCGCCTCCTTTCTTGTGGGTTTGCCGCTGCCTCGTTCCATCCGCGCGCGTTCCAGTGGCGCGGTGGCGGGCAGCCATGCAGCGCGCAGCAAGTGACCGCCACCACCCGAAAGTGAAACCGCGATCACGAACTGCCCGCCTTGTTAAGCGTCCCCAGGCAGGGACTCAGCTTGCCGGCAGACTAGAGCAAATGTTCTGTTAGAAGGCGAAGAAATGGTCGCGAGTTGGGATCTTCTAACTTTGTGGAGGGAGGCGAATGGCGGGGAGCTGGCTTAGGGGAAAGCGAGAAGGGCGACTCCGTTGCTGAAATCGCCCGTCAACCCCCAGCGCAGGCAATCATACCGCCAACCGTTGGGCTGATTCTGTGAATCGCCCGCAAATCCATTGCGTTGAAACGGGCGAGTCGCCGGCTCGCCCCGGCATGATCAGGCGGTGAAGAACAGCTTCTGATTCTCGGTGATGCCGGGATAGCACTTCTCGAAGTCTGCGCCCTTGTGACCTAGGGTCGAATCTTTCTCCGTGACCGACGTGCCCCAATTCTGGCTGACATAGAGCCAGCCTTTTTCAGTGCCGTCCACAAGCTGCACATAGAGCGATCCGCGGCTGCCGTCGAATTGCGTAATGTGGTGGACGCGCCATACGTCAGTGGATTCGCCGCGCTCCGTGTTGGTTATCCTAACCGGCGGGCTCTTCACCTCGGCCCAGGTCTCGAATAGCGCATAAAGCCCGAATATGCTGATGTCGCAGTCGCCGGATTCCGGATTGATCGCCGCGACAATGTAGGGATTGGCGTATTCGTTGGCGCTCTGCGGCTTGCTCATGCGCTTGACCAGATCGGTCAAATCAATTGCATGCTGGCAGGCTTCGGATTCGGTCACGTAGTCCTCATGGATGAAGACCGCTGCGATGCTGTCCGCGCTGCCAAAGACAGCCGGAATTATGCCGAACACTGGCGCTTTGCCGCCGAACTTGCCATGAACCATGTAGAATCGCGGCGCGCCATCCAGTTGCACGACGCCGGTCGGCTGTACGCGTTTGCTCAGGAATAGCTGCGCGATTTCGCCGCCATCCGAAGAGGGCCAGTTATGCGCCAATACCGTCTTGTCGGAGTAGATCTCGCAGTTACCGCCGATGATTTCATCCATCATCTCCAGCAGGGCATCGCCCACAAGCACATCTTGCGCGAGATAGGCGAGTGAACAGGGACCCGTCGGGAAATTCTCAGCCACCAGCTTCAGGGCAGTGGCCAGCTTCGGAATCAATTCGGAGATCGTGCCATTGTCCCGCGCGCGGCGGATCTGTTCCACGTTGTAGTCGTTCAGCTGCAGCGCGCCCTCTACCACAAGGTCCTCGACCACATGCTTAATGACCTCTTTGGCGGCGACCTTTTGCAACTGGGCTGCCGAGCTCAAGCCCAGCGTGCTTACCATGTCACAGGTGGCCAGCGCTACAGCCTTTAGCTTTCCCACGGCTTTGTCAAGCTGCTCGGAAGTATGGAAGCCCGGCAGGCCCTCAGCGATCTTCTTCGCGTCGTCATCCGGCAAGACATAGACCGCGCCTTTCGTCAGCTGGATGAAATAGCTGCCCGCGCCATCGTGGTTGTTGTTCGCGCTGATGGTGTATGTGCCCGTAGACGGCAGCTTGTAGTTGGCGATCAAGGCATCCTGCTCGGTGCTGGTATTGGCGTCTTCCGTCAGTTTCTTTCCAGCGCTGTTCCACAGGCTGAGCGCTGGCGCAATCGTGCCGGACTCGCGTTCCATCTCAATCTTGACGATGTCGTCTTTCTTGCCCGAGAAGCTGTAGAGGTCATAAGCGCTGGAACAGCCCAACTCGCCCTTTCTGATCAGGTTATAGTTGATCTGCTCGACCGGCTTGGCCGCGCCGCTGCCGCAATCGACGCCGTGGCAGGTGTCTGGGCTGTTGCCCTTGAAGCTGTTGCTGCTGGATACGCTTATGCTGTCGCCGCTGTTATGAATCGCGCCGCCGACGCAAGTGGCCGTGTTGTCGTCAAAGACCGCGCGGGTGATATCGGCTGTGGATGTATTGGAGATCGCGCCGCCATGTGTTGCCGCATTGTCGCTGAATGTGCCGCCGGTGAGCCGCAGCGTGCCTTTCTTGTTGCGGATGGCGCCACCCTCCTCGCTGGCTTTGTTGTTCCTTAAATTGCTGTTGTTGATTGTCAGCATGCCATCGTTGCGGATTGCGCCGCCGGATTCTGACGAGGAGTTGTTGGATAATGCGCTGTTGTTGATTGTCAACGTGCCTTTGTTGAATATCGCGCCGCCATCTTTGCCCGCGCTGTTGCCGGTGATATTGCCGCCGCTGATGGTGGTCGCTCCGTGGTTGACCAATGCCGCGCCACGCGAGTCCTTCGTATAGCCATTGCGCAGGTTCACGCGGTTCAGCTTCAGGCGCGCGCCCTTGTCGACCGTGAATATCGAGCGGGAATTGTTGGCGTTGATGGCGAAATTGCTGCCGTTGATGGTGATGGCTGATGAGATATTCGGCAGGGACACGCGCAAGGAAGTGTGCTGGTTCAGGTTGATGACATCCGTGCCGTTGCCAGCCGGGCAGTCACCGACACGCTGTGGGTATCGCCGTTTAGATCTCTCAGTTCTTTTCGACCGTCCCAGTACCACAACCGGCCGCCGGCAGCTCTAGGTCCCTTAGTGCTAACATCGACATCTAACTTCTCCAAAGGACCTCCAGATACTTTGACATCTAATCTCACGCGATCTCCAAAATCACCATAGAACAAATAATCAATAAGACCGCTTGATGGATGGTTCACAGTCTGGCTGAAAGAGTCTCCATAACTGATCCAGTCAACACCGCTCACCGTTGGTGAGAAGATTAAAAAAAGCCCCGCCAGCACTACAAAAAGAAATATGAATCTTAGCTCAAGAAAGAATGAAGACAGAGGCGCAAAGCTAACCGAAATTAACGGGGGAGGCTATTCTGGGGACTGATAGCGGGTTTTATGAGATTCTCCTTGTGCGGGCCGCGAGGGCTGGCAAGCGTGGTAGAATGTAGACAATCGACAGTCTATCGTGCGACTTGCGATTGTCAAGGGATTCTGACGCTGTTTGCGCGAATTGGCAAATTTTGGTCGCGGGTTGCTCGCTGCGGACGCAATTCCCACCCCATTGAAGCCCTCTGTAGACACCCGCGCCGCAACGCGACGGCTCACGCAAAATCCATTGCTTCCCGGCGATTGAACTCCCCCTCCCTGACTCGTCGGGGTGGGGTCTGCAACTCGCAATGTATACAGGGACGATTGACGGGCTGTGTCTACGCGCCCCTGTGAATCGCTCGCAAATTTCTGCTGTTCACATGGGCGGCGCACAGTGTAGCCCCTACGAATTGCTTATTCTTCGATGAGAACGGGGCATTATGATTTAGAGGCGATTGCCCTGAGGAGCGAGGCTTGTCTCGCCCTCCAAAAGAGTGTCCAGAATGCGTTCTGCAGGACTTGCGCGCCAATACGACAGCGCCCCCGAGGTGAAGTTGACTCTGGCTGAAAAGAAATCAACCGACTTCGATACACTGCCAATAGAGCGCGGGCTGGCAAATCAGAAGGCAATATCACCCGAATGATCCAAAGACGAGTATACTTGGGCAGGTAGTGCATAGAGGTGAAGTTTGCCACGTTTATTCGTCGCCATTGACCTGCCGGCGGCTGTCAAAGATCGCGTCCTCAGCCTGCGCGAAGACGACCTGCCGCCTGGCCGCTGGACCCGGCGCGATGCCCTGCACCTGACCTTGCATTTCATCGGCGATGTGCCAGAAGCCGTCGCCAAAGCCTATCAGCGCGCGCTGGCCGCCGTCGAGTCGCAGAGCTTTGATCTGCGCCTGGCCGGGATTGGGCAATTCCCGCCCGAAGCCAGGCCCCGCGTCATCTGGGCGGGCGTCGAAAATACACCTAAGCTGCGCTGCTTGCACGAAGCGACCGGCAAGGCATTGGAGAGCGAAGGCTTTCACAGGGAGCGGCGGCGTTTCCACCCGCACATCACCTTGATGCGCTTCAAGAGACCGCTGCGGCGCGGGCTGGCCAGCCGCTGGATCCAAGCGCACCAGGACTTTTATGCCGAGCCATTTCCCGTCCACAGCTTCACGCTCTATGACAGTGCGCTTTCGCCGAGCGGCGCAGTCTACACTCGGCGCGAAGAGTACGATTTTCGTCCGGTCAAGTGAGCGGTCAGCCCGCTGTGCCTGGCGCTTCGGGCAGGCGATAAACGCGCAGGAGCAACGCTGCGACTATGATCACCGCGCCAATAACTGCAAAAGCCAGCGGCAGGGAACGCTCGGCAATCGCGGCATAAAGGGGCGATGCCAGCGCGCCGAAGAGGTTCAGGAACATATTGATCAGCGATAGGACCGTGGCGCGATTGTGGCTTTCTATCAGCGCGTTCTGATAGGCGGAGAAGAGCGGCGCTTTCATGTCATTGCCGCCATACATCAGAATTATGACCAAGACTGTGGCAGAGGGTCCAACCGCGGCCGCCAGGATCCAGTAGCTCAAGCCGGGCAGAAGGATCAAGAGGGCGATGGCCCGCTGCTGGCCCAGCCATTCTTCCAGCTTGTAGGCGTAGCGCTGCGTGATGACGGCCAGCAGGCTGCCAAATGACAGCGTGATGCCGATGACATAAGGAGAGACAGCGTTCTGCGACAGATAGGGCGGAGCGAGCGTGGTGACCAAAGCGCCGGTGAAGGGCGCGGTGAAGACCGCCAGCAGAGCCAGCCGCCGCAAGCGACGATTGCTCATAAGCAGAGTTAAGCCGCCGCGCAGGAGCTCCAGGCTGCCGGGCGCCTTCTCCGAAGAATCCGCGGCCGGTTCGCGCAGCCTCAGACATACCAGCAGACCGACGAAGAGCGCCAGCACTGTCAAGGCGATGGCGGGGATGAAATTGTCCGCGCTGGCATCGCCGATGATGAGGCCGCCGACCAAGGGCGAGATGAAGAAAGCCAGCTGCGAAATGCTGTTCACCCGCCCCATGGCGCGTTTCATGGCATTTTCGCGGTCCAGGCCAGGCGCATCGGACAGGCTGTCGTAAACCATGGCTTCGACGGCGCCGGAGGCAAAGGCAAATCCCGTGCCAGTCAAGAGCGCGATGACGATATACCAGTGGTAATCGCGGGCGAAGATGAAAAGGAATTCCGCGCACATCAGAAAAAACGTGGAACAGAATATCGACCACTTCCGTCCGACGCGGTCGGCCAGCAAGCCCGTCGGCACTTCCATGAGGAAGATGCTGCCGATGACGATGGATTCGATCAGGCTGATCTGCACCAGCGACAATCCGCGCGCCAGCAGCAGCAAGGCATAGGCGTGGATGTAGAGATGAAAGCGCTGGCAGAAGCCGATGATGATGAGCTTGTTGATGTTGCCGGCGAGCATAGGGTCTTTGCCGCCTGTTAGTTCTATCCGCGCAACCGGGGCAAGCTGGAGCCAAAGGCGCGCAACTCGCTTATCGCGGCCTCAAAGGGCGTCGATGCGAAGAGAAGCTGTGGACGAATTTCGTTGTTATGCCTTTGCAGTTGGAATGGGCGCGGCTGAAGTTGCGCTATCGCTTATGCCACCTGCCGCGTGAACTGCAGCACCCCGTCGGTGTAAAGGGTGCATTGAATTTGACCAACATTGAAGACCGCGATTTCTTCCAGAGTCCAGCGCCATTCATTCTGGTGGAGGTAACCCAGCAGGACCCGCCGCGCCATTTCGGATTTGGGAAGATGGGGCTTGACGCAAAGCCAGCCTTCCTAATTGGTTCTCGCAGCTACTTCTACAACGGTGAAGAGATTGCTCACCACGCGTTTGGCTTGTGCATGATGTCCCCCGAGTTCTTCGCCAGCAAATTCCTGTCGGCGACAATCTTCCAGCCGTTCGTTCGCTTCTTTGTCGGCGACCACGCCGTATAGCAGCTTTATGCCTTCGAGCGCCAAGTTTTCCATTCGCTTCCTCTCCCTAAAACGTTCCGGCAAGCGCAGGCTCTTAGAAGCCGGTCCGACCAGGGTTTCTCGCATTTGTGCCGGTTATCGTCCGCGTGTTTGGCAATTCAGGCTGACCTTCGTATACTTGCGATTAGTTTAACCAATAATGACAAAGGATGGAAGATGCGCGAGAATCGCTTGCGAACGCTCTGGGCGGAAGGCAAGCCCGTCATCAACGGCTGGCTGCACAGCCCCAGCGCCTGGTCAGCCGAGGTCATGGCGCACGCGGGATGGGACAGCCTGGTTGTGGATATGCAGCATGGCATGATGGGCATGGGGACGGCGATTCAGATGCTGCAAGCCATTTCCACGACAGACACCGTGCCTATGGCGCGCGTCAACTGGAATACGCCGGGCGATACCATGCGCCTGCTGGATGCCGGCGCCTATGGCGTGATCTGCCCGATGATCGAGACCAGAGCCGAATGCGAGGCTTTTGTGGGCGCTTGCCGCTTCCCGCCCCTGGGGTATCGCAGTCTGGGTCCGACGCGGGCTCGAGTATACGCCGGCGCGGATTATGCCGAGAAGGCAAATGATACGATTCTCGCGCTGGCCATGATCGAGACGCAGGCCGGCTTCGACAATCGCGATGAAATAATGAGCGTGCCGGGTTTGGATGGCGTCTTCGTGGGCATTGGCGATTTGCGCTTGAGCATGACGGGCAAATTTGGGCTGGTCGCGGATGACGCCACCGTGGACGCGGCTCTGGACGCCATTCTGGAATCGGCGCGGCGGCATGGCCTCAAGGCCGGTTTGTTCTCGGCGGATACCGAGCATGCGGTTGCCATGCTGGGGCGCGGTTATGATCTGGTCACGGTGATGAACGATGTCTCGCTGATGGCCAGCGCGGCTGAGCGGGTGATTGCGCGCTTGCGTGCCGAGGCGGGCTAGTTTAGATCGCCTCGCCCAGGCAGATCTCCAGATCCCGCGCCGTCACCAACCAGGGGTGATCCAGCGGCACATTCTTGCGCTTGCCCGCCACATCGCCCAGAGGCGCCAGGGCGACGCCATCACCCTTGACACCGACCATGATATTCGATTGGCCTTCCGAGATGGCATTGGCTGCAGCCGTGCCCAGGCGCGTGGCCAGCAGGCGATCTTTTGGCGAGGGGACGCCGCCGCGCTGTATATGACCGAGAATAGTCACCCGCGATTCCAAGCCCGTGCGCTTCTCCAATTCCCGCGTGAGCAGCAAGGTGCCGCCGCTGCGCTCCTTGGCCACCTCAGCCAACTCGGCTCTGGCAATTCGGCGCGCCTCGCGAGCGGCTTTGTATTTGGCTTTGTCGCCGCTGTGCCGCTCCATTTCGGCTTGAGCCTCGGCTACCCGGGCGCGGGCTTCGTGCAGTTTCCTGCCGACAGGCTGGGTCATGGCGCCTTCGGAAACCGCCACGATGCTGAAACGTTTGCCGCCCCGGCTGCGCGCGCGGATCGAATCGGCAATGGCTTCGATATTGAAGGGGATCTCGGGGATCAAGATGACATCCGCGCCGCCCGCCAAGCCAGCCCCCAGCGCCAGCCAGCCGGTGTTATGCCCCATGATCTCGCAGACGATGATGCGATGGTGGCTATGGGCGGTGGAATGCAATCGGTCGATGGCTTCCGTGGCGATATTCAGCGCCGTGTCATATCCGAATGTGACATCCGTGCCGCTGACATCATTGTCGATGGTCTTGGGCAGGAAGATGACATTCAGCCCCAACTGCGCCAGCCGCCAGGCGTTCTTCGCCGTCCCGCCGCCACCCAGGCAGACCAGCGCGCCCAGATGATGCCGATGATAATTCTCGACGATGACCGCCGTCATATCGCGGAACTTGCCGCCGATGAGCATCTTGTGCGGTTTGTCCCTGCTGGTGCCCAGGATAGTGCCGCCCAGCGTGAGGATGCCGCTCAGGTCGTCGCTGCCCAGCCAGACTACGCGGTTCTGCATCAAGCCGCGGAAGCCGTCTCGGAAGCCCACCAGACGCATGCCATGCTGGATAATCGCTGTCTTGCCCAAGCCGCGGATGGCCGCGTTCAAACCCGGGCTGTCGCCGCCAGCGGTGAGGACGCCTATCGTCGTGCCTGTCATAAGATTATTCCCCGGAATAGCCAGTTCGCCGAGAGTATAGCGCGTTTGCGAGCGCGTGGGGACGAACCGAGAGCCGCCACAGGGACTGGCAGCCCGAAATATGGTATGCTCTGGCAGGCGAGGGAGAAAGGCGCTAGCCATGGAAGTCAAGCAGCGGCTCATTGATGTGGACGAACTCTGGGAGCTTTACCGCCAGAATGACAACGACGCCCTGAGCTATGAGCTGATCGAAGGAGTACTCATTGAAATGTCTGGACCGGGCGGAGTACATGGACGCATAGCCATAAGACTGGGGAGATTTCTTGACGAATTTGTCGAGGCGCGCGGCTTGGGCAATGTCACGGCGGAGACTGGCTATCACCCGGCCGGCAATCGTTATACTCTGCTCATCCCGGATGTCGCCTATGTGAGTTACCTGCGCCAGCCCGAGCCCTTCCCGGACAAGTGGATTCCAACCATGCCCGAGTTGGCGATCGAGATCCGTTCCAGCAGCAACACTTTGAGCGAGCTGCGCGACAAGGCGGAATTGTATCTGCGATATGGCGCGGAGCTGGTCTGGATCGTACAGCCAGCTGAGCATAGCGTCGAAGTTTGGCGCAAGCGAGCCGACGGCGCCTTCACCAGCCAAGTCCTGCGGCGGTCCGACTCGCTCTCGGGCGAAAATGTCTTGCCTGGTTTTGCGCTCGACCTGAGCCGCGTTTTCAGACAGGCTCGCCTCCGGCCAGCCTGATGCCAACCCATGAGAGACTCGCCAAACTGCGCCGGGTGGCTGCGCAAAGGCAAAGCGGCTTCACCATCGTCATCGAAGATGTCATTGACCCGCATAACCTCGGCGCTATAGCCCGCAGTTGCGACGCCTTTGGCATTCAAGACATCCACGTCATCTTCGCCGATCAAACGCAATTCGACCCCAAAGCAGTCGGCAAGAACAGCTCAACCGCCACCAATAAGTGGCTGCGCTACCACCTGTACCATGACAGCGAGGCGGCTCTGCTGGCTCTAAAGCGCGAAGGCTGGCGGCTGGTCGCCACGGTGCTTGACGAGAGCGCCCCGCCGATATTCGCGGCCGACTTGACGCATCCCAAGCTGGCGCTGCTCTTTGGCAATGAGCAGACGGGGCTTTCCGCGCGGGCGATTGCCCTGGCTGACATGCTGGTGACCATCCCCATGGCCGGCATAGCGCAGAGCATGAACGTATCGGTTTCGGCGGCGCTGGCTATGTATGAGGCGACGAAGCAGCGGCGCAGGCATCGTCCCGAGTTGCTGCGTGCCGAGCCGGCTGAGGCGGAGCGGACTTTGGAGTATTTTCTGGCTATGCACGAGCGTCTGGGCCGGCGGAACAAGCGCCTGCGCAAGGAACGCGCCAAGAAACGCCGAAGCTAGGAACGCCGAAGCTAGGAACGCGGGGGCGAGCTATCGGGTCGCCCAATACCGCAAGCAAGAATCTCGCAGGAACGAGCTATCGGGTCGCCCTCAGCAGCAACCGGAGAGCCTTGTTGGGTCATAACCCGCCTCCCCCGCCATGTTAGCCCAATCAAGCCCGGGCGAAGATGCCCACGGCCGGGCGGTGATCGGTGAGATCGTCAAAGGGGATGGCGCTCTGGATATGGCAGGAGATGACCTCGAAGCGCTCGGCCGGGTCATGCAGCAGGATATGGTCGATCAAGACGCGATGCTGCTCATGCGTCCATAATTCGCCGCGGCGGTTCTCCGGACGGAGCAGGCGAAAATGCCGCTGCAGCATCTCCATCTCGGGCGCGGCCGGCTGGGCATTGAAGTCGCCTGCCAGCAGGATAGGCCGCTGCGGCTGTTCATTGTCGCGGTCGGCGCGTTTCAACTCCTCCACCACATGCAGTATCTCGCTGACCTGCGCCTGGCGCATCTGGGAGGCCGCGCGCGAGCGTTCGTAGCTCATGTCTTCCCGGTCCTCGCCGATGAGGACGCCGAGATGCGTGTTGAGGAAATAGAGGGGAATGCCACGATAATTCAAAGAAGCCGCCATCAGGTTGCGCGGCTGCGTATCGCGGTTGCCGCTGCTGTACAAGGTGGCGCGGCTGATGGCTGTGTGGCGCGCCCAAGCCCCGCTCATGCCGCAGTCGCCATAATCGGGGTAACTGCCCCATGACCAGGCTTCTACGGGCAGATTGGTGATGATGGCGTTGCCCTCGGCCGCGCCGGTCATATTGCGGTAGGCTGGCCGATCCCACAAGTTGGGATGCGGATGATCGCACATGCTGACTTCGGGCGCGAAGGCATCGATAAAATCCGAGCCCAGCAGCGACGCCATCTTGCGGCTCACGTTGCGCGGGATGTCCCTGTGAATGGCTATGCCCGATTCCTGCAAGGCGATGACGGTGGGCTGACGCGGGTTGATCACCTGCTGCAAGGCGCTATAGGCATCGACCGCCAGTTTCTCATGGTCATGTGGCGCGGGCCGCAAGCCACGCGCGCCACCGATATTAAAACTCACCACCTGGAGCATAGGCATATCCCGTTTATGGAATATCGGCGGCATTATAGCATAGGGCGCTGGCAATCCTAGAGCATGAAAAACCACAAACGCAAGCTCTACATTCCAACTGTAGGGGCGAGACTTGTCTCGCCCACAAGCAACAACCATAATCTGCTGCCGAGCGCGTATCATGTTTGCGGACGAACAAGAGGACTTGGACATGCTAACGATCAACGACAACGCCGCGCTGCTCATCATCGACGCGCAGATGGGTTTGGATGACCCCGGCCTGGGCAGGCGCAACAACCCCATGGCGGAAGCCAATATGGCTCGCTTGCTGGCGCGCTGGCGAGAGCTTGGGCGGCCCATATTCCACATCCAGCACATGTCCACCGAGCCGGATTCGCCGCTGCGACCCGAACTGCCCGGCAACGCCATCAAAGCCATCGTGGCGCCGAATGACGGCGAGCCGGTCATCCAGAAGCGCGTCAACAGCGCCTTCATCGGCACGGACCTGGAAGAGCGCTTGCGGCAGGCGGGCATCGCCACGCTGGTCCTCGTCGGCTTGACCACTGACCATTGCGTTTCCAGCACGGCGCGCATGGCTGGCGATCTGGGCTTCCAAACCGCGGTCATCGCCGATGCCACAGCCGCGCACGAAGTCCGCAGTTATGACGGGCGGCGCTATTCCGCTGAGACAGTGCACGCTTTGGCTCTGGCCAATTTGCATGACGAGTTCGCCGCCATTTTGACCACAGCCCAAGCCCTGGAGCGGGATAGAACGATGCCCATTCGCATCCGCCGGGCAGAACCCGCAGAGGCGGAAAAGCTCAGCGAGATCGCCCGCCTTTCCAAAGCCCATTGGGGCTACAGCGAAGCGCAAATTGAGGAATGGCGCGAGAGCTTCTTGACTGTCAGCGCGGAGTATATTCAAAAGCATTCAGTTTGGGTGGCGGCGGAAGGCGACGTCATAGCCTTTGCCGCGCTTGAGCAGGATGATGGCGGGGCGGCGCTGGAACATCTCTGGGTGCTGCCGGCTTATATCGGCCAGGGCATCGGCAGGCGTCTGTTCCTGCATGTCGCTCGGCAGGCTGCGGAGTTCACCTTCACGACCGATCCGCATGCCGATGGCTTCTATCGCAAGCTGGGCGCAATAAAGATTGGCGAAGTCGCTTCAATCTATCAGGGGCGGAGCTTGAGCGTATTCCGTTACCAGGCGCGCTCGTGATTCTGCGTTATGCTAAAGTCATTGTCCGCGGCGCTGGATTGGCAAAAGCCCATGTCCCTGGCCATCATCTCCTCTCTCTACCGATGCGAAGCGCATCTGCCGCAATTCTGCGCGGCGCTTTTCGGCTTGGCCAAACAGGTCAGCCAAGCGGGCGTTTCTGTCCAGTATCTGCCCATCGTCAACGATGCCACAGGGCATGAACGGGCTCAGATAGACCGGCTGGCTCAGGAGATCAACAGCCATTATTTTGGCGCGATGCATCCCCAGTACGTCAAGCGCGAGAGCTTGTACGCCTCCTGGAATCGCGGCTTGGCAAGCAGCCAGGCGCAATTCTTCACGCCCTGGAATGCAGATGACATCCGCTCGGCTGAGGCGCTCATCGAGGGTTATCAAGCCTTGAGCGCAGGCGCGGAACTGGTGGATTTTGGCTTCACGCGCGTGCTGCGGCGCAAGCGGCTGGGCATTTTGCCTCACGAGGAACGCATCGTCAGCCCCTGCATGTATGACCCGCAGCGTTTCACGCGGCGCAACGGGTTGGGACCCTTCTTCATGGCCAGCAAATCGCTAGTCAAGCGCTTTGGCCTATTCGACGCAGGCTTTCGCGTGGCTGGCGATACGGAATGGGCGAGCCGGCTGCATGGCAAGGCGCGCTTCCTGGCCGGGCGGGCGCTGGGCGGCAACTTCACGATTCACGGCGGCAACCTGAGCAACACGGGCAGCCAGGCAGAAGCAATCGAAGTGAATATCATCTTCCTGCGCCGGGGCGATTGGGGGCAGCTTCGCCCCGAGGATCCGCTGGCCATGCGCGCGGCTTGGGAGAATTGGGGCAACCGGGCGGGCATCAAGCTGCCGGCTGACGTGGCGGATTTCCTTTGGGGTCCTGGCGCGGAACCCCGCTGGCGGCGCTATCGGCGGGAACGGCGTCAGCCCGCCAAGCTGCGGCATCTGCGGCTGGCACTGGCTTCCCGCGGCTGGATCCACAGCGAAGAATGGGCAATGTCGCGGCGGAGCCTCAAGCAATGACGCGGCTCGCGCTTTTGCGGCGCTGCCTGCCTATGATCCTCATCGCCTGCTTGACGCTGCTGTTCTTCCACAAGCTGGCTTTCAGCGGCATGATCCTGGCGCGGGGCGATGCTTTTCAGTATTTCTATCCCTATTGGGACGCGCGCAACGCGGCTCTTCGCGCTGTCGAGCTGCCGCTTTGGACGCCCGATCTCTTCATGGGCGCGCCGCTGCTGGCCAATCCGCAACTGGGCTTATTCTATCCTTTGAATTGGCTGACCGCGCCATTCCGCGCTCCGGCGGCCATCGCAATGAGCATAGTCATGCATGTGGCGCTGGCGGCGGCGGGCACAGCCTTCCTCTATCGTCAAACCATCAGTCGGCGCTGGCTGCCGGCTTTGTCTGCGGGCATCGCTTATGCCTTTGGCGGCGTTTTCAGCGGGCATATCGAGCAGATCAACCAGCTGCAAGGCTTGGCTTGGATGCCCATCCTCTTCGCGCTCTATCACCGCGTTCTGAGGGGCGACAACCGGCGGCGCGATTGCCTGCTGCTGGCCATGGCTTGGGCGCTGCAAATCTTCAGCGGGCATACCCAGACCGTCTTCATCAGCGGCGTCGGCATGGCCATCTATGGCTTGGGATATGGCGTATTTGGGCAAGGAATTTCGCCGCGATCGCTGCTGCCCCTGCTGGTCTTGGCGCTGTGTTTTTGTGGGGCGCTGCTGCTGGCGCTGCCGCAACTCCTGCCCAGCCTGGAATTGATGGCTTTATCCAACCGCGGCGGGGGCTTCGGCGCGCAGGCGGCCACAGCTTTTTCCCTGCCGCCCAATATGCTGGGGCGGGCGCTGCTGCCCAGTTATGATGGCCAGCTCTTCGGCGAATACGCCGCCAGCCTGGGCATCGTCGGCATGGGTCTGGCTCTTTGGGGCATGGTTGCTTTCCGCGACGATCCCATGCAGCTACGATTGTGGATCGCGCTGGCAGTCCTGGGCTTGGCGCTGGCATTGGGAAGGAGCAATCCGCTCTATCTGCCGCTGGCGGAGGCGCCTGGCTTCAATCTCTTTCGCGTGCCGGCGCGTTTCCTGGCGCTGTTTGGCTTGGCGATGGCGCTGCTGGCTGGCATGGGCATCGAAGCGCTGGCTCAGCCTGGATTGCGCTGGCGGCCGGTTGCCCTGGTTGCCGCGGCGCTGGGCTTGCTGATTGGCGGGACCTTCTTACTGCTGCCGGGCGATGAAGCCTGGATTTTCGGCGGCGGGGGCATCAGCAATGGCGCGTTCGCGCTTTGGCTCGGCGCATGGCTCGGGCTGGTAGCGCTATTGCTGAGTCGACGCCCGGGCATTCAACTGGCTGCCGCCATCCTGCTGACGGCTGAGCTATTCATCGCGGCGCAATATCTGCCGCATCAAGACCTGGCGCCCGCCGACGTCTACCTGGACGAGCGCGAGACAATCAGCCAGCTGCGCGAACTGCAAGCCGGTGAGAAACCGCCGAGCCGCGCAATTTCCGCCAGCCGCATATACTTCGATCCCCTCAATATCGCCAACCTGCGCGAACGCTACGCCGAACTGGGCATGGACTGGAAGGCGCAATTCCACGCCCTGGACGCCATCAAGATGGGCGAGACCTTGAGCCCCAACCTGGCGCTGACCTGGGGGCTGCCTTCGCTCGACGGCTTTGGCGGCGGCATCACGCCCAGCCGCGGCTATTCCTTGTACGCGTCGCTGCTGCTGCCGGAGGGCGAGCCCCTGCCTGTGGATGGCCGCCTGGGCGAGCGCATGGCGGTACCGAATTGCTGGGGCGCTTGCCTGCCAGAGCGGCGCTGGCTGGAAGCGAGCGATACTCGCACTCTCATCACCGACAAGGTTTTTGACGTCTGGCATGAGGGCATCGCATACGACACAGCTCTCGCGCGCTATTGGGCGGAAGCCGCCAGCCTGCCCGCAATGCCCAAATTTGCCGACACGCTGCGCATCCTGCACCGCGCCCCGCTGGAGGCGCCCGGCGAAACGCTGGAATACCTCTACAATGGACATGATCTGCTGGTCACCAGCATCAACAGCGCCGCGCTGACGATTTCGCTGACGCGCGCGGAGGGCATCCTGGCCATCACCGCCGTGAACAGCCGCGAGCCGGCGCAGTTTCAGGAGCTGCAGCCGCCGCCCTTCACACGCATTGATGCCGGCGCGGTCAAGATATTCCAGCTGCCGCCGACGGGAAAACGCGCCTTTCTGGCTGGCGAATGGCAAACGGTCCAGGACGATGCCGCGGGCGATGCTCTGGCGCTGGGCTTGCTGCGGGATGGAGTTCCCCTGGTGATTCATGGAGACGCGCCGCCGCTCAATGCCAAGCTGGATGGCAGCCAATTGGTCAGGATACTCGACTATCAGGCGACGGAGTTGAGGCTGTCGGTATCCTCGCCCGGCGAAGCCCTGCTCGTCCTGGCAGATGCCTGGCATCCGGGCTGGCAAGCCACCGTGAATGACGCGCCCGCGCCGGTCTGGCGAGCCAATCTGGTCTTTCGCGCGCTGCCCGTCCCGGCCGGCGAGAGCATCGTCCGCATGGTCTTCGCGCCGGACGCCTGGCGAACCGCGCTTGTCATTGGCATCGGCTTGTGGTTCAGTACGCTGGCGCTGGTCCCCGCCGCATCCCGACGCATTCCGCTCAAACTGATGAAATGTAGGGGCGAGGCGGCGACTCGCCCCCACAAAACAAAGTGAACATTCTGCATGGCTATCCAGGAATCACTGTGACAGGAGAAAGACCGATGAGACTGGGAACTTACGTAGAGATTCTGAATTATGTCGATGACACGGAGGCGGCTGGCGCCTATTATCAGCGGCTGGGCTTGGTGGCGCTGGGCGGCGATGTCTATACCGACGGGCGTTATCATCTTCATCTCATCAAAGGCGACGGGGCGAACCCCAGCCTGCGCTATTTTGGCTGCGACCTGGCTGCCTTGAGCGCGCGAGGGCTGGATATCCGCGATGGCATGCTAATCAGCCCGGCCGGCATAGTTATCCTGCTCAGTGAAGAATCCCCGCCGCGTGAACTGCCGCATGACAATGTGGCGCGGGCGCAGGACATCACGCGCCTGGGCAAGTTCGGCGAGCTTTCCGCCATGATCCCTGACCTGGAAGTGGAATGCGCCTTCTGGGAAGCGGCTGGCTATGACACTTTGGGCAAATACACGCAGCCGCAGCCTTGGGGCATCTGGTGCGACCGACTCTTCTTGATCGGCTTGCATCAGGACCCTATCGACGAACCCTTCGCCATATGCCATTTCGCGCCGGATATGAAAGCAGTCAACACCCAGCTGCAAGCGGAAGGCTTTGAGCTCAAGCCATTTGAAGCTGGGGATCTGCCGGCGGATCTGGCTTATCAGAAGCTGATGACGCCTTATGGCATTTTGTTCTATCTCTTCACCGGCGATATCTCCGAAGCCAAGCCATAGGCTCAGGGCCCATGCGAGGATCCATGTCGCAAGCCGGCATCACCCAAATCGCCGATGACATCATCCAGGCGCGCATCCCCCTGCCCTATGCGCTGAACATCGTCAACTGTTATCTCTTGCGCGGGGCAGCGGGCTGGACCCTGGTGGACACCGGCTTGAACACCGGATCCGCTCGGGCGGAATGGCGGGCGGCTTTGCAGAACTTAGGCATCAAGCCAGCCGATATCGTCAAGATCGTGCTGACGCATCTGCATCCCGATCATTTTGGCATGGCGGGCTGGTGGCAGCGACAGACCGAAACGCCCATGCCGGTCTATTTGCCGGAGGGCGAGCTGCCCTTGCTGCGTCAGTTGTATCAGCGCCAAAATGCCGCGGAGTATCACAAGTGGCTGCTGAACTGCGGCATGGCTGAAGACGCGGCGCGCAAGCTGGAAAACGCGCTGCATAGCACCCGAGACTTGACGCAGCCGCACCCTGTGGATTACAGACTCTTGCATGCGGACGCCAGGATCCAGCTGGGAGCGCGCGAGTGCCTGGCGATTCACGCGCCCGGACACAGTGATGGCCAACTGATATTCTATGACGAGCGGGACAAGCTGATGCTCTGCGGCGATCACGTGCTGATGCGCATCACGCCAAATATCGGCAGCTGGTCGCATAGCCAGGCGGATCCGCTGGGGCGCTTCCTGGCTTCGCTGCATGACTTGGCGGAGCTGGACGTGCGGCTGGCGCTGCCCGGCCACAAGGGGCTGATCATGGACTGGCGCGGGCGCATCACCGAGATCATCCAGCATCATCAAGACCGGCTGGCTGAGACGCGGCTGGCATTGGCAGGGGGCGCGCGAACGACACTGGACGTGGCTTCGCGTCTATTCGCTATGGAACGCTTGACGCCGCATGAATGGCGTTTCGCGCTGGCTGAGAGCCTGGCGCACCTGGAATATCTGGGAGCGCTTGGCGAAGCCGCATGCCAGCAGACTCATGAACATGGGGCGATTCTCTGGAGCGCCCCGGCGCAGCATAAAACTTCAGCCAAAGCCTAACGCTGCAAAGCCGCTATGGTTTCACAAGCCGGGCAGCTGCCATCGCGGCGGATGATGGCGTAACCGGCTTGCGGGTCGGCATCATAGACATCGAAATCGATATTCCAGATGATCGCCAGCTCGACAGGCATTTCGCTAAAGTTGGACATAATGGTAATCGCTTCGGGGAGCCAGGCCGCTTGCTTGGCCGCGGAAGTTGTTGAGGCCCAGGTGAAGCCGGGCGGCAGCGGACCGTAGCCCTCGGGCGAGAGATAGCCGATTTCGGTCAGGCACATGGGGATATCGGCATCGCGGAAAGCCCAGGCCACGCGGCGCAGCATGGGTATCAGATAACGCGTTGGGTGTTCGCTGCGGGGGTCTCCGCCTTGGGATGTTGGCGGCAGGATGCCTTCGTTATAATGCACGCCGATGCAATCCGCGTAATCGGCCACGCCGGCTCTCGCCATCTGCCACATATACACATTGTCGTCGCAGCCGCCAAGCCCGCAGGCGTCGCCAAAATAGCCGGTTGGGGCGGGCGCTCCGCTGATGACCAACGTATCGGGATTGACCGCTTTAATGGCTTCATAAGCCGCTTGCAGCATGCGCGCGTAATTGGCGCCGTTTATGCTGCCGCGGGGCCATTCGCGGTCGATATTGGGCTCATTCCAGACTTCGATGGCATCCGCGCCAAGCTCGGCCAGGTAAGCCACATAATCCGCGAAATTCGCCACATAGCCGTTGAAGTCGACAGCCAACTGGCTCTTGTCCCCTTTCGCGCCAAGCATGACCTTGTAGCCCTGGGCATGGGCGGCGTCGATCAGGTCTTTGCCATCGGATATGCCATAAGCCACTTGCTTCTTGACCCAGGTCATGCCAGCGGAGGCCAAGGCGGCTTGCGTGGCTTCATCGAGGTTTTGGATATGCCCGCCAACCGGCAGCGGCAGGCGATTCTCCAGCCAGGGCGGGGTGGCCGCGGGCTTGTCGGTTACCAGAACCGGCTCTGTATTGACCAGGCCGCCGTCATTGTTGACCAGGATGGGCGCCAGCGCATAAAAGACGCTTTCCTGCGCGCCATTCACCGCGTGCAAGCGCAGCTGGTAGAAGCCATCGGTGAATACCGCCGTATTCCATGTGCCCAGGCTGCCCTGCAGGACGGGCATAATCCGCGGGCTGACGATTGGCGTCCAGGCGCTGTCTTGCCCCATGTCGCCGTAGGGCGCCGCCTCGACATAGAACCAGAGTTGATCGGCGATGTTGGCTGTGCCCCGCAATTCGACGCTGCCGCGGACGGTGTTGGCGACGGGGTCCCATTCCAGCATGAGCTCGGGGGATTGCGCGCTGAGGGCGCCGACGGATCCCAGCAATATGACAAGCAGCAAAGTGAGGGGTCGCATAAGCACTCCGATTCACAATCAATTACAGCGTCGATTATAAAGCAGGCTGCCCATCCTGCCTATTGGCTATGCGAGCAGATGCCGCGCGGGTGACTACAGATGACGAATTTTGGGGAAAACTGTACCCAATCTGTGCCGTGCCAATATGGCGCGATTGCCCTGTGACACTACCGTCATGTTGGTCGAATTCTGTCAGGCGGTTTACAATGCGCCTGTGAATTAAGCGGGAATCTGAGGGTGGGAAATGACGACGGCGAGCGATGCTTTGGCGGCTGAAAATGATATTCTCAGGCGGTATCGGGCGCGCAGTCCGGGCTCCCTGGCGCGGCATGAAGAGGCGCGGTCGGTAATGCCGGCTGGCGAGACGCGGGCAGCCACCTTCTACACGCCCTACCCGGTGACCATGACGGCGGGCGATGGCGCCTGGCTCAGCGACTGCGATGGCAACCGCTACCTGGATATGCTGAACAACTTCACCTCGCTGGCGCATGGCCATGCCCAGCCCGAGATCGTTGAAGAGGCGGCCGAGCAATTGACGCGGGGCACAGTTTTCGGGGCGGTTGCCGAGCCGCAGGCCGCGCTGGCCAAGCTGCTGATTGAGCGCCTGCCCAGCCTGGACATGCTGCGCTTCACCAACTCGGGCACCGAAGCCACTATGATGATGATGCGGGCGGCGCGGGCTTTCACCGGGCGGGACGTCATCGTCAAGATGGATGGCGGTTATCATGGCTCGCATGACTTCGTCGAGGTCAACGTTCGTGCGGATCTGCAAGCGGGCGTCTCCCCTGCGGCGCGGCTGGAGGGGCGGGGCTTGCCGGCGGCTGTGCTGAACGCGGTCATGGTGGCGCCATTTAACGACCTGGCGGCTATGGAAAGCCTGCTTCGGGAACATCATGAAGACATCGCCGGCATCATCATTGAGCCGATGCCCAACGCCGGGGGCATGGTTCCGCCACAGCCGGGCTACCTGCGCGGGCTGAGGAAGTTGGCTGACGCCTACGATGCGCTGCTGCTTTTTGATGAGATCGTGACTTTTCGTTTGAGCAGGGGCGGCTTCCAGGAGATCGCGGATGTCACGCCGGATATGACCGCGCTGGCCAAGATAATCGGCGGCGGCTTCCCGGTGGGCGCTTTTGGGGGCCGCAAAGAGATTATGCAAGCCTTCGACCCGCTGAGCGATGCGCAGCCGCTCTTTCACAGCGGCACATTCAATGGCAACAATATGTCGATGACAGCCGGGCTCGCGTCACTGCGGCGGCTGGATGAGGCGGCGATTGCCGGCATCAACGGGCTTGGGGAGAAGCTGAGCGATGGCGTCAACAAGATCTTTGCCGACCGTGGCATTCGCGCGCAATGCCTGGGTTACGGATCGCTGCAGCAGATCCAATGGACGGACGAGCCGGTGGTCACGCTGGCGGACGCGCGCCGGGCGGGCGATGGCGCCGGCAGAGCGCGCGATTTGCTGCACCTGGAATTGCTGAATCGCGGCGTATACACCAGCAACCGCGGCATGTTCAGCATCAGCACAGCCATGCGCGACGAGGACATTCACATGGCGCTGGAGGCTGTCGACGCGGCTCTGGGGATGCTGAAGCCGTTTATGCGCGAGGCGGCGCCGCATCTGCTGCGGGAATAGCGACAGCGCCCCCAGCCAAGCCAGCCGCTTTTATATGCGCCTGAATGAGAGCGAAGAAGCGCTCTTCGGAATTGTCCTGGGGCTGATATTCGATGACGCGCCGGGCGTTGGCGATGCTCCAGATGGCGTGTGAATTGGCGCTGATGCCATAGAATATCTGGAAGGGCGCGCCCAGCTCATCGCGGATATCCGGGCATTCGACGCTCTTGATGAAGAGCTGCGCCATATCACGCTGGCTGATGTAGACGGCCAGGGCGCGACGCATCCGCCGCATGTCGCCCAAGGGCGCGGCAGACACATCGGTTTCGCGGGGTCCGCCGATGCGAATCTGCACATTTTCCAGGGGTCTGCCCCCATGCGTGACGCCGCTGGCGAAGACTTGGCCGATCTGTTCGAAGGCGATCTTCGCCCAGCCATACCAGTTATCGGAGGCGTTCCTGTCTGGCGTGATCATGGGCGTCCTGCCATCCAAGGCGTAATCCTCGTAAAAGTCGGCGGCATGATTGGTGCTGGCGGCCACCAGGCGGCCGACCCGCTCCTCCCAGGCGACCTGATAGACATTGTAAGCAAGCTGCAGGTTTTCCAGCTCGGAGGAAAAATAGACATCATCGCCTTGATCGTGGACGCGGTGATAGGCGCAATGGACCACGGCCTCCGCGCCCGCAAAATGCTGGCGGTAGCTGTCGCGGTCCTTGTCCATCAGGTCGACGATTTGGATGCCGTCGATGGAGTTGCCCTGCGAATCGGTCGCGCGGGCATCCAGCAGGGTGAGGTCAAATCGTTGGCGCAGGGCGGGCAGCAAGACCCCGGCGATTGTGCCGCTGGCGCCGGTGAGGACGACTTTTTTCTTGGACATGCTGCCTCCTTTTTATCTGGGCTGAACTGGCTGGAGTATACTGTATATGCTGGGATAGCGACTTTGGCGAGCCGGCTGCGGGCAGTCTGCTGACAGCGCTACAATTCCTTGCATAAAAGGGTTTTGCAAGTCACGTGTTTGGCGAAGGGGTTGACATCATGGAAGACCAACGGAGCGAAATCGCCAGGAAGCATCTCTTGCCGGAGCGCCCCTTTCTGCACGGGATGGCCAGCGCCTTTGACTTGTTTGGCGTGTTGAACGAGGGCAAGCGCGAGCGGCTGCTGGCGAACTTGCAGGCGGACTTCCAAGAGCGATCGGAACGGGACATTATGCAAGATGCGTGGCGCCGAACGGCTCAGAGTCTGTATCGCGCAATTCAGAAGTATGAAGAAACAGAGCGCTGAACTCCCAGAATTCAGAAAGCTAATTCTCGGTCACCACGAAGACCCGCGCGCCATTCTGTTCAAATGCCAAGCTCAGGCGCAGGTCAGCCGGCGCTTCGCCCCCGGGCGGAACGAATACATAGTCAATCTCATCAGCGCTTGCATCGTTACGCGCCAAGAAATCCCATTCGAAATAACGCGCGGCGCGAAAGTCCAGCGCTTGACGTTCGGCAAAGACAGGCAGCCAGGCATTGCCATCGGCCGCCAGCAGCAGGGCATCGGCCGGCGCATTCTCGCGCAGCCAGATCATGGCAGCCAGGTCATCATGCGAGAGGGTCTCGGGCGGCAGGGCGAAGATGGGCCGGGCGGCTTCCAGAATTGGCTGAAAGCTGATGCCGATGAGCACTATCAGCCCGGCCGCCAAAGCCAGCAGGCGATGACATGAGGCGCGCAGGCTTCGCTTGAGTTCGGCTGGAATCCGCTCCTCCCATAGCCGCAGCAGCGCCAAGCCAGCGAAAAAAGCATAGGGCAGGATAATGCCATGCCGCGCGATATTGGGCGCGTTGCTCAGATTGCCCAGCCCGGGAATCAGCGCGCTCAACAGCCCGAACAGCGCCGCGTCAATCACCAAAATCAGCCAAGCCAGCATCAGCAGCGATATCTGGCGCAGGGGACCCGCGGAACGCAAACCGCGCCATATTCCATAAAGCGCCAGCGGCACAATCACGAAGCCTTGGTCGCGCGTCAGGATGGCGAGGTTGCCGATATCGGCGGCGAATGGAGACGGGCTGGGCGGCGGCAGCAGGGGCAGCGTGTTGATCAGCCAGGGCGCGATGCCAAGCAGCGCCACAAAGGGCAAACCCAAAGTCAGGCAGAGGCGGGAGCTTGGCGTTGCGCTTGGCTTTCTGCTGAACCAAGCCAGCGCGAGCAGGGGCAGAAATCCATAGAGCATGACCAGGCTGAGGCTGAGGTTGGTATAAATGACCGCGCCCATCATCAGCCCGCCGGCGATCGCATCAGCCAGCTTGAACCCCTGCAGGATGCGAAGCGCGTAGAGCAGAAACGCCCCCATGAAGAGCAGCGCCAGCATCTCGCTGAAATGCCCGTCCAGGCTGCTCAGAGGCGCGCCCAGGCAGAGCAATTGCGCGATCGCCATGGCTCTTCCCAAACGCTTGTCCAGCAATTCGGCGCCAAAATCATAAGCCAGCCAGACGAGCAGAAACATGACCGCTGCGGCGATGCTCAGTTGTATAAGCGGGATGCTGTGGTCAAGCTGGAGGCTGAGATAGGCGGAAAGGGCATGGAAGCCGGGCGCGAGGACCGCCTGCGTCTGTCGTGCGAATGGCGCTAGCGAATTGAAGGATTGCCCTTCGCGGATAGCCAAGCTGTGGAAGCCGGCGAGCTGGCCCTGTTCGCCCAGCGGGGCAGTCAAGTGGAAGAGCGGCGTGATGACGATGAGCGCCACAAGAGCGAAGAAGCAGAGGTCTTCTGGGCCGGGCCAGCCCAGCTCGCGGTCAGCCAGGGTTTCGCCGCGGGCTTCCGCGCGGGCTTGGGCAGTGGAGAGCGTGCCGCCCAGCACGACGCCTGAGAGCAGCGCGAAGAGCATATAATCTATGATCAGCGTATCCCAGCCAAAGGCTTCGGCGGTGAAGACCGCGCCGCCGGTGATCAAAGCCAGGCAGAAGGTCGCGCAGAGGCCGATGCGCGGTTGCGCCGTATTCCAAGCTGGCGATAACATTCCGCCCGCCCCAAGCAGAACCGCCCCGAAGATAAAGACGACGAACAGGCTCATCGCAGGGCGCCGCTACCAGAGGCGCTGAACTTGGTAGTCGTCGAAGGCGGCGTCATTGCTGATGACTGGCAGGTCTTCGCTGAGCGATTGGGCGATCAGCAGGCGGTCAAAGGGATCGCGGTGGAAATGCGGCAAGCGTGAAACAACTTTGAGGTGAGCGACAGAAATGTTCAGCAACTGGAAGCGATTGGCTTTCAACTGCTCATCGATAAACTCTGGAAAAGGCTGCAACAGGAGCAAGCCTCTGCCCAAATTGGCTTTTATCGCCACTTCCCATACGCTCGCCAGGCTCAGATACATGGAATTGCCAGAATCGCCCAGCAATTCGGCTGCCCTGGCGCTTAGCCTGCCGTCGTCATACACAAACCAAAGGAAAGAAGACGTATCGAGGAGATAATTCATTCCATATACGGCTTGAACTCAGGCAAGGGCTCGTAAAACTCTTCGGTGATGATGATCTTCCCAATGGCGCTGCCGGCCTTCCGCGGACCCTTCTTGGGCGCGATGGTCTCGACAAGCTGATAGGCTTTGTCGTCTTCGTCGATGATGATGACCGTGCCGCCCTGCCTGGCATGCTCAAGCACTGCCTGCAGATCTTGCTTGGCTTCGTCAATCGTGAAAGTCTTCATGGTCGCGCTCCCGCATCGCTAAGCCGTGAACTGCCTGTGACGAACCACAGATATGCTGAGGTATCCAGCAAATATCTCATCAGGAGTATGGCTCGAATTCGGGCAGTGGCTCAAAGAATTCGTCAGTGATCTTGATCTTGCCCTTAAACAAGCCGGCCTTGCGCGCGCCCTTCTTGGGCGCGATGGTCTCGACAAGCTGATAGGCTTTGTCGTCTTCGTCGATGATGATGACCGTGCCGCCCTGCCTGGCATGCTCAAGCACTGCCTGCAGATCTTGCTGGGCTTCGTCAATCGTGAAAGTCTTCATGGTCGCGCTCCCGCCCGCAGCATTCAAGCAGATTATACATCGGCGCGATAGCGGATTTCAACGCGAGAGTCCAGCGCGCAGGCAGCGGAACCGGCAGTAAGAAAACGGCAAGCCAGGCTTGCAATCAAGCCGGCCAGCCAAAGAGCCACCAGAATTCGCCGCTCGGATACACGGTCCTCAACTCCGGCGCCCAGATGAATTCGCCCGGTTTCAAGAGGCGGCGCAGCGCGCGATCGGCCTCGGCGACGCCCGCCACGGTTTCTCTCTGGTCATATTCAAATTCGTTAATCGCCAGCAGGATCTCTTGTATGAGTGTTCGGCGCAGGGCTTCCGGCGGATAGGCGGACGCGCAGCCAGAGGGGTCATCCTGGCAATCGCGGAAGAAGGGTCTCATCTGCCTAAGGCGCGCGGGCAGCTCTCCGCGCAGCTTGTTGCCATAATGGAGGGTCCATTCGCCTTGAAGAGCATCGTGCCGTTCCAACTCCGCAGCCAAGCGCTCCTGCTGACGCGGATTCAGCGTATCGCGAAGGCAACGCAAACGGCGGCGGCGCAACAGCAGATTGCCCAGGCTCAGCTGCGGCAGCGCGGACCGGCGCGAGAAGTTGGCAGCCAGGGGCAGGGTGAGCTTGTCGCCAAGGAGATACTCCGGCAGCCTTTCGAGCATTTGCTGCATTTCGCTGAGGTCGCGCGCGAGCGAGTATCGGCGCGTCATGGCCTAGATCGCTTCCCAGCTGAATTCCGCATTGCGCTTGCCTCGCGCCATCCGCATGGGCTAATAATGCGCGCGCGCCCACCATTGCCGGGCGGGGTCGTCAATGTTGTCGAGCGTGTCCTGATAGCTGTCGATCCAAAAGCGTGGCGCATTGATGGCTTTGAGCGTCTCAATCTGGATTGCCAGGCAGGCTTTCTCGCCCGGATAGCCGCCCGGCTCCAAACCTAGATCCGCGCGATGCTGATGACAGGCTTCGTGCGTAAGCATCGCGGCGGTATTGCTGATATGCTGCCAAGCGGTGTAGCCCTGGGGATAGTGGTCGGTGTAATCGAGATAGAAGGTGCGCGTGCCGACGTCCATGCCCGGCACGTCTGATTCGAGGCGCTGCACGATGCGGGCGAGGCCGCTCACGGTGTAGTTGTACCACTGTGGCGCGCGACGCCTCAACAGGTCCAGAGCGTCTTCCATCTGGCTGATGAAGCCTTTCCCGCCGATTACCATCACGCCATGCGCATTGCCGAATTGACCGGGCATCAGGCATTGCTGGTTCTGATAGGCGAAGTAGCCGTTGACCCAATCCTGCTCGCTGTTGCAGCGACGGTCGATGTAGCAGCAGTTGTTGACCGTGGCGGGCTGGCTGGCTTGGGCTGGCGGAGCGGTCTGATTAGGCGCGCCCGGCGATACGGGGCATTCGTTATTCTGATAAGCCCAGTAACCAGCTACCCATTCCTGATCGCTAATGCACTGGCGGTTGACGAAGCAGCAGTTGTCCACATCTGATGCGGCGGCGCTGCCCGTCACGCGGCTGTGGCTGACCCAAGCTGCCATCCAGACTTCGCGCCCATTGCGGCTGATCTTGAGCCAGCGACCAGTTTTGCCGATGACCTGCAGGGTCGCGCCGGATTGCGCGGTCGTCACGATCCTCGCCGAAAGGCTGTTGGCGGCGCGAAGATTGCTGTTGTATTCGATGCGGATGCTGTAGCTCTGCGCCGAGGCCAGGCTGCACAAGAGGCAGAGGAAAATCAACAGCGCGATGCGCATGGGCTTCAAATTTTGAGACCCTCCCGACCCTGATGTCCGAGTTGACTAGCCCGAGTTCATCGCTTCCCAGACGCGGCGCGGCGTCAAAGGCATGTCAATATGGCGGAGGCCATAAGCCGACAGCGCGTCCACAACCGCGTTCACCACCGCCGGCGTCGAGCCGATTGTGGCTGCCTCGCCGATGCCTTTCGCGCCCAGCGGGTTGAGCGTTGTCTCGGTGACGGTCTTATCGATGGTGAAGCTGGGGAAGTCATCCGCCCGCGGCAAGGTGTAATCCATCAGCGTGCCCGTCAGCAGCTGGCCCTGATCATCAAAGACGATCTCTTCGAGCAGTGCCTGGCCTATGCCCTGCGCCAAGCCGCCGTGAATTTGGCCTTCGACCAAAAGCGGGCTGATGCGCGGACCGCAATCATCGACGGAATAGAATTCGCGCAGGCTGACGCAGCCGGTATCGCGCTCGATCTCGACCACGGCGATATGCGTGCCAAAGGGATAGATGAAATCGGGCGGGCGGAAGAAATCGGTGGCTTCCAGGCCGGTGTCAATATCATCGGGCAGGCGGTCGCTATAGGCGCGGGCGGCGATCTTGCCCAGGCTCAGGCTGCTGCTGGGCGCCCCTTTGACGCGATATTCGCCATCAATCAGTTCGATATCGCCGGGCGAGGCTTCCAACATGTGCGCGGCGATTTTCATGGCTTTCTCGCGCACTTTGACAGCTGAGCGGATGATGGCTGAGCCGCCGACGGCCAGGCTGCGGCTGCCGAAAGTGCCCACTCCCACCGGCTGCGCGCCCGTATCGCCATGTTTGACGATCACCTGGTCATAATCCGCGCCGATCTCGTCGGCGACAATCTGGGCGAAGGTCGTCTGCAAGCCCTGGCCATGCGGCGACGTGCCCGTATAGACCGTGACCGCGCCGCCGGGTTCGACGCGCACCAGGCCGCTCTCATAGGGTCCAAAGCCGCACATTTCCACGTAAGTCGCCATGCCGATGCCGAGCAGATTGCCGGAATCGCTGGCGCGCCGCTTGGCCTGTTCTTCGCGCAGGGCGGCGTAATTGGCTGCCATTAATGCCTGATCCAGGTTGGTCTCATAATCGCCGGTGTCATAGGTGGAGCCGGTCGGCGTTTTGTATGGGAATTGATCGGGCTGGATATAGTTGCGGCGGCGGACATCAGCCGGGTCCATGCCCAGTTCGGCGGCTATCATGTCGATGGCGCGCTCGATGTAATAGATGGCTTCCGGGCGGCCCGCCCCGCGATAGGCGGCTACGGCGATAGTATGCGTCAAGACATTGCTGGCTTGGAAATGCACCGCCGGGATATGATAGTTGCCGGTGGCCATCAAGCCAGTCAGATGGGCGATGTCATAAAAGGGCGGGTAGGCGCCCAATTCGCCGATGACATGCAAGCGCAAGCCCAGAAGCGCGCCTTCATCATCAAAGGCGACCTCAATATCGGCGACCTGCGAGCGGCCATGCGTGGTGGCGACGAAATGCTCGGCCCGCGTCCCCGCCCATTTCAGCGGCATATTATGCAGCAGCGAGAGCTTGGCCAGGGCGATCTCTTCGGGATAGAGCTGGTTCTTGACGCCGAAGCCGCCACCGACATTGGGCGCGATCACCCGCAGCATATTCTCCGGCAGGCGCAGGGCAGTCGCCAATGCTGAGCGGACGCCATGCGGGATTTGCGTGCTGGACCAAAGCGTGAGACCGCCGGTGACGGCATCGGGCGCGGCAGCCACGGCCCGCACTTCCATCGGCGCGCCGGCCAGTCGCTGGCTGAGCATGCGCTGGCTCAGCGTATGGGGCGCATTGGCGAATACATCGTCAACATCGGCGGTCTTTTTCTCGCCGGTATCAATGATATTGCTGTCCAGACCGTCAAAGACCGGGGGAGCGCCGCTTTCGCAGGCGCTGAGCAGGCTGGCCGCGGCTGGCAGTTCTTCCCAATCGACATCGACAAGATCCAGCGCGTCTTCGGCGGCCTCGGGCGATTCCGCGATGACAGCCGCCACGATCTCGCCGACATGCCGAACGCGGTCCACAGACAGGGCATAGTGGCTGTATTTCGCTTGCGCATCCCGGCCGCCGGCCACGGGCACGGTCTCCCACTGCCCTTGCATGTCCTGGCCCGTGATCACCGCCACAAGGCCCGGAAGCGCCTGAGCCGCGCTCGCGTCGATGCCGCGGATATGGGCATGGGCATACGGGCTGCGGACGAAGGCCACATGGCACAAGCCAGGCAGTTTGAGATCGCCGACGTATTTGCCGGCGCCGGTGATCAGGCTGGGATCTTCTTTGCGTTTGACGCTTGCGCCTACCATCGAGCGTAAAACCATCGCCATCAACTCCTTTGTTGGATCAAGCTTCGTTCGGCTTGCCTTCCATCCGCCTTGCGCCAGCGATCAGGGATGCGCAGCGCTTTCGACCGCGTAGCCCGCTTTCAGCCAGCCTTTGGTACCCTCTTCCAGGTTATAGATGTCTTCATAGCCCATGCTCATCAGAAAGAGCGCGGCTTGTGAGGAGCGGACACCGGTATTGCAGACGAGCAGAGCGGGCATGTCCTCGCTGATCTCGTCATAGCGCGCCATGAATTCGCTCAGCGGGATGTTGACAGCGCCGGGAATATGCGCCGCGGCGTATTCGTCGTCTTCGCGAACGTCAATCAACTGATAGTCGCAGCTATTGCCGCTGGCGAACTGCTGGCGATAGGCATCGCTTTCGAGGTCTGTGTACATGGAGAGGAGCCTCGCGCTTGGTCATCCGCTGCGGGCATTATAGCCAAGCTCGCCGGGATGTCCAAATGAGCGCGCGCGCGGGACAAAGCCATTAGCGGGAAGTCAGTTGATGAGGATCTGAAAACTAGCCGCTGGCTTGACGCTGGCGATACCAATGCACAGTGCGCCGCAAGCCTTCGTTGAAGCCGACGATTGGCTCATAGCCGAGCAAGGCGCGGGCTTTGGATATATCGGCTTGGGAATGGCGGATGTCGCCGGGCCGTTCCGGCGCGTATTCCGGGGAGAGCCGGCTGCCGATGATGGCTTGCAGCTGGACAGCCAAGTCATTGATGCTGACGCGCCCGCCAGCCGCCAGATTGATGGTTTCGCCGACTGCCGCCGGCGCCTGGCATGCCAGCAGATTGCCCGCGACCACGTTATCGATATAGGTAAAATCGCGGCTCTGCTGTCCATCGCCGGTGATGATCGGGGGTTGGCCCGCCAGCATGCGCGTGATGAACCTGGGGATGACCGCGGCATATTGCGAATGCGGATCCTGACGGGGCCCAAAGACATTGAAATAACGCAGGGAGACTGTTTCCAAGCCGAAGGACTGCGTGAAGGCGGCGCAGTAAAGCTCGCCTGCCAGCTTGGCCGCGCCATAGGGCGAGACGGGCGCGGACGGCAGAGTTTCGGCTTTCAGATCGCCGGCAATGTCGCCATAAGCCGAGGACGAGGCGGCGTAGACCAGGCGCTTGACAGCGCAATCGCGGGCGGCAACCAGCAGATTCAGCGTGCCGGCGACGCAATGCAGATGGGTTTCCAGCGGGTCGCTTATGCTGCGCGGGACGGATGGCAGGGCGGCTTGATGCAGCACATAATCAACGCCGCGGCAGAAAACCCGCAAACCCTCCAGCTCGGTTATCGAGCCGATGGTGATGGACAGGTCGCCATTGAGCGCGCGCAGACGCTCAAGGTTTTCGCGCTTGCCGGTGAGCAGGTTGTCTATGACTTTGACGCGCTGCCCATCGCGCAGCAGCCGCTCGGCAATATGTGAGCCGATGAAGCCGGCCGCGCCTGTGACGACAAAAGTTTGTGGCATGGCAATCCTCGTATCCCAAGGCAAATTGTGCGACGGCGCTGCCAGATTGTACAGCCTAGCCGCAAAGATTCCCCTACTGCGAGAATCGCCGCCATGCTGTTATAATTCATGCGTCAGCCATGCCAGGAGGGCAGAGCCATGACAGCGGAAACCAACGAAGGCAGCGAGCGCCAACAGCCGAATATCCGCGAAAGCTATGACGGGATCACGTTTCGGACGCTGATGCCGGGCATCACCACGCATCCCTTGATTCGCAGCGGCCGCCCTTGCATCGAAGGCACAACCATAGAAGTGAAGACCATCGCCGGCTTGAAGAAGTTTCATAATCTGGATGCCCAGGGAATCGCCGATCATCTTTGGATTGAACTGAGCATGGTGAAAGCCGCGCTGAATTATTACGCCAGCCACAAGCAGTAGATTGACGTCACTATGCAACTGTCCAGAATAAATCACGATCAATTCGCGGAATCACATAATGGAACACGATCAGAATCGATTCACTCTCGACGAAAGCGTGTCGCTTGAAATCGACTCCCGCATCGGTTGAGATTTGCAGAGTTTGTCCGTTACGGGCAGTTCCGGACTAAGGATCAGAAAAATCACAGGCGGGCCTTACAGCGATACGCCCCTACAGTGATCAGATTTGAGAGTATTCAAATGAGAATGTCGCAGAACGTCAATGAACGGATCACCGGGCAATTTCAAGCACAAAGCCACTGAACTCGAGCTGATCGTAGACAGCTGGGAGCGGCGGCACGAATGGCGGCAGCTGTCACGGAGCCTGCCCCGTTCGCTGATGGCTGCGCTGGCGCTGGGTTTGCTCGTCGGCTTGGTCGGGTATTTCCGCTTCCGGCTGGCCGCCCAGGATTTGGCGCTCATTGCCGCTGGGCTCTGCGCGTTTGGCGGTTTGCTGAACCTGCTGCATACGTTGGTTTTTCCGCGCCCATTGCCCGTCCGCGCCACCTATTTCGATCTCGAATTTGGCTTGCGGGAGCGGGTGTCCACGGCATTCGAGCTGATGAGCGGGCGCATCCAGACGCGCCCTGAAATTGAAGCGCGGCAGATTGAAGACGCCTTGGAACATGCCCGCTCCATTGACCCCAAGGCGCGCATAGCCATGGACTTTCGCAAAGGCGAATTGGCGGCTTTGCTCATCCTGGCGCTGTTCATGGCTGGGCTGGTCATGCTGCCGGCCCTCCTCGGCGAGGATTTCCTGGATCCATCCTCGTCAGCCGCCGTCGAAGAGGCGCAAGAAGACCTGCGCGAAAGCATCGAAACGATCGCCAAAGATACCAGTCTGGACGATGTTGACCGGCAAGATTTGCTGGAAGCGCTGGAGGTGGCTCTGGAACGTCTGGAAGAAGAAGAGATCAGCGAAGAAGAAGCTTTTGCCGCCATGAGCCACTTAGAATCGCAGTTGGAAGAGATGGAAAGGCGCCTGGAAGAGACCATCGAGCTGGACCAGTCGGCTCTGGAAGCCGCGTTGGAGGCGCTTGAGAATTTCATCCCGCCATCCGCTACCGAAAGCGAAAATCCCGATTCGGGCGCGGAAATGCCCGGCGAAAACCTGCTGGAAGAATTATCGCAGGGCTTGGAAGAGTTGGCGCAAGAGGCGGCGAGCATGAGCAGCGAGGAGAGACGGCAGGCGGCCGAAGCGCTGAACCAGGCTGCCGAAGACATGGCGCGGATGGACAGCCAAACAGCCGAGCGGATGCAAGCCATGGCGGAGGCGCTGGAGGAAGGCGATAACGCGGGGATGCAAGAGCAGCTTGATGCCGCGCAAGACAGCCTGGATCAAGAGCAAGCCCGGCAGCAGCAAAACCAGAATGCGCAGACTCTCTTGCAGGAACAAAGCGATCGGACTGAGCAAGCCGCCGAATCCATCGCCCGGCAGCAATCGCAAGAGGGGGCGGAACAAGGGCAAACGGAATCGGGCGAGAGCGGTCAGCAGCGCGCCAGCCAGCAGGGCGATCAGCAAGACGAGGATGCGCGGATGGCCGCCAGCCAAGGCAGCCAGGAGGCGCAGCGCAATCGCCCCGGCAACGAAGGCCAGCAGCGCAGCCAGAACAGCCGCTCCAGCGGGGCGGGGGCCGGCGACAGCGAACCCTCCAACCAGAGCCTGCCAGGCAGCGCGGGCGAAGATCAAGGCGCGGATCCCAACAACAGCCCCAGCGGCGAGCGCCAGATCGAATACGAAGCCTTGTACAGCCCCTCGGGCATAAGCGGCGGCGGGCAGAATGAGATGCGCCTGCGCGCGGATGCCAATGACACTGCCATCGCCGAGGGAGATTTCGATGACAACCCCATTGGTGAATCGCGCGTGAGTTATGACACGGTGTTCAGCGATTATCAGGCGGCCGCCAATCGCGCGCTGGAGAGCGATTATGTGCCTCTGGGCTTGCGCGATGTCGTCCGCGAGTATTTCACATCTCTGGAGCCGGGCGCGGCCAGCTAGTTTGGCGCATCGACCGGTTTCGCCAGGCGAAGGATCCTGAAGCTTTCATCGCCAATTCGCGCCGGTTTTGACGCGTCAATCTGCTGGAAGCCGACGCCAGCGTAGGCAGCCCGCGCCACAGTATTGCCTTCGTCCACATCCAATACCAGCCGCGAGCATGAATCCGCAAGCGCCCGCTCATGCGCCAGAGCCAGCAAGGCTTTGCTATAGCCGCGGCCGCGGAAATGCGGAGTGACAGCCAGGAAGGCGATATAGAAATCGTCTTCAGCCAGATTTTCGCCCAGGAAGGCGAATATATCGCGCAGCAGGAAGCCCAAAAACAACAGGCGCAGCGATTGCAGACCGGCGTAGCGCAGATATAGCCAAAGCGCGCGCTGAGAATGCGCCGACGCCCAGCGAGCCGGGTAACTATGCAGCAAGCCGGCGATATCGCCCTCCGCCATCAAGAAACGCGACTGCCTGTGGCTGAGTTCGTTGTCGGCGCGCCCAAACATGGATTTCAGCACAATCGGCGCGCGCCCGCCAAAGAGCTGCGTGAACAGGTCGTCAGCCGCCATCTGCGCCAGGTCATGGAATGCCTGGGCATGTTCGGCTGTGGGTTTGGCTCGGACAAAGGTCATGTCTATATCACCGCGGTTTCCGACAGGCTGGTGTTCTTCGCTATAATCCGGCAAATTGGGCATATCGGCAAGAGACAAGCGCTGATGGGCGATCTTCTGATTCAAAACGCGCATATCCTGCGGATCACAGCCGAGCGTGCGGAGATCCTGCGCGGTCATGACATATTGCTGCGCGGCAACCGCATCAGCGCCATTGAGCCCAGCGGACTGATTGCCCCCTCGCAAGCCAAGGCGCTTCACAATGCCAATGGGCAGTTGGCTATGCCCGGCTTCATCAATACGCATGCTCATGTACCCATGGCGCTTTGGCGCGGGCTGGGCGAGGATGTCAATCTCGACAGCTGGTTCAACGATTATATCTGGCAGCTGGAAGCCAACCTGCAGCCCGAAGACGTCTACTGGGGCATGCAGCTGGGTTTGCTGGAGATGATCGAAGCGGGCGTCACTTCCGTGAGCGACCACTATTGGCACATGGATTATGCCGCGCGGGCTGTGGAACTGGCGGGGACGCGCGCCCTGCTCTGCCAAGCCATGTTCGGCGCCAATGGCCTGGGGCAGATAGACGAGACTGCCGCCTTCGCGGGGGCTTGGGACGGGGCGGCTGATGGCCGGATCCGCACGATGCTCGGTCCGCACGCGCCTTATACCTGCGATGACGACTTCCTGCGAGCCAGCGCCCGGAAAGCGCAAGCCATCGGTATGGGCATTCACATTCACGCCGCAGAAACCCGCGAGCAGACAAGAGCCAGCCTGCGCCGCCGCGGGCAAACGCCTATCGAAGTCCTGCATGCTTGCGGCATCTTTGATTCGCCGACCATCCTGGCGCATGCCCTGGGCGCGACGCCGAGCGACCTGGAAATCCTGGCTGACCTAAAGACGCCGGTGGGCATCGCGCATTGCCCGAAAACTTATGCCAAGCTGGCCATGGGCTACAGCAATCTGGTGGAACTGCGGACGCTGGGCATAGCGGTGGGCTTGGGCACGGATGGCGCGGTCAGCAACAATACCCTGGATCTATGGGAAGCCATGCGCTTGACGGCCATGGGGCAGAAGCAGGTGACCGGCAATGCCGAAGACATGACGATAGCGCAGGCGCTGACCATCGCCACCAGCGAGAGCGCGCGCGTCTTTGGGCTAGGCGATGAGCTGGGCGATCTGGCAGTGGGCAAGCTGGCCGATATCATCCTGGTTGACCTGCGCGGGACGCATCATTTTCCGCTGCACAGCGTGACAGCCAGCCTGGTTTATAATGCGCGAGCCAGCGACGTGCGCACGGTCATCTGCGACGGGCGGATCATCATGCGCGAGCGCGAGCATCTCACTCTGGACAAAGACGAGATCATAGCGAATATCAGGCCGCGTCTGGGACGTTTGCGCCGGCGCGAGCATGTTGCGGGCATCCAAAGCTACAACCCTTGAGGCCCCGCCAGCTTGATCGCATACTCCAAAGCCGCGCGCAGGCTGCCGGGGTCGGCGATGCCCTGCCCGGCGATGTCATAAGCTGTGCCATGCGCCGTCGTCGCGCCGATGACCGGCAAGCCCATCCACAGCGTGGCGATATCGGCTCGCGGCTGCAGCTTGCGCGGGATATTCATCTGGTCATGATACATGCAGACGACCCCGTCGAACTCGCCATCATAAGCGCGTTTGAAGACGATATCGGCTGGCACAGGTCCCGCAACGCGCATATCGTCGCGCAGCGCCTCATGCACAGCCGGCGCGATCTGGTCGATTTCTTCCCTGCCGAACAAACCGCTCTCTCCCCCATGCGGATTCAAAGCCGCCACCGCGATGCGCGGCTCGCCGATGCCCAGCCGGCGCAAGACATGATGCAGATCGCGGATTTTGTCGGCGACGCGCTGACGGGTGACATGGCTGACGATGTCTTTGAAGGGGATATGCTCGCTGACGGAGACCGCCCAGACGGGACCAGCAGCGCCCAGGATGAAGGGCTCCGGGCAGCCGGTCAACTCGCCGAGGAATTGCAGTTCATCGAAGTAGTCATAGCCGGCCGCGCGGAAAGCTTCTTTGTTCATCGGCGCCATGACCACGCCATCGACGCGCTTCGCCATCGCCAGCCTGTAAGCCAGTTCCAGATAGTGTTTGGCGGCTTCGCCAAGCTTGGGGTGAACGGCTGGGGGCGGCAGGGCGCCTAGCGCAAAGCCGGGCGGGTTCAAGACTTCCGTGCCATCCGGAGCGAACTTGGCGGTGGAAATATCGGCGATCGGGCGGAAGTCAAGCGGCAGGCCCAAGGCGGCAGAGGCGGCGCGCATGACGTCCAGATCGCCAATGATGAAGGCGCGGCAGCTTTCGCGCAGGCGGCCATCCGCCAGGACCTTGACGATGATCTCGGGACCGATGCCGGCCGGGTCGCCCATTGGGACTGCGATGACGGGTTTTGGCTTCATGTCGCCTCCTGCCTGCTTATGGCAGAATCCTAGCCAAAAGCCGGGCATCCAGCCAGCGGCGCATTGATAATCGGACGGGTTTTCGGTATCATGGATTTGCAGGATTAGCGTTGCCTATCAACAATAATCAGCCGAGAGTTTCTGAGATCATGTTCACTCCCGAAAACGCCGCGCAGGTGCTCCTTATCATATTAAGCAGCTACTTGATCGGCTCCTTCCCGACGGCTTATGTCATTGGCAAGGTCAAGCGCGTCAACATCTTCGAGGCGGGCAGCGGCAACATGGGCGGGACGAATGTGGCGCGGGTCCTGGGCAAGGGCTGGGCGATTTTGACCATCGTCATTGACGTCGCCAAAGGGATTGCGGCTGTCCTGCTGGCGCGTGATCTAATCTTGCCGGCCCAGGTTGGCGTGGCGACATCGGTCTCGGCGACTTGCGTGGTGGTCGGGCATAACTGGTCGCTCTTCGCCACCGTGCTGACGGCGTCGATCAAGAACGGCAAGCTCAAGCTGATCGTGCGCGGCGGCAAGGGCGCGGCCACGGCTTTTGGCGCTATGCTGATGATCCAGCCATTTCAGATTCTGGTGGCGGCGGTCATCGCCATCGCCATCGTATTTCGCACGCGCTATGTTTCCTTGGGCGTGCTGATTGGCTTCGCGGTGGCGAATGTCTGGCTGGCGCTGCTGGTGGGCGCGGAATTCCAGAAGCCGATTCTGCTGCTCTATGCGGCGGCTTTGAGCGTGATGCTTCTGCTGCGCCATTGGGGCAATGTGCAGCGCCTGCTGGCTGGCACGGAGCGGCGGCTGGGCGAACGCGCGACTTAGAAGCAGACCAAGCCCACCTCTAACCCCCTGCCGACATCTCTATGTCGCGCATTCCGACGAGTCAGGGATGGGGAGCTAATCACTGCGGAACGCATTGGTTTTTGCATGGGCCGCGGCCTTGTCGCGTCGATGACCGCGGACGCGCGACCATCACAACTCCCGTTGACGAGCCAGCCTGCCCCTAGCCCTCGCGTTGATATGGCGTAGAATCAGCGCCATGCGAATCGAAAGCGAACGAGACCTGCGCGGCATCAAGCGCATCGGCCAAATCTGCGCATTGACGCTGAAGCTGATGCTGGACAGCGCCGAGCCCGGCATGAGCACGCGGGACCTGGACGATATCGGCCGCGACTGCATGACCAGGATGGGCGCGGTTTCTGCCCCCATCCGCGCTTATGGCTTCCCGGGTTATACCTGCATCAGCTTGAATGACGAGGCGGCGCATGGCATCCCGCGCAAGGACCGCTTCCTGCAAGCCGGCGACCTGCTCAATGTGGATGTGTCGGCGGTGCTGGAAGGCTATTGGGGCGATACGGGCGCGTCGATCATCCTCCCGCCCGCTCGGCCAGCCCAGATCAAGCTCTGTGATACGACGCGGCGCGCGCTGGATATCGCCATCGCCTTGGCCAAGCCGGGCCAGCGCACTAATGGCATCGGGCGAGCCGTGGAAAAGCATGCCAGGAGATATGGCTATCGCACCTTGCGGCAGCTGGGCGGGCATGGCGTCGGGCGGCATATTCACGAGGCGCCTTCTGTGCCGAATTATTATCACAAGCGCCTTAAGGATACGCTGGCGGATGGCATGGTGGTGACGCTTGAGCCTTTTCTCAACGCCGGGCGGGGGCGCATCGAGACGGCTGAGGATGGCTGGACGCTGCGCACGGTCGACGGCAGCTTGTCGGCGCAATATGAGCATACGGTGGTCATTGATGGCGCGCAGCCGATTCTTGTTACGGAAGTGGATGGCGGTTATGTTTGAGAGCCGCCGCATAAGGAAGAGCAATCCATGATCACAGGCATCGACCATATCGTCATCGCCGTGGCTGACCTGCCAAAAGCCATGGAGACCTATGGCAATCTGGGCTTCTCCGTGGTCGAAGGCGGGCGGCATCCCTACGGCTCATACAACGCGCTAATCGCCTTCGCCGATGGCAGCTATATCGAGATCATCAGTTTCTATGAAGACAGCCCGGCGCATCCCTGGTGGGCACTGCTGCATGAGCGGGGCGGCGGCTTGGTCGATTTCTGCATGGCCACCGACGACATCCGCGGCGATCTGGCGGCAATGCGGGCGCAAGGCGTCGACTGCGGCGCGCTAACCGAAGGCGGCCGAGCCCGGCCCGATGGCTATCAGGTCAAGTGGCTCAACAACAAGGTCGGCGGCCACTGGCAGGGCTTGATACCGTTTATCATTGAAGACCTAACCCCGCGCGACGAACGCCTGCCCGGGCAGCGCCAGCATGCCAACGGCGCGACAGGCATCAACAGCTTGCGCTTGGCAGCCCACGATCCCTCGCGCTATGCGGATGTAATGGCAGCGGCGACGGGGCTGGAATGCCAGCCGGTCAGCGACGAATCGGCTGGAGCGAGCGGGCTCAGCCTGGAAATCGGCGGGCATCGGCTGGAATACTTGGCGCCGAGTCGGGAGGATGGACCGCTGGCGGCGCATCTGGCTGCCAACCGGCCAGCGCCTTTTGCGGTTAGCTTCACGACAACTGGAGCGCGGGAGTATGGGCCGGATGAGACGCTGGGCGTGAGGATGGCTTTGACCTAACCCCGCAAGCGATGCAGCAAACCGCTATGCCTTTCAGCCACCTTATTATTGTTCACCGCAATATGCAGCGCCTGCCGCGTCCCCACCAGCACCACCAGCCGCTTCGCCCGCGTGATCGCCGTATACAGCAGGTTGCGCTGCAGCATCATCCAGTGCTGCGTCAATATCGGCATGACCACCACCGGGTACTCTGAACCCTGCGAGCGGTGCGTGCTGATGCAGTATGCCAGCATCAAGTCGTCCATCTCGCTGAATTCATAGCCGACATAGCCGCCGTCCATTTCGATATCCAGGCTGCTGTCCAGGTCGTCGATGCTGTCGATGAAGCCGATATCTCCATTGAAGACTTCCTTGTCATAATTGTTGCGCGTCTGCATAACCTTGTCGCCGACGCGGAAAACCCGCTGCCCCAGCTTGGCCTGCGCCACCCGCGGGTCGCCATTCAGTTCGGCTTGCAGGCGCGCGTTCAGGTTGTTGACGCCGGCCGCCCCGCGATACATCGGCGCGATCACCTGGACATCCTGGATGGGATCAAACTCCCAACGGGAGGGAATGCGCCGTTTGACGATATCCACAATCATGTCGGCCACCGATTCCGGATCGTTGATGTTAAAGAAGAAGAAATCGCTGCTCTGGTTGTCGGTGATGGGCTGGGCGCCCTGGTTGATGCGATGGGCGTTGCTGACGATCTGGCTGCTGTCGTCCTGGCGGAAGATCTGCTCCAGGCGCGTCACTGAAGCGATGCCGCTGCCGATGACGTCTCGCAGGACATTGCCGGCGCCAACCGATGGCAACTGGTCGACATCGCCCACCAGCAGCAGGTGCGCCGTCGGCTGCAGGGCTTTCAGCAGGTTATGGAAGAGCCAGAGATCCAGCATGGAGGCTTCGTCGATGATGAGCATATCGATGGGCAGGGGATTGCTCTCGTCATGCTCGAAGCCGCCTTCTTCCGGCGCGAAACCCAACAGGCGATGGATGGTGCTGGCTTCCACGCGGGTGGCTTCGGAAAGGCGTTTTGCGGCTCTTCCCGTTGGCGACGCCAGCCGGAACTGATAATCGCCATCGCGCAGAGCGTTGATCAGCATTTGCAGCGCCGTGGTCTTGCCGGTGCCCGGCCCGCCGGTCAAGACGCTGAGCTTGCTGGTCAATGCCGAGCGCACGGCATCCTGCTGGCGCACGGACAGCGAGACATTGTTGCGGGCGCTGAGCTTTTCCAGGAAGCGCGCCCAGTCCGTCGCCCGGTGGTCGCGTTTGATGAGGCTGTCGCTGCCGGCCATGTTGCGCAGGAGCTGCGCCGCCCCGCTCTCCGCCCTATGAAAACGCGGCAGGTAGATGGCTTCCAGCGGCTCAAGCTGCCCCAGGACGCGCAAGCTATCTTGACTGAGCTTCCCCTCGGCGATTTGCCCCTTCAGCGCGGCGGAGATCTGCGCCGGCTCGTCCACATTCAGCAGGTCGGCGGCTTTCTCCAGCAGCGGCTCCCTGGGCGAGAAAGTGTGGCCCTCGCGCGAAAGTTCTTCCAGGGCGTAATGCAAACCGGCTCGCAGGCGATGGGCGTCATTGAGCTGCAAGCCCATGTCCTTGGCGATCTGGTCGGCTTTGCGGAAGCCTATCAAAAAGACATCCTGCGCCAGCTGGTAAGGATTGTTCTCTATGACGCGCCGCGTATTCTCGCCGTATTCGTCCCAGATTCGCTTGGCGATCTTGGCGCTGATGCCCAGGCCTTGCAGAAAGATCAGCATATTGCGCATGGCGCGGTTCTTCGTCCAGGCTGTGATGAGATTCTCAGCCAACTGCCGCTTGAGGCTGCGCACTTCAAAGATGCGCTCGGGTTCGCTGTCGAGGATGGCGATGGTCTGCGGACCCAGATGGTTGACGATCTTCTCGGCGGTGCGCGGTCCGATGCCTTTGACGATGCCGCTGCTCAGATAATTGATCATGCCCTTGGCGGTTGATGGCGGGACGGGGATGGCTTGCTGGGCGCGGAATTGGCGACCATAGCGCTGGTCATTCACCCAGTCGCCGATGAACCTGGCCGATTCGCCTTCGTTGAGCAGGGGCATGCTGCCCACGACGGTGACTGTGCCATCGCGAGCCTGAGCTTGAGGATAGCGCTGCTCCGGCAAGATCTTGAGCACGCTGTAGCCGCTGTCTTCGTTCTGATAGGTGACGCGCTCGATGGCGCCGGCGATCTCTTCTGGCATGGGGGATCCATGATTGGGATGCGACTCTATTGTATGGCGTATCGCGCTGATATGCAGTGTGGGCGGGCTTGGAGTTGCATGGCGCGTCCGCTTGCGCCGACAAAGGCAGTATAGATACACTCTCAAGCGATGCCGTCAAGTTCTCTTGGATTGTCCGGTCAAATCATGCTAGTTCCGGGATGAGTGTGAAAGAATGTCGAGCCGGATACGCTATAGGCGTCCATCACTTGGCGTAGCGAAGTCGTCATTCTGCCGCCTCGCGTTATTCCTGGCGCTGGTAAGTGTAATCATTGCCACTGTGCCAGCCGCGGCGCAAACCGACTCGACAGTAAATTGCACCTTGGAGCCAAGACTGCGCGTCGGCGGCAGCGCCCGGAAGGTCACCAATTCCGAGAGTCGTGTCCGCAGTCAACCCTCCACGGCTGCCGTCATCGTGGGCGGATTGCTGGCCGGCGAAGTGGTTGCAGTGCTGGACGGTCCCATTTTCGCCGATGGCTACAACTGGTGGAAGATTCAGCGCGGCGGCATGATCGGCTGGACCGCGGAAGGCGAGAACTGCCAATATTGGCTGGCGCCATACGCAGACAGTTCAAGTACTAACATTCCAGCAACCGATAGCGCCGCCCGCATCACTTTGTGGGGGTCTGTCGAAGGCATCCTGTCGCCAAGCAACGTAATGGACGAGTATGCCCTCCGCGCATGGGCTGGTCAACGCATCGTGATTAGTTTGGAGCGGAAGTCCGGCAACTTAAAATCATGGATAACGATCAGGCGCGCCAGCGGAAACACGCAATGGAAAGGCGCTGACAGCAGCCCGGGAATCAACCCTCAGATTCGCGATATTCGCATTCCAGCTTCCGGCGCCTATACCATCCGCGCGCATCGCTGGAGTGGCATCGGCAAATATAGCCTGTCGCTTCGGCCCGCGCATACCGCGACGCCGAAGGCGACTCCACTGCCGACTGCAAGACCCACAAGTACGCCGCGACCAAGAGGAATTTCTTACGAGCAGCCTCTTGGTGACCAGCTATCACAATCCGATTTGAGTGATGAATTCTCTTTCGGCGCTCGAGCAGGCATGCGCATCGCAATTACTTGGACTCGCATCAATGGCGACCTGAAGTTGCGCCTTACACTCAGAGACCCCGGCGGAAACGCGGTGCAAAGGGACGGTTTCACAATACCGGCGCCCAATGCTGAGCTCCAAGTTTTTCGTATTCCCGCTACTGGCATCTATACGATCCAAGCTCTGCATTCGAGTGGACGGGGGGCCTATCGCCTGTTGCTGGAACGCGAAGAATCGACTGCCACGCCCTTGCCATCAGCAACTCCCGCGCCGCCCACGATCACGCCATTGCCGACCGCCACGCCCGCGCCACCGACATCATTGCCTATTACACAATGGCTCTCTCATGTCCCAATACATACGCAAGCCCATGCAATCGAGACGCCAATTCCTGGCGTGCCAACCAGCGAGCCGAATCCCGGTGTGGTGAATTGCATCTTGTCTCTTGTCTGTATTGGAGATTCCAACATGTACGCGTGGGTCGATAACGTATTCCATTTGACTATTGGCGCCACCCTAACACTCGCAGCAGCCTGGATTCTTCGGCGAAGGAAATCACGCCAAGGACTCGGCGCTGTTGAGAAGATCGACGTAGACACAGTCGCCAACGAGGATCTACAAGAAACGGAAGAAGACCCGAAACAATGATCGCAAGTTACCGCTGACCGGCGACACAGGCGGTCGGGGATGGGGGGCGGAAACCCCGCCAATCCGCGAGTATCGGACAAGCCTTACAGTTTGCGAAATTGTTGATGAAGCTATCGCAGATCCACAGAGTACAAGTTTGAAGCGATTGCCCTTTCTCGCCCCTACGGTGGGCTGGCTTGGCCGGACTTGTAGTGGATAAAATACACATTCTTTCCCTCATAAAGCTCGGTGTCCTCGGTGGTAAAACAGTTCTGTTTCCGCCGGAATGGATACACTGCCGCGCTCCATTGTTATCTCGGCGAATATCTTGTAGCCTAAGGACAAGCCTGCAAATGACGAACACATGTAAGGAGACCTGCGATGAGATTCCTCACTGCCGCAGTCTTGGTTGGCTTGCTTTTGGCTTTGCTGCCCGGCGCGATACTGGCCGATGAGCATTGCGACTTCGCCGATGAAGCCATTCGGATTGGCGGCATTGTCCCGCTTTCTGCGCCCGGGGCGACCTACGGCGGCGTCGCCATGGACTGGGGTTTCGAGTACGCCGCTGACGAAATCAACGCGGCCTGCGGTATCGAGATCGACGGGCGGAATTACCGCATCAGGGTCATCAGCGGCGACAGCGAAGGCATCTCGGAGCGCGGGCAAGCCACCGCCGAGCGCCTGATCCTGGAAGACGAGGTGCATGCCATGATCGGCATTTATCACAGCGCTGTGGGTTTGGCGACGATGGGCGTCATGCAAGAGCACCGCATCCCGACCATCATGTCCAACCCGCGCAACGACAATATCAGCGCCCACGGCATCGTCGAATACGAAGGCAAGCCGCCGCGCATGGCTTCCGGCGCCGATTACATCTTCCGCATCGCCCCCTCCAGCTCCCAGGTCGGCATCGTCGTCACTGACTTTCTCATGAGCCAGGGCGTGGATCATGTCGTGCTGATGATCGAAAACACCGATTATGGCCAGCCAGCCGGCGCCTTTGAAAAAGACCGGCTCGAATCCATGGGCGTGACAGTGACCAAGCTGGACATCGAGCTGGGCACTGAAGACTTCGTGCCGATATTGAGCCGCATCATGGCCTCCGCCGAACCGCCCGACGCCATTCGCTCCGTCGTCACCGGCGAGACAGCCTTCAACATGACGCAGCAGATTGCCGAACTCGGCCTCGCGCCCACCAAGGACACCATCTGCATCACCAACCAGGCGGCTTTCCAGTCCGAGCAATTTTGGGCTGTCGCGCCCGACGCCAATTACTGCGCCTTCGACCGCATCGGCACCATCCCCAGCCTCTTCAACGAGCTGGCGGTCAAGCTGAACGATGCTTACGAAGCGGAATGGGGCGATGTCGTCGCCAGCCATACCATGGAGGCTTATGACAGCGTTTATCTGATGGCCGACGCCATTGAACGCGCCGGCAGCTTCACAGACCCCGACGCCATCGTCGCGGCGCTGGAAACCACCGATATGCTGCTCTCGCAGGGGCGCTATTTTTTCCTCTACGGCACGCATAACCCGGATATGCCCGAAGGCGCGCCCAAATTCATGTGGCGGCAATGGCCCGATCCCGTGGTCACGGTGATGCAATACTTTGAGCAAGGGCAAAGCGGCCTGGACGCCGCGGTCATCTGGCCGCCCATCTACCAGACGCACGGCACAGCTTACATCGTTCCGGGCACATCGCCCTAAGCGCGCCCGCATCGACTCGCAGGGGCGATTCTGTGGATCGCCCGCAAAGGAACAAACATGACAATGCGACGCATCCTGACCTTCCTGTCAGCAATAATGATTGCCCTCATGCCCATCGGCGGACTCAAGGCAGATGAACACTGCGACTTCGCCGAGCAGCCCATCTTGATAGGCGGGGTTGTGCCTTTGTCCGCGCCCGGTTCAGTCGCCGGCGGCATCGGCATGGATTGGGGTTTCCAGCAGGCTGTCGCCGACATCAACGCCGGTTGCGGCATCGAAATCGCCGGGCAGCATCATCGCGTCCGCGTCATAACCGCCGATTCGGAAGGCGTCTCGGAATATGGTCAACTGGCTGTCGAGCGGCTGGTGCTGCAGGATGAGACGCATGCCCTCGTCGGCTTCTATCACAGCGCCGTCGGTTTGGCGACCATGGGCATGGCGCAGCGCTTCCAGATCCCCACGATTTATGCCCACCCGCGCAACGACATGATCAGCGCCAGCGGCTATGTCGAATTTGAAGGCCAGCCGCCACGCCGCGAACAGGGTGTGGATTATGTCTTCCGCACCTCGCCTCCCAGTTCCATCGTCGGCAAGGTCGTCACTGACTGGCTGGTCTCGCTTGGCGTGCGTGATGCCGTCATCATTCTCGAGAACACCGATTATGGGCATCCCGCCGCCGCTGCCGAACGCGCCCACCTGGAACGGGCTGGCGTCCTGGTCGACCAACTGGAGATCGAGCTGGGCACCGAAGACTTCGTGCCGATTCTCAGCCGCCTGTACGCGCGCCCGAACCCGCCCGACGCCATCCGCATCCTGGTCAGTGGCGAGACCTCGTATAACCTGACCCAGCAGATGGCTGAGCTCGGCATCGCCCCCACAGCCGATACGATTTGCGTCACCAACCATCTGGCTTTTCAATCCGAGCAATACTGGAATACCGTGCCGGATGGCAACTTCTGCGCGTTTGACCGCGTCGGCACTATCCCCAGCCTCTATAATGACCTGGCGGCCGAGCTCGACCGGCGTTACCAGGAGGACTTTGGCGATATCCTGGTCAGCTTCGCCATGGAAGCCTATGACAGCGTCTGGCTTATGGCGGACGCTATGGAACGCGCGAACAGCTTCACGGATGCCGATGCCATCGTGGCTGCGCTGGAAGCGACCGATATCAATCTCTCGCAGGGGCATTACTACTTCAGCTATGGCAGCCACAATCCCGAATTGCCCGAGGGCGTACCAGCCTATATGTGGCATCAATGGCCCGTGCCAGTGGTGACGGTCATGCAATATTTCGAGCAAGGGCAGAGCGGATTGGGTGCGGCTGTTGTTTATCCCGAGGTTTATCAAACGCATGGCACAGCCTACTTCTCGCCAGATGCCTAACTGCGCATCCGCCAATCGTGACACATTTGGGACGTTGGCTGGCAGACTTCTGTTACAATGGAATTATCGCTACCGCACACAGATAGGAGGCGCTCATGTTTGGAAACAGGTTGATGCCATTGCTCATCATCATATCACTATTGTTGCTTTTGGCTTTCGCGGGATTTGTTCAAGCCGACGGTCATTGCGAATTCGCCGACGAAGCCATCGTGCTGGGTGGCATAGCTCCGCTATCACCGCCTGGAGCGACCGGCGCCGGCATCATCATTGATTGGGCATATCAGCAGGCGGCCGCCGATATCAACGCGGATTGCGGCGTCGAGATCTCCGGCGTCCATCATCGCGTTGAAGTCATCACGGGCGATTCGGAAGGCATCTCTGAACGCGGCCAGGCTCTGGCGGAACGTTGGATCTTCGAAGATGGCGCGCATGGCGTGGTCGGCGGTTATCACAGCGCTGTGGCTCTGGCTGTCATGAAGATAACGCAGGAGAACCAGATCCCGACGCTCTTCGCTGGTCCCTGGAACGACAACATCACCGCCAACGGCATCATCGAATATGAGGGTCGTCCGCCGCGCATCGACGATGGCGTCGATTATATTTTCCGCACGTCGCCCGCCAATTCCATGGTGGCTGCGGTGGCGGCTGAATGGATGATCGCCCTGGGCCTCGACGATGTCATCATCTTGACCGAAAACACCGATTACGGCATCCCGGCGGCAGCCGACGAACGCGCCCTGCTGGAAGCGGCTGGCTTCACGGTCGAGCAGTTCAACATTGAGCTGGGCACCGAAGACTTTGTGCCCATTCTCAGCCGCGTGCAAGCGCGTGCCGAACCGCCCGATGCCATTCGCGTGCTGTTGACCGGCGAGACCGGCTTCAACCTCAACCAGCAGATGGCTGAACTGGGCATCACGCCGACGGCTGATACGATCTGCATCGCGGAGAGTTTTGCCGGCGATTCAGAGCAATTCTGGAATGCCGTGCCCGATGGCAACTATTGCGCATTCACCCGCGTTGGCGCCACGCCGGCCCTCTTTGGTGAAATCGCGCATGCCATCAATGACCGCTATACCGAGGCATGGGGCGGGACCGCGCCCAGCTTCGCGCTGGAGCCCTATGACAGCGTGCGGCTGATGGCGGCGGCTATGGACATCGCCGAGTCCTATACCGATGCCGACGCTATCGTGGCCGCGCTGGAGACCATAGATATCGAGCTGGCGCAGGGCAGATATTACTTCGCCTATGGCAGCCATAATCCCGATCTGCCCGAAGGCGCGCCGAGCTATATGTGGCATCAATGGCCCGATCCAATCGTGACCATGGTGCAATACTTCGAAGAGGGCCAGAGCTCTCTGGATGCCGCGGTGATCTTCCCGCCCGTCTACCAGACGCATGGCACGAGCTATATCGAAGTCGGCGGCTCGCCCTAAGCCCGCTGTCATCAATCCGCTCGATTCATCCCCCTGATTCGTCGGGGGGACCGAGGGGGGTGAGATTTGGATTTCCCCGCGCTATCTGACGACTTCCGCCTGCGACGCCTGGCGCGCCCGGGCGGACCTCTGCGCATGGTCCTCGATACCGACGCTTACAACGAAATCGATGACCAGTTCGCGCTGACCTACGCCCTGCTTTCGCCCGAGCAATTGCAGGTGGAAGCGATATACGCCGCGCCATTTCATAATTCCCGCTCAAGCGGACCCGGCGATGGCATGGAAAAAAGCTATGAGGAGATCTTGCGCCTGCTGGATTTTCTGGGCGTATCGGCGGATGGATTCGCATTCCGCGGCTCTACGGATTACGTTGGCGGCGCGCGCCAGCCCCAGGATAACCCCGCCGTCCGCGATCTGATTGACAAGGCGCTGTCCAGCCCGCCGGATGACCCGCTCTATGTGGTGGCCATCGGCGCGATAAGCAATGTGGCTTCGGCTCTGCTGCTGGCGCCGGAGATCATTCGGCATATCGTGGTGGTCTGGCTGGGCGGGCACGCTCTCGATTGGTCCCATGCCCGCGAGTTCAACCTGAAGCAGGACGTCCGCGGCGCTCAGGTTTTGCTGGATAGCGGCGTTCCGCTAGTGCTGCTGCCCTGCCTGGGCGTGACATCGCATCTGCTGACCACGCTGCCCGAACTGCAAGCCTGCATCGGCGGGGTGAACCGCGTCGGCGATTATCTCTGCCAGATATTCAAAGACTATCGGCCGGATTCTTTCGGCGCGTCCAGCGTGATATGGGATATCTCGACCATTGCCTGGCTGCTCAATCCCGATTGGACGCCCAGCCAACTGAGGCATAGCCCGGTGCTGACGGACCAAGTGACCTGGAGCGTCGATCGCTCCCGTCATCTGGCGCGGGTGGCTTATTTTGTGCGCCGCGACCCCATCTTTCGCGATCTGTTCAGCAAGATTCGCGCCCTGCCAGCCTAGCTCAGCCAGCGAGTTGATTTGCGCAGTCGCCGGGCGCGCGCTTTGACCGACGCCGCTTCGTCTCGCTCGGCAGCCGCGAGCAATTCCCAAGCTCTTTCGCGGAAAGCCGGATGCTGGTCGGCGATTGCAACAGCGCCATGCACGCTCCAGGCGCGGATGAAGGCATTGCTGCCAGCGGCTTGGGCAGCCAGCGCATCCATCAAGGGCGGCGCCAGCGACTCGGGCAGAACCAGCCTGTCCATCATCTGCAGGATATGCAGGTCGCGGAACCAGCTGGTCTCTTGGAGGAGCAGGCGCAGCAGCGCGTCATTCTGATCAGGAGTCAGCTGCGAACCCGTCACGCCGTAACGCTTGAGCAGCCAGGTGGCGGCTGCCTGCATGGCTTGGTCGCCGCTTGCGGAAAACTCACAGAGCGCGGAGACCATCTCCGCATCCGGCTCATGAGCGGCGGCAAATCGTTCCAGGGGGCGCGTGCTTCTGCCATCAAAGTCGGAAAGCGCCTGCAAGAGCGCGTCGGCCCACTGGCTTTTCATCGCAGCTTGGGCAGGTAGCGCGAGGCGTCTTCGACCAGCTGGCGCAGGGCCGGCTGCTCCAGATCGCTGAGATTGCGAATCTTCACATGCCGCAGGTCTTTGCCCGCGCCTTCCAGCAGACCCTGCGGATCCGCCAAATGCGCGCCATAGAAGAAGCCGAAGTTGAGATGCCGCTTGAAGGGCGCCAGGTAGCAGAAATGCTCGGACATCTTCTTGGGACCAACCCCATAACCGGCGATCTTCTGCCGCGCCCAGGGCACCTCGGTTATGCCTGGCATGACATCCGCCAGCAGCGCCCGCCCAGCCCGCGCCAGCGCCTGCACTTCCGGCGAGGCATTGGCGATGACCTCGTCGAAGCTGCCATTCCCGCCGACGGTCTTGATGTCCAAGCGAGCCATTTTCGCAGTCCTTAGCCTGGCTTTCGCCCCGCATTCTATCTGCTGGCTTTGAGGCTGGCAACATCCGCGAAGGCGATATTCAACCTGCGTCCTGTGGCTGGCAATGTTACAATGGCAGGCAGATGAGCAGTATCGGAGACGCGGCCAGCCATGCCCGCAGTTTCAGTCATCATGTCGGTCTACAACGGCGAACGTTTTCTTGCCGAAGCCATCGACAGCATCCTGGCGCAGACTTTCCGCGACTTTGAGTTCATCATCGTCGACGATGGCTCGCGGGATGGCACATCGCGGATCATAGAGTCTTATGCCGAGCGCGAGAGGCGCATCCGCTTTATTCCGCTTGCGCGCAACCTGGGCATCGCCGACGCCCGCAACCGGGGCATCGAGGCAGCTTGCGGCGAATTCATCACGATCATGGATTGCGATGACATCAGCATGCCCCAGCGCCTGGAAAAGCAAGCCAACTACCTGCGCGCCCATCCCCAAGTTGGCGCGGCAGGCACAGCCGGCGCAGCCTACAACGCGGATATGTCGAGGCGGCTGTTTGATCTGGACGTGCCGCAGGCGCATGGCATCATCGTTTTCGCCACGCTCATCGGCTTGAGTTTCATCTTCAGCAGCGTCATGACACGGGCGGAATTGCTGCGGGCCGTCGGCGGATACCAGCCGGGCTTGCGCATAGCCGAGGAGCGCGATTTGTATTGGCGGCTGCTCTGGCAAAAGCGGGCGCGCTTCGCCAACCTGCCGGATTCCCTCTATCATTATCGCCTGCATGAGAATTCGAACAGCCATAGCCGCGACCAGGAACTCAATCGCCAGCGAGAAACTGTGCGGCAGAACATCCTGCGGCAGCTTTGGGGCGAGGCGCCGGCCGATGCGATTGACCGCTTTGTGCGCATGGCCACCGGGCAAGGCTTGAGCATGGGCGAGCGCCGCTCCGCCAGACGCGACATGCTGCGCTTGATCGACGCGCTCCTTCAGCATGGCTTGGTCGACGAGGGCGATCGGCCGCTGCTCCTCGCGGATATGCAGCGTCGCCTGGAAGGCATGCAGCCCCGCCTCTGGCAGAAGTTCAGCCACTGGCGGCGGTATCGTTTCCCGCGCCTGCACAGCTGGCTGGGCATTGACCTGTCCTTGCGGGAGTGAGCGCTATGCCGACGGTCTCAGTCATCATGCCGGTTTACAACGGCGGGGAGTATCTCGGGGAAGCCATCGACAGCATCCTGGCGCAGACTTTCGAAGATTTCGAGCTGATTATCGTCGACGACTGCTCCACCGACGGGTCAGCCGAAGTCATCGCCGGTTATGCCAAATGGGACAGCCGAATTCGCGCATTGCGTCACGAGCGCAACCGCGGTCAAGGCGCCGCCCAAAGCACCGGCTTGGCGGAAGCCAGCGGCGACTTCATAACCCTGATGGACGCCGACGATGTGAGCCCCCCGCAGCGCCTGGCGACGCAAGTGGAATATCTGCGGGTACACCTCGAAATCGGAGCGGTCGGCGCATGCTGCCGAGCCATGAATCATGATTTGAGCGAGACGCTCTTTGAATTCCACGTGCCACGCGTGCATGCCTTGATCGCCTTCAATCTGTTTTTCGGGGCGAGCATCGTCGGGGCGACGCTCATGACGCGCGCCGAGCATCTCAAAGCTGCCGGCTATGCGGAGGAACGGCGGCATAGCCCGGATCTGGATCTGTCCATGCGACTGCTCTGGCATGAGCGGATTCGCTTCGCCAACCTGCCCAAGAGTTTGCTGCTCTATCGCCGGCATGCGGGCGCCAAGCAGAATGCTGAAAGCCAGGGCATAGCGGAAGCCTCGCGGCAGATTCGCGGCGCCATGCTGGAGCGCCTCTGGGGGGGAGCGCCATCCGGGACATTGGACCGCTTCGAGCGGCTGCGCAGGCAGGAAAAGCTGACCTGGGCGGAGCGGCGGCAATCCAAGCGCGATCTGCGCCGGCTGATTGAGGCGCTGCTCAGCCACGGACTTGTCGAGGCTCAGGACCGAGCGCTGCTGGTTGATGCCATGAACCGGCGGCTTGAGGAGGCCTCGCCCAGGCTCTGGCAGAAGTTCTGTTACTGGCGGCGGCATCGCTTGGCCTGGCTTTTCCCGGACAGGGCATTGGCCAGGTCGGCCGGAAAGGACTGAAGCATGCCCCGCGTGTCGGTCATCATGCCGGTGTACAACCGCGAGAAGTACCTTGGCGCGGCAATCGAAAGCATCCTGGCGCAGACCTTTACAGACTTCGAGCTGATAGTCGTTGATGATGGATCGACCGATGCTTCAGCGGAGATTGTCCAGGAATATGCCGAGCGTGACAGCCGGGTCCGCTTCTTTCGGCTTACGCGCAACATGGGACAATCTCAGGCGCGCAATCATGCTTTCGCCGCATCACGGGGAGCATTCATCGCCGTCATGGATTCGGATGACCTCGCCATATCGCGCCGCCTGGAGAGGCAAGTCGCGTTTCTGGATGCCAATCCGGGCATAGGCGTGGTGGGCGGCAACCTGCAGCGGACAGATGCCGAAATGAATCCAGTCGACCGTGGATTTGCCCCTCTGCCAGAAGCGCATGCGCTGATCGTTTTCGACTTTGCCATATCTGGCAGCATAAAGGGCGGCACAGTGATGATGCGCCGGGCCTGCCTGGACGCGGTGGGCGGCTACGACGCATCCCTGCGTTTTATGGAGGATCGCGACCTGATCGCCCGTCTAATCTGGCGGCGCTCAATACGATTTGCAAATTTGCCGGATTACCTGATTCAGTATCGGCAGCATGACTCGCAGGGTTCACGCAGGCAGGACCCGCTCTCCAGGCGGCAATTCGACTACCAACGCTGGCGCTTCCTTGAATCATTGGGCTGTGACGAGCCGGCCGAGACGCAGCGGCGTATGCAAAGCCTCAAGCCTCACAGGAAACTGAGCTGGTCGCAGCGGCGGCAGGTCAAGCGGGATATGCGCGGGCTCATTCAGACCTTGATCGCGCTGGGCATGGTTGACGAGTCCGACAAGCCCCTGCTTGTCGCGGTGATGAACCGGCGGCTGGAACGGGCCAGCCCGCGCCTCTGGCAGAAGTTCTGTTACTGGCGGCGGCATCGCCTGCCCTGGCTTTTCCCGGACAGGGCATTGGCCAGGTCGGCCGGAAAGGACTGAAGCATGCCCCGCGTGTCGGTCATCATGCCGGTCTACAACCGCGAGAAGTACCTTGGCGCGGCAATCGAAAGCATCCTGGCGCAGACGCTTGCTGATTTCGAGTTGCTTGTCGTTGATGATGGATCGACCGATGCTTCAGCGGAGATCATGCAGGAATATGCCGAGCGTGACCGGCGCGTCCGCTTCTTTCGGCATGAAGTCAATCAAGGGCAGGGAGCCGCCATAAATACAGGCCTCGAGACAGCCAGGGGCGCATTGGTCGCCATTATGGACAGCGATGACATCAGCAAACGCGAGCGCCTGCAAATGCAAGCCGACTTCCTGCGAGCGCATCCCGAGATTGGCGCGGTTGGCTGCTGGCGCGAAGTTTATAATCAGGATTTGACGCATCTGCACTATGTGGCCACTCCGCCGCGGCGACACGCTCTGCTCGCCTTGAACTGGTTTATCGGCGGCATCTCGCTTGGCGCTACCATCATGATTCGCGCCGAATTCTTGCGCGCGGTTGGCGGCTACAGCGCCGAAGCAGTGTCCCAGGACCTCGACCTCGAAGCGCGTCTGCTGCATACGACGTCTATCAAGCTGGCTTGTTTGGAGGACTATCTCTACGTTTACCGCCGGCACCCGGCCGTGCAGAAGAAAGGTCCCGGCACAGAGCACTACGCCAACTACTTTGCCATGCGGCGGCGCGTGCTGGAATGGCTCTGGGGCGAGGCGCCGGCAGCGTCAGTCCAGCGATTTGAACAGCTGGCTCTGGGCGGAAAGCTGAGCTGGAACGAGCGCCGCAAGACCAAGCGCGATCTCATCAGATTGGCGAAGTCCCTGGTCGCGGCAGAATGGGTCGAGCCGGGCGACGAGGCTCTGCTGATGGCAGCTATCAACCGGCGCCTGGAAGATGCCAGCCCGCGGCTTTGGCAGAAGTTCTGTTACTGGCGGCGCTACCGTTTGCCCTGGCTTTTCCCGGATAGGACATTAGCTGGATCCGCCGGAAAGGACTGAAGCATGCCCCAGGTTTCGGTCATCATGCCGGTGTTCAACGTCGAGACTTACCTTGGCGCGGCAATCGAAAGCATCCTGGCGCAGACGCTTGCTGATTTCGAGTTGCTTGTCGTTGATGATGGATCGACCGATGCTTCAGCGGAGATCATGCAGGGATACGCCGAGGGTGACCGGCGCATGCGAGTCTTGCTGAACGAGAGCAATCGGGGCCAAGAACGCTCGCGAAACCGGGCGCAGGCTGCGTCGTGAGGAAAATACATCGCCGTCGCGGATGCGGACGATATCGCCATGCCGCGCCGCCTGGAGAAACAAGTGGCTTTCCTGGAAGCCAATCCCGGCATTGGCATGGTCGGCGCAAACTTGCAGAGGATTGACGCTGATTCGCAACCCATTCACGTAGGCGTCGCTGGCGTGCCGCTGCCGCATGCCTTGATTGCGCTATGGTTCATCATCGGCAATGCGATAAACCACCCGACGGTTATGATTCGCCGCGAGCTTTTGGATTTGGCGGGCGGATATGACACCGATTTTCGCAAAGGCTCGGATCGAGACCTGTTTATCCGCTTGCTTGGGCAGCACAAGATACGCATCGCCAATCTGCCGGAGATCTTGATCCACTATCGCCAGCACGAGCGGCAAATCAGCGCAAGGCATGACAAAGCCAGCCGAGCGAAATCGCTGCCGATGCGCCTGCGCCTGCTGGATGAATTGGGCTGCCCGCACAGCGCCGAGACATTCGAGCGGCTCAGCGCCTTGCAGACCAGCCCGAAGCTGCCCTGGGCGGAACGCCGAGCGGTAAAGCGAGAATTGCGCTGGCTGATACATGCCATGCTGCGCCACAATCTGGTCGACGCGGCTGATGAACCGCTGCTCAGAGCCGAGATGAACCGCGTGCTCGAAGAAGCCAGCCCGCGCCTCTGGCAGAAGTTTTGCCATTGGCGGCGGTATCGCTTGCCCTGGCTCTTCCCCGAGCGAAAGCCAGCCAAACCCTGGCAGCCAACAGAGGACTGAAGCATGCCTCAAGTGTCCGTTCTTATGTCCGTCTTCAATGGCGAGAGATATCTGCCGGAAGCCATTAACAGCATCCTGGCGCAGACTTTTAGGGACTTTGAACTGATCGTCGTTGATGACGGCTCGACCGATAGCACAGCCGATATCTTGAGGGAGTATGCCCAAGGCGATTCGCGTCTGCGCCTCCTGCGGCACGAGGTCAATCAAGGGCAGGCAGCGGCATTGAATTGGGCGCTGGGCGATGCTCGGGGCAGCTTTATCGCGACCATGGACGCCGATGACATCAGCGCGCCGCATCGCCTGGAAAGGCAGGTCGAGTTTCTGCGCTCGCATCCCGATATTGGGGCTGTCGGCACGAACCGCAAGGTATGCAATCATGATATGTCTGAGCTGCTTTACACCACCCGGCTGCCGAGCCGGCATGCTTTGCTCGCCCTGAATTCTTTCATTGGGTACATCTTCCTGGGCGCGACGCTCATGTTTCGCAGCGAGTTTGCGCCGGCTATTGGCGGGTCTGCCGCGGATGGCTTAGCCCAAATCGTACATTTTGAACCGCGCCTGCGGGTGGCGACCAGAGCCCGCTTCGCTTGCCTGGAAGAGCCGCTGTATCTGTACCGGCGGCATGCGGACGTCAGGCCCAAGGGTCCAGGATCCGCGGTGCAGCGCAGATACTTGGCCAACCGCAAGCGCCTGATGGAAATATTGGGGCACGAAGCGCCGGAGCAGTTTTTGGGGCGGCTTGAACACTTGCGCCAAGGCGGCAAGCTAAGCTGGAACGAGCGCCGCAAAATCAAGCGCGATCTCATCCGACTGGCAAACTCCCTGGTCGCGGCAGAATGGGTCGAGCCGGGCGATGAGGCTTTGCTGATGGCAGCCATCAACCGGCGCCTGGAAGAAGCCAGCCCGCGGCTCTGGCAGAAGTTCTGTTACTGGCGGCGGCATCGCTTGCCCTGGCTTTTCCCGGATAGCTTTGGTTTGTACGAGTAGGCCTGTGTGGCTATGAAACTTGTCCGATTGTGCCGGATTTCTATCAAGTTCTGGTTGTGCAGCGATCGGGACGAGCCACCGGCTCGCCCCTACGGTATTCGCTATTTTGGGGAATGTCGTCAGCCGGTATATGCGCCCGTCCCAGCGAGACGCGATGTATTTTGCGTGGGCGGTCGCAATGTGGCGCGGGTGTCTACAGTTGACTTTATTGTGTGGGCATTTGGGCGAGCAAGTAGGGGAACAAAGCGCCAATTTCGGCTCAAAAGATTCCCTGCTCTCGGTGTCCTCGGTGGCAAACCCACTGTGTTTTTGCCGAAAGGGCGACACGAGCGGTTGCGGCGCCTGTCGACAGTGGCGGGCAGCTGTGGTTTAATGGCGCGCATGACCGCCTGCGCAAGCGAGAAGGGGACCCATGCCCGAAGACAGCCTGCTTACATGGCGCGACCAGTTCCCTATTCTGGCGCGCTGCAATTATCTCATCAGCAACTCGCTGGGCGCCATGCCCCGCGGCGTATACGACAGCCTCAACCGCTATGCCGATACCTGGGCGAGTGAAGGCGTTGGGGCTTGGGGCAGCGGCTGGTTTGAGCTTCCGCAGACGGTGGGCAACAGAATTGCCCCTTTGCTGGGCGCCGCGCCGGATACCGTGCTTGCGCATCAAAACGCCAGCATCGCCAACAGCATATTGCTGGGAAGCCTGGACTTCAGCGACCCTAAGCGCGACAAGGTCATCATCACCGAGCTCGATTTTCCCAGCGATGTCTATGCCCTGCGCTCCTGGCTGCCCGCTCATGTTCGCATCCACACCATCCGTTCGCGCGATGGCGTCAGCATCGACATCGACGAGCTTCTGGAAGCCATCGACGAGCGCACGCGTCTGGTCAGCACGTCGCATGTGCTTTTCCGCAGCGCCTTCATCATGCCGGCCCGCGCCATCACCGAGAAAGCCCACAGCGTCGGCGCGGAAGTCCTCTTCAATGGCTATCACAGCGTTGGCGTCATCCCTGTGGATGTTAGGGCATGGGATGTCGATTATTACATCGGCGGCACGCTCAAGTGGCTCTGCGGCGGACCTGGCGGCGTTTTCATGTACGTCCGCCCGGACTTGCTGCCCGGCTTGCAGCCCAAGGTGACCGGCTGGTTCGCCAGTCGCGCGCCCTTCGCTTTTGATGTCGAAAAGCTGGACCTGCGCGAGGATGCCTACCGGCTGATGAATGGCACGCCGGGCATCGCCTCCCTGCATGCCATTCAGCCGGGCGTCGACATCATCGCGGAGATCGGCGTCGAGGCCATACGCGCGAAGTCCATGCGCCTGACCCGGCTGATTATCGAGTTGGCGGATGAACTGGGTTATGCCGTCAACTCGCCGCGCGAAGCCACAGAACGGGCTGGCACGGTCACAGTGAAGCCGCCGCATGACTGGGAAGTGTCGCAGGAGCTGCTGGCGAGGGGCATCATGATCGATTATCGGCCCCAAGCCGGCATCCGCATCGCGCCGCATTTTTATAATTCAGAGGCTGAGGTCCGCGCCGCACTGCTGGCCATGAGCGAGATCCTGGCTGATGGCAGCTGGCGGAGGCATCAACAAGCGTAGAAATGTCCGGGCTTATAAGCCGGCTGACCGCATGATCATGCGCAGCGTGGATTCTTCCAGTTCAGCGCAGTCTTTTCTATCGCATATTGCCAGCAACAAGACGCTGGTTTCCGTTTCCACATAATAGGCGACGCGGAAGCCCCCACTTTTGCCGCGCCGAGCCGAGCGGTTTGGCAGGCGTACGCGATAGACTTTTCCGCCCATGCGCCGATAGCGTTGCCCAGGCCGTTCGCCTTCCCTTAGCTGGCGAGACAGACGCTCAATCTCGTCCCCCACAGATGAAAATCTTCGAGCTAGACGGCGCGCTTGGGTACGAAACCGCTTAGTCGGAGTGACGCTTATCGCCATTGAGGCTCTGTTCCGCGCGTAGTTCCCGCAGCAATTCGTCTAGATCGTAGACATCCCCGGCTTTGACCTGCTGCAAGCTGATGTAGAGGTCGTTCGCGAAGTGATCCTGCGGCGTCTTGGGATCCTGGATCCACAGCTTGTATTTGCCGTTGCAGGTGATCTCTTCCAAGGTTTCTTCGGGTTCTATGGTCTCTGCCATGATGCGCTCCATCACAGAACACTTTGCCGCCAAGCATAGCGCAGGCCTGGCTTTCGGTCAAACAGCGCGCCTAATGCGAAATCGACGTCCGCGCCGCACTGCTGGCTATGAGCGAGATCCTGGCTGATGGCAGCTGGCGGAAGCATCAACAAGCGTAGAAATGTCCGGGCTTATAAGCCGGCTGACCGCATGATCATGCGCAGCGTGGATTCTTCCAATTCGGCGCAGTCTTTTCTATCGCATATTGCCAGCAGCAAGACGCTGGATTCCGTTTCCACATAATAGGCGACGCGGAAGCCCCCACTTTTGCCGCGCCGAGCCGAGCGATTGGGCAGGCGTACGCGGTAGACTTTTCCGCCCATGCGCCGATACAGGCTGCCGGGCCGTTCGCCAACTTTTAACTGCCCGGTCAAGGAAGCAACTTCATCCATGACCGACGGAAACTTACGAGCCAGCTTGCGGAGAAGGCGATTGAACTGGCCTGAGTGGCTAACGCTTGTTTGCATTGAGGCCTAGTTCTTCGCGTATCGCTCGCAGGCTTTCGTCAGAGTCGTAGACATCCCCGGCTTTGACCTGCTGCAAGCTGATGTAGAGGTCGTTCGCGAAGTGATCCTGCGGCGTCTTGGGATCCTGGATCCACAGCTTGTATTTGCCGTTGCAGGTGATCTCTTCCAGGGTTTCTTCGGGTTCTATGGTCTCTGCCATGATGCGCTCCATCACAGAACACTTTGCCGCCAAGCATAGCGCAGGCCTGGCTTTCGGTCAATCAGCGCGCCTAGTTCGGAATCTGGTCTATGGGCTCGCCGCGTTGATGCGCCAGCGCTGTCTCCACCATTTTGGCGAAGGTATATTGCGGGTTATAGCCGAGCATGCGCCGGGCTTTCTCGGTGGAAGCTTGAGCGCCGCGGAAGAAGGGCATCGTCACCTCCAGCAGGGGGCGCCCGGTAGCCTCAGCCAGCAGTTGCGCCGCTTCGAGGTAGGCGACGGGCGGGCAGCCGGTCATATTGAAGGCTTCGCCGATGGCCGCTTCGCTATCCATGGCCAGGAGCGTGCCAGCCACGACATCGCGCACATCCGTCACCACCACTCGCCAAGGTTTGCCATCCCTGTCGCTGACAGAACAGACGGCATCTGGCTGCTCCAGCAAGGGGCGCATAATCGCTTTGGTGGCTTCAATGTGCTGCGCGCCAAACCAGGGGATGCGCTGCTTATGCGCCAGGGTCAGCTCGATGAAATAATTGAGCGAAGCCGGGTTGAGCATGCTCAGCACTTCGTTGGCGGCTTTGATGGAACAATAGCGCAGGATGGTCACCGGAATGCCATATTCGCGCATATACGAAAGGCAGATGTCTTCCGCCAGCAGCTTGGTCAGCGCGTAGATGTCGATGGGTACTTGCGGCGATTCTTCGGTGAAGGTGATATCGCTGGTGATGAAGGGATTGTAGGTCTGGTAGGTGCTGGCCAAGACAAAGCGCTTGAGCGGCGCGTGCGAGTTCAGCGCGCCTTCCAGCAGGCTGATCGCCGAACGGGCGTTGACGTCAAACATGCGCTCGGCTGTCGCATCGCCCTGGGGGATCTGCGCCGCTTGATGCACGATGAGGTCCATGCCCGCCACAGCCGCCCGCGCGCTCTCGGCATCGGCGATATCGGCTTCGATGATCTCAACGCCCAGCTTGGCGACTTTATGCGCCTGCGGGTCGCCCGGCATGACCAGCCCGCGGATGGCATATCCCCTCCGCAGCATTTCTTGGGCGAGATTGGGCCCCACCCGGCCGCTGATTCCGGTTATGAGCGCTTTCATGGTCTGTCTCCCATCGCCCGTAATTCGCAATCGACGACCTGTGGGCGACTCGGCGACTCGCCCCTACAGATGCCTTATGCAGGAGCTTACTTGCTCTTGGGACGGAAAGCTACGATGCGGCTCTCGTCGGTGGTGAGATAAGCGCCGTCGATGAGGTCAATGCAATAGGGTATGGCGGGCATGACCGCGTCCAGGCAATCGCGGATGGCGCTGGGCTTGCCGGGCAGGTTGACGATCAGCGCATGGCCGCGGATACCGGCTGTCTGCCGCGACAGGATGGCCGTCGGCACGAACTTCAGCGAGACCTGGCGCATCAGCTCGCCGAAGCCGGGCAGCAGCTTCTCGCATACCGCTTCTGTGGCTTCCGGCGTGATGTCGCGGACGGCTGGGCCTGTGCCGCCGGTGGTGACCACCAGGCTGCATCCCGCCTCATCCACCAGCGAAATCAGCGCCGCTTCAATGCGCTCGCGCTCGTCCGGCACGACGGTCGCCTCGGCATCCCAGTCATTGGTCAGCGTCTCGCTGAGATACTCGCGGATGGCAGGCCCGCCCAAATCTTCATAGACGCCGCGATAGGCACGGTCGGAGACGGTCAGGATGCCGATTTTGGCGCGCATGGGTCTCGCCTTTCCTATAGAATCCCGACACTATCTTAGCTATACTGGCGCGGTTTAGGCAAATGGGGGCGCGGCACATGAGCGAACACGGGGATCTGCGAGCGCTGGTCGAGGGCGATGACGGCATCAGCGTCCTGCGCGGCGGCGGCAAAAAGCGCGATTGGAATGGCATCCATTACAAGACCGGCTTATCCAGCAAGAATGTCAATGCCAAAGAATTGTCCATCAATGTCGCCACGATCCCGCCCGGCGGCGTCGCTTATGCGCATATCCATGTCGGCTTTGAAGTGATGCTGTATATCCTCGAGGGCGATGTGCGGCATGAATATGGCGAGGGCTGCAAGCAAGTCGTCGACAATACGGCTGGCGATTTCATCTTCATTGAGCCGGGCGTGCCGCATGAGGTCTTCAATCTGAGCGATACGGCGCCGGTGGTGGCTTTTGTGGCGCGCTCGACGGCGGATGAATGGGACAAGATCGTGAATTATGATCGCGGCGAGGGAAGAGCGGTCGAGAACTCGTAGGGCGAAGCGCTGAATTGCCCGCAATTCGACGTCCTGCGCGATTCTCCTAGCCCCGCCAGAATGCCTCGCTGAGATACTTGTAGGCATTATCCGGAAACAGCGTGACCACCGTGCCAGCCCGCCCGCGCTCAGCCAGCCCCTCCGCCACCCGCAACGCACCAACCATGGCTCCAGCCGCGCTGATGCCCACCAGGTAGCCTTCTTCGCGGGCCAGCCGCAGCGCCATGGCATGCGCTTCTTCCGTGCGCACAGCCAAACGCGCATCCGCGAAGTTGCGCTGGAAGATGCCCGGCTGGATGGCTGTGTCCATGTGCTTCAAGCCTTCCAAGCCATGAAAAGGCGAATCCGGCTCCACCGAGACGATGCGCACGGACGGGTCATATTCGCGCAGCCGCTTCCCCGCGCCCATCAAGGTGCCAGACGTGCCCAGCCCAGCCACAAAATGCGTCACGGTGCCCCGCGTCTGTCGCCAGATCTCCGCGCCCGTGCCTGCATAATGCGCCTGGACGTTGGCGGGATTATTGTACTGGTCGGCGTAGAAATAGCGTTCCGGCGCGCTCGCTGCCAGGTCGCTCACGGCTCGCAAAGCGCCATCCGAGCCTTCCAGCGGGTCCGTGAAGACCAGCTCGACGTCATAAGCGCGCAGTATGGCCACCCGCTCCGGGCTGACGTTTTCCGGCAGCAGCAGCTTGACGCGGTAGCCTTTGGCTGCTCCGATCATGGCGTAGGCGATGCCGGTGTTGCCGCTGGTGCTATCCAGTATGGTCTTGCCCGGACGCAGTTTGCCAGCCGCTTCGGCGCTGCGGATGATGGCGTAGGCGGCTCGGTCTTTGACGCTGCCGCCGGGGTTCTGCCATTCGGCTTTGGCGAAGACGCGCACAGAGGCAGGCAATGCCCGCGTCACCCGGCGAAAGCTCAGCAGGGGCGTATTGCCGATCTGCCGCTCAATATCCCGCGTCAGGTCATCGGCGGTCTCCGGCGAATCACGCTCAATTTCCGCGACGATTGTCATACTGGCTCCAGCGTGCTGCTCAACAAAAAAGCCAACTTGCGCAAAGGCTCTGCCTGGGCTGCCGTTCGCCGGCGCCTCGCCTCTGCCAGTTGACTTGGAAAATCAGTCTTGAGTGAGTTTGGCTGTTATCTCAGGCGGCTAGGCTCCACGCGTCTGACAACAGCGACAACAACTGCACTGCCCCATCATCACTCCATCACGTATGTCATCGCCGCAAGCATAGCGCCCTGCCCGCCTTCTGTCAATGTTGCCGATAGCGAGACGCAGGGGCTGCCAGCCGTTCCCCGCCTCATGCGCCGTTCGCCTCAAAGAGCAATGCCGGCAGCTCCAGCATATTCTGTGGAAATGGCGCCGCCAAACGCATGCCAAGCGCCTCGTTGTACCAGCCCACATAGATGCCATGCTCGCCGATGTAGCCAGCCGGCAACTGGAATTCATGCCGCGTGATGAAAGTCTCGCCGGTTTTGAGGAAATCCAACGGCACAGGTGGCGCTGAATCCTTCTGCAAGATGACCGCGAAGTCCGTTCCCTCCTGGTATGGCTTGTCAAGAACGATGGCGAAAGCGCGCCAGTCGCCGCTGATTGCTGCCAAGACCTGCCATTCCATTTCCAGCGCATGCCCGGCGGAAAAGTCATAGGCATTCAGTTTCAGCGCATCGCCGAAGACCTTGCCTTGCGGGCTGGCGTCGCCGCCCAGTGTCTGCTGGAGCTTGTCCGCCGCGACGATTGCGCCGAGCGGCAAGGTGTAGGCGGCATATTCCTGGTCAGCCTCCGAACGCGGCATGATGTCCAGGCGGTCCGACCAGTTATACCAGCCGATATGCAGTTGAATCGGCGAGACAGCTTGAGTATCGGAGGGGATCTGCAGGATATAGTCGTCGCGGTAGATGACGCCGGGCCGCCACCAGGTCGTGGGCAGCGTGCCCCAGCCGGGGAAACTGTCGATGGTGGCCAGAGCCATGCCCTCGGCGTCTATCAGCGTGATGAAGAGCGCCTGCAATTCGCGGGACTGGGCCAGCGGCTGCCAATACACGGTCAGCGGGATCTCGTCGCCAGCAGCCCAGCGGCGCGGTTCTGGGATCTCATAGCCGACCAAAGTGATATCGTCCCAGCGCGCGAAACTTGGGCTGGCGGATTCCGGCAGCTTCGCCACGGCAGGCGGATGCTCGTATTGCGGCTTGATGTACAGAAAAGGGCAAGCCAAAGTGAAGAGAAAGAGCGGCAGGCAAATCAAGAGGCTGGGAATGCGCAGCGCGTTTATGCCCAGCGCCAGCAAGATGCTGATGGATGTGATATAGGGGAAGAGCAGTCGGCCCGTGCTGGCTGTCGTTTGCAGGGACCACCAGATCAGCATAGCGCCCCCCAAAGCCAGCGTCAGCCCAAGAAAAGCGGCATTTACGCGCAAGTTCGCGGGTCGCCGTTTTGATTTCAGCGCCAGCGGCAGACCAAGAGCGCCCAGCAGGCTCAGCAGGTCCATAGCCAGGTAGAAAGCTTTGTGCGTGAGGATGCTGAACGCGCCGAAGAGCCCCCAATAACTGATGCGCAGCCCTTCGAATTCTTCCAGAACCAGCCCGCCCAGCGTTATCGTTCGCCTTCCATAGAAGTCCAACATCGACCCTGTGCCGAAAAGCTCGCCATAGAGCTGCAGATTTCGCGCGTACCACCAGCCGGCCGTAAGTAGCCAGACAAGCAGGACCGCCAGGCTAAGCGCCATGAAACCACGCCAGTCCTGTGTCCGGTATGCCAGCCAGAGCGCCGCCAACCCCGCAGCGAAGCCCGGCGCGATGCCGCTGAGCTTGGTCAAGGTCGCCAGGGCGATCAATACAGCCAAGATCACGCTGCGCCGCGCCGCGAAGCCATCCCGGAGCATCATCAGCGTCCGCCAGCAGATCAGCGCGGTCAACATGGAAACGGGCGGATCATTGCTTATCGACGCGCTGATGAAGACGAACATCGGATTGAAAGCCACCAGCGAAGCCGCCAGAATCGCGAAGTCGCGCGAGCTTGGAACGACGATCCGCGCCGATTGATATACCGCGTAGACCGTCACGGCGCCCATGGCCAGGGTCGCCAGGCGAATGACATACAAGGCGAGCGACGTCCCATGCAAGACGGGCGGGTAGGGCTGGCGGTAGAAGACCAGATTGCGGCTGCCCAGCCGATGCGGGTCCCCGTTGATCGCCAACGGATTCTCTTGATACACAGCGTCGAAATCGGTGGTATCCAGCATGCGCCAAATCAGCGCCATGACGGCATAATAGAGCGGCGGCTGGCTGGCTTCCTGGCCATAGAGCGCATCATGCTCCGCGGTTTGGATGGGCAGGCGGCCAGTTTCGGCCAGCCACTGTATCATGCCCGCGTGTTCATCGCTGTCCGAGGCTTCAAAATGCGGCGACGCGACTATGTATGCCAAGCCCAGGCAGAAAAAAGCCAGCGGCAGAATCCGCTGCCAAGCCAGGTCCTTCCACTGGATTGAGGCTTTCACCGCCCTTGATCCCCCCGACGGTCTTTGCAGCCTGCGACGCAAACGCATCCGTGTTACACTCCGGTCTCATTATATGGCGAGACGAGCGAAGGCGCATATCCATGAGGCTGGCGGTCTTCGGCGATATCCACGGCAATCTGCCCGCGCTGGAAGCGGTCATAGACGATATCCAGTCGGCTGGCGAGATCGACCAAGTCTGGTGCCTGGGCGATCTGGCGGCTCTGGGGGGCCAACCCCGCGAGTGCCTTCAGCGCTTGCTGGCGTGGCGCTCCGAACTCGGCGAGGACAAGCTGAAGATCATCGGCGGCAATACCGATCGCTATCTGGTCACGGGCGAGCGCATGCCGATGAGGCCGCCGACGGAAGAAAGCCAGTACCCCGCCTATCTTGACACACTCCTCGCCATGAACGCTATCTTTGCCTGGACGATGCAGCGGCTGGAATGGGCGGAGTTCCAACTTCTCAGCGGCATCCTGGGGCGCGAACTGCGGCAAAGCGTGTCTGGCTACGGCACGGTCATCGGCTTTCATGCCATCCCCGGCGATGACGAAGCGACATCGCTGCTGCCTGACAGCCCCGACGAAGAAGCGGCTGACGCCCTGCTCGATCGCCATGGCCGGCTGGCGCTCTGCGGGCATACGCATCTGGCTATGGATCGCGCGGCGGGCGGCTGGCGGGTCATCAATCCGGGCAGCGTGGGATTGTCCTTCGGGGCGCCGGGCTTGGCGGAATGGGCTTTGCTGGAATGGCGGGAGGGCAAGCTGGGGGTTCAGTTGCGGGCATTGCCTTATGACGCGGAGGCGACCTTGCGCCATTGGGAAACGCTGGGTTATCCGCGCATGGAGTGGATCCGCGCGCGCTTGACTGGCAAGTGAAAAGGGGGCGGCAGCGATGAACAGAAAACTCTTCCTGGGCATCGGCTTCCTGGTCTGGCTCTTGGCCACGCTGGCTTTTCGCGCGGCTGGGCAACTCTTCTTTTTGTATGAGGACGGGCTGATACTGGCGCTGCTTTGGCTGCTGACGATTGGCGCCATGCTGCTGCTTGCGCTGTGTCTTTTTCGCTGGCAGGGCCTTGCGCGCTCGCAGCGTTTCGAGGCGGCTGTTCTGCTTGTCATCTCGGGCATGGCGCTGGATGGCTTGGTGGCGCAGGGTTTCGCGGCTGTCTTCCCCAACATGACGGCTGACGCTGCGGGCAGCTTTGGCGCCTGGCTGCTCATCGCCTACGCCAGTGTTTTGCTGGCGGCTTTCCTGCCCGGCGCGGATGATTAAGGCGCGACCACCCGAATCCGCGGCCGCCGCGCAAAATAGCCCAGGGCGTAGACGATCATCCCCGCTGCCAGAACCACCTGACAGACCAGCCAAATGAGCGTCAATGGCAGCAGCAATTCCGCCTCGCTGAGGGCTGCCGGGTTCGCATATTCGCGCAGATAGGCTTGGGCGACGCCGCGGCAAAGCTGGGCGATGAAGGCGAAGCCCGCGCCAAAGCTGATGAGCCAAAAGGCCAGATAGCCGGTTACGCGCCGATTATCGCCCCGCAGCGCGCTGGCTGTGTAATTGACAAGCGCCAGGGCAATCGCAAGGCTGCCCCATCCGCCAATCCCATCCCATGCCGCCGCCAGGTCCGTGCCGCGCATGGCCTGCCACAGGCCGCCTGTGAGGCTGATCGCGCCCAGCGCTCCAAAAGCCAGCCAGCTTAGAGCCGCCAATGCGATCCAGTGCCCGGCCAGAGACTTGTTCTCGTTTGGCTCGCGAAGGGGGCGGGCCAAATGGCTGGCCACGAGGCCGAATGCAATGATGACCAGAGCGGCCGCGCAAGCAGCGAGTATCGGCGGCAAAGTTATGCGACCCAGGCTGCTCAGCAGTGCCGCAAAGCCCAGCATGAAGGCGCAGATGCGCAGGCGGGCCTCGGCCAGGTCGTCAGAAAGCGCGCCGAGACGCGTCAGCAGCCAGAATGCCAGGCTCAAGGCGCAAAGCGGAAATGCCAGATGCAAAGGCAAGGCCCTCAGCGCTTCCGCAAGCTCGCCCGAGGCCAGATGCGAGGCGGGCAGCGAGGCCGCGATGAGCAGCATACCGAGTTGCCAGATGCGCATACGGCTAGTGGCGGGCAGCCCGCGCGCGCTCCCTGCCAAGCCAGCCAGCAGCGCCAAAGCCAAGGTCAGATCCAGCGCGGCAGCCTCCGTAAAGGGGCCGAGGCACAGTACGATGGCCACCAGGCAAATCCAGATTCGCAGCATGCGTTGATGGGCCGCATGGCTCAAGGCATCGCGCGCCATCAGGATGCCCCCGCCGATGAAACTGCTCAGGCAAAGCAACGTGAAGACCTGCGCGCTGAATCGCTGGCTGGGGACAGTCCATGACTCCAGAGGCGAGCCTGGCAGCAGACTCAGAGCTGAAATTAACAGACTCAGCGCGTAGAGCGGCAGCAATATGACAGCCAGATTCAAGCACTGGTATATGAGTGTGCCGCGCGGCGAAAGCTGAATCACGGAGCCGGTCATGCGCCGTCGGCTGCGAGTCGGTAGAGCAGCGCCGGTCCATGCCCATAGACGCCCTCGACCACAGCCACTTGCTGGTATCGCTCGCGTACGATTTCCAGCAGCTGCGTCATGCCGGATTCGGGAAAGTCAATCAAGTCGGGGAAGACGACAATCCAGCTTGGCGGGTCCACTGCCCATTCGGCTTTCAATCGCTCCAGAGCGCCGTCGGCTTTGAAATACCAATGCCAGCCTTTGACCCATGCGCCCGGCGGCAGCATATCCGTCAGCGGATGCAGCTGGGGCGTACTGTCGGCTTCGGGCAGGATGAAGAGCGTATCGCCCGGTTCTTTGCGCGCCTTGAGTTCGGCAGCCAACTGCGCGAATTCGTCATGACCCAGGATTGCGCCAGGACCGAGCGGCAGATGCAGGTAGCTGGCTGCGCCCGTCCACAGCCAGCCCAAGCCGATGCCCAGCGCCAAGCCAGCCAGGGTCACTCTTGTCACATCCCATGCGCGCCAATCGTCAAGCGCCCGCCCGACCCGAGCCAGCGCATAGCCCGACATCACCGCCGCGAGCGCCAGATGCCCCATGGCGTGGATCTCGCCGAAACGCGGATAGAGCAGGCTCAAGCCGGCCAGCCACATCATGACAAGCGGGAGATTGCGCCGCCCGGTCTCGCGCCAAGCCAGCAGCGCGAAGGGCAGGACCAGCATATTGCTCAGCAGCAGCTTGCGAAAGAGATCGCCATCCAGCGGCACGCCATCCATCAAACCGCTGAGATTAAAGGTCCAATTCCAATAGACATAAGCGCTGAAGACATCATCAGCCAGCAGCAGCGCACATTGCGCCAGGGGCAGGATCAGCGCCGCCCCCGCATACAAAATCGCGCTTCGCCAGCCGTTGCGCGCAATCAGCCAGAGCAGCAGCAAAGCCAGAGCCAGCCAGGCATGCTGCTTGAAGAGCGTGGCGCCGCCCATCAGCAAACCCATGACGATGCGCTGCCGGGTCGATGGCGAATCGTCGCGGGCGTAATAGACGCAGAGAGCCGCCAGGACGCAGAATGCCAGCAGCGCGTCGAAATAGAGCATGACATTGCCATAGACCGGCAGCCACCAGGCCCAGATTAGAGCCGCCAGGATGCCTGCCAGCGCCGACTTCGCCAGCCGCGTCGCCAAAATATAGACCAGCACAGTGAAAGCCAGCAGGAGCAGAATGTTCAGCAGCTTGACGAGCAGAGCCGGCTCCAAGCCCGTCAGGCGCTGCGCCAAAGCCGCCAGGACTGAGCTGCCCGGGGCATGCTGTTCGAGGATGTCGTCAAAGAGGCGCAGTCCATTGTTCATAAGCCAGGGGATGGCAACTTGGCCTGAATGCGCGGCCGGCGACAGCCAGAACCAATGCGTCAAGGCTTGCATGAGCAGCAGGATGACCAGCAGGCGGCGCGCCAAAGTCAAGTTCGTTTCCCGTGTGAACGCTGGGCGCTATCCTAGCAGATAGGCGCGCGACATAAAACGGACAGTGGCGACCCCCTCGGTCCCCCGCAGGTCAGTGTCGACGGTCAGTGTCTACGCGACCTACGCGACCCGACGAGTCAGGGGGATGATTGTTGGCGGATGGGCTCGGATGTGGGCGCTTGAAGGCGTGCGCTAATTTTCGCTACACTAAGGGCGAGACAGCAGCGGGCGGTTGCCATGCAAGAGCGCAACTACTACCAGGCGGGCTTGCGTTTGCTTGACGAGGGCGAATACGCGGAAGCCATCGCCATGTTTGACAGCGCCATCAAGCTGGGTTTGGGCGATTTGGCGGCGGCGCATCTGTGCCGGGCGGAAGCGCTGACCGGCCTGGACCGCTGGGATGAGGCTCTGCAAAACGTGAACCGGGCGCTGGAAATCGAGCCCTACTTGGCCGAAGCCTACAATCAGCGGGGGGCAATCCGCCGGGCGCAGCGGCAATTCGAGCAAGCCATCAACGACCATACCATGGCCATTCACATTGAGCCGGAATACGCCGAGGCGCATCTCCAGCGGGCCTTGGCTTATGAAGCGCGGCGGAGATATGCCGATGCCGAAGCGGATTTGACGCGGGCGCTGAAGCTGAACCCGCAAATCAAGCGGGCTTATGAGGTTCGCGGGCGGGCGCGGGCGGCCCAGTTCAAGTATGACGAGGCGATTGCGGATTTGAGTTATTACTTGCGCAGCGGCGGCGGCAAGGAGTATGACAATCACAGCGAGACGCAGGGGTATCTGCTGCTGCTGCGGGTCTTGCGGGTGGCCTGGCGGGTGTTTAGGAGGCGGTCGGGCGGGGATTAGCGACCTTCTGGAAAGTAGCCATCCCAGACATTCAGGAACTCAGCCTTCAGAGCTTCAAAACGATGGGAAACAAAGTCGCCATACGAACATCTTGTAAGTTGCTTAGGTAGAATCTCCGAGTCGCACATCAGTTGATCTTCATATTCCCGTCTCTTGCTGTCCAAATTTTCTACGGAGATTTGACCACTATTGCGTTGCTTCTCTAGAAACTCGGCAAATGTAAGGTCACCCTTTTTCGTGTTGTCCTTGCTCTCCAACAGCGCAAGGTTGCTGATACAGTTAATTGCAATCTTGTCATCGAGGTTATTTTTCTGAAGAAGAGACTTTAACTTTCCTACAGGTACAATATGCTCGACATGGTACTTCTTGGCGTTTTTGAATACAGTCAATTTGTGGACGTAGATATACTTGAGCAGAAGAATCTCCGGGACCTGATCCCTAACATATCGTCCCCTGTGGACCAGAGGTTTCTGTTCATCCTCAAACCATGCTGCAAGCACACTTTCCCACGTGGCTTTAGTGGGCGGAGCGTTCAAGTATCGTAGATTGGAAACCGTATCCTGCAATGTCGAATCACCGGATCCTTTCCATTGCCCTCGCAATATATCGTATAAGTAGTACATGAGAATATGCTTTTCAAGCTTAGTGCGATTCGGCTTCCAGCCTTCGATTTCCGACAGGTTCTCTTTCGCGTACCGAACTTGGAATGCTGTCGCAATGATCGAGATAATCTGGTATTCGGTATGGTATATGGAGATCTTTCTGCGGCCATGTTGCCGGACGGAGAGAATTGGTTTCAGTATCGAATCCACAAACTCCGTCGATTCCAATACATAATCTTCAAGCTTTGACTGACCAAACTTCACCGTCCGCTTTGGAAGCTTGTACATTTCCTTGATTGGGAGTCCGATACATGCGGACACAAGGTTGAAGCCCACCGAACTTGGCTTGTCATCTGCTATGGCCTCAAACAAGTTGGGGAACTTGTCAGAAAGATACTGACCGAATCCAAACAGATACTCGAAGAGCGAGTACTTGCGCTCCTGTTTGGTCTTGATGTCGGGAAAGTCTTCCCATGCATCGGAAGTGAAACTTTCGTCAACTAATGCTTCGTACTTCTTCCAAATCGCATCAATAATGCTCTTATTCTTGATATGATCTCGATATCCGATCCATTGTGCAGCAAACACCTCGTACTTGCTGAGCGTAGTACCCTGCGTGTTGAGCAATTCGAACACCGCGGGAAGATCCGACGCTGGTCCATTGAAAATAATGATAGGAATCTTTACATCATTGATGTCAGCCTGTTTTCGCACAGACTCGAGAAATAATTGCATCCTGTTCTTGAAAAGCCCGTTGCTATTCAGCCGTCCAGTTTTGGCGTAGAACTCATTCGTACCGGGTTGCACCTCGAGCACATGCCTGATAAGTCTTTGGATAAGGCCGCTTGTCTCCCAACCATGAGTTTCGCTAAAGCCCTCGACACTTCGTATCCAATTCGCAATCTCTCGGCGAACCGTGATTCTACCCTGCTCGGATTCCTGCCCTAACTCTCGCGCTACAAAATCACAGAATTCACTGTCGATTTCGTCAATGTCTGTATCGCCGAAAAAGCTATTAGGATTATCCGTATAACGCTTTAAGGCATGCGTACGCTGCAAACCATCTATGAGATTGTAGTATTTTCTGTTGCTCGCGTCCCGTTTGCCTTTTTCAATATCTTCGAAAAGAAGCAGTGAGCCGAATGGATAACCCTTCTTGATAGATTGTATGAGATCCTTTTGTTTTTTCTCGGGCCATACTAGTCGTCTTTGAAACTCAGGAATCGTAATCTGCCAGTTCTTCATGGGTTCTTTTGATGCAGCGTCCATTAAGTCTTTTACGAGCCAGACTTTGATTTCTGCATAATCGGGAATGCTCGACATCATCGACTCCATTGATCAATCTATACTGAGGGACCGCACACCGGGTTCACGGAACTTAAGTAGATCACTTGAAAGATCAGGCGTCAAGACCTTGATGAAAATGCTACTCCCGCCGACCGCAGCCACAATCGCAGCCATCGCCGCGTTCCAGCATCTCGGCCAAGGGCACAACTTCAATTTCTGGCAGGTAGTTGCTAGGAACGCCTTGGTCAAGGATAGTCACCTCGAATTTCTCGGCTGGTTCATCGAGTGCCGCCCGCAACTCCTCAAGCTCCGCGACGGTGTCACACATTCCAGTTAGGGACATCGATCCATGAGAATGACGAAACCAAAGTTCATAGGCAGGCATCATCCTATCCTTTCCCAAACATCAAGCACATGGTGACGATAGGATCAGATCATTCGCGCCCTGTCAAACCTCAGTCGGGAGTGCATGGGAGTCGAACCCACCAGCGCCTGCTCTGCGCAACCGCCCACCGATTTTGAAGACCGGGGCATCCACCGGGACACATCCACCCCCATACCCTACTATACCCCCCGCCGCGCCTTTCCGCTATAATCAGCCGCCTAGCCAAGGAGAATCCCATGCCCGCCTACCTGCTCGTCCGCGCCAACGTGACCGACCCCGAGCAATACCAGCAGTACATGAAACTCACGCCTGGCATCCTGGAAAAATACGGCGGCGCATTCATCATCCGCGGGGGCGAGAAGCACATCCTCGAAGGTCCCGACAGCCCAGAGCGCATCGTGCTGGTCAAGTTCGAGAGCGTCGAAGCGGCCCGCCGCATGTACGAATCCGCGGAATATCAAGCCGCCATCCAAGCGCGCAAGGGGGCCGCGGAGGCTTCCTTCATCGTCATGGAAGGCAGCGAATAATCTGGGCATCTGCTGGCAAAGCGGACGATTCACAGAATCGCCCCTACAGAACATTTCGGGGGCCGGGCTGTTGGGGGCGGGGGCATGAAACTGATTCTCTTCGATATTGACGGCACGCTGCTCATCAGCCGCGGCATCGGGCGGGAGGCCAAGCGCCGAGCCATGCTGGAATGCTTTGGCACGGTCGGCGACCTGGACAAGTTCGCTTTTGGCGGCAAGACCGATTGGCGCATCCTGGCGGATTCGCTGGCGGCGCATGGCTATTCCAGCGAGGATATCGGGCGCGTCATCGGGTCTTATGAAACGATCATGGCGCGGCACATGAGGCAGATCATGTCGGACTATCAGGCCGAGCCCCTGCCGCATGCCATGCAGGTCCTCCGGGCGCTGCGCAAACGCGCTGACATGCTCATCGGCATTGTGACCGGCAACACATCGCTGACGGCGGCCATCAAGCTGGAAATGGCCGGCTTTGAGCCAGGCTGGTTCCCCATCGGCGCCTATGGGCATGAATCCCCCGAACGCGCGGATCTGACGCGGCTGGCCCAGCGTCGCGCCGAGGAGTTCATGGGCTGCTCGCTCAGCGCCCGCGACATCATCGTGATAGGCGATACGCCGGCCGATATCCAAGCCGCCCATGCCATAGGCGCAATCGCCGTGGCCGTTTGCACGGGTTATGCCGAGCGCGAGAGCCTGGCGCGCTGCCAGCCGGAGCATCTGCTGGATGACCTGGGCAGGTTCACGGCGGAGGTTCTGGGCTAGGCTGCGCACGGGCCGCGGAGGCGCGAATTGCAGATCCGCACACCCAAGAAATATCGCGGCGTACAGCGGCGCAGCGTCATCAGTTGCCGCCGGCTGGCTTTCTCCCTGCTGCTCATCGTCTTGATCGCCATCGGCATCGGCATCCTGCTCAACCGCGAGGTTTTCGCGCCCATCGTCCAGGAAGCGCTCTACGATGTCATCAACCAGTTGGAAGACCGGGCGGCCACCCTGTCCGTGCCTGAACCCACGCCGACCAGCGACCCGCGCAACCAGCTTGTGGAAGCGGACAATTACTGGCGGCAGGGCGCCTTGGGCACAGCCACCGAGCTCTACCAGGAGATCGCATCGGCTTTGCCCAACAATGTGGAGATTCATCGGCGCATCGCCCTGGGTTTGATCAACAGCAGCCGATACGCGGAAGCCGCGGATTATGCCGAAAAAGCCATCCATGCCGATCCTTTTGATCCCGATGGCTGGGCGATTCACGCCTGGGCTCTGGATTGGGATCTCCGCGCCAAAGAAGGCTTGGCCAGCGTCCTGCAGGCTCTGGAGCTGGATCCGCAGCACAGCCGCGCCCAAGCCTACCTGGCCGAGATCTATCTCAGCCTGGGCCAAGCCGAACGCGGTCAAGCGCTGGTGGAGGCCTTGCTGGAAGAGAATCCGAACAGCGCCGAAGCCTATCGCGCCCGCGGTTTGATCCGCCAGGAGCATCAATACGATTATGAAGGCGCCCGCCAGGATTTCCAGACAGCCTACAGCATGGCCGGCAATATGAACCTCTTCGCCGTCGATATCGCCATACTGGAGAGCAACCTGCGCAATTACGATATCGCTCTGGAATACCTCAGCGATGTCTTGGAAGCCAACCCGCGCAATGAGCTGGCTCTGCTGATGACCGGCAAGGGCTATTGGGGCGCCTATGGCAACCCGGCTCAGGCGCAGCGCTACCTGCAAGACTGCGTCGATTTCAATCCCGATAACTTGAATTGCCAATTCTGGCTGGGCTATATGCAGAACAAGCTCGGCTCTATCGAGGAAGCGTCGCTTTCTTTCGAGAATGCTATCGCGCTGGGCAGCCTCAACCCGCAGCATTATTACTGGGCGGGCTTTTCACAGATTCTGCTGGGCAATTGTTCGCGCGCGCTGGATTATCTTGAGCCGGGCTTGCAGCTGGCCATCGAGGCCAATCAATTGCAATTTGCCGCCGATATTGAAACCGTCATCCCGCAATGCGACCCGACATTCACGGGCCGCGCCGCCAGGGAGTAGAGGCTGCCCAAAGTTACCGTCAGCCGTCCGCGGCGATTTCAAAGTAATGCAAGCTGTTTTCCATATCCGCCACGCGGTCCATCTCCAGGACCATCACCGGTTTGCTTGGCAGCGCGCGCAGCTTGGGCATGATTTCGCCATAATCCAGCACGCCGTGTTCCCAATCGAAGCCGAAATGCTCGTCCATCACGCCATTGTTGTTGTTGAGATGCAGCTCGATGACCCAGGGGCGCATAGCGTCCAGCCAATCGTCAAAGCCGACGCCGGGGTCGGAAAAGAGCGTGGCATGCCCGACGTCTATGCAGGCTTTCAGATGGGGATGATCCAGCTCCCGCAGCAGATTGCTGATTATCGTCGGGTCATATTCCCACATATTTTCGATGGCGATGACCACGTCGTAAGCTTTGGCGTAATCGCCCAGCGGACCCCAAAAGTCGACGTTGCGCTGATGCCAGCCCTGACGATAGAAGTCGTTATGCAGCAAGCCGATATAATTGGCGTGCAGCACGATCTGCCCGATGCCCAAGCCATCCGCGATGCGAATCACATGCTCATAGCGCCCGTATGTCACCATATTGATGCGTTCATCCGGACTGCCGGATACCAGGTCCATGAACGGTCCGTGGATGGTCAAGGGACCGGGCACATCCGCCAATGCCGCGCGATATTCTCTGTTGAGCTTGCGCCAATCGCTATCCAGGACCTGCGGCAGCGAGAATGCCATGATCTCTATGCCCAAACCGCGCCGGCAAGCCAGATCCACGCAATCCCGAAAATTGCCTAATCTGGCGCTGAGGGCAACGCGATCGCTCATGCAATGCATCCAATTTGCTGGTTGTCTCTCTGGCGACGCTCGCCGCGTCCTATCGCGGGCGACGCTGCCAAATATGATGTTACAACATATTGGACTGGGCTGGCAACACCTTGCTCGCTCCGGCGCGTCTGCGGCTTTTCGCCAAGCCAAGCCTGTTCGCATCTTTGCGCTTCTGCCAGTGTCCATTACACTTTCGGCGGGAGGGGAACAATCGAGAAATGAGCGCCGAGCGCATCCTGATTATTCTGCCCGCCTATAACGAAGGGCTCAATATCGCCCGAGCCGCGCGCGAGATCCAAGGGCGCTTGCCGGCGGCTGATGTGCTGGTCATCGACGACGGCTCGGCCGATGACACGGCGGCGCAAGCCCGGGCGGCCGGGGCGCAGGTCCTGGCTCTGCCCTTCAACGTTGGCATTGGCGCGGCTGTGCAGACGGGCTTTCAATATGCCGAAGCGCATGATTATGCGATTGTCCTGCGCAACGATGGCGATGGCCAGCATGACCCGGCCAATAATCTCGTCTTGCTGGAATGCCTGCAATCTCAGGCGGTCGATGTGGTCATCGGCTCGCGATTTATGGGCGCGGAAGGCGATTATGGCACGCCCCCCCTGCGGCGGCTGGGCAGCGGCATCCTCGCGCGCATCCTCTCGCTCGTCATCAGCCAGCGCGTCACTGACCCGACTTCGGGCTGCTCCGCGTATAATCGCAGAGCCATCAAGCTGCTGGCGCAGGTCTATCCGCATGATTATCCCGAGCCGGAAGCCATCGTGATTTTGCACAGGGGCGGCTTGAAGCAGGTGGAAGCGCCCGCCCGGATGACAGCGCGCCGGCATGGCCGTTCGTCCATCACGGCGTCGCGCTCGGTGTATTACATGATCAAGGTGGTGCTGGCGATTGTGATCAATCTGCTGCGGCGCAAACAAGTGCTGGATTGATCGCCTGCCAGCGTCCTAAATCCGCCGACATAATCGAATTCAGATTCGGTTTGTATTTTCGCGCGGGCGACGTGTATAATTGCCCTGCGAAATTGACAATTCGCGATTTGTTCACAATCAGTGAGGGAACATTATGCGACTCAAACTTTCTCTGCTCGTGCTGGTTTTGCTGCTCAGCAGCATCTTCGGCAACTTCGCCATCGCGCAAGACACAAGCGAAGTGACGATTCTGTATTGGCAGGCGGTTTCGATTCTGAATCCGTATCTCTCCGGCGGCACTAAGGACTTCGACGCTGCCGCGCTCATTTTGGAACCGCTGGCCAGCATCGATCCCGATGGCGTTATGGTGCCGGACCTGGCTGAATTCATTCCCACTCTGGAAAATGGCGGCGTCTCTGAAGACTTGACCACCATCACCTGGAAGCTCAAGGATGGCGTCGTCTGGTCGGATGGCAGCCCGCTCACGGTCGATGACCTGATCTTCACCTGGCAGTATTGCACCCATCCGGACGGCGGCTGCTCGACCAAGCATTTCTACAATGACGTGGTCAGCATGGAAGATATCGGCGACAACCAGATCAAGATCACCTTTGGCGTGCCCAAGCCGAATCCCTACGACCCCTTTGTGACGCAATCCGCTCCGATCTTGCAGCAGGCGCAATTCGCCGAGTGCATAGGCGCCAACATGTCGGCTTGCACGGACCAGAACTTCGCGCCGATTGGCACGGGTCCTTTCATGGTGGACGAGTTCCGTCCCAATGATGTGGTCACATACGTCGCCAACCCCAACTATCGTGAAGAAGGCAAGCCGCATTTTGATCGCGTCGTCTTCAAGGGCGGCGGCGATGCCGAATCGGCCGCGCGCGCTGTGCTGGAAACCGGTGAAGCCGACTACGCCTGGAACCTGCAGATCTCTCCCGCCGTTTTGAGCGGCATGGAAGCGGCTGGCAATGGCACAGTGGTTGTGGCTTTCTCGTCTTCTGTCGAGCGCCTGATGATGAACCAGACCGATGTCAGCCCTGACAATCCCGATCGTTCTGTTTGGATGGCGGATGGCTCCAACGCGCATCCTTTCCTGACCAACCAGGCTGTTACCCATGCCATGTCGCTGGCGATCGATCGCGAAATCATCGCGGGCCAGCTCTACGGCGCTGGCGGGGCCGCAGCCTGCAACATGGTGAACGGGCCTCCCGTCAACGTTTCCGAGACTTATCTGGGCTGCTCGCAGGACATCGCTGCAGCGAACGCCATGCTGGATGAAGCAGGCATCGTCGATAGCGATGGCGATGGCATCCGCGAAGCTGACGGCGTCCCGCTCAGCGTGTCTTACCAGACTTCGACCAACGCCGTGCGCCAGAATACCCAGGCGCTGATCAAGCAATGGTGGGGCGAGATTGGCATCGATACCGAGCTGCGCAACATTGACGCGGCCGTCTTCTTCGGTGGCGACCCGGCCAGCCCGGATACCTACCAGAAGTTCTACACGGACGTGCAGATGTTCACCAGCGGCACCAGCGGTCCGGATGCCGAGACCTTCATGGTGCGCTGGATCTGTGGCGCGGACCCCAACCCCGACAACGGCTGGCTGGGGCGTAATGTGCCGCGGCACTGCAACCCCGCCTACGATGCGCTCTATGAGCAGCTGACGGGTACAGGTGGCGTGGAAGCCCGCGCCGAAATCGTGAAGCAGATGAATGACCTGCTGATCGAGAGTGGCGCCCTCGTGCCGCTGGTCTTCCGTGGCAGCGTCTCCGCGCACAGCAATACGCTGGGCGGCGTTGACATGAACGGCTGGGACAGTGAAATGTGGAATGTCCAGGATTGGTACCGCGCTGATATGTAATCGGCTCGCGTCCCGAGAGTGAACCAAACTGGGGTGTGCTTCGGCATGCCCCTTTTTTGTTGGCGCAACGTCTAGCGGCGCGGCGGAAATTTTCAGATTTGCGAAACCGCCGCCTTTGTCGGTATAATCGCTTTGCTGTGTTTCTGTAATCCGTACAATCTATCAGCGAGGATAGCATGAAGACTAAACTCACTCTATTATTGATCCTAGTGATGGCGTTGTCGTCCTTCGGCGGCATGTCCATCGCCCAAAGTGAAGATACCGTCAACATCCTGTTTTGGCAGGCGGCATCTCACATGAACCCCTACCTTGGCAATGGCACCAAGGAATTCGAAGCGGCCGCGCTCGTCCTCGAACCTCTGGCGCGCTATGACCCCGATGGCGTCATGGTGCCTTGGCTGGTCGACGAGATTCCGACTGTGGCCAACGGCGGCGTCTCCGAAGATTTGACCTCCATCACCTGGACGCTCAGCGAAGGCATCCTCTGGTCGGATGGCAGCCCCTTGACTTCGGCTGATGTCGTTTTCAGCGCCGATTTCTGCATGCACCCTGAAACCGGCTGCACCGTGCTGGATCAGTTCGCCAACGTTGAATCGGTCGAAGCCGTTGACGATATGACCGTTCAGATCAACTTTGACGTGGCAAAGCCCTTCCCCTATGGTCCCTTCGTCGGCTATCTGACGCCCATCATCCAGAAGGCGCAGTTTGAAGACTGCATCGGCGCCGGCGCTCTGGAATGCCAGGAGAGCTTTGGTCCCATCGGCACAGGTCCTTTCATGGTGACTGACTTCCGCACCAACGATGTCATCACCTATGCCGCGAACCCGAACTTCCGCGTCGAGGGGCAGCCCGCCTTTGGCCGCGCTGTCTTCAAGGGCGGTGGCGATGCCGAATCGGCCGCGCGCGCCGTGCTCGAGACGGGTGAAGCCGATTATGCCTGGAACCTGCAGATTTCGCCGGCTGTCCTGAGCGCGATGGAAGCCGCTGGGCAGGGCACGGTCATCGTTGGTTTCGCCACCAGCGTGGAGCGCCTGTTGCTGAATCATACCAATCCCGATCCGGCCTTGGGCGAGAACCGCTCGGTCTGGATGGCGGATGGCAGCAATGGCCACCCATTCCTGCAGGTGGACGCCGTCTGGCAAGCCATGTCCATGGCCATCGACCGCGAAGTCATCGCCGGGCAACTTTATGGCGCTGGCGGCGTGGCGACCTGCAACATCCTGCCGGGTCCGCCGATTTACGCTTCGCCCAACAATCCTTTCTGCGGTCCCGATATTGAGGCTGCCAATGCCATGCTGGACGAAGCTGGCATCATGGATACCGACGGCGATGGCATCCGCGAATACATGGGCATCCCGCTCAAGGTCTCCTACCAGACTTCGACCAACGCCGTTCGTCAGAACACCCAGGCGCTGATCAAGCAATGGTGGAGTGAAATCGGCGTCGAGACTGAGCTGCGCAACATCGACGCGGCGGTCTTCTTCGGTGGCGATATCGCCAGCCCGGATACCTACTCGAAATTCTATACCGACATCGAGATGTACACGAATGGCTCGAGCGGCACCGACCCCGAGACCTATATGGGCGGCTGGCGCAGCGACCAGATCACGCATCCCGACAACAGCTGGAACGGCAACAACGTCGTGCGCTGGTACAACACGGATTACGATGCCCTGCTTGACCAGTTGGCCGAGACGGCAGTGCTGGAAGACCGCGCCTCCCTGGCCATCCAGATGAACGACATGCTGGTGCAGACCGGCGCCGTGATTCCGCTGGTCTATCGCGGCAGCGTCTCGGCGCATCACAACAGCGTCAACGGCGTGGCCATGAACGCCTGGGATTCCGAACTTTGGAACGTCGCCGATTGGACGCGCAGCTAGGCGCATCCGTCACAATCTGAATATCGCGGCCGGGGCCTGTTTGCGAAATGCCCTGGCCGCGCCTACAGGCTTGATTAGGCGGGAGGGACAACATCATGGGAAAATACATCGTTCGCAGGCTCCTGACCGCCATACCCACCATTCTTGTCATCAGCTTCATCATCTTCGCCATCGTCGACCTTTCGCCCAGCGACCCGACTGGCAACTTGCCGCTGACCATCCCGCCGGAGGTGCGCCAGAAGATCCGCGAGGCATTGGGCGCGGATGACCCCTTCGCCGTTAAATACATCAAGTGGCTCCAGCAATTCTTCATATCGGAACCCTTGAATCTCATCGAAAAGTCCTTCGGCATCACCTTCCCCGGCTCGGAAGACCGCGTCCGCGTCATTTCCTGGGCGACGCGCGGTCCCGTCATCGACATCATCGCCGAGCGCCTGCCGCAGACGCTTTGGGTGGTCGGCTCATCGTATATCCTGGGCGTGCTCATCGCCGTGCCGGTGGGCGTCTTTTCAGCCTATCGGCAGTATTCGATATTCGATCAAGTTGGCACTTTCCTGATGATGGTGGGCTTCTCCGTGCCGACATTTTTCACCGGTTTGATGTTCATCATCATATTCAGCGTGAATCTCAAGTGGTTCCCATCGGTGTATGACACCACCCTTGTGGTCACGGACATAGAAACGCTGCAGCTGCAACTGCGGCAGATGTTCATGCCAGTCACGGTGCTGACGCTCTATACCACGGCGCAGATGAGCCGTTATACGCGGGCCTCCACGCTGGAGAATTTGCAGCAGGATTATATCCGCACGGCCCGCTCCAAAGGCTTGACCGAACGCGTGGTGGTGACGACCCATGCCGTGCGCAACAGCCTCATCCCGGTGGTCACGCTGATCGCCCTGGGCATCCCGGGCATCTTCGCCGGCGCGCTGATCACCGAGCAGATTTTTCGCGTCAACGGCATCGGCCAGTATCTCATCATCGCCATCCAAGGCGGCGACCTGCCGACGGTGCAGACGGTGACCTTCATCTTCGCCGTCCTGGTGGTCATCTTCAATATCGTCGCCGATGTGCTGTATGGCATTCTCGATCCCCGCGTGACCTATACCTAGCGCAGGTTTTTGGAGCGCGCGACATCGAAAAGCGTGGGCTGCCAGATTGTGGCGATTGCAATCGGACAAGGTGACGGGCAATGACAATGACAACAAAAGCGAAGAGCAAACCCAAGAGCCTGGAAGTGAGCGAAGAGCTGCAGGCGCGCACCTTTGCCGGCGATGCCTGGCGGCAATTCCGCAAGCATAAGCTGGCGCTGGTGGCTATCGCCGTTCTGGCGGTCATCGTCGGTGGCGTGGTTTTTGGCCCGCTCTTCTGGTCCCTTGATCCCACCTATATTGATATTGTGGCCGCCTACCAGATCACCTCGCCGGAGCATCCCTGGGGCACGGACAGCCTGGGCCGCGATACCTTGGCGCGGGCCATGCAGGGCGGGCGGGTTTCGCTGATGATCGGCGTTTCGGCAATGCTGGTCTCCATCACCATCGGCACGGTCATCGGCTTGCTCTCCGGCTATTTCCGCCGGCTGGATAACCCGCTGATGCGCATGACTGATATCTTCATCGCCTTGCCGCAATTGCCCTTGCTGCTGGTGCTGATGATGCTCTTCCGCGAGCCGTTGAAAGCGTCTTTTGGGGTGGAGGGCGGCGTCTTCATCTTGATGGTCTCGGTCATCGGCGGTTTGCAATGGATGCCGACGGCGCGTCTGGTGCGGGGCGAAGTGCTGACGGTGAAGTCCCGCGAGTTCATCACAGCCGCCAACGCCGTGGGTTCGCGCGATGGTCGGGTGCTGCGCGCGCATATCCTGCCCAATGTGATGAGCCCCATCATCGTCGCCGCGACGTTCAGCGTGGCCGCGGCTATCATCACCGAATCGGCGCTGTCCTTTCTGGGCTTGGGCTTCCCGCCGGATTTCCCGACTTGGGGGCGCCTGCTCTTTGATGGCAAGGATTATCTTACCATCATCTGGACGCTGGTGTTCTGGCCCGGGATGTTGATCTCGCTGACGGTGCTCTGCGTGAACTTCATCGGCGATGGCTTGCGTGACGCGCTGGATCCGCGCTTGCGGAAGTAGGGCGGCGCGAGAATTCCACCGCCAAGGGCATCGCGCCGAGTACTTCGAACCCGCTAGTTTCGACCAAGACCTCCATGCAATCGCAGAGCTCTTACTTGTGGCAGCGCCTAATTCAGAAACGGCCCGCGTGATGGGTGAGCGCAAGCCTGTACCGCCTTATGAACATAATTCTCACTATCCGGTCGGCGGACATACGGATGCCTCTGTTTGGTCGATGAACCGACAGCAAGCCGGATTCTACCGTCGTTGGCAGAATGCTTGGAAACGCGGCGAAACGCTCGATGTCGAGGGGCATATTGATTATGTGCGTAGGTACATTAGCCAGAAATTGTGGGAGATCCCTAGAGGGACTGCTTTACCTGAGATAATTCGCATCCATCACCACTACGGGGATGGTGCAAATGATATCTTGACGCAGGAAATCGCAAACATCTATATCTTTCACGGCGCGTACAATTCTGCCATCAATGTGCTTGAAGCCGGCAATCAAGACAACTATTACATCTCTTACCGCATAGCCGATTGCCAAATCCTGCTGGGCGACTATGGGAAGGCACATGGGGCACTGGATCATCTCATTCAGTTTGGTGCGCGTCAGCGTAGCCTCATTGACTCCATTTGGAGCTTGAAGCTGATTGCCGGGGAAAGTATCAATGGCGGCGAAGTATTGACGCTCTTGGGACCTCAGGTTACCGACTTTGGCAAACGGAACATAGACAAGATTTGTGAATGTCTTGATGAATTGCTGGCGACTTACGAAACCGAGAAAAACGTTCGATTGCTTGAATTGTGGGCGGCCAAAGCGCATAGCTACAGAAGGAAAATTGATACAGGTGTTGGTCCGCTAGCGCTGACCGTTGAGAGCGGCGACGATTCGAAAGTAGCGTCCGTTATTGAGTACAGCTTTGCGCGCAGTGAACCCGTCATTCACTTTGTGAAGCAGATTACCCGATTGGCGGAGAATATCGCACGTGTAGAAATTGGTTTGCCTCGCGTCGGGGAGGGTTGGCCAAGCGAAACGCAACTCTATCAGGAAATCAAGCGCGCTCTGCCGGAATGTGATGTTCAACAGCACTATCGACCACATTGGCTAGATCGCCAACATCTCGACATATATGTTCACGAGCTTGGAATCGCCCTGGAGTATCAGGGACTACAACACGATGAGCCGATCGAGTATTTCGGCGGGCATGCGGCATTCGAGCTTAACCGCGAACGCGATGCGCGGAAGAAACGACTATGTGACAGGTATGGCGTGCACATCATCTATGTCCGACCTGGTTACTGCATAACTGAGGTATTGCATGAAATAGGAGAGCTTGCTGCCGTCGAGATTGAATTGGAGAGCGCAAAGCAGGATGTCTTCTCCAGCGCCAGTTTCTCTGGTCAATGGAATGAACTCTTGCAGATTGATGCGATGCGGGAGGCCGAGCCAGACAAGTCAAAATATCGAGTCGACCCGTCGATACTCATTGAGCCGATTCGCTTTGATTTGGAATACAAGGTTTCGATGACAAAGGTCAAGAGGTACAAAGAGCTGTCCAACGAAATTCACGCTGCCTACAAGCCGCGCCTGAATCCTGGCGGGATAGATGAAGTCGCGGATCTATGCTTGAAGCAGATCCCGCTTGCGTACAACTATGCGCAATATAAGTACCAAGACTCGGTAGCGAGGAGTCAGCGCTGTATTGAAAGAGCCGAAGCCTGCGACAATGATCCTGAGTGGAGGCAAGAAGCATTGCAGGCTGCCGAACGAGTCATGGGCTATGGGTACTGGCAAATTGGATATCAAGTCTTGGTGAAGATCTACGAACGGCGGCGCGAATACCAGGCAGCGTTTGATTACGCTCTTAGAGCTAAGTCAGAGTGCTGGTATGAGACTCCTGCATGGGACAAGATAATATATCGGTTGTCGAATCGAATAGATCGTCGGGAAGCAAAGCTGGACTACACAATCTGATATAGCGAGAATGCCATGCCCTACATCAAACAGATCACGCTCGACCACGCCACCGGCCTCCTCAAACGCGAGCTCGAAAAAGCCATTGCCCGCGCGGGAAGAGTCTGGAACATCGTGCAGATCATGTCCCTCAACGCCCGCGTGATGAAAGCGGCCATGGACATGTATGGCGCCACGATGTTCGCCCAATCCCCCCTATCGCGGCAGCAGCGCGAGATGCTGGCTGTGGTCGTCAGCAAAGCCAACCATTGCGTCTACTGAATCCAGTCGCATGCGCATGACCTCCGGGCTGAGGTCGCGGGATTCGACGATGAAGCGGCAGCCGACGCCTTTGTGCATGCCATCGCCAGCGATTGGCGAAGCGCGCGGCTCAACGCAATGGATTGGGCGCTCTGCGCGTATGCCGAGAAATTGACGCTCGCCCCGACATCCATGACCGAGGCGGATATCGAGCGGCTGCGCATGGCTGGCTTGGATGATGTCGCCATTCATGACGCCACCCAGGTCATCAGCTTCTTCAATTATATCAATCGCGTGGCCGATGCCCTGGGCGTGGAGCCCGAAAGCTTCATCCGCCCCTGGGGCAAAAGCTGAGCGCCCGCGACTTGCAGTTTGCTATGGACGAGACATATAATCTGCTTAGCTTTCGCTCGTCATATTGCGAAGGCTTAGCGCTAATGTAGTCTGCTGAGCGAGACGATGCCGATTTCAGTCGATTGGAACGACAAATCGAAGGCGCGCATCGAATGCCGCTTTCAAGACCCTTGGTCCATCGAACAATTCCTTGACGCGCGCAAAGCCTGGCATCGCATGATCAAATCAGTTGATGGCCAGGCGCCGATCTTGCTTGACCTTTCCAACTCCTTCGCTGTGCCCAAGGGCGCGCTGCGGCATTTCCTGGCTATGCGGCGCGCGCATCATCCGCGCCAAGCCGGTTTCTTTGTCCTGGGGCTCAACCCCGCTTACCAGAAGCTGGCGCCCTTTGCCTTCAACGCTGACGATACCGCCGGCCCGCCCGTGCGGCTGGTGGACTCATACGAGGCTGTCGCGCCACAGCCCTAGCTACCCAGCCTGGCAATCTCCCTCAGTTGATTCGCAGACAAGTGAGCAAGAATCAGAGTGTCGCGCCGAGCGCAATCGCGTATGATTTGTCTACGATTCAAGATGGCGGGAGGATTGCGCGATGGCAGAGGGCAATGGGCGGCAGCGTGCGGATTTGATCGCGAATATCTGCAGCTATCTGCAAGATATCCACCCCGAGAGCGCCAGCCTGCATGACCTGGCTCGGCGATTTCACATCAGCCCCTTTCACCTCCAGCGGGCTTTCAAAGCCGCCACGGGCATCAGTCCGCGTCAATATGCCGAAAAGCTGCGCATCGATGACTTCAAGGCGCAGGTCCGCCGGGGGCAGCGCATCACCCAAGCCATTCACGCCGTCGGCTACGGCTCTTCCAGCCGCCTCTATGAGCGCAGCGATGACAGCCTGGGCATGACCCCTTCGGCTTACAAGCGGCGCGGCGCCGGCATGGCGATTGTCTATAGCGTGGTGGCTTGCCCGCTGGGTCAACTGCTGGTCGCGGCCACCGAACGCGGCATCTGCCGCATCAGCCTGGGCGATGATGTCGACGCGCTGGCGGCGGATCTGGCGGCCGAGTTCCCCGCTGCCGAAAGCCTGCGCGATGACCAGGGCTTGGGCGAGTTCTGCGAGCGCATCATCGGCTACCTGGAAGGCTGGCAGCCTGACCTGGATCTGCCGCTTGACCTGCGCGCGACAGCCTTTCAAATCAAGGTCTGGCAGCAGCTGCGCAAGATCCCCATGGGCGAAACGCGCAGCTACAGCCAAATCGCCGCCGCCATCGGCAAGCCCAAAGCCATTCGCGCCGTGGCCAATGCCTGCGCCAAGAACCCCGCGGCCCTGGTCATCCCCTGCCATCGTGTCCTGCGCAAGGATCAGAGCTTGGGTGGCTATCGCTGGGGCATCGAACGCAAACGGGCGCTGCTCGAGCGCGAACGAGCTTATAAGCAGCAGGCGGAAGACTAGCCTTGATTCCGAGCCGCATGAAACAGATTGCAGATTCGCGGAGGAAAACAATCCTATGACCAATCGTGCGTTGCATGTTCTTGTGCTGGTGGCAGTGCTGTATGTAGCGGTGCAGATGCTGGCGGATGTTGCCGGGCTGCGCATCTTGTCCATCGCGGGGTTCAGCATCGCCGGCGGCACATTGATCTACCCGATCACCTTCACCCTGCGCGATATGGTGCACAAGGTCAGCAGCGCCAGCATCGCGCGCCTGCTGATATTCTCGTCGGGCGCCATCAACCTCTTCATGGCGGGTCTGTTCTGGTTGATTGCGCAGCTGCCGCCCGACCTGGCTGTGGGCGAACAGGCTGAGTTTGGCATGGTTCTTGCGCCGGTGGTGCGCATCTCGCTGGCCTCCATCATCGCCGAAATCGTCTCCGAGCTGATCGACACCGAGATCTACGAGCTCTGGGTCAAGCGATATGGTCAGCGCCGGCAGTGGGGGCGGGTCCTGGCCAGCAACGCCATCAGCGTGCCAGTGGATACGGCGCTCTTCACTGTCCTGGCATTCGCTGGCGTGCTGCCGAACGAGGTTTTGATCGGCCTCTTCGTCTCCAACATGCTAATGAAGACGGTCATCACCTTCATCTCCATACCGGGCATATACCTGGTCAAGGAACAGCGCATTGAGCTGGGCGCGCAATGAAGCCAGGGCGCAGTTGTGATACACTGAAGGCGGAACTATCTTTGGGAGACGGCCATGTCTATTCGCAATCTGCACATGCTCATTCTGGTAAGCGTCGCTTATGTGGCGGCGCAGACGGTCGCCGATATATCCAATCTGCGCGATCTTGTTCTCTTTGGCTACGCGGTCAGCGCTTTTTCCATCGCCTATCCGCTGACCTTCACCCTGCGCGATATGGCGCACAAGCTGGCTGGGCCGCATGTGGCGCGCACGCTCATCATAGCGGCTGCGGTCATCTATCTGATTGTGCAAGCCTTCTTCGCCATCATCTCGGGCTTGCCGCCGGAAATGTCGGAATCCGAGCGCGTGGCTCTTGGCGAATTGCTGACGCCGGAGTTTCGTTTCCTCATGGCGGCGGTGCTGGCCACGGTCATCTCTCAGCTGGTGGATACCGAAGTGTATACCCGCTGGGTGAATCGTTTTGGGCAGGAGCGGCAGTGGGGGCGCGTCCTGGTCAGCAATCTCATCAGCATCCCGCTGGATCGGGTGATATTCTTGCTTCTGGCATTCGCGGGCATGGAAACGACTGACTGGATGATCGAAATGTTCATTGGCACGACGATCGTGCGCCTGGTCTTTGGCATCATCTCGATCCCGGGCATCTACCTGGTTGAGGAGCATGCCGAGGATTGGATTCATATCACCGAGATCGGGCAGGGTGGCCGCCTCAGGCACGAGCCGCATTGACGATTGCGAGTCTACGGCGCGTTGATCTGGGGCGCGCCTCGATATCGCATCCGAGGAAGGTACGTTTCTGTTCTTGGCACGCTTGCATTACTGAGAATGACCCTGCCGCTGGATCTACAATCAGATCGCCGGGCGAAGTGGTCGCCGCTATGAGCTTGCCTTGCAGCCCGACCGGCTTGCTGTGCGGATGCGTTTTTTTGATTTTTTCTCGCCAGACATCAGGGATATTTCGCACGGTCCAAACGCCTTTTGCCCGGCGCGGCGCCTTTTGCAGAATGACGCAGAACTCGGTTTGATGCCTTGTGCGATAGCCTAATCCCATGCGCCCTTTGTCCCATGTCACCATGTCGACGACGCTAAGGGATGTGCCGGCGATCCAGTTGCGGAAGTCGGTGCATAGATGAAACTTGTCCATCCACAAGAAGAGATGGCCCGAGGGCATCAAGACGCGCCCAAGCTCTTTGGTGAATTGCGTGATAGTCTCTTCCGACATTTGCGGCAGCTTAACGCGGACGTTGTTGCGGCTGCTGTCTTCGTTGCCGTACTTCAGCTTGTCGTAAACGCCGCGAAACTGCGGGTCAAAGAATGCCGCCGCTACCGAGTCATCGACGAGCTTGCCGAGCAACTCCAGCCCGTCCATTCTGATGCGCGTGTTGAGCGGCAACTCAGCAGGGACAGCGTCCGGCGGGCATTGCAGTTTGCGGTCGCTTGAGAAAACGCTGGCGCTCTGTTTCTCCAACCCTAGCCCCAATTGTGCTGTCATGCCGCTCGCCCTAATTATAGTCCTTGTCTGTTCAATTGTATCCCATGGTCGCTTGTTTCAAAAGCTCCGCGGCTCAAAGGCCTCAGCCCCGCCACCAAGACAGCGAATCCGCGCCCGACTCGCCGAGAGCCATCTGGCTCAGCGCGCCCGTCTCCAGTTCAATGCGCATAATCCGCGAGACGCCATCCACCGAACGCGCGAAAGTCACCGCCCGCCCGTCTGGAGTCCACTTGGGCAAGCTGTCATAGCGCGATGCCACAACCAGCGGCTCGACCTCCAGCGTGTCAAGCGCCAGCAGATAGATCGACGAAGCGCCATCACGCCCGGAGGCGAAAACGATAGACCGTCCATCCGGCGACCAATCCGGCGAGGTATCCGGCGCCCGATGGCGGGTCAGCCGTCGGATATCGCCGCTGGCCAGTTCCAGGGCATAAAGATCCCAGCCATCATCGCGATTCGAGCTGAAGGCGATCTGCTGGCTATTCGGCGACCAGGCCGGCTGCCGATCGCCGGCGCGATGTGGCGTGACCCGGCGCGTCTCGCTGCCATCGGGGCGAACGATATAGATGTTGTTGTCGCCTTCGCGATTGCTGGCATAAGCGATCCATGCGCCATCGGGCGACCAGGCTGGCGATTCGGCGATGGCGTTCGCGCTGGTCAAGGCGACTTCCGCGCCGCTGATGAGGTCGATGGAAATGATCTCGCTGCCAAAACGCAGGAATTGCGTCAGCGCCAGCCTGTCGCCATCGGGCGAGAAAGCCGGGTCAGTCAGGAAGAGATGATCCAGCCGCTGTTTGAGGTTCGTGGCCAAGTCATGGACGATGACCAGGGGCAAGCCCGCTTCCAGCGTCATATAGGCGACCACGGGACCGGGAAATGCCGCCGCCAAAAGGGAGCGCAGCAGCATCAAAGCCAGAGCGGCGACAAAGACCAGCGCGCCAAAGAGTCCGATGCCGCGCCACATAGCGTATCAAGCCGCCACAGGGACATAGCGCCGCCGAGCGAGATATGCGCTGATTTGCTCCGCGGCGATGCGCGCCTCAAGGGTCATATTGTAGAATGCGCCGCGTCCCTTATAGAAGACGCCCACCAGGTATAAGCCCGGATGCCCCAGCACCTGCCGCCCGTTAGGATGGTCGCTGGTATCGCGCAGGGGCCAGCCGCGTATGCCATTGGGCCCGATATCCCATTCGCAGCCGGCTTCCGGATAAAACATCGCCTTGCTGTAGCGCATTTCGATATCCATATATTTGTGCAAGACAGGGAAGAACCCGGTCGCCATGATCACCGCGTCCAGCTCGAGAAACGCGCCATCAGCCAGGGTCGCGCCGCGCGCGCAAAAGCGAACAGGGCGCTGAACGGGCCGGACCTGGCCCTGGCGCAGGGCGTTGAGCAGCTCCGGACCGCGATAGCCGACGCCGCTGCCGGTATTGGGAGGCGTTTGCCAGACGCCGAAATCCGCCATATTATAGGCGATCTTGCTCGTCTGCCGCTGCAGCCAGACGCAATAGCGCTCGGGCATCCTTTCGCCCAGCATCATCCAGATATGTTTCGGCAAGCCATAAGGATACCGCGGGCGCAGGTCGACGCCGCTGCGAATAGCCAGCCAGACATGGCCCCCCGCCGCCGTTTTGCCAGCCGCCACAGCGATATCCGCGCCGCTGGGTCCCGTGCCCACCACCATCGCGCGTTTGCCGCGAATCTGGTCGGGATGGCGAAAATCGCGCGAGTGCATGATTGCGCCTTGGAAGCTGTCCATGCCCTCGATATTTGGCATTTGCGGATTGCCAAAGACGCCGGTCGCCGGGATGACCGCGCGGTAGCTCGTCCGGCCCTGGCTCGTCTCGGCATGCCAGCAGCCATCCGCGCCGGGCGCCACGCGAAAGACTTCTATGCCGTGCTCAACCATCAGCCGCCGCTCGGCTGCCCATTCGGTCAGATAGCGATGATATTGTTTGGCTGTCGGATGAATCCCCCAGCGCAGGGGAAAGCGTTTGCCCGGCAATTCGCTGAAGAATCGGGAGGTATTCAGCCGCAGCGAGGGGTAAAGGCTGTTCCAGGTTGGCGCGAGCTGCTGGCTGGCTTCGATGATGCGGTATTCGATGCCGGCTTGCTCAAGCGCGTAAGCCGCGTTCAAGCCAGCTGGTCCAGCGCCGATGATGAGGACGTCGGCAGTCGGCATCAGCCCTCCTTGGCCAGCGCGGTGGCTGTGCCGCGAATATAGAAATGCAGGCGGGTCGGGGCGGCTTCGTAGGTGGCGTTGAAGTTGGCGGCGTCTGGCGCGCTCCGGGGCTGGACATATTCCAGGGTCTCGTTAACCAATCCGCCTATCCATTGGGCTTGCAAGGTGGCTTCTTCGTTGTATTCATCGACCGGGAAAGCCACGTAGCCGCCGCTTATGGCCACGAGTGACACGGCGAACATCAGAACCGCCAAACCGCCGATGAGCAGCAGAGCGCGCCGGTTGGCTCTGCGCAGCGAAGCGCCTTGCCCGCGCCGTGACAGCTGAGCGAGCAGCCGAGCGCGATCGTAGCCGCTTCGGAAGTCCAGCCTAAGCCTGTCGCTCAGCGCTTCCGGCAGCGCCGCGTCATCGATGAGGATCGGCAGGATGGTCCGCCCCTGCTGCAGCGCGCGCTGGATCTCCGCCTGCACGAATGGGTCGCCGCTGGCTTGCCGCGAGTTTATGACGATCAGCAGGGCTTTGGCTGGCTCGCCAACATCAGCCAAATCAGAGCGAATTGTTTCGGCGAGCTCAGCCTGGTCCGGCGAGAAGGTGATGCGAATCATGGGCGATGCCGCTTGCTCGTGAAAAAATGGCCAATCAGTATGGCATAATCGCCTTGGGCAATCCAGATGGGAATGGGCTCCGCATGGCAGCCAGCGCTAGCTGATCCAGCGGGCGATGACGACAGTTTGCGCGGCCGCCAGCGCGTCGGGGTCGCCGATGGGCAGCCAAAATGGCGATTCCACCACAGCCACAGTATGTTTGGCCGCCAAAGCCGTCACATAATCCGTGAGTTCGAGCTCGCCACGTTGGCTCTCCCGCAAAGCAAACTCGAAGACATCCCGCCGCAGCTTGTATGCGCCGATGCTGCAAGGGGCCGGCGAGGGGCAGCTGCCGGGCGGCGGTTTTTCGTGAATGGCGCGGAAGTTGCCCGTCTGGCTGCGCAGGATCACGCCATAACGATGATAATCTGCTCGCGGCGTCGACAGGATGGCATAAGGCGGCTGGCTCAAGCGGCGCAGCGCTTCCTTGGCATAAAGATCATCGCCGTTGATGACCAGGAAGTCGTCGCTTTGCAGGGCAGTTCGGCAGCAGCGCAGGGCATGGCCCGTGCCCAGGGGGGCCGGCTGCTCGACCAGGCGGTAGTCGCGGAAGAGGGTCTGCTCCGCCATGAAGCGGGCGATCTGTTCCTGGCGATAATGCGTCACAACCAGGACGCGGTCGACGATGCCGCGCAGGCTCAGCAAAGACCAAGCCAGAATAGGCCGGTCGCGCAGAGTCAAGAGCGGCTTTGGCGTCTTCAGGGTCAGCGGGCGCATGCGTTTGCCCAAGCCGCCCGCCAGGATTATGCCGTCCATCGTCTTTGGGTGTCAGCGCAGTTCGTTGTAATAATCGGTGTCGCCGTCTTCTTCTTCGGCAAATTCGCCTTCGCGGAAGGAGGGGATGATGGCGTCGTCCTCGCCATAGAGGTCGCGGTAGCTGCCATCGTCATCGTCATCGAGGTCATAGCCTTCGTCGTCCAGGTCGTCGTCTTCCAGATCCAGGTCGACATATTCGTCGATCAGGCTGTCAACATCGTCCAGCAATTCGTCAACATCGTCCAGATCTTCATTGAGCGCGGCATCCGGCTCGGCGTCGTCCAGGCTTTCCAGCGAGACCAGTTCCGGTTCTTCGAGCTGCTCCAGCAGGGATAGCGCGGCTTCAAACTCGGGCAGGCTCTGGGGCGCTTTCGGGGCGATGACATCCAGGTTAAGGGCATCGTCCAACTCGTCCATTGCGTCGATGGCAGCCAAATCTTCGGCTGTTGGTTCTTCGATATGGTCAAGACTTTCGCTCGCCAGTCGCAGCATAGCGTTCATGAGCGAGGATTCCGCCCCGGGTTCTTCGGCGCGATTCTTGGCGTCCTTTTCGCTTGGCGCTGCGCCCGACAGCATCATTCCGCTCCCTTCGCCAGGCTCAAGCCAGTGTCTGACTGACTATATCGCAAAATAGCCCGTGCAGCCGCAAATCGTCAGTCAGTTCCGGGTGGAAGGCGGTGGCCAGCAGATGCCCTTGGCGCACTGCCACGATCCCGCCGTCAGCCAGCCTCGCCAGGACATCGACCCCCTTCGCTGTCGCTCGGACCAGGGGCGCGCGAATGAAAACGGCGTGAAATGGCTCAGCGCTCAAGCCGGCAATCGCCAGATCTGTCTCGAAGCTGTCGATCTGCCTGCCAAAGGCGTTGCGGTCGACGGTGATGTCCATGGCCGCGAGGATGGGCTGTTCATCAATGCCGATGTCCTTGGCCAGAAATATCATGCCCGCGCATGTGCCCCAGGTTGGCTTATTGCTGGCGAAACGCTGCAGGGGCGCTATCAAGCCATACGCGCTTGCCAGCTTGCCGATTGTGGTGCTTTCGCCGCCGGGGATGATCAAGCCATGCAAGCCGTCCAGCTGATGGGGCAGGCGCACTTCGACCGCCTCGACATCTAGCCGCCGCAGCATCTTGACATGCTCAATGAATGCGCCCTGCAGCGCCAAAACGCCGATTTTCATGCGCGCAATTGTACCATAGGGCGTGCGCTATTCGTCTTCATGCATGCGACTGCGGGATGCTTTTGCCGCGACGGTTCTGATGTGTTAGAATGCGGTTCACAATTCGGGAGCGATCTTCTGGAGGCTGTTCAAGGTGGATTGGGTGCAAGCGGGCGTATCAACAGGCATAATGATATTGGTGTATCTTGGAGGCATGTTTGCCTTGTTCCGCTGGCTGCGGCAGGATATTGCGAATCTGGAAGTCAGAGTGCAGAATTTGGAGAATAGCACAAAGAAAGACTACCAGCGTATGGAAGCCAAGATGGAAGCGGAAAACCGATTGCTGGAAGCCAGGCTGGAAGCCAAGATGGATGCCAGCAACAAGCAACTGGAAGCCAAGATGGATGCCAACAACAAGCGGCTGGAAGCCAAGATGGATGCCAGCAACAAGCAACTGGAAGCCAAGATGGATGCCAGCAACAAGCGGCTGGAAGCCAAGATGGATGCCAACAACAAGCGGCTGGAAGCCAAGATGGATGCCAACAACAAGCGGCTGGAAGCCAATATGGATGCTAACTTCAAGCAGATGCAATCCGACCATACGCGGCTGGAAGCCGACAACAAGCGCCTTGAAAAGAAAATGGATGGCGGCTTCGCTTCCTTGGACAGCCGCCTGCGAATTGTTGAACAGGAGCAAGCCCGTATCGCTGGATTGTTGGAAGGCATGGCGGTGACGGGCCGTTTGCCCATCAGCGAGTAGCGCGCGGATAACTTCCCGGTCAATCCACAATTTCAACCCGAATCAACTGAGCCAGGTTCCGCCCGATGATGCGGAATTCGCGCCCCAGCTTGAGTTGCATCGGTCCTTCAAAGGGCGCGACATGGATGACATCGCAGACGCGGCCCGGCAGCAAACCTAAAGCCTCGACATATTGCAGGCGATCGATTTCCCGCGTGATCAGCCGGCTGATGCGCGCCTTTTCGCCCGCCTTCGCCAGTGAGAGCGCGATGTCCTTGGTTGGGGGCAGGTTGCCTTCTGCATCCGGGATAGGCTCGCCATGCGGGCAGACGCTTGGATAGCGCGTCATCTCAACCATGCGCTGGACGACTGCCTCGCTCAAGCCATGGCTCAGGCGCTGCGCTTCTTCATGCGCTTCCAGCCAGTTGATGCCCATGACTTGCACCAGGAAGACCTCGGCGATGCGCTGGCAGCGGATATGTTTGAGGGCTTCAATCCGCCCGGCATCGGTAACTGAAACGCCCCGGTAGCGCTGGTGATGCAAAAGACCCTGCTTGCTTAACCTGTTGACCATGCGGTTGACGGCTGGCGCGCTGACGAAGAGCAGGTCCGCCACCTGCGATGTGCTTACGTAGCCGGTGGCTTCTGGCTGCCGGTCAATCAGACGGTAGATATCCGCCAATTTGGATCGCATGGCGACGCTGAGGTCTTTGCCCGGCTCGGTATTGGACATGGCGGAGGTTACAAGCCGTGCTCAAGGCGGGTGATCAGGCGTTCGGGCAAGTTATGCGCTTGCATGCGGCGCTGCACGGAGCGGATGTCATAGGGGATGCGCCTATGCTCGAAGATTCCGCTGGATATATCGAGTATGCCATAGGCCGCTTTGGGGTTCTGGTCGCGCGGCTGGCCGATGCTGCCCGGGTTGATGATCTGCCGCTGGCCGTTTAGCTGATGCGCTTCGAAATATCTTGGCGCTTTGGATTGGGCGCTGCTGGCGGCATCAGGCATGGTGTAGATCACCGGCTGATGCGTATGCCCGACGAAGCAGTAAGGCGTCTCAAAATGCGGGAAGTTTAGAGTGGCGACCGTCGGCTCCAGGATATATTCCCAAATCGGCTCGCGCGGGCTGGCATGCACCAAGGTGTATTCGCCGATGACAAAGGTGACCGGCAGCTTCTCGAGGAAGCGGGTATTCTCGGCTGTCAAGGTTGCCTGCGTCCATTCGGCCGCGCGCCGGGCATCGGGATTAAAGGTCTTGACGTCCAGCCGATTCAGCGCCGCCCAGTCATGGTTGCCGGCCAGGCAGAGCTGGGGCAGAGTCCGCAAGAGATCAACGCATTCGTTGGGGTCGGGACCATAGCCGACCACATCGCCAAGGCACCATACGAAATTCCATTCGCCTTGGCAGTGCGCCAGGACGGCTTCAAAAGCGGTCAAGTTGGCATGAATGTCGGAGATGACCAGGATTTTCATAGCTAGGGTTTTCGCGATGAATTCATGCTCGCATCTTACCACGTTTGGCAAGCGCTGGCGATATGCCCTCAACGGACGGATGGCCGCCGCTTGGCATACGCGACGCCTATGCGCTGTAGGCTGGCAGTTGGCAAAGCAGGCCGCAGTTTGCCGAGAGCCGGGTTTTGGGTAATGTATGACGGCGCATCTTTTGCCGGGGGCATCGGCACAGTTTATAATGATGGGGAGGCTTGTCATGCGCGAACATTACCTGGACGACAGCGTCATCCAGCCATTCTGGGACAACTCGGTTGAACCGCGTCTCGAGATTGATAGTGGCGATGTCGTTGTATTTGATTGTCAGGAAGCCAATGGGCAGATCAGGCCTGACTGGACGGTGGAAGATTATGAACAGGTTGACCGCAGCAAGATCCATGCTTTGAATGGCTCTGTCTGGGTCAAAGGGGCGCAGCCGGGCGATGCGCTGGAGATCGAGATCCTGGATATGCGGCATAAGGAATGGGGCTGGAGCGCCCACCGAGCCGGCTCGGGCTTGCTGCCGGAAGATTTCGACTTCAGCTATTTGCATCATTGGCGCATTGATGGGGAAACCTGCTATTCGATGGAACTGGAGCATATTCAAGTCCCTTTTGAGCCGCATCCGGGCGTGGTAGGCGTGGCGCCGCGGGAAGCCGGGCGTTTCAGCACTTTTCCGCCGCGGGCTAACGGCGGCAACCTGGATGTGCGCGATATGACAATCGGCTCGACGGTCTGGCTGCCTGTGCTGGTGGAAGGGGCGCTCTTCGCCACCGGGGATTGTCATGCGGCGCAGGGGCAGGGCGAGGTCTGCGTGACGGGCATAGAAGCGCCGATGCTGCTGACAATGCGCTTCAAGCTGCTCAAGAGCGTCAACTTGCCCGAAGCGCAAGTGCGCCGGCCCAGCCCGATGAGCAAGCTCGACAGCCGCGGCTGGCATATCACGACGGCGCATGGACCGGACTTGATGGACAACGCGAAACGCAGCGTCCGCTATATGATCGACTGGCTGGCGGCGAACAAGCGCATGAACCGCAGCCAAGCCTATATCCTGTGCAGCGTCGCCGGCGATTTGAAAATCAGCGAGATAGTGGACGCGCCCAATTGGGTCGTCTCTTTTCACATGCCGCTGGCGGTCTTCACTGCCTAGATTCAGCGATTCTTCAGCCACATCAGCCAATAGACCGGGCGGCTGAGCAGCCAGAGGAGCAGCATCCGCGGCAGACCGAAATGCTTATGGCAATAGACCAGCATATCACGGAAGAATATGCGCGTGGCGAAGAAGCTGCGCGTAGAAGATTTCTCGTGATGCACGATGCGCGCCACAGACAAGAAGCGGCATTTCCGCCTCAGCTTTTGCGCCAGCGCGTCTTCCGGAAAATAGAGCAGCAGGTCTTCGTCCAGCAGGATGTCTTCGCGCCGCCCCAACGTGCAGGAACCGGGCAAGGCTTCCACATCGCGGTCGCTTTGCCGGTCCCAGTCGCCGTAAAAGCGCCTGTGATGCGTTTGCCGCTTTAGCGCAGGCAAGAGAAAACCCAGCGCGCTGTGATTCAGCAGGAGGTCAAGATAACCTGTCTGGCTTGAGCAGCTGCGCTGGACTTTGCCATCGGGGTAGCGCAGTTGCCCGGTGACGGCGGCATATTCCGGGTTTTCGCGCAGAAAGCGGACCATCAGAGCCAAGGCATCGGGCGCCGCTTCCGTATCGGGGTTGAGCAGCAGGACAAGCTCGGCTTTGGCGGCGCGTATGCCGATGTTGTTGCCCGCGCAATACCAGGTGTTGATGGCTTGCGCCAGGAGGCGAACTTCTGGAAACTCAGACCGCGTCATCTCCGCGCTGCCATCGGACGAGGCGTTATCCACCACAATGACATCCAGGGCGAGCCCCTGGCTCTTGCGCAGCGAAAGCAGACAGTTGCGCAGCAGGTCGCGCGTGTTATAGCTGACGATCACAACCGAGAGATCGGGCATGGGCGGCATTTCTCAAGCGGCTGCCGGGCGCTAAAAATAGCATAAAGCGCCCTGGATGCAAGCCTGGCGGCCGCTCCAAGCAAGCTTGATTCCTTTGCGGCGGCGGCGTATCTGTGCTAGACTTGTTGCGGAAGTGCAATTGAGGCGAGGCGAATGTCAGAAATCCGCGCGGAAGCTCCACCGGAAACGTTTATTCCGAGTCAAGGCGAACGCTTGGCGGCGCTTGAGGGCTCCTATGCGCATGTCGCTACAAAAGCCGATGTTGCCGAAGTGAGAACCGAGATCGCTGAAGTGAGAACCGAGATTGCCAACCGGCACAGCGAGGTGATGAGCGAGATCTCCAACCGGCACAGCGAGGTGATGAGCGAGATTGCCAGCCGAGATCAAGAGTCGCGGCGCCGGGACGAAGCCTTGCATCGTGAGATGATTGAGCGATACGATCTTTTGAAGGCGGAAATCGACAGCCGCCACCGAGAAGTAATGGGCGAGATCGCCAGCCGCCACCGAGAAGTCATGAGCGAGATCGCCAAACGCGATGAGGAATCGCGCATCCGGGACGAAGCCTTGCACGATGAAATTACCAAATTGGGCAATCGCCTGACCGTCATCGAAAGCGACTTGCGCAACATGCGCTGGTTCATCGCCACGATAATTGCCTTGGCTGCTCTCGCGGTCGCCATCGCCAATTTCCTGCTCCCGCGCCTCTTCCCCCTTTGAGCCGCTCGCACCGCCAAGAGCCTCATCTGGCATGGCGGACAAGTCTCAGCTACCATACAGCCGCGCATCGAAAAGCCAAAACGAGGGAGGGACCTCATGCGTTATGGCGTCGTATTCCCGCAGACGCAGCTGGGCGCGGACCCAGCGGTGCTGCGCGACTTTGTCCAGGCGGCCGAGGGGATGGGCTATCATCATCTGCTGGCTTATGATCACGTGCTTGGCGCCAACCCCGATCGCGAAGGCTGGTCTGGGGGGGAGCCCTACGATTATACGGATATGTTCCACGAGCCATTCACGCTCTTCTCCTGGATGGCGGGCTTGACGGAAGACATCGGCTTTATGACCGGCGTCTTGATCTTGCCGCAGCGGCAGACGGCTCTTGTTGCCAAACAAGCCACGCAGCTCGATCTGCTCTCTGGCGGGCGCTTCCGCATGGGCATCGGCGTGGGCTGGAACGCAGTGGAATACCATGCCCTGGGCCAAGATTTTGTGACGCGTGGCGCGCGCGTCGAAGAACAGATCATGATCCTGCGCCAGTTGTGGACGCGCCCCCTGGTCAATATCGAGGGCAGGTTCGATAGCATTGACGATGCCGGCATCAATCCCTTGCCCAGTGAACCGATTCCCATCTGGATTGGCGGTTATGCCGATGTGGTTTTGCGGCGGGCGGCTCGCTTGAGCGATGGCTACCTGGCGCAGGAAGGCGCGCCGGAATTGGCCAAGCCGCTATGCGATGCCTTCCTGGCTTATGCCGATGAAGCGGGCCGGGCGGACAAAGTCGGCTTGCATACGCGGCTTTCGACCGAGCGGACGCCGGAAAGCGAGTGGGAAGCGCATATCGAAGGCTGGGCAGCCAATGGCATTACCGAGCTGGCTGTTTATCCCCATGGCGAGACGCTGGATGACTATCTCCTGCAGCTGCGGCGCTTCAAGGAGCGCTTTGGCGTTTAGCCCATGCTGTCGTTCCCCTGGCTGAGCTTGCGGCTGGCTTCGCGCTACATCAGCCGGCGGCTGTTTCAAAGCGCCATGTTTACGCTGGGCGTGGCGCTGGGCGTCGCCGTGGTCATCGCCATTGATATCGCCAACGCATCGGCGAGCCGCGCCTTCAGCTTGAGCAGCGAGAGCCTGGCAGGCGCTGCCACGCATCAGATCGTCGGCGGGCCCAACGGCTTCCCAAGCGAGGTCTATACCCGCCTGCGCATTGAGCGGCGCCTCAAACTCAGCGCGCCAGTCGTCAGCGAGTTCGCTCGCGTCAGAGGCAGCGACCAGGCATTGCGATTACTGGGCGTGGATCCGCTGGCGGAAGCGCCTTTCCGGTCATATCTGGCGGCGGGCGACGACGAGGTGGACTTTGCAGCGCTGAACCGCATCATCGCAGAGCCGGGCGCGGTGGCGCTCAGCCAGTCACTGGCGCGGCGGCTGGGTTTGGCGGCGGAAGACAGACTGCAAATCAGCGCTGGGGGCCGCTTCAGCGACGCTCTCCTGGTCGGCATCCTGCAGCCCGAAAATAATGCCAGCCGTCAGGCATTGGATGACTTGATCATCAGCGATATCGCCACGGCGCAAGAGATCGTCGGCATGAGCGGCCGCCTGAGCCGCATCGACCTGATCCTGGATGATGGCGAGGTCGAGGCGCTGAGCGCGGATTTGCCGCCGGGGCTGCGCCTGGTGGACGTCAAAGCGGAGAACTCGCTTGACCAGATGATCGCCGCCTTCGAGCTTAACCTGCAAGCCATGAGTTTGCTGGCGCTGGTGGTCGGGCTGTTTCTCATCTACAACACGGTGAACTTCAGCGTTTTGCAGCGCCGCGGCGCCATCGGCATTATGCGCTCGCTGGGCACGACGCGCGGGCAGATTTTCCGCTACATCTTGCTGGAAGCCTTCATACTCGGCTTGGCGGGCACGGCGCTGGGCTTGGCTCTGGGCATCATCTTCGGCCGCGGCACGGTGGCGCTGGTCTCGCAGACCATCAGCGATCTCTATTTCAGCGTCAATGTGCGCAGCATCAGCATCCCGCCGTCCACCTTGTTCAAGGGCGGGCTGATCGGCATAGCGGCGAGCTTGCTGGCGGCGGCTTTGCCATCCTGGGAAGCCACGCGAACGCCACCAGCCGGCGTGATGAAACGCTCGAAGGAAGAAGAGGCGACGCGGCGTTTGCTGCCCTTGATGACCGCTGGCGGCATTGGCTTGAACCTGCTGGGCTTGGCTTTGCTGGGCGCGCCCGACAGCCTCGCGTTGGGCTTTGCGGCATTGCTCTGCATCATCGTTGGCGGGGCGCTGTTCACGCCGCTGGCTTTGGTTTTGGCGCTGCGCCTGCTCGCTCCCCTGGCGGAGGCGCTTTTTGGCGTCTTGGGGCGGCTGGCGGCCCGGGCTGTCATCCGATCGCTGAGCCGCACGGGCGTGGCTGTGGCTGCGCTAACCGTGGCTGTCAGCGTCATCGTCGGCGTCAGTTCCATGATCGGCAGTTTCCGCCTGACCGTGGCGGATTGGCTGGAGAGCTCGCTGGGCGCGCAAATCTATGTCTCGCCGCCGCTCTTCGCCTCGAACAACGCCAGCGTCGATGTGGCTATCGCCGTCAAAGCCATCGCCCAGGCTCTGCCCGGCGTAGGCGCGGTCTCATCAGCCCGGCATGTGGTCGTCAACGCGCCCGACTACCCGGATCTGCCGCCAGCCAACTTGCTTGCCAGCGACTTTGATATCGCCGGGGAGAGTCGCCGTTTCAAATGGCGTATGGACGCGGACGAATCGCATCAGGCGGCATTGGAAAGCGGGCAAGTCATGGTCAGCGAAAGTTTCGCATTCCGCCGCGGCTTAGATCCCGAGCGCAATACCATCACCCTGGACACGGAAGCGGGCCCGCAATCCTACGAGATCTTTGGCGTCTATTACGACTACAGCACCGACCAGGGCACGGTCTATATGGCGCGCTCGGTATATGACCGCTATTTCGATGACCCCTTCATCAGTTCGCTGGGCATTTTCACCGAGGCGGAAAGCAATCTTGAGGCGGTCATCCGCGCATTGAGAGCCGCATTCGCCGATTATGATCTGCTGGTGCAGGATAATGCCAGCCTGCGGGCAGGCGCTCTGGAAGTCTTCGATCGCACCTTTGCCATCACCATCGCCCTGCGCCTGTTGACCACGCTGGTGGCTTTCATCGGCATCCTGGCTGCCTTGATGGCTTTGCAGCTTGAGCATGCCCGCGAATATGGCGTGATGCGCGCAATGGGCATGACGGGCAGCCAGCTTAGGCGATTTGCCATGATCCAGACGGGCTTGATGGGCTTGGCGGCGGGCCTATTGGCGCTGCCCATCGGCTTGCTGACCTCGCTGGTCTTGACGCATGTCATCAACCTGCGTTCCTTCGGCTGGACGATGCAATTCGCGCCGCAGGTTTCGAATTTGTTGGAGGCGCTGGCGGTGGCGCTGGCTGCTGCCTTGTTGGCGGGTTTGTATCCGGCTCTGCTGCTGGGGCGTTTGAAGCCGGCTGAAGCTCTGCGACGGGAGTAGGTTTCAGGCAGGGTGATTCCAAATGGCTTGTCCGGCACTGTTGTATTTCCGTCAGATTCTGGTTGTGCAGCGAGCGGGACGAGCCACCGGCTATCTCCTACGGTTGACTGATTTGAGTGAATTGTAGCGGTAATGGCGCGGATGTTGCGTGAGGGTCGCTCCCCTTCCTACCAGTTGGAACAAGAAACCGCGACAAACTCCGAGTATTGGAGAAGCCTTACAGTTGACTGATTGGAGTCTCGCTCTCATAGTGACCACAGGCAGGAAAGGCGCCCCATGTTCACCCAAGACGAAATCCAGCAATTCCGCAGCCAGGGCTGGCTCGCCGTCGACGAATTCTGGACGGCGCGCGAAATCCAAGCCATGCGCCAGGAACTCGAACGTTTGAAAGCCGCGGGCCTGCTGCGCAACGTGGCCACGGCCGGCGATGGCAAGACGCCCGCCGCCGACAAGCTCAACTTGCAGCTTTGCCCCATGTTCCCGCATAGCGATCTCTACCGCGCCATGCCATTCGCCGACAAAGCCATCAGCGCCGTCCGCCAGCTCATCGGCGACCCGGTCGTGCTGCATCTGGACCAGGTCTTCCTCAAGCCGGGCAAGCAGGGCATGGGCACCAGCTGGCATCAAGACAACGCATACTTCCAAATCGAAGACCCGCTGCGAGGCACAGCCATGTGGACTGCCGTGCATGAGGCCACCGTCGCCAATGGCACGATTCATATCATCCCCGGCAGTTTCCGCGTCCAATATGAACACAGCCGCGATCCCTACAGCGACCATCATATCCGCTGCTACCCGCCGGAGGACGAGGCTCTGGCGATTGAGCTGCCGGCTGGAGGCGCGGCTTTCTTCGCTTATGGCGTGGCGCATTGCACGCTGGCCAATAGGACTGAGCGGGAGCGGGCTGGCGTTGCGCTGCATTTCATCAATGGCGACATGGATGCGACGGCGAAGAGCGGCTTCCCACTGGGCAAACGTCCTTATCTCACCGGCGATGGAGCCAGCGGAGGTCTGAAGGAACATGGCGCGCTGATCGCCGGCAGCTGGGAACGCGAAGTCGAGGCTGCGCTGGCGACTGCGAAAGCCAGATCTAATCTGTAGGGCTAGTCCGATGCTGTGTTGAATTCGGCATCGCTTAGATCTACTACACACCCAGCCCAGCCGACATCTCTATGTCGCGCCTTCCGAACCAACAGGGAGGGGAGCGAAGACAGCCTGTCTTGGGTCTTCTGGTTCACATTTCTCTCAGCGAGCGTCGTCTTCCCCCTGATGACTCGGGGAGGGGGGCAGACCCTATCGGCGCGGAATTTCGATAGTATCGGACAAGCTTGGCAGGCGCTAGCAATCCTCGAGCACGATCCCGCTCAGCTGGTGGAGATTGACGCGCGAGGTCATGTCCAGGCTGATTGGCGTCACCGAGATAACCTTGTCATGCGTCAGGGCGTGGACATCGCTGCCCGGTTCAGGGGAGCCGGGCTCGCTGTTATAGCGATAGCCGAGCTTGGCGGGTTCGCTGAGCGCCTGCCGCCGCGGTCGGGTTGGCATATAGACGCGCCGCCGCGAAAGCCGGGTCATGCGCCATTCGGTTTCGCTGGTAGCGCCCCATGGCAGGTCCACCTTCAGCATATCCACATCAGCCGGCAGAATCGCCCCATCCAGTAGCCATTTGCCCAGCCGCCGCGTGAATGCCGCCGCCGCGCTGAAATCGACCGCCTCCGAATGGCTGAGGTGCAGGTCCGTCGGCGTCTGCAAGCTGACCGCCATGGCCGGGATGCCCAGGCTGGCGCCTTCCAGCGCCGCGCCCACCGTGCCGGAGATTGTCAGGCCACTGCCCGTGTTCTCGCCATAATTGATGCCGGAGACGAGCAGGGCGGGCTGCTCCTCAGCCAGCTCCAGCAGGGCATACTGCACCGCTTGGGCGGGGCTGCAATCTATGGCGTAGGCTTGGCAATCCGGGCAGTTGCCGGGCGCTTCATAGGGAAAAATGCCGCCGCCGCTTGTTGATGGCATGCTCCTGCCCATGCCCGATTGCTGCTCGCGCGGGGCGGCCACCAGCAGGCAACCCAAGCCGGCGAATGCGCTTACGGCTGCCCACAAACCCGGCGAGCCGATGCCATCATCGTTCGTGAAGAGGATCAGCGGCGCTTCACCGTTAGCCATGCTGGTTGCCTTTGTCCGATTGCGCTGCGCAACTAGCTTAAGCCATCGACTGGAGGTCGACAAGGCTATATCATTGGCGGGACAGCGTCTATTATGCTCGCGTTCCGTTAGCTTGCAGGAGCTCCAAGATGGCTGCAACACAGATGGAATCGCTGCTTGCGTTGATAGAGCGGCATTTGCCAAGCCTGGACTATGGCGATGCGCGCAGCCTGCCCAGCGGCCAGTTTCATACCGTGCTCTGCCTGGACGAGCGCTGGATTTTCCGCTTTCCCAGAAGTCCGCATGTCTCGGCCGATTTGGCGCATGAATTGCTGATATTGCCGCGCTTGCGGGGTCGGCTGCCCCTGCCTATCCCCGCGCCTCAGTACAGCGCCCGGGATGAGAGCGGTCAGGTTATTTTCATGGCTTATGCTATGCTGCCGGGCATGCCGCTGCTGCGGGAGCGCTTTGCCCAGCTGCGCCAAGACGCCGGCTTTGAGCGGCAAATGGCAAGGGATATCGCGGGATTTCTGCAAACTTTGCACAGTATCCGGCCGGGCGAACTCGGCTTGACCGACGAGCATGAGCGCGCGCGAGAAGGCTGGCGTGCCTACTACGCGGCCATTCGCGAGCGGCTCTTTCCCTATATGCGCGAGGATGCGAGGCGGGCTGTCAGCGTGGATTTCGAGGCTGCCCTGGCGGAGACGCGTCTCTGGCAATATGAACGCTGCCTGACCCACGGTGACATTGGCGCGGGCAATATCCTGGTCGACCAAGGGCGCATCAGCGGCATCATCGATTTCAGCTTCTGCAAGCCTGGCGACCCGGCGCAGGATTTGGGCGCCCTGCTGGCCAGTTATGGCGGCGACTTCGCCCGGCAGCTCCTGGCACATTATCCGGCTCTTGGCTTGCATCTGCCGCGAGCGGAGTTCTATCGCCGGCAATACGCCTTGCTGCAAGCGCTTTTCGCGCTGCGCGATGGCGACCAGGCTGAGTTTGAGGATGGCATCAAGAATTATCGCTAGCGCCGACTTCCGCGCCAAAAGCGGCTCGCCTAGCCCAAACGCCCGCGACAACTATGCTATAATGCCACTTATGCGCTTGGCGAAAGCATGAAGCGGAATCATCATGGCGGAAATCAGCCTGCGGGCATATCAAGACAAGATCGCGAGCCTGGCGGAAGAGGAGCGCTTCGTCGAAGTCATCGCGCATGCTCGCCATATTCTCAAAAACTACCCGAAGAATCTGCGCGCCTATGAACAGTTGGGCAGGGCGCTCTTTGCCACAGGCCGCTGGGCGGAGGCGGTGCAGGTGCTGCGGCGCATGCTGGGCGCGGACCCGCAGGATTTCGCGACGCATTCCCTCTTGGCTCAAGCCTATCAAGCCCTGGAACAGCCCGAGCGCGCCATCTGGCATGCCGAACGCGCCTTGGATCAGCAGCCGACTGATGAGGCGACCATCAGCCTGATCCGCGAATTGTATCGCCAGCATCGAGGAGAAGAGATCAAACGCCTGCAAATGACAGCCGCAGCCCTGGCTCAGCGGCATATCCGCGGCAACCTGCTGGACCAGGCTTTGGAAACCTTGGATGCGGCTCTGGCTGATAATCCGCAGCGGCTCGACCTGCATCTGCTGCGCGCGCGGACGCTCTGGCTGGATGGGCAGCGCATGGACGCGGCTGAAGCAGCCAACGAAATCCTGGAGCGCTTGCCCTATGCCCTGGATGCCAACCGCATCATGACGGAGCTCTGGCTGGCTGCGCAGCGCAAGAGCGACGCCGAGGGCTATCTGCTGCGCATCGAAGAGTTGGATCCCTACCTGGCGCATCAGCTGGCGGCTGGCGAGCCCGCGCCCGATGAGCATCGGCTTATTGATGAATTGGAGTTCAGCAGCCTGCCCCCAAGCGAAGCCGACATCGTCGATCCCGGTTGGCTGAGCGAGCGCGGCGGCGAGGACAGTGGCTTGGGCGCGCTCTTTGGCATCGGCGAGGCTGCGCCAGGCGAGGAGCAATTCACCGCCGATCTGGATGACTTGCTCGCGGATGACGAAATCGAAACGCTGCAAAGCCAGCTTGCGGCGGGCGAAGCCGTGGCCGAAGTCAGCGAGATTCAGTTCACCGGGCAAGCTCAGGCAGCCCCGCAGCTGCCGGATGAGGCTGACAACGCAGCGGAGGCCAGCGCCACGCAGCCAGCATCAGCGGAGGACGAGACAGGTAGCGCCAGCGATGCTCTCGATGAAGAATTGGCTCACCTGCTTGAGCAGCTGAATGATGACCTGGACGAAGATGGCGAGGCCGGCGACTGGATGGCGGAGATCCAGCAGGGCAGCCTGGAAATGGATAAGGAAGAGGAATCGCTGGAATATGTGGCTGACCTTGAGCGCGAATGGGTCAAGGCGCCGGAAGATGAAGAAAGCGGCGGCGCGCCCTGGCTTTCGGCAGCCATGCGCGAGGCGCTTGACAAAACCGATGACGACGACAGCTTCGATCTCTTCGGCGATGATGAGCAGCTGCGCAATCTGCTCATGGGAGCATCCGACACGCAGCCCATCGACCGCAGCGATATTGCAGACTGGCTTGAGGCGGAGCCCGCGTCCGAAGCGAGCGAATCCAGCGAAAGGGACGAACGATTCCTCGATATCGACGAGGAATTCCTGCATTCGCCGCCGGCTGATTCCTGGCTGGCTGATAGCGACGATGATTCCGCAATGGCGGCCGATGATGAGGACCCCAACCGGCTGAATGCCGATTTGATCGACAGTTGGCAATCCGAACTGGGCGATGATGACGAAGCCGATGACCCCTATGTCGATTGGCTGAAGGACGATCCCAACGAATTGGATGATGACTTTGCCGCATTGAGCGTCGGCGCGGATGAAAGCGCGGACGAAGCATCGGCGCTTATGCCAGAGGCTGACGCAGCGCAAGAGCGGGCGCTGGCTTGGGGTTTGAATGATGCCGATCAGCTGGCCGATTTCGTCGAGCAAGACGCGGACGCTGACGCCTCTTCGGATTGGCTGAACGCCGTTGTGCCGGGTTTGGATCGCGAGAATGAGACGCCCGGCGGAGAGGCCAATGAATATGCCCGGCCCATGGCGGCGGCCGGCAAGGAATTCGCCTGGGTCAACGAGATTGTCGAAGAAGAAACCGGCGAGATGCCAGCGGTTGAGCCGAGCGACCTGGATGCGACCGCCTATTTCCGCTTCAGCAAGCTGCCGGCCTGGCTGGTCAGCATGCAGGCGGAGGCTGCGGGCGCTGCCGAAGGCATCATGGCGCTCAGCGTCGACGCCGATATTGACTCGCTTGAGCTTGACGATCTCACCTTTGACGATTATTTCAGCTTCGATACGCCAACGGACAAGATGGATGTCATCAACCTCGAAGAAGACACCCAGGAGTTGAACTTCGTCGGGCTGGATTGGGATGATTATTTCGATCTCGAATCACCAACCGAGAAGACCATCGCCATCAGCTTGGCCGAAAGCGCCGCGGATATCGACTTTGATGAACTGGGCGTCGATGATGATGACTTCAGTTTCGTGAAAGATGGCGATTCCAGCCAGCCCGCCAGCGATGCCGATAGCGATTTCTTCAACGACATCGGCCTGGGCAGCGCCGAAGAGGCGGATGACAGTCCGCTCTGGCTCAAATATGACGATACCGCGGATGAGGCTGATCTTGCTGATGACCGCAGGGGGCAATCGACGCTATAATCAGCGCTCGATTTGATTGGCGATTGCGACCTGCCCATGTTTGCGGATTCTGAATTGCCCGACTTTGATTCGATGACTCAGGAAGAACTCATCGCCTGGCTGGAACAGTTGGCCAAGCGCCATGACGACAGCCCGGAATTCCTCGATGATTATGAGCGCCTGCAGACCTCCACAGATCAGGATGAGTTGGATGAGGATGACGACTGGCTGGATTGGCGGGACGAAACTGCCCGCGGCGCGGCGACGCTGGCGGCGGAAGAGGGCTTCATATCGGGACCCGGCGCGCTGGAACCCCCGGTTGATCTAAGTCTCTATGCGGATGAGGACACCGCGGCCACCGCCTCGCTGGATTGGCTGGATGAGATCATCGCCGCCCAAAGCGCCCCGCCAGATTTCAAGCGCATCCAGGCACAGGCGAAGCCACAAGCCCAGCGTCCGCGCCTGTCCCAAGACGAAGCTGAAGATGACCCGCTCGCCTGGCTCAACGCGATGGATTCCAAGAGCTTGAACAGCCCGCCGCCGGCGCGGAACAGCCATGCGCCGCAGATGCCCGAGGATTTTGACGAAACCTGGGAAGACGACGAAACCCTGGATGACCTGGAAGATGAAAGCTTGTATTCTTACAATGCCGATAGCCAGGCCAGCTTTCCGGCTTCATTGGCGGGCATGAATGACGGCGATGCCGAAGAGCAAAGCACGCAATCCATGCCGCCCCTGCCCGATGTCCAGGAGACCGACGCGCCCGCGATGCCGGTCCAGCCGCCGAAAGCGCCAGCCGCCCGCCCCGACAGCTTGACCAATGCCCTCCTCATTCAAGAACGCGAGCATGATCTGGAAAACTGGTATGCCGAGCGTCTGCGCAGCATTGCCGAGCCAAGAGAGGCGCCTGCCATAAAAGCCGGAGCGCCGCCGCCACCTGGTCTGGCCGCCGCCATAAACTCCGCGCGTGGCAAAGTCCAAGCCGAGAAACTGGCCGAGGCTCTGCTCGATTATGAGACGCTCTTGGGCACGACGGCGGGCTTGCAATGGGTTGTGCATGATATGCGCGAGTTGATCGCCCAGGCGAAGTACCGCGAGAACGCCTCGGCGCATCGCGTGCTCGGCGATGCCTTGATGCGCCAGGGGCAGCTTGACGCCGCCTTGAATGTCTATCGCCACGCCCTCTCCTTGCTGTAACCGCATGCCGGTGGAATTCATCGATGCGCTGCTCTGCTGGTTTCGAGCGGTCCGTGCCGATCTGCCATGGCGGCGCGCGCCATCGCCCTATCAGGTCTGGCTTTCCGAAGTCATGCTGCAGCAAACCCAGGTCGAGACGGTTATCCCCTATTATGAACGTTTCATACAGTTCTTTCCCAGCATCCAGGCTTTGGCTTCCGCGCCCCTGGCTGATGTGCTGAAGGCCTGGGAAGGCTTGGGTTATTACAGCCGGGCGCGCAACCTGCAAAGAGCGGCTCGCATAATCGAGGCTCAACATGGTGGCGCGCTGCCCCGCGACATCGACGCATTGCTGACGCTGCCGGGCATCGGCCCCTATACAGCCGGGGCCATCGCCAGCATCGCCTACGACCAGCCCGCGCCGCTCGTGGATGCCAATGTCGCCCGCCTCATCACGCGCTTGCTCAACCTGGACGATGACATAACCGCTGGCGCGACCGTGAAGAAACTCTGGTCCATCGCCGCCGAGTGGCTGCCGGGAGATGGCGCCGGCGAATACAATCAGGCGCTTATGGAGCTGGGCCAGCGCGTCTGCAAAGCCAGACAACCGCTCTGCGAAAGCTGTCCGCTGCAAGCATTCTGTCGCGCTTATGCCGCCGGGACTGTGCCCGTCCGCCCAGTGCGCAAGCGGCCCCCGCCCAAGCCCCATTACGATGTCGCCGCCGGCTTGATACGCGACCAACAAGGACGGCTGCTCATCGCGCGGCGTCCGCTGGATGGTTTGCTTGGCGGCTTGTGGGAATTCCCGGGCGGCAAGCGGGAAGCGGGTGAAAGCCTGCCGGAATGCCTGCGCCGCGAATTGCGCGAGGAGTTGGCGATTGAGGTTGCGGTAGGGGACCTGTTTGTCACTGTCCGCCATGCCTTCACGCATTTCAGAATCACGCTTCACGCCTTTGAATGCCGGTACATTGGCGCGCTGCCGCCCCACGACGAGCCCCAGGCGATTGGCGCGATGGAGTGGCGATGGACGCCGGAGGAGCGGCTCCGCCAGTTTAGCTTTGGCAAAGCCGATCGGCTGGTCATCGCGGAGTTGACGGGCCGGCGGGGGCGGTTGTTGTAAGGGATCGCAGATACTTTGACGGCGTTTACGCGATTAGCAATGACGATCTGACTTAAGCGGTGACTACAGTCGATACTTGGTATAGAATGGTATGCGAGATTCTGTGGACTAAAGGACGCTCCGCATGCAATTCAATGACTTACTCGAACATGTCAAGGTATTGGATGAGAAAGAGAAGCTTGAGTTGGTGCAGATGCTGATAGAAGATCTCAGGCTCAAGGGTTCTGTTTATGAGATATGGGCGCCATTTGGCCATCAAGCGGCAGAGAGACTGACGCAGCTAGCCTTGGAGTCTAGTCGGCCAGAAGCCCTTTGATTATGGCTCGCTTTGCGTTTTCCAATTCGGAACGCTCACCTGACCAGCTAATGCCTTGGCTCGAGATGGCGCTTGGCTACGGTGATCGTACGGTATCGGTTCTAGGGCTCGTTGACAGCGGATCTCCTATTACTGTCTTGCCGTGGTACTGTGGCTTGGATTTAGGTATGCGTTGGGAAGAACAGCGCATCGCACTGAATCTTGGGGGGAGCGTATGAAAACGTTGAGGCGCGAGCCGTTTTTGTGATGGCGAGACACTCTAGCTTGACAGGACCGAGTCCGATTAGGCTAGCAGTTGCCTGGGCTCGATCCAATGATTTGCCAGTCATCTTCGGGCAGACCAATTTCTTTATGGAATCAATGTGTGCTTATACAGATCGCAAGGCTATTTTGACGTATGGCGCGCTTGAGAATTCCGCTGTGACAACCCGACTGCGAAGCTGATCGATGCTCAAGACACTGACAAGCCTGCGCAATTTCATCGCCGAGCTCTTTGGCGACAATGTGCCAGAATCGGCCGCTTGGGAGCGCATCCCGCCGGAGTTGATGAGCCCGCGCGAACGCTTGATTCGGCGCTGCTCGCTGATCTTGCTCGGGGGGGCGGTATTCAATGCCATCGCCAGCCTGTGCATGATCGGCGCGGCGGCTCACGCGGGCAATGTCGCTCCGGCGCTCTTTGAAAGCCTGCAAGCGGCTCTGCTCAGCGGTTTGCCCGTCAGCGCTGATGCCGCGGCTCTGCTGATTATCGCCGGCATCCTGGCGAATATGGCGGTTTTGCTCCTGCTCTCTGTGGTGATGCTGGCGCAGGAACTCTGGACCGTCTTCAGCGCCTGGCTCGTCGGCGGGTTGAACCTGGCCGCGCTGCTGGCTTGGGGCTTCCTGCCTGGGTTGCTGGCCATCGCTCCCTTGCTGATCGTGGGTATGATGACCTTGGGCGACCTGCGGGCTTTCCGTCTCAATCCGGTCATGATCAAAGAGCTGCGCGGGAGGATGCGCGGCATTCGCGGCTTTGCCATCATCACTATCTTCCTGACGCTGATGAGCTTTTTCACCATTCTGCTCTACCTGCTGCAAGCGCCCAGCGGCGGCGTTGTGGTCACAGGCGAATTGGGACGGCAGCTTTTCATCGGCGTGCTTTTCATCGAATTGATGCTGATCATCTTCATCGTGCCCGCGCTGACGGCCGGCGCCATCACCAGCGAGCGCGAACGCAAGACCTATGACCTGCTGCAAACCACGCTGATCACCAAAGCGACCTTCGTCGTCGGCAAGATGCAATCGGCTCTGGGTTATATTGTGCTGCTGCTGCTATCAGCCATCCCTTTGCAGAGCATCGCCTTCCTTTTCGGCGGCGTCAGCGAGCAGGAGTTGATTCTTGCGCTGCTTGTTCTGCTGGTCTCCGCCATAACGCTGGGCGGCTTTGGCATGTTCTTCTCGTCCATCACCGAGCGCACGCTGGCGGCCACTATCCGCTCTTATACTGTGGCCATCGCCATCACCGTGGGATTGCCGGCGGTGGCGGCTCTGCTCTTTCAGAATGCTTATGGCAACGTCGTCAACAGCGTCGGCTTGCGCTTCACCGATAGCCCGGCCGTCGAAGCGGCAACGATCTACGCCGATATGGTGGCCACCAGCTTGAATCCCATCATGGCCACCTTGCGCTCGCAGCAGATGCTGATAGATCATCAGCAGCTATTCACCATGCGGGTAACGCTGTCGAGCAATGGCGCTTCCATCCCCATTCTGTCGCCCTGGGTGCTGCTGACGCTCTGCTATCTCTCGGTCACGGCATTGCTGGTGTTGATCGCCATCCGCCGCATGGAACGGCAGGAGGGCTGAGGCTGCCTGACGACTGAATACCAAATGTGTCTCGCGGGCGAGTCGCCGCCTCGCTCCTACGGTTGTCCCATTTGAGCGGATTATGAATGTAATGGCGCAGAATGAGCGCCAGTCACGGAGTATCAGACAAGCCTTACAGGGCCGGCGATTGCAGATGCCAATCTGTGGCGCGCTGCCAGGCATGCCCCAGGCGCAGGATCCGCTCTTCCGTGAAAGGCGCGCCGAGGAGCTGCATGCCAATCGGCAGACCGCGCTCATCAAAGCCGCAGGGCAGGCTCAAGCCGCATAGCCCGCCAAGATTCGCCGATATCGTCAGCACATCCGCCAGGATCATGCCCAGCGGGTCATCGCTCACTTCGCCAAATTTGAAGGCTGTGCTGGGGGCGACCGGCGCCAGCAGCGCGTCCACCTGGGCGAACATCCGCTCAAAGTCTTGCCGAATCAAGGTGCGGACGGCCTGCGCCTTGCCGTAATAAGCATCGTAATAGCCGGCAGAAAGCGTATAGGTGCCCAACATGATGCGCCGCTTTACTTCGTCTCCGAAGCCTGTGCCGCGCGTTTTCTTGTAACTGTCGATCAAGTCCGCGCCCTCGACGCGCGCCCCAAAGCGCACCCCGTCATAACGCGCCAAGTTTGCGCTGGCTTCGGCCATGGCGATGATGTAATAGGCGGGCAGGCAATAGTCGGCATGGGGGAAGCTGAGCTCGCGGATTTCCGCGCCCATATTCGCGAATTGGTCCGCCGCCGACCGCACTGCCGACTCGATCTCGGGCTGCAAGCCTTCGGCGAAGTATTCGCGGGGCAAGCCGATTGTCATGCCGCGGATATCGCCCGCCAAACCGTCCTGATACTCCGGAACAGGCGTCGACATGCTGGTCGAATCCAGGCGATCATGCCCGGCTATCACGCCAAGCATACGCGCCAGATCTTCGACATTGCGAGCGAAGGGTCCCGCCTGGTCAAATGAGGAGCCATAGGCGATCAAGCCGAAGCGCGAAACCCGCCCATAACTCGGCTTGATGGCGCTGACGCCACAGAACGCAGCCGGTTGGCGAATGCTGCCGCCGGTGTCGCTGCCCAGGCTGGCCAGAGCCATGTTAGCCGCTACTGCCGCCGCGCTGCCACCGCTGCTGCCGCCTGGCACATGCTCAAGATTCCAGGGATTGCGCGTGGGCTGATAGCCGCTGTTCTCGGTGGAGGAGCCCATGGCGAACTCGTCCATGTTCAGCTTGCCAAGCAGCACGGCTCCGGCTGCATACAAGCGCGCGACCGCCGTGGCGTCGAAGAGCGGCTTATAGCCCTTGAGAATCTTCGAGCCGCAGGTTGTCTCGATGCCTTTGGTGGAAAGCACATCCTTGATCGCGATGGGGATGCCCAGCAGCGGCTTGTCACTGCCTTTAGCTCGCGCCTGGTCAGCGGACTTTGCCTGTTGCCGCGCCAGATCCGCGGTCACGTTGAGGTAAGCGCCGATGGCTCCGTCGCGTTCGGCGATCCGCTGCAGGTGCGCCTCTGTCAATTCGAGCGCGCTGATCTCGCCCGCTCGCAGCAGGTCCAGCGCGGGACCAATGGTCAATCGCGTCAAGTTTGTCATGGAGTCCGCCTGGCAAGTCATACGGCGCATCAGGGTAGCACAGCCGCTGCGAGCCTGCCAGTGATCATGCCAGGTGGCAGAAGTCAAACAACTAACGTAATGAGAATCGAAGGGTGGCGCGGCGCTTCTCCCTCAGTAAATCACATAACGTAATGAGAATCGTAGGAGCGACTCGGTGGACGCTGTTAGCCCTATAGCATCGACATAATGCGGGACGCGCCACCGGCTCGCCCCTACAGCATTCGATTTGCTTGTTGCGTGACTTACTTGCGCTTACTTCTGTACAAACATCATTGAACGTTTGCGCGGGTCACCGACTCGCTCCATCAGCAGCCTGGTCCAGCGTCCAGACGACGGCGGGGGGCCAATCGCCATCCAGGATCTCGGCGGCGGTCAGCTGAAAGATAGCCAATGCCTGGCCCGTCGCGCAATCGCCGGCATGGGGCGATTCATCCTGGCAGGTCAGCGAACCGGTCAAGCCGGGATACTCTTCGACGGCGGAAAATGCCTCGCGCAGATCCCCTCTGCCAATCAGCAGGCTGCCATCATCCTGCTCTTGGGCTGCGCCTGCCACCGCATCCAGCAGCAGGTTAGCCGCGTCATAGGCATGCGCGTGGAAGCCGCCCCAGGGTCCCGCCTCGTCGATGGCTTCCCGCCAGCGCCCCAGGAAAGCCTCATAAGCCTGTCCCCCGACATGCGGACCAGCCGCATACATGCCGATGGCTTTCTCGCCCGCGCCTTGGGCAAAATAGGTGGAAAAGGCGCCATCCGCCGACATCATGATCGCCTCTTCCAAGCCGGGACTGTCCGGCAACTGCCGGGCGATGACCAGCGCTTCATCCGCGAAGACGGGGAAGTAGACCAGGTCCGCGCCACTTGCGGCTATTGCGCTGAGCAATTCGCTCATATCGGTATCGCCCTTGCGAATTGCGCCCTGAAAGACGACCTCGCCGCCCAATTCCGCGAAGGCAGCGGCCATTGCGCGAGCCAGCCCTTGGGTATAGGGATCGCCATCGTCGATGGTGGCTGCCCGTTGCGCGCCCAGCTGGCTGATGGCGAAACGCGCGCTCAAAGCGCCTATGAAGAGGTCGTTATGCGCCGTGCGATAATAGCCGGGCAGATAGAGCCCGCCGTTCTCTCGGTCGGCGTTGGTCAAACGCGGCGACGAATTGGATGGCGAAATCATGAACCAGCCAGCTTCGCTGATGATGGGCAGCGCGCCGCTGGCCGCCAGCGAGCAATTTGTGCCGAGGATGCCAACCACGTCGGGAATCGCCACCATGCGCTGAGCCGCTTCGGCTGCCTTCTCGGCGGAACAGGCGCTGTCCTCGAGGATGAGTTCAACATTCCGCTCCAGCAGCTGACCGCCGCGATCCATGAGCGCCAGCGTAAAGGCATCCCGCGCCACTTCGCCTGACCAGGGTTTTGGTCCCGATAAACGCAGGATGCCGCCGACCCGGATGGTTTCATCCGGCGCGATGGCGACGCAGCCCAGCGTATCGCCGCAGACGTCGCTGGCATAAGCCGCGCCAGCAGCCATCAGCGCGAGCGCCATGCAGAGCAGCAGGATAAATGTGGATTTCATGGCGGGTCTCCTTAGACATCTCTGGTCATAGTGTATTCGTTTGCGGACGATTCACAGCCGCGCAGCTCGTGTAGGTCGCGCCGACACAGCAGGTCAATCGTCCCGATAGATGGATAGAAGAAAATTGCAAATGCGGGATCAGGCATAGCGGGCCCAGGCTTGCTTGACGCGCGCGCGCAAGGCGTCGAGGTCAGCATCGTTTTCGATGATCACGTCAGCCTGGCGCAGTTTTTCGGCTTGGCTGTTCTGCAGGGCGATGCGCCGCGCCGCCTCATCCGCGCTCATGCCGCGCCGGCTTATCAAGCGCTCCAGCTGCCGCGCCTCGCTGGCATTCACCACCCAGATGGCGTCCACCTGATGTTTGAGTTCGCCTTCCAGCAGCTTGATGGCTTCGATGACCACGACGTCAGCGGAAGATTCACGCGCCAGCCGGCTGATTTCCTGACGAATTGCGGGATGCGTGATAGCTTCAAGCCGCCGCAGTCGCGCATCATCGGCAAAGACGATCTTGCCCAGCGCCGCCCTCTCGATCTCGCCATCCGCGCCCAGGATGCCGCTGCCAAATGCCGCGATCACCGGCGCATAGGCTGCCCCGTCCGCGCGCAGCACGCGATGCGCCACCGTGTCCGCGTCAATCACAGCCGCGCCAAACTCAGCCAGCAGCGCCATGACCGCGCTCTTGCCGACGGCGATATTGCCCGTCAGCCCGATGACCGTCTTGCCTGGAAATGCCCGGCTCACGCGCGCCTCCCCGCCATCGCCATACTCTGAGTATAACACCGGCGGCTCGCTCGCTCATCCAACGCGCTTGCGACGGCAAAGCCCAGCGCAATCCGCGACCATACAGTCACCTCAAATCGGAACAAATGTGCTAATTTACATGCAGACCGTAAGAGATGCCCATGCGCGGCCGGATGACCGGGGCCGGACCCGCCACTAGCCGGACGGCGAGAAATGGACATCTCTTTCGTCATCTTTGACGCAGTCCCACCCGCGCGAGCCAAGGTTCACCTGAAGGAGACATCACGATGACTCGTCGTTATTCGCTTGACGCCAAAATTGAGGCTCTCAATCTGATAGACAGCCTGGACGGCAATATCGCCGCAGCCAGCGATGCCCTGGAGATCTCGATGAATTCGCTGGCCAAGTGGCGCGCGGGCGAACCCCAGCTGCGCAAAGCCCATGACCAGCGCCGCCAACGCGAGCGCGCCCGGCTTTTCAGCGACCTGCAACTGGAGATGCTGGAACGCGGCAAAGCGATTCTCGGCCAGCTCGATGACCAGCGGCTGGAGAAGGCGCCCCTTAATCAATTGGCGACCGCTCTCAACAGCCTGATAGGCAGCGCCTTGAAACTGGCAGATGTGATTGAGGAGTTTCATGAGGAGAAAGAGCTTGTCATCCGACACGAATACTTCTACGACGGCCAAGTACAGGATGCTCCACCGTGGGCAGACCGAGGTGATGGAGAGCCCCGCGCGTTTCAAGGTGGTCGCCTGCGGGAGGCGCTGGGGCAAGACCACAGTGGGCATAACGGTCATCATAGATCAAGCCATGTGGCGGAACATGCGCGCCTGGTGGCTGACGCCGACCTTGCTCATGGCCAGCCAAGTCTGGCGGGACTTGAAAGCAGCCCTAAGGCGCATCTCGCAGGTGAGTATCAGCGAGAGCGAACGCCGGATTGACCTGCCCGGCGGTGGCATGATCGCCGTGCGCAGCAGCCACCAGCCCGATTATCTGCGCGGCGAAGGGCTTGACCTGGCTATCCTGGACGAAGCCGCTTTCATGGAAGCGCGGGTCTGGCCCGAGATCGTCCGCCCCATGCTGGTCACCAGCCGCGGCGGCGCCATCTTCTTCAGCACGCCCCTGGGCCGCAACTGGTTTTGGGAGATCTTTCAGGTCGGCTTGCGCGCCGACGAAGAAGACTGGGAAGCTTTTCATTTCACGACCGCGGACAATTATATGATCGACGCTGCTGAGCTGGAGAGCATCCGCCGCCAGACCTCCGAGCATATCTGGAACACGGAATACCTGGCGCAGTTCAACGATGAGAGCGGCGCGGTCTTCCGGGGCATACGCAGCGCCGTCCGCCGACCGAGCAGCCGGGGACCGCAGCCTGAGCATCGTTATGTGGCTGGCGTCGATTGGGGGCGCAGCCATGATTACACCGCCATGGTCGTCATTGACGCCAGCGAGCGCCAGATGGTCGCGCTGGACCGCTTCAACCAGGTCGGCTGGAGCTTGCAGCGGGGCCGCCTGCGCGCATTGGCGGAAACCTGGCAGCCGCAGGTCATCTGGGCGGAATCCAACAGCTTCGGCTCGCCTAATATCGAGGCTCTGCAGGCAGAAGGCTTGCCCATGCGCAGCTTCCATACCACCGCCAAGAGCAAAGCCCCGCTCATCGAATCGCTGGCTCTGGCCATTGAACGCGGCAGCTTGGGCTTGCTGGATGATCCGGTGTTGCTGGGCGAGCTATCCAGTTATGGGCAGGAATCTTTGGCTGGCGGCGGCTACCGCTATAGCGCGCCAGCGGGCCAGCACGATGATACGGTCATGGCTGCCGCTCTGGCCTGGCATGGCGTGGAAAAGGGCGGGCTGGCTATCGACTTTGCGTAAGGGCGGCGCGAAACAGGGAAAATGCCGCTTGCAAAGGCTTGGCATGGCAATCAAGATACTTGCAAGGAGCTTATGCCAAGCGGCTGAAGGGCTCCTTGACCGACAATGCGAGCGCTTGCGAAGGACCAGCCATGCCCAGGATATTCGATAATATATCGGAAAAGCTGCTCGACGCGCTGAGGACGAGCATGCAATCGGCAACCCGGGCGGATTGCTGCGTGGGCTACTTCAATCTGCGCGGCTGGCGGCTCTTGACAGCGGATATCGACCAACTGGCTGGCGACCGCAAAGGCGTCTGCCGCGTGCTCATCGGCATGAACCCGACGCCCCGAGACGAATTGCGCGAGTTTCTCAGCTTGAAAGCGCGCCGGTCGCTCGACCAGCAGCAGGTCCTGCGGCGCAAACGCCAGATCGTGGCCGCATTCCGCCGGCAGCTGATATTTGGCGCGCCCAACGACGCCGACGAAGCGGCTTTGCGCGGTCTGCTCGGGCAGCTGCGCGCGGGCAAAGTGCGGGTCAAGCTTTTCCTGCGTTATCCCTTGCATGCCAAGCTCTATCTGGTTCACCGCAGCGACCCGGTCACGCCCATTGCCGGCTTCTTGGGCAGCAGCAATCTCACCTTGGCTGGCTTGGCTTCGCAAGGCGAGCTGAACACCGAAGTCACCGATTATGACGCTTGCCAGAAGCTGATCAGCTGGTTCGAGGCGCGTTGGGAAGATCCCTGGTGCCTGGATATCACGGCGGATTTGATCGCCGCCATCAGCAGCAGCTGGGCGGGCGACGCCTTCAGCCCCTACGAGATTTACCTTAAGATCGCCTGGCATTTGGCGGAAGAAGCGCGCCTGGGCTTGTCGCAGTTCAAGCTGCCGCCGGAGTTCGCCGACAAGCTGCTGGAATATCAAGGCGCGGCTGTCAGCATCGCGGCGCATCATCTCAACAAGCGCAATGGCGTGTTGCTTGGCGATGTGGTCGGTTTGGGCAAGACGCTGATGGCCACCGCCGTCGCCAAAATCCTCCAGGAGGACAAGTCCTGGAACAGCTTGATACTCTGTCCGCCGAACCTGATGCGGATGTGGCAGAAACACGTCGAAGAATATGGATTGCTAGCCAAGGTTGTCTCCCTGGGCATGGCAGCCAAGGTCTTGCCGGGCGAGCGCAAATACCAAATCGTCATCATCGACGAGAGCCACAACCTGCGCAACCGCGATACCCAGCGCTACCGGGCGGTGCATGATTATATCCGCGAGTATGATAGCCGCTGCATCCTGCTTTCGGCGACGCCTTATAACAAGAGTTACGAAGATCTCTCCGCCCAGCTGCGGCTCTTCATTGACGACGACGAAGTGCTCAAAATGCGCCCCGAGCGCTACATGAAAAGCATTGGCGAAGCCCAGTTCCAGCAGAGCTTCCAAGCCCATCCACGTTCCATCTTGGCTTTCGAAAAGAGCGAGCATGACGAAGATTGGCGCGCGCTCATGAAAGACTATATGGTGCGGCGGACGCGCAGCTTCATCGAAAAGCATTATGCCGAGACCGACCCGCTGACCGGGCAGCGCTACCTGCTGCTGGGCAATGGCGAGCGCTTCACTTTCCCCCGCCGCCTGCCCAAGACCGTCGCCCTGGATGCCAGCCCGCAGTATCAGCGGCTCTTCTCGGATAAGGTGGTTTCCCTGCTGAACGCGCTTGATTTGCCGCGTTATGGCTTGGGGCAATATGTGGATGCCGAAGCCGCCAAGGCAGCCAGCGCTAGCCAGAAAATCCAGATCGACAACCTGTCCCGCGCGGGCAAACGGCTGATGGGCTTCTGCCGCACTAACCTCTTCAAGCGGCTGGAGAGCAGCGGCTCGTCCTTCCTGCAATCGGTGGACCGGCATATCGCCCGCAACATGGTCTTCCTGTATGCGCTGGACGCGGGCTTGGAGCTGCCAATCGGCTCGCTGGATGCCCATATCCTCGATCAGGATACGCAAGATGAAGACAGCGATTCCGATTATGTCAACTTTGACTTTGATGAGGAGGGCGCGGCGCCAGCCCCGAACAGCGAACGCGACATGCAGGAAGATTACAGCCAGCGCGCCCGGGCTGCCTATGCCCAGTTCAGCGGACCCTTTCGGCGGCGCTTCAAGTGGCTGCCGGCATCCCTCTTCAGCGAGACTCTGCGCAAGGCATTAAGCGCTGATGTTGACCGCTTGAGCGAGCTGATGCGGCATTGCGGCGCCTGGCAAGCCGGGCAGGATACCAAGCTGGAGGCTCTGCACCGCCTGGTCAGCCAGGATCACGCGAAAGAAAAAGTGCTGGTCTTCTCGCAGTTCGCCGATACCATCCGATACCTGGAATCCGAACTGCGCCAACGCGGCCTGACCCAGCTCGAGGCGGCCACGGGCGCGCACGACAACCCGACGGATCTGGCCCAGCGCTTCAGCCCGATCAGCAACGCATTGCGCCGGAAACCCGCCGATGAGATTCGCGTCTTGCTCTCCACAGATGTGCTCAGCGAAGGGCAGAACCTGCAAGATTGCGCCATCGTGGTCAATTATGATTTGCCCTGGGCGATCATCCGGTTATCGCAGCGGGCGGGCCGGGTGGACCGCGTGGGGCAAAAAGCCGACGAGATCCGCTGCTATTCTTTCATGCCAGCCCGTGGCGTCGAAGAGATAATCCGCCTGCGCCAGCGCGTCCGCCAGCGCCTGCAAGAAAATGGCGAGGTGGTCGGCTCGGATGAGCAATTCTTCGAAGACGAAAAACAGCCGGGGCAGCTGCACGATCTCTTCACTGAGAAATCGGGCATCCTCAACGAGGAAGGCGACAGCGAAGTGGATGTCGCTTCCAAAGCCTGGCAGATCTGGTCGAGCGCCACCAAAGACGATCCACAGCTGCAGCGCCGCATCGAGAACCTGGCCGACGGCGCCTATTCGACGCGGCATTTCCTGGGTTCCGCCGACCGCCGCCAAGGGGTGATCACCTACATCAAAGCCGGCGATGGCTCCGATCACCTGGTCTGGCTGGACGAAGACGGCGAAGTGGTCACCGAATCGCTGGAAGCCATCCTGGACGCGGCTGCCTGTCCGCCGGATACGCCGCCGGAAATCGCGCATCCCCGGCATCATGCGCTGGCGGAAGCCGGCTTGCGCAGGACGCAGCAGGAAGATTATCTCAGTTCCATCGGCGGGCAGTTGGGCCGGGCGCGCAGCACACGCCGCCGCGCGTATGAAGCGCTGAAACGGCATATCGACCACCTGCGCAGGCATCAGCCCATATGCCTCAAGGATGAGCACGAAAAAGCCCTCAATGACATCTACCATCACCCTCTGCTAGAATCGGCGCGGGACCGCCTCAACCGTCAGCTCAACGCCAAGATCAAGGACAAGGACCTGGCTGAGCTTGTCACCGGCTTATGGCAGGATGACCGCCTCTGCCGCAAGCTGGAAGACGAGGACGAAGCGGAACCGCGCATCCTGTGCTCACTGGGATTGTTCGATCGCGAAGGGGAGTAAAGCATTATGCCGCTGAACCGCGCCCGAGCCCGAGACCTGCTGGCACAGTTTGATTTTCAGCGCCTCTTCATCGAAGAAGCCGGCTGGAACAGCGCGCCGCAAACGCCCGCCATGCCCATCGGCGACACCGGGTATATGCGCCGCCTTATCGCCGAGATGTCCGGCGTGGCTATCCTGGAAATCACGCCCAGCGCGCCCAGCGGGGAACTGCCGGATGCCAAGACCTGCGACGCCATCCACCGCCAGATCGAGCAGGTGGCGCATGAGCATGCGCTGATCTTCGTCGATGACGACCGGCAGCGCGCCAAGAGCATGCTCTCCTGGGTGAAGCGCGAGGAGGGCAAGCGCCGCCCCCGCCGGCATTATTATTATCGCGGGCAGCCCGGCGACAACTTCATGAGCAAGATCGATGGCATGGTCATCGAGATGGACGAACTGCGCGAGGATGGCAGCCTGCCCATCAGCGAAATGACGGCGCGCCTGGCTTCGGCATTGGACATCGAGCGCGTCACCAAGAAATTCTACAGCGAATTCAAGAGCCTGCGCATGGAATTCATCGCGCTCATCGAGGGCATCGCCGACGAAGCCGAGCGCAACTGGTATGGCTCCGTGCTGCTCAACCGCTTGATGTTCATCTATTTCCTGCAGAAAAAAGGCTTCATCCAGAACAAGCTGCGCTACCTGGATGACAAGCTCAAAGAAAGCCAGGCGCGCGGAAGAGACCGCTACTACAGCGAATTCCTGGTGGCGTTATTCTTCGAAGGGTTCGCCAAACCCGCGCATAAACGGAGCGAAACGGCGCAAGACCTGCTGGGTTCCATCCCTTATCTCAACGGCGGGCTCTTCATCCGCCAGCGGCTGGAACTGGAAAACGCCAACATTCGCATCCCCGACCGGGCATTCGAGAACGCGCTAAGCCTTTTCCGCGCCTACGACTGGTATCTGGATGACGCGCCGGGCGCCCGCGACAACGAAATTCACCCGGACGTGCTGGGCTATATCTTCGAGAAATACATCAACCAGAAAGCTTTTGGCGCTTATTACACCCGCGGCGAGATCACCGAATATCTCTGTGAGCGGGGCATCGACAGCCTTATCCTGCAGCGCGTCATGGAAAGCAGCGGGCGCGAATTCAGCACAATCGACCAGATGCGCGGCAAGCTGGATGCCGACCTCTGCCGCCGCCTGCTCTTCGATATCCTGCCGAAGCTGTCCATTCTTGACCCCGCCTGCGGTTCCGGGGCCTTTCTGGTGGCCGCCATGAAGAACCTGCTGAACACGTACGCGGCGATATATGGCAGCATCGAATTCTCGAATGACCCCGCCCTGAGCGCGCATCTCAAGAGCATCCGCCAAGCCCATCCGTCGCTGAATTATTACATTCGCAAGCAGATCATCATCAACAATCTGTATGGCGTCGACATCATGGAAGAAGCGGCCGAGATCGCCAGGCTGCGGCTCTACCTGGCTCTGGTCAGCGCGGCGCAGCATCTCGACGAGCTGGAGCCATTGCCGAATATCGACTTCAACATCATGGCCGGCAATTCGCTTATCGGCTTGCTGAATGTGGATGCCACGCGCTATGACAGGGTACGCGATATGGCGGAGCAGAGCCAGCAAGACTTCCTGCAGCCTGTCAATGCGCAGAAATATCGCCGGGCGCTGGCTGAGAAGAACCGGCTGATTCAACTGTATCGCGGGCATGCGGAGGTTTTTGGGCCCCCACCCCCTGGCCCCCTCCCCCAAAATGAGGGAGGGGGAATTGTTGGGGAGGGCGACTCCCCTTCCGCCATTTCTGGCACGGCGGATTCCAACTCCCCTTCCACCATTTCTGGCACGGCGGATTCTGACTCCCCTTCCCTCTTTATGGGGGCAAGGGGCCGGGGGATGGGGGCAGGCTTGCAAGCCCTGCGCGAGCGCATCAACCAGGAGCGCCAAGCCGCCCAAGGCATCCTCAACGACATCCTGTTGGACGACTTCCAGGCTATGAAGATCCAGTACGAGCAGGCGCAGATCAAGGGACGCCCCATCAAGCGCCCGCTGGAGAAACCGGACATCGCCGCGCTGAAGCCTTTCCATTGGGGTTACGAATTTGATGAGATCATTGAGGTCCGCGGCGGCTTTGACGTCATCATCACCAATCCGCCTTGGGAAGTTTTTAAGCCGCAGGACGAAGAATTCTTCGCCGAATATGACGACAGCCTGCGCCAGAAACGCGCCAACCGCGTAGAGAAACGGCGCATCAAAGCTCGCCTGCTGGAAGATGGCGACATCCGGCGGAAGTACCTGGACTACCAGAGCGGCTACCGGTATGTCAGCGCTTTCTACCGCAGTACGGCGCAATACATCAATCAGATTTCGCGGGTTAATGGGCGGAAGCAAGGCACGGACATCAACCTTTACAAGCTCTTCACCGAGCAATGCTTCAATCTGCTGCGGGAGGGCGGGACTTGCGGGATTGTCATTCCGTCGGGCATATACAGCGATCTTGGCACGAAGCAGCTGCGCTCCATGCTGTTTGAGCAGACGCAGCTTACGGGACTCTTCGGCTTTCAGAACAGAAAGCGGATTTTCGAAGATGTAGTTTCTCTTATGAAGTTTGTCGTAATGGACTTTCGCAAAGGTGGAAAGACTATATCTTTTCCGGCTGCTTTCATGCGGCATGATGTCGAAGAACTTGCAGATTTTCCCAACGAGGAGTCGATGCGTATCAACGTTGATCTAATTACACGCTCATCACCTTCTTCACTCTCAGTGACGGAATTCAAGACTGAGTTGGACATACAAATCACCGAGAAGATGCTGCGTTTTCCGCTGCTCGGCGAAGAGTTGTCGGATGCCTGGAATGTCAAACTAAACCGAGAGTTCGACATGACAAACGACAGCGACCTGTTCCATGACGAACCCGGCGAGGGGCGGCTGCCGCTTTATGAAGGCAAGATGATCTGGCAATTCCAGCATGGCTATGCCGCGCCGCGTTACTGGATTGACGAGGCGGCCGGGCGCAGGCGCGTGCTTGGCAAGCGGAGCGTCGATAATGGGCAGAGGCTTGGGTATCAAGAGTATCGCTTGGCATTTAGAGACATCGCGAGAGGTACGGACACGCGCTCTTTCATTTCAACAATTATCCCTAAACGCTCGTTCGCCGGGAACAAGATTCCAACTGTGGTGGTGGTTGACGACGGCGTATGTGTGCTTGACAACGAGACACAAGTATTCGCTTGCGCGGTCTGGAACAGCTTTGTTCTTGATTATGCGGTTCGGCAAAAGGTATCAGCCACGCTCAATTTCTTCTACCTCTACCAACTCCCCGTCCCGCGCCTCAAGCCAGGCCACCGCTTCTTCGCCCCAATCGTCCAGCGCGCCGCAAAGCTGATCTGCACCGCGCCGGAATATGATGATCTGGCCACCGAAGTGGGCTTGGGCGGGCATCACAATGGCGTGACTGACCGTGCCGAACGGGCGAAGCTGCGCGCTGAGCTGGATGGCATGATCGCCCATGTTTATGGCTTGTCCGAAAGCGAGTTCGCGCATGTGCTGGCGAGCTTCCCGCTGGTGGCTGAGGATGTGAAGGCGGCCGCGCTGGAAGCGTATCGGGAGATTTGAGAGACCCTCCTCGGTTCGCCCGACACAGACCCCCCTCGGTCCCCCCGTCAGGACAGGGGGAAGCTGACCACCATCGGTCCGCCCGTCAGGACAGGGGGAAGCTATGAACGGGCGAAAGGGTAATCTCGTGACTGAGCGCAAGAAATGTGCCTCTACATATACTGACAGCGCAATATACGGCGACATTAAGTCAAAGGCTCTTGCCATGCGCAAGATGCCAACGCGCGCGGAGATGATGCTGTGGCAGCGCCTGCGAGGGAAGCGATTGCTAGGCATGAGATTTCGACGCCAGCATCCCATTGACCGCTTCATCGTCGATTTCTATTGCCGTCAGGCCAGCTTGTTGTGGAAGTCGACGGTTCCAGCCACGACTCGACAGAAGCGGCGGAGTACGATGAACAGCGAGCGCGATTCCTTGAAGAGCTCGGATTGTTCGTGTTGCGCTTCAGCAATGAACAAGTAATCTATGAAATGGACGCAGTTTTGAATGCTATTTCGGAGCGACTGCCGCGCGAGACTCCCTGAACCATAGCTTCCCCCCATCCCGATGGGTCGCGTAGGTCGCGTAGGTCGCGTAGACACCGACCGAAGACACCGACCGAAGACACTGACCGAAGACACTGACCTACGGGGGACCGAGGGGGGGCAGACATCCCCCTGACTCGTCGGGGGGACCGAGGGGGTTCTACTTCCCCCTGACCCGTCGGGGGGACCGAGGGGGGTCAGACTTCCGCCTGACCCGTCGGGGGGACCGAGGGGGTCAGCCTCCCCCTGACTCGTCGGGGGGACCGAGGGGGGTCAGACTTCCCCCTGACCCGTCGGGGGGACCGAGGGGGGTTGCAAGGCTTCCCGGGCGGCGGGGCTGTTGATGCGCCCCAAGGCTTCGCGCGCCAGTTTGCGCACGCCGGCGTTGCCATCGTTCAACGTATAGATGAGCGCCTGCGTTGCGCGTTCGCTGCCGATCTTGCCCAGCGCCTTGCATGCCGCTCTCTTGACCGCGCTGGATGGCTCGAAGAGCGCTCTTGTCAAGCCAGGCACAGCTGGAGCGCCGATTTTGATCAGGGCCCCGGTGACGCCGGCTCGCAGGAACATATCATCGGCTCGCAGCGCCTCAAGCAAAGCTGGCAATGCCGATTCGGCCTCATCGCCGATCTGGCCCAATGCCTTGGCAGCCAGGTAGCGCGTGCCGGGGTCGGCTTGGCGCAGCAGCTCGCTCAGGCGCGGCACGGCTGGGGCGTATTGGGCGTCGCCGAGGAAGCGGATGGCGTCGGCGCGGCTTTGGGCATCGCGCTTGTCTTGCAGGGCGGTCATGGCTTGCTCGGCGGTGGCGAAAGCTGTCATGCGGCGATTGTAGCGCGGCGAGCCGGTAAATGGAATGCGGGCATGGCGTCAAGGGGCGAGGCGCCGGTGGATCGCCGCTGTTTACATTGCGAATTGCAGACCCCACCCACCGGCCCAGCCGACATCTCCATGTCGCGCATTCCGACGAGTCAGAGAGGGGGAGTTCAACCGCCGGGAAGCAATGGATTTTGCGTGAGCCGTCGCAAGGCGACGCGGGTGTCGACGGAATGCGGTAGTAAATGCCAGCCAGCAACACACAGCAGACATCCCCATATCTTGATGGGGGGACCGAGGGGGGTCTGTCTCGGGGGGGGGACCGAGGGGGTCAAACTTCCCCCTGACCCGTCGGGGGGACCGAGGGGGGTCTGTCTCGGGGGGACCGTGGGGGGTTAGATCACCACCCAATCCCAGCGGTCGCCGAAGGGTTGCGCGGCTGGTTGAGGTAACGAATCTCGAAATGCAGGTGCGGTCCCGATGAATTGCCGCTGCTGCCCACGTAGCCGATGACCTGGCCCGCGTCCACCGATTGTCCGCAGCGGGCGGCGATGCTGCTCATGTGGCCATAAAGCGTCGAGAAGGCGCCATGGCCGATGACGACGGTGTAGCCATAACCCCAGTTGTTCCAGCCCGAATACAGGATGGGACCGGCATTGGCTGCGTAGATGGGCGTGCCGATGGGCGCGGCGATATCGATGCCGCTGTGCCCGGCGTAGAATCCGCGCACCCATGTGCCGTTGGGCAGGGGGTTCGTCCACCAGCTGCCGCCCCCGCTGCGGCTGCCGCAACTGAAGGGGCTGGCGGGGTCGAATGCCACCACGAAGCCGGAGGCGTCCTGCTGGACGGGCGCGTTCCAGGTGATGAAGCCGCCCTCGCCGCCGGGGATGAACAGGAAAGTATTGCTGGGCAGCAGCGTCTCCGGCGTCACGCCTGGCAGGTTGTTGGCTGGCGCGTCGATGATGATGTAGGGGTCGTCCAAGCCATACTGCTCGGCGATATCGCGGATGGTCTTGCCCTGGGCGCGCAGCACGGTATGGCAGGCGCCATCTTCCGGCGGGATTGTCACCACGTCGCCCGGGCGGACGATCTGCGCCAGTTCATGCGAATTGCACCAGGCGATGGATTCGCGTTTCAAGCCATAGCGGTTGGCGATGCCGTCGATTGTGTCGCCGCGTTTGGCTATGTAGCTGGTCATCTGGGCGCGGGCGCGGTTGGGGATAATCGTGAAGGGATCGATGCTCTCTGGTAGGCTGCCGTATGGGCTCTCGTCTATGGGTTCGGGCGGCTTGGCCAGCAAGTCCAGGATTTGCGCGGGGCTCAGGGTTGGCGGGGCGCTTTCGGCGGCTTGCTCCGGCTCTGTGGCGATGCGCGTGGCGGGCATGCGCGGGACGGTGGCGGTGGCGCGGTCCATCGCGGGCGATTCACTGGCTTCTGTGATGGGCGGGGCGGTCACTATCAGCAGCGCGGCGGAGATGACCAGGCAGAATGCGCCCAGCAGGAAGCACCAGCCCAGCAGGCGTCGCCAGACCGGCAGGCGTCTCTCCGCTGCGTAGGGTGAAAGACGTCTGGGGCGGCTGCGGTGATAGTCGCGGAATCGGCTCATGGCGCTCGCTGCGCTGACATCTTGGCTGAGTTTAGGCTAGCCGAAGTTGCCATGCGGGTCAAGCAGCGGGGACTGCGGCGGGCGATCCAATGGCACACACCTGTTTACATTGCGAGCCACTTCACAGCCTCCCCCTGACCCGTCGGGTCGCGTAGACACTGACCTACGGGGGACCGAGGGGGGTGCATTACGTCCCGCCCAGCGCAAGCGCATCCAAGGCGAATGGCAGCTGCGGACGCGTGCCGAAGCCCAGGCTGAACTGATTCCAGTTGGCGATGATGAGCCGGTCGCGGCTTGCGTCATAGACCAGGTCGGATGCCCCGCGGAAGCCCCGCGCCAGCATGACCAGCTCGCCCTCGCGCAGCCTCGCCACGTGATTCCGCGCCAGCAGCGCCAGGGTGATATCGCCATTGGGAGCGATGTCGATTCCATCGATGCCGTAGTCGCTGTCATTTTCGCCCGCCTGGAATAGCGTCTCGATATTGCTCGGCTGATCATGCGCCAGATCAATGCGATAAAGGCGGTCGCCGGCCGCGTCAGCCGCCAGCAGGGCGTCCCGCGCTTTGTCATAAGCCAAGCCAGTGGCTTCGCCGTCATCGGGCATGTACCACCAATAGGGTTCGCCATTTATGCCCAGCGGCTGTCCATCCGCGCCATAACGCAGCACATGACCCAGGCGGTCGCTGATGTAGATTCTGCCAGCCCCGTCCACGGCGATATCATCCGGCAGGAATTCGCTATGCGCGAACTCCGGAATCTGCAAGAGCCGCTCCAGCTTGCCATCGCTGTATCGCCAGACGATTGCGCCTCTGGATTCCAGCGCCGAGATTCGGTCGAGGATGTAGAGCTGCGCGTCTGGCCCCACGTCCAAGCCCGTGACCGAGCCGATGAGATCGCGCGCTCCAGCCACTTCGCGGATATCGCCAGCCGGAGTGATCGCCCAAAGCGCGCCAGTCTGGTAGCTGCCGGTGAAGACAGTGCCGTCGGCGGCAATGGCCAGGGCGGCCGGATAGGCATCGTCATCGGGCAGGGCGGCGAATTCACGCAGCGACACACCGTCGAGCAGGGGGATGGCTTGGCTGCGCGGCGGCGAACCGATGACCCACAAAGTGATGGCGATGACGACGACAGCGCCAATGAGCAGGATGGCTCCCATGACCAGCAGAGCGCGCAGACGGGTGGAGCGGTCGGGCGGGGCGGCGGATTCGATCATGGCGCATAGTTTACCCAATGCGAGCCCATAATCTTAGCGGCGAGATTTGCCATGAGATTCCGCTACAATTGGCATGTTCGATTACTTAATGCGGAGGAGATGGACCATGCTGGAAAAGATGCTGCCGAAGCAAGTGACGAATGCCTATCGCGGGCATGCGCTGGCCAAGCATGTCTTCGTGGCGCTGACGCTGATCACGCTGTTTCGCAGCCTGGCGCACATGTTCCTTGAAGACGGCGGGGCGCAGTCCATCGCCTCCATACCGCTGGCCAGTTATTCGCCGGAAGCGGCTGACGCTGTGATCACGATCTTTGGCTTGTGGGGGCTCTCGCAGCTGCTCATCGGCTTGCTGTATGCAGCCGTGCTCTGGCGTTATCAATCGCTGATACCGGCCATGTATGCCTTGTTCAGCTTCGAGTATCTGCTGCGCCTGCTGACGCCGCTGTATTCGCCGGGGCTGGCCACGCTGGAGACCGCGCCGGGAGAAATCGGCAATATCCTGTTCTTGCCGCTGGGGCTGGTCATGCTCTATCTGTCGCTGCGCGAGGGCTAGGTCAATGTCGGCTAATGGGCGAGTCGCCGCCTCGCCCCTACAAGGCAGGACGGAGTTTAGGCTTGAATCTCGGTTCCGGGGACGCTGACGGGAGTCTTGCCCCGGGCATCGCGCATGCCCAAAAGGACATCGGCGGCAGCCTTGGCGGCGCAGGGGCGGAAGCTGAAAGCGCAGACGAAGCCGCTGATATCTGCGTACTCAGCCAGCTGATAGGGCTCGCGCAGGGCGAGGACAATCAGACGTTCCCTGGCCGCCTCGTGCAGGGCGCGGATGATCTCGACCTGGCGCGTCATGGCAAAGTCCATACCCGGCAACGTGTAATTCTCCGTAACGGCGATGATGGGACCAGCGGGCAGGCTCTCGCTGTCAAAATCTTCCGCGGGGATGATTGTGAGGTTCTGGCATGCGGCGCGCATGGCTTCGGCGAAGACGTCAAAGGCGGGCTGGGCTTGGTTGGGTCCGATGCCGCGGGTCCGCGTCAGCACGGCATAAGCGCTGCGCTCTGTGCTGTTGACGATGGCGATTGGCGCGGCCGGGTCGAGTGGCAGCAGGCTATGTGCGTCGCGCAGAATGCTGATGGCGCTGCCCGCGGCTTCCAGCTCGATGGCGCGGTTGCCTGGCTCCCCGACTTCGCCCGGGCGCTCCGGCAGGGGCTTCACGCTCCAGCCGGCTTCGCTCTTCAGGCGCAGGATGCGCGTCGCGGCATCGTCAACGCGCTCTTGGCTGAGCCTGCCAGTCTCGACAGCCTGGATGACGGCGCGGATGAGATTCTGCTGCTGCTCCAGGTATTGCCCGGCATCGTGGTCATAATGCTCTTCCGCCAGCATCATCAGGTCGACGCCGGCTTGGAAACCGCGAATGGCGGCTTCGGCTGGCTCGTAGTTGCGCTTCATGGAGTGCATATTCATGCTGTCGGAGACGACCAGACCATCAAAGCCCAGTTCGCCACGCAGCAGATCGCCCAGAATAATCGGCGAGAGGGTGGCGGGCCGCTCTGGATCCAGGGCGCTGAAAATGATATGCGAGGTCATCACGATTTTTGCGCCGGCATTGATGCCCGCGGCGAAAGGATGCAGGTCAATGCGCAGCAGATCCTCGCGGCTGCGATGCACGGTCGGCAAGCCCCGATGGCTGTCCAGGCGGGTATCGCCATGGCCCGGGAAATGCTTGATTGCCCCGATGCTGCCATTGTCATTCAAGCCACGGACGGCGGCGGCGGTCATGGCGGCGACCAGCTCGGGCTTCTCGCCAAAGGAGCGCATGCCGATGATGGAATTGTGCGGGTTGGAATTGCAATCGGCGGCTGGTCCCAAGACGACATTCAAGCCAACAGCGCCGGTCTCTCGGGCGATGACGCTGTACATGGCATAGGCTTGGTCGGGGTCCATGGTGGCGCCGAGAGCCATATTGCCGGGTCCCATGGCGCTTTCGGCGGTCATGACCGACCATGTGCCTTCCTGGTCCGCCCCCAGCAGCAGCGGGATGGCCAGGCGAGTCTCCGCCGCGAAGCCTTGCAGAGCATTGCAGAGCTTTAGAGCCGCGCTGGCGGTTGGCACGTTCTCATCGCTGATGTATGCGCCGCCGACCAGATGATCGCGCATGAGGACGCGCGCTTCGTGCAGTTGGTCGCTGGCGAAGGCGAGCATAAACATCTGCCCGACTTTTTCTTCCGCGCTCATGCTGGCGATTGTGGCTTGGATGTTCATGGCAGCTTTCTCTCGCGAATGGACGGCTGGCGGCTATTGTAACCGCGGATGGCGCGGAGAAACATGCCAGGTGGCGCGCCCACTCGCTCAGCGTGATGAGGCCGGAGCGACAGCCTTACCGGCCGTCGTCGAAGGACCAGTGATCGCTCCAGCGGGGGTCGCTCGCCTCTTGGACGCTCTGATAGCGAATATCGGTGGAAAGGCGAATGCGATTGTCGGGCGAGGCGTTGCTGGTCGCCGCGTGCGTGGTATATGCGCCATGCAAGACCATATCGCCAGCTTCATACTCGGCGATGAGCCAGCGCGTATCCAGCCGCTCGGCCAGCGAGGGCAAGTCCTTGGTCAGCCAGCCATGCGCGCCCATATTCTTGTTGTATGCGCTGATGCGCTCCTTTGGCGGCAGTTCGGCGTTCTGGGCGCGGAACTCGGCTTCTTTGCGGCGGCCGAAGTGGTGCGAGTTTTCCAGGTAGACCAAGCCACCCATCTCCGGCGGGATGTCGCCCAAAGGGATCCAGCTGGTGCAGACGCTGTCCGCGCCGGCGCGCAGATAGACCAGATCATAATGCGCTCCAGTCGAAACGGATTCGCGCGGACGGACATGGCGGATGAGTTTGCGCTTGCGCAGGGTGACGGGCGCGCCAAAGAAGGCTTCGTAGAACTGCCATATCGGCTTTGCCAGGCAGAAGGCTTCATAGGCTGCCCAGCGATGCGCTTCCATACGCAGTTTGCGGATGAGATTTTTGTCTTCTTTCGCGCCATCAAAGATGCCCTCAAGCGGGTCGCGGTCGCGGCGCAACAAACCCGTAGCCAAGAATGCCCGAAAGTAGCGGCGGCGGAATGCCAGGGCTTCGTCGCGCGGCAGCAAGTTCTTGAGCCACAGATAGCCCTGTCGGCTGTATTCTTCGCGCAGCGCCATGATGGGCGCTTTGGGGTCGGATGGATTCAGCCAACCCAGGCGGTTTGCCGCGGACGACAGGGTGTAGCCGTTGCTGGTCAAGCGATACTGCTGAAGGTCCAGCATGGGAGCTTTCCGCTTAGGCGTTATCGTTCCTTTGGCGCTGTGTGGCGATGCGCCGGCCGCTTGTGAGGGAAGGGCAAGACCGCTGAATCGCCCGCCAAAGCCTGCGCCTCACTTCACCGCGCCCATCGTCAAGCCGCGCACCAGGTAGCGCTGGAAGAAAAGCGCCATGATGAAGGGCGGCAGCATGGTGACCACGGCCGCGGCCGACATATCTTCCCAAGCCACTTCGTATTGGCCGATGAAGAGCGTCAGCACGATGGTCAGGGGCTGGGAATCGTCAGTCCGCGAGAAGATCAGCGGGATGAGGAAGTTGTTCCAGGTGGAAAGCATGCCGACCAGGAAGACCGCCACCATGCCCGGGCGAGCCAGGGGCAGGATGACGCTGTAAACGAGGCGCCAGCGGTCAGCCCCATCCACGCGGGCGGCGTCTTGAATCTCGCTGGGGATATCGCGCACGAAGGTGGTCATCATCCAGACGGACAGCGGCAGCAGCAGCGTCACGAAGATCAGCACCAAGCCCAGCAGCGTATCCACCAGTTTGAACTGCGACATGATGAAATACAGGGCGATCAGCGATACCCAAATTGGCAAAGGCAGCATCAGCATGATGAGCAGGAAGAGCGGATTCTTGCCGCGAAAGTCCATCCGCGCGAAGGCATAGCCGGCGCCGGTCGCCAGCAGGGTGACGATGCCCGCCGAAGCCACGCTGATGATGACGCTGTTGCGCAAGCCGCTGCTCATCAGATCAGCCGTTGGCGAGAAGCTGCCATCGCGGAACTTGGCGCCCTGGGTGAAGATAGTCTGATAAGATTCCAGGGTCGGCTGGCTGGGGAACCAGATTTTGTAGGGGCGGGCATAAAGCTCCTGGCGGGTGGAGATGCTGCTGACAGCCACCCAGTAGATCGGGGCGAGCGCCCAAACCAAGACAATGGCGCAGAGGCCGTAAATAATGGTCAGCCGCAGCCGCTCCTGAGCGCGCTTTCCAAGCCTCATTGTTCCTGCACCCCCTGGTTATAGACGCGCAGGACGAAGATCATGCCCACGAAGAGCGACATGACCAGGATAATATAGGACAGCGCCGCGCCCAGCCCAACGCGCAAATCGCGGAATACCAGCTCATAATTGTAGAGCATCAGCGTCTTGGTGAAGGGGTTCATGGCGCCGCCGGCCGAGCTGCCCGCGGTCAGCGTCCAGACGACATCAAAGATCTGGAAAGCGGCGATGAATTCGACTACCAGGGCGATGCCAAATGAAGGCAGCAGCAGCGGGATGGTGATGAAGCGCACGCGGGAAAGCGCGCTTGAGCCATCGACTTTGGCAGCGTCGTACAAGTCTTCGGGGATGCTCTGCAAACCAGCCAGCAAGATGATGGTGGGGAAGGCGTAACGCGTCCAGGTCTGCACGATGGTGACCCAGAGGATTTGGCTTTCCGGCGCGCGCAGCCAAAAGACATATTCATCGATCAGGCCCAATTGATAGAGGAAGCCGTTGAGAGCGCCAAACTCGCCATTCAGCAGCCAGCCCCATAAAAAGCCGTTGACCACGCCGGGCAGCATCCAGGGCAGTATGGTCAATGTGCGCATGACGCCGCGGCCCGGGAAGCGCTGGTTGAGCAGCATGGCGATGCCAAATGCCACCGCCATCTCCAGCGGCAGCGTGATGATCACGACGGTGAAGCTGCGCCCGGTGACTTCCCAGAACTCGTCGTCTTCGACGAGTTTGACGTAGTTGTCGAAGCCGATGGCTTTTGGCGGGCGGCGGATGCGCAGGTTGCGGTTGGTCAGGCTCTGGCTGAAGGTGTCAATGGCGGGGTAGTAGATGAAGAGGGCGATGAGCAGCACGATCGGCGCGAGGACGACCAGCAGGTAGGCTCTGTCGGAGGAAAGCATTCGGCGGGCTGTGGTGGCTGGGTTCATAGTTTGCGTCTACGCCTCGCGGCCATTAGAGCCAGGCAACAACTCGTTTACTCCTTATGTCCCGGAGGGGCTAGACTTGTCTCGCCCTAAAGCGGCAAAGCGGATTCCAATCTGGCTAACTTGATCACATCGCATACAACCTGTCATCGTGCCACATGGCCGGGTTTTCCAAAATATATCTACGGATCTCATTCAAAGACCGCTCGTCCCGCACAATTCGGCGTAATAACCTCTCTGCCAAATGTTGCCTTCGCCAGTGATGCCTTTTGCTCTCGCTATTCTGGTTACCGCTGCCTTGAACTGTCCGACAATTGCCCCGAGCGAACCCGCTTGACTTGCGAAATCTTCTATGTCCGTCTTCGGGGATTTTTGCGACGTACTGACTTGACTTTCGACTATCTTGATCAATCCATGCAGGTGATTTGGCATGACGACGAATTGGTCAAGCAGGAGGTTGGCGCGCAATTCAGCTAGTGTCCGTCATTCATCACGCGCCAGCTGCCCCAAGACGTTCAACTGCATATTGCCGTCGACGATAGAACCAAAGAGCAGTCGCATTTTATATGTGCAAACCGTGACGAAATACAGCCCTTCTCGCCGGTAATCATAACCCGGAAGTCGGGGAGAGCGGCGGGAAAAGAAGGGCGCGCTGCGTGTAGTCATTTGCGAACGTTCCATTGTGATGAGAGAGTTTGGCCATTACCGCGCGTCATCGACGGAAGGGAGGGTTTTAGGGCGAGACAAGTCTCGCCCCTACAATTCGCTGGTAGGAAGCGGCGAAGGATTCACAGAATCGCCCCTACAATACGTTGGTTGGAAGCGGCCAAGCCTATTCGTACTCGTCTTTCAGCTCGTTCCATTCCTCCGCAAGCGCGTCGATCATCTCATCAGCCGCCGTGCCAGATGTCATGCCTTCGCGGATGACCTCGCTGACCGATGCCGCCCAGGGACCCCACCACAGCGCGAACCGCGGCAGCTCATTGGTGTGCATGCTCTGCGCGACGATCTCATCGTAGCCTTGGATGACGCCCTCTTCATTCAGCGCGGCCGCCACCGACATGCGCGATGGGTACAAGCCAAAGGCGTTGTAGATGTCGGTCTGCGTGCCTTCGCTGACATACCACTTGATGAACTCCCAGGCCGCGTCGACATTCTCGCTGTCCACCGAAATGCCTATGCCCGCCGGGAAGCTCCAGGTATTGCCGGCTTCTGGCAAGACCATGTAGGCGCTGTCCGGCGCTTGCTGGGAGCGGTCGGGGTTGTTGGCCACAGCCAGTGAACCCTGCCAGGCTTGGTGGAAGACGCCGACGCCGCTCCAGAAGAGCGCATGCTGGTTGATGCTGCCTTCCAGGATAGCCGGGCTGATCAGCTCGTCATCGAAGAAGGTCTTGAGCAGAGCCATGGCTTCGCGGCCCTTGCTGCCTTCATCGGCGAAGACGGGGTTGAGCTCGGCATCAAACATGGGGTCGCCCATGCTCAGCGCCATCAGCCACCAGGACCAGGATATGGCGCCCATGGCGATTGGGTGATCGTCCAAACCCGCCTCGCGGATAGCCACTGACTGCTCATGCAATTCAGCCCAGGTCGTCGGCGCGGCATCAAAGCCGGCTTCGGCCAGGGTGGCGGCGTTATAATCCATCATCACCAGCTGCAGGTAGGTGGGAATGGCGTAGGTATCGCCATCGACCGTCCAGAAATCGAGTTTCTCGAAGTCGCCTGTGTCTATGTCGCCCATGTCGATCAGGTCGTTCAGGGCGCGCATATTGCCGGTGGCGACGACATTGGAGGGACCCTCTTCGGTGATGAAGATGACATCGGCCGGCGCTTCGCCCGCGGCGGAAGATACCTGGACGCGGCTGTAGAGGTCGGCCATTTGCACGGACTGAATCTCGACCGTGATGCCAGATTCTTCCATGAAGGCGTTGAGCGCGTCTTCGTTTGGCGGCACCCCCCAAGGCGGCGTCAGGAAGGAGATGGCGCTGTCCTGAGCCTGGACGCCAAAGCCGAGGCTCAGCAAAAAGACCAGCAGCGCCAGCGTGAGAATGCGTTTGTGCAGCTTCATTTTGTTTCCCCTTTCAGCAGTTTTGTAACTCAATTCTAAGCCACATGACGAGGCGGCGCAAACAATTCGCCTTGCCGGCCAGCGGACGCATGCGATTCAGGTTTTGCGGCAAGGGTTGTGAGCCAAACCCCTTCGCTGCGAGGCTTGGCATGTCAGAGTCGCAGACTAGGGGTTCTCTTGATGAAGGCTGGCTTGGCTTTCCAACTGCTCAGTCGTTTCGCTGCGCCTGGCTGGAGCTGAGCCACTGCATATTCAGTTCGAGGAGATGGCGGTAAATATCGCCGCGGATCTCGTTGCTGATTTCACGGCGCAATTGCTCATGTTTGGCTCTGTCCATGTCTTTAGCCCATCGGAACAGGACAACAACCGAAGAAACCAACGATGCGCAGGCTGCAAAGAATGCCAGTAGAAACTCGGGTTCTATTCTCATCTAGGCAAACAGCTGAACCATGACGTAACTGATTAGCGTAAATGCAATGATGAGCAATGCGCTGACTGTCACAATGGCTACCGGAGTGGACATTGGTCGGCGATATCTCTCTGGCGGTCTTTCGGAGGCGCTCATAGTCCCCTCCCATTATTCTGCCATGGCGACATCATAGCGCAGTTTCTCCCTTCAGCATAGCAGCGCAGGCAAGCCGTCAATCAGCCCAGCGCCAGCAAATCGGAGCTGCTGCCTGGTTCCTGCGGCGTGATGTAGACGCCATTATTTACTTGAGCCGGCTGGCTGAAATGCGCGCGCAGATGCGGGATATATTCCAGGAAGATGACCTCATGCCCCAGCGCGATGTGATTGAAAAGCACGAGATGCTGATGAATCTGCCCCATATCGCCGACATGCGGCACGATTGGGATGCCAAACTTCCGCGCCAGCAGGCAAACCGCGATGAACTCGGCCACGCCGCCCAGCCGCACGCAATCCGGCTGCAAAAAGCCGGCCGCGCCCGCCTGCAGATAATTCTTGAACATGATCTGATTGGGCAGGTGTTCGCCGATGGCCAGCTTCAGCGGGGCAATCTCCCGGCTCAAGGTCTGGTGAGCGAGCAGATCATCGGGGTGGGTCGGTTCTTCGATCCAGTACGGCTTCATATCGCGCAGCTGCCGGCACATGCGTATGGCTTGCGGCAGGCGCCACTGCTGGTTGACATCCAGCATGACCCGGGCAGCGGGCCCGGCCGCCTCTCGAACCAGATGCGCCCGCCGAATATCGCGCTGGGCATCGCGCGAGCCGACCTTGAGCTTCAAAGCATCGAAGCCCTGGGCGATGGACCGCTTGATGTTGTCGCGGATTATGGCATCCGAATATTGAAACCAGCCGATGGAGGTGTCATAACCCGGGTAGCCGCGCTCGATGATGCCCATCCGCTCCTGGCGGTTCGGCCATTCGGCTTTGAGCAGGGCCAGCGCCTCCTCGCCGGTCAGAGCGTCTTCCAGGTAGCCGAGGTCGATAGTCTTGAGCAGCTGCTCCGGGCTGAGGTCCAGCAGCAAGCGCCAAAGCGGCAGCCCGCGCGATTTCGCCCAGAGATCAAAGCAGGCGTTCACGATGGACGAAAGCGCCAGGTGCACGACGCCCTTGTGCGGGCCCAGCCAGCGATACTGCGGGTGATCCAGCATGGCGCTGTAAACCGAGCCGAAATCCGCCATGAGCGATTCAATTTCCCTGCCAGCCAAGACCGGGCTCAGCGCGTCAATGGCGCCGCAGACCAGTTCGTTGCCGCCGCCCAAAGTGAAAGCCAAGCCCGTGCCGCTGATGCCCCTGTCGCTGTGCAGTCGGGTGACGGCATAGGAATACTGCGGGTTCGAATGGATGCTGTCGGCCCCCGCGCCCGCCTCAAGCGTGAAGCGCAGGTCCTGACTGTTGATGGATTGAATGACGGTCGATGCCATGATGCCTCTCCGGTAGTGTATCGAATTCGGTTGAAAATACGTTGCGCCATATTTACATTCACTATGGATGAAAGACGAATTGGCGCGTAAGCCCTGCGGAACATTTGCAGAACGATCTGTTAAATGGCGAGACTAGGGGCGCGCAAGTCGCGCAGACACTGACCGCCGACACTGCCCGCCCCATCACGGCACAGGATTGAGCAGGCAAGTAATGAAGAAATGCGCCTCTTTTTCCTCAAATGACTCGGCGCTTTCGGTGTCCTCGGTGGCAAAACAAGTGTGTTTCAACCGAAAAGGATACACGGCCTCCTCTCCGCTGATTTGTTTTGCTGGCAGAATACGTTATACTCTGGGCGAATCGATACCCTGGCTGCCTGCGGGTGAGCATACCTGATTTCAGATTTATGCGCTTGAGCGCGATGCTCGGGCGCTTGCCCAAGCCATTCGATTCGGGGAGTTCCGTTTTACGCTTGCTTTACGAAAGAAGTGGAGGAGACCATGATTATGTTGCGGAAATTGTCAGTGTTGGCGCTGGTCCTGCTGGTGTTTGGCTTGGCTGCCATCAGCGCGCAGGACGAAGCGCAGTACGCGGGCTTGGACATGGATTTGTCGGGAATCACCATCCGCATGGCGAACATCGGCGGCGGCCAGTATGAAGCCATGTACGAATCTATCGCCGTCTTTGAAGAAGCCACTGGCGCCACGGTCGAGATCATCGCCCTGCTGGATGGCTTCGCGATTGACCAGAAGCTCAAGGTCGATTTCGCCACCGGCGCGGCCGATTACGATGTGGCTTGGGATCACACCAGCTTCGTGGCTCAGTACACGCCCTTCTTGATGCCGCTGCAGGATTATTTCAGCGAAGACGAATTGGCCGCTTTCAGCCCGGCTATCCTGGACGCTGCCACCATAGACGGCAATCTCTTTTTGATTCCGCGCCATGCCGATATCAGCCCGATTCATTATCGCTCCGACTTGTATGCGGATGAGGCGATTGCCGCGGCGTATATGGAAGCGACCGGCGAAGCGCTGGAAGTGCCATCGACGCTGGAGCAGATTGACCGGCAGGCGCGTTTCTTCGTCGATGGGGGCCATGCCACCTTTGGCTATGTCTTGGCCGGCAAGGAAGAGGCGCTGACGGGCCGCTTCTATGAGATGCTCTTTGCCAGCGGCGGCGCGCTCTTCGACGAGAATTATCAGCCCACATTCAATGACGAGATCGGCGTGGCTGTGGCGGAACTGCTGGCTGGCTGGTATGGCGACAGCATCATCCCGTCGGATACCACATCGCTGCTTTGGGATGGCGTCGCTCAGAACTTCTGCAACAACGATGTCGCCATCAAGCTGGAATGGTACGGCTGGTACGCTTACTTCCAGGATACGGAATCCTGCGCGGTGGCTGGCAACTTTGGCTTGGCTCGCGGCTTCACCGGTCTGTCCGTTGGCGGCGACAATGTCCGGCCCTCCGGCTGGGCGGGCGCGCATGCCTTCTCCGTCCCGGCTACGGCGCCGAATCCCCAGGCTGGCGTGCAGCTTGTCAAGTTCCTGAGTTCCGAGCGCGTGGCTTATGAAGAGGCGCTGCTGGGCTTCTTGCCGACGCGCAGCGATGTTTGGGATCGCATCATCGCTGACGCCGCCGATGCGGAAAACCCGTTGGATCGCGAACGGCTGGAATTGGCTCGCATCCAGGTCGGCGAAGACTTCAAGACGCCGCCTTTGATCGCCGAGTGGATACCCTTCTCGAACCTCTTCTACCCGCAGCTGCAAGCGATTATCCTGGGCGATATCGGCGCGCAGGCAGGCTTGGACGCCGCGGCCGAAGCCACCCGCGAGCTTATGGCGGATGCCGGCTATTACTAGCGGCGGGCTGATCAAAAGGGGCGGGTCGCCGACTCGCCTCTACGGTCTTCGCGTTGTGGGTATGCGAGTTAGACCTGCACATTTGATTTGCGCGGGCGGTTCAATGAATCGCCCCTGTTTACATTGCGAGCAACCAACCCCACCCCCGGCCCCAGCCGATATCTCTATGTCGCGCATTCCGAAGCATCAGCGAGGGGAGTCACATGCTGCGGGCCGCAAGGTATTTTGCGTGGGCGGCGGCATTGCGGCGCGGGTGTCTACAAGTTGCGTTAGGATTTGCTTGCGGGTTATCGGCGGGTTATCGATGAAGGTCCTTACAGGGCAGACATGAGAGCGACTTCCAGCAGCCCGCAGACGGAAGAAAGGCAAACGCGTTTCGCTGAGGTCAGCCGGCTTGAAGGGGGCTGGTTCCCCTTCGCCATGATCTCGCCGTCCGTACTGGTCATCATCCTGGTGATAGGCTTTCCGCTGCTGTATTCGCTCTACGTCAGCTTCACGCCTTATGAATTGCTCAAGCCCAACAGCCTGAACTTCACCGCGGCTCGGGCTCTGCGCAATTATCAGAAATTGCTGAATGACGACATATTCTGGCGCTCGCTTTGGAATACCATCATCTTCCTGGCGGTGACGGTCAACCTAAGTTATGCGCTGTCGCTGGCATTGTCGCAGTTATTGGCGCGGGTGACCTATGGCCAGAGCCTGCTGCGGACGCTGCTTATGACGCCGATGATGTTCGCGCCTATCCTGGTCGGTTTCCAGTTCCGCTGGTTCTTCAACGCCAACGTCGGCTTGGTCAACAATTTTCTCATCAGCATCGGCTTGATCCAGGAACAGGGGCAGATCGCCTGGCTGGTGGATGTGCCTTTAGGCATGATCACCATCATCATCGCCTCAATCTGGATGAATATCCCGGTGATGACGATCATTCTGCTGGCGGGCACGCTTTCCCTGCCATCGGAGACATTCGAAGCGGCCGAGGTAGACGGCGCATCGGGCTGGCAGAAGTTCCGTTTCATCACCTTTCCGCTATTGGCGCCCTTTTCATATATCGCGCTGACGATCATGTCCCTGGATATCGCTCGCGCCTTCGATATCGTGCGCATCATGACCGACGGCGGTCCAGCGCGGCGCACGGAGATGCTCTGGACCTATATCACGCGGCTGGCCATCGAAGACACCAAGTTCGGCTTGGGCAGCGCCATGTCGTGGATAACGGTGTTTTTGTCGGTGCTGTTTACGCTGTATTTTTTCCGTCAGTTGGTCAAAGCCCGGATCGTGCGGTGATGGCGATGCGAAGCCCCCATCCCCGGCCACTTGCCCCCATGAAGAGGGAAGGGGAGTTTGAAACAGCAATCCGCAGTGGCTTTGCGTGGGCGGCGGCATTGTCGCGCTGGCGTATACAGTTCGACGATCGACAGAGCTCAAGGCTCATGCGATGAATACGCGCAGTGTGGGTCCAAACCGCCGGCGCAAGCAATTCCTCTGGAATGTTTTGGCATGGCTGGTCTTGATCGGCTTGGCGCTGCCGGCCTTTTGGATCATCATGACGGCTTTCCGCCCCAATGTGGAGATCAACACCTTCCCGCCGGTCTGGATCCCCAAACGGCTGACGCTGGAAGCCTACGCCAACATGTTCGGGCTGAACCCGGACGTGCAGCAGCGGGTGGCGGTGGAAGCTTATCTGCGCAATTCGCTGATCGCCTCCGGGGTAAGCACGCTCGTCGCCGTTTCGCTGGGGACGCTGGCCGGTTATGCTTTCGCGCGCTTCCGCTTTCGCTTTCATACCACGCTCTTCCTGGGCATCATGCTTTCGCGAGCCGTGCCAGGGGTGGCCTTGAGCTTGCCGCTTTTCCTGCTCTTCAATCGCGTCGGCTTGACGAATAATGTGCTGGGTCTGGCATTTGTTTATGTCGCGGTCAATATCCCTTTCACCGCCTGGCTGATGGATGGCTTCTTCCGCCAGATCCCGCAGGAGCTGACCGAATCTGCCTACATCGACGGCTGCGGGCACTGGTCGGCATTCTGGCGGATTGAGCTGCCGCTTTCCTTGCCTGGTTTGGCGACTGCGGCGATCTTCGCATTCCTGGCGGCTTGGAACGAGTTTCAGATCGTCAGCGTATTGGCGCGCAACAACGCAGCCAAGACCTTTCCGCCCGGTCTCTTCGCTTTCACCGAGCAATTCACGGTGGATTGGCGCGGCATGGCGGCCATGAGCGTGATTATGATGATCCCGGCGGTGATATTCGTGATCCTGGTGCAGCGCAACCTGGTCAGCGGCTTGACCTTCGGCGCGGTCAAGGGCTGAGGACTGGAGGCGATTCTGAGACGGCTCCCTATTGCAAGCGTAATTTGAGGACAATCTTAAGTCAACTCATTACTTCCAATTCACTTGAAAATCTCTGTAGATGCGATATACTTATTCGCATACAGATCATGACGACTTGTAGAGGGTGAGACTGCCAGCATTGAGCATTATCGCGACAATTTTGTTGATGTGGTGGAAGCTGGATAGCAAAATCGAGTCTGTTCGCAAAGCCTCGGAAGATGCTCACTCGTCTATTCGGGACGATTTGTGCGATCTAAAGGTTACAACGGCCACAATTAAGACGGATGTCGAGTGGCTTAAGAACGATCGGCAGAAATCTTGAGCCAAGCTCAAGGATGCGCTTGCCGGCGGTGATATTCGTGATCCTGGTGCAGCGCAACCTGGTCAGCGGCTTGACCTTTGGCGCGGTCAAGGGCTGATTATCCCAAAGTTGCGGGCGCGGCGGACCCCTGCCAGGCTCAGGCGCAATCCCCCGCCTGCGTGACATAGCCGGCATGAATCCAGCCTGGCACTCCCCTGAAGTCGACCATGATCCAATCGTCGTCGCGTTTGATGGCGCTTAGCGACGCGCCTTGCTGGACCAAGCCAATCTTGCCGCCATTTGGCCCGTCGCGGAAGTTGAGGGCGTGGGTTGTGGTCACGGCGCATGCGCGGCTGATGTTCATGACCGCTCCGTCAGCGTCAATGAGGTTGGCCTCCAGCGTATATTCTGTATCCAGGCTGGTCACGGGCACGACGGGTGAGATGGCCACCAAGGCTTGAGTGACGCCGGGCAAGATATCGACAGTCAATTCTCCATCGCCGCTGGCTGGAATTCGGCTGAGATGCAGGCGGTCGCCTGTATCTTGAACGACTTGCAGCCAGGTTGTATTGGGCAGGCGGTTATCACTGCGGATCCAGCCTTCGGCCAGCCAGGCTTCGTCCGGTTCTTCGAAACCGTCGTGAAAGTCAATAGCGCGGATGCGCACTTCGTCGATGGCCGCGCCGCGATAGAGCGTGCCATAGTCGGACACAATTTCGAAGCGGATAAGCACGACGCCCGGCGCGTAATCGCTCAAGTCGATGCGCTCATGACGCCAAAACCGCACCTTGCCCGTGTAGCCATGCGTGAAATAGTCGGCATAGACCGCGGATTCTCGCATGTTCTGAGTCCTTAGCGTTTGCCAGCTTTCGCCATTGTCATCGCTGATGCTGACGTAGACGTATTCATGTTTGACTTCGAGGTCGTGCCATATATGGTATTCCAGCCAAATCTGCCGATTGCTGTCCAGGTTGAAGGCGCGCGTGAGCCGGCTGGCGCTTTCCTCGCTGGTCACGGCATAGGCGAAGAACTCGCCTTTATGGGGAGAAGTTTCGATTAGCTTGGCTTCAGAGGCCTGGCGCAGGCTCAGGCGCAGCTTGTCCGCTTGCAGGACGTCGATGGCGATGTAGTCCGTGCTGTATTGGGGCAGCGCGCCGGTATAGTTGGCGGGGAAGCTGTTCAATGCGGCGATGGGCTGCGGCGGCTCCAATTCGCCATTCAAAGCCCGATAGCCGAAGCCTCGCCGGCGATCCAGGAAATAGTTTGCCAGTACCCAATCGGCGAAGATCTCTTCAGCGGATATATCCGTGTATTCGCGCAGGACGTTTTGGACCGAGCGCCAGCCATTGGCTTTCTCAGCCAGCAGGCGCGCCAGGATCTTCTCGTCAAAGCGCTCGGCGAGGTACAGGGCGAAGAGGAAACCGGCGCCATATTTGGAGAGGCTGTCTTCGACCGCGAACCATTGCGTCAAGCCGGTATTGGGCGCGGCCAAAAACTCTTCCGAGTCGAAGTGCCAGGACGAGCGGCTGAAGATCGCCTTGGTGGCGTGGAATTCGGCATAGCTGGCCAGGGCTTCATCAAGCCACCATTCCTCGCCGGGGTCGGCATGGAATTGCAGCGCGTGCAGATACTCATGAGCGACGATGCCCAGCAGGATTTCGTCATAGAAGTCGTAGTCCACGTCCTGCGAAAGGTCGACCACGACCATCTCGAGCTGGTCGCTGCTCGGGTCAAAGCTTTTCGGGCGAGCCAGTTCGGCGTCGAAATAACCCGCTCGGTCCGCATCCGGCGAATCGATCATCGCGACGTAGAGACGCGGGTCGCCATCCACGCCGGGCGGCTCGGCATATTCATAGAGCTTTTGCAGCGGGTCCAGCACCTTGGTTTCCAGTTGCTGCGCCAGCGCCTTCGCCCGCCAATTCGGGTAATCCACCGAGGCTTGCACCCAGATCAGGACATTGCGCGACTGCCCGCGGAGTTCCATTTCGACGCGCGTCATATCCCAATCCGCGTCAAAGGATAGCGAGAGTATCTTGCGGTCGCCGATTTCGTATTCGGGCGGCTCGTCTGGCGGCTTATGACTTGATTTCCGCGGGGAAAAGCGATTCACCATATCGGCATAGTCAAATGTCGGCACCCGCAGGTTCGCGAGCGCTTGCATCGTGGGATAATCGCTGTCCTGCGCCTGCAAAGGCATTGGCATTAGGAGCAGTATGAGGCATATCAGCGTCTTGATTCGCATAGAGCCCTCCATTGCCGTCCGGATTTCCAAGAGTGCCCGGTCAGAGCGCGCAGGAATCAGATCCCAGGCAAATTGCGGGGGATTTGGGATTGCCGACAATTCACTATACTCTATAGCCGAACGTCTGCATGAGGAAGAGACCAATGAAAATCACAGATAGTGAAATTCGATTGTGCAAGCATCAGGAAGCAGTCATGTCAGCCAGCGAATTGCGCGATACGCATAAATCCGACATGCACTTCCTCATCATCACCCTCAAGACCGACGCCGGCATCGATGGCGTTAGCATGGGCTTCGCCGGCATGGGCGCGGAAATGGCTGGCGCGATCGCCTCGGGTTCCATCAAGCCTTTCTTCCTGGGCAAAGATCCCCTGGCGCGGGAGAAGCATTGGCATGATTTCCGCCGGTATGACCGCGTCTGGCATCTGACGCCCATATATTCTTATGGGCCTTTCGATATCGCCCTGTGGGATATCGCCGGAAAGCTGGCAGATATGCCCCTGTACAAACTGCTGGGGCAATATCGCGAAAAAGCGCCAACCTATGTCAGCTCGCTCTTTCTGGATAGCCCAGAGGACTATGCCGAGCAAGCGCTGGCTTTCAAGCGCCAGGGTTTTCATGGCTACAAGCTGCACCCGCCCGGCGATTATCATGAGGCACTGGCCGCGTATCGCTTGTGCCGCGAGGCGATTGGCGATGACCCCCATTTCAAGCTGATGGCTGACCCCGTCACGGCGCATAGCTATTATGACGAGGCGCTGCGCATGGGGCGCGAACTGGAAAAGCTGGAGTATTATTGGTTCGAGGAACCGCTCTACGATGTGGATTTCACCGGCTTGCGCAAGCTGACGCGCGACCTGGACATTCCGATATGCGGGACGGAGGTCCTGGCCGGTTCACACTATTCAACGGCTGAGCGCATCGCGGGGGGCGTGGTCGATATTGTGCGCAGCGATGTCTCCTGGAAGGGTGGCGTGACGGCGGTGATGAAGACGGCGAACCTGGCGGAAGCCTTTGGCATGCGCTGCGAGGTGCATACGGCGATTTATCCGGCGCTGGAGATCGTCAACTTGCATTGCTGCTGCGCGATATCGAATTGCGAATTCTTCGAGGCGCTTTATCCCGGTTCCTTGATGAAGCTGGGCATTAAGAACCCCATCGAGATTGACAGCCAAGGCTTCGCGCATCCTCCGCAGGGCGCTGGCACGGGCATCGAATGGGATTGGGATTTCATTGAGAACGCGACGGTGGCGATTATGTAATCACATAATTGACTTGTAGGGGCGAGAGGCAACCCCCCTCTGTCCCCCCGACGAGTCAGGGGGAAGCGAAGACGCAGTTCGCTACACGATTGCACGCCCCTACATCGACAATTCTGCGGGACGGCGGCTAATCCATGTGGAAGACTTCGGGGATGTTATGCCACCATTCGCCCTCGGCGCGCTCATTGACCGGTTTCTGCATGGGCATGCAAACATCCCACCAGCGCTGGGTTTCCGGGTCGGCTGCCATAGCGGCCATATCCGCCTCGAAGTCCTCGCCATGGTATTCCATGTAGGCGAAGAGCAGATCGCCATAGCGGAAGATCGAATAGTTGCGGATATTGCATTCTTTGATCTTTGCCAGGACGCCGGGCCAGACGTCGGCGTGCAGGCGAATGTATTCATCGGCGTCTTCCGGGCGGATGCCGATGACTTGTCCAAAACGTTGCATGGCGCATCTCCTTGGCTGTTGTGATTGGCGGGCGATTCACAGAATCGTCCCTACGACTGCATTTGGCGGGCGAGCAACCGCCTCGGTCCTACGGATCTCAAATCGCGCGCGCCTCCCCCTGACTCGTCGGGGGGACCGAGGGGGGTGATTGTGGGCGAGCCAATGACTAGCCCCTAGGACTGGAAGTTCTCCGGGTGGCGGTATTTGACCGTCTGCAGATGCTCGCAGTATAGCGCCAGAATGCCTTCGTTCTTGTAGACCTCGTAGCTGACCTTGACCAGCCCCATCTCGGCGTATTTGGGTTCTTTGCTGAGTTGGGTGCGGACTGTGTAGATGGTATCGCCGATGAAGACCGGCTTGATGAAACGCAGCTTGTCATAGCCATAGCTGAAGGTATGCACATTGTTATGCGCCATCAAGCCCAAGCCGATGCTGAAGACCATGGAGCCAGCCACAAGGCGCTTATCGAAGATGCCTTCATCGCGGGCGAAGATTTCGTCGGCCACATAGGGGTGCATATCCAGCACGATGGCGTTGAAGATCATGCATTCGCCTTCGGAGAGCGTGCGGCGTATGGACTTGATCTTGGCGCCAATCTCAAAATCTTCATACATCCAGGTCTCGGTGTTGAACAGCGGCAGGCTGGCGTGCATTTCCACCGGCGTATTCTCGGGTTTGGGCATGGGATTTCCTTCAACTCATAATGGCAAACTCGGACAGGATGCGCCCGGTATCCTCGCCGATGCGCGGCGCGCCCTTCTGGCTCTTCAAAATCTCGCCATCAATGCGGATGGGGCAGCGGGTGGTATCCAGCTTGACATTCTCATCGCGCGAGACTTCCTGGATCATGTCGATGACCTTGAACCCTTCATGCTGCAGCAGGCGCTCCCAGGTCAAGACATCGGCGCACCAGATATCCTGCGGCTCCAGGATAGCCAGCCAGTGTCCGGTGCTATGCGTTTTGAGATGCTCGACCAGGATGGCTTTGATTGCATCGCGCTGGCTAAACCAACTGGCGGAATCGGCATACTGCAGCAAGGCCGGGCAGCCCAGCAATTCGCCAAGCGCGGGGATTGATCCCATGGCCAAAGCCAGGAAGCCGTCAGCCGTTTGGTAGATGCCATAAGGCGCGGATAAATAGGCGTGGGCGTTGTTGATTGCGCTGCGCTCGGGCAGCTTGCCGCCGTCGTTGAGATGCGTCGTCAATACTTCGAACTGGAAATCCAGGATGGACTCCAAGAGGCTGACCTGCACCAGACCGCCTTTGCCCGTGACCCCGCGGCGCACCAGACAAGCCAAAATGCCTTGCACCAAATGCGCGCCCGTGAAGAGATCAACCACAGCCAAGCCAAAGGGCGTCGGCGGCCGATCCGCATCGCCATTCAGCCAGACCAGCCCGGATATGGACTGCAGCAGCAGATCTTGCCCGGGTTTGTAGACCCAGGGTCCCGCGTTGCCATAGCCGGTGATTTCGCCATAAACAATGCCGGGGTTGATCGCGCGGACCGCCGCATAATCCAAGCCCAAACGCGCCATCACGCCGGGGCGGAAGTTCTGCACGATCACATCCGCTTTCTTGATGAGTTCTTTGGCGCGCTCCAGGTCGATTGGATCCTTGAGGTTGGCGGCGAAGCTCTCCTTGTTGCGGTTGATGGAATGGAAGAGCGTGCTTTCGCCATCAAGCTCAAGCTCGGAAATATACAGCTGACGGCAGAGGTCCCCGCCATCGGGCCGCTCCACCTTGATGACGCGCGCGCCCAGGTCAGCCAGGCGCAAAGCCGCTGATGGGCCCGACAGGAAGATGCTGAAATCCAGTACCAACAAGCCATCCAGGGGTCTCATCTCTAGGCGCGTCTCCTCGCTGGCAAGGCCGGGCTCAAGCCTCGTCTGTCCGCTTGCGTATTCGCGTATTGTCCGTAAAATATAGTCAGCAATGCGGGATCTGTCAAATGACCGCGTTTGGCTCTTCGCCAAGCGCGAATCTTGTAAGGCTTGTCAGATACTTGCCCCCATCCCCCGGCCCCTTGCCCCATACAGAGGGAAGGAGAGTAACGCTTGGAGAGGTTCTGCGGCAATTCGGTCGAGAGCCTGTCACAAAAGACTGTAGACACACGGCCGACAATGCCGCCGCCCACGCAAAATACCTTGCGGCTCACTGATTTTGACTCCCCCTCTCTGACTCGTCGGGGGTGGGGTCTGCAACTCGCAACGTAAACAGGGGCTCGCAGCCCGCAATCAATCCTAGACGGAGGCACTCATGCGCAAAGTTGATACGCATCAGCATTTTTGGAATCTCGATGAAGTGGCTTATCCCTGGCTCGTGCCAGCCTACGGTCCCATCTATCGCAACTTTGACGCCGACGAACTCGAACCGCAGCTGGCGGCCGTGGGCGTTGACAAGACTGTCATCGTGCAAGCCATGGATTCTTATGCCGATACCGATTCCATGCTGGCCATCGCCGAAGCCTATGACTGGGTGGCCGGCGTGGTGGGCTGGGCGCCCATCCATGACCCGGCCGAGACCGCCAAGAAGCTGGACGAGTACGCAGCCAATCCCTACTTCAAGGGCATTCGGCATTTGATCCATGAAGAGACCAACCCCGACTGGGTCATCCAGAAGCAGGTCATCGAAGGCTTGACTATCCTGGCTGAGCGCGGCTTGACATTCGATGTCGTGGCTGTCTTCCCCAATCATCTCAAGCATGTGCCGACGCTGGCGGAGCAAGTTCCAAACCTCAAGATGGTGATCGACCATTTGGCCAAGCCGCCCCTGAGCGAGGACGACCGCGCGGTCTGGCGCGAACAGTTGGCGAGAGCTGCGGAGAGCCCCAACGTCTATGCCAAGGTCTCGGGTTTGAACACCGTGACGCCGGACTTCGAGAACTGGACTTATGAAGACATCAAGCCGCTGGTGGATTTTGCCATAGAACACTTCGGCGCGGACCGCCTGATGTTTGGCAGCGATTGGCCCGTGGCTGTGCTGGCGGGCGATTACGCCAAGGTCACTGCGGAGACGGTGAAATGCCTGGCGGATCTATCGGAGGCGGAGCGGGACGCGATCCTTGGCGGGACGGGCAACCGCTTCTATGGGCTGGGGTTGTAGCGCCGCCTAAGGAGTCGGCTCCTGTTCCAGAATGGCATCAACAAGGCCTTCGCGCGAAAGCATAACGCCTTCCAGCCTGGCCAGACGTTGATTCGTGGCATCCATCTTCTGGCTGAGTTCCTTCATGTCCCTGCGCAAAGCCGCGTCGCCATTGACCATATCCCTGCGCAAAGCCGCGTCGCCATTGACCATTTCCTTGCGCAAAGCCGCGTTGTCCGCCTTCATCTCCTTGCGCAAGGATGCGTTGTCAGCCTTCATTTCCTGGCGCAAGGATGCGTTGTCAGCCTTCATTTCCTGGCGCAAGGCCGCGTTGTCCGCATCCATCTTGTCGCGCAGCGCCTTGTTGTCTGTATCCATCTTGTCGCGAAGTTCTTTGAATTTGCTGTCAATGTCTCTGCCCAAGTACCAGACAGAGCCCAAGATCGCCAGCAAAGCCACCATCACTTCGAGTGAAAGCGAAGTATCAAACGGCATTAGACAACTCCTGAATCCCCACTAGGCGGATTTTATCATTGGCCAGCGAATTTCGCAAATGCGCCTCACACCGCCGGCAGGGGCGTCCCCCCCTGCGCGCTGGATTCATAAGCCGCTTCCACCGCCGCCATAGTCATGATGGCGTCTTCAACCGAAGTTGGCAGAGCATCCGTCTCGCCATTGGCAAAGCGCATCAAGCTGGCCATGGTCCCAATGAAGGCCTCGGGGAACCAGGAGCCGTCTATATCCAGCGACTGCCATTGCGGCGTCTCGCCTTCGGATAGCAAGACATATTCGAATTTGTCGGGCACGCCATGCGGGTAATTCATATTCAAACCGGCGCGGATTTGAATGGCGCCCCGGCTGCCCTCGAACTTGACGTAGGACTGCTGCTTTTCGCCGCCATAAGCATGGCTGTGGTTGGTCATGACGTTGACGCGCGGGTTCTCTCCGTAATCCATGATGATCATGGAGCGGCTGCCGCCCAGCAGTTCTGGCGCGCTCGGGTGGCTGATTGTCTTGGCATAGACGCTCTTCGGGCTGCCGCAGAAGGAGCGCGCAAGGTCGACATAATGGATGCTGTGATAGAGGATCTCCACGCGGGGCAGGGGGAAGAGGAAGCCCCAAAGATGCCAAGGCGTGTTGCACTGTACGCGAAACTCGACGTCGCAGAGCTGGCCCAGCAAGCCCTGTGCGATCATGTCGCGGGCGGCGATGATGAAGGGCGCGAACCGCAGTTGGAAATTAATGGCGGCTATTAGCTCGCGCTCTCGGCAAATGTTCAGGATTTGGCGCGCCTCAGCCAGATCCTCGCCCATGGGTTTTTGAATGAGCGCCGCGCGGCCCCGCGGGATCTCCAGCAGGATGTCGGAAATGGCGCCGCCCGGCACAGCCACATCAAAGACCGCATTCTTCGGCGCCTCGGCGATGGCTTGCGCCAACGAGTCATAGAGCCTCGGAATGCCAAATTTGTCGCGCATCATGGCGGCGCGCTCGGCATCAATATCGTAGCCGCCGACCACCTCAAAACCGGCGATTTGGTATGCCGGATAATGGGCGTCATGCACGATCCCGCCCAAGCCGATGCTGACGATGGGCAGCGCTTCAGCCGGCAGGATGGCGCTTTGGCGAACCTGGAAATCGGGCATGGCTAATCACCTCCGGATGGGTTGCGAGTATACTGAGCGAGCCAACCAGCCAACCGGCGCGGATGTCAACTCGGCCAGAGCCAAGGGCATTCAGCGGTCTAATCTGTCCCCGCCAGCTCCAGGCGCTGCACAAGATAGAGATGCTGGCAGGCCAGCACGATCTTGCCATGCTGGTTGAAGACCTCGACATTTTCGATTACATAACCGTGGTCGGCGCGCTTGGGATAATCGCGTTTTTCGCTGATGGTGGCTTTGACCGTGATGGTATCGCCGATGAAAACCGGGCGGATGAAGCGGATGCGGTCATATCCATAGGAGAAGGCGACCGGGTTGATCTCGTTGGCGGTCATACCGATGCCAATGCTCAGGATCAAAGTGCCATGGGCGATGCGCTCCTTGAACTCCTGGGTCTTGACCCACTCGGCATCCATGTGATGGGGGAAGAAATCGCCCGTTTGCCCGGCGTGCAAGACAATATCGGCTTCGGTGATGGTGCGCCCGAAGGTCTCGCGGCTGTGGCCAATCTCGTAATCTTCGAAATAGGTCGTCTTGATCATGGCAATGTCCTGCTCAAGCCTGCGGAGTTGCGGAGTCGGCTGAGTTGACAAGCCCAGCTCCACTCACTATATTTTGCAGACAAACGGCGATTTTGCAAGCAAGTCGCTGGTCGCGGTTACGGGCAGGGAGGCGAGGGGCATGGCGGCGAAAACAATCCTGCGGGGCATCACCTGGAATCATTCGCGCGGCTTCATCTCTGTCGCGGCCACGGCTCAGCGTTTCACTGAGATGCGCCCGGAGGTCGAGATAAGCTGGGAGAAGCGCTCGCTGCAAGAATTCGCCGACGCGCCTATCCAGGGCCTGGCTGAGCGTTATGACCTGCTGGTCATCGACCACCCCTGGGCCGGATACGCCGCGTACAGTCAGGTCCTGGCGCCCCTGCAAGAGATCCTGCCGGGCGATTTCCTGCGCGACCAAGCGGAAAACTCGGTGGGGCAGTCGCACCCCAGTTATATTTTCGAGGGTAGCCAATGCGCCCTGGCCATCGACGCAGCCACGCCGGTCGCTTCCCTTCGCCCGGACCTGCTGGATCGCTATGAGCTGGAGCAGCCGCGGACCTGGCGCGACCTGCTGGATTTGGCGCGGCGCGGAAGAGTGATCATGCCCGGCATCCCCATCGACGCGTTGATGAACTGGTACATGCTCTGCGCCACCCAGGGCGAAGCTCCCTTCGTCGCCGATGAATGGGCAGTCTCGGATGCGATGAGCCTGCGCGCTTTTGAGCAGCTGCGCGAGCTGGCCAGCCTCTGCCCGCCCGAGATATTTGACTGGAATCCCATCGCGGTATACGAGGCGCTGTCACGGCGCGATGAGTATGTGTATTGCCCCTTTGCCTATGGCTACTCCAATTATTCGCGAGAAGGCTATTCGGAAAATCTGCTAATCTTTGACGACATGGTGGATATCGCCGGGCTGGGTCGCTGCCAATCGACGCTGGGCGGCACGGGCTTGGCCATCTCAAGCGGCTGCCAGGCGATGGAGGCCGCCGCCGAATACGCCATGTTCACCGCCAGCCCGACGATCCAGCGCACGCTTTTCTTCGAGAATGGCGGGCAGCCTGGGCATAGGAGCGCCTGGCTGGATGCCGAAGTCAATCGGCGCGCGCATGATTATTTCCGCAACACATTGCCGGCTTTGGACAGAGCCTACCTGCGGCCCCGCTTCCCCGGCTATCTGCATTTTCAAGACGAAGCTGGCGCGCCAATCCGCGAGTATCTGATGAATGGCGGCGATGGCCGGCGGCTGCTGGACAAGCTGAAGCGGCTCTTTGACGACGCCAAGCGACTGCATTCGGCTTGAGCTATTCGAGCGCCAGATATGCGATGAAGTCCTCATCCAGCGCGCAGATGAAATGCGCCAGCAAGCGGCCGCAGCGCTCAATGTCCTTGAGATCCAATGTCTCGACAGGCGAGTGCATATTGCGCAGGGGGATGCTGAGCAATGCCGTTGGCACGCCGCCGCGCGATACCTGGATGGCCCAGGCGTCGGTGCCGCTGCGCCCGGGCATGACATCGCTCTGCCAAACGATATCGTAGTATTCGGCGACTTTCTGGAGGCGCTTGACCATCTTGGGGTGGAAATTCGCTCCGATGCCCAGTTGCGGTCCCCCGCCCAGCTTGCCCGCGCCCAGGCTGACCCCCGGCTGCTCGGCGAAACCGACATCCAAAGCGATGGCGCAATCCGGCTGGATGTGATTGGCGGCTGTCGTCGCGCCGCGCAAGCCGACTTCTTCCTGCACGGTGGCGGCCGCATAAACATCCCAGCTATGGCGCATCCCGCGCAGCAGCTGCAGGCAAGTGGTGATGACAGCCAGGCAGGCGCGGTCATCCATGGCTTTGGCGGCTGCCTTGCGCCCCTTGAGCGCGATCATCGGCGCATCCATGGTGATCAGATCGCCTATTTCAACCAGCGCCTCAACTTCTTCCGCGGGCAAGCCGACATCAATGACCAGCTCATCAATCGGCGGATAGCGCTTGCGGTCTTCTGGGCTCTGCATGTGCGGCGGCCGCGTGGCCACAACTCCGGGCAGGGCGCGCTTGCCATGCACGATGACGTTCTGCGCCAGCATGACGCGCGGGTCGATGCCGCTGACGCGATGCGCATAGAGGAATCCGTCTTCGATTTCCCGGACCATCAAGCCGATTTCGTCCATGTGCGCGGCCAGCATGATCCTGCGCCGTGAAACGGACGGGTTTGTCCCGCGCTTGATGCCGATCACGCTGCCCAGGCGGTCGCTCTCGAATTCATCGACCAGCCCCGCCCAGTCTTCGCGCAGCAGTTCGGCGACTGGCTCTTCATATCCGCTGGGCGCATGGATTTCCACCAGGCGCTTGAGATGATCCCTTGGGTTGTACACGCTTCTTCCGCCTCGCGCTGGCTTGCCTGTCCGCAAAGAGTGTAGCGCAAATCACACAAATGTTTAGCGTCGTATCCGGTTTGCTGCATTCGCCGCTGCGCTTTTGGTATAGTCTTGGCGCTATGTCATCTGACTCCACGCTGCTGCCCAAGTTGAGCCTCGCGCTGGTCATCGTCTTCGTTGCCAGCATGTTTAGCGCGGCGCAGGCTATCCCCATTAAACGCATCGCCACGGGCTTGCAGAACCCGCGCGGTTTGGCGGTCTTGCCGGATGGACGCATGCTCCTGGCGCAGGCTGGCACAGGCTATTCTTCCAGGGGGGCGCTGGGCTATACTGGCCGCCTCAGCCTGCTCACGGATTGGAACGATGATGGCGATTACGATGACGCGGCTGAGATCATCGACGTGCTGGACAAGCTGCCCAGCTACAACATCCTGTATCAATCGAATCCCGGGCGGGACGAGGTTATCGGCATCGGCGATGTGCTCGCTTTGGACGATGGCTCGACATTTTTCACGCTGGATGACAATTTCAAGCGGCTGGCCATCGGCGCGCTTTCGCCGAGTTTTGAGCGCCTGGACGACATCTATGTCAGCGACGGCTCCATGAACGGCATCGCCTATGACAGCGGCAGCGAGACGATCTATATCGCGGAGAGCAGCAATAACGCCATCGGCGCGCTGAGCTTGAGCGGGGAATATCGTCAAGTGGCGCGATTCGCATCCCTGGCGCATGAGCAGCAGCCCGTCCCGGCGGGAATAGCCATCGATCCAACCACGGGCGATTTGCTGGTGGCTTTGTTCTCCGGGCAGTTGTGGGTCTATTATGGCGGCAGCCTGTCCTATATGCCGGGCGATGCCAAGGTCGTCCGCGCGCATCCGCGAACCGGCGCCATCCGCGATGAGATCAGCGGCTTGACGACTGCCGTCGATGTGGCGGTTGATGAGCAGGGCCAAATCTATGTCGCCGAGCTGACCACGCGCTGGCCCAGCAATATGATCGACCAGGATTTTGACCTCTTCGCGCCGGATAGCCCGCCCGACCCCGGCGGTTATCCCCGGTTCAGCGGCCGCGTCTCGCTGTACAAAGCCGCTGGCTCAGCGCCGATCATCCTGGCTGATGGGCTTGACCAGCCGACCAACTTGACCTATCACGATGGCGCGCTGTATGTCTCGGTGGGGCAGGGCAGTCCCGGGCGCCGCGTCTGGGGCGAGCAGGGCATCACGCGCATCATCGGCGAAGTCTACCGGATCGATCTGGAGTCGCTGCTGCGATAGCCCCTCGCCCAGCATCCCATTCGCCTCTACAATCAGCGCCATGCCCACGCCTTTCACGCACCTGGAAATTGCCCAGCGCCTGCTGCTGGATGAGCGCCTGCCAGCGGCTGGCCGGTCCTTGCTGCGCGCGCGGCTGCCGGCTTTTCAGCTGGGCAGCATCGTGGCTGACGCCCGCGTCACAAGTGGGCTGGGGCGGGAAGAGACGCATTTCTATGCCTATGGCGTGCCCATCAGCGAGAAGCCCTGGCGGCGCATGCTGCGTCTGCATGAATCACTGCGTGAGCCGCGGGACGAGGCGCATTGCGCTTTCATCGCCGGCTATGTGGCGCACCTGGCCAGCGACGAAGCCTGGGCGCTCAAGATGGTCAGGCCGCAATTCTGGGGGCGGGATTGGCCCGGCGTCGCCCGCCAGGAGAAGTTCTTCGCCCTGCATCTCATCTTGACCGTGATGGATGAACGCGACGAAGGCGCCCTGGCTGGGTGGCAAGCGGAGAGTCTGGCGCGCTGCCAGCCCTGCGATTGGCTGCCCTTCTTGCCGGATACTGTGCTTTGCGGCTGGCGCGATTTAGTCGCCGAACAAATCCGACCAGCGGGCCATAGCCAGACCCTGGAGATCTTTGCCAAACGTTTGGGGCGGGACCCAGCCGAGCTCCGCGCCGCTCTGGACGATGAAGCCTGCATGCAGCGCGCGCTCTGGCGGCATGTGCCGAAGATCATGCTGGCGCAGGCCGAGCGACGTGTCTACAGCTACACGCGGGAACAGCTTGCGGCGTACATCAAGGAATTCGCGCCGGCCAGAGCCTGTCAACCCAGCCTCTCCTAGGCGGGCGAGACGGCGGTTCGGCCTGCGTCACCCCCCTCGGTCCCCCCCATCAGGATGTGGGGAAGCCAATCCCAGCCGCCGGCCGCCTTGGACTCCCCCAGCCAATCCGCGTTTAGCTTCTTTCCTGCTTGTGGGGTCGCCCAGGCGCAGACTTTCGGGAGTCCGGTGGGTGGGGGTCTGCAACTCGCAATGTAAACAGGGGCAAGACCGCGATTTGCCCGTTTTACGCCACTGCGCATTGATTGAGCCAGACGCGGATTGCTGGTACACTCTGCCTAAGGCCAGCACAGAGGAAAGCCCATGCGCCGCGCCAGCCGCCAGGTCATCGCCGCCAGTTCCGCTGACCTCAAGAGCAATCGTCTTGGCTTGATGAGCCAGGCGCAAAAAGAGACTCTGAACGGGCAGGTTCAGGCATTTGACATGCGCATGGCGGAGATCGTCCGGCGGGCTGTAATGCTGGCGATTCTCATCACCCTGGCGGTGGTTCTGCTGTCCATCGCCCGCGTAATCCTGCTGCCCCTGGCTCTGCTTGTCGAAGTGGCGGTGGTGGCGGTCCTGCTGTATATGACCAGCGACTTCAACCGCTTCGTCAAGCAGCTCAGCCTGGACCGCGAGGCGGAAACCGTGCGCATCGTCAAGGGACGCACAAGCCGCGCCACCCTGCGCCCGCATATCCTCTATCATTCGCTGCGCATCGAACTGCAAAGCTACAAACTGCTGGATGCTTCGCTGGCCGGCGCCTTCATCACCGGCGAGCTCTATCAATTCTACGTCTTGCCGCAATCCCGCGTGATCATCGCGGCCGAATGTATCGGCGAGAAGAATTCGCTCTATCACTGAGGTCAGGCCTGGGCTGGCGCAGGATGCGTATGCTGCGCGCGTTGCCATGGTAGCGCTCGATCCAGCCCCATTTCTCCAGCTTGTCCAAATGGCGGATGACGCCGGAATTTGATCTGAAACCCTGGTCTTTGGCGATCTCGTCCAGCGTCGGCGGGAAGCCGTATTCGTCATGATAGCGGCAGATAAAGTCGAATATGGCATGGCTGCGATCATCGCGGTATCTCATGCTTTTGCCTTCTCCCTGTCATACTTTCCATCGGCTGCCGACAGTGTAGCATAGAATAGAACATATGTTCTAGTCACGAGCGCGCATTTACCACTTTCCTGTTAGCCCGCCTTGCGGTAGACTGGGCGGCAAGTTCAGCGAAGAACGGGTGGAGAGCGGCGATGGCAAACAGCGCGCGCCAATGGTTCTATTCGACGCCGGAAGCGCGTCCCTATTACATCGAGGAGCGCGTCAACCACAGTTTATGGAATAACCGGCTGCAGAATGTCTTCATGAGCTGCACCCAGGCCGAGGCGCCAATCAAGATGGAAGGCAGCCTTGAGGGCATGCCGATCTATTTCGAGTTCGCGGCCGGGCAATACTTCACCCTGCGTATGGGCGAAGAACGCAAGGACGTCATCGCCACCCTGCGCCAGGTCCTGCTCGGTCTGAAGCCCAGCTTCACCTATCAAGACACGGAAGGCATGTTCGTCGTCGAATGGCATACCGATGGCGGCGAGGCGCGCTGGAAAGATATCCAGGGCAATCCGGCTTTCCAGGGTCTGCGGCGCATGCGCTTGAAGAGGGCTTGATCGGGCAGCCGCTCATTCCGTTGGCAAGGTTTCGCCAGGGCGCTGACTGTCACCTGAAATGTCCATGTCTTTCGCTTTGAAGCGCTCGCAGCGCGTATTGCTGGCGCTGAATATCTCCCTTTTCCTGGCTTGTCTGGCGCTTCCGCTTGTCATGCCCCCGCCATATATCCATACAAACTTTGGCGGCGCGACCGTCCAGATCCAAGCCGACCGCAGTTGGGCGCTCCTGCCGGGCGATTGCGCGACCATAAGTTGGGACCTGGAAGGCATTCAATCGGTCTATGTCAATGGCTCGGGCAAGGTCGGCGCTGACCGGCTGATATTCTGCCCGGCCCCCGGCGAAGGCAGCCTGAATTTTGAGATACGCGCTGGCGATGGCGAACTGCGCAACTTTGAAGTTTTCATCCACAATCTGTTCACCTATGCCCTGACCTGCCTGATACTGATGGCCTTCGCGCTGTCCTTTGGCATTGCCGGCTGGTATCTCATCACGCTGCGCCTTGACCAGCCGATCTCGCTGAATGGTGGAGTCGTTCTGGCATTGCTGGCGCTGCTGCCGCTTGGCGTGCTGATTCAAGTCGCGCAGCCCGCTTTTATTCCGCACTTCGCCGAAGGGCTTGGCGAGATCTTCAAGAGTCGCCACTGGCATCTGTTAGGTTCGCTGCTGGCTGGCTTGGTCTATATTCCGCTGGCGCTTCAGTTGCTGCGGTCTGTTGGGCGGGGCAAGTTGGGAGCCGACCTGGCGGCCATCGCGGCTTTCTTCGCGATCCTGCTGATAATGTTTGCCCAGGCGGGCTTCGACGGCATCGGCCAATGGGAGAGCTGGCCCCTGCAAGCCTATTTTGAGGGCCGCCCCTCCAAAGCCGAATCCGAGCTCATCTCGCGTTACTGGGCGCTTGCGCCACATGCCTTGTCCGCGAGCCTCAGCTGGCATTCTTTCGTCGGCTATCACCTTATCAACTTCGCCATATTCTGGGGGATGCTGGCGCTTTTCTATGGCATCTTGCGGCAATTGGGTCTGGCGGCTTGGCTGGCTTTCCTGGCGGCGCTGCTCTTCCTGGTCTATCCGGTCAATTCCAGCCTGATGTCCCTGCGCTCATTGCCGATGACCTTCAGCAAGCTGGCCTTGCTGGCGGCGGTGTTTTGGGCGCTGGATTGCCGCGGGCGCCTCAGCCGATTGCGCTTGCTGGGCATCTGGCTGGCATTGCTGCTCTCGCTGGGCGTCCACGAATACGCCTTCGTGATTATCCTGCTTATTCCGATCTTGTGGTGGCGGGGGCAGCTGGAAATCTGGCATAAGCTCAACCTGACCGTGATCTGGCTGCTGGTCCCGGTAGCGAAAGTGGCGTACTTGCAGCTGCTGAACGCGGCCGGCATCAGCTATTACGGCACATGGAGTTTTGCGCCGCCGGCGGGCAAAGACAATCTGCTGGAAATCATCGGCTACTATCTGGATGTCATCGCCAACGCGTACCTGCGGACCTATGTGTATGGCTGGGGGGAAGCGCTGGGCTCGCTGGCGCAGAATGTCTGGCTCGCGCCAACGATTCTCACGCTTGGGCTGGTTGGCTTGGCCGCTGCCTGGCTGGCGCGGGATGCTGGCGCGGATGATTTGCCCTCGCGTTCGCAGCTGATGATGGCTTTGGCGGGCGGCTTGCTCTTCATCCTGCCGGCTATTGGCGTGGTGATGTGGGTGGCGCGGCGAGCCTTTGGCTTGTGGCGGATGTACGTCTATGCTCCAATCGGCGCGTCCATCGCTGTCCTGGCGCTTGTCCTGCTCATGACCAGCGCGGTCACGTCGATGCGGCTTCGCAAAGCCATCGTGATCGCCGTCTGTATTTTGCTGATCTTGCCCGGGCTTTCGCGGCTCTATGTCCAGCAGGATTTTTTCAGGCGCAGCGCGGATGCCAAAGCGCATGTGCTCATGCAGATCGTCGAGCAGGCGCCCGCCTTCCTGCCCGAAGCGCGGCTGATTGTCCTGACGGGCATGTCCAGCCAGGATCTGCGCGACCGCGGCATCAAGGAACTGCATTCTAATATGCTTGACGCCGCCATCTTCATGCTCTATCAAGAGGGGCGGCCCAAGGTCGCCGCTTTGTGCATGGTCGCCGAAAATTGCGGCAGTAGCGATATCGACATCAGCGCGGATTGGCTGGCTCAAACCGAAGACTTTGGGGATGTGGTCTTTTTCCGCTTGCATGAAGATTTGCGGACGGAGCTTCTGCTGGCATTTCCGCCGGAGTTGCTGGAGCGGGACGATGCCAATTATGACCCCAGCCGGCTGATCGATTTCGCAGCGCCAATACCGCCACGGGCTATGACCATGCTGGCTTCCGCGAGCGAGCTTGCCAGCGGCTGACTTGTCTGCGATACTATGGGCATGAGTTGCCCGGGCAGGAGTTGACACAATGGCGAAGCGCAGGCGCAGGAAACCGAATATCGCCGCTGATGTGCTGGAACAAGCGCGTCAAGGCGGCACAGTGCCGGAAAATGCCGTACAGCCTGATGGAGGCGAGGCGCCAAAGCAGCCGGTCAGAACGCCGCCACGTCGCCGGCGCGCCCTGCAAAGCGCGCAATTGGAACGCCGCAAAGACGCCGGCAACCTGGATGGCGAATATGTGGCTGAGCTGCTCGCCAACCCCACCAAGATCGTGACCGAAGACGATTTGCGCGCCGATTATGGCTTCGTCATCAAAGACCTGCGAAATATGGGCATACTGGCAGCCATTTTGTTCATCGGCCTGGTGATTGTCTCGCTGATCCTGCTTTGATATTGCGTCCGCGCGAGCGAGGCACAGTCATGCCTTGGTCCGCCTTGCAAGCTGGCTTGCGCCGTCTCTCCACCCCAATTCGTTATGCCACCGCCGCCTACGCCCTGCTGCTGACGGGCTTCACGCTGGTCCGCCTGCTGCGCCTGATCGGGCCGCCCCCGCTTGACCTGGCCAACGCCTTCGCGCCCTATCTCTATATGCCGCTGGTCATCAGCTTTCCCCTGGCCATCATCGTCACGCGCCAGGCCGGAACGGCAAAGCCGGCAAAAGCCAAGCCTGGGCAGGCAAGCGACGAGACGCGCGGAAGGCGCTGGAACCCCCTGCTGCATATCGGCTTGATCGTCTTTGGCTTGTATTCTTTCGCCCTCCCCGCCATGTACCAGCAGGTGGATCCCCCCAGCGGGCAGACCATCTCGGTCATTAGCTTCAACGTCCAGGGGAGCAATATCGACCTGCGGCTTGCGACTGACTGGCTGCTGAGCATGACGCCCGACCTGATCGCGCTGCAGGAGACGGCGCCGGGCTTTGATGGACGTCTGGCGCCATTGTATGAACAGTATGCGCATGAAGATCATATCGCTGGCAACGCGCGGGTCTTCTCGCGTTTTCCCATCCTGCGGCGCGAGGCTCTGTTTCTTGATGCCGAAGGGGAGCGCGCGGCTCTGCGGCTGGAGTTGGATGCGCATGGCGCGCGGCTGGCTGTCTACGCCATTCATCTCAGCGCGCCATTTCGAGCGGCGACCGAGGATCATCCGGCCGCGCATATAGGCCCGGGCTTGCTGCTGCGATATGACGAAAGCCGGCGGAACGCGCAGATAGCGGCGCTGCTGGAGCGGCTGGAAAGCGAGAGCCAGCCCTTCATCGTGGCCGGCGATTTCAATATGAGCGATGCCTCGCTGATTTATGACCGGCTGGCTGCGGATATGCGCGATGCCTGGCGGGGCGCGGGCAATGGCGCCGGGCGGACCTTCCCGGTGGCGGAGGCCATCGGCTTGCCCCGCGTGGTCCTGCCATTCTTGCGCCTCGATTATATCTGGCACAGCGAGAGCCTGCGGGCGACGGCGGCGGAAATCGGTCCCCCCATCGGCTCGGATCATCTTCCTCTGCGCGCCGAGATTGCGCTTTAGTCAAGTGAAGCGAGCCTGTTGGGCTTTGCGCGCTTTAGAAGGTCGCTTATACTGATGGCATGGATGCCAGCCTGCAATTCATCCCCATCATGATCGTCGGTTTCGGGGCGTCGCTCTGTTTGACGCCACTGACGCGTCAGATCGCCTTGCGCCTCGGCGTAACTGCCCAGCCCAACCAGCGCAATATCCACAAACGTCATGTGCCGCTGATGGGCGGTGGCGCGATCTATATAGCCTTCGTCCTGTCTGTGCTGCTTTTCAGCCCGCCCGATCACCTGAGGGAGTTGGGCGCAATCCTGGCCGGCGCGACCCTGCTGGCGCTCATCGGCTATCTGGATGATAGTCGGCATCTCAACCCCTGGCTGCGCCTGCTGGTGATGACATTGGCGGCATTGCTGGTCACGCTGGCTGGCGTGCAGATCCGCCTCTTCAATGCGCCCCTGGTCGATATCCCGCTGAGCCTGTTTTGGATCGTCGCGCTGATCAACGCCCTCAACTGGATCGACAACATGGATGGGTTGGCGGCGGGCACGGCGGCAATCGCCTCGGCATTCTTTCTGCTGCTGGCGCTGACGCAGGGGCAGATCCTGGTGAGCATGCTCGCCGCGGCCATATTTGGCAGCGCGGTCGGCTTTCTCATCTACAACTTCAATCCATCCAGCACCTTCATGGGCGATATGGGCGCCTATACGCTGGGCTTTGTGCTGGCCATCCTGGCTATCAAGCTGAAGTTCGCGGCTCAGCCCCTGAACGTGACCTGGATGGTGCCGGTCTTTGTGCTGGCGCTGCCTATTCTGGATATCAACCTGGCGATCGTCACGCGCATACTGGAGCGGCGGCCGCTCATGCTGGCGGGGACGGATCATGTTTCGCACCGCATCATGGGCTTGGGCGCGTCGCAGCGGCAGACCCTGGCTCTGCTCTATGCCTTTTCTGTCCTCTTCGGCATGGTGGCGCTGGTCCTCAGCCAGGCGGAGGTGGGGCTGGCGCTGGCGGTTGGCGGCTTTTTTCTGCTTGCGCTGGCGGGCGTGTTCTGCCTGCTGCTTATGATGCGCTGGCGGGAACGCGAATCCCAGGCTTGATCGGGCATCATCCCAGGCAATCAGCGACCAGTGACAAACCGGCGCCCAGCTTCTCCCGCCAATCGGCTTTGGGATGGCGGATGGCATTGGTGCATACGCGGAACAGGCAGACCGCTTCGCGATAATCCAGTTCTCGCGCCTTCCAGCCGAATCTCTCCAGGGCAGCCTCTCGCAGTTTGTCGTAGTACCGTCCGCTGTTTTTGGCTTGGCTGCGCCTTGAGAAACGGGCTGACCAACGCAAGTGCGCCAGGAAGTTGCCAATATCCAAAAGGGGATCGCCCGCGGCGATGGCTTCAAAGTCCACCAGCGCCAGATCCCCGCCCGGCGTGACCAGCAGCTGGTCGTCATAGAAGTCGTTATGCGCCATGGACACCGGATGCCAATCCCGGACGAAGGGCGCCATCCGCGTGTGCAGGTCCTCAAGGTCGCGCCGCATATCGCGATGATCCCGCAGGTTATGCCGGAAGCCGCGCAAAGCCCGCCGGTAGGCTCGCTCCAGATTGAATGTGGGCATTTGGGAGTTGTCGCCAGGTTGATGCCAGAGCGTTTCGATGCCGTCCAGGATACGTTCTGGGCTTGGCGCTTTGCCCTTGCGAATGAGCGAACGCAGCTCCCGCCCTGGCACTTCCGTCAGGAACATCACGCCGCCAGCCGGCCAATGCCCCGCCAGGTCCGGTACGCCATAACCGGATAAGCGAGAGGCTTCGTAGGCGGCCAGAAAGGGCGCGAATTCACCCGGGCGGACGACGCGCGCATAGAGCCTCAGCTTGCCGACGCGGTGGCGCAGCACAGCGCGATAGGTGGGGCGATAGCGAATGAGCTGGACGCGGGCTCGGCGGGCTGGCACGGTCAAGACGGTGTCGTTCACCAGGCGCAGGGCCGCTTCTGGGCAGGCGGCTTCAGCCAAACCCGGCAGGCGCTCGTCATCGGGAAAGCGCGTGACCTTCGGCGCATTCTCCCGCCCCAGCGCCGCGACAAAAGTGTCATTCGGCAGGTAGGCATGCTCATGCCATTCCAGCTCGTAGCTGACGATGGCGCTTCGCCCGATGGAATGGATGAAATGGCGGATGCGGATGCGCTTGGGCGCCTCGCGCGGGTCATCCAGTTGCTGCGAAAAGCTTTGCCATAGCCATTGCGGATCAAAGAGCCTGGGCAGCTGTGGCAGCCTGGCATCAGCCGGGAAGGCGGGCGCGTCAAAGGCGAAGTCAGTCATTGTCTTGGCCTCCGCTAGTCGCTGTCGTCGCTGTCCGCGCTGTCGGCGCTATCGGCAGAATCCTGGTTGCCGGTGGTGTCATAGCCATCGCTGTCCGTGCCATCGTTGTCGGTCAGGTTGCCGGTGGTGTCATAGCCATCGCTGTCCGTGCCATCGTTGCTGGTCAGGTCGCCGGTGGTGTCGTAGCCATCGCTGTCCGTGCCATCGTTGCTGGTCAGGTCGCCGGTGGTGTCATAGCCGTCGTTGTCCGAATAAGCCTGCTGCTGGGCATTGGCATAACTCGCGTAGGGCGTATCCACGCCATCGTTGTCCGTTGGCGGCGGTGTAGAGTAGCCGTCAAAGTCTGTCGAGGGCGGCGGCGTGTCATAGCCATCGCTGTCCGTGCCGTCATCGTCAGTAGGCGGGATGGACGAATCAATGCGGTCGGATTCGCTGTACCGGAAGACTTGCCCCGGATAAATCTTGGAGGGCGTGTCCGTCTGCGCTTTCAACACCTGGTAGGGAATGCCCAGCCGGGAAGCCAGCTTCCAGAGCGTGTCGCCGATTCTGATGGTATAGGCATAGGTCTCGCCGGGCGGGGTGTCGACGCCGTCGTTGTCGGTGGGCGGGTCGTCGCCGTCATCATCGTCATCGTCATCATCATCATTCGATGCCTGTTGGCTTTGCGGAACCAGAACCGGCGTATCTTCGGCGGCTGAGTTGCCCTGCGCGCCAGCCAGGTTCGTCCGCTGAACAAATAAACTGAGTATCAGCAGAAGCGATACAACTGTGAAGAACATGGTTACCATAGTAGAGGATATGCGCTGCGCCATGCGAAATCTCCTTTTAACTCGTGTTACAAACAGAGTGTAACGGACTTGTCTGAAAATTGCAACTGCAAATTGCCGGCAATTTCTGCCATAATCGCGCCTGCCGATAAAGAGAGTGATTGCTACGAAAGCGCAGCATGACACGCATCGCCGTTTCCCCAAGCTCGCTGGTGGATTACAGCCCCGACCGCTGGCGTCTGATCCAGGTGGATGACCCGGCCGCGCCCAAGCTGCTGCTGGAAGCCAAAGCCGGCGCGCCCCTGCGCTTCAATGGCTATTTCGCCGTCAGCCGCGATCTTCCCGAAGCCGGCGAGATCCTCAAAACAGATCTGGGACAGGTCCTGCTGGGCTGGTCGAGCGAAGCCGGCTCCTGGCAGCTGGGCATCACGCTCTCGCCGGAGATATCCCTGGCCCGCTCCAGCCGCTGGTTTGAGGTGCTGCGCCTGGCTCATCCCGACCCTAAACTCTTTGAAGACACAGCCCGGCAGCTGGGCGCCGCCTTGGCGCGCGCTTTGGATATCCCTTTCGCTTCCTCGCAGGAGAGCCTCGAAGAAGCGCCCGAACCCGAGCCGATCCCTCTGGTGGAGTTACCGCTGGAATTGGGCATGTGGCGTTTGCAAACGGCGACGGGCATAGGCGCGGACGAAGGCGAGTTGGAGTTGCGGCGCGACCGGCGCTGGATGCGCGGCCGCCTAAGGCAGATCGCCTGGTACGCCCTGATGACAGCCATCTACCTCTGGGTCTCGCTCGCCACGCTGACCAACGAGCTGGGCTTGCCCATCGCCGGCACATTGATCCCCAATCCGGCTTGGCTGCCCTATCTGGGCATCGTCGTGGCGGCTTTGCTTGTGTTGGCGGTTCTGCGCCAAGTCTGGATTATCCTGCGCGAGCCGGATGCCATCCTGGTCAACCCCTGGGAGAAAGCCATAAGCGCCTGGCGGGGCGGGCAAATGCTTTGGAAGGTCAATGCCGGCGGCGTGCAATCGGTCTACGCCAGCGAAGTCCTAAAAAAGCGCGGCCGGCGGCATACGGTCCTGCATGGCGAGATCAACCTGCATCTGCTCGATGGCAGTTTCAAGCCTCTGCTGATCGATGCGGACAAGATCAGCGATGGCTTGCTGCCGGGCATCGACCTGCAAAGCGAGAAGCAGCGCGAAGAAGGCCTGCGCGCTATGGAGCCGGCCGAAGCCGCAACCGCCCTGCAAGCGGCCGCCTGGCATATCGCGCTCTGCCTTGGCGACTTGCCGGTCTGGCATGACAGGCGTCTGCGCTGAACCGAGCCGGGTCCTCAGGAGGACACAATGAAAAGCCGAGTTATCGTCGATCCCAGCTTTCGGCGCATGGACGAGATATTCTCGCCTGCCGATCAGCGGCGCATGCATGAATTGGTGGATGTGGTCTGGGGCAAGGACGAGCGCATGCCCATCGAGGCTTTCCTGCGCGCCCTGCCAGAAGCCGTTGCCGTGGTCTGCTCGGATTGGCATTATGGCGATGTGCTGGCTCAAGCGCCAAACCTCAAAGCCATCATGACGGTTTCCGGCGGCTTCCCGCTGAAGCTGGATTATGAAGCCTGTCATCAGCGCAAGATCCGCGTATTGAGCGCCGCGCCCGGTTTCGCCCGTCAAGTCGCGGAGTTTTGCCTGGGCCTGGCCATCGCCTCATCTCGCGAGATCGTCAAGCATGACCGGCTGATGCGCCGCGGAGAGGAACTCTACTTGTGGGATGGCAACCGGGATACCTATATGCTCTATGACCAGCCGGTGGGCTTCATCGGTTATGGCAGCATCGGCCGCGAGCTGCATCGCCTGCTGCGCCCCTTTGACGTTCGGCTTTCCGCTTATGATCCCTGGCTTGGCGATGGCTATCTGCGGCGGCAGGGCTTGAATCCGCTGAGCCTGGGGGCCTTGCTGGAAACTTCCCGCTTCATCTTCGTGCTGGCTGTGCCTTCATCGGAAAACCGCGCCATGATCTCCCGCGAATTGCTGGAGCTCATCCAGCCGAATGCTGTCTTTGTGCTGGCCAGCCGGGCGCACGTGGTCGACTTTGAGGCGCTGACGGAGTTGACGCTGGCTGGCCGCTTCAAGATGGCCACTGATGTCTTCCCGCAAGAGCCGCTGCCGGCGGATCATGCCATTCGCGCAGCCGAAGAGGCCATCCTGTCCGCCCATCGCGCTGGCTCGGTGGCGCAGGGCATGGTCGAGCTTGGCGAGATGGTGGTGGATGACCTGGAGGCGGTTATCCGCGGGTTGCCGCCGCGCCGCCTGCAAATGGCTGAGCCGGAGCTGAGCATGCGCTATACGACTAACCGGGCGAAGTCGGGCGAGTGACCGCTTGCACACTTACCCTATTGCTTAGAGTAATTCCATCTGCTTCTGCTCTAGATCGACGTCGGGGTACTGCGCTTTTACTAACCGTTCAAATTCCTTTATCGCATTGCTATGTCGACTCAAAAACCAGACCTTATGTTTCTCCAGGTATTGCTGTCTCACAGAGGCATTATGCAAGTCCAACGGAACGCGTTTCGTCCTAGGGTCTACACTGTCGAATCCAGCGAATTCGCCTTGCAACCGGTTTTTCGCCATGCTCACGTATTCGGGATTGACATCAATCCCTATTCCTGATCGATTCAGTTGTTGGCAGACGCGAAGTGTCGTGCCGCTTCCCATGAATGGATCGAGAATAGAGTCGCCTTCATGGCTTGATGCAAGTACAAGCCTTTCGATGAGGCCTTCCGGCTTCTGAGTTGGGTGATTTTGCCTGTTGCCATTGCAATAATGAACGTGTGAAAACTCCCAAACGTCACCCGGATTTGCACCCCGCATGTTGTTTCGTTCCCGGAAATACTTCTGCGGAATCCGCACGTCGTTCAAGTTAAAGACGAATTCTGGCGACTTCGTAAACATCAGAATATCGTCGTGCCTGGGTGAAAATCCCCGCTTTTTACCAATGCCTTGTGTATAGTGCCAGACGATCCAACTGTTGAACAACATGTTCAATTCTTGCTCAAGCGCAATATAGAGATGCGCAATGAAGCGAAATCCCATGAAGACATATATCGTGCCGTGAGGTTTTAGTAGTCGATGGACTTCACTCAGCCAATTCTTCGAAAACTCCAAGTATTCCTCGAATTCTCTGCTGTCCCGATTGTTTCCATAATTCTTGCCAAGATTGTAAGGTGGGTCGGCAATGACAAGATCAACGGACTCTGAGGCCATCTTTGGCAACTCTACAAGCGAATCCCCTGTAATAAGCCGCTGCTCACTCATCAGACTTTATCCATTCATTTTTTCTCGCAAGTTGCAACCAGTCGTCAAATGAACGACGCGAAGATTGCAGATACTTGTGGTCAAGCAACTGGCAGAAGTCCCAAGTTGAGCGTATTTCCTTCTCCACGTAGTGAATATCGCGTATTTGCAACTGTCCGGTACCCAATGCAGGGTTGTAGGTTAGATCCTTTGATCCAATATACTTTAGGTCATAGGCATTGTAACCGACTACTTCCATAGTTCCATCCATTAGGCCCGAAACGCGGTTGCGAGACGAATACACTCGATGTTTGAGCGATAGTATGACGAATATGTAGTCAGCGTCTTCAATGTAAGCTGTGCGTATACGGGCGAAAGAAGTTATGTTGGGCGACTTGCCACTAGACTCTATGTCTTCTGCGGTCGCCTTTACATCGACTTCGGCGGTAATGCTGCTTCCAATCTTGCGTTTCTTCTTGAACTGAAGGATTACGTCGGCCATGTGCAACCGCTCAACAGCTTCGACGTAAATCAATGCGTACGGATTGCTTGAGTCCTCAAGCACGGTATGAAATCTCTCAACCGCCCAAGCCTCGACGAACGGGCCTGCGATCTTGTTTATGTTCTCCATAGGCAACCCAAGCCTCAAGTTTGTATTGATGATAATCTTGTTTCTACCTTTGCTTATCGCGTCGTCCATGATGGACTCGATATAAGCAACGACAGCAGCAGAACAAAGATAATAGTCCTCTGACTGCAAGGGAATCTTGAAATCCAAGAGCTCGTAATTCACTTTCAGCCCCTCAATCCCGGACGCCGCGCATCGTCTCCGCCCGCAGGTGCTTGACCACCTCATGCAAGGCTTCGTCCTGGCTGGCGCCATTAGCTTGGGCTTTGCGATAGACCGCCAGCTGCCTGTCTGAGCTAGTGCCTTTTTCCAGGATAGTGTCAATAAATTTCAGCTCTTCGCGCGAGCCCAGTTCATCCACGACATCATCGACGACTTCCAGCAATTCTTTGGCCAGGAAACGCATAGGCACAGCTTCGCGCGCGCCATAATCAATCAGCTTGCCATCCAGCCCGAAGCGCACGGCTCGCCATTTGTTCTCGGCGATGAGCTCATTGGGGTAGAGCCGCCAGCTCAGATTCTGATTGCGCAGTTTGATGAGCTTGGCGACGATGGCTTGGATGAGCGCGGCGATGGCGACGGCTTCGTCGACCGTCGTGCAGACATCGCAGATGCGCACTTCCAAGGTGCCGAAGTCTTCATGCGGGCGGGCGTCCCACCAGATCTTGGTGTAATCGGCTTTGCCGTCTTTGCGGCCCTTGCCCAGCGTGCCAACCTGGCCGAAGATCTCGATCATCTGGCTGTATTCGCTGAAGGAATTGAAGATCGGCGGGATGCCCGTCCGCGGCAAGTTCTCAAATATGATGCTGCGGTAACTCTTCAGCCCGGTCGGGTGGCCATGCCAGAAGGGCGAACTGGTCGTGAATGTCAGCAGATGCGGCAGGAAATAGCGCAACTGATTCTGAATATCGATGAGCAGGTCGAGCTGGTCGCGGGTTGTGCCGATGCCGATATGCACGTGCATGCCAAATATCAGCATCTGCCGGGCCACTTCCTGCATATATTCCTTGAGGTCTTGATAGCGCTCGCCCAGGTTGGCTTCCTGCTCTTCCCAACGGGCGAATGGGTGGGTGCTGGCGGCCACGATGCCATAACCGTATTGCTCGGCCACGGTATCGACTTCCCGGCGCAGGCGGATGAGTTCCATGCGCGCTTCCTGCACGTTGCGGCAGATGGCGCTGCCTATCTCGATCTGCGATTGCATGAACTCGGGTTTGACTTGGTCGCCGATTTGGCGGATGCGTTCGTCATGCAGCAGCTTCTGCACAACAGCCGCCAACTCGCCGGTGGCCGGGTCAATCAACTGATATTCTTCTTCGATGCCGATGGTCAAAGGCGCGGAATACATGCTGTTTCCCCTCTGGCAAGGCGGGAAGGTCTAGTGTCATGGTAACACAGTATTGGGAGCTGGCAAGCAAATCGCTGGCGCCAGCGCGATGCTGCTTTTTGGGGGGACGCAGGCATAATGATTTGCAGCGTGATCGCGCCAGTCACGCCAGGGGCCATTGCCGTACCTCGCAACGCTCCGCCCAAAACTCATACAAGCCGCTCATCGCCCGGACACGCTCGCTCTCGCCGGCGCTGAGGTCATGCAGTTCTGTGCGATCCTCGATCATATTGTAGAGTTCCCAATCGCCCGGATATTTGCTGACCAGCTTCCAGTCGTCGATGCGGATGGCGCGGTTGCCCTCATGTTCCCAATACAGCGGATTCTGGCGCCGCCAGGTTCCATCGCGCAAGGCGGGCAGGAAGCTTTCGCCTTCAGCCGGCTGGATGCTGCCGCCATGGTATTCGCGCGGATATTCGGCGCCAGCCAGCTCGATGCACGTGGGCAGCACATCAATGAACTGCACGGGGCTGTGGATGACAGCGGGCTGACTGATCATGGCGGGATAATGCAGGATGCACGGCGATGAGATGCCGCCTTCATGCACCCAATGCTTGTAGAGGCGGAAGGGCGAGTTGGAGGCGTTGGCCCAAGGCAAGTCATAACTCATATAGGTATCGGCAGGTCCCGGGCGCAGACCAGGCCGATTGCCGACCTTCACCGGCCTGCCATCCGGCAAGTTGGGCACGAAGGAATTGATCCAGCCGTCTTCCGCCAGGAACTCGGCGCAGCCGCCATTATCGGAGAGGAAGAGGATCATGGTCTCGTCGAGGATTTCCAAGGTTTCCAGGCGAGCCAAGATGCGGCCGATGCCCTGGTCCATGCGGTCGATCATGGCGGCGTACGTGGCCATGCGCAGATCCTGCCAATCGCGCTGAGTATCCTCGCCCCAGGCATGGCTGTCTTCATCGCGCGGGGAGATGGACCAGGCGGGGTCAAGCAAGCCCAGGCTGTTGAGCTCTTCGTGGCGCTGCTGCCGCAAGCTGTCCCAGCCAGCGCGGTATTTGCCTGCGTATTTTGCAATGTCATCGGGCAGGGCATGCAGGGGCCAATGCGGCGCGGTATAGGCGACATGCAAGAAGAAGGGACTGCCGGCCTCATGGGCATCGCTGATCATGTCGGCGGCTTTGTCGCTGATGGCGTCGGTGTAATAAAAATCGTCGGGATGCTCGCTTATGAACTCGCCGTTCTCGGTCAAGGCATGGGGATAGAAGAAGCTGCCCGCGCCGACCAACGTGCCAAAATGCCTGTCGAAGCCGCGCTGCAGGGGCGTCGGGAAGCCGGGCGCGCCGGGCTGCCATGCCCCCGGTTCGCGAGCGGCCAAGCTGCCGCCCACATGCCATTTGCCGCTCATAAGCGTCGTATAGCCCGCCCCCTTGAGCGTTTCAGCGATGGTCACGGCGTCCTCGCGCAGGTAACCCTGATAGGCGCGCGTGCCGCGATCCTCGACCATGTGGCCCACGCCAGCCTGCTGGGGATGCAAACCGGTGAGCAATGCCGCCCGGGATGGGCAGCAGCGGGCGAAGCTGTACATCTGTGAGAAGCGCGCGCCGCCGGCCGCCAGGCGGTCCAGGTTGGGCGTGGCGATCTCCGAACCATAGCAGCCGATATCGGAATAACCCATGTCATCGGCCAAGATCAGGATGATGTTGGGTTTTTGCATGCGCCCTCCGGCTATAACAGAGTCTTTTGTAGACACCCTCGCCGCACACGGCCGCCCACGCTAAATACATTGCCCGGTGGTTGAACTCCCCCTCTCTTACTCGTCGGAATGCGCGACATAGAGATGTTGGCAAGGGCCGGGGGGTGGGGTCTGTATCTCGCAATGTAAACAGGCGCTAGCCATTGGCTCGCCCGATGCTGTACCGGGCTGGCAAGGGACGTCCCTACAATTCGCCCCCTTGCTCCTGGAATGCCCGCGCTTCATCCATGGTCGGCAAGGAAGGAATAGCGCCTTTCTTCAAGCAGGTCATCGCGCCGACGGCATTGGCAAAAGCCAGGATTTCGGGCAGCCTGTCATGGTACTCATGCCGATCTTCCAGGATGCCCACGAGCATGGCGGCCACGAAGGCATCTCCGGCGCCAGTGGTGTCGATTGCCGTCACGGGATAGCCGGGATGAGCGATGCGAGCGCCGTCCCGAAAGTGGATGACCGCGCCTTTCGCGCCATAAGTGACGCAGACAAGCTCCATGCGTTCGCGCCAAAGCCGGGCGACATCCCCGTCATCGCTGAGAAAGCGCAGCTCTTCATCGCTGATTTTGAGCAGGTTGGCATACTCAAGCCCGCTGAGCATTCCCGCTTTCGCCGCGGCCGGGCTATCCCAGAGGGGCAGGCGCAGATTGGGATCGTAGGAGATGAAGGCGTCGGCGGCGATGGCGATTTCCAGGGCTTTCCTCAGGGCGGAGGCGGCTGGCTCGCGGATGAAGGTGATGCTGCCATAATGAAAGGCAGCGAAGGCTTCGATGAGCTCGGCATCCACATCGTCGGCGGTCATCAGCATATCGGCTGAGGGATGGCGATAGAACATGAAGCTGCGGTCGCCATCGGCTGTGTTGGAGACGAAAGCCAGAGCGGTGCGCGCTTCCGCCGAGAATCGCATGCCGGCAGTGTCGACGTTTTCGGCTTTCAGGACGCCCGCCAGGTAGCGCCCGAAGGGGTCATCGCCGACCTGGCCCATGAAGGCGCTGGCATGGCCCAGACGAGCCACAGCCGCCGCTACGTTGGCTGGCGCGCCGCCGGGGGCCTTGACGAAACCGGAAGCCTGGCCGACCGTGAGGCCAGTCTCTAGAGCGACAAAGTCAATCAGAAGCTCGCCAAAGGAAAGGACGGACATGGCTTGGGCGTGATCCTTACTTATGGATTAGATCGGGCTCAGCGCTGGAATGCCCACGGTATAGCTTTGCGCTGGAACCTGTCTTTCTATTCTCATATCGGCATACTTCCAAATCAGCAATTCATGCGATTTCTTGATATGGCTGCCACCGTTGTCCAGACGGCGGTTCGCTCCGATGCGAGTGTCGCCTTGACCAAATGTGTATTGCCACTTCGGAGTCGAGATGTGGCAGTCAGAGTACCAGTCGCGGATTACATCGCAATCGTTATAAGAAAGGATAAACCCTCCCTTGTGCGAAAGCAGGAGATCTCGCAGGCGATCATGGCGAAATCCCTGGTGATGAATCGGAAAGTTACGATGTGGATACATTCCCACAAATGTTTTGCCCTGAGCGAGATAATAGGGCGGGTCGCAGTAGAGAAAGTCATTCAGGTGCGCTGGGATTGACTCCTCAAAACTAGCGCAATGGACGGACAGCGTTGGCGCGGCAAAGTTTCGTACTTTCTCAAGCGTCTTCGCATATCGCCGTTCGTTCAAGTACACGTCCGATGGCCAGCCCAGAAAATGCGGTCCATACGATGTATTCGAGTTAAAGAAAAAATGCGCGGCCAAGTCCAGCGAATTGAGACGACTGCTTTCCTTCCAGTGTTTGGACAATGTTTTTTTCACCTCTGCGAAAGTGTCTCGCGTCGGCTTGAACCTTTTGAGGTTGCGGTACAGCGCTTCGGCATCGCTGATTTGCATCTGCCAGTAATTCACAAGGATATCAAAAATATCATAAGCGGTTACGTTCATGCCCAGTTCTCTAGCCAAGGCAATCTCGATCGATCCGCCGCCCATGAATGGCGAAACGAGCTTCTCTGGCAAGGGATCGGGCAGACGCTCCACGACAAAACCGACTGCCAGGCTCTTGCCTCCTGCATACCGAAGGGGCGAGCCCAAATAGCGCTTGTACTGCAGCTTGCCCTTGCTGCGCAGGCCGGCCAGGAAATCGTCGCGGGTAACGCGCTCGGGCGACAGCCTAAGGTTAAGTTGGCGTCTTGTCGTTTCCTGAATGACCGCGGTCACATCTTCCTCTCTTCAAATCTGATTCACGTCGAAAATGACGACCCGCCGCGAGCCACGAAGTCCTCAATGAAGCCGCCGCGGTCGCTGGCCACCAGCGCGCCACAGGCGATATTGATCTCCAACGCGCCCAGCAGCTGCAAAAGCTGGCTCAACTGCTGCTGCATGATCAGCATCATATCATCCCAGCTGACATCATCGGGCAGATTATGCTGGCGCAAGTCGCGCATGCTCTCCAGATAATCCATAGCCGGCTCGACGGCGTCAAAGACCAGCTGCCGCGGCAGGTCATGGCGAACGACCGCGTAAAAATGCCGCGCCAGGATGCGCGTGCCATTTTCCAATGCAAAGGGATCGCAGGGCAAGCTCAACGGCTGCGCCTGGCCGCCATTTTCGCTGAGCAAGACCACCGCCCGCCGGATCAGCACTTGCAGCTCGGCAGTGGTATGCAGGCTGTCCGTGCTGGCCAGGACGCGGCCCTCCGGCTTAAGCACGCGCTTGATCTCCGCCAGGCCGCTGTCGATATCGCTCAGGTGATAGAGGACGTGATTCGCCATGACCACGTCGAAGCTGTCATCGGCGTAGGGCAAATGCAGGGCATCGCCAACGGACAGGCGCTCGGCAGGACCAGGGTGCTTCCGCAGCAGGCTGGGCGAAAGGTCGACCGCGTAATAGTCAACCTGTGGCTGGTTTCTGACCAGGCGGGAATAATGGCTGCCGCTGCCCGCGCCGATATCCAGGATGACTTCGTCGCCAGCCCAATTCAGCGTATCCAGGGTCCAGGCGGCATAATCGGTAGGCGGCACGGCATACCTGGCGCAGGTCTCTTCCAGTATGCGCAGGTTTCGGTCAGTCGCGTAATAGCGGCGAATCGCATCATCAAGCTCGGCAGCGGACATCGCCCATCCAGCCCCATAAATTGCAGCCTACCATTGGTCTTACTATACAGCCGATTCGCGCCAAAGCAAGCGCCCGCGTCTTCGGGGCGGAGCGGCCAGGCTTATGCGCCCGACGGGCAGTATCTATGCGCCCCAGGTTTCCCAGTAGGTCAGTTGGCTGGCGGGGACGCGGCGGGCTTTTTGGAAGGTCTCGCCGGTGAAATAAGCGGCGGGCAGCAGGGCGGCAGTAGTGACGCCATCGGGAATGCCCAGGATCTCGTTGCATTCGCGCTCATAGCTGAGGTGCAGGGTCGTCCAGGCTGCGCCAATGCCACGCGCGCGCAGAGCCAGCATCAGCGACCAGGCGGCCGGGATGATCGAGCCATAGAGGCCGGCGCTGGCGGCTGGGCTGGCATCCCGCGCTCGCCCCTGAACGCAGGGGAAGATCATCATGGGTACCTCATGCATGCAGTCAGCCAGATAGCGCGCCGAGCTGATCACCCGTTTCATCTGCGCTGAAGGTTCTTCGCCTGGCGCGGAACGGGCGGCGACGCCGGCGTACTCATACCAGGACCGTTTGTAGTATTCGGCGATGCGGGCTTTTTTGTCGGCATCTGTGATGATCAGCCATTTCCAGCCCTGGCTGTTGCTGCCGGTCGGCGCTTGGATGGCGATCTCCAGGCAGCGCATGACCGTCTCGCGGTCGACTGGGCGGGTGAGATCGAGGCGCTTGCGGACGCTGCGGGTGGTCTCCAGGATGTAGTCTACGGATGCCAGGTCGTAGTTCATGGGCTTGCCTTCCTGTTAGTTGTCAATAGGCGCTGGTCAGCACACTTTTACCACCGAGGACACAGAGTTCACAGAGTGGAATCGAGGCGGCAGATCGACTGAGGAGGGCGGCTGTTATTAGCGCGAACCTTGAAGGCAAATTGATACTCCCTTTGTCTTGCCATGCTAGATATTGCCGCAGTCCCCTTACCATGCTAAATTCTGCACGATTTGGCTATGCCCCAGAGGAGGAATTGTGGACGCAAAGCCCGTGACTTTGAGCGATATCCTTCCCGGTGAAGGACAGTACATTATCCCAGTGTTTCAGCGCTATTACTCTTGGGAATTTGAAAACTGGCAGACTCTTTGGAACGACATTCTAGCCACCATGGAAGATGATGATCCGAGGTTCACTCACTTTATCGGCCCAATGATCGTATTCAGAGAAACATATCCGTATGACATAGCGCGCTACATGGTCGTTGATGGCCAGCAGCGCCTAATTACACTGACAATACTTTTATGCGCATTGCGAGATGTGGCAGATGCATCAGGCTTGCAGGACTTGGCCGCTGCCATTGAGAACAATTACGTCTCATTTAGGACTGGGAAAAGCAAGCTCGAGTATCGGTTGGTTCCTCGCTCGGCTGATCGGGATTCGATGACCAGAGTCATTCAGGCTGAGATCACAACAGAAAATTCGGAAGACTCAGTGGTTAAGGCATATAACTTCTTCAGCGAGGCGGTTCAAGAGGATTTGCAAAGGAGCGATAGCCATCCTCTGGACTACTTAAACACACTTTACGAGGCAATTACGCGTAGACTTAGGCTCATTTCAATCACCTTGGACAACAGTGATGATCCTACCAAGATATACGAGAGTATGAACTTCAAGGGAGAAGAATTACTTGATGCGGACTTGATTCGCAACTTCGTCCTGATGCAGCTTCCTATTGCCGAACAGGATGAGTTTCACAATACTCGCTGGATGGGGTTCGAGGCACTGTTCTCTCAAAATGGAGCCGGGCAGCCCGATACGGACGAATTGGAGGATTTCTACTATCGTTACCTGATCGCGCAAACTGAATACTTTGCCAAACGCAAAGTCTACTATGAATTCAGGAGGTATTTGGGTAAGCATGCCGAGAAAAAGAACGACCATGAATTGCGAGACTCATTGTCCGCTGTAGTAACTTCCTTGAAACGTTACGCACGATATTATCGAGCGATCATTCATCCTGAGCAGGAGCGGGACGTCGATTTGAGGATTGCCTTTCAGAGATTCGCTTTCCTTGATGTCAAGACAGCCATTCCTTTCGTAATGTCGCTGTATTATCGCTACGAGCAGACCTCCAGTCCGGATCGTATTGACAAAGTCACATTTCTTCAAATGCTAAATGCTGTAGAAAGTTTCACAATTCGGAGGTCAATACTTCGAGAACGGACAAGAGGTTATGGTTCGGACTTTGCCCAGGCGATTCACAGATCCAATAATCTGCTCGAACTGTGTAGTCACCTAAACAATCGGTCTTGGCCCGATGACGCTTCAATTCGGGATGCTATGCTAGAGTTTGCTGTTTATGCCCGTGAAAGCAAGAAAACACGGCTCATTCTGCAGCAAATTGAAAGCAGCTACGGTCACAAGGAACCGGTTGATCTAAGCGATCCGAAGCGGATTACCGTCGAACACATCATGCCTCGCCGCCTATCGCAAGTATGGGTGAGCCTACTTGGAGACAACGCTTCTGATATTCACGGCCGCTACCTTGACACAATCGGAAACTTGACCCTCACAGGCTACAACCGCGAACTTGGCTCCAAATCATTCCAGGACAAGAAAGCCGAATACGCCAAGCATGGCACGGGCAGCCATCTCGAACTCAATGCCTATGTGCTCGCTCAAGACCAATGGACGGAGAAAGAAATCATCGAACGCGCTCAAATGCTGATTGAGCGATTCATTGAGATCTGGCCCCGTCCGGACACGCCATAGCCTTTTGACGACGGTCGCTTAAGCGAATTCAGTGCTTTTCAACTCAGCCACGAAGCGAGCCAGAAGCTGCCAATTGATAGTGGCGTCCTCGTTGCAAAGCCGCAGGTAGAAGTCGTGCAGCAGTCGATGCAGGCAGTTGACCCGCGCCTCTTGCAATTCAAAGTGCAGCGGCAGCTTTCCTCGAGCGAACAAATTGGCAGTCGCTACAGGATCCATGGCCGGCATCGGCAACTCGTCAAAACGCGCTTCGTCCTCAGCGAAGAGATAACGGTCGAACATATCGCTCACGAGTTCGGCTGCCGAGTGATAAGCGGCTCGCAAATGATACAGATTCCTGCCGTCAAAAATGTCCTCCAGCCGGAGATTCTCAAGCGCTTCTAGTCTCGCCGCCTGCAATTGCCCCAGCTGATCCACAAAGAGTTGGTCTTTGCTAATGCTTAACGCCAAGGTTGCCGCGGCGCCATCGTATGCATTCATCATCACTTCCTCCCCCGCCGTCCAGCCCGCCCCAGCACATACAGCGCCACCAGCGCCAGCACAGCCAGAAGCGCCCACTTATCCTGCTGCGAAAGCTCCGTCCGCGGCGCCGCATTCGAAATCACGCGGATCTCATGCTCTTCGCCATCGCCATGCCGATAGATCAGCCGCTGCTCCTCGCGCAGCATCTCATATTCGCCATCGCTGACTTCCACCCGATAGCCCTCCGGGAACTGCGAATTAGGCAGGAAGATTTCCGTGGGCTCGCTGATGGCGCTGTCATGGCGGAAGCGGAAGACAAACTCGCGGGTCGCCATATCAAAGCGCATCTGCAGCGGCTCGCCGGCGATCTTGCGCGCATAGGGCCTGACAACAGCCGACAAAGCCCGACCCCCCGAATCGAGATCATCCGGGTCGCTTTGCTGGTCGCGGCTGAAAATCGAGAGGTCTTCGTTATTCCATTGGTCGCCATGCCGGTTGCTGTTGTCAGATGTGTAATTCCAGAGCGTATAACTCAGCAGATTGTCATCCAGGGCGCGGAAATTGTAATCGAGAGCTTTTGCCTGCCGCGTGAAATCGCCCGTGTCATAGGCTGCCGCGCCATTCATGTTGAAGGGGATGCCAAACTCGCCGACGACAATCGGCGCATCGCCCATAGTCTCGTCCGCATAACCGCGGAATCTGCCAAACTGCCCGCTGAAGTAGCGCCGGATGGCATTCTTGCCGATGAGAGGCCGGAAACTGGTGAAATCAAAGTTGATCAGCGGATGAAAGCGGCGCGTGAAAAGGGTGATGCCATCGTAGAAATGCGGCGCATAGACCAGCTTGTCCACATTGTCGTATTTTGGCGGCGGCATGAAGGGCTCGGCTTCGATGAATATCTGCGCCCGCGGCATAACCGCGTGGATGCCGGCGGCGAAACGCTCGGTAAAGGGTTTGAGGAAGTCCTGGGTGAAATCGCGCCGGGCGAAGTGAGCGGGCCGCAGCATGCGCGGATTGCCATCGCTATCCAGATCCCAGACCCCATGCGCGCGCCAGACATCATCGCAGCCCTCGCGCCAGACTGTCGCTCCTTCTGGATCCAGATGCGCCATGCTTTCTTGCTTGCGCGGCAAACCGGGCAAGGGCGATCCAAAATCCGGGCATTCCTGGGCGAAACCGTTGGCCAGGAAGATGGCTTGGGCTGGCGATGGCATGACCCCGCGCTTGAATAGCAGGTGATCGTGGCTGCGCAGGTCTGGCACGCCAATTAATCCAAAATGCGGCTCGTTGATGACGCCAAAGCCGATGACATTGGGCAGATGACCGATGCGCCTCGCGACCTGGGCGAAGGCATCGACATAATGCGCTTGCAGATATTCCTGGATATTCGCGCCATCGATAGTCATGTTTGGCGCGAAGGTCTCGCCGCCGAAGAAAAGCGTGAACATCGTGAACGTAGCGAAGCGGTAATAATTGTTCGCCCACATCAAATGCGGGAAGCTGTCGCCATGTTTCTGATGCAGCAGGGCGGCGCCAGTCTCGTGCAGCTTGGCGACATTCATGCCAGCCGCCTCAAACGTCCAGGCCGGCGCGCCATCCCCGCCAGAGAAGCGACTCCAAACGTCCTGATGCGGATCGATGAATAGCTGAATGTCGTATGCCAGGGCTATTTCCAGCAGAGCTTCGAGGTAATCGAGATAATCTTCATCATATTCGCCGGGTCCAGCATGCTCGACGGCTTCCCAGGTGACTATGAAGCGCAGGAAATCCAGCCCCCAATGCTTGAGGCGGGCGAAATGCTCATCAGCTTCTTCCAGCGGGAAGGGCCGCCCAACGAAGCTGATGTCGCGGGTTTCGTCCAGGCTCTCCGGCAGGTGGGTGGCGCCGGGCGGCTGGGTCGGGATCTTGCTGCTGCCGGCGAGGTTGACGCCATGGAAGATGCGCGCGCGGCCCGATTCGTCGATGAAGTGGCGTCCCTGCGCGGTGATGGGCATGGGGCATGTCCTGTCGCTGTTTGGATTGCGAGAGGATTATAGCATAGGCTGACGCCAGGATTTCTCCGGCAGCTCAGACGTCATGCCAGCGCCTACACCGCCGGCCAGGGGCGATTCGGTCCCGGACCAGGCAGCGGGAAAACCCCATCGTACAGCAAGCGCTCGGCTCTGTGGCGCAGCATCCGCAGTTCGATGCCCGACAGCAAATCCCGCATCATGCTTGTGTACTCGTCGCGCTCATCAGCCAGGCGGTCGCAAAAACTTTCCAAGTCCGCCAGAATCGCGCCCGGAATCGGCAAGCCCGCATAATCCCATATCACCGTGCGCAGCTTCTCGCTGGCGTTGAAGGTCAAGCCATGGTCGATGCCCCAAAGATGCTGGTCTTCATCGACCAGGCAGTGCCCGCCTTTGCGATCGGCATTGTTAGCGATGGCGTCAAAGATAGCCATGCGTTCCAGCTGCCGCGCCAGCCGCGGTTTATCGAAAGTGTAATAATGCACTTCCGGGTTGTGATCAATGAAGAGCTGCACGGAGCCGATGCCCCGTGTGCCGGCGCGCAGGAAGGTCGGCGGGACGAGCCCCCAGCCCAGCGCGCAGGAGGTCAGGTAAGCGGCGGTCTCGCGGTTGCAGAGCGTGCCATCGGGGAAATCCCAGAGCGGACGTTCGCCCTGGCGGGGTTTGTATATCGCCATGAGCCGCTTGCTTTCGCGGCCGATATTGACCAGGAAAGTATAATTCGAGCCCCAGCGCATCAAGCCAACTTCGTCATCCATTTTGCCGTGTTTGATGATGTCTTCCGCCTCGTCCAAGGGGAGGCACAGGGGCGCATCCAGGGCGCGGGCGGTGTGTACGCGGGTGACGCTCATCGGCTGACCTGAGCTCGACTGCGAGTCCGGGATATTGTAGCTTGCGGGCGGAATCAGGCGCAACTAGGCTCAGCTCGGCAAATCAACGCGGCGATAGACCTCGGCGAGCGGCAGTTCGACTCCCAGAGGCTCCAGCGGGATGACATCACCCAAATCGCTGTACTGGCGCGTCTGCCAACTTTGCCCGGCGCGACTGTGCCACGTGGCGAATACCCGTTCCTGGTCAAGTATGAGATAGCCCTGGATGCTGGGCACAGCGCCGTAGAATTCCAACTTGTCGACATGATCAGTCACGATTGACGATTGCGATGTCACCTCCGCCACAATCGTCGGATTCAGCAAGGATACCCGCCGGGCGTCCGCATACTCGGCTCTCCCGCAGACGACGCTGACATCGGGGTAGACATATTTTGTGGCATCAATTCTGACCCGCAAGTTGTTGGGGAAAACCAGGCAATCCGTTGCTTTCAAGAGATTGATGAGCGCAGCGACAGTGTGGCCAATGATTAGCGCATGGTTAGCTGTTCCACCGGGCATGGGGATGATCTCTCCGTCGATGAATTCGTTGCGGATTTCGCTGGCTTCGTCGAACGCGAAATATTCGGCGACTGTCATGATTCTGGTTTTGGCTATCATCGTCCGTCCTCACAAGTTGCGCGCAGGGAGATTCTCTGCCTTGGCGGTTTACTGATCAAGCTCGGCGCGGCGATAGACCTCGGCGAGCGACAATTCGGCTCCCAGAGGCTCCAGCGGGATGACATCACCCAAATCGCTGTACTGGCGCGTCTGCCAACTTTGCCCGGCGCGACTGTGCCACGTGGCGAAAACGCGTTCCTGGTCAAGTATGAGATAGCCCTGGATGCTGGGCACAGCGCCGTAGAATTCCAACTTGTCGACATGATCCATAACTATTGATGTTGGCGATGTCACTTCTGCGACGAAGATCGGATTCAGCAAGACCAGGCGCCGGGCGTCCGCATACTCGGCTCTCCCGCAGACGACGCTGACATCGGGGTAGACATATTTTGTGGCGTCGACCTGCACGCGCATCTGGCTGCCGTAGACCGCGCAGTCCCTTTCGCGCAGGGCATTCCCAATGGCTATGGTGGCGTGGCCGACCAATATATTGTGAATTCCAGTTCCGCCGGGCATGGGGATGATCTCTCCGTCGATGAATTCGTTGCGGATTTCGCTGGCTTCGTCGAACGCGAAATATTCGGCGACTGTCATGATTCTGGTTTTGGCTATCATCGTCCGTCCTCGTTCATCAGCGCGAAGCACCTTTGTTTTCCAAGAGCGGCCGCTCGGCCTCAGGTCCAGTAGAAAATGATGCGGCCATTTTGTTTGGCATCGGGTCTTCCCGATTTCACTGTGTCCATGGCGTGCAAGCTCAGGGCGCGCATCTGCTCCCGCGTGCACCACATGCGCACAACTTGCGGCTCGCCCTCGACGCTTTCAAAGAGGTTGAAGGCTTCGCGCGCGTCCTCCTCTTCCAGATCGTCATCATCGAGATCGCTTTCGGCTTGGGGCACAAATTCCTGGGCGACCAGGATGATCATGTTGTCGTTGGCGTCATAAGCCAAGCCCATCTGCGCGATGCGGAAGAGCGGCTGAATCGGTTCGCGCAGGTCCATATCCAGCAGGCTGAAGTCGGCTTGGGTGCGGCTGTCATCATGCGAGTCAATATCGTCCAGCAGTTCGGCAATGGCGGAAGCCAGGGCATGCGCCTGCTCCTTTTCGATCGTGAACGATACGATGCGGTTGTCCTGGCCCGCTTGCAGGTGGAAGGTGCGCTGGCCCTTGGGCCCAATAGTGCCGATGGTCACGAAGTCGACCGGGTTGAGTTCGATTACATTGCTCATCTTGTCCTCCGCTTGCCAGTCTGCCGCTTTGCGCCCGGGGCCCGCCTGACCGGATTATCCGCCGCTTTGCCCCCGCGCCTGGTCTTTGGCGCTCATCTGTTTCTTCATCAGCGCTCGCAAATGCGCGACATCGTTCATGCCGATGATGAAGGGACGGCTGTGGCCGAGCTGCAGGGCGCTGATGGACGCCGGCGAAATGACGATGCGCTGGAAGACATCCAGGTGCATGCCAAGATAATGCGCCAGCGCCATCTTGATCAGATCGGCATGGAAGACCAGCGCGATCGCTTCGTCCTGATGCTGGGCAGCCAGCGCTTCGATTGCGTTGACGATCCGCGTTTGCGCCGCCCGCAGCGTTTCGCCATTGGGGAATTGCGACCGCGAGGGGTATTCCTGCACGACGCCCCACATCTTGCGCCGCTGCAAATCCTTGATTGCCATGCCCTGCCAATCGCCATAACGCACTTCGCCAATTTCGGCATTGGCTATGATCTCAAGCCGGGGATGATGCCGGGCTATGGCGGCCGCGGTTTCCATTGTGCGTTCCAGGGGGCTGGCATACAGTCTGGCCAGAGGCGCGTCCGCCAAGCGTTGACCAAGGGCCTCGGCTTGAGCCTGGCCTTCATCGTTGAGGTGGACGCCGGCCTGCCAGCCCGCGAGCTTGCCAGTCTTGACAAAGTCGTTCACCGCATGGCGGATAAGCAGGATGGTGGTCATGGCGCCTGGCTGCCGGCAACTGGAGATGATGTCGCATGATACCATATTCGCTGGCTAATCAGCTAGCCGAGCTGCGGCGTGGGCGGGGCAGGCGTGTATGATAGGCATAATCAGAATGCAGCGGAGCGAAGCCTATGCGATTCGCCATCAATTATTCGCCGCAAGCCGAGCAGCTTTGGCGCGAGGGGCGGATCAAGATCGATGTCTTCAAATGCCCCGATTGGGTCGATCTGGTGGCGCGCGTCAGCCAGAATCATCGCGTCTATGTGCATTGCGCCCTGTTCGCGGGCCGGGGCTTGAACGCGGGCGTGGATATCGGCTTGCTGCGGCATTGGCTGCAGGCCACCGAGACAGTCGCCATCAATACCCATCTGGCGGCGCTGGCTTCGGAGTTCGCCCAGCCCGGCGCGGTCAGCCCCGAGGCGGTCATCAAGCGCGCCGTTCATGATGTGGAGCTGCTGGGCGCGCATTTCGGCAACGAAAACATCATGGTGGAGAATGTGCCCTATCCCGATGGCTATTTCGGTGACAGCTTGTTGGCGGAAGTCGTGGATCCAGCCGTCGTCTCGGAAATCATTCGGCGGACGGGCTGCGGCTTCCTGCTGGATATCGCCCATGCCATCCGCGCTTGTGAAGGCACGAACCGCGCCGATGTCAAAGCCTATATGGACGCGATGCCCGTTTCTGCCCTGCGCGAACTGCACGTGGTGGGCATGGCGCCGGAACCCGACGAGCGGGGCGTCCGCCGCGATCATCTGCCCATGACCGAAGCCGATTGGCGGATGGCTGAATGGGCATTGGGGCGGATCAGAAGCGGCAGATGGCAAAAGCCGCATACCTTGGCTTTTGAATATGGCGGCATCGGCGAGAAGTTCGCCTGGCGCAGCGATGCCACGGTGATCGCCGAGCAAGCCCCGCGGCTCTATGATCTGGCGCATTCTGTTTAGATCCGCGGTTATTCTTGCTTTATGAGCGACTCAAAAGCGGCTGACAACTCACCCTAGCATCCTGTCATTTCTGCTGTTAGACTGTTTGGCGCAAGGTGGCAAACGGATGCTCACAGCCCCATTTTCCACATTGGCGCATTGGGAACGCGCCCGTCGAGCTTGCGAGAGGCGTGAAAGCGCAGGAACGCAAGGCGATGGCAAAGCCCAGAAAACCGTATCATTAGCAGGAGTAGTCGCAGAATGGCCGAACAACGTCAGCAAGGTACTGTAAAATGGTTCAATGCCGAAAAGGGATATGGCTTCATCTCCCAGGAAAACGGCGATGATCTGTTCGTACATTACTCAGAAATCCAGGGCACGGGTTACCGCACGCTTGATGAAGGCGCGCGCGTGGAGTTCGTCGCCGTTGAGGGCCGGCGGGGCATGCAAGCCAGCGCTGTGTCCGTGATTGACTAAGTAGACTAGTCTACAGACGCCGAACCCGCCATGTACTTGGCGGGTTTTCTTTTTCTTCGTTTTTTCCTCCGATTGTTGATTGCCGCGCTCGCTGAAGCCTAGCGCCGGCGCGAACCCACAAACTCGACCGCCGTCAGCAGCTTGTTCAAGCCCAATTCGCGCTCGCCTGTCAGATGCAAGCGGATGGCGCGGCGTTCATGGGCTTGCAAGGCTTGCAGGTCGCCAGCGGCCTGGGCGGCGAAGAGCGCGCCAAAGCTGTAGTCCATGCCCGGTATCGCCAGATCGGGCGCGGCATCGGCAGTCAGCTGCCAGAAGACGCCATTATTGCCGCCGCCTTTGTGATATTGCCCTGTGCTGTGCAGGTAGCGCGGCCCATAGCCGATGGTCACGGCGCGCTTGGTCACATGGCGCAGGCGGCGCTGAATTTGCAGGATCAGGCGCTCTTCCGCGGGCGTCGGCGTGAAGTAGATGAGAAAGGCAAAATAGTCGCCGGCGCTGGTGCCAGCCATTTGCGCGGCGATCACCTGGACGGCGTCTCCCCCGTCAAAGCCGTGCTGATGGCAGAGTTCGCGCAGGGGCGCCACCGTCCTTTCATCGGCATAAAGCGCCAGCCCCTCGCGCCGCATCACCGGTTCCGCGCTGGGCAGCGTCCCGCTCTCCTTGTATGCAGCCAAGACGCTTATGGTCGCTTCTTTTGCTTCGGTGACATTGGGCTCGTCAAAGGGATTGACCTTGAGCATGGCGCCAGCGATGGCTGTGGCGTATTCCCAGCGGAAGAACTCGCCAGCGATGGCGTACGCGTCGGGCAGCCTTATGGTGACGCGGGGGTGCCCGGCTTCGCGCAGCGCTCGCACAGCCGCGTCCTTTTCCGCCACATCGGCATCGTTGTCCACGCGCAGGTAGATGAAGAGACGGTCGGTCACGTAATCGTGCGGCAAGCCGACCGTTGCGCCGACGACCGGCAGCGCGCCCTTGCCCTCCTTGCCCAGGCTCTCCGCCAGCAGCTGCTCCGCCCAATTGCCGAAACTGCTAAGCGACTCGGTGGTATAGATCGTAACTTTGTCGCGGCCCTCCAAAGCCAGCGCCCCGATGACCGCGCCCAGCAGCAGGCCGGGATGCGCCCCAGCGGGGATGCTCTCGCCATTGGTTGCCAACATGGTATCGGCGCTTGCCCAGAGGCGCTCAAGGTCCAAGCCGATCAGCGCGGCCGGCAGCATGCCAAAATAGCTCAAGGCGCTGTAACGCCCGCCGATATCCGCGGGATTGAGGAATATATCGCGGACTCCCGCTTGCTTTGCCATTTGCTCCAGGCGCGAGCCGGCATCGGTGATGACGATGAATTGCTCGCCATTGCCGCCGGTCTTCTCCCAGAAATAGTGATCGAGGGCCATGGTCTCGATGGTGCCGCCGGATTTGCTGGCCACGACGAAGAGCGCGTCGTCCAGCGAGATCCGCGCTTCCACCTGGCGGATGCGGGCTGGGTCTGTGCTGTCCAGCACGATGAGCTCGGGGAAGCCGTCGCCCGCGCCGAAGGTATGCGCCAGGACCTCAGGCGCCAGCGAACTGCCGCCCATGCCCAGCAGGACGACATGCTGGAAGCGCCCGCCGCGCATCTCCCCTTGCAGGGCTTGCAGGCGCTCGCGGTCAATCGTAGCGCCGACATCCAGCCAGCCCAGCCGGTTGACTATCTTCTCGATGGTCGGCGCATGGCTCTTCCAGAGGCTGCCGTCTTTGTTCCAAAGCCGCGGATTGGCGTAATCGGCTTCCAGCTGCTCCAGCGCTCTGTCGACGGCGCCATGATAGATGCCCAGAGCCAGTTTCGTGCGCTCCATGATGCCGCTGCGCAAAAGCGCGCGTTTGGCCGCCACCTGCGAGATCAAGGTTTCGAAAGCCGCGATGAAGGCATCCACGCCATCGTCTTGCAGGCGCGCAGTGACCTGGTCGAGGTCGACGCCCGCTTCCGCCAGGCGATCCAGCGTTTCTTGCGGCGGCAGGAAGGCGGCAGTGTCCTGCGTGAGCGTGGCGGCGACTTGGCCATGATCTTTGAAGGCGGCCAATGTGGCGGGCGGCAGGGTGTTGACGGTGTGCGGACCGATCAAATTGTCGACATACAGCGTATCGGAATAGGCGGGGTTCTTGGTTCCAGTCGAAGCCCAAAGCGGGCGCTGGACCTGGGCGCCGGCCGCTCGCAAGCTGTCAAAGCGCTGGCCTTCGAAGATGCGCTGGAAGGAGCGGTAGGCTTGTTTGGCGTTGGCGATGGCGGTTTGGCCCAGCAGCTTGTTATTGGAAGAGATGCGCGCCGTATCCTGCTGGACCTGCGCCGCGCGGATATTATTCTCGAGGATCTGATCGACCATGACATCGATGCGGCTCAGGAAGAAGCTGGCCACCGAAGCCACGCGGGTGACATCTTGTCCGGCGGCCGCTCGCGCTTCCAAGCCGCGAATGAAGGCTTCCGCCACCTGCTCATAATTGTTGATGGCGAAGATCAGCGTGACGTTGACGTTGATGCCGGCCGCGATGGCCGCTTCGATAGCCGGGATGCCTTCGGGCGTGGCGGGAATCTTGATCATCAGGTTGGGGCGGTCGACCGTGGCAAAGAGGCGCTTGGCTTCGGCGATCGTGCCTTGCGTATCGCGCGCCAGCAGGGGCGAAACCTCCAGGCTGACATAGCCATCGCCGCCCTGGCTGCGCTCATAGATGGGGCGGAACAGGTCAGTGGCGTTTTGGATGTCCTCGATGGCCAGGGATTCGTAGATGTCCTGCGCTTCAAGATCAAGCATGGCCAGGATTGCGTCATCGTAGGTGTCGGAATCGCCGATGGCTTTTTGAAATATCGAGGGGTTGGATGTCACGCCGAGCACGCCCTCTTCGTCGATGCGGCGCTGCAGATCGCCATTATTCAGGTCATCGCGATGGATGTAATCAAGCCAGGCGCTCTGGCCCAGTTTCTGGATCTCCAACAGAGGATTGCTCATGGGCTTGCCCTCACAAGTCTTGGGGATTGCGCGAATGTGTGGGGCGATTCTAGCAGGCTTGCGGCGCGCTGGCTAGACGGCTGGGGCAGTGATGCAGGGCAATCGCATCAAAATCCTATATGCCATATTCCATATGCCATTCAGCAATTCGCAGGGGCGCCCATGTGTAGAGCGGAACATTCGCGGGACGAGCCACCGGCGCCGGTCAGTGTCTACGGTCTGTGTCTACGGTCAGTGTCTACGCGACCTACGCGACCTACGCGACCCCGCCCTTACGGATGACATATTTTGGGGGAAATCTGTCCCATGTCAACGGCGTTCCAATTTGCTGCGATTGCCCTGGGCAGTGATGAGCGACTGTCGACGCATGAATTACTCAGGCGCGTCAACGATTGTGCCGACCATATCCTCGCGGGCGAGAATAATGCCTTCCAGCCGCGCCAGGCGCTGATTGGATTCGTCTACCTTGTTTTCCACCCGGCGCAGATCTTGGCGCAACTCGGCATGGTCAGCTCGGAATTCCGCGCGCTGTTGGGAGCTATCCGCTTTGAATTCTTCACGCAGCCTAGCGTTGCCGGCTAGCATTTCTTCACGCAGCTTGGCGTTGCCGGCTAGCATTTCTTCGCGCAGTTCCTTATGTTGAGTCTTGAAATCCACTTCCAGCGCGGAAATCCGCTTTTCGAACTTGTTTTCCAAGCGCCAAACGGCCGCCAGTATCGCCAAGACCACCAGAACGAGTTCCAATGACAGAGAAGTATCAAAGTCCACAGCTTGCCTCCCCTCGAAGCGCTACCCCAGAATAGCGCATTTTGTTCCGCCCGCCAAATGACACTTTGTTAGGTAGTGTATCGAATTCGGTTGAAATCTTATGAGCCAGATTCACCATCACCACAGAGGCGCAGAAGTATGTGCAAGCAAGTCGTGTAACAACTATTCATCATAGAGACACAGAGGTCACAGAGAGATGCCTTTGCTTTTGCTCTCGATGCACTCAATCAACTCGGTGTACTCGGTGGTTAGTTTTTCTAATGATTGATTGCGCTTACTGAGAAAATGGCAAAGTCAGCGCGAAGGTCTCGGCGCCCTCGGTGGCAAAGCAATTATGTTTCAACCGAAAAGAATACACCGCCCGTCCACAGTCTGGGCTGGAAAGTTGCAAGCGAGTTAGCAAGTCGCCAATTGCGTTTGAGTTTCCAAATCTGCCTTGTCAGCCTGCTTGCGCTATGGTATTGTGTAAACGTTTACATTTGTAAACGTTTACAGTCTAGCTTTGGAGGCTATTCCAATGAACCGTCTCACCTGTCTATTCGTCTTGCTGGTCTTGCTCGCCGCCGCCTTCCCGGGCTTGGCGCAAGACAGCGTCGAGCTCACCATCGCTACGGTGAACAATCCTGACATGATTGTCATGGAAGGTTTCACCGAAGTATTTGAAGAAGCCCACCCGGGCATCTCGCTCAACTGGGTTGTCTTGCCGGAGAATGAACTGCGCGCGATCGTCACCACTGACATCGCCACCGGTTCCAGCACCTTTGACATCATCACCATCGGCATGTTTGAAGTGCCCTTGTGGGCGCGCAACGGCTGGCTCAATTCCATCAACGGCCTGGCTGCCGAGCACCCGGACAGCGTACAAGCCGATTACGACTTCGACGACCTGCTGCCGGGCGTCGTCAAGGGCTTGTCCTACGAGGGCGAACTCTACTCGCTGCCCTTCTATGGCGAATCCAGCATGATGATGTACAACACCGCCAAGTTCGAGGCGGCTGGCTTGGAGATGCCCGAGCAGCCCACCTGGGATGAAACTCGCGAACTCGCCTGCGCCCTGCACGACCCCGACAACGGAAGCTACGGCATCGCGCTGCGCGGCTTGCCCGGCTGGGGCGAGGGCATGGCTTTCCTGACCACTGTCGTCAACACCTACGGCGGCCGCTGGTTCGATATGGATTGGGAACCGCAGCTGGATAGCCCCGAATGGAATGAGGCGGTCAGCTTCTATGTGAGCCTCCTCAACGACTGCGGGCAGCCCGGCGCGACTGGCACCGGCTTCACCGAAGCGCTGACCCTGATGGCGCAGGGCCAAGCCGCCATGTGGGTCGACGCCACCGTCGCCGCCGGCTTCCTTTCCAACCCCGAGCAATCGCAGATCGTCGATACGCTGGGCTTCGCGAATGCCCCCGTCGGTCCCGTGGCCAAGGGCAACCACTGGCTCTGGGCTTGGTCCCTGGCTATCCCCAGCACGACCGAAAACGTGGCGGAAGCGCTGGACTTCATCACCTGGGCCACCAGCAAGGACTACATCCAACTGGTCGGCGAGACCAATGGCTGGGCCACCATCCCGCCGGGAACGCGCGCCTCGACCTACGCCAACCAAGCTTACCTGGATGCCGCGCCTTTCGCGCCTGTCGTGCTGGGCTTGATGGAAGCCGCTGACCCCACCGACGCACGACGCGACGAGGTCCCTTATGTCGGCGTGCAGTTCGTCGCCATTCCGGAATTCCAGGGCATCGGCACGGATGTATCGCAGCTGATTGCCGAAGCGCTGGGCGGCGACATCAGCGTGGCTGACGCGCTCTCGCAAGCCAACGACTTGACGCGCGACGCCATGGAAGAAGCGGGCTATTACGATTAGCTCGCGCTAGAATCTGGGCGGGTGGGGCAGTGGCTCTGCCCGCCTCGGTATCTTCACGCCAGAAGGAGGCCATTCCATGGCTGCGACTATCGCTGCGGCGCCGGCCAGGCAAGAGGGCGATGCGCTCTTTTCCATGCGGCGGAGGCTGCCCATCCCGACAATTCTCTTCATGCTCATCGTTACGCAAGTCCCGCTCATCGTGACCTTGGGTTACAGCCTGGAGCGCTGGAATCTGCTGCGCCCGGAGCGGCGCAAATTCCTCGGCATAGACAATTATCCCGATGTGCTGAGCGATCCCAATTTCCTCACCATCATCGCCAATACATTGATCATTACTGTCTCGGTTGTTCTTGTTACGCTGGTCTTGGGCATCTGCCTGGCTTTGCTGCTGAATCGCGATTTTCCCGGCAAGGGCATCGTCCGCACTATGCTGATCACGCCTTTTCTCATCATGCCGACGGTTTCCGCCGTGCTATGGAAGAATGTCTTGTTCAATCCGGCTTTTGGCTTGCTGGCGGCGCTCTTCGCCATGCTCGGTTTGCCGCGCCCGGATATGCTGCAGGACTTGCCCATGTTCTCGGTCATCGTGGTCATCGTCTGGCAATGGACGCCCTTTATGATGCTGATTTTGCTGGCGGGCTTGCAATCCCTGTCCCAAGACCAGATCGAAGCCTGCCAGATCGACGGCGGCGGACCGCTGCGGCTCTTCCGGTACATCATCCTGCCGCATTTGCAGCGTTATATTGAGCTGGCGGTCTTGATGGAAATCCTGTTCATCCTCAGCGTCTTCGGCGTCATCTTTGTGCTGACATCCGGCGGGCCGGGCATCCAGACGACTAACCTGTCCTATGGCATCTACCAGGAAGCCTTCCAGCGCTGGGATATCGGCGAAGCCAGCGCGATGGGCGTCTTCGCCATCATCCTGGCCAATATCGTTGTGCTGGTCTTTGTGCGCGTGCTGCGCCGCGGGCAGGCCGAGGGGGTGGCGGGATGACACAGAAACCCTGGGTCAATCGAAGTTTGACGCTGCTGACCTACCTGGTGGCTTTTGGCATGTTCTTCCCCATTCTGTGGATGGTCATGACCTCATTCAAAACCGAAGCCGACGCCTTCGCCTATCCGCCGCAGATCTTCTTCGAGCCGACGCTGGGCAACTGGCATATCGCCCTCTTCGACAGCAACTTCCTTGAGCACCTGGTCAACACGGTCATCATCACCGTATTCTCGACGCTGCTGGCTTTTGGCTTGGGCATCCCGGCTGCCTACGCCTTGGCTTATTACCAGACCAAGCGCAGCGATTTGACGTTGATGTGGCTGATCTCGACGCGGATGCTGCCGCCGGTGGGCGTGATCGTGCCGCTCTTCGTGATCTTTCGCGACCTGGGCTTGCGGGATACGCATACTGGCATGGTCATCATTTACGCGGCGATGAACCTGCCTCTGGTGGTGTGGATGATGCGCTCCTTCTTCCTGGATGTGCCTTATGACATCCTGGAAGCGGGCAGAATAGACGGCGTCACGCTTTTGCAGGAATTCCGCTTCATCGTCATACCGCTTGTGCTGCCCGGCTTGTTCGCGACCGGTCTGCTGTGTTTGATCTTCGCCTGGAACGAATTCTTCTTCGCCTTTAACCTCACCGTGACCAAGGCGGCGCCGGTTTCGGTGTATATCTCGTCATTCAAGACCGCTGAAGGGCTGTTTTGGGCGAAGATGTCGGCTGGGGCGACGGCTTCCGTGCTGCCGGTTGTCATCGCCGGCTGGATCGCCCAACGTCAACTGGTGCAGGGCCTTACGATGGGCGCGGTCAAATAGCGGGTCCTTGGCTGCTTCATCTGGCATGCTTGCGTTAAGCTGCCCGTCATCTGGCAGCGCTGTTTTGATGAAATATGGGCGGGCGCGACAGGTCTCGACGCTGGGCGGCTAGGCATGGCAAAGACAGAACCGGGAATAGCGACAACGATGCGCGAAGTGGCGGAAGCGGCTGGCGTTTCTGTGGCCACGGTCTCGCGGGTTATCAATGGCAACGGCGGCGTCAGCCAGAAGCTGTCCGGGCAGGTCCGCGAGGCGATGGACAGGCTGCATTATCACCCCAGTTCGCTGGCGCGCAGCTTCAAGATACAGCGGACTATGCTGGTCGGCGTGATTATCCCGTTGATTGACCATCCCTTCTATAGCCGCCTGGCGCTGGCGATTGAGCAGAAGCTCTTCCAGAATGGCTATCGGGCGATCATTTGCAACGCGGAAGAAGACGAAAGCCGCGAAGGCGCGTATATCGAGATGCTGCTGCGCCAAAGGGTCGACGGCTTTATCATCAACTCGGCCGCCGTGAGCGCGCGTTACCTGGATGAACTGGAAGCGCTGGGCATCCCCTATGTCTTGATTGACCGCGACTTGCCGCAGGCCGAATGCAGCAAGGTTTTCAGCGATAACGCCCAGGGCGGCTTCATCGGCATGGAGCACCTCATTCAACTGGGCCACCGGCGGATAGGCGTGGCTGGGGCGCCCGTTCGCACCGAGCCGATCCAGCTTCGCATTCAGGGCACTCGCCAAGCGCTGTCTGCCTATGATATGCGATTGGACCCGGCTTATCTGGTCACCGGCGATACGCAGCTCTTTGACATGGGCTATCAAGCGGCGCGGCAGCTGATGCAACTGGCGCAGCCGCCAACAGCCATCTTCTCGCTGACGGATGTGACCGCGGTCGGCGCGATCCATGCGCTGGCTGAGTTGGGTTTGTCCGTGCCTGGCGACGTGTCTGTCCTGGGCTATGACAATATTCCCATCGCCCGGTTCATGATCCCGCAGTTGTCCACGGTGGAACAGCCGATCATGCGCATGGGCGAGACGGCGGTTGACCTGCTCTTCGCCCGCCTGCAAGACCCCGCCAAGCCGGTGGAACAGGCATTGCTCAAGACGCGATTGATCGTCCGCCAAAGCACAGCCGCCCCGCAGCCATAAACGCGCCAGCCCGCCGAAAAAAGGACAGAGCATGAAAGCCATCATCTTCCCGCAGCCCGGCCGCATAGCCCTCGAATCCCTGGAGGACCCCGCTTGCGGTCCCGATGAAGTTGTTGTCAAGGTGGCCAATAGCGGCATCTGCGGCACAGACATCCACATCTTTCGCGGCGAATATGAATCCGATTTTCCCCTGATCGCCGGGCATGAATTCGGCGGCGAAATCGTGGAGGCTGGTCCCCAGTCAAAAGGCTTCCGCTTGGGCGACCGCGTGGTGGTGGACCCGAACCTGTATTGCACTCGCTGCGATTATTGCCGCGATCACCAAGCCAATCACTGCGCCAACTGGCAGGGCATCGGCGTCACCCGCAGCGGCGGCTTCGCGGAATATGTCAATGTGCCAGCCCGCGCGGCTTACAAAGTGGCCGCCGATTTCAGCGATGCCAAGCTGGCTTTTGTGGAACCTCTGGCCTGCGTGATATGGGCGCTGCGCAGGATCCATGTCAATCCTGCCGATCGCGTGTTGATCTTCGGCTGCGGTCCGATGGGATTGCTGCTGCTCCAGGCATTGCGGCAGAGTGGCGCGGCTGATGTCACGATGGTGGAAAAGCAAGCCGAGCGCATCCGCCTGGCGCAAAAGCTGGGCGCATCAACCGCCGTGCAAGCCAATGGCAGCCCCGCAGAAGCGCTGCGAGACATGGCGCCCCAAGGCTTTGACCTGGTCGTTGACGCGACGGGCCTGCCCGCCGTGATAGAAAGCGCCTTCGCCCATCTCAAACCGCGCGGGCAATTCCTGCAGTTTGGCGTCACGCCGATGGACGCGCGCATCTCGCTGAACCCCTACGACATTTTCCGCAATGACTGGACAATCATCGGCTCTTTCGCCCTCTGCTATACCACGCTGCCGGCCATTCGCTGGCTGGAACAGGACAGGATCGAGGTCGAAAGCTTGGTCAGCCACACCCTGCCCTTGAGCGAATTTGAAGCGGGCTTCCGCCAATTTCTGGCTGGCGACACGTTGAAGGTGCATCTCCAGCCCGGCGGCTGAAATCGCGGAATTGCCAAGCTCAAGCCTCATGCTCCCGCGAGGCGATCCAGGCGGCGATATCGGCGATCGTTTGCTCCGCCACGAAATCCGGCTTGGCATAATCCCGCGGGATGCTCAAGCGCGTCGCATCCCCCTGCGCCATGAAGAAATGATTCAAGCGCGGATAGCTTTTCAACGTGATATCCGGCTGGCTGGCGAAGGCGGCTTGCCATAGCGCGAAATCCTCCAGCGTCGCTTGATAATCGCGCTCGCCCTGCAATATCAGCAGCGGCGCGCCTAAATCACGGGCTTCGGCGACGGGGTCGATGCTTTCCAGCGATTGCATATAGAGGGCGCTTTCGCCAAAAGCTGTTACATAGCTCTCGCCGGCCGTCACTTGCTCAAAGTTTTGCAGGATGGTCCGCAGGTTCTCCAGGGCTGGGCTGCCCAGCGCGGCCGGGTTGACCTCCGCGATATAAGCCAGTTGCTCTCGCAGCAGCGCGCTGAAGGGTCGGGCCGGCGCCGCCAGCAGGATGCCGCCAGCCAGCGACGGGTCCCGCCGGAGTATGCGCGGCGTAACTGATGCGCCCTGGCTGTGCCCCAAGATGAAGATGCTGTCTGGATCAATCGCTTCACTCCCGCGCAGGAAATCGGCGGCAAGCAGGGCGTCGTCCGTGGATTCGCTGTCGACAGTGAAGTTGGCATCGTCTCTGATTGTGCTGGCATGGGCGAAGGTTCGCTTGTCGTAACGCAAGACCGCGATGCCGCGCGATGCCAGGCCCTGCGCCAAATCGCGATAGGGCATCAGCGGACCCAGCAAGCCATCGCGATTCTGGGGTCCCGAGCCATGGACGATGACGACAGCCGGAAAGGGACCCGCGCCCAGGGGCACGCTCAAGGCGCCAGCCAGTTCATAGGGAGCCGCGCCAAACTGGATTTCGCGCTCGCTGAACGCCGCCGGATCAACATAATCAGGCAGGGGCGCGTCGGCAAAGCGGATGCTGCTCAGCCATTCTACGATCTGCGGGTTAATCGCCTGCAGCGCCGCCTGTTCGCCTGCGATGATGATGACCAGCGCCCGCCCGCCGCGAGCATGCGCCAAGGCGATGACAAGCCGCCCGCCATCGGCATAGATCTGCTGCGTCCAGGTGGCATGGGGCAGGGGCGCCTCCGATGAGCTTATCAAGCTGCCGGGCTGGATATTAAATGTCGCCATTGCCGCTTCAATCGCCGCAACTGGCGAATCGGCCGGGCTTTCCAGCAAACTCGCTTGCATGCCAGCGACGGTCAGCAGCGGTCCATGTTCGCCACCCGCCTCCAGCCAGCCGGCCGGCAGCCTCATGGTATAGAAGCCGCTTTGGGCGGCGACTTCTCTCTGGGAGGCGACAAGCGCGCCGGGCAGCAGCAGCGTCAGCAAGAAAGTCAATCTCAACATGGTTATGTTACTTTCGTTTGCGCTAAGCCTGTGTCAGTATGTATAGGGTACTGGATAGGCTGGCGGCATGATCCCCCAATAATCGGGGGGTTGCGCTCCGAGTGATGCGAAAGCGGCGGCGGCGAAAAATGTGCGGCATCTGCGGTCTGATACATTTTGATGGCGAGCCGGTCGCGCGGGAGACCCTGCGGCGCATGAACGAGCGGCTGCGGCATCGCGGACCCGATGGCGAGGGCATGATGCTCGCTGGTCCGGTGGGCTTGGCCATGCGGCGGCTGAAGATCATCGATGTCGATGGCAGCGACCAGCCCCTGCAAAACGAAGACGGCCATGTCTCGCTGATTTTCAATGGCGAAATCTATAATCATCGCGACTTGCGGCGAGAGCTTGGGGCGCGTGGACACCGCTTCACAACCGCGGGCGATGGCGAGACGATCGCGCATCTCTATGAAGAGTATGGCGACGATGCCCTCAGCCAGTTGCGCGGCATGTTCGCGCTGGCGCTTTGGGATGCCCGGCGGGGAAGGCTGCTGCTGGCGCGCGACCGCTTCGGCCAGAAGCCCCTCTATTTTTATCAGGACAAGCGGCTCTTCGCCTTTGCCAGCGAGATCAAGGCGCTTATGACGCATCCCGAGATTCGCGGGGAGTCGCGCTTTTGCGCTTCCGATGCCCGCGCTTTGGCCGAGTATCTGAGCTACGGGTATATCCCCGCGCCAGCCACCGCCTTCCGCGGCATCCGCATGCTGGAACCGGCTAGGCTGCTGAGCATCGACCTGGAGGGCCAGCGCAGCCAGCGCAGCTACTGGGAATTGCCCGCCTTGGCGCCGCCCCAGCCCAAAGCCCGCATCGAGACCTGGCTGGGCGAATTTAGCGCCAAGCTGGACGAAGCGGTTACGCTGCGCTTGATGAGCGATGTGCCATTGGGCGCTTTCCTGAGCGGCGGACTAGACAGCAGCCTGATCGTGGCATTGATGCGGCGGGTGAGCCAGGCAGCCGTCAAGACCTTCAGCATCGGCTTCGCGGGGGATGATAGCTTCGATGAGACCGCCTATGCCGAGCAGGTCGCGCGCCATTTGGGCACGGAGCATCAGAGCTTTCGCGTCCAGCCGCAGGCCATCGGCTTGCTCTCCGATTTGGTCTGGCATCATGACCAGCCCTTTGCCGATAGCAGCGCCATCCCGACGTACCTCGTCAGCAAACTGACCCGCCAGCATGTCACCGTGGCTCTGACCGGCGATGGCGGCGATGAGCTTTTTGTGGGTTATGAGCGCTTCCATGCCGCTCAACTCATGCGCCGGCTGCGCTTTCTGCCGTATGGCTTCTTCGCGATGGCGGCCAACCTGCTAGGGCGCTTGCCGGAAGGCACGGATTATTACGATGTGGTCAAGCGGGCGCGGCGTTTCATGAGGGCGGCGTCATTGCCATGGGACGCGGCTTACTTCGACTTGCTACGCGTATTCAACGCGGATCTGCTGGCGGAAATCTGCCCGAGCGCGGCTGATATGAGCATCGGGCTCGAGCGCTACCTGCGAGCCGACCAGCCCCATCAGCTAGCGGCTTTGGCGGAAGCTAATACGCGCTCCTACCTGCCGGATGATTTGCTGATCAAAGCCGACCGCTGCAGCATGCAAGCCTCGCTGGAAGCGCGAGCGCCCTTTCTGGATCATGAGCTGGCGGAATTCGTGGCCCGCATCCCCTTCAATCTCAAGCTCAAGGGCGGGAGAAGCAAGCATATCCTCAAGGCGGCGGCGCGGGAAACCTTGCCCGAGTACATCATCGAGCGCAAGAAGCATGGTTTTGGCATCCCGCTGGGCAGCTGGCTGCGGCATGACATCAAGCCAGCGCGCGAAATCCTGCTCAGCCGGGCATCGCGGGAGCGCGGATTGCTGAATATGGCGGCTGTCGAGCGTTTGCTGGCTGAGCATCAAACGGGCATGCGCGATCATAACCGGGCGCTTTGGGCTTTGCTGACCCTGGAGGAATGGCATCGCCAGTTCGTGGATGCAGACGCGTCGCTGCCGTCCCTGTAAGGCTTGTCCGCTATTCGACGTTACGCGCGAATTTCTGCTCCCATCCCCGACCGCCAGTGTCGCCGGTCAGTGTCTACGCGACCTACGCTTCCCCGTGAATCGTCCGCATGAGGGAACGTTTGGAGAATCAGCCAAGCGACACTTGTTCGACGCCGCGCATGGCTTCGTCCAGACGCCATCGCCATTGATCCGCCAGATCAGCCGGGATCTGCGCGCAACCCACATGCTCCAGCGCGAAGGAAGCCGCAGCCGCGCCATAGCAGCCAGCCCTGACCAGATCGCCGCTTTGAGCCAAGCCAACCAGAAAAGCGCCGCAATAGGTGTTGCCCGCGCCGGTCTGGTCCACCAATTCTGGCAAGCTGACAGCGGGGATATGCCAGGCATGCGAGTCGCCAGCCCGCGCCACCAGCGAGCCGCTTTCGCCCATGCGCAGCGCCGCCACTTGCGCGCCATCCGCCAGCATGCGCCGCATCACTTCGCGTTCGTCCTGAACGTCATACATGGTCTGCGCCTCGTGCAGGTTGGGCGAGACGATATCAGATGCCGCCAAGCCGCGAAGGAAGGCCGGCTGGTCAGCGCTGAGCATGAAGACGCGCACCGGCTCCCAGAGCAGCATCGCCCCCGGGAAGCGCTTGCGCCAGCCAGCCACATGCTCCGGTCCCCGCAGCAGGGTGAAACCCCGCGCCGCCTGGAAGGGGATGCCCGGATCATCGGGAGCGGGTCCATACATGAAGGGTTCGACGACATCGACGCGGAATATCTCGTTGCGCAGCCCATTCCATTCGAAGATCTGCCAGCCCCGCGCCTGCGGATAATGGGTGCTGACCAAGCCGCGCGCGTCAAAATCGCGAGTGAAGCGCTCGCGAATATCAGCCGGCAGATCCTCGCCAACCAGGGCGACCAGGCCTGGTCTCTCCCCCGCCAATGCCATGCCATAAGCCGCATGCGCGCCGCCGCCGCCAAGCACGCCCATGCTCGCGCGGCCATCGGGATAGACGATGTCGTCAATGATGACGCTGCCGATAGCGAGAAAATCCGGCGCTGGCGTCAATTTGGCCTCCTGTTGCGACACGCTACGACTCGCAGACGATGCCGTCGCCATCGCCGTCCCTCATGTACGGGTAAGCGGGATGGTCGCTGCGCACAGGCGCGATGCCATGTTCTCTGGCTTCGGCGCAGGTGATTCGCCCGTTGCCATTGCTATCCCACTGCCGCCAGTCGCCGCTTGCGGGCTGCTGAGGCGCGGGCTGGGCAGGCGCTGGCTGATTGGATGGGGCGGATGGAACCGCGCTCGTGAAGATCATGCCCAGCGATTGGCAGGAGCGCAGAGCCGCCTCTAATGCCGCGCGTTCACGGCTGTCCACGCTCAGGCGATACTTGGCTTTCACCTGGATGATGGCATCGGCATACCAGCAGCGATTCAATGCGGGTTGCCATTCGGCGAAGTCCTTGGCGCTTTTCTGATGCCGGTTCACAGCCGGTGAAGCCAGGGTGAGGTTCAGCAGGTCCCGGGCGAAGGTGGCGCGGGTGGCTGGGCTGGCGCCGCATAAGCCGCTGTCATGCGCTTCGGCTTTGGCGACGATATGTTCGATATCCGTTTCGAAGGTGCTGCGGAAGGTCCTGCCGGTATACGGTCCGTAGATGCGGCCGCCCATCCGCGCGACGATCTGCGGCTCCACCGATTGCGGATAGGAATAATCGTCCGAGTTGTAATGCGAGCAGCGATTCTCTGGCGCGACTGTCAGCCCATTCAGCCTATCCAGCGCGCTCTGCACAGCCGGATTGGCGGCGCCGGGAGCTGGGGCGGCCGGTTGGCTGCCGCTGACAAAGTTGGTTCGCGCCATCCAGCCGGTGTCGATCTTCAGCCAGCACCAGGTCGGCCCCTGTCGCGATTCGGATACGCTGTAGCTTTCGCCGGCCTGGGCCGCCCCGACGACGGCCGCGGTCACGCTGGGATCCGCGCGGACGTTCATGGCGCCGGTCACCCAGGCGCGCTCATGCGGAAAACAGGCGGCTGGCGCTGGCCTGCTGGTCGCGGTGGGCCTCGGCGTGAACGTTAGGGTAGGCGTGGGCGTGAGGGTGTGGGTAGGCGACGGCGTGAATGTAAAGGTCGGCGATGCTGTGAATGTAGCTGTTGGCGATGCTGTGAAAGTTGCGGTATGCGTTGGCGTGAATGTCGAGGTCGGCGGAGCGGCGGTTGCGGTGGGCGATGGCGATTCTGTTGCGCTTGGCGGGATCTGCGTTGGCTGGGCGGTTGGGCTTGGCGGCGCTTGACTTGGCTCGGGCGATGGCTTCTCGGTCGCTGTCTGGCTGTCTTCCTGGTAGGCTGGCGGGGTTTCGCTAGGTCGCCAGGCGATCAGCGTAGACAGGGGCGCTAATGCCGACTCGACGCGGTCGCGCGCTGGCAAAAGGAATTCGGCATCGCTGCCCAAGGCAAACCCAAAGGCGAAGATGGCTGCCGCGAATATGCCAAGCAGCAGAAGCCCCAGCAGCAATCGCAGCAGGCAGCCTATGCGGCTCCGTCTCTGTGGCAGCGCCCGTGAAGGCTGCGTGTCCGCGCCCCAGTGGCTCATAGGCAAATCCCGCTCAGCGTTTCAGCGCCGTGATGCGCCGGCTGTCATAGATCGCGCTGGCGCCATCCGCCCAGTCGACGCTGCGCCCGCCCTCAAAATTGCAGAAATAGTTTGCGCCCAGGGATTGCGCCCGGGCCGCGGCAAAGAGTTCGCCCGGGATGCTGTAGACGATGCTGGCGTAGCGCTCGGGCACATGCCGCGGGATGGGCAGCCTGGCATCGACATACTGGCCAATTTCGCTAGCGTCCCCAGTCGAGACCAGCGCCAGCGGACGGCCGATGCTTCTGGCGGCTCGCGCCACCTCCGCCATGCGGTCGGCATCATTGCCATACGCCGAGAAGAGCAGGGTTGGGATATTGGGCTGGGCGATGAAGTATTGCAGGTGCGACCATTCTTCGGTGTCCTGCGCCAAAGCCGGTTCGCCACTGGCTTCCAGCAGCTTGGCCGCGCTGAACATGGCCACGCCATACAGCGGTCCCGCGCCCACGAATTCAAACATGCTGGCATCCCGCCATTGCCGCGCCAACTCATCACACAGCGGCTCGCAGACCTGGATTGTCTCCTCGATTATATCAGCCAACTGCGCCAGCATTGCCCGTTCCGCGTCAGCCGCCCGCGTGGTCAGATGTCCGCGGACTTCGCCGATGCGTATGGCGGCCAGCGCCAGGCCGATCTGCGAGGCCAGATAAGAGCGGATGCCCGGCACGACCATGCCGGCCAGCTCATCGGGCAGGGCTGGCACAGCCGTCTCGAAGATGGTACCCGCGGCTTGCCCAAATGGCCCGCCCGGATTGCCGGTCAAGGCGACCGTGCTGGCGCGCGCCAGGTTGGCCATCTCAAGCGCTTCAATGGTGCGGCTGACCTTGCCCGAGACCGAGACGCCGATGACCAGGTTGGTCTTGGGTCCAGTCTCCGGCAGGAAGCCGGCTCGGTAGCGGCTGAATGGCAGGGAGCTGAGCGCCTGGGTTGGGACGCCAGCCAGCTGATGAAAAGCCAGCTCCGCCCCGACGGGCGCGTGATGGCTGTCGCCGCAGCCGACCAGGGTGATGGATTTTACGGCGGCGCAGGTTTCGAAGTCCAGGGCATTGCGGGCGGCGGCATCGAAGGGCGATACGATGGCGCGGACGAGCTCGGGCAGGGTGTCGATTTGCTGGCGCATAGGCGAGCGTGTCATGGCGGTTTGTCCTTTGTGTGGCTGATGAATAGTAAATCTTGTACCACAAAGGCGCGATGGGCACAAAGTAGCGCGCATCGCTGCATTTGACTCACATCTCCGCCCTATCGAATCTCGTAGGGGCGAATCTGTGAATCGCCCGCACTCGCCCGCCAGCGCGCCGCCGACATCTGCGCGAGACGCGGGAAAACCAGAATTATGCCGCTCCCGTGGCAATCAACGGGCGTTACAGCGCAACGCCCCTACAGTTGTCAATCGGTTGGCAAATTGTTGGCTTAGGCCTTCGCAATGCGAACAAGTGCGACCTGTCAAATCGCCCGTGTGCCGCGCCTCGCGACTTGGCGACACGCATAGGGCGAGCCACCGACCCGCCCCTACGAAATTCCATTGTCAGCTGCGGCGCTCGCCCGTTCGGCAGCTATTGCGACGCGGCATCGAGCGCGGCCTGCTCGTCGGCGATGCGCTCTGGTGTGCAGCGCACCGACTCGATGAATTCCGCCTGCCCAAGCGTGAGATCCGGCAATGCCGCCCCTTGCACGAACTCATAAGTCTCTGGCGTGGCGAATTGGACCAGGAAGTCGCCCAGGGCGCGCATGCTTTCCACTTGCCAGATATTCTGCTTGCCCTTCTCGGTCAAGTGAGACTGGAAGCCCACGAGATGAAAGTCGGCTTCATCCAGCAGCGCCTGAGAGATAGCGACATCGGCTTCGGCGGCGACGCCCAGGTTGATGCCCATCGAAATGGCAAGCGAGGCAGGCGCGATGGCGGCGCTGGCGAGGTCGAGCTCGCCCTGCAAATGCGCCACCAGCATGCGCCCGATATTGACGCCCCAATGGTAAAAGTTGATCGAGCCGATGCCGATGGTCGCTTGCGAATAGACCAGGCTGGCATCCGCCGCGATGATGGGAATCTGATTGTCGCTCATGATCGGGTGCAGGATGCTGACCAGGGCTTGGGCGGCGCCCGCTTCACTCGGCAGCACCACAGCTTCAGCCCCATTGCTGACCAATGCCTCAGCCGCCACGGACATGGTCGGCACATCGGTGTAGCCGCGGGCTATGACGGTCAAGCCCAGCGACTCGGCGATTTCAGCGATTGCAGCCGCGCCCGCGATGCCAGCGGGGTCGGACGAATTGTGCAGCGTGCCGATGGTCGTGATGTCTGGATCGAGCAAATTGACGGCCGCCACCACCTCAGCGTAAGGCACAACCGATTGCGTGCCGCTGACATTGGGCAGCTTGATGCAAGGCGACGACGCCAAGCCAGCGCCGTAGGGGTCATCGACGCCGACGAATAGCACGAATGGCGGCTGGTCAAGGTCCTGGGTTGCGTTGGCTGCCAGCTGGGTCGCCGTCGTGCTCGGGGTGATGAAGATATCGTAGCCTTCATCGATGAATTCGCCAATTTGCAGTCGCGCGGCCGCCGCGTCAAGCTCTATGCCACCCTGCGTGATCTCAATGCCGTCGCCGTGCGCCGCGCGCATGAAAGCGTCAAAATCATCGCGGTCCAGGTAACCAAAGGCATCCAGCGCGTCGACCATGCCCTGCATGATCAGCGGATTGGAGGTCGCGCCGAGCTCGGCGATCAAGATAGCGCGCATGTGGCCATCGTGCGCCCAGGCTGTTGGCAGCGCGACCAACAACATGAACACAATGGCAAGTCCCAGCCAGCGAAAAGGTGACATGTGCCGCCTCCTTATAACTCGTTTGCATTATTCAAGTGTATGCAAATGCAAATTGGCGCGCAACTGCAGGGGCTGTCACCGCGGGGCGCAAAGAGGCGCTGGCACAACCAGAATCAGCTTAAGCCTCTTTCCAGCGCTACCGGCACAAAAGCCGCCAGCCAGCCCTGCGCCGCAAGCAAGTCTTTGAGATGAATCGTCTCTTCGGCTGTATGCGCATTCTCCAGCGGCAAGCCAATGAGCCCGACACACTGCGACCACAAGCTGAGCAGCATATCGTCGCTGCGAGAAACATAGCCATAGTTGAGCTGCGCCAATTCTCCAACGGTCTCACTTGCCGCGAGCGATTCCGCCACTTCCTGAAACGCCAGAGGCACGACCGAACCACGCCCGCGCCCGGAGACAAAGGCATGAGAAACCCCGCCGCCCAGCTTCGCGCCGGCATCCGCGCCAGCATTGTGCGCGTCGATATTGATGAAGCCGACATAAGGCGCTTCCAGCTCATGGGTCAGGCGAGCGGCGCCTTGGCCGAACAAGCCATTTGGCGGTCCTTCTTCCTGGTCGGTGAATGCGCAGATGATTTGCACATTGCGCTCCTCCAATGCGTCCGAGCAGGCATGCAGCAGGCGCGCGAACATGAGATTCACCAGGACGCCGCTGGCATTGTCCAGCCCGGGCGCGCTAAGCCGGCCGTCTTCTATTGCAAGCGGTTGGCGCATCATCACGGTATCGCCCGTTTGGAGCCTTCCTTCGCTGGCGATATAGCGAATGTAACGCTCGTCTGCCGCGCCCATAAACCGGATCGCGCCTTCGCTGGCGATTCTGACCCGGCCCTCTTGCGCGCGCACGGCTACAGCTGGGCAGGTATAGCTGGTCCCTGGAACGCGGACGGCGCAAAGCGGGTCCAAGAGCATTGAATCCATATCCGCCACGCGGAATGAGGGGCGGTCCATGTGCGAGCAGATGAGCAGGTCACAGCGCGCGTTTGATTGCGCCCCCAGTTTGATGAGGATGTTGCCCTGGCGGATTTGGACAGGCAGATCCCAATTCACAGCCAGGTCATAAATCACCTCGCCCACGGCGCCGGGCAGCGTACAGCCATGGTTTGGCGCGGGCGCTTCCAGCAGGCGCGTAAGGTTGCGCCATACGGCAGTGGGCTGCGCGCCCGTAAACTTGGACGCTTCGCTGATAAGCGATTCAATCAGCTCGAGATAGCGGCTCACGCTTGCGCTCGCTCCCCCGACAGCGCCGCAACGAACATCTGGTGCACGCCGTCCGTATCCAGCCGCTCAATGACATTCACGTTGGCTGGCGCGCCGCTGATGCCCGTGTAATCGATGACCGTCTGCCCGCGCGTATGCCGCCCGTTCAGCTCAACAGTTACGGGGTATGCGCCGCTCTGCTGGATGAGCTCGGGCTTGAGCAATATCGCCATGGCCAGCGGATCGGGCAGCAGGTAGGCTGGACGATTGTATGTGCCTTGCAAGCGCTCGGCGGTCTCTTGCGAGATGGCGCGGAAGAAGCGGCCAGCCACCGTGTCGATGGCGCAGAGCCGATTGAACTTGTCCCAGCTGAAGCCATGCGCCAGGGTCGTCTCCCAGCTGAGCATGGTCGATTCGGCGAATGCTTCCAGCGTAATGTAGGCCGCTTCCGGATCCGTGTAGATATTGTATTCGGCGGTGACGATTGGCGTATTGCCGCGGGCGGCTATCGTCCCGCCCATGAAGACGAATTGTTTGATGCGCTCGGGGAATTCGGGGTCCAGGCGGATGGCGGCGGCGATATTCGTCAGCGGACCCAGCGCGATCAGGATGATTTCGCCTGCGTATTCGCGCGACAGCCGCAGCAGGGCGAGCACGGCATGTTCGTCCTCAATTTGGCGCGTCAGGGGCGGGCGGTCCTGGAAGTTGCCCAAGCCATCGCCCCCATGGAACTCGGCAGCGTCCTCCCAGGGCTGGACGAGCGGTCGGTCTATGCCTGCGTAAACGGGAAGGTCGCGGTTCATGATTTCCAGGATGGTCAGCACATTGGGGTTGACCTGGCGGATATGCACATTGCCGGTCAGCGTGGTGATGGCGAGCGTGTCCACATTCGGGTCTGCCAGAGCCAGCAGGATGGCTTGGGCGTCGTCGACGCCGGCGTCGGTGTCAATGATGAGTTTCATTTTCTGAGCCTTTGCATATAAAAGCTGGCTTGGCGTTCAGTGTATTGTACCCACAGAGGGCAGAGAGGGCACAGAGGAAGTGCTAAAATACCTGGCGGGAATACCAGCGAAAGGCTGTCTGCTTGCATCTGCCTCGCCTGTGGCGCGCGCTGCCATTTCAATGGCTCTTGCCCCTTGCCTTCTTGCTGGTCGGCTTGCTCTATCTCTATGCCGCGCCCAACTTCGAAGCCTCTGATACGGTCCAGCATGTCGGCATGATAAAGTGGATCGCCGAGCGCGGGGAGCTGCCCCGGCAATCGGCAGATCACGAACATCTTTATGGCCAGGAAGCCAGCCAGCCGCCGCTCTACTACCTGCTGATGGCGGGAGTCTGGCGGGCATTCGATACCTCCGATTTTGACGCGCGCTACCTGCCCAGCCCTTTCACGGTGATAGGCGAGACGCTGAGCCTGGGCAATCGCAACCTGGTCATCTACAAGCAGGTCTATCCGCCGGATCTGCGCGGCTCGTCGCTGGCGCTGTATGCGATTCGCCTGCTGGGTTTGGGCATGGGCGCGGTTGCCGTTGGCGCGGTTTATCAATCGGCGAGGACGGCTTTGCCCGGGCGGCGGTCTCTCTGGCTGCTGGCTGGCGCGCTGACGGCTTTCAATCCGCAATTCCTCTTCATCAGCGCGTCGGTCAGCAATGACAACCTCATCAACATGCTGGCGGCGCTGATCATCTGGCAGACTTTGCTGATGCTGCGCGATGGCTTTGAGCGGCGGCGCAGCCTGATTCTGGCTTTGCTGATAGCGCTGGCGGCGCTGACCAAGTTGAGCGGCTTGGTCGTCGGCGCGGTGTCAGGCTTGGCGGCTTGCTGGGTTCTGCTCCGCTGGCGGGATTGGCGCGGCTTCTGGCTGCTGGTCGGCGCGGTTTTGCTCTGCTTCGCGGTCATCGCGCTCTGGTGGTATCTGCGCAACCTGCGGCTCTATGGCGAGATCTTCGGCACAGCGACCATGCTGGACTATTTCGGCCGCCGCTCCATCTCGCCCTGGCAGCTCTTCCTGAATGAATTCGCGGGCTTGCGCGTCAGTTATTGGGCGGTATTCGGCGCTTTTAACATCGTGGCGCATGATGCCTTTTACCGAGTGATGGATGCGCTGAGTTTGCTGGCGGTTCTGGGATTGGCGGGTTTTGCGCTGAGCAATCGCCGCAATGGCGCGCTGATGCTGCCGCTGGCATGTTTGGCTCTGCTGCTGGCTTTGGGCGGCTTGATGCTGATCTGGTGGAGCACGCAGACCTGGGCGAGCACGGGAAGGCTGCTCTTCCCCTATATCACTTCGGCGAGCGTATTGCTGGCGCTGGGCTTGCGCGCCTGGCGAATCCCGCCTATTGTGGTTGCGTTGCCCCTGCTGGCGTTCAGCTTGGCTGCGCCATTCCTCTACATTATGCCCAACTATGACCATCCGCCAATCGTCGAGCGCTTGCCCGAGAATGCGACAGCGCGGGATGCGCAATGGGAAGATATGCGGCTGGCGGGCTATGAACTGCCGGCGGCGCGAGCATGGCGGGCGGGCGAAGGCATCCCGGTCAGGTTCTACTGGTCTTCGCGGGCGCATTCGCCCTTGGCTTACGCGCTGGTCTTGAGCTTGCTGGATGCTGATGGCGAGCCCGTCACGAGCTTCGAAACCTGGCCCGGCTGGGGCACGCTGCCGCACCCTTGGATGGAACTCGGGCGGGATTATCAAGACGACTACACAATGCGGATTCCGGCGGATGCCAGGCCCAGCCCGGTGCTGACGCTGGAGATACGCTGGTACGTCTTCCCCGATGGACCGGATTTGCCGGCTCGGCTGGAGACGGGCGAAGAGCTGCATAGCTTACGGCTGCCGCTGGGGAGCATGGCTGGTTCGTAAAGCTGAGGCGATCATCTTGGCGCTTCAGAACTGGCAGACCAAGATTTTTGCCCTTTCGCCGGGGCGCGGGTATACTAGCGGCATCAGACGCGATTCTGATTTCACCCGTAACTTGATGGAGGCTGGAAATGAAAAAGCTAGGTTTTGTACTTGCGGCAATGCTGGTGTTCACGCTGGCGTTCAGCGCCGCCGCCCAGGATGACTTGCGCGTCGTGTCGGTGATCAATGGCACGCTGGGCGACAAGTCTTTCTTCGATAGCGCCCAACGCGGCATGGACGCCATCGCCGATGAATACGACATCGACATCGACACCGTCGAGCTGGGCATCGACCCCGCCAATTGGGAGCCGGGCTTGCTGGATGTCATGGCGGACACGGACAGCTACGACATTCTGATCGCCGGCACCTGGCAGATGGTAGGCTTCGTCGCGGCGCATGCGCACAACTATCCTGACAAGCATTTCATGTTCTATGACGCTGGCATGCCCTATGACGACGCCGATGTCTGTGTGGAAGGTTGCGCCAACGTCTATTCGATGACCTATGCGCAGAACCAGGGCAGCTTCCTGGCGGGCGTCTATGCGGCGGCTGTCACCACCAGCATGATGGAAGGCACCAATGACGCGCCTATCATCGGCGCCGTCGGCGGGCAGCAGATCCCGGTCATTGACGACTTCATCGTCGGTTATGAGCAGGGCGCTTGCCTGGTCAACCCGGATTCGCAGAGCATCGTGCAATATGCCGGCAGCTGGAATGACCCGGCTCGCGGCAAGGAAATCACCCTGGCCATGTATGAGCAGGGCGCGGACATCGTCTTCCAGATCGCTGGCGGGACGGGCGTTGGCGTCTTCGAAGCGGCGCATGAGCAGGAACGCTATGCCATCGGCGTCGATTCTGACCAAGCCGTGATCGTGGCGGAGACGGACCCCGACCAAGCAGAGCGCATCTTGACCAGCATGATGAAGAATGTCGACAATTCGATCTTCCGCGCGGTCACCCTGCATCTGGAAGGTTCGCTGCCTTATGGGTCCTCCGAGAGCCTGGGCATCCCCGAAGGCGGCGTCGGCTTGGCGAAGAACGAATTCTATGACGCGGCGACTTCTGACGATATCAAAGCCATGGTCGAGGCGGCTGAGGCGGCCGTGGTCAATGGCGATATCGAAGTTCAGACGGTCTTCACCAGCGAGGACATGATGGCGGCGGTTGGCACGGCGTGCGCGGATATGCCCAGCGCCGGCATGAGCATCGACGATTTGCTGGGCGATGATATGTAGCCAGTATTTCAGCGGAATTCCGTATGGGGCGATCCATTGTGGTCGCCCTCGTCACAACCGGCGATTGTAGGGGGGGCTCGGCGAGTCGACTTCAATTGGGGCGGTTCTGTGATGCATAGTCGAATGCAGAGGTCCAGCGAGGTCAGTGGATATGTCAAAACCGCTTGAGAGAGAATACGAATACTACGAGGAAATCCGGGAGGAGCTCGCCAAGGAACATGACGGAAAACTGGTCGCGATAAAGGGTGGGGAAGTGCTGGGGATCTTCGACGATTACCGGGCGGCGGCCAACGCGGTTTACCTTGAGCATGAACGCGGCACGGTGCTCATGCAAGAACTGGGTCGCGATCTCGAGTACTTCACCGGTATTTTCCCGTTTGCTGAAGTAGACTTGCAATGATGCCGGTGGAGCGGCGTAGCTTCACCGTGAAGTCTAGCGGAATTCTGCGTCAACTAGTAAGCCCATGTTTCGTTGCGGAAACCATAACGATTGATGGCGCGAGCCCGAGGCCCCTGGGCAGGCGATTCCGCTCGTTATGGGACACAGGGGCTACAATCAGCATGGTGTCGCAGAGAGTTGTAGAAGAGCTTGGTCTGCCTGTGGAAGGACAAGTGAATGTTCGTCACGCTGGCGGAGTAGCCAAAGGCCTGCCTTTATACTATGTCGGCCTCTTGCTCTACAATAATGTGCAGATTGAAAGGATTCGAGTCGGTCTGCTCGCAGGACAAGATATTGACGTCATCCTCGGCATGGATATCATCAACCGCGGCGACTTTGCCATTTCCAACAAGAACGGCTCGACATCATTTTCCTTCCGCATCCCGTCGGTTGAGGACTTCGACTTCGCCAGCGCTGACAGCGAACGAGGCGCTTATGACTAGTTCGGGCAACGCTTTTTCTCTGTGTCATCCGTGTCCTCTGTGGTGAGTGACCCATGCCAATAATCGAAACGCGCAACATCCACAAAATCTACGGCAACGGCGTCCACGCCAACGACGACATCGACTTTTCCGTCGAACAGGGCGAGATCCATGCCCTCGTTGGCGAGAATGGCGCCGGCAAATCCACGCTGATGAAGATCCTCTATGGCTTGGAGCAGCCCACATCCGGCAGCTTGTCCATCCGCGGGCAGGATGTCGAAATCGACAACCCGCAAGACGCCATCGAGCTAGGCATCGGCATGGTGCATCAGAACTTCATGCTGGTCGATTCGTTCACGGTCGCCCAGAATATCATCCTCAACCGCGAGACCAAGAATGGCATCCGCATTGACTTCGGGCAGGCGGTCGCCGAAACCGAGGCGCTTTCGGCTGAATATGGCTTGACGGTGAATCCTGATGCCAAAATCGAAGATATCCCGGTCGGGATGCGCCAGCGCGTCGAGATCCTCAAAGCTTTGTATCGCGGCGCGGAGATCCTGATCCTTGATGAGCCGACGGCTGTGCTCACGCCGAGCGAGACCCAGGATCTATTCGGAGCCATCCGCAATCTGGTCGATGGCGGCAAGACGGTCATCTTCATCACGCACAAGCTCAAGGAGGTCATCGAGATTTCCGACCGCGTGACGGTGATGCGGGACGCGCGCAAGATCGGCACGGTCAACACAGCCGAGACCGACGAACGCGAATTGGCGCGCATGATGGTCGGCCGCGAAGTCTTCATGCAGGTCGACCGTCCGCAGGTCAAGCGGGGTAATCCGGTGCTTGACGTGCTGCATCTCACCTATGCCGATTCCAGCGGGCATCAACTGCTCAAACAGGTCAGCTTCCGCGTCTACGCGCATGAGATTCTGGGCATCGCCGGCGTGGAAGGCAATGGACAGACCGAATTGGCGGAAGTTCTGACCGGCTTGCGACCGCCGACGACCGGTGAGGCTTATATCAACAATGAGCAGATCCTGGGGCGGGGACCGCGTTCCGTGCGCGAGCATCAAGTGGCGCATATCCCCGAAGACCGCCTGACCAACGGCGTGGCTCTGACATCATCGATTGACGACAACCTGATCATCGACCGCTATTATCGCGAACCCTTCACGCTGCGCGGCTTGCTGGATATCACAGCCATCGTCGAGAATGGCGCGCGGCTCATCGGCGAGTTCAACATCATCGCGCCCAATGGCGAGATCCCGGTCAACGCGCTATCCGGCGGCAATATGCAGAAGGTGGTGGTGGCTCGCGAGCTGTCTTCATCGCCTGAGCTGCTCATCGCCGCCCAGCCCACCCGCGGAGTGGACATCGGCGCGATCGAATTCATTCACCAGGAACTGGTAGACCAGCGCACCCGCGGCTTGGCCATCTTGCTGATATCAGCCGACCTGCAAGAAGTCATGAAACTGTCCGACCGAATCATGGTGATGTATGAAGGCGAGATCGTGGGCATCTTCCCCAATGACGACAGCCTGACTGAAGAGCGCATCGGCTATTATATGCTGGGCGCGGAACGGCAACCGGCGCAGGAAATGGAGCGATACGCATGAGCTTCCTGAAAGGGCATCCCTTGCTCCTGGTCGGCTTGCTGGCGGGCGCGGTAGTAACGCTTTTTGTCAGCAGCACCATGTTCGGCGGCTCGCTGGAGAAAATGACCACTACGCCGACCTGGGAGAATATCCTGCTGGTCAATCTGCTGGTGGGCGGCTGCATCCTGCTCTTTGTGGTGGAGTTGCGGCGGCAAGCCATTCGCGTCTTGCTCACGGTGATTGTGGCGCTGCTGCTGGGCTTTCTGGTGACATTCATCTTCAACCTGGATTCAGCCGAGCGCTTCGCCCGCGGCGAATTTCGCGTTCAGGTCGTCTCCGCTGCCCAGCCTGCCGAGAATGCCGATGTCGATCTCGAATATAACAAGCGGCGCGGCGGCGAGTTCAACAAACCCAATGTGGTGGCGCCCGTCAGCGAGATCGCCTGGACCTTCGCCGGCGCTGAGGGCGATGCGGTGTCGCTGCTGGCTTATGCCAAGAACCGCCGCTCGTCAGTGGACCTGCTGGTGGAGCTGCGCGATGCCTCTGGGCGAACGCTGGATTCCTCCACATCGGCGACCAAATTGCAAGTCGAGGAGACTTTTGACGCCCTCGTCAGCATGCGCGACGCCGTCATCGAGGATTACGTTCTGCCTGAGGACGGCGTCTATACGCTTTATGCCCGTCCCGAAGACCTGGAAACGAGCACGGTGCTGGCCGAGGCGCTTTCGCAATCGCAGCTGGCTTTCGAGGCGCTGCTGCTGGGACCTATCGAACGCGTCAACCGCTGGGGCGTCTGGATTCAGGATGCCATCACTTTGATCTTGTTGGGCTTGTCTTTCGCCATCGTCTTCCGGGCGCAGCAATTCAGCCTTGGCGCGGAAGGGCAGCTCTACTTCGGCGCATTGGTCAGCGGCATCATCGCGCTGAATTCGCCGCATGTGCCCGGCGTGATTCTTATTCCTTTCATCATCTTGGCTTCGGCCACAGCCGGCTTCATCTATGGGCTGATCCCCGGCGCGCTCAAAGCCTATCTGGGCGCGAACGAACTGGTCTCGACGCTGATGCTGAACGTCATCGCCACGCGCTTCTTCGAGATGGTGCTGAACTTCCAACTCAAGCCGCCGGACGCCGGGTATGTCGCCTCCAGCAAGTTCACCGCCAACGCTGTCCTGCCGGTAATCGTTGAGAGCACGCAGGTGACCATCGCCGTCTTCATCCTGGCGATCGTGATCTTCATCTCCTGGCTGCTGATCCGCCGGACGCCCTTGGGCTACGAGATTCGCATCATCGGCTCGAACCTGCGCTTCGCGGATTATGGCGGCGTCAACTCCAAGCGCACGATCATGCTGGTCATGGCGATTGGCGGCATCGTGGCTGGCTTGGCGGGCATGCACCTGGCCAACGGCATCCACCGGCAGCTGATACTCAATATCTCCTTCGCGCTGGCTTTTGAAGGCGTGGTGGTGGCGCTGCTGGCGCGCTTGAACGTGCTGGTTGTGCCATTCACGGGCTTGCTTTACGCCTACCTGCGGGCGGGCGCGCAATTCATGGAACGCGACGCCAACGTCAGCTTTGAAGTCGTGCGCATGATTCAAGCCATCATCATCCTGCTGATCACGGCGGAAGCGCTGGTTACCTTCTTCCAGGCGCGGCAGAAACGGGCGGACATAGACGAAACGGGCCATACCGTAGAGAAACTGGAGGCAGCCAATGAGGCTTAGGCAGCCGGTAGTGAAATCAAGCGAGCGGGCGACCGGTTTGCTCGCCCCTACGCGAATTGGCGGGTGAGATCACGATGATTGAGAAGAATGTCATTGACGGGATTTTCAGCGCCCTGTTCGTCGCCGCAATTCTGCGCGTCTCCACGCCCATTCTGCTGCCCTCGCTTGGCGCCTTGATCTCGGAAAAAGCCGGCGTGCTCAATATCGGCTTGGAAGGCATGATGCTGTCTTCCGCATTCACCGGCGTGGTCGTCAGCGCCTATGCCCAGGATTGGTTCGGCTTCGAAACCGGGGTCAGCGTCGGTCCCTGGCTGGGGCTGCTCCTCGGCGTCAGCGTGTCTGTCTTGCTCTCCTTTGTGCTGGCGCTATTCCATCTTGATTTGCGCGGCGACCTTTTCCTCTCCGGCATCGCCCTTAATATCCTCGGCTCATCGGCGACTGTCGCCATTATGTTTGAGCTGACTGGCGACCGCGGCAATACCAGCACCCTGGCCAGCCTGCAAATGCCTTTCATTCAGATACCGGGCTGCGTCAAAACTGAGACGACCACGAATATTTTTGAATTCCTCTGTGGCGCGTTCAGCAATCAGAACCTGATGACCTGGATCGCCTTCATCGCCGTCTTCATCGTCGCCTTCGTCTTGTATCGGACGCCTTTCGGCATGCACCTGCGCGCTGTCGGCGAGAACCCGGAAGCGGCTGCCTCGGTGGGCATCAACGTCAAGCGCATACGCTATTACGCGCTGATGATAAGCGGCTTTTTCGCGGGCTTGGGCGGCATCCATATCGGCATGGGCTACCTCCAGCTTTTCCAGCGCGATATGACCAACGGACGCGGCTTTATCGCCCTGGTCACGCCTTCTCTTGGCGGCGGCACGCCAGTCGGCACAATGGTGGCTTCATCGATATTCGGTTTCTTCGACGCCCTGGGTTTGCGCATAGGCTCGCTGGAGATCCCGGCGCAGCTGCCCCAATCCATACCCTATTTCGCCACCGTGCTGGCGCTGGTCATCTATGCCCTGCAAAGGCGCATATCCCAGCGGGTCAGCGAGATGCGGACGGCTTCTGGCGCGGCTTTCGACGCCGCCTTTTGGAGTTCCATCCAGCGTATCAGCATCATGCACATGCTGCTGATGATGTTCGCGGTCATCGGCGTGGTGACGGGCGGGGCGATTCTGGCGGCCCCCAATGGCTTCGGCGGGGCGGAAACGGCAGTGCCAGCCGGCTTGGTCATCGGCGCGGCCTCCATAGCGCTTTTTGTCATCGGCTTGCCATTCGTCAGCGATATCTTCCGCATTCAGGAACGCTGGCAGGCGAGCGCGCTGGTGACGATTGCGTCGCTGGGCATCTATGCGACGCTATTCCTGACGCTGTTCTTTGCTCCGCTGCTGGCGCTGGCTATTGGCTTGGCCTTGAGCGCGCTGGTCTGGTGGATGATTGGCGGGCGGGTTTTGATGCGGGGTAAATAACTTGCAGTGCGCGGAGACGCAGCGCGACGGGAATACACGGAGTTGGACGAAGACACTAAGACCCTTGTACCAAAAGCATGACAAGCGCGACTATGACACCAGCAGTTATCGCACCGAGAAACGCGATGACAGCCGCGAGAATCCATTTCATGTGGTCAAGCTTTGTTTCGATGCGGGCCAGCGTGGGGCCTATCTCGTTGCGCTTGACATACTCTTCCGAGCGTGTTTCTACCCTTGTAAGGCGGTCGTTCATCGCTGTTTCAGCCATCGTTCGCCTCACTGTGTCTCTGGTCAACAGTTACGTTTCTATATCAACTACTATAGCACGTACTATAGCGCGTACAATACCACCTACAAGGGCATTTGTTGTATCTCGCGCCAATCCGATGGATGTTCAAGGGGTGAAGTTGGAGACGCCAATTCACAACATCATGTTGGACATGGGCTTAGGCGCGCAATACGCTCATGCGTCTGCGGCTCCACCGGTCAAGAGATCCTATTCCTAGCTACCATGAACTCACTTGCCAACAAAATCCTCGGCGGTTTATATAGCCAAGCCCTCGGCGACGCCTTCGCCATGCCCGCCCATGTCCACCCCGATGACACCAGGCGCCGCTTCGGCTGGCTGGATAGCTGGCAAGCCGCCCCGGACGACCACATTGTGCATGCGGGCTTGCCGGCCGGGCGCATCACTGACGATTCCGAACAAGCCTTTTCCATCGCACAGGCGGTAATCGAAGCCGGCGCGGTCACGCTTGAGGCGGCCGTCCAGGGGCTGGTGATCTGGTATGACCGCGTCGATGGCGACAACTCGCCTTATGTCGGTCCCAGCACGCGGCGCGGCGTTCAGGCGCTGAAAGCGGGCCAAGATCCGCGGACGACCGGCTTATGGGGCGATACCAATGGCGCGCCTATGCGCATCTCGCCCATTGGCTTGCTGCACCCTGGCGATATTGAGGCGGCTGTTCGCGATGCGGTAACAGTTTGCATGCCGACGCATTTCACTCAGCCGGCGGTATCCGGGGCGGCGTCTGTGGCTGCGGCTGTGTCTAAAGCCATGTTCGAGGGCGCGAGCCTGGACGATGTGATCGCGGCTGGATTGCAGGGCGCGGAAATGGGGCGGCAGCATGGACGGCCCTGGTTTGGCTGTTCCGTGAGTTTCAAGATTGAGCAGGCTCTGGAGATAGCGCGAGCCAAGGGCGATCAGCCGACCCGTCTGCGGCGGATATTCGACGAAGTCGGCGCGACTTTGAATGTTCCCGAAACCGTGGGCGCTGCTTTTGGCTTGCTGGCAATGGCTGATGGCGACCCCAAGACCACCGCAATCCTGGCAGCCAATCTCTCCGGCGACGCCGATACCATCGGGGCGATTGCCTGCGCGATGGCGGGCGCTTACGCTGGCTTCGAGGCTATCCCGCCAGAAGATATCGCCGTGCTGGAAGCTGACGAAGTCTTCCGCGAATACGATGTGCGAGCCATCGCCCGTGGCTTGGAAGCGCTTATTATGGCAGCGGGCGCGGATGCCTGAGCGTCTGGTCGCTGTTGGCGATCTGGTTGTCGATATTCTGCTGGAGGCGCGGCTTCCCGTTTTGCCGGCGAGGCATCAGACGGCGCGTTCGCTGCGCTTTGAAGCCGGCGGGGCTTGCACGACTATCCTGGCGGCTCGCCAACTGGGCATGACTGTGGCCGCTCTGGGCGCGGTCGGCAGCGACCTGCCAGGCGAGTTTCTGCTCAAAATCTTGCGCGAGGCGGATGTGAATGTCTCGGCGCTGCAATCCCAAGACGGCACAAGCACAACAGTCCTGGCGCTGGCTGACAGCCGCAGCGGCGAGCATGTCTTCCTCGGTCGCTATGGCAGAGGTCCAGCCATCAGCATGGATCAACGTTCGCGCGAATTGCTCGCCCAAGCCGATGCCGTCTTCATGCCCGGTTACAGCTTGCTGGATGAGCGTCTGGATAAGCTGGTCAGCGGTGTCTTGCGTGAACTGAAAACCTGCGAGGCGCGCTTCTATTTTGATGTCGGTCCATTCTTGGGAGAGGCCGATACTCAGCGACTGGCGTCCGTCTTGCATGCGACTGATACCCTGCTGCTGACGGAAGAGGAGATCCCCTTCGCTGCGGCTGGCGAGGGCGGGCTGGAGGCTTGCCGCCGCTTGCTGGATGAGTTTCCGCAGTTGACCATCGTTGTGAAGCGGGCTGAACAGGGCTGCCATATCCTGTCGCCCCAGCTTGACGCGCGCTGTCCGGGCTTTCCGGCGGATGTGATTGATACGATAGGCGCGGGCGATGCCTTCGCGGCCGCCTATATCTGGGCGGAATTGCGGGGGTATTCGCCGCTGGAATGTGGCACAATCGGCAATGCCATGGGCGCTGCCAGCGTCGCCAGGCAAGGCGCGGGCCGCAATGTGCCTTCTCGCGCGGATCTGCAGCGAATCCTTGATGAGATGCGAACAGGAATCCAATTGACATGCTGACTGTGATCGAAATCGAAACCCCGGCGGGCGAGGCATTGGTCGATATTACGGCGCAAGTCCGGGCGGCTCTGGCTGCCAGCGGAGTGACGGCGGGCATCTGCGTCATTATCGCGCCGCATACCACCGCGGGCATCACGCTGAACTCGGGCTTGGACGCAGCCACTTTGGCTGACCTGGTGGCGGAACTCCAGCGCCTCGTGCCCAAGCGGGTCGATTTCGCGCATCAGTATGACACGCCAGCCGACGCGGCCGGGCATATCAAAGCCGCGCTTGTCGGGCAGAGCGCGACCCTGGCGATTGCGGCTGGCGAATTGCTGCTGGGCGGGTCGCAGAGCGTACTCTTCTGCGAATTCGATGGTCCGCGCTCGCGAAAGGCGCAGGTGAAGATCCTGGCGGGTTAGACCAAGCAGGGGCGAGCCATTGTCGTCCGCGAGAGGCCAGGGGGCGCGAACATGCCAAAGCCGAACTTCACCAATCGCACGGTCTGGGTGGGCGACAACCTGCATGTCATGCGCGGGATAAACTCGGCTTGCATTGACCTCATCTACCTCGACCCGCCCTTCAACTCCAACCAGGATTACGCCGCTCCCATCGGTTCCATCGCGGCCGGCGCGGCATTCAAGGACACCTGGACGCTTTCGGATATTGACGTGCATGAGCATGGCGAGCTGGCCGACCGCAACCCGGCGGCCTACAGCGTCATCAAAGCGGCGCGCAACGCCTCTGGCAAGAGCATGATGAGCTACCTGATCATGATGGCGGTGCGGCTGATAGAGATGGAGCGCATCCTCCAGCCGACGGGGAGCATCTATTTGCATTGCGACGATACGGCAGTTCACTATCTCAAGTTACTCATGGACGCCGTATTTGGCGCGAAGAATTATCGCAATCATATCGTTTGGAAACGCGCAACGTCCCACAATGACCCTGCGCGATACGGTCGCATTAGCGATCATCTCTTGTACTACAGTAAGTCTGACGCGGCGACCTGGAACGGTGACAATGTTAGGATTCCGCGAACACAAGAGTCTTTGGAGCAGTCCTACAAGAAGACGGATTCGCGCGGCAGGTATAGAAGTGACAATCTTACTGGTCCGAAACATGGCACTAATCCCCTGGCGGAGAGCGCCACTCCATGGAAGGGCTACGATGTGTTTGGTATGGGCCGGGTATGGTCTGCACCCAAGACCGGTAGATACGCCGAGTACATAGAAAAGCGGTTCATTCCAGGCTACAGAACTATAGAAAGCGTCCACGCTCGCCTGGACGCACTGGACGCCGCAGATCTGATTTATCATCCAAAGCGAGGTCGATGGCCAGGACTCAAACGATACGCGGAAGCAGACTTGGGCACACCGCCGCAAGACCTCGTATTGAAGCCCACCGGTTTCACAAACTTTAGCAGCAAGACTGGAGAGCGCACCGGTTATCCAACTCAGAAACCGTTGGCGCTTCTTGAGCCAATCATACTTACATCAAGCAATCCCGGCGATGTGGTGCTTGACCCCTTCTGCGGCTGTGCAACGACCATGGTGGCCGCCGACCGCCTGGAGCGCCAATGGGCCGGCATTGATCTGTCGCCTCTGGCGGTCAAGCTGGTCAACGCGCGCATCGCTGAAGACCGCGGCCAGCTCTGGGGCGGCGCGAACGTCGTCGACCAGCTGCCCATCCGTACGGATCTTGGCAAGCTGCCGAATTATCGCACGCATCGGCATCGGCTCTATGGCGAGCAGGAGGGCGTCTGCGTCGGCTGTGACACGCACTTCCCCTTCAAGGTCATGGAAGTGGATCACATTCTGCCCAAGTCTCGCGGCGGCACGGATCATATCGAGAATCTGCAGCTGCTCTGCACACACTGCAATAAAAGCAAAGGCAACAAGACGATGGCGGAATGGCGGGCGGCGCAAGCGGTTTAGCTGGCCGGCTCCACGAACTCTCTGCGACGATACATGCCCGTGAGCATCGCTGTCAGGTCTATGCCTTCGTCCAAGTCATCCCAATAGATGTTGAGGCCAAACATCTCATAATTCTTGCGCTGCGCGTCAGTGGCATTCTGCAAGCGGGGATAGAACTTCAAGGGAAGACTTATCATACGGCCATCGGCGAGCAAAACACGCGCGTATTTCTTGGTGAATGACACCTTTCTTGCGGCGCAGCGCACAGGATTAACCAGCGGCATCATGTCCATGGCCAAGTCCCCATTCTAGTATCCTTCGCTCCCGGGAGTTCCATCTAATTGTATCCTGCCTTACGAAAAAACATTATACTTGCGGGCAGATGCGGTTCGCCAATATTCGACCTATGCAGCATGTTATTATCTTGGCGCTAGAGTCCCGACCTTAGCGCTTTGGTGGTCTGCGCGGCGGCACGGATCATATCGAGAACCTGCAGCTGCAATGCGCGCGCTGCAACAAGAGCAAGGGCAGCAAGACTATGGCGGAATGGCGGGCAATGCAGTTCTTGTGAGGCTTGTCCGATACTGATGATTTTCGGTCAGAATTAGGTTGTGCAGCGAGCGGGACGAGCCACCGGCTCGCCCCTACAGCTATCGGATTTGAGATGATTGGAATGAAAATGGCGTGGAATCTTTATTAGCTCTTCTCCCCTTCCCTCATTTTGGGACCCTTGCCAAATGCGCAGTGTCTATGCGCGCTAGAGATGGCAAGAGGGGCCGGGGGTGGGGGCAATGTTAACAGAGGCGATTCTTTGGATCGCCCGCAAACCACATCCGAATTATGTATGGCCGAGGCTCGTTTCGCCCGAAAGCCGCACAGCCACGAAAGGGATCACAGATGCCGCGCAAAATCATCATTGACACAGACCCCGGCGTTGACGACAGCATGGCGATCTTCCTGGCGCTCTGCTCGCCGGAGCTGGATGTCATCGGGCTTACGACGATATTCGGCAATGTGCATACCCAGCTGGCCACCACGAATGCCCTGCGCTTGCTGGAGATCGCCGGCCGCTCCGATATTCCGGTGGCGCCGGGAGCTGCCGATGCGCTGGCTGGTCCCTACGAAGGTCCCGTGCCACAGGTGCATGGCGCGGATGGGCAGGGCGAGATCAACTTTCCCGAGCCAGCAAGCAAGCCCCTTGATATGCGCGCGGCGCAATTCATCATTGAGCAGCTGCGCGCGCAGCCGGGCGAAATCACGCTGGTCCCGCTGGGTCCGCTGACTAATATCGCCCTGGCGCTTCGGCTGGAGCCGCGTATCGCCGAATGGGCTCGCGAGGTCGTGCTGATGGGCGGCAACGCGCTCGTGCCAGGCAACGCCAGCCCGGCCGGCGAAGCCAATATCCGCAACGATCCCGAAGCGGCTGACCTGGTCTTCGGCGCGGATTGGCAGGTGACCATGGTCGGCTTGGACGTGACTCTGCGCGTGCGCATGACCCCGTCCGATATCGCCGAATACGCGGAGCATGGCAACCCCATGTCCCGGCATATCATGCGCATCCTGCCGCATTACCGGCGTTACTTCGAAGCCAATTACGACGCCAAAGGCATCTTCGTGCACGATTCCAGCGCGATAGCCTACTTGCTCGATCCGGGTTTGTTCAAGACGCGGCGCTGGCCCCTGCGCGTCGGCATACAGGGCTTGGGGCGCGGCAAAACCTGGCCCCTGACCGGGCGTCAGGCGCTGCCGGCCTGGGCGAACCGCCCGCTGGTGAATGTCTGCGTGGATGTGGATGGACCAGCCCTGGTGGCCTTGGCGGCGGAGCGTTTGCGCGGGGCTTGAATGTTCAGGCCGGCCGCGCGCTGGTGATCCATATAGGCAAAATGTAGCGGGAAGCCGGGCATAATCGCTAATATGGTCGCCAGTCAGTTGGGGGAAGGCATCCATTATGTGCGGACGATTTACTTTGGCGGTGGACCCCGATTCCATCCAGCTTGCCTTTAAGGTCGTAAGCATTGTGGGCTGTGACCTCGCGCGATACAACATCGCTCCCTCGCAGCAGGTGGCGGTCATCACGGATCGCGACCCGAAGCAGCTGTCCATGATGAAATGGGGCTTGGTGCCGTCTTGGGCGAAAGATCCGCGAATTGGCAACCGAATGATAAACGCGCGCTCGGAGACGGCTGCGGAGAAGCCTTCGTTTCGTACCGCCTTCAAGCGGCGGCGCTGCTTGATCCCCGCGGACGGGTATTACGAGTGGATGAAACAAGGCAGGAAAAAGACGCCTATGTACATCCAGCTTGTCAACCGCGAGCTGTTTGCCTTTGCCGGCTTATGGGAAAGCTGGAAAAGACCGGATGGCGAATGGCTGTTTTCCTGCGCGATTCTGACCACGGAAGCCAACGAAAAACTGCGGCCGATTCATCATCGGATGGCGGTGATCATCGAGCCGGAAGAGTATGATTTGTGGCTGGCGCCGCGGGAATTGTCTCCTGCCGAGTGGCGCCCCCTCATGGCTGGACCACGCCCGGAGCAGCTGACATTCCATGAAGTGTCGACGGCGGTCAACAGCCCCGCGAACGATAACCCAACGCTCATTCTGCCTCATTCGTCAACCCCCCAGCAGAGCCTCTTCTAAGCGGCTTGGGGTAGGAATCCAGCCGGCAGGGCGCAGATCCGCCCCCCCTTGACCCAAATTCAAAACGGTGACCCGCTCCCGAGTTTCGCTGCTTGACAGAATAGAACATAAGTTCTAAACTTGCATTGCATACAGAACTTGTCCGTTGATTCTGTCTGTTCATAATGGCGAAAACCCGGAAGATCTTACACCTCGATTTGGATGCCTTTTTTTGTTCGGTGGCGGAGCAGTTGGATCCGGCGATAAAGGGCAAGGCTGTCGTGGTGGGCGCAAAACCAAGCGAGCGCGGCGCGGTGGCTTCGGCCTCGTATCCGGCGCGGAGGTACGGCATAAAGTCGGCGATGCCGATGGGCCAGGCGCTGCGGCTCTGCCCCGATTTGGTTATCGCCCGCCCGGATATTCGCGTGTGCGTGGAACGTTCGAAGGCGGTGATGGACATATTGCTGGACGAGGCGCCCTATGTTGAGCCGGCCTCTATTGATGAAGCCTTTGTTGATGTGACGATTATGCCTGACGCCATCGCCAAAATCGCCCGGGATATCCAGCGGCGCGTCAACACAGAGCTTGATTTGCCTTGCTCGCTTGGTGGCGGGACCAGCCGGCTCCTGGCAAAAATGGCGAATGCTTTTGGCAAAACCCGGCAGCCGAAAGACAAGCCGCCAAACTCGATCATGATCGTCCCGCCCGGCGAAGAAAAGCGCTTCATGGCGGACCTGCCCGTCGGGAAGCTCTGGGGCGTCGGCTCAAAATCCGAACGGGCGCTGGAAGAACTGGGCTTGCGCACTATAGGGCAGCTCGCCGCCAGCTCAAAAGAGATGCTTGGCAAACGTTTCGGCAAGCCGGGGCGCGATATGTGGTATCACGCCAATGCCATTGACCCCAGCCCCGTCCTGCCCCTGCCGACGCAAAAATCGGCGGGCCGGCAGATGACCTTTCTGCGCGATACCCATGACGAGGGCGAACTCAAGCTCGCTCTGCGGCGTTTGTCTGCCGAAGTCGGGCGGCAGATCAGGCGGGCCGGCTTGTACGGACGCACGGTAACGCTGACATTGCGCTGGGCGGATTATTCCAGCTTCACCCGACAGACAACGCTTCATAACCCCATTTGCCGCGACGACCAAATCTATGCCGCCGCCGCGGATCTGTTCGATCGGTACTGGCTGCGGGGGAAGGATGTCCGGTTAATCGGCGTCGGCTTGAGCCAGTTTGGGGAGCGCTATTGGCAATGGGGCGTGTGGGAAGATCCCCAAGCCCAAAAAAAGGCGACTGAATTGCAAATTGTCCTGGATAGGCTGCGGGATAAATTTGGCGATAACTCTATCCGCCCGGCTAGCGATTTGCAGTATAATCCCGCCTATTATATGTACGAGCACCTGCGCGGCGACCAGTACGCTTAGAAGTAATAAGAACCTTTCCGCCTAATCCCGGTAGATCTGCTGCATGACGGCGAATTCATTGAAAATCATCCATTCCCGGGTGATCTTGCCGGCCTGGATCTCCTGCTGCGTGATGCCCCAGAGGGTCACCCGCCGTCCGCTTGGCGCGCCATAGATGCCATTGCCGCGATGACTGCCCAGGATATGCCAGCGCACGGAGACCAGAAAGCCATCGCGCTCATTGCCCATCCAGTAGATGTCGTCGATATGCAGCATAAGATCGGGGAACATGGCTATGAAGCTGAGGATGAAAGCCTGGTAGTCGCCCCGCCCGCTGAAGGCGCGCCCGGTCGCCCCGCGGAATTGCAGGCTCTGGTCATAAGCCAAGCCGACTTCGCGCAGGCTGCGGCGATTCCAGATATTGTGCCATGTCCTGCGGATGAACTCCTCGACATCAAAGCCGCTGGCATCGGCTGGAGCCTCTCGGTATGCGGGTTTGCCTTGCCCAGGCAGACGCTCCGCCTCGCCAAAGCGCGGGTCCAGCCTGCCGCCATCCGCCAGGGCATTGCCGGTTTTCCGCGCCAGCTCCCGCAGGTCAAAACCCAGCTGATAGACCAGATTGGCGGTATCGTAGGTCACCCATTCGGCGAATATCTCGTTCTCCAGCGAGACGCAATTGGCGATGCACCAGAGCGTGACCTTCTTGCCCGTCGGCGGGCCAAAGCGGCTGTAGCCCGTGTTATGCCCCGTGATCACCGTGCGGTGCGAAGTGTGATAGCCGATTTCGTCATTGCCAGCCCAGATGATCTCATCGGCATACAGGCGGATATCGGGGAAGGCGTTGATGGTATGCGCGGTGTCGGCGACTATCTTCTCATTGCCATACTGCAAGCCGAAGTCATCAGTGACATGCGAATTATGACGATAAGTGTCGTAGATGTAGCCGATGTCTTTCTCTTCCCAGATGCGATGCGTGATGCGGGCGATGTAGTCGACGATATCGACATATTGGTCTTCAAAGCCGCGCAGATTCTGTATGCGCGTCCCGCCGGGCTGGCGCAGCAGCGCATCGACGCCGCCCTTGGCCGCCAGCGAGATCGTAAAATCTTTTGGCATGATTTTCGCGCCGTGACGTATGGCGATGGGTTCTGAGGCTTGGCTCTTGGGCGGGTCGGCTGGGGGGTTCTGGTCCATGGCAGGCTGGCTTTCTGGCTTGGGCTATGGATGGTGGCGCAGGTTGCGAGATGCGTCAACGCCATATTGTAGCGGGAAAAAGCGGGCGACCGGCTGGCTCGCCCCTACAAGGCTTGTTCGATACTGATTGCTCAGCCCTTGACCGCGCCAGCCGCCAAGCCTTTGACCAGGTGCTTCTGGAAAAAAAGGATCACCACGATTATGGGAATGGTCGCCGAGACCGAAGCCGCGGCAGCCAAGGTCAACTGCCGGGCGTCTTCCGCCCCGGTATACCGCGAGATAGCCACTGGCAGGGTCCAGTTCGTCTGCGTGAGGACGCGCACCAGCAAGAATTCGTTATAGGCCAGCAGCAGGGTGAAGAGCGCCGTGGAGATTATCCCGGGCCAAGCGACCGGCACGATGACATGCCAGAAGGAACGCAGCCGACCAGCGCCATCGACCATGGCCGATTCTTCCAGGTCTTTGGGCACTTCCATGAAGAAGCTGCGCAGCATCCAAATCGTGAAGGGCTGATTCACCGCCACCAGCGCGATGACCACCAGCAAATGCGTATCGAGCAGATGCGTCAGCGAGCCAATCCAGTAATAGGGCAGCACAAAAGCCAGCCGTGGCAGTGCGCGGAATGCCAGAGCGGATATCAGGATCACAACCGCCGCCATGCCCGCGTAACGCGCCAGGGAATAGCCCGCCAGGCAGCCGATGGTGATCGAGACCAGGATGGTGAAGACGGTCACGATGATGGTATTGATGAAGTACTTGTAAAACTTCTGCATATAGACGAGCTGCGGGATGGCCCAAAGCAGCGCCACATACCCCAGCAGACAGAAGACGACCAGCCAGCTCGACCTGACCGGGATGTGCCGGGCGAAAAGCAAGAGGCAGGTTAAGATGACCGCCGCCAGCAAAATGATATAGCCGACAGCCGAACCAGCCTCCGGAAGCGCGCGGATCCAGACTTCCTGGTAGTTTATCCATGTGGGCTGAAAGATGAAGATGGGCGCGCGCGAGAAGGCGTCCTTGAAATTCTTGAACGATTGCATCGCTGTCCATAAGAACGGAACAAGACTGTAAATGGCGAACAGCAGCAGAAAAACGTGAATGACAAGGCGGCCGCCCGGGCTCTTGACGCGATCCATCTCAGCGCTCCGCAATCTGCTCTTTGTACATCAGATACAGAAATGGCACCAAGACCACCATTATGCCAATGACAGTCAGGATAGCCATGGCGTTGGCTTTGCCCAGGCGCTGCACCTGCATGGCTGTGAGGAAGGTATAGGTCATAACTGTGTCCGCCTTGAATTGCGGGTTCAGCTCCGAAAGCACGTACACGCTGTCAAAGACGCGATAGGAATCCATGATGGAGAAGAGCAGGATGAAGACTGTCAGCGAACTGACATAAGGGATGACGATAAGGCGGATCTTCTGCAGTCGCGTGGCGCCATCAATGGAAGCCGCTTCGATCATCTCCGTGGGCAGGGTTTGCAAGCCGGCGAAGTAGACCACGATGGTGAATGGCGTGACGTACCAGATTCCGAAGACGATGATCAGAGTCTTGACCGAAGTCTCGTTGACGCGGAAGCGCGCGCCAGTCAGCTGCCGAAAGAGCCATGTGAGCAAACCGGAGGGCTCCCAGAGCTGCTTGAACATTATGGTGCCAATAACCGGGACGATGATGAAAGGCAGCAGGAAAAGCGACAAGTAGACTCCGCGGACCAACCCCGAGACTTGATCAAGAAAGAGGGCGACGATGAAGCCGATGACCACCCAGCTGGGCACGACGATGGCTGTGTAGAGCGCGGTGAAGTTAAAGGAACGCCAAAAGCGCGGATCTTCCAGGATCTCCACGAAGTTGCGAAAGCCGACGAATTCCGGCTCGGTGATGTTGCGAAAGGTCAGATACTGGAAGCCGAGCCAAAGCGCCATCAGCAAAGGCACGACCATCAGCGCCAGCATGACAATGATGCTGGGCGAGGCGAAGGCGAAAAACGTCCTGCGATTCATTGGCTTGCGTCGGCGGCTGCCCTCCTTGGCCTACAGTTGCAGGGGCGAAAAAGCGACTCGCCCGAATGGTCCTCTGATTGCCAGAGCGGGCGATACCTGGTACCGCCCCTGCTACTGCTGCGCGAAGGGCTCGGCGCCCTCCTAACCTTCGATGAATCCCTGCGCTGTCGCTTCCGTTATGTACTCTTCGGCGGCTGCGTCCAAGGCTTCCTGCGCGCTCATGTCACCGGGCCAAACCAGGGGCAGGTATTGCTCCAGCTTGGCGATGGCGATGGTGATTGCCGGGTTGACTGCGTAATTGCCGATGCCGCTGCCGATGGATTCGTTGGCGGCTGGCAGGTAGGGACCACCCAGCGAGGCGGCTGAATTGCGCGTCGTCGAACCCACGGCGGCCGCGGCTTGCTGGCTTGCGGCATCCGCAGTTTCCATGATCACCTTGAAGACCAAATCCGGATCATTGGTGGTGTTGGTCGGGATGAAATAGAAATCCAGCCAGGCGGAAGCGGCGCGAGGCCCATCAGCGGATACGCGCGGCGCCGGCGCATAGCCGATTACCTCATGGAAGTCGGTACGCTCCGGATTGCTGTAATTGGCTGCGCGGCTGGCCCAGACCTTGGCGATGGGGATTGTGCCGCCGCCAAATGCCGTGTCAATATCGTTATTGCCATAGGCCAAGCCATCGGCGCTGACGCAGCGGTTGGCGGTCTCCAGCATGATGTCGACGGCAGCCACGCCCTCATCGCCCTGGAAGACGGGCATATTGTCGTCATCGAGATAATCGCCGCCCATCGCGCGGAGCAGCATGAAAAACTCCAACTCCCAGGCGCGGGCATACGAGAAATTGACCGCCGCGTTGACTTCGTAATCCTGCCCCGCTTCGGCAATCGTATCGCAAAGCTCGAAGAGTTCGTCGTAGGTATCGGGAACCTCCCAGCCCATGTCTTCAAAGATGTCCATGCGATAGGTCAGATGCAGGGTGTTGCCGACCACCGGCACGCCGTAGATGTCGCCGTTATAGCTGGCGCTCTCCCAATACCCGGCCGGAATATCGCCCAGGTCGTAGGCCTCCCAGTAAGCCTCGACCAGATCGTTGAGTGGCATGACCCAGCCGGCCGCGCCCCATTCGGCGATCTGGCCATTGGCGCCATGCAAAATGTCATAGGGCGAATCGCCGCCTGCCGAAAGCGCCAGAGCCACCTGCTCGCGCAGCGATGCCGAATCCAGCAGATTGGTGTTGATGGTCAGATTGTCGACTTCGCTGCATGCTTCCATCTCGGCGGCGTAAAATTCCGTGATGGCGAAGGGCCAGCTGATCATCTCGATAGTCACCGGCTCGGCCGGCGCGTCGATGTTGCAGGCGTCGCCGCTTTGGGCGAATGCCGGGATGCCAATCAGCAAGCCCAGCAGGGACAGAACGATGAGTAACTTGCGCATGAGATGCTCCTTTGAACTGTAGAACGTTATTCTGCATACGATACAAAAGGCGCGCTCGGCTTGAGCGACTGCCGCCTTTGCTTGGATGAGGAGGGCTGCCAAAGCTTTTTAATGATCATGCCCCCAGGTTTATGCCCGTCGAAGCTCGCGCGATCAGCTCGACGGGCAGGCTGCGCTGGCAGACTTCGCGCGTTTCATGCTGGATCAGGCTGAGCAGGCTCTCGACGGCGCGCATGCCCATCTCTGGCAGGGGTTGGCGCACCGTTGTCAAAGCCGGCTGCGTCACGCCCGATGCGAGCACGCCATCAAAGCCGGCGATGGACAGATCCTGCGGGATGCGGATGCCGCGGGCTTTGGCCAGCGAAAGCGCCTTGATGGCGGCCGGGTCGGTGAAGAAGAGGATCGCGCTTGGCGGCTTCGGCAGCGCCATAAAGGCATTGAAGGACCGCTCGGCATAATCGGCATCGCTGGAGCGGGCGCAAAGGACGAGATCGCCATCATAGGCTATGCCCGCCTCGCTTAATGCCTGGGCGTAACCGCTGTGCCGATCATGGTCGGTCTCATAAACTTCGGGCAGGCGCTCAAAGCCGATCCGCCGGTGCCCCAGCGCGATCAAATGCGCGGTCAAGAGCCTTGCGCCTTCGCTGTGGTCGGCCGCCACATAAGAAACTTCAGCATGCGGGACTCGGCGTGGCAAAACAATATGCGGCATCCGTTCCTCGCGCATCAAGCGGCAAAGCGCCACCGTCTCATCGAGCCGCGGGGGCCAAGCCACGATAATGCCATCCACCTCCCGCGAGCGGCACAGGCTGGTGATGCGCGCCTGGTTGCCCGCCATCGAGGTATAGAGAATGAGATTGTAGGCGGCCGCTTCGGCCACGGTCGCCATGCCCGGGATGAGCTCGGCGAGGAAGTCGCTGACTTTGTGAATCGGATAATTGACCAGCAAGCCGATTTTGTCCGTGCGCTGGCGGCGCAGGTTGCGGGCGGCGGCTGAGGGCTGATAGCCGAGTTCTTGCGCCGTTTGCAGTATGCGCGCCCGAGTCTTCGGGGCGACATCGCCGCGGCCATTCAAGGCTTTGGAGACCGTCGAGCGGGAGACGCCCAACGTTTTCGAGAGGTCTTCTATGGTGACAGGCATGGGCAATCGCGCTGCTCCACTCTTTCAGGCAACGCTATCGAAATCGATTTCGCTGACCTGCCAAGAGGATAACACGCCTGCCCGCGCATGGCAAGCATTTATGAAAACTGGCGCTTTCCAGGCAAAAAGCTACTTTGATCGCGGCTCTGCTGCTCGATGTGACCTTGTCTGGCAAATCTCCGCCCGGCGGCTTTATGGCCTGGGATAACTGATCGCCAGCATGCCCTCAATGTCCAGTGGGTCGACGCCGTATATCGCTTTCTCCTTGGCGCGGATGGCGGCTTCCGATTCCAGCTCACTGTCCGCGGTCAGCGGCATATCCAGCCGCGTGCCTTTCCGCAGCGCCGATTCGCGCGTGGCCACTTCGATCATCATCGCCATCATCGCGTCTTCATCGCTGTATTCCGATTCGCGCAGGCCGCGGACGGTCTCGGCGAAATCGACGATATGGCTGATGACGGCGGCGCTGTAATAACTGCGGCGATGATAGGCTTGCGCGCCCAGCCGGTAGGGGTTGACGTATTCAATGCGCCTGCCCCGCAGATCGACATGCGACGAATGCCAATCTGAGCCATCGCCGACATGAGCGATAGGGTAGCTCTGGTCATGTCGTCCGCCGCCACGCATCAGCGCCTCGTCAGTGCAATAGCGGACTTCGCCAATGCCGCTCCAGCCTTCGCCCGCCTGCTGCACGATTGCTCCGCGCCCGCCCGCCAGCTCGGTATAACCCGGTCGCGGATAGCGCCCCAGCATGCTTTTGATGTTGCCGGCGTGGTCAACGACCAGGGAATCGTCAGGAAACCAGATGAAGTGCGCGCGATACCTCTCCGACTCGTGATAGCGGTGCGCCAGCTGATAATGCCCGGCTGTGGGCATGACATGCGCTATGGCTTGCACGGCTGTCGGATAGGCGCCAAAGAAGCGCAGCCAGCGCGAATTGTTGTGATAGCCCGTGTGATCATGCCAGCAGGTCAAGCGCTTGATATCGCCGATGAAGCCGTCTTGGGCAATCAGCTTCATCATGCGGTCGAAAGGGAAGCGGAAGAAATTCTCGGCGATGCGCAGGATGGCGCCGCTGTCACGAGCCGCCTGCACCATCTCACGCGCCTGGAGCAGCAGGCTGCACATGCTCGTCTCGACGTTGACATGGATGCCTTCGCGGAGCAGCGCGCAGCAGATCGAATGATGCGAGGGGATAGGGCTGACCACGAAAGCGGCTTCCATGGGTCGGGAGGCGATCAGGTCCTTGAGATTATAGAATGCCGGCGCGCCAATGGCCTCGGCGAATTCATCGGCAGACGCCTTGACCGGGTCGCAGACGGCGACGATCTTGAGCCAGGGTTTGAGATACTCAAAGAGCGGTCGGTAGGTAGTCCGCGAACGGTTGCCCGTGCCAACCAGGGCGACGGAAAGTGGTTCAGCTAATCCGGTTGTCATTTCTTGGCCTTTCTTCGGATGCGGTGCCTCTTGGCAGCTCGGTGTTTGATCAGAACTTCCGATAAGTTTGTTTGACGTCTTCAATGGCTTGCGCTAATCTGGGTGTGTCAATTCCAGTCGGGTTGCACAGTATGGAGACGGTCAATGGCAATTCTCGACAGACAGATTGATACGCGAGAAACGCAATCCAGCGTGTCGCTCCCCTCAAATGAACGCGTTGCCGTTTTGGAAGAACGGTCCCGCCATACGGCTACTGCAGCGCAACTTTACAAGGTTGCTTTGGGCTTGCTCATTGGCATTGTGGGTACGCTTGGCGGATTGATCATTCACCTTCACAATCTGCAAATGGCGCTTATCGAGAATCTTCTGGGCGGTTGAAATGCGCATAGCGCGCATAGACGACGCTTCGCAGATTCGCCTAACATTAGCTAGCTTCAAGAATCTCCGCCGGTAGCTCCGCCTCATAGACCTGGGCATGACCAGTGCAATCGCTGGTGAACACGACGAAGCGCCCATCCGGCGAGAAGGACGGATGCGGATGGGTATGCTGCGGCGCATAGACTGCGATGGGACCATCCTCATACGGGAAAGGTCCGCCCCAATGCGCGCCGGCATTGCTGGCTTTTGGATGACATAGCGCGACCGGCTCGCCTATGCCATCCAGCGGATCGAAGAGTTGAATGCCAATATCCGGGAAGTTGGTATCGGCTGTCATCAACGTGCCGTTTCGATTGCAGACCGCATGCCAGGCGTTGAAGCGGGTCACGCGCCGCTCCGCCCCGGTATCGACATGGATGCAGCGGATGCCCTTGTTCCAATCGACGAATGCCAATTCGCGGGTTCCCGGTATCCAGACTTCATGCGTGATCCATTCGCCGGGCTTGCGCTGGTAGAGGCGTCGATTGCCGCTGCCATCGCGATTGATGACCCAGACGCGATCTTTCAAAGGACCCGCGTAATAGAGCAGGCTGCTGTCATCGGGGCAGAACATCAGATGGGCGATGGTATCCCTTTGCAAGATGACATCGCATGCGCCGCTGCTGGTGTCGATGATGGCCAGGTTGGCGCGCCCGCCCCGGCTGAATCGCAGCGCCCAATAGCGGTCATCAAAGCTCAGCGCCGTCGTGCCCATGGCATCAGCCACCATGCCAGCTTCGCGCAAACGCCCGCCGCCAAGATCGCTGAGATCGACCAGCCGCTCTTCCCTCTGCGTCTCCGTCTCAATGCGATAAGCTCCGCTGCCCGCCGTGAAGTAGACATAGCGCCCGTCATGCGAGGGATAGATCGAGTATTCGGCGATGCCTTCGCGTTCCGTCAGTTGGACGAGTTTTCCGCTCTCGCGCTCTTCGGCGAAGATCTCCGGGCGGCCGCCGCGATGCGAAACGAAGATCAGCCTTGCCATGGCATCGTCATAAGCCGGCGCGAAGAAAAAGGGATGATGGTGGATGGATGCCTGGTCAGTCACTTGGCGGATTCGCGCGCCTGTCACGCTGTCAGTGAAGCTGCGCGCTTCGGATGGATAGACCCTGCCACGCGCCATCTAGGCAAAGGCTCCTTGCATGACCGGGAAGCCGGCTTCGGTCAATTCCCCGGCGATGCGCTCGATTTCCTCGGGCGGCAGCGGACGGATGGGCCGGCGCATGCGCATGGAGGGGAACTTGCCGAGCAAGGTCATGGCGCATTTCATCCGTTGATGCGCATCGCTGCTCGGCTCGCCAAAGCGATAGACGATTTGGGAGAGCGGGCGCACCTTGCTCTGGATGCGGTTCGCCTCCGCCAGGTCGCCGCTTAATGCCGCGCGGACCAGCGCCGTGATCAGCTCGGGCACGAAGCCGGCAAAGCCCACCAGCGCGCCATCAGCGCCATCCAGCAAAGTCACCAGCAGGTATTCATCCAGGCAGCTGATGATGCTGACGTCGGGCGCGGCCGCCTTGAGATTGCGGTAGTCATAAGCCCAGCGGGACATTTCGCGCGTGCCCATCTTGATGCTGACGACGCGGTCGATTTTGACCATCTCCAGCATTTCCGCCAGGCTGTAGCCGGCTTTTGTCCAGGCGGGGTATTGATGCACGATGATATCGATATCCGCGCCCTCCGCCACATCCTGGAAGAAGCCGACGGCGGTTTCGCTGGTCCTTCCGAAGCGCAGCCAGTGATGCGGCGGCATCAGCAGAATGGCATCCGCGCCGACGTCTTTGGCGGCCAAAGCCTGGGCGATCGCCTCATCGCTGCCTTCCGCGCAGACGCCGGAGACCACCTTGACCCTGTGCCCGACTTCATCGGCGATGACCTCGGTGACGCGCGCCCGCTCCTGGTTGCGCAGGGACATCACCTCGCCGGTATGCCCATTGCAGACCAATCCGGTGATGCCATCGACAGAGGCCAGGTAGCTGACGTATTCGCGCAAGCCGATCTCGTCTATGGAATCATCCTCGTTGAAGGGGCAAAGCGTGGCTGGCAATACGCCTGTCCATGGTTGTTCAAACATAGGGCGTCCTTTCTTTGGGCTTGCGGCTCAGTGAATTTCGTAGCGTTGCAAGAAGTCGAAATTGGGCGACATGCCGAGGCCCGGGCGCTCCGGCGGGCTCAGGCAGCCTTCCTCATCCAATGTCAGCGTCTCTTTGAATATATGCCCGCGGTTGGCATCGACGGTTTCGCGATAGAATTCGACGATCAGCCCGTTGGGGATGGCAGCCACCAGATGCAGATGCACTTCCTGGTCGCCATGCGGCGCGATGTGCAGGTCATGCGCCGAAACTAATGCCGCCACGTTCATGAACTCGGTTATGCCGCCCAGGACCTGCGCATCAGCGTTGTAGATGGCCGCGGCCTCATGCGAGAGCAGATCGCGAAAGCCATAGCGCGTATATTCGTTTTCGCCGGTTGCGACAGGGATGGCGGTCGAGCGCGCCAGGATGCCATGCCCGCGATAATCGTCTGGCGGCAGCGGCTCCTCAAACCAGAAAATATCGTAAGGCTCCATTTTCTCGGCGATGTCGATGGCTTCGCGCAGGCTGTAGGCGCAGTTGGCGTCCACCATCAGCTTGATATCCGCGCCGATTGCCTCCCGGGCGACCCGCACCCGCTCGACATCTTCTTTGATTGGCGCGCCGCCGATCTTCATCTTGACGGCTTTGGCGCCCAGCAGGAGGTTCTCCTCCATTTCGGCAGCCAAGCCAGCCAGCCCCTTGCCCTCTTCGTAGTAACCGCCGGCGATATAAGCCGGGACGCGATCGCGGTAGCCGCCGAGCAGCTTGTGCAGCGATTTGCCGGTGGCTTTGCCTATGAGATCCCAAAGGGCGATGTCAATGCCGCTGATGAAGCGCGTGGTCAAGCCGCGCCGCCCCACCAGCTTGGGTACCCAAAGCGCCTGCCATATCCGGCGATAATTGAAGGGGTCTTCGCCGATGATCAGCGGTTTGAAATGTTCGAGCAAGCCCTGCGAGACCTTGGCCAAGCCGGGGGTCTGCGGCGTCTGCGCCCAGCCGATGCCAGTCAAGCCGGCGTCGCTGTGGATCTGTATGAGATTCAAGCCGCTGTGCGTGTAGACATGCTTGCCATTGCGGATAGGCTTGCCGCGCTCCCAACGATACTGGCTGAGCTTGATGTCGCTGATCTTCATGCGCGCGCTCAGGGCTTGAATATGGTCGCCGCAATATGCCGGACGCCGCCGCGCAGCTGAATCTCGTCATCGGCGCGGTTGATGTAATAGGCGGTGATGACTTTGCCATCGGGCAGCAGGGCGGTGCGGGGATAACCCAGGTCCCAGGAACCGGCGTCATCGCGCAAGATGATTTCCGCGCCCCAGGTCCGTCCCATATCTTCCGAGAGGCGCGCCCGGATGCCATAAGGCCGGACGCGATAGCCATAAACCGCCAGCAAGCGCCCATCTTCCAGCAGCGTCAACTCGGTGGGGCCGCCCCAATCGCCAATCCGCGAGACAAAATGCCAGCTGCGCCCGCCATCGCAGGATTCGAAGATTTCGGGCCAGGCATTGCGCGCGTCGATCTGGCAGCGCAGCGCAGCCAGAATGCGCCCGTCATCCAGCAGAACCGGGCTGGCGTAATAGCGATTGACAAAACCCGCGTCCGGCGATGTCGCCATAATCGGCGCCAGATAATTCCAGCTCAGCCCGGCATCCGGCGAGGCGTAGACAGCCACGAAGCGCTGCCCGCGTTTGCCGCTCTTCCGCCCCACGGTCACGAAGAGCAGCACGACGCCATCGGGCCGCAGGAGATAATCCGGCTTGACCTGCACCCAGTTGAAACCGAATGCCGGCATGCGAAAGGGACCTTCCCAGCTATGCCCGCGATCGCGGGAATACTGAATATAGCCGATGCTCTGGTCGCGCTCGGGCGGGATTCCGAAGCCGGCGGTCATGAAGAAGTCGGGCGATGCCCAGTCGTAGGGCTGGCTGGGCGCGGCATCCGGCGTCAGATGCAGGGGGCGCTCAATATCCTGGCGCTTGCCCAGCGATTGCATGTCATCGGGCAGCCAACTGCGTCCGCCATCCCGTGAGCGCAGCATGACGTATTCGCCGCCGCGGGCATCGACGACATGATGCGCCAAATCAAATGGACTGGCATAAGTGCAGGGTCCCCGCGAAAAGCCGATCAGCAATTCTTCGGGATCGAAGGCTTTGAAACCATGATTGAAGGGCCAGGCAGCGAAACTGTTCTGGTCATAATAGATGGTGATATGCTCGGCGTCGGCTGGATACTGCGCGGGGGGAAATTCCATGAGAAAACGCTCGCCTTAGGTTATCCGCCGCGGATCCAGCGCGTCGTTCAAGCCATCGCCCAGAAAGACAAAGGCGACCTGGATGATGCCGATGGTGGCGGCCGGGATGAGCATCAGATGCGGGAAGACCTGCCAAAGGCGCCGGCCTTCATCCAGCATTGAGCCCCAGCTGGCGTTTGGCGGCTGAATGCCGATGCCCAGGAAGCTCAAGCCGGCCTCCAGCGTGACCGCGCCGCCCATGCTGGCGGTTACCGCCACGACCAGCGGACCCAGGGCATTTGGTATCACATGGCGCAGCATGATATGCCACTCGGGCGCCCCCAAAGCCCGCGCCGCCAGGACATAATCTTCTTCGTTGATGCTCAAGACCTGCCCGCGTATCAGCCTGGCCAAGCCGGGCCAGCCGATAAGCGCCAGCGCGCTGAACACCAGCACATAATCCAGCCAGAGCGTATTCAGGAAAAAGGGATCGCGGGTTTGCATATACAGCTGGTCGAACCAGTTGATGATGGGCCTGCGCAGGGTGGTGTTGATGAGGATGACCAGCAGCAAGCCGGGCATGGCTTGGATGAGATCGCTGATCCACATCAAGAGTTCATCGGTGCGGCCCCCGCGAATGCCCGCCCAGGCGCCAAAGAGCACGCCGATGACCAGGCTGATGAATGTTGTGAAGAATGCCACCAGAGCGGCCGTGCGCGCGCCATGCAGCATGCGGCTGAAGACATCGCGGCCCAGGTCGTCGGTGCCCAGGGCATGCTCCGCCGACGGTCCCTGGAATGCCTGCACGATATTCTGTTCCAGGAAATCATAAGGCGCGATATGCGGTCCAATGATGGCGAGGAAGAGGAAGGCCGCTACCACCAGAGAGCCGCCGACAGCCAGCCGATTCTTGCGGAAGCGCCGCGTGGCGTCTTGCCAGAGGCTGCGCTGCTCGCCGACGAAGACGCTGCCGTCATCAAAGACGCGCGAGACGTAGTCGCCCTTGGCTGCCTGCGTCATTGCGCTCTCACTCGCGGATCAAGTATGGGGTAAATGATATCGACCAGGAAATTGCTCACAAAAATAATCAGCGTGCCAACAACCGCCACCGCCATGATGATGGGATAATCCACCTTTTTGATGCCTTCGATGGTCAGCAAGCCAAAGCCGGGGATATTCAAGATGTATTCGACAAAGAGCGAGCCGTTGATGAGACCGATCATGACCAGACCCAGGGTGGTGACAACCGGCGTCAAGACCGGGCGCAGCATGTGGCGCATGATGATCCAGGCTTCCGGCACGCCTTTGGCGCGGGCGGTCGTGACATATTGCTGCCCCTTGACTTCCAGCATGGCGGAGCGCGTCTGCCGCACGATGATGGGCAGCACGCCAATAGATATCACGGCGACGGGCAGAGCCGCGTCAATATGGAAGAGGCCGCTCCAGCCATAGGGCACGTCTATCAGCTTGAGCTGCAAGACCAGCAGCAGCAGCAGCATGGGCAAGGTGACAAAGATGGGTATGCCGTTGATGAACAAGACCGTGCTGATGATGACCCGGTCCAGCCAGCGGTTGTGATACAGAGCCGCCAGGACGCCCAGCGCGATGCCCAGGAAGGCGCCAAGCACAGTGGCCGCGAAGCCCAGCTGCATCGATATGGGCAATCGGAATTGCACGATCTCCAGCACTGGACGATCAACCTGCAGGCGGATGGAGCGCCCCCAATCGCCATGCGCCAGGTTGTTGAGGTAATTGCTGAATTGCGCGAGGAAGGGTTCATCCAAGCCGTATTTCTTGCGCAGCGCCAGCATGACCACTTCGTCTTCGCTGTCGAAGTCTTCGCCCTGGATGAACATCATGCGGATGGGGTCGCCTGCGCCATAGAACATCATGGCATAGGTGACGAAGAGGATCAGCAATAAGCCCACCGACCAGCGCAAGAGACGTATCAGCAAGAATGTCGCCATGGCGCGTTACCTCTAATGAGCCTCCATCCCCCGGCCCCTTGCCCCCATTATGGGGGAAGGGGGACGGCCGCCCGACTTGCGACCGGTGGAACCCCTCCCTCTATATGCGCCGCTTTGACACGGGCGGTCGGGGAGGGGTTTGGGTTGGGGGTAAGGCAATTACATCCGCTCGATGTAGATCTTCCAGGGCTCGATGACGCTGACGTCGGGACCGCTGTAGTATTCCTTGACGTGTTCGCGGGCATTGGCGGAGCGCAAGGGCTTGCCGAAGTGCATGATGACATAATCGCCCTCATATTGCGCCTGAGCCTCCAAAGCCAGCTCGCAGCGCCGCGGATCGTCGGGCGCCAAGGTCAGCGCTTCGTTGACAGCCGCTTCCAGCGCTTCGTTCATGTAGCCGGACAGCATGGAGCTGCTGGGCACTGGACCGGACGAATGGCCCGCGGCCCACATATAGGTCGCGGCATCCGGGAAGCGGATGACTACATCATCGCGGCTCAGGTTGATCTTGTCGAAGTCATCGCCGAAGCTGTTCGGGTCCTGCTGGAACTCGACATTCTCGATGCCCAGGTTCTGGCGCCAGAATTCGATGACCGCTTGCAGCGCGCGGTTGTTGAACTCGTTGCTGCCGCGCGGGGTGACGCGCAACTTGGGCAGGTTCTCGGCGCTGCCATAGCTGGATTCGGCCAGGGCGGCCTGCGCGCCTTCAATATCATAAGGATAGCCGGTCGCGTCCGGGTTCTGGCAGGTGACGATGTCGTCCAGAGTCTGGGTGGTCATGACGCCGCTGCCCGGGATCGGGAAGGCGGCTTGGAAGACGGCACTCCAATCGACCGACTTGATCAGCGCCTCGCGGACCTTGGGGTCATTGGTCGGCTCGCGGGTGGGCTGCAGCCAGAAGGTATTGAAGCCGATGGCGTCGAACTGGCGGAAGTAATCCGGCATCTGCTCGCGCAGGACCGAAGGCGCGGCCGCCAAGCTGGCGTCAATCTGGTCATTCAGCGCCATTGCGCCGATGATCTGCTGGTCTGGCACGAACTGGAAGGTGACCGATTCGAGCAGCGGACCATCTTTCCACCATTCGGGGTTGGGCGTCATCTCAGCCGTTTGCAGGTCGGCGTCAAAGCTGGTGAGGATGAAGGGACCGTTGACGATAGGGTTGTTTTCCGGCTTCCAGAATTCGTTGAAGCCATGCGCAAGCACATCCTCGGCCCGGGCGATTGCCATGTGCGCGGTGGCTATGCGCCAGAAGAAGACCGGATCCGGCAGGACAAGCTCAACCTGCACGGTCGCGTCATCCAGGGCGCTCAAGCCAGGCACGTCAACTGTCATGGCGTCTTCGGCGGCATTCTCGCGGGCATCGGCGAAGCCAGCGACATTGCCCAAATAGGTGCGGATGCGCCCGACGCTGTTCAGCGGCGCCGCTTGCACCTGCCAGGAATCGATGACCTGCTGCGCTGTGATGGAGGAGCCATCGGACCAACGGGCGTCCGGATCCACGCTGAAGGACCAGACCGTGCCATCTTCGTTGGAATCCCAGGCGTTGAAATAGCCGGTCTTCAGGTTGAAATCAACATCAAAGTAGAGCGGCGGCACAGACTGGAAGGTGATCCAATTCTGCTGGTCGCCGCCAGCGGAAAGAATCTGGAAGCTGAAGTTCGCCACGCCGGATGAGCCGGTGGCGATCCGCAGGACCTGATCCTGCGCCATCACGCCCGCTGCGCTGAGCAGCATCATGAGCGCGATGACAACCATGGTGAATAGCTTTCTGGACATCGTATCCTCCTCAAGTGAATGTATGTTTGCTACAAAGGAATGAGCGCGGGGCGCGCCCACACTGTAGCCAAAGACCCGCTCAGTTCACAAGTTCGGCAATCGCGCCTGCCTTTCTGCCGCGATGGGCGCTCGCGGGCTTTATCCGCGCGACCTGAGTAGATTCTCGCAGGATAAGCTCTGTGGGCAGCTTGATGACGCGCTCCGCCTGGTCCGCGCCGGCCTGCATGCCCTGCAGGAGCAGATGCGCCGCCGTCACGCCCAGCAGCTGCAAATCCCGCCGGATGGCTGTGATGGGCGGCCTGTACAAGCGCGTGAGATGAATATCATCGCAGGCCACCAGGGCGATATCGCGCCCGACCAGCAAGCCCAGATCCTGCAGAGCCATCAAGGCGCCGGCGAGGATGATGTTGCCCGCCACGATCAAAGCCGATGGCGGCGGATCCCTTTGCAGCAGCAGCAGAGCTTCAGCATAAGCGGCGCGTTCATTAAACGAGGTGAAGCGCGTCAAAGCTCGGCGCGGCCTCAAGCCAGCAAAATCCAATGCCTCCGCATAAGCCAGGAAGCGCTGCCGAGTGGGATAGAAATCGGCCGGTCCGCCGATGAAAGCGATCTCTTCATGCCCGCGGCTGACGAGATGCGCTACCGCCCGGCGCATGCTGCTGGCATGATCCGACTGCACGGCATAACAGAGGTCGTCGCCGGTCGCTTCCCGATCGAGCATGACAGTGGGGATGCCCAACTCAGCCAGGCAGGCCCGCGCTCGCTGGGGGGATTCGGCCGCCGATGAGACGATCAAGCCGCTGACTTGACGCCGCGCCAGCAATCGCAGACAGGCCACATCCAACTCGGCTTGATTCCGCGATGAGACCAGGGTGACGGCATATCCGCCGGTGGAGAGCGCCTCCGAAGCCGCCTCGAAGATCGTTGAGATGACCGGGTTGGCTATCGTGCCCACAAGGAAGCCGACTGTGTTGGTCTCGCCGCGCCGCAAGCCATTCGCCAGGAAAGCCGGTTGATAATCCAGTTCAAGCGCCGCCGCGCGCACCCGCTGCTTCAAATCCTCCGAGACATGCGGGTAGTTGTTCAAAGCGCGCGATACCGAGCCGACCGATACCTGAGCCTGCTGCGCGACATCGTGAATGGTGGCTTTCTGCGTCAATGCCCTGCCCGAACGCTCATGCGGAAAACGATTTCCGATATGCTAACGCATCTGCGGAGTCTTGTCAAATTTTCCTCTCCCATCCAGGTAGTGTATCCTTTTCGGTTGAAACACCATTGCTTTGCCAACGAGGATGCCGAGACTTACGCGATGACTAATCCATTTTCTCAGTAGATCAAACAAAGTTATAAGAACTGTAAGGCGTGTCCGATACTGGTAGCGCAGCACGATATCCGGGTAAATCACAGGCGGGCGTCACAGCGAGACGCCCCTGTTTACGTTGTGAGTTGCAGACCCCACCCCCCGGCCGCCAGTGTCTACGCGGCGCGGCCCCAGCCGACATCTCTATATCGAGCATTCCGACGAGTCAGAGAGGGGGAGTCAAAATCAGTGAGCCGCAAGGTATTTTGCGTGGGCGGCGGCATTGTTGGCCGTGTGTCTACAGTTATCCGATTTGATAGGATTTGGACAATAGTGTTGCAGTATCTGCACAAGCTGTTCTCCCCTTCCCTCATTATGGGGGCAAAACGGCGAGATAAACTCGGAGTATCGGACAAGCCTTACAGCATCCGAAATGTTTGTTGTATGTCTAACTTGTATTTGCTTCTGTGCCTTTAAGGTGAGAGTGAATTTGGCACAACAGAATTTCAACCGAATTCGATACACAACCCCAAGATTTGACATCCCGAGCGCAGGGGGTATACTCTGACGCGGAAAACGATTTCAGCAGTTTTTTCCTCTGGAGAGTTCCTGTGAGCAAGTTCGATATACGCGATGGCGCATGGCCCATCCTGCTGACCGCCTTCAATGCCGAGGACCAGCTTGACCTGCCGGCTATCGCCGCGCTTCTGGATTTCTACCGCGATCTGCGCTTGCCGGGCATCCTGGCGCTGGGGCAGGCCAGCGAGATGCTGTTTCTCAATGATGACGAGCGCTTTATCATCGCTGAAACCGTGGCGCGGCATCCTCGCGGGGGGCTGTCGGCGGCCATCGTGGGCAACTTCGGCGAGACGCTCTCCCAGCAAGCGCGCAGCCTGCAGCGGATCCATGACATGGGCGCGGATGTGGTTGTGGTCGCCCTGGCGCTCCTGCCCGCGGCCGAAGGGCTAGGCGAGCAGCTGCTTGAGCTATGCGATCTGGTCAGCGCTGAGGTCCGCCTGGGCATCTACGAAATTCCGCAGCCGGAACACCGCTTGCTCAGCCCGGAAGAAGTTGGGCGAGTGGCCGGGACGGGCCGCTACGTCTTCATGAAAGACACCTGCCGCCAGATTGCGCCATTCAGCGCCAAGCTGGCAGCGGCCGCGGGCAGCAATCTCAAGCTCTTTCAAGCCAATCTGGCTGTTCTGCCGCCTTCCATGGATGCGGGCTGCAGCGGCTTCTGTGGCTGGATGCCTATGGTGACGCCCGAGCTCTGCGCCCAGGTTTGCGATATGCGCTTGCCGGCTGGCTTGCGGCGTCTGGCGCATGAGAAGCTGCTGGCATTCAATGCGGTCATGGTGGCGCATGGCTTCCCGGCTTCCGCCAAACATATCCTGGCGCGGCGCGGCCTCCCCATCCCGCCCTTCAGCCGCGAGCCGGCAGCGCGGACATTCTTCGCAAAAGGCTCGCATGACCTGGACGCAACTATCGACGCTGAGAAACCCTTCAGCGCCATAGCCCTGCCCGAGAAAGCCTGAAGCGCTGATGCAGCCCAACATCATCGTCTTCTTCAGCGACGATCACGCGCAGTGGGCGCTGCCCTGTTATGGCAACAGCGAGATAAACTCGCCATCAATGAATTATCTGGCGGAAACCGGCATAGTGATGCAAAAGGCTTTCACGCCCTGCCCGGTCTGCTCGCCGGCGCGGGCTTCCTTCTGGACGGGGCTTTACCCTTCGCAGCATGGCATTCACGATCATCTGGCTGAGGACGATCCGGCGACGCAAGCCACCGATTGGCTGGCTGGGCAATCCCTGCTGGCGGATAGACTGAAATCAGCCGGCTATACCACGGCGCTCTGTGGCAAATGGCATTGCGGCAGCGGCGAAATCCCTAAAACCGGCTTCGATTTTTGGCACAGCGCCTGGCGCAAGACGCCGAAATATCACAGCGATGCCAATCTGTACAGCGAGCAGGGCAGGGTGGTCGAGCGGAGCGGAACCGACACGCGGATCATCAGCGAAGCCGCCATCCAGTTCCTGCGCGAGCGCGATTGGGATAAACCCTTCTTCCTTTTCATAGGCTATGCCGCGACGCATAATCCCTGGATCAATCGCTCTGAGCGGCTGGCCGCGCAGTATCGGAAGGCGAGTTTCAGCGACATCCCAGCGGATGTCCCGTATCCCTTTGGCGAGATGGGGAGGCATCCCGCAGCGCCTGAGAATCCGCGCGAAGCCTTGGCCCAGTATTACGCCTCGGTGAGCATGATTGATGAAGGCATCGGGCAGCTGCTGGATGAGCTGGCTGCGCAGCGTCAAAGCGAGAACACGTTGATCGTCTATACCTCCGATCATGGCTTGAATATGGGGCATCACGGCTTATGGGGCAAGGGCAATGGCAGCCAGCCTCTGAACATGCTGGACGAGTCGATTCGCGTCCCGCTGATCCTGAATTATCCGGCTGAACTGGGCGGGGGCTTCTCGCGCGGCGAGTGCGTCACGCATTGCGACCTGTTCATGACCCTGCTTGATTTTGCCGATGCCCTGCCCGCTGATGCCGATGCCTGTCCCGGACGCAGCTACAGAACGCATTTACGCGGCGCGGCGGAGACTGACTGGGAGAACGTTTATTTTGGCGAATATGGCAGCACCCGCGCCATACGCGACGAGCGTCACAAGCTGGTTCTGCGTTATGCCGAGGGCGTCAACCTGCTGCATGACTTGGAAGCCGATCCGCGCGAGACCCGCAATCTTTATGATGATCCCGGCTGCCAGCCACTCATCGCCCGGCTGACCCGGCGGCTCGGCGAATTCTTCGAGCGATACACAGTGCCTGAGCACAGCGGCTTGCGGGGCGACGCGCTGCCCATTCACAATCGTCGCGAAGCCTGGCGTTCCCAAATGAAAGCCCAGCAGAAAGCCGCCGTATGAGAATCACCGCCATCCATGATCTGGTCGTGCCCATAAAGTCGTCGATACGCAACGCTTTCATCGACTTCTCACAGATGACCGTGTCCATCGTCGGCATCCAGTCCGATGTCATCCGCGCTGGCAAGCCCCTCATCGGCTACGGCTTCAATTCCAACGGGCGTTATTCGCAAAGCGGCAACCTGCGCGATCGCTTCATCCCGCGCCTGCTGGCTGGCGAGCCGGAAGCGCTGCTGGATGAAACCGGCGACAACTTCGACCCCGCCAAAGCCTGGGACATCATGATGGCCAACGAGAAACCGGGCGGGCATGGCGAGCGCTCGGTGGCTGTCGGCGTTTTGGATATGGCGCTTTGGGACCTGGTCTCCAAAGTCGCGGACCTGCCGCTCTATCAGCTGCTGGGCAATCGCTATCGGCACGGCGAGGTGGATGAGCGCGTCTTCATCTATGCGGCTGGCGGCTACTATTATCCCGGCAAGGGTCTGGCCGCCTTGCAAGACGAGATCAAGACCTACCTCGATATGGGCTACGCCAATGTCAAGATCAAGATTGGCGGCGGCTCGCTGGGTGAGGATCGGCGGCGCATTGAGGCTGTGCTGGCTGTGCTGGGCGATGGGCAGGCTTTGGCTGTGGATGCCAACGGCCGCTTTGATCTCAAGCAAGCGCTGCGCTATGCCGAGGCTCTGGAATCCTATGATCTCTTCTGGTATGAAGAAGCTGGCGACCCGCTGGATTACCTGCTGAACGCATCCTTGGCTTCGGCAACTGATTTGCCCTTGGCCACGGGCGAGAACCTCTTCTCGACCATTGATGCGACCAATCTCATACGATATGGCGGGATGCGCCCGGGCAAGGACTTCCTGCAGATGGACCCCGCTTTGAGTTATGGACTGGTAGAGTATCTGCGCACGCTGGACATGCTGGCGGGTTATGGCTGGTCGCCGCGCCGCTGCATCCCGCATGGGGGCCATCAGTTCGCGCTGCATATCGCCGCCGGCCTGGGTCTCTATGGCAACGAATCCTACCCGCAGGTCTTCCAGCCTTTTGGCGGTTTTGGCGATGGCATCCCGGTCATCGACGGGCGCATTCAGCCGCCCCAGGCGCCGGGCATCGGCTTCGAGCTAAAGGCGGACTTGATGGCGGAGTTGGAGAAACTCTTCCCCCTAGCGTGAATTTGCCACCGAGGACACCGAGTTCAATGAGTTTCGGGAGAATCACCGATAAGGTTGCGCAGAGGCGATAAGATCCAGGCGACTCTCTCAGATATATGGACCTTGCGCCGGATGTGCCCATACTTTAGGCAAAGAGCAACTCTTACAGTCGACCATATCCGCCTGCCCATGTCCAATACGCAGAAAGTAACGATTTGTGAAATCTTTGAACTCGGAGCCCTCGGTAGCCAGCAAAGCGAGCATGCCCATCACATTCGTCACTTTCTATATGGACGTCAGCGAGCGCACGATGGCCAGCATCCATGAGACGACCTCGACCATCACCGTCACCGAGCCGCATAGATACATCCAGACCATGTTCGCTTCGGCGCGGCGCTTCCACCCCGAGTGCCGCTGCCTGATCCTCAGCGATGAGCGGACGCCCTTCCCGCCATGCGAAGAAATCGTCATTATCCGCCACAGTTTGGACCGAACCCAGCCCATGCTGGCCCGGTCGAAATCCTGGCTGGATTATCTGCAAATTGCCGAGAGCCATGTCATCTTCCTGGACAGCGATATCTTGATCAATGGCGACCTGGCTCACGTCTTCGACGAGGATTTCGCCGTGGCTTTGACATACCGCGCTGGCGATGCCAAATGGCCCATCAACGCCGGCATCAACTTCGCGCATGGAATGCATCTGCAGGCGGCGGCGCGTTTCCACCGGGTCTGGCTCAGCGAGTTCCGCGCGGCTTATGGCGACCGCAGCGTCTGGGGCGGCGACCAGGATACCTTGCGAGAACTTTTCAAAGCCGTCGACTTTGCCCGCGGCGACAGCTTCGCCTGGCGCTTGGGCGAGTTGGATATCCGCTTCTTGCCCTGCGCGCGCTACAACTTCTCGACTTCGTATGCGCATGAGATGGACGGTCATTACCCCGAAGCCAAAGCCTTGCATTTCAAAGGCAGACGCAAGCCCTGGATGTTCCCCTATTGGCATAAGCATATCCAGCCAGGCGCGGCGAAAGGATGAACCCATGCAGCGGATTCCCCATATTGACATCAGCGAACCGGCGCGGATACAGGCATTGCTGGACGATGAGCGCAACTTTAGTTGGCCCGCGATAGACAGCGAAACCCTGGATGCCTGGACGCCTGATTTGGGTTTGACCGGCTACGCCAAGCCAAGCGTCTACCGCCCCGGCGCTGTGGCTACTTCGGGCATGGCATCGACGCTGCGCCATCGCTTCTGGCAGACCGTCGAGAAGCAAGCCGATCATACCGGCCGGCGCTACATCGGCATCCTGATATACCTGGCGGCGCATGAAACTTCGCCGATGGAGCTGCGCCTGGCCAGCGAGGCCATCGGCCGCGTCGAGCCGGGACCGGGCGACAACCGCCTGCATCTTATCGTGGCCGACAAGCCGGTTGAGTTCATGGGCGAAATGGAGATCTTCCGCTTGACCGCGCCTGGCCCCGGCGCCTATCGCATCGAGCATTTTGTCCTGCTGCATGAACGCCCGGAAGCCAGCCAGTCCCGAGCGGAGATCGGCGATATCAGCCTGCGCCTCAAACCCGGCGAAGCGGGCGATTGGCAAGCCTACCTGCATTTTGCTGTCTCCCGCGTGACCGGCGCGGCTGCAAGGGTCAGCGATGAAGCGGGCGAAGTCATAACCGCTCAAAGCGCGCCGAGCCGCCTGCACAAGATCAGCCTGGCTGGCTTGGCTGCCAACACGCAATACGAAGCGACCGTCACAACGACTGAGCCTGAATTGCCCAGAGCCGTGAAGACGCTCAGCTTTCAGACAGTCGCCAGGCAATCGCCGTCGACCATGCGCGAACTGGTGATCCCGCTGGAATTGCTCAATCCTGATGCCATCGACAAATCCGGCTTGCCGCTGACATTTGGGGTACCGCTGAAGGAGGGCGCCGCGAATGACGTCAGCGACTGCCGCTTGCTATGCGCTGGCGAGGAAATCCGCGCTCATGCCCGAATGCACAGCCACTGGCCAGATGGCTCGGTCCGCTGGGCGCTGGTCAGCTGCCAAAGTCCGGCCGCCCTCGCGGAGCGTACGTCGAGTGAAGCTGCCTTGCAGATCAACGGGAAGGGGGCGGGCTACGCCAAGCCGGCTGAAGAGCCTGCGCTCAGTAGCTCGCCAAGCGAGAGGCTGCATGAGGGTACAAGGCTTTCTCTGTCCGACTGGCAATTTGAGGCGCGGCTGGCCAATGGCATGGCGCTGGCAGCCAGCAAAATCCGCCCCGTCCGCGGACAATCCGGCGGAGACCCCGCGTTTGAAGCGGATCACTGCGATGAGACCGGCCTCGCCCATTTGCGCAGCCGAATCATTGTGCAGCGCTATCCGGGTCAGACCTTTGTCAAGCTCCTGCACCGCCTGGAAGTTATCAGCCCGGTGTTGTCGCCGGCGGCTTCCGGGGGCGAGTTGCCGGCCGAATGCAGCGATGACATGCGCGAGAATATCGTCGGCGCGGCGGGCCAAACCAGCAATTTGCTCAAGCTGCGCTCCTTCTCGCTGAGACTGCCGCTAATTGGCGCAAACACCGTGCATCATAGCGGCGAAAGCTGGCATCTCGGCGGCGGCGACTGGCAACTCCGCCATGATCATGACCTTGCGCATGATATCGGCGGCGAAACGCGGGAGGGACGGGCAAATGGCCATATCCGCGTCCGGCATGAAGCCGGCTCGCTGGGCATTGGCTTGCGGCGCTTCTGGCAGACCTACCCGAAAGCCATCACCATTGGCGCTGAGGGAATTGACATCGGCCTCTTCCCCGAACGCGGCGGACGCGAATTGCCCGGCGATGAAGAGGCCTGGCACCGGCTCTATTTCTGGCTTGATGAAGATGGCTACCGCTTGAAAGCCGGCTTGGCGCTGAGCAGCGAGATCCTGCTGGACTTTGGCGATACTCCGGGCGTCTTCGCCTGGCTGGAGAACCCGCCCCTGGCCCGCCCTGACATCAATTATCTCAATGCCAGCGGCGCCCTCAACCCAATCGGACCGCGGCGCGATTCGCCCCTGCCGAGCTACGAAGCGCTGACCGACCGCGGCATCCGCTCCTTCAATGAAGATCGACAGCGTTTCCGCGCTTATGGCCAGCTCAACTTCGGCGATTGGTATGGCGAGAGCGGCTGGTCCTGGGGCAACAACGAATATGACCCGGCTTTCTGCGGCTATTTTGAATTTCTGCGCGGAGGCGACCCAGCCTGGGCGCTTTGGGCGGCTGAATCGGCGCGGCACCTCGCTGATGTCGACACGGTCAACTTCTCCTCCGAACCCAGCGAGATCGGCGGGCAATCCATGCACATGCCCGGGCACCTGGGCGGCTACCTGCCCCCTTATTTCCGCAGCAAGATGGGCGGCACAAGCTCCATCCCCTCGCATACCTGGGTGGAGGGACCCGCTCTGCACTGGCTGCTCACTGGCGACCCGCTGGTCTGCGAATCCCTGTTGAAGACCAGGGACTGGCTGCTGCAGCGCAAGTTCTTTGATTATTATGACTTCAAGAACGCCCGCGAGGCTGGCTGGCATCTGATTCATTTGTGCATGCTGGCGCCGGCTTTGGACGACCCCGATTGCCTCAACGCGGCCAGCGTCATCGTGGAGCGCGTGCTGGAGCGGCAGGAACCCCAAGGCGGCTGGGTACGCAACCTGGGCGAACCGCATTGCGGCTGCGGCTATCCTCGCTGCCGTGGCGAAGCCGGCTTCATGGTTGGCGTATTGCTCTCCGGCTTGCGGCGCTATCATGGCTTGACCGGCGATCCAGACGTGGCCGATGCCATCGTCGGCGGCGCGCGCTGGCTGATACGGCATACCTATGATCATGCCAGCGGGCACTTCCGCTATACATCCTGCGCCAATCGCACCCTGGGCGGCACATTCCAGCATAGTCAATGGGTGATGGAATCGCTGGCGGCCGCTTGGGAGATCTCGGACGATGCCGAGTTCGCTCCTTACCTGCGGGAGGGCCTGAAGACAATCGGCATGTTCCCGGCCGGCTTGGATCATTCTGGTTTGGGCAAAGCCCTCTCCCAACAGATGCGCTATGTGCCCTCGATAATCGCAATCCTGAACGATAGCACACTGGAAGTGAACCATGACTGACTGGACAGAACGACTGGCGATAATCAGCGATGAAGCGGCGGATTCTTTTGCCGAGGCGGTGGAGTTCTGCCTGCCGCTGGGCATCCGCGCCTATGAGCTGCGCAAGCTGGAGGGCGGGCGCTTCCCCCATGTCAGCGAGCGCGCCATTGAGGAAGTGGCCGCGACCGCAAAAGCTCATGAGCTGGATCTCATCGGAGTCAGCCCGGGCTTTTTCAAAGGACCGCTGGAGGCCGCGACTGTAGAGCATACTTTCGCGCATGACCTGCCCAAAGCCTTCCGCTTGATGGAGCGCCTGGGCATCCGCCGCATGACCCTTTTCACCTTCCGCCGCCAGGGACCGGCCGAGTCCATCAACAGCGCCATCTATGAACCGCTTGGCAGGGCGGTTGAGCTTTGCGCGCGCGAAGGCATCGAGGTCCTGTTGGAAAACGCCGCCAGCATCTACAGCAACACCGGCGCCAACCTGGCAGAGATCGCCGAAACTCTGGGCCTGCGCGTGGTTTGGGATCCGGCCAATGGCGCCGCTTCCGGCGAGGCATCCTGGCAAGAGGGCTACCATGCCGCGCGCGAGCGCATCGCCCATGTTCACTTCAAGAATTGGCTGCCCGGCCAGGGCTTTGTCGCCATTGACGCGGGCCTGGTCGATATGCCGGGGCAGGTGCGGGCGCTGAAAGCGGATGGCTATTCGGGATATTATTGTCTGGAGCCGCATCAATGGCATGACCGCAAGAACGCCACGCGCATGAACCGCGAGCAATTGCTGGCGCTGCTGGATGGGGAATAGGAGACTCTTATGCCCAAAACATTGCGTTCCATCATCATCGGCATGGGCGGGATCAGCCGCTCCATGCTGCGCCACCTGGCGGATAAACCCTGGCACGAAGTCGCAGCTGTCGTGGATGTCAACCCCGAGGCGCTGGCTGCCAGCGGCCTGCCGGCATCCGCCCAATTCAGCGACTTGGACCGCGCCCTCAAAGAAACGGAAGCCGATGTCGCGCTGATCAATACGCCCTCCGAATGGCATTATCAGCAGACCGCTGCCGTCCTGCGCGCTGGAATCAGCCCCTTGGCAGCCAAGCCTTTGACAAATGATTTCGCCCAGTCGCAGGCTTTGGTGGCGCTGGCGAATGAACGCGGCGTCAAACTGGGCGTGGGCCAACAGATGCGCTACTTTCGCCATTTTCTGACGGTCGCCGAATTCGTGGCTTCGGGCGCGCTGGGCAGAGTCGAGCAGATATTCTTCTTCAACGCCAAGCCCCGTCATCAAGCCCGCAACCTGGCTGGCTTTGAACAGCCGGTGCTCTGGGAGATGACCTGCCATCATCTCGATTGCCTCTTCGCGATTCTGCCCGATCTCCTGCCGCAGTCGGTTGTCTGCGATGGCTTCCTGCCCAGTTGGTCGGTCTATGACAGCGCCTGCATGATCAATGGCTTGTTTCGTTTCGCCGGCGGCGAACACATGCTGTATCATGCCGGCTATTCTTCGCAGTCGGATTGTTATGAGCTGCGCTTGGAAGGCGAAAAAGGCGTTCTGCGCTGCCGCGGCTTGCACATGTCCAAGAATCAGATGACCTATGAATTCGCTGAGCGGGGCGCGGCTTTTGACTTCATCGACCTCGACCGCGGGCGCCCGCCCACCCAGCCCTGGTCGCTCTTTTTCGATCGTTGGGCTGCCTGGCTCAGCGATGCCGCTTTGGAAGGCGAGCCCCACTTCAGCGGGAGCCAGAATCTCAAAGTCCTGGCTGCCATCGACGCCGCCATAGAATCTCTTTCCAGCGGCGCATTTGTGTCTATTGCCGAGAACGCGCGCTATCAATCCGTCTTCGGGAGCGCCAGATGAGCTTCATCGTCGATTGCCAAAGTCATATCTTCCCGCGCGAATATGCCGAACTGCTGACGCGCAACCCGACCAGCCTGCGGACCAGCGGAGGCGACGGCGTCTATCTCATCGACTACGCCGGGGTCCAACGTTTCCGGCTGGATCTCGACGATTACCGCCCCGAGCGCAAACTCCGCGATATGGACAGAGCCGGCGTCGACATGAGCGTCATCAGCGTCAACATCCCCACGCCGGATATGCTCGCGCCGGAACTGGCTGTGGCGGGCGCGCGCCTCTGCAACGATGCCATCGCCGAGCTCTGCCAGCGCCACCCCCAGCGTTTCGTCGGCATAGCTTCCCTGCCGCTCAACGATGTCGCCGAAGCCAGCCAGGAACTTGAGCGGGCCGCGCATGAACTGGATCTGCGGGGCGTCTTCCTGCCTTCGCATATCAATGGGCTGCCCGTCGATGACCAGCGATTCGAGCCGATTTACGCGCGCGCCGCTGAGCTGGGAATGCCCCTGGTTCTGCATCCCGCCGTGCCAACTTGGGGGAGCGCCATCGGCGAATACAGCATGATCCCCATGATCGGCTTCATGGTGGATACGTCTTATGCCATGCTGCGCCTGATACTCAGCGGCATCATGGAACGATTGCCCGCGCTGCAGGTTGTGCATCCGCATTGCGGCGGCGTCCTGCCTTATGTCATGGGGCGCGTGGTGGAGCAAACCGAGGTCAAGCGCCGAGGACGCGAATACATCAGCCAATCGCCCCGCGAGACCTATCGCCGCGTCTATTTCGACCTGGTCTCGCCCGACAGCCTGGCTATGGACTACGTCTATCGCTTCGCCGGCGCCAGCCAGCTGCTCTTTGGCAGCGATCATCCCTGGGTCAAGATAGAAGCCATCATGGGCTGCCTGGGCGATCTGGATTGCCCAGAAGCGGACATGGCGCGGATCCTCGGCGGCAACGCGCGCGAACTCTTCCGCATCGGCTAGATTGCTTGGCATATCCGCTGATAGAGGCGAATTTTGCGGATGGCTCGCCTTCTCACTATTATTGAAGCGTCTCTGTGTCATTTATGATGGATTAGCCTGTTAGGAGAGCGTAATGAAATTGTTTGAGTATGCCGACGCGGTTGAAGGCTGGGATTTGACCATCAACCGCTATGCCACGCAGAAGGTGGAGTTTGGCGCGGAAGGCGTACCCGAGAAAGTCGCCGAGATTGAAGCGCTGCTGCGGCAGAAGATCGCTGAACTGGATGCCCTGCCCAATGACCCCGCGCTGGAACAAGCCGAACCCAACGACTTGCCGACCATCCTGGCATTGCGTCCGCCTGGAAAGCGCCGCCTGCTGACCAGCTTGCCGCATGATTTTCAGGCACGGCTGGAAGGCGCCTGGCTGGGGCGCTGCGCCGGCTGCACCCTCGGCTCCATCGTCGAAGGCTGGACTGTCGAGCGCATGCAAAACTGGGCTGCCTATCTGGGCGATCCCTTCCCCTTGGTGGATTATTGGAGCCAGGCCGAACAGCCGCATCTGCCCCGCCTGCAAGCCAGCGTGCGCCACGATTATACGCCCGCCAAGATGGACGGAGTGCCATCGGATGATGACCTGAATTACACCATTCTCGGTCTGCTCATCCTGGAAGATTATGGAGCCGATTTCACGATTGAGGACGTCGGCGCAGCCTGGATGAAATATTTGCCCTTTGCCTTCACCGCCGAGGGCATCGCGCTGGAGAACCTGCATCATGGCGTGCCAGCCCAGGAAGCCGGCGGGCTGAACAACCCCTGCCAGAATTATATCGGCGCTGATATCCGCTCCGACCCCTGGGGTTATGTCGCGCCCGGCTGGCCCGAGAAAGCGGCTGAACTGGCTTATCGCGACGCCTACATCAGCCATCGCCGCAACGGAATCTATTCCGCCATGTATTTCTCCGCCGTGATCGCCGCCGCCTTCGCCGTGGATAACCCGGTCGACGCCCTGGAGATCGGCCTGGAAGAGATCCCCGCCGATTGCATTGCCGCGCGCGAGCTGCGCTGGGCTTTGGAAATGGCGCCTTCCGTGACCGATTATAAAGATGCCGCCGCATTAGTAGCTGAGCGCTATCCGGGCTTGTGGAAATCGCACTCGCTGCAGAACAACGCCTTGACCGTCTGGGGCTTGACCGTCGGCGGAGACGACTTCACCAAGGTCATCGGCGAGACGGTCTCGATGGGCCAGGACAACGATTGCACCGCAGCCACGGCCGGCAGCATCTTTGGCGCGGTTTATGGCAGGGACGCGATACCGCCGCATTGGACCAGGAACTTCAACAACAAGCACCATTGCTATATCAATGACCAGCCGCTCTTCGCCATCGACGACACAATCAGCCGCTTCATCGCCCAGGCGGAACACATGATGGCTTTGTAGGGGCTAGGCATTGCCTCGCTCGCCGCCAATTTAATCGGAACATCCCCAATTCACAGGAGACCATCATGCCGCCCCTCTTCAATTACCCAGACAAAATAGCCAACTGGGAACGCGTCATCAACGCCTATGCCCAGCAGAAGGAAGAATTCGGCGCGACCGGCGTGGCCGAAAAAGTCGCTGAGATTGAGGCTTTGCTGAAAGAAAAAGTCGCCGAGTTGGACGCGCTGCCCAACGATGCCGCCTTGGCCCAAGCCGAACCCGATGACCTGCCGACCATCCTCAGCTTGCGGCCACCTGGCCAGCGCCGCATGTGGTCGTCGCTGCCCGAAGATTTCGGCGATAGGCTGGAAGGCGCCTGGCTGGGGCGCTGCGCCGGCTGCACCCTCGGTTCCATCGTCGAAGGCTGGACGGTCGAGCGCATGGAAGACTGGGCGGCTTACCTGGGCGATGAATATCCGCTGGTGGATTATTGGAGCCAGGCGGAACAGCCGCATAACCGCAAGTATCAGACCAGCCTCCGCGAAGATTTCACCACCGCCAAGATGGATGGCGTGCCCACCGATGACGATCTCAACTACACCCTGCTTGGCTTGATGATCCTGGAAGAATACGGGCTGGATTTCAGCACCGACCAGCTTGGGGAAGCCTGGGTAAAGTACCTGCCCTTCGCATTCACAGCCGAGGGCATCGCGCTGGAAAACCTGCGCAAGGGACTGCCGCCTATGCAAGCCGCGGAGCTGGATAATCCCTTCCTCAACTGGATCGGCGCCGATATCCGCAGCGACCCCTGGGGCTATGCCGCGCCCGGCTGGCCCGAAAAAGCCGCCGAGTTCGCCTATCGCGATGCCTATGTGAGCCACCGCCGCAACGGCATCTACGCCGCCATGTTTTTCTCCGCCGCGATTTCAGCCGCCTTCGCCGTCGATAATGCCGTCGAGGCTCTGCGCATCGGTTTGGAAGAGATACCCGCTGATTGCCTGCTGGCGCGCGAGACCCGCTGGGCTTTGGATGAAGCGCCCAATATCCGCAATTATCGCGATGCCGCGGCCGCCGTCGCCGAGCGCTACACCATCATGGGCGGCGCGCATGCCATCAACAATACAGTCCTGACCGTATGGGGTTTGACAGTCGGCGGAGACGATTACACCAAGGTCATCGGCGAGACGGTGGCCATGGGCAAGGACAACGATTGCACAGCCGCCACCGCGGGCAGCATCTGGGGCGCGGTCTATGGCAAGAGCGCCATACCCAAGCATTGGTACAAGAACTTCAACAACAAGGCGCATACCTTCCTCATCGGGCAGGAGACTTTTGCCATCGACGATGTGATGGAGCGTTTCATGGCGCAGGCGCAGCGCATTGTGGCGGGCTGAATGGCGGATGAGCGACTCGCTGCTGCTGCTTGACCCGCGCAATGTGGACAGGACCGAGAACGCGAGCCTGGCGCTAGGCAGGGTGAAGAAGCATCCCGCCAATCCGCTCTTCGTGGAAGAGGGCTGGGCGGCGAAGCCCAAAGCCTGGGAAGCGCGGCTGGATAACGTCTATCCCAGCGTGATCCGCGATGCCGAAGCCGGCATCTTCAAATGCTGGTACAAATCATTCATCCATGACGAGGCCTCCGAGGCGACGCCGCCGCGGCAGCGCCCAAGCCTGGCATACTTCGGCCGCAAGCGCGAAGAAGGCTTGCTCTACGCGACTTCGGAAGACGGCATCCATTGGCATAAACCCGAGCTGGGTTTGATCGAGTACGCCGGCTCGCGCCGCAACAATATCGTCATGCGCCGAGCCACGCATGGCTTGCATGCCGGCGGCGTGCTGAAGGACGAGCATGATGCCGACCCCGCCCGGCGCTACAAGTTCATCCATCGCAATATTCGCGAGCGGCGCATGGCAAGCTGCTTTTCCGCCGATGGCATACGCTGGTCGCAGCCGCTGCCCTGGAGCGCGCATGACGCCGTCGGCGATACGCATAACAACGCCATCTATTTGCCCGAGCTGGGGCGCTACGTTTGCGTCACCCGCGGCTGGTCGGGGGGCGAGTTTCGGGGCGAACGCACTGTCTTGCGCAGCGAAAGCCAGGACTTTCTGCATTGGAGCGCGCCGGCCGAGATCCTGCGCGGAAACGGCGCGCATGACCAGATCTATTCCATGCCCATCGCGCAATCTGGCGGTCTCTTCATTGGTCTGCCAGCTTGCTTTCACAAGGGCGATCCCGAGGCGCCAAATTGGGACACCGTAGATACCGAATTGGCAATCAGCGCCGATAGCCTGAACTGGCGACGCGTCTGCCCGGGCGAAGCGCTGATCCCCCGTGGCGCGGGCAGCTATCCCGATGGCGATTATGACTGCGGCTGCGTCTATGCGGCGGCGCCACTCCCGCTGGGCGAGCAGATCTGGCTCTACTACGGCGGCAGCAACGGTCTGCACAATGGCTGGCGGGAAGGCTCGTTCAACCTGGCTGCCTTGCCTCGCGACCGCTGGGCTGGCTACCGGGCGCGGGACAAAAGGAGCAAGGCAATCGTCCGCACTGCGCTGCTGACTTCGCAAGGGCAAGAACTGAGGCTGAATCTCGAAGTCGCCAAAGGCGGCAGTATACGCGCCGCGCTGTTGGATGCCGCTGGTTGCGAGCTGGCTGGCAGGGGGTTTGCGGAATGCGAGCCTGTCGGACATAGCGGCTTGGACATCGCATTGCGCTGGCGGGGCAGCGATTCCAACAGGCTGCCTAATGCGCCATTTCGCCTGATTCTGGAGCTTGAGCGCGCCACGGTCTATGCCATCAATGGCGCATTGCGGGCGGATTCCGGCTAGAGCAAGCGCGCTTCGATGACCCCCTGGAGATGCTCCAGCGCATTGGGCAGGCCGCGCCGTCCCAAGCCCAGCCGAAAATAATTGCCCTCGAAGAGCATGACGCTGGCCGGCAAGACCATCACGCCAGCCTCGTCCAAAGCTTCCGAGGCGAATTCGTCCACGGGCGTCTCCGAGCGCAGTTCCACCAGCGTGACCGTGCCCGCCTGCGGATAAGTCGCCCAGAACAAGCCGTCATATTGCCTGAAGAACTCGCGGCTGCTGGTGATATTCGTTCTGACGATATCGATCGTCCGCTGCGTCAATGCCCGCCAATTCTCCAAGCCGATCAGCGCCAGGATCTCGCTGGGTCCGCTGCCACAGATGGTCGTGTAACTCTTCAATTCCTGCAGCTCATGCGCCAGCGCGCCATCCCGCGTGATCAGCCAGCCGACGCGCAAGCCGGGCAAGCCGAAGCATTTCGATAAGCCGCCCAGCACAACCGCCCGCTCATAGCGCTCGCAAGCCGAGGGCAAACGGGCAGCCTGGTCATGCTCGCTGAAGCGGTAGATCTCATCGGAAAAGAGGATGACATCGTTCGCCCGCGCCAGCTCAATGATGCGCTCGAACTCGGCATGGCTGGGCAGGCAGCCGCTGGGATTATGCGGAAAGTTGATGATGAGCATGCGCGTATCCGGGCGGATCAGCGACTCCAGTTCTTCAAGGTCAAAATGCCAGCCGGTTTCGCTTTGCCGCTGCCCCCAAAAGCTCAGTTCGCAGCCAACCGCCCGCGCGATCTCCCAGAGCGATTGAAAGCTGGGGCTGACAGCCACAACATGATCGCCCGGCGAGAGTAAGGCGTTCAGAGCCAGGAAGATGCCTTCTTCGGGAACGACTTCAATGACGTCATCAGCGGCGATGCCTTCGTGCATGGCGGCTATCTGAGCGCGCAGCTCGGGATGGCCCTGGGTTTCCGTGTAGCCCAGCCACATGGTCTCGAATTCTTCCCGGCGCTGTGGGCTGGCGTAGTCCAGCAACTCCGGCAGAGTCAGCGGTTCGCAATCCGAAGAGCTGATGCCATGCGGCGCGCTGAATTCATGCTGGCGGAAGAATCGTTCAATTTCAAACGGGGCGTATTTCATGGCGCGGGACTTTCCGATATGGCTGGGTGTAAAGCCACGATTTAACCACAGAAGCCAGCCAAACGAAATAATGAAGTAAATCCAACTATGTAATGAGAATTGTAGGGGGAACTCGGTAAGTCGCCCGTCGCCCTAAAGCATCGGCCCAATTTGGGACGAGCCACCGGCTCGCCCCTACGAGACTTGTCCGATACTGACGTTTTTCGCCAAGTTCTGGTTGTGCAGCGAGCGGGACGAGCCACCGGCGCCGGTCTGTGTCGCCGGTCTGTGTCTACGCGACCTACGCGACCTCGCCCCTGTTTACATTGCGAATTGCAGACCCCACCCCCCGGCCCCAGCCGACATCTCTAGCGCGCGTAGACACTGCGCCTCTGTCGCGCATTCCGAAGAGTCAGAGAGGGGGAGTTCAATCGCCGGGCAATGTATTTTACGTGAGCCGTCGCAAGGCGCCGCGGATGTCTACAGTTGACTATTCTTAGCGGATTGTAGCGGAAATGGCGCGGAATCCGATTGCATCCGCGTATGGCATATCCCGCCTCGCCTAGAGCCGCTCGCGCAGCATAGCCGCCATGATGGCAGCCCGCTCCGGCAGCGATGAAATCTCGCCGTATTCCGTGACCGCGTGCCCGCCATCGCCGACGATGCCCATGCCATCCAGCGTGGGGACGCCGAGCGCCGCCGTCTTGTTGCCATCGGAGCCGCCGCCTGTGCTGTCTTCTGTGATTGTGATGCCCATCTCCGCGGCCAGCCCTTGCGCCCGTTTGAAAAGCGCCGCGATCTCCGGGCTGCGTTCCATCGGCGGCACGCCAACCCCGCCTTCAACTTTCAAGCTGGCTTCGGGATGTCTGGCTTGCAGGGTCATGATCCGCTCATGGATGGCTTGCTGCTTGACGCGGCTGGTGGCGCGAACGTTGATCTCGACTCGCGCTTCGGCTGGCACGACGTTGGGGCGCGTCCCGCCGGTGATGACGCCGACATTGGCTGTCGTGCCGATGGCATAATCCGTCATCGCCTGCACAGCCAGGATGTGATGCGCCATCTCTTCAATGGCGTTGACGCCCCGGGCATGATCCGCGCCCGAATGCGCCGCCCGCCCCGTCGCGGTGATCGTATAGTGGCTGACGCCTTTGCGTTCGGTTTTGTACGCGCCGTCCTGTGGCGGCTCGGTGACGAAGACGACATTGTGCGAAAGCGCTTCCGACTCGATCTCTGCTGCGGAATGCCGGCTGCCGGTCTCTTCGTCCGAGTTCAACAGGTAGGAGATTGGCTGCGCGGGGAAGAGTTCCAACTCGCGCAGAGCTCGCAGCGCCCAAAGCGCGATCGCGATGCCGCCCTTCATGTCCATCGCGCCGACGCCATAGATGCGGTCGCCATCAATGCGCGTGGGCCTGCCCGCCACAGTGCCGACATCCCAGACCGTGTCCATGTGGCTGAGGATGACCACGCCGCCCGCGCCCGGGTTCCAGCGCGCGCGAATCACATCGCCGACTTCCGCTTTGGGGATGGTTTCGAGCGCCCCGCCCAAATCGCGCAACTCCTCAGCCAGCGCCAGCCCGAAGGCATCCACAGCCGCCTTGCCTGAGGTTGGCGATTCCAGGGCGATGAAACGTTTCAAATCTCTGACCATGGCTTCAGTGTTTTCGCGCAGGTAGCTCAGAATGCGGCGATTGTCGACAGCGCTCATGGGGTTCTCGTCCTCGTCTCCTAATAGGCTGGGGGAAAGTATACCACGTTCGCCGCCAAGGCAATCAGTCGCTAAAATGCTCAGTGTATCCCTTTCGGTTGAAACACAACTGTTTTGCCACCTAGGACACCGAGAGCACCGAGTCATTTGAGGGAAAAAGGAGCGCTTTTTCACTACTGGCCGCTCAATTCCAAGTACATGTAGGGTCGCCCTCCAACAGAACGTTTTGCAAATGTTACTTGCGGCCTGCGCGCCATAATGCCTATACATCTGTAGTGAAGGTGAATATGGCACAACGGAATATCAAGCGAATTCGATACTGCGCCGTATAATGGCGGCTGGGTTCCCATCCAGTTTGGCTACGGTAATCGCGAGCGTCTTATGTTTCGTCTGGCTCTTCTTGCTTTCATCAGCTTGGTCGCATTTTGCGGGTTCGCCCAATCTGAGCTTGCGCCGGTCTTCCAGCCCGCGCCAATGCCCATGCCCAGCAGCGTCTTCTTCGCCGAGGATATCCGCCTGGAGCTCTTCTTCGCGGCTTTGAAGCAAGGCGGCAGCGGCCTTCTGCGTCTGAGCGGACCCGACATCAGCAGCGGGCGCTATGCCTTTCGTGGCGCGGAGCGTGCCTTCTTCGCGCATGAGGACGGCGACTGGTATGCTCTGCTCGCCATAGAAATGGATGCGAGGCCGGGCAAGTATGCCCTCAACGTAATTGTCGAGCGCGCTTCCGGGACGATTGGATTCGCGCTGGAGCTGCCTGTCGAACAGGCTGGCTTCATCCTGCAGGAGTTCAAGCTGCCGGCCGAGCGCGCCCACCTGGTCAATGCGGCAGTCGAGGACGCGGAATTCACCCGGCTGGCTGAGCTGACCTCCCCGCGCTCGCCTGTGCCGCTTTGGGATGCGTCAGGCTTTGCGCTGCCCCTGGATTCCCCGCTGACATCGCCCTATGGCAGTTTCCGTTTGCTGAACGATGCCTGGCGGACGCGGCACACCGGCTGGGACCAGGTCGCGCCACTCGGCAGTCCTGTCCGCGCCATGGCGGCGGGCCGGGTGGCTTTTGCCGATCGGCTGGAGATCCGCGGCAATTTCGCCCTGATCGATCATGGGCTGGGCATCTATTCCGGTTACGCGCATCTGGCTGAATTGCTGGTGAGCGAAGGGAAGCCTGTGGCGGCCGGGCAGGTCATCGGCGGCAGCGGCAACACCGGGCGCAGCAGCGGACCGCACCTGCATTGGGAGATCGTGGCGAATGGGATTTGGCTGGATGGTCTGGCATTCCTGGAGCTATGGCTGCCCGCCTGAGGCATGCGCGATTGCATTCAACATCCTCTCAAAAGTATAGCTGTAGGGGGGACTCGCTGGGTCGCCCATTCGCGCTAAGGACGGATTTGGCATAGAACTGCCAACATCGGACAAGCCTTGCATGATGCTGTTGTGGCAGAGTGCCGAAAAGACGTATTAGCGCGCAAGCCCTGCGGAACATTTGCGGAACGTTCTGATGGAGGACTAAACGGCGCTGGGTTGGGCGGGCTGGTGGTGGAATAAACGCTCCTGTTTCTCCTCAAAAGCCTCGGTGTCCTCGGTGGCAGATCAGTAGTGTTTCAACCGAAAAGGATATACTGCCGCCAGCAGAGCCCATTCTTGATATTTGGCAAAACGCGGTATAATGCCAATTTAACCCTGCAGCCGGGTCGCTGGCAAAATGGCGACTGGCGAGGCGCGGATGCTCGCTGACCGAGGAGGGCATGATGCAGCAAAGCGAAAACTTCCGCCTGGTGGCGCGCCGCGGACCACAGCCCAATCAGGCTTTTGAACTCAGCAAGGAAGTCACCACGCTGGGCCGCGATATCACCAACGATATCGTCATCAACGACCGTGAAACCAGCCGCAGTCACCTGCGCCTCATGCGCTCCGGCGACACCATGACAATCGAAGACCTCGGCTCCACTAATGGCACCTTCGTCAATGGCAAGCGCGTCTCCGGCGTGACCCCGCTGCAGAATGGCGATATGATCGGCTTGGGGGAAACGGTGACCCTGGCGCTCGAATTGTACAGCGCTGCGACTGCCTCCGCCCCGGAGACTGGCGAGCCAACGCCCGCGCCGCAAAAAGCTTATACGCCGCCGCCCGCCGAATATGGCTTGCAGGGGACGCCGCCGCCCAACCCCGGCGATCCTTACGCGCCGCCAAGCGCCGAAGGCTACGCGCAGCCGCCGGCTTATCCCGCCTATCCCGATCAACCGCCGGCCCAGCAGCCCACCGGCTACTATCCGCAGGCGCCCGGCTATCCGCCACAGCAGCCCGTCCCTGGTTACGATTATGATCCCTACGCGGTCCGTGAAGACAGCAGCCGCACATCGCCCTGGCTGATATTAGGCTGCTTTGTATTCTTCGCGCTGGTCTTCGTCTGCTTCATCGGCATCGCGCTGACCATCGTCGACGTGCTCAACCTGTGGTGCGAGGTACCGGTCCTAGTCGATATTGTGCGCGCGCTCAGCTTCGGCTGTTGACCTGGGTTCGTGGGGGCGTCGCCGCCTGGCTCCCGCGCAGGCAATCAATGGGATGGCATGCGGGGCGACTCTGTGAATCGCCCGCGTTTGCCAGTGCCTGGCTCAGCTAGCCCGCGCCCAGTTCGGCTTGCTGCTCAGCGATCATCTCCGGCGTGCATTGCAGGCTCGCCAGGAAGGCGTCGTGCGCCGCAGTTGGATCGGGGAAAGCCATAGCGGTTATCGCATCCAGCGCCTCGGCCGGGAGCGCTTCGTTGCCGTCCGCCAGGTGGGGGTAACTCGCGGCCATCATCGCCATTTCGCCCAGGAATTGGGTATTCGTCATACCTTTGGGCATGAGGCGCAAGCTGCCGTCTTCCAGGATAAAGTCGGCGCGCGCCAGCAATTCTTCCGGCACAGCCACGCCCGCTTGCGCCGACAGATCCACATTGATCGCGATCGCCATGCTGTCGACCAGATTGATGCTGGTGGTGGCTGGGTCGATCGTGCCTTCCAGCAGACCGATCAGCATGTGCCCGGCGTTGAGCCCGGGACCGTACACGGCAACTGAACCGGCCGCGACCGTCGCGCCGGACAAGAAGTAGGTCGCGTTGGGATGGTAGACCGGGATGTCGTTCTCCGCGCCAACTGCGACGATCTGAGGCGTGGCTTGAGATGTCAAGGTGTCGACTGTCAAGACAAAGGCGTCCACGCCCTTGCTGACCAGCGCGTCGGCCGCGACGCCGACATCAGCCAAACCGACGACGGCGGCTTCTTCGACCGTGATGCCGAGCGCTTCACCAGCGGCGGCGATCATCTTCGCGCCGTGAGCGCCAGTGGCTGATGCCGATGCGTAGAGCGTACCGATGCTGTCCATGTCCGGGTTCTGCATCATGGCAAGCGCGATGAGGTCTTCATAGTCCGTGAGGCGCTGCGTTCCAGTGACATGCGCTGGCTTGAGGCAGGGCGCGTCGGCGATGCCCGCGGCATAGGGATTGAAGACCGAGGCGAAAATCACCGGCGTGGGGTCCTCCATCTCGCTGGTCACATTGACCGCGGCTTGGGTCGCTGGCGTCGATTGCGTGAGGATCACATCCGCGCCTTTGTCCAGCGCCGATTCGATCATGGGGATGAGATTGGTGAAGTCATAGCCGGCATCGGCGATTATGAACTTGATCTTCTCCCCTTCATAGTCACGCTGAGTCGTGACGAGCTCGCTGTGCTCGTCTTCACTGAGATAGCCGTAGAGCTTCAGCATGTCAAAAACGGCGGTTCGGGTGGGGGTGGCAATCGTCACGCCGAATTGCAGCAGCGCGACCGTTGGTTTCTCGTCAGCTTGGGCGGTCAACACTCCGCCCTTGAAGCCAACTATGACCAGCGCGGCGAGCAGGTGGCAGATAAGGGCTCTCTTGAGCATAACAATTCTCCAATCTGGATAGGCTGTTGGATTTACTACTAAGTGTAAGGATATATTAATGCATCAGGTTTTACAATAATTGGTTCCGCGCCCGGCGATTTCTTCCGCATCCATTCGGCGCCCAAAAAACCGCGCAAATTCGCCAACGCAGGCATGACGAACCAAGAGGGACGAGTCGCCGACTCGCCCCTGCGGATCTTGAGTTTGCTGGCTGGTCAGCGCCTTGCCCCTGCGATATTCTTTGCAATGGCTGCGCGTCTATCCCGCGTCCAGCTCGGCCTGCTGCTCGGCGATCATCTCCGGCGTGCAAGCGAGTTCAGCCAGGAATTCCGCTGCTGATGTCTGATAATCCCAGGCGGGCAGGGCGGCGACGAAATCCAGCACATTCTGCGCCACCCGCAGTGAGCCTTCGGCCAAGACGACTTCCGCCATAACGCGCAGTTCTTCGGTATAGTCGACGCGGTTCATGTCCTCGTCGGACATGCGCAACTCGCCATCCTGGATGATGATGCCGGCGAAGTCCATGATCTGCTCGCCAAATTCGACGCCTTGTTCGGCGGCCGCGTCCAGGTTAAGCGCCAGGCCTCGCGCGCTAAGGTTGTGAACGCCGGTGGCAGCCACGTCAATCTCGCCATTCAGATGCGCGTCAAGGATGTAGGCAGCCTGTACGCCGCGCCGGAAGAAGGGAGCCGGTCCCGCGCCGATGGCTGCCCCGAAAAAGGCGCCTTCGGATGTAGGCGAGACAAGCAGCACTTCGTTGTCGTTGGCGACGCCGACGATGGCGGGCAAGGCGCTGTGCGTCAGGTTATCCAGCGGCAGCACAATAGCGTCGACGCCCCTGGAGACCAAACCCTCCGCCGCAATCGCCACATCGGACAGCGTGGCCGCGGCTGCTGTCTCGACCGTTAAGCCATAGCCGCTGCCGATTGCGTTGATGGCTTGCGAACCGAATACGCTGCTGCTGTCGGCTGGATTATAGATAGTGCCTATCACGCGGGTCGTCCGATCGTGCAGCATCAGCAAACCCAGCACATCGCTATAGGGCGTCGCTGTGCCGATGCCAGTTACATGGCTGGGCTTTATGCAAGGCGAATCCACAATGCCATTGGCTTCGGGATTGTACACGGAGGTGAATATGATGGTTGGCGGCATGGGGCTGTCGAGCGTGGCGTTTATCGCCAGCAGGGTAACCGGCGCTGACATGGGGATCAAGACATCAGCGCCGCGGTCAAGCGCATCGTCCACCATGGTCGCCGCCAGGGACAAATCGAAGTTGGCGTCTCCCCAGAATATGCTTAGCTTGTCATTTTCCAGGTCCTTATGCTCCGCCAGCAGGGCATGCTCGGCCTCGTCAATGTAGCCGTTGGCGCGCAAGACCTCCAGCACGCCAAGTTCCACCGCTTCGACGGCTGGCAGAAGGCCGAAACGCAGTATGGCGATGGTGGGCTTGGCATCAGCTTGCGCCATCGCATAAGGCGCGACGAGCGAAAGCAACAAGAAACAGAACAGCAACAGACGCACTCTAGACATAATCTTCCTCCAAGCTGATTTGAAATTTGTATCGTTCCAGTATTATTGTAACACTCCTGACGCGCTTGGCTAAAATGGATGACGATGGGTCTTGCCCTGGCGGAAAAAAGGACGCCCCGGCGGAGCGCCCCGGTTGTTCGGCGGCTGGCCGGCAACATCAGCCCGCGGCCGCGTCCAACTCAGCCTGCTGTTCGGCGATCATCTCGGGCGTGCATTGCAGGCTCTCCAGAAAAGCATCGTGCTGCGCTTTGGGGTCGGGGAAGGCCATCTGAGTCAGCATGGTCAACATCTCTGGCGCAGCCAATTCACTTTCGGCAGCCATCTGCGGGTACAGCAGCGCCATCATGCTCATTTCGCCGAGGAATTGGAAGTTCGTCATGCCCTTGGGCGAGATGGCCAAGCCTCCATCCTGCAAGGTAAAGTCCGCCATCTCAAGCAGCTGTTGCGGCACGGCGATGCCGTTCTCCAGCGCGCGGTCGACGTTGACGGCTATCGTCAAGCCGCTAACCGCGTTGACGCCAGTCGTCGCCAGGTCGATGCTGCCATTGAGGGTGCCCACAAGCATGTGCCCGGCGTTCAACCCGGGACCATAGGTGGCGATAGAGCCTGCCACCACCGTGGCGTCAGTGGCGAAATATACCGCGTTGGGATGGTATATGGGCACGCTGTTATCTTCGGCGATGCCCACAATGATGGGCAGGGCTTCGGAGGTAAGCAGGTCGGCAGTCAGCACTAGCGCCTGCGCGCCCTTGCCGATGACCGATTCAACCGCTAGAGCGACATCGCCCATATCAACGACGGCCGTATCCTCCACCGTCAGCCCCAGGTCCTCGCCAAATGTCGCGATTTGTTCCGCGCCATAAGCGCCGGCGGCCGAATCGCTGGCGTAGACTGTGCCGATTTTCTGGGTATCGGGATTCTGCAGGGTCACAAGAGAGAGCATCGTTTCGTAGTCTATGACGCGCTCCGTCCCGCTGACGTGAGCGGGTTTGACGCAAGGCGCATCGGCGAGGCCCGCGGCGTAGGGGTTGAATACCGACATGAAGATCACCTGTGGCGGATCTTCCATTTGCGATGTCAGGTTGACCGCGGCCTGGCTGACGGGCGTGGTCTCCGTTATCAATACATCCGCGCCTTTGTCCAGCGCCGCCTCAAGCATGGGGATGATGCTGGCATAATCCCAGGCTGCGTCGCTGAACATCAGGTTGACGCGCTCGCCTTCCAGGTCATGCAAGCCCTGGCTCAGGCTGGAGCGCAGTTCGCTGTATTCCTCGTCGCTGAGATAATCGTAGAGGTACAAGACATCAAGCACGCCAAACTCCGAGGCTTCGTTGACGTCGGGTCCAAAGGTGAACATGGCGATAGTTGGCTTGTCGTGTTGCGCCAGTATCAGCGGGATGACGACCAAACCCAGCAGGAGAGACAAGAAAATGCGCGCGCGGTTCATCACGTCCTTCCTTCCATGAGTTGGGCGAGATAAGCGGGAATGAGTATAGTGTACTAATAGCATGATTCTTACGCAAGCATGCAACCGCCAACGTTCATCGGCGCTGGCCGCGGCGCGTTGGTTTGTTGCGGCGGCATTGGGAATGACGCGCTCCAGCTTGGGGATGATGCTGGAATAGCCGAAGCTGGCATCGGCGACGAGCAGATTGACGCGTTCGCCTTCCATGTCCTGCAACTGTTCCATTTGGGCGGCGTGCTCGGTCTCTGTGAGGCAGTCGAAGAGATGCAGAATATCCAGCACGCCTTTCTCCGTGGAGTCATGGATGGCGACCCCGAAGCGAAACAGCGCTACCGTGGGCTGCCGTCAGCGTCCTGCTCTCAAGCCACGCGCGAACGTATAGTCGCCCCTTGCCTGCCGAGCCGTGCTAGCTTGCGCTGAAACCGCCCCAAAGGAGCAGAAAATGTTCAACTGGCTCGGCAATCTCTTCAGCCGCACAATGCGCCTGCGTCAAGATGCCCCGCATATCGAAGCTGTCGCCGCTCACAATCGCTATCAGCTGGGTCCGCCGCTGGACCTGAACTCGCCGCGCGTCTATGAGCAATCGCCCTGGGTCTATATCGCCATCAACCGCATCGCCGAAGCCTGCGCGCTTGTGCCATTGCGGGTCTTCCGGCTGGCTGGCGAAAAGCGCATCGGCATCAGCAATCACCCGCTGGAGCAGCTGCTGGCTCGTCCCAATCCGCTGACCAGCGGCTTTGAACTCCTCGAGCAGACAATCGGCTCATTGGAACTCCAGGGCAACGCCTACTGGTTCCTGGCCGGCGATGGCATGGGCCGCCCGCGCGAGATCTGGGTGCTGCGCCCGGACCGCGTGACCATCGTGCCTGATGCTGAGAATGTGGTGGCCGGCTATCTTTATGAGATTGATGGCCGGCATATCCCGCTGGAGGCCATCGAAGTCGCGCACTTCCGCCGCTGGCACCCGAGCAACGACTTTTATGGGCTATCGCCGATTGCCGCGGCCCGCTGCGCCGTGCTCAGCGATCGGCACATGGCCGACTGGAATCGCCGCACTTTTGGCCAGGATCAGGGTGTGCCAGCCGGCATCGTCAGCATCAAGGATTTCATCAGCGATACGGATTTTGAGCGGGTCAAACGCGAATGGCGGGCGAATTATGGCGGCGGCGCCAGGCGGACGGCTTTCCTGCGCGGCGGCAATATCGAATGGCAGCACATCGGCTTGAGCCACAGTGATCTCGATTTCCTGCAAGGGCGCAAGGCTCAGCGTGATGAGATCCTCAACATCTTCGGCATCCCTGTCGGGCTGGTCAGCGAGAACGCCACAGAAGCCAACGCCAAGGTCGCCGAACGCCAGTTCATTGAGCGCGCCCTCTACCCCAAGCTGGCGCGGCTGGCGCAGAAGATCAGCCAGGAGCTGCTGCCTTTCTATGGCGGGCAACTGGTAGCGGAGTTTGATGACATCCGCCCGACGGATATGGAAGCGCGGCTGGCCGAGATCCGCGCGGCTTACCCGCTGCTGAGCATCAACGAGATGCGCGCGCAGTATTTTCAGCTGGCGCCGGTGGAGTGGGGGGAGGGGCCGGTCCATGCCAACCCCCCTCTTGAGTCCCCCCTCGTTCCCCCCGCCTCACGGGGGGCAGAATCCCCGACGAATCAGGGGGAGACTGCAAGCCATGAGTCAGCCATCAAAGCGGAGTTGGCGCAGTGGGAGCGGTTTGCGTTGAATCGGCTGGAGCGGGGCGGGGCTGGCCGGGCTTTTGAGGTGCGGGCGCTGCCGGATGAGCTGGCGTTTGAGGTCAGCGCGGGTTTGCTGTTCGCGGGGGATCGGGAGAGTGTGCGGCGGGTGTTTGCCGGGGTTGGGGTTTGACCACAGAGGCACAGAGGGCGCAGAGAAAAGCGCGGGTCATGTGGCGGTTCAGTCAATGAGACGGTGTAAAGGAGATTCTGTGAATCGCCCGCAGGCCTAGCTCAAGCCCAATTCGCTCAACAACTGTCGAATGCGCGCTGGCTGCACGTCGGCGCAACGCGGCTTCTGGCAAATGACGAGCAATGTAATGGCCGCTCCGCCAACGTGATAGACGACGCGAAAGCCATCGCGTTTGCTTAGGCGAGCGGAGGTATTACGCAACCTCACCTTATAGATTTCCGCCCCGCCCACGTTTGGGATTCTGTCGCCGGGTTTCCACCCATCTTCCAGAACGTCTACGAGGTCTTCGACATCATCTGCGATCAGCCGGTATTTGCGTCCCAGATTCTTGACCAGCGAATTGAATTTATCCGTCAGGATGATTTCCATCTTGTTCCGCTTCAAGCTCAAGACGGATTTGTCGAAGGGCTTCGCGCGCGGGCATCACATCGCCATTTTTCATTTGTATCAGGCTGACGCGCAGGTCTTCCATGAATTCCTTTTGGGCGTCGGTGAGTTCATCGAGATCGGCATCGTCGTGTAGCGGTGGCGCGTTCACGCTGGGCGCTGGATTGGGGGAGGGCATGCGTGGCGCTCCTTCTGTACGTCAAGTCTGAGATTTTCGCTTAGTCAGGATGAGCATACCATACAGTACGCGGATAGGCAAAAGGTTTGTTCGCGCGGGATCGGGAGAGTGTGCGGCGGGTGTTTGCCGGGTTGGGGCGGGGTAGCTGTGATTGTGTGGGGGCGGCTATGTAAATGGCTTGATGGCTACTATTTCTCAGCACTCAGGCAAAGTGGAAAGGAAGATTATACATCCTGCACTTTCTCACATAGCGATGCTGATCTAGCTGACGTAGCGTCAAAGACTGTATACATTGCATAATTGTCAACTGTAGATAAAGGTGTTACAAGTACAGTAGTGTCGATGCTCCGAAACGAAAGGACAATAATATGACCGTGTGTATTGCAGCCTTATATGATAACGGAAAGGGAGCCGTGCTTGCTTCGGATCACATGATTACCGCCAATATACCTCCAATGGCATTTGAGTTTGAAAGTGACGCTGCTAGTAAGATACATAAATTGACAGAAAACTCCTATGTCTTGTTGGCAGGAGGCATTCTGTTTGGTGATTCAATACTTCGACATGCGCAGGTAGACATTTCTCGCGACTCTACAAGTTCTATTGAGGGAATCGTTCAGACTTTGACGGCAGAGTATACCAGAGTTAGGCGGAGTCATATTGAGCAACGGTTTCTTGTTCCGCGAGGTCTGACGCTTGACCTATATTATGAACGTCAGGCCTCTCTCAATCCGGGCATTGTGCAGTCCATTGATCAGGCACTCCTTCATGATGACTTGGGCGTCGAATTCATTGTTGCTGGGCAGAGTGGGGACGATTATAGCATATACATCGTCACTAATCCCGGAATTGCCACCTGCGTAGATCCAATTGGATATGGAGCAATTGGAATAGGTGCTCCCCATGCACTCAACTCCCTCATTAGTGCTCCGTACAAGAAGGGACTTGGGAAAGAGGAAATTGAAATCTTAGTGAGAAAGGCGAAAGAATTGAGCCAAGTATCCCCAGGCGTTGGACAACAAACAACTGTCGAGATCTTGTCATAGGGAGGACATAGATATGGCGGTCAAAATACGAAAGAAACCACCCCTGCAGACTTGGGAAGAATCGCAACGAAAAGCTTCGGCTATGGGTTATGTGATCTTCCATCCGTATGACAATGGAGCGCGTTCGCTACATCCGTACGCTGCAGATAACCCGAACAATCCATACTCCGCACCAAGGGTTAATTCGTCTGAAAAGAGCCCAGAATCCAAGAGAGAATAGCCATTCGACGATATCACCCCCCAAACTAAGTCTAACTAAAGCAGACATTTCTGCCAAACGGTGTTGCGGGGAAGGAGCGAACAGCTCCTGCCCCCCAAATCACATCAACTCCTTCTGCCCACCCTCCGGCTTCCACCTGCTCGCCCGCCTCCGTCCACCCACCTGCGGCGGCATATCAATCCCAGCCCCGCCAAACAAATCCCCAATCGTCAATATCTGCGCCCGCCGATAGGCCTTCCCCCAACGCGGCGACTCATACACGCCAGCCGCCAGCGCTTCCTTGATCATCGGCTGAGTCGGCTTCTCCAGCGTGATGAAAACTCCTATCGCCGCCCCCTCTCGCTCGATCACCGCCTTCAATTCGCGAATGTGGCTGACTTGCACTTTGCCGGATTAGACCTGGACGACCACCTTCTGCGGTCGTTTCTTGCCCTTCTCGTCTTCATCGAAGAAGCTGATGATGCCATCAATGCCGGCGTCCGCGCCCTTCTTGCCTCGCTTGCTGCCCGCCTGCCCGCCCACCGGCTTCGCGCCCACCAGCGACAGCGCCCACCACTCAAACTGGTAGCGGCCCTCATTGTCCGAATCCTGCGCCAGTTCGCGCGCCCCGGCCACTGTCTGCGGCTCGCCGATGACCTCGTAGTCGACGCCCGAGCGCAACTCGAACATATCGCCCAGCCGATACTTCTGCAGCGCGATTGACAGGTGCGTGATGTCGATGCCGATCCATTCGCGGCCCAGCTTGTGCGCCGCGGCGATGGCCGTCCCGCAGCCACAGAAGGGATCCAGCACCACATCGCCTTCGTTTGACGACGCGCGGATGATGCGCTCCAGCAGGGCTTCCGGCTTTTGGGTGGGGTAGCCGAGGCGTTCTTTGGCGCGGGACCCTATTGGCGGTATGTCATCCCAAATGCTTTGAATATGAATACCGGGCATTTCGTCCAAGTAACGTTTAAATCTAGGGATACCTGATTTCGTATAATGCAGTCTTCCTTCGCTTTCGAACTTTTCCATGTTTTCTCTGGAATATGCCCAATATCGTCCATCATAAGGCGTCGCGCCGCGCCATTCATACTGCGTATCGCCGCCGGGCTTCGCCGCTGTCAGATCACTCAACGAGTATCGGCGACCTGACTTGTCTTCGATGTGCCGATAGTTCTTCTCTACATAAAGTTTGTTATAGGGCATGAACACGTGATTCCATGTCCATTCGGAAGCGTCTTTCGTAAAAAAAGACTACATCATGGATTCTTCCTGGCTGTTTCGCGCCCTGCCTACTGTCGTTGTGTGCTGTTGTTCGCTTCCAAATGATTTCTGTTCTCAGATTTTCGTTCCCAAAAATCGCATCAAGCACGATCTTCAAATAATGACTCGCGGTCGGATCGCAATGCAGATACAAGCTGCCGGTCGGCTTCAAGACCCGATGCAGCTCGACCAGCCGCGCCGTCATCATCACCAAATACGCCATCATCTGGTTGCGCTCGATCAGGTTGAGCAAGGCTTCGATGGCCGTGGCCTCCTTGTCCGGCGCCTCCTGGATGAGCGCTTCGTAGGTGGCTTCGGCGGTGGGCCCCCAATGCCAGGTGTCGTCAAAGGCGCGGATCTGGGCTTCGCTGTCGCCGCCGCTTTCGGATTTGAAAAGCACGTTGTAATTGCGGTTGCTGTTGAAGGGCGGGTCGAGGTAGATGAGGTCGACGCATTCGTCGGGGAAGTATTCGCGGTCGCGCAGGATCTCCAGGTTGTCGCCGTAGTAGAGTCGCTTGGTCATGGGCTTGGCTCGCGGCTAGTGGGCGCATGCCAGTATAGCATACGCCTGCGGCTTGCTTATCTCTTGACAGAACATGCGTGTCAGGCTAGACTATTGTCAAAGTAATCATCAAGCTTTCCGGGACTTTCTCGTGCGACCTGAAACCCTGCGCGAATACGAAGCGATCTTGGCCGGCAGCGCCGGTCGCTTGCTGGCTCTAGCCGAACGGGAACAGACGCATCGGGCGCGATTAACGCGATGGATGCAAATCTTCGGCCTCATCGTGGCTCTGGCGCTGATCGCCCTCAGCGCCTACAGTGTCTCATTGGGCTTTGAGTGGGAGGCAGTTGTCATCATTTGTAGCGGGATGGCTGGAGCGGCGTTCATGTTCATCTATAAGTAACCGCGTCTGCCGCCAACGAGAAAATCGCCCAAGTCTGTTGACAGAAACACGATAGGTACGCTACGATATATGCGCGCTGATTGGGAAGCGGTAGGGGCCAGTCTGTGGTGGGCGATAGGCGAGCATGAGAAGCGTATCGCCGAAGGCAGCAAGCGTTGAACGACGTGCCGGAGTCTTCCCTAGGGAAGCGCGGTGATGAAAATCGTACGCCTGACTTGCCGCTGCCACCCGGTCTGCTAGACGATATTCCCGAAGAGCAACGGGCTGAATTCATTCAGTTTGTCAGCGAAATAGTTGTCTACTCTCAGTTCTCGGGTCCTCTCCCGCCCCCAGGTATTGAATCGCTACGATCAAGAAACGCGGCAAGTAATCAGATCTGAGTCGGTTGAAAACCGACGGCACCGAACAAGAATGGAGAGCCGTAGGCAAACCCTTTTATTCCTTTGGGACTATCTTACGCTGGGAGCCGCATTCGTTTTGGCGCTGGTTTTGATTTCCGGCAGTATTGACATCATCAGATCTGGTCAGAGCATAGAAGGGCTGCTGGGCATTGGCGGTTCTGTTTCTTATTGCAGGCGCGTTTCTCTTCAGAGATCGCAAACGCCGCCGAGGCCAGCTTGAACACCAACCAGACTCGCACAAAGACGACACCAGCTAGCGCAACCTCACATTATCCGATTCACGCCATCAAATGCCGCTGTCTTGTAACACTCCGCCAGCGTCGGATAGTTGAACACCGTGTTGATGAAATAATCCACATTCCCGCCAAAAGCCATCACCGTCTGCCCGATGTGAATCAGCTCGCTGGCGCCCTCGCCGATGATATGCACGCCCAGCAGCTTATGATTCTCGCGATGAAATATCAGTTTCAGCATGCCAATCGTGTCGCCTATGATCTGCCCGCGGGCGATCTCGCGATAATAGGCTTTGCCCACCTCATAGGGGATGCCGTCGCGCGTCAGCTCCTCTTCGTTCGCGCCCACAGTCGAAATCTCCGGGATGGCGTAGATGCCATAGGGGAATAGTTCGGGGAAGCTCTGATGTTCCATGCCAAAAGCATGGTTGGCGGCCATCCGCCCCTGTTCCATGGAGGTCGAGGCCAGGCTGGGGAAGCCGATGACATCGCCGACCGCGTAGATATTGGGGATCTCGGTCTGGTAATGCTCGTTGACCGCGATGCGCCCGCGCGCGTCGGTGTCGATGCCGATGTTCTCCAAGCCCAGCGAGCTGGTCGCGCCTTGCCGGCCGATGGCGTAGAGGGCTTTTTCGGTGACGATCTCCTTGCCGCTTTCCAGGCAGGTCTTGACGCCGAGGCCGCGCCGCGTATCGCAATTTTCTATGCTGCGCACCCGCTCGCCCAGGCGCAGGGTCACGCGCTGCTGCCGCATGTGATAAATCAGGGCGTCGACAATCTCATGATCGACAAAATCCAGCAAGCGCTCCTGCATCTCCACCAGGGTGACGCGCGTGCCCAGCGTGGCGAACATGCAGGCGTATTCGCAGCCGATGACGCCGCCCCCCACCACCGTCAGCGTCCGCGGCAGCTTGTCCAGCTTGAGCAAGCCATCGCTGGTGAAAATCGTATCGCCATCGAAAGGGATATGCGGCGGCTTCACAACCGTCGTGCCCACCGCGATCATGATATTGCGCGTCGTCAGCTCGTCTTCGCCTTTTTTGCCCAGGAAATGCAGATGCACGGTATGCGGATTGACGATGGTGGCGATGCCCGGGATCAGTTCGATGCCATTGCGCTGCAGCTGCACTTTGTTGATTTCGATCTCGTGGCGGATGACATGATCAGCCCGCAGCAGCAGGTCGTTCATGGTGATGTGCTGCTTGACCGTGTAGGAAGCGCCATAGATGCTGCGCTGGCGAAAGCCGGACAGGTGCAAAACCGCCTCGCGCAAGGTCTTCGACGGGATGGTGCCAGTATTCACCGAGACGCCGCCGATGAGAGCCTTTTTCTCGATGACGGCCACGCGTTTGCCCAGCTTGGCGGATTGGATGGCGGCGCGATGCCCGGCTGGTCCCGAGCCGATGATGACGATGTCATAATCGTAGCGGCGCGGCTTTGGCAGGGTCTGGGTCTCGGTCAGGGGTTTGCCATTGGCGGCCGGCTTAACCGGGGCGAGTATCTCAGCCATGTTGCGCCTCGTGAACTCAGAGAATGCTCCTCTACAGCATAACGCAGATGGCAAGCCAGCGGCAAGCGAGCAGCGCCCAAACGCAGGGCAGGCGTCGCGGGAGCGTCGTGTTTGCGCTGGTCTAAGCCCCTTCCTCTTCCTGCCCATGCGCCTGGCTCAATGCCGATGCCAGCAGCGCCGTTGGGACAGCCACAATGCCCATGCCGGTCAGCACCATCAGCAGCGTCAGAATCTTGCCAGCCGTCGTAATCGGGTAGATATCGCCATAACCCACAGAAGTCAGCGATATGACCGCCCACCAGATAGACTCGAATACGTTGCCGTAGACCTCGGGCTGCGCTTCATGCTCGAGTTCATAAACCAGAAAGGCGAAGCACATAATGAAAGTGAAGGCAACGCTGGCGAAGAGCGTCGCCTCGGCCGCGATGGATTTCAGAGCTTGCTGGTAACGGTCAATCGCATTGGTGTAACGGGTGATCTTGAGCAGGCGCAAAACGCGCAGCACGCGCAGCAATCGCAGTACGCGCAGACTGGCGGCCGCATGAATCAAAATTGGCAGCAGAGCCACAAGATCAATGAGCCCGTAAAAGCTGGTGGCGTAACCGCGCTTGTCCTCCGCTTTGGCGATGCGATACAGATATTCGACCACAAAGCCCAGCGAGAGCAGCGTGTCAATGAGGAATAGCGCTTCGCTGATGCGGCTCGGCAGCGCGAATGTCTCCAGCGCCATGATGATGATGGACGCGAATACGGCTATGCTGCTGGCGATTTCGAAACGGGCGCGGTTTGAGGGCTTCATGCTTGCGGCTCCGGCCTGTCATTAGGGATTATCTTTGTGGCTTTGATTTTAACGAAGGCAGTCGCTTTGGGCGGGTGCTGTGAATCACCGGGATTCTTAGATATGGTCGAGTCGCCAGCGGCTGAGGTCAATCCCCGCTCTGGCCAGTTTGTATCAGAATAATTTCGCCCGTGCCGAGGTTTGCGCTGAAGAGCGAGCCATCCGCGGCCTGAACAAGTCCCGCGCCAGCCAGCAAGGTCGTCTCTGGCAAGGGCAAGTCTTCCGTCAGGTGTATCAGACTGTCGTAGCCGCCATCGCCATCGCTGTCCTGCAGCTGGCTCACTTTGCCGCTGTGCAGCAGGATGAGGCTGTCGCCGCGCATGACCATTCCCGCGACTTGCCGCAGGCGCTCTTCATCGTCGGCGAAGACCAATTCGCGCTGATCTGCAGAGCCGTCGGCGTCGCTGTCGCTCAAGCGATAGACTTCGCCAGCCCGCGTGGCCGCCAGCAAATTGCCGGCTTGGTCCAGCGCCAATGCCGCAATCGTGTTGAGCCGATCGCTATCCAGGGGTACGTTGCCAAAGACAGTCGCCTCCATAGCAGTCACTGGCGCAAAGTTCGCTGCCGCAACCGGCTCTGGGCTGGGGCGCGTAGCAGTCTTAAACGCGGATAGGGTCGCTGAGGCGGCCGCCGCCTCTTCCGCCAAAGTCTCAGCGGTGGCTTCCCAGGCTGCAATCGTCGCTTGAGGCCCGGCCGGTCCAGCTGCCGCAGCGGTCGTCGTGGCCATTTGCTCGCGCAATTCGATCGCGCTGCAGGCGGACAAGGCGCTTGCCAATGCCAGCAGGCTCAATCCTGCGATCAGCTTGGCCAGCATTTTTTGGGGCTGGGGCGCGGCCAAGGGACCTGCCTGCTCAGACCGGCGCCGCCGCTGTGGCAATGACGAAGAATATGAAGACGATGAATCCGCCGAGCATAGCGATGGAAGCTTGAGGACTGACGCTCGGGCTCTCGGTTGCGTATCCCTGCAGCGCCTCCCGTTTCCTCCGCATGGCGTTCGCAAGCTGATGGCTGAACCAGCTTACGCCAAGCGCTGTAACCGCGACAGCCAGGGCGTAGGCCAGGTTGTCGACTTCCGGCAAGCCATAGGCGTTTCGTATGAGCAGCGCGTTGGGCAGCATGGCCAGGCTGACCGCCAGCGCCGTCCCGCGCCATTCCGCTTCCCGCTTGCGGATGTTGATGCAATACCATGTCCAGAGGTCAATGGCGAGCAAGGGCAGAAGGGCGGCAACCCAGGCGATATGCTGCAAAAGATCGCTGTCGAGCAGCTGGATCAAGCCATAACGCAGCGCCAGCGCCAGCAATCCAGCGACAATAGCGGCGCCGGCCCCGCGCAAGAGCCGCGTGGCCAGGATGCCGGTGAAGGTCGCGCAAGCCACCAGGTTGGCCGCCAGCAGCCACTCGGGTCGATACAGGCCCAGCCACTCAAGCGGTATGCCCATCAAGGTCGCGTCCCAGTCGATGAGCATCAGCTGCAGCCAGATCAGCAATCCGCTGGCGAATAGCAGCAAGGGCAGGGCATCCCCGCCGTTTGGCTTGAACATGCCGCGCCAGGCGAGCAGGGGTCTGGTCGTGCTGTGGACATAAAGAACGAGGCACAAGGAAAAGATGATGCTCGCGAGCAGAATCAGATGCGGCACGCTCCAGGCGGTCAGGTCCTCGCCGAAGGTCCAATGCCAGAAGGGGTCCGCCACCAGCGCGTAGATCAGGAAGGCGGCGTTCAGGATATACATGCCTATTACAGGGTTCGAGCGGAAACGCTGCTGGAAATTGCCCCTCAGCCGGCGGTTGAGATACTGCAGCGCCCACATGCCTATGCCGATGAAGGTGATAAAGCCGAAATACATCAGCAAGTGCGGGGGCCAGAAGAAGTCCTCGCCAAAGGGGATGCCATAGCGGCGATGCCAGAGTTCATCCCAGACGGCGCTGATGACAATCGCCAGCAAGCCGCCGGTCTGGACGAGGGCGATGCCTTGCCGCAGCCTGAGGTCAAGCGAATCTGGAACGGGTTGACGGAGCCCTGGCGCCAGGGGCCGCAGCAGCAGATGCCAATATAGCGCGGCGAAGGCGCAAAGGATCAAGAAGAGCGCGCCGATCTGCGCCCAGAAGGCAATGGCTTGGTCGCCGCTTGGGATGCCGCCCCAGAAGGTGAAAGCGGCGAAGATGACGACAGCTGAGATGGCGGTGAGCGCCCAGCCCAATCGATTGGCATGTTGCGTTGAGAAGCTGGTCATGTGAAGCATTCCAAGTCGCTATCCGCTGGCATAATTAGCATACCATATTTCGCGCGGCGCGAAGGGAGAACTGGCTAATGGGCGAGGAGTTGCGTAAGGAAGGTTTTGGCGGGGGTGAATGCTGAACGCTCCCACATTCTCTCGTCATTCCACCATTTCATGTCAACAGCTTGCGTCAGAAACCAGCGGCGCGAATCATCGTTGGTGGCGTATTTTTCATCGAGTATCTTGCCGGAAATGTAAACACTCAGCCTGCTTCTAGGCATTCGAGCTTGTCGCAGATTAAGCTGAGCCTTGTCTCCAAGACAAGCATAGAATTCGTCAACGCACTTCGTAATCTCGTCTTCGCCAATGGCCTCCAGCACAAGGCTTTCGAGCATGCCGTCTTCGTCATCATCTGGCAGCAGCAATAGGGATACTTTTGGCTTTGCGCCTGCCGCTTCCCGCGGTCTCGATGGCATTGGCAGTTGCCGAGAACTCCTGAGAAGTACGCTGACCTCATCATTTGCACGGTCGATTTCCTCACACACGACTTCCAATGCGCCCTTGCCGTCGCGGTTGTCCGGATAGTCGTTGTCGCAGATGATCCCAATGTGGTCAATGTTGTGGAAGTTGCCGTCCGCCAGAATATTGGCGAGTGTAGCGGCCAGACTGTTCTTCCCGCCGCAGACAACAACAAATAGATCTTCATGAATACCTAGATGCGTGGCCAGAGCTTCGAAAAATGTCTTGTCCTCTGGACCCTCGACTACAAGAATTCGAGTCTTGTCCTCTGGAATGCCAACTGTGTTCGCGGCAATCGAAGCGGTCATCCGCGAACCTCCCAATTGGTCGACATGGCAGACTCAATGATGAAGTCGTTATAGGTAACCGCCTCGATGTCTCCATCAGGCTTTCTATCCAGCCGGTGATAGCGGAACTCGTAGGGATCGTCGTCCTTGAAGGCTTCGTATGCCGCGCGGATCATCTCCAGGCTGTGCGTCGTGGCGAAGACCTGGATGTCCAGCTCTCTTTCGCGCGTCAGCTGTCCGATTGCTTTCCATACGTCCTTCTGCACTGTGTGATGGATACCGTTTTCGATTTCGTCGATGAAAAGTAATCCATGCGGGACTTCATGCATGGCTAGGAAAATGTCTGTGAGTCTCTTCATGCCGTCGCCCAAATCGTTTATTGATACCAGTCTTGGAAGTCCGATATCCGCTTCGATTACTGATGACCGTTCAGATTTTCCGAGACGAAGGTCTTCTAGCCTAGATTCGATTATGTTGAGCCAATTCACAAGTTGAGGGACTTCCTTTGCGTTTTGCATGCGATCAAACCGGCTCTCGGTTTGGGACGCGTCCACTGATTGCCTGGCTTGCAGAAATGTCGACGGATAAAGCGAATTTGGACTGAATCGCGAAAACTCCAAATTGCCCTTCATAAGCAATATGAATAGTGGAGGAACGCCTGCAGCTGACTCAAATTTCAGCACTTCCGAGTCCTGGTCCAACTCTACATATCTGCGATCAATCAATTCGGCGAGCAACTTGTCAGTCACGTTTCCGAAGTCCTGAACACTGGATATCTTCAACAGGCTGTTCAACTTCTCACTAGATTCCTTTCGAGATTCCGACTCGTTGTCCGCAGAAATCTCTATCGTGGCATCTGTACTGAAGTTTAGGAATATGGTGCTCAGGGTTGAAGTGCTGCGCGGCGCTTCGTCAGACTCCCGCCACATCGGGCGGCGCCTGGACGGGAAACTTCTTCGCCAAATTGTCCTAGGCTCGCGATTCCCGGCAAGAATATAAATCGCCTCCATCAGAGCCGTCTTGCCGGTATTATTCTTCCCCGCGATCAGGTTCACCCGCCCCAGATCATTGATCTGCAAGTCCTTGAAACAGCGGAAATTCTTCACCCGAAACGACTTGTACATGACCCGCCCCTCTTCGCCAAGCGTCCTACTCGCCATCATTATACATCCGCCGCGCCCGATTTCTGCGCTACAATGCCCGCATGACCCGCATCCTGGCCATCGAAAGCTCCTGCGACGAAACCGCCGCCGCCGTCATCCGCGATGGCGCTGTCATCGAGAGCAACATCATCGCCTCGCAAGTTGACCTGCATGCCCAATATGGCGGGGTCTTCCCAGAGGTCGCCTCGCGCGCTCATGCCGAGACCATCAGCGCAGTGGTCGCCCAAGCCATGGACGCGGCACGCGCGAACTACGCTGACCTGGACGCCATCGCCGTGACGCGGGGTCCGGGGCTGGTCGGCTCATTGCTGGTGGGAATCAACTTCGCCAAAGGGCTGGCGCTTATGACGGGGTTGCCGCTGCTGGGCATCAACCACCTGGAAGGGCATATCTACTCGCTCTGGCTGACTGCCGGGTTCATCGAGCCTCGCTTTCCCGCCCTGGCGCTGATCGTCTCTGGCGGGCACAGCGAACTGCTGCTCATGCGCGCTCATGGCAGCTATCAGCGCCTTGGCGGCACGATAGACGATGCGGCTGGCGAGGCTTTTGACAAGGTCGGGCGCTTGCTGGGCTTGCCATTTCCGGGCGGGCCAGCTATCGAAGCGGCCGCGCTCAAAGGCGATCAACGCGCTTACAATTTTCCCATCGCCAAGACAGCCAGTCCCTACGATCTCAGCTTCAGTGGCTTGAAGACCGCCGTCATGCGCCAGGCGACCATACAGCCCAATGCGCGGCGAAACAAACGCAAACGAGGCGCTGAGCGGGTGGCGGAATTGCGCGGTGATGTGGATATTGGCGATATCGCGGCGGCTTTCCAGATGGCTCTGGTTGATGCTCTCGTGAGGGCTGCCGCGCGGGCGGCGCATGACTTTGCGGTCAATGCCGTGCTGCTTTCGGGCGGCGTCAGCGCGAACGTCTTGCTGCGGGAGCGGCTGGCTGCCGCTTTGGACTTGCCACTATGGGTTCCGCCCCTGGCTTTATGCACGGACAATGCAGCCATGATAGGCGCTGCCGCTCATTTTCGCTTCCTGGCCGGGCAGAGGAGCTCGCTGGATTTTGAGGCGCGGGCAAGTTGGAGGCTGAGTGGGGATGACTATGCGGAATAACGAATCTTGCGCGCGCATGGCAGCCCAGCCATGACCCCTCTCCAAATCGCCATCATCGGCGCGGGCGCGACGGGCCTGGCAGCCGCCTGGGACCTCAGCGGCGCGGGCCACCAGGTCGCCATCTACGAAGCGGCTGACAGCGTCGGCGGACTGGCGGCCGGCTTCAAAGACCCGCATTGGGAGTGGACGCTTGAAAAGTTCTACCATCACTGGTTCGCCAACGACCATGACATCCTGAACCTGGCGGAAGAAATGGGCGTCCGCGACAAAATCCTCTTCCCGCGCCCAAAAACCAGCTATTGGCTGGATGGCAAGCTCGTTCGCAGCGAGATATCGCCATCGGCGCTCTTCCTGCCGTTATCGCCCCTGGCTGTCCTGCGCATGGCATTGGCGGGCATGGCCATCAAGTTTGCGCCCAGCTGGCAGCCATTCGAGCGCGTCACTGCCGACGCTTGGCTGAGACGCTGGATGGGCGCGGAAGCCTACCAGAAGTTCTTCAAGCCTCTGCTCATCGGCAAGTTCGCCGAGCAGTATGACCAGGTGCCCATGGCATTCATGTGGGCGCGGATCGTCAAACGCACGCTGAAACTTGGGACCTATACTGGCGGCTTCCAAGCCTTCCTGGACGAATTGGCGAGCCAGGTTCGGGGGCGCGGCGCATTGATCAAGCTGAACGCGCCGGTCGAGGGCATCGCCGGGCAGGCGGGCAAACCGGCATTGCGTATCGGCGGACAATGGCTGGGCTATGACCAGATCTTGAGCACGACATCGCCGGGCTTGCTGCTGCGCATGGCTGAGGACCTGCGGGTCACGCCATACGGGCGGCGGGCGGCGGCGCTGAAAAGCATCGGCGGACTCTGCGTCGTCCTGGCTTTGAAGCGGTCTCTCATGCCAGACGACACCTATTGGCTGAACCTGCCCGCCTCATCCGCCGACAAATCGGCTTCAGCCTTCCCCTTCCTGGCGCTGGTCGAGCATACCAACTTCATTCCCCGCGAGCATTATGGCGGCGACCACATCGTGTATTGCGGCGATTATGTCCCGCCCGAGCATGAATATTTCCGGCTGAGTGAAGACGAATTGCTCGAGCGCTTCTTGCCGGCGCTTTCCAAAATCAACCCGGCTTTCCAGCGCGAGTGGATTCGCAAGGTCTGGGTTTGGCGCGCGCCCTATGCCCAGCCCGTGCCAGAGCTGAACCATAGCCGCAAAATTCCCGGCTTGAAGACTCCGCTGCCGGGCTTGTATTGGGCGAGCATGTCTCAAGTCTACCCCTGGGACCGCGGCACGAATTACGCCGTCGAGATTGGCCGGCGCGCGGCCCGCTTGATGATGAGCGGCTGATGGATAGGGCGGAACCTGCCTGCGCCGTGCAGCCGCCGTGAAATTGCAGTATACTCTCTGTCATAACTGGTAGCGCCATGACAAGCGGCTTCCGCGGCTGTCATGGGCAATTTTGGGCTTTCGCAGGCGGAGTCGCGGCAATGGCGCTGTAGACTTGGCTTGATATGCTGTACTATAGACGCAGCAGCTTGACCGCCATAGAACACGAGAGGTCAACCCGGAGCATGGCGACTACGCGGGCGAAATCGACTAACATGGTTGCCGAACTGCGGCAGCTGGAAAACTTGATCAGCGAGGTCAGCGCTACTCTGGATTCGCAGCGGGAGACCCTGATGCGCCGGCGCCTGGCCATGCCCGCTGCCATCCTGGAGAGCATGGACAAGCTCAAAAAAGATTTCAAGAGCCTGGAAGATACGGTGCTTGCCGACCAAACGGAACTGCGCCAGCTGCGCGCATTGTCGGAAATGTCCACGCGCATCACCAATTCGCTGGATGTCGATACCGTCCTGCAAGAGACGATGGAACTCGTCATCGTGCTCACGCAAGCCGAACGCGGTTACATCATCCTCAAGAATCTCGATAGCGGCGAGATGGAGTTCCGCGTCAGCAGCGAGGGCGGTTTGCTGGGCCGCGCCCTGTCCGGCGGCGACCGTCCCCAGATCAGCATGAGCATCGTGAATCAGGTGATCGGAACCGGCGAGCCGCTCCTGGCGGACAACGCCTACCAGGATGAATCGCTGGCCACCAGCCAAAGCATCATGGATTTTGTGCTGCGGTCGGTGCTCTGCGTGCCGCTGCAATACAAGGGGCGGAACACCGGCGTCGTGTATGTGGACAATCGCCTGGTGGCTGGCATCTTCACCGAGCGCGAACTGAAACTCATGACCGGCTTCGCCAATACAGCCGCCGTCGCCATCGCCAACGCCAGCATGTATTCCCGCGCCGAGCAGATTCTGGCGGAGATCACGCGCGTCAAGGAATTGATGGACAATATCTTCTCGTCTGTTGGCAGCGGCATCATCGCCATAGACGCCAACGACCGCGTGCATACCTTCAATCGCGCGGCCGGCGACTTGCTTGATGTAGCGCCGGATTCCGCTGTCGGCAATGAAGTTGACCAGTTGATGACCAACACCGCTCGACAGTTGGCTGAGCAACTGGCGCGGGTCAAGCTCGATCAAGCCGACCGATCGCTTGAACTGAGCGCGGAGCTGCCGGGCCGGGGCCAGGTCGCCCTGGCGCTCTCACTTTCGCCATTGAAAGACAGCAACGACACGACTCAGGGCGTCACCCTGGTCATGGACGATGTTACGCATTTGCATGAGCATGAGACCACCATCAGCGCCATGAAGCGCATCTTGCCCGAAGGCATGGTCGACCAAATCAATGAGATCGCCAATATCGAGATGGGCGGCTTGCGCCGGCCGGTGACCTGCCTCTTCGCAAACGTGCGCCCCTGGGCCACCCTGCCAGACGTGACAGCCAGCGAGAAGCTGCGCATCCTCAACCAGTATCAAGCTGTGGCCACAGCCTGCGTTCACGAGTGCGGCGGCATCATCGACAAATATATGGGCAACGAGGTCATGGCGCTCTTCAATACCCAGCTTAATCCCCAGCAGAACCACGCCCGGCAGGCGGTGGAATGCGGTCTGATGATGCGCGACAGATTCGTCGAGCTTTATCGGCAGATGGAAATTGATCCCCAGCCGCACTACTATATCATTGGCATGTATACCGGCGTGGCCACCCTGGGCAATGTGGGCAGCTTCCAACGGCGCGAGTTCACCGCGCTAGGCCACAGCATCAACACAGCCAAGCGCATCCAGGAGAATGCCGCCCGCGGCAGCGTCACCATCGTGCGGGAAACTTTCGCGCAAATCCGCTTCAACAGCAGTTGGCCCCTGCCCTATGAGTTTCGTCCGCGCGAAGCCATCGTGGGCAAAGGGCTTTCCGCGCCCATGCAAGCCTATGAGGTGTTTCGAAACTGATGAGTCAGCAGACCCCAGCCAGGGGCTTCGGCGCAATACAGGGGCAGGTCCGCGAATTGCGTCAGCGCGCGGATGAAGTCAAGTCCTTGCTGGAAAAACAGCAAGAGCTGGTGCGCCGGCGCGGCATCAACCTGCCCACTGGGGCGATTGATCATCTCTGGACGCTGCGCTCGGGCATCGACAAGCTGGGCGCGGGCTTGGTCGATACGCACATGCAACTCCAGCAGCTGCGCCGACTGGCACAGACCACCGCCCTCATCAACTCGCCGCAGGCCACCGACGAAGTCCTCAACCAGGTGATGGAGACGGTCATCCAGCTCACGCAAGCTGAACGCGGCTACATCGTGCTCAAAAACCGCGATACTGGCGAACTCGAGTTCCGGGTGGCGCGTGGCTTGAGCGCCGAAGAGACAGCCTCGGGCGGGCGCGTCGTCAGTTGGTCGGTCATCAACCTGGTGGTGGAAAGCGGCGAGCCTCTGTTGACGATGAACGCCGGCGCGGATGACCAGTTCAGCCACAGCGAAAGCATCGCCGGATTCTCGCTTTTGAGCATCCTGGCTGTGCCATTAAAAGCCCGCGACGAAGTCATCGGCGTCGCCTATTGCGACAATCGCATCATGGCTGGGCTATTCAAGGAAAACGAACTTGGCCTGCTCACCAGCTTCGGGCAGCAGGCGGCCGTCGCCATCGAGAACGCGCGCCTTTTTGAAGATATCCGCGAACAAACGGAATTGATCGAAGAGATGTACGCGCGGCTTTCGAATATTTTCGCGTCGATCGGCTCAGGCGTCATCACCATCAACAATGAGAATTGCGTCATCGTTTGCAATGAAGCGGCCGAAGCGATCATCGGCGCCAGCAACGCGAAGGTCGTCGGCGTGCCTTTGCAAGAGGCGCTGCCCCAAGTGACCGATGGCTTCTTCGACTATATCGAGATGGTGCGGCGCGAACAGACGCAGCAGATCTGGGCGGAACGTTTCGAGCGGCAGGGCCGGCAGCGCTACTGGCAGGTGGTGGCCAGCCCGATGCGCGCCGATGATGAAGTCAGCCGGGGCGTAGCCATCGTCATTGACGATCTCACAGAGCGCAAGGAGCAGGAAGAGCAGCGCCGCCTCCTGGGCGCCTTCGTCCCCGAGGCGCTGCTGCAGAATATCGGCTCAATCAGCGAACTGGATTCCAGCCCGGCCGAGCGGGTTATTTCGGCGCTCTTCGCGGATATCCGCGGCTTCACCTCGTTCAGCGAGCATCTGCAGCCCGAGGATCTGATGCGCATCGTCAATCGCTATCTCGGGGCGGCCAGCGACGCCATAACCCGCTATGACGGCATCGTCGACCAATACCTGGGCGACGCGGTAACAGCGCTTTGGAATACCCAGCTCAATCAACAGAGCGATCATGCCTTGCGGGCGGTGCGAGCCGCTCATGCCATCCGCCAGGAAGTGCAAGCCATACACGCCACGTCGGAAGCCGATCATCGATTGCATTTTGGCATTGGCGTCCATTCCGGGCATGCCGTGCTGGGCATGGTGGGCGGCGCCGACCGCATTGAGTTCGCCGCTTTGGGCGAAGCGCCGGACCTGGGCAAGTTCTTGCAGGAGAATGCCGAACCCGGCGAGATCATCATCAGCGCCGAGACCTGGGAGCTGGTCAAGGGGCATGTCGATGCCGAGCCGATCGCCGCGCGCAAGACGCAGGCCGGCTACGAGAATTATGCCACGGTCTATCGGGTTGACGCGCTCGACATGGCGGAAGATGGCGCCAGCCCGCTCCGCGAGCGTCTGGTCTAGCTGAGGGGCGCGCCATGAAAGCGCCGCATCCCGGCCCGCTATTCGCTGTTGGCGTCATCGTTGGTTTGGCGCTGGGCTTTGTCATCGGCATCAGCCAAGGCAACGTCGTCTATGGCATGCCTACGGGCGCTATGCTTGGGGTCTTGATTGGCGCTATCATGAGCCGAATGGGAGAACAATCCTAGCTTGCGGCTCAGTTGGCGCTGTTCGCTGCGCTTATGATGATGGATTATGCGCCTGGCTCTTGGCGCGGTTAGCAAGCGATCGCGATTATGGCTGTGATATCCAAAGTTGCGGGCGGCGCGCGCCAGAACACGCTCAAGCCTCTGCTTATGGCTCTGTTGCTGGTCTGTTTCCTGGCGGCGATGGGCTATCAGTCGGTCAAAGCCGGCGTCGATTACGTCTTGATATTGAGCGTCTTCGCCACGCGCTTCCTGGGCATATTTGTGGAAGCGGCGCCATTCTTGCTGCTGGGCTCAATCACCGCTGGTTTGATTGAGGCTTTTGTCAAGCGGGAAGACATCTGGCGTTTTGTGCCGCGCAACCGGCTGGCGGCCACGGTCATGGGCGCCTTCCTGGGGCTGGCATTCCCGGTTTGCGAATGCGGCGTCGTGCCGGTCACGCGCCGGCTCTTCAACAAGGGCTTGCCGGTTTCGCTGGGACTGGCTTTTCTGTTGGCTGCGCCCTTCATGAACCCGATCGTCTTCGCCAGCACCTATATCGCTTTTGGTTTTGGTCCCGTCTTCATCGGCCGCATCGTCATCACGCTGGCTGTGGCCATCACCGTCGGCTTGGTCATTGGCAGTTTCGCCAAACCGGCCGCGGTGCTCAAGGATGTCTCCCAGGAATCGCAGCACAATCACGAGCATGACACGCCGGCTTCATCACGCGCCAGGCTGCTGCATGCCTTGCAGATCGCCGCGGATGAATTCTTCGAGATGGGGCGTTTCCTCATCCTCGGCTCGGCATTGGCGGCGCTGATGCAGACCCTGGTTCCGCAAGACAGCCTGCTGGCTCTGGGCGAAGGACCGCTGCTCTCGGTGGTCTTCATGCAGATCCTCGCCTACATCCTCAGCGTCTGCTCCACCGTGGACAGCTTCCTGGCTCTGGCTTTTGTCAACAGCTTCACGACCGGCGCCATAGTCAGCTTTCTGTCCTTTGGCCCCATGGTGGATATCAAGAGCACTTTGATGTTCAGCGGTGTTTTTCGTCCGCGCATCGTCGCTTATCTCGTGCTGCTGCCCTTCATGCTGAACCTGCTGGCGGGCGTCATGGTCAATGTCGTCCTCGGTTATGCCTGAGCGGCCGCAAAGGGAGCGCAATCCAATGACATCAGCCAGCCGCGAGCCCATCGCCATCGCCAAATCCGGCATTCTGCTGGGCATGGGCGCTTACTTCGCCTGGCTGCTTCTCAGCGGCAACCTGACAAATTACATCAATCAGCGCTTCGCCTGGCTGGTCATTGTCGGCGCGGGGATCTTTATTCTGCTGGCTCTGGTGAATTTCTGGGGCAGCTTGCGGCGCTGCGAGGCGCATCATCATCAGCATTACCAGATTGGCTGGGATATTCTGCTGATTGTGGCTATGCCGCTCCTGCTGGCTATGCTCTTGCCATCGCGCTCGCTGGGCATCGAGGCGGTGACGGGCGGCATCAGCCTGCGTTCCGTGGGCCTGGCCAGCGCCTCGGCTTTCCAGCGAAGCCCGCTTGACCGCAACATTCTGGATTGGCTGCGCGAATTTGAGCGCGCCTCATCGCCAGCCGCTTTTGATGGAACAAGAGCCGATGTCATCGGCTTTGTCTATCGCGAGCCGGCTTTCGCTGAAGAGGGCTTCATGCTCTCGCGTTTCACCATGAGCTGCTGCGTCGCCGACGCCTTCCCGATTGGCATGCCGGTACTCTCGCCGAGCGCAAGCGACTTCCCCGCGGGGCAATGGGCGCGCGCGCAAGGGGAGCTGATGGCACGCGATTTTGATGGCAATTTCATGCCCGTGCTGCTGGCGGAAACCATTGAAGCGGTTGAAGAGCCGCAGCAGCCTTATTTGTATCCTTGATCCGGGCGCGCAGAAATGAAACTGGACAAGCTGGATATCGCCGTATTTGTCATCGTGGCGCTTTGCCTGGCCGGCCTGGGCGCCGCCGCTTATATCAGCGACCCGAACCGGCAGCCGGCGCGCATCGCCTATCTTTATCCCGCCCTGGGCGCGGCCCAAAATGTCTGGCTTGCGGACATCAGCGAGCCGAATCACAGACGGCAGCTGACCTTCAGCGAGCGCGGCATCTTCGACTTTGACATCAGCCCGGACGGCCGCTGGCTGGCTTATGCCGAACGGATGACTGACGGCAGCGTTACCTTGCGCCTGCTGAATATCTCCAGCGGGCAAAGGCGGGACCTGGTCGATTGCGCGGAATTGAAAGCTCTATGCAGCGCGCCGGTCTTCAGCCCTAATGGTGAAATGCTGGCTTACCAACGCGCGGAAGCCCTGGGCGGCAGCTTTGGCTTGTCGCGGATCTGGCTGGTCGATATGACGAGCAGCGCTTATGACACGGTCCCGCTGATTGCCGATTCACAAATTGTCGGGCATAGTCCGCGCTGGTCCGGCGACAACCATACCCTGGCCTTTTACAGCGCCGATTCTTCTCAGCCCGGCATCCTGCTCTATGATCTTGTGCCGCGCGGCGATGACGATGCGCAGCTGCGCTTCATCCCTTCTTCGCATGGCACGATGGGCGCGCTGGCGCCAAACGGGCGGCAGGTCATCTTCCCCGAGCTGGTCTTTCGCGACAATCAGTTTTACAGCCACCTGCAAATCGCCGACCTGGCTCAGCGAGAGTTCGCCGCCTTCACCGACCCTGATGGTCCCACAGACGATGTGGCCGCGCAATTCAGCCCGGATGGCAGCATGATCGCTATCGCCCGCCGCTATACGGATTCGCGCTGGACGCCGGGCCATCAGGTCTATCTGCGCGAGTTGACCGCCGAGGCAGATGACTGGCAGCCGGTCGCCCATGACGCCGCATACAGCGCGTCTTATTTCCGCTGGGATGGCGCGGGCGCTCGACTGGTGATGCAGCGCTTCCCGCTTTATGGCGATGCCAGCAAAAGCGAACCTGCCCGCCCCGAGGTCTGGGTGTATGAGCTTGCCACCGGAGAATCGCGGATGATCATTGCCGATGCCTATCTGCCGCAATGGGCTGCCAGCTAAACGCCAGCCAAGCCGATGCGCATCAATCACCTCTCGCTGACCAATTTTCGCAATTACGCGCGCCTTGAACTCAGCCTGCCCGCTGACCGCCCGGTCCTGCTCTTCGGCGACAATGCCCAGGGCAAGACCAGCGCCCTGGAAGCCATATATTATCTGGCCACCTCAAGCTCGCCTTATACCACCAGCGACAGGCAGCTGATTCACTGGCGGGCGGAAGAGGAGCCCATTCCCTTCGCGCGTTTGTCTGCGGAGCTCGGCGGCACTTCCGGCGCGTATGACAAGCTGGATGTCACCCTGATGCTGGATATGAGCAGCGGGGCGCCCCGCTTCAAGAAATCGGTCAAGCACAACAGCATCGAGAAACGCGTCATGGATGTGGCCGGCTTGCTCAAGGTTGTGCTTTTCCTGCCGCAAGATTTGAGCCTGGTTGAAGGCTCGCCAGCCGACCGCCGCAGGTTCATGAACAGCACCTTGCGCCAGGTCAACATAGCGTATTGGCTGGCGCTAAATGACTATGAGAAGACCTTGCCCCAGCGCAACGCCCTGCTCAAGCGCATCGCCGAGCGGCGGGCCGGCGCCGTCGAACTGGAGTATTGGGATGAGCAGCTGGCGGGCAGCGGCGCCATCGTCATCGCCGGGCGTCAGCAATTCCTGCGCCAGCTGGAAGCCAAAGCCCGCGATACCCATCATGCGCTCACCGGCGGCAAAGAATCGCTGAGCCTCAAGTACATGCCCAGCATCCTGCCACGCGCCGAAGCCAATGGGTCGCAGCTGGCTTTCGACCTGCCGGATCTGGACCTGGCGCAGCCATTGTCGCCGGCTGAGGTCAAAGCGCAAATCCTGGAACATCTCCTGGCGCGGCGGCAGGAGGCCATACGGCGCGGCGCAACTTTGGCCGGTCCCCATCGGGATGAACTGCGGCTCTTCATCAATGAGCGCGATTGCGGCATGTATGGCAGCCGAGGGCAAGCCCGCACCGCTGTCATGGCGCTGAAATTCGCCGAGCTGGAATGGATGCGCGAGCAGACCGGCGAATATCCGCTCTTCCTGCTGGACGAAGTCGTGGCTGAGCTCGATAGCCGCCGGCGCGGGTACTTGCTGGAGCGGCTGGATGGCAGCGCGCAGACCCTCCTCACCACCACCGAGCTGGATATCTTCGACAGCGCGTTTCTCGGGTCGTCGCGTCTGCTGCAGGTCCGCAATGGGCAGATTCACGAGTTTCGCTACCCCTGAGCGCAGTTGAGACAAACGACGCGGCTTCCTCTACCGATGCGCGACTATTTAGGCGCGTCAAACTAGAACAACTGTGCTATCATTCTGCCTATCCATATCAAGACGAAAGGCAGACACATGGCTTGGACAAGGCCCAAGACCTGGTCAAGCGAACCGCTTACCTCGCTGGACCTCAACACCTACATGCGCGACAACCAGAATTATCTGAAAGACCGGCTGGATAACAGCATCGATCGTGTCCTGGATACTACGCTTTCCATCAAGACCACCTCGCAGGAATTCGTCGATGTCCACGCGACGCATTTATCGCTGACGTTGACGACGCTGGGCGGGGATGTTCTGGTGGGCTTCACCGGCAGCGTGACAATGAGCGCGTCGGATGGCGATGTCTACTTCAATGTGGCGGTTGACGGCGTCGATTATGTCGATGATGACGGCATCATGCGCGCCAGCTCGACGGGAGCGAATCGGCATGGTCCCATCTCCTTTGTTGTGCTGGTCACCGATCTGTCGGCTGGCAGCCATACATTCAAGCTGCGCTGGAAGAGTAAAGCGCACAACACTTCCACACTGTCCCTGGGCAAGCTGCATCCCCAATTCTGGGCGAAAGAAATCTGAGCCGCCCACAGAACATGAGCGGGCTTAGGGCTCGTCATTCGCTTTATAAGGGTCGCTGCCGAGCCGGGTGTCTTTGCGGATTTCCTGCTGCCAAGGCTTCTTCGCCTGGCCTTGATAGCCCAGCTCGCGCAGCCGCTGCAACTCCAGCGCTTCCAGTTCCTCGGCGATGGCGGCGTAATCGGCTTTGGGGATGATCGCATCCCGCCCGGCCAGCTGATACACGTAGCCGGCGCCGGCGCACCAATCGCATTCGGCTGATTCGCTGGTTTCCTCTGCCTCGAACCAGCCGAAGCCCTCGCAGGAAGCGCAGCGCGCAATCCGCTTTTTTTCGTTCATCGCCTGCCTTTGCTTGCCCGCCTCCAAGGTATCGTTGGGGCGAGTTTATGCTATTATGCGGTCACTGCTATGGACACGACAAAGCTCAAATCTCGTCTGTTATCGCTGCTGCTGGCGGCTGGCGCGCTTCTCTTTTTGATTGCCGTGCCGGCTCTGCATTTCCATGACCGAAGCTATCGCCAGGACGAAGCCTGGGTTGTCCATCACGCCGTCGCCCAAATCGAGCAGATCGGCCTGCTCTCGCATATCGTGAAGCCGCTGCATGAGCTCTTCCCCGAGAATGTCTGGCAGGATATTTGGGTCACCCTCTTCGGTCACCATGAGAATATCACGCGCTTCTTTTCGGCGCTGGTGAGAATGCTGGCGCTGGCCATGATGTATCGCCTGGCCAGCAAGCTCTTTGACAGGCACAGCGGCTGGCTGGCCATGATCCTGCTCGGCACAACCGCCATCGTCTATTATTATGGACATGAAGCTCGCCCCTACGCGCTGATGGTCTTTGGCTCGGCCAGTTTTCCCTGGGCATGGCTGCGCTTCATTGAAACGCCCGATCTCAAGCGCGGCGCCCTCGCCCTGATGATCGCTGCGCTGGTGCTCTTCGTGCATCCCTTCTTTGCTTTTCTGCTGGCGTCGCAACTGCTCTGCGCATTGGCTTTCGTCCGCTGGAATGTGATTCTGTATCGCCGCGGCGCCATGCTCTACGGCTTGATAGCCCTTGTAGTCGCCTACCGCGGTTTCATAAACTATTCTGCCCACAATGGCGAAATTGCTTACAACCTGGAGTCGTCCTGGGCTGGCTTGGAAGTTCTCTACGACTTTTTCAGTTTCAATCCGGCCAGCTTGGGAGCGCTGCTGGTTCTGGGCGCATTCGCGACTTTGCTGGCCAAGCTGGTCCGCGCCTGGCGCCGGGCTGATTTTGCGGACGAAGGCGCTGCCGCCGGGCTTGACGCGCGCATGCGATTGCCGACCCTGTGGCGCGAAGGCTGGTTTGCGCTTTCCGTCATCGCCATGCTGGGCGCCGCGCTGCTGGTCAATCTGTTCATGCCCAGCCTGACCCCGCGCAATATGCTGATCCTCGCGCCGGGCATCGCCCTCCTAGCCGCGATCTCCCTGAGGCAAATCCCGCGCCACTTGCAGCTGGTCGTCCTGATCATGCTCTGCCTGCCCTTCGTTCGCGAGTTCCGACATTTTGGCGGCAACGCCGGCTATTGGGAACTGGCTGCTTATATGGAAGAGCGCTACGAAACTGGCAGCGACCGCCTGGTCATCGCTGCCAAGCAAATGTGGGAGGTCATCCCCATCAATTATTATTTGCAGGAGCGGACAAACCTGGACCTTAGCCCGCAGGATATTTTCACCCTGAGCGGCATGAAGCCGATTGAGGACCCGCAATCGCCGCCGGCTTTTGAGCCCCGGTTCACGGCGACCGGTCGCGAAGCCGACGCCGCCATGCGCCTGCGCGATTTTCTTGGCGAAAGCGAGCGACTCTGGCTCATCAAAGGCAATCCCTACCGCGAGGGCGAGCCGATCATCGCTGAACTGGAGCGGGAATACAGTCTCTACAGCGCGATGAGTTTTCCGGGCGAGACCTACTATCGAGCTTTGGAAGCGCTGGAATATCGCCGCCAGCCGCCTGTTCTTGAGCCTTTATGGCGCTTCGGCAAGGATATCAAGCTGCTGAACTGGCGTCTCATGGGTGGTCACACTGTGCAGCCCTGCGCGCAAGTCACGGTCGAAAGCTGGTGGTCGACCGATGTCGCGCTGGATGCGCTGTATAGCAGCAGCCTGGTCATGGCCGGCGGGGATGGCAACGGCATCGCCCATGCGGATGATGTGCCCGGCGGCCTCTATCTGACGACGATCTGGCAGCCCGACGCGCTTTACTTTGACGAGCGCGTCCTCAATGTGCCCTGCGATATCGCCGCGGGGGAGTATCCGCTTCTGCTGGCCATGTACAAAATCCCGAACGAGGACCAGCCGCTGGAGACCCTGCCCATTCACAGCAGCGGGGGCCAGCCCACCGGGCAGCGCTATCAATACCTGACGACGCTTGTTGCTGGTCCCTAGCCTTGCTCGGCGTATTCGCCCACCGGCTCAGCTGCCGAAGCGCCAGCATCCACCAGCGCGAATAGCCGCCGATAGCCATCGAGATGCTTCTCCGGCGAGGCGTATTGGCTGGCGAATTGCCGCGCGCGCTCGCCCATGGCTGTCGGGTCCATTTGGAATATCTGCTCAAGCGCCTGCGCCAAGCCGGTTTCGTCGCCGGGCGCCACAAGCAAGCCATTCTCGCCATGCTCAATCATATCCGGGATGCCGCCAACGCGACTGCCGATCACCGGCGCGCCCAGCAGCATGGCTTCTATCACCACCCGTCCCAGAGCTTCCGACAGCGATGGCAGGACCATGACGCGAGCCTCGCCAAATATCCGCGCCAACTCCGCCTGTGCCACCGCGCCGTGAAATTCCACCCGCGCCTCAATGCCCAGCGCAGCGGTTTGCCGGCGCAGCGAGCGGGCATATTCGCGGTTCTCCGCCTTGCCGACCAGATGCAGCCGCGCGTCCGGCGCATCCAATTGGGCGAAAGCCGCCAGCAGATGATGCGCGCCCTTCCGCGGGATCAGCACGCCGGCAAAGACGATATCCCGCGATTCCTTGATCGGGACGCGCCGAACCGTCCGCCGAAACATGTCGGTATCGCTGAAGGCCATGAACTGCGCCTGGGGCAGGGATGGCGCATAATGCCGCGCTCTTTCGGCTGTTGACGATGAGACGACCCGCAGGGCATCGGCATGCCGAAAAGCGAATCGCGCCGCAGCCAGCATCAGCCGGCGATACAAGCCTTCGAAGCGCACCCGCCGCTGCAAAAACAGGTCTTCCTCGAAGTTGTTGTGATTCTCGATGATGAGCCGCTGCCGCAAACCGAAGAGACCGACAAATCGCTTGACCGCCGCACCAATCGCGCCCTCATAGGGGCTCTGCGCCACCAGGATTGCGCCGCGATAACGCAGCGAGAGCCATGCCAGCGCAATGGGCGCCAGCGCGAACATGCACAGATAGCGCAGCAGCGAAGTCGGCGGCTGTGGCAGCAGAATAAAATGCGCCCACTCATGAAATTGGCGCGGACGCAGCGAAGTTGAAAAGCCGATGACGCGAATCTCATAGTCGCTGAGTTCAGCCATGAGCCGCCATTTCTTGGCGCTGAAGGCATCCAGCGGCTTGCTGTAGCGACCGCTGCTCAGCCAGCAGATCGTCCGTCGCCGGCTCATTTTCGCTTGGGCTTGCCGCTGATGAAGTTCTGCGCCTCCCCGCCTTGGCGGTCCGCGCCGGCCGGGTTCAAGGCGGATTCCAGCAGCAGGCTGACCCCAGCCATCACCATCCCGCCCAGGATCGCCGTGAAGAGACCGCCTTCAATGACAAGCCGATCGCCAGCCAGGGCATCGGTGACGAGCAGCATAAAACCGTTGATGACAAAGATGAACAAGCCCAGCGAAAGCAGCACAGCCGGGCAAGTCAAGACTATCAGCAGCGGCTTGAGCAGCGCGTTGACGACGCCAAAGATCAAGCCGATGGTCAGCAGCGTGCCTATATCGTTATCGGCGATATGGATATTGGGTATCAGCATGGCGGCGACCGCCACAGCCACCGCGTTGATCAAGACTCGAATGACAAACTCGCGCATAGCACCCTCGGCATAATCCTGGCATGGAGCTTCATTCTCTAATACGCCAGCCGCGTCGATTTCGTCGCATCAGCGCCGCCGCGAAAGCAGGAAGAGGATCAGCAGCAGCAGCAAGCCGATGACCACCGCGCCGATCGCCAGGGCGGTATCGCGAGTTTCCGGCTCGTCAGCGCTGGGATCATCCACCTCGGTGATGGTCACCGGCGTCAGCGTGGGCTGGGCTGTTGGCTCATCCACGGCGGTCTGCGTTGGCGCGTCCGTTGCGGCGGGCGCCTGCTGCGTGGGCTGCTCCGTCGGGCGCTGCGTCGCCTCGGCTGTGGCTTCCGCCTGTTCGGTGGCTGCGGACTCAGTGCCTTCGGTCTCGGCGGTCAGGCTGGCTTGGGCTTCGGCTGTCGCTCCCGCATCGGCTGTAGGCGCTGGACTTGGCGTGTCAGTTGGCACGGGTGTATCGGTTGGCGTGTCGGTTGGGACGGGCGTATCGGTTGGCGTGTCGGTTGGCACGGGCGTATCGGTTGGCGTGTCAGTTGGCACGGGCGTATCGGTGGGCGTGTCGGTTGGCACGGGCGTATCGGTTGGCGTGTCAGTTGGCACGGGCGTATCGGTTGGCGTGTCAGTTGGCACGGGCGTATCGGTTGGCGTGTCGGTTGGCACGGGCGTATCAGTGGGCGTGTCAGTTGGCACTGGCGTATCAGTGGGCGTGTCAGTTGGCACTGGCGTATCGGTTGGCGTGTCGGTTGGCACTGGCGTATCAGTGGGCGTGTCAGTTGGCACGGGCGTATCGGTGGGCGTGTCAGTTGGGACGGGCGTATCGGTGGGCGTGTCAGTTGGCACGGGCGTATCGGTTGGCGTGTCGGTTGGGACGGGCGTATCGGTTGGCGTGTCAGTTGGCACGGGCGTATCGGTGGGCGTGTCAGTTGGCACGGGCGTATCGGTTGGCGTGTCAGTTGGCACGGGCGTATCGGTTGGCGTGTCAGTTGGCACGGGCGTATCGGTTGGCGTGTCAGTTGGCACGGACGTATCAGTGGGCGTGTCGGTTGGCACAGGCGTATCGGTTGGCGTGTCAGTTGGCACAGGCGTATCGGTTGGCGTGTCAGTTGGCACAGGCGTATCGGTTGGCGTGTCAGTTGGCACTGGCGTATCGGTGGGCGTGTCGGTTGGCACGGGCGTATCGGTTGGCGTGTCGGTTGGCACGGGCGTATCGGTGGGCGTGTCAGTTGGCACAGGCGTATCAGTTGGCGTGTCGGTTGGCACGGGCGTATCGGTTGGCGTGTCAGTTGGGACGGGCGTATCGGTGGGCGTGTCTGTTGGCACGGGCGTATCGGTTGGCGTGTCAGTTGGCACGGGCGTATCGGTGGGCGTGTCAGTTGGCACGGGCGTATCGGTGGGCGTGTCAGTTGGCAGCGGCGTGCTGGTGGCGGTATCCGTTGGCAGCGGCGTACTTGTGGAGGTATCCGTTGGCTGCGGCGTGCTGGTGGCGGTATCCGTTGGCAGCGGCGTGCTGGTGGCGGTATCCGTTGGCAGCGGCGTGCTGGTGGAGGTATCCGTCGGCTGTGGCGTATTGGTGGCGGTATCCGTTGGCAGCGGCGTGCTGGTGGCAGTATTTGTTGGCAGCGGCGTGCTGGTGGCAGTATTTGTTGGCAGCGGCGTGCTGGTGGCGGTATTTGTTGGCTGCGGCGTGCTGGTGGCAGTATCCGTTGGCAGCGGCGTGCTCGTAGGAATCGGCGTGCTGGTCGGAAGAGCCGTCGGCACAGGCGTATCCGTCGGCGCATCCGTCGGCGGGGCAGTCTCGGTTGGGCTGGGCGCGGCGGCCGTCGCGGTCTGGGCTTGGGCAGCTTGGGCGGTGGCGGTCATGGCCGGGTCTGGCGTGAGCGTCGGCCTTTGCGTCGAGGTTTGCGTCGGGCTTGGCGTGAGTGAGGGCGTCTCCGTTGGCGTGGCGGTATTGGTGGGCAGCGGCGTGAAGGTCGGCGTCGGCGGCAGTTGCACGGTGAAAGGCAGGGCGACGGTCGCGGTTTCGCCGCCTTCATTGGTCACGGTCACCAGCGCTTCATGCTCGCCATCGCCCAGCGCATCGGCAGGGATAGTGAATCTCTCATCCTCAACTGGCTCGGCTGGCCCGCCATTGTAGGCGACTTCGATGCGCGCGATTTCGGTTTGCCCGCCAGCATCAACGGATACCGATTGCGGACCGCTGATGACCGCTTCCACCGCCACCCCGCTCAGCGCGACCGTCGGCGGCAGGGGCGCAACTTCAAACTCAAGAGTGCGCACAGTTTCCGCGCCAGCTTCGTCCACCGCCCGAACGGCAATGGCATTCGGTCCCGGCGGGAGATCGACCGCGTCCAGGACAAAATCCAGCCGGTCGCCTATGACAACCGCGCCAATATCCGGCTCCAGGCTCAAGCTGACAATCGGCGATTGCCCCAGCGCAGTGATGCTGGCGCTGATTTCTTCGCTGATGACCGCGCCCTCAGCCAAGCCTTCGATCTCCAGGCGAGGCGGGATGCGCTCGACTTCAAAATCTTTTTCGACCGTAGTGGTCTGCCCGCCGGCGTTGGTGGCGCGAATTTCCAGAATGTGGGCGGTGGGCGGCAGCATGAAGGGATCAAGATCAAACTCGTAGGGCGCTTCGCTATCGACCATGAGCACTTCGCCATCGACGATGAACTCCACTTGGGTGATCTCGGTCTGCCCGCCGGCCTCCACAGAGATAAGCTCGGCTTCGACGATTTCTTCTTCGTCCGCCGCCTCGAAGTCATCGGTCAGCCTGGGTGGCAGGGCGGCAATCTCGAAGTCCGCGCTCAGCCTGCCCACATCGCCTTCGACATCTTCAACGGTGATATCCAGCTGATATTCGCCCGGCTGCTGCGCCTCTGGTTCTATTGTGTAACTTTCTTCGGTCGAGACAACTTCGCCATCAACCGCGTATTCGATGCTTTCGATGTCCTGGTCCGCGCGAATTTCCACGGTGATCTGCGTATCATCGCGCAGAGCTTCGCTGAAGACGTCATCCGGCAAGAAGAGCAGCGGGATGGGTATCGGCGCTCTTAGCCGGGCGCTGCCCGAAGCCCGCCTGCCATCGTCTGTAGTGACATCCAGCGTGAAGTCATAGCGCGCGCCATCGGCTTCCACATCCACGCTGAGGCTGACGATGTACTGGCTGCGGAAAAGGAATGCCAGCATGCGAAAGATATCGCCAAGCTCTTCCGGCGTCGGCGTATCATAGAAGGCGGCGTTGGATTCTTGCGAAATGGCTTCCAGAAAGCGCCGGTCGATATGCCAGCCCAAACCAATCGAGTAGACAGGCACGCCGTTGATGGTGGCGGCGCGGATGCTGGCATCGCGGCTTTGCTCGCTGACATTGCCATACTCGCCGCCATCGCTGAGGATGATCACGGCTTTGCGCGGCAGGGGCGCCTTGATGGCTGTTTCGATGCCCAGCAGAGTCGCGTCATAGAGCGCGGTCTTGCCCCCATAAGCCAGGGTGTCGATCGCTCTGTTCAAGCGCTGGCGGTCAGTGCTGTAATCGACGAGAAGCCTGGCGTCGTTGTTGAAGGAGACGAGAGCTACCGGGTCATCATCGCCCAAGGCCTCAAGATAGCTGCGGGCGGCCGCCTGCGCCAGGCTGAGCGGACGATCGGCCATGCTGCTGCTGGTATCGATGACCAGGACGCTGGCGAAATCCAAATCGTCATCGGTGACGTTCTCGACGCCGGTGACCTCCGCCATGCCAGCCAGATCCCCGCCAACCGAAAAGTTCCGCGCGCCCAAGCCCGAAACCAGCCGGCCGCTGGAATCCAGGATGCTGGCGTGGATGGCCACTCGTGATAAATCTGTCGAGCTGATGCCGATGATATCCAGGCTGATGCCGGAATCTTGCGGGTAGGCGACGCTCAAGGGCAACAGCATGAGGAGCGCAAGGATCGCTCGGCGCAGGCGTCTCATCAACTCAGGCTCCCCAGAAGGATAGGCTGCAATCCGCTAGTCGGCGGATAAGCTAACGATTATAGGCAAGCGCCTGCCGAAAACACAAGTGATAGATTGGCTGAACACGGGGCTTTTTTGCATCCTGAGAATTGAAACGCCAGGGCTCAATAGCCGCCATAGCGCTCTTGGACTGCCACCAGCCAATGATGAATCGGCGCCAATTTTTGGAAGCGCGCAAAGCATTCGTCGAGCAAATCCGGCGATGTAATCAGCTCAGCCGATATATCGTGCTCGCCGGCGTGCAGATTGTTGAACTTCAGCCATTCCGCCCGCGGGTGATCCGGGGCATAGCCGCGCGGGACGCGTTTGTAATGCTTGCCATGCACCGTGTAGCCGCTGGCCTCCACCTGGCGGGCCGCGTCGACAAGCGCTTCGCCAAGCTCGTCCTCAGCCGCCGCCTGGCGAAAAGCCGCCAGCATGGCTTTGGGAAAATGGAACATGCCAGCCATCAAGCCGCCATCGTCAGGGCTGATCTGCATGCCAAAAGCCGGATGCTGCATCTTCTTGCCGCTGCCATGCCACCATAACATGGCGATATTCACCTTGTAGGGCGATTTGTCTTTGCTGAAGCGCGTATCGCGGTTCCAGCGCATCAGCGAGCCGCTGCCATTCGTCCGCGTATCTACTACGATGTCCGGATCCAAGTTCTTCAGCCGCGCGCCCATCGCCGATACCCACTCCAGGGCCGGCGCCTTGACCGCCTCGTCAAAACGCGCCCGATTCGCCAGGAAGAACTCGCGATTGTTGTTCGCCCGCAAATGGCGCAGGAAGGCTTGCGTCTCTTTCGGGAAGCCGGGAAATCCGCTCATGCTCGCGCCCTCGCCAAGAAATGCAGTCCCAAGATTCTAACAGAGCCGCCAGCGCTGTCAAAGGCGCGTGAATGCCCACCCAATGCTATCGCTTCAAATACCTATTCACCACCGAGGACACAGAAGTAAGTGAAAGTAAGTCATGCAACATACAATTCGAATGCTGTAGACACACGGCCGACAATGCCGCCGCCCACGCAAAATACCTTGCGGCTCACTGATTTTGACTCCCCCTCTCTGACTCGTCGGAATGCGCGACAGATGCGCAGTGTCTACGCGCGCTAGAGATGTCGGCAAGGGCCGCGCCGCGTAGACACAGGCGGTCGAGGGTGGGGTCTGCAACTCGCAACGTAAACAGGGGCGAGCCTGTCGCTCGTCCCGATTATGCCTATGCTATAGGGTGAAGGGCGACTCACCGCTGCGCGTAGACACTGCAGGTCAGTCGCCCTACGATTCTCATTATTTTATGTGATTTACTTCTGCGCTCTCGATGTCCTCGGTGGTAAAACAGATGTGTTTCAGCCTAAATGGATACACTACCGGAAAGCCCGCCCGAGCCTGTTGCGGCTGGTCAAAGCGCGCAGCCTAAGCCACAATGCCCGCCAGACGAGCCCGCTCTATCGCCAAAGGATGCCATCATGCTGCGTTGCCAGACCTTTATCGCGCTACTGCTCATCGCTCTGCTGTCGTCTGTCGCCCTCGCTGATGGCCCAGACAGCCCGCAAACATTCTGCGGCAGGGCGCATCCTGGCGAGTTGACGCACATGCAATTCGAAGCGGCTGAACAGGTTCTGCAAGCCGATACCGATTACCACGCCATATTCTGCACCAGCGCCGGCGCCATTTATCTCGATCTCTATGAAAGGCTGACGCCAACTGCCGTGAACAACTTCGTCTTCCTGGCGCGGCAAGGCTACTATGATGGGACGACTTTTCACCGCGTCATCCCCGATTTCATGGCGCAAGGCGGCGACCCCACCGGCAGCGGCCGCGGCGGACCCGGCTACCGCTTTGGCGATGAACCGGTCGGCTTCCTGACCTTTGACCGCCCGGGCTTGCTGGCCATGGCCAACGCCGGACCGGGCACAAACGGCAGTCAATTCTTCATCACCACCGCGCCAACGCCCCATCTCAACTACAAGCACACCATCTTTGGCGATGTGCTGGCCGGGCAGGATATCGTCGAGAATATCCGCGAGCGCGACCCGCAGACAGCCGCCGAGCCAGGCGAAACCCTGCATACGGTCATCATCATTGACGACCCCAGCCAAATCGGCGCCGGCGTTATGCCTGACCCGGAGCCAGCCTCCCCAGACCAGGTGGCCGCTCGCTTTGAGGCTTTCATCAGCAGCCTGCCGCCCTCGCTGCCGACCGATGCAGAACGTTCGGGCCACTTCTCTACGGAAGATCTGGTCGCGACCGTAAGCGATGACTTGCGCGAGGCTTTTGCGGCTTTTGCTGCTGATCACGGGCATGCCTATCGCCAGCGCGCCCAATTCATCAACAGCGCCTGCGACGAGACGATATTCTTCGCGCATCTTGGCTACTGGGTGGATGTCTATGCTGATGCCGCCTCCTCCAGCGCCGCGGCTCATGACGGCTTCATGCTGCGTTGGCTGGAGAGCTATGGCTATGAAGCTGAAGCTGGCGCCAATGGCGTCTATACTGCTGCCGCGACATACTGCGATGGCGAGAAGGGTCGCAGCCTGCTTTCGCTCAAGCCGATTGGGCGCTTCCTGGTTACCCTGGACGTTCTGGTCGCCGAAGCCATACTGGACCAGGTGAGCGCGGCCGCCCTGCTGGATAACCTGGCATTGCAGATTGAGCCGGGCTTTGCGGACATATATCGGCCAGAGATACGCGCCTAGAGCCGCTTCTTCAGCGCCGCCAGTGTCGCATCGCGCTGGCTGTGCTGGCAGATGTCCAGCGCGTCGATGAAGAGCTGAATATCGGCTTGCCTCGCCAGCCGCGCCATGCTGATAAGCCGCTCGCCAAGCGCCTCGTCGCGAGCCGCCGCCAGCATCACCAAGCCATAACGCCGCAGGTCAACGTGTCGGGATTCCAGGATGAGACGCTCAAGCCTGTCGTAAAGCGCTTCGGCCCGCCCGTCGATAATCCAGTTGATGATGCCCATGCTGGCCGTCGGCTGGTCAAGCGCCTGATATTGCGCAATCAAGCCGGCGTAGAACCGCGGCGGGAAATCCTCGCCCAGCGATTCCAATGCCTTGCCGGTCAGTTCGCCGCGCCGCGTCCGCGCCATCGTCACGCCATCGCGCAGCAAGAACTGATATAGGGGCAAGCGCTGATCCGCAGCGACCAGGACGTCAATCGCCGTCATGGCTGGCTCGCAGTTGAAGACCGAAGTATGCGGCTCGCCCAGGAAGCGCGTGGCATAGAGGCATGCCAAAGGCGGTTCCAGCGGCGCCAAGCCAGCCAGCGCCACCGCCCGCAAGTTCTGCGCCACATCATCGACCGGCTGGGTGTAATAGGTTTCCAGCCCCAACTGGTAGATATCGACATCGCCCGGATGCTCGATATGCACGAGCAGGCGAGTCAGGTTTTCGCGCAGCAAACCCGCTTTGTCGCTCTGTGGTTTGGCATGGAATTGTCCATACTTGGCGCGCAAGACGGGCCGATGCGATGCGTCCAGCGTGGCGCGGACCGGCTCGGAGTTCAATATGCGCAGGCAGTCGTCCAGGTATTGCCGGCGGCTGGTCCGGTCCAGCAATGCCAGGGCGATATCGCGGCGCTCTTCGGCCTCGACGCTGCGTCGCAATTGGGCATAAAAATCAGCTTGCGTGGGCATGGGCTATCAAGCACTAGACCAGATGCAGGGGCGGGCGATTGGGTCGTCCGCCAGCGAGTCGCCGCCTCTCCCCTACGCTCGTTCGTTGGGGGAGTTACCGGGCAACTCTGGCGTCGCCAAGCCCAGCCCCTCGGCGCATTCGCTAATCTCCCGCCAGGTGGCTTCGGGCAGGTTGATGCCATTGGCAAGCCGCTCAGCCCGCCGCCGCGCCTCAATCTCGCCGGGGTACAGGACCTCGCCCTCCAGCGGATCGGCTTTGACATATTCGATCACCGTATCCACCTGCGCCTGGAAGAGGTTGACAGAGCCGAAGCGCGCGATATCGATCATCAGGATCATGGTGCCCCAGCGGTCTTCCAGGGGCGGCTGAGCCTCCGAAGGCAGCGAAGCCATCAAACTGAACAAACCCACCATCATGCCCAGCGCATAGCCCTTGTGGCCCGCATAGGGCAAGCCCAGGGGCCGCAGCGCGCCGCCTTTCGCCAACTGCGTCGGGTCGCTTGTGGGCTGCCAATCGCCATCGACGATCCATTCGCCGGGAAGCTGAGCGCCTTCATCCACCGCCACCATGACCTTGCCGGCCGCCGAAATCGAGGTGGCGAAATCCAGCAGGATCGTCCCGTAGCTTTGGCTGGGGAAACCCATGGCGATGGGGTTGGCGCCGAGCTTGCGCCCCGTCCCGTTCAATGGCAGGACCACCGAACGCGGTCCGCCCAGGCAGCCATCCCAGATCATCGACGCCATGCCAGCTTCCGCGCCCATCTCGGCGTATGTGCCAATGCGCCCGGTATGCCCTTCGTGATACATCGATACCAAGCCGATGCCCTGGTCGCGGGCTTTGGAAATGGCGATTTCCGTGGCTTGCCTGGCGATGACCTGCCCAAAGGTCCAGTTGCCGCAGATCTGCGCCATAGAAGCCGTCTCGGATACGATATCGGGTTCGGCAGTCGGCTGCAATTCGCCTTTTTCTATCGAGCGAACGTAGTGGGGCGCGCGGATGACGCCATGCGAATCGTGGCCCGCAAGGTTGGCATTGACCAGGTGCTCGGCGACGATGATGGCATAATCGGCTCTGCCGCCGGCCGCTTGCAGTATCCGGACTATGAAGTCGGTCAGTCTATCGGCTTGAATTGTTGGCATGTTCTCTCATTGTCCTCTGTGTCTCTTTTGGCTAAACGCTGTTGACGCGCTTGCTGTATTCATTCCGCTCCCACATCCGCGCGACCTCCTCAGCCGCATTCAGTTCGAATCGCAGAGTCTCGTTGGATTGCCCCGCCTGCTCCAGCGTGAAGACCGTCGGCTCGTCGGTGGGATGCAGGATCGTCGGCTTGTCATCCAGCCAGTCCAGGCTGATGAGCTGCAGCTGATTATCGCGGATGACCACTTTCTGCCGTGCCCATTCGCTCTCATAGACGCCGACGAACTTCCGCCAGTGGGCTTGCGCGGCGGGCTTGTCATCGGCGGTCGCCTTGATGATCTCCGGCTGGACGAGTTTATAGGCTTGCTCGACGTAAACATGCGGGTCGCCACCCAGGGCATTCGTCAGCGCGATGACGCCCGTCTTATGCTCGCGGCAGAGACTGAAGGCGGTCAGATAGCCCGGGTAGCCGCCCCCATGCCCGCTGATGACCCAGTCCTTTATGCGGTGCAAGCCCATGCCCAAGCCATAGCCGCCTTGCCAATCGGCGTTCAGCCAATGGACGCGATGCATATCCATCAACGAATAGGGAGAAAGCACCGCGCCATCCGCCAAGCCCAGATGAAACCGGGCATATTTGACCAGGTCATTCACCGATGAGGCGAAGTTGGCGGAAGCCTCGAAGCTGTTCATCAGCCAGAAGCCAAAAGGTTCGCGCCGATTGCCGGCTTTCTCGCGCGTGTAGCCAGTCGCCAGCAGGGGATCATCGGCGCTGGGCTGGGTCCTTGTCTCGCTCATGCCCAGCGGGTCCAGGACATTGGCTTTCAGGTAATCCGCCCAAGTCTGGCTCGTAACGGCTTCGATAATGCCGCCCAAGAGCGAATAGCCAAGATTGCTGTAGGCGAATTTCTGAAAGGGCGGGCGGGTCAAAGCGCGGGCTTTGGCGTCGGCGATAAATTGCTCGGCATTAGGCGCTATGCAATCCGTCCACATGGGATTCAGCGAATCGCGCGGCAGCCCAGCAGTATGCGTCAGCAGGTTGCGGATGCTGATCTCGGGCGCGTCTTGATAGCGCAGGTCAAACCAGCTCAAATGCCGCGAGACCGGGTCATCCAGCGCCAAAATGCCGGCGTCGCGCAGCTGCAGGATGGCGGTGGCGGTAAAGGTCTTGGTGATGCTGGCGATGCGGAAGCGCGTCTCCAGCGTGACGGGTTTGCCAGTCTCCAGGTCCGCCAGCCCATAGCCCTTGCCCCAGAGCAACTGGCCGGCGTATACGATGCCCAAAGCCAGACCCGGCTGGCGCCGCTGCTGGATGCGGTTGGCAGCCCAGTCGTCGAGGATGCCCAGCGCTGTCGTCAGATCGGCATGGTCCTTCAGCAGAGGTTGCGGCATGGCGGAATATGCCTCGTCGTCGCTAGCAAGTCAGCGGCATACTCTAGCGCATCCTCGGCTTGTCGTCTAATCGAATTGCGTTTTGCCACCGAGGACACCGAGTCTTTTGAGGGAAGGCAGGAGCAGTTTGACCACTGCTTGCCCGCCATATCCGGCGTCGTGTAGGGGCGAGAATTGTCTCGCGTCTGCAGTAGATTCCATAATGCGAGCCGCGTTGACGCATTGGGCAAGCTTCAGATCCCCGTCACGTCGATGAACCAGCGCTCCAGGTCGGCTTCCAGGCGCGCGGCAATCTGCGGATGCTGCGCCGCAAGGTCATTGCGCTCGCCGGGATCATCGGCGATATTGAAGAGCAGGGCGGGCGGCGGCTCGGGGATGCTCCGCTGGATTTGCGGCTCGCGGACGACATCATCGTAGCGCTCGGGAACGAACTTGACCGCGTTGTCATGCGCCGTGTCCTGCGGGCTGACTGCCATGGCCTCGCGTATTTGCGGGCGAACCAGCTTCCAATCGCCCTCGCGAAGGGCCGCGTTGCATTCGCCAACCGGCGCATAACGACTCCATTGCCAGCAGCGCTGCGGGTAGGTTCCGCCGTCTTCGCCGCGCAATGCAGCCGAAATATCCCTGCCATCCAGAGCGATATTATCGGGGACAGGCACATGCGCCAAGCCCAGCAGGGTCGGCAGCCAGTCGGTAAAATGCGCCATAGCGTCGCTGCGCAGCCCGCCGCCGGGCAAGCCATCTCTCCAGCGCAGGATCATCGGGACGCGGATGCCGCCTTCGTAGGTATTGCCTTTGCTGCCATTGAAGCCATAGTTGAAGCGCCGCTGCTCGAAGCCATTCCAGACGCCGAATGTCGGACCGTTGTCGCTGGTGAACATCAGGATGGTATTGTCGGCGATGCCCAAGGTCTCCAGCTTCTCGATGACGCGCCCGATGCCGGCGTCCATGACTTCGATCATGGCGTAGATCAAGCTGACGCCCAGGCTGAAGCCGCGCTCGACGTATTTGCGGGCGATGGCGTCCGGCGCCTCCAGCGGGAAATGCGGCGCGTTATAGGCCAGCTGCAAGAAAAAGGGCTGGCGCTGATGCCGCTCAATGAAATCCAAAGCGGCCTCGCTGAATACATCGGTCAGATAGCGCTTGCCGTCGCCGAATTCCACCGCGCCATTGCGGTCCAGCCGAAAGCGATAATAGGGATTCCAGCCGCCTTGAAAACCCACGAATTCGTCGAAGCCGCGGTTGCGCGGATGATAGCGCCGGTCCAAGGCGCCATTATGCCATTTGCCGACCAAGCCCGTGGCATAACCCGCGCCAGCCAGGATATCGGCCAGTGTCCTCTCATTGAGGCGCAGGCGATCCAAACCGCGGGCTTCCAGCGTGTCGTTGCTGCCCGTGCGCTGGGCATAACGCCCGGTCATCAGCGCGGCTCTGGCTGGCGCGCAGACTGGCGCGGCCGAATAATGCTGCGTCTGGCAAACTCCCTCTTCCACAAGAGCGTCCAGATGCGGCGTGCAGGAAATCCGGTCGTTGAAGATGCCGAAGTCGCCATAGCCCATGTCGTCGGCGATGATCAGGATGATGTTTGGCTGGCTCATGGGCGCTCCTTGCCGATGCGCTCGCCGGTGGAGATCCGCGCGGGGAAGCCGGTGTGAAAGACGGTCATCGTGCCGCCGAAGACGATGCGGTCGCCATCCCGCAGCCGGGTGGCTTTCCCGCCGGCGACAGGCTGGCTGTTCACTGCCGTGCCATTGATGCTGCCCAGATCAAAGATCTTCCACTCGCGCTCTTCTTTTACCAGGAAGGCATGGGGCCGCGACACCGTCGGGTCTTGCAGGGCGATCTCCCAATTCGAGCTGGGCGTCGAGCGGCCGATGTAGAGCTCGTCCTTGAGCAGGGCGAAGACCTGGCCCCGCTGCGGTCCCCGCGTGATGCGCAGGCTGGCTCTGTCGCCGGCCACAGCCGATACTCTGCCCGCCGCGCCGCCCGGGGCAGAATCCGTCGCGGAAAGCAGCTTGAGCACGGAGACGAAAAGATGCACCTCATCGCCGATGGCCAGCCGATTCTCGCCATAGACTTGCACGCCGTTGACGAAGGTGCCGTTGGCGCTGCCGACATCATCAATGAGGAATTGCCCATCCCGGCAGGCGATGATGGCATGCTGCCGCGAGATATGGCCTTCGGCGATTTGAATGTCGTTGCTGGCCGAGCGGCCGATTGTCAGCTTGTCGCCTTCGCTCAGGGGCTGTTCGCGGGTTTTGCTGGTGAATGGATCCAGCCAAACTATCTTGGCTAGAGGCGTCGGCTTCTGCTCGTTCATGGCGCGGATCCTGCTACAAAGCTGCCAGGATGTATTGTAGCAGATATGCGGGGAATAGGCTCGGCGGCGGGCGGGCTCTAACTTTGATAGGCGGAGATCAGCTCGGGGCAAAGTTCGTGGATGGTCAGGCCGTAGTCTTCCAGTTGCGCGCGCTCCTTTGCCCAGTCGGTGTCGGCTGCGTTGTAAATTGGGGCGAATGGCATAAGCTGCACAGCCGCCGCAACGTACTTTCGGTCTGAAGGGTCGTCGAGCGTCAGCCCATTAGGCAAGACCGCATGCATGTTGCTATCTCGATCCAGATTGACCCGCACAAAGCGCGAAATCGATTCCGATTCAATTCTGTTCAAGTGTAGTTCTGCAAAGCCACTTTGGCTGATATTCCGGCGATATTCGGAAATGATCTCATAGTCCCAGTCCACGACAAGTCGGTCCTTGCCCTGTACAAATGTCTCAAGCCAGTCCCTGCAAGCTTTGATGCAGTCTCTTTCTTCACGCGGTAGCTCGTGGGTTATCCTGCGGTCAGCCATCACCCATACATTGGCGTCTAATACAAAGTCAGTCACCCGCACGTTCCTGCTTGAGCCGCTTGAATGCCGCTCGACTCATGCTGTGAATATCCCCGCTGATATCTCCCAGGAACTTGTCGGGCCAGTTGGCAATCTGCCCAAAGCGGTCAAGTTCGACTTCGCAGGCCGTCGAGCCGTTTTCGCCGGGCTGGCAGAAGAAGGCTTTGACTTTCTCAGGCGTCGCAAAACTGCTTTCCGCTTCCGCTATGCGCCTTTGCATGCGCCGCAGGATATGCTCGCTGTGGCTTTCGACGATGAGCTGCAAATTGCGCGTCTCGGCGGCCTGGAGCATCAGGTCGGCCAAGGCGGCCTGCGCGTTGGGGTGGAGGTGGAGCTCCGGCTGTTCGAGGAGGACGATTGAGCCTTCGGGCGCTGAGAGGAGCATGGTGATGACCGGCAGGACTTGCGAAATGCCGAAGCCGACGTCCATCAGTGATGCGCGCATTCCTCCGATGGTAGCGGTGGCCTCGTACAGTCGTTCATTCTGGTCGATAGCCCTGACGTCGAACGAGTCGATCAATTGCAGATTCTTTAAGCGCATCGTCACTAGGTTAAGCAAATCACAGTCTTTTCTAGCGGAGCCAATAAGCATCTGTATGGTGTTGTCTCCATCTGGCGTAATTACCTTGGGTTTGCTTCCTGTCCACAGATAATGCCGGTTCGGCGGACGCCTCAAGGGACCGACATATTGGATGCGGTCGAACAAGTTTTCGAACCATCGGGCATAGCGATTGAATCCAAGATAAGCGATACTACTGTCTCCTATTTCTCGTGGTAGGCGTGGGAGTACGTAAAAGTTGGGCGGCGGCGAGACTGGTTTGAACTCCTCATCAGTTTCCGTCAGCGAAGTGCGAAGGTGATATTTCTGGTCCGGTAGTCGTATCACCTCAACCCAGTCATGCGCAGAATTCGCTGAGCGCACGTCGTAACGCAGCTTGGATATATGGAGATCATCATCGGTTGCCCATGTAACGTTGAATCTCGCTGACTCGAAACTCACGAACCTTGGCGCGCGACTCCCCGTGGTTTGCCGGGATTGAATGCGCTCGTTCCAGGCTAGGGAGAGGCTCAGGCATTTGTTGGTATCATGCCCGAATACAAGATCATGGTAGCTTCCCAAGTCGGCATAGTCATTACGGTGTCCACCGAAATCCAAATATACTTGAGGACCGCGGCTGTTCACCGTCTGCTTCAACATCAGCAAGCTCTGCAATATCGCCGACTTGCCCGAGCTGTTCGCGCCAAAGAGCAGCGTAATCGGCGCAAGCTCGATATCCAACTCGCGCCAGCTTTTGAAATTTTGCAAGCCAATTCTGCGCAGCATGGGCGCTTCTCCTCATCCCGCCTGTTCGCAGTATAACAGACTGCAATGCTTGATTCGTCAGCCGCTCAAGCCCCGATGATCGCCTGCGAGTCCAAACCCAGAGCCAGCACGACGCCCTCGGCGATCACGCCATCTCCGGAGCGCCGCACGCGCTCAGCCGGCAAGCCCAGCAAGCGCGCCAGATAATTCGCCGTCGCCTGATGTTGCCCATAAACGCGAATCTCGGTCAGCAATCGCCCGGAGGTCACATCGTTGTTTATCCCCGTGACCGCCACATCCCAGGTCTGCAGCCAATCGCGCATGGCGCCTGCCAGCCCGACGACCGGCGTGCCATTGTAGACGTAGATCGGCGCGGCTTCCCGCTCGACGCGCGCCTTGAGTTCAGCTGGCGTCATCGGCGCTTCGGGGTAAAAGGTGCGCATGATGAGATCGCGAATTGAGACTAGATCCGGTATCAGCACATCATCGCCGGCCGGGCTTTTTCCCAGAGCCGCATAGAATTTGTCAATGACGCTGTAATGGATATTCTCGCGTTTGACGCGGCCCATCAGCCGTCCCAGCGCGATCAGCTCGTTCAGTTCCAGGTTCGTGCGGTAGTTGCCTTGCAGCTCCTGCCAGAGCGGATAGGCTTGCGTCGCGAAGTTGACTATCCCGCCGGCGCTGAGCACCTCTGCGCGCAGCGCGTCCAGGACCTGCTGCTGCCGCCGCGCCCGGTCAAAGTCGCCGCCTTGGGTCGCCCGCGTCCGCGCATATTGCAGCAGCGTCTCGGCATCCATCCGCTGCATGCCCGGCTCGAAGCTGACATGAATCGTGCCATAAAAGTCATCGGGATAATCCGGGTCGTCAATGAATTCCCGCACATTCACCATTACGCCATCGGGGGCCAGCAGGTCGACGATCCTCGTGAATACGTCAAAGTTGACCAGCAGGTATTTCTCCACGCGGATGCCGAAGTTTTCGGCGATCGTCTCCATAGCCAGGGCGGGACCGCCACCGCCGGGGTAGGCATCGCTATCGCCCAGGAAATTCGCCGTGTTGATCCGCCCGGGTCCATAACCCGGTATCTCCACCCACAGGTCGCGCGGCAGTGACAAAACGCCGACTGTTTCCGCCGCTGGATTAACGTGCAGCAGGATCATGGTATCGCTGCGGAAGGGACCTTGCTCGGCGGCTGCGCTGCGCTGGTCGATGCCCAGGAGCAGGATAGTCAGCGCTCGCGGGTCGGTGATGCGCGGCAAGTCAAGCTGTGGCTGCGTGGCTGTCGGCTGCGGGCTTGGCCTTGGCGTGGCGCGGGCGGGCGGGTCCGTGGCTTGCGGCGGCTGCGTGGCGCTGGGAATTGCGGTTGCGTAGACTGTGGCGGCTGGACTGATGATCAGCAGGGGCGCGTGTTCGGGCGCGGGACCGTCCGGCTCGCCTTCGCATAAGCCAGCCAAAGCGCAACCCAGGGTGATGAGCGGATCATCGACGCGGAAGCCGGCTCCGTGCAGGTCTGTCACCGTCTGTTGCGACAAGCTGAAGGCGCTGAACGAACACAAACTGGTCAGCAGAGCCAGCGCGCCCAAGCCAAACACCGCCGCCAGGCAGCCTCGTTTACGCATCTGTCGCCACTCTCCCGCCTTTGTGGCTTGCCAAACAGTCGCGAATTATAGCACAGGCCAGGCAGACCGAAGAGCCGCTTACGCTGGCTGTCGCAAGCTGCGAATATAGCTGGCCGCATCCGGCACATGCACCGGCAGATGGCGGTACATGGGGCGCGGCGGCATGACCATGATGCCCTCGATTATGCCACCCAGGTCTGCTCCTGTGGCATCGGCATAAGGCGCGCTGCCCCGCCATTCCGCGTCGCTGAGCTCCGCGACCGCCCCTTCCAACTCCGCGCTGATCCGCCGATATTCCGCCAGCTGCTCATCCAGGCTGAGTCGGGCGCGCTCGTCGATGCCCCCATAGTGAATCTCGCGGCTTTTGCGGGGATCCCGCAAGGCGTCGATCGCCCAGTGCTTGCGACCGGATTGCCAGGAATCTATGGCTTCGAGCGCGTATTGCTCATAGCAGATCAGATGCGCCAGCAAGTCCTTGAAAGAGCATTCCTGGTCATAGTACAAGCCGTGCCGAATGCTGTCGCGCCGGGTCATCTCTTCGTCGGTAAGCTCGGCAATCAGCGCTTCAACGGACCGATGCTCAATCCGCAGCAACCGCAGCGCTTCGTCCCGTTCCACTGTCGCTCGCATGGGCTCCTCCTGATGATATTCGCGCCTGTATACGTTGCGAGTTGCAGACCCCACCCCCGACCGCCTGTGTCTACGCGGCGCGGCCCTTGCCGACCTCTCTATGTCGCGCATTCCGACGAGTCAGAGAGGGGGAGTCAAAATCAGTGAGCCGCAAGGTATTTTGCGTGGGCGGCGGCATTGTCGGCCGTGTGTCTATAGTCTACTGGATAGGCGGCGATTTGGCATTGGAAGAGGATACAAGCGCTCCGTGACGCAACGGTCAATTGCCTAGTTTCGCAGGCGACTGGTCAAGTCTATCCCGCATTCCCTGCCAAGCAGACCTGTACGCAAGGGCTGCTTCGCGCTAGACTTCCGCCATCGAAAATCCGCCCATGACAGTGACCCGCCAATGTCAGAAACCCGCCTCAGCGCCGAAGAGGTCCGCGCCATCGCCGATCTGGCTCGCCTCGAATTGAGCGAAGCCGATGTCGCCCTCTATCAGCGGCAGCTTTCCGAGATCCTCGTTTATTTCCAGAAGCTGCAAGAACTCGATACCGCGCATATTGACCCGACATCATCGGTGCTGCCCTTGAGCAGCGTCATGCGCGCCGACCAGGCTCAAGGCTCCCTTCCGGTGGCCGAGGTATTGGCCAACGCGCCCGATAGCGATGACGAGCAGTTTCGCGTGCCAGCCGTGCTGGATGACGGCGGGTAGGTTCGGCGCGCTCGCATGACCGACACGGTTCGCGTCGCCCTCATTCAGGCTCGCCCGGCGTATGGGGATCTGGACGGATGCGTCGGCAAAGCCCTTTCGCTGCTCGGCGAAGCGGCAAAGCAGGGCGCAAAACTGGCGGCTTTTGGAGAGACCTTCTTCCCCGGTTATCCCGCCTGGCTGGATTACGCCATGGATTACGCCCGCTGGGATCATGCGCCGACCAAGCGCGTCTATGCCCGGCTGGTCCAAAACAGCCTGCCCATCGACAGCCAGCAGATGCGCCAGCTGCAAACCCGCGCCGCCGAACTGGGCATGGTCGTCGCGCTCGGCTGCAACGAACGCGTCAAGCATGGGCGCGGCAACCGCAGCCTCTATAACAGCCTCGTCATCATCGACTCCGATGGCGCGATCGGCAATCATCATCGCAAGCTCCGCCCGACCTTCACCGAACAGCTGGTCTGGGCGCAAGGGGATGGCGCTGGCTTGCGCGCGGCCGATACCGCAGTTGGGCGCGTCGGCGGTTTGATCTGCTGGGAACATTGGATGCCCCATGCCCGCCAGGCACTGCACACCAGCGGCGAAGACATCCACATCGCGCTATGGCCCGCCGTCAAGGAAAGCCACCAGATCGCCAGCCGGCACTACGCCTTCGAGGGGCGGACCTTTGTCCTGGCTGTCGGCAGCATCATGACCGCCGCGGACTTCCCGCCGGAATTGACTCTGCCCGAATGCCTGAGGCAGAACCCGCAGGCGCTCCTGCTCAATGGCGGCAGCGCTGTCATCAAACCGGACGGCGAATATCTGCTCCCGCCCATATACGGCGAAGAGACTATCGTCTATGCCGATCTGGACCTCGGCATGATCGCGCGTGAACAGATGACGCTGGATGTGACCGGGCACTATGCCCGCGATGATGTCTTCAGCTTCAGCGTCAACCGCCAGCGCTCGTCATAATTTGCCCTTGGGGGCGAATTCGCCCAAGATGACCCGTCCAGGCCGCGACGCCCGCCGCTTTCTTGCGTAAAGGCAGTAAGCGCGGTTACCATAGGGTGCCTGTAAATGCTGAATGGGTCCAGAGCCAGCATGAATGTAGCCGATGCGGTTGCCAGAGTTCTCAAGGCGGAAGGCGTCGAGATCCTGTTTGCTTATCCTGTCAACCCGATCATCGAGGCGGCGGCTAAACTTGATATCCGTCCGATAATCGTCAGGCAGGAACGGACTGGCCTGCACATGGCCGATGCCATGAGCCGGCTGACCTCCGGCGCAAAGATCGGCGTATTCTGCATGCAAAGCGGGCCTGGATCCGAAAATGCTTTTGGCGGCGTCGCCCAAGCTTATGGCGATTCAGCGCCTATCGTTGTGTTGCCGGCCGGCTATCCGCGGCATCTGGCGCAAATCCAGCCTAATTTCAGCTCCGCATTGAACTTCCGGCACGTAACCAAAGCATCGGAACAGGTCACAATGGCTGAGGCAGTCCCAGAGGCGATGCTGCGCGCATTCACGCAGGTCCGCAATGGCAGGCCCCGCCCCGTCCTTGTGGAATTCCCAGCGGATATTTTCAGCGAGGAGATCTCCGATTCTTTTGATCCCACTCCAGCCCCGTCCTTACGCTACGGACCAGACCGCGCGTCGATAGAAGCTGCCGCTGAGGCGCTGCTCGCTGCCCGATGTCCGGTAATCTATGCGGGGCAGGGAGTGCATTACGCAAAAGCATGGGACGCCTTGAAAGAACTGGCGGAGCTGCTTGGCGCTCCCGTAACAACCAGCCTGGGCGGGAAAAGCGCCTTCCCGGAGAATCATCGCCTGGCATTGGGCTCGGGCGGCCGGGCAATCCCAAAAACCGCGCATCACTTTCTGAATAAAGCCGATCTGGTTTTTGGCATAGGGTGCAGCTTCACGCGGACCGCGTTCGGCCTCAAGATTCCGGCCGGAAAACGGATTATTCATGCTACAATTGATCCAGCGGATATCAATAAAGACATTCGCGCGGATATCGCTCTGGTAGGCGATGCCGGTTTGATCCTCGACGGCTTGGTGGAGGCTCTCCGCCACCGCTGCAATGACCGCGAAGAACGGGCTAATGCTGTGGCTGGCGAAATCAGCGCGGTGAAAGCGGAATGGCTTGATCAATGGATGCCAATGCTAACATCGGACGAGGCGCCGCTTTCACCTTACCGAGTGATCTGGGATCTGCTGCATACGGTCGACGTCGAGAACACCATTATCACCCACGACGCCGGCAGCCCGCGCGATCAATTGTCGCCATTCTGGCAGTCGGTTGCGCCGCTCACCTATATCGGTTGGGGCAAGACGACGCAGCTCGGCTATGGCCTCGGTCTGGCGATGGGCGCGAAGCTTGCCCGCCCGGAAGCGCTGTGCATAAACGTCTGGGGCGATGCCGCTATCGGCTTCACCGGCATGGATTTCGAAACCGCTGTGCGAGAGCGCATCCCGATCCTGTCTGTGCTGCTCAACAATTCTTCCATGGCGATTGAGATTCCAATTATGCCTGTCTCCACGGAGAAATACCGCAGCACAGATATCTCGGGCCATTATGCTGACATGGCAAAAGCCTTCGGCGGCTATGGCGAGCGCGTTGAAGAGCCAGGGCAGATTATCCCGGCGATAACCCGCGGCATCCAGAAAACGCAGGAGGGCCTGCCCGCTCTGCTCGAGTTCATCACGGCGAAAGAAACGCGGATTTCGTCATACTAAATCGCAAACGCAGTCCCGTTCTCCAGACGAAGGGATGTATCATGAGGCGACTCACAGAACTGACCAAGCTGAGCCTGGTATTGCTTTTGGCGCTTCTGATCACCGCGCCAGCCGGCGCCAGCGAATTCCCGCCAGGCAACATCCTGCGCGGCACGGGTCCCGATGGCCAGCCAGACAGCACGCGCATCCTGATGGTGACCGGCGCGCAGCCCAGCGGCAATTGGGTGATCCATTACGATCCCAATACGCCCCTTGATGAGAAAAGGGAATATGTCCAGCGCATTGGCGGCAGCATCGTCGAGCGCATCGACGAGCTGGAGATCTGGGTGGTGGACGTCCCCGAGAGTTTCGGCGCGAACTTCAGCTTCGATAGCGATGTCGAGCTGGTGGAGCAGGACTTCATCGTCAGCGTGGCTCTTAATAACCCGCCCAACGATCCCGATTATGACCGGCAGTGGGCGCTGCCGCATATCCAGGCGGAAAACGCTTGGGATGACATCAGCGATTTGCGCCCCATCACCGTCGCCGTCATCGACACCGGCGTCTGCATGAACCATGAAGACCTGGTAAGCCGCGTGCTCGATAATGGCTACGATTTTGTCGACAACGATGACGATCCGGATGATGTCTTCGGGCATGGCTGCTCGGTGGCGGGCATCATCGCGGCCAATATCAACAACAGCATCGGCATCGCCGGTTTCGCGCCCAATTCGGCGATTTTGCCGATTCGCGTGCTGGGTCCTGGCGGCAGCGGCTCCATGGCCGATGTGGCGGCTGGCATCGTCTATGCCGCGGATGAAGGCGCGGATATCATCAACTTGTCGCTCGGCAGCTCGGTCGGCTCGCAAGTCACCAAGGACGCGGTGGAATACGCGCTGGGCAAAGGCGTCACGGTCATCGCCTCGGCTGGCAACAGCGGCGGTTCGCTGCCCGGTTACCCGGCTCGCTATGATGGGGTGGTGGCTGTCGGCGCGGTTGACCCGGATGGCGCGCGCAGCAGCTTCAGCAACAAGGGCGGCGATATCTGGGCGCCGGGCCGCGATGTGCACACGATCTATCTGAATGATGGCTACAAGGCGCTGAACGGCACCAGCTTCTCCGCGCCTTATGTGGCGGCAATGGCGGCTATCCTCGAGGGCATGGGCGCTGCATTGCATCTGGATGGCGGCGATATGACCTGGACTTGCATGCGGCAAGGCGCCTGCGAAATCGTGCCAGGCAGCTAGCCCGACTCGCGATTGCTGGATTGCAAGTGGCGACGCCCGCGCAGAATTCATTGCGGCGTCCAGCGAAAACGCGCCTGCCTCGTTTTCGGGCCGGGGTTGGGGGCGATTGTGCCGCGCAACGCAAACACGGGCGACTTGCCGAGCCGCCCCTGCAAGTTTTGCCCGATACTGATGATTTTCCGTCAGATTCTGGTTGTGCAGCGAGCGGGACGAGCCACCGTCTCGCCCCTACAACTATCGGATTAGTGATGATTGGAATGAAAATGGCGCGGAATGAGCGTGAGCGTCGCTCGCCTTCCCACTATTTGGGATGACAAACCGCGCCAAACTGCGCGTATCGGACAAGCTTTGCAGTACTCATTCTTCTCGCTGAATTTCTTAGTCTTTGGGTCCCAAGCGCCGGCGGCTGATAACCACCGGCTGGTATTCCCGCTGCGGCTCATGAAGCATCGCGAGATCAAAGCTCTCGTTGAAGCCCAGGATCAAGCCGCGCAACTGCTCGCGCGCGTATTGCAAGCGCTTCTTGACCGTCGCCAGGGGGATATCGCGCCGCTCGGAAATCTCCCGCTGGGTTTCGCCCAACAAGAAATACTCCCGCGTTACCCCGCGCTGGGATTCAGGCAAAGCTGCCACAGCCAGCCGCAGACGCTGCCGCAATTCAGCCGCTTCCAGCTGCGCTTCCGGCGTAGCCTCCCGCGAAGCCAGATCATCGCGCTCATCCAGGGACTCCAGCCCGACGCCCCGCCGCTGCGACGCGCGTTCGGTCATGGTCAGCGCGATGCGTTTGAGCCAGACGGGGAAGGCGCTGACGTCCTTGAGCTGGGCGATGCGCTTGTAGGCGGTTATGAAGGATTCCTGCGCCGCATCCTCAGCCAGCTGCCGGTCGCTTAGGCGACTGTAGGCGATGCCGTATACCATGCCTTGAAAGTCGCGCGCGAGATGATCAAATGCCTCATTGCGCGCGGGCAGGTCACCGGTCTGCGCTTGAACAACCCAATCGCGATAGGTCTTCAGCTTGCCGTCCATCGACGCCTCTGGAAACAACCTGGCATTTCACAGCCATTATCATGTAAGCCGCTTGCTTTGTCAATTTGCCGCCGGGCAATCCGGCGCAGCAGCCTTTTGGGCGTCCCTGTTTCCGCAATTCCAGCCGACGAATACCCGCCGCTTCCAAAATTAGCTCAAAAAACGATATAGAAAACCCATTACTGTATCACTTTAGACTAAGCGGTTGCAATTGCCTGGCTGGGGGCGTTATTGTATCCATGCGATAGTTTGCGCACAGTTGTGATGAACGCGCTGGTTGGGGATGAAACCGTAACGAAAAACACAGGAACGGGAAAATCATGACTAAACTGGATCGCAGAATCGCGCGTACAAGAAGGGCATTGCGCGAGGCGCTTATCGATCTCTCGCTGGAAATCGGCTATGAGCGCGTCACCGTGAGAAAGCTGACAGACCGCGCCGATATCGGCTATGCCACCTTCTATCGCCATTACCGCAGCAAAGATGAGATCGTGACGGAATACTTTCTCTCCATTATTCAAGACGTCATGAGCGAACTTAGCCCGGAAATGTCGCATTATGAGGAGTCGCTGATCATCTACCGGAAGATGGCTGAAAAGAAGAACGCCATCCTCTTCGGCATAAGCATGCCCCGCGACCACCCCGCCATCAAACCAGCTTGGGACGAAGCCTTAGGCTTGGTGCGCAAACTGTATGCCCCCCGCGTTAATTCGCCAGTGACTCTCGATGTTTCGGTCAATCATGTCATCAGTTCTGTCGTCGAATTGATCCGCTGGTGGCTCACCGAGGGCGACGATTACAGCCCTGAAGATATGGCGACAATGCAGAGCGAACTGATATTCAAAGTCCTGGAATCGCACATGCTGGATTCGGCTGCAAAAGCCTAAGTCGCTCATCCGCGAAACCCCGCTCAGCGCGATCGCCTAAGCAGTTCCAGCGCCAAACCGCCGATCAGGCTGACTTGAACCCCAATCGCCAAACCCAGCAGCAGCAATTGCGGCAAAGGTTCGCGCCGCGCTTCTGAATCGCCGAATGGAGGCAGGGCGTCGGGCAGGGCGATGCGCAGTTCTCGCGTCGCCATCGGGCTGGCGCTAGGAACGGGCTGGCCGTCGCTGCGGGCTGGCATGTCTTGGCGCGCTTGGGCAGTCGGCCTGGCGGGCGTCGGCATGGCTTGGCGCGTCGGCTCGGGCGGGGCGGTCGGCGTATATGTGCCCTCTTTTGGCGGCACCAGGAATTCGCTGCCCGGCTGCAGCCAGCGGATATCATCCCAGTTCATGGCATTCAGCGCCAACATGGCTGGAATATCGTCCCAGGTGTAGCCATAGATCAAGGCGATATCGCCAATGGTGTGCCCGGGCTGCACTTCGTGGCGGATATTGCCGCTCTCGTCCAAGCCAAGAACGTAGGCGGGCTGCCCGGCGCTCGCTGGATCTCCGCCGCTTGGCTGGGCGCTGGCTTGGCTGAGCCGGCCCGCCGAATTGCCGAAGACCATGACATAAGCCGTCCGCGATGCCACTGTCGCGCTGCCTATGCCGACCCGGTCATAATTCGGGCTGACCAATCCCGCATAATGAACCGGCGAGCCCAGCCACCAATTCCAGGCTGTGTTTGCGCTGGCTGAGCGGCCCAGGTAGATATTCTCAGCCACCCAGCTTGAGGGGAAACCTGCCGCGACGGCGCGCGCGCGCGCATTCGAGCCATCGGTTTGCTCGTGACTGACCAGGTTGTTGCTGGCCATCCAAAGCGCGTGATTCCTGGCTGCGGCGGATAAAGCGGCATCCAGCGCATAAGCCGGCAAACCCTGCCGCGCCCGCAGGCTGTTGGCATTGGCCAGCAGCGTCCCAACGGCGTCTTGCGCGCTTGCCGGCAAGCATAAGCGCAGCGCAAGAAATAGTGTCGCCAGCGTCATGGTCTTCATGTGGCTGGAATCCTTGTGAACCCCGCCCATTGTAGCAAGCTTGCCCTGGGCTGTAATCTGACGATTGCCCTGCCGATTGTCCACTGCGCGGCGCGCTGGCTTCAGCTATACTTCCCTTCAATGCCCAAATCGAGTCCCGCCGAGCCCTTATGAGCGTCTTTTACATTGATGGCGACTTCGTCGAAGCGAGCCAAGCCCGCCTGCCTGCTGATGACCTGGCTACCCTGCGCGGCTTCGGCGTCTTTGATTTTCTGCGCACCTATGGCGGCATTCCCTTTCAGCTGCGCGCGCATCTGCTGCGTTTGCGGCGCTCAGCCGAGTTGATCCACCTGGCTTGCCCCTTGGATATCGAACAGCTGGCTGAAATCGTCCACGAGACCCTGCGCCTCAACCCCTATGACGAAGCCGGCATCCACATCGTCTTGACGGGCGGCAGCAGCCCCGACCTCTTCATGCCAAGCGGCGATTCTCGTTTGCTGGTCATGGTCATGCCCTTGCGCAACCTGCCCGCCGAGACCTATTCGCAGGGCGCGAGCGCAGCCACAATCGAACAGGCCCGCGACCTGCCCGAAGCCAAGACCATCAACTATATCCCCGGCATCACCGCTCAAATCAAGGCGCGGCGGACTTTTCCAGAAGCCATCGAAGCCATCTACACGGTCGATGGCAAGGTCATCGAAGGCACGCGCAGCAATATCTTCATGCGCAGCCAGAACTGCTGGATCACGCCTGGTCGCGACCTCTTGCTGGGCGTCACCCGCGCCGAAGTCATAAAGCTGCTTGAGCATGACGGAGAACTTGAAATCCGCGATATCGCGCTGGACGAGTTCTATGCCGCCGGCGAAATCATCCTGACATCCAGCACGAAAGAAATCGTGCCAATCGTCCAAGTGGATGATGCGATTATCGGCTCAGGCAGACCGGGCGCGCGCAGCAGGCGACTCATGCGGCGCTGGCGGGAGATGACCGAAGCCTACGCCAAGGCCGGCATCGTCGAATGACTGGCGCGCCTAGCAATCGACAAGGAAGTCAAATTGCAATTTTGAAAACTTAGTATATGTGTTACACCAGTCGCGTAATGAAATTGTCCATGCTCTCACGACGCGAAGGGAAGCCGACATGACAGACCAGGAGCAGATCATGCGGCTTAAACGCGAAATCGGCGAACTGCGCGGCAAGCTGGATGCACTGGCCACCAAGGAGTTCGTGCGCGAAGTCGTCGGCGAGCAAACCGAGCAACTCAACAAAAGGCTTGATGCTATTGCCAGTGATCTGCAAGCGCTGAAGAACAAGCAAGATCGGATTTCTGGCGCGGCCGGATTGCTTCGCTTGCTCTTCGGAACTTGACTTCCACCGTCCGCGATTCAAGTCCTGAACCCGGCAGCCGTCCGCGAGCGCAAGTCAGCCAGCGACACCCCCGGCATCACCTCCATCAAGCGCATCTCGCCATCCGCAAATTCGAAGACAGCCAAATCCGTTATCAGCAGGTCAACCGCCTTTGCGGCCGTCAGGGGCAGGCTGCAGCGTTCCACGAGCTTGGCGCTGCCATCGCGATTGTTATGCGCCATGGTGATGATGAGCCGCCGCGCCCCGCTGGCCAGGTCCATCGCCCCGCCCACGCCCAACAGGGGCTTGCCCGGCGCCGCCCAGTTGGCCAGATTGCCTTGCCGATCCACCTGCAAGCCGCCCATCACCGCCACATCGATATGCCCGCCACGGATCATGGCGAAGGAATCGGCGCTGTCAAAATAACTGCTGCCCGGCAGTGCGGTCACCGGCAGCTTGCCCGCATTGACAGGGTAGTCCATCGCTCCGCCAGCTTCCGGGGCCGGTCCCAAGCCCAGCATGCCGTTCTCGGTGTGCAGGATGATGCCGTGCTCGGGTCTGATGAGATCGGCGATCAGGGTTGGCATGCCCACGCCGAGATTGACCACATCGCCAGGCTTGAGCTCAGCCAGGGCCCGCCGCGCGATCATCAGCCGTTGAGGGGAAGGCGTCTTGCCAGCAGCGCGCACATCCGCCGATGAACCCAGATCCGCCAGGGTCGTCTTGGCTTTTACGAGCGCGTCCACATAGAGACCGCTGGTATGAATCCGGTCGGGATCGATGGCGCCGGCCGGCGAGATCTCCTCCACCTCGGCGATCACCAGGTCAGCGGCTGTGGCCATGGCTTTGTTGAAGTTGCGCTCGGTCATGCGATAGACCAGGTTGCCAGCTTCATCCGCCAGTCGCGCCCGAATCAAAGCGACATCCGCCCGCAAAGCCGGCACGAAGACCTGCGTCAGTCCCTTGATCTGGCGGGTATCCGCGCCTTCCGAGAAGACTGTGCCAGCCGCGGTTGGCGTGTAGAAGCCGCCTATGCCCGCCCCGCCCGCGCGGATAGCTTCAGCCAGGCTGCCCTGGGGCATGAGTTCAAAGTCGATTGCGCCACTCTGCGCCGCCGCCACCGCCTCGGGATTGCTGGTGAAATAGGAGCCGATGGCTTTCTTGATCTGACCATTGCGCAGCAGGCGCCCGCCGCCCAAACCCGGCTCGCCGATATTATTGGCGATATAGGTCAGGTCGCGCCTATCCGTCCGCGCCAGGGCATGCAGCAGCTGGACCGGCGTGCCCGTCATGCCAAAGCCGCCGACCATCATAACCGCGCCCGACTTGACCAGCCGCGCCGCTGCTTCCGCGCTCATCTGCGGGACGCGCTTCATGCCCGCTCCGGCAGCAGCTCAATGATGGTCGATTCGCCTTGGCCAACGCCCACGCACAAAGCAGCCAAGCCATAGCGCATGGGTTCGCCCGCCGCCCGCCGCCGCCGCATCTCATGCAGCAGGGTCGTCAGAATGCGCGCGCCCGAACAGCCCAAGGGATGCCCCAGGGCAATCGCCCCGCCATTGACATTGGTGATGCTCTCGCTCAATCCCAGTTCGCGCAGGACGGCGATGGTTTGCACAGCGAAGGCTTCATTCACTTCAGCCAGGTCGATGGCGTCGATGGACATGCCCAGGCGCTTGAGCAACTTCCGCGTGGATGCCACCGGTCCCAAGCCCATGACCCGCGGGTCGACGCCGGCCGCCGCGCTGCCAACCCAACGCGCCAGGGGCGCAATGCGCAGGTCTCGCGCTCTCTCCGCCGAGGTCATAACCAGCGCGCAGGCTCCATCGTTCAGGCCGCTGGAATTGCCGGCGGTTACCGTGCCGCCTTTGCGAAACGCGGGCCGCAATGCCGCCAGTTTCTCGGGGCTGGTCGCCACTTCATAGCCCCTCGCCGTCCGCCGCATGAAAGGATGCTCATCGTTATCGACCACGATTGGCGGGGCTTTGCGCTGCGGCAGGCTGACCGGCGCGATCTCTGCCTGGAATCGATTTGCGTTGATGGCGGCCACCGCCCTCTGCTGGCTCTGCAGGGCATAGCGGTCTTGCTCGACGCGCGTGATTTCGCCTCCGCGGATTTGCCCGGCGCGGCTCAGCTCATGGATATTCTCAGCCGTCTCGCCCATGGCTTCCAGGGGGTACAACTCGGCCAGCCGCGGATTGGGATACCGCCATCCCAGCGCCGTATCCCAGGCGGTGACGTTGCCGGAGGGTCCAAAAGCCAGCGGGTTCTTGGGCAGCGAATAGGGAGCGCGGCTCATGCTCTCCACGCCGCCGGCCACAAAGACATCGCCTTCGCCGGCTTTGATGGCGCGCGCCGCCTGGTTGACCGCGTTCAGTCCGCTGGCGCAAAGCCGATTGACCGTCAAGCCCGCCACGCTTTCCGGCAAGCCCGCCAGGAGCAGCGCCATCCGCGCCACATTGCGATTGTCCTCGCCGGCTTGGTTGGCGCAGCCGAAAACCGCTTCTTCGACCAGCTCGCCATCTATGCCAGCCGCTTGCAGAGCCGCCTGGATCACATGCGCCGCCAGGTCATCGGGACGGGCTGCTGCCAATGCCCCGCGCAGCTTGCCGATTGCGCTTCGCTTGGCGCTGAGGATGACGACATCGCTCATGGCGCCTTGCCTTCCGCCGGCGATTGGCAATCGGCGCAGAGGCCATAGAATTCCAGCAGATGCCCGCTGATTTCGACGGCGAGCGTCTCCTGCAGGGTGCGGGTCAGCGCTTCCAAGCCGCAATCCTCAAATTCAAAGAAGCGTTTGCATGCGCTGCAGATCACATGGTGATGATGCCCGCCATGCAGCAAGACATAACTCGGCGTCATGCTGGTGCTGATGTAAGTGGGGCGGATGATGCCCAGCTGCGTGAAGAGATCCAGCGCGCGGAATACGCTGGCTCGGCCAATGGCGGGATTGATGCGCTCGACGCCCGCCAGCACATCCGCCGAGGTGATATGCCCATGCTCGGCTTCCAGCACATTCAATACCGTCAGCCGCGCCTTTGTCAGGCGGTAGCCCGCGACTTTCAAGCGATCAATGTAGGGGCTTGGCTGGCTCATGCGCCATCCTTTTTCGCCAGGAGTACAGCGCCTATTATAGCCAATCTCGCCACGGTCGGTGAAGCCGGTGGTAAAATCCTTGCGCTTGATGGTATTCCGCATATCAGGAGCGCTTGCCAATGCGCGATGTCCTTGTCATAGGCGGCGGGTTAACCGGGTTAGCCGCATGTTATCAGCTTGAGAAGCTGGGACTGCGCTGCACGGTCATTGAGCTGCGCCGGCGCTTTGGCGGCCAGATTCACAGCATTGCGCGCGGCGGCTTCATCATGGATACCAGCGCTTTCGCCTTCTGGTCGCTGGCTGAAGAGCCTTGGCTGCCCGAGCTTGGCTTGAGCGAGCAGATCATTTATTTGGACGACGAAGGCTGCATCTTCCGCTGCGGCACGGAATCGCTGATTCGCGCCCTGGCGGATACTTTGCAAGGCGGCCGCTTGACGCGCATGGCTGTCAGCTCAATCGGCAGGCTGGGCAGCCGCTTCACCATCTGCCTGGAAAACGGCTTGATGCTTGACGCCGGCGCCATCGTCCTGGCTGCGCCGGCCCGCTTTGCCGCCCGCATGCTCTATAATCTGGCGCCGCAAGCCAGCGAGCGCCTGCTGGAGCTGCGCCATGAACCTGTTTGGCATGTGGCTTTGGGTTTGCATAAGCGCGACCTGCCCTCCGCCTTGCCCTCTTCCCAGCCCGGCGCCGGCTTGGCATTTTGTCATCAGACCGCTCGGCCGCCCCGCGTACCCGATGGCGATCATGTCCTCATCCAACTGGGTTTGCGAGCCGGGCAGGCCGCTCAGCCCGCCGAGGTCATTCAAGTCGCCGCCAGTTCGCTGGGTTTGAGCGCGCCGCCGATCGCCTCATACGCCAAAGCAAGCTGGGCATCGCTTTCGATTGAAGATGACAGCCATGCCGAGAATATGCGGCTGATTCGCGCTTTGCTCCCGACTGGCATCAGCCTGGCTGGCAGCGAGTACCTGGCGCAGCCGCCGAAACAGCCGGGCTTGGCGCACTTGGCGGAACGCATAAATGCCGGGCGAGAGGCCGCTATGGCCGCCTTCGAGACCCTGAAAGCCAATACAAGCCGATGATTCGCTTCCTGCGCGCTTGCCTGCTAGCTCTGCGGATGACCCTGCGCGGCGAAGCGTTTACTCCGGCGCATTACCGCCCGCTGATAGCCTGGATCGCCAATGGGCTGGATCTGCTCGACTGCGTCTACCGTTTGGCTGGCGAAACTGAACTGGATCTGGACGGGCTTTCGCTCAAGCTGGATGGACGCCCGACCAGCCTGGCGCGCTCCCTGGAGATGATCCGTCATAACCTGGTCAACGAATATCCGCGTTTGATGCGCCTTGATGATGCCTATTCCATGATGGTCGTGCAATCCAGCAATCTCAATGACGAATACCGCCTGAGCCGTTTTCTGGAATCTGATATGCTCGCGGACGGAGAGATGCAGTCGGCTCTGCAGGCTTTGCATGAACATCTGCTGAGCCTGCCGCAGGTCGAGAGACCGCAAGAGCAAGCTTGAGGCTTGAATCGCGGGCGAGAGACCGGCTGCGCCTGCGCGCGCTAGAGCTGAGCTACCCCCTGATGATTCGGGGGGATTGAGGGGGGTAGACCCAATCGCGCGGGTGTCTACATGTCTCATATAAACTGGCGCGCCCGCCCGTGTTATACTGTCGCTGTCTTGATCTTCCATATTAGGAACGCAGATGCAATTTCTTGCGCCGGCCGGTTTTGCCGCTCTCGCCATCGCCATACCCATCCTGCTGCTCTACATGCTGCGCTTGCGGCGGCGCGAGGCGCTCATCTCCAGCACCTTCCTCTGGCGTCAAGTCCTGCAAGACACCGAAGCCAATACGCCCTGGCAGCGGCTGCGGCGCAACCTGCTGCTCTTCCTGCAGCTGCTCATCCTGCTATTGCTGGCTCTGGCATTGGCCAGACCCTTCATCAGCGTGCCCACCATTAGCGCTGGCAAAATCGCCTTGCTCATCGACGCTTCAGCCAGTATGAGCGCCAGCGATGTGGCCGGCGGATCGCGTTTTGCCGAAGCCATCGAGAAAGCCCGCCAGATCGTCAACAGCATGAACCCGCAGGACAGCATCTCGCTGATCCGCGTGGCTGAGAGCGCCGAAGCCCTGACCGCCTATAGCGCCGACAAAACTGAGCTGCGCCGCGCCCTCGATAGCATGACCGTCAGCCAGGGACCCGGCGATTGGGATACCGCGCTGACATTGGCGGCGGCTGGAGCGTCCGGCGCGGAGAACTTCAGCATCGTCTTGATTTCTGACGGCGGCATCGGCGGGGCGGCCAGCTTGCCCAGCAATATCCCGCAGCCCATCTATGCGCCGGTTGGGCAATCGGGCAGCAATGTGGCTATCACCGCTTTGGCCGCGCGCGCCCTGGCTGGGCAGCCTCCGCAACTCTTCGCCCAGGTCACGAACTATGGCGATGAGCCCGCCGAAATTTCGCTGGTGATACGCCTGGATGATGTCTTGCGCCTGTCACGCAGCGGCACAGTCCCGCCACGCAGCCAACTGCCCATCCCCTTTGCCGAGCCCATCCGCGAAAACTTCGCCACGCTTTCCGCCACGCTGACCTTTGACAGCGACTTCACGGATTATCTTGCATTGGATAACCGCGCCTGGACCGTGCATCAATCCGCCAGCGCCCGCCGCGCGTATTATGTCTCCGGCACGGGCAACCTCTTCCTGGAACAGGCATTGCGCAGCTTGCCCGGCCTCGAGACCTTCCGCGGCAATCCCGAGAATCGTGGCTTGCCAGCCGCCGAATTCGATCTCTATGTCTTCGATAGTTGGCTGCCCAATGCGTTGCCGGCTGGCGATATGCTGCTGATCAATCCGCCCAGCGCCACGCCGCTTTTCGGCCTGGGCGCGCCAGAGGAAGCCACGGACGAGATCAGCCTGGACCCCGCCGATTCGCCGATTACCGCTTTCGTCGATGTCGATGAGATGAGCCTGCTCGGCTATCGCGCCGTCACTGCGGATTGGGCGCAGCCATTGCTTCATGCGCCCCAGGCGCCAATTTTGCTGGCGGGCGAGGTCAACGCGCGGCAGATCGCCATCATGCCCTTCGACCTGCGCGATTCCAATCTGCCCTTGTTGATCGCCTTTCCCTTGCTGATAGCGAATATGCTGGATTGGTTCTCGCCGGCCGATGTCCTGCCCCTGCCCGATGGCTTGAGCGTTGGCGATGTCCTGCTTTTGTCGCCGCCGCTGCTGGCCGACAGCCTGCGCATCACCTTGCCGGATGGCGCGATTCGCGAGCTGCCTGTCGAAGGCGAGCGCATGGCATTCACCGAAACCGCGCAGCTGGGTTTGTATCAGCTGGAGGTCCTGCAAGCTGGCGAGGTCATGCAAAGTCAAGCCTTTGCGGTCAACCTCTTTGGCAGCGGCGAAAGCGATATCGCGCCCTTGCCGGAAGACGCTCTGCAGCTGCGGCTCGGCGGTGGAGCGGTGGCTCTGGCGGCGGATGAACAGCTGGGCTTGCAGGAGTTTTGGGCTTGGCTGGTGGCGGGAGCGCTCATGCTGCTCATCATCGAGTGGATCGTGTACCATCGCCGCCTGCAAGCGCCGACTCTGTTGCGCGCCGCGCCAAATCCCTTCAGATCGCCCTGGAGGCGGCTGCGAAATTCTTCAGCTTGATGACCGATTCCAGCGATTTGCCCGGCTCGCCATAAGCGACATTCTGCAAATAGACCTGCTCAATATCGTTGAGCGTGGCGAAATGCGCCTCATGGTCGCGCGCGCCCAGCAAGCCAGCCACAATTGCCGGCTTGACAATGGTCTGGTTGATGCCAGGCAAGACGGACAACCGCTCCTTGATGGCGTAATCCAGATCGATATGAATCGAATCCGGCAGTTCATCGCGCTCGGGCGGGGCGCTGTCGCTCTGCGGGTATTCAATATCAGCCAGCCAATCGCGGCCGATCTCCTCCTCGCTGGCAGCCCGCAACAACTGAGGAAACTCCCGCGAATAAGGGATCCTGCCCGGCATGAGAAATTGCTCTGGCGGGGCAGAGCGGACGACAAGCGTGCCATAAACATGACAGCGCCGGCCCAGGTAGCGCGCGATATTGGCGCGAATATCCGGCAGAGAGACGATCGCCGTGCGGGGGGGCAAGGCCTGGTCAAGGCGGACGCCGCTCTCGCCGACATAGAGCGTGAACTCATGGCGATAGACAGCCGCGGTCAAGATTTCGACCAAGGGAGCGCCGGCCCTTTCGCTCCCGCCAAGCACGCGCACGCAAGCGCGGACGGCATCGTGAATGCGGCAGCTATGCGAGCCGGGCAGGAGCCGCGCGTTCAGCCGCGACAAGCCATGCCAAAGCGTCGAAGCGCTGCTGATGGATCTGGCGCGGAGGGCGCGCTCCTGCGGCTTTTGCTTCTCCACCAGCCAGACTTGGGCGAATTGGGCGCGGGCGCGGTCATAATCGGCGATGAAGAGGATGCCGTCGATATTGACGATCTCTTCTCCATAAACTCCGCCATTATCCAGAATATCGGCGATGCTGGCTTGCATCTTCAATCCAGGGCTTCCCAGCGCATAAGCGCATTATACTGGCAATCCCAATGGCTTGGTAACGCGCCGGCAGGCTCGGGTCGCATGGAAACGCCGCGAGCGCTTTCAGCCAAAGACTTTGCGCAGGCGCCGCTCCAGCGGAACGCGATTGCACTGGCGCAGCTCGAAACTGTCGCAGCCGTGAAAAGCCATGAATTCTTTGATTGCGCCGATTATTCCTCGATTCAATGCGCCGTCGATTTTCACGCCGCGCTCAAGATGCAAATTGTTGAGGATGAGACGTCTGCGCTTGCGGTCGATCTTGGGGTCGATGCGTCCGACCAGCTCGCAGCCATGCAGGATCGGCATAACGTAGTAGCCATGGACGCGCTTGGCTTTGGGCGTGTAGACCTCGATGCGATAGAAGAAATCCCAAAGCGCCAGGTCACGATCGCGATCCCAAAACAGGTTGTCAAAAGGACTGAGGAAAACAGTCAGCCGCGGCTCATGCTCGCCCGCCTGGATGCGCTCCAGCAAGGGCAGGTCATCGCGGTGGATATAGGCGGCATCCTTCCAGCGGTCCACCTGCACAGGCAGCGCCAAACCGGCCGCCTGCATATCCCCAAGAATCTCGGCTGCCCCGCGTTTGGGCTGGCGATAATAATCCGCCGCGTGATTGGCTGCGCCGATGCCGATATGCCGCAAGCCGCTTGCGATTGTCCAGCGGTGAAAGTCTTCAATAGTCCTGCCAAGCGATTGCGCATGATCATGACGCGCCAGGACGCGCTCCGGCAGGTCATAGTAGCGCTGAAAATTGACGCGATGGCTGACCATCAGCTCTCCGCGGTCGAAGAGATATTCCAGGGCGATCTTGGCTGGCTTCCAATTCCACCAGCCGCCGGCCCGCTGCCGCTGGCTCGCGAAATCTTTGGAGGATAAGGGACCGCGCTCGCGGATTGCAGCCAGCACATCGGCTATGATTTCGTCGGCTCCCTCGCCAAGCGCCTTGATATGCCATTGCGATTCTTTGAGGCGCTTCTGCGCGATATAGGGCTGGAACCAGGGATAATGCGCGCTGGGCAGCTGGCACATGGCATGGGCCCAGGTTTCGAAGAGGCAGCCCTCGTCAAGCAGTTGGTCAAGCTCGGCGGGGTCATACAAACCGGCGCGCGCCAACATGACCAGATAATGGCTGCGAGCCACCACGCTGATGGAATCCAGCTGGAGCAGGCCGATGCGCTTGATGACGCGCATGAGCTGGGCGCGGTCGCTGGTTTCGGGGCGCTCATGCAAGCCCTGTTTGTATACAGCCAGTCGCTTGACGTCTTGGCGGGTGACGTGGATGGGCGTGGGCATGGGCGGGAGTGTAGCATGGGGGAGGGGGCGTTTACAATGAAACTGGCGCTCAGTTATACTCTGGGCATTGCTGGATGAATGGGAAGCCGAGATGTTTACCGAAATCAGCATGACAAATTTTAAGTCCTGGCGCGAAACGGGACCGGTGCGCATGGCTCCTTTGACGGCATTCTTCGGCGCGAACAGCTCCGGCAAGAGCAGTTTGCTGCAGATGCTGCTGCTTTTGAAACAGACGGCGGAGTCGAATGACCGCGGTTTGGTGCTGAAGACGGGGAGCATGCAGCCGGGGTATGTAAACTTGGGTACGCCGCAGGAGATTACGCTGCGAGACGAAACCGATATGAGCTTGGGAGTCAGCTGGAATGTCCAAGACAACTTCGACATGATGATTCCCGTACCAAATTCGGCGGAGCAGATTCCCGTAACTAAACTCGCCTTCCAGACTCAGATCCACGCGGAGAAGGACAAGATATATGTCCAATCCTTGGAATATCGGCAGGGAGACGACTTTGTTGTCGATTTCAAACGCGCTGGAAACAACCGATATCGAATTAGAATCGATATTTTAGGAGGGGAGCCAAAGCGCCCGCAGAGTCGTCCGCGCATTTATATGAAGCCCGAAAAATGCTATGGATTTTCGTATGAGGCCTTGACTTATTACCAAGATACATTCTACCTGCGATACTTGGAACATTTTTTGGAGTCGCAACTGCGCAGCGCCTACTATTTGGGTCCTTTGCGAGAATACCCATTGCGCTCATACACTTGGGGAGGCGAAAAGCCTACCAATGTTGGTCTGAAAGGTGAACTCGCGGTTCATGCGCTCTTGGCTGGCGCGCATCCCGAGGCGCAGAGCGGGGGGAGGCGAAACAGATTGCAGAAGCGCATTGCCCGTTTGCTGAGAGACTTGGGATTAGCCTATTCGTTTGAAGTGCGCCCGCTTTTTGAAGGCAGCAATCAATACGCGGTTTGGATGAAGCGCAATTCATCGAGCCCTGAGGTTCTGATTCCTGACCTGGGCATCGGCGTCTCGCAGGTCTTGCCGGTGCTGGTGCTATGCTATTATGTGCCGGAAGGCTCGACCATCATACTTGAGCAGCCGGAACTCCACTTGCATCCGGCGGTGCAGGCAGGGCTCGCAGACGTCTTCATTGATGTAATTCAGCAGCGTAATGTTCAGATCATAGTAGAAAGCCACAGCGAGCATCTGCTGAGGCGCCTCCAGCGACGCATTGCCGAGCAAGAGATGCACTGCAATGATACTGCGTTGTACTTTTGCGGAACGTGCGATGGCGAATCGCGAATCAGCGCGCTCAATCTAAATGCCTTTGGCGAAATAGACAACTGGCCTGTGGATTTCTTCGGAGACTTGCTAGGCGAGATGGTTGCAGCCTTCGACGCCGGGATGAGTCGCAGGCAGCTGCAAACCAATGGCGTATAGGATTGTTGATACAAATGTGCCATTGACCGCGGCAGGCAAGAATCACCAAGCTTCCGATGCTTGCGCGCATACCTGCGGACAAGTCATGAGCCGAATTCTCAAAGGCGAGCTTCGGGTCGTCATTGATGATTTTGGAAGCGCAATTGCCGAGTACCGCCGACGCATGTATCCCGACCCTCAAGGCACTCTTGCCGCTCAATTCTTGATGTATTTACTGCTGAATCAGTATCAAGCGTCGCGAATACACAGGGTTAGGCTTGAATTGACTGCGGATGGCATGTATCACGACTTTCCTGACCTTGAAGACGCATGGTCGACGGCGGTAGAGCGCTGCGAAAGGTTCGACCCTGACGACAAGAAATGGGTCTCGCTAGCCGCTCGCTTCAAGCAAGACACCGGGCACGACGCGCCAATCGTACATGCAGCCGATAGATGCTGGCTTGCTTTCCAATCGCATTTGGAAGCGGCTGGAATCCAGCTTGAAGCACTGTGCCAGGACGAGCGTGGCAATAGTTCTACTCCAAAACCAACTGATGCGCCGGGCTGAAAAACTGCCGATACGTCAGCCAAGCCGCAATCAAACCCGTAAACGTCGCCGCGCCCACCAGCATGTACATCACGATGATCTGCAGCTGCACCGCCTCCAGCGGGCTCGCCCCCGCCAGGATCATGCCCGTCATCGCGCCCGGCAGCTTGATCAATCCCACCGTCTTGGTCGTGTCGATGATCGGCGTCATCGCCCCGCTGATCGTCCGCTGGAATTGAGTGAGCGAGGCTTGCCGGCTGGTTGCCCCCAGCGCCAGCTTGCTTTCGATGAGATCCCGCTGGTCATGGAAATCGCTGCTGAGCCGCGTGATCACCAGAGTGGCGGTGGTCATAGATGTGCCGACGATCATGCCGCCAATCGGGATGATATCTTGCGGCGCGAAGGCAAAGACGCCCAGCAGCACCAACAAGGCAATCGTCAGCCCCGAGCCAATGCCGATGGCCAGCAGCGCCACCGTGACGCCGTTCGGAGTGCGCTTGGCGCGCTTGCCACTCGTGCGGCCCGCGATGCTGATCATCACCAGCAGGATAGCCAGGGTGAAGGCGGGATAATCCAGCTCAAAGACCAGCTCAAGCACATAGCCGATGGCGATCAACTGGATGAAGCTGCGCACGGTGGCGATGGCGAGATCCTTCTCCAAATCCGAACTCTGCCAGCGCGAAACCGCCGCGGCGATGAACACAAACGCCACCGAAAGCAATACGCGTTCGATGCCAGCCAGATCAGCGAAGAAATCAGGCATGAGCCTATCCTTTTCCTATATCGGCATTCCAGCTTGCAACTCGCTGATGAATCAACCTTTCATAGTGGCTGCGACGCGTCGACGCTGGCGGCCGGGGATGGGGGCTTCTTCCCCGCATTGCAAACGGGGCAAGATTTGTCGCTCACCAACTCAGATGCGGATTCTTGAAAGGCAGCAGCGCCATGATGACGGCATGAACATAATAGACTTCGCGGTCAATTACGTCGCCGCTGAGGATGCCGATGGCGCCATTCGCCTGTTTGGAATTGTCGCGATTGAAAACCCGGTCATCGGCATGCCCCAATTCCATCCCGCCGCGCACCAACTCCGCCACTTCCCGCGGCAGAACGAAAACAGCCGTCTGGCCCCTGCCCACCATGCCTTCAGCACTGATGATATGCACGCGCGCGAAGCAGTTCATACCCAGGTCGCTGTCTTCAACCCCGCCTTCAATGCCCACCCAATAATCCGCATTTGGCTGGGCGGCTTGGGCATTCTCCGCGCGAACTCGAGCGCCACGCATCGTTTCCGCCAGCGAACGCGGCTGGTCGGCCACGCCGGTTTCCACAGCCAGGCTCCCGGCGCTGAAAGCATTCTGCGGGAAGAGCCGCTCGAAGGCTGTCAAGGCGGCGCGGACCTTGACCGGATTCCGCGATGCGACAATGATCTTTTGCATAGCCTCCCCCTCGCTGAACACTGGCAATGGCTCGCGTCTATTCTAGCAGCGGGGCAATCGCATCAAAATCAATCTGTCTCGTTCTGTGCGAAAAAGAGGGAATTCGTAGGGGCGCATAGGTCGCGGCGATACTGACCGCTGACATAGCCCGCCTCTCGCTCCTGCATTACGCTGGATTGGGCGAAAAGTAGTGATCAAGTTACTCCTGCTTTCCCTCAAAGTCTCGGCGGTCTCGGTGTCCTCGGTGGTAAAACAGTTTTGTTTCAACCTAAGAGGATACACTACCGCAGGCCACAGACTGTTGCCAAGCCGCCGCGAAATGCTACACTAATGCAATGGGCTTGGCAGCGGGAGCGGAACCTTGGGCGATATCACCACCAGGACGCATGTCGCAAAGGCGGTGGAAGCCGACCTCATTGAGCTATCCGACTTCATCAAACCCTTCGTGGCCAGCGGCGAGCTGCTGCCGCGGACCTTTGACGAATTGGAAGACCTGCTTGAGACTTCGTTCATCGTCCGCCTGGATGGTCGCATCGTCGGCTGCGCCGCGCTGGATATCTACAGCAAGAAGCTCTGCGAAATCCGCAGCCTGGCAGTGGATCCAAAGGCCCAGGGCTTGGGCATCGGCAAGCAGTTGGTGGCAGCCTGCGTGGATTTGGCGCTCCGTGAAGGCATCTACGAGATCATGGCCATCAGCATCGCCGAAGATTTCTTCAAATCCTGCGGTTTTGATTTTACGCTGCCCAACCTCAAGAAAGCCTTCTTCTTGCAAACCCGCGATTCGATCTGACGCGGTCCCCGTCAAGCTCGCCATGAAGATTGACGCCCTGACGCTCTTTCCGGAAATGTTCGCCGGCGTCATGTCAGCCAGCATGATGTGGAAAGCGCGGGAAACGGGTTTGCTGGATTTCCGCGCCCACGATATCCGCGAGCACAGCGGCAACCGCCATCGCAAGGTCGACGACAGCCCCTACGGCGGCGGCGGCGGCATGATCCTCAAAGCCGATGTCCTCATCCGCGCCATTGAAGCCTTGCAGCCCGAGCCCGAAACCCCGGTGATTCTGCTGTCTCCGCAGGGAACCCCGCTCACCCATGCCCTGGCTCTTGAGCTTTCGCGGCGCCAGCGGCTTGTCCTGGTCTGCGGACATTACGAAGGCGTTGATGAGCGCGCCCGTCAGCTGGCCATCACCCAGGAAATCAGCATCGGCGATTATGTGCTGACCGGTGGCGAACTGCCAGCCATGGTCTTGATAGACGCGGTCCTGCGGCTCATCCCCGGACTGCTGGGCGCGGAAGGGGCAGAGCAGCGCGACAGCCATGCCGATGGTTTGCTGGAAGGTCCACATTATACCCGTCCGCCCGAGGTGCGCGGTTTGACTGTGCCAGCCGTGCTGACCAGCGGGCATCACGCAGAAGTCGAGCGCTGGCGCCGGCGGCAGGCATTGAAACGCACCTGGCAGCGCCGCCCCGACCTGCTGGCAAAGGCGGAGCTCACAGCCGAAGACCGCGAAACCCTGGCGTTGCTCATGGCTGGCGATGACTGACTAAGCGCCGCCGGATTGCAAGCCAGCTTGGTCGCCCTCGGCGAAAGCCAGCGCCCGTTTGTCGCCTGCAACGGGATCCAGCATGGCTGCCACGCTGTCTTCGCGGATGACGCGCCCGCCATCCAGCAGCAGCACCCGGCTGCCAATGCGCCGCGCCTGCTCGATCGAATGCGATACCCAGATCATGGTCAAATTGCGGCGCTCGCGCAAATGCAGCAGCGCTTCTTCCACGCGGCTGGTGGCTATGGGGTCCAGCGACGAGGTCGGCTCATCCAGCAGAAGCAAAGACGGATTCAGCGCCAAAGCCCGGGCGATGGCCAGACGCTGCTCCTGCCCGCCAGAGAGCGCCGACGCCGCCTGGTCAGCCAAGCTATCATCCAGCGAGACTTGCCGCATCAGCGCCAGGATATTGGGGCGGCTAAGCTGCTCCCCCCGCAGCCGCGCGCCATAGCCGATATTCTCCGCCACGCTGCCTTCGAAGGGCGCCGTCTTCTGGAACATCATGCCGACTTTGCGCCGCAATTCTGTGACAGGCAGAGCGTAAATGGATTGCCCATCCAGCTCGACCTCGCCGGAATCAATATCGTTCAGCCGGTTGAGGCAGCGCAGCAGCGAACTCTTGCCACTGCCGCTGGGTCCAATTACCACCAGCAGATCCCCCGCCGCCACATCCAGCGACACATCATGCAGGACAGCTTTGCCGCCGCGCTGCAGGCTCAGCTTGCGAATGGCGAGTTTTGGCATGGACCTTCCTAGCCGCGTCACTGCCCTGTTTCTACCACAAAGCCGCCATCGACACAAAGCGCTTGTCGCCCCAAGAGTCTCGCTCGGTAGTGTATCCTTTTCGGTTGAATCATAAGTGCTTTGCCAGCGAGGACACCGAGTCTTTTGAGGGTAAAGAGGAGCAGTTTGCGTGCAACTCGCCCGGCCTATCCAGCACCCTGTAGGAGCGAGACTTGTCTCGCCCTCTTACTGGACGGCCTGCAAAATAGCGAGCGACTTTCCAGGCATCCATTCCGCGCCTGTATGATGAAGGTGAATCAGGCACAAAAGATTTCAAGCGAATTCGATACAAAACCTCCCTGCCCCCGCGCGTATCGCCAATTCGCGGCGCGTGGTAAACTAAAGGGCAGACTAAATCACAGGCATACGAGGTCTGGCTGATGGACACTCTCATGACTTGCTCCGAAGCTTCGCGGGCGACGGACGAAACCCTGGCGGGCACGGTCAAGCCCTCCAGCCTATTCTTCTTGATCGAAACCAGTGGCGGCGAGTTAGACCGCTGGGGCAGCGACGCCGTCAAGACTGCTGCCCAAGCCAGCCCAATTGCGCCCGGCTTGCAGCGCCTGCAGAACGTCCCCGGCGCCAAAATCCTCTTCATCCGCCGGCCCCGCTCGCAAGGCAGAAGCTTCTACGCGGCTATCACCAACCAGAGCCAGCCGCGCATCTACCACACTGAGCTAGCGGATTACGCCGACCTGCTGCAGCTGGATCTCGCCAGCCTGCGGCCCGGGCAAGCGCCGCGCCTCAATGGCATGGAAATGCGCGAGATAGCCGAATTGTACACCGTTTGCGCCAATGGCCGGCATGACCCCTGCTGCGCCAAACATGGCGCGCCGGTCTATCAAGAGCTTCTCGTTCAGGCTGGGCAGGACAATGTCTGGCAGACCACTCACATCGGCGGGCATCGCATGGCAGCCACCATGATCGCTTTTCCGCATGGCATCGTCTATGGGCATGTCGATCCGCCGGATGTCGAAGCGATTGTGACCAACCAGCGCGCCGGCTACATGCTGCCGCACAAGTATCGCGGACGCGGCGCCTTCAGCGGGCATGATCTGGGCGAAGACGCCCACAAAGCAGCTTGCGCGGCCGAAGCCTTCCTGCGCGAGGAGCTGCGCGCCTATCGCATTGACGACTTGCGCCTGGACGCTCTTGATGAAAATGGCGGCGATGATTGGCAGATTCGCTTTCGGTCCGCCGATGGTCAAGCCCATGCCGTCCACGCCCGCGCCAGCCTGTCACCGCCCCGGCCAACATCCTGCGGCGACCCAGCCAAGCCAATGCCCCAGCACGACCTGAGGCTGATCGCCCTGGCTTGAATAGCTTGAGCCGCCGCTTGTGAAACAGCCGCCCTTGCCCAAAGCGCCAATCCTGGTGTCTTTGCTGCGCCTGGCGATTTTGAGCTTCGTCGGCTTGGCATTGCTGGCTCTGACGCTCTTCATAGCCCTCTTCGCCGCCCAGTTGGCTTTGCAAGACCGCATCCTGCCCGGTACCAGCATCGGCGCGCTGGATGTCGGCGGCTTGACCCGGGAGGAAGCCCTGACCGACTTGGCCGAACAATACGCCCCCCTGGAAGCGCAGGTCTACAGCTTCCGCGATGGCGAGCGAATCTGGACGGCTGCGGCCAGCCAACTGGGATTGCGGCTGCCCATCAAAGACCTGGTCGATGAAGCCCTGACCTTGGGCCATGGCGAGGATGCGCGGCGCAACCTGCGTGAACAAGCCAGCGTCTGGCTCAACGGTCGCGCCCTGCCGATCACGCTGGAGTTTGACGCTTCCCAAGCGCGCGGATTCCTGCAAGGACTGGCGGACGAGATAAACCGCGATCGGCAAGATGCCCGGCTGTCGCTCGACGGGCTGCAGGCGACAGTCATCCCTGGCCAGAGCGGCCGGACGCTGGATCTCGAAGCCAGCCTGGCTCGCCTGTCCGCCTTGCTGCTGGCGCGTTTGCCCGAAGCCGAGATTGATCTGGTCATTGAGGAAAGCCCGCCGCGCGCCTGGAATATCATGGAAGCGGCACAGCGCATCAACATCGCGCTTTCGACGCCCCTCCAGCTCATCGGCAGCCTGCCGAATGGCGATATGCTGGCGCCCTGGATCCTCACGCGGGAGCAGATCTTGTCCGGTTTGCGGGTCAGCCTGGGCAACGATGGCGAAGCGCGGCGCTATGATGTCAGCATCGACTTGAGCGCTTTTGCCAGCTACCTGCGCACGCTCTCGCCGAACCTGTCCAAGCCATCCGCTGAAAGCCGCTTCGACTTTGATCCCGCTACTGGCAAACTGCATGCCTTGTCGCCAGCCAGCGAGGGGCGTCAATTGAACGTGGCCGAGACCATCCGCCGGCTGGAAGAGGCGGCATTCGACCCGCTCAACCGGCGAGTCGTCATGTACTTTGACACCATCCAGCCGCGCTACCCGGCCGGCACGACGGCGCAGGAACTGGGCATCAGCGAACTGGTTGCCGAAGCCACGACCTATTTCTGGGGCTCATGGCAGAATCGCCGTTCGAATATCGCCTTGGGCGCGGGCAAGCTGCATGGCGTCCTCATCGCGCCGGGCGAAGAATTCTCTTTCAATCAGCATCTCGGCGAGATCACAGCCGAAGCCGGCTATCTCGAGGGCAGCGTGATCCTGGGCGGCGCCACGGTCACTGGCATCGGCGGCGGCATCTGCCAGGTCAGCACCACCATGTATCGCGCGGCTTACAGCGCCGGCTACGCAATCACCGAGCGCAACAGCCATGGCTATCGCGTGGGCTATTACGAATACGCCGGGGCGGGGCCGGGCTTGGACGCAGCCATCTGGCAGCCGGATGTCGACCTGCGTTTCATCAACGATACGCCTTATCATCTGCTGATAGAGAGCAGCTTTTTAGGCGCGAACGACGCGGTTCAGTTCCGCATTTACAGCAGCAAGCATTGGCATACCGAGATCGAAAAGCCCATCATCCGCGAGATCATTGCAGCGCCGCCGCCAGGCTATATTGAAGCCGCTGACCTGGCGCCGGGCCAGAGCCGCCAGATCGACTACTCAGCCGATGGGGCGGATGTGCTGGTCTATCGCAATATCTTTGACAGGGCGGGCAACCTTGTGGCGCGCGAACAGACTTTCACGCGCTATTCGCCCTGGCAAGCGGTCTTTGAGGTGGCGCCGGGCGATCCTCGGCTGGAAGCCGAAGAAGAAGACAGCGAGGAAGAAGCCGATGGCATCGCGCCAGTTGGCGTGGCGGATTGAGATTCCCCCCCTAGGCCGCCGATTTCACCCGCGCCGGCTCCACAAAGCCTTTGAGGATCTTCTCCAGCGCCATCGTATGGCTGCACACCCCGCGCTGCGCGAAGAAAGAAGCCGTGCTCGTCCAGGCGCCTTCGTCATAGGTCACGCGGTGATTCTTGTTATAGCCCTCGAAATGGCAATCGAAGCCGCGTATGCGGATGCGGTCAGTCTCTTGCGAATAGCGGTGCGCCTTTTCCACATCGCTGACGATATTCTGGCCCGGCGCATAGGGCACGGGGCGGCGCTTCAGCAATGGCTTGAAAAGAATCTCCAGCGCCATAATATGCGGGCAGATCTCATATTTCCGAAAGCCGGCGCAGCTGCAGGACCAGCTGTCGCGATCCAGGCTGACCAGGTGGTTGCTGTTGGCGCCATGAAATTCGACCGTCAGGCTGTTGAAGGTGGCGCGCTCCGGCTGGCTGGCATATTCGCTGGCTTTTTGTATCTTGTTGATCATGCTTGCGTCCATCTCGTTCCTTTCCGCGAAGCTATCCTGGCCAAGAAAAGCACAAAACGCGGACTGTGGCTTTGGCGGTCACAGCGCGCGTCTTGAGGCGAAAATACAAGCTGTGTTGTCCTGAAGCATCTTTCAGCGTTCGCCCTCCTCATACACAAAGTTTAAGCCAGAGTTATGCGCAAGTCAAAGGCAAAACGCGCCCGGGGCGGCAAATCTGGTCATGTTGCACAAGGCGCCAGCCGAGTCCCGCTGACCATTTCGCAGCAATCAGCGCTTGCCAAGGGTCCGCTCGTTGCTCGGCGCTATGCCGATCGTCAGCGATTCAATGTAGATGCAATGCCGCCAGGGAATCGCCACATCCGCGGCCGAAAGCGGCGCGTCGCTCAACTCCAGCTTGGCGCCGCGGATCAGCGCGAAGGGCGTGGCTTCATCGCGCTCTCCCATGACCACTTGCGCGCAAGCCGCCAGCGCATCCGCCAGGCCGATCTGCGTCACCGCCATGGGATTGCCGAAGAGATCGCTCTTGCCGCGTTCATCGCGTATGGGCTGGAAGCCAGCCATGGCGATGGCGATTCCCGTCGTGCCATAACGCCCGGGCATCAGCCAACTGTCGGTGAGTATCACGCCCAGGCGGCAGCCCAATTCAGCTTGTAATGCCTGCCGGATGTCTTCGGCGCAGGCAAAAGGATCGCGCGGCAGCAGCACAACCTTGCCGCTGGGAATATTTGAGCGATCCAAGCCGGCGTTTGGCGAGATTACGCCATTCTTCGCCGTGAGCAGGAAGCCCAGCTCAATCCCGCCAAAAATATGTTCCGCTTCGTCGATGACCAGCTGCGCTAGGCCGGCATCCATCCGATAGCGCCGCGCCAACTGCCGGGCGCGCTGCGAGGGTTGGATCGCATCAAGCTGGAAGATGCGCCCAGCGGCTATGGAGGCGTACTTGCTGGAAACCGCCAGCACATCGCCATCTTGCGGGTTTGCGCCTGCCCGCGCCAGGCTGCTGAAGATCGCCTGGATCAGGTCGAATGGCTGGTCATGGACGGGCGCGCTGAGCGGCTCCGCGATCAAGGTTTGTGGCATCGCATTGGCATCCTGGTTTCCGCCCGAGCAGCTTGTACAGCGTTAAGGCACACGGTCATTTAACCACAGTCGCCCGCAATTTGCGACTTGCCTGCTGAGAAATGCGGTCATCGCAGGGACGAGCCTTCGAGTCGCCAGCCAGCCTATTCCCCGCCAGCGCCCAGCACAATCACGCGATCGCCGCTCGGCTCCGCTATTGCCAGGGAGCGCCCATCAGGACTGAAAGCCAAACCCGCCGGCGCCAGCGCAAAATCAGCCCTCGGCGAATGCGGATTCAGCGCGTTGACGATGCTCAGCCGCCGCTCCCCGTTCGGCGACAAGGCAGCCAGCGCCAGCAACGATTCCGCGCCCGGCAGGCTCTGGCGTCGAAATGCCGCGCTGGTCACTATCGCGCCCGCTTGGTGATAGAAGCGCCGGTCCGCGCCGCCCAAATCCAGTGCCCACAGGCTGTCGCCGCTGCTGTATACAAAGTCGCCCAGGTCCGCCGCCGGAGCCGCTATCACCATGGCCTGACCGTCGCTGGGGATGAGCGCTTTGCTGTATGCCAGTTCGCCGCTGCCGGATGCGACTATCCACAAAGCCGCCCGTCCGGGGCTGCGTGATTCGCCGCTCACTGCCAGCCATTGCCCGTCAAAGCTGAAAGCCAGCGCCGTCAAGGGGTAGGGAGTGTGATAATGCGCTAGCAAATCGCTGGCTTCCGGCTCCGCCCGGTCGATCCGCCAGAGCTTGAGCATGCCCGCCCGCCGCGCCAGCTTCAGCGCTTCATCGCCGCTGATGGCTCCCAGATTGTCGCCCATGCCCGACCAAGCCAGCCCGTGGACCGGCCCCGCCAGTTCGCCCAGTCCAAGCATTGACAGGGCAGCCAGGTCAAGGAGCCTGATTGAGCCGTCGCTGTCCCCAAGCGCCAGCCAATCTCCATCCGGGCTCCATGCCATAGCGCTGACCGAGCCGCCAAAGTCCAATGTCTGCCCGGGCTGCGCGAAATCTGGACCGCTGAAGAGCCGGACTTCGCCGCGCTCGCTGAGGACCGCCAAGCGCTCCCCCCGCGCGCTCCAAGCCACATCGACAGGCGCGGGAATCGACAGGCCAGCCAGGACTTGCGGACTGGCGATATTGGCGCTGTGAATCAGACGATGCGCCGCCGCGGTTTCCTGCGACAAGGCGATGAAAGCGCTATCGCCATCCGCGCTGTCCGCCTCAACCGGCGCCAGATAATAGTGATAGGCTTTGATGTCGCTCTCGACCGTCCAGCCGACACTCTCGCCTGACCTGACCTGCCACCAGACATAGGGCGCTTGGCAGGCGGGCCCATCCAGCACGGCGTCGATGAGGCTTCCCGCTGGAATCTCGCCGATGAGCTCCGCGGCATACTCCGGCGCTGCTCGCAAACGATTGTTGTATTCACCGGAGACGACCCTCGCGTTTGCCAAACCAGGCTTGATGCGCGGGGGCAGGAAGCCGGCATAATCCGGCGGGCAGAAGCGCAGCACGCCGCTGGCCGCGCGGGCGGGGTTCAGAATGGGCAGAAGCGCGCAATCCCCCGTCAACTCAAGCGCGGACCGGCTCGCCCAGCCTTCGCGAAAGAAGAGCCAGCTGCCGTCCGCGTTCATGCCCAAGACAGCGACCTGCTCCTGCCGCTGTAGACGGGCGACCAGTTTGCCATGCGGAGCTTGCCGGATATTGACAAAGTTGCCGCCGGGGCGCATATAACAGCCGCTGAAGTCCGGCGGCGGATGGACCAGCGGGATATTGAAGCAAGCGCCATGCAAGCGCCCGCCTTCCGCCTTGAGCCAGCCATCGCGCGCCTGAAGCCAATCCAAAGCGGCGCTGATGCCCAGCACGGTCGCGGAATTTACATGAGCGCTGACCTCCACGCCGGCATCCGGACTGGCATAAACCGGCATATCCGTTCCAATGATCTGGCACAGATCCCCAAGCTCGCGAGCCTGGCTGGATTTGCCGCTGCCATCCCGCGGGCAGCCCAGCGCGAAATCCTCCTCTATGACGCCGACTTGCGCAGGGCAGAGATCCGCGTGATCGGGCGCGCCATCGCCATCCGCGTCCCGCATGAGCGAGCAGCCATCGGCCGCGGCCGCGCCAGCCTGCGCAGGGCAGCGGTCCCGCGCGTCGGTTGTGCCATCGCCATCTTTGTCGGCTCGCGACGGCTGCGGGCATCCAGAGCGCTCAGCCGAGAAGCTGCCAGCGACCTGCGGGCAGGCATCAGCGCTATCCCGGATTCCATCGCCATCGCTATCGGCAAGGTCTCGCGGCGCCGGCTGTACGCCATTGCCCAAGCTGGAGAAGCGCTCGTCACAGACCTGCGCCAGCGCGCCATCGGCAGTGACATGTACCGCAAAGCTCGCATCCGGCCGCGCGAACTCAAAGCGCGTGACCATGAGCGGGTCGGGCAGGGGCAAACCCGGAATCTCCTCACAGCCCAGAGCCGTGCTCTCAGCCAGAATTCCTGTTGCCGACGAAACCGGGGCCTCAGCCGGCAGATGCCATCCCGCAGCGGCGCGCGCGGCATCTTCGAGATCGGGCGCCTGGCTCTCTAGTGGGTTCAGCAGGCAGGCCAAGAAAATGATGACCAGGCAAGGCTTCCGCTTTGACACGCAGCCCACTCCAGAATACGACCGCGACTAGCGATATTGTAACCGAAGCCGGGCATTATAGCGCTTTCAGGCAAGATACCCTGTAAGACACCCGCGAATACTGGTACATTGCGCCCTTAATCCAGCGCAGGGCGAGCCGACCGCCGGACTGCTTATGCCGCAACTCGCAGAACTGTATCAGTTGAACAACTTCATCGATACCTTCGCGCTGGGGCATTACGCGCGCGTGCTGGACGCCGTCGATCAGCGCAATGGCGGCTCCGTCGCCTTCAAGGTTATGCGCCCGGAACACCTGGATAGCAGCGGCGATATGTGCTGGGAGTATCGCGCCTTTGGCAACGAGGCGGAGATCCTGGCGCGCCTGCGGCACAGCCCCAATATCGTCAAGCTCTATGATTGCGGCTTCCTCTCTGACAAGGCGGAAGCCCCGCTGAATGGCGAGATAACCTCGTTCCAGGGGGATGTCCGCGGCTTCATTGAGGCGATGGCGCAATTCTCCGTGGCTGGCTGGCGGCCCTATCTGACGCTGGAGAACCTGCCCCGGCATCAGAGCCTGTTTTATCTGATGAAACCCAACCGGCCCGACAGCCGCTGGCGATTGCCCAGCGAAGAGGGCTTGGCGCTCGCTCTGCAATTCAGCGCCCTGCTCAGCCTGGCGCACAGCATGCAGATCGTCTATCTCGATCACAAGCTGGAGCATGTCTATTGGGATGGCGTCCATCTCAAAGTCATTGATTTCAACAGCTCGCGCCGGCTGGAAAATGACCGCTCGCAATCTCCGCAGCAATACAGCAAAGACGTGCATAATATGTGCGTCGGCGTCTTATACTCTATCTTCACTGGCATGTCCCCGCGCCAGACCTCCCTGCGCCCCCAGCCCAGCAGCCGGGAAGCGGTCGATGCGCGCTACACCGATATTGACAGCCTGGACTTCAGCCTGGAGCCCAGCCTCAGCGAAGGCATCGCCGATTTGCTGCAGCGGGGCGCGGCTGAAAGCATCAGCACAGTCCAGGAGTTTATCAACGGCTTGCAGCGGGTGGCCACGCGGCACGGCTGGCATTTCAGCGATCATTACACCAGCGCGGCCAGCAGCCAGGCTCGCGAGCAGATGCGCGCCGGTCTCCAGCGCCTGCGGCAGGGCCAGGAACAGGTCCGCGAAGCCCGCGACTTGTTTCGAGACGCCTTGGCGCAGGATGACATCAGCCACGACCTGGAAGATGAGTTGCGGCGGCTGGTGCTCGTCTTGAACGCCATGCTGAACAATCGGGCGGTGCCATAAGGCTCCATGACCCCGCGGCATTCGTCAACAAGTGGGCAAACACCGCGCTTATGGAGTGCCAGATCGCCCAGGCGCATTTCCAGGATGTCTGCCGCATGGTCGGCGTGGAGATGCCCGGCGATGGCAGGACCGCCGAGCTGCAAAGCCTGGTCGAGAAGCTGACGATGCAACTGGAAATCACAAAAAAGCCTCGCTTTATGTCAAGTCCCTGCCGCCAGAAAGCGAGCCGCAGTGAAAACGCTGAGCAAGGAGAATCCCGTCAAGACTCGCTGCGAGGTCTTTCCCCTACCCGCAGCCTCCCGCCACATCCACCAGCCACAAGCCGCCATGCGCGCCATTCATGCCCAGCGCCAGCTTCGCGCCGCCCGGCGATAGCCATGCCCATGCCCGCGCGTCTCGCCGGATTTGCATGGGCAGCGCAGTGACTGTAGACAGCTCGCGCGTCCGCCGGCTGAAACACTGCAAGGTCGGCAGGCTTCCTTCATCTTCAGGCGGCCTTGCGATATAGATTTCGTCTCGCGTGACCACCGGGGCTGGGTAATTGTTGCCCGGCAGATCCGCCGCGAAGAGCAATTGCGCATCGCCATAGAGCCCCTGCCAATAGTAACCTTTGATGTCGCCATCCCGCCGGCCCACGACCACGGCGTAACCATCTGGCGCAGGACCAGGCACGATCAGCGAAGGCGGCAAGCTCTCCAGCCAGCCCGAGAGCATCTGCCCATCGACATGCGCCGTGAAATAATAGACAGGCTCGCCATAAGAGCCAAAGTGATAAGCCAGGAAAACGCCCGGATTAAGCGCCCACACAAAGCCGCGCAGGCTGTGACGGTGCAGGTTGCGGTGAATAAGCCGGCGATAGGAGCCATCCGGCTCGGCGGAATAGATCGAATGCAGATCGTTCTGATAGACGACTCGCCGCGCGCTGGGCGAATAGGTCAAATGCGAGCGGAAATAGAGATCCGGGTTGCGCTCGCCAGATTGCGAGACCAGGGTCACGTCAGCCAGCTCCAGCATCTCCGGCGTGACCCGCGCCGCGTCGGGATGGGCGATTTGGCTGCGCCCCCCATCGCCAAAGCTGTAGCGCTGCCACTCCAGCTCGGTGAACACGGAATCCGCGCAGCCGATGCCATAAATCAGCGTCCGCTCATCCAGCCATTCCAGCATGACCGCTTCGCCCTCGGCAATCCGCTCGACGGCTGGCAGGTCCCGTTGGGCTGGCTGCTGATATGCGCTGGCTTGCGCGTCAACGCTGAGCGTGATGTCTTCGGCTTCCCCCGCTGCGAAGAGCTCGAGTGGCGCGGAGAAAGCTTGATAGGCGCCCGGGGCCAGCGTGAAATCCAGCAATGCCGTCCCGCAGGCATCCACCAGGTAGCCGAAGCCCTCGCCGATCAGCCTGCCATCGGCATCCAGCGCTTCCGCAAATATGCTGATGTTCGTGTAGGCGGAATCGCCATGATTGTAAAGCTGGCCCCTGAGCAGAGGCGCCTCCCCGCCGAAGCCGTCGGGCATGAGGCTGATTGAGGCGTTCATCATCAGCAGACGCGGCGAGTCTTGGGCGGCGACCGGACTGCGCAGCCCCGTGCTCAGCCATAGCAGCGTCAATATGACCAGCGACGATCGCATCATTCTTTGCGAGCGGATGCCTGGATTTCCGCGCTGTCTGGAGATTCCAGTTTGTCGTTGACGGCTGGAGCATCGCTCGAACGAGAAGGCAGCAGATTCATGCCGAATTTGAAGCTACGCGCGGCAATTCTTAGGACCACTCCCCGATCTGAAACGCCAGCGGCTAGAAGAAGAGCCACGCCACATAGGCATAGCAACACGTCTATTCCAGCGCTACCGGTATACATTTACAGAAACCTGCAGACCACTGCGATCAGGATGATGAACTGGTAGGGTGTAAAGCGCATTTAGGCGCGGCGCACTGTATACACCACAATAAATACGAAGGTCAAATAGGCGAGGATCTCCCGCCCCGAATGACCATTCTGCGCGAGCAAGAGGGAAAAAAATATCGCGAGAATTGAGGAAACAGGATGAACCTGGGGCCTATTCCCTTGACTTCAACCGTCTCGCTCACTGCTGTAGAAGAATTCATGATTCTACCTAAGTTGACCTGCAAGTATCATACCATCAGGATTGGAAAAATCAAATTGCAAATTTGAATCAGTGTTGCGTGGGCAAGCGACTCGCAGAATCGCCCCTGTTTACATTGCGAACTACAAGCCCCCGCCCCCGGCCCCTCCCCCAGAATGAGGGAGGGGAGTTTGAAACGGAGGGTCCGCAATGGTTTTGCGTGAGCCGTCGCATTGCGGCGCGGGTGTCTACATGCGTCGGTTGGCGCGAAACCGGGCAGCTACTCGCTGGCGCCGGTCATGCCTTCCAGCAGCTGCGGCAAGAACCAGATATCCAGCAAGGTCGCCGCTTCCATGTCGCCAGCCAGCTGCGCGCCATCCTGCAGGTTCAGCGGACCCTGCCACAGGAAGATTTCGCCGGCGTGCATGGGGTCGGTCTGGAAGTCGTGGATCTCCTGCGCGAAGCCCTTGAGCGTCTCGACCGTTTCCATGCTCAGCGCATCGCCGAAGACATAGCCGCCGACGCTGTAATCGGCATCGGTGTAGACGCCTTCGTCAGAGATCTCGTCCCACTTCGGCTCCCACCAGTTCCATTCTTGCGTCCAGCTGCCATCGACCACGCGGTTGACCACATCAAGATAGGCGGGACCCCAATTGTAATATGCCGCGCCCAGGCAGGCGTCTGGCGCTTCCGAGCAGCCGTTGACGTTGCCATAGGGCACGCCGTAGCTGGCATCGCCCTCCGCCATGTATTGGCCCGCCACCGTGATGGCTTCGGTGGTGTCGATGCCGGAGATGATGACATCCGCGCCGCCATCCAGGAAGCCTGTGGCCACCTCGGTCGGGTCCAGCGTCACGCCGGGGATATTGAACCAGAAGCCAATCCAGACGACTTCGAAGGTGATGTCGTCGGCGCTCATGTCATCGCGATAATTCTCGGCGCAATACCGCGCGCCCAGATAGCTTGAGGCGGCCAGGCGGCGCGTCTCCGGGTTGATCAGCGCGCCAAGATAGCCGATATGCCCGGATTCGCTCTGCAAGGCGGCCGCGCAGCCGGCGATCATACGCGGCAGTTCCATGTAGACGTTGAAGTTGCCGACGTTGGCTGGCGGCAGCTCGGGCAGTTCATGCTCAATGGCATGATCGCCGTCGACGACCGAACTGGCTTGGATGGCGTTGCTGCCGGTGATGTTGATGAAGACCACATCTGGGAAGGCGGCCGCCACGACGTTGGTATCTTCTTCGAAGCTGTCGGATGTGGTGAAGATGACTGACGCGCCTTCATCAACCATAAGCTCGACGACATCCATCAGAGTAGTTTCGGGGGAATCGGCCGGGTTCAGGCTTTCGAATTCGAGTATCGTGGCGCCGGTTTTGGCGGCGACATACTCGCCAGCTTCGTGATGCGATGTGCTCCAGCCGCGGTCATCGTTGGGACCGACGAGAACAACGCCGACGACTAGATCGTCCTGCGCCAGAGCCGGCAGCGCCAGGCAGGCAATCAACGCGAGTATAAGGACAGCGATAGGTAATCCGCGGTACATACTAACCTCCAGAGATTGGCTATTCCAAATAGCAGGATCTGTGGCGGACAGCCACTTGCCGCAGTGTAACAGACCCAATGCGCAAAATCAAAGCGGGGCAAGCAAAGCGGACTATGCAGGGGCGAGCCAATGCGTCGCCCGCCCTGCTGAATTCTCGCTGTAGGGGCGATACTGTGTATCGTCCGCATGTACCGAGTCGGGTCAGCCCGCGTCCAGCGCCGCCTGCTGTTCGGCGATCATCTCGTCCGTGCAGTGCAGGCTTTCGACAAAGGCTTCGCTGGCAGCCAGTACATTGGGGTTGCTTTCCAACATCTGAATCATCAAGACGATCTCCGGCGCGATCTCCAAGCGATCGCCTGTCGCCGATATCTTGACGAAATGTCCAATCATGGTTTTGGCGGCTGCGTCGTCTGCGCCCATATCAGCCAGGAAGGCGATAAAGCCCGATTCCGAAGCGGAGTCGTTGGCGATCGTGATATCGACCCGCTCCAAAAGCGATTCCGAAATGGCGACGCCTTGGGATTCCGCGGCATCGGCGTTTAGGCCCACTGTCAACTCTTCAAAGACGCCAATGCCTGTGCCGGCGACATCCAGGGAACCACTGAGATATTGGTCGACGAGGGTACCCAAGACCCTTCCCTCAAAGGTGTTTTGGGAGGCGCCAGCGCTTATCGTCGCGCCCAAGGTGATTGCGCCGAAGTTGGAATGGAAGAGCGGCACCTCGTTTTCCGCGGCTACGGTCTGCAAAGCGGGCAATCCTCGAGTCGTGATCAGGTCGGCTGGGCTGACAATGGCTTGCGCGCCTTTGGCTATCAAGCCTTCCGCCGCCACAGTCACATCAGCCAAGCCGACGACCGCAGCCAACTCGACGTTCAAGCCCATCGCCGATGCTATCGCCGCAATTTCTTCAGCGCCATAAACTCCCGCAGGTTCGGATGCGCTGTGCAGAACGCCAATCGTTTCCAAGGCGTCGTCATACAGCATCAACAGTTCCATCACATCGCTGTAGCGCGTGGCTTTGGCCAAGCCCGTCACATGGCTTGGTTTGACGCAGGCGGTCTGCGCGACCCCCGATTCAAAGGGGCTGTAGACATGGCTGAAGATAATGGCTGGCGGGTTGTCCAGGTCAGCAGTAGCGTTGATGGCAGCCAAGGTCATGGGACTTGAAAAGGTCACCAGCAGGTCTGGGCTTTGGTCTAGCGCGATCTCGATGATAAGCGCGACATTGGCGAAATTGTAATCGGCATCGCCCCAGTGCAGGTTGAGCGATTCGCCCATGACATCCTGACGGTCTCGGGCGAGGAAGAATTCGTCGTCGCTCAGGTAGCCCGCGCCATGCAGCCGCCCAAGCAACCCGTCTTCGGTCAAGCTGACGGTTAGCAAAGGTCCAAAGCGCAGGATTGCGACGGTCGGCTTTTCGTCTTCTGCCAATGCGGCCGACCCAATCGGCAAAGCCATTAGCAGCGCCAGCGCAAGCATCATAATCTTTGCTCTCATCATGTCTCACCTCAATTAGGATAGGCTTTCGCCTAGAATATAACATAAGAGACATTGCTCCGCACAATAAAAGGGGACGGCAGCCAGCAACCGTCCTCAGATCCGCAGTTGGTTTGCGGGGCGTTTCTGTGATTCGCCCACAGCGCTTAAGCGTGTTGCAGGCGCGAGGCTTGTCGCGCCCGTTTGACAATGGCAAGCCGCATAGGAGCAAGCCAGACGTTTGAAGTCACGGCGCCTCACCCCGACTCGACGGGTCGCGTAGACACTGACCTACGGGGGACCGCGGGGGGTCAGCCCGCGTCCAGCGCCGCCTGCTGTTCGGCGATCATCTCGTCCGTGCAGTGCAGGCTGGCCAGCAAACTCTCGAAGTCAAGAGCCGCGCCACTGGCGTGGAAGCCTTGTTGAAGAATTGCCATGACCTCGGGTGGCAGCTCCACATCGGTGACGCCAGTAGCCTGCAGTTGCTGAATGGCTGTCACTGCCAACTGGATAGCCTTCTCATCCAGCCCGGCGGATTGCAGTATGCGAAGGATGCGCGCGCTGACGAGTTTGCCGTCCTCGACATAATGGTCAGCTACCGCCATCAAGCCGTCGGAAATGGCAATGCCCTGCGATTGCGCCATGTCCATGTTGACGCTGACGATCATATTGCTGATCAGGCCGACCCCGGTGCGGGCGATGTCACGGGCGCCATCCAGGTAGCCTTGCGCCAGGTAAGCCAGTATGCGGCCTTGCGGCACGCCTTCGCTTGTTCCCGCCGTTACTGTCGCGCCGTCCGCAATTGCATTGGCGATGGAGTGGAAAACTGGCAATTGAAATTCAACGGCGACTTGCATCAGGATTGGCAAAGCGGCGACCGTGCTCATGTCAGCTGGGATCAGCAGCGCTTCGACCCCGGCATCAACCAAGCTCTCCGCGGCTATGGCGATATCCGAAACGTTCGTTATGGCGCGTTCCAGGACGGCGATGCCCTGGGCTTCCGCCGCCTCGATTATCCGCCCCGCGCCGACCACGCCACTGGTCTCGGCTGAGTTGTAGAGAGTGCCAATGAGCTGGATATCCGGCTTTTGCAGTCGCAGCAGAGGCACGAGGTCAGTGTATTGCATTACCGATTCGATGCCCGTCACATGATCGGGCTTGATGCAGCGTGATTGCACGATGCCTGCCGCCACCGGATCAAATACCGATGCAAACAGCACAGCCGGCGGATCATCCATATCAGAAGTAACGCTGACTGCCGCCTGAGTAACCGGCGTGGAGTAGGTGATCAAGACATCTGCGCCAGCATCGATAGCCTCCTCGACAATGATGTTGGCGTTGGCGAAATTGAAGTTGGCGTCATACCAGTGAACATTGAGCGTCTCGCCCGCCAGATCTCCCCCAGCCGCCAAGACCCGGTGTTCCTCCCCGCTGACCAAACCCACGGACATCATCCCGTTCAGCAAACCTTGATCGACCAGGTTGTACATGAGATGAGGGCCAAAGCGCAGCACAGCCACGGTTGGCTTGTCGTCGGTTTGCGCCAGGCCGGCGGGGGCCAGCAGAAGCGCCAACGCGCAAAAGATAAGCAACAGGCTTCTGGTCATGGGAATTCTCCAGGGACAACTGGCAAAAGCTGGCTTTATAGAGCCAGTTTCCCAGAAAGTGTATCAAATCAGAGAGGCGCGTCAATGGCACAACCGCGCTTTGACCATGAATTGGAGGGCAAGCCGCCACCTCGTCGACCGTATTACAGCGCTGTAGGGGCGATTCTGTGAATCTCCCGCGATTTCGGGCAGGGTGAGGGCGAACATGAAGGGCGTGTCGCCGCCGGCGGTCAGTGTCTACGCGACCTCGCCTCTACGGTTATGCGATTGGTTTAGGCGTCAGCCCGCGTCCAATGCCGCTCGCTGCTCGACGATCAGCGACTGGTCCCCGCGAAGATGCTGATTATCCAGCCGCGTCCAGTTTGGCCTGCTGCTCGGCGATCATCTCGTCTGTGCACTGCAGGCTGTCAATAATCGCGGCCATGTCGTCAGTGTCCGCTTGCGCCGCTATAGCCTGGCTGATCATGGACATGATCTCCGGCGGCAGATCCACTTCCAGCTCGCCGCCACCCATCTGCGCTTGTGACACAGCCTCAAGCACCTTGCCGATCATCTCTTCATCCAAGCCCCAGCTCTCAAGCACCTGGATAATGCGCCGGCCCGAAAGCGCGCCATCGTTCATGAGCATATCCGCGCGCTCAAACAGCGCTTCCGAGATTTCTATGCCTTGCATCTCCGCCATATCCAGGTTGACGCCCACGCTCAGATTGTCGACCAGGCCGATGCCCGTCCGCGATATATCCAACTCGCCATTCACGTAGCCCGCCAGCATCGTGCCGATGATGTTGCCCTGCAGCGTATTTTCCGATGAGCCCGCGCTGACCGTCGCGCCCATGTTGATGGTGTTGGCGGTCGAATGAAAGACGGGGATGCCATTCTCGACGGCGATGACCATCAAGGCGGGCAGGCCGCTCAAGGTGATAAGATCGGAGGGGATCAAGAAGGCTTCCACGCCTTTTTCGATCAGCGCTTCCGCGGCCAGGGGCAGGTCGGCGATGCTCACTACGGCAGCCGCCTCGACCTGCAAGCCCAGTTCCGCAGCCACTTCGATGATGCGTTCCGCGCCAATTCGGCCGCTGGTTTCGGCAGAGCTGTACAGGGTGCCGATGACCTGCATATTCGGGTTTTGCATCAGCAGCAGGGGCACAATATCTTCATAAGGCGTGAGGGATTCGATGCCTGTGACATGGGCCGGTTTGATGCAAGTCGATTGCGCGATGCCGGCGCTGAAGGGGTTGTAGACCGATGTGAATAGCACCGCCGGCGGGTCATCCATATCCGCGGTGATGTTGACGGCCGCTTGAGCCGTCGGCGTCGACAAAACGATCAAGGCATCCGCGCCCTGGTCCAGCGCCCCCTCGACGATCACGTTGGCTGCCGCGAAATCGAAGTTGGCGTCATCCCAAATGACATTGAGCCGCTCGCCCTCCAGGTCCTGGCCCGCCTGCAGGATGGCTTGCTCTTCCTCGTTGATGAGCCCGGCGGAAAAGAGCGTATCCACTATGGCGTTTTCGACGTAGGTGAAAGAAAAGAATGCGCCGAAGCGCAATATGGCCACGGTCGGCTTGTCCTCGTCATGCGCCAAAGCCGGCCCCGCCGCCAGCAGCCAGAATATACACAGCGTCATCAGCAGCCGCTTGCTTGTCATCTTTCCGCTCCTCATATTATCACTGTAATCAGATGCTGCTCTATGCCAAGCAGAGTGTATACTTGCCTTTGCGCCTATGCAAAACCTGGCGCTAAAGCCGCTGATAGCGCGCGATTTGCATCTGTCGGCGGATGCGGATGAGGAAGTCCGGCTCGTCCGCTGTCAGTTCGGCAGCCCGCGCAAGCAATGCCCCGGGCAGGACGCTGCGCCTGAGCCCCGCTCCAAAATCGCGCAGGTCAGCGACTGTGTCCATTTCCAGGACGTATTCCAGCCCTTCGTCGTGCTCCATCCGAAACAGACGGGCTTTGAGCGCCTGCCGCAGGGCTTCGTCAGCTGCGATGTCGCTGTCGATTGCGCTGGAAGAATCAATCTCGCCGAGGTGCAGTCGCGCCGAGGGCAGCTCAAGCTCGACCTGGCGATTGCGCTCACTGGGGCGCAGGTCAATGAGCTGGCCCCCTGGCCGCAGCGCGCGGTGGCACTCTCGCAGGGCATGAACCATGCCCTCAGGCGCAATTCATCACAAGGACAAGGCGAAGAGCGCCTGATCAAAGCTGGCGGCTTGGAAGGGCAGGGCGGCGCCGCTGGCACAGGCAAAGCTCAGATTCCGGCCCGAGCCAGCTTGCCGCGCTTCCCGCAAGCCAGCCTGCCCCAGGTCTATGCCGGTGACACTGCGCGCCAGCCCAGCGTATTTCCGCGTCAAGCGCCCATCGCCGCAGCCGATCTCGAGGATGTCCGCATCGGCAGCCAGCATATCCAGCAGGAAGTTGCTCTCCGCGCCTGTTGTGTCGCCACGTATCGCCATGGCCGCTCGGCATCCAGTTAGCCAACTCCGCTTCGGAATACGCAGTCGATATTAACCCAGCCAGTCCCCTCCTGCAAAGTCGACTTTGCGTCGAGAGCCTTGGCTGGCATAGAGCTCGAAGTTGCTTATCAAAATATAAATATGTATACTTCACAGAATCTTATCAAATGCAAACACAAGTGTGAGGAACACAGAAATGCCACTGAGACTCATGTCCTTTCTGGTCATCACGTCGCTGCTATTTGGCGGGCAAGCGCTGGCGCAGAACGATGGCCAGCCGACGATCGCCTTTCTGCAATATCGGGCTGGTACAAGCAGCTCTCTGGCGCACCAAGCCTTTCTCGATGTGATGCAAGCCTACGGATTTATCAATGAAGCCGAACGCGCCTCAATGGACGTACGGGAAGACTTCGATGGCGAAAAGATCAACATCTTTTGGGGAGATGCCGGCGGCGAAATTACGACAGCCAACGTGTTAGTCGAGAATGCGATAGACCGGGGCGCCACGCTGCTGGCCACATTGTCGACGCCAGTCACTCAGATCGCGGTTGGCGTCACCAATGATATGGAGGAGCCCATCCCCGTCGTCTTCAGCGTAGTGGGCGCGCCCTACACAGCTGGCATCGCAGAATCGCCCTGCATCAAGCCCGCCCATGTGGCTGGCACAAGAGCCCATGCGCCCCGCCATCTTTCAGTGCCTTTGGCGCTGCTGCAGAACCCTGAGGCGGCTTCAATCGGCATGTTGGTCAATGCCGCCGACGCCGTCAGCGTGAAGACTTCCAATGTGATCCGGGCGGCCGCCGAAGCGAACGGGCTGACTTTCGAGACCGTTGCCATCGCCGCAGCCGCCGACCTGCCCATCGGCGCCGGCTCTCTGGTCGATAAAGGCGTCGACGCTATATTCATTAGCGGCTACGTGGATTCGGTTGGCTTGCCCGCCGTCGTCGCGCCTGCGCTGGAAGTTGGCGTGCCGGTTTTTGGCTTGAGTCCTGGCTCAACCAGGCTCGGCGCGCCAATCGGAGCTGGCTTCAGCCTCTACTACCGTGAAGGCATGATTCAAGGCCGCATCATCGCCAATTATCTGAATGGCGATGTGGACCTGTCCACGCTGGCGGTCAACGAGATCCCTGACATGACTGTCGCCTTGAATCTCGATATTGCCGCGGATTACGATTTTGAGTTTTCCGACGCTCTGCTGGAACGAGCCGATTATGTCATCCAGGATGGCGCCAGCACGGAAAACACGACCGAACCCAGGCTGCCCGATGTCAGCTATGAGGAACTGCGCGCGGCTGATCTTGAGTTTCTGGCTGGGCTGGAATGCAGTCCTGAGATGATCGCCGAGCAGCAAGCCGAGCTGGATGCCGCCGATTGACCAGCTTCAGGACTTTGCGCCTGCGCGCTAAGCAACACCCTGACGAGGACGTCGAGCAATTGGCGTCCTTTCTGTTTTCATTGGGCGGGAGCTACCAGCCATCATCAGTTAGGCGGTGGTGAATCTCAAGCGCAACCGACGCATAGCGAATCCCGCGCAGGATTATTACCACCGAGAGCACAGAGGACACAGAGTATTTTCCTTGATAGGGCGGAGACATCAGGTCTTCATAATCCGCCACTCTATCAGGCAGCGCCAATCGCAATTGGCCATAAGCGGCATTATAATTGGAGTGTATGGCTCTGACTGGAACTTGATGGACTGGCGGACATGGCTCAGCGATCCCTCGATATCGCCCTGCAGCGAGACGGCGAAACGCCAATCTACCGCCAGATCATCACCCAGCTGCGCAGCCAGATTGAATGCGGCGACCTGCCGGCCGGGGCGCGCCTGCCCGCCAGCCGAACTTTGGCTCGCCAGCTGGGCGTCAGCCGCATAAGCATCGTCAATGCCTATAGCGACCTGCGCCTTTCGGGCCACCTCCGCGCTCACGCGGGCCGCGGCACCTTCGTGGCTCGCCCTGCCGCCATTGCGCCCGCGGAAGCCAGCAGCCAGCAGCGCGCCGACTCGGTCCGCCAGTTGATGCGCCTGGCCCGCAAGCCCGGCATGATCGACTTCAGCAGCGGCTCGCCACCGGGCGAATTCTTCCCCGTGAGGTATCTGCAGGATGCCATCAATCAGGTCATCGAACGGGATGGCGCCAAAGCGCTTTCTTATGAAGTCGCGGAGGGTTACCTGCCCCTGCGTCGCGCTGTCCGCGATTATGTCGCCGCCATTGGCATCGCCTGCCGGCTGGAAGAGGTGCTCATCACCGGAGGCGCGCAGCAAGCCATCGATCTGGCGCTGCAATCGCTGGTCAGCCCGGGCGAGACAATCGTCACAGCCGACCCGACCTATCTCGGCATTATAGATATCGCCCAAGCCCGCCGCGTGCATATTCATGGCATCCCGATTGATCAAGACGGCATCCGCATCGACGCGCTGGAGAACATCCTTGGCGACCTGCGCCCGCGCTTGATCTATGTTATGCCCAGTTACCAGAACCCGACGGGCCACCTGATGCCCATGCACCGCCGTCGCCAGCTGGTCCGTCTGGCAGCGCGCCATCGCATCCCAGTGCTCGAAGATGAGGTCTATCGCGAGTTTCGCTTCGAGGGCGAGGAACTGCCGCCGCTGAAGGCTCTTGATGATAGCGATGTCGTCATCCACACCAATGCCTTCACCAAGGTGCTGCTGCCCGGCATCCGCATAGGTTATCTCATAGCTGGCGGCGCCTATTACCAACGGCTGGCGCGGGTCAAACAAGCCGCCGATATCTCCACTTCGGGCTTGAACCAGCGCACGATCCATCTCTTGCTTGAGCGCGGCGTCCTGGCGCAGCAGCTTGAGCGCAATCGCATTGAACTGCGCCGCCGGCGCGTGGCCGCCTTGACAGCCGCCCAGCGTTACTTCCCGCCCGATGCGCGCTGGTTCTCGCCAAAGGGCGGGCTCTATCTCTGGGTTGAGCTGCCGCGGTCTGGTCCCAGCGCCAGCGAAACCTTCATCGCCGCCATCCAACGCGATGTGGCATTCGCCATCGGCAGCCTCTTCTACACGGGCGATGGCGGGGGGCATGCCATGCGCCTCAACTTTGGCATTCACAAGCCGGCGGTTATCGAGGATGGCTTCCGGCGCCTCGGCGCAGCTTGGGCAGAAGAACGCCAGCGCGTGGCCAGGGGGTTGGTGTTCTAATTGGGCTGTTGGGCCTGCTGGTCCCGTCGCATGTGGCCGGCTTCAGCGCTCCAGCAGCAGATTCACCACGCCCATCCGCGCCAGCAAACGCGCCGTCTCGCGCGTCAGCAATTCGGCATCCGCCCAATCGCGCAGGGCGCCATCCGCCTCGATCGCCCGCGCCCGCCGAAAACCCAGCGCCATCACCTCGCGCAGAGCCTCAACCGGCTCATGGCCAAATGCGGCCAGCGCGCCGGGATTGTATTCCATGATCAGAGCCATATTTGGCGACGCCGCGATTGTGCGCTTCATCCCGCGCAGCGCCGCCAGTTCAGCCCCTTCGATGTCCATCTTCACCAGGTCAATCCGCTGGACGCCAAGCTGATCCAGGCAGTCGTCAATCGCGGCAGTCTTCACGCCATAGCGCTGCATCTCGAAGCCGGCTTCATGCCGCGGCGCCAGGTCATCCGCGCCCATCTGCGCCCGCTGCTGACGCGCCAAGGCTTCGTCGTAATGCAGCGAACCGCTGGCCGACATCAAAAGATAATCATAAAGTTGCGCGCTGCCAGCGGTTTCGGCCGCCGCCAGCTGCAGCGCGGTCACATTGGGCAGGTTCCACAGGTTGCGCCGCAGGGTCTCATGCGTCCGCGGATGCGGCTCAAAGGCGATGACGCAGCCAGACGGGCCCGCCCGCTCTGCCAGCAGGCGCGTGAAATAGCCGACATGAGCGCCAACGTCCAGCGCCGCCATGCCCGGGCGCGCCAGCCGCTCCAGCAATTGCCGCGTCTCCCGTTCATGCTGCCGCGTCAGCAATTCCAGACGGAACCAGAAGGGGTCCTCGGCGATAGTCTCGAAATTGCAGGCGCGTTCCAAACCCGGCAGCAGCAAGCCATCCAGCAAGCGGTGCATGGCGCTATGCGCGGGCCGGATGCGCTTCAGCGTTTTGCGATAGAGCCACAGGCTGGAATCCAGTAGGCGCATAATGATCAGCCGGGATGCATGGGAAGAGGGCGATCGTTGACGTAAATGCGGCAAGCGCGGCGCTTAATGGTCGCTGGCGAGGGTTTAGCCATGCGCCGTCCTTGCCCTGCCCACGCCAAAAGCCTAATTCAGCGGGCGGCCAGGGTCAATCCTCAATGGACACTGGCGCGGAGGCCGCTTCGATGCAAGCTGGATCGGTCTCAATAGCTTCCAAGCCTTGCAGGATGTTGCCGGTGGTCAAGCCATCGCCAGCCGCCTGCGCCAAACCCAGCGAATCGCGCAGCAATGCCCAGCCGCGCGCGCAATTGCCCGTGTAATAATGCGACAAGCCCAGGCGATAGCGACAGGAGAGATCGTAGAAGCCGTCGTCATATCGCAGGCAGCTCTCAAAGGCATCGCGGGATTGGTCGAAGAGGCGCTCGCGATAATAGAGCAAACCCAGCTGGAACTGCGCTTCGGCATCGGCGGGCTTGCGGTTCACCGAATCTTCGCAGAAACCCAGAGCCCGCGCGAACTCGCCGACCTTGCGATAAGCCAGGCATAATCGCAGCATGGCTCGGGCATTGCGCGGGTCCAGCGATAGAATGCGATTGTAGATGTCTATGGCGCTTTGGTCTTCATCGCGAGCCAGGTACAAGCCGCCCAGCTCGAAATGCACGGGCATATACGTCGGGCGCAGTTCTATCGCCCGCTGAAAATAGGTCGCGGCGTCGTCATAGGAGCCGACCGATTGCAAGGCATAGGCATAAGCGCGGATCACATCAACATCGTTCGCGGCGATTGACAAGCCCCGTTCGCCCGCCTCCAAGCCATCCGCCCAGCGCTCCGAATCGACATAAGCGCGGGACAGGGTGGCATGCAGCGGACTGAAGCGCGGGTTCACCTCCAAACCCGAAAGCGCGATAGGGATGGCCAGCGCGGGCTGCCCCTGCCAGGTCATGGCGGCCGCTTTCAGGGCGAATCCCCGTTCATCCCGGGCGTCAAGCTCGGTGATTTTCACGCCCTGCGTCTCGGCTTCGGCATAGCGCCCCAGCTCAATCAGCAGGCGGCCATGTTCATACAGATAGGCGATGTTGCCGGGTCGCTCGCTCACGGCTTTCGCCAGCAGTTCTTCCGCGCCCTCCAGGTCGCCAACGGCGAAAAGTTCGCTGGCTCGGGTCGCCAATTCGCTGGGCAGGGGCGTCGGCGTGGCGGGAATGCTGCTGAAATCGCGGAGGACGCTCACGACGGCTTCCCTCTGCCAAACCAAAGCCAAGCCCAGCAGCGCCCCCAGCAGCGCGGCGAGCAACATATTGCGGATGGGATGGCGCTTGGGCTGGCGGAAGAAGGGCTGCGTATAATCACGCTTGATCTTCACGCTAGATGCCTCCGATAGGCGTTGGCGGGACTGGCGTTGGCGGGATCGGCGTCGGCAGCCGCGCAGCCTCATAACCCGGGCAATCGGCTCGGATATCGCGCAAGCCCCGATTGATGATGTCGATGATGCTCGGCGCGTCCGTGAAGCTGAAAGCGTTCAGCAAGGTCTCCCATGCCCGGTCGCATTCGCCCAGGAAATAATATGCCAGGCCGCGGATGTAATGGCATTCGACGGCGCTGGAGCCTTCTTCGACGCAGCGTTCCAGGGAATCGACGGCGCTCTCATAGTTGCGGCGGTTGTATTGCAGCTGCCCCAGCATCTGCCAGGCTGGCGCATAAGCCGCGTCGATCTCGGTGGCTGTCTCACAGAAGCGCGTGCCTTCCTGGAATTCGCCGACCTCGGCATAAGTCTGGCAGATGCGCAGATAGGCTTTGGCGTTGCCCGGCTCCAGCTCCAGGATGCGGCGGTATATCCCGACAGCCATCTCCTGATAATCCGTGGCGCGATATTGGGCTGCCAGCTCAAAATAGGGCGCGGTCAGATTGGGGTTGAGAGCCACAGCTTTCTCCAGCGCGTCGATGGCGGCGTTGCCCCGGCCCGTGTAAATCAGCGGGATGGAATAAGCGCGGTGGGCGAAAGCATCCAGCGGGTCCAGCTCCGTGGCTATGATGCCGCGCTGCAAGGCTTCGGCATAGCGCCCGATATTGGTATAGGCCACAGCCAAAGCGGCATGAAGCGGGGCGAAATCGGCATCATGCTCCAAGCCGGAAACCGCCACGGGAATGGCGCCGCCGGGGTCGCTCCACATCAGGGCGCGGGCTTTCAGGGCATAGCCGCGAGCATCCGTTGGCGCAGCCCCAATCGCGCGATCGCCAATCTCCGCCGCTGTGGCATACTCATCCAGCTCGATGAGGATCCGTCCATATTCATAGAGATAATCGATCTCCGCTGGTCGCTGGTCCAGCGCCAACTCGAAATCCGCCAATGCCCCGTCCAGCTGGCCCTCCAGGAATCGCGAGAAACCCCGCTGGGCATATTGGCTGGAAGGCAGGGTGGGGGTGGGCCGCGGCGTGCCTCGGAATTCATTCACCGTCGTCTCCACCTCGCTGCGGAAGACCCAGGCAATCAGGAGCGCAAGGCTTATGCCAGCCAGGGCGAGCGCCAGCGCCAACAATATCGGCGACGAGCGCAGACCGCGGCGCCTGCCAAAGAACGGTCCCCGATAATCGCGTTTGATCTTGCGATAGCTTGGCATCTTGAGCCCGCCTCCTGCTCAAGGCATTCTACCATAGACGCATGAGAGATTCGGAAATGGCAATCCAATCGCGGCGCTGAGGACCTTGCCAGTTGACAGGCGGGCATGAGGCATAGCATCCGCGCTGAGCCATAATGCCTTGACCAGACGTATAATCTGCGTCAATCAAGCATAGGAGCGAGGCGCATGGCCAACCAGGTCGAATGGGCGAAGCGGATCGCAGCAATCGCCAAAACCGGCAAATTCTACGCGAATAACGCCTACGACGCCGAACGTTATGAGCAGCTGCTAACCATCGCGGCTGATATGTTGGCGGCCTCGGCGGAGGCGGAATCCAGCGCGGTAAAGCTCATCCTGGAGCGGGACGATGGCTATATCACGCCCAAGGTGGATGTTCGCGGCGCGGTCTTCAAGGATGACAAGATTCTGCTCGTGCGCGAAGCTGTTGACGGCCTCTGGACCTTGCCCGGCGGCTGGGCGGATATTGGCGATTCCCCATCCGAAGCCGTCGAGCGCGAGATCCATGAAGAGAGCGGCTACCAGGCGAAAGCGATAAAATTGCTCGCATTGGAAGATCGCAAGCGCCGTCACCCGCCCTCTGTCAACGAGGTTTACAAGCTGGCTTTTCTCTGCGAGTTGCTTGGCGGGCGCGCCAAGACCAGCAGCGAAACCACCGCGGTGGGCTGGTTCGGGGAAGACGCCATCCCGCCGCTTTCCCTGGGGCGCGTCACAGCGGGGCAGATAAGGCGCTGGTTCAGGCACTGGCGACAGCCCGACCTGCCCACGGACTTCGACTAAGCGCCAGGCGCCGCGGAATGTTGACAGCTTGCCCGCGCAAGGCTATCATGAATGCTAGGCAAGTAAGCGCTTTACTAATGATACGATGTATCAGTGAGCTGGCGAAAGCATGGAGTCCAAACAGTTCACAATCGGGCGGATGGATTGCCCCGGCTGCGCGCGCGAAGTCGAAGGCGCGGTCGCCAAGCTGGATGGCGTTCAGTCGGCTCGTGTAGATTACCTTACTAATACTTTGCATCTCATCGGCGTGGTCGAGCCGAGTCGCCTGCAAGAGCGGGTCGAGTCGCTTGGCAAGTCCATTGAACTGCCCGGCTCAGCCGGCTCCAGCGCGCAGATCACCCAAAGGCGAGCGGGACCGCGGGGATTCTGGGATTTTCTGTTGGACCGCCCGGAATGCCGCCTGGCGCTGGTTGGCGGGGCGCTGCTGCTGGCTGCCATCACGCTGGATGTCTCGGGGATAGCGCCGCGCAATGTCACGGACCTGGCCTATATCCTCGCCATGCTTGTCGCCATGCAGCCGATTGCGCTGAGTGGCTTCAATACCTTGCGATACAATCGCCAGTTCAGCATAAAACTGCTGATGACGGTTGCCGCTCTGGGCGCGCTGATCCTGGGCGAATTCCTCGAGGCGGCCACGGTCATCTTCCTCTTCGCTATCGGCGAGGCTCTGGAAGGCTTTACGGCTGACCGCGCCAGAGACAGTCTGCGCTCGCTGCTGGCTTTGAAGCCGCCAACGGCGCAAAGAATCATCGCCGGCGGAGCCGTCAGCGTGCCGGTGGAGGCTCTGCAAATTGGCGACCGGATTCGGGTTCTGCCGGGCGAGCGCATCCCCATGGATGGCGATGTGCTAGCCGGGCGCAGCGCCGTCGACCAAGCCCATATCACTGGCGAGAGCCTGCCGCTGGCCAAAGCCGCTGGAGATGAAGTGTACGCCGGTTCCATCAATGGCGATGCCACGCTGGAGATCCGCGTAAGCCGCTTGTCCGCCGATAATACGCTCAGCCGCATCATCCAGCTTTTGCATGCGGCGCAATCCCGCCGGGCGCCAAGCCAGCGTTTGATCGACCGCTTCGCCCATGTCTATACGCCGGCTGTGGCGCTGATGGCATTGGCAGTGGCATTCGTCCCGCCCCTGTTTATTGGCGGCAGCTTCTGGGACCAGCCCGATAGCCCGGGCTGGTTCTATCGCGCGCTGTCCATGCTGGTCATCGCCTGCCCCTGCGCGCTGGTGATTAGCACGCCGGTCACGGTGATCAGCGCAGTCACGGCAGCCGCCCGGCGCGGAGTCTTGATCAAGGGCGGGGCCGCATTGGAATCCCTGGCCCGCGCCAAAGTCATCGCCTTCGACAAGACTGGCACCCTGACCCGGGGCCAGCTCCAGGTGGCCGCGACTTATACTGACAATTGCGCCGATACGCCCGATTGCCAGCCCTGCGCTGAGTTGCTGGCGCTGGCTGCCTCGCTGGAAGCGCAGAGCACGCACCCCTTGGCCGCAGCCATCCTGCGTGGAGCCAGCGAACGAGGCCTGATCATCGCCAATGCCTCAGCCGTCGAGACGCTGGCCGGCCTGGGCATGCGCGGCGAAGTGGCCGGCAAAATTGTGACCATTGGCAGTCATCGGTATTTCGATGCCGAGTTTGACCATTCCAGGCATCTCTGCGCCTTGGCGGAGCAAATCGAAAGCCGGGGCCAGAGCGCGGTCATGCTGCACGATGGCGAGCGCGTGCTTGGCTTGATTGCCCTGGCGGACGCGCCGCGTGAGGAAAGCCGCGAGATCGTGGCGAGCCTGCATGACTTGGACATCCAGTCGGTCATGCTCAGCGGCGACAGCCAGACCGTGGCCGCCTCCATCGCTTGGCAAGTGGGCGTCCCCGAGTTCTATGGCGAATTGCTGCCCGCGGACAAGGTGGACGCCGTCGAGAAGCTGCTGGCGCAACATGGCGATGTGGCCATGATTGGCGATGGCATCAACGACAGCCCGGCTTTGGCTCGCGCCAGCGTGGGCATTGCCATGGGCGGGGCCGGCAGCGCCCAAGCTATGGAAGCGGCTGATGTCGTCTTGCTGGCTGATGGGCTGAAGCAGCTGCCGGGCGCCCTGCGGCGGTCGCGCTTTGCCCGGCGCTTGATCTGGCAGAATATCGGGCTGGCATTTGGTTTGAAGGCGCTTTTTCTATTGCTGGCGGCGACGGGCAATGTAACAATGCTTGTCGCGGTTCTTGTGGATATGGGCATGTCGCTGGCGGTTACGCTGAACGGGATGCGGGCGCTGCGGGACTGAGCTAGCCGCCGAAATCGCGCTGGATGGCACTTGCGTATAAAAGCTGAACGAATGCGGTCAGGTCAGCGTTTTCTCCAGCCGTTTCGAGCGCGGCAATGTAGCTGCTTCTGGTCTCCTCGCGGATGATGCAGGTGGGATAGCCGCGCCGCAGCAGGATCAGATTCATCAGCGCGCGGGCGATGCGACCGTTGCCATCAACAAAAGGGTGAATCTGCCCGAAGAGGACATGGGCGAGCGCAGCCTGCAGCAAGGGCGTTTCAGCCTGGTGTTGGCTCGGATTAGCGATCCGCCGGACAAAGTCGCTCAATTCCATCATGCGTTGCGGTACTTGGAAGGCGGGCGGCGGTACAAATCTCGAACCTGATATCCCTACAGCCGTCTTGCGATACCGGCCTGCCTCAGCCTCCATATCTCGCAGCAGCAGCGCATGCATACGGCGAATTTCGTTCTGGGTTATGGCGATGGCATGATCTTCGCCGAGCTCAAGCGCATAATCCAGCACAGCCGCGAGATTCCGCGCTTCCCGCTGGTCTTTCTCGGGCTTGCCGGGGATGCTCTGGCCGGCGCTGATAAGTCTCGCAGTCTCCGCCAAGCTCAAGCAGTTGCCCTCGATTCTGTTCGAGTGATAAACCGCTTTGACTTTCACGCGCTGATACGCGCTGTGCAGGGTCGGCTTGGATAGCTTCTGAGTGGACCAGAGATCACGAACGGTCGCGTCCAAATCTCTTAGCAGGGCGCGCGATTCCTCATCAATGAAGAATGAGTGGCCGGCGACTGACTTCGGCGCGTCCATGGTCTCGCTCACTCCCGCGGACGCTGCTCACGGCTATATCTGTCCACGAAGCCATGCTGCCGCCGCAGCTTCTCATAGAGCCGCTCAAAACGCAGGCGAATATCCCGGTCCAGCGCCACGCGCATATCCCAGGCATCTTCATTGTCGCCGCGATAATAATTCTTGCGCCGGCGGATGCGGCTGAAGCCATACTTGCGATACAGGCTTTGCGCCACCGTGTTGCTCACCCGCACCTCCAGCACGATATAGCGCGCGCCCAGCTGCAGCGCCTTGCCGATCATGCCCGCCAGCAGGATCTCGCCATAACCTTGGCCGCGCCAGTGCGGGTCAATGGCGATGGTGCTGATATGCGCTTCGTCTTCGATCTTCCATAAGCCGCCATAACCGAGGAGGGCGCCGCTGACATAAGACTCGCTGTCCCGCGCCCGCGGCCTGCCCAGGACACGCGCCAGCAAGGACCGGCTGGGGGCTGGCGCCGGCGGCACTTCGCCAATCAGCTTCTCCAGCACAATCATGTGGCTGACATGCGATTCGTCCATCTCGAAGGCGTAAGAGTCCTGCGCCCAGGGCGGGTCAAAGCTGAGCGCGTCGATCGTCGCCACCTGGCGGATGTCGCCATGCCGCATATAACGCAGAATCAAGCTCATGGTCGCGTTTGGCTGATTCCGGGCAAGTTCCCGGCCCGGCTGCGCGCTGGACCAGGGATCCCCCATGACATCGCGCCGCCCGCCGGCCTGTCCATCACTTCGGCTGGCAGGCGAAGATTGCTCTAGCCGCCCATCTGGAAGATCTCTACGACGTCCAGCGCCGCCACCTCGATATAGGGACAGGTCTTGGCAATCGCTATCGCCGCCTCCATATTTTCCGCTTCGATGATGCTCAAGCCCGTCAGCCGGTCCGCCCGGGCTTCGCTGGAGACTCCGCTTTTGTCCACGCGGGTCGGCGGTCCAAAAGGCATGCCGGGGTTGACCATGGCCTCGCCGACGCTGCCGACCCAGGCGAAGAAACCCTGCTGATGCGCCTGCGCTTCTTCTGGGCTGTCAAATTGGGGTTCGCCCACATATAGCAATGCAAATTGCGCCATATTCTGCTCTCCTCTATGTCCTGTTGAGCCGCGGTTATCTCCCCGCCGATGCAGAAAACTATATCAGCGCAAACCCGTTTGACAATGCTAATCTGTTTTGCCCTGCGCGGGCTTGAAGATCCCCGCCGGCTTGTGCTAGATTCCTCAACGTGGCGGGGGATCATTGCTAAAGATTCTGAAATGTGTCGAGCATAGAACAGACTGCCCGCCCATTTGCTTTGCCATGGGAGTTGCTTCATGCCCAGCATCAGCGATTTTCAGGCGCTGCGACTTGCCTATGAGGCCGGCGACAAACTGAGCTTGGCCGCCGCGCTGGAAAACATGCGACTGCCTTCGGAAGAGGCGCTGGCTCAAGCGATGCGATCCCGCATGACGCAGGGCGACCGCAACCTGCGCGTTCTCATGCTGCGAATCCTGCGCTATCAGCACGATAGCCATGCTGCGCGGGCGGTGCTGGCCGGCTTGAATGACCCGACGCGGCGTGTCTGCGCTGTCGCCATCCAGGCTTGCCCGAACTTTCTGGGTCATCCCGAAATCGTCGAGCGGCTGGCAGCGATTGCGCAAGACTCCGCGTTAAAGCGGAAACTGCGCCGGCGCGCCCTGAGCATGCTGGCTGGCGATGAGGGAAGAATGTCCGGCGATCTGACTGGACCCGCTGAGGCCGCCTTGACAAGACTGATGGCGGTTCCCGAGCTGCGCTTCCCGATCGTCTTTGGCTTGGCGCGGCTGGACCTGGCGCCTCGGATCAAGCGGCTGCTGGAATACTTCGCCAATGCGGAGCATGCCAGCGAATCCGCCATGGCGCGGCGGGCATTGAGCGGCGAACGCATCATACATATTGACGCCTTCACCAGCGATCCCGAGAGGCATCAGCGCATCCAGCAGACCAGCGATATCGCCCATGGGCGCATGTTTTATTGGCTGCCTCGCGCCGGTTTGAGCCAGCAGTAACTTCGCTGTCTCAGCTGCTGATCAGAACAGAGGCGCGCCCGGCGCATTCGTCCGCACGCGATACAGCGCAGTGATCCCGGTGAGAAAGATGCTGCGCATATCGCCGCCGCCCCAGGTGAAGTTGGTCACTTGCATGGGCGTCCGCAAGCGCCCCAACAGAGTTCCATCGGCACGGAAGACATGCAATCCGCCTTGGGCGCAGCAGTACAGGTTGCCCAGGCTGTCGACCTTCATGCCATCAGGCACGCCCGGCCCATCGCCTTGGGTCTCCGCGAAGAGCCGCTGGTTGAATATCCCGCCGTCCTCGCCCACATCGAAGACATAGATGCGGTATTCCGGGCTGTCGTTGATGTAGAGCAAGCGCTCATCCAGCGAAAAGCACAAGCCATTGGGGCGGTTCAGCGCGCTGGTCAGCAAGGTCAGCGCCTCGTCCGCCGGATTCCAGCGATAGACGCCATTGAAGTCAAGTTGGCATTGGCGGGGGATGCCCACTTTCGGTTCGCGGCCAAAGGGCGGATCAGTGAAATAGACGCTGCCATCGCTCTTGACCACGATGTCATTGGGGCTGTTCAATTCCTTGCCATCGTAATGGGAGGCGATCACGCGGACGTCGTCATCGCTAGCCCGGCGGGTGACGCGGCTGCTGCCATGGTGACAGCTCAGCAATCTGCCTTGCCGGTCATAGGTATTTCCGTTGGCCAGGTGGCTGTTGCGCTCATAGAGGCTGATGCCGTCCTCTTCCGACCATTGCAGGATGGAATTGCCCAGGATGTCGCTGAAGCGCAGATGCCGCTCGACCGGATGCCAAGCTGGACCCTCGAGAAATTTGAAGCCTTCCGCGATTGTCTCGAGTTTGGCATTCGGTTCGAATATGTCCAGCAGGCTGGCTTCCTGGATATCCATTTCGCTCTTCGGCATGGGATTCTCCTAATTATGTTCGCCTAATCATTGCCGCTTTCTGGCAGGGTCGCAATGGTGGCCGGCTGTTTCGATTCGGGCTGGCAAGCGCTATCATCTTGCGGAGTCGATTCGCTGACAGGGGACCTGCTTATGTATGATATCGCGGTTATCGGCAAGGGCTTGATAGGCAGCGCGGCGCTGCGCCATCTCACGAGGGAATTCCCGGAACTGCGGGTCTGCGCGATCGGCCCCGATGAGCCGGCCGAGCGTGTGGCGCATCAGGGAGTCTTCGCCAGCCATTACGATCAGGGGCGCATCACGCGCGTTCTCGATCCCAGTCCTCTTTGGGGCAACCTGGCTCGACGGTCCATCCAGCGATATGCCGCTATTGAGGCGGACAGTGGCATGCGCTTTCATCACCGGGCCGGCTGCCTGCGCGCCACCGACATTCCCGAAAACATAGCCAGTATCGAGGCCTGCGCCGAGATCACCGCGCCGCCGCATCATCGAATGGATGCCCAAGCCTGCCGAGACCGCTATCCTTTTCTGGCTTTTTCGGATGACTTTACCGCCTGGGATGAAAAAGGCCAGGCTGGCTATATCAATCCGCGCTCGCTCATCCTGGCGCAGCTGACAATCGCGGCTGCCCAAGGGGCGGACATCATTCGCGAAATTGTGGATTGCATTACAATTCACGGCGATAGCATCTATATCCGCAGTCGTGAAGGCAGCGCGATAAGCGCTCGAAAAGTCCTGATAGCGGCCGGCGGCTACAGCAATACTCTGCTGCGACGGAAGCTGAAATTGCGCGCAAAGGGGCATACCATCCTGCTGGCGGAAGTGCCGCAATCCGAAATTGATCGCCTGCGCGCCATGCCCGCCATCATCAGCAGTTTCACGCATCCCGCCGTCGCCTCGCTGTATATGCTGCCCCCCGTGCCTTATCCCGATGGCAAGACCTATATCAAGCTGGGACCCAGCGGCCACCCCGCCGAGCCCTACTTTGATGTCCGCCATGATCCGGATGCGCTGCTGGACTGGTTTCACAGCGATGGCCATCCCGTTGTCGCTGAAGATATGCGGGCTGCGCTGCATGCCATGATCCCGGGCTTGCGGACCCTGTCATATCACTCCGTGCCTTGCCTGATCAGCAATTCGGCGCATGGCAATCCTTATGTCGACGCGCTGGATGATGATCGCCTATTCCTGGCGACGGCTGGCAATGGCTATGCCGCCAAGTCCTCGGATGAGATCGGCCGCATAGGCGCAATGCTCTGCGCGACAGGCGAATGGCACAGCGACTTGAAGCGAGAAGATTTCCGCGCGGTTTATGCCGATGGGGAATCGAAATAGACCTGCGCCCGGTTTTCCAGCGCCAGGCGGATCATCCAGCGGTGGCGCGGCAGCATTTTCTCCGGTAGGGCATCTATCGCGAAATAGCGGATCTCCAGCGATTCGTCATCGTTGACCCGCGGAGGGCTGTCGTCCCTCGGCGCGCAGCGGAATACGGTCGTCACGCTGGCCAGCTGGTCGCCATTGGGGTAGGTTGTCTGATACTCCGCGCCCGAAAGCACTGCCACGACCCGCTGGAGCTGGACCGTGACGCCAGTCTCCTCATAGACCTCGCGGATGGCGGCATCAGCGACTGTCTCGCCCGGTTCGACGCTTCCGCTGGGCGGGGCCCAGGTCTGGCTGTCGCGCCGCAATTGCAGAAGCGCTTCTTCGCGCTGGTTGACGACCACAGCCGTCACGCCGGGAACAAGCAGCAACTCATTGCCGATCCTGGCGCGGATTCGCTTGATGTAAGCGGATATGGGCACGGCGGAGTATCAACTCAGCCGACGGATACGCGCAGATCCAGCGAGCCTTTGAGCGTGTTGGCGACGATGCAAGCCCGCTCCGACATGGTCACCAGCTTTTCCAGCGTGGCGCGGTCCGCATAGCTGGATCTGACCACCATATCGATGGCGGAAAAGCGGGCAGGCGCTTCCGCCAATTCGCCGCTGACCTCGATGGCGATGTCGCTGATATGCAATTCGCGCGCGCGGATGGCAGCCAGCAGATTGCTGTTGAAGCAGCCGCCCAGCGATGCCAGCAGCAGCTCCCCGCCCATTGCGCCTTTGTCATGCCCGCCTTTGGCTTCGGGGCGGTCGATGTCGATGGCGTGGTTGCGGATTTGCGCGGCTGTGGTGGCGTCGTCGACCTGGTTGAGGTTTACGGTGATTGTTGGCATGTCGGTATCCTCGCGAGCTAACCAATGGTACTTGTCCGGTTTGGGCGAGCCAATGGCTAGCCCCTTCATACCTGTCTGTATGAAAAAGGTATGCGAAGTATCAGCCTTTCACAGCGCCCATGGTAAAGCCCTGCACCAGGCTGTCAAGGAAGAGGTTGTACGCCAAGCCTACAGGGATGGCGATGATCAGCGCGGCCGCCAACAGAGGCTGCCAGAAATAGACATCGCCCAGGATGAGCTCGGTGGGCACGCCAACGCTCAAAGTCCGCTGCGAGGTATCGGCGATGAAGACCAGCCCATAGATGAACTCGTGCAGGGTCAGCGTGAAGGTGAAGACCACGGTCGAGATGATGCCGGGCCAGGAAAGCGGCAAAACCACGCGCAAAAATGCCTCCACACGATTGTAGCCATCGACCAGCGCGGCCTCTTCCAGCTCGGGCGGCACCGCCTTGAAGAAGCCGCTCAAGAGCCACATGCTGAAGGGCACCGTGAACGAAGGATAGACCACGATCAGCGAGAGCGGACTGTCCTTCAAGCCCAGCAGCACAACAATGCGAAACATTGGAATGAAAAGCAGGGTGGGCGGCACCAGATAGACCAGGAACATCAATATGCCCGCCCGCTCGCCCCAGCGCCCGGTCAGCCTTGCCAAAGCATAGGCGGCCGGCAAGGACAGAACGAGCGTGATGATGACCACAGCCACGCCCACCACGATGGAATTGCGGATGAAGTCGAGATAAGCCGTGTTGTTGAAGAGCGCGTCCAGATGCTCGATTGTGGGGTCTTGGCGGAAGATGAAGGGCTGCGGACGCCGATAGAGGTCGCCATCGGTCTTGAAAGTATGCAGGAACATGATCAGAAATGGCGCCAGAGCGAAGAAGCAAAACGTCAGCACCAGCAGATAAAAGGGCGAACGCCGAAGGATATACGTGAGTTCCGCCCGCGTCGCGCCGTATTTCAGCAAGCGCCAGGCGATGCGCAAGCCCACCAGCGCCAGCAGCGCGATGACCAGCAGCGCCCAGAAGTTCCTCAGCACCCAGCTCAGAAGTCCCATCATTGCATCTCGGCTCGGCTGGCTGTGCGCAGCATGAAGATGGCCATGGCCAGCAGCAGCGGGAAAGCGAAGAGCGAAATAGCCGCCCCCTGCGCCAGGTTGCCGCCTTCGATGCCGACCTGGAATGAATACAGGCCCAGCACCCGCGTATAATCGACGGGTCCGCCGCGCGTCAGCACATAGACGACGGTCATATCGCCAAACATGGTGATCATGCTGAAGAGCAGGGCGATGACCATGATGGGCAGGATGAGCGGCAGCTTGATCTGCAGCAGCGTGCGCATAAATCGCGAGCCGTCCACTTCGGCTTGATCGAGAATGTCGGTCGGGATGGATGACAGGCCCGCCATCAAAATCACGGTGGCCAGCGGGGTCATGCGCCAGACCTGCACAAAGATGACGCTGATCTGCGCCAGATCCGGGGCGGCCAGCCAGAACAAGTTGCGGTCATCGCTCAGCAAACCGCCGCGCCCCAGGAAGCCCAGCTGCAAGAGCAGGTAATCAATGGGGCTGTACTTGGTATCCAGCATCCAGAGCCAGCCGATCATGGCCAGCGAAACCGGCGTCGCCCAAGGCAAGATGAAGATGAAGCGCGCGAACCACTTGCCGGTGAAATCCTGCGTGAAGATGATCGCCAGGATATTGGCGAAAATCAGAATGAAGATCTGCGATATCAGCGTGAAGCGGATGGTTGTCTCGAATACCTGGCGGAAGATGGCGTTCTCCCAGACGGCTTCAAAGTTGCGCAAGCCGACGAAGTTGAGATCGGTATTGCCCACCGTCACATCCGAAAAGCCGAAACCAATCGCCAGCAGGAAAGGAAAGCCAACGATCAGAATGATGTATATCAGCGCTGGCGCCAGGAATAGCGAGCCGACCAGGCGCCTATCATCCAGGGGAAAGCCGGGAGGCGCAGGCTGGGCATCAAATCGCCTCTGCCGCTTCTGGCACGGGGATGCGCAAGCCGGTCCGCTGGTCGAAATACTTGATATCCGCATTGTGCACGGCGAATTCATAATCCCTTTCGACAGCCAGCGACACGCGCACATTCGATGGCACCTTCGCCAAAGTCAGCGCGTCCTCATGCCCGCGGACATAGCCATAGACCAGCCTGTCCGAGCCCAGGTATTCCACGCGCTTGAGAAAGTAATGGAAAATGCGCGAGTTTTCCGGCTTGTCATGCAGAGTCTTGGGCAGGAAATGCTCGGGCCGAAAACCCATGCGGAAGCCGTTTGCGCTGAGGATATTCATGCTGGGCGAGCCGAGGAAGGTGGCCACGAATTCATTGGCGGGGTCGTCATAGATATGCTGGGGCGTGCCAATCTGCTGGATCTTGCCTTCCGACATCACCACGATGCGGTCGCCCAAGCCCATGGCTTCGATCTGGTCATGCGTGACGAATACCGCCGTGATATTCGAGGAGCGCTGGAAATCCTTGAGCTCGTCGCGGGCGTTGGCGCGCAGCTTGGCATCGAGGTTGGAGAGGGGCTCGTCAAGCAAAAGCACAGCCGGCTGCGTCACCATGGCCCGGGCGATGGCGACGCGCTGCCGCTGGCCGCCGGATAGCTGCCGGGGCTTCCTGTCAAGCAGCATGTCGATCTCCAGGAGGCGGGCCGCGCTCTCGACCTTGTCGCGGATCATGCGCTTGTCGTACTTCTTCTCCCGCCTCTGCGCGCGCAGGGGAAAGGCGATGTTGTTGAAGACGTTCATGTGCGGGTAGAGCGCGTAGCTTTGGAAGACCATGGAGACGCCGCGCTTTCGGGGCGGCAGCTTGGTGACATCGTCGCCGCCAATGGCGATAGCGCCGGCCGTGGGTTTCTCCAAGCCGGCGATCATGCGCATGAGCGTCGTCTTGCCGCAGCCGGAGGGACCCAGGATGACCAGGAATTCGCCATCGCGGATATCCAGATCGACGCCGTCCACCGCGCGCACGGCGTCGAAATGTTTCCTTAATCCGCTGATTTGGACTACGCTCATGGTTGGCTCAGTTTGTGGGCGACCCAATGGATCGCCCCTACGGTCTTGCGCGATTCGGGCGGGCGACGCCTTTACATGCCGCCGCCGACCATGCCGCGGGCGCGCCACTCGCCGAAGATCTCCTCAATGCGTTCATGCGCCGCCGCCACAGCATCTTCCGCCGTCTGCTCGCCCAATGCCACCTGGGCCACCATGTTGGGGATGATGCTCTCGGCGAAGACCTGGCTGATAGCTGGATTTGTAACGCCCGGGAAGCCCAGATGCACGGACCAGTCATTGACCGTTTTCAAGACTTCGAACTTGTTGGGTGGCTCAGAGCCCCAGGGATCCGCTTCCAGCCAGCCATCCAGCTCTGGGACCGTCGCGGGCAGGCAGGGGAAATTGTAGAGCTCGCTGTGATAGGTGACATCGCTGTAATTCGCCGTGTGATCGAGGATGAATTGCTTGGCAGCCGCCAGCTCATCGCCTTCGACGTACTTGGGAATCACGTAGATCTGCCAGACATGCGACGAGGCGTAGGCGCCGGCAGGGCCTTCGAGCGCCGATGTGAAGCCGATATTGGCGGCCGCCGCTTCGTCGATCTTCTGCAAACTGCGATAGGCGGAATTGGAATTGAGGATATAGCTGAGCTCGCCGGCGATCAAACCTTGATTGTTGCTGGCGGCCGTCCAGCCGAAGACCTCATCGGTCATGGCTTCGTTCTGCAGCTGCGCCAGATATTTGACCGCGCTGACAGTCGCCTCGCTGTTGAGCACGACGTTCTCATCCTCGTCCTGGATGCTGCCGCCGAAGCTCCAGATGGCCGCTCGGTTCGCCATGCGGCTGTCGAGCTCGGGGCTCATGCCGATGCCGACAGGGATGCCGGTCTCTTCATAGATGGCGCGCCCGCCTTCCAGCAAGTCGTCATAAGTCTTGGGACCTTCCGGGTAGCCGGCGTCGGTCCATAGCGCGATGTCATAATCGCCCGGGTCGGGCACATAGCCATGCGTATAGGCGTACCAGGTATCGACGACCGGCAGGTAAGAGGCTGCCGAACAGGTGGCGGCGCGTTCGCCATAGATCTCGGCCGCGGCTTCGTTGATATCGCGCAGGTCATGCAAGCCATCAATGTAGGAAGCCGGCGAGAAGAGCACCTCGACTATGCTGTGGCCCGCGCCGGCGTCAATCTCGGCCGCCAGCGTCGAGAACAATTCGGTGAAATTGACATGATCAACCGAGACGCCGACGCCGTTCGCCTCGCCCCATTCGGCGGCATAGGCATCGAACCATTCATCGTAGCGCGGCACGAAATGGCTCCATTGCAGCAGGCTGATTTCAGTCCCTTCGGCGTAGCTCCCCTGCGCGCCAACCGCCATGGTCAACGATAGCAAGACAGCCGCCAGCACCAATAATCTGACTAGACCATTCATCAAGATTTCTCCTCGAACTTATATGGATGAACTCTCTATGGTCCCCAAGACCATGAGATAAGCGTATTCTAGCGAACTGGCATTCGCTTGGCAATATTTCCGCGTTTCACAAGGCGAGAGTCGCAGGGACAGCGCTCAGCCCCCGCAGCCAACCAGCCCGCGCTCCCGCCAAAGCGCGAAGATGCCTTCGATGCGCTCATGCGCCTGCGCAACCGCCTCTTCCGCGCTCAACTCGCCAAGCGCCGCCTGGGCTGCCATATTCGGGATGACGCGCTCGGCATAGACTTGGCTGATGGCAGGGTTGGCCAGCCCGGGATAGCCAAGCTGCGCCGACCATTCGCTGACGGTCATCAGCGGGGCGAGTTTGTCAGCGGGCCGCGAGCCAAAGGGGTCATCCGCCAGCCATTCGTCCATCTGCGGGACGGATTCCGGATAGCAGGGCAGGTTGTAGAGTTCGCTATGCCACAAGACATCGCTGAAACTGGCCAGGTAATCGAGCAGGAAGCGCTCCGCCGCTTCCAGTTCCGCGCCCGCGACATATTCCGGGATCACATGCGTCAAGACATTCGTGCCAGCCAGAGTCGCCGCGGGGCCAGCCAGAGCGCCCGAAATGCCGATGCCGGCCGCCGCCATTTCATCCACCTTTTGCAGGCTTCGGTAGGCTGAACTCGGGTTGAGGATGAAGCTGGCTTCCCCGGCGATTAGCGCTTGATTGTTGCTGGGTGGCGCCCAGCCGAAGACCTCGTCGGTCATGGCTTCTTCATGCAACCGCGCGATATATTCGACAGCCGCGATCGTCTGCGGGCTGTTGAGCGTGACATTCTCGTTCTCGTCCTGGATGCTGCCGCCGAAACTCCAGATGATAGAGCGCAGCGCCATCTCGCTGTCCGGCTCCGGGCTGATGCCGATGCCTGCTGGCACGCCAGTCGCCTCATAGATGGCGCGCCCGCCTTCCAGCAGCTCCGCCCAGCTTTGCGGACCCTGCGGATAGCCGGCTTCCTGCCAAAGCGCGATGTCGTAATTGCCATGATTGATGACCTGGCTGGCCACGAAGCCATACCACTTGTCGGCGGCTGGCAGATAGGCGTTGGCAAAGCAATAGGGCATTGCCTCGCCATACATTTCGCTGGCGCGCTGGTTGAGCTCGCTCAGGTCGCGCAAGCCATTGATCCAGGCGGCTGTCGCTACGGGCATCTCGAAGAGCGTGCCGCCCGCGCCGGCGTCGATAGAGGTGGAAAGCAAAGCCGGCAGGTCAGCCAAGGCGACATGATCCACAGTCACCGCGACATTGTTCGCTTCGCCCCATGCCTGGGCATAGGCGTCAAACCAGTCGTCGTACCGCGGCACAAAATGATGCCATTGCTTTATGCTGAGGACCGTGCCATCGGGAAAGCCGGCCTGCGCGAAGCCCGCTCCCGCCAGCGCTGCCATCACGATGAGCAGAACCAAGCCCAGAACCATCGACTTCATGTCGCGCCTCCTTGACATTGTCTTATGGAATCATGGTATTGCAGTTCCCAGGCGAAGGCAAGCGGCGCGGGCCAGCCTTGAAGTCCACGACGGCGCTCAGAGGAGGCTGAGTTGTTGGGCGGGCTGCCGTCCATTGAGCAGAACGTATTTCGCCAGCTTGTGAGGAGTGCGGATGCCTATCTGCTGGAGGTGCAGCAATTCTGAAAGCGCGCCCAGCCGCCGCGAGCGAATGATGGCGTTTGCGCCTATGGGGCCGATGCCCGGCACGCGCATGAGCTGGTCGCGGTCGGCTTGCATTATTTCGACTGGCGCATGCAGCAGATGCTCATCCGCCCAGGCTTGCTTGGGGTCGACATCTTCGCGTAGGTTGCCATGGCTCAAGAAGGGCAATTCTTCCACATCCCACTTATAATCGCGCAGCAGAAAGCTGGATTGATAGAGCCGAAATTCGCGGATGGCTTCTGTGGCTGGCAAGCCTTCGAAGGGCGTGCCTGGCACTGGCGAAAAAGCCGAAAAATAGACCCGCGCCAGCTTCGCCAGTTTGTAGAGCTTCTCGCTCATGGACAGCAATTCCAGGTCCGTATCGCCAACAGCGCCAACCACGAACTGCGTCACGCTGCTGGCCAAGCGCTCATGCGGATGATTTTGGCGAATCTCTTCCGCCCATTGCAGCATGCGCAGGAGCTCCTCGATGAAGACTTTTTTGGGCGCTAATGCCGCCAGACGCGCGCTGGTCGGCGCTTCCAGGTTAACCGAGACGCGGTCAGCCAGTTGCATCGAGCGATAGAGCTGGTCATATTCGATGCCGGGCATGATCTTGAGGTGGATATATCCGCGGTAGCCCTGCCGGTTGCGGATGATATCGGCGGTATCGATGATCTTGTCCTGCGTGGTCACCGAGCCTTTGATGATGCCCGAAGACAGAAACAAGCCATCGACTTTGCCAGAGCGCTCCATTGTCTCGAAGGCGCCGGCCATCTCGTCCGGCTGGATGGTCACGCGTTTGGTCTTGGCTCGCCCGGCGCGGAATACGCAATAGTGGCAGTTGCGCTCGCAAGCCGTGGTCATCATCGTCTTGAGCACGGGTTTGGGCCCGCGCGGCGTTTGCAGATTGGCGATGCAGTCGCTGAAGTTGAATTCCTGCTTGCGGCTGCGGCGGGCGCGCTCGCTCTGCGGTTTGTCGCCAGCCGGTTCATGCAGGGTCACATCGCCCATCTGGGAGAGTTTGGTCAAGGTGTCGGAGACGATTCGGCTAGCCATGCTCCTATGGTATAGAACATTTGTTTGGATGTCAAGGGGAATACTGAGCCAATTTCAGCCAATTTCGCGCTGGATGGTCAGGCGGACCCGTCGGCCTCGCGCCAATCCAGCAGGAGGGGCGGCTGAATTCGCAGCCAGGCCGGTCCCTGGGCTTTCACAACTTGCAGGACGCTGCTGAAGACCTGGACGAAATCGCCATTGGCATCCACCTCGATGATGCGCTCGCCGCGTTCGCGCATCATAGCCATGCCCGTCTGATAGTGCCGGGCGCGTTCCGACAGGTTGCGTTCGAAGAGTTCGCGATCTTTGGGGCGCCGCCTCATGCGCGCGTAGCCAACATTTGGGCTGACGCTGAGATACAACGTGAGATCGGGTGGGCGCGCCCAGCGATTCAATTGCAGAATATCTTGCATGCTCAATCCGCCGGTCGTCTGATAGACCAGCGAAGACAGCAGGTAGCGGTCAGAGATGACCAGGCTCTTGTCATGGGCGGCCAGGGCCGGCTCGACGACCGTATCGAGATGATCGACGCGGTTCAAGGCAAAAGCCAATGCCAAAGCGCGCGCGCTGGCTCGCGTTTCCTGGGCGAGGACGCGGCGGATATATTTGCCAGCCGCGGAGGGATCATGCGGCTCATACGTCAGAGTAACGCGACCGGGATGCGTCTGCGCCAAGGACTGATGAAGCTGCCGGGCGATGCTGGATTTGCCCGCGCCATCTATGCCTTCAATCACCAGAAAGAAGCAATCCGCCCCCATCGCGCTGTGATATTCCCTCGCTCGCCTATGCGCCAGCTAGCATAACCGCCGCCCGCGCCGCTGACAAGCTTGCTCATCCCTACCCAAGCCGCCCGCCTCTGTGCTAGATTTAGGCGCAACCTGGAATAGGAGAGCGAGACATGGCTACAGCATTGACAGACGCGGAGGTCAGCGCGAGCCTGGCGGATTTGCAGGGCTGGTCCCGCGATGGCGACAGGCTCGTCAAGGAGTTCCGCTTCGATAATTATCTGGCTGGTTTGGCATTCGCCACGTCCGTCGGCGTGATAGGCGAGGGCATGAACCACCATCCCGATCTGATTATCGGCTGGCGGCGCGTGGATGTGGCGTTCACCACGCATGACGCCGGCAGCAAGATCACTGCCAAGGACATCGAAGCGGCCGCGGCCATCGACGCGCTGGGCTATCCCAAATCCTGAAACAAGCGAAACCGCCGCGACCGTTGAGCGACCTGCGCCTCCTGCTGTTCAACTTGATGACCGACGAAAGCGACCCGCTGCTGGGCTTCGCCGTCGGCTGGATTGGCCGGCTGGCTGAGCGCTGCCAGTTCATCGATGTCATCACAATGTACGCTGGCGCCGCTGACCTGCCGGAGAACGTCCGCGTATTCTCGGTCGGGCGCGAAAGGGGTTATGGCAAGCCGCTCCGCTTGCTCAGCTTCTATCGCCTGCTGCTGCCCCTGTTGGCCACGCGCCGCTATGATGCCTGCTTCGCCCACATGATGCCGCTTTTCGCTGGCTTGGCGGGTCCGCTGCTGGGCGCCACGGGCATCCCGACTACGCTTTGGTATACGCATCGCCAGCGCTCGATGCAGCTGCGCCTGGGCCTGTGCATGTCCCGGCGGGCAGTCAGCGCGGACGCATCCAGCTTTCCCTATGCCACGGACAAGCTGCGCGTCATCGGCCATGGCATCGACACGGACTTGTATTGTCCACCGCCCGATTCGCTAAGACAGGCGGCGGAACCCCTGGTAGTGCAGGTGGCGCGACTTGCGGAAATCAAGCATCAAGCCAGTTCCATCCAAGCGATCGCCCAGACCGGCGCCAACCTGGCGCTCATCGGCGGCAGCCAAGCCGGCCCGCCCAGCCAGTACAAACGGCAGCTGCTTGCGCTCGTGGACAGGCTGAGCCTTGGCCAGCGAGTCCAATTCACCGGCGACTTGCCCGCGCGGCAGGTCCGCGATTGGCTGCATCGCGCATGCATCGCCGTGAACATGAGCCCGCCGGGCCTCTTCGACAAAGCCGCCTTGGAGAGCATGGCTTGCGGCCTGCCCACTGTTGTCTGCAATCCGGCCTTTGCGCCGCTGCTGGGCGAGCATCGCCATTTGCTGCTCACGGAGGGGCCCGATGACGTCGCTGGCTTGAGCGAGCGTTTGCGGGCGCTTTGCGGGCTATCCGCGGCGGAACGGGCGGAAATCGGCGAGACACTGCGCCGGAATGTCATCGCGCGGCACAGCCTGGATGGCTTGATCGAGCGCTTGATGGCTGTGCTGGCGACGGGAGAGTTGCCGCCCAACCCAAAATGAGGAAGGGGAGTTAGATGAATAGTATCATGTTCTCATGGGTAGAAGCGTTTCATTCCCCCATCCCGATGGGATACCGAGGGGGTTTGCTCTAACGTCTACCCCGCGTAGCTCCAGCCCAGCTGCGTCAGCGAGAGCACATCGGGGGGACCGGCCGCTTTCAGCACCTCGGCATTGACCGCTTCGCCGACCACGATGTCATGATCGCCGCCGACATCCACAATCTGCGACACCTGGCATTCGATATAAGCCGCCGCCCCAGCCAGCACAGGCACGCCGGTCTCTGGCGCGGGGCTGTATTCGACACTCGCCATCTTGTCGGGTTTCTTGGCGCGTCCGCTGGTGACGGGCATGATGGCATCCGAATCGGCTTGCAGGAAGAGGTTCAAGCCGAAGACGCCGCCCACGCTGACCAGCCCATGCGAATAGCAGGATTTCTGGATGCCCACAGCCAGCAAACGCGGCGCGTAAGACATCTGCGAGACCCAGTTGACCACCATGGCGTTGACCTCATCGCCGTGCCTGGTCGTGAAGGCGTAGAAGCCATAGGGCATCATCTTGAGGGCGTCTTTAATTGGGTCGTCTGGCATGGCGATTCTCCAGTGTTCATAGTTTGCTGATGCGGATTATAGCATTTTCAGGCGGTTTGGCTAGCTGCCTCGCCGTTCTACCCCATCCCCGGCCCCTTGCCCCGTATCAATGGGGAAGGGGAGCAAACCAAGGCGGATTCGGCACAAGATTTTCGCATCTCGTTACGGTGGCGACAGCTCGACGAAAGCTTCTCCCTGATGATTCGGGGGGACCGAGGGGGGTAGATCAATCGGGCGGGCGGGCAAGCTGAGCGACCCCACCCCCGGCCTCTGCCCCATCGAGATGGAGAGGGGAGTTAAGGGCGTCAGATCAATCGGGCGGGCGGGCAAGCTGGGCTTCGATGCGCTCCAGCGTGGCCAGGATTTTCTCTTCGGTTGTCGGTTCTGGCTCTGGCTCGGGTTCCGGCTCCGGTTCAGGCTCGGGCTCCGGGACGACTTCTTCTTCGCCATCCAGCATGTCGCCGATGTCATCCACCGCTTCGTTCAGCTTGTTGACGAACTTGATGAGCAGGAATATCGCGGCAGCCGTGATGGAGAAATCGATGACCACGTTGACGAAGTTGCCGATGTTCAGCGTGGCGGCCGCGCCCTCGACCTCGCGCCCGAAGTTGAGGAAGTCCAGCGGGATGACCCACTGCGAGAAATCCAGCCCGCCGGTGAGTTGCCCGATGGGCGGCGTGATGACGTCCTTGACCAGCGAGGTGGTGATGCCTTTGAAAGCCGTGCCGATGATGATGCCGACAGCCAGGTCGACCACATTGCCGCGCATGACGAATTTTTTGAATTCTTCCATGATGCCTTTCATGGGGAGTCCTTTCGTGCCGGATGGTGGGATGTTGGGGATTGTAGCAGGTATGTTTAGCCACCGAGGACACCGAGGGCACAGAGGGGGGTCTTTTTGCGCAGTCTTGCGGATTGATGGTAAGCTGGGATATGGTGGGATTCAGACTAAGGATGATAGACTATGCTGACCAAAGCGGATGTGGAGCGGCAGACGCGCATCCTGGTGATGTGGCTGGTCGTCGTTGGGGCGACCTTGGCGGGCGTGTTCGCATTGGGGTTCTTCACTATTATTGATCGGTTGCCGTAGGATTTTCGCTCACCCGCCATCAATTCTCCTCGCTCAATCCCCAGCCCGCGCCAAATTCAACTCCAGCAGCCGGCGCAGTATCTCCTCTTCATCCTCAAGAATCGCATACTCCCAGCCATAGGCGTCACAGACGGCTTCGTCCAGTTCGCGGTGCAGTTCATCCAGGCGCGGCGCGAAGTCTCCAGCGGCCGGCTTGACTTTGATGGCGCTCTGCCCGCGATAGACTTGCAGCGCGTTGTACAAGTTCGTGAGGGTGCGGTCTTTGACCCCCCTCGGTCCCCCCATCGGGATAGGGGGAGGCTCGTCTGGCCCGGTCGCCGCTGTTGTAGTCGCATGCCCGCTCATACTTTGCCTCCCCCTGACTTGTCGGGGTCGCGTAGACACTGACCCGGCGGAGGATTTAGGGGGGTTATCCGGGTGCTGCCAGGCGTGTCGTTCTTCGTGCAGCTGCTTGGCGGCGGCGGAGATGCGGGCATGGGCGGGGTGGGATGTGTCTTCCTGGCTTGGGGGCCAGGGGAATGGGAAAGTTTCGAATGTGGTACTAGCGGAGTATCGCGGCCGATCTTCGAGGGCAGTGCCTTTTGCCAACACCCAGACTTCGTGAACGAAAGAATGCAATACGCCATAGAAATAATCATCATCACGGGCAAGCACTACCAATAGATTTGAAGGCAGCACATCGATAGCCTGCCATACAAACACCCTATGTTTTGACACTACCGGAGTACAAACGAACCGGTCAAGGTCCGTCAAAGCGTTGCGCATTCCGGGACGAGATTCTCCATGAATCCACCAACGTTCTCTTGTTCTTGCTCGTCGGTTCTTGTCTCGGCTTGGCTTGACGTTCTCTAGCACATGTTGAAACGGCGCTTCATACTGTTTTGCCCAGTCAAGCGGCATTTCATTAAAGTCGATCAACCAAGTGTTGCTGGATCGGTGAACCAGGTCATGCGCATTTGCCGTCGGCCTTATTACTTCAGCATTATTTGCTCCTGTAGCGTTCTCAGATTGAATCATTTTCATCGCAGTTTCAGAATCGACATCAAAGGGACCACTTTTCTGAACTCCAATAAAGCTGAGGTCTTGATTTTCCTGCAATTCGGCAGCTTGTGTAACATCTACTCTAGCTGTCAGATCGTGGTTTATGAAATCTGCTGGCAGCCCGTCCAACATTCTATTTGTTTCATATCCGTCGTCAAATCCAACCATCGACACTCTTACAGCCGCACCATCCAGAATCCAATCGCGATCTGACCACGCCATAAAAATATCGCCTGTGTCCTTAATACGGGTTAGAACTGCCCGGTTGGCTCCGCCACGAATCGAATTGGTCGCCAGCAATCCCGCTCGTTTCACATGACCGCTTTCGATTTGTTCTCTTGCCTTCTCAAACCAGTAAGTCACCAAGTCCGCGCCGCCAGGCAGACGACCACGATAGAACTCGCGCAAGCGGTCAACATAGGCATCCCCTAGTTCACCACGCATCATTTTGTCACCCAAAAAAGGCGGATTCCCCACAATCACATCCACCGCGGGCCAGTCGACGCCTTCCCCCTGACTCGTCGGGGTCGCGTAGACACTGACCCGGCGGGGGACCGAGGGGGGTCCGATTTCAGTTTGCGGGCGAGTCGCCGCCTCGCCCCTACGGCTGTCGTGACGCTCGCCTGCGGATGTCATCTTCCCCCCAACGCTTTGGGGGAATTGAGGGGGGTTGGCGGGGACCGAGGGGGGTAGAATCGCATCCTTGCAAACGATATTGTCCAGCAGCTTCTCCAATATCGGCTCGCCAAATTCCCGCCCATAGCCATTCTTGATGCGCCATTGAATATAGCCGATCCAGACGACGATGCTGGCCAGGGCATGGGCGATCGGGTCGATCTCAATGCCGTACATTTGCCTGGGATGCACTTCGCGCGTGGCCATCTGCATGCCCGCCCACAGAGGCGAAGTGATGACTTCTTTCTCCAAGTCCATCAGCATTTGCAGCGATACATACAGGAAGTTGCCGCTGCCGCAAGCCGGGTCCAGCACGGTCGTCCCGCGGATGCGCTTGAGGATGCCTTCGCGCAAGTCCAGCAGTTGATTGCGGGCATTCGTTTTGGCGCGGCCTGTGGTGGCGCTGTCGTAACGCTCGCGGATGGGCTGGGCTTCCAACTGCACGGTGTCCCAGGCGTAGCGAAGGGGCTGCATCAGCACGGGTTCGATGATGAGCAGGATGTCCTCGCGGGAGGTGTAATGGGCGCCGCGTTGGGCGCGCTTGCTGGGGTCAAGGCTGCGTTCGAAGAGCGTGCCAAATATGGATGGCTCGATCTCCGCCCAGTTCAGATCGGCTGCCAGCGCCAATGCGTCGATGGCTTCCACCGACAGATCTTCGACTGTGATGACATCAAAGAGCGTGCCATTGAAATACGGGATCTCGCGAAAATGGAAGCGCTCCTCGCCCCGGTTCATGGCCAGAAAGAGGTTGCGGACTTCTTGCTTGAAGGCATTGGGTTTGCCGCGCGATTGCTTGATGATGAAGGTGAAGATGCCATCCGGGCTGTTGACCGCGTTGGGCAGCAAGCCGATGTCTTCGGCGAAAAGGCAGAATACCAGCTTGGTGAGGAAGAGCGCGATGCCCTGCGGCTCGGTCTCCCATTCGCGCATATTCTCGGCGATGACCTGGAAAGCCTGCGCCGCTTCTTTGGTGACTTGCTCGGTGTTGCGCTGGGGGTGCAGGCGTTCGGGCGCGTGAAACATGTCGCGAAGCCAGCCCTGTGCTTCGGCATTACTGGCGATTTCCGCATGGCTGAAGGCGTAGACGCGCTTCTGCGTATTCGGGAAGTTTGTATGGATCTCCCAACGTTCGAAATCGGTCACGACCAGCAGCGGCGGGTTGTTCAGGTTTTCGCGGTAGCGCTGCAATTGCTCATAAGCCGCCCGCAAGTCCTTGTACTTGCCCGGCGATTTGTATTCGACGGCGAAGTGATTCTCGTACCAGACATCTGCGAACCCATGCCCAGTCGCCTGTTTCAGCGATTGCTCAAAGACGAAGGCATCGCCATTCTCAGTCTTGCCATCACCTGGCATTTCGACTCCGACCAGACGACAGACATCCAGGAAGTGATGCTGCGCTCCCTGCGATTCGCGGAGAACGGGGTTGGCCCACTTGCCGACAAATTCTTCTGGCTTCATGCCATCGCCTTTCGCTTCACGCCGCCATTCTACCATCATAGCAGGCGATCTCATCCCCGCCGGTCAGTGTCTACGCGACCCTGACTCGTCGGGGGGACCGAGGGGGGTCTGCTGCCAAATCCCTCGCCGCGCAAGCCATGCCCATTCCCATTCAATGCTATACTGCCCGGCATGGACGCTTCTACCCAGCTCTCCCAACTCATCGCCAGCGCCAAAGAACGCGGGCAAGCGCCTTTCCTGCTCGCCTTGCTGGATGCCATCCAACCCATCGCGCCCGTCTTGGCCAGCGGCCTGCTCGTCGCCCAGCCCTTCCTGCCATTGTCGCGTCATCAGTCGGCTTTGCGCGAACTGGCCGACCTTCTGGATGAGCCGGCGGGCTTCGCGGCATTGCGCGGTTCGCTGGCAGAGGAGCCGGAGTAACCGCCATGGATCAAAGCAGCCAGCAGGTCGTCGCCGTCATTGTCTTCTTCGCCACGGTGGTGCTGGTCTATACGGCGCGCTATTTCCAGCGGCGGGGCAAGCAGCGCAGCTTGCGGGAATTGCCGGGCATGGAACGCATCAGCGGCTGGACCAGCCAGTCCATCGAGGCGCAACGTCCCCTGCATCTGGCGCATGGCGGCGCGGCTGTCGGCACGGAATCCACCCCGGCTGCTTTGGCGCAGTCGGCTCTTTTCGCCAATATCATCGAGCGGGCGGACGGCGGCGATGTCGCTCCCATCCTCTCGACTTCGGCGGCGACCACCCTGCCTTTGGCGCAGGATACGCTGCGGCGCGCCTGGACTGCCGATGGGGCATGGGCGCGCGCGCAGTGGCTGCCGGGCGATCTGGCGTATGCCGCTGGCTTGAATGCGACCCTGCATGAAGAGGACCCGGCCGCGCATATCCTGGCGGGCGGCTTTGGTCCCGAGTTGGCGCTGCTGCTCGAAGATGCCAACCGCCTCGGGCAAGCCAGCCTGGCTATCAGCGATCAGCTGCAGGGGCAAGCCATCGCATACGCCATGGCTGACGAAGTATTGATCGGCGAGGAAATCTACGCCGCGCATGCTTTTGTCACCGAGGACGGCCGCGCCCAGGCCGATGCCATCGTCATGGATGTCTGGCGCGCCTTGCTGATAGCCGGGCTGGCTGGCCTGCTGCTGCTGGAAGTCGCCATGCGCATGCCCGGCTTGAACTGGGCGTTGATTCTGTCGCTTGGCGCCATCCTGCTGATCCTCGTCTTGATCGTCATGCGTCGGCGCTAACGGGAGCGGGATTGTGGAGCGCGGGCAGCGATTCGGCATGACAGTATCGGCGCTTGTGGCATTCTTCGTCGGCGTCATCGCGGCGCTGAGCCTGCTGCTGGGCGATAATCCCGCGCTCTTTGGCGATGGGCCGGGCAGCGCCCAACTGGCTGAGATGCTGGCATTGCCGGGCGATGTTCTGCTGCGCCTGGTCATCATCGTGGCCGCGTTGAGCATCGTCATCGGCATCGCCAATCTGCTCTTCGTTCATGTGGGTCGGCTGCGGCGCGGCAAGGTCATGAGCGCTGTGCTGCTGGCCAGTTTTGCCTTCACACTCTACTGGTATCTGGCGCGCCAGGGCGATACATCGCTGCTGGAAGCGGTACAGCTGCCCATCGAATCGGCATTGGCGGCTTTGCTTTGTCTCTCGCTGCTGCATGGGGGCAGTCGCGTGCTGGCCAAGCGGGCGGATATCTGGGGCGCGCTATTCGTTGTGGTGGCGCTGGTCGTCTTGCTGGCCAGCCTGCCAATCGCCGAGCTTGCGCCGCTGCAAACCTGGCGGGATTGGCTGATGCGCATCCCGGTCAGCGCCGGGTCTCGCGCTATCTTGCTGGGCATGGCATTGGGCGCGCTGGTGGCGGGGACGCGCGCGCTGCTGGCACAAGACCGCTCGCTGCGGGAATAAGCCATGGACGACGACTTCAACTGGCTGGAATACAGCGAAAACCTGGAGGCGGCTCCCCAGGCTGCCGAAGCGCCGATGCCAAGACGAGGTCTGCGCCGTTTCCTGCCGCGCTTGCCACGAAAGCCACGATTGCGCCTGCCCAGTCTGCGCCGCCGCTCATCAGCAGAAGCCGCCCAAACCAGCGCCGCCGAGCTCCTCGCCGACCAGCAAGAAATCCCGCTGGAGGACCTGGACGACCGCCTGCGCGCCCTGCGGGAACGTTCCAGCGCCCATGCCCAAAGCGAAACGCCGGCCCATCAAGCCCTCTACGATGTCGATGACATCCTCACTTCGCCGCAGCTGCAAGGCAAACCCGGCGGCATAATCAGCGCGGCTTCGCTCTCCCAAGCCCAGCAGCGCCAGGTCGAGATGCTGCGCGATATCGTCGGCGGTCCCGCGCAATCCCAGAGCGGCAGCCAGCCTCGCCTCTCGGCATTTTCATTGAGCGCATTGCCGCGCCTGCTGGCCACAGCGTTTATGCTGCTGCTGGTCGCTTTGCCATTTGTCTCCTCAGATTTTGCCGAGGGCGACCTGCCGCCGGCCGATTTTCCCGAATCGCGTCCTGGTCCTGGCGCTCTCTACGCCGCGCTGAACAGTCTGTCGGCTGATGATTATGTCCTGGTCGCTTTAGAATATGGACCGGCCGCGGCTGGCGAACTTGATATGCTCGCGGATCTGCTGCTGCGGCATATCTTTGCCAAGCGCGCCAAGCCTCTGATCATCAGTGGCAATCCCATCGCCATCGCCCATGCCCGCAACCTCATCCAGCGCATCAACCGTTCGCTGCCCAGCGCTGATGGCCGCCTCTTGGACGGCGACGACTATGTCATCCTGCGCTATCTGCCGGGCGGCGCCTTGGGGGCGCGCGAGCTCAGCGAAAATTTCGCCGATGTCGCCCGCATATCGGCTCGGGGGCTGCCCACTGGCTTGGTCTTCGCAGGCCTGGATGATCTGGCGGAAATCCTGCTGATCGCCGATAGCGCCGAAGACATCCGAATATGGGTGGAGCAGGTATTGCCCGAGCTTGCGGATCCGCGCCTGCTCCTGGCTACCGGTTATGCCGCCCAGCCTTTGGCGCAGGCTTATGCCGACAGCCTGGATCAGATCGCCGGTCCGCTGGTCGGCATCCGCGACGCCTATACATACAGCCAGAAGCTGATCGCCAGCTACGGCGTGCTCAAGCCAATCGTTCCCACCGTCACGAAGGCAGCCAGCCCCAGCCCGACGTTTGTCAAATCGGAGTCGCAAGCCGAATTGCCGGCCGCTACGTCAGCCAGCTTTGATGTGGTCTTGGCGACGGTTTTGCCTCAGCCGACCGCCACTCCGCCAGCCGCCACAGTGATGTTGACCGCCACGCCCCCGCCGACAGCCAGCCCGATGCCCAGCGATACGCCCGCGCCGACGGCCACGGAAGCCATGATCCGCGTCGTGGAGATCACCGCCGAGCAGCGCGTCAATATCCGGCTTGGCCCGACCACCGTTCACGAGATTGTGGCGCTTGGCTACAAGGGCGATATCTACGAGGTCATCGGCGCGAATGGCGATGAATCCTGGTACCAGATCGCGCTATCGACCGGCCTGGAAGCCTGGATCGCCGCATTTCTGGTGGAGGAGCGCGTCATCAGCGCCTCCGAGCTGGCTGGCGCGCAAGCCAATGCCTCCGCCGAGCAGCCCGCCGAGCGGACCATCCTGCAAGCCGAATACCAGGCGCGCATGGGCAAGAATCAGCCGCGCTTTTATCAGGCGCAGCCCCAGCCCGCAGCCGACAGAGTCGAAATGGCGCTGAGCCGCGACCGCAGCCAGGAAGCGCCGCGCCTGCAAGCCATGACCCTGGGCACAATCGCGGCGGTCCTGGTCATCCTCATCGGCAATGCCCTCTGGGGCCTGCGCGCTCTGTTGCGCCGGCGAGGTTCATAAGGCAAGCGCATGGCGGATACTCTCATCAGCTTGGCCAGCTTCATCTTGACCCTCATGGTCTTCAGCTACTTGCTGGGCGACCTGCCATTCATCGGCAGCCTCTACCGTGCGGCGGTGGTCGTTTTCATCGGCATGACAGCCGCTTTCACACTCATCGTCAGTTATGAAGGCATCATCCTGCCCTACCTGCAAGACATCCAAAACACAGACAGCAGCTGGACATCGCTGGGCAACAGCGGCGATGTCGTCATCTTCTTCACGGCATTGCTCTTCGCGCTGCTCCTGCTGCTCAAGCCCATCAGCTGGCTCAGCTGGCTCAGCAACAGCGTATTGGCGGTGGTCATCGTGGTTGGCGCGGCGGCCGGCGTGGTTGGCGCGCTTAACGGGACGCTGATCCCGCTGCTGGCGGCCACGGTGGACCTGCCGGCTGAGCTCAGCGCGGACTTGGGCGGCACGGTCGATGCGCTGCTGATCTTCATTGGCACGTTGAGCGGCTTGTATTATTTCCATTATCAGACGCGCCGCGGCCCCGATGGCAGGGAAGAGCAGAGCCGGCTGGGGCTGGGCTTCCGGCGGCTTGGCAAGGTCTTCCTGGTCTGCGCGCTGGGCGCCATTTACGCCTCGGCGCTCTTGAGCAGCCTGACCATCCTGACCGAGCGGGTCGGTTTCCTGTTCCAGTTTGGAGCCTGAGGCATGAGCGGGCGAGCGATGCGCAGGATCCTGGCGGCGGATATTGGCAGCGTCCATACCCGCGCTCTGCTCTTTGATCTGGTCGAGGGCGAATATCGGCTGGTCGCGCAAGGGCGGAGACGCAGCGCAGCCGGAGCGCCCAGCGATGACGCTCATGCGGGTTTTGTCGCTGCCCTGGACGAAATTGCCAAAGCCGGCGGCCCGAAGCTCTTTGATGAGGACATGCGGCTGATCCGCTCTGGACAGCCTGAGAGCGTCGGCGTCGATTATTGCCTGACCACAACCAGCGCCGGTCCGCCAATCCGCGCTCTCTTAATCGGCTTATACGCGGACCAGGATATTGCCGCCTCCCGCCGCGCCATCGCGCCTTATTATGTTGATGTGGCCGCCGAATTGCGCCTGGATGATGGCTTGAATGCGCGGGCTCGCCTCAACCGCATCGCGCAATGCCAGCCGCAGCTGGTTGTCATCACCGGCGGCACGGATGGCGGGGCGCGGACGGCATTGCTGGAGATGCTGGCGGTGCTGCGCCAGGCAGTGGCTTTGACACATAGCGGCAGCCGCCCGCAGGTCATCTACGCCGGCAACAGCAGCTTGATCGAAGCAGCGCGCGAGATGCTGTCGCAGCATGTGGAAGTGTTGATCGCGCCGAATATCCGCCAGCCGGATGGCTTCAATCTCAAGGGCTTGCAGGCCGCGTTGGCGACGGTCTTCCATGAGAGCAAAAGCGGCAGCCAGGTTTTTGCGAAGCTTGCGGCCGCTTCCGATTCGGGCATCCTGCCCAGCGCTCGGGGCATCGAGACCATGACGGCTTTCTTTTCCCGCCAGGTCAGCGGCGGCGCAATCGCTATCGACATCGGCAGCGCGCATGCCCAGCTTTCTTTGGCGGAGGGAGGCGAGGCGCGAACGCATCTGCGCAACGACATCGGCCTCGGGGGGAGCGCGGCTTCGGCTCTCGATCTGCTGGGTGAAGCGGCGATTGCGGAATGGCTGCCCTTCCAGCCCCGCCGCGACGAATTGGCGCAGTACGTCCTGGATAAGGGAGTCGGCTCGGACAGGCTGCCCCTGGATATGCGCGAGCGGACTATCGAATATGCCATAATGCGCGCCGGGATGCGTTTCATGCTGGCGGAGTTGGGCGAGGAGGCGGGGAATCGCTTAAGCTTGGCGCTGCTGGCTGGCGGGGGATTTGCCGGCTGTGGCGCGGGCGCGTTGGATATGCTGCTGCTGGCGGACGGGCTGCAATGCGATGGCATCCTCGAAGTCAAATCTGATCGGCATGGCGCGCTGTCGGCTCTGGGCGCGCTGGCGACTGTGCAGCCAAAAGCCGTTGTGCAGCTGCTCAACAGAGATGTCCTGGAACCGGTTGGCAGCTTGATCCGCGTAACGGGCAAGGCTTCCCGCGGCGATACTGCGCTGAAAGTGAGCCTGCGGCATGAAAACGGCGACAGGCAGGAGCGCGTGCTCAAGGTCGGCGATCTGTGGCGCTATCCTTTGGCTGCCGATGCCAAGGTCGAATTGCAAGCGCAAACCCCGCGCGGGCTGGCCATCGGCGGCAAGCGACGGCTGCGCATGGAATTAAGCGGCGGGCGAGGGGGCCTGCTCTTTGACGCCCGGCTGGACCCGCTGGCATCGCGAGCCAACGCGCGCGAAGGCGCCCTGGATATGCTGCGCTGGTTCGCGGCGGCGACGGACGATGACCAGCCGGTGCTCATCCCCGAAAGCTGGCTTGGATAGGGCAACAGCTGCAGCACACTAGAATAGCGGACACAATAACTTCATCCATTGGTTTGACAAACGCAAGGCAATGCGTTAGTTTACTGCTTGATAAAGTTAATGCGGAGATACAGCCGACAGTGAACAGCGCCAATTGTAGCATGGCTTCCTATGTTATTCGTTCAGCAGACTAGGACCATTCAATGGGAGCAAGAGGCTTCTGACTTAGACGATACGACAATGGTGTTTATTGCCAGTACGCTGCTCAATCAAGAGGAGTTTTGGGCGGATTTGGAAGATGGACAGACAAGGTCTCACACGATCAGCTATCAAGGCGCAAATCTCTTGGTCATTGTAACTTGCTTGAGCCCGGCAGACGATCTATTGTTGCAGATCCTAAACGCCCAGTTCATGTAGAGGAGAGCACATGACATTCCAATATCCTAAAGAAGTTCTGGAACAGCAAGCCGTCGTCAAACGCGAGCTAAGAAAACTGGCGAAGATGCGAACCGACCACCTCATCGCAACGGGTCAAATGCCCGCCACCTACAACTCCGAGCAAGCAGCCGCCGCCGCAAAGAACGCACGTTACAAACGCCTGGCTGATCAGTCTGAATTATCGGCGCAATAACGCCAGCGCGAATACAGATATCTGGGGCTTGGGGCGTCGGCGATCCCCCTTATTTCACCGCGCCCATCGTCAAGCCGTCGACGACATTCTTGCGGATGAACATCGCCAGGAAGAATATCGGGATCATCACCACCAGGCCCGCCGCGGCCATCTGCTCCCACATGATGCCGCGCGCGCCGCTGGTCGTCATCAGCGCCACCTGCATCGTGCGCATCTCCCGCCCGATGATCAGCGCGAACAAAAACTCATTCCAGGACATGATAAAAGCGAAGACCGAAGCCACCAGGATGCCGGGCCGCACCAAAGGCAGCGAGATGAAAAACAGAATCTGAAAATCATTGCAGCCGTCCACAAACGCCGCTTCTTCTATCTCGCCGGGCAGGGCATCCACGAAGCCTTTGATCATCCAAATCGCGTAGGGCAGCACGATGGACATATTGACGACAATCAAGCCCAGTTGCGTGCCCAGCAGGGGCTTGCCAAAGATCACGACTGTGCGAAATAACGTGAAGAATGGGATGGCCACCACAATTGCCGGGATGAATTGCGTGGTAAGGATCCACACCAGCAGCAGGCCATTGCCCCAGAATTGATAGCGGCTGAATGCGTAGGCGGCCAGCGTGGCCAGGGGAATGGCGATAAGGATGGTCGCGCCGCTGACAACCACGCTGTTGATGACGTTGGGCAGCATGTTGCGCCCGACTTCGCCGCGTTCGCGATCCGTGCCCGCGTTGATGAGCACCGATTCATCCGAGAAGATGATGCGGAAATTGTCGATGGTCGGCTGGAAGAGCAGGGTGGTCGAGTAAGCCTTCTCCTGTGGCTTTATGGCGGTGATGGCCAGCCACACGATGGGCAGGGCGATGAAAGCGATGATGAGCAGCAGAGCCAGCGTCTCCAGCAGCTTGGCGCCCTGCCTCCGGAGGTTGCCTCCGTTGCTCATGCTTATGGCTGCCATAAGTCGCTCAATCCCGATTCAATACCAGGGCTACATACAGCGCGGCGAATACCGTCAAGACAACGACCAGGATGTAGGACATGGCTGAGGCATAGCCGATATCCAGCCCGCGCACAAAGCCGACTTGATGAATGTAATAGTTTATGGTCTGCGTGGCGCGGACGGGTCCTCCGCCGGTCATGGTCACCACCTGGTCAAACATTTTCAGCGAAAAGATCGTCTTCAGCATGGTCACGATCAGGATGACCGGGCGCAGCAGGGGCAGCGTAACGCGGAAGAAGATTTGCACGCGGTTCGCTCCGTCGATGCGCGCGGCTTCGAAAATCTGCTCGTCGATGGAGCCCAGCGCGCCAACGAACATCAAGGCGATCAGCGGCGCCCAGCCCCAGGTCTCGCTCATGGCCAGCATGAAGAGCGCCCAGAACTTGTCGCCCAGCCAGACGATGGATTCGCTGAGCAGCTGTATCTCGATCAATGGCAGGGCGTTGATGACCGAGAGCAGGGCGTTGACCGGCTGGACGATCAGGCTGTCGATCAACAGGTCATAGATGCCGTAATTCTCGTTCAGCATGAAGCGCCAGCTGTAGCCCTTGAGCGCCGGGCTGACGGCGAAGGGGAAGATCAGCAGCACCTTGGTCAGGGTATGCAGGCGGCCGCCCTTCTGCACTATGACGGCGATGCCCAAGCCGATGATGACCGAGAGCGCCACGCTGAGCACCGTGAACCAGAAGGTGACGTTCAAGCTGTTGATGAAGCGCGAATCGCTGAACGCCAGGATGTAGTTGTCCAGCGTCAGCAGGCTCCAGTCGATATGCAAACCGCCTTCGCCGAACTGGATGGCGAATTGCGGCGGCTTGCGCAGCTTGTATTTGTGAAAGCTGAAATAGAGGGCGGCCAACAAGGGGTAGATCGTCGTCAGCACGATGATAAGCAGGGCGGGTCCCACCAATACCCATGGGACCCAGCGTTTCTTGCGCATGTCGCGTCAATTCCTGTCCCCCATCCCCGGCCCCTTTCCTCATCTCTATGAGGAACATCCCCAAAATGAGGGAAGGGGAGACCTGCTAGTTGCTCGGTCTGGGGTGGGGTTCTCTCTCAGTCGTAATAGCCGGCCGCTTGCATCACGAAGCGGACGTCTTCGGCGGCCAAGTCCAGCACTGCCTGCGTATCGGCGGAGCCATCGACCGCCAGTTCATTGATGGCTTCAGCCAGCACGGGGATGATCTCGGTATATTCCGGGATCAGCGGGATGGTGCGCGCGTCCGCCAGAACAGCCGATGCCACGCCCTGCAAGCCGTTGTGCACTTCGTTGACTTCCGGATCCGCCAGGACGGAGAGGCGCACAGCCACATTGGTATCCAGAGCCGGGTCTTCGGCATCCAGCACGATGCGGCGCTCAGTGATGGGGTGGGTCAGCCATTTCATGTATTCCAGCGAGGCTTCCAGGCTGTCCGATTGCGCCAGGACGCCAACGGGCCAAAGATAGCCATACGAAGCGGTGTCGCCGCCTTCCCAGCCGGGCGCGGGCGCGAAAGCCGCGTTCTCAGCCACTTCGGCCACATCCGAATTGGTCATGCGCGAAGCCATCCACCACCAGCCGATGAACATGGCGGCGCGGCCCTGCACGAGCTCCTGATTGGCTTCCTGCTCGTTCCAGGCCACCGACGCTTCCGGGCTATAGCCATCGCGCGCATAGCTCAGGTACTGCTCGGTGGCTGCCAGGCCAATTTCGCTGTTGAAGGCTGGCTCCCAGTTTTCGTCGAAGATGTCGGCGCCGGCGCCCCAAAGGTGGCTGTACCAGTTGAAGAGGTTCTGGTCCACATTCAAGCCGTAATACATGGCGATGGGCGCGATATCCATGCCGCTGTCGATGATGGCTTGGCTGATCGCCGAGACGTCTTGCCAGGTGGCTGGCGGCTCCATGCCCACCGCTTCCAGGACATCCGCGCGATAATGCAGCAGCAAGGGGTGACCGCGGAAGGGCAAGCCATAGATTGTGTCGCTGTTGCCGGTCGAGGCGGATTGATAGGCGGGACCATAATCGTCCCAATCGATACCGGCTTCTTCCACGAAGTCGTTCAGTGGATGCAGGAAATCGTAGATATTCGTGCCCCAGGCGTCGACATAAGCCACGATGTCAAACTCGGTGTTGGGATTAGTCGCTTCCAGGTAAAGCTGTTCCTGGAAGGAGCCAAAGGGCAAGTCTCCCCAGCTGACGCTGATGCCGGTCATTGCGGTGAACTCGGCCGCGCCTTTGACCGCTGCCGATGCGAATTGCGGCGCTGTGCTGCAGCAGATCAGGAATTTCAGCTGCGTGCCGTCATAAGGCTTGCTGGCATCCAGGCCGAAGGTGGCCGGGTCCATCACATCGGGGTCGTCCGCCATGACCGCCCCAATTGGCAGAATCAGCAGCGCCAGGGTGAAGAGGATGAGAAGTTTGCGTAGATGGAGCATGGGAAGTCCTTTCTTGTCGAAATACGGTGAGAATACTCAGCGAGCTAAACGCCGATTCAACGATAGCTCGCAGGAGTCTAACACAAAGTCGCGGCGAATCACAAATCCGCTGGCATCAGGCAATTGGCTCAAAGGCGTAACCCTGGCCAGCCCGCCGCAGCTTGCCCAAGCCGGGGAAATCCAGGTGATAAAAGAACGTGAGCAAATCTTCCTTCACGCAGCGTTCGAGTGTGCGCTTCCTGGTCTCAACGGCCATGGCGCCATCGCTGTCGAAGCCAAAATGCCAGTCCAGATGCTCCAGCTGGAAGGGCTGATGCAGCAGGTCCACCACATGCAGCAGGCGCTCGCCCCGCGATTCCAGCAGCAAGCCCGAATGCCCATACGTATGCCCGGGCAAGGCCACAACCTGAACGCCGGGCGCGATCTCATCGCCGTCCTCAACGAAACTGAAGCGCTCGCTTAAGCCATGGAAACGCGCCAGATTCACTTCGTCGCCAGCCTTGTCCCAGCGCGCCATCCATTCCTCCCACTCCGCTTGCAGGCAGAGATAACAGGCATTGGCATACACGGGCGCGCCAGAGCTGTCGCACAGGCCAGCGATATGATCGCCATGAAAATGCGTCAGGTAGATGAGATCGATATCGCCGGGCGCGATGCCCAGCTGGTCCAAGCCGCGCAGAACGCCGCCCATGCCAGGCACAGCCTCGCCAAAGCCGACATCAACCAGGATGCGCAGTCCGCCGCTGGTGATGAGTGGCAGGTTCAGGCTGCCGGCCGGCTCGCCATCGCCTAGGGCGGCCGCCACATCTGCGGGGTCAGCATTGGGATAGCGGGCGATGACCGAATCGCGATCCATGAAGGCGGCGCCTTCTTGCAGCAGCGCGCAGGCAATCTCGCCGATATTCAACTCATAGACACTCATGAGGCACTCCTTTATCTCGATAGTTTGTCTCGATGACGTTCAGCCGCCCTCAGGCATAGATGGCCAGCGCCGTGAGCAGAAAGACCAGCCCCGCGCCAACCCGGCCCATCAGAGTCGCGCTCGACGAGCCTGTGTAAACTCGCAAGAGACAAAAGAGAATCCCGATGCCCAGTGGCCAGAGCAAGCCATGCCAGAGCGGATGGTAATGCTCATACGCCGCCAGAAAGACCAGTTGATGCAAGCCCGCGTAGATGAGGGCTGTAGCAATGATTCCGCCCCAAGGTCCCAATGTCCAGCGCAATCGCGGCAGCAGAGCCGCCTGGAAAACCAGGGTCTCGGCCAAGGGCTGGAGCAAAACCGCCATAAGCGCCGCCAGAAGAAGTCCGGGGATGCCGCCACTGTGAAAGCCCCAGATCTGCGGCGGAGGCAGGAAGTCGCCGCTCAGCAGGCTGACCAGCAAGTCCAGCGCCAGCGCCATGGCGATGCCCAGGAAGAGCGCCATGGGCAAGGGCAAATTGCCGCGCGACATTCGCATTGCCCGCCAACTGGCTCGATTGCCGCGTCGGCTGACCAGAACAAAGGCGCAGGTCATCGCCATGCCAATCGCCCAGCTGAACATCAACGTCATGGAGGTCAATTCGCCGCTGCCGCTGCCGCTGATAAGCGATGCCAGGGCCGGTCCCAGCAGTGTCAGACAGAGCAGCATCACGCCGACCGTGAGCAGCGCCGTGAACAGGCTCCAGGGCGGTTCCGCGGATTCGGGCAGGCTCAGCTTGGCGCGCAGGCTCATCTCCCGCCGGTCGGTTTCTTGCTCAGGCCTCATGGCGCTCCCCGCATGACTCGCTCATAGACGGCGGCGGTTTCCTGCGCGGTTTTGCGCCAGTTGTAATTGCTGGCAAGCGCCAAACCTTGATTGATCATGGCTTCGCGCAGGGGCTGCTGAATCAGCAAGGCGATAATCGCGCCGGCCATCTCCCGCGCATTATTGACGACGTAGGCGGCATCTTCCAGGATTTCTTCGAAGACGATAGCATTGGATGTCACCACGGGCGTGCCAGCGGCCATGGCTTCCAGCGCCATCAAGCCGAAGCCTTCATAGAGGCTGGGGAAGACGAAGACATCCGCCAGCCGAAAGAGGGCCGGTTTGTCGGCTTCGTCCACAAAGCCAATCCAGCGAACATAGTCATCGATCTTGAGCCGCCGACTGTATGCGCGCAGATCGGGGAAAAGCGAGTCATCGTATTTTGGCTCCGCGCCAGCCAAGACCAGCGGGAAGGCATCGCCATCGGCCTCGCCGACGTAGGTATACGCCAGCATCAGCGTATTGACCTGCTTGCGCCAATCGAAGCCGCCCAGGTAGAGCACAAAGCGCTCCGGCAGGTCATATTTAACGCGGACGGCTTCGTCGCCTTCGCTGCCCAGGCGGGGGTGAAAGCGCTCATCCGGCGCCAGATAGGTCACTGTGATGTCTTCGTCAGCGATGCCCAGCCGCTCTTCGATATCCAGCTTGGCGGTCTCGCTGATGCTGATGATATGGCTGCTGCCGCGGGCGCCCGCGCTGACCAGGGATGTATAGGCGCTCGTGAAGAATCCCTGGTTGTATTCGGGGTAGAGCAGCGGGATGACATCCAGCACGCTTGTCACCAGTTTAACCGGGCAAGCCAGCGGCGTTCCCCAATACGGCACATGAGCGATATCCGCCCCCAGTTCGCGCGCCACCCGCGGGAAAATCCGCTGCTCAAACCGGACCTTGCCCAGTTTGCTGGCTCGCTGGCGGGAGCCTGTCGCGATGGCTTTGATGCCCGGCGGCAACTCGCCAGCCCCGACATGCGGCGGCAAAACCAGCGCAATCTCCAGCTCCGGGGCGACCCGAGGCAGATATTTGAGCAAGCCGCGCAGGTATTGGCCGCTGCCGGTGGAGATCTGGTCATGGAACCAGCCGTTGATGGCGATGCGCAAAGCGAGCTCCCCTCAGCGGGTTTGGCGGGTTCAGCCAGATTTCAGCGGGGCGCGCTGATCATTTCGCCGCGGATATAAGCGATGATCTGGTCGATGGTCTGGTCCAGGCTCGTGCTGGGCTGCCAGCCGATGGCTTTGCCGATCTTCTTGATGCAGGGCACGCGGCGGCGGAAATCTTCGAAGCCCGGCTGCGCATAAGCCTGGTCATAAGGCACCAGCTGGATCTCGGAGGCGCTGTCCGCCCGGTCGCGTATGCGCCGCGCCAAATCCATGATGCTGATCTCTTCGCTGCTGCCGATATTGTAGAGCTCGCCAACAGCGGCCTCGCATTCAGCCAGGCCTTGTATGGCTTGGACGACGTCATGGACGTTGGCGAAACAGCGCTGCTGACGTCCATCGCCATAGACTTGAATCGTTTCATGCGCCAATGCCCAGCGCGCGAACCGCGGCAGGACCATGCCATATTGCCCCAGCTGGCGCGGTCCGACCGTGTTGAAGAGGCGAAACAGCGTGACCGGCAAGCCAACCTCGGCGTGATAAGCGAATGCCAGAAACTCGTCGACGGCTTTGGAAGCCGCGTAACTCCAGCGGCTGCGCATGGTGGGGCCAGAGAGCGTGTCATCATCCTCGCGGAAGGGGAACTGCACGCCCTTGCCATAGACTTCGGATGTCGAGGCGAGCAGCACGCGCCGGCGATAGCGGCTGGCTGTCTTCAGGATGACTTCGGTGCCGCCGATATTGACTTCGATGGTATTGATGGGTCTGTCGATGATGTTGCGCACGCCCACCGCGGCCGCCAGATGAAAGATGATGTCGCATTCACTGACCAGCCGGTCGATCACGTGGATGTTGCGAATATCTTCCACGGCATACCGGAAATGGGCATGCTCAGTCAAATGGGCGATGTTATCCAGCCGACCGGTGGAGAGATTGTCGATGATAGTAACTTGATAGCCGCTCTGGAGAAGCTGTTCCGCCAAGTGGCTGCCGATGAAACCAGCCCCGCCGGTTATCAAAGCGCGAATCATGCGCTGTCCTTTCGCGAATTGTGCATCTGCTGGATTTTACACGCGAATCGCCATGATTACGCTACCGAGCCGAACGCGCCAGGTAGAGCAGAGCGACCGTCTCCCGCAGGGCTCGCCCGGCGAACTGAGTGCGAATCAGCGCGGCGATCTCGGCGAGGAGCTGTTCTCGCTGGCGGGCTGGCAGGGCGATATGATCGGAGAAGGTGCTGAGCAGCTGCGTATAAGCGGGCGGGCTGTATTCCGTCGCGACATAATGCCGGCGAATTTGGAGATCATGGAATAATCCGCTGGCCGGGATGAGCGTTTCGTATTCTGTGCTGGCGTTGGCGGGTTGGGGCGGCATCGCGAACTTTTGCGCCAGCTCTGGCGTGATGCTCCGGTAGACCGCTTGCAGCGCCTCGACCAGCGCCCGGCTGCGCTCGGTCATCACGGGCCGATGCCAGAAGAGCGCCAAGGCCGCGCCAGGTTTCAGCAATTCATGCGCCTTGCCGAAGCCCAGAGCCGGCTCCAGCCAATGAAATGCCGTCGCCGCATAGACCAGGTCATAGCTGGCTAGTCGCAAGTCCACAATGGCAAAGTCTTCAGAAATTACCTTGACCTTTCCGTAGCCAGCCAGCTTTGCGCGGGCGACAGCCGCCATCTCCGCGCCTAGTTCGATGCAGTCAATCGTGAAGCCGCGCCGCGCCAATGGCAGGGTCGCTTGGCCCGTGCCACAGCCGATTTCCAGCAGACGCGCGCCCTCGCCCAAATCGGCATAAGCGCTGATGTCAGCGAAGAGCGCCTCGGGATATTGCGGACGCGCCCGGTCATAGACTTGCGCGACAGGGTCGTATGGCGAGCGCCGCCCGCTCATCCCTCTCAAAACCGGTTGCGCATCGAGCCGACATAACCAGTCAGCTCAGCGTAGCCATAACCGCTTTTGTCGCCGCTGACCCGCACCGCGCCTTCCCAATAGACGATGCCCGCGCCATGCAATTCTTGATCAGCCAGCAGGGGCGCGATTTCGATCTCATAACCCTCCGCGCCGCGGATCGCGATCACCCAGGCGGCCGGATATTCTCCTCCGCTGTGCGGGCTGCGCCAGGTCGCCGTCGGGGTGATGCTGATGTCATCCGCGCCCAGCAGCCGCGTGCCGCCATCGCTGTCGATCATCAAACCGCCGAAGGCCGCTTCGACGCCGCCATCCAGCAGGCGAATCTGCCCAGCCATCAGCTCGCTGCCGTCATCGAATATCAAGCCGAACCAATCCCAGCCTTGCGCGTCATCGCCCAGCGCCGATGTGCTGAACTCATGATCCATCCAGGCCTGGCCCGTCACAGCGTGTTGCTGCCCGCCAACGGTCAGACGGCCCGTCGTACGCAGGCGGCTGAGACTGTAATAGTAGCTGGCATTGCCGACCTCGCCGCTCTTTTGGCTGAGGCCCCCGTCGCCCTGCAAGGCTGGCGCTTTGACTTGCCGCAAAGTCAAGTCGATGGCGTAGTCGTCGCTGGCTGCTGTGAGGCGCGTGAGCGTGGCCGCCTCGTCTTCGGCGCTCGCCTGCCAATCTTCCAGCCAAACGCGATACCGGGGTTGCGCCGTTGCCCCTGCCAAGCCAGCCCCGCCACGAGCATAACGCTGGTCGTGATGGAACTCTCCAGCACCGATGTCGCTGAGCGTGAAATGCGCCATGTAGATGTCATTGGCGCGAAATTCGGATTCGGATGCGCTTGCTTCTGCCGACAGCGCGCGCCGGAATATCGTGAACTGAAAGCCGAAGCGCCTTCCGGAATCCGCAGCCAGATTGCCCGTGTAATACCACCATTCGGTCTGGAAACGCGGGTGCGGGCCATGATCGCGCGGGAATTGCCAATCCCAAGGTTCGATGGCTCTTGCGAAGCCGCTGATGTCCTGCGGGGGCGCTTGCAAATCGGCGCGGGCGCTCAGGGTCTTGCCATTCAGGGGCTCAATCAAGCTGATGCCAAAGATGACCAGCAGCCCGATGACCAGCAGCAAACTCGCGATCCGCCAGTTCATGTTTCGCGCCTTTCGTTCCCGGCGCATTATGCTGGAATTGGCGGCGGCGTTCAAGGCGCTGTGACGTTTCCAGGTTGGCGGGCGAGCCCCTTGCATGGATTCTGCGTAGGCGCTTCGTTTGCGCTATCATTAGGCGCGATTCATCATCCGCTTGATATTATGAAGGATAGCCAAAACATGAGCGATGCCACAATTTATCAGCGCCCGGCTGAATTGCTGCGGAATCTCATCCGCTTTGACACCACCAACCCGCCCGGCGCCGAAGCCGCTTGCGTCAGCTATATCGCCGAGCAATGCCAGAGCCTGGGCATCGAAACCGCCCTCTACGCCAGAGATCCGGCCCGCCCGAATCTTGTCGCCCGGCTGAGCGGATCGGGCAATGCCGCGCCCTTGCTGCTTTATGGGCATGTGGATGTGGTCAGCACCGCCAACCAGGATTGGAGGCATCCGCCATTTTCAGGCGACATAGCCGATGGCATGGTCTGGGGGCGCGGGGCTCTGGATATGAAAGGCGGCGTGGCTATGATGACCGCGGCTTTCTTGCGCGCCAAAGCCGAGAAACTGGCGCCGCCCGGCGATGTCATCCTCTGCATCCTCAGCGATGAAGAAGCTGGCGGAGAGATGGGCGCCAAGTTCATGGTCGAGGAGCATGCCGAGCTCTTCGCCGGCGTCAAATATGCCATCGGCGAGTTCGGCGGATTCCCAGTGTATATTGGCGACCGGAAATTTTTCGCCATCCAGGTGGCGGAGAAGAGCGGCTGCCGCGCCCGCGTCACGTTTCGCGGTCCGGCCGGGCATGGCTCCGTCCCGCGACGCAGCCCGGAAAACGCCACCTACAAGCTGGCCAAGGCATTGGAAGCGCTGAATACGCACCGCCTGCCCGTGCATATCACGCCGGCCGCGGAGACTATGATCACTGCCATCGCCGATGGCCTTGGCGGCCCCCTGGGCGAGACCATGCGCCAGCTGCTGAACCCCGCGCATACCGATGCCATCCTCGATGAATTGGGCGAGCTGGGGCGGCAGTTCGATGCCATCCTGCACAATACCGCCAGCCCCAACATCCTGCGCGGAGGCGACAAGATCAATGTTGTGCCCGGGCAAGTGGAAATCGACATCGACATGCGCGTTGTGCCCGGCTTCGCGCCCGAAGAAGCCATGGACGAGCTGCGGGCGCTGGTCGGCGCATGGGGCGAGGTCGAGCTTTTGCAACACAGCGCCGGCAAAGGCTACCTGGATATGGGGTTATTCGATACCCTGGCGGATATTCTGCTGGCTGGGCAGGCGCAAGCGCAAGCTATCCCGCTGCTGATGTCCGGCGGGACGGATGGCCGCTTCTTCAGCCAATTGAACATTCAGAGCTATGGCTACCTGCCAATGGACCTGCCGGCCGATTTCGATTTTATGAGCACGGTGCACGCCGCTGATGAACGCATCCCGCTTGAGGCATTGCCATTCGGCGCGGATAAGATCTACGCGGCGCTGTCAAGATTTCACGATTAGGCGCGGCCAGCCACATCCAGCACGCTTTGCAGCAGCGCGTTGCAGACCGCCTCGAGGTCTTCCGGCTCGGCGCTTTCCGATTCGTGATGGCTTATGCCGTCCTTGCAGGGCGCGAAGAGCATGACAGTCGGCGCGCGTTTGGCGACGTAGCAGGCATCATGCCCAGCCCCCGAAGTGATGAACTGATGAGCAAGCCCCAGCCGCTCGCAGGCGCCCTTCACTGCATTCACCAGCCCGGCGTCGAAGGCCACCGGCTCGGTATGCGAGATCTGTTCCAGGCGCAATTCCAAGCCGATTTCTTCAGCCGCTTGGGCGCAGGCCTCGCGCAGGGCGGCATCCATGGCCGCTAGCGCATCGGCATCGGGATGGCGCATATCGACGGTGAAATCGACCTTGCCGGGGATGACGTTGCGCGAGCCCGGCCCCACTGTGACCTGGCTGCCGACCGTGCCCCGCGCCAGGGGAGCATGCTCAGCGGCGATGTCATCAACAGCCAGAGCCACCCGCGCCATGCCCAGCAGAGCGTTGCGCCGGCCGACCATAGGCGTCGAGCCGGTATGCGAGGCGAAGCCTTCCAGCGACACATCATACCAGCGGAAGCCTTGCGCCGCGTTGACCAGGCCAACCGGGATGTCAGCCGCATCCAGGATGGGACCCTGCTCGATATGGCATTCAAAGAAAGCGCTAAACTCATGCTCGCGTACTGAGGCCGCGCCGTGATAACCGATGCGCTTGAGTTCGTCCAGAAGGCTCGCGCCGGTGTCGACGGCTTTGCGGGAGTAAGCCCAATCCAACTCGAATACGCCGCCATAGACGCCGGAAGCCAGCATGGATGGCGCAAAGCGAGCGCCTTCTTCGTTGGTCCAGTTGACGACCTCCAGTGGCAACTCGGTTTGGATGCCATGATCGTTCAGCGCGCGGATGACTTCCAAGCCAGCCAGCACGCCGAATACGCCATCAAAGCGGCCCCCGAAAGGCTGCGTATCCAGGTGGCTGCCCATGCCGACCGGCGGACGCTCATCGTCTCTGCCAGGCCGGCGCGCGAACATATCGCCCATTTCATCGACGCTCAACGTCAGCCCGGCTTCCGCGCACCAGCCAGCGAAGCAATCGCGGGCGGCTTTGTCTTCATCGCTGAGGGTGAGGCGGTGGCTGCCCCCGTTGGCGGTTGCGCCGATTTCGGCCATGGCCATGATGCTATCCCAGAGGCGCGCTCCATTCACGCGAATATCGCTTGTCATGCCGTCCTCCGCTCCTTCACTCCGCGGCTGTCAGAGGATCCTTGCAGCGGATCTGCCGGCTGCGCAGCTGATCTTTGAGCCGAGCGGTCAGGTCAGCATAACCCGGCGCATTGATGAGATCATGGCATTCGTAGGCATCCTCCAGCAGATCAAAGAGCTGCCAGGCGACCGCGCCATCGACCACAGTCTGGATCAGTTTGTGGCGCTCGTTCTTGACGCTGCGCTGGTAGGGCTTGTCTTGCGGATGCCCAAAGATGCCTTGATACGCCGAAAAGATCAGCTTGCGATGCTGCGTGGTGGCTTGCTTGAGCACGGCAGTCAGGCTGTGCCCGGCGCTGGTCTCGGGGATAGCAACCCCCGCCAATTCCAGGATAGTGGGATAAAGATCGTGCAGGTAGAGGCGCGCGCCGCTCTTCAGCCCGGCCGGCACGCCGGGTCCGCGCATGATTAACGGGATGCGCATGCTGTGGTCGTAGAGATTCTGCTTGCCCATCAAGCCGTGCTGGCCCACACCCAAGCCGTGATCCGAGGTGTAGATGACGATGGTGTTTTCGCTCAAGCCGCGTTCCTCAAGCGTCGCCAGGATACGGCCGATTTCCATGTCCATCTGCGAGATCATGCCGTAATACTCGGCGATATGCCGCTTGATTTCGTCTTCGCCGCGCGGGTAGCCCGCCAGCAATTCATCACGGATATCGCGGACGCCAATATCAAAGGGATGCTCCGGCAGGAAGTTCGGCGGCAGCGCTATCTCGTCGGGAGCGTACATCGTGTCAAAAGGCGCTGGCGGCGTGCGCGGGTCATGCGGCGATGTGAAGGCGATATAGGCGAAGAAAGGCTCGTCAGCCGGCTGGCGCGCGTTCAGAAAGTCGATCATGTCATCGGCGAAGACGGTAGAAGAATAGCCATCGGCGATATAAGCCTCGTCGGCTGGGTAGATGCCGTCCGGATCAAAGTTGTTGACGGGCATGGCGAACTGGTCGTTCATCCCGCCGAAGAAGACGCGTCCGCCCTGGCTGAAGCAGCGGGCAAAACTGCCTCGCCGGTTATGCCATTTTCCTGTGCCATAGGTCGCATAGCCATTCTGTCGCAGCAATTCGGGCATCAGCGGCACATCGTCGGGCAGGGGATCGGGCGTATCGAAGAGGTTGCGCCCGGACATTAGCATGCCGCGGCTGGGCATGCAGACCGCGCCCGAAGTCGAGCCCATGATATGCGCCTGGGTGAAGCAGGTTCCTTCTGCGATCATCCGGTCGAAAACAGGCGTCTGAACGGCTTCCTGGCTCAGCGCGCCCAAAGCGGAATGTCGGTGGTCATCGGCGATCATGAACAGGAAATTGGGCTGGCTCATGGGCAGTGCCTCGCGCGATTGGCGGTTCAAATTCATCATACCCGCTTGGCAATCCCGCCGCAAGCTGGTGGGTAACGGGCGGGGCAATCAAAGCAATATCGAAATGTCCCGTTCTGCATGCGCAATGCGCAATTTGTAGGGGCTACACTGTGTGTCGCCCATGTGAATAACAGAATAATTGCGGGCGATTCACAGCCGCGCGTAGACACAGCGGGTCAATCGCCCCAACAGAGATCGACGATATCTTGGGCCGCAGCATCTTTGCATGACTTGATTGCATTTATTTCTGTGCCCTCTGTGTTAGAAAATCTATTTGCTCTGCGGCCGGCTGCGATAAGGCCATGAGAATTCGCGGATTATCTGCTAAGCTTGGCGCATGATGGCAAGACTGATTAGGCAGGGGATAGGCATGCTGCGGCCGCTGGCGGTTACTGTGATTTTGCTGCTGACAACTGCGCTGGCAGGCGCGCAAGAGCCAGCCCCCGCGCTGAAACTCGATCACGAATCGGGCGTGGTTCTGGCTGCCTGGAACAGCGCCGAAAGCGAAATCCTCACGGCATCTGAGAAAGGCTTGCTGCGAGTCTGGTCGGCAGCCAGCGGCGAACTGCTGATGAGCCGGCAATTTGGCGAGCAGCCGCTGACCAGCGCGCTCTGGCTGGAAGATGGCGCGACCATCCTGGCGGCGGACGAGAGCGGCTTGGCAGCGCTGATTGACCGCGCAAATGGCGAGACGATTTGGCGTCGGCAGCTTGACGGGTCGCCAGTGGCTATGGAGTTGAATGCGGCGGCCACGCAAGCGCTTGTCATCACGAATCGCGGCAATGGAGCCCTGCTCTCGCTGGCGGATGGCAGTCTAGCGCAGGAAGTCGCGCTGAACGCGGAAATCGCTGGCGCCTCGCTCAGCGCGGAGGGATCGCGAGCGCGCGCATGGTCCGAGGCTGGGGACGTGTACACCTGGCAGCTTGAATCTGGCGCATTGTCAGAAGGGCGGCCGCCCCATCGCGGCATGCTGCAGGGTCTGCTTTGGAATGCGGGTGAGACGCGGGTGCTGGCATGGTTCGCCGATGGCATCGTAAACGTCTATGAGTCCGATGGTTTGAGCATTGGGCGCGGGCGGGTCAGCGGCTTGCGGCATAACAGCTTCGCCCAGCAAGCGATATGGTCGGCGGATGAATCAAAGGTGATGTCCTGGGCTGGCGATGACACGGTGCATATCTGGGATGCGGACACGGGGCGGACGCGGCAAGTCTTTCGTCATGAAGACTGGGTGATCGGCGCGCGCTGGGATAGGACCGAAGAACGCGTGCTGGCCTGGTCGCATATTTACGTCTATCTATGGCGAAACGAGCGGGATTTCCAGCGCTTTCGGCATGGCAACCTGGTGCGAGGCGCGGCCTGGAACGGCGATGCGACAAAATTCTTGTCTTGGTCATGGGATGGCTCTGCGCGAGTATGGCAGGCTTGAGCGGCTAGAGCGCGCTGCCCAAAACAGCCACCACAGCCAAGGGAGTCAGCAGGCCAATCAGCGCCCCGAGCAGGATCTGCGGGCCGGTGTGACGCCGCAGCGCCAGACGAGCTACTATCACCAGCAGCAGCAGCGGCAAGAATAGCAGACCCTGCCGCAAGCCATAAATCACGGCGGTGGCTGAGATGATGCTGCTCATGCCCATGGCGTGCAGGCTGATATGCGCGAAGAAGGTGCCCGCCAGGATGATGCTCAGCTCGACGATGCTCACCAGGGTGACCACCTGCAAGACGGGGTCGGCATCAAAGCGCGCCATGACCAGGGCGGCCGCCAAACCCGCGATGATGGCGATGGAATAGGGGATGTAGCGTTCGCGGCTGAGGGGCATGTGCATATCGCTGATCTTGCCGCGGCGCACCTTGTAAGCCACAAAGAGCATCGGCGCGACGCAGATGGCCAGCACGAACAGCGAGGCGAAAACGAAGGCTTCGGCATGGTTCGCGCTCGCGGGCAGCGTGACGGCGTAAACCCAGATTGCCCAGACCAGCGGCGGGCTGAAAATCAGCGAGACGGCATGCGCCCAGAATGCCTCTTCAGTTTCCAGGCGGTGGCGGAGCGTGGCGGGCAAAGGCAGACGAGTATCCATCAATGCGATCCCAATCGCAAGCGCATGATGCTAGTATACCAGCCATCAGCCATAGCGGACAATCTGCCCGGCCGGCGGAGCATCGAGCGGAGAGGTTTCGCCAACTCTGCCCCTCCAGAACGAGGGATAGGGAGAATCGCCTGGACGCATTCCGCGCCATTTCCGCTACAATCCGCTCAAAAGAGTCAACTGTAGGGCTTGTCCGCTACTCCGAGTTTATCTCGCCGTTTTGCCCCCATAATGAGGGAAGGGGAGAACAGCTTGCGCAGATACTGCAACACTATTGTCCAAATCCTATCAAATCGGATAACTGTAGGGGCGTCTCGCTTGGACGCCCGCCTGTGATTTACCCGGATATCGAGCTGCGCTGCCAGTATCGGACAAGCCTCATAGGACGACTGGCCCGTCCGCGTCCAGCAGGTCCAGCAAGCCATCGGGATAGAGCGGCGGCGCATCTTGGCCCCGGAAGAATTCCAGCGGTTTCCAGCTGGCTTCGTAGAGAATGTCGCCGTCATCGCTGCCGATGACTTTTATATCATCCTCGTTCATGGCGGTGTCGCGGAACTCGCCAGTGAAGATCATGGCGATCTCATGCCCGGGCTGGCCTTCGTATCGGAAGATATTCTCCAGCGCGCCCAGGAAGCGCAAGCCGGTGACTTCCTTGGCGATCTCTTCGCGGACTTCGCGGATAACCGTGTCCCTGGCGCGCTCGCCAAATTCAATGCGCCCGCCGATGGGCCGATAGAAGGTCTGCGCTTTGTGAGAATCATAGCCCTGCGAGACGAAGATTCGCTCCCCGCGCCGGAACACGCAAAGCGCCAGGGGGCGGATGCGGCGTCGTTTGCGTTTGGATTTTGACGGCATGGTTCAATCAATTGCGAGCGAGTCATTCCATATCGAAGCGCGTGCCTAATGCCTTTGGCGGGTCAGAACGCAGGAAGGCTCGCAGCCTGTGCTGGATGCCGCGCGGCAGATATTGCAGCAGGCGCTCGGTCAAGCCGCCGCTGACGATGAGCAGGGTGACGATCATCAGCAGCCAGGGCAGGGTATTCAGCAGGACAAAAGGAAAGTTGATCTCCTGCCCGAAGATGAAGAGTCCATTGGTCTGGATATTGCTAGAGACAGCCCGCAAAGCCGCAAAAAGATAGGCTCCCAAGACCGCGCGGAAAGGATGCCAACCGCCGAAGATGACGATGGCCAGGGCGATCCAGCCATCGCCTTGCATAGCCGGCGGGCTCGACCAGCCGGGTTTGACGTTCAGCGAATACGCCGCGCCAGCCAAGCCCACCAAAGCGCCGCCCAGAAAGGTGTACCAATAGCGCAGGCGCTGCACGTTAGCGCCGCGGGCATAAGCCGCTTCGGGCCGCTCGCCGATGGCTCGTAATGCCAGGCCGCCACGGGCGCGAAAGAGCCAGAACCAGATCGCGAACATCAAAAAATAGCTGAAATAGACCAGGATATTCTGCTGAAAGAAGACGGGACCCAGGACAGGAATGTCTTCGAGAATCGGGATTGCCCAGCGGGTGATCTGCGGGCCCGGGATGCGCGTGTAATCCGCCCCCAGGAAACGCGCCAGATCCGCCGCCAGCAACGTCAGCACGAAGCCCACCGCCACCTGGTCCCGCCGCAGCTTGATGCTCGAGAAAGCCACCAGCAGGGCGATCAATGCGCCGACCAGCATAGCCACGGCGAGGCCCAGGGCGATCTGCATAGGCGCATCCAGCATGCCGGCTTCCTGCGCGGTCCAGGCGGCCGCGAAGCCCATGACGGCGGCCAGCGCCAGGCTGCCATCCAGCGAGAGGTTGACGACGCCGGCCCGCTCGGTGATAGTCTCGCCCAGGCTGGCGATGACCAGCGGCGTGGCTGTGCCGATGATGCTGCCCAGGGTGTTGAGGAATTCTTCGTTCATCTTGCCTTTTTCAAATTACAATCATCGTAGGGGCGAGGTCGCGTAGACACTGACCGCCGGCGGCGACTCGCCCATATTCCAAACGATGCCTGTTGCTGGCGGGCGACTCACAGAATCGCCCCTACATCTGACGGTTCTTGAATCTCATCGTCTCCGCCGGCCTCCGGAAAGAAGACTTCCCGCGCGCCATGGAAGAGGATCACAAACAAGACCAGCATGCCCTGCAAGACGCCAGCCAGCGACGAATCCAGCTTGAGGGCGATCTGCAGGCGTGTGCTGCCCGTCAAGATGGCTGCGAAGGCGAATGCCACCAGCGGTACCCAGAGCAAGCGCACGCTGAGCAGCAGCACCACCAGCAAGCCCAAAAAGCCGATCCCGCCTGATGCCAGCGGACGCAGATTATCGAATGTGAAGAGCACGCGATAGGCGCCAGCCATCCCCGCCAGCGCGCCGCAAAACAGAAAGGCGCTCATGGATGCCCGCTCGGTGGCCACGCCCAGCAGCAATGCCGAGCGCATATTCTTGCCGACGGCTTTCAGGTTCAGCCCCCAGCGCGTGGCGTTCAGCAGAACCAGCGCGATGATGAAGATGGCGATGACCAAGCCGATCATGAAGAGATTGACTGGAAATGTCGGCGCGAACTCGGGCAGCAGCGCCGCTTTGGGGAAGGGTTCCGTGCCTTGCGCCGACCCGCCGATGCGCGGCTGCCAGGGACCGGATATGAGATAGATCGAGATGACATTGACCAGGGCGTTCAAAGCCACGCCGCCGAAGATCTCATTGACGCCCAGGCGTATCTTCAGCGCGCCGACGGCGAATGCCCAGAACATCCCGCCCAATGCCGCCAGCGCGATTAGCAAGATGTTGAGCAGGGGCGCAAGGCTCTCGTCCAGCAAGATGTATTGCGCGCCCCAGCTGGCGAATAGCGCGCCCATCATCATCTGGCCCTCGACGCCGATATTCCATAAGCCGGCGCGGAAGGTGACGACCAAGCCGATGCTGACCAGTGTGAGCGGAATCCAGAAGTTGACGACCCCGCCCAGCTTGCGGCTGTCTTTGAATGCGCCTTTCCATAGGGCGTCGACGACTTCCAGCGGGTCTCTGCCCACGGCGGTGACGAGGATGGCGGCGACGGCCAGGGAGATGGCGATGGGGAGGAGCAGGAAGGCGGCTTGGGTGGCGAGTTGACGTGGGGGTTTCATTGGGATAGGATCTTGGCAATTTCTCTACGCATCATGTCTACTGGCGCGTTTATGCCGTCGGATGGCTGCCAAGCGCGAGACATGGTAATTATTTCGGCGAGGTCTCGGCTGTCGGAGTGAATTATACCGTGCCGATTTGCGTAAGTCATTGCACCGCTCTGTAGCCCATTGTGCGCGACAAACCACCCGACAATTGGGCCTCGTTCACTTGCGAACCAGTTTGGCATTAGCTCCCTAACATCTTCACTCCGCTCTCGGATGCTGCTCAAGATTGAAACAAACCGCTGAATCAAGCCTCGTTCTACCTCTTTAGCATGCTTTTTGCTCTGCCCGACTATTCTGACTGGACCCATTCCGCCGTCTAGAAGCCGCGACCGCCCTAAAGATGGAATGATGGCGAAGAAGTCAATCCCGAACTCGTTGGTCGCTGGCGTAAGACTGGAGTGAGATGCGCCACTCAACTTGCAAGCCAATAGCGACAGAGCTTCGTACTCAACGGGACTCAGAGAGCGAATCGCCTCGGTGATGTGCCTCCTACTACGAATGCGCGTACGTTTGTGTCTGTCTACCTTGGCGAGTTCGGGCGGAAAAAACATCGGAAACCAGAATAGTCGCTTCACGCCGGCAGCGACCTCGGAGAACGTCGGATAGAAGCCGCGCCGTCTATCCGACTCGATTCGCAGACGAAACTGATTCCATAGCTTGTGCGAGTTGCTTGTGGCGTAATGTTCAGCGTCCATTTGGGAAACTGTGCTACTGTACTGAATAGCCGATACGAGATGATCATCAAAGTCAAACCAGCTGCGATCAAAATCTTGTTCGTAGTACCAGTCGATGATAGATTGCGGATTAACCATGCCGAAACAGACTTACGCTGGAATGGCTTCGGCGATTTCCGCGACCGAGTCCGACAACCAGTGGTCGGCAAACTCTCCTGCCAAGTCGCCAATGGCCTCCTGCAGTAGAGAAAGCCTTTCCAGCAATTCTGCGCGCAACGCATCGTCTTTTTTGAATCGAATTATTGGCGCGTTTCGCAGATCTCGATTGAGATCAGCCAAGTCGCGCAACAGATCTATTGCTGGCTGCTTTCTGCCTTCTGCTTCCTCTTGCGCTTCTTCCAGCCTGGCTGTCGCCACAGATTTCGTCAAATCCTCACCGCGTCGGAATGCTTCAAAGTGAGGTACAGCATTCTTTATCAGATACGAGATTTCGCGCAGGCCACGATTTGTTGTGATGCGTCTGTTGTCCCAATCTCCCTCGATGCTTTCAGGATCTTGATCGTCGCTAATCTCGTCTTCAGGAGGTTTTGGATACAGCCACCCCAAGAACTCGTTGAAGGCGGTGGCGTCGCCGAAACGATACTCTGACTCGTTCCATTGCATCCATTCGCGCAACGGTAGGTTTGAACGACCAAAGAGTTCTTGAAAGTAGGTATAGGCGGACTCGGAAGTCTCGCTACTAAACTCAGACTCGTCCTTTGCCTGCCGAAACGCGTTATAGCCGCGGATCCATTGACCTGCGCCGTGGGCTGTTAAGCCAAACTGCTTGCCAACTTCGGTAAGACTCTTACCCTCTTCCTGCAGGAGTCGATTCATCAGCTTGGCCTTATTGTACGCAGACCAAGGCTTTATGCCCGTAATGTGCCGCAATCCCTGAAAGATCCAAGCCGCCTGAACATCTGAACCCGTGTAAAGCAGACATTTGATGCTGCGAATTGAACGCATTACATCTTCGTCGATATCGACTCCTTTCTCTTCCATTTCGAGGATTTGCTTGGCGGCTGTTATTCTTCGATTTCCTTCCAAGACCACGAACTTGTTTGGTTTGAACTCCCGTACAATCACCTGATCTATCGGCAGAAAGCCGTTGATTTCCATATTTATTCTAAGTTTGTCGACGTCGTGGAACTTGACCATTTTGTCGCGGGTGTCGCGCTGGACGGCTTCGAGATCAATTTTCTCGTCAAGTCGGGTCTGCCAATTGTCATCAACAAAGCGTGGATTGTTGGGGTCAAGATAGATCTGCTCAATACTCAACTCAATCGGCGTCAGTTGATCAGAGATTATGCCATCCATGTCAAGCTCCTCAATGACTTAGTAATCGTCTTCAATGTCCTTCCGGTCTTTGAACTCGTCGTACCACGACTGCCCATCCCAGAAAGTGTACTCGAATTCCTCGTTCGTTTCCAGCACGACGAACCTTGACCGATTCCGAAATGGCGCAAGCATTCTTACTATCTCCTCTCGGCCGAAAATCCGATAGCGTTGACGCGAATGGTAGTGTTCAAAATCGTTCAAGTCCAAAAGCAAGCGCCAAGCGCTGTCTCTCATGTAGCACCTCTATCACCAGTTGTCTCCAACGATGATATCTGCGCCACACTCGGCGCCAAGACTACTTCACCGTCACCCCCACCCGATGCCAGGCATTGTTCACATAACCCTTGAAATTCCACACGCTGGCTATCGTCTCCGGCTGGCTGTTCGCCGCGCTGTCCCAGGCCCGCACCACCAGCTCATGCCGGCCCGGCGGCAGCTCAAACTCCGCCCGCCATAGCTGCCAGGTCCATAGCTGCGGCTCATTCGTGAACTCGGCGCGCTGCCAGGTCTGCCCCCCATCCGGCGAGACGCTGACCCAGGTGATCTCGTGTTCGCCATCGCTCATGGCATAGCCTTCCACGGCGATCTTGCCGGCCCGCATCAGGCTGCGGTCCTGCGGGCGCACGATGACGGAATTGACCGGCAGCTTGGTCAGCTGCATGCCGTCGGCATAATCGACATTGTACATATCAATATGCGGCGGGAAGAGCTTGTAGGCAACTTGCTGGAAGTGATTGTCGGATGGCGCCGCCTGGACGCGGATATCGCTGAGCCATTTGACGCTGCGCGCGCCGATATAACCGGGCACGATGACGCGCAGGGGGCTGCCATGCGCCAGGGGCAGGTCTTCGCCATTCATCGCGTATGCCAACAAGACCTCGCAGCCCAGCGCCTTGTCCAGCGGGATGGAGCTGCCATAAGCCTCGCGTTCGCCATCGCGCAGCAGGCTGTCCAGGCCGAGGAATGCCACATGAGCCGCTTCCGAGCCGCTGATGCCGGCCGCGCGGAGCAGATCGCCCAGCCGCGCTCCCGTCCATTCCGCCGTGCCGATGGCTTCGATGTCCCATGCCAACTGGTCGTCGATGGGCTTGTACCCCACCAGTTCCTTGCGGCGGTTGCCGGCGCATTGCAGGGTGGCGGTCAAATGGCGCGGCGGGAACTTGCTCTTGATCTGGTCCAGGCTCAGCGAGAGCGCCTTAGTGACCAGGCCATGCACTGTCAGGCGGTAGCTGTCCAGCTGGAAATGGGGGATCTGCGAGTGGTTGCGCACGAAGAAGAGGTCGGTCGGCGTCAGGAATTCGCGCGCCAGCTGGCTGATTGGCGGGCCCGCGTTGAGTATGTCGTCGTAGGTTTTGGTGTCGTCGTGCTTTTCGCTGAGGGGCATGGGCTGGTCTCCTGGCAGGCGGCTCCAGGGGATAATAACACATAGGGGCGACTCTCAAAGCCGCCCCTTCAATCGCGCTGGAATTGAAGCCTCTCCCTCATCTTGGGGGAGGGGTATGGGGTGGGGGCTAGCCCTCCAGCTCAGCCTGCTGCTCGGCGATCATCTCGGCTGTGCAGCGGATGCTCTCGATGAATGCCTGGTCGGCTGCCTGGCGGGCTTCCAGAGGCTGCGGCGACATCATTTGACCAAACACCTGCATGACGCGGGGAGTTTGGATCTGCATCCTGCCGCCCTCCGCGATGCGCACATCAGCCGCTTCCATGATCTCCGGCGCAAGCTCAATGCCCCATTGGTTGGCGTAAACTTCATTGACCGTATAGCCGAGCATCGGATTAACCGTGCTTATGCCCGTTTCGGCGATGTCAATTTGGCCATCCAGCCAGGCGGCGGCGATGCGCCCCAGGTTACCGCCCTGGTCATACCACTGGTTGAAGCTGATGCCAATCAAGGCGCCCTGGCGGTACAAGGAACCATCCATGCCGATGGTGAAGACCGGTACGCCCGCTTCGCCAGCAGCGGCAATCTGCTCGGCGGCGTCGCGGCTGCTGCCTTCGTTTGAACTGAAAATGACGCCGATGGATTGCAGCTCCGGGTTCTGCGCCAGGTACATGGGCAGGATCTGGTCATAAGGCACGACGCTGTGCGTGCCGGTGACATGCGCCGGTTTGAGGCAGCTGGCATCGGCGATTCCCGCGCTATAGGGGTTTGGCACTGCCGCGAAGAGCACGACCGGCGGCTCTTCCATGTTGGCGGTGGCATTGAGTACGCTGAGCGTGGCGATTTCTTCGAAGGCGATGACTATGTCCGGCTCGCTGTCGAGCGCCCCATCCACCACGAATTGTAATGCCGCGAAATCGTAATCCGAATTGAAGAAATGCAGATTCAGGTTCTCGAGCGCAGCGCCCTCCAAGCTTTCGGAAAGGGGATGCCCGGGTTCAGCCTGGCCCAATTCTTCCGCCTGGATATAGCCGTAACCGTACAAGGTGTTCACAACGCCGGCAACCACAAAGCTGCTGACCGCGTTTTCGCCAAATTGAACGATGGCGATGGTGGGCTTTACGTCAGCTTGCGCAGCTGCAAGTGGCGCGACAATGTGCAGAAGCAAAACGCAAATCGCTGCCAAGATTCTCGACATAATGACTTGTCCTCTTTACTTGCTAGCGAGGTGATTAGCGCATTTTAGCAGAGCCTTGCAACATAGGCTATTGGCATTGGCAACCCAAGGGAATCAGAAGTCGCCGCCGATCAGATGCCCCAGCTCGTCGATGGTTGTCTGGCCAACGTCCGGCGCCTCGTGGACTTGCCCGGCATAAAAGACGAAGATGCGGTCGCTGTAGGCAACCAGTTCTTCCAGGTCTTCGGAGTTGAAGAGGATGGCGCCGCCCCGCTGGCAGCGTTCCAGCAGCTGCGTCCAGATCCAGCGCGCCGAATCGACATCCAAGCCCCGCGTCGGCTGTTCGAGGATGAGCAGCTTCGGGTCATCGGGCAGCAAGCCGATAAGCACGCGCTGCTGGTTGCCGCCGGAAAGCTGCTCAATGTGGTCGCCGGCTCGGCCCTTTACGCGGTACTGGTCGATGCGGCTGCGGGTGAATTTCTCGATGGCGCTCCAATCGATCTGCAGCTTGTCATCCGCCACCAGCGCGCTGTGTTCCGTCAGCGTCAAGCCGGCGATCAAACCTTCTTCCAGCCGGCCCGCCGCCGCGAAGACGCAGCCCTGCCGGAAAAGCTGCCGATAGCTGGCTTTGAGGATGCTGCGACCGGCGAATTCCAGCGAGCCGCCGTTGACCCGCCGCAATCGGGCGCAGGCGCGCATGAAGAGCTCTTGGCCCGAGCCGCCCAAACCCGCCAAGCCGATGACCTCGCCCGCATGGACCGTCATGCTGACGGGCTGCATATCCAGGCGCTGGTCTGGCACGACCAGATCGCGGGCCCGCAGCACGGGTTCGCCAAGGGCATAGCGCGGGCGCCGCTGGGCTTCCAGGATTTCGCCGAACATCATGGTAACCAGCTTTTGCTTGGTTTCGGCGATGACCGCCCCGCTCAAAGCGCCGTCGCTGGCCGGCATGGCCATCTCGCCAACTTTGATTCCCCCGCGCAGGACGATGACTTCATCGCAGAGCTCGATGACGTCTTCCAGCTTGTGCGAGACCAGCAAGACGATCATGCCCTGGTCGCGAGCCAGCCGGCGCAGCGCCTGGAAGAGCAGCGTCTTCTGGTCTGCGGAGATGCCGGTGGTGGGCTCGTCCAGGATCAGGGTTTCCACGCCGAGCGCCAGCAAGCGGATGATCTCGAGCTGCTGCCGCTGGGCGATGAGCAGATTGTCGATGGGCTGGTAGGCATCCAGCTCGAAACCGAAACGCGCGCATAATTCCTTCAGCTGGCTTGCGGCTTGGGCGCGCTTGAGGGTGATGCCTTCCGCGCCGCCATAGATGAAGTTCTCCAGCACTGTGAATGCGCCGACATCCAGCGGATCCTGCTGCAGCATGCCGATGCCATTGGCAATGGCGGCCGTGGGACCGCTGGCGTCGATGACGGTTCCGTCAATCAGAATTTGGCCTTCGTCAGCGGCTTGAAAACCGGAGAGGATCTTCATCAGCGTGGATTTGCCGGCGCCATTCTCGCCCAGGATGCCCACGACGCGCCCGTGATTGAAGCGGACGTTGATGTCGTTGTTGGCGTGGACGCTGCCGAAACGTTTGTGAATATGCCGCAGTTCAATATCCATAGCTGGCTATTGTAGCCGAGTCCGCCGCGCCGTCCAACCTTCCCCACCGTATGCCCGCCCGCAAATTGCTTCCCTCTGGCTCGCCGGGTCGCGTAGAGGCTGACCTAAGGGAGACCGAGGGGGGTCAGCCTCCCTTAGGACTGCGCAATCACTTCCAGAGCGATGGTATGCGGCGGGCTGGCTGTGCCGTCTTCACGATAGGCTATGGCGGAAAACTTGTGCCAGCCGATGCCGCGCGCGTACCAATTCATGGCGACGCGGTACTGGGTTTCGCGCCCGCTCTCGCTGTGGCTGGATTGCGCCAGCTGCTCATCGACATAGAGCTCGACGCGCGCAATGCCAACTGTATCAGCCGCCAGGATCTGAATATCAAATATGACGCCTTCAACAACTTTCTGATTATGCGGAGGGGACAGGATTTCCACTCGCGGCGCGGAAGGCGCGGGGCTGGGCGAGGGAGTCTGCTTCGGCTTGCCCAGGTTGCAGGCGCTCAGCAGGCACAGGCAGCAGAGAACCAGCAGAACGAGAAAAACCCGCTCGAAGAGGCTTTGTGTATCGCCTTGGCTGGCGCGAAAGGACATGGCTCTGGCAGGCGAGTGATCCGGGCATTCCGACTCTATTATCTGGCTGGGGCGGCATTCTGGCAAGCGCGGGGCGGCTATGCGCGACTTTGCCGCAAAATAGTCGTTATGCGACTTGCGTCAACCGCCATTGTCGCCATACTGAATGCCAAGCAGCCGCTATGTGGCGGCCTCTTTTGGCATTTAAGGGTGGACAGCGATGAAACCAGCAGACATGTTGCGATACTTATCCGCAATCTCCATCTTGATTCTGCTTATGCTGGCTCCGTCAGCCGCGCTTGCCGACACGGTCATCACGGTCGATAGCAATTGCAGCCTGGCCAACGCGATCCGCTCAGCCAACGGCGACGCCCAGGTGGCGGAAGCTGGCGATACCGACGGCAATGACGATTGTGAAACCGGCACAGCCCCGGACGCCGATGCCAATCCAGCCGAGACCGGGCAAGATACCATCGAATTGACAGCCAATGTCACGCTTGGCGAGGCGCTGCCGGAGATCACAACGCAGCTTGTCATTGATGGCAAGACTTTCAGCGTCTCCGGCGATGACGCATATCCGGTCTTTCGCATCAGCGGCGCCACGGTCACTATCCAGAATATGACGGTCACCAAGGGCGCGACGAGCGGTGATGGCGCTGGCATCTATATTGACGGCAGCACATTGACCCTCAGCGACAGCAAGGTGACGGAAAGCGCGGCTGGGGACATCGGCGGCGGAATTTACGCCACGGACAGCGATGTAAATATCCTGGATACTGAGATCAGCAAGAACGAGACATCGCAAAGCCATGGCGGCGGCATCTATTTCGTCAGCTCGGATGACAGTCATACGCTGACCATCGGCGGCGATGACGGCAGTTCCTTCAAAGAGAATACATCGGCTGAGGATGGCGGCGGCTTGAAAATCGCCGGCGGCACGGTCAACATCACCAAGAGCACCTTCCACAAGAATACATCCGATGAAGGCGGCGGCATCGAGAGCAGCGGCGCCACCCTGACAATCAAGAACAGCACCTTCAGCAACAACAGCGCGCGCGAGGGCGGCGGCTTGAGTTCTTTCGGCTCGCATGTCGTGCTGACGCATACCACCTGGGCATATAACAGCGCGGAGGAGCAGGGCGGCGGCATCGCCATTATCGGCTGGCTGGGCTCATTCAAAATCCGCAACACCTTGATCACCGACAGCGTACAAGGCGGCGACTGCCATTCTGGTCCCAACCCAGACATCATCACCGAATTCACCGGCAACTACATCAAGGACGGCTCTTGCGGGCAGGAGGCTTTCCCCACGCCGACGCCGACAGCCACGCTGCTGCCCACCACTGCCCCAACGCAGCAGGGAGCGCAGACCCAGGCGCTGGAAGAAGCGACGCCGCAAGCCCAGCCCACCGCTTCGCCCACTGGCGAGACCGCAGAGGCGCAGCATGTCAGCCAGGACGATCACGACCAGGTCAACCTGGGCAATCCGCAGATCAATCAACTGACCGGCTCGCCCGCCCATCATCCGCTGCAATGGGGCAGCCCGGCCATCGACACCGCCGACCCAGCCTATTGCCTGGACGATGACCAGCCCGGCACAACGCGGCCGCAATATGACAATTGCGATATCGGCGCTTATGAATATCCCAAGTCCGAGCTGCAATTGCCTACGGAAACGCCGGATTCCAACACCAGTTCGCCCGATGCCACTCCGTCCGGCGAGCTTCCGCCTGGAGGCAACCCCAACCCCAACCCCGGCGGCACGCCCAACCCCGCCGGCACACCCAATCCCAACTGGACGCCGAATCCCAATGCCACGCCGAATCCCAACTGGACGCCAACGCCCACCGGGACGCCGCACTCGCCCAAGATCTGCGTGCCCAACGAGCGCATCCTCGTGCATACCTTCCATGCCGATTTGCATTGTGAAGAGGTGGACTTGATCACGCTGGACAAGCACCCGGCTTTGCAAGGCGGCCGCTTCGGCGGAAGGCTCTGGCGCACCAGCCGCCAATGCATGCACCGCGTGGTCGAAGGCGATAATTTGTACCGGCTGGCAATCCAATACGACACGACGGCGGAATCGCTGCGCAGCCTCAACGGGCTGACGGGCAGCCAGCTGAATATAGGCCAATTCCTGCTGCTCCCGCGCTGCGTCCAGGATGGCACGCTGGCTTTTGCGGACACGGAAATCTGCTTCCAGAATCAAGGCAATTTGGTCTTCATCGATACCTCTGTCGCCCCGCCCGAGGTCCATGATCTGGAGGAATTCGAGTTGAATGGCGAGACCTGCGCCGCGGTTGACCGTCCGGGCATCGTGGTCTTGACCGCTATTGAATGATGGCAGCCGGTCATTTGGCTGAACGCTTAGTCTCCCCCAGGACATCGCGCAGGAAAGCTTCCACGCGGAGGCGCAGCTGCTCCCTCGGCATCACAGGCGCTTCCGGATGCTGTCGAATCCACATCGCCAGTTCAATCAACTCCCGCCACTTGGGCTTCTCGGATGCCAGCCATTTGGCAGCGCGAATCTTGGATGCGTCGCGCTCATGCGCCAGCGTGTAGAGCCCCCGCGCCACGGTCACGACGATGTAAGCCAGGAAGGCGGGCTCCTGCGCGTCCTTCACCGATTTGCGATAGGCGCGAATGTGCTCGCGAACGGCTTCCAGCCAGGCGCTTTTGGGCAGCCGGTCGAGGAGCTCGGCGATAGGCGGACCATGCAGCGGGATGCCATGCTCGCGCAGGGCGTACCAGCTGATCAGCCAATCCGCGCCCGCCTCGATGATATGAAAGGGCTCGCCCGGGCTGATGATGCCGATGCGGCTGCTCCTCCACATGAAGCTGCGCAGCGCCTCCGCGGAAATATACGCCAGTTCCAGCCGATTGTCCCAGCTCGGATTGTCGCTGATGATTCGCGCGTGAAGCTCATGCAGTTCCATAAAAAGACGCTCATCCAGGGCTTCGCTCATGATGATGACCAGATCAAGATCGCTGATTAGACAGTCGAAATCGCCCGTGACCAGCGAACCATAGATATAGATGCCGATGAGCCGTCTTTGCAGAACCGCCTGGAGATCCTCGCATAACCGGGCAAGCAAAGAGGCGACATGGGCGCGCTGGCTGGCTGTATGCGCGGCATTGGCGACAATTTCGTTGAGTATGCCGGACATCTGGTATTCGCCTGTTGGCTGGCAAGTCGCTAGACTATAGCCGACCGAGAGCACGAGACAAGCGCGACAATATGAAGATTATCCGCATCGAAACCACCCTTGCCGAGCAAAAGCTGGATACGCCCTTCTACTTCTCGCAATTCGAGTTTCAGGCGCGGCAGGTTTGCCTGGTCAAGGTCATCGCCGAGGACGGGACCTATGGCTGGGGCGAGGGCTATGGACCGGCGACTGTGGTGAAAGCGGGCATCGAATTTCTGGCGTCACTGGCCATAGGCGAGGATGCGCTGCAGGTCGAAGCCATCTGGCGGAAGCTGCATCTGCGCTGCCTGGATTACGCCCGGCGGGGCGTACTGGTGGCAGCCATCAGCGCCATTGACATCGCCTTATGGGATCTGCGCGGCAAACTGCTGGGTCAGCCGGTCTCAACGCTGCTGGGCGGGCGGCGGCGCGAGCATGTCAAAGTCTACGCCACCGGTCTGTACTTCATCGAGACCGACGACCTGGTCGGCAAGCTGGTGGATGAGGCGCGGCTCTATGCCTCTCAGGGCTTCCAAGCCATCAAGATGAAGCTGGGGCTGGGCATCGAGACGGACCTGCGGCATGCCCGGGCGGTGCGGCGCGCGGTTGGCGATGACATCCAACTGATGGTCGATGCCAATCATGCCTATACGCTCAGCGAGGCGCTGCGTTTGGCGCGAGCTATGGAAGAGCTGGATATCAGCTTCTTTGAGGAGCCGGTCTCCCCGGAAGATTACGCCGGCTACCGGGAATTGCGCGAGCGGACGACCATCCCCATCGCGGGCGGTGAATGCGAATACCTCCTGGAAGGCTTTCGGCATCTGCTCAGCGGACGCTGCGTGGATATCGCCCAGCCGGATATCTGCGGCGCTGGCGGGCTCAGCGAGGTCAAGCGCATTGCCGCTTTGGCGCGAGCCTATCATGTCAATATCATCCCGCATAGCTGGGGCACTGGCATTGCTTTCGCGGCTGGCTTGCATCTGGTGAGCAGTCTGGATGTCTTGCCGGGCCGCCTGCGCATGCCTGAGCCGCTGCTGGAGATGGACCGTTCCGAGAATCTCCTGCGGGACAAGCTGACCCAGCCGGTCTTTCACATCGAAGCGGGTCGGGTAGCCGTGCCGGATGGGCCGGGCTTGGGCGTCGATATTGACCCCGATGCGCTGGCTGAGTACCGCGTGAGGGCTTGAAATGATCCCGCTGAACGAGATTCAGAGCGCCGAAAAGCGCCTGGCGACAGCGATCGCGCCCAGTCCTCTGCTGCGGCTGCCGGGTGATGGGCGCATCTGCGAGATCACCCTCAAGCTGGAAAACCTGCAGCCCATCGGCTCCTTCAAGCTGCGCGGGGCGGGCAATGCCCTGGCGCTTATCCCCAAGGCGGATTTGGATCGCGGCGTTTACACAGCCAGCGCGGGCAATATGGCGCAGGGAGTGGCTTGGCATGCGCGGCGGCTGGGCATCCCTTGCCAGGTCATCGTGCCCGATCACGCGCCGGAGACCAAGCTGAACGCCATAAGACGGCTGGGCGGCGAGATCATCAAAGTCCCTTTTGACCGCTGGTGGGATGTCATCGTCAGCGGACATTATGCGGGGCTGGAAGGCTGCTTTATTCATCCGGTCAGCGACCCGGCTGTGATGGCCGGCAACGGCGTGATTGGGCTGGAGATCCTGCGTGACCTGCCCGATGTGGACGCGGTGATCATTCCTTATGGCGGCGGCGGTTTGAGCAGCGGCATCGCCTCGGCAATTCGCGCCCTGAAGCCAGAGACGCGCCTGTATGCGGTCGAGGTGGAGACGGCCGCTCCCCTGGCGGCATCGCTGCGGGCGGGCAGGCCGGTCGAGGTCGACTATATTCCCAGCTTCGTCGATGGCATCGGCGGCAAAAGCATCCTGCCGGAGATCTGGGCGCGGGTCAGGGATTTGCTTGACGATTCGCTGGTGGTTTCGCTGGCGGAGGTTCGCGGCGCGATACGCATCCTGGCTGAGCGGCAGAGTGTGATCGCCGAGGGGGCCGGGGCGGCTCCGGTGGCTGCGGCGCTGGCGGGCAAGGCGGGCGCGGGGAAAGTGGTCTGCGTCGTCTCGGGCGGGAATATCGACTTGCGCGTTCTGTCGGAGATATTGGCTGAAGCTTAATCGCCGGGCGCCTGTGTCTACGCGGCGAGTTCCTTGCCCCCACGAGATGGAATCGCGTGAACACTGACCCGTCGGAAGGGGAGGCAGTGGCGGCGGGATGGGCTGACTGGCGTCCTTTCAAATCTGGACTTTAAGTATTCTATATCGCGGGTTGGCGGCTTCCCAAGTTTGGATGCAGCCGAACAGCGATGTCTCTCTAAAGTACATGTATTCGTAGGCTTTACGCAATTCTTTCGCCATCTGCCCTTCCTGCGAGAGATTCTTGGCGTTGGACGGCAGTTCATGGCCAAACCGCGCTTCGTACATGCCTGGCAGAATCAAGGCCATGACAGCCAAGACATCCTTGCCGCGGCAAAGCTGGATGGATTCCGGCGGGCATTTCTCGCGCAGCTCAGCCACCTCGTCCAGCAGTTGCTCGCTGGTGACGGTCCCATTGCCTTCCGCCAGTCGTCGCGCAATCCAATGGCAATCCAGACTCAGCGCTTCAAAGTCCAGCGCTTCATCCAGGCGGATTGCATTCAAAGCCAAACCATAGTCCCGGCAATGATTGAGCCAGCGAAAATAGCCGAATTCCATCGCCAGTCCTTGAGCTTTGCAAGCGAGCTTTTCGGCGAATGCATGTATCTCATCAACATCGTGATTGTAGAGAGTGTTCCGCAAGACCTTTTTCAGCGCCGGAGAACATAGCAGCATCGACTCAATGTCCGGGCAGCAGTCGTCATAGAGCAGGTTTTCCGTGCCGAGTTCCTCCGCTTCCGTGATGAGCCAGTAATCCGCGTCCACGATGCCAGCGATGCCTTGCATACCGCGTACGAATGGCGTATTGAGTACATCAATGATAATGTCTTTTCCTTGCGCTGGGCGCAGGTGGCAGTCGTCAGCGGCGTACTCCGTCCACAGCGCGCGGTCGGTCGTGCCTTCGACCATGACGATAGACTTCTTGGTCCTTCGCGTCAAAATGAATTCCGACACGTAATCTTTGGGCTGCATGAGCTGCATGGTCAGTCATCCACCTTTTCGCCCAGCGCCACCATCCAATCCCACTTGTCGTGGATGATCATGGGCGAGTGCGTGGCGATGAGGACGTCGAATTTGCGCAGTTCGACGATGCGCTGCAAGTCATTGAGGAAGTTGCGCTGCCAAACGACGTTCATCGACAATTCGGGTTCGTCGATCATGACGAGGGTGTCGGGCTCGATTTCGAAGAGGAGTTGATGGTAAAGCGTCATCAAGTGTTGTTCGCCAGAGGACAATTCCGACGGCTGCACCAGTGTTCCATCTTCAGCAGTTATGGAGATTCCTTCAACTCCAATGGAAATCGTCTTGAAGAGTAGTCGCTGGTTGATGAGTTCTTCAAAGAGCAGCAATTCGTCCGGGAAGCTATTGACCCGATCTGCAAACGACTCCGAGACTTCCTCAATGGCAAACTTGTCCAAAGTAAACACCGGCTCGGCGCCGGGAGGGAGAAAATCCGACCCCGGGATAACAGAATCGTCAATCCTACTCACCAGAAGGCGCTGTGTTTCAATTAGGCAAGTGGTCGAGTTCTGCTTCAAGCGCGCAAACCAGTCCGGCGGCCGACCGTACAGATGTGTTTCTAGCGCCGAGTCTTGCTCAATTATAGTTTGCAACTTGACATAGCTTCCGTCCGACTCGTTACGAAAGATCTCGTCCGGGTGATAAGGTTGCCCGTCAGAACCCAGTCGCCAGTATCCTGAGAGTTGTTCACGAATCTTCTCTCCCTGTTCTGCAAAGGGCAAACCGGTGGCGATGGGCGAATAGGATGTAGAATCCGATCCAAGGCCGTCGCGACAGAAAATCAGGAGTCGAGGGTGGCTAGGAAACTCTCCAGAGTCGGTAGAAATCTTCAAGTGATTGCCGCAATCAAAGTCAATCCTGAACTCGTCGTATGGGGTAAACGCGATGCGAGTGTATCCGAAATGAAACAAGCCATGCACCATCCGCATGAGCACCGTCTTGCCCACCCCATTCGGACCATGCACAATCGTAATCCGAGACTCCTGATTCAAGGGAATCTCGTGATCGAACATCCCGAACAAACCCGTCACGGAAATCTTGGTGATCCGCATGCCTTGACTCTTTCGCTCGCGGACTAATCGCCGGGCGGCACAGCAGCCAGCACCGGCAATCCGGCGTATGCCTCGACGTCTTCCCGCCGGCGCACAATCGCGCTCTCCAAGTATTCCAGCACGAAGACGATGATGCCGCCGACGAAGCAACCGGCGATCAAACCCACCAGCGTGTTGATGGTCACATTCGGGCGAGCCAGGGCGATGACAGGGTTATCCTGCAGGCTGGCGTAGATGCGGTCTTCCTGGCGCGCTTGCTGGTTCTGGTCATTGCGATAGCGGATGAGCAGCTGCGCCCATTCGGTGGCGATGAGAGCGGCTTGCCCAATATCCTTGTGCTCGGCGTCAATCTGGATGACCAGGCTGTTGATGTCCGGGGCGATGCGCACGGTGGCGCGCAGCTGCTGCGGGATCATGTCCATCTGCAAGCGGTCGATGACTTCGGCGGCCCGCAGCGAACTATCGAGATAGGAGACCTGGCTGTTGAGCAGCTGCTTGGCGGATTGCACCAAGCCGAAATCCGAGCGGCTCGGCTCGATGCGGACGCGCTGAGTGGCGCGATAGACGGGGTCGAGCGTGCGGCTGAATGCGAAGGCGCTGCCGGCCGCGATGATGCCCAGCAGCAGCATGATCCAGCCGCGGCGCAATAGGATGCTCAGGTAGTCGATGAGGTTCATGAGCCTACATTACACGCCATAGACAAAAATTGCTTTGCGATTGACCTATTCTACTCCATCTCTGACCTGGCATAGCAATTCCACTGCCGAATCCATGCGAATTGTCGAAACCTGGGCAGACCCTTCCCCCCGATGCTTCGGGGGGACCGAGGGGGGTACGATTATGGGGCTACTTCGCGGCAGCCAGCGCTTGATCGATGTCTTCGATGATGTCGTCGATATGCTCAATGCCGATGCACAGGCGGATCGTCTCCGGCGTGACGCCAGCTTGCAGCTGCTCTTCCGGCGTCAGCTGCCGGTGCGTGGTCGAGGCGGGGTGGGCAGCCAGGGACTTGGCATCGCCGATGTTCACCAGGCGCTTGAAGATCTTCAGCGCGTCATAAAACTTGACGCCGGCCTCGAAACCGCCCGTGATGCCAAAGGTCAGCAAACCCGAGGGGCGGCCGCCCGTGTACTTCTGCGCCAGGTCATAATAGGGCGAGCTTTCCAAGCCCGGGTAGCTGACCCACTCGACCTGGCTGTGGCTTTCGAGATGTTTGGCGACGGCCAGGGCATTGTCCGTATGCCGTTCCATGCGCAGGGACAGGGTCTGCAAGCCTTGCAGGATGAGGAAGGCGTTGAATGGGCTGAGGGCGCTGCCGGTGTTGCGCAGGGCGACGGTGCGCGCCCGGCCGATATAGGCGGCGGGACCAAGAGCATCGCTGTAGACCACGCCGTGATAGCTCGGCTCTGGCTGGGTGAATTGATAATAGCGGTCGCCATGGGCGGTCCAATCGAAGATGCCGCCATCAACCAGGATGCCGGCGATAGTGGTGCCCAGCCCGCCCATGTACTTGGTCATTGAATGCAAAACGATATCGCAGCCGAACTCGATGGGCCGGCAGAGGGCTGGCGTGGGCACGGTATTGTCGACGATGACCGGCACGCCATGCGCATGCGCCATATCGGAGATGGCGGAAAGATCGGGGATGTTGCCGGCCGGGTTGCCGATGGATTCGATGAAGACGCCGCGGGTATCGCCATCAATATGCTTGGCAAGGCTTTCGGCGCTGTCGTCATCGGCGAAACGCACGTCGATGCCCAGCTTGGGCAGCATGTGGCGGAAAAGCGTCCAGGTGCCGCCATAGAGCTGGGGCACTGCCACGATATTGTTGCCCGCCTCAGCCAGATTCAGGATGGAATAGGTGATGGCAGCTTGGCCCGATGCCAGCGCAAGGGAAGCCACGCCGCCTTCCATAGCCGCGACCCGCTGCTCCAGCACATCGTTGGTCGGGTTCATGATGCGCGTGTAGATATTGCCCGGCACCGCCAGATTAAAAAGATCAGCGCCATGCTGCGCGTCATCGAATTCGTAAGCCACGGTCTGGTAAATCGGCACTGCCACGGATTTCGTAGTGGCTTCGCTTTCATAACCGCTGTGAATCGCCTGGGTTTCCAGTCTCATGGAGTGCTCTCCTTGTCTATGCCGTCAGTTTGTGATTGCCGCATACTTTACAGCAAATGACGCGGCAATGAGAGATGGGATTCGCCGAGTTTGGCTAATTTTGCGCCTGATGTTTCCATTGCGCCCTCGTCTGCTCAATTGTGGTCACGGTGACGCCATAGATGACCAGGCCGCTGCCGATGACCTGGATGATGGACGGGACCTCGCCGAAGAAAAAGAGAGCGATGACCGCGCTGAGCACGACGCCGACCTGCAAGATGATGGACACCGCCGTCGCCGTGAATTGCTGCAGAGCCAGGTTCATGAACAAGTGGCCCAAGACCTGCGCCAATACGGTAACGATGATGGTCCACAAGTAGCCCTTGAGCGAATAACCGACGACTGGCGCGCCAGTAGAGGCGACGAAAACCGATGTCACCAGGGCGGCTGTGAAAAAGACCAGGAAACTGTAGAGCATCGGCGGGATGAGATTGTTCAAACGGCGGCCGATGAGCAGGTAGGCGCCGAAGCAGAATGACCCGCAGAGCGCCAGAGCGCCGCCAAAGAGAGGCTCGCTGCCCGCTTCAATGGCGCTCAAACCGCCGAAGCCAACCAGCGCCACGCCCGCCAGCGTTACAGCCAGGCTCAGCCAGAACCGCCGCGAGAAGACGATGCCAAAGAGAAAAATCTCCGGCAAGACGATCCACATCGGCGTTGTGCGGCGCAGGATGCTGGTCATCAGCACGCTGGTGTATTCCAAAGAGACAAACAACAGCAGCAGGTTCAGCGCCAGCCAGAAGCCGGCCATGCCCGCCAGCAGCCAGTCCCGCGCGCTCAGTTTGGCCAAATCGCCCCGATAGCGCGAGAGGACCAAGGGCAGCAAACCCAGCGATACCAGCCAAAGGCGGAAGAGCACAATGACGGGGGACGGCATGCCTTCGCTCTGTGTGAAGCGGATGGCGATGGGCGTGGCGCCAGCTGAAAAGACAAGTATCAGGATGATGAGAAGAGCCCGTCGTTTGGGCATGATCCCGCGCCGGCGCCTAGGGGGCAGAATATCGCGGGATGGTAACAGAGCGACGCGCGGCTGGCTAGTCCGCCGGCTGGAAGGGACGCGCTTTGTGCTGGGAGCGCATGGGACTTCCCGCGCCGGATTTGTGCCCGCCGATTCGCCAGTGGTACACTCGCGACAGGCCAGCGCGGCGCGATTGGCTGGCTGGGGAGGCCAGGATGGCGACAAGGCAGGGGCGGCGATGAGTTTGCTGGGCATAGACGTCGGCACGACGGGCTGCAAGGTGGTGGCTTTCGCCGAAGAAGGCGCGCTGCTGGCGCAAGCCGGACGCGAATACCCGCTGATTAGCCCGCAGCCGGGCTGGTATGAGCTGGACCCGGAACGTGTCTGGCGCGATGTCCGCGAATGCCTGCGCGAAGTCAACGCCCAGCTCAAGCATGACCCGGTCAGCGCCTGCGCCATATCCTCACAGGGCGAAGCCATGACGCCAATCAGACGCGACGGCGCCATCCTGGCCAACAGCCCCATCAGCTCGGATACCCGCAATCGCGCGCAAACCGCCGAGATGGAAGCGGCTCTGGGCGCGGAACGCATCTACGCCATCACCGGACAGCCCATGGGTCCCATCTATACCCTGCCCAAGCTGCTCTGGTGGCGGGATCATCAGCCCGAGGTCCTCGAGCGCGCCTGGAAATATCTGTGTTATGTCGACTTCGTGGCTTTCAAGCTGGGCGTGGAGCCGGCTATCGATTACAGCATGGCTGCCCGCACCCTGGCTTTTGACGTACACAGGCTCGACTGGTCGGATGAGATGCTGGCGGCTGCGGACCTTCGGCGGGATCAGTTTGCGCGGCTCGTGCCCAGCGGGACGATCATCGGCGAGATTGACAAGCGGCTGGCGGCGCAGCTTGGCTTCACGGGGCGCAACGTCAAGGTGGTCAGCGGCGGGCATGATCAGCCGGCCGGCGCATTGGGGGCGGGCGTCTTGCAACCCGGGCATGCCATGCTGTCCATCGGCACGACAGAGGCTTTGGTGGCGGTGACGGACGCGCCGCGCATGGAAATGCTGGCGAGCCATGTCTCCTGTTATCCGCATGCCGCGCCGGGCCTCTTCATCGCCTTGAGCGGCAACCAGACCGGCGGGCGTCTGCTGCGCTGGTATCGCGATGAACTGGCTGGCTTGGAACGCCAAATCGCCCAAGACAGCGGACGCGATATCTACGATGTCATCGTTGAGCAGGCGGCTGACGCGCCGGGCAAACTGCTGCTCCTGCCCTACTTTGTCGGCAGCGGCACGCTCTTTGACGACGCCGATGCCACCGGGACGCTGATCGGCATGAACTTCGATACGCGCCGGCCCGATATCGTGCGCGCTATCCTGGAAGGCTTGAGCTATGAGCAGGCTCTGGGCATTCGGCGGCTGAACGAGATCGGCGTGGCGGTGGACCGCTTGACGGCTGTTGGCGGCGGCGCGCGCTCCCAAATCTGGATGCAAATCAAAGCCGATATCACTGGCTTGCCGGTCGCCATCCTGCACACATCCGAAGCGGCCAGCCTTGGCGTGGCTATGCTGGCGGGCTGGGCGAGCGGCGTCTATGCCAGCCTGGAAGAAGCGGCTGCCTTATTGATCAAGCCGCGCATGACCTTCCAGCCCCGCGAAAAACACCGAGCGCATTATGAGCGGCGATTGCGCCAATATCACCAACTCTATCACACGCTGAAGCCCATTTACGCGGAGATGGCGGCGCAAGCGGATTAGCTGCCATTGCCGAGGCGGCGGCGGCGTTCTTCAATCTGCTCCAGTACGTTGTTGGTCACTTCGGGGACTTCGCGTTCTTTCTCTTCCAGGCGCGAGATATCCGGCTGCACCACATCATCAGGTTTGATGACGACATCGCTGTCTCTGAATTCGATGGGACCGGCCGGCTTGCTCTTGACCTGGCGGTTGTTTTCCTGGCGCTGGTTAGTCTTCCCGGGCGGCTCAGCCGCGGCAGGTTTGGCCTGTGAATCCACGTTGGCTTCAGCGGGCTTGGCTTGGCTGAACCTGCGCCGCCGGCGACTCCTGTTTTCAGGGGGATTAGCCAGTTCTTCCAGGGCGCCGCTGGCTTGCATGGTCGTTTCGACTGCCTGCTTCGTGCGGCGAAAACGGCTGAACAAACCCCGCGCCTGTTCCTCGACTTCTTCCGCGCTTGGAGCTGGCGCATCGCCCAGGGCCCAGCGATAGCCGGCGTAGATTCCCGCGCCTACGATCAGGAAGGGCAGAATGGTCTGAATCAGCTGCACAAGCGTGCTCATGACAGCCAGGGCGGCCAGGGTCGCCAAAGCCACGATGACCAGCTTCAAGACCTTTTCCTTGTCCAGATCCATGACCGCGGCTCCCCAATCGCGCTGAAATGCCGGCGTCGCTCGCATATCGGCATGCGGCAAGCAACGTATAATGTATTATACGCGATTTGTCGCCCCTTGGATCGCGCGGGGCAGGCTCACTGCCCAAAACCGGATGCGGGACAAGCGATGCCGTCCAGCAAGATCATCTCACATGCCTTTGTCTTGCCAGACCGTGATTTTCAGGCTTGGCTGGCGGTTTTGCGCCCCTACCTGGCCAAGTTCGAGCGGGTGGCGGTGGCGCGCTCGCCGGCTGGCAACAATCTTAACCGCTTCCGCGATGTCACGGCTGTGGACGCGCCGCTGACCTGGTGGCGGGATTCCGCCTTGACGCATATCCGCCGCATTTACCCATCTGTGGTCATGATCGATGTGATCGACGTCAGCCAGCCCGCGGAGTTGGCAGCGATTCTCAGCCGCCGCATCGCAAACGGCGACCGCTATGGCGAGCGGGACAATGACCCGCAGCATATCTTCCGGCGCTTCACGTTGGAATGGATGACCAGCGCCCGACCCATGGCTGTGCTGGATGCCTATAACGACGATCCGGGAAAGGGCGATCTGCGCCCCAGCCTGGATATTCTGTCGCGAGCCGGCGCTGAGGTGCTTTGCGGCGCGGCTGGCCGAGTCATCGCAATAGGCGAGAGCATTCAGGTCGAATCGCTCGTCGAGGGGCAGCGCTTCATAACCACTTACGCGGGCATCAAGGATCGGCGGGTGGCCATTGGGGATGCGCTGCAACGCGGGCAGACGGTCGCCAAGGCGGCGGGGCGCCGTCTCTCCATCATCCTGCAGAATCCGCCCGGGGGCGCGAGCATGCTCGGTTGGGATCATCTGGTGAACCCCCGCGATTACGTATACATCCCGCAGTTTCGCGTTCGCCCGCAGGCAGATGGCTTGCATGCGCGCAAGCTGCCCAGCGCCAAAGCCAGCATAGTAGGCCGCGTGCATAGCTGGCATCTGCTGGAGCCGCAGGAGCATCATGGCCGCGCAATCGAAAAGGTTGGCAAAGCGGGCAGCTGGCTGAAGATCCGCTCAATAACCGGCGTGGAAGGGTATGCGGCCGCCTGGCATCTGGGCGCGACCACCCTGACAGAAGGGGCGGAGGCCCTGCCCGGCGTCAATCCGGTCGGCGTCAACCTGGATATTTTTCATCCCCTGGGCCGGCCCGCGCCAGCGAGACTGGGTGGCATCGGCTGGCTGCGCTTTGGGTACAACGTCTCCAATGGGCGCGGCTCGGAAGACATCAAAGCCGCATTGGCTCGCTATTTGCCGCAGATCGCCGCCTATCGACGTGCCGGCTACCGCGTGATTCTGGCAATCAGCCACCAGACCTATGGCGAGGGCAAGAGCGAGTTCTGGCCCTGGTCACAGATGACCGATGCGAAATGGGCTATGCTGCGCGGACGTTTTGCGGAGATGATGAGCCAGATCGCCGGGCAATGGGCAGGGCGGGATCTGGTCAGCGCCTGGCAGATCTGGAATGAGCCGGATTCGCTCAGCGGAGTGGCTTCCGTGAGGATGAACGCCCGGCAATATGGCAAGATGTTCGCCGAGATTCATGCCGCTATTCGAAGCGTCGACAGCCATGCGCATATCATCACCGCCGGCTTCAACAGCGGTCCCCTCAGCGGCAGCGCCTATGCCCGCGAGATGCTGCGCGAGCTGCCCGATGGCCTTCTGCCCGATGGCATCGCCTTTCACCCTTATGGCCGCGGCGTCAATGGGCATCCTTATTATTCCAGCTTTGGGCATATCGACGAGTCCGTCTGGGCATACAGCGCCGTCTTGCCACAGAAGCCGCTCTGGATGACCGAGTTTGGCGTTTTGGATCGCCCGCAGGACCCCCCGGAGCGGATCGCCCGCTACGCCATAGATATGATCCGATATTTGAAGCGGCAGTACCCTGGCAAGTTTGCCGCCCTGGTCTGGTATGCCTGGGCGCAAGGCATGCACAACGGTTATGGCATCGTCGACGGGGCTGGCAAACCGCGCCCGCCGTTGACGGAGCGCTTCCTTTCCGCCTGAGCTCTGGGCTTGCCCTGGCCACCAGCGCCAAAACTTGCGCCGACCGCGCCCGACCGAGTATCATCATGCTATCGAAGCCGGGCGAAAGACAGCCGAAAATGACCAAGAGATTCGCGATAGTGTTACTTCACTGCCTCTTGCTGGTCAGCGCCTTGCCAGCCGCGCTGAGCCAAAGCGATTGTGATTTTAGCTATTCAAATTATGCCCGCGCCGTGCAGCTGCATGACATGGGCGATTATGCGCGCGCCTTGCGCCATTATGACTGCGCCCTGGCAGAAGACCCGGACAGCCAGATCCTGCCGATCTTGATCGAGAACCTGCGCGAAGACATCGCCTCGGCCCGCACAGCCTGGTCAGTGGGCGGTTCAAGCGCGCCGCAACCGCTCTGCCTGTTTGATGTGGTTCATCTCATGCTTGGCGAGGCGGCTCTTAAGCGGGGCGACCACGACCAAGCGCAGATCCACTTGGGTTGCGCGGGCCTGGCCGATCCATCCAACGTCGCGGCACTCAATCTCAGCAGCAAGACCTCTGTCTATGGCGGCGACGCGCCCAGCTCTCAGCACTCGGTTGCTCTGGCGGAAGCGGCCCAGGCGCAGGAGTTTCAGATGCCGGACTGGCTGATGCCTTATGAGACAATGCCCGATTCGCGCGCGGACAAGCCAACCGCTGCGCTAGTCATTTTCTGGAAGAACGTCTACGACTAGGGCGGAGGCAGGCGCGCTTTGTCCATTTATGAGGAGGACGGGCATGATGAAGAGACTGGCCCTTGCCCTGCTTGCGCTGCTGGCTCTGGGCGGGGTGGCGCTGGCGCAGCGAAGCCCGCAAGAACTTTATGAGGGCAAATCCCAGGCGCCCGAATTCCCGGCCGGGCTGGACTGGATCAATGTGGACAATCCGCTGACGATGAGCGGTTTGGCAGGCAAGGTAATCATCCTGGATTTCTGGACCTACGGCTGCATCAACTGCCTGCATGTCATCCCCGTGCTGGAACAGGTCGAGAGCAAATACGCGGACGAGGTGGTCGTCATCGGCGTGCACTCCGCCAAGTTTTCGACGGAAGGCGTTACCGAAAACCTGCGTCAGATAGTCCAGCGTTATGGCATCCATCATCCGGTCGTCAATGACAAGGATTTCCTGATCTGGCGGACCTTTGGCGCCAATGCCTGGCCCACCGTGGTCATTATCGATCCGCTGGGGCGCGGCGTCATCCGGCAATCCGGCGAGATACCCTTTGAAGCCTTCGATCAGTATCTCAGCGGCATGATCGCATACTACGATGGCTTGGACGAGGGCATCATCAATCGGCAGCCCTTGGAATTGGCTTTGGAAGGCGCGGGCGACCCGGGCACGCCGCTGCTCTACCCCGGCAAGGTCTTGGCGGACGCGGCGAGCGAGCGGCTTTTCATCGCCGACAGCAGCCACAACCGCATCATCGTCGTCGATCTGGCGGAAAATCGCGTCATCGACATCATCGGCAGTTCCGCGCGCGGTTTCACCGATGGCGGCTTTGAGGACGCCCGCTTCGACAAACCCCAGGGCCTGGCGCTGGCTGGCAATTCTCTGTACATCGCCGATGTCAACAATCACGCCATCCGCCGAGCTGACCTGGCTTCGCGCGAAGTCATCACCCTGGCTGGCAATGGCAGCATGGGCCGCGGCGCATTGCAATTTGGAATGCAGTCGGATAATCCCCTGAGCCTCGCGCTGCGCAGCCCTTGGGATCTGGAATTCGACGAGCGGGGCCGTTTGCATATCGCCATGGCTGGCACGCATCAACTGTATATCTATGAGCCGGCCAGCAACCTGCTCTATCCCTCGGTTGGCAACGGGCGCGAAGCCAATCTCAATAACGTCAGCCTGGCGAATGCCGAATTGGCCCAGCCCAGCGGCTTGTATTATGCCGGCGCGGGCAAACTCTATTTCGCCGACAGCGAATCCAGCACGATACGCCTGGCCGATTTCGAGCAGGATCTGGTCACGGTCGTGGCGGGCACAACCGATAACAGCCTCTTCGATTTTGGCGACATCGATGGCGCATTGGGCATTAACCGCCTGCAGCACGCCCTGGGCGTCGAGGGCGGACCAGCGGGAGAGATCTATATCGCCGATACCTACAACAGCCGCATCAAGCTGATACCGGCTGGCGAGACCGCGACCCAGCTGCTGGCCGGGCTGGGCGGCGCTGGCGGTTATGCGGATGGCGCGCTGGCTATCGCCCAATTCGATGAGCCGGGCGGCTTGAGCTACGCCGATGGCATCCTCTACGTGGCGGATACCAATAATCACGCTCTGCGGACGATAGACCTGGAGGCGGGCGCAGTCGATACTTTCGCCTTCAGCAATCCCGAAGCCCTGGTCATCAACCGCGATGCGCTGACGATCCTGGGCGGCAATGCTGCGGAAGACAAAGCCTACGAGATGCCTCTCCAGTTGCTTGCGCCGGGCGATGGCGCGCTTGCCCTCAGCTTGCGCCTGCCGGAGGACTTCAAGATAAATCCACTCATCGACAGCCTGCTGGAAATCCGCTCGGCGGCGGGTTGGGAACGGACGGTTATCGTCACAGACACCGACCAGAAGGCGTCGGTCACTATCGGCGCTGGCGAAGGCTCGCTGACTGCCGATTTGACGCTCTATTACTGTCGCTACGGCGCGGAAGACCTCTGCTATATCGAGATGGTCAGCTGGATCATCCCCTATGAAGCCAACGGAGACAGCGACCGCTCCGAAGTTGCTCTGGATCTGGAAGTTATACCGCCGAATCCCTAAGGCTTGCGCGCTGCTGACGGTTTTCCGTCAGATTTTGGTTGTGTAGCGAGCGGGACGAGCCACCGGCGCCGGTCTGTGTCTACGCGACCTCGCCCCTGTTTACATTGCGAATTACAGACCCCACCCCCCTGCCCTTGCCGACATCTCTATGTCGCGCATTCCGACGAGTCAGAGAGGGGGAGTTCAACCGCCGGGAAGCAATGGATTTTGCGTGAGCCGTCGCAATGCGACGCGGGTGTCTACAGTAGACGAATTTGAGCGAATAGTAGCGGAAATGGCGCGTAATGTACCAAGGCGTTTCTCCCCTTGCCGCTATTTGGGACAGGAAACCGCGCCAAACCACTAATCCCGGGCATGCCGTGTAGCCGCGCCCATAAACTGCCGTCGGCAGCGTTTTATTTCTCGCCGATGATGACGCCGCCTTCGCCAATTTGCCCGCCGCGGACAAAGCTCATCGCCACTTCGCCGCCCACATCCAGGCGCGCCAGCAAGGCTTGCAACTCATCGACATCTTCGAGCGGCTCGTCGTCCAGCGCCATCAGGATATCGCCGACCAGCATGCCAGCAGCGGCCGCCGGGCTATCCGCTTCCAACGAGACGACCAGCAGACCCCTGTCTTGCCCCAGCTGCTCAGCGATGCTCGCGGAGAGTTGCGCGGGCTGCGCGCCGATGCCCAAATATCCGGACAGAATTTTGCCATGCGCCAGCAGCGCATCCACAGATTTGGCAATCATGGGCAGGGGCAGGGCGATGCTGATGCCGCCGGCGAAACCGGAGGTATTCATGCCATAGACCTTGCCATCCGCCCCGAGCAAGGGACCGCCGGAAAAACCGGGATACATGGTCAGGTCGCTTTGGATAAAGCCGCCCAGCGCCAAGCCCATGCCCGCCGCGTCCCACATGATGCGCTTGCGCCAGCCGCGTCCGCGCCATTCTTTCATGCCGTCTTTCATGCCCTTGCCGAAGAGGGCTTTCATGCCTTTGCGGCGCCTGCGCCCGGGGATTGGGCTGGATGCGCCGGCGACCAAGCCGAGCGAGGCTTTGACCCGGCGTCGGGGCCTGCCCAGCGCCAGGACGAGGTTGCCAACGCGAATGTCCGCCTCCGCCCGCGTGATCGGCTGAAGAGCCGCCGCGACATGCAGCAGCGCCAGATCGTTGCGGGGGTCGCGCCCGATGAGCTGAGCCTCGACAACGGCGCCTTCCGGCAAGCCTATGCTGATTTCCGCCTCCGGCTCCACGACATGATTGGCGGTGACGATCAAGTCTTTCGACCAAGCCAAGCCCGTGGCAGGCAGGCGCCGGCGCGCATCCACCCGCAGGACGCTTTCGCCCGCCGCCGCGACCAGGTCAGCCATTTCCCGCGAGATTTGCTGAAGCGTGTTTGTCATGTTTTCTCCTTTCGTCCTTCAGCTTGCCAACAGTATGCCAGCCGTCCCGCTCGCCGCGCATCAGCCATTTTGCCAGGCGCGCCCTGACCATTTGGGTAGGTCTTCATTTCTCACCGCGTAAAGCCCGCGGCAGTCTGTTACAATGCGGCTCTTTGACGAACTTGGAGTTCCGCTTTTGTCCCTGGCGCAATTGACCGCGCTGACCGCCCTCGGCGGAATCTGGGGCGCGTCTTATATCTTCATCCGCGTGGCTGTCGAGCCCTTGGGTCCCTTCTTCCTGATGTTCCTCCGCGTCGGGCTTTCGGGCTTGATCCTGGTGGTTTATGCGCGCCTGCGCCGGCAGAAGCTGAATATCCGCGGGCATTGGCTGCGCTTCCTCGTGCTGGGTTTGCTGGGCTCGGCATTGCCCTTCAGCTTGATCGCCTGGGCGGAGTTGACGGTCACGGCGTCGCTGGCGGCTATTCTGATGTCGACCACGCCGCTGTTCACGACTGTGGTGGCCGCTCTGGGCTTGGGCGAAGGCTTGACAGCCTACAAGCTGATTGGCGCGCTGCTCGGCATCATTGGCGTGACTGTGACCGTGGGCGGCAGCGATATCCCGCTTGATCTGCCGGCTCTGGCGGCTATTCTGGCATTGCTGCTGGCCACGTTGAGTTACGCCTTGGGCGGGGTCTTCGCCAAACGCTACTTCGTCGGCTTGAACAATTTGTCCATGTCCAGCGGACAGATGATCGCGGCTTCGGCTCTGCTCCTGCCGGTCGCCATGCTGGATATGCCCGAAGGCGAATTGCCAACAGAGGCGCTTCTGGCCACCCTGGCGCTGGTCATATTGTGCACGGCGCTGGCTTACCAACTGTATTATTATCTCATCATCAGCGCTGGACCGATCAAGGCGCTGACGGTGACGCTGCTTGTGCCGATTTTTGGCGTGATCTTCGGCGCGATTCTGCTGGGGGAAAGCGTCAGCCCGGGCATCGCGCTCGGTTTGCTTATCGTGTTGTTCAGCGTCGGCTTGGTGACCGGCATGATCTCGCCGCGGCGGCGCTATCTGCCAAAACCCGCCAGGCGGACCTAAGCGGAACCTGCGCCGGTTGGCTCAGCTTCAAGCCTATGAAGACGGGTCTCCGCGGACCGCGCTATGGACGCGGCTCACATATTCAGCGCGTCGTAGCCTGGGCCTTGCGTGAAGAAATCGTAATTCGGCGCGATATCCGGCGTCAGGTCAACGATATCGCCTTCTTCGTGTTCGATGATGACCTTGGTATCGAAGGGCACGCGTTCTTGACCGTCCATCATCTCATATTCGGACGAGACCTCTTCCTCAATGAAGATGGCTTCGAAAGGGCACTCGGGGATGCAGGCGCCGCAATCAATACAGGTATCCGGATCGATGAAATACCAGGGCCATTCGTTTTCTGGCTTGCCGGCAATGATGCATTCCACCGGGCAAACTTCCACGCAGGCGCCATCCCGCAGGCACAGGCTCGTGATGATATGGGTCATTTGCTGGCTCCTTGCCGTTTCGCATCGCTCTTATGACGAATTCGCAGGCGAAACCTTACTTGACTGCCGCTAACTAGGCAATGGTAGCGCAATTCTCGGCGCGTCGCTACTGTCTATAGTCATTATAGCTGGCAATTCCATCCCCGTTAAGTTGAGATTTCCCGACGCCGGGCAACTGGCTCACGAGGGCTTGAGGCGCGCTTGATGTCTGCTATACTTGGGCATGATGATAACGGCTCCAGTAGCTCAGGGGATAGAGCGCCGGTTTCCTAAACCGGGTGTCGCAGGTTCGAATCCTGCCTGGAGCGCTCGCGCAGGGTTTGCGCCATTATCATTCATGTCCACGCATAAAATAGGATCTGTAGACACCCGCTCCGCAATGCGACCGCCCACGCAAAAGACTTTGCGCCTGGACGCGACAAGCGGAGTCTCGCTGGGGCGAGGTCGCGTAGACACAGACCGGCGCCGGTGGCTCGTCCCGCGTCAGCAAAACCAGAGCGTTGCCAACTGGACACGATTCACAGAATGGCATTGGCTCTGAACCTTTCAATGTAAACTGCGGACGTTACAGCGTATCGCCCCTGCGGCTCTCTTTCCTTTGGACAGTCGAAGACAGGATTCTCGCAATGAAACAGGGGCGAGGCGGTGACTCGCCGACCCGTCGTTTTCGTGATTCTGGCTCCGAACTGACAGAATTGGAAAAGCCCTACAGCGCGATCTCCTGAGTCTGCGACTGGATCGCCCCCACTGCCCGCTCAACAAAATCATCCAGCGGCAGCGCGCCAAGATCTTCATCCGTGCGCAGGCGAAGGCTCACCGTGCGATTCTCCATATCGCGGTCGCCAACGATCAGCAGCCAGGGGATGTTCATGCGCCGATGCTGGCGGATCTTCGAGCGCATGTTGCGGTCCTGCAAGTCGGCTTTGACGCGCATCCCGCGGGTTTTTAGCAGGGCGGCGATCTCGCTGGCGTAGGCATTGTGGCTATCGCGGATGGGGATGATGATGGCTTGCGTTGGCGCCAGCCAGGCTGGGAAAGCGCCGGCGAAATGCTCGATGAGGATGCCGATGAAACGTTCCAGGCTGCCGAAGGGCGCGCGATGGATCATGATGGGGCGTTTGCGCTGGTTGTCGCGGTCGACATATTCCAGGTCAAAGCGCTGCGGCAGGTTGTAATCCACCTGCACCGTGCCCAGTTGCCATTCCCTCTTGAGCACATCGCGCACGATGAAATCCAGCTTCGGTCCATAAAAAGCCGCTTCGCCCGGCTCAATATGATATTCCAGGCCCAACTCGTCGCAGGCGGCGATGATGGCGATGGCGGCTTCTTCCCAGAGAGCGTTGTCGCCGACGTATTTGTCGCTGCCGGGGTCCCGCGTGCCGATGCGAGCGCGGAAATCGCTCATGCCCAGCGCGCCAAAAACATGCTGGATCAGATTAACAACGCCTTTGAATTCATCCAGCAGCTGATCCTCGCGGACGAAGAGATGGGCGTCATCGACCGTGAAGCCGCGCACTCGCGTCAAACCGCGCAGCTCGCCCGATTGCTCATAGCGATAGACCGTGCCGAACTCGGCATAGCGCAGGGGCAGGTCGCGATAGGAGCGGGGCTGGCTGGTATAGATGCGGCAGTGATGCGGGCAGTTCATGGGCCGCAGCATGAATTCATCGCCGTCCACGTCGATGGGCGTATATTGGCTGTCCGCATAATAAGGATAATGCCCGGAGGTCTTGTAGAGTTCGATATTGCCCAGGTGCGGCGTGACCACTGGCAGGTAACCGCGCTCGATCTGGATATCGCGCAGCCAACGTTCCAGCGTATCGCGCAGGGTGGCGCCATCCGGCAGCCAGAGCGGCAAACCCTTGCCCACCATGGCGTCAATGATGAAGAGATCCAGCTTTTCGCCCAGGACGCGATGATCGCGCTTGATGGCTTCTTCCAGCCGCTGGCGATAGTCGGCCAGCTCGCTTGGCGTCTGCCAGGCTGTGCCATAGATGCGCGTCAGCTGCGGCTGCTTTTCATCGCCCCGCCAATAGGCGCCGGCCGGCGGCCGCAAGGAGATGCTGACGGCTTTGGGATTGATCTCGCGGGTGCTGGCCACATGCGGACCGCGGCAGAGATCGCTGAAGGTGTTCTGCGTATAGACAGTCAGGCTCGCGGCTGGGTCGGCGATGGGCTGCCCATTGTCGTCCTGCCGTCCATTGACCAGGTCGTCGATGAGTTCCAGCTTATAAGGCTGGTCATGGAAGAGCTGGCGGGCTTCTTCCGCCGATACCTCGCGCATGGTGAAGTCGTGCCGCCCCGAAAGCAGCTTCTTCATGCGCTTCTCGACCCACTTGATATCGGCATCGCTGATGGCTCTGGGCAGGTCAAAGTCGTAATAGAAGCCGTCTTCAATTGGCGGGCCGATGGCGATCTTGGCTTCGGGAAAACGTTCCAGCATCGCTTCCGCCATCACATGGGCGGCCGAATGGCGGATCTTGTAGAGTTGGCTGTCTTCGTAACGTTCTGCGGGCATGAAGATTCCTTGACCATTACCTTTGCGGCGGACCAAACGTGAGCGCGCAAATAAACCAGGCGCGCGAAAATTATAGTATAGATGGCGGAAAAGCAAAAAGGGTTAGTCGGCGCTTGAAGCCGGGCGCTCAGTCGTCTATCAGCACCAGCACCTCAGTGATGACGGCTTGGGCAATTTCCTGGGTGGCCAGCTTGCTGCTTGTCTCGGCTTGGGCATGAGCGCGCTGATCCTCTGTAACGCGGGTGAAGAGGCTCTCGAAGACATCCTGCGCCACCAGGTTGTCTATCGTGTCTTCGATGATTTCCAGGTGCAGGCGCTCCACGATGATATGCGGCGTATCCAGCACGGCATAACGGACGGGCGGCGTCTCGGGGATGGAGCCGGTGACCATCCAGGTCAGCGCCAATTGCCGATGAATATAGGAGAGCGTGGCGAAGAGCGCGGTGTAGACCGTGCCGTCTTCCATCCGCACGATGACATCGCAGGCGTCGCCTTCCTGGTGCATCTCGCAAAGGATCTCTTCCGGGACGATCATGATATCTGAAGATGAGTGTGGGAACATTGCTGTCTGATTCCTGCTGAACAGCCTGTCATAATCCGCTGATATGCGCATTGCGGCGAAAGCAGCCTAAGCATATCATAGTCGGCGCGGAATTTGCACAAACTTGGCCGCATTGGGCGGAACCGGCGCGACCAGGCTGGCGATTTCGGCGTATTGGCATAATGAAGCCATGGCGCGAAAGGCGGAAACCACCATGCAGCCCAATGACGAACAGGCTCATCCGCTCTATGACAGGCAGGCGCCGGAACCGCCAGCGCCGGACAAGCCAGATTCCGTCCAGCCGAAGCGCTCCCTGTTCGAGCAATCGCCCTTGACCATTGCCCTGGCGGCGATAAACGGGCTGATCTTTCTGGCAGGCTTCCTCTCGCCCGAGCTGGATCTGCAGCTATTCCTGCGCGGCGCGCTGATTCCACAACTCGTCGTCGCGCATGGCGAAGTCTACCGTCTGTTCACGGCGATGTTCTTGCATGGCAGCCTGGGGCATGTCTTCTTCAATGTCTATGCGCTCTTGTTTATCGGGCGCGGCCTCGAGCCGATCTTCGGGCGGGCGCGTTTCCTGCTGATATATCTGCTGGGCGGCTTGACTGGCTCGGCATTGAGCCTGCTGCTGGGCGGGCTGGATGGCGCATCGGTGGGGGCGTCGGGCGCGGTTTTCGCCATATTCGCCGCTCATGGCGCGCATCTCTACCTCAATCGGCGTTATTATCCCAACTATCGTGGGCAGCTGCGCCACATGGCAATTCTGATCGGCATCAACCTGCTGATAGGCTTCATGCCCGGTTCGCGGATCGACAACTGGGGGCATATCGGCGGGATGCTGGGCGGCGCATGGCTATCCTGGCGCATTGGACCGCGGATCGCGCTTTATGCCCTTCCCGACCAGCCAAGGCGCGTCGTGGCGGCTGTGGATCGCAACCCATTGAAAGGCCGCTGGCTCGATCTGGCTCTGTATGCGGGCGTATTAGTCGGGGTCGTCGCTGTGGCCATCTTCCTGCTGGCGGCTTAGCTGCTCAAGCTCGTGTCGCAGCAAGGCGATCTGTTGGGCGGCGGCTTTGCTCTCCCGCGTGAGCCGCGTGATGACGGTGGAGAAGTAGAGCTGGATGAAGAGCAGGAAGAGGGCGGCAAGCAAAAAGAGCAGATTGGGCGGATACTCGATGTTGACCAGGTCAGCCAAGCCATGCAGCAGGTCGCGCCAGATGCCGATGACCAGCATGACAATCGCCGTGCCCAGCCAAAGCAGCGAATACTCTTCGCTCAGATGCCGCCGACGCACCAATTCCAGCACGACCAGCAATGCCACCAGAGAAGCGCCGACCGCGAAGATTATGGAGCGATCAATCATGTTTGCCCTCCTGAATTGCGAGCGCAGCAGCCCTATCCCCCGGCCCCTTGTCCCCATAATGAGGGAAGGTGAGACAGATCGACAGGGCGCAAGGTATTCGGCGCAGGCGTCGATATGCATTCTACAATAGCATGAAACGGGATTCCTGATGCCGCAGACCGTGATCGAACTGCTTGGCGATCTCTCCGCGCCCTGCCTGCATATCATGCCAGCCAATGGCTTCCCGCCGCAGACCTATCTGCCCATGCTGCGCCGGCTGGGGGAGTTTCGCTGCTTGTCACTGCCGCCGCGCGCGCTCTGGGGCGATGAGCAGCCGCCGGCCGATTATCGTTCCTGGGACATTGACGCCGCGGATTTTCTGGCTGGCTTGGAGCGGCTTGACCTGCATGACGCAGTCGCGGTTGGGCATTCTCTGGGCGCGGTCCTGTCTATGCTGGCGCTGCTGAAATCTCCCGAGCGCTTCAAAGCCTTGATCATGCTCGATCCGGTCCTGCTGCCACAGCCTATGCTGGATATGATCCGCGCGGCTTATGATATTGGCGCGGCCGAGCATAATCCGCTGGTGGCGGCTGCCCTGCGGCGGCGAGCCAGATTTGACAGCCGCGAAGATGCCTTCCAACGTTTTCGCGACAAGCGAGTATTCGCCGATTGGGATGAAGAAGCTCTGCGGCTCTATGTCGATCATGGCTTGCGGCGGACGGGCGAAGGCGACTATGAACTGCGCTGGAGCCGCGCCTGGGAAGCGCATTACTTCGCCACCGTCTACACTGGCATCTGGCGGGACCTGCCCAGGCTGAATGGCTTGCAGCCCACATTGATGCTGCGCGCCAGTTACAGCGAGACATTTCCAGTCGAATCTTACGTCTTGGCGCAGACCCTGCTGCCCAAGGTCGATTTCCATGAGATGAAAGGCCAAGGGCATCTCTTCCCACAAGCCGCGCCCGAAGAAACCGCCCGCGTCATCCGCGAATGGCTGGGCTCGCGAAAACTGTCTTGACAGCAGCGCTGATTCGCTCTACACTGCCTAGTCCATACGCATCGCATTATGCCGAGATAGCTCAGTTGGTAGAGCATCGCACTGAAAATGCGGGTGTCCCCAGTTCAAGTCTGGGTCTCGGCACAGGCAAGGCTCGTCCCAAGCGGCGAGTCTTTTCGTTTGCGGCTCTCCCCAAACCTGACGGATTTGGCCTCGCTCTGTTAGGATAATGGGAGCTCCGCTTTCGGCCGCCGGCACATGAAAACCATCCTGCTCATATCGCGCTGCCCGCCCTATCCGCTGCACCTTGGCGATCGCCTGATCATCTGGCATCTGGCTCGCGAGCTTGCCGGGCGCGGCAATGTCATCGATCTGCTGGCTCTCTATGATCGCGATGAGGATATGCGCCAGATCGCCGAGTACCGGCAGTTCTTCCGGCATATCGAATTGTTCGCCGAGCCGCGCCGGACCAGCCTGGCTTATCTGCGCCGACTGCTCCAGCCGAGCGCGCGCTTCGCCAAAAGCGCGGAAGCCAGCTTCTGCCCGCCGCTTTGGCATGGCATCAATGGCCGATTGAATGCGCGGAACTATGACCTCGTCCATTGTTTCGGCTCAATCAGCGTCTATGAGCATCATCCGCTGTTCGCGCATCTGCCCAATCTGATCACGCCTTACGAATCGCATGCCTTGTACGTGAAATCGGCTTTGGCGCAAGGCCAGTTGAGCGCGCGTTGGCGTTTGCCGATAACCAGGCGCTTTGAGCGTTTCATGTTCGCGCCCTTTGACCGCGCGGTGGTCATCTCGGCGGCCGACCGCGACATGCTGCTTGAATTGCAGAGCGGGCTGGCTGTCGAGGTCATCCCCAATGGCATAGATTTGGCGCGTTTTCACCCGCGCGAGGATCAGCGGGAGCCAGAAACGTTGCTCTTCGTCGGAAATTATGCCTACCCGCCCAATCAGGATGCCGCGCGCATTCTTGTCGAGACTCTCCTGCCCCAGGTCCGCCGGGCATTTCCTGAGGCGCGCCTGCAAATCGTGGGCAGCAATCCACCCGCCTGGCTGCAAGACATGGCTGGCGATGGCATCGACGTCACCGGTCATGTGCCGGATGTGGCGCCGTATTTGGCGAAAGCCAGCATCTTTGTCTGCCCGCTGCGTTTTGGCGCCGGTTTGAAGAACAAGATCCTCGAAGCCTTGGCCATGGGCATCCCGGTCCTGGCCACGCCGATCAGTCTCGAGGGGATTGACGCGGTCAATGGCGAATCGGCTCTGGAAGCCAGCCTGGAGCAAATGGCGGCGAAGAGCATCGCCTTGCTGAAGGATGCTGGCTTGCGCCAGCGACTAGCCAAGCGTGGGCGCGAACTTATCGAAGCCAAATACAGCTGGGCGCATACAGCCGATCAATACGAGCGGCTCTATGCCGAAATCTGCCGGGCAAAGTAAGCGCAATTAGGCAATTAGAAAAACTAACCACCGAGAACACCGGGTTGATTGAGGTCACCGAGAGCAAAAAGCAAAGGCATCTCTCTGTGCCCTCTTTGTCGCCATGTTGAATAGATGTTTCACGACTTATCTGCACATACTTAGATGATCTGTAGCTGGTCCCTGTCTGGCAGCGGCGGGAAAGGCGCGCTTGGCAGGGTCTGATACCAGTAAGCCACCGAAGCGATATCGTCTTGCAGGGGCAGGTAGCGATGCTTATAGCCCCAGCCCAGAGCCTGCATGGTCACGCGCAAGTCGGCCTCGAAGCGTATCGGATCCATGATATGCCAGCGGTACATGCCCATGCGCAGCTGCGACCGGTAATCATTGTCCGGGCGGATGACCTGGTGAAAGCCGGCGTAGGGCGTCGTATAGGTGACATAGCCCTGATTGTGCCGCGGGCTGGGGTCGAAGTTGTAGGAGCCGCAGAAATAATCTTCCGTGCCCGTGCCGCATATCGTCGGGTATTCGTCGCCGTCGAGATAAAACTTCAGCTCGCCTTCGCCCCACCAGCCGTTGTTGTTGCTGCCCCAGGCGACATAAGTGCCGACATAATGCCCGCGCCCGCGAATGCCATCGACGATGGTGTAGACCTCCTTGTAGGGCAGGGGATTCACGCGGCGGAACTGGGCGTGGAAATAGGCGGCATCCTCCGGCACCTCGGTCAACGTATAATTCACCTGGTAATAGAGGGTCATGTCTTCTTCGGCGATATTGCTGATGGTCATGCGGCAATGCTTTCGGAAAGGCATTTCCCAGTACGCATTGAAGGCGCTGCCGGGGTTGACGCAGACGGGCAGGGAGCTGACCTGGGCGTATTCGCCCCAGCCTACCGCGAAGAAATCGCCAATCGGGCATTCCACCGCGGGCTGTTCGCTGCCATCCCAATAGACGCGCAGGATGCAGAATCGCCAGTTGCCGGTGGGCGTCATCCAAATCTGCTGGATCGCGCCGGGTCCGCTGATATCGGCCATGGTGAAGGTCTCGCCGGCTTTGATGCGCACGGATGGCGACACTTTCCAGCCATGGCCCAGGTCACGCGCGGCATTGCTGCCCGTGCCTTCGCTCGCCATGCCGCCTTGCCCCTTGCCTCCAGCGAAGTTCTCCGCGCTCAGCGACCGCGACCGGGCGGATGACAAACGCGACAAATTGCCCAGGTGCATGCCCAATCCGTTGAATCCGTTCATCAGTTTCTCCTTGTGTAAATCTGTGGGCGAGCCAATGGCTAGCCCCTACATTTCGCTCGGTGTGGGCGTCGCGCTGGCTTGGCTGGCCAGATTGTCAAAGTGCAGCTTGAACAAGGCGCAGACATCCGGATGCGAACCGACATAGATATAGCTGACGCCATCGCCCTGGTAAGTCAGGCTGCCGGCGCTGGCGCAAGGCTCGATGGCGAAATTCTGGGCGCTGGCATTATCTTCCTGCCCGCCCAAAGCGCAGTTGATCAACTCCTGATTGACGCGCGATTGGTTGATGACCAGAGCCCCGCCCGCCTTTGGCGCCAACAAGCTGGATTCGCTGCTCTGGTAGAACTTGGCGGCCAGCGCGCCGCGATCCTGGAAGCATTGCAGGATCTGCTCGGCTTTGGCTATGGCGGCGGTTATGCCGATCTGCCCGCCCATCAAAGCCGCTCCGCCAACAGCCGCGAAGGCGCTGTCAATGCTGGTATCCACGTCGGTCGCCGTATAGGCAGCCAGGTTGGGCAGCAGGCGCTGGGCGGAATTGGCGTCATTGGCGGCGTTGCCCGTGTCGCTGCAAGAGGCCAGCAAGGGCAGTATCAGGCAGGTCAGCGCCAAGCAAGACAGCAGCTTCAAGTCACTTTTCCCCGTTCACATTGACGCAGCGGCGACATCTGCATTCTAGCAGACATTGCCAGTCCCGATACGCGGCAGAGCCTCGAATTGACGCGCGACTTGCGGCGCGCAGCCGGACATTGCCCGCTAGCCTTGCGCAGTGCCATTTGCTAGACTAACGCGAGTTCATTGGACCGGGTGAGAGAGACTCCGCATGAAACTTGTTCGATATGAAACAGACCGCGAATATGGCATTGGCGTTTTGCGCGGCGATGAGATTCATGCGCTCGACTGTGAAAATATGCTGGATCTGATGCCAAGCGCGGAGGCGACTTTGACGGGCGCGATCCAATCGCTGGCGGGAGCGCGCATCCTGCCGCCCTTCATACCCGGCAAGATTCTGGCGATCGGACGCAATTATGCCGAGCATGCCCGCGAACTGAACAACGCAGTGCCCGGCGAGCCCCTGGTCTTCGCTGTCATGCCCAGCGCGGTCATCGGACATGGCGATACCATCGAATGGGAAGCCGACATGACCAGCCAGGTGGATTGGGAAGGCGAGCTGGCGGTCATCATCGGCAAGACGGCGCGCAAAATCTCGCAGGCGGAAGCGCTGGATTATATCTTCGGCTATACGATTGCCAACGATGTCTCCGCGCGCGACCTGCAAAGCCGGGACAAGCAATGGACAAGAGCCAAGGGGCTGGATACTTTCTGCCCGCTGGGTCCCTGCGTGGCGACTCGCGATGAAATCCCCGATCCTCAAGCCTTGCGGATTGCGACGACGGTCGATGGCGTCGAGAAGCAGAATGGTTCGACGGGCGACATGATCTTTGATGTTTCCTTTCTGGTTGCGCATCTCTCGCGGGCCTTCACGCTGCGCCCGGGCGATGTGATCTTGACGGGCACGCCATCGGGCGTCGGCAAGGCGCAGGATCCGCCGCAGTTCCTGGGCCATGGCAGCATCGTCAGCGTGGAGATCGAGCCAATTGGCAAATTGACGAATCGCTGTCGGGTCTTAAAAATCAGCGAGAACTGCAGGGGCGGGCGAGCCACTGGCTAGCCCCTACAGCGCCATCCATAGCGCGAACGAGAGGACCGCCTCCCCCTGTCTTGACGGGTCGCGTAGACACTGACCTACGGGGGACCGAGGGGGGTTGACATCTGTGGTAAAGTAAACCCATGCCAAAACCGATAACCATCGACGACATCCAGATTATCCTGACTCAGCCGGGCAAATCCCGCCTGGGCATCGTCAAAATCATCACTTCCGAACCCGGTCTCTATGGCTTGGGCTGCGCCACCTTCACGCAGCGCATCTTCGCCGTGGCCGCAGCGCTGGAACGGCACCTGAAACCCTTCTTGCTCGGCCGCGATGTCGACCGCATCCAAGAGATCTGGAATATGTCCATGGTGCATGGCTACTGGCGCAATGGGCCGGTGCTGAATAACGCCATCTCCGGCGTCGACCAGGCGCTTTGGGATATCAAGGGCAAGCGGGCCGGCATGAGCGTCTGCGATCTGCTGGGCGGAAAATCGCGCGAAGCCGCCCATGTCTATGTGCATGCGGATGGCGAAAGCAAAGAAGCGGTCGCCGAAAAAGTCCAGGCCTATATGGAGCGAGGCTTCCGCTATGTTCGCGTCCAGATGGGCGGTTATGGCGGGCAGGGCAGCCCTATGGTAAAGCCGAAGAAGGCTCCGCCCGGCGCCTATTATGACCCGCGCGATTATTGCCGGCGGATGCTGGACATGATCGCTCATGTGCGCGCCCAAGTCGGCGAAAGCGTCGAGCTGCTGCACGATATTCACGAGCGTTTGACTCCCATCCACGCCGTCGAATTCGCCAAAGACGTCGAGCGGTTCAAGCTCTTTTTCCTGGAAGACGCCCTCGCGCCAGAAGATATCGCCTGGTTCCGCATGATGCGCGAGCAATGCGCCACGCCGCTGGCCATGGGCGAGCTCTTCAACAATCCGCATGAATGGCAAATGCTCATTCAAGAAAGGCTGATCGATTTCATTCGCATGCACATCAGCCAGATGGGCGGCATCACGCCGGCCCGCAATGTGGCCATCTTCGCCGATATGCGCGGCATCCGCACAGCCTGGCACGGTCCCAGCGATACCTCCCCGGTTGGGCATGCGGCCAACCTGCAGCTGGATCTGTGGCATCCCAACTTCGGCGTGCAGGAATGGTATCAGCCTTCTGAGCTGGACTACGCGATATTTCCCGGTTTGCCGGTCATTGAGGATGGCTATTTGTATCCGAACGACCTGCCGGGCTTGGGCATCGACATCGACGAGGCTCTGGCGGCCAAGTATCCCTGCCAGGACATCGTCGAGGAGTGGACGCAGACGCGCTTGCCGGATGGCAGCCCAACGCGGCCTTAGGTCCGCAGCTGTTTAGTCAACGCGAATCTGGCGCCGTCCGCGCCGCCCGGCAACCGCCCAGGCAAAATCATTGCGTCCCGCTGCCTCCTGGCTCTCCCTTTCCGGCTCGTTGGAATGCGCGACAGATGCGCAGTGTCTACGCGCGCTGGAGATGTCGGCTGGGGCTGGGGGCTGGGCATGCCGCTCGCAATGCAAACAGGAACGAGACGGGGATTCGCCCGTGTACATCCGCGGATCGGCAATTTCAGATCACATAGCGCCGATCAAGCGGATATCGTGTACATGATTTCGGTTTATACTGGTACATTGACTTGACCGCGAATCGAGAGGACGCTGCGGGATGAGAGTGGTTTCCATTGGCGGCGGCTTGGGCGCAGTGCAAATCATGCAGGGCATGCAGCGCCATACCGACCAGCTCACTGGCATCATCGCCGTCACCGACACGGGGAGAAGCACGGGCATAGTCCGCGAGTTCGCCCAGATCCCGGCCCCGGGCGATATCCGCAACGCCCTGGCCACCCTGGCGCTGGATGATGATTCGCTGCTGACCCGCGTCATGCAGCATCGCATCGCGGCGCCCGGCGATCTCAAGCTGGATGGCATGGCATTTGGCAATCTTTTCATCGCCGCCTTGACGCAGATGTCGGGCAGCTTCGTCACCGCCATCGACCAAATCAGCGAGTTCCTCAATGTCCAGGCGAATATCTACCCGGTGACCGAAGAGAATACGCATATCTGCGCGGAACTGGTGGATGGCACGATTGTCGAGCAGGAATTCAATGTGCGGCAGTTGGATAAAGCCGCCATCAAGCGCATCTTCGTGCAGAATCCGCAAGCCATGGTGTACGCGCCTTGCCTGACAGCCTTGCGCGAAGCCGACCTCATCACCATCGGTCCCGGCAGCTTGTTCACGACCGTGATTGCCTGCCTGGCATTCAAAGAGATCGCCCAAGCCATCCGTGATTCGCGCGCGCTGAAAGTCTATATCTGCAATACCACCACCCAGCCGGGCCAGACAGACGGCTATACGCTTTCCGACCATGTCCAGCAGGTCATCTCTTACCTGGGCATCGGCGTGCTGGATTATGTGGTGCTCAACTCGTCCCAGCCCAGCGCGGAGCTTATGAACTTGTACAAGCGCGAACGGGTCGATGTGCTGCTGCCGACGGCGCATGAGGTGCACAATATCCTGACGATGAATGTGACGCCGGTGCAAGCCGATGTGGCTGATACGCGCTCTGGCAAGCGGGCGCTATGGCAGAAGCAGGATACGATTCGTCATCAGCCGGACTTGATCGCCGATGTTTTGATGGAGTTGATTGCGGGGCGGGCGACGGATTAGGAAGCAGTCTCTGGCAGGCGCGCTCGGTCATTGGAGCCCGTCGAAGACAGTTCGTCGCTTTCCAACATGACTTCTATTTTGTCAAAGCGGCGGTCAAGCGCCCGAGTTCGTGTGAAATTCAATCTGTGAAAGTTGTCGTTTACCGACTTGAAACTTCGCTCAAGCTTACCCATCTGGTCTGAATACTTACGCCATTCGCTACGAATTTCATAGACTAGGCTGACAATCTCTCGCGATTTTTGCTCCATGTTGAAGTTCCGCGACGCCTGACGAATGACAGCCAATACAATATACAGCGTCATCGGCGAGCACAGGATAACCTTCTTTTCCATAGCGCTGTCGATCAGAGAACTTCCTTGTTCGTTGATAAAGCGAAACACCTGCTCATTGGGTATAAATATCAGGACTAAATCAACAGTTCCCTCATGGATGTAATCACGGTCGGTAACGTCCGCCACATGCTTTTCGACATTTCGCAAGAAGCTCCTGCTGAATTCCTGGCGGTCATTATCACTCTCTGCTTCCACATAGCGCAGGTAATTGTCGATTGGGAATTTGCAATCCATGTTCAATGACATGTCATTGGGCAGCAGAAAAGTGAAATCAGGGCGTTCTCCCGATGGCGTGGCCGTCTGCTGTATGTAGCTTATGCCCTCACGCAAGCCCAGATACTCGAGGATTTGCTCAGCAATCCGTTCACCCCATTGCCCGCGCGCCTGGTTGTCCGCCAGCGCTCGCTGCAATGACGATGTGGTCGTGGTCAAGCTCTTGAGTTGATCATCCAATGCGCCCAGCTTGCTTTCCCGCGCCTTCTCGAATTCTTCGATCAAGGTCTGCACCTTGCCCAGCTTCTCATCCATCTCGCCCAAGCGCCGGTTGATAAGCAGTTCCTTTTCGTCCAGCTTCGCAATGTGCTGCTTGGACTGCGTATCCGAGCGCTCCTGCAACAACTCCAAGTGCGCGACATTCGATTCTTCCAACTCCTTCGCTGACTTCTCGATTACCTCGCTAACATTGCGCTGGTTCTTTTCCAACTCGCTCGGCACTGTTTTCAAAGTCTCGGACATCTGCTCCAGGTGCTGGTCTATGAGTTTTTTCTTGGCTTCCAACTCGGCGATATGCGCTTTGGTTTGCGAGAGAGTCTTGTCGTCGACTTGCTTCAAGTAGGTCTCGTTGGACTCCTTCAGCGATTGCGTCGATTGCCGCAAGACCTCGCCGACCTTCTCCTGGTTTTTCTCGAGCGCAGTGGGCACAGACTTCAAAGTCTCCGACATCTGGTTGAGCTGAGTATCAATTAGCGCTTTCTTGGATTCCAGTTCCTGGCTGTGCATATTGCGTTGGTCAGCCAGCTTTTCATTGGCGACCGTTAGGAACTGCGCCTGGTTGTCCTTCAGCGCATCTGATGATGTCGTCTTCACGGAGGTCTGGATGGTTTCGGTGACATTCTCGAAAGATTGCTTGACCTCATCGCTCAAGTTCTCCGAGACATGGCTGAGGACCCGGCGTCGATCAAGACGACTCAGCAGCAGCGCGCCGATGAATCCGCCAATTGCGCCGATGACGATGCTGAGGCCATGAAGACTATCCAATAGCGCCGCAAGGTCGTTCATTGGGTACCTCCTTGGAATTGCCCGCATTCAGCATACTCCCAATCGCCAACCTGTCAACCGGCGCCTCCGGGCTTGCCCTTTCGCATGTTTGCGCCCGTGCTATAATCAGCTATTGTAGGACTCGCATGAATGCCATCACGCGGGCGCTGCAAGGGCGCAAGAAAGGCAGACTGTGACTTCATTGGCGCTTACCGTTCGGGAAACCTTGCGTTACCGCGGCGCGATCGGGCAGTGGAGCTGGGTCTTGCATCGGCTCACCGGCGTCGGCGTCGTGCTCTTCCTCGCCTTGCACGTCATCGACACCTCCTGGGCGGTTTTCTATCCCGATCTTTACGTAAAAGCCATCGCCGCCTATCAATCGCCGATATTCACGCTGGGCGAGTTTGGCTTGGTTTTCGCGGTGGTCTACCACGCCTTCAACGGCATCCGCATCATCATCTTCGACTACAAGCCCGAGCTTTGGCGTCATCAAGCCCAGGCCGCCATCGCCGTGCTGGTCTTGACATTGCTGGTCTTGGCGCCGGTCTTCCTGGGCATGGCAGCGCATGTCATTGATTTCTATGTGACCGAGCAAGCCATCGCCGGCGGCAAGCTGATGGATGTGGTGGTCTTCTCCATTCTCGAGCAGCTGCCCTTCATAGCCGGCTTCGTCGCGGTCCTGGCTGCGGCGATCGTGCTGGCGGCGGTCTTCAGCCTGGTTCGCGGCGCGGAATCTGAACGCAGGCGCTATCCGCAAGCCAGCCCAATCGAGCGCTTCTGGTGGACGTTCATGCGCCTGAGCGGCATCATGATCGTTCCGCTGGTCTTCGGGCATCTGGCGCTGATGCACGTCGTGCAGGGCGTCTTTGATATTACAGCCGCGCAGGAAGTGGCTGGCACGCTGGCTGTCAACGGGACGATCGGCGTTGTGCCAACCGCGGTCGAATTCGTTTATCATCGCTGGTCTTATGCGGCGGGTGGCGTCTTCGTCTGGCGCGTCTATGATCTGTTCCTGCTCGTGCTGGTGACGCTGCATGGCTTCAATGGCTTGCGTTATGTCTTGACGGATTACACCAGCTTCAATGACTTCGCCCGGCGGACCTCGGTGGCGCTTTGCACGGTGACCGCTGCCGTGCTGCTGGCGGTTGGCGGCGCCTCGCTCTTTGTGCCGCTGGAGAAGGACATCATCCACGAAGCCATGGCGGCCACAGCCGAGATCTATGAATTGCGCGGCGAAAAAATCCCAGCCGAGTTGGAAGCCTATCTGCACGATGACCAGTAGGGGCGCAAAGCCTGTCGCTCACTTAGTGGGGGCTGAATGAAAGTTCACAAGCACGATGCGATTATCATTGGCGCGGGCGGCGCGGGTCTGATGGCGGCGCTCTATGCCAGCAAGGGCGGAGCGGATGTCGCTGTGGTCAGCAAGCTCTACCCGACGCGCAGCCACACCGGCGCGGCTCAAGGGGGCATCGGAGCGGCGCTCGGCAACCTGGACGAAGACAAGCCCATCTACCATACGTATGACACGGTCAAAGGCGGCGATTATCTGACCGACCAGGGAGCCGCCAAAATCCTGGCGGAGAACGCCGTCGACGCCGTCATCGAGCTCGAGCACATGGGCTTGCCCTTTGACCGCACATCCGCCAAGCGCATCAGCCAGCGGCGCTTCGGCGGGCATACGCGCAACTTCGGCGAGGAATTGGTTAGGCGCGCCTGCCATGCCGCCGACCGCACCGGGCACATGATCCTGCAGACACTGTATCAGCAGTGCATCAAGAACGAAGTGACCTTCTTCGACGAGTTTCAGGTCGTCGACATGATCGTCGTTGATGGCGTTTGCGCCGGCGTGGTCGCCATTGAGCTGGGCACGGGCGAGTTTCATATCTTCCATGGCAAAGCCAGCTTCTTCGCTTCGGGCGGCTGGGGGCGCTGTTGGTCGGTTACCAGCAACGCGCATGCCCTGACCGGCGATGGCGCGGCCATTGCCCTGCGGCGCGGCCTACCCCTGCAAGATATGGAATTCTTCCAGTTTCATCCCACCGGCATCTACCGCATGGGCATCCTCATCACCGAGGGCGTGCGCGGGGAAGGCGGCGTGCTCATCAACAGCGTCGGCGAGCGCTTCATGGAGCGGTACGCGCCCAGCGCCAAAGACCTGGCATCCCGCGATGTGGTCAGCCGAGCCATCTACCTGGAGTCCCGCGCGGGCCGCAGCATCAAGAACCGCGGCTACGTGCATCTCGATGTGCGCCCACAGACGGTCAACCGCTATTTCGCCGAAGAGGGCCGCGCCCAAGCCGACTTCATCGACGAAGCCACAATCGAACGCAAGCTGCCGGATATTCTGGATTTCTGCCGCACGTATCTGGGCGTCGACCCGGTGCATGAACCCATGCCGGTCCAGCCGACCGCGCATTATGCCATGGGCGGCATCCCCACGAACGTCGATGCCGAAGTGGTCATTGACGCGACTGGCGCGATCATGCCGGGCGCCTTTGCCGCGGGCGAAACGGCTTGCGTCAGCGTGCATGGCGCCAACCGTCTGGGCACCAACTCCCTGGTTGACCTGGTGGTATTTGGCCGGCGCGGCGGCATGAAACTGGCTGAGGTCGTCAAACAGATGGAATGGACGGCGCTGCCCAAAGACGCGGGCGGGGAAATCGCTGCCGAGTTCGAGCGGATTCGCGGCGGTTCAGGCTCATCGCGCCCCGGCCAACTGCGCGCCAAGATGCAGGCGACGATGATGGACAATGTCGGCGTCTTCCGCACGGACGATACCTTGCGGCAGGGATTGAGCGATCTCGCCGAATTGCGCCAGCGCTTTCATACTGACCTGCATATCGATGACAAATCGCGCGTTTTTAATACCGATCTCATGGAAGCCTGGGAATTGGGCTGCCTGCTGGATCTGGCTGAGGTGACGGCTCTGGCCGCTTTGGAACGCAAGGAGAGCCGCGGCGCGCACAGCCGAGAAGATTTCCAGCAGCGCGATGACCAGAACTGGCTGGCGCATTCCCTGGTCAGCCATGACGGCAACCTGGCAAACCCGGCCTATACGGCCAACTTTGACAAGGGAGTCGATCTCTCGCTTTGGGAAGAGGAGAAAGCCAACGGCGTGCCGGAAGATCAGCAGAAGTTCCGCCCGATAGAGCGGGTATACTAAGCGTCTGACTGGAATTGTCGGGGCGACCCTTATGAAGGATAACCCGTTCCTGGAAATCCTCATTCAGCAAGTCCGCTTGACCGGCATGCTTATTCGCTTGGTTTTGCTGCGCCTCGAATATCTGCGCCTGTTGATTCGCCTGTATACGATCAAAGCCGTGGGCGCCGCGCTTATTGAAGCCGTGAAGATCGAATACTGCATAAAGTCCTTGAGCAAAGAAGACCGCATCGCTTTTGCGGCTTGCGTTGCAGTCTCCATTTATGTCGTAGCGCTCACTTTGCTTGTCCGCATGTAGACGGGATGTGAACGAATGGAAGTCACCTTCAAAATCAGACGGCAGAACCCGGACCTGCCCGGCAAAGAAAAGCCCTACTGGCAGGAATTTGTCCTCCAAGACGTCGACCCGACCGACCGCGTGCTGGAGATGCTGCATCGCATCAAATGGGAGCAGGATGGCTCGCTGTCTTTGCGGCGTTCCTGCGCGCACGGCGTCTGCGGCTCGGATGCCATGCGCATCAACGGCGTCAACCGGCTGGCTTGCAAAATGCTGGTCCGCGATGTCGGCGAGCGGGTTCAGATTGAGCCGATCCTGGGCATGCCGGTCATCAAAGACTTGATCGTGGATATGCAGCCCTTCTTCGATCATTACAAGCAGGTCATGCCCTTCTTCGTCAATGAAGAGCCACTTCCGCCGGATGGCCGCGAACGCCTGCAAACCCAAGCCGACCGCGAACAATTTGACGATAGCACCAAGTGCATCCTCTGCGCCTGCTGCACGACGGCCTGCCCCAGCTTTTGGGCGAATGGGCATTATGTCGGTCCCGCCGCCATAGTCCAGGCGCACCGCTTCATTTTTGATACCCGCGACCAGGCAGGGAAAGAACGGCTGGATATCCTCAGCGAGCCCAATGGCGTTTGGCGCTGCCGCACGATTTTCAACTGCACGCCGGCTTGCCCGCGGGACATTGAAGTCACCAAAGCTATCGGAGAAGTCAAATTGGCCATCCGAAAAGGGCAAACAGTTGGCATTATTCAGCCAGATGTGTCACACTAGGGTCATCGCGTTTCGACACGGCGTGAAATGCGATAATCTGCCAAATACGAAAGCCTAGTTATTTGGAGGTCACCATGAAGAGTACAGGAAGAGCAGCGGTCAAATCTGTCTTTTGGTCGCGGCTGCTCGGTCTGCTCATAGCCTTCGCCATCGTCGCCGTGCTCGTCTTTGGTGGAGTGAAGGATCTGATGAGCGAGCTGTCAGCGGCGTACCAAGCCTTGGGCGAAAGCCAATCTGAGCTTGCCCTCACCCAGCGTCAACTCGACGGCGTCCAGGACGATCTGGCTGAAACGCAGGGCAATCTCGCCACTTTGGAAAAGATAGCGGCGAGCCAGCAGAGCGCCTTGGATATGTCAAGGCGTCAAATTGCCTACAAGCATCAGCTGATACAAGACCTGGCGAGCGAGAAATGGGAGTTGAAACGCGCCTTGCGGGAGGCGGCTGTCACGGTGGCGGAGCAAAGCCGGCAGCTGCGGGCCACGCAGAACGCGCTGCGCGCAACGAAAGCCGAGCTCGATCATCATTTGTCCCAGCCCAAGCTAAGCATGGTCGTCACCACCGAGCGCATGATGCAGACCAGCTACCGCGAGAGCTTTGCCGCCTCACAGGTCAAGCTCTTTGCCGAAGGCGACAATGGCATGGTTTACTTCGAGGGCAGCGCGATGCGTCACGAAGTCGAGAAGCATGCCCAATATGCCGAACGGACGCAGATCGTCATCACCGAGACGGCGCCCGGTCAAGACGCTCTGAGATGCCTGAGCGACGCCAGCCTGGGCTGCAGCCGGGTCATCGCAGCGCAGGTCAGCCAGAAGCAGATGGCTTATGCTTACCAGTCGCAGTTCAGCGCGGCCGGGATGCGCATGCTGGTGGCGCGCTAAGCGGCTGAGCCAGCGCCAGCGGACAGGATTCCCGTCGCCTGCTTGTTTTGGGGCGGCGGGTTGATTTGCAATGTGAACCAGGCAAGCGGCAGTTGCCTCCTGTTGGCGCTGCCGCATTTTCTTATGCCGGCCGGCTCGCCTCTTGACATCCCCAAATCGCCGGTCTACAATGGCGCGACTTGTCCACCAACGGAATCAACCTTGAGCTTGCTCTGCCAGCGTGGTACACTGCTTCGGCTGCGCCACCATAACTCAATTGGCAGAGTACCTGTTTTGTAAACAGGCTGTTCTGGGTTCGAGTCCCAGTGGTGGCTATGGCTTAACAGCCGCATACAGATGGGTCGGTGCCCGAGTGGCTAAAGGGGGCGGACTGTAAATTCGCTGGCGAGAGCCTACACTGGTTCGAATCCAGTCCGGCCCACTTTTCTACGATCGGCGCCGTTCATGGCATGAGCGCTGCGTGGATTGCCTCCGTAGCTCAGGGGTAGAGCGCTCCCTTGGTAAGGGCGAGGTCATGAGTTCAAATCTCATCGGAGGCTCTTTACCAGTTTGGCGATATGCGCCTGAGAAAAAGTGACGAGGGAAGCTTATGGCAAAAAAGGGACAGCGCATTGTCGTAAAAATGCGCAGCACCGAAAGCGGGCATATCTACATCACCGAGAAGAGCCGCCGCAATACGCAGGGACGCCTCGAATTGCGGAAATATGATCCCTACCTGCGGCGTCATGTGCTCTATCGCGAATCCAAGTAGATTTACGCCGCGAATTGCTGTACAATACTTTTGGGACGCGGGTCATATAGGGGTATAGCTCAGTTGGTAGAGCGACGGTCTCCAAAACCGTAGGTCGAGAGTTCGAGTCTTTCTGCCCCTGTCAGGAACTTATGAACACCGTCCTCCGCGGCGGTGTTTACTTATCGGCGGCGAGCTTCTTGATGCTGTCCCTCTCCGTGATATCCGAGCAGGGGCAAGGGATGGGCAAAATGGCGATAGACAGAACAGAAGACCAGAACCCCAGCGCGATCACGCGGAAGAAGGGCAAAGCCACGCCCGGCCGGCGGACGCGCAAGGTCAAGAATACCAAAGTGGAACCCCAGGGCAACGCGCTGACCCGCCCGCTTTACATGACCGTCGATTATTTCAGCAATGTGCGCTCCGAGTTGAACAAGGTCGCCTGGCCCAGCCGAGAAGATACGCGCCGGCTCACCATTCTCTGCATCAACGTCACAATCGCCTCGGCGCTCTTCCTGGGCGCGCTGGCGGTGGTCTGGTCGGAGTTTATGCGCGTTGGCTTGAACCCCGGCAACGCCTGGATGCTGCTCGCGGTCATTGTGGCGATGGTCGGCGGAGCCTTTTACATGATCCGCCGCGGTTCGATTTAGCCGCGGACAAGTTAGTGGGACGGGCAATACCATGCAAGACGCGCAGGCAGTGACCGATTATGACCCCGCGCCGGTCTACCTTGATGAGGCGGACGAGGTCGAGGGTTTGAATATCACGCTGGATGACGGCAGCGGCGAAGACGAAGAAGAACGCAGTTGGTTCTTCATCCATTGTTATTCGGGCTACGAAAAGAAGGTCGAGCATGCCCTGCGGCAGCGCATCGAAACCATGGGCATGCAAGACCAGATCTACGATGTGCTCATCCCCACCGAAGACGAGATCGAGGTCAAGGATGGCAAGCGCCGCACCGTCGAGAAGCGCGTTTTCCCCGGCTATGTAATGGTGCGGATGCGCTGGGCATGGGATGAGAAGCAAGACGATCACCGCATGACCGACGAAGCTTGGTCAACGGTTCGCAATACGCCCGGCGTAGTTGGCTTTGTCGGCGCCGATCATGAAGCCAGCATCCAGGCCACGCCCCTGCGCGATGAAGAAGTCAAGCGCATCATGGAGCGCATGGATTCGGAAGACAAGGTCGTCAAGGTCGATTACAAAATTGGCGAGCGCATCCGCATTGTTGGCGGTCCTTTCAACGATTTCCCGGGCACCGTCGCCACGATTGATTCGGGCCGGGAGAAGGTCCGCGTCATGGTCGATTTCTTCGGCCGGGAAACAGCGGTTGTGCTCAGCTTCATGGAAGTGGAGAGAATGTGATTTTGGCGACTGGGTGAATCGCCCGCTCAATGGCAAATCCTGTTGACGTCTCCTGAGACCGTCAACGTGACGAAAGAATGAGGAAAGCGATGGCAAAGAAAATCAAGGCAATCGTCAAGCTGCAGATCCCGGCCGGCAAAGCCAATCCCGCGCCGCCAATTGGACCGGCTCTGGCGCAGCATGGCATCAATCTCATGCAATTCTGCAAGGAATACAACGGGCGGACGAGCAGCCGCATGGGCGACATCGTGCCGGCGGAAATCACCGTCTTCACCGACGGCTCCTTCAAGTTCGCGCTGAAGAGCCCGCCTACCTCGTTCTTGATCAAGCGGGCGGCCGGCATCGACAAAGCCGCTTCCAACCCCTTGACGGAAACCGTCGCCATCCTCAACCGCGACCAAGTGCGCGAGATCGCCCAGGTCAAACTAGGCGATATGAACGCCATCAACATCGAAGGCGCCATGCGACAGGTCGAAGGCACAGCCCGCCAGATGGGCATCAAAGTTTCCGATTAGCGCTCGCGGAGCCGAGCGAACATAATGTGGGAGGGCAGCCCCGCCCGCTGACCACGAGGAGAACACCGAATGGGCAAGAGATACCAAGACGCGCTGAAGAGCTTCGACCGGCAGAAATACTACCCGATGGACGAGGCGCTGCGGCTGACGCAGAGCAACGCCAAAGCCAAATTTGACGAGACAATCGAGGCGCATTTCCGCCTGGGCATTGACCCTCGCCATAGCGATCAGCAGGTGCGCACCACCGTTATGCTGCCGCATGGCACAGGCAAATCCGTCCGCATCCTGGCCTTCGTCGATGAACAGCATGAGGCGGCCGCGCTGGCAGCCGGCGCGGACATCATCGGCACGGACGAGGTCATCGCCAAGATCCGCAACGATGGCTGGCTGGACTTTGACGCCACCATCGCCACCCCGCCAATGATGCGCAAGGTCGGGCAGATCGCTCGCATCCTGGGCCCCCGCGGCTTGATGCCCAATCCCAAAGCCGGGACGGTCGTGCCGCCGGATGATATCCCGCGGGTTGTCAGCGAGTTGAAAGCCGGGCGCGTCGAGTTCCGCAATGACCGCACCGGCAACGTGCATGTGCCCGTCGGCAAAGCCAGCTTTTCCTATGAGCAATTGCAGGAAAATCTCCAAGCCGTGGTGGACAGCATAAAAGCCGTCAAGCCCGAATCGCAGAAAGGCGTTTATGTGCGGCGCATGACCTTGACCTCTACTATGGGTCCCGGCGTCCGCGTCGACGGCATCGCCTAGATTTCCTCATCAGATCCACTATTTTCGCAGGGGCGAGACGCCGTTTCGCCTTTGTTCTCGCTTGCAGCCGCCAACTCAGCGCTTGAGACGCTCGAAATACTGCTTGCGAAACTTGGCCACTTTGGGAGCGATCACCACCGCGCAATACCCCTGGCGCGGATTGTTGGCGAAGTAGTTCTGGTGATACTCTTCGGCGACCCAAAACGCGCTGGCTGGGCTGACCTCGGTGACGATTGGCTTGCGATAGAGCCCCTGCGCATTCAGCCGCTTGATGACCGCCTCGGCGCTGAGCTTCTGCGCCTGGCTGTGATACCAGATGCCTGAGCGGTATTGCGGTCCCACGTCGGGTCCCTGCCGGTTCAAGGTTGTGGGGTCGTGCGTGGCAAAGAAGATATTCAGGATATCTTCGTAGCTGATGACCGCGTTGTCGAAGCTGACGTTGACCACTTCGGCATGGCCCGTTGTCATCGCGCAGACCTGGGCATACGTCGGGTTGTCGACGTGCCCGCCCATATATCCGGAGATCGCCGAATCGACGCCTTTCAGCTGATTGAAAACCGCCTCCACGCACCAGAAGCATCCGCCGCCCAGCGTGGCTAATTCCTTGCCCATGATCCTCATCCTTCCGCTTGATTGCTCTCGTCATCGCCGATAAATCATTGAGCAATGCCGCGCGAGCATGGATTGCCTAACACAGGTCTTGCCTGGATTCAGCGACTGCCCAGCTCAGGCGCGCCCATTCGCCCAGGCTCAGGGTCTCGGCACGGCGCTGCGGATCAATGCCAGCGCTCGCCAGCAAGGCGGCCGCTTCAGACGCTTTTATGCCCAGCCCGCTGGCCAGCGAGTTCTTCAGCTGTTTGCGCTTGAGGCGGAAACCAGCCCGCAAAACGCGGAAAAAGGCGCTGCGCGAGGGCAGATCCACCGGCGGCCGCTCATGCGTGTCGATGCGCGCGATGGCGCTGTGTATGTTGGGCCGGGGCCAAAACACCGCGGGTCCCAGCTTGCCGATGATGCGCGCCTGTCCATAGAGTTGTACCGCGATCGAAAGCAGGTGCATGGCGCCGGGCTTGCCGATGATGCGCTCCGCCACTTCATATTGCATGGTCATGACTATCCGTTGGGGCGGCCGCCGCGCTTCCAGAAAGTGCCAGAGGATGGCGCTGCTGATGTAATAGGGCGCGTTGCATACCGCCAGATAGCTGCTGTCGCCCAGCAGGGCTGCGATATCGGTCTTGAGGATGTCGTCGAAAACCAGATAGATATTGTCGCGATCGTCGAAGCGCTCTTCCAGCAGGGGGCGCAGGCGCTGGTCAATCTCCAGGGCGAAAACTTGCGCCGCCGCGTCAGCCAGGACATCGGTCAAGGCGCCCGTGCCAGCGCCAACCTCAATGACCGCATCGCCAGCCCCGATGTCAGCCGCCTTGACGATCTTATCCAGCGTATTCGGGTCGTGCATGAAGTTCTGCCCGAGGCTCTTCTTGGGATATAATCCGTAGCTGTCGAGCAGGCTTTTCGGGCTGATTGACATCGCGGGGCTTTGCTTGTCTCTGTTCGCGTCGCCTGTTTACATTGCGCAATACTAACCCCGCCCCCGGCCCCAGCCGACATCTCTATGTCGCGCATTCCGACGAATCAGAGAGGGGTAGTTCAACCGCCGGCTGCAATGGATTTTGCGCGGTTGGTCGCAGGGCGGCGCGGGTGTCTACAGTTGACCATAGCGCGCCGCATTTGAGTAGGGTAACTGCCGCTGGCTCTGCTAAAATCAAGGCAGTTTAGGCGATTGTCCTGGCATGAACGATGTCCCTGCTTGAGCCGCAATACCTGCCCATTTTGATCTTCATCTTGCGCGTAAGCAATAACGTCATCGGCACGGTTCGGCTTATCCTGGCATCCCGCGAGCAGCGCCTTTGGAGTTTCGCCTTCGCCTCGCTGGAATCGCTGCTCTTCGCTTATACGGCTGGCCAGGTCATCACTGACTTGAACAACTTGCCCAACCTGGCAGCCTATGTCTTCGGTTTCGCGGTGGGCGGCATCGTCGGCGCGCAAGTCGAGCATCGTTTCATCAAGTCCTATGAGAGCGTGACCGTCATCGCCACCCGCGAGGTCTCCCATGCGATGGCTCTGGCATTGCGCGAGCGCGGTCACGGAGTCACGGAAATCATGGGCGAGGGCGCTCATGGCGAAGTCGAGGAACTGCACATCATCGCGCACCGGCGGGATCTTCGCGAAGTCTTGGGCATCATCCACAGCATAAAAGATGACGTCTTTGTGACCGTAGAACACTCGGAGTTTATCCGCGGCGGCTGGATACGCGCGCACAGGCGTTGAGGCTCAGTCTTCGTTCGGCGCCAGATCCACGAAATAGGTCGGTGTGGCGAGCAGGCGGTGCACCGGGCATTTGCCGGCGATATCGCGCAGACGAGCGCGCTGCTTGTCATCAAGGTCGCCATGAAAGACCAATGCCTCGCGCACTTCATGCACATAGAGGTCATCGCCAGCGTGCGCCGGATAATCGCGCCCGCGAAAACGTTCATAATCAACGCTGACATCCACGCCGGTTAGATCCCAGCCTTTGCGTTCGGCATAAAGCTTGCAGGTGATGGCCATGCAGGAGCCCAGCGCGCCCAGCATCATCTCGCCCGGCGTGGGTCCCGTGTCCGTGCCGCCATGCTCAAGCGGCTCGTCGGCATGCCAGGTATGCTGCCCGATCTGAACAGTTGTCCGCGTACCCTCGCGCAGGCTGATGTCAACGGGCATGATCCGCTCCTTTTACTTGAGACCGCTTCAGGGAAGGACGGCGAATATCTTGCTGACTGCGAGTTCAAAGCCGGGCAGGACGTCTTCGCCTCTTAGTATGCCATCGATCCCAACAAACTCCCCGCGCATGCGCCCGTCCAGCAGCCGACACACTTCTACGCCCCGCCTCTGCGGCAGCGCCAGCCAGACCAGCGCCGTGCCATTTTCGAGATAGACTCTCGCTTTCCTGCGCAATTCCGCCAGCGTGCTGCTGGGCGAGAGAATCTCCACAGCCAGGTCGGGCATTGCCGGGACAAAACCTTCGGGAGGGGGATCCGGCAAGTTCTCATGGCGCATGAAGGCGACATCGGGCATAAGCAAGGTGAAGCGCGAGCCGGCCGGATAGTAGCCTGCCTCAGTTGTGACCTCGCCCAAGCCTTGCGCTTCGACAAACTCATCCAGGAAACGCCCGAGCTTAACGGCTATGCGTCCATGTATTCTTCCCGGCATGGCATCCTCGAACAGTTCGCCGTCGATAAGATACAGGAAGCGGTCTTCATAAGCTGGGTCCTGTTCAAAAGCCCACAAGTCGTCGACGGTATACAGCTTTTCCTTGACTTCCATTGGAGCCTCGCATTCCGGGCGGCATCAAGCAAAGTATAACACAGCCGGCGCCGGCCGAATCTGAAACTATGGCTTGTCGCTGGCGAAAATTAGACAGCGTAGCCTATGGGGGGGATGGCCAGCAGGTACATAATCGAGAGGGTGGCGATGAGCAAGGGCAGCAGCAAGACCACAGCCAGAATCCGCTTTTCATCGCGCAGGTGCATATAGAACCAGATCACCAGGCTGGACTTGATGATGGCGATGCCCAGCAGCAGCAGGGCTTTGATGGCTTGCAAGCTGGCTGCCGAGCTTGGGGCGTCGTGAATCGCGCCATTGAGGAATTCGGCGCTGAGGACTTCTATCACCGTCAATATCGCCAGGAACCCGAAGACGACCGTGTAGACGCCGCCTTCGACCGTGATCTCGCGGCCAAGCAGGCGCACGGTATTGCTGTGATGTCCCTCGTGCTGGGTGGCTTCCGCCATAATGGACTCCTAGACCAGATATATCAGAGTGAAGAGCATGATCCAAACGACATCGACGAAGTGCCAGTACAAGCCAAACATCTCGATGCCGATTGGGTTGTGATCGTATCGACCCTTGGCGCCGCGCCGCAGCACTTCCAGCGCCCATATCACGCCGACGAAGACATGCGCGCCATGGAAAAAGGTCGGGGCATAGAAACGCATGCCCAAGGTGCTCCATTGCGATGCCGTATCAAAGCCCAGCGCGATGCCCAGGTGCGCCAGCTCGCTGTATTCGATGTATTGCCCGATGAGGAAAACGGCGCCTCCCAGCGCAGTCAAGCCAATCCAGCGCAGCATGCCCGCCCGATTGCCGGCCTGCATGGCGCGCAAGCCCATGACCATGAAGAAGCTGCTGGCCAGCAGGACAAAGGTATTGGCGGTGACCAAGCCGACGCCCAGCTTCTCATGCGCCTGGGCGACGATATCCGGCTCGTTGATGCGCATGATCACATAACCAACAATCATGATGGAGAAAATCACGATCTCGGAAGCCAGATAGAGCCAGACGCCCAGCTTCAGGTTTTCGTTCTGTTCCGCTTCGCTGATATGCCCATGGTCCTCATGAGCGACAACTTGCATCGGATTGGCTGTCAGTTCTGCCATGCTATGCTTCTCACTTTACTTCTGGTAGCCGATGGCTCTTGGGATGGCGCGGATAACGTTGGCGACGCCGCCGGCGATCTTGCCCGCCTCGCGGATAGGAAGGATCTGCGTGCGTTGGCCGTCGGTGGTTTCCAGCTCTTTCACTTCGCGAACGCCGCGATTCGCCAGATAGAAAAACAGGGCGATGCCACCAGCGGCCACCGCCAGTGAAACGAACATGATGAAGATGAAGCCAAGCAGCACCGCGAATTGGCTCGTGCCTTCGATCGGCTGATTGGCAAAGTCATCCGGCGGCAATACCAAGCCCAGAACTTCCTGAATCGGGATGACGAAGGTGCCAATGCCATTGGCGAAGAAGTCGGCATTCGGCTCGGTGGCGATTTGCAAACCCAAACCATGCGGCAGCAGCGCGAATGTGAAGAGCGCAATCGTCACAATCACGGCGATAGTCAGCACCAGGAAAAGCTGGCCCGCATAAAAGGCGATCACCTGCCATAAGCAGGACAGGGTCGCAAGCAGCGCGCCCAATGTGCCCGGGATGCCCGCCAGCGTGATCAGCAGGACGCGCCAGCCGATAAACAGCAGCGGCAGCCAGATCATGAACCAAATGACATTCACCACCCAGTTAATCAGGAAGAAACTCACATCGAGATAGGGGAAGCGCCAGGGCTTGGGACTGTCATTGATGATGCGCCAGGCAGCTTCCCAGAGCCACTTGCCAGCATGGAAGACTGGTCCAGCGGTGTCCAGCGCGAAGTCTTGCTCAGGCGAGTCGTCTTCCGGCTCATGGGCATGCTCGCCGTGTTCGCTCATCTTGGGGTCGAAAGCGCCAACGCCCCACATAAACGTGCCCATGCAGACAAAAGCCGCCAGGATCATGCCCACCTGCGCGCCCTCGCTGGATTCGGCGTTCACCCATATCGGATCCATTGCCTGCCAGGAGCGCATGGCATAGACAAAAGCCAGCGAAGCCACAAAGCCGACAATCAGCGCCGGTATCGCCCTGCCAAGTCCCGGTTTATCCATGTCCCGCTACTCCTTCATTTGCTTCCTGCGCTACAGCAAAGCGATGCCGCGCCTTGCAATCTAGCCAGCCCTCAACGAACCCAATACAGCACCACATAGAAGAGCAGCCAGGCGACGGCGACGAAATACCAGAGCTTGGCAGCGCCTTCGACCGCCCAAGCCGCATCAGCGCCGCCGGAATAGGCGCCTCTTCCGCCCGACCGATAAACGCGCAGCATGACCGCCAGGATGGCCAGAGCGTGAGCGACATGGAAGCCGGTCATCAAGCGCAGCGTGATCCCATATTGCGTTGCCAGCGCCGCCTCGCTCACGTTGATGAATTCGTAGACGATGATCGCCATGAACGCCAAGCCCAGCATCATCGCCAGCCGCCAGTTTGTGATGAAGCCCTGCAGCCCGCCAGCGCGCAAGTTCCGCCAGCCGCGTCGAACCAGCGCAGCGCTGAGCAGCAGAGCCAACGTGGCGATGCTCGGAATTAGCGGATCGAAGGGCGCGACGCCTTCGGGGGGCCATTGCGCGTAACTGAAACGCAGCTGCCAATTGACGATGATCATCGCCAGGAAGACCATGATCCAACTGGCTTGAAAGATCGTCATGCCCAGGCGTTTGTTCTTCAAGCGCAATGCCGCCGCCGGCTCAAGCCCGATCTTTGCTTTCTCCTGTCGATTAGCGAAGCTGGTCATGATGCGCTGCCGCTCTCTGAACTGGATACGCTATCTTGCCTTCAGTCTTCAATCTGTCGCTGCTTATCGGCGGCCGCCGCTATCAAAAGCCGCTTCGACCGCGTCCAGATAAGCCGCGGAAGCCTCCGTGCCATAGCCATAAGGATCTTCGTAGGGAATGGGATCATCAGCGAAGTTGGTGACCGGCGGCGGGGAGGTCGTCGCCCATTCCAATGTCAGGGCGCGCCAGGGATTGGCGCCGGCGATGGGACCATGATTGTAGGAACGGATGATGTTGTAGATGACGATCAAGGTTGATAGCCCCAGTACAAAAGCCGAGAAGCTGATGAGCTGATTCCAGGGCGTGAAAGCCGGGTCATACACGGCGACGCGCCGCGGCATCCCCAGCATGCCCACTACGTGCATGGGGAAGAAGGTGAAGAGAAAGCCGAAATAGGTGAAGGCGAAATGCAGCCGCCCCAGCCGCTCGTCCATCATCCTGCCCGTGACCTTGGGGAACCAATGATAGAGCGCGGCGTACACGGCGAAGACGCTGCCGCCAAAGAGCACGAAATGGAAATGGCTGACGACGAAATAGGTGTCATGCACGTGGATATCGAAAGGGAGGGCAGCCAGCATGACCCCGCTGATGCCGCCCAGCACAAACATGGACATGAAACCCAGGGCGAAGAGCATGGCGCTGGTGAAGCGGATCTTGCCGCCCCAGATCGTGCCCAGCCAGCTGAACATCTTGATTCCCGTCGGCACGGCGATGATCATGGTGGTGATCATAAAAGGGATGCGCAATTCGGGCTGCAGGCTGGTGAACATGTGATGCGCCCAAACTGTGAAGCCCACGAAGGCGATTCCCATGCTGGACAAGCCCACCATGCGATACCCGAAGACTGGCTTGCGGCTGTGAATGGAAAGCACCTCGCTCAAAACGCCCATGCCCGGCAGCACCATGATATAGACGGCGGGATGGCTGTAGAACCAGAAGATATTCTGCCAGAGCAGCACATCGCCGCCGCCAGCCGCGTCGAAGAAGGTCGTGCCAGCCACGCGGTCCAGCAGCAGCAGGGTCAGCGCGCCAGCCAGAAAGGGCGTGGCCATGACGGCGATAATGCTGGTGGCCAGGACAGCCCAGCAGAGCAGGGGCATGCGCCAAAGCGTCATCTCCGGCGGGCGCATATTCAGGATGGTGACGATGAAATTGATCGAGCCCATGATGGACGATATGCCCAGCAGGTGCGCGCCTAATGCCCAAAGCGTCTGCCCATCGCCGCTGAACAAGGTGGATAGGGGCGGGTAAGACGTCCAGCCAGCTTCGGCCGGGCTGACGAAATAGCCGAGCAGGATGACCACAGCGGCCGGCGGGATCAGCCAAAAGGCGAAAGCGTTGAGCCAGGGGAAAGCCATATCTTTCGCGCCCAGCTGCAATGGCACGATGAAATTGCCAAAAGCCGCCCACATCGGGATGATGAATAGGAAGATCATGATCGTGCCGTGCATGGTGAAGAGGCTGTTGTAAGCCGCGCCGGAGACCATCAAGTCCAGATTCGGCGACCACAACTCCCAACGTATGCCCATCGCCATCAAACCGCCGATGAGGAAAAAGAGGAAAGACGAAATGCCATACTGTACGCCGATGATCTTGTGATCGACGCTCCAGCGCAGGTATTCGCTCAAGGCCGGGCGCGGGATTGCATCCGCTTCGTGCTGTTCTGCATTTGCCCCCAAAGGGACGGCGATTGTTGCCATTTGCGCGCCTTTTCTCCTGGTTTCGCCTATTTGCGCTGGGAGGCGCCTCGCTCTCCCGCCTTAATCGGATTCGTCCGCTTGCTCGCTCTCGGATTCGCTGGCTTCAGATTCGCCATCGCCCTGGCCGAAGGTGATATCCACATCCAAGCCAAAGACCGTCTGTATGGCGTCGGGGATGCTGCTTGTGAGATTCTCCATGTCGCAGTCGCTGGCTTCGCCTTGTGTGCACAAGTAAGCGGCGATGGAATAGAGTTGCTCGGCATCCATCTGGTAGTTGTCGGGCTGGTCAGGTCCAAATTGCGCCATCTGCTCGCTGTAGCCGGGCACGACGAATGCCTGCGAATTCCACACCGAATTGACGATATACTCTTCCGCCGATTGCCCCGGAACGCGTTCGCCAGCCCGGTCGGCAATGCCATTCAGCGAAGGTCCCGTGCGGCTGCTCCATTCCAGGCTGTCCAGTGTGTGACAGCTGTTGCAGATATATTCCTGCAGCACGATTTCGCCGCGCAAAACCGGATCGGCCGGCGGATTCAGTATCGCGTAAATCGCCGGCTCAAAAAAGGCTTCGAGGAATTGGGTTTCGTCTTCATGCACAACTACAGTGCCGCGCATCCGCCCATGGCCATCGCCACAGAGCTCGGCGCAGACGATGGGATAAGCAGCCGGGTATTCCGCGCCTTCGACGCGAACCGGCGTGAAGCGGATTTCGGTGGGCCTTCCCCCCGTAGCTGGATTGCCGGGCAGCAGGTCTTGCTTTACGCGCATGGCTGGAACCCAGTACGAATGGATGACATCCTGCGCGCTTAGCGCCAGGTCGACATTCTGGCCCAGATAGGTATGCAGGGTATCGCCGCTGTTGATGACGATCGGCTCGCCATCGCCGTCCAGCCTTCCCGTCTGATAGGTATGCGTCCAGGCATACCGCGCGCCGGTCACCTTGATAGCCACTTCGTCGCCGTCAATCATGTTCACAGCGGCTTTGGGCTCGGAATTCTGTGTCCAGACATTGAAGCTGATGACCGCCAGGAAAACCACCACCAGCGATGGCACGATGGTCCAAACAAGCTCAAGCAAGGGGTTGCCATGATAGGTCGGTCCATCGCTGCGGTCATCGCCGCGGGCGCGAAAGAATATGACCGAGACCAGCAGCATGCCCTGGATGAGGAAAAAGACCACGCCGCCGATAATCATGAGGATAGTGAAGAGTTCGTCGACGCTCTTGGATTCCGCCGAGGCTTGGGGCGGCAAGACGACAGGCACAAAAGACGTGAACCAGTTGATGCCGATGACGCTGACCAGGATGAAGATGGCGGCGACAACGATGGCGGCCGGGCTTATGGACGGAGCATTGGAGCGATTGTCTTCCATACTGGACTACCACCTGTTTGATTTCAGCCGCGAAGACCCCGTTTTCGCATACGAAACTGTCGGCGCTCTGGCCGCCGACCCAAGGGTGTCGCGCGTCCGCCACTCGGCGCTTGTTCAATGTTTCACAATTGTAACGAAAAGACTCCGCCATTTCAAGCCAATGTCCAGGCTTTCGCGCGCAGACTCCGATATGCGCTATCATTGGGCAGGCCGAGGCGGGGAGCGCGCATGGACAAGGGAAAACGGGCGGGCGAAGCGTTGGATCCGCTGCTGAATATCTTGCTGACGCCGGTGGTGATCCTGCTGGCGCTGGTCTGCTTCTTCGCTATGCAAGAGATTCTGCTGACCCTGAGCGCGCGCGTCATCATCGCCACGGTGGATGGCAGCGCGCGCGGCGGTTATGCCTTGGTGGCGGTACGCAATCTCTGGCTGATCGGCGGCGGATTGCTGCTGGTGGGATTTGTGATCTATGTGCTGGATTCGGGATTCAAGCGCTGGCGGGCTCGGCGCTATCGACGGTTGTTGATGCGCTCCCTGGCGATGGAGCTGGCGATCATCGCGCTGGCTGTGGCGGTGGTGGTGGCTGGGTGATCCTAAGACCCCCCAAAGTAGTAATATTCCAGTATCTCCCGCGTCAATGGCGCCGCCACCGACGAGCCCTCGCCAGCATTCTCCACCATAACAACGCTTGCGATTTGCGGTTCCTTGGCCGGCGCGTAGGCGATGAACCAGCTGTGCGGCCGCTTGTCATCGCCAGGGACCTGCGCCGTGCCCGTCTTCCCGCAGACGCCAACATCATGCAAAGACGAACCGCGGAAAATATGCGATGCCGTGCCCGTATTCCCGCTGACGACATCGCAGAGGCCCCGGCGGATGATAGCCAGATTGGCGGGGTCAAGCTCGGCATCCCGCATGATGTCCCGCCCGGCGACCGGGCTGCGCTGGTCAAGGATGCCGCGCTCCCGCACCAGATGGGGGCGCAAGAGATAACCCCCGTTGGCTATGGCGGCATATATACGCAGCATCTGCAGCGGCGTCGCCAGGACCTCGCCTTGACCAATAGAAAAATTGACCGCATGCGCATAAGACCAGGGCAAGCCAGTGTAGCGCGTGACGTTATCCGGCGTCGGCGCGATGCCAGTAACTTCCGGGATCTGCGTCAGCCCGCTGCTCTCCCCCAAGCCCATCTCCATCGCCATCCTGGGCAGCAGCCAGGGATCCTTGGCGTTCAAGCGAAAACCGGCTTCATAGAAAAAAGGGTTGCAGCTGTTGGTGACGGCGGTCTGCGTGGTCATGCTGCCATGCCCGCTGCGCAGCCAATCATATCGGACGTCCGCGCCATACGCCCAACTGCCAATGCAATGGTAGCGGCTGTTCTCATCGTATACGCCGCTCTCCAGGGCAGCCAGCGCCGTCAGCCCTTTCATGACCGAGCCGGTGGGGTAGGCGCCTTGGGTCACGCGGTTGAGCATGGGCAGCGCTTCGTCAGCGATCAGCGCCTCAAGTGCCGGATCCGCGACAGCGCGCCCCATGGACGGGAAGGGATTGAGAATGTTGCCGTCATAGCTGGGGTGGCTGACCAGCGCCAGAATCTCGCCATTCCGCAAATCCATAATGGCGATGGCCGCGCCAGGCGAGTCCTCCGCCCAGCTGCTCCTGGCATAAGCCGCTTTCAACAGGCGGACTGCGGCAGCTTGCAGATCGGCGTCAATGGTCAGCCAAAGGCTTTCGGGGATTTGCGAGCGCGCCTCGCTCAAGATGCGGATGCGCCGGCCATCCGCGCCAACCAGCGACAGGCGGCCCCCCGGTTTGCCCGCCAGCGTGTCATTCAGGCTGGCTTCCAAGCCCGCTTTGCCGATGATGGTCTCGGCATTGAAACCGATGGCGCTGAGCGCGGCGACTTCGTCGGGGTCGGGATAGCCAACATGACCGATGACATGGGGCAGCAGCGCGCCATTGGAATAGCGGCGGGTTGCTTGGCGGCGGAAATCGGCATTGCAATCGGCTGCCAGGCGGTCGCCCGTTTCGATGTATTCCGTCGCCTCCAGGATGCCCGCGTCGACCAGCCAATCTGCGCCGGAACGCGTATCAAAGAGATCGCGGAAGAACTCGACTGATTTGCCGCTGGCCAGCGCCAGACTGTGGAAGCAGGTTTCTCGCTCGGGGATATGCCGGTTGTCCACCATCACCCGCACGACCCGCCCGTTCTGGTCTGCCAGCACCTTGCCATAACGGTCGTAGATGTTCGCTCGGCTGGGCGTCTGTTCTTCGAAGATCAAACGCGCGCCCGCGCCCATCTCGGCGAAGATATCGGCGGGCGACCAGGCGATGCGCCAGGAACTGGCTTGCGGATCGAGGACCAGCTGCAGCATGCGCTCGCTGTCGCTGAACTTGCCCAGCACGCGCGACTTGAAGCTCATCTCGTAGTGATAGCTCAGCACGCGGCCCTGGCTCGTCAGCGAAATGGGGCGGTATTCCAGGCTTTCCAGAGCCATGGTATCGCTGGCGTTTTGGTAGAGCGCTCGGAACTCGGCGAAACTTGTCAGCTCGCGGTTGCGGAAAGTCAGCAGGCTGTGCATGGCTGCGTAATCGCCTTGCTGCCAGGCATCGAGGAAACTGGCGGCCACGGCGCTGGCGCTTTCCAGGTCGCTGGCATTGGAGACGGGCGCGCTGGCCGGGATGGCGGCGGCTGATTCTTGCGCGACCGGCTGGCAGGCGCTCATGGCAAAAAGACTAATGCAGCAGAAAAGCAAGAAGTGAGGCAAAACAACCGCTCGCGGCTAGGTGAGATGGCAGGTTCATTATAGTGGAATCGCAAGAGGGCGCTTTGCTGGCGGGCTAGCTAATTGTAATAAACGCAATCTCGACGCGGTCTCTGCCATCTGGCGATATTAAGCGCTGCCAGGTCGCCGGGTCATACAAACCGCTCACAAGCTGATATTCGCCAGCGGGCAAGTCGGGCGGGAGCGCCAGCGTGAACTCGCGGCCCAGCAGGATCTCCTCAGGATCGTCCCAAGTCGTGGTCGGCCGGCGGGCATCGAATAACGGCACATAATCGGCTTGGGTGACGATATCGCCCTCGGCGTCGAGCAGGTGATTGAAGACATGCTGCGGGCTGGGTGTTGGCGCGTCGGCTTGCCAGTAGTGGCGGAAGACCAGCTCTTCGCCGGCTTGCAATTGCGTCGAGTTTATGTCGTAGCCCAAGAGACTTATCGGACCAAGCTGCCCGGCGGCTTCGTTCTGCATAGGATACAGCCGCAGGACGACCATGTCAGGACCGCGGAAGTTGGGGTCCGGCAGGTAGCTCTTGAGCAGGACTGTCTCATCCGGATAGTAGACATTCGGGTCTTTGAGCAGGGGCGAGTAGGGCATGATGGCATAGACGGCGTCCATGGCGCGCCAGGTTTCCAGCGGATAGCTGAGCAGGTTTTTGATGTCCTGGGCGATGGGAAAGTCGTGTACCCCAGCATAACCGCCCCAGCTGCGGTTAAATGTCTTGTGATTGCCCCATTCACGGTCGAACAGATAGCGCGCGCAAGGTTCATGCAGGGTCTTCGGCTGGGCGCGCTCGGTGATGAACTTGCCCGGCGGCAGCGAGCTGTCCATGTAATGCGCCAGTTCAACCCGGCGGTCGGGCAGCGTGAAGTTATGCGCCAGGGCGTCGGACTCTCTATAGCTCGGCAGCAGCAGGATAGCCAGCAATGCCAGCAGCCCGGCCGGCATAAGCAAGGAGCCCGGTCGCTTGGCTGCGCCAATCCGTGTAAGCGCCTCCTGCGCGGCGTAGAGCAAGCCGGTCATTCCGCAGGCGCAGAGTATCGCCAGGGTCGCGCCGACAAAGAAATAATGCCGCAGACTGCGCACGTTGAACATGCTCATGCCCAGCAGCCAAGCCAGAGCGGCCAGGACAACCGCGGCCAATGCGATGCCGCTGACGCGCTGCCGAAATCGCCAAAGCAATAGCCCGCAAAGCACTGCCATTAGCCAGTTACCAGCGGCTGAAATGTCAAGAGGACATGGCTCAGGCTGACCCAGGCCGATGCGAGCGAGGGCAGGCTGATGTCGCTGTATGAAATAGGGAAATAAACAATCTCGTCCGCTTTCAATGTCGGATATATCAGCAGAAGCCAGAACAGAAAAACGGCAAAGCGCAGGCAGTTCCAGAAGGTCGTCTGGCAGGCCTCCTTGCGCCCGGTCCGCCGCCAACTCAGCAGGGGCATAAATACGACAATCGGGGCGACGAAGAGAGCTTGCGTTTTGAAGACGATGGCGAGCATGATGCAATAGACGGCTGCTGAGCTCAAGCCGCGCCGAGCATGTAAAAGGCTGATCAGCGCAAGATATAGCGCAAGCAAGGTGAAGAGCGTGAGGTAGCCATCCGGCAGCAGCCAATGCGCCCGGTCGACCACCCAGGGGTTGACGATCCAGATCGCGGCGCCCATCAAGCCAGTCAGCGGATGCGCGATCAATGAACCCAGAAGCGCGATGACAGCGACGACGGCGAGCCAAACCGAGATGGTCGTCAGTCGCAGGGCTGGAAGCATCGTGCCGTGGTGGGCGCCAGTTGGCTTGAGGTGTTTGAGAAAGAGGTAAGTCAGGGTCTTTGCGCCAGGCGGATAGGCCTCATGAAAGACGGCGCGCGCGTGGCCTTCGTCGACAGTGTGCTGGGCTGCGAGCAGATGATGCGCTTCGTCATGATGCTCGATGAAGGGCAAACTCACATTGTAGCCGCGCAAATACAGCCAGCCCGACAGAATGAGCAGCAGCGCCAAGCCCAGCCAGAACCAGCTCTAGCGAGGCAGGCCAGGTTTCGGTTCGACCGCGCGCAACGTCATGGGCGGTCAACTTCTATCGCGGCGATATGGACGCGGTCGCTGCCATCGGGCGATATTAAGCGCTGCCAGGTCACAGGGTTATACAAGCCGCTCACAAGCTGATATTCGCCAGCGGGCAAGCCGGGCGGGAGCGCCAGAGAGAACTCGCGGCCCAGCAGGATCTCCTCAGGATCATCCCAAGTCGTGGTCGGCCGGCGGTCATCGAATAGCGGCACATAATCGGCTTGGGTGACGATATTGCCCTCGGCGTCCAGCAGGTGATTGAAGACATGCTGCGGGCTGGTCGTTGGCGCTTCGGCTTGCCAATAATGGCGGAAGACCAGCTCTTCGCCGGCTTGCAATTGCGTCGTGTTTATGTCGTAGCCCAGCAGATGGATGCCGCCGAGTTGTCCTGCTGCCCGATATTGCATGGGATACAAGCGCAGGACGACCATGCTGGGACCGCGGAAGTTGGGGTCTGGCGGGTAGGTTTTGAGCAGGACTGTCTCATCCGGGTAGAAAGCATCCGGGTCTTTGAGCATGGGAGCATGGGGCATGATGGCGTAGTCGATGCCCTGTTCGCGCCACTCGCGTACGGGCCGATCGTTTAGCATGACATGCTGCTTTTCATAGCGATGGAATTCGTGTGTACCGTTATAGCCGCCCCAGCTACGGTTGAATGTCTTGTGATTGCTGTAGTCTGATATGTACTTGCCGGGCGGCAGGGAGATGTCCATATAGCGCGCGAGGTCGTTACGGCGGTCATGCAGGGAAAAGTTGTAGGCTAGGGCGTCGGATTCGCGAAAAGCTGGCAGCAGGCTGATAGCCAATAGAACCGCGACGGCGCAAGCGGGCGCTGTTGACTTCAGACGCAGCAATAATTGAGAACGGCGGGGGGGGGGGGGGGGGTCTCGTCAAGGCTTCTTCTAGAAAGTTTAGCGAGACTGTCAGAACAGCGGCGTATGACAGCGCGACAAATGCGCCGAACGCAAACAACTGCCGCAATTGCGAGCCCCGAAATGTAAACATGCTCAGACCGGCCAGCCATGCTACAGCAGCCAATACAACCGTAAGAAAAGCGACAGGGCTTATGCGTTGGCGATAACGCCAGAGCAATAGACAGAGCGGCGCTACCCAAATCCAGGCTGAAAGCGGCTGGAAAGTTGCAAGGGCCTCCTTGGCAAGCACAAACATATACGAAACTGAAGGCATGTTGACGTTTGCTTCCTTTACGGCGAAGTGCGTTATCTGAAATGACTCGAGCGTCGGATAAATTAGAATCAGCCAGAACAAGAAGAATCCAAAACGAACGCAATTCCAAAATGTCTGCTCAAGCGCCTCACGGCGAGACACGCCCCGAAAACCCAGCAGCGGCATCAGAACCACGATGGGCGCGACGAATATCGCCTGCGTCTTAAAAACAATCGCCAGCATGAGGCAGTAGGTCGCCGCCGTGCTGAATGCATGCCGCCGCTGCAGAAATCCGACGAGGCACAGCCACAAACTTAACAATGTAAAGAGCGTGAGGTAGCCATCCGGCAGAGCCCAATGCGCCCTCTCGACCACCCATGGATTCACGATCCATATCCCCGCCGCCATCAGCCCGGTCAAGGGATGAAGAGCCATTGAACCCAGAAGCGCAATGATCGCGGCGACCAGCATCCAGGCTGCAATGCCTGTCAGCCGCAGGAAAGGCAACATTGTGCCGTGATGCGCGTCGACAGGCTTCACATGTTTCAAGAGCAGGTAGTTCAACGTGTTCATGCCCGGCGGGTAGGCGTCGTGAAGTCTAAGGCTGCGCGCCGAACCGAAGGCAATAATGTGCTGCGCCGCCACCAAGTGGACGAGCTCATCGACATGGTCAAAGTAAGGCAAACTCACATTGTAGCCGCGCAGATAGAGTCAGCCGGCCAGAATCAGCAGCAAAGCCAAACCCAGCCAGAATCAGCGCTCGCGAGGCAGGATCGTCTTTTGCGAGGGGGTCATGATCTTGCCTTCCAGCTATCCAGGACAAATGTTACCCGCCGCGGGTCGCCATCGCCAACGTATTCGGCCAGATTCTGATTATCCTGCCCCTCAAAGCGCGCGGAAAGATCAAAGCGGTCGGGATTCACCCAGACCTCATACGTATAGCCATATCGCATCGCGCCGAAATAGCCGATGCTCGCCTTTAGAACTTCCGCGCCGCATTCGCCGCCGGCTATCGGGCAGCCCGCCAGGTCGTCATGCGCGCCAAAGAGGATGCGCTCAGCCGATACGCGCTTTCCTGTGTTCGCCTCGACATAGAAGAAATCCGTGCCAACGTCATGCGTCTGCCAGCGCTGCGTATCCGGATTGAAGACTTCCAGCACGGTATGCCGATTCAGCCAGCCGGGCTTCGACGCGTAGAGGAAGACCAGCCGGCTCTCGATGCCAAGCTCGCGCAAAATCGTCAGCATGGCGGTGGATCGGCCATCACAGAGCAGGCGCGGCATATCCGAAGATTCGCCTTGCGCATGCCAATACATAAGCTCGACCGCGTCGCTGTAATCCGGCGCATAACTGAGCTGCTCGTTGGTCTTGCTGTTGTCATGGACAAAGCGATGCACGGCGACGATGAGTTCTGTGGCGGGCAGTTCGCGTTCTGCAAACTGACGGGCGGTCGCGGACATTTCATCGGCGGGCAACATGGGAATGGGCGGGCGTCGCAATCGCTGCATCTGGGTGACCTCGCTCCATTCGCTGGCCATACTCTCGTATGCGCCTTGGGCATCAAGGTTCAGCGCGGCCACCTGCCAGTAGAATTGCCCGAAATCGATGCTGAAACCGTCAATGGTTTGCTTGACCCCGATGTCGCTGGCTTCAGTCCAGATTTCCTGGTGGGGCAGGTCATCCGCCCATAGTCGCACAGTGAAGATCTGTCGCTCTCCCAAACCAGGCGGCCATGCCCAGCGCAGACGGATATCCGAATCGATGAATACGCTGTCATGGGCTGGCGAAAGCGGCAATGGCGCGGACTGGCTTGCATCCGTCCCCCGCGAAAAGACTGCCGCTAGCTCTGCCGGCGCTTGCAAGACTATGCCAATCAGATAGCCGGCCCCGCCAACCAGAATGACCAGCGCAACCGCCAGCGCGACAAGCCGAGTCATCATGGCTTGACAGCCTCGCTTGGAATGCATTTGCGCAGATGATACCAACTGGAGGGGACGCCCAGCCCAATGTCATAACTGCGCTGCTCCCAGTGCAATTCCAGCTTGCCCGCGAAGAGCTCAGCGACTTGCATCGGCAGCCAGCCCACTGTGGATTCCGGCCGCGGATGGCTGGCATAGAGCATGAAACTGCCGCCCGGCTTGAGGCGCTCGCTGATCCCCTCTGCATAAGCCTCTTGGCGGGTATTGTCGATGCTGTGGCCGCAGCCGATATCGATGACGAGATCGCAGGGCGCTCGCAAACCGGGCAGCTCATCCAGCCGCGTGACATCCCCGCAATGCAGGCGATACGAGTCGGGCGGAAAGCCGGCCAGTTTGGCGCTTGCCAGGTCAATGGCGGCCTGCACGAAGTCGATGCCATCCGCCCGCCAGCCATGCCGCAGCAGGTCGCGAATGACCGTGCCCGTGCCGCAGCCCAGGTCCAGAGCCATGCCCGGCGCGCGCTCAGACAAAATGTCCATGATCTCCGGAGGGGTGATGCCGCTGTCCCAAGGCATGTCGCCGCTGGCGTAACGCTGGCTGAATCTCTCGTGGCGGTCTTGGGTCATGACGTCACCACCGGTTGCACCGAGTTACGTGGGATCTGGACGATGCCTCCCCCTGATGATTCGGGGGGACCGAGGGGGGTAGAAATACGCGAACATTCACGTAATCGGCACCATGTGAACGACTGTGACCCCAGCGCCGCCCTCGTTCTGCAAACCCTGCGTGACCTTGCTGACCAAGGCGTGATCCTTGAGGTACATGCGCACGGCTTGGCGCAGGCGGCCCGTGCCCTTGCCATGCACGATTCTGCCGAAAGGCAAACCCGCGTTATAAGCCGCGTTGATATAGCGATCGAGGATATCAAGAGCGTCGTCCACGCGCTGCCCGCGAATATCCAGTTCCATGCCCGGCGATTTGGCTTGCGGCGGCGGAATATCAGCCGGCTCATATTGGCGGACATGACCGCGTTCGGCTGCTCGCCTTTCGCTGCGGTTGCGGCGGCGCATATCGCTGTACCTGGCGCGGACGCGCAGCGAGCCAACCTGCACCTGGGCGGCTTTCGCGTCCAACTCAACGATGAGGCCCTCGGCATTCAACGTATCCAGGAAGACCGTGTCGCCCACCCGCGGCAGCCAGTCGATGTCTTCCAGCTGCTGGACTTCTTCGCTGTCGTCGAGCGGCGCGCTGGTCCAACGCGCCATTTTCTCCGCGGCCGCTTTCAGGGCGTTCAGCGTCTCGGCGGGCATGCCAGCGGAACGCAGCTCGACTCGCATCTTGCGCAGCTGCCGCGTGAAATCCGCCAGGTCTTCTTCGGCATGACGCCGGGCGGCGCGGATGACATCGCGGCGTTCATCTTCGATGCTATCCAGTCTGGCTTGCAGGGCGTCGCGCTGGCTTGTCAGCTCTTCGCGCAAATAGGCGACTTCTTCGTGCTGGAGGCGGGTTTCGGCGCGGGTGCGTTGGATCTCGTCCAGCAGGTCATCGGCGGCCAGGTCTTCCGTGGCCACCATGCCGCGGGCATCCGCCACGATGCTCCCGTCCAAGCCCAGCCGCTCGGCGATGGCCAAGGCGTTGGAGCGCCCGGGCAAGCCGACAATGAGCCGGTAGGTGGGCTGCAGGGTCTCCAGGTCGAACTCGACGCTGGCGTTGCGCACGCCGCTGGTCTCCACGCCATAGACCTTCAGCTCAGGATGATGCGTGGTGACCATTGTGGTAACGCCGCGGTTCTTGAAATTGTTGAGCAGAGCCCGCGCCAATGCCGAGCCTTCGGTGGGGTCTGTGCCGGCGCCAATTTCATCCAGGATGACCAGCGAGCGGCTGTCGGCATGCGCCAGGATCTCGATGATATTGGTCATGTGCGATGAGAATGTCGAGAGCGATTGCTCGATGCTCTGTTCATCGCCAATATCGGCGTAAACGCCTTGGAAGACCGACAGTTCGGCATAATCCGCCGGGATATGCAAACCGCATTGCGCCATCAGAATCATCAAGCCGACGGTCTTCAACGCCACCGTCTTGCCGCCGGTGTTGGGTCCCGTGACCACCATGACCCAGCTGTCATCGTCAAAATGCAGGTCAAGCGGCACGGCATGCCCCTTGAGCAGCGGATGGCGCGCGCCGCGCAGGGTGATGGCGCTGCCAGGCTTGGGCGGCGCCGGCTCCATGGCGAGCAGCTTGGGCTGAACGCAGCCGTGATCCAGGGCGTAGCGGGCTTTGGCGAAAGTCAGATCGAGGTAGCCAAGCAGCTGCACAGTCCGCACGATGCGCTCGCATTCGCCAGCCACTTCTTCGGTGAGGTCAGCCAGGATGCGGCGGATCTCCTTCTCTTCGGCGATTTGCATTTCGCGCCATTTGTTGTTGAGCTCGACGGTCTCCAGCGGCTCAATGAAGAGGGTGGCGCCCGAAGCCGAAGAATCGTGAATGATGCCTGGTATTTTGCCTTTGTGCTCGGCTTTGAGCGGGATGACATAACGGTCGCGGCGCATGGTGACGATGGCTTCTTGCAGCTTGTCCTGGTTGGCTTTGTTGGCGACGATGCGGCTGAGCTTGTTCTGCAGGCGGTCAATAGCCACCTTGAGATCGCGGCGGATGATGGCCAGGCGGGCGCTGGCGCTGTCCTTGATCTCGGCTTTGTCATCGATGGCTTTCTCGATGGAGTTCTGCAGCTCTGGGCAGTCTTCGATCTCCATAGCCAACTCAGCCAGCAGCGGGAACGACGCCTGCATCCGCCCTAGCGTTCGCTTGAGTGTGCTGCCGCGGCGCAGCGTATAGCGAATATCCAGCAATCCGCCTGGCTCGATGATGACCCCGCGCAGCGATTTTATGACCGGGTCGCGCATGTCCCGCGCCCCCCGCAGCGTGATATTGGAGCGTTCTTCCAGCAATGCCACCGCTTCGGCTGTCTCGCGCTGCCAGAGCCTGACCTCGTCCAACTCCGTCGAGGGGGTGAGTTCTATGGCGAACTCCTCGCCCGCGCCGAAGGTGGCGTAGGCGGAGAGCTCCTGCAGGATCTTGTGCAATTCCAGCGTGGCGAGCGTCGATTCGCTGATCATTACCCGGCTGTCCAATATGGTGATGCGTGTTTGGCCGCGCCATTGTAGGGCAAGGCTGGCGGGCTGTCAATCAGCGCGGAGGGGCTGACAAGCGGCATGTAACCCCCCTCAATCCCCCCGACGAGTCAGGGGGAGGTTCTTGCGAGTATCGTGAGCTGGGCAAGCCTCTTGCTCGCCTCTTCATGCCATGCCAAGCGCGCGCAAAGCGTCAACCGCGCGGATGAGATAATCCGTCTCGGCGCTGCGCGGCAACGGTCCATATTCCACATCAACCGGGAAACCGGGGTCGGAGGCCGGCGCTGGATGCGCGACAATCTCGACTGTGCCATCCAGGCTGGCCACGCGCCTGGCGAATTCGGCTGGCGGCCGCTTCATCCAGCCTTGTATGCCCGTCATATAATCCGGCATGGCGAAGCTGTAGCGCTGGGATTGCCGCTGTTTGCGCAGGAGGAATTGAGAGGGCGTCAGCGTGGCGCGGAATTCATGCCCGCGCAGCCATTCTACCTGGTAGACCGCCGCCAGTTCCTGGACGATCTCGCGCAGGATGGGCAGGGTGTGAAAATGGTGATGCGTGGTGATATGCCGCGGCTCGATGCCCCCGTCCTGGCAGCGGCGCATCTGCAGGTCAAGCTCGTTGCGAATCCAGCGGATGGCCTCCTTGTTGAAGAAGAGCCCGCGCAGGTACAGGCTGAACTTGTCGCGGAAACGCCGGTCGTCGCGCAGCAGATGCGAATGATGCGGTCCAAACTGGGCAGCCGGAATGCCATCCGTCAGGTTGAGATGCACGCCCGTGTCCAAATCCGGGCAGCCGCGGAACAAATCCAGCGCATGACGATGAGCTGGGAAATTGGTCATGACGCTGGCCGCGGTGATATAACCCCGCTGGTGCAAGTCATGGACAGTCTGGTTGATGGCGGGGGAGAGGCCGCAGTCGTCGGCGGTGATGATCAGCTCGGGCATGGCTTTCAATCATGCCGCCTGGACAAAGCCAGCGCAAAATCATCCAGGATGCTGATCTGAGGCTTGGTCGGGTTGATAAAAGGCCGGACGCGGCGGATGCGCGCCAAGGCGGCCTGCGGCGAATCGCCAGTGGAGACGAGGTAGGCGGCTGTCATGGTTGGCGCGCGCCCACAGCCGACGGCGCAATGAATGTAGACCTTGCCGCCCCGCTGCAATTCCGCGCGGATGAAGTCGACGCCGCGCATGAGATCGGCGATGCTGGGCGGAGTATTGTCGCGGGTGGCCAGCCGCAGCTGAGGCAGATCACCCCTCCCGTTTGCGTCTCCGGCATGTTCGGCGCGCATATTCACGATAGCAGTCACGCCGTGTTCGAGCAGGCGAGCGTACCCGCGCTGATAATAATGCTGCCCGCCCAGCAGGAGATTGGGCGCGACCTGGCTGAGTTGCCAGACTGGTCCCCCGGTCGTCCGCCGATGCAGCACGTCAACCCAGCGCAGGGCGATGGCGATTGGACCAGTGCCCAGATGATCGCGCAGGCGTTCAAGAATTCCCGGCGGCTTGGCTTGGCTGCTCATGCCGCTAGTATAGCACAGGCGGTCCGCAATCTTCGCCATGCCACGCTCGCAAGCGCCCCGGCTTTGTGCTAACTTAAAGAGTGATTCTCACCAGGAGAAAGCGCGAAACATGTCTCTGATACAGCAGATGGCTGAGCGTTGCGCGCCCATGCTGAACCAGCCGGTGATACTCAAAACGCGGCGCAATCACAGCCTGGAACACGCCACGATCCATATCTTGAATGGACGGGGCTTCCAGCTTTCCGGGCGCAGCGGCGATTCGGGTTTCATCCTGCTGGGCGAAGCGCCGACCGGGCAGGTTGAGCGGGCGCTTGAAGAAGCATTGCAGCGGCTGAAAGCGGGCGAGCGCGAATTGGCTCTGCACCCCAATTGCGGAACGAACCTGGTGACGGCCGGCTTCCTGAGCGCGGCCCTGGCTTTCCTGGCATTTGCCGGGCAGCGCTGGCGTAAGGCCTGGGAGCGCTTTCCCAGCGTGATGATCTTGATGATGGCGGTTGCGCTGCTGTCCGCGCCCCTGGGCATGAGCTTGCAGCGGCATTTCACCACAGAGAGCGACCTGGGCGATATGCGGCTGGTCAGCGTGGAGCGCGACACAATCAGCCTGCCACTCACCGGGCGGCAGCTGACCCTGCATCGCATCGTGACGGCGCAGGCATAGCGGCTGATGAGCGGGGCGCCGCAATTCTACATCCTGCATGGAGATGACATCATCCGGCGTGGCGAAGCGCTGGCGCGGATGAAGCAGTCCATGGGCGAAGACGGCGACCTGAATCGCTCGGAATTCGACGGCGCGCACACCACTGTGCCCGAGGCTTTGGCTGCCGTAAAGTCCCTGCCCTTCCTGGCGGAAAAGCGGCTGGTCATCGTCCGCGGCTTGGTCAGCCATATCACCCGGCGGGGAGCGGGCGCGGCTGGCAAAACGGCGGCTGACCGGCTGATCGCCGAACTGCCGACATTGCCGGATTTCGCGCGGCTGGTCTTGGTGGAAGAAGCGGTTCTGCCGGCAAAAAATCGCGTGCTTGCGGCGGCGCGGGATATGCCCAACGGCTACATCCGCGAGTATATGAAGCCGCGCAATCTGGCCTCTTGGATACGCCAGCGGGCCGCCGACGAATATGGGACGGAGATCAGCCCGCGGGGCGCCAGCGCAATCGCCGATGTGGTCAGCGATGATTTGCTGCGCGCGGACAATGAGATTTTCAAGCTGGTCTGCTATGTCGATGGCGAACGTTCCATAGACGAAAACGATGTCGCCGCCTTGACGCCTTATGTGCCGGAGGCGAATGTCTTCGAAATGGTTGATGCGCTGGCGGTTGGCAATGGCAAACGCGCCCTCGAGCTCATCCAGCAATCCCTGCATGACGATCCGCGGGATCCGGGTTTTCGCCTCTTCGCGTTGATCGTGCGGCAATTCCGGCTGCTGGCCATGACCCGCGATCATCTGGACCGGGGCGGCTCGCCAAGCCCCCCTGCCATCGCCGACGCGGTGGGCGCGCATCGCTTCACGGCGAGCAAGCTGGGGACGCAAGCGCGGCGCTTCCGTAGCGAGCAGTTGGATGCGATACTCAAGCGGCTGCAGCGTTACGATCAAGATATGAAGACCGGGCGCATTCCGCCAAGGCTGGCGCTGGATCTGCTGGTGACGAGCCTGGCGCGCGAATGACGTGACATAATCGACAGATCAAGAGGAGCAAAGACATGAGCGACGGCGACAGCCTGAATATGGCTGCTGATGAGAATGCGCAGGCGCCGGTGGATGCCCGCGAACTGCTGGAGAGCATCCTGCGCTGGCGGGAGGACTTGACCGATACGCTGGAGCAGATGCCGACTGAGGCATTTGAACGGCTGATACTGCGCGTGCTGGGGCGGGATGGCGTCAGCGATATCGACGTCAGCCACGACAAGAATTCGGTTGAAGGCATGGGCGTCTTTGGCGGCGGCGGCTTCCTGTCCTTTCGCGTGTCATTTCGCTGCATTCGCGGCGGCGGGCGCATCAGTTCGGCCCAAGTCGAAGATTTTCGGCGCGGCGTGATGCTGGGGCGGGCGGACAAAGGCTTGCTTATCACCACCGGGCGCTTCACGCAGGAAGCGGTCTTGAAGGCGGCCAATGAGCGCGCGCCGGAGATCCGCTTGATCGATGGCGAGGAACTGGTGATGAAGTTGAAGGATTTGGAGTTGGGCCTGCGGACGGAGCAGGTGACGGTCGAGCGCGTGATCGTGGAGCGGGAGTGGTTTGGGGAGGTTTAGAGGCATAGCCAATTATGAGTTCAGTTCTGAAGCGGCCTAGTGCGTGCGACCTTCGCGATGCTATCTTGCAAGCGTTGCGAACGCTCGGCGGCTCAAGCGAAAGACAAGAAATCTACGCTGAAGTCCTCAAGACTTTAGCAGACGCCGACAAGGATCGGGTAGGTTTCGCGCAAACTGATCTGAAGCGGAAGGGACTGCTGGAGAATCCGAGCCGTGGCCGTTGGCGCTTGACTGAGCTGGGCTGGCGCGCATCGCAGGTAGACTGGCCAGAACAGCGAACAGGCGACGGGACGGCTTTCCCAACGCTTGATAAGCTGATCAATCCAACGCTGTCGGTTTTTCATCAGTTGGGCGGTTCTGGCACAATAGAGGAAATCGAGAAAGGCATCATTGATTTCTTTCCTTTGTCCAAGACGCATCAGCAAGCGCCGCATGATCCCGAGCGAGGCAAGCAGACTGAATTGGCATATCGTTTGGCTGTATGCCGACGCTATCTCAAGAGATATGGCCTGCTCGAAAACCTTAAACCTAAACATTGGGCGCTGACTGAAAAAGGCGCTAGCTTGACGCGAGTTAATCCCTTTGCGGTGATTTTGCATGCCGAGCGCACGATGTGGCGGGAACGGACGGAGCGAGAAGCCGCGATTCTGTCCGATTTGACGGACGTGGATGCGACCATGGACTGGTAGAGAAATCACTGGAAATTGCGCGGATGAACTGTGAATCAGCTGCTAGGCAACTATTCCTTCAGATTTGCGTTCGGCGAGGCACAATCATCAGAAATTTGATATAGTAACGGATGAATAAGTCAAAGCGAATTGTCAGGAGAATACGAAAATGAACATCGCAGACACGGACGCATTGAAATACGAAAGTCGCCTTTCTGCATTGGAAGAGAGAAGCAGCAGCCAAGCCACAAAGGAGGACTTGGCAAACCTGAAGGCCGACCTTATCAAGTGGTTTATTGGTACCCAGATTGCGCTCGCTGCCTTGATTATCTACTTGCTCCAATAAGCTCTAATCCATGCCCACACTCATCTCACTCCTGCGCGGCATCAACGTCGGCGGCCACAAAAAAATCAAAATGGCCGACCTGCGCGCGCTCTTCTCATCACTCGGCATGCGCAACGTCCGCACGGTCCTGCAAAGCGGCAACGTCCTATTCGCTGCCGACGATTCCAACCTCACTAGCCTCACGTCAACGCTCGAAGCGGCCATCAAGGCGCAATTTGGCTTTGAGGCTCAGGTCATTCTCCGCCGCTCCGCCGACTTCAAGCGGGCAATCGCATCCCATCCCTTTGAAGCGCCGCAACTGCAAGAAGGGGGCAAATGCGCCATCGTCTTCTTGACCGCCCCGCCTGACGAGTCTGCGCTGCGCCAACTGCTAGAGAACAATCCCGGGCGCGAAATCATCCACCCCGCCGGCGACATCCTCTACATCTTCTACAGCGATGGCATGGCGCGCTCAAAACTGAGCAATCAGCGCATCGAAAGCGCCCTGGATGTCACCGCCAGCGCCCGCAACTGGAATACCTGCCAGCGGATTGTGAAGCTGATCGATCAGCCTCAAACCCCCTCCAGCCGCTCCACATAAGCCCGCGCCGTCTCTTCCAGCTTCTTCCAATCGCCATCAGCCAGCGCCGCATTGCTGATCAGCGATGAGCCGACGCCCAAGCCGAAAGCGCCATAATCCAGCCATTCGCGCAGATTCTCCAGGGTGACGCCGCCAGTCGGCATCAAGCGCAGATGGGGCAGGGGAGCCAGCACATCCTTGAGATAGCGGCTGCCCAAGTGGTTGGCGGGGAACACTTTGACGACGCTCGCGCCCCATTCCCAGGCTTGCTGGATCTCGCTGGGCGTGAATGCGCCCGGCATGGCAGGCAAGTCCAGCGCCAGGCAGGCTTCAATCACATCGCGCTTGCAGACCGGTGAGACGACGAATTGCGCCCCCGCCCCCGCCACTTCGCGAACTTGCCGCGCGGTGACGACCGAGCCAGCGCCTATCGTTATGGTGTCATCTACCTGCTGGGCAATTGCCTCGATGACCTTCACCGCATCCGGGTTGGTCAAGGTGAATTCTATGGCGCGGATGCCGCCCGCGGTCAGCGCAGCGGTGATTTCGGCCGCGGCGGACAGGTCGTCCAGGCGAACGATGGCGACGATCTTGTGCTTGGCGATGATTTCAAGCGCGGTCATGGGCTGGCTTTCATCTAGTCGGCGAGCCGCCATTATACTGGAATCGCCGCCCGCCTATCCACTGGCTCGTCTCTACAATTCATTTACCAGCCTTTTACACTTGCGAAACCTTTGCGCATAAATTGCTTACATCTCGCGCCTACTATGACGCTGAATCACATCCGATTCATTTGTCAGCTTTCACAGAAGGAGTAACCGCATGACTTTCACACGATTCACCATTTTCGCCTTGCTCATCGCTCTGTTCGCCGGCCTGCTCGCCGTCGCCAGCGCTGACGATGACAAGCCCGAGGGGCGCCGCGCCTCCTACAGCGAGATCAACGCGATCTTGCAAGAGGCGACCGGCTTGGACGAGTCCGCCCTGCGCGAGGCTCTGCAATCCGGCTCCACGCCAGCCGAACTGATTGAGGCCAACGGCGGAGATGTCGCAGCGGTAATCGCCACCGTCGCCGAAGCAGCCAGCCAAGCCATTGAGACCGCTATGGAGGAACGTTCGGCGGAAATCAGCGAGGCGCTTTCCGACTGGCTCCATGGCGATGGCGGCAAGCGGCGGCGCGGCATTGCCTTTCCCCGCGGCGTAATCCTGACTGGCCTTGAAGAAGCAACGGGCTTGGATATGACTGGCTTGCGCGAAGCCTTGGCGGAAGGCGCGACGCCAGCCGAACTGATCGAGGCGAATGGCGGCGATGTGGATGCCGTCCTGGGCGCCATGGCTGAGGAAGCCGGCGGCGCTATCGACGAGCGGAAGGCGCAGCGCCTGGCGGAAATCGAAGACCAGGTCACCGCCTGGATCAATGGCGAACGCATGATCCGCTATCATCTGTCCATCGGCGGCAGTGGCGCCCAAGCCATCATGGAAGAGGCGACCGGCTTGGATGCCGCTGGCCTGCGCGAAGCTCTGGAAGCCGGCGCGACGCCAACCGAATTGATCGAGGCGAATGGCGGCGATGTCGCCCAAGCGATGGATGCGCTCTTCGCCGAAGCTCATGCCATGCGGACGCGGATGAAAAGCCGCTTCGCTGAGATGCAATCCCGTTTCGGCGATTTCTTCGGCAAGTTCGCCCATGGTTTCTGGGGCGAGCGCGCTCACACGGGGCGCCGCGGCTAGCCTCTCGGCAGCATAGCAATCCTGGGGAGCGCGGGGCTAATCACTCTGCGCTCCTTTGATTTCCCCGTCCGGGCTCCGCTCGGTATCGAGATCCGGCTGCATCAATTTTTCGAGAGGAAAAAAGCGCTTGTTATCCTTGCTGCTTATTCCTCGGACGCAAGGCGATGATGCGGCCCCCCGTAATGCTGATGTAGATCCAGCCACGCGGGCTGACCGCCACAGCCAGTGGCCGTTGCGGGAAGAAGCCCACTCCCATCTCATTGATATGAATGAAGTGCTTCCAGAATAACCCTTGCGCATCGTAAGCCTGGAAAGCCAGACGCCCGCCCTCGAAGCGATACGGCAACAAGACCACGGCGCCGATTGGCTGATCGTCGTCATCAAAACTGATCATGATCACCTTGTATCCGACGATGTCAACCTGGCTGGGCTCGCCTTTGAGAACGACAATCAGCGTGTCCTCCGTGCCGGGCAGCAGGTCATGCTCATAAGCCGCCAAGCTGCTGGGCATTGCGCCGCTGCCAAATTGCATGACCGGCGCGATGCTCGACTCGCAGACTCGCCTTTGGGAATCCAGCCCGGACGCAGCCCGCCCCAGGCAATAGGGGAAGCCATAAAATCCGCCAGCCTCCAGCCGATTCAGTTCGTCAAGCGCCTTGCCCACGCTCTGGTTCGGCCCGCTGTCCAGGCTCCAAAGCTGACCGCGAAAGAAGGCGATGTCGGCCGGATTGCGAAAACCGCTGGCAAAGACCTGCCGGTCGCCGCCATCCAGGTTCATGCTCAGTATGGCGCCGCGCTCGCTCTCAGGGTGCTCGCACAGGCTGCATGGGGCGCCCATAGCCAGATAAAGCCGCTCATCCGCGCCGATTGCCAAGCCGCCGCTGGCGAATCCGCCGCCAACTGGCAGGTCATCCACCAGAATGTCAATAGCGCCCTCCGCGGAAATCCGATAAACATGCGCGCCGCCAGCCACATACAAAGCGCCAGCATGATAAGCCAAGCCATTGGGCAAGCTCAAGCCAGCAGCATAGGTCCGCATGGCATCCGGCAAGCTGTCGCCATCGCTATCCTGGATGACCATGACCTCGCCAGCCAGCGGACGCGCCGCGAAGAGCGAGCCATCGGGCGCGGTTTCCAGCGCGGTGAATGCCAGGGGCTCCATATCCGGGTCATGCAGCACGCTCTCCACGCACCAGCGAGTATTGTCAGCATACAGTTCGCCATAGACGACCGTCGGGCGGTCTATGCAATTTGGCAGGCTCGGGTTCTGCGCGCGGCTGCCCAAGGCGAACATGGCGACCAGCAGCAGCCCCGCCCAGAGCTTGCCGCGACCGCCTAATAGCGCAGAGACAAACATGTCAAGCCGCCATCCATCTTGAGGAATTCGCTCATGTCCAAAGCCACAACCTGGTCGCAATGTCGCTCGGCGATGCGCGCGGCGACGGGGCAATCCGCGGCGATGAAGACCCGGCCGTTCACCGGCATGACATCGGCGGCATGCCCCTCCTCCGGCGGCAGCGTCGCCACCCGCGCCCAGGACATATCATGCGCCGTCTTCAGGGCGGGCGCCCGAATCAGCAAGCCCGGCGCCAATTCTGTCAAGCCGCTTTTGAGATGCAGAACGCCGCTGAAAGGCACAGCATCCACGCGGATATCCGCGCGAACCGAAGCCAGCGCCCTGCGCAGCGCCAGATAACCCGCCTCGTTGGTCCGCCGCGAGATGCCCACCAGGACGCGATCCGCGCAGAAAAGCACATCGCCGCCATCAATCAGCGCATCGGCCGGCGGTTCCACCAGACGAAGATCGCCGAGATATGGCTTGAGCGATTCGCCTTCGTCTTGACGGGCTGCCGCGCCAGAACGGCAAAGAAAAGCCAGATCGCGGTAGATGACAAACGGATCTTCCACAAAATGCCCATCGGGAAAGCGCTCATCGGCCGGCAGGACCGCGACCTCGAGCCGGCATTCGCGCAGCGCCTGAACATAGCGGTCGTACTGCCGCATGGCTCGCTCATAATCGGGCTTGCCCAAGTGGCTGGCGCCGGTGATGCCATTGGCGAAGTTGGCGGCCGGGCGGCGCAGCAAAGCGCGCGTGAATGGCGGCAGCAGGTGACTCATGAACGCCGCGTTCTTTTTTCCTATTCGACAGCTCAAGTGTAGCGGAAAAGCAGCAGCGAGAAACAGCCGCAAGCGACCCGTTCAAGTTTGGCGCTTTCGCGGCTAGAATACAGTTGAGCGACCAACGCAGGCAAGCTCCATGCGCAAGGACCGAAAATACGAATTCAACGCTCAGGCTCACCGTGAGCAGGTGATTCCGCTGCTCAAGGTTATCCTGGCGCATCCCCGGCGGCTCAGCCCGCGCGAGCATCAGCAGTTGATGCGGCGCTACCCCAAGCCGGGCGGAGCTGGCTTCTACAGCCTCGCCAACCTGGTGGAAGCCTGGCGCGCATTCGCTGGTCAGGCGGGTTTGCCGGAGTATGACGAAGCGCTGCTATACAAACTGCGCCGCAAACCGGTGCGCAGCATGTCGGGCGTCACGCCGCTGACAGTTTTGACCAAGCCCTTCCCCTGCCCGGGAACCTGCATCTTTTGTCCCAACGATATTCGCATGCCCAAGAGCTATCTTGCGGATGAACCGGGCGCGCAGCGAGCCGAGAAAAACGCCTTCGATCCCTACTTGCAGGCATGGACGCGCCTTGACGCGTACCACAGCCTGGGGCATTCCACCGACAAGATCGAAGTCATCATCCTGGGCGGGACCTGGTCCTTCTATCCCGAAACCTATCAGATCTGGTTCATCAAGCGCATCTTCGACGCCATGCATGATTTTGGCAAGGGCATCGACTGCCGCGAGCAGGTCATCGCCGCCCTGCGCGACCAATCACAATTCGATGGCCAGCCGGTCAGCAATGTGACGATCGCCGGCCTCGATATGACCGCGTCCTACAATCAGACGGTGCAGACGCTCTACGCCGCCGAGATGCATCGCTCGCGCGGAATGGCAGAGCGGATTGGGGATGGCCAGCGCGAAGCCAGCTTGGCTGATGAATACGCCACCTGGGCGCAGCTGGAAGCGGTCCAGCGCGAGAACGAGCGGGCAGCCTGTCGCTCGGTGGGTCTGGTCATCGAGACGCGCCCCGATCACATCAGCCGCGAAGAAGTCATTCGCATACGCCGGCTGGGCTGCACCAAGGTCCAGATAGGCTTTCAAAGCCTGAACGACCGTGTGCTCTCGCTGAACAAACGCGGGCATGACGTGGCGGCGACGCGGCGAGCGCTGCGCCTCTTGCGGGGGGCCGGCTTCAAGATTCACGCTCATTGGATGCCCAATCTTTATGGCTCCGCGCCGGAAGCTGATTTGGCTGATTATGAAACGCTCTTCGGCGATAAAGACTTTCGCCCCGACGAACTGAAGATCTACCCTTGCTCATTGATCGAGAGCGCCGAACTGATGCAGCAGTATCAAGCGGGCGAGTGGCAGCCCTACAGCCAAGCCGAATTGCTCGAGTTGCTGGTGAATTGTTTCGCGCGAACGCCAGAATATTGCCGTCTGACGCGCGTCATCCGCGACATCCCCGGCACGGATATCGTGGACGGCAACAAAGTGACTAACTTCCGCCAGCTGGTCGAGCGTGAACTGGCGCGGCGGGGCCAGACTTGCCCCGATATTCGCGCCAGGGAGATCCGCGGGCGGGAGGTGACCAGCGGCGACCTGCGCCTGGATTGCCTCAGCTACGCATCGAGCATCGGCGAGGAAATCTTCCTGCAGCTGATCACCGAAGAGCGCCAAATCGCGGGCTTTCTGCGCTTGTCACTGCCCGCCCAAGAGGCGGAACCGCTGCTCGACGAGTTGCGGGGCTGCGCCATCATCCGCGAAGTGCATGTCTATGGCTTGGCGCTTGGCATCGGCTCGGCGCAGTCGGGTCGCGCTCAGCATGCCGGGCTGGGCAAAGGGCTGATCGAAGGGGCTGCGGACATCGCGTCAGAGCGCGGATATACCCGGCTGGCAGTCATATCCGCCATTGGCACGCGCGAATATTATCGCCAGCGCGGTTTTGCGGATGGCGAACTATATCAACTGCGCGATTTGCGCTTGCCAGAGCGACGGGATTCGGCGCATCGGCTAGAATACTCGTGAAGCCCGCGCGCTAGCCATACGACCCGCAAGCCAAAGCGCCCATGAGAACCATAGACGTCATACAGGGTCAAAGCAACCGCAACCAGAGCCTGCGCCTGTTGATGCTGCTCATCATCGCCGGCACTTTTCCCTTCTATTGCTTCGCCATCTACTTCATCGGCAGCGCGCCGGTGGAATGGCGAGCGACAGCTTTGCCAGGCACAGAAAGTCCCGCGCCGACTCTGACAGCCCTGGGCGCCAACCTCTTCCCCACCGCGACAGCCAGCCCAAGCCCCGATCCATTCGCCACCTTCACGCCGCTGAGCATGCCCCTGCGCACCCCAGAGCAATTCATCCCGCCGACAGCCATGCCCGCTAACACCATCGCCGCGCCGACGCTCGCCAGCCCGACGCCCCTGCCCACAAACACGCAGCCGCCGCCCACTCGCCCGACAGCCAGCATCGCCGACGCCGATTTTGATGGCATCGCGGACGACGCCGACGCATGCCCATCTGAATATGGCTACGGCGACAACCGCGGCTGCCCCTATCCGGATGACCCGGATCTGGATGGGATTCGCGATGCCGCCGATGCCTGCCCAAGAGAATTCGCGCCGGATAGCCCGCGCGGCTGTCGCGACTTTGATGACGATGGCTTGGACACGGCTGATGATGAATGCCCGAACCAGGCTGGACCCAGAGAGAATCGCGGCTGCCCCATCACCGGCGCGGCTGGCGGTTGATTCTAGTTTGCGGAAGGCGCGCTTGATGAACACAGTAAACGTGGCAGTGGCTCAGGCGGCAGCGGTTTACGCCGACAGAGCAGCCAGCATCAACAAAGCGGCTCGTCTCATTCGGGAAGCGGGGGCGCAAGGCGCGGATCTGATCCTGCTGCCCGAGGCGATGATCCCGGGCTATCCCCGCGGTTTTACCTTTGGCGCCAGCGTCGGCAGCCGTTCTCTGGCGGGTCGTCAGGATTTCGCGCGCTATTGGCAGGCGTCGCTGGTCCTCAATGATGAGGAGACCAGGCATCTGCGCGAGGCGGCTCAAGATGCGCAAGCCTTCGTGGCCATCGGCATCTCGGAGAGGAGCCAAACCGGCAATGGCGGCACGCTCTACAACTCGCTGCTCTACCTGGGTCCGGCTGGCGATATTTTGGGAGTGCATCGCAAGCTGATGCCCACCGGCTCGGAACGGCTGATTTGGGGCAGTGGCGATGGCAGCGGCTTGATCGCCATCAATGCGCCCTATGGCACAATCGGTGGCTTGATCTGCTGGGAGAATTATATGCCTCTGGCGCGTATGACCATGTACGCCAAGGGGGTCAGCCTCTATCTGGCGCCGACAGCCGACCAGCGCGATTCCTGGCAAGCCACGCTCCGCCACATCGCCTGCGAGGGGCGCTGCTTTGTGCTGGGCTGCAATCAATACTTCTTGAAGTCCTTGTACCCGGCGGATCTGGCGCTGCATGAGGAGCTGGAGACACTGCCCGAAGAACTCTGCCGCGGCGGCAGCGCCATCGTCGATCCCTATGGCGCGTATGTCTGTGAGCCGCTCTATGGCGAGGAGGGCATCTTGTACGCCGAGCTGGATCTGGATGCAATTCACCAGGCGCACCTGGATTTTGATGTGGTCGGGCATTACAACCGCCCGGATATTTTCACCCTCAGCGTCAACGAAGCGCCAGACCCGCCGCTGACAATCGAGCGCGGATGATATGTTTGCCCGCTCGAAACTGCGGTATCATCTTGCCAACTTGCGGCGAACATGAGGACATTGCCATGACCTTGCTGGAAAAAGCGCATGAGATGCAGGAACAATTGGTGGCTTGGCGGCGCGATATTCACATGCACCCGGAGCTCGGCTTTGAAGAAGAGCGCACTTCGCGCCTGGTGGCGAACTCGCTGCGGGATATGGGCATCGAGATCGAAGTTGGCGTGGCGGAGACGGGCGTGGTGGCGCGCATCGGCGAAGGCTCGCCAGCCGTTGGCATTCGCGCGGATATGGATGCCTTGCCAATCCAGGAAGCCAACGACGTGCCTTACAAGTCGCGGACGCCGGGTTTGATGCACGCCTGCGGCCATGATGCCCATACGTCGATGCTGCTGGGCGTGGCCAAGCTGCTTAATGACATGACCGATCGGCCCCCTGGCGAGATTCGCCTGCTCTTCCAGCCCAGCGAAGAAAAATGGCGCGAATCAGACGGGCACAGCGGCGGCAGCCTTATGGTCGAGGAGAAGGCTCTGGCGGGCTTGGACGCGGTCATCGCCTGCCATGTCTCCAGCGGGTCGCCTATGGGCGAGATCGAAGTCTGTGATGGTTTTTCGCTGGCGGCGCCCGACGCTTTCGAAGCGACCATATTCGGCGAGGGCACGCATGGCGCGGCCCCGCATCATGGCTTGGACCCGATCTGGCTTAGCGCGCAAGTCATCAACGCGCTGCAGGCGATTCGCTCCCGCCGGCGCAGCCCCACCGAGCGCTCGGTCGTCAGCCTGGGCTCGATTCACGCCGGCATCGCGCCCAATGTCGTCCCCAACGAAGTCCTCATCACCGGCACCATCCGCACCTTTGAGCAGGAAGCCCGCGAAGAGATTCACCGCCTAGTCGAAGAAGCTTTTGCCCTGGCGCGGCACTTCGGCGGGGACTATGAACTCAAGATCTCCACCGGCTACCCCGCGCTTTACAATGACCCGGGCGTGGCTGGCTTGATCCGCTCGGTGAGCCGCGAACTGCTGGGCGAAGAAAAGTCCGGACATGGCGAACCCATCATGGCGGGTGAAGATTTCGCCTTTATGACCCAGCAAGCCCCCGGCGCCATGCTGCGGCTGGGCGCGCAACTGGATGACAAGAATCGCCCGCATCACAGCCCGATCTTTGATATTCACGAGGGCTGCCTGCCCATCGGCGTTGGCGTCATGGCGGAAAGCGCCCTGCGACTGCTGCGAGAGCGCGGCTGACCACAATCGCGGGAGGAAATCAGCCTTTTTCCTGCATGATTTGAATGAGATTGCCGCAGGTGTCGTTGAAGATCGCGATGATGGCGGTACCGATATCACCGGGCGGAATGGTGAACTCGACGCCCAATGCGCTAAGCCGCTCATATTCCGCCTGCGCGTCGGCGACGCCAAATATGATGGAGGGATAGCCTTGTTCCATCAATCCTTGCTGATGCGCTAAAGAGATGGGGTTGCGGTTGGGCTCAAGCAGCAGCTCCACTCCGTCCGGCCGCTCCGGCGACACGACTGTCAGCCAGCGATCGCCTTCGGGGTTGCCGAGGGGCATATCATGTTTAACTTGGAAGCCCAGCTTGTCACGGTAGAATTGCAGGGCTTTTTCCTGGTCGTCGACGACTACGCCGGTTACGCTTATGATCATGAGCCTTGCCCCAGTCGTCTCTGAATGTCGGAGACCTTATCGTCTACACAATTGACTCGCTCGGAAAGAGTAGCGACTTGTGTCTCTACTTTACCCAGACGTGTTTGGATGTCCTTGTGCGCTGTTTCAGACGCTTGGCGAACTTCCTTTATCTCGCTGCGGAGATCGCGCCGAATGAGTTCCAAATAGCCGAATAATGATATGAGCACGCCAAGTCCTACAATCACGGTTCCAGTTTCCATACGACCTCGCGATTGGTGAAGATACCGTCATCACTCAGAACGATTATATCCGATTTACTCGTTCTGCGCAACGGCAGTTATGCGCGCGGTTAAACCCGGCTTCAGCAAATCACATAAAGTAATGAGAATCGTAGGGGCGACTCGGTGAGTCGTCCGCCGGCTTCAAACATCGGCATAATGCGGGACGAGCCACCGGACCGCCCCTACAGCATTCGAATTGTTTGATGCATGACTTAATATCACTTACTTCTGTTGCGCCTGAACCTGTTTTCGCAAGCTGATCTGTTCCTTGTAGAATTCTAGCAGGTCCTGGTCTTGCCTGTCATCCCAGACCATGGGCACTCGGCTGACATCCAGCGTATGCTCGCGGGTGCTGAGCGCTTGCCGCAAGCCAACTTCACTGCCATAAAATATGACCGGCGGGTTGGGCTGCCGCATCTGCGCCATGACCGCTTGTTTCAGCGCGTCGCTGTCATTATCGACGATGTGCGAGAAGCGATCCATGTCGTGATTGTCGATGAAGCTGGGCAGGAGGAAGCCGTCGCCGAAGTATTCGCGGTGGCGCTCGGCGAACTCCTCGTATCGCCCCTCATCCCAGTTGCCCCAGGCGTAGGTTTGGCGCAGCGCTTCGTTCAACGAGAAATCAAGACAGCCATCCAGCCGACCCTGATACATAAGCAGAGTGCTGGGCGCGTCAATGATCTCGCCGATGAGCAGGCAATCCGGCTTGATGGCGCGCAATCGGGGCCGGCAATGCGTCCAGAAATTGGCTCCTGCGCCGGCCGCCACATCCAGCCGAAAGCCATCGACATCGAAAATCTCTAGCTGTCTGATCGCCATGCGGATCATCCATTCGCGGGCGTCGGGATGCTCCAGGTTGATCTTGGGCATGTTCTTGACGTTGAAGAAGCTGCGATAGCCATGCGGAAAGCGCGGGTCAAAGTCGAACCAGTCGCGGCAGGGGCTGCTCTCGCTGGCTTGAGCCTCCGCGAAGATGGGATGCTCATTGGAGATGTGATTGCAGACCAGATCCAGCAAGACGCGGATGCCCCGCCGATGCGCGCCTTCGACCAGGGCATGCAGCGCTTCCTCACCGCCCAGCCGCGGCTCAATCCGCTCATAATCGGCCACGTCGTAGCCATGATTGCTGGGGCTACTCCAGGTCGGGCTCAGCCACAGGCAATTCACGCCCAAATCCGCCAGATAGTCCAGCTTGTCGCGCGCGCCCCAAAGCGTCCCGCCACAGAAGCCGAGCAGGTCGCCGGTTTGCAGCCAGTCTCTGCCATCGCCGGGATAAAAACGGTCGAGAAAGATATGATAGATGATGGCCTCCCGAGCCCAGGCCGGCGGCTCATGGCGATCGACGTGATAGCGGAACAGCGGCGGGGAATCTTGCGGCGAGGGCGTGAATGGCGCGTCGGGCGGGATATTCTTGAAGTGAATCATGGTGGCATGCTGGACGCGCTCTTCGGCATCGGGATAATCGGCATGGATGGGCTGGCCCTCCGCGGTCATGGCGCTGATGCAATAGCTCACCAGCGTGCCATCGCACTGCCCGGGGATCTGCGCGCTCCAATGGCTGACGTAATCCCAGACCAGCGTATCCCACTCGGTATGTACGCGCTGGAAGGCGACTCGCTGGCATTCGCTGCCCGCCATCCGCGGATCTGACCCGTCGGTGGTGTATATGAGATCGATGCTCGCTATGGCTGGGTCGCTGGCGCTGAACGCGTGGATAGTGACGGGCTCGTCAGGGTTGGGGTCCCGCGGGGAGATAGTGTGCTGATGCTGGAGGCCCTGCAGATTGGCGCGATGATTGGTCAGCTTGAGCGAATCGCTGATAAGCTTGCCGAAGGTATGATCCATATTCGCCGCTCCATAGCCCGGGCGCATCGCAGCCATTATAGCGATGCCAGGCGACAGAGCGCCAGTTTCCGCGTCGAGGGTAGTGTATCCATTTCGGCTGAAACACAAATGTTCTGCCACCGAGGACACCGAGAGCGCCGAGTCAATTGAGGAGAAACAGGAGCATTTCTTCCACTTCTGGCTCGGCCAATCCAGCGCCGTGTAGGGGCCTGTTGTCGCGCGCTCCAACAGAACGTCCTGAAGATGCGCCGCTTGACTTTCCTGACCAGTCGTCTGTGCATTCTTCTTGAAGTTGAATCTGGCTCAGAAGAGTTTCGACCGAATTCGATACGCTGCCGCGACGAGGGTTTCGCCTTCGGAGCAGTCCTGGCATGTGTGGCGAAATTCGCAGACAGAGCGTCTCCGCGCTATCAAGGAAAATACTCAGTGTCCTCGGCGCCCTCGGTGGTTAATTTTCCTGCGCGGAACTCGCGATGCGTCGTAAATCCTTGAGTTTCATCACTCTTGTCCTGGCTGCGCTGGGCGGTAATTCCGCATGCTTATGCTATAATTCGCGGCATATCAAGAACGGGATGGTGGCGATCACGATGAAACTCAATCGAGAAGCGAAGAATCTGCTGGCCATGATGGCATTGACGCTGGCCATCGCATTGGCGTTGAATGCCCAGCTGACGCCGGCTGGCAGCCGGGACATGTGGTCCTGGACGGTGGGCTTGCTGGCTTTGGCGATCGCGCTCTGGCTTTGGTCGCGGCGGGATAGCCAGGCCCAAGGCGACGCCGATGAAGCCGAATCCCTGGCGCAGGCGGCCGAGGCTCTTGCAAAACGCGCCATCGTTCGCCATGCCGACGACGCGGATCTCGATGACCTGACCCGCGTCAACGGCGTTGGCGAGGTCTTCCAGACGGTCCTGCGCGAAGCTGGCATCACCAGTTACAGCGCGCTGGCAAATACCAGCCTGGACAAGCTCGAAGCGATATTCACAGCCGCCGGGCGCAGCCGCCCAAGCCGCCTCGAGACTTGGCCGCGCCAAGCCGAGTTCGCCGCCCAGGGCGATTGGGAGGGCTTGCGAAGCTATCTGGAATCGCTGCAAGATTGAGCGCCCCGCATCGCCAGCCAGCCTTCAGCGCTGACTGAGGCAAGCCATGCCCGCAGTGGCTCACATCATCCGCAGGCGGCACAGCCGAAAGCGCCGCCGCGAGCATGAAGCGCGCCGTTCCAACTTTTGGCTGGGCATTCTGGTTATCTTGCCCCTGCTGCTGTCATTGCTGCCTTTGCTGGCCGGGTTGAGCCTGTCCATCTGGTTATACCTGCAAGCGGCCAGCCATCTGCCGACGCCCCAAGCCAGCCTTATGCTTGACGCGGCCGGGGCGCCGACGCGCTTCTATGACCGCAGCGGCCAAACCGAGATCCACCGCGTCGACTTCCAGCTTGGCGATGAAGAGCGCTGGCTGCGGCTGGACGCCCTGCCGGCTCATGCGATTGAGGCCTTCCTGCTGGCGGAAGATGGCGACTTCCTGTCAGCGCCGACCGGCTTCGATATTCTGGGCGCCACCCTGCAAATCTGGCAGTATATCAGCGGATTGCCAGTGACGCCCAGCCAGAGCCTCGTAGGGAAATTGGCGCGGGAAACCCTGCTGCCCATGACCCGGCGCAGCGGCCTGGACCCCCAATTGCTGGAGATCGCGCTGATAGCCGAGAGCCAGCGCCTCCACTCTCCCGAGACCTTGCTGGAATGGCGTCTAAACAGCGCCTTCTTCGGGCATGAGGCCTATGGCATTGAGGCGGCCGCGCGCGTCTATTTTGGCAAGAGCGCCGAAGACCTGAGCCTGGCTGAAGCCGCGCTCCTGGCGATGGCCGCCCAGCAAACGGAGATCAACCCCTTTGACGCCGAGCAGCGCAGCCGTGAGCGAGCCGCCGACTTGCTCTTTGAATTGTTAAACGCCGGGCGGATTGGCAAAGCTCAGTTCGACAGCGCCAAAGCCAGCCAGCCAGCCATCCTGGCGCCAAAGCGCGACGACAGGTCAATCGCGCCGGACTTCATCAGCTACGCGCGCGACCAGGCCGCTTTCATACTGGCAAGGCATGGCGAAGAAGGCAGCCAGGCTTTGATCGCGCGGGGCGGCCTGCGAATTGTCACATCGCTTGATCTGGACTTGCAGAGGCGATCCGCCTGCCTGCTTCAAGCGCATCTTGGGCAGCTTGGCGCGGGCTGCCCAGAATTAGCGCAGGAGACTTCTGCCGAATCGCTTGCGTCCCGGCCAGATAGTGGCGCGCTGGTTCTGCTTGACGTAGGCAGCGGCGAGATCTTGAGCATGGTCGGCGGGGCGAACGCTCGGCAGCATCAACCGGCAATCCTGCTGCATCCCATCGTGTATATGCAGGCTTTCCTGCAGCGGGAACTCACGCCGGCCTCCATGGTCTTTGATATACCGCGCGCCTACCCGGGGGCCCAGGCCGAGCTCATCTATTCGCCGAGCTACGCGGATGGCGCATATCGCGGACCCCTGAACTTGCGCGATGCCATGGCCGCTCATCTGCTCGCGCCGGTCGCGCAGGCGGCGAATGACGTTTCCATGAGGGAGGCGCTGGGCACGGCGCAAGCACTGGGCTTCAGAGGGCTGGATATGGAGGATGCGCCACTTGAACTCCTGGAGCGCGGCGGGCAGGTCTCGCTGCTGGATTCCGCCTATGCTTACAGCGTCCTGGCTTCGCTGGGAGTGATGACGGGCTTGCCGGCCGATGGCGACCGTGGGCGCGACCCCCTGGCTGTGCTGGAAATCGCCGATAGCGATGGCGCAATCCTCTGGTCGCGCGAAGGCTCCCCGGCGCAATCCTGGGCTACGCAGATCATCGAACCGAGCCTGGCTTACCTGGTGAACGACATCCTGGCTGATGAGGACGCGCGGCGTCGCGTGCTGGAAAAGCCGGCTAGCCAAAGCTCGCGGACGCGGATTGTGGCTTCGCTGGCTGGCTCAAGCGCCGACAGCCGTGACAGCTGGCGCCTGGCATATTCGCCGGGCCTGGTCATCGCCGCGCATTCGGGCAGGGACGATGCCGCTGACGAGAGCGACGGCGCTGGACTGCTTCTCAGCGATGCGCCGGGCTGGCAAGCGCTCATAGACTATGCGCATGAGCGGCGCGGCACGCCACCGGACAAATGGCAGCGACCGCATGATATCGAAGAATTTTTGGTCTGCGAGATATCCGGCTTGTTGCCCGCCACCACCAATCATTGCCCGACGCGGCGCGAACTCATGCCGGCCGGCGCCAGCCTGCGGCGCGACGATATGTGGCAGACCTTGGAGATCAATCGCGCCACCGGCCTGCTGGCCACGGTCAATACGCCCGACGAATTGCGCGTCGAAGCCGCTTATTTCATGCCGCCCGAGTCAATCATGGACTGGTGGCTGGAAAATGACAGACCCCTGCCGCCCAGCAGCTACAGCGCCGATGGACAATCGGCAGCCAGCAAAGCCCTGCAAATCATGCAGCCGGCCGATTATGCCTACGTCGGCTCAAACGTGGAGATCATGGCGGCTGTCAATCGCGAGGGCGCCGTGAGCTGGCGGCTGGATTATGGCGCTGACGTCAACCCCAAGAGCTGGCAGCCAGTCGATGACCCGCTGCGTTCGCTGCCCGATGGCGAACTGGCAGCCACCTGGAGGACCGCCTTGCTCAGCGGCATCCACACCTTGCGCCTGACCGTGACTTTTGCCGATGGCAGCCAGGAGAGCGATACCCGCCTGCTGACATTCGACAATACGCCGCCGGTCATTCGGCTGCGGGCCAGTGAGGCTTCCGCGGGGCAGTCGACGGTCGCGCTTAGTGCCGAGGTCAGCGACAACCTGGCCATCGAGCGCGTGGAGTTCTATCGCGGAGATGCTTTGGCGGGGGTCGATTTCGATTGGCCCCATGGCTTGGAGCTGGACCTGGGCGAAAGCTCGGAAGTCGAAATCCGGGCTGTGGCTTATGACCAGGTTGGCAATCGCGCCGAATCGCGGCTGCTGGTCACGCGGGAGCCTGCGGGATGAGCCGTCTCAATCGCAAGTCTATGGCGATTTGGCTGCTGACGGTTATGGCTTGTTTGCCTCTGCTGCTCTATGCCTGGCTCGGCTTGCACAGCCGCATGATTCACGATGACTTTGGCGTGGCGGCGCGGGGATTGAATCAAGGCGTCTGGGATGGCTTGGTCACGTATTATCAGAATTGGACCAGCGCCTATTCCAGCATAACGCTGCGTCTGGCACTGGCGCCTTATGCTGTCGAGCTGCCGCCAGTTTTCACAACTGCCGTGGCGCTCATTGGCTTGCTGGGCATGTATTGGCTGCTCAGCCAAGTGTTGGCTGAATTCCCTTTGGCGGGCGGGCGCCGGGCATGTGCATTGGCTGGCGCGGCTCTGGCGATGGCTGCCACGATCAACGCCTTCTATACGCCGGAGCCCTTCTATTGGTATTCCGCCAACCTGCAATACAGCCTGCCTCTGGTTGGCTTGCTGGTCTGTTTGGCTTTGGCTGGCTGGACGCTGCGGAGCGCGCGGGGCAGGGGGCGCGAGCTTGGCTGGGCGGCTGTCTGCGGTCTGATCTGTTTCTTGACCGCGGGCGCTTCGGAGATGTTTCTGGTCTTCCAGGCGGCATTCCTGCTGCCGCTGGCTGCGCTGGCTTTCGCAATCGCGCCTAAAGCATGGCGGCGCAGGTTGAGGATCGTGGCGCTGTGCATGCTGCTGGCGACGGCGCTGGGCGCGCTTATTCAGCTGTCATCACCGGGTATATGGAAACGCGCGGCCGCCGACGCCGAGAACTACAGCCAGCCGATTCGCTCGCTGCCGGAATTGGCGCTTGTCACCCTGCAGATCACATACGAGAGCGCGGGCCGCCCCGAAGTCATCGCCGGCTTCACGCTGCTCTGCGCTTTTGGCATGGCGCTCGGCTGGCAATCCACAGACGGCAGTTCAAGCGCCGCGCGACCCTTGTCAGCTGCGAGCCTCAGGCGGGCAATCTGGCTCGGCTTGGCGATACAGAGCCTGTTCCTGCCGGTGTTGTGGGCGCATCACAGCGATCTGCCGATTGTCTTTGGTCGCTTCGGCGCGCGCTACCTGATCGTCATCTGCCTGAACCTGACGCTACTGCTGCTGTTTTGTCTGGCGCTTTGGCTGGGCCGGCGGCTGCTGGCAGCGCTTGAACGGGATGATCGCGGCTGGCCGCTTGTCTGCGGCGGCTTGCTACTTGCCTGCCTTCTGCTGATCGCCATGACGCAGCTGCGCAGCATTGACGCGCGGGCATCAACCTATCTCTTTGCGTCGGCTTTGGGCATGCTGATGATGTTGGCGCTCCTTTGCGATCCCGCTCTGGCTGATGGCGGCGCGCGGCTGGGCATGGCTGCTATGGGCTTGCTCATCATCGCCTGGCTGACTATCGCGGCGCTTATCTGCGTCACATTCATCGGTCACGGCTTCACGTCGCCCCGCATCATGGCGGGCTCGGCTTGTTTGCAGGTCGCGGCAGGCTTCTTTTGGGGCTTCTGGCTGGCGCGTCTGCTGGCTTCTTCAGCGCATGGCAAAGCCTGGAGGAAACCGATAACGCTGGGCTGCCTGCTTGTCATAGCGACAATCGCTGGCGGCATCTTCTTCGGGCAGGCGCGGCTTATCCCCAAAATGCGCGCCTACGCCAGCGAGTGGGATGCCCGTCATGCCAGGATCATCGCTTTGCGCGATGGGGGCCAGACGCATATCCAAGTTGCGCCGCTGTCCTTTGATCTGGCCGATCATATCGGCATGGGCACGCTGAGCTCCGCCCATCTCTATTATGGACTGGAATCGCTGGTGGAGAGCGAACGCTGATTCGCAGCGCCTCAAAACATAAGAAGATCGTATAAATTCTGGCAATCGCGCGTTGACACTGCCAAATCAATTGACTGCCAAGCGCCTCTGTGCTAATTTATGCCTGAATGTTTAGCACTCTCAGTATGCGAGTGCCAGCATGAGTGACGTTCAGTGCAAGCGATAGTTCAAGAGGGAGTAGAAAATGGCTGTATCGATCCGCCCGCTTGGTGACCGCGTTTTGGTGGAACCCGTTGAATCCGAGGAGACCTTTGGCGGTGGCGCCTTTGTCTTGCCGGAGACGGCCAAAGAAAAGCCCCAGCAGGGCCTCATCCGCGCCGCTGGTCCCGGCCGGTATGACGAAGAAGGCGAGAAGCGCATCCCCATGGATGTTTCCGAAGGCGACCGCGTGCTCTTCGCCAAGTATGCCGGCACCGAGGTCAAGCTTGACGGCATCAAGATGTTGATCATGAAAGAATCCGACATCCTCGGCATCGTGCAAGCCTAAAGCGGCTTGGCGCGCGAGGACAGGCAGCGAAACAGGTTTAGCCCGAGAAAATCAGGAGGAATCCATGGCAAAGCAACTCGTATTTAAGGAAGATGCCCGCCGCAAGCTGCAAGCCGGCGTTGACAAGGTGGCGAATGCCGTCAGCACGACCCTCGGTCCCAAGGGCCGCAACGTCGCGCTGGATAAGAAGTTCGGCGCGCCCACTGTGACCCACGATGGCGTCACGGTGGCGAAAGAGATCGAGCTCGAAGACCCCTACGAAAACATGGGCGCTCAGCTCCTCAAGGAAGCGGCCACCAAGACCAACGACATTGCCGGCGATGGCACAACGACCGCGACCGTCCTGGCTCAAGCCATCGTCAGCGAAGGCTTGAAGAACGTAGCGGCCGGCGCCAACCCCATGCTGCTCAAGCGCGGCATCATCCAGGCGGCTGATGTTGTATCCCGCGATATCCTCAACCAGTCCACGCCTATCGAGACCAAAGACGAGATCGCCAATGTCGCCAGCGTTTCGGCGCAAGATATGGAAATCGGCAATTTGATCGCCGAGGTCATGGACAAGGTCGGCAAGGATGGCGTCGTCACGGTCGAAGAAAGCCGCGGCCTGGAGTTTGAGACCGAATACGTCGAGGGCATGCAATTTGACCGCGGCTACATCAGCCCCTATTTCGTGACCAACAGCGAGGCGATGGAAGCCAGCATCGACGAGCCTTACGTTCTGATCCACGACAAGAAGGTCAGCGCGGCGCAGGACATCATCCCCATCCTCGAGAAGCTGCACCAGATCGGCAAGCGCGAGCTGGTCATCATCGCCGAAGATGTCGATGGCGAGGCTCTTGCCACCATCGTCGTCAACAAGCTGCGCGGCGCGATCAATGTCCTGGCGGTCAAGGCGCCCGGTTTTGGCGATCGCCGCAAAGCCATGCTGCGCGATATCGCCGTCTTGACCGGCGGCACGGTCATCAGCGAAGAGACGGGCCGCAAGCTGGATAGCGTCAGCGTCCAGGATTTGGGGCGGGCGGCCAAGGTCGTCAGCACCAAGGACGACACGGTCATCGTTGACGGCGCTGGCGAAGATGGCGCGATCGTCGGGCGCATCGAAGAGATCCGCCGGGAAATCGACAACAGCACCAGCGATTATGATCGCGAGAAGCTGCAGGAACGTCTGGCCAAGCTCAGCGGCGGCGTCGCTGTCATTCGCGTTGGCGCGGCCACCGAGACCGAGCTCAAGGAAAAGAAGCACCGCGTAGAGGATGCCTTGAGCGCCACCCGCGCGGCAGTCGAAGAGGGCATCGTGCCCGGCGGCGGCGTCGCTTTGATAAACGCCGTTTCCTCGCTGGATGATGTCAGCCTGGGCGTCAGCGATGAGAACACCGGCGTGGCCATCATGCGGCGGGCGCTGGAAATGCCCATGCGCAAGATCGCGGCAAACGCGGGCGAAGATGGCGCGGTCATCATCCAGAACGTGCGCCGGGCGCAGCAGGACAGCAGCAATCATCGCGTCGGCTTCAATGTCATGAATGGCGAATACGGCGATATGATTGAAGCGGGCATCCCCGACCCGGCCAAGGTGACCCGCGGCGCAATCGAGAACTCCGCCTCGATCGCGGCGATGATCCTCACCACCGAAGCCTTGATCACCGATGTGCCGGAAGAGAACCCGCCGCCTATGCCCGGCGGACCCGGCATGGATGGCATGGGCGGCATGATGTAAGCGGCTCTATGCCCAAAGAGCAAGCAAGGGACTGTCAGACGGCAGTCCCTTTTGATTTGTAGGCTTTATGTTTCGTGTTAGAATAGTGTTCAAGGCAGAGTCATGATTGCAGGAGTTAGAATTAGTTGTCGATATGTTTGATGATGTAACCGAAATGCGCTTTCGCCATTTGGAGCGGATGACGACTTCTTTGATAGAAACACAGGCGGATACCACAAAGATACTTGCGGATAACTCCAGACAGTTGGGGGACATAAGCCGGCGCTTGACGGGCATCGAGCAGCGTATGGACAGGCTTGAAGAGCGCATGGACGGATTTGAAAAACGCATGGATCGTCTGGAAGAACAGGTTGCCAAATTGACGGAGATGGTCAGTCTAATCTCTGACGATCTCTCCTATGTTAAAGAAATCCTGGCGCCGCGGGCGTAAAGCCAGCCGCTTTTTGGGACATGGAAAGTCCCCCCCTGATGTGACAAGATCGCCGCGTTGCCGACCATCTCAAGGGACTGTCAAGAGGCAGTCTCTTTCTTGTTGCGCGACCAATTATGTTACACTGCGTATGAACCTATATGATGAGCTTGCCTCGGTCCGCGCATGGTCGCCCCGGGTTGAAGAGTGATTGGAGCAGCTGATGGAAGAGAAACAGAAACCCTTCGCGACCATTTACATCCGCAAGCCCAGCATTCCGCGCTTTCTGGCTGTCATTCTGCTCCTGATTGCCGTTAGCCTGGCTGGCCTGCTGGCATTCAACCATATCCAGGCTTTGCGGGCCGAGCTGCAATCCGCCGAAGACGAACTCAACGTGACCGGCGCCAGCCTGCTGGAAGCCCAAGACCGCTTGCAAGCGCTGAATACCCGGTTGGGCGAGTCGGATGCCCAGATCCAAGCGCTTGAATCGCAATCGCTGGCAACGGAAGACAGCCTCCAGCAATCGCGGAGCGAACACAAGAGAACCCTGGCTGTGCTGGATTCAGCCGAGACCCGGCTGACGGAGAAAGACGCGCGCATTGCCGCCGTCGAAGGGAGCTTGCAAGATACGCAAGCTGAATTGCAAGACACCGCCGCCAAACTCTATTATGCTGAAAACCGTTTGAAGACGCGCGACGCGCAAATCACCAGCGTCGAAAGCGATCTGCGCGATGCCGAGACGGCTCTGCGGGAAGCGCAAGGCGCCAACCAGGTCGCCTCTGTCCAGCTGGAGTTGACCGAGAAGCGCTTGGCCGAGCGCGAATCCGAGATGGCTGGCATCCAGGCGGAACTCAATGAAACCCGCGCGACCGCGCATACCCGGACGGCACAGTTGCGCTATGCCGAAACTGAATTGAGCGAGCGGGACGCGCTGATCGCCTCTGCCCATGCCGATTTGCAATCCGCCGAAGCGGAACTGCTGGATACCCTCGGCAGTTGGCAGACAGCCGCCGGGCAATTGGATGTCCTCAAAGAACAGCAGAAAGAGAAAGAAGCGGAAAAGGCCAGCATTCAAGCGGCTCTGCAAGTCTCGCAAGCGGCTGTGCATACCAAATCCGCCCAGTTGGATTTCGCCGAGAACGAACTGCGCGATCGCGATGCGCAAATCCAGGCGATGCAGGCGGACCTGCAGGCGGCCGATAACGCGCTGCTTGACGCGCAAGGCAACTGGCAAGGCGCCAAAGCCCAGCTGGAAGTCATTCGCGAACAGGCGCAAGAAAAAGATGCGCTGATTGCCCAGTTTCAGGCTGAATTGCAGGCGTCGCAAGCCGCGGTGCATACCAAGACGGCGGAATTGGAATACGCCCAGGAGCGCCTCAGCGAAAAGGATGCCCAAATCGCCAGCATGCAATCCAGCCTGAAAGACGTCACCGAAGCCTCGCAGGATTCGCAAGGCGCGGGCCAAGCCTCAGCCCTGCAATTGGCGATGGCTCAAGAACAGCTGAAAGAAAACAGCGCCGAGATCGCCGCGCTTGAAGTGGATTTGCAGACATCGCGAGCCGCCGTGCATACCACGTCGGCGCAACTGGACTTTGTGAGGGGCGAATTGCAGGAGCGTGAAGGGCGCATCGCCGGCTTCGAAACGAGCTTGCGCCAATCCCAGGCGGAAGCGCTGGCGACGCAAGTGGAATTGCAGGCGGCCACCGCCCAGCTAGAAGCGGCTGCCCAGCAGATTGGCGGCAAAGATAAGCGCATCGCCACGCTTGAGGCGCAAATGCAGAACGTCCAAGCCCAGCTGCACACGCAGGCAGCGCAATTGCAATATGCCGAAAGCGAATTGAGCGAGAAGGCTGTCCAGCTCGCGGATGCGGAAGACGCGTTGCAAGCTGCCCGCAGCGCCTTGTCCGATAAGGAAAGCGTCGCCGGCGCCGCCATGACCCAGCTGGAAAGCGCCCGGGCTCAACTCAAGGGCAAGGACAAGCAGCTGGCTGATACCGAAGCGGACTTGCAGGCCGCCCAAGCCAGCGCGCGCACTCAAGCCGCTCAGCTTGATTATGCCCAGGCGCAGCTCAGCGAAAAAGATGCCCAGCTGCTGGACATCGGCGGCAAACTGCGCGATTCGCAGGCCTTGGCGCAGACGCAGGCCGCGCAACTGACCTACGCAGCCAGACAGCTGGAAGAAAAAGAAGAGCAGATCGCCTCCGTCAGGCTCGCGCTGCAAGACAGCCAGGTCTCGCTCCAGGCGCGGACTGCCGAGCTGAGCTATACCACGGCTCGCTTGAGCGAACGCGATGCCTTGGTCGCCAGCCTGGAAGCGGAAACCCAGGAACTGCGCAGCCAGGTCCAGCGTCAGGCGGCTCTCCTGGACAGCGCTCAAGCCAGGCTGCAAGATTATGAGGCGCAAATCGCCGATCTTGAGGAAGAAGTGCAATTCATCCTGGAAACGGCGACATCGGAATCTACGCAGCTGGAATACGCGCGCAACGAACTGCTGGACAAACGCGCCAAAATCGCCAGTCTGGAAGCGGACCTGCGAGCCTCCGGCGCGGCCGTTCAATCGCTGACGGCGCAACTGGACGATGCCAAGCAAGCAGCGGCTAGCAATACGCTCGAACTGGCGGGTTTGGAAGCGGACCTCAAGGATGCTCAGCTGGCCGCCCAAGCCAGCGCGGCTCAGTTAAGCGCGGCGCAATCGCAGTTGGAAGCCCAAGCCGAGCGGATTGCCAGGCTTGAAGCCGACCTGCTGGATGCCCGCGCCACAATCAAGACTCAGGCTGTTACCTTGGAGGATGCCAAACAGCGACTAAGCGAAAACGCGGCTCAAATCGTTGCGCTGACCAGCGACCTGTCGGAATCGCGGACGGCTGCCGCATCGGCGCTGGCTGAATTGGAAGCCGCTCAAGCGCAAATCACGACTGGAGATGAGCGCATTGTTGCGCTGCAAGCTGACTTGGATTCTGCTCGCGCCCATGTTCGTTCGCAGGAAGACCAGCTTGAATCGGCCAATCAGCGGCTTGATGCAAACGCGGATCTCATCACATCGCTGAGCAGCGACCTGTCGGAATCGCGGGCTGCTGCGGCATCTGCCTTGGCTGAACTGGAAGCGGCTCAAGCGCAAATCACGACTGGCGATGAGCGCATTGTTGCGCTGCAAGCTGACTTGGATTCTGCTCGCGCCCATGTTCGTTCGCAGGAAGACCAGCTTGAATCGGCCAATCAGCGGCTCAGCGAAAACGCGGATCTCATTACATCGCTGACCAGCGACCTGGCGGAATCGCGGGCTGGTGCGGCATCTGCCTTGGCTAAATTGGAAGCGGCTCAAGCGCAAATCGCGGCTGGAAATGAGCGCATTGTTGCGCTGCAAGCTGACTTGGATTTTGCTCGCGCCCATGTTCGTTCGCAGGAAGACCAGCTTGCGGCTGCCAATCAGCGGCTCAGCGAAAACGCGGATCTCATTACATCGCTGACCAGCGACCTGGCGGAATCGCGGGCTGGTGCGGCATCTGCCTTGGCTAAATTGGAAGCGGCTCAAGCGCAAATCGCGGCTGGAAATGAGCGCATTGTTGCGCTGCAAGCTGACTTGGATTTTGCTCGCGCCCAAGTTCGTTCGCAGGAAGCCCAGCTTGCGGCTGCCAATCAGCGGCTCAGCGAAAACGCGGATCTCATCACATCGCTGACCAGCGACCTGGCGGAATCGCGGGCTGCTGCTGAATCGGCGCTGGCTGAATTGGAAGCCGCTCAAGCGCAAATCACGACTGGAGATGAGCGCATTGTTGCGCTGCAAGCTGACTTGGATTTTGCTCGCGCCCATGTTCGTTCGCAGGAAGACCAGCTTGCGGCTGCCAATCAGCGGCTCAGCGAAAACGCGGATCTCATTACATCGCTGACCAGCGACCTGGCGGAATCTCGGGCTGCTGCTCAATCGGCGCTGGCTGAATTGGAAGCGGCTCAAGCGCAAATCACGACTGGCGATGAACGCATTGATGCGCTGCAAGCTGACTTGGATTTTGCTCGCGCCCAAGTTCGTTCGCAGGAAGACCAGCTTGAATCCGCCAATCAGCGGCTCAGTGAAAACGCGGATCTCATCACATCGCTGACCAGCGACCTGGCGGAATCTCGGGCTGCTGCTGAATCGGCGCTGGCTGAACTGAAAGCGGCTCAAGCGCAAATCACGGCTGGAAATGAGCGCATTGTTGCGCTGCAAGCTGACTTGGATGCTGTCCGCGCCCATGTTCGTTCGCAGGAAGACCAGCTTGCGGCTGCCAATCAGCGACTCAGCGAAAACGCGGATCAGATCGCTGCATTTACAGACGACTTAACCGAATCGAAGAATGCGCTTGCTTCGGCGCTGGTTCAACTGGAAGCGGCTCAAGGACAGTTACGAGCTGAGGCCGCCAATCGCTTGAAGAAAAAAGATGCTGACGTCGCAAGGCTCGAATCTGAGTTGGAGGCGTTGACAGCGCAACTGCAGGAAGGCGATGCAAGGATTATCCAGATCGAAGCGGAACTCGTCGCCGCCCTGGCTGAGGCGGAATCCACAACTGCGCAATTGGAGGCTGCCCGGAAGCAACTCACGCGCAAATCCGCGGAGATTGAGGCGCTTGATGACGAATTGCGCGGCAAATCCGCGACTATCGATAGTCAGGATGCCGAATTGGCAGAAGCCCGTCAAAAGCTGGAAGTAGAACCCGCCATAATGCGCGTGCATGAGCCGATGGGCTTCTATATCGACCCCCATGACACAGCGACAGATACGCAGATGCTGACCGCTATCGCCTGCGTCGGCGATATGCCCGCCGGGTATTCGCCGCATGTCTACTATCGCATCTCGGATCAGGGCGCGATCCAGGCGCTATCGCGGGATGACCAATACCAGGTGGTTGGCAGAGAGAAATACAGCAGCGCCGATTGGACCTCCGAAGAAGTCGATATCGAGACTTTCTACACGCGGGCTGAGGTCATGGATTCTCATGCTTATCGCTGGGACGATGACAAAGACTGGGTGACCAACGAGATGGCTTGGTTCGCCAGCCTGCACGCCTACTGCAGCGACGCCGTCGCGCCCTAAGGCTGGGCAAGGCCGAGCGGATGGGAGGATTGCCCCGGGGCAGTCCTCCGCCTGTTTATCCGGTTGCTCCGCTTGTCAGAGGCAATGCGCAGGAGTGTCGCCAAGCCCGCGGCCTGTAATCACAGGCTCTATGGCGGACCTGTTCAGACAGCCGCTTCCAACTCGCCAGCCAGTTCCTCTTCGTCTTCGACGCAGAACATGGTCAGCCCGCCGTCATCATCCACATCAATGCGCACGATGCTGGCCAGCCGGAATTGCCCGGAGAGGATGCCATCGGAAAGCCGGTCTTCCACTTCGTTCTGGATCAGACGGCGCAGGGGCCGCGCGCCAAACTCGGGGTTGTAGCCATTCTCGGATAGCCACTCGATGCCGGCTTCGCTGGCTTCCAAAGTGATGGCATGTTCCAGCAAGCGCTCGCGCACCTTATTCAGTTCGAGATCGACGATCTGTTTGATTTCTTCCCGAGTCAGCGAACGGAAGATGATGGTGGCGTCCACGCGGTTGAGGAATTCGGGGCGGAAGAGGCGCTGCAGCTGGTCGGTGACGTTGCGGCTCATATCTTCATAGGCTTCTTCATCGAGCTTGCCATCGTCCAGCGGCGTATAGAAACCCAGGCCGGAGTTGGGCTTGATCATCTCGGCGCCGACATTGCTGGTCATGACGATCATGGCATTGCGGAAATCGACGCGGCGGCCCCGGGCATCGGTCAGCGTGCCTTCTTCCATCACTTGCAGCAGCATGTTAAAGGCTTCCGGATGGGCTTTCTCCACTTCGTCGAAGACAACGATGGAGTAGGGGCGGCGGCGCACGGCTTCGGTCAGCTGGCCCGCGTCCTCATAACCCACATAGCCGGGCGGGGCGCCAACCAGCCGGGCGACAGAGTGGCGTTCCATGAATTCGCTCATGTCCAGCTGGATTAGCGCTTCTTCGCTGCCAAAGAGAAACTCGGCCAATGCCTTGGTCAATTCTGTTTTGCCGACGCCGGTTGGTCCCAGAAACATAAATGACCCAATCGGTCTTCGCGGGTCTTTTAATCCGGCGCGGGCGCGGCGCACGGCTTTGCTGATGGAGACAATGGCTTCGTGCTGCCCGATGATGCGTTCATGCAGCTTGTCTTCCATCTCCATCAGGCGCTCGCTCTCTTCGTTGGCTATGCGCGTGACCGGGATGCCCGTCCACATCGCCGCCACTTCCGAGATGTCATCGCCAACCAGGCGCGGCTGCCCGGTTTCTTCATTCCAGTTCACGCTGTAATCGGCCAAGGTGGCGTCCAGCGAATCGCGGCGCAGCTGCAGCGTCGCCACCTCGTCCCGCTCCCCGGCGACTTCCGCCATCTCAATCTCATCGTGCAGGTCTTCCAGTTCGTCCATGACGCGGCGGACGGCGGCGGCTTCCGGGCTTTTGTACATGCGCAGGCGGGCGGCCGCTTCGTCTATGAGGTCGATGGCTTTATCGGGCAGAAAACGATCGGGGATATAACGGGCGGAGAGGTTTGCGGCGGTTTCGATGGCGTCATCGGTGATTTCGACATTGTGATGATCTTGATAAGGAAATTTGATGCCTTGCAGGATTTCGATCGTCTCTTCTATGGTCGGCTCCGCCACTTGAATCTGCTGGAAACGGCGCTCCAGGGCGGCGTCGCTCTCGATATGCTTGCGATATTCATCCAGCGTGGTCGCGCCGATGCACTGCAGCTCGCCGCGGGCCAGAGCCGGCTTGAGGATATTGGCGGCGTCAACGCTGCTGCCAGCGGAACCCGCGCCAACCAGCATATGCACTTCGTCGATGAACAGGATGGTGTCCGAGGTCTTGAGCTCTTCGATGACGCGCTTGAGCCGCTCTTCGAACTGGCCGCGATACATCGTGCCAGCCACCAGCGAGCCCACATCCAGCTGCAAGACGCGCTTTCGCAGCAAGGGTTTTGGGGTATCGCCTTCGACGATGCGCTGCGCCAAACCTTCGACGATGGCTGTTTTGCCAACGCCGGGCTCGCCGATCAAGGCGGGGTTATTTTTGCGCCGGCGGCTCAGCACCTGTATGACGCGCTCGATCTCCATCTCTCTTCCCACGACCGGGTCCAGCTTGCCAGTCTCCGCCAGGCTGGTCAGGTCTGTAGCCAGCTGGTCGACCAGGGGCGTGGTTTCCTTGCGGGATGATCGGCCATGGGCGCGTTCATGGGCTCTGGGCGTCGACTGCACCGGGCTCTCTTGCAGGACTTTGCTGGTCTGGCGGCGGACCTCTTCCGGGCTGACCCCCAGGCGGCGCAGCACATCCAGGGCGATGCCTTCCTGCTGCCGCACCAAACCCAGCAGCAGATGCTCCGTGCCGATATAGTGATGCCCCATGCGCCGCGCTTCATCCACAGCCAACTCGAGGACTTTTTTCGTGCCCGGCGAGAGATCCAGTTGCGCTGTCCCGCCGCGGTCGCCAGCCGAGGACAAACGGCGGACCAATTCTTCCACCCGGCGCAGATCCAAGCCCAGATCGCGCAGGACTCTTCCCGCGACGCCGCCTTCTTCGCGCATCAAACCCAGCAGCAGATGTTCCGTTCCAATCTGATGGTGGCGCAGGCGCTCCGCCTCTTCTTGCGCCAAGCTCAAGACCCGCCGCGCCCGCTGTGTGAAGCGTTCCATTTTGTTCGGCACGGTTACTCCCTCCCAAATCGCGCGCCCCGGCTTCGGGCTTCGTCTCGCCTACAGGTTACTGGACGGCGCTTCTCGCAAGCGGAACTTGAGGAATCCCAGAGCGCTGCCAGATGACTTACGCTGATACTAGCTTATGATGGCGAATCTTTCAACGGATATTAGGACGCATGCCAGGGCAATCGCAGCAAATTGGAACGGCGCTGATATGGGACAGATTCTCCCCCAAATTCGTCATCTGTTAGGCTTGTCCGATACTGGCAGCGCAGCACGAGATCCGGATAAATTACAGGCGGTCGGGGATGGAGCCCGCAATTCACGTGGGCGACCTGCGCGTCTTATGCCCCTGCGAATATGCCGGCGGGCAGAAACAAAAAGAGGACATCAACAGGATATCCTCTTGGGGTCTGCCAGATATCATATTCGCGCTTAGTCTGCCGCGCCTTCCACTTCGCCATTGGGGGCTTCAGCCGTCTGTGACAAGCTGGCGGAATCTTGCAGAGCCATCTCCCAATCGAGATCGAGAAACTCGGTGGAATTGACCGACTTCAAGCTCAAGCCCAACCGCCGCTCTTTTATGTCGATCTTGACGATGCGCAGGACCAGCTCATCGCCGCGGTTGACCACTTCACGCGGGTGATTGACTCGCTCGCCAGCCAGCTCGGAGATATGGATGAGCCCTTCGACGGCATCATGATCGATGAGACGGGCGAAAGCGCCAAATTTCGTCAGCTTGGTCACGCGGCCCCGCACCAGCTGGCCCCGGCGCAGCGCTGTGGCGATTTCATCCCAAGGATCGCTGATGACGCGCCGCCGGCTCAAACCGATGCGCTTGGCTTCGGCATTCACGCTGATAACTTCAACTTCGACTTCATCGCCGATATTCACCGCCTGGCGCGGATGGGTGATATGCCCCCATGCCAGCTCGGAGAGATGAATCAAGCCCTCGCCGCCGCCAATATCAACGAATGCGCCGAAATTCTCCAGGCTGACGACCGTGCCCTTGCGGATCTCGCCAACTTTGAGCTCGGCGATGAGCGCTTCCTTGCGCTGTTGACGGACGTCGCGGGTGGCGGCTCGTTCGGAGAGGATCAGGCGATTGCGCTTGCGGTCCACCTCCATCACCTTGACGCCAATAGGCTGATTCACCATCGGTCCATAACGTTCTTCGGGCGTTTCGCCAGACATGCCGCGGACGCGAGCTTCCGCCAACTGGCTCTGGGGCACAAAACCGCGCAGGCGCCCAAAGCGCACGATGAGCCCGCCTTTGTTGTAACCGCCTATCGAGGCTTCATGCACCTGACGGGATTTGGCGAACGCTTTGGCATTGCGCCAGTCCCGTTCTTCCAGCGCGTGATTGATGGACAAGACCGTCTCGCCGCGATGGTTGCGCGGGTTCACCACATAGACGTCAACTTCCGCGCCGACAACCAGCGATTCCAGCATCTTGCGCGTCATCAGTTCCAGTTCTCTGCCCGGCACAAGACCGCTTTCGCCATCGCCAAGGTCGACGTATACGGCGGTTGGCGTTGTGCTGCTGATGATGCCAGCATAGACCTGCCCGCGCTTGAACTTGGCGGCTTCCTTTTTACGAGGCTCTGGCGGCGCATCGTCTGGAGCGCTCTCTGCTTGCGCTTCCGCGGCGGCTGTCTCGGGCTCTGGCGCGGCGCTCTCCACAGAACCCGCGTCTATGCCCGCGGCGCTCTCGGCCAGCGCAGCATCATCCGGCGCCTTGACCGCCTCCGGAGCGTCCGGCGGACTGGCTTCTTCCGGGGCGGCTGCCAGGCTTGCTGACGCATCGGCAGGCGACACTTCAGGGGGCGGCGCATCCATCACGGTTTCGTCGCGCGCGCCTTGTTCTTCTACACTCATGGCGATACCCATCTCTTGCCCAAATCCAGCGCAGACATTATAGCCATTGCCTGTGCATAGTCAAAGGACAAAATGCCGCGCGGCGGAACAAAGAATTCGCTGCCGAAGGAGGGGAAAGAAAACCGGAGATGACAGTTGCGTCAAGGCGAGGCAATAGTAGGCAGTCAGCGGCGCGTGACTACTTTGTAGAATGAAGAGATCGTGAAACGGGCAGGCGGCCGAATGTCAAAAGCCCAGGGGCATTGGGTTATAGCGCTGGCAGTGATCCTTGGCGTCGCCGCGCTCGCTATCTCTCAGATTGACAGGCACATGCTGGGCTTCGACGCCACTGCGTCGCTATCCTTTGCGGGCTGGCTGGCGGAAAGCCGCGCAAGTTGACGCGCCGCTCAAACCAGACGAGCGCATGCGCCAGCATGGGATGGATGTCAGCGATGTCCCGCCGGGAAGCTACAGCTTGATGGCAATTGTCTATGATCCTGAAACTGGCCAGCGGCAATTCTGGCGCGATCATGAAGCGGAAATGTTGGGCCTCGGCGAGATCATGATCCCCAAGACCTGAGGCCGTCCCTCGCAAGACTAAGGGCTCAACGCGCTCTCGGAGGCGCCGGGAAGGCGTCAAACTCGTCGTCATCATCGGTCTGCGAGAGAAAATCGGCGAAGTCCTCGTCTTCATACCGAGCCTCATAATAATCGCGCGCGGGGTAAGCATCGTCATAGGCGTCGCCATATTCTGTCCTCGCGGGCTGGCTGGCTTCGGCGTAGACGCTCTGCTGCTCGGCATGGCGGGAAAACTCCAGTTGATCATCGCGCTCGTCGATGACCACCAGATCGCCGGCGTTGAAATCGCCCTTCAGCAAGTGAATGCTCAGGGGCGTTTCGATATGCCGCTGAACCGCCCGGCGCAATGGACGCGCGCCAAACTGACGGTCATAGCCTTTCTTCGCCAGCCAATAGCGCGCCGGCTCAGTCAGGTGCATGCTCAAGCCGGATTCCTTCATGCGCTGCGCCAAATCACGCAATTGCAGGTCAACCATGCGCTCGACCGCTTCAAGCGTCAGCGGTTCGAAGATGATGATCTCGTCGATGCGGTTGAGGAACTCTGGGCGGAAGGTGTCGCGCATGGCTTTTTCGATCTGGCGATGGTCGGCGACTTCTTCTTCGTCTTGCGGCAGGAAACCCAATGCGCCGCCATGCCGGGCGAACTCGGTGCCCAGGTTGCTGGTCATGATCAGCACGGTGTTGCGGAAATCGACAATATGCCCCTGCCCATCGGTCATGCGCCCGTCTTCCAGGACCTGCAGCAGCGCGCTCCACACATCGGGATGGGCTTTTTCGATCTCGTCAAACAGGATGACGCGATAGGGACGGCGGCGGATGGCTTCGGTCAGCTGCCCGCCCGCTTCATAACCGACGTAGCCGGGCGGAGCGCCAAAGAGCCGGCTGACCGTATGTTTCTCGCGGTATTCGCTCATGTCGACGCGCACCAGATTGTCTTCGTCATCGAACATGAACTCAGCCAGAGCCTTGGCCAGTTCCGTTTTGCCGACGCCGCTTGAACCCAGGAAGATGAAAGAGCCGATTGGCCGCTTGGGATCTTTCAAGCCGCTGCGGGCCCGCCTGATGGCATCCGACAGGGCGATCACCGCCTTCTCTTGGCCGATGACGCGCTCCTTGATAACCTCTTCCATGCGCAGCAGTTTCTCGGATTCCGTCTCCAGCATGCTCTGCACGGGGATGCCCGTCCACTGTTCGACGACCTGCGCCACGTTGTCGGCGGTAACCAATTCGTCGAGGGTGTTTTCCTGCCGCCAGCCGCGATGGGCATGCTCGTATTCTTCTTCGAGCTGGATGCGCTGCATTTTGCAATCGGCCGCCCGTTCATAATCCCGCGACAAACCGGCCGCCTGTTCCTCCAGCGCGAGTTGGTCGATGGTTTCGCGCAGCCTCTTCAGCGCCGGCGGCATGGAAAAGAGCGCCACGCGCAGCTTGGCCGCCGCTTCATCCAGCAGGTCGATGGCTTTGTCCGGCAGTTTGCGTTCGGTCAGATAACGCGCCGACAAACGAGCGGCCGCTTCGATGGCGTCATCGGCGATGTTGACGTTGTGATGCGCCTCATAACGATCGCGCAAGCCAAAGAGCATCTCGATGGTATCATCGATATTGGGTTCTTCGACGAATATGGGGGCGAAACGGCGGTCCAGGGCGCTGTCTTTTTCGATATGCTGGCGGTATTCGTCCATGGTGGTGGCGCCGACCGTCTGCAATTCGCCGCGAGCCAGAGCCGGTTTCATCATATTGCCGGCGTCCATCGCGCCAGCGGCCGCCCCCGCGCCCACAACTTGATGCAGCTCGTCGATGAACAAGATGATCTCGCCATCCGAGCGCTGAATCTCTTCGATGGCGCCTTTGAGACGCTCCTCGAACTCGCCGCGAAACCGGCTGCCGGCCAGCATGCCGCTGAGGTCCAGGCGCAGGACGCGTTTGCCCAGCAGCAGGTCCGGCACATCATTGCTGGCGATCTTCTGCGCCAAGCCTTCGACGATGGCGGTCTTGCCAACGCCGGCCTCGCCTATCAGCACGGGATTATTCTTGGTGCGGCGGCTGAGCACCTGGATGACGCGCAGAATCTCGCCATCGCGCCCGATGACGGGGTCAAGCTTGCCTTCCTGCGCCATGCGAGTCAGATCGCGGCTGTACTTTTCCAGCGTGCGATAACGGCTTTCGGCTTGGGGGTCGGTGACGCGCTGCCCGCCGCGGATATCCTTGACGGCGTCGGCGACGCGGTCGCGAGTGATATTGTATTCCATCATGGTCTTGGCGACGGCGGTGTTGCGCTCGTTGAGCAGCGCCAGGAAGATATGCTCGGTGCTGATGTATTCATCGCGCAGGCGGTTGGCTTCTTCGTTGGCGCGGTCGATGATGCTCTTGAGCCGCGGGGTGATGAAGACCTGGTTTGTGCCCTGTCCATAAATTGTGGCTGTGCGCGGGCTATCCCGCAGGATGTCGTCAACGCGGGAGCGCAGCGCGCCGACATCGACAGCCAGGCGCTCAAGAATCTGCGGGACGACGCCGTCAGTCTGTTCCAGCAGCGCCAGCAGGATATGCTCGGTATCGACCTGGGAATGGCCGTAGCGATGGAGGATTTCGTAGGCGCGGGCGGCGGCATCCTGCGCGCGTTCGGTGAAACGGTCAAATCGGATCATGCGCTGGTCCTTCGGTTGAGCCGCGGATGGACGGGCTTTGCTCTATTCTACAGCCGAGACGAATTTACGCACGGCTATAGCGCAGGATAACCGGGGCGTGTAAGAATAGTGTTTGTCGCTGGAAGTAGATTTAGGAATCCCGGAGATTCACCGGCTGCGCTGTTGGCCTTTCTTCCTACCCTGGCGGTTGTGGCCAATGCAAAGCGCGACGGCGGCGGCAACTTTTTCCAAGAGCAGTTCTGACTGGATTACACCCGACTGCTCGACAAACCTTCCTATCGAGGCTGGCTGAATTTGAGACGCGTCCGCATAAGAGTCGTGATCTAGCCCACTAGCTGTTTAGTCTCGCAGTGAGATGGTGTGGGTTTTGATGAAAGATGTCCGGTGTATCCAGCCATCGCTCGCAGATGTATTCGTAGGGGCTTCTCCCCTTCAGCGTTTTGAGCCGCTTGGCAAAGTTGTAGGCTTGCAAGAAGGCCCCCAGGTGTTGGCGCAACTGCGCGTGAGTGTGGTAGAAGTACTTGTACACAGTCTGCTCCTTGAGGGTCCTATGCATCCGTTCCACTTGCCCGTTTGTCCATGGATGATAAGGCTTGGTCAGCCGGTGGTCGATGCCATGGGCTACGCATATCTTACCGAACTCCCGCTTGCCCTGCTGCTTGGCATTCGGAGGCGGGGCAAACACGGAGCCATTATCGGTCAAGATCGTATGAATCCGATAGGGCACTGCTGCTATCAAGCGGCGCAGGAAGGCACAAGCATCTGCGCGCTTGGCGCTTGTCATGAGCTCTGCAAAGACAAACTTGGAGGTGCGGTCAATGGCCACAAAGAGACTTAGTCTGCCTTCATCGGTGCGAACCTGGCAGATGTCCACGTGAAAGTACCCGATGGGATAGTCCTTGAAGCGCTTCTTCGCCGGCTTGCTGTCCGATTGTGGCAAGCGGTTTACCCCATGCCGCTTAAAACAGCGATGCAGGCTAGCGCGGGTCAAATGGGGGATCGTCTCCTGCAGCGCGTAGAGGCAGTCATCAAGCGACAGCAGGGTCTTGGTACGGAAGGCCACGATCATGGCTTCCTCTTGCTCGGTAAGCACGGTCGAGCGCGGCTGTTTCGGGCCCATTGGCAAGTCCTTGACAGAAACTCGATTCTTCCATTTGGCGACAGTCTTGGGGTTGATGCCGAAGCGTTTGGCCAGCTTGGCTATGCTCTCTTGACTATCTTGTATCTCTCGGCGGGTCGCCTCTGTCGTCCTGGCCTGAGGGTGCAGTACCTGTCCCATAATGCTTCCTTGTCGCTCTTTGACACCATCCCATGAGAACATGATACTATACAACTAGCTGAGTCCGCCCGAATCCTTACCATCCAGAACAGGTTTTCCAACGATTCGCGTCCTGTTGTAATGGGAACTACCAATCGCATCTGCTTGCGGCCAGCTCTTTCAACATTCATGACGAGTGCCGGCCGCGATTTGCGGATTTCCTGACCGATTGAGTCGTCAAAGTTGAGTTTCCAAATTTCGCCGCGAACGGGGTTGATTGCACTCATAACTTGGCGTCGTCCTCGCCGTACGTCTCAAACATTTCAAACTCCATCGTCTCTGCTAGCGCTTGCATCCTTGACATCCACATGTCGCGTTCGGTTTCGTCCATCTCAAGCAAGTCCAGGGCATCGGGGTACTCGCCTGCGCTGTCGATCTGATTTTCAGACTGAAGGATATCTAAGGCAAAGCGCGAAATCCTATCCGGACTAACGAGGCCCTCAGAAACAGCTCGATTCGCCATCTGCTTGAGTTGAAGCGGCTCTTCGTCTCCCAGATACTCCACCGGCTCACAAAGACGCCAACCCAATGAAGACCTTGAAATGTTGAGACTCTCATAGCACGGCTCAGAAATGATATTGAGATCTCTCGCTCGCCTGATCCACGCCGCCATGCTCATGCCATACTTTCGCTTAAGAGACATCAATTCTCCCCAATTGATATGATCTCGCCGCTCGCCCAATTCATGGCAAGCATGCTCCGCGGGCAAGAGCAGAGCCGCCGCAAACCTGTACGCTAACTTCTCTTCATCAGCTTCGGTCCCGTCTGCCACATCCATGACAAGATGCCCAATTTCATGCGCCAAGCTTAGCCTAAATCGGTCCACAGGGACGTTGGTATTGACGACAGCTACTTGACGGTCGCCACATTTGCCCGAAAGGCCATCAAACAAGCCAGTTTCGTCGTGCCAAGCAATAACAACGATCCCGCGGTCTTCGGCTGTCTGCGCCAGATTGTCCAAGGGACGATCGCCAACATCCCATTCGCTCCGCAATTGCGCGGCCGCATCCTCCGCGTCGCCAAGTGTCTTTACTGGTATGACAGGCATTGCGTGTTTGACGTTTGGATAAAGAAGCTCGCTTAACTCAATCTGCAGTTCCGCGACATCGCTGGCATAGGCTTTGATTCTGTCGCGCTCCCGCTTGCTCAAGCGCTTGCGACAGCGAAATGCCAGCCATTCCACGCGCTTCGCCGGCTGATGACTGAAATACGTAGTCGGCACAACCAGCACGTTGCTTGCGGTCAACCAGAATCGCGCTGACGGAAAACTCTTTTCTTTTTCATACTTTGAGATCGCCGCAGCCGTGATCTTGTAGCCCTGCTCGCCTAGCGCCTTTGCCAACTCCCGCTGCGTCATGCCCGCCAGCAGACGCGCCTGCTTCAGCCGTTTTCCCATCATGTCGCCGCCTCCCCACTCCGTTGACAAGTCTAGTGAATTTCTGCAAAAAATCAACGGCCTTCTCGGGTATCCTCCGTCAGCATCCCCTCATACACTCGCTCCAAATCAATTGCCACCTGTTTCCATGTATAGCGCTCCTCCACCAGCAGCCTCGCCTTGCTGCCCATCTCGCGCCGCAAATTGACATCGTCCAGCAAGACGCGCAACTTGTCGGCGACGGCCTCGACGCTCGCCTCGACCACATATCCCGCGCCATGCCTTTCCACCTCGTCCATATTGCAGCCGGGCGAAAGCAGCGCAGGCAAACCCGCCGCCATCGCCTCCAGCGCGGCCATGGGCTGCCCCTCGCCATTGGCCGGCAAAGCGAAGATATCCGCGGCCGCAAAAGCCTCCAAGCGCGCCTGACCCGCCAGGTAGCCGGCAAAAATTATGCGCGGATCGCCAAAAGCCAGCCGCCTGAGCTCCGGCAGCATGCCCTCATCGGGACCGACTATCAGCAACCGCGATTCGGCACTATCCGCAGCCAGAAAGGCCTTGACCAGCACATCGACGCCCTTGCGCGCTTGCAGCCGCCCCATGAACAAGACTATTGGCCCGCTGCCCAGAATATGTGCGTCGCGGAAGCCGGCCGCTGCTGGCAGGGGCGAAAATTCACCCAGGTCGACGCCATTGGGAACACTGCTGAATCTCGTGGATGATTCGCGAGCGCCAAAACTCTTCCAAAGCATCCGCGCTTGATGGACTTCCTTGTCGGTCAAGGCGAGGACATGATCCACGCGGGCAGCCATTGCGGAGCCAAAGAGCCGATCCCAAGCCGCCTTCATGCCCCGCCGCCCGGTAGACAGATCCAACGTGCCATGCGGCGAAAGCGCGATTGGCTTGCCCAGCCGCTCGGCGACCGGCATAACCAGCAGATTCTCTGATGTGCGAAACTCGTGAACGTGCAGGATATCGACTATCGGCAAGAGGGATGCTGCCATTCTCTTCATGCCCAGCGCTGTGGAGAGATTCCAGCGGGCTCGCGCAATCGGCAGGATATTGGCGCAGCGCAGTACGCGAATGCCGTCGCTCGTCTCGTCTCGCGGTCCAGCATAGCGCCGCTCATGGTCAAGCGCGTCCGTCGTCAGGACAGTCACTTCATGTCCGCGTTTCGCCAGCGCCTTGGCCATGCCCTCGACAGACCGGACAACGCCGCCAAAGGCATAGGCCGGGCGAAAATAGGGCGTCAGATGCAGGATGCGCATGCCCTCACCAGCTCAGCTCGACATCGCGTTTCCAGTAGCGCAGCAGCCAGGCGCCGCCCGGCATGGTCGAGGCCAGCCGGTAGAGCAGATCCCAATCTTCGACGCTCAAGACGCGAGCCAGCCAGATGCCGCCAAGGTATATGCCGAAGCCGGCCAGCAATGGCAAGGCGATGAAACTCTCGCGCAGGGAAAACATAATCACGCCCGTCGGCGCGGCGACCGGCAGCAATCGCATAGCGCAAATAAAGATGCGTCTCGGCTGCCAACCCAAAGCGCGGAAGCTCAGCAGCAGCAGCAATACCACCAGGAGTTCGCCAACGATCGAAGCGGCCACGGCGCCCCGCGGGTCTCCCCAGTTGAGCAGCAGCATGGCGGTCACGCTGATATTTAGCGCCAGGCTCAGCGCGCGGATGAAGAGCAGGCGGCGCTGCCGGTTTTGGATAAGCATGGCTTGGTTAAGCACATTGCCAAAGATGGTGATAGCCGTGTACCAGATGAGCAGGCGCAGGATGCCAGCCGTCGGCGCATAGGCTTCGCCCAGGAGCGGCAGGATGATCCGCTCCGCCAATATGCTGACGCATAGCGCCATCGGCAGGGCGATGATGAGCGTGAACAGCGCCAGCTTCTCGATGATCAAGCCAAAGAGCGGGTTGCCCCCGTCGTCAAAGTAGCGCGACAGCAGCGGATAAGTGGCCACCAGAACCGATACGCTGAAGAGTTCAATGAGGCCAAAGTTGATGACAAAGGCGGCTGTCAAGTAGCCGGTGACCGTTTCGCTGAGGATGCCCGTGGTCAGCAACTTGTCCGAATGGCTGTATGCCAGAGTCAAAAAGGCGCTCAAAGCCAGCGGCGCGCTGTTGAGGAGCAGCGGCTTGGCAAGCTCGCGATCCAGCGGAAAGTCGGGTCGCACACCGGCGCGGAAGTTCAGCCAGACCAGCGCCAGCGAACGCAGCCCGCCCGAAATCACTGCCGCCCCATAGACCCCCAGCAAGCCCCAACCCGCGACCAAAGCCAGCAGCGCCAAAGCGATGCGCGTGATGATATGCGCTATTTCCACCAGGGACGTCTCCAGCATGCGCTCTTGCGCCAGCAGCAGGTCATGCCCCATATTGCCGAAGAGATCGATGAACAGGTTGATGCCAGCCAATGCCGCGAATGCCCGCAGGGTCTCGCCATAAGCGACCGCGAAGCCATTCATGCCGATATAAGCCAGGGCTGCCAGCGCCGTCTGCGTGAAGAGCATGACGGTCCAGTAGCGGCCCGCCTTCTCTGGCGCCCGCGCCACATCGCGAATCACGATCAAGCCCATGCCGAAACTGGCCACAGAAGCGGCTGTGACCATCAACCCGCCGACCGTGCCGTATATGCCGTATTCCGTGGGACCAAGCAGCACCGAGAGCGTAATCTGCCACAGATATAAAGCGCCCTTGCTGAGGACGCTGGCGAACATCAGCACGCTGACGTTGCGCGCGGCTCTTCTGGCGTCGCTGCCGGAGATGGTTTTCGCTGTGGACAAAGCAATCTGTCTCGTCGAGAGGCTATGATGCGGAATCTAGTCCAAAGACGTACTGTACCACAAGGGCAATGGAAGCTGACCACATTGCGCCGAAACTGCCTGCCATGACGCTAGGGCAGGGGCGCTTCCTTCGTTATGATTAGCGGACGTCAGCTGCGAGGCTTTCGCCCGTGATCGACTCGATGGACCAAGCCATACAAGCCATTTTCGCTACCCGCCGCCGCCTGGATGCCAAACCGCGCGGCTTGGATGAATATACACGCGACACCGCCCCAACGCGCAGTTTGCTGGAACGGGAGCGCCTGCTCAGCAACCGGCGAGACTACGTCGTTGTGACCGGCAGCCGCGGCAAAGGCTCGGTCACCGCCATCATGGCGAAACTGCTGGAAGCGCTGGGGCATCGCGTCGGCATGGTCACCAGCCCGCACCTCGTTCATTGGAATGAGCGCATCCGGGTCGACGGGCGCATGATCCCCACAGGCGACTTCCTGCGCATCCTGAACGCGCTGCAGCCCGCCATCTCCGCCATCAGCGCCGACTTGGGCGAGAGCCGTTACCTCAGCCCGCAAGGCATCTTCCTGGCTATCGCCCTGAGGTATTTCGACGAGCGCGGAGTGGACAAGGCTGTGCTGGAAGTGGGGCGGGGCGGCCGCTTTGACGATATCGCCGTCGTGCCCAATGCCCTCTCGGTCTTTACGCCGATCATGCTGGAACATCAGTCTCTGCTGGGCAACAGCCTGGAGCGCATCGCCTGGCATAAAGCCGGCATCATCAAATCGCGCGGCAGCGCCATCAGCTCCCCGCAAGCGCCAGCCGTCATCGACGAATTGCAGCGAGAAGCGGAAAAGCAGTCGGCGCGTTTGCTTTGCCTGGAAAAAGACGCTCAGGCCAGTTGGCTCGCAGATGCTGAAGAGGGCCAGCGCATCTTCCTGCCGGGCTATGGCGCGCTTGATCTGCCCTTGCTTGGGCGCTACCAGATCGGGAATGCCACGCTGGCCATTCGCGCTGTCGAGATGATGACGGGTCCCTCTGGCGCAGCCGACTCGGCTTATGTCGACGCCATCCAGTCGGGTTTGCAGCGGGTCAAGTGGCTGGGTCGCGTTCAGAAGCTGGATGACAAACCCGCCATCTACGTTGATGGGGCCATCACCGCGCGCTCAGCCCGGTCATTCCTTGCCAGCCTGGAAAGCCGTTTGCGCCAGCCGGTGGTTTCCATTGCGGGCATTCCCCGCGACCGCGATTACACAGCCGTGTACCAGGTGATGGCGGAAGCCAGCCAGGCGCTCATCATCACCGAGACAGACATCAACCCCAACACGCGCTTCCCGGAACCTGAAGAAGCGCTAAAGACGGCGCGCGGTTTGGCGAAAAACGTCCACTACGCCAAAGACCTGCAATCGGCGCTGGCTCTGGCGCGGAAGCTGGCTGGCGAGAATGGCGCGATCCTGCTGGCGCTGTCCTTGATGATGGTAGGCGAGTGCATGCTGATTTGGAATATCGACACGACGGCAATATGAAGGCAAAGATGAAGACGCCCGGCGAGAGATACGACAGCACCCGCAAATCCTGGGAAGATATCTGGGGCAAGGCGTCGATCGCGGTCGAGCTGGAAGCGGCTGCTCAGGCGCGCTCACTGGCGACGATCGCCAAGTATCTGCCCTATCTGTCCAAATCCGAGCGGCACCTGGAAGCGGGCAGCGGCTTGAGCGCCATAGTCATCCTGCTGCGCGAAAAGGGCTACGCTGTCCAGGGCATCGATTATGCCGTGAATGCCTTGCGGGAATCGCGGCGTTATGACAAGCGGCTGCCATTGGCTGCTGGCGATGTGCATCATTTGCCCTACCGCTCCAACAGCTTCGGCTCATATCTCTCCTTTGGCGTGCTGGAACATTTTGAGCATGGCATGGCGCCGGCCCTGCGCGAAGCCTATCGCGTCTTGAAACCGGGCGGCATCCTCGTCCTTACGATACCCTATCCCAACCTGGTCTACCGGCTGGTGCAATGGCGGCGGCGGCGCCAAGGCAGCGGTCCGCTCACTGACGACGCCTTTTACGAAAGCGCCTATACGCGGAAGATGCTGGTCCATGAGACGACTGCGGCCGGCTTCGCCCTGGAACGGATTGAGCCCACCAGTCATTCCTTCACGCTCTGGGGTTTGGGACGCCCGTTTCGAAGACCGGGGTATTACCGGACGAGCGCTCTGGCTGAGGGGCTGGGCGCGCTGCTCAAGCGGCTGACGCCCTGGGCATTCAACTTTTCCACGCTGGTCATCGCGCGCAAACCCGGGTCGCTGATTGACAAATCCGGCGGGATTCAGTAGCCTTCTCGGCGAGATACCGGCCGGCGAGAACTAAGGAAGGGGCAAGTTCATGGCGAAGTCCAGCGAAACCCAAGAGAGTATGGCGGCCCGCGTCATGCGCTTTGAAGAGCTCAAGCATAAGGGCATCCCCATCATGTTCATCGACAGCATGCTGCCCGGGCATCATCGCATGAACTATGCCGTGATTGGCGATACGGCATCGGAAAACCCTGATTTCAGCATTCGCCGCGCCATCACCGAACCGCATCGCTATCAAATCGGCATGGTCTGGGCGCCGCCGGGCTGCGGACCGGCCTGGCATACGCATGACTACGTCGAATCTTTCTTCATCCTCACAGGACCTTGGACCTTCTATTGGGGCAACGAGGACGATCCCGACAAGGTCGAGGGCGAGTTCACGCTGAACGCCTGGGATATGATATCCCTGCCGCGGGATATGTACCGCAGCTTCGAATATACCGGCGACTCCATAGGCTGGATCTTCGCCGTGCTGGAATCGCATGAGGTCTTCGAAGGCAAAGATCCTTATTGGTCGCCACAGATCGAAGCGGCCGCCAGCGATATTGGCTACCAGGCGGACGCGCTTGGCAAGATGGTGCATCCATCCGATTATGAAGCCCAAAAGGCGCGCCAGAACGAGTTTCTCTTGCAGACCTTCCAGGACCGGACCGGCGTCGCCTTGCAGGATTTTCGCCCGCCCAGCTAGCCCAAGGCAAATGAGCATGCAAACCAGTTCCGAGCGCATCCTGACGACCCATGTCGGCAGCATGCCCAGACCGCAGTACGTCGTCGATCAGCTCTTTGCCCAGGATCGCGGCGAAGCTTATGACCAGGCGGAGTTTGATGAAGTGATGCGGCGCGCCGTGGCGGAAGTGGCTGCCAAACAGGTGGCGGCCGGCGTCGACGTCATCAGCGATGGCGAGATGAGCAAGATCAGCTACGCCACCTATATTCGCCACCGATTCACCGGCTTCGAAATCGCCGATGCGCCCCGCGCCACGCCAAAAGACCTGGACGACTTCCCCGCCTTCAAGCAGCGCCTGGCGGAGGCCGGCGGCACGCCCAAGTATCATCGTCCGGTCGTCCGCGAAGCCATTTCCATCAAAGACCTGGCGCCGCTGGAAAAAGACATCGCCAACTTGCTGGCTGCCAAAGAGGCGGCTGGCGCGCGCCAAGCCTTCATGAACGCGGCCTCGCCCGGCGTCATCGCCGTCTTCCAGCCCAACGAGTATTACGCCGATGACGAGCAATTCCTGGAAGCCCTGGCCAATGTGATGAAGGTGGAATACGAGAAGATCACCCAGGCCGGCTTGCTCCTGCAGGTCGATTGTCCCGACTTGGCCATGGGCAGGCATATCCGCTTCCGCGATGAAGACCTGGCTACCTTCAAGCGCGCCGCTCTTATGCAGGTCGAGGCGTTGAACGCCGCTTTGGAAAATGTGCCCGCCGAAAGCGTTCGCATGCACCTTTGCTGGGGCAACTACGAAGGTCCCCACCATCACGATGTGGACCTGCGCGATATCATCGACATCGTGCTCTCCGCCAAGCCGCAAGCCATCCAGTTCGAAGGCGCGAACCCCCGCCATCAGCACGAATGGGCCATCTGGGCGGAGGCCGATATCCCCGATGACAAGATCTTGATCCCCGGCGTCCTGGACACCACCACCAATTTTGTCGAACATCCCGAGCTGGTGGCGCAGCGCATCGAACGTTACTGCGGCATCGTCGGCAAGCAACGCGTCATCGCCGGCACGGATTGCGGCTTCGGCACCTTTGCCGGCTTCGGCGCTGTCCACCCGGATATCGCCTATGCCAAACTGCGCTCAATGGCGGAAGGCGCGCGCATCGCCAGCGAAAGATTGTGGGCATGATCACCACTTGGCGCGACTAATCCAGAGGAAGATTCATGGCCATCCAAACCATCAAACGCGGCAAGACCATCAAACAGAAAGCCGAAGCCGATGCCCAGGTCCAGGCCACCGTGCGCGGCATCCTCGCCGACATTCAGGCGCGCAAAGACGAAGCCGTCCGCGAGCTTTCGCTTAAATTTGACAACTGGGCGCCCGCCGATTTCAAGCTGACAGACGAAGAGATCGCGCGGGTCATCGACAGTTTGCCGCGGCAGGCGGTGGACGATATCGCGTTCGCTCAAGCCCAGGTGCGCAACTTCGCCGAGGCCCAACGCGCCGCCTTAAATGACGTTGAAGTGGAGACGCTGCCCGGCGTCGTCCTGGGCCACAAGAATATCCCGGTCAATCGCGTCGGCTGTTATGTGCCCGGCGGCCGCTATCCCATGGTGGCTTCCGCGCACATGAGCGTGGTCACAGCCAGGACAGCCGGCGTCAAGCATATCATCGCCTGCACGCCGCCCATCAAAGGCGAGCTGCCCGCGGCAACCATTGCCGCCATGCACCTGGGCGGCGCGGACGACATCTACATCCTCGGAGGGGTTCAGGCGCTGGCGGCCATGGCTTATGGCGCGCTGGGCATGGAACCTGTGGATATGATCGTCGGTCCTGGCAATGCCTATGTCGCCGAAGCCAAACGCCAGCTCTTTGGCTTGGTGGGCATCGACCTGCTGGCGGGTCCCACCGAGACGCTGCTGGTGGCTGATGAAACTGCCGACGCCGAACTCTGCGCGGTGGACCTGCTGGGCCAAGCCGAACATGGTCCCACATCGCCGGCTGTACTGGTCACCACCAGCCGCGACCTGGCGCACAGCATCGAAGCCGAGATTGGGCGGCAGCTCGAGTCCCTGCCGACAGCAGATCTGGCCGGCGTCGCCTGGCGCGATTATGGCGAGGTCATCCTGGTGGATACGGACGAAGAGATGCTGCAAGTCGCCGATGAGATCGCCAGCGAGCATGTCGAGATCCTGACGCGCGACCCCAACTATTTCCTGGAAAACATGAGCAATTATGGCGCGCTTTTCCTGGGCGCGGAGACGAACGTGGCCTACGGAGACAAGGTCATCGGCACAAACCACACGCTGCCGACCAAGAAAGCGGCGCGTTATACCGGCGGTTTATGGGTGGGCAAGTTCATCAAGACCGTGACCTACCAGCGCGTCACCGAAGAAGCCAGCCTAATGATCGGCGAAGTTGGCAGCCGGCTCTGTGATTTGGAAGGTTTCATGGGGCACAAGGAGCAGTGCGATTTGCGCCTGAGGAGGTATGGGGGCTAGGCAAGATTCGCGCTGCCTCACAATTCCACAACTGAAACCCTGTAATCAGGCATCTGAAGCCGGGCTAAGGAACCACACAAGATTCCGTGCGGCGTCTTTGTCGATTGCCTGCCAATATGCCGTCAATCCCTTCACAACGACCCCGATATTACGATGCTCCCGCGGCACAAACACAATGCCAGCGTGCGCAGCCCCCCGCCTGGCCAGCTTCACGAAATCATCATCGTGCGTTACCAGTTCGCGGTTTTGGGCTGTGGCTCGCCGCAGATGGCTGGGGTCGCTGTCGCGCAGCTTGCGTATATCGCGCGCGGTAATCGCGTCGATGCCTTTGCGCTTCAACTGTTCAGCGATCGCCACTTGCACGCTTGCGTCGAAGTAGAAGGCTATAGGCTGCTCAGCCAAGCGCTGATTCCGCCATTTCCGCTACGGTTTCCGTCTTGCCCATGACCGCGTCGCTATTTATCCGGGCGTAGGCTTTTGCGACTGCCATACGGAATTGCAGGGTGTTGAAATCGGTCATGCCTTGCTCAGCCAGGTATTCCCTGACCAGTTCATCGCTGCGCTTGATATCCGCGCGAATGTCCGCGTCGATCTCATCTTGGTGGCTATAGTAGTACGCCAAAGCCGCGTGAACCTTCTCCAGCGGCATGTCATAGTCGCGCGCCATTTCCTGCGGAGACCGATCGTTGTAGGTCATGTTGATTGCCAAGTCCATCACGCGAATGGTCGTGCCGACGATGCAGGGCATGCCCCGGCGCACTTCGGGATTGCGATAGATCAACTCAATGCTCTCAATCGTGTCCATGTCCGCCTCCTGCCGCGCTGCATTCAAGTTTGCCGGTTTACGCGCTCGTCAATCACAATCGTGCCCGCTAATCTGTCATGCCAGGCTTGCTGGTCATCATCCAGCCATGCCCAGAGATACCCCAGCAAAAATATCTGGCTGATCGTATAACCCAGGACATTGCGCACAAAGGCATCCACGACAGTGATGCGCCCGCCTTTCCGCTTGACGACGCGCATGCCAAAGACGATCTTGCCCAGCGTCTGCCCGTTGAAAAGGGTCATCAAAGCCACATTGTACAAGGCGCTCACGGCAAGGTTGACCGGCACGGCATCGGCTTGGAACTGCGAGATGGCGCCGGCTACGTAGTCTTCGTCCAGGGTGGCCATCGCCTCGTACAATTGCGCCATGCGATCGCTGGCTCCCAGGATGGCCAATGAAAAGAGCGCCACGATGAAGGCGTCTATGCAGAGCGCGGCGCCCCGCTTGAGCAGCGATGCCAGCTGGGGCTGGCTCTCGGAGCTTGGCGCCTGATCCGGCTTCGGCTGCTCGGCTGGGCTAGCTTGACGCTTCGGCGGTTCATGCGCGGCTTCATCCGGTCGGCGTATGCCAGCCAATTCCGATGCCGCCGCCTCATGCCCCGGGTCCAGCTCCAGAGCCTTCTCCAGGTGTTCCAATCGCTGGCCCTGGCTGAGAGCCGCCTGAGCCGCCAGGTAATGGGCTTCCGCGCTGGGCTGGTCTGCAAGCTCATCAGCCACCAGCGCCCGCGCCTCGTCCATCTGGAATCTGTCGATTGCGGAGCGTATTTCCGTAAGTCTGTCCGTCATATCGCGTTTCGCTCGCCATTTGCCTGTTCGAGGCTATCTTACACGATTTCGCCGCCGCTGTGTTATGATAGTCCCCGCTCGGCTTTCAGCGAGGAGCAAGGACGCAGCGAGACATCGGCAACATGAGCGACATCAGGCAGCGTATCGGCAAGAGCAAAGCCGGCCGGCGCTTCATCGCCCAGGCGCGCTATTACAACGCGGGCGACTTTCGCAAGTTGCGCGGCTTCCTGCGCAGCGGCTATTATGACCTGCTGCTGCTGGAGAATCCGCTGGAACGGCGCTTGCTCGATCTCAAAGCCACGCGGCGCCTGCATGGACGGCTCAAGGTCGCGCTGGTCGAAGAGGCTGAGGACTACGCTATCCAGCTGATTGTGACCGGCGAGAAGGGCGGCCGCCGGTTGCGCCTGCGCATGAACGTGAACGAGAGCTATCCGCATCAAATCACGCATTACTCGCTGAAGCCCCTGGATGACGCCAGCTGAGGTCCCTGCCATGACTGCCGATAGCGCCAAGCCGATACTGCCGCGTCTGACCATCAACACGGGCCTGGCGGCGCGCATCCTGACCGGTTTCATCCGCGACAGCGTCGCCAAAGCTGGCATGTCCCGCGCGGTCATCGGCCTTTCGGGCGGCATTGACTCGGCAGTCTCCGCATATCTTTCGGCGGAGGCATTGGGCGCGGAGAATGTCCTGGCATTGCGCATGCCCTATAGCGCATCATCGCCGGAGAGCATGAGCGATGCCCAAGCGGTCATCGAAGACCTGCGCCTGCCAGAGCTGACCGCGCCCATCAGCGATATGGCGGATGCCTTGATAAAGCGCTTCCCGGATATGAACAGGCTGCGCCGCGGCAACATCATGGCTCGCGTGCGGATGACGACCTTGTACGACCAGTCCATGGCTTGGGGCGGCTTGGTCATGGGCACCAGCAACAAAACCGAATTCCTGCTGGGCTACAGCACCATTTATGGCGATAGCGGCGTGGCTCTGCATCCCATCGCCGATCTCTATAAATGCCAGGTGCGGCAGATGGCTCGCTCTCTCGCTGTGCCGCGCGCAATCATCGACAAGCCGCCCTCCGCGGATCTATGGCTGGGGCAGACCGACGAAGAGGAACTCGGCTTCGCGTATGACGATGCCGACCAGGTTCTGTTCCTGCTGGTGGATGAGCGCTACACAGTTGATGAAGTGGCCGCCGAAGGCTTTGACCGCGATTTCGTCGTCAAGATCTGGGAAAGGGTCAAAGCCAACCATTACAAGCGCACCATGCCCAATATCGCCAAGCTCAGCAAGCGCAGCATCGGGCACGATTTCCTCTACCTGCGCGATTATACCGGGCGGCCCGGCCGCGTTTGAGCGCCGTTTTCCAGCCCTGCGCGCCCAGCCTTGCCCATCATGGCGTTTCGGGGATGCGGACTTCGCCCAGATCCAGCATCTCCCCGTCATGCTCCCGCCAGGCCAGCCGCTCGCCAGTCACCGGGTTATAGACGATAGCCATCAAGCGATAGGAGCCAGGCGGGACTTCTCTGACATCCATCCCAAACTGCCGCATGCGCTCTTCAGGCGCCAGGAGAACATCGACCTGCGCCACGTTCCGCCAATCGTCCGAGATAAGCTGATGCGAGATTCTCAGCTGCTCCCGAGGATCTGGGTTTTGCCAGGCCCATGTGTTGGCCAGCATCAGCCATGAGCCGCTTGGGGACAGCTCCGCGCCATAGAAGTCGTAGCGCAGGGAATCTGTACGATCGCTCAGCCTGGCTCGCGCTGGCTGGCAATCCAGAGAGATCCAACTGTATTGCGCCATCTCCGTTGATACCGGCAGGCTGACTCGCTGGCATTCGCGATAGCCCAAGGCGTCCATCGTGGCTTCCATCTCCGCCAGGTCCGCCTCGTCAGATATCGACGTCTGCCAAGCCAGCCAGGGCAAATGGCGCGTGCCTTCGTAGAGATGCAAATGCTCTTCCAGCCACCTTGCGGAGCCGACCCATCTGATTTCGATATCGCTGTCAGTGAACCAGTACTCGGTCAAAGTGTGTGGCTGCAAGCCGAGCGCTCCCATCAACTTTTTGGGCAGCATGTATGCGATGGCGCGCGCGGGATCGCCCGATTGGCTTGCCGTTCGGCTGATCAGATGCCAGGGCGGCAAATTGTAGCTGCGGGTGCGCCCTTGGATGTAGTCCTGCCAATCGTGGTGGCCCATGAAAGCCAAGCCCGCCATGATCCATAAGCAGATTAAGGCCCCAAGCCATCTCCGCTCGCGATACAAGGCATATAAGCCGGCTGCCTGAAACAGAACGGCAATGGGGAATCCCGGCAGCAAGTGCCGCATCAGACCTGTATCCAGCGTACCGGTGGCAATCGTAAGCAAGACGATGCCCAGCAGAAGCAGCAGGAAAAGCGCAGTACAGCGCCGCAGAGAAATGAGCCCGCGCCACCAGCCTATCGCCGCGCCAGCCGAGGCCAGGACGAGCAAGCCCGGGCTGCCATTCAATGTCACAGTGAGCCAGGCCGGGAGGATCTCTCCAGGACCAACGGCTCGCTGGCCATGAGTCGCAAGAGCGAAATCGACTCCCGCCGTTAATGTCGAGTATATGAGAGGACCAGCCACCGCCAGCCCGGCGACAGCCGCCGCGACAACAAGCCACCAGCGTCTATTCTTGGGAACAAAAAACAGATGGTATAAGGAGCAGACGAGGTATATCAAGAAGCCAAAAGCATGGGTGCTGACGAGCGCGGCGCAGGCGGCAGCCAAGGCGATATAATCATGACGCTTCCCCGCTCGCGCCATGACAGCAATCCGCAGGTAAAGCCAAATCACCAGCGCCGAAAGCAGAACGAGTTGGGGATAGAAACGCACATGCGCATAGTAGAAATTGTAGAATGTGTTGCTGGCCATGATGACGACTGCGAAGAAGCCCGCCAATGGAGATACAGCATCGCGCCCCAGCCGGTAGACAAATGCCAGCGAAAGCAAGCCACAGAATACAGCTGGCATTCGCGCGAGAGCTATGTCCGCCTCGCCGACGAGATGGCGCCACTGATTGAGCAGCAAGACGTACAGCGGCATCTGGTCGGGCGCGTTTATCGACAGCGCGTCCAGGACTTCCCCTGGCGAGAATGCCCCTTCGACAGTCCAGCCTACTCGCATAATTGAGTTAGCCCCGTCTCGACCAAGCATAGTATCGTCAATCTGCAGAATGGCGAGCGCGGCGACCACAAAGATCACCGCCAGCGCCACAACCCAGTGCCTCAGGATTCTTGACATCGTTCCGCTGCCCCGCTATATGCGCGACCAGGAAGCCGGTCTGTCACATGGTGTTGACCTTGCTGGGCTGGATCTTGTAGATGACCCGCCGCTCCTTGCCCCTGCCCTCGGGATTGAAGGCATAATAATCGTCGTTGCCGGCGTAAGCGCCCGAAAGTTGGTTGATATGCGCCAGAGCGGCTTCGGAATCATCAAACTCGACGACTTCGCCGCGGATCTCCGCCCAATTGAAAGCGTTTTCCGGGTCCAGCGCCATCACGGTAACTTTGGGATTGGCGCGCAGGTTGCGGTCCTTGCGCCGCCCCACCGCCGAGTTCACCCAGATCTGATCGCCTTCCAGGCTGGCCCAGACCGGCGTCACCTGCGGCTGGCCATCCGGGTTGATGGTGGCAATGGCGACGACCACCGGCCGCTCCAGCAAGTCTCTCGCGTTCTTGGGTATCATCACTGACATCTTCCGCTGCTCCTCTCAAGATTTGGCATTCAGCGGCATTCTAGCGCAAAGGTCTAATCGGCGTCAGTCTCATCATGCGGGGCGGCTTGCTGCCAATCGCCAGCGGCTTCGGGCTCCGGCTCATGCGCAGGGCGGTCCATTTCCGTATCGCCAAGCGCGTCCCGGTTGAAAAGGCTCATCAGCAGGCGCGTCAGGTCATCACGAAGACGCCGCTTGTATTCGCGGTAGGTTTCGCCGGGCAGCTGGCCATTCAGCGAAAAGCTGTACTGCTCGGGAATGCGCGCGCCAAGCATGCCCATTTCCGGCTCCCACTGATCGATCATGCGCCAGGCATCGCCGCGATATTGGTAGAGTTCAAAGACCACCAGAGCCTCGCTCGGGTCGCCTTCCAAGCGCATATCCAGAGCCAGGGGCAGCATGCGGTTCTGCTTCTCGACCGCGCTGAGAGCCTGCCGGCTGATGCGCCGCGCGACGGGCTTGAGCGCCTTCGTCAACTGGTCCTCGCTGAGCCCGGGCGCTCGCTTGGCGATTCGCGTCAGCTGCCGGCTGATGCTATGAGGCATGATCGCTTCCGTGCGGTTGATGCGCCCATAGATATCGTATTGCGCCGTCCGCATGGCTTTGAACTTCCAGCCGCCCAAGCCGACTCCCTTTTCGTTTGTGAGGCGTTTGATGACCGCCACTTGATCGGGCGCGCGCGGCGGATCGAGCAGGCAGCTCTGGGCATGGAACTGCCAGCTTTGCCGCCTGCCCAGAGCCGAGTTCGGGTCATGCCAGGCGCTGACGGAATAAGGCGGCTGCCAACTGTCGAACTTTGGCGCGCCTCGCAAGATCAGCCTTAGCGCCAAGCTCAAAAGCCAGAGACAAAATAGCGCCAGGAGCAGGAGGCCAGCCATGCGCAACAGGTCGCCGACGCTGGTGAAAACGCCGTTCACCGCGAAGCCGCCCGGCAAAAAATCCAGCCCCAGGTTCACAATCGGCAGGAACAGGTCATAACTCGGCGCGGCTTCCCGTTCCGCGGCCGGCGCATTGGCGAGATCCGCCTGGTTGATGCGGAAAATCTGCTTGTTGTTGCGGGCGATTGGGCTGCCAGCCAGCTCATATTTGTCTATGCCCGCCTCGATCTCGAAGAAAACATCCGCCCCCGGCAGGTCAGCCAGCCGCATCTCAATGGCATAATCCCGCTCGCCGCCAGCCATCAGCCTGGGCAGGTCTTCGCTGATCTGCATGCTGCCCGCCGGTTTTTCGGTGATGACAACCTGCGAAGCTTCCAGCGCATCGCCGCCTTGATTGCTGACCACAAAGCTGACAATGGCGCTCCGGCCATCTGCGCTGAAGCTGACGCGCGGCAGCGAGATCGTATAATCGCGTGGCTCCACTTGCGCCACAGCCGCCAATGCGCCGAGCAATATCAGGATTAAGATGCCGCCACGAGCCATTGCGATCCGCCCAAACGCTGCCCAATCCCCAGCGCGCTAGACTGACTGGTCATCGTCATTATATCATTGCTGCGAAATTCGCCGCCCGATGAGCCAGCCGGCATTTGCGCTACAATCGCCCCCGCCGGAACACAGGACTTTCCAGATGCCAGCCAGCCTGGACCAGATTGAGTCGCTGATAGCGGACCTGGCTCGCGCCAAGCTCAGCGGCGACGCCTGTAATCAATATGCGCCTCACAACGCCAACAACGCCATACGCCGCGGCAATCTGCGCCTCTACCTGCGGACGATGGCGGAGCGCCAGCCCAATGCCCTGCTGGTCATGGAAGCGCCCGGGTATCGTGGCTGCCGCCTGACGGGCATACCGGTGACCAGCCGCAAAGTTATGCTGGAGGGGCTGCCGGCTCTAAAGATTTTTGGCGCGCGGGCTGGCTTTCGAGACGCGCATGACAATGGCTTCGAGAAGGTCTATGGCGAACAATCGGCGACCATTGTCTGGGGGACGCTGGTCGATCTGGACGCGCTGCCGATGATATGGAACGCCTTCCCATTCCATCCGCATAAGCCGGGGCAGCCGCTGAGCAACCGCAAGCCCCGCAGAGCCGAGCTCGCGCTTGGCGCTGCATTCCTGCGGCAGATCATCGCGATGTGGCGTTTTCGGCAGGTCATCGCGGTGGGCAATGTCGCGCATGCCAGCTTGGGCGGGCTGGGCTATGTTTGCCCCAAGCTGCGTCATCCCGCGCACGGCGGCAAACGTGAATTTGCAACTGGCTTGAAGGCGGAATTGTCAGTCGGCGCTTGAAGCCGCGTCGGTCTCGGGCGGTGGCGCGTCAACGGTTTCCTGGCTGCCGCTGCCGGCTTCTTCATAGACATCGGCGAAGAGCAGCTGAAAGGCATCGCCGGGCAAGCGCATCAGTTCACTGCCCGCTTCTTGCCCAACCGCCGACATCAAGGCTGCGCTCTGCTTTTCAGTCGAATCGAAATAGATTTCCAGGATGCGGTAAAACTCCGGTTTGCCTAGCGGGCTGCCAGTGACATGAACGACCTGCCGCCGCTGGATATTTGGCATGCGCTCGGCCAAAGCCAGAAAGTCTTGATAGACATCTTCGAATTTGTCCAGGTCTTTTGGATGTCGAAAGAGAATCATGAACTTGATCATATCGCCGTCGCAGTGTCATCCGCTCACAAGAGCCTAACGATACGGGACATCCCGCCGATTCGCAAGCCTAAGGCGCGCTGTGGCGGAACCTTCGCTGTGGTATATTCATGCCCAGCCGCTTCAGCCATCAGGAGTTGTCATGCCCCAGCTCGAAGACATCGCCCGCCTGCCCGACCCAGCCGACAACTGCGCCATCGCCATTCGCGACCTGCCCGCTGGCTTGAACGTGCAAACCAACGAGGGCAGCTTCACGCTCTCGCACGGCCTGCTCGAAGGACATCGCTTCGCCATCCAGCCGATCCCGAAAGGCCAGCAGCTCAGCTCCTGGCGGCAGCGCTTCGGCATCGCCACCCGTGATATTCTGCCCGGCGATTATGTGATGAACCAAGGCGTGCAGGTTGAGCTGGCTCGGCGCAATCTGGATTTTGCCCTGCCGGCCCAGCCCAACTTCGACAATATGATCAAGCCCTATCACTTCGACGAAGCGCGCTTTATGCCGGCGCGTCCTTTGAAGCCACATCAAGACCAACGCTATTTCCTGGGTTATGCGCGGGAGGGCGGGCGCGGCGTCGGCACGCGCAACATGATCGTCATCCTGGGAACCTCTTCGCTTGTAGCTGGCTTCACGCGGACCTTGGCACAGCTGACAGCGTCGATGGCTGATGAATTTGCGCATGTCGATGGCATCGTGCCGGTCGCGCATACCGAAGGCGGGCATAGCAAGCCCAACAATCGCGAACTGCTGCTGCGCGCGTTGGCCGGCTTCATGGTCCATCCAAATGTTGGCGCGGTGGTCGCCCTGGATTTTGGCGAGCATGGCGCGGAAGCCATCAGCAATGCCGATTTGCGCGCCTACCTGCGGGAGGAGGGCTATCCCCTGGCCGCCGTCGAACATCGCTTTCATTCGCTCGCGCCCGGCTTTGAGGCCAACGTCGCCTGGTTCAAAGCGCTTCTGGCGGATTGGCTGCCGCTGGTGAACAGTTTCACGCGCAGCCGGCAGCCCTTGAGCGCCTTGAAGATCGCCCTGCAATGCGGCGGCTCGGACGCTTTTTCCGGCATCAGCGGCAATCCCCTGGCGGCCTGGGTGGCCAAAGAAGTCATACGCTACGGCGGGTCAGCCAACCTGGCGGAGACGGACGAGCTTATCGGCGCGGAAGCCTATGTGCTGGACAAGGTCGAGCGCATCGAGACGGCGAGGAAATTCCTGGAGAAAGTCGAGCGTTTCAAAGAATGGGTCGGCTGGCATGGGCAAACGGCTGAAGGCAACCCCTCCGGCGGCAACAAATATCGCGGCTTGTACAACATTTATCTCAAATCCCTGGGCGCGGCCGCCAAACGCCATCCCGATGTGCCGCTGCATGATGTCATTGATTACAGCCAGCGCATGACCAGCGGCGGCTTCTATTTCATGGACAGCCCTGGCAACGACCTGGAAAGCATCGCCGGGCAGGTGGCCAGCGGCTGCAACATGATCTTCTTCATCACCGGCAACGGCTCCATCACCAATTTTCCCTTCGCGCCCACAATCAAGTTTGTCACCACCAGCGCCCGTTTTGACCTGCTCTCGAAGGATATGGACGTCAACGCCGGAGAATATCTCGATGGCCAGCCTCTGGACGCGCTTGGCGCTCGCACTCTGGATCTGACCGTGGATGTCGCGGGCGGGCGACAATCGGTTGGCGAGCGGGCGGGCCATCATCAAGTGCAGATCTGGCGCGATTGGCAGCAAACCCGCCCCGCCAATCTGAGCGTGATTGAGCCGCGAAGCACTTCCGGCGAACCGCTGCCCATTGCGCATGACGTCGCCTTGCCGCCCGTCGAAATCCCCGTCTATGCAAACCCGCGCGGGCTGAGCAGCGAGCGGGTCGCTCTGGTTATGCCGACCAGCCTCTGCTCGGGCCAAATCGCCAGGATGACCGCGGACGCGCTGAACAACAGCGACTTGTGCCGCGCTTATGGCTTGTCGCGCTTCGCCACGCTTGTGCATACCGAAGGCTGCGGCGGGACGGTCGTGCCGGAATACAAGGAGATGCAAATCGGCTACCTGCAGCATCCCAAGCTGCGGCATATCCTGCTGCTGGAGCATGGCTGCGAAATCACGCATAACAGCTACTTCCGTCAGATGATGAGCGAGCGCGGTTTGGAGCCCGATGATTTCGGCTGGGCGAGCATCCAGCTGGATGGCGGCATCGACGCCGTCATGCGCAAGATCCAAGCCTGGTTCCAGCAGCGATTGCGCGCTGACAAACCGCCCAAGCGGACCCTCGCTGGGTTGGAGGCGCTGCGCCTGGGCGTGCTGAGCCAGGGCGATCCGCCGGAATATGTCGCGCGAGGCTTGGCGCGGCTCTGCCAGGTCATCGTCAAGGGCGGCGGCACGGTCGTCATTTCGGATAAAGACCGTCTGCTTTCGACTGCTTTCACGCAGGAATTGCAGTTGCCGGATGAGCTGGAGCCGTCGCTTGGCTATGGGCAGGCGGCGAACGAGGCCGGCTTCCATGTCATGGCCAATCCGCGCCTGCATTGGGGCGAGACCCTGGCTGGCTTGGGCGCGAGCGGCGTCGAAATCATGCTGGGCTTTGTCGAGGGTATGCCGCTCTCGGGCCATCCGCTAGTTCCCGTGCTGCAAGCCAGTGGCAACCGCAGCGCCGCGGCTGACTTTGACGCGGTTCTCAGCGCAGGCGATGATGTGGCTGGCGATTTGCTGGCGCTTGTTCTGGCTGCCATGAAAGGCGATCACGTCGCCCGGCATCAAGTGACTGGCTCGGAAGATTTCCAGGTGACGCGCGGTTTGCTGGGGGTGTCTTTCTAACCCCGCCGCACAGCCAGGTCGCGCCAGTACTGGGCGATACGCTCAATGAGAATCGCTTCACTCACGTGGGTGGCGTCGAACTCAACCACGCCGCCGGCCTCGCGGATGGCCCATTCCCGCTGCAGTTCGCCCAGGGCGCGGGCGCGCTCGGCTGGATCATGATAACGCGCGCCCAGCGTCAGGTGCATGCGCCGCAGGATCGAATCCAGCGAGGCGACCAGGCATATCACCGCGCCGTTGCGCTGCAATTCCGGCAGCCGTCCGCTGCTCAGCAAAGCATGCCCGGAGACGCGAATGAGCCCGCGGCGGTGCAGAGCCGCCTCATCCAGGAGCTCGATTTCTATCGCGCGCAGGTGGCGCTCGCCGAATGTGGCGCGCAGGTTCTGGAGGGTATCGCCATGCCGTTCTTCCAGTTCGCGCTCGACATCCAGCAGCTGCAAACCCAGCCGCAGCGCCAGCTGACGGGCAATGCGGGGCCGATTGGGCTCGACATAGCCAGTGAGTATCAGATTGAGGTCGCCATGCAGGGCGGATTGCGCGCTAGCCATCGCGCCAATCGGGATGCCAGACATCGAGGATCGCCGGCAGCTCAGCCAGGGAATGCAGGCTGGCAAAGGCATCTTCATCGTCCACAACTGCCAGGCTGCGATATGTGACCCGCTGGATGGCGCGCATGCCGATGCCCAAGGCGCCGGCGATATCCGCGCTGGGGCTGTCGCCGATGAATATGGTTTCATGCGCTTCCGCGCCCAGCCGCTCCAAAGCCGCTTCAAAGATGCGCCGATGCGGCTTCAGGTAGCCCACGTCGGCCGCCGCCAGCCGGCAATCGGGGAAGTATTCGATCAAGCCATGCCCGCGCAATTCGGCATCCCGCAGAGCCATGGGCTGGGAGGAATTGGTGACGATGCCCAGTTTCAAGCCCGCCGAGCGCAACTGCCGGAGCATTGGCGGGACATCGGGGAAGACGACTGTGCCCGGCACGACATTCCAGTCATAAGCCGCCAGGATCTCGTCGGCGAGGTTTTCAGCGTCGGCAATGCCCAATTCGCTGAGCGTCTCAAGCAGGATGGCGGGCATGCGCGGCGCGATGAGGGTAGCGCGCGCTTCGATCCAGGCTTCGCGCGATCGCCGCGTGTAGCGCTTGACCAGCCGCTCTAACGGGAAGGGGGCCGGCGCGCCAGCCTGCTCAAAGAGCGCCAGCACACGAGCCAGACGGGGCGCTTCAATCTCCCGCCAGCCCAGTTGGACGCCGCTCCAATCGATCAGAGTGTCATCAAAGTCGAATAAAACAGCCTTGAGCTGGATGGTCGCCACGCTCAGCCTCTGCCTTGTTTGGCGGCGCGTTTGGCTTTGCGCTCCAGGGCGCGGCGGCGGCGTTCTTCGCGTTTGGCTTCGTCCTCATTCCAAGGCGTCGGTCCTGCGGATGGCGGCGGCGGGGCGTCTGCTTTGGGCGCTTCCGGCGTCGGGGCGGCGGCTTCCACGGGGGCCGGCGCTTCGGCTTCCGCGACGGCTTCGGGCAGAGCCACAGCATAGGCGAAGTTCTCTATGGCTTCGGCTGCCTTGTCGGCGTAGGCATTGTAGAAATCATCGGGGTTCACGGCGTCTTGCATGCGCCAGACCAGGGCGGCCGCTTCCAACCCGCTATTTATGCTGCCGTGCTTGGGCTGCCAGCCGAAACGTTCACGCAGGGCATCGCTATTGATAGTCGCCTCGCGCGCCAGCATTATGTCGCGGAAGGTCTTCTGGCGCAGCATGCCCAGGCGGCTCCTGCCAGCGATCGCCGGGGCGCTCAAGCCAAGCGACTGGCAACAAGCTATGGCGAATTCATCCGGGCTGCGGGGGGCGCCATCGGCCGCGTTAAGTATTTCGATGCCGTTTCCGTCCGCGTCCGCTTCCAGTAGCGTCGCAATCGCGCTGGCAAGGTCATCCTCATGAATCCATGAGGCCCGCTGGTCGCCGGCTGGCAAGCGCCGGGAATTCTTGATGTTGCGGGCCAGAGCCGCGGTCGCGCTGCCATGACCGCCATAGATATAGCCCGCGCGCAGGATGAAACCGCTCAAGCCGCTGGCTCGGATGGCTGCCTCCGCGGCCAGCATCGGCGCATAATGCTCCCCATGCGCATCATGGGCGCCTTCTTTGGCGGGTCCATGACCGCTCTCATACAGATAGCCAAAGCTCAGGGAGACGATGCGCTTGAGGCCATGCTGGGAAGCCGCCTGCGCCAAAGCCTCGGTGACCGCCACAAGCTGATCGGCATCGGTCGCCATCTGTGGCGCGCCACCATAATATTGCGGGCCGGCATGGGCGACGGCATCAGCCTTCACCTGCTTGAGCACGCTGAGCAGCTCGCTGGCTCGCGTCAAATCGGGATAGACCGGCAGCGCGCCCGCCTGACGAATGGCCAGAGCGCCATCGGCATCGCAGGCTGTCGCGGTGACGTGATGCCCGCGTTTCAGCAGCGCTTTCACCGTCGCCAAGCCCGCGCCTTCTGCGCCGCCAGTGACCAATACGGATAATGCTTTGCTCGCTTCAGCCATCGCAGCCTCTTTCTTTCGCGCGAAAGATCCGCCGACATTATGCCATAGACCGAGCCTTCTTGGCAGGGCAATCGCATCAGAATCAAACAGTCGCGTTCACCGAGCCAGAGATCGCCATGCAGGGTCGAGCCGCTGAGTCGCCCACGTGAGTCGTCCGAACGCAAGAGGCTAGGTTTTGTCATACTGTATTCAGTACCTGACAAGCAATCAGTTCACCATATATGAGCGCATGCGATTCCCCCTGCCCACACTGCCGCTTGACAGCAGTCTATCGCCAGGCTAAGATGTCTGTTCGCAGGGGGCCTGTAGCTCAGTTGGGAGAGCGCCACAATGGCATTGTGGAAGTCAGGGGTTCGAGTCCCCTCAGGTCCACTCCCTGCGCCGCTCGGTTTCTCCCGCCAGAGAAGGCGCTTGGCTTGGCATAGCGTGCGCAGCATCTGGGAAGACCTGCTTGATCGGGGCAGGCGTAGCCTGAACGAACTGGACGAGTTTTTATAGGCAGACGCGCCCCGCGGCCGCCAGCCTGCGCCAGCGTCTCTTCCTCAGCGCGCCCGCCATATCGAGCGCGACCAAACCTGATCCACGCCAAAACTCCGCGCAACTGAAAATCCTTCATCCGGGCTTTTGAGCTGGCCTGAGCGCGTTTGCATTTGACAAGCCTCGTAGCGCCTCGCTTGCCGCCAAGGCCTTGCCCCTGGCGCTGGCTGTCAACGCCAGGCGCGCTTAAAGTCAACATAGTGGCTTGACATACGTAGTACATTGTGCCATAGTGCTACTACTATTTACGGCCGACCGAAACGAGAGCGCAACTCAATGATAAAGAGATACCAACAGCAAACTAAGTATTCACTTCTGTTGACCTTGGGCATGGTATTGCTGGCGCTTGTGGCGCTCTTGGCTATCCCGGCGCTTGGCCAAAGCGCCGACGAGAGCAGCGATGAGGCCGAGGGAGCCAGCGCGGAAATCGCCGAAACTGCGGAAACTGCCGAAGGCGCGGAAACGGTGGAAGAGGCCGAGATGCCGATTATTGATCCCGAATCGATAGTCGCTCTCGAGTTCAATACCTATGACACCGGCTGGGTCCGTTACCGCAACTATCGCGATGGCGCGTTTCCCCTGCTCAGCGATGAGGACCACGCGAAATTCCCCTTCATGTTCTTGGCCGTGGATATCGCGCTGAGGCTTTCCGATTTGCGTTCTAGCGAGAGCCTTTCGCAGCTCTTCCATGAAAACGACATGGCATACGCTGACGACGCCATGCATGGCGAATGCGATACCGAGCGGCTGGCACAGTATGGCGATATTCTCTGTGTGCCAGGCAGCAGCGGTATGCCGCCGGGCTGGGTCATCGCCGCGCTCTATCATCCGGAGTCCTTGGAAGTCGTCGCTTTGACGACCAGCGTCGACAATCGGGATTCGATCGCCTCCCGAGCTGACGAATGGCGGGATGCTCAGCCGGCCGCCCCTGTCGCCCAGCCGGCCCAGCCCCAGCAGCAAGCGGCAAGCGACGGCGATGGCTGCGGTCCCTGGACAGGCGGCCAGTGGATAACCGTGGAGCAGTATCAGGCGGTCGGCGTAACGCTGCCGATAGTGGTGGGCGTGGTCGTCGGGCAGCCGACGCATTATCAGTGCATGATCCCGGCTGGCGGCTCGGCCTATCTCGAAGCTTATACCGTCTTGAAGACAGGCGGTTCGGGCGGCGGCTCTGGAGGCGGCAGCGGATCAGACGGCAGCAGCGGTTCTGGCGACGGTGATGGCGACTCAAGCAACGGAGGCGGCAGCCTGACTTGCGGTGATGGAAGCTGTAGTCCCGGCGATGTGTGCTGCAAGCAAGGTCAGAGTTTCTATTACTGCGCGCCATCCTGCAACTAGCGCGGGATTCACTGACTTCCTTCGTAAAGCGCTTTCCTTCGGGAAGGCGCTTTTCTTTTGCGTTGCGGCCGCGCATTGCGGACATGCCCGCCAATCGTTCTCGCCTGAGGCTTAACCTGCTCGCAAAGACCGCTTGACTTTCATAGACCTCGGCAGGTCGGCTTCGCAAGGCTGCACGTCAGGCCGCTCATCGTCATCCCCGCAGCAAAACTCTGGTCTAGCCTCTTCTATACGCCGGCCCTGGCAGGTCCGCTCCATGACCGGGAGCGAAAGCGTGATTCCACCCCATGCTTGCCTTGCGCTCTCCGCAGAGTGTGATACTATCTCGGCGTATCTATCACCTTATACACAAAGAGCGGAGAATGACATGATCGTGAGACGCAATGCAATCTGGCGCTCCCTGCCCATGTTCGTGGCGCTGGCGCTTGCACTGCTTTTGGCAATGGCGCAGCCCATAGAGGCGCAATCAAGCGATGACGAGCAAGCCGCCGGCGGGGCTGCAAACGAAGAGACAGCGGAAACTGCCGAAGGCGCGGAAACAATGGAAGATGCCGAGATGCCGATTATTGATCCCGAATCGATAGTCGCTCTCGAGTTCAATACCTATGACACCGGCTGGGTCCGTTACCGCAACTATCGCGATGGCGCGTTTCCGCTGCTCAGCGATGAGGACCACGCGAAATTCCCCTTCATGTTCTTGGCCGTGGATATCGCGCACACGCTCTCCAATTTGCGTTCTAGCGAGAGCCTTTCGCAGCTCTTCACCGAAAACGACATGGCATACGCTGACGACGCCATGCATGGCGAATGCGATACCGAGCGTCTGGCTGAATATGGCGATATTCTCTGTGTGCCAGGCAGCAGCGGTATGCCGCCGGGCTGGGTCATCGCCGCGCTCTATCATCCGGAGTCCTTGGAAGTCGTCGCTTTGACGACCAGCGTCGACAATCGGGATTCGATCGCCTCCCGAGCTGACGAATGGCGGGATGCTCAGCCGGCCGCCCCTGTCGCCCAGCCGGCTCAGCAGCAAGCGGCAAGCGACGGCGATGGCTGCGGTCCCTGGACAGGCGGCCAGTGGATAACCGTGGAGCAGTACCAGGCGTCCGGCGTTACCATGCCGATTGTCGTGGGCGTGGTCATCGACCAGCCGACGCATTATCAGTGCATGATCCCCTCTGGCGGCTCGGCCTATCTCGAAGCTTATACCGTCTTGAAGACAGGCGGTTCTGGCGGCGGCTCTGGCGGAACTGGCGGTTCAGGCGGATCTGGCGGCGGTGGCGGCGGTGGCAACTGTACCCAGGATACCGCAAGCAATTTTCAGCGCTGCAGGGCTCCAGACGGATCCTGTTACATCCGGTACGCAGACGGTACAACCGCGCCTACTTTCTCCTGCTGAGCCATTGGATAAGTCGGCGCTGTATGAGCGGCGCCTAAGCAAGCCATTTCAGCGGGGTGGCTCACAAACCCAAACCAAATGCAGATCAAGCGCATGCCTCCGGGTATGCGCTTTTCTTTTGCGCAGCCGCCATCGCTGCAAGCCTGGCAATCCTTATCCGCTACCCTTCATGATTGCAAACCTGAAGCCAGACACTTATCTGCTTGAACTTCTGTCAAACCGGTCTGGCTGCGATGCGAGTCAGCCGAATTTCATCCCCGATAGAATAATCAGCCCGTTTCACCGATTGGCGCGCAGTGGCAGGCTCAGGGCGCGATTCTGATTTTCCCCTGCGCTGACTTGTCCCCTTCGCCAGTTATGATATTATTCGGCGCGATTTGGCACATACTGTACAACGAGGGAATGGCATGACTTTGAGAAGCATGGCAATTCGCCTGTTTATATGTCTATGCGCTTCGCTGGCGGCGATGGCGCTGCCCGTCCTGGCGCAGTCTGCTGAGAACCAGCAAGCCGATGAGGGTGCGACAGCGGAAACGATGGCGACATCCAGCGAGACAGTGGAGGCGGAAGCTGCCGACGCGATGATTGATGTCGAGGCGATTGTCGCGCTCCCCTTTGGCTCCTATGACACAGACTGGATGCGCTTCAAAAACGGCGAGTTGTTCGCCAGGCCCATCCTGCATATTGACGGCATCAGCCAATATCCCTTCCGCGTAGCCAGCGTCAAACAGAAATTCAAACTGGTCGATCTGGCGGATCTGCAATTGAAGAAAGAATTGATCAGGGAAAATGCGCTGGCATATTCCGAAGACGCGATTCTGGGCATCTGCGACAGCAAGCAACTGGCCAAGTATGGCAGTTCAGATATCTATTGCGAACCCGGCTCCAGCGTTCTGCCGCCCGGCCATGCCTATCTGACGCTCTATAATCCGCAGACCCTTGAGATAGTCGCGCTCACCGAGACCATCTACAACCTGGACAGCATCGCCACGCGAGCCGATGAATGGCGCGACATCTTCCCCAGTCCAGCGGACCAGCCAGCCGCGCAGCCACAAGCCGCGGGGGGAGCGCTGTGGACCCTGGAATGGCGGTCAGTGGATCACCGTTGCCGAATACCAAGCCTCTGGCCTGACGCTGCCGATTGTGGAAGTCATCATCATTGACGAGCCGACGCATTATCAGTGCATGATCCCCTCTGGCGGCTCGGCCTATCTCGAAGCCTATACCGTTTTGAAGTCGTCGAGCTCGGGCGGCGACTCCGCGGCATCCGGCGGATCTGGAGGCGACGACGGATCTTGCCCGGCGACCAGGGTCCACCAGGGCAGCACTCTGGCTCTCGTCTATTGCAACCAGGATGGCATAAGCATGTGGTCGGACGGCAGTTGTCAACTCTACGACTCTGGCAACGGCGCCTGGGGCGGGGGAACTTGCGTCGGGACCTAGGTGGGCGGCGAACTGGTCCTTGCTTGGCGCATGCCTTCGGGGCTGCGCTTTTCATTCCTCGCTTGCAACAAACGCCATGCCCTGACACAATTAGGGAAGCGTCGGCGCAGTGAGGAGGGTGTGGCAGATGGAGCGCTATCCCGTCATTGACGGTCACAATGACACGCTTCTGCGTTTCTATCAGAACGAAGATGTGAATTATGGCGATTTCCTGGGCGAGATGGCGGGCGGGCATATCGACCTGGTTCGGGCGCGGCGGGGTGGCTTCGCTGGCGGATTCTTCGCGGTCTGGACGCCGAATGAAGAGCGCATTGATCCCGATCACATGCCCGATACAAGCAAACCGTATGCGCCGCCGGCTGTCGAGCCAGATTTCGCAAGGCGCGTCGCCCTGCGCATGTCCGCCAATCTCTTTCGCCTGGAAGCGGCCTCGGCTGGCCAGGTCAAAGTCGTGCGGACGGCTGGCGAACTCCAGCATTGCATCGAGAACGATGTCTTCGCGGCCATCTTGCATTTCGAAGGAGCGGAAGCCATCGACGAAGACCTCGACGCTCTGGAAGTCTTCTATCGCGCGGGTTTGCGCTCGCTGGGCATCGTCTGGAGCCGCCCGACAATCTTCGCGCATGGCGTGCCCATCGCCTTTCCGTCTTCGCCAGATATCGGACCTGGCTTGAGCGATGCGGGCAAGCGCCTGGTGAAGCGCTGCAACCAGCTGGGCATCATGATTGACCTTTCGCATATCAACGAACAAGGCTTTTGGGATGTGGCCGCTCTCAGCGACGCGCCCCTGGTGGCCACGCATTCCAACGTCCACGCCATCTGCCCGATCTCGCGCAACCTGACAGACAAGCAGCTGGACGCCATCAAAGCCAGCGATGGCATGGTTGGCTTGAATTTCGCCACCGGTTTCCTGAACGCAGACGGCGCATGGGACAGCGACCGTTCGCTGGATATCATGGTTCGGCATCTCGATTATCTGGTGGAGCGCCTGGGCGAAACGCGGGTCGGCTTGGGTTCGGATTATGATGGCGCGCGCGTGCTTGACGAGGTTGGCGATGTCTCCAAGCTGCCCAATCTCATCGCGGCTCTGCAAGCGGCCGGTTACAATCAGGACTTGCTGCGAAAGCTGACGCACCAGAATTGGCTGCGCGTCCTGCGGCAAACCTGGGGCGAGTAGGCTTCGTCGGTTTATCAAATCCTTGTAGCCACCCGCGCCGCAACGCGACGGCTCACGCAAAATCCATTGCGGCTGGCGGCTTCAAACTCCCCTCCCTCATTTTGGGGAGATATAAACAGTGGCGAGTCTGTGCATCGTCCGCCGTTTGCTGTTCGCCATTTACAGATTTCGCTCAAGCTGGTATAGTCTCGCTAGACAGGGAAGAAAGCAAACATGAGATGAAAGCACAATACGCGCCGGGCTTTGGGGTGGCCCGCTCTTTCCTTATGTAGTCCATAGAGACTGCTTGCCTCGTTTCGCCTCGCCAGCTTCACCCGTTCTCACCGGGACTATCGAACTGACAGCTTTGCCAGCGCGCTGCGCAAGGCTAGTTTGCATTTACGCATCCACATCAATTAAGGGGATAAAGCGCTGATGACCGAGAGCTATCAACCGCAAGCCATCGAAAGCAAATGGCAGCGCGAATGGGAAGCGACCGAGCTATACCGCTCGCGCGTCGACTGGGACAAGCCCAAGCACTATGCCTTGACCATGCTGCCCTATCCCTCGGGCGACCTGCACATCGGCCATTGGTTCGCCATGACGCCGTCGGATGCCCGCGCCCGCTGGATGCGCATGCGGGGGTACAACGTGCTCTTCCCCATGGGCTTCGACGCCTTTGGCTTGCCAGCCGAGCAGGCAGCCATCTCGCGCAATATCCACCCCTGGAAGTGGACCTACGCCAATATCGAGCGCATGCGGGCTCAGCTGCGCAGCATGGGCGCCATGTTCGATTGGGAACGCGAAGCCATCTCCTGCACGCCCGAGTATTACAAATGGTCGGAGTGGTTCTTCAAGCGCTTCTTTGAGCATGGCATCGCCTATCGCGGCTCGGCGCTGGTCAACTGGTCGGAGACTTTGCAGACCGTCCTGGCCAATGAACAAGTCATCGATGGCAAGGATGAGCGCACGGGCCAGCCGGTCCAGCAGAAGATGATGGAGCAGTGGTTCTTTCGGATAACGCAATATGCTGACGAGCTGCTGGACTTCGAGGGCATGGATTGGCCCCCCTCCATCAAGATCATGCAGACCAATTGGATCGGCCGCAGTGAAGGCGCGCGCGCGACTTTCCATACCGAAATCGGCGGGCATCCCATCGAAATCTATACCACGCGTCCGGATACGCTCTGGGGCGCGACATTTATGGTGCTGGCGCCCGAGCATGAGCTGGTCAAGAAGATCACTACAGCCGAGCGGCGCGAGTCCGTCTATTCCTATCTCGAGCAGGCTGGAAAACAAACCGAAGTCGAGCGCATGCTGGAAGACCGCGAGAAGACCGGCGTGTTCACGGGCGCTTATGCCATCAATCCTGTCAATGACGAGCGCATCCCGATATGGATCGCCGATTATGTCATGATCACCTATGGCACGGGCGCAATCATGGCGGTGCCGGCCCATGACCAGCGCGACTTTGAGTTCGCCCGGGCGCATGATCTGCCGATCCGCGTGGTCATCCAGCCGGAAGATATGGAGGAGCCTCTGCGCGACGCGACGATGAGCGAAGCCTATGATGGGCCGGGTGTCATGGTCAACTCCGACGCCATGAACGGCAGCCGCAGCACCTGGCAGAAAGGACGCAAAAACCCGGCGATCAACCGCGTCATCGACTGGCTGGAGGCGACCGGCAAGGGGAGGGAATCGGTCAATTATCGCCTGCGCGATTGGCTGATAAGCCGCCAGCGCTACTGGGGCGGTCCTATCCCCATGATGTACGAGGGCGACCAGATCGTTCCCGTGCCAGACGAAGACTTGCCCGTCGAGCTGCCCGAAGATGTCGATTTTATGCCCACGGGAAGAAGTCCGCTGACTTATCATGAGCCCTTCTTCAAGGTGAGCGAGACGGCGCGGCGCGAAACGGACACCCTGGACACCTTCATGTGCTCGTCCTGGTATCAGCTGCGTTATCTCTCCCCGCATTGCGACACGGCGCCCTTTGACGCTGAGGAAGCGGCCTATTGGCTGCCGGTCGATGTCTATACCGGCGGCGCGGAACATGCCGTCATGCACCTGCTGTATACGCGCTTTTTCACCAAGGCCCTGCGCGATATAGGCGTTTATGACGAGGCGGCCGAAGCCATGCGCCGCCACGGGCGCGATCCCGAAGGCGCTTTTGACGAGCCCATGACCGTCCTGCGCAACCAAGGCCAGGTCCTGGGCGCGGAACGGCAGGGCGATTTTGTGCTGTGCAGCGGGCGGATGGCTGGCAGCCGGCTCATGGCGGAGCGCGTTGAAGTCGTCGACTGGAACCAGGTGCCGGCCGGTTTCGAGGGCGTCTTCGGCGAGATCGCCCATCGCACGGAAGATGTCCTGCATGTCAATATGGCGGGGCTGACCCAGTTCGTCGAAGTCCAGCCCGATGCCGAGATCATCATCCCGGATATCCCGGGCGCGAACAACGTCAACCAGCTGCGGCATCACCTGGATATCCAGCGCATGTCCAAGAGCAAGGGCAACGTGGTCAACCCTGACGAGCTGGTCGCGAAGTATGGCGCGGATGTCGTCCGCTGCTATCTGATGTTCAACTTCGATTGGCAGAAGGGCGGTCCCTGGAACGAGAACAACATCAAGGGACCGCTGGGCTGGCTGAACGATGTCTGGGATATTGCCATGGCGGGTCCCCCAGGCAGCGCGGGCGATGCCGCAGCCGAGCGCGATCTCGAACGCAAGCTGCATCAGACAATTGACGTGATCAACCGCGGCTTGGAGGACTTCAGCTTCAATACCGCCATCGCCGAACAGATGAAGTTCAAGAACGCCTTGAGAGCCGCCCTGCGCGCTGGCCGCATAGGCGCGGAAACGTGGCGCGCTGTCATGCACCGGCTGATTCGTCTGTTGGCGCCTTTCGCGCCGCATATCGCCGAAGAAATTTGGGCGCGGCTGGGCTGGGAATACAGCGTGCACAGGCAGCCCTGGCCCCAATATGACGCGGAAAAAGCGCGCGAAGACGTAGTCGATCTGGTGGTGATGATCAATGGCAAGCCCCGCCAGACCATCCCGGTGGCTGCCGATATCCAGCGGGAACGGGCCCAGGAACTGGCACTGGCCAGCGCCGCGGCCCAGCGCTTCCTGCAAGCAGGCCAACCGCCAAAACGCGCCATCTTCATCCCCGGGCGCAAGGGCATGGACCCGAAGGTGAATATCGTGGTGTGAAGCGACCAAGCTCAAGCTACATTCGGTCGACGCAACGGCGGGCGACTTGCAGTGTGGCCCCTGCAACGCTATTCATTTGCGGTGAAATCAAAAGGGACGAGCAGCCGGCTCGCCCCTGCGACAGTCTATGGGCATGATGCGGATCAGCCGCAGCCGCCGCGCAGAACCTTGCGATAGTAGCGGCTGATGTAGCCGGTGTTGCCTTCGAATTCGATCTTGTACCAGGGACCGCTAATCTCAAAGACTTGCACTTCCGAGTTCAGCCAAACCAGGTCGAAGATCTCTCCGCCGGGGGCCGTCCGCAGGAAGAGCGTCTCGACCAGTTTGATGAGACAATCGCTGAGCGGTATGACATCGTAGATCGGCAGGGCATTTTCGGCTGGTTCGCGTTTTGTGGATGGCGCGGGACCTTTGGCCAGCAGGACCACGGTGCCAGCGCGGTCAATCTGCGCGCAAGTCCAGCCATTTTTGTGACTGTGCTCGAGTTCCATGACTTTGCGCGGCGAGAATTCGGCATCCAGGAAGACCGTCCAGCCATGACCATGATCGCGGAAGCAGACCTCCAGCCCGCCATTGACATATTCCCAGATATCAACCGCGTCGATGAAACCGCGCTGCGTCAAATCCGCATACTTCCCTATGACGACCTCGCCGACCGTCTGGCATTGGGTGTTCACGGCATAGCCAATGACAAGGACCCTGGACGGCAGATGCGGGCAAGTGACATCGGGCGGGCGCCATTCTTCCGGCTCTTCTTCGATCACGACTACGTCGTCATCATCGTTTGCGCACTCGGTGTCGTACTTGTTTTGCTCTTCAGGATTCAGCCAAAGTCCAAGGTCAACAAACTCCTGTAATTCCCCACAGGAGAAGAAAACGCCCTGAGCTTGAGCGGGCAGCGCCAGGATCAAAAGCGCTAGACAGAGCGAGCCCAGGACAGTGGCGGTCTTCGCATTTCTTTTGATGTTCATTTGCGTCCTCTTTCGCTACACAGATGTATTGCCAAGCATAAGCAGCCCGGGCGGCGGGTCAAGCGAATCGGGCAGCTTGTATGCCATGCGCCTATGTTCCGTAGGCGGGCGGTAGGCTAAGGCAAAATTGAGGCGGTTTTCAGCCGCGCTTGCGTATTCATTGAGAATGCGTTAGGATGAGGCTATCGCAAGCCATGAGCGTGAAGAAAGGCAAATCTCATGCAAGACGGAATCATGGACATCGTCGTCGAATACTGCGCCACTTGAAACCACACGCCTATTGCCGTCAGTTTGACGGACGAAATCTTGAAGGAACGCGAGTTTGAAGCATTCACCAAAAGCTGGAAACTGATCCCCAGCACCGGCGGAGTCTTTGATGTATGGGTCAACGGACAGTTGATCTTCTCCAAGCAGACGGCAGGGAGACATGCCGAACCGGGCGAAATCAGAGCGGGAATACAGCAGGCGTTGGAAGGCGCGCGCGCAGCCGAACCAGTCATGGCGGTCAATTAGCCGCAAGCTGAATCGCGTCCAGCTATCAGCCATCAACCGCTGTGGCGGCAATGCCGGAAGCAGCGGTTTTTCTTTGTCAATTTGACCGCAATGTCTTGGCAGAAATCCTGTTTTCCCATAGACTGATTATGAGACACTTTGCGCAAGAACCGCAGAGCCAAGGTGTTAGACCGTTCACAATATGGAGGAATTCAGCAATGAAACGCATCATAGTGACAGCAGTTTTGCTAGTTGCCATCGCCCTAATTGGCGCGGTGATGACCAGCGCGCAGGATGATGGCGATATTGTCGCCCGCATCATGGACCGCGGCGAGTTGATCTGTGGCGTGAACTCGGTCCTGCCGGGCTTCGGCACACAGAACGACATGGGCGAGTTTGAAGGCTTTGACGTCGATATCTGCCGCGCGGTAGCCGCAGCCGTGCTGGGAGACGCTGCTGCCATCGCTTTCCGTCCGCTTACAGCCGCAGAACGCCCGACGGCTCTGGCCAGCGGTGAAATCGACATGCTTAGCCGCAACACCACCTGGACCCTCAGCCGCGACACCGAATGGGGCGCCACCTTCGGCCCCACAACCTTCTACGATGGTCAGGGCATCATGGTCAAGGTCGAATTTGGCGTGACTAGCCTGGCGGAACTGGCGGAAGAGAGCATCACCATGTGCGCCACCGCCGGCACCACCACCGAGCTGAACATCACCGACACCGCCGATCGCTACGGCGCGGATTGGGAACTGAACACCTTCCCGGATTTCGACGCCATCATGGACGCCTATGAAGCAGGCGCCTGCGATGCCTTCACCAGCGATGTCAGCAGTCTGGTATCGCGCAAAGCCACCTCTGCCGACCCCGCGGCGCATTACATCCTGCCAGAGGTCATCAGCAAGGAGCCGCTTGGGCCCGTCAGCCCGCAGAGCGACGCGCAGTTCGCTGACATCATCCGCTGGACAGTCTGGGGCTTGGTCTCCGCGGAAGAGTTCGGCATCACCAGCGCGAACATCGGCGAATTCATGGACAGCGAAGACGCCGGCATTGGCCGCCTGCTTGGTTTGGGCGAAAACGTGGCCGGCGATTACCTGGGCATCAGCAATGACTTCATGGTGGATGTCATCACGCAGTTGGGCAACTACGGCGAGATCTACGATCGCTGGCTGGGCCCCGACACCATCTTCGGTTTGGAACGCGGCGTCAACGCGCTTTGGACAGACGGCGGCCTGCTCTACGCATCGCCCTTCCGCTAAACCGGCGATCCTGCCGAAGCAGCAAGCATGCGGGGTATGCTGTCCATCGACGGCATTCCCCGTTTTTCTTTGCGCTCCACCACCGTGATTCGTATAATGGCTTGTCCGATACTGATGATTTCCGGTCAGAGTCTGGATGTGCAGCAAGCGGGACGAGCCACCGGCTCGCCCCTACATTTGACTAATTTGAGCGGGTTGTAGCGGAAATGGCGCGGAATGTGCTTGAGCGTCGCTCCGCGTGCCGCCATTTGGGACAAGAAACCGCGCCAAGCTGCGAGTATCGGACAAGCCTTATAGAGGAAAGCCAATGAAAACCCTCATGCTTTTGCTAATTTGCCTGCTGTTTGCCATGCCAGGTTTGGCGCAGGGAGACGGCGCTATCCTGCAGCGCATACAAGATCGCGGCAGCTTGATCTGCGGCGTGAACGCATTGCTGCCCGGCTTCGGCGCGCAGAACGACGCCGGCGACTTTGTCGGCTTCGATACGGATATCTGCCGGGCTGTGGCCGCCGCCATCCTGGGCGATGCGGACGCGATCATTTATCGCGCGCTCAATTCCGCCGAGAGGCCCACCGCGCTGGCCAGTGGCGAAGTGGACATGATCAGCCGCAACACCACCTGGACGCTGAGCCGCGACAGCGAATGGGGCGCAACCTTCGCTCCTACCACCTTCTATGACGGGCAAGGCATCATGCTCAAACATGAATTCGGCGTGGACAGCCTGGATGATTTGACGCGGGAGAGCATCACTATCTGCACCAATGCCGGCAGCACCACAGAACTCAATATCACCGATCTCATAGACAACCGGAATGCCGATTGGACGCTGAACACTTTTCAGGATGCTGACGCCGTGATCGACGCCTATGAAGCCGGCGCCTGCGACGCCATCAGTTCCGATATGAGCCAGTTGGTATCGCGCAAGGCGACGGCCGCCGACCCCGCCTCGCACTTGATCTTGCCAGATGTCATCAGCAAGGAACCCCTTGGCCCGCTAAGCCCGCAGAGCGATGCCCAATTCGCTGACATCATTCGCTGGACGGTTTGGGGTTTGGTCTCCGCGGAAGAATTCGGCATCAGCAGCGCGAACATTGGCGATTTCATGGACAGCCAGGACGCTGGCATCGGCCGCCTGCTGGGTTTGGGCGAAAACGCAGCCGGCGACTACCTGGGCATCAACGACGAATTTATGGCGGATGTCATCGCGCAAGTCGGCAACTATGGCGAGATCTTTGATCGCTGGCTGGGTCCGGATACCATCTTCGGTTTGGAACGCGGCGTCAACGCCTTGTGGACAGACGGCGGCTTGCTCTACGCGGCTCCCTTCCGATAGGCTGAGTTCGCCGCAAGGCTTTGCTTGCCGAACAAAGCAGAATTTGTCAGTCGCCAGGCAATTGCATACAATAGTCGCTTAGGCGCTCGCGCAAAGTATAATCGCGTAAGCCAGGAAGTCGCGCATGGCTATGCAGAGCAGCAAACAAAGCGAATACATCCTGCCGGCCTTCTTCCGCGACGCGCGCATCCTGCAGGGCATCGCCCAGTTGATCTTCGTCGTCATCGTCGTCATGGTGCTGAATGACTTGGGCATCCGCATCAACACGGCGCTCGAAGCCACCAATCAATCTCCGAACTTCGAGTTCCTGCAGAACCGAGCCGGTTTCGATCTGGCGGATTCCGGCGATTACACGCCCAGCGATCGCTACATTGACGCCTTCCAGGTCGGCTTCATCAATACGATTCGCGTCGTCTTGCTTGGCCTCTTCGCCACGACGGTTATCGGCATCCTGGTGGGCATCAGCCTGCTCAGCCGCAATTTTCTGCTGCGCACCTTGTCGCGCGCTTATGTTGAGGTCTTGCGCAACACGCCGGTGCTTTTGCAGATCTTCGCCTGGTTCTACATCGCGATTTTCGCCCTGCCGCCACAGCAGGAATCGATAGCATTCCCACAGGAGGGCATCCGCAGTTTGCCGCTGCTGCAATACGCTTTGTCGCTGCTGGTCATCTTTGTCATCTGGCAATTCGGCGGGACCTTGCGCCGGCCAGCCTGGCGGACCATCGTGCGCGAAGCGGGCATCGCCATTGTCGTCATCTTCAATCTTTTTGGCATTGTGCTGGTCGGCACGGGCACGCCGATTGAATTCCTGCCCGGCATCTATATCAGCATAAAGGGCGTGGCCATCTTTGAGTTGATCCCGTCGTCGCTCTTCGGCGTCTGGATGGTCTTCGTGGTCATCGGCATCATTGTGGCGGCCTTGCTCTGGCGCTACTTCAGCTTTATCACGGAGTCGACTGGACAGCCAATCGCCAAGACGCGCATCGCCCTGCTGGCCTTCATTGGTCTGGTTCTGCTGGGCTGGCTGATTGTGGGCATGCGGCCCACGCCAGCGGCCCTGCCGGTCTTCGACGAGAGCCGCGACGCCGTGGTGGAGATGAGCTATGTCGAGGCGTTTGAATCGGGGAATCTGACCATTGAGCAAGAGTTACAGTATACGCGCCAGCCGCTGATCTTCCGCCCGCCGACGCTTGACCGCCGGGGACGCAACATCGAGACCGGCATCGAGATTTCGCCGAACTATCTGGCTGTCTTCCTGGGCTTGGTCGTCTATACTTCCGCGTTCATCGCCGAGATCGTCCGCGCCGGCATCCAGGCTGTGCCGCGGGGCCAGCTGGAAGCTTCGCGCGCGCTGGGCTTGTCGCAAGGCGATATGCTGCGGCTCATCGTCCTCCCGCAGGCTTTGCGCGTCATCATCCCGCCCCTCGGCAATCAATTCCTGAACCTGTCCAAGAATTCCAGCTTGGCCATCGCCGTCGCCTATACCGACATCTACCAGGTGACTTATACGATCATCAATCAGTCCGGGCAGTCGGTCACTGGCATCGTCATGATCATGCTCGCTTACCTTTTCCTGAGCCTGTGCATTTCGCTTTGCATGAACTTGGTCAATCAGCGCTTTCAATTGGTGACGAGGTAGCCAAGCGATGTCGGATATGCCGAACGTTGACGCGACCAAAACGATCATCAATCATCACGATGAGGAGTCGCGCCCGCCGCCGACGCTTGAGGTTGGCTTGGTAGGCTGGCTGCGGCAGAATCTCTTTGGCTCGCCCGCCGACGTCATCATCACCATTCTCACCTCTCTGCTGATCCTGGTGCTGGTCTACGGCTTCTTCAACTGGTCCATTGGTGAAGCGAATTGGTTCGCCATTATCAACAACCAGCGCCTCTTCATGATGGAGTCCTTCGAGCCGGCTTTCGAATGGCGGCTCGCGCTGACGGTGCTGGCCAGCGCGCTCTTGACTGGGGTCAGCATGGCGGCCTGGGCGCGCCGCTCCTTGCGCATCCTGGGGGGCTTCACGCTGGCTATGCTGGCCGCTTTATCGGTATTGCCGCCTTTGATCGAGGCGTTCATCGCGCAGCCAAGTTCCTATTTCACCGCGGGCAATATCGAGATCATTGACCGCGCCTCAACCTTAAAACCACAGCGAGACCTGGCATTTATCGCGCAGGCCGGCGAAACGGTCAGCTTGCGCCTGGCGCTGGATGAAACCACGGATATCAATACCTTGAGCCAACTTGCGGGCTTTGCGGATCGCGCGACCAACGCCCTTTCCAATGCCGCGCGCAACCGCTTGAACCAGCAAGCGGCCACAGGCGAAACCTTTGATCGCATGCGCAGCGGCGAACTGACCGAGGGCTTGGAAGAGCGAACCCGCCTTGCCATCCGCACCTACAGGCGCACCAACGACATGCTGGCTTCGACAAAGCAGGTCCTCGCGCATATAGGCGGTCGCCTCTCAGCGGGGGGTGGCACAGTCGCTGACCTGCGGCTTTGGCTGGAGCGGCTGGAGCGAGCGGCCAATGGCTTGGAGCCCCGCGAAACCGCCATATTAGACGCTTTGGAAGCCGTCGAGGATGGCGCGAACACCCTGTCCCTGCAAGACAGGCTGCCAGCTGAACTGGACGCTGCCATCGCGAATCTGCACGCGGTCGCCTTGGCCAGCGCGCAGCTGGAGGACCTGGGCGAAATGCTGGTCCTGCAGCTCTCCGAAGATTTCATCGGCCTTCCCGACCAAAGCGATGACGATGAAGAGCTGATCCAGCCATCGGAGCGCGAAGCCGCTTTCCTGCGCGATCTGTGGGTCCGGCTGCTGACTCCACAATCCGTGCTGGAACTCTACGCCCTGGCTGAGACGCCGATGTCAGTCGCCATTCGCGATGCCTACTCGCTGGAAATCCTGGCTGAAGATGTCCTCAGCGGTCCCGATGATATTCTTGCCTATGATGTCCCGGCTGACGGCTGGTATATCCTCAGCAAAGACGCGGCTGAAGGCGCGGAAGGCAGCGCGATCCTGGCGGTTGATGGCATTCATCCCATCGTCGAGCGCACATTGAGCGCCACCGAATCGCGTTACCTGCGGCTGACGGACAATGAACTGGTCGTCACGGCCAGCCGCCCGCAAATTGATGGCAAGAACGCGCCCTTTGTCGTGCTCATCGACAATCAGTATCGCGGCCTTCGCGATCTGCAAACCTATCTCGCGCATTTCATCCCGCCGCTCTTTCAGCAGGTCGAAGCCTTGGCGCTGCCCTTCTTCATCACGCTTGTTTGGGGTTATCTGCTTGGTCGCATATTCGCCCACTTGCTCGGCGAGAACAGCATATTCAACAGCCGCAACAATCGCCTGATCGTGCTGGCTTGGGCGCAGAGCCCCTTGCTCGTCCTGCTGGCTTATTTCGCTTTGCTGGATGGCGAGAGCGTGATAACGGGGATTCCGGCTGTCGTTCTTAAGCTGTTGGCGGCTTTTGGCGTCGTCTGGCTGGTTCGCCGGGTGGAGCGCTGGCTGAACGCTGCCAACCGCGGCGATGGGGCGGAGGGCTCGCTCAATCGCATCTTGCTCTATGGCTGGGGCGTCTTCCCCTTTGCGATGTACCTGTTGGCTTCGGGCGTTGGCGGCCTCTCCGGCGCGACTTTGGGCAGCCTGGCGGGCGGCTTGGTCTGGCTGCTGCTGATGTATTTCATCGGCTTGCGCTTCACTGGCGCTTTGGGTTATGGCTTGCTGGTGGCTGGTTTCTTCGCGCAGGTCGTCCAGGCTTCGCTGATCAACCTTGTCTGGGATGGTTGGAGCGGCGACTCGCCCGGCGCCTTGCTTATCTGGATAGTCATGGCAGTCGTCGGCGTTTTCCTTGGCCGGCGCGGCGAAATGCTCAAAGGCTCGCTGGATGGCAAGATCAAACGCGCGGGCTACCTGGTCTGCTGCCTGGCATTTGTCTTCGTCCTGCTGGATATCAACACCGTCTCCGCGAGCGCGACAGAATCAGCGCCTCTGCTGGCCGGGCTGGCTTTGGCTTTGTGGCTGGGCTGGATGTTCTTCAGCGGCGCGACCCGCTGGAACGCCAACCGCGTCATGAGCGGCTTGCTGCTGCTGACGTTCTTGTGGATGCAGAGCTTCACGCTGGTCGATCGCTGGTCAAGCGTCTACTTCATTATCTGGCTGGCGATTGGCGCGCTGGTTTTCAATCGCGGCGAAAAAGCCCAGGCCGACCAGCGCAAGGCGGAAGACAGCCGGAGCGGTCCCCTGCTGCATCGCTATGCCAGGCAAGGCTTGTTGGCTGCGGCAATCATCTGGATCGCGGCATTGATCCTCGTGCCAAGCCTGGTGTCGGTCATGCATGCGCAAGAGCTTTTGCAGGCGTCGCCCGAAGAATTGCTGCCCCTGTCTGACAAGCGGCTTTGGGGCGGCTTGATGCTGACGATGCAATTGACCGTGCTGGGCATCGGCGCGTCCTTCCCGATTGGGCTGGCGCTGGCGCTGGGCAGGCGCAGCAACCTGCCGGTCGTGAAGTACGCCTGCATCCTTTATATTGAGGTCGTACGCGGCGTGCCATTGATCACCGTGCTGTTCCTGGCCACGTTGCTGGTGCCATTGGTCGACCCCAACCTGGCGACTATCGAAAACGCTGTGCGCGCATGGGTGGGCATCACCTTATTCAGCGCTGCCTATCTGGCGGAGAACGTCCGCGGTGGCTTGCAATCCATTGACCGGGGCCAAACGGAAGCGGCTCAGGCTGTCGGCTTGTCCACCTGGCACACGACCCTCTTTATCTTGCTGCCCCAGGCTCTGCGCGCCGTCATCCCCGCGCTGGTGGGCCAGTTCATCTCGCTCTTCAAGGATACGTCGCTGGTCTCCATCGTTGGCTTGGCGGAGATCACAGGCATCGCCAACCGCGTGGTCGCACAGCCGGAATTCTTGCAGCGCCGCCAGGAAACCTATCTTTATGTCGCCCTTATCTATTTTGTCTTCAGTTATATCATGTCCTATATCAGCCGCCGGATAGAAGCGACCGGCTCTGGCGCGGCCCGGGCTCAGCAGCTTTGAGCCGGCGGCCGCCCAGCATCGTGGAGGGTCAAATGGAAGCCAATAGACAGGTCATGGCGAGCGACGAGCCGATCATCGTTTGCCGCGAAATGAACAAGTGGTTCGGCGACTTTCACGTGCTGCGCAATATCTCGCTGGAAGTCATGCCGCAGGAAGTGCTGGTCATCATCGGTCCCTCGGGCTCGGGCAAATCCACCTTCATTCGCTGCATCAACCGCCTGGAAGAACATCAAGACGGGCAGATCATCGTCCAGGGCATCGAGCTCAGCCATGATGTGCACAATATCGCCGAGATCCGCCGCGAGACCGGCATGGTCTTCCAGCAATTCAACCTCTTCCCCCATCTCACGGTGATGGATAATATCACCCTGGCGCCGATGAAGGTGCGGCATTGGGCCCGCGACAAAGCCGAACAGAAAGCCATGGAATTGCTGGAACGCGTTGGCATCCCCGAGCAAGCCTTCAAATATCCCGGTCAGCTCTCCGGGGGGCAGCAGCAGCGCGTGGCCATCGCCCGGGCACTGGCCATGGAACCCAAGATCATGCTTTTTGACGAGCCGACCTCGGCGCTGGACCCGGAGATGATCAAGGAAGTGCTGGATGTGATGAAGGAGCTGGCGCGCACCTATATGACCATGCTGGTGGTAACGCATGAGATGGGCTTCGCGCGGGAAGTGGCCGATCGCGTCATCTTCATGGATATGGGGCGCATCGTCGAGCAGGGTCCGCCGGAGAATTTCTTCAGCCCGGATATTGTGCACCACCCGCGCACGCAAGAATTTCTCGATCAGATTCTTTAGTCGCCCAAGCCATAGACCAGCGTATCCGGATAGAAAGCCGCCCAGGCGAACCAGAAATGCGGGAAAGCGTTGATCCAGCGCAGCTTTTCGCCCGCCAATTCGCCAGCCGTCGCCTCGCCATAACTGTTCCAGCTTGAGCCGGTTTCTTCATCGCGGAAGCCGCCAGCGGGTTCGGCGCGGAAATGCAGCGTCTGCCCATCCAGCCGGGCATCGTACAAGCCAGCCGTGCCAATATCGCGGGCATTGTCGATGACGGAATCGCCCATGGCGCTGGCCACGCCGCCCTCATAGAAAGCCACCACTGGCACACCAGCGACGATATCATTGATGAGACCTTCGGCGCGCAGAATCTCAAAGGGATAAGCCACCGGCGCGCCATCGATTACTGCCGCCAGGACATGCGCAACCGGCAGGGGCAAACGCCCGTCAACCTGGCCGCGGAACAAGAAGGGCTGGCCAGGATTGCTGTCGTAGCCGCCGTAGGGGTTGATGCCATATTGACGGTGGTGGCCCGTATCGCGGGACATAACCAAGCCATCGGGATGCCGCTCCGCGAAGCTGCCGAAGCTGATGACCTGCGATGGCAGGATCTCCAGCAGCGCGCCAGCATAGTCGCCAGCCAATCCCTCGCCGGTCAGCTGCTGCCACCAGCTTTCCGTCTCATAGTCGTACATGATGAGATCGCTATGGCGCAGCAAGCCGCTCACGCCGAACTCCAGCAGCTCGCCATCCAGGCGGCGATCAAAGCTGACCGAACTGTTGCAAAGCGGGCAGAAGGTCACCGCGATGGGAATCTCAGCGATGACGTCATTGGCTATCTCGTGCCACATCAGCACAGCCAGCGGATAGGCGCGCGCCTCGCCCGCAAGCTCCACGGCGATCACCGGCGAACGTTCGCTGAGCCAGGCTGCCGCGGCATCCAGCGATTCCATGCGTGGGTCGCTCAGCGCGGGGATGCCGTTCTTGACCGGATGCCCCACCAGGATCTCGCGGTAATCGACGGCGCTCTGGCAAAAATCCGTGGACCAATTCTCCGCGAGCAGATGCCCCGGCGCGCAGTCGCTCTCGTCATCGGCATAGGCGCTCGGGCTCATGAGCAGCAATGAGACCGCCAAAATCCCGAGCATTCTCCACAGCCCAGCCATAGCCCGCAACCAGTCCACAGTCATCAGCCAGCCTCCTTCAGACTTGCCATCGCCCCTTGCCTCAAGCCAATTGCGCTGTCCGCCTGCGTCCATTATTATACCGACATCGCGCGCGCAGGCGAGCATGACGACGCCCAAGCGACGCGAAGAACAAGCCAGGAGCGCACGGTGAAGAACCCGAGACAGACGCTGCTTATCATCATGGGCGCGGCGATAGCCATAGTTGGCTTGGGCTTGGACTATCTGCTGCCTGGCGCCAGCCCTGGCTTCAATCTGCCCCAGCTATTCATCGTCCTTGTGGGTTTGCTGCTGGCCGGCGCTGGCGTCTTGCTCAAGCGTGGCGCGGTATCCGCCCCATTCGCTGGCTTTAGCGGCAAGCAGCTCGTTGCGGTCGGCAGTGTCAGCCTGGCCACCCTGCTGGTATTGGAGATCGCCCTGGCCGCGGCCGGCTTGGCCACCTACTTCCCCAGCGACATTGTCATCAGCGAAGTCAGGCTGGCGCCATGGTGGGTCTGCGATGCGCATGGCTGCCGTTTCGTGCAGGAAGAAGCCAGGCGCGCCTGCCAAGCCGGCGATCTCATTGGCCGCCGCTGCCTGGTCAATGCCCAGGGTTATCCGGATTCAGAAGACTTCGTGCTCCCGCCCGATGCGGCCGAACGCGCTCGCATCCTGGTTTTGGGGGATTCTTTCGCCCAAGGGTTCACGGCTGATATTGGCAAGTCTTTCGCAGAGACGCTTGAGGCGGCGCTGCCGGAAAGCATCGTATGGAACGCCGGCATCAGCGGCACCGGCACATCGCAGGCTGTCGCCTCGTTCAAGCAATTCGCCCCGCAACTGAAGCCGCATCTGACCGTGCTCAGCTTTTACATGAACGACTTCCGCGACAATCTGATCCCGCTCAACGGCTGGATGCAGCTGCAAGACAGCGAGGGCAACCTGCAATTCATCCGCGCCTATTATATTGACCGCTGGGGCAATAGCGTGACATGGCCGCCGGATATTCTTTTTGCCTATGCCAGAAGGAACACCCTGCCGCCGCTGAACGAAATGGAGAGGCTCATCGGCTTGACTCGCCTGGGCTCTGTGGGCTTGCGCGCCCTTGACCAGCTTGGCAAGGCCTATGGACAGAATTCCTTCGCCGAGCAAGAAACGCATACCCGGCGCTACCTGGCGGAATTGCGCGATCTCGCCCAGGCCGCGGACAGCCGTCTGCTTGTGCTGGTCATCCCGCGCGGCAAGAATATCGGCAGCCCCAGCCAGCAGTATTTCAGCGCCCAGAATCTCATGGCGGAATTGGGCATCCCGCATATGCGCCTGGAGCCGCTTTTGGTCTGGGCGGAAGATTATGCCAAGCCGCCTGACGAGCACTGGAACAACCGCGGGCATCAGCGCATCGGGGCAATGCTGGCGGAATGCGTCCGACTCATCGAAGCGAGCCGCGACCTGGCCGATTGCCCCTACGTCGCCATCATGTAGGCGGCCCCGGCCAACCATGAACTTGCGCCTGGCAAGCAAGCCACTATACTTCGCGCAGCCTGTACGATGAATCCGAGCGTTGCATGGGCAAGCTTAGACGAAAGGCTCGACAATAGTGTTAGGAATACTTAGAGCGGTTGCGATTCTGGCTGGTTTGCTCATCGCCCTGGTGGCTTTTGCGCTCGATTACCTGCTGCCAGGGACGAGCCCGGGCCTTAATTTGCCGCAGATTCTGGCTATCGCGGTCGGCTTGGCGATTGCCTTTCTGGCATGGCGCCTGCGGATCGAACGCTTGGGCAAGCTGTCGCCGGCTCGGATGGCTCGCGCGGTCCTCGTCATTGTGGCGGTCTTGTGCGTCACGCTGCTGATTTTGGAGCTGGCTCTGGCGGCCTGGGGCTTGCCCGCCTATTTCCCCAGCCAGCTGGTCGAACAGGATTACGAAGTCATTTCTTTCTATTACTGCGATGACATCAGCTGCCGCCTCAACTATGACGGGATAGCCGCCAAGTGCGCCGCGGGCCAGTGGGGTCCGCGCATGTGCAAGGTCAACCGGCAGGGCTACCCCGACAGCCATGACTTCGCGGCGGACGACGCTCTGGCTTCCCAGCGAGTTTTGGCGGTGGGCGATTCTTTCACGCATGGCTTTAAGTCCTCCGTGGGCAATTCCTTCATTGAGACGCTGGAGGCGGCGATGCCCGAAACCATGGTATGGAATGGCGGCATCAGCGCGACCGGCACAAGCGAACAGTTGGATGTCTTCCGTCATCTGGCGCCCATGCTGCAGCCCCAGCTCACCATCCTGGGTTTTTTCACCAACGATTTCGCCAACAACGTCATTCAAAAAGCCAAACCGGTAACCTTGCGCGATGCCCAGGGACGGCTGATATTCGCGCCCTTTGAGCAAGCTGACCGTTGGGGCAATCCTCTCGACATTCCCGTGGAGACCGTCCATGCCTATGCCTTGCAAGGGTCCCGTCCGCCAACCAGCGAGCTTGAACGCGCCTTGGGCGTAACGCGGCTGGGCACGCTTTTTCTGCGCACCCTGGATAGCATCGCCGAGCGTTTCAATGACCGATCCTGGAAGCGCCAGGTTGAGTTGACACGGCAATACCTTGCTGAACTGCGCGATGAGGTCACTGCGAACGGGAGCCAAATGCTGGTCATCGTCATCCCGACGCGCGAAGACTTCGAAGCCCCCACAAGGGAGCATGACGCGGCGATTGATCTGATGGACGAGTTGGCGCTGCCCTATATCCGCGCTTTGGATTTTCTCGCGGGCGACGCGGATTATGCCCCACGGCCGGACTTTCATTGGAATAACGCGGGCCACCAGAAAATCGGCAAGCTGCTCAGCGAATGCGTCTCCAGCTTCTTTGCCGGCGCGGGTCTCGGCGAATGCCCGCATGTAACTGTCAAGTGAGTCCGGAAACATAACCAGGAGACCGATTCCAGGGGCATGACAATGCCGTTCCGAATAGCCAGAGCCTTTCTTATCCTGTTGGGCGCGCTGATAGCTGTGGCGGCTTTGGCCATAGATTACCTGCTGCCAGGGACGAGCCCGGGCCTTAATTTGCCGCAGATTCTGGCTATCGCGGTCGGCTTGGCGATTGCCTTTCTGGCATGGCGCCTGCGGATCGAACGCTTGGGCAAGCTGTCGCCTGCTCGGATGGCTCGCGGTATCCTCGTGGTCGCGATCATCACCGGTCTCACCCTGCTGATATTGGAGCTGGCGATGACTGCCTGGGGCATGCCCACCTATTATCCCGCCCAGGTTGACGCGGAGGGGGATTATGAGTTCGTTTATTGGCGTTTCTGCGACGACTTGGGCTGTCGCATGAATTATGAGTCGGTGATTGCGCTATGCGACGCGGGAAAACTCCAGCAGCAGGGCGCTCGGCGATGCAAGTCCAATCGGCAGGGCTACCCCGACAGCCATGACTTCGCTGCGGACGACGCTCTGGCTTCCCAGCGAGTTTTGGCGGTGGGCGATTCCTTCACGCAAGGCTTTACCGCCGACATCGGCTCTTCGTTCGTCGAAACCTTGGAAGCAGCCATTCCTGAAGCAGTGGTTTGGAATTCCGCTATCTTCGGCACTTCCACCAAGCATCAGTTGGCGACATTCAGGCATCTTGCGCCGCAGTTGCGCCCTCAGCTTAGCATCCTCGGCTTTTTCACTAATGACTTCAGCGGGAATGCTGTGCCTTTGAATTGGGAAGGCTTGCTGCACGATTACGGCGACTATGCTGAGGTTCTGCCCGTTTATATGTCAGACCGCTGGGGAAACGTATTGACTCTGCCGCCGGAACTTGCCTATGCCTATGCGAGGCTTGGCATCCGGCCGCCAGCAAGCGAAATTGAGCGCCTGACTGGCTTGACAAGGCTTGGCACGCTGTTCTTGCGCAGCCTCGATTTATTTGCCGAGAGCGCGCGCGACAGATCCTGGCGCGGCCGTGTCGACCTGACAAGGAATTATCTTAGGGATATGCGAGATGTCGCCGGAGCGCACGGCAGCCAGCTCCTCGTTATTGTGATTCCGAGGCGTGAAGATTTACAAGCGCCCAGCGAAGAACATGCGACGGCAATCGCGCTGATGGAAGAACTCGCGCTGCCTTATATCCGCGCGATAGACTACCTTGTAGCCGCGGATTATGCGCGCAAGCCCGATGGCCACTGGAGCAACAGCGGTCATCAGAAAATCGGCAAACTGCTCAGCGAATGCGTCTCCAGCTTCTTTGCCGGCGCGGATCTCGGCGAATGCCCGCCTGTAACTGTCAAGTGAGTCCGGGAACATAACCAGGAGAGCGATTCCAGGGGCATGACAATGCCGTTCCGAATAGCCAGAGCCTTTCTTATCCTGTTGGGCGCGCTAATAGCTGTGGCGGCTTTGGCCATAGACTACCTGCTGCCGAACGCGAGCCCGGGTCTCAACCTGCCGCAGATCCTGGCAATTGCCGTTGGCTTGGCTCTTGCGATGGCAGCGTTGCGCTGGCGGCGGTCTGGCAAAGTTGCGGAAAGCCCTCCTGGCGGCGCATTGGCGCTTGCGAAGCCCGCTGGGAAAAAGCGCGTCGCCGGCGCTGCCCTCGTCAGCCTGGTCACTTTCTTGGCGCTGGAAGCGGTATTGACCCTGGGCGGCTACCCGACGTATTTTCCCGCTGGCGTCAGCGCGCCGGATTTTGCTGATGAAGGGTCGCGGCCAGTCTGTGAAAATCCCGGCTGTCGGCTGTATTACGAAGCTGTGCAGCCCGCCTGCGCCACGGGCCAGCTTTCGGGCAGGTTTTGCAAGGTGAATCGCCAAGGCTATACGGATTCGGATGACTTTGTGGTGAACGAAACGTATGCAAACCGCAGCCGCGTTCTGATGCTGGGCGACTCTTTCACGCAAGGCTTCTCGGCCGATGTTGGCAGATCCTTTGTTGAATTGCTGGAATCGGCTTTCCCGGAAGCTGTCGTATGGAACACGGCTTTGGCGGCCACAGGCACGCGCCAGGATTTGGCCGCCTTTCGCGAATTTGCGCCCGATCTGCGACCGCATCTGACGATTCTCGGCTTCTGCATGAACGACTTTGCGAACAACCTTGGTCATCTCGACCAGGTCCCGCATTGGCTGGATGGCAGCGGCAACCTGGTATTTATCCCCGATGAACACATTGACAGATGGGGCAATCCAGTCAAGATTCCTTGGGAGACGGTATACGCCTATGCCTTGCTGGATTCGCCTCCGCCTGCCTCTGAGTTGGAGCGGGCGACGGGCCTTACGCGGCTGGGCAGCCTGCTTCTCAGGGCGCTGGACCGGTTTGGCAAGCTCATGGTCAAACCCGACAATCTCCAGGTAAGGCTGACGCGGCAGTATCTGCTCGAGCTGACGGAGGCCGTTGCCACGATCGATAGTCGCTTGCTGGTCGTCCTGGTCCCAAACATTGAAGACTTCGACGATCTCGGCGAACGTTACGAAATAGCGAAACAGTTGATGTCGGAGCTCGGCATACCGTATATCAGCACAATCGAAACCCTCGACCCAGCCGCGGATTATGCGCCCATGCCCGATGGCCACTGGAACAACGCGGGCCACCAGAAGGTCGGCAAGCTGCTCAGCGCATGCGTCGCCAGTTTCTTTGCCAATGGCGATTTTGACAGTTGCGCCGGCCTTGCCATGCCCTCGAACTAGCCAGCAGCCAAAGACCAAAGCAAAGCCGTGAGCAAATCCCCCAGCGCCTTCATCTGCTCCAATTGCGGCAAGCGCAGCCCGCATCAGTTCAAGCTCTGCCCAAGTTGCCGTCAGTTCGGCACGATGCAAGAACACCGAGAAGCCCGCAGCGTCGCATCCCGCCGCGGAACCGTGCGGAGCCAGCGCTCAAGGCTGCAGACGCTGGCGGAAATTGACACGGCCGCCGATGCGCGCATCCCCGTGCCGATCGCCGAATTCGGGCGTGTGCTGGGCGGTGGCATGGTGCCAGGTTCCTTGATCTTGCTGGGCGGCGAACCAGGCATAGGCAAGTCGACGCTTGTGCTTGAGCTTTCGGCGCTTCTGGCCGGGGAACAGGGCAGCGTCCTCTATGTCAGTGGCGAGGAAAGCGCCAGGCAGATCAAATTGCGCGCGGAACGCCTGCGCCTGAACGCGGCTGAACTCTATTTGCTGGCGGAAACTGATCTGGAGGCCATCATCGAAGCGGCGGCGGAGCTCCAGCCCATGCTGCTGGTCATTGATTCCATCCAGACCACGCGGTCGGCTGAGCTTGACGCCACGCCCGGTTTGATAGCCCAGGTGCGGCATTGCGCGGGCAAGCTGCAAGAATTGGCCAAATCCAGCGGCATCAGCATCCTGCTCATTGGTCATGTCACCAAAGATGGCAATATCGCCGGTCCGCGCGTCCTCGAGCATATCGTGGATGCCGTGCTAACCTTGGAGGGCGACCCCTTCCAGCAGTATCGCCTCCTGCGCAGCGTCAAGAATCGCTTTGGAGCGACCAGCGAAGTCGGCGTCTTTGAAATGCGCGGCAGCGGCCTCGCCCAGGTGCCAAACCCCTCCGAGGTCTTCCTGGAAGAGCGCCTGATCAACGCGGCCGGCTCCGCCATCGCCATCACCATGGAAGGCTCGCGCCCCCTGCTGGTGGAATTGCAAGCGCTGACCAGCCCCTCGGCATTTGGCAATCCCCGGCGCACAGCCAACGGCGTCGACCCCAATCGCCTGCTGCTGATCAGCGCCGTGCTCAGCAAGCGCCTGGATCTCAAACTTTGGGAACAGGATATCTTCGTGAATGTCATCGGCGGATTGAAGATCTCGGAACCGGCTTCCGATCTGGCCATGGCTATGGCCATCGCCTCCAGCTATTACGAGCGCGCTTTGCCGGCTGACTTGGCCATAGTTGGCGAAGTGGGCTTGAGCGGCGAAATCCGGCGGGCGGCTCAGCTGGGCATCCGGCTCAACGAAGCGCGCAAAATCGGCTTCCGGCGCGCCCTCGTGCCACGATTGCGGCGCAATGCCGATGATCTGCCAGCGGGGATTGAGTTGATTCAAGCGCGAAGCCTGTCAGAAGCCTTGCGTGTCCTGCTCGCGCCGGAGAATAGCTAGGGATACTTGCGGTTGAGCAGGCGGGCGTAGGGAATGGTCTCGCGGACGTGGCTCAAGCCGCAGATCCAAGCCACCGTGCGCTCAATGCCGATGCCGAAGCCGGCGTGCGGAACCGTGCCAAACTTGCGCAGGTCAAGATACCATTCATAAGCCTCGCGCCCCAAGCCCATCTCGTCGATATTCGCCGCCAAGCTGTCATGGTCATGGATGCGCTCGCTGCCGCCGATAATCTCGCCATAGCCTTCCGGCGCCAGCAGGTCGACGCTGCGGCAGACTTCTGGCCGGCCAGCCACCGGCGTCATGTAAAAGGCTTTCACCGCGGTCGGATAATGATAGACGAAGACGGGTTTATTGAACATTTCGGCCAGCGCCGTCTCATGCGGGCTGCCAAAATCCTCGCCCCATTCGATGGCCAGCTCGGCTTTCCGCTGCGGATCTTCCAGGTCAGCCAGCTTGGCTTTTAAGCGCGCAACCGCCTCGTCATAGCTGATGCGGGCGAAAGGCGCCGTGATGGCTTGCAGCTTGCCGATGTCGCGTTCGATGATGTCCAATTCTTGCTGATGCTTGGCGAGGACCTGCTCGACGACGTAAGTGACCAAACCTTCTTCAATGTCCATCAATTCTTCCAGCGAACAGAAGGCGATCTCCGGCTCGAGCATCCAGAATTCGATGAGATGGCGGCGCGTCTTGGATTTCTCGGCGCGGAAGGTGGGGCCAAAGCAGTAGACCTTGCCAAAAGCCATGATATTGGCTTCGTTGTAGAGTTGCCCGGTCTGCGCGAGGAAGGCGGTCTCGCCAAAATAATCGACATCGAAAAGCGTGGTGGTCTCTTCGCCGGCCGCCGGGGTGATGATCGGCGTATCGACCAGCAGGAAGCCTTGATCATCCAGCCAGTCGCGCATGGCTTTGATGATCGCCGCGCGGATCCGCAAGATCGCCCATTGGCGGTTGCTGCGCACCCACAGGTGGCGATGATTCATCAGAAACTCAGTGCCATGCTCCTTGGGCGTGATGGGGTACTCATCCGCCTGCTGCAGAAGCCGCAAGCGCTTGATGCCAATCTCATAGCCGCCGGGGATTCCGGGCGCGCGCTCGTCCGCCCGCACAATGCCCGTGATGAAGACCGAAGATTCCTGCGTCAAGCCCCGCGCGATCGCAAACTCGTCGGCTTGCATCTCACGTTTGAATGCCACGCATTGCGCCTGACCGCTGCCATCGCGCAGCAAGATGAACTGCAAGCGCCCCTTGCCCGTCCGATTATAGACCCAGCCGTGAACCGTAACTTCCTGTCCTTCATAGGCGGCGATATCTTGAATGCGGATGACCTGGCTCAATGCTGCTTTCTCCTTCGGCTGGCTGTGGGCGGAATTATAACACAGCCGTCTTGCCGCTTGAGTTGTCCGCTCAAACTTCGATCACTTCGCCCTCGGCCGCGCGCAGCAGGCGATCCCATACCGCCAGCCCCAAGCCGCGTTTCTCCGGCAAGCGCGCCAGGATGACATCGACGCCTTGTCTATCCAGGCTGCGCATGGCGGCAAACAGGCGCTTGGCTGTAGTCTTGTTGTTCTTGCCCAAGCGCTCGGTAGTGACATCGGAACGGCCAAAGTAGGATGCGTCGGCATTGCTGGCCATGAGCCCGATCTTGGCATGCTTGGCGCTCCTGGAAATCTCGGCGCGGATAGCTGCCCGGGCGGCGCGGTCGCTGCCTTGGAAGAGCAGCAGGCGCGCGCGAGGCGCATAATGTTTGAGTTGGCTGCCGGGAGCTGGCGCGGTTTCTTCCTCGCCCAGGTAACGCGGCGCATACGGCAAGCCAGGCAGAGACTCGCTCAAGGCTTCAAGGGACAAGCCGCCTGGCCGCAGCAGCGCGGGCTTCTCTTCAACGAGACTAAGGATCGTGGATTCTACGCCGATGCTCGTTGAACCCGCATCCAACAGGATATCAATCTCATCGCCAAGATCGTCCAGGACGTGCCGGGCGCTGGTTGGGCTGGGGCGGGAAAAGCGATTGGCGCTGGGCGCGGCGATCGGCACTTCCGCGGCTTTGAGCAGGGCAGCCGCCACCGGATGATCGGGCACGCGAACGGCGACGGTATCCAGCCCGGCGGTCAAGTTCTCGGGGATGCGCGGCGATTTCTTCAGCACCAGCGTCAAAGGACCGGGCCAAAACCGCCGGCCCAACTCAAATGCCAGATCCGGTATCTCTCGCGCGACTGACCCAAGCTGGTCGATGTCCCCGATATGCACGATAAGCGGGTCGCCGGCTGGCCGGCCTTTGGCGAGGAAGATTCTTTCAACAGCCAGCGACATCAAGGCGTTTGCGCCCAAGCCATACACCGTTTCTGTGGGGAAGGCGACCAATGCGCCGTTGCGCAAAGCTTCCCCGGCGATGTCCATGGCTTCGGCCGCGGGCTTCTTGGCATGCAGGCGCATGTGATACAGCTTCGGCTGCAGATCTTCGTCAGCTTTTGTCATGACGCCACCCGGCTCGCTTCAGGTGAAATCAAATGTCGTATTCTACCACGCCCCCTGGCGCTGCCTATTCAGAACTATCGCTTGGCAAATCGCCGGCGCGGAATCGCCATTCGCCGCGTATAATGGAGGCAGGCAAGCTGAAATGGAGCCACAGCGATGACCATCTTGATCACGGGAGCGGCCGGCTACCTGGGCAACCTTACCGCGAAGAAACTGGCAGCGCTGGGCAAGCCCGTGCGCGCTATGGTGCGGAGGCCTGCCAAAGCCAAACTGCGCCTGGGCGAGATCGCCGACCAAATCGAAATCGCGCCGGGCGATGTCACCCAGCCAGCCAGCCTCGCCAGCGCCATGAGCGATGTATCGACTGTGATTCATTATGTCGCCATCGCTATGGAAAAGGGCGGGCAGACATACGAATCGGTCAATTATCAAGGCACGGTCAATGTGGTGAAAGCCGCTCAAGCCGCCGGCGTCCGGCGATTCATCAATATGAGCCAGAATGGCGCCCGAGCGGATTTGCCCTACCGCTTCCTCGCCAGCAAGGGCCGCGCCCAGGATTATGTCGCCGCTTCGGACCTGCAATGGACGGCATTGCGCCCCTCCGCCATCTTTGGACCTCAGGATGAGTTCTTCAATACCTTCGCGCGCCTGCTGCTCTTGACGCCGATTGTGTTTCCCGTGATCGGCGGCGGGATTGCCGAGTTTCAGCCGGTGTCATCGCAGGATGTCGTCGAGGCGGTCATCCGCTGCCTGGATGATGAGAGCGCGATAGGCGAAGAGCTCGCGCTGGGCGGTCCCGAAGTTCTGACGCTGGGCGAGATCGAAGCGCGGATCATCGAGGCTATGGGGACATCGCGCATCATGCTGCCTGCGCCGGTTGGCTTGCTGCGGCCCATCGCGCGCCTCATGCAGGCGATCCTGCCCGGTTCGCCGGTCAGCGCGAGCTTGCTGGATTTGCTGGCTGTGCCCAATACCGTGCCCGACAACGCCCTGATCAGCCGCTTCAATATGCAGCCGATACCTTTCGCCGGCGAGCATATCGCCTATCTGCGCGACAATACGCTCAGCGATACCCTGGCCAAGTTCTTCGGCAACGCCACCATCAACTGAGGCGCAATAGCTCCTTGAATATTCGCGTATAGGCGGTTGTGCTGGCTTCCAGCGAAAAATGGGCTTCGACGCGCTGCCTGCCGGCACTGCCCATCTTCGCGCGCAAGGCCGCATCATCGAGCAGTTCCATGACGCGCGCCGCCATCCCTTCGGCATCGCCGCTGTCGACGAGATAGCCGCTGAGGCCATCCTGCACAGTCTCGCTGGGTCCGCCGCTGCGAGTGCTGACCACCGGCTTGCCACATGCCATCGCCTCAAGGTTGGCTTTGCCCAGGCTTTCAAACTCGGAGGCGCAAACGACAACGTCAGCCGCCGCATAGACCGACTCGATATCTTCGCGGAAGCCGATATAGCGCAGGCTGTCGCGCAGCCCGGGGCTCGAGCTGGCTCTGGCCAGGATCTCATCGCGATAACGTTGATCAGCCGCCTCGCCAAAAGTCTCATCGCCGGCGACCACAAAAGTTGTGTCCGGCATTTTCGACAGTATCCGCTCCGCCATTGCCTGGAATATATGATGCCCTTTGACCGGCTGGAAGCGCGCCGCCATGGCGACGACATGGGCGCCTTCGCTCAACCCCAGTTCCCGCCGCAAGGCCTCGCCATCCAGCCGCGTGTCGAATCGGTCGCAATCCACGCCGGCATAGACCACCGGCAATTCCGACGCTGAACGAAAGGGGGGATCGCCCAAGTAGCCCGCGCGGATAGCGTGCGAGCGAGCCACGGTCTTCAGCCCGCGAAAGAAATTGCGCTGCCAGGCTTTAGGCTTGAACCACCAGCCCCAGACGGTCCACATCAGCGGGATGCCCAGCCGCCGCGCCGCCGGGACAATCAATGGCAAGCTGTGATAATCGCTATGCGCAAGGTCAATGCGCTCGCGCTTGAGCAGCTTGGCAAAGCGCGCCACGGCCGGGAAACGCGCCCAGAGAGCCGGCAGAAAGTAAGTCGAAGCGCCACGATAGGGGAGGATATGCGTTTTCCCGCCCCGCGCCCGCCACTGTTCAGCCAGCAAGCCCTCGCGCGGGAGCAGCAAATGGCTCTCGAAGTCGCCCTCGTCCAGCGATTCCATCAGCGAGAGCAAGTCGGTCTCGCCGCCGCCCAGGCCGCTATACCAGGAGACAAAGAGCAGGCGCTTCATACCGGCTAATCACAGAGCGGCAGTACGAGATGCCGCACGCGTTCGGCGCAGGTCAATGCCCGCGGCTCATGCTCGGTTTCGATTCTGCGCAGCAATTCAGCCGCCGTTTCCATGCGCCAAAGATGATGGTCGCCAGTGGCATCGCGCGTCAAGATGTGGCTGGCCTCATCGCTTATGCTGAAGTCCGCGATCGGCTGGCTGTGCTGTATGCTCTGCTCGACCTGTCCGTCATTCAAGTCCCATAACGTCAGCGTGTTTTCCGTGGCGATGGCGGCTAACCCCATTTCCGGCAGATGCCGCCAAAGTCTGGCTCCGTCGCCGGCTTGGGGCAAGCGCGCTAAAAGCTCTGCGCTGGCCGCATCAATGAGCTGGCTGTCGCCATCGTGAAGATGCAGCAGCAGCGCCCTCCCGTCTTCCGACAAGTGCCCAGCCTCGACGCCCATGAAGGTATGGCGGCTGAGCAGGTTCTCGGGCGGCGCCAGCCTTGTCAAACTGGCCAAGCCATCCGCAAGCGACGCGAAGAAGGTCAAGCTGCCGTCCGGCGCAAAGGTCCCGTCCACAGCCTTGACCAGATCCGCATCAAAAGCGTAACGTCCCAGAGCCTGCCCGCTGCCCAAATCCCACAATACGGCGCGATCCTGGCGTAGAATGAGCATGCGTTCTCTCACGGTGGAAAAGGCGACTCGCGTCGGCGCGCCCCCGCTGAAGGCATCCAGCTTCGTAGCCGATTCGCTTTCGCGCCCCAGCAGCCAGACGCCGCCATCCCGCGCCCGAGCCAGCAGCCACTCGCCATCGGCCGCCAGATGCAAGAAGTCCAGTTCGTCCCATGCAACCTGCCAGTCATGCAGCTCTTCTCCGCTCATGCTGTCAAATAGCCGCAGGCGCTCCTTAGCTAATACGGCGAAGAAGGCGCCTCGCTGGATGGCGTATTGAGCAGCAAGTTCTTGGGCGGTATCGCCAGTGGCCAGCGAAATCCGCCGCAAGCCAGACGCTTTCCGGACGAGCAGAAACTCGCCGTCCGGGCTGATGCCGCTGCCGGGCAAAGCCTCGGGCAGCAGTTGTTTTCCCGCGCCACCGCTCGCGCGCAATCGCCAGAGATGCGCCTGACCGCCCTCCGTCCTGCCGATGATCGTGTTGGCGGTCGCGTCAAATCTGAAGTCCGTCAAGCCCAGCCCGGCGCCAGCCACCTCGCGCGCCAGGCTGCCATCCAGGCTAGACCAAATGATGAGACGGCCATCCCGCGTCAGCGACAGCAGGCTCTGCCGGTCGATGAATGCGGCCGATTGCACACTGGCCGAGAGCTCGCTTTCATATACTTGGAGGACAGCGCCGGCTGGCAAACTGACGAGCAGCGCGCGCCGGCTGCCATCGCTGCTAGATAAGCCGATCAGGGCGACATCATCGTCAAAGGCGATGAATTGCAGATCATCGCTAGGTACGCTGAGATCGCTGAGCGACCAGTTGAAGCCTTCTTCCAGCCGGGCTATTTCCGCGCCGCTGGCCAGTTCGTAAATCGCCAGCGCGCCAAGATTGCTGTCGCCAGGGTAAGCCGGCAGGCTGCGTCCGCCGCTGTAGCCATAGCGACCGCGATTGTCATAGCCGCGATAGACCATCCCAGACTCCGCTTCCAGGCGCTCAAGCGAATCCGCCGTCCACTGCGCCATGAGAGGCTCGCCATCTGCCGTCCACCAGCCGATTATGCGTCCGCCATCAGCCGTGACCAGCAAGTCGTCGATCTGCCCAGGATCGCCTTCCCCGGCCGAAACCCTGGCCAGCAGATCGCCGCTCTGGCTATCCCAAGCCGCCAGCATCGGCTCACCGCCCGCCGTGAAGAAGCGCTCGCCCGCGGGTGCAAAGGCGATTGCCGAAACCGCGCCAGCATGCCCAGCCAAGCGCTGGAGAACCGCGCCCGTGTCGCCCTCGCGGATGACAATTTCGCCATCGTCCCCCGCAGTGATCAGCCGGTCGCCGCTTGGGCTGTATTGGAGCGCTGTTATCGCCGCGCCTTGATCGCCCAGATCAGCCTCCATCTGCCAGTCTGCGCTGTCGACTATGCGCAGCGACAGGCCATCGTCAGCCAGCAGGGCGAAGCGCTGCCCGCCCGGCTGAAAGCGCGGCATGGCAAGGGATTCCATGCGGGCGCTGCTGGCCATAGAGGCGGCTCGGCGCAAGACGCGGTAGGCTGGCTTGGGGTCATCCAAGGCGTCTTTCGCCACCCATGCTAATGCCAGAGACAATTCGCTGTCGCCTTTGTCCAGGGCTGCGCTGGCCGCCTCCACCAAACGAGCGGCGTCAGTATCGCGAGCTTTTTCGACTATCTCGGTGGCGCGGGCTTGCGTGGCGATGGCTTGGGCGGTCGCGCTGGCATGATGGGCTTGCGTGGCAGCGGCGGACCTGGCTTGCGCTGTCTGATTGACCGATTCGCCGATGGCTAAGCTGGTGGCGGCCAGGGCATCCACCAGGCGCAGGGATCTGTCATTGGCGGCTGTGGCGGCCGCGGCGGTCAGGGCGCTTTGAGCGCGCGCGGCTTGCGTTTGGGCGGCTGCCGCTCTGGCTCTCTGGTTCTCTTCCAGCCCGGCGCGCAGCAAGAAAAATGCCAGCCCGAGCCCGATTATGAGCATTATCGCCAATCCCAGGCGAGGGCGGGGCAGCGCGGGTTTGCCGGGTTGCCGATGACGCCGGCTGCTATGTATGAATTCGACCAGCAGGGGCGATGGCTTTGGGTCGCTTTCGCCGCGCGCCAGCCATTGCCGCGCCTCCGATACTTGGCTGGCTTGCAAGAGTTGGCTGGTCCGCCGTCCGCGCCGCTGCCAGAGATCAGCCGCGACCAGCAATCTACTGTGCAGCCGCGTATCCTCATCAACAGTGAGACGCTGCCGCAGCTCATCGACCCGCTCCGCCAAATCGTCCCGCTCGCGGAAGAAAACGAAGGGGTTGTCGGCCACAGCCGGATGCACCTCGACCTTGATGTCTTCATCGAGGATCAGGCTGACGATGCGCTTGCTGTTGTTGACGGCATGCTGGAGCAGCTCGTTGCAGAGTTGGCTGGCGGCTGAAGCTGGCGAGAGCGCCAAGCCGACCGTATGTGAGCGCAATATATCCAGCTTTAACCCCACGATGTCCAGCGCGTCCTTGCCGAAGCCTTCCTCATCAAAGCGGCATTGGCTGCCCAGCGCGTTCAGCTGCGCGGCAATGCGCCGGACAATCGCGATATCATCCGGGTGATAAATCATGAAGAGATCGTAATGGCGATTCTCGTCGGGCAAGGTCTAATCACTTCGGCTTGTGAGGCGCGGCGGATGTCACTAAGGAATATAGCATAGATGCATGCGCGGCATAGCTTCATGGGCGGCTTGGCGTGGATCGCAGAAAATGAAAACCGCCAGCCGTAGCCAGCGGTTCCACGTTGTATTTGCCGCCTGGGCTCTGTGCCCGGGCAAGCCTATCCTGCCGGCTGATGGCTGATGCGCCCATCCAGCTCGACGTTAATGGGGCTATTGGCAGCGATATAATCCGCCACCGCTTGATCCAAGGGGCTGCCCTGGTCATAGGGGTTGACCGCGTTCGTGTCCAGCATTGCGTAGCCATCGCCGCCGCCGCGCATATAATCGTTAGAGGCGACATAGTACATCGCTTCTGGGTCCAGCGGCGCAAAGGCGCCATCCTGCATGACCTCGACGCTGACGATGCGGCTGCCGGCTTCCTGGGTGGCGTCGAAGACATAGCGTATGCCAGCCACCTGCGGGAAGCGCCCGGAAGCGCCATCGACGACCGGATTGTTGTTCTCGTCCACTTCGACCCGGCTCACGCCGTTCTCAAGCGTCGCGACAAGATCCGCGCCGCTCAGCTCAAAGGTGCTGATTAGGTTGCCAAAAGGCAGCACATTCAAGACATCGCCGAGCGAGACCTGGCCCGCCGCGATATCCGCCCGGATGCCGCCGCCGTTCTGAATAGCCACATCGGCGCCGGTTTTTTCCAGAAGGGCATCCGAAATCAGATTGCCCAGCAGGCACTCTTGAATGCGGCAGAGGCGCGGGCTGGTTCCCGTCAAGTCGATGGCGCTTTCCCCAACTGGCTGGGCGCGCAATGCCTCAATTGGCGCTGACAATTCGGCGATCACCTCGCTGATCTCGGGGTCCGGGCTGATGTAGCGGCTGAGCAGAATGGCATCGCCATCCCAATCCGTCAGCAAACCGGCGCCATCAAACTCGACGTCCAGCCGGCCCAGGTAGATTGTCTTTGTGTTCGCCTGCACCACCAGCACCGGCTCGCCGCTGGCGCTCTCGAGCACGGTGGGATATTCGCCGAGCGCGCCGCTGTAGACATTGCTGAGGAAGGTATTGGTATGCCCGCCGACTACGATGTCAACGCCGCTGACGCTTTGAGCCACCTCGAGATCCGGCGCATAGCCGAGATGCGAAAGCAGGATGATTTTGTCGATGCCCTGGGCGCTGAGGCTGTCGACCTGCTCCTGGGTGATTTCAGCCAGGTTTTCGTGGAATACGAGGTCTTTGCTCGGCAGGTTCAGGATCACGGTTTCCGGCGTGGTCAGCCCGATGATGCCGATCGACTCGCCACCGACCTCCAGGACGACCGACGGCGCGACCAGACCCGCCAGATAGGAGTCTCCGCTGAAGTCGATATTGGCGCTCACTGAGGGGAAGTTCAGGCTCGTCACGAAATCCGCCAGCCCATCGCTGCCCTCGTTGAATTCGTGATTGCCCATGACAATCGCGTCATAGCCGATCGCGTTCATAATCCGAACGCTGTCTTCCCCGCGCCATTGCACATGGAATAGCGTGCCGGTGAAGCGATCGCCGGCGTCAAGCAACAGCGAGTTGCCGCCCTCCGCGCGGATCTGCCGCACGACGGTCGCTTGACGGGCTGCGCCGCCATCCCCGTTGCGCTGCGGCTCGTGATGACCATGCACATCGTTCGTGTGCATAATCGTAAGTTCGAAGCTCTCATCTTGCCCGCCCGCCAAGCCAGCGAACAGCAAGAGCGCCGCCAAAAGAAAAACTAATCTCTTTGCCATGTCATTCCTCCCTTTGTTCTGAGCCCAATCATAGCATTGTCCGATGCCTTGCCCGCGCCTATTCGCCAAGCGCCAACAGCATTTCGAGAATCAATTCAACGCGACTTGCGACCGCGCATCAGCAAAGGAACAGGCTTAGCTTCCGCAAGACAACATGGCGGATTTTAGCGAGGATTCTCGATCTTGCCAACAATCTGTAACCAGGCGGGTTCCTTTTGCGGATTGGCCTGGAGCCGCATGCCCAGCCGCCGCATGGTCCGCTGCGAGGCGATGTTGCCCCGCTCAGTCGTCGCCACCACCCGTCGCAGGTTCAGGCGCCCGAACAGGAAGTTCAACAGCGCCTGCCCGGCTTCGCTGGCATATCCGCGCCGGCGGTACAGCGGCATGATGCCCCAGAACAAGCCAACTTCCGGGCTAAGCCGCTGGTCGGCTGCGTCGCCATTCAGGACGCCCCAGGGCAGGAGGGTCGGCACAATGCCAACCGAACCAAGGAATGCGCCGCTTTCAACCAGCTCCAGGGCATAATCCGCGTAGGGCGGCTGGCTGAGGTTCGCCAACTCGCGATAGCTGTCGATTGTCCAGCGCAGCCAGCTTTCCGCGCTGTCTTGTGATTCTTCCATAGCGAAGACTTCGCGCCGGAAGGCGATGCAATCCTCCAGATCGCGCATGGCGAAATGGCGAATGCGCAGGCGCGCGCTAGTCAGGTCCAGCTGCCGGATCACTGCGGTTCAGCTGCGCAGGTAGGACGCGCCGTTGACGTCGACGATGGCGCCGGTGGTGAACTCAGCGCCTTCCGATGCCAGGAAGACCGCCACATGAGCGACCTCTTCCGGCTTGGCCACGCGGTTCAAAGGCGATTGCCGGCGGATCTCGCCACCATCGGGCTGCGCCAGACGTTCGGCAGCCATATCCGTCTCGACGAAGCCCGGCGCCACCGTGCCGATGAAGATATTATGAGGCGCCAGCAACTTTGCCAATGACTGCCCCAGGCTGTTCAAGCCGGCTTTGCTCGCGCCATAAGCCGGCGCTTCGGGTTCGCCGCGGAAAGCCCCCCGCGACGAGATGTTGACGATGCGCCCGCCGCCTTGCTTTATCATGTGCCGGGACGCGCAATGAATGGCGTTGGCCGCGCCAAACAAGTTCACGTTCAGTATGCGCGGAAAATACGCGACCCAATCGGCATAGCTTGCCTCGGTCAGCGGCAATTCCTCATAAACGCCGGCGTTGTTGACCAGGATGTCGATGCCCCCCATCCGTCTGGCTACATCGTCCACCATCCGTTTGACGGCATGCGGGTCCGCCATGTCGGCTTGAATCAGAATATGACCGTCGCCGTCCAGAGAAGCGCGGGTCGCTTGAGCGGCGGCCAGGTCGCGGCGATAATGCAAGGCTAGTTTGGCGCCGCGCGCGGCAAAAGCCTGGGCGATGGCTCTGCCTATGCCTCGTGAAGCGCCGGTGACCAGCGTCGCCTTGCCATCAAATCGCATGCGCTCCGCCTTTTCGATTGTTCAGCGGGCGAGGCAATGGCTCGCACCAAGAGATCTCAAATGAGCGGCAAAAAGCCCCTCCCCAAATTGGCGGGAAGGGGCATTGCGCTTTTCCACGCTGGCGTCTCAACCCTAGTAGCAGCTCGGCGCCATCCAGAGGTAATCCTGGCTCAGCCAGCCGACGATGCCATAATAATTGACGCGGTAGAAATTTGTGGAGCGCTGGTCGGCACTCAGCGTAACCTCGGCCAGGACATTGGCGAGTATCGCGCTGTCCGTTGTTGGGCGCTCGCGCAGGTTCATGATATCCGCCGTTGTGACCGTGCAGCCGCTGAGATTCCAGATCGGCTCTGGGATTGCGCCGGAGCTGAAGAAGGACAAGGGCATCAGCACGACATAGCCTTCGCGGTCGACGGTGGCGCATCGCTTGTTGCCATCGGGCCAAGTCTGCAAGGGCACGATGTTGCGCGGCGAATTGTCAGCGTCCAGCAAGACGATTCCACCGGAATCATGCTTGAAGCACACGGTCAGCGGCTTTTCTACCCATCCAAAGAGGTCGACGGCATATATCGCGCCGCCCGAGACCAGCATCCAGTTGCCGAGGCCGACATGATCCACCATCTTGCAGGAGACGGTTGGCGTATAGCCCGTCACGATGATATGCCCAGGCAGCTGGTCGCAATTCGAGGACGGCTGCGTTGGTTCCGGCTGAGCGACTGCTGCGGAGCTTGCGCTGCCGCCACCAGCCGGCCGCATGGCAGCCAGAGCGCTTTGAATCTGGAAGGAGAAGGCGCCGGCCTGATATTCGGCCGCCCCAATATCACAGGCTTCCGGTACACGGGCAATCTTGCGCTGGTCTAGCGGCGGGCAGTGTTCAGCCACAGCGGCATCAATGGCCGGGCTGCGCTCCTGCGGCAGGAAATAGGCGGGCGAGCCAGCCAGGAGCAGCAACATGGGATCGCTGGACAGACCATCGTGATCGCAGGACTTGTCGCGAATCAGGTTGCCCAGGTTGGCATTCAGCGTACCCTCGCAATCGCCATTGCTATTGTCGCTGAGAATACTGTTGTATAGCTGCAAAACGCTGTCGTCGACCAAGCCGCCGGAGACGGCAGCTTTGTTGCCATAGATTGTGACATGCGTGAGAACGGCGTTGGCCGCGCTGTGAATGCCGCCGCCATGGCCTATGGCGCTGTTGCCGCTGATGGTCGAGTTGATTATCGTTGCGCCGCCGCTGGCGATGTAGATGCCGCCACCGTCGTCCGCCGCTGTATTGTTGTCCACGCCGCTGCGCTCGAGCCTCAGCATGCTGGATTCGCCGGCGAAATAGATGCCTCCGCCTGATCTGCCTTCGACCTCGGGCAAGACAAGCGTTTCTGGGGTTGGCGTTGGGTCTGGGGTGTTTGTCGGCGCCGCAGTGGCTTCGGCTTGAGCCTCTTCGCCTTGCGCTTCGCCTTCGGCCGCGTGCTGCGCATCAGCCTCAACCGCGCCTTCCACAGCCTGGCTTTCGGCTGTCTGGGCTTCCTCTTCAGCGGTTTCCACCGGAGGATAGTCGTCGGCTGAGGCATCGGTGGCGTTGCCGATGACTACGCTGTCGGTCAAGGTGACATTGCTGTTCGCCGCGTAGATGCCGCCGCCATATCCGCGGGCGCCGCTGTTGCTTATCGCGCTGTTGTTGAGAGTCAGAGCGCTGTCCGTCACCGAGATCGCGCCGCCGTTCTCCACGCTGAAGCCATTGCTCATGGTCAGATCGTTGAGCGTGAGCGAGCCGCTGGTCACAGTGAAGATCTGCTTGCCGCCGCCATTCAGACTGTTGCCGCCGCCGGCAATCACAATATGCGAGCTGACAGCCAAGGTGGCGTCAAGGGCGATCATGCCGTCGCTGGCGCCGCTGGCGTCAATCGTGATGGTGTCCAAGCCCGGCAGCGCCACGCCTTCAACCTGTCCCGAATCGCCAGCCTCGCAGTCAATGCCAGGCTCTACCAAAGCGTCGCCGTTTGCCGAGCGAATGGCGTTTGCCAAGCTGCAATCGGCATCCACAGTGATATCGGCCGCCAAAACCTGCCCGATCGGCAGCGCAAACAGCAGCGCGATCACCCATAAGAATGTCCTCGTGGCAATGAAATCTGTTGTCTTCACGATAGGTTCCTATCCTCACCTTCGGCAAAAGTCGGACGAGATTCAGGCTTTTCCAGCCGCTCAAGGAGGGCTTCCGCATCGATATGTTCTGTCGCCTGGCTGCCCCGCCACCGCATAGGGCGCTCGCCGCCATGACCCCGCGGAGCAACCTTCGCTTTCATTAAAGTATGATTTCGCGCAGCGCACAAACGCCACAGGCACTTATTTTGCGCCCGTCCGGTTTTATGCGGTTTTCAGCGGGGAGATTTCGCCAGAGCCTCAGCCGGCTCCCGCCATGCAGTGGATGAGCGCCAAGGTCGTTCGCGCGTCGGCCAGCGCGTCATGCGCCGCGGAAGCCGGGATGCCTTCCTGACGGGCGGCGACAGCCAGCTTATGCCAGAGGTAGCTGCGGCCATTGGGCTTGCGCAGGCCCTTGAAGCGGGCATATTGCTTCATGGCGCAGTCGCTTCTGCCTATCCGCACCGGGGGCAGCCGGTAGCGGGCCGCCGTCTGTTCCAGCATGCGCGCGTCAAAGTCCATGTTGTACGCCACCACGGTTTGGCCCGCCAGCAGCGTAGAAAGCTGAATATAGATTTGGAAGAAGCTCGGCGCATCAGCCACATCGGCGTCGCTTATGCCGTGCACGGAGCGGGCGCCCGCGCCAATTGGAATGGTTGGCTTGATCAATGCGTTGATTTCTGCGCTGCCATCGCGGTCGATGACGCAGAGCTGGATGATCTCGTCTTCATTGCCCAAGCCAGTCGTCTCCGTATCCAGCACATAGAAGCGATGCGCCAACAGGTTGCGCGCCCATTGAATTGATTGCCGCCGATGCGCCGGATGATAATGCCTGGTCATAGCGCCCGTAGCCCATACTCAGAGTGACCGCGATTATAGCACAGCCCCTGCGTCCCCCCGCCATGCTCTCGGTCTCCGGCGAGATGGGGAATGCGAAACCCGCCCGCCGCAACGGCTCCGGCCTGTTGACGCGCTACCTCGCCCGTGTTACAATGCCGCTACCGTTGGCAGAGTAAAGGAGGTGATTTGATCATGTTAGGTTCTAAGGGGGCTGCCCTCTAACCGATTCACACCTCTAGGTTTCACCGCTTTACGTGAACTCCGTTGGGGGGTGAACCCGAAAACCGCCAGACTGTGATTTCGACAGTCGAGGGACCGCAGACTAATCCTCTGCGGTCTCTTTGTTTTGCGGGGGGTATAGCGTCTCATACTCCTCGCGCAGGATGACGCGCCAATGCAAATCGCGAAAGCGGTCGCGATGCCATACGACCTGACGCCGCAAACCCTCATAGCGCATATTCGCCTTTTGCATGACCCGCCCCGAAGCGATATTCATATCGAAATGCCCGGCTTCGATGCGATTGAGTTTCAAGGTCTCAAAGCCGAAGGCGATCACGAGCCGCAGCGCCTCGGTAGCCAAGCCCCGCCCCCAAAATGGCTCGCCTATCCAATAGCCAACTTCCGCGCGAAAATGCTCATGCGCCGGGTGCAAACCCATGCAGCCGGCGAATCGTCCGCTTTCCCGCTCGATGACGCCAAAGACATAGGCCTCGTCATTTTGCCATAGCTCGCGTCTGGTCCGCGTGAATTCTTCGGCCGCTTCCGGCGGGTAGGGCACGGGGACGAATGTGTTTTCGGCGATGGCTTTGGAGCGAACCAGCGCATAGATTGCGTCGCTGTCCGCTGTCGTCAGCGGGCGCATCAAGACCGATTCGCCTGTGAGTACGATATCCTTCATGCCAGTGACCTCATGGCTCGGCGCCGCAAGACAGCAATGCGCCGCTCTCAGCCGACCGGCTCTCCAGAGTCAGCGGAATTTCCAGCGTCGCCCGCTCGCGGATGACCAGCAGCTCAATCTCGTCGCCTGGGCGCGTCTGCTGCACCAGGTATGTGACCAGGGCGTCCAGATTCTCCAAGTGAAAGCCGTTGATGGCGATGATGACGTCACCGCCGGCGCAGACCATTTCGCCGCGCGCCTCGATAAAGCGGTCGCCGCCGCGCAAACCGGCTCGGTGGGCTGGCGAGCCCATCGCGACTCCGCGAAGCAGCACGCCGCGTTCCACCGGCAAGTCCAGCGCCGCGCTCAAGCCAGCCACGCCATAGCCGCCGTCTTCGCGCATCACCGAAATGCCCATCCAGGCGTACTCAACGCGCCCGCTCGCGATGAGCTCGGGGATCACGCGCCGCATGGTATCGGCGGGCACTGCGAAGCCAATCCCTTGAAAGCCGCCATTGTCAGAGCGAATCGCCGTGGTTATGCCGATGACCAGCCCCTGCGAATCGAGCAGAGGTCCCCCGGAACTGCCTGGGTTGATGGTGGCGTCAATTTGAATGATGGCGGGATTATCGAAGCCGGTTGGCACAGCCGCGTCGAGCAACTCAGCCGATGGCAGCGTCCGCCCCAAGCCACTGACGATGCCGGTCGTCATGGAGCTGCTGAGCCCAAAAGGATTGCCGATGACGATGCCGCGCTGGCCCACTCGCGCCGCCGCCGAATCGCCAATGCGCAGCGGAGGCAGCCGCTCGGGGTTCGGGCTTGTCTTCAACACAGCCAGATCGCTGAAGCTGTCCAAACCCAGGACTTCCGCGCGCAGCACGCGAGCTTTCGCCAAAGTCACTCGGACTTCGTCGGCCGCTCTGACCAGATGGGCGTTGGTGATGATATGCCCTTCGCGGTCATAGATAAAGCCGGAGCCGCGCCGCGTATCGCTGACAGTTCCCGCCGCGTCAAGCACCTGGGCTTCGATGTTCACCACAGAAGGGCTGGCTCGCTCATAGATATTGCTGAGCAGCCGATATTCGGCATCGGCCGCGCTGATGATCTCGCCTGGCAGGGCGGTAGGCGCATCCGCGTTGGGCGCTGGAGAAGCAGCATCGACGGCGGGTCTGCCGCTTTGGCTGCCGAAACTGCAAGCCGCCAGCAGCATAGCGCAGGCGATCAAGAAAAGCGTGCGCCGCGTCATCGTTCGCCTCGCGCCATGAGCGTCTATTGCAGGCTGTCGCGCAGCGCTTCGGCCAGTTGCCTTTGCGCCGCGTCCAGCTTGCCGGGCACGGTGATGACAAGCCGGGCATAGAGATCGCCAGAGGCATCGCCCTGCCGCAATTTGGGCATGCCCTGGCCGCTCAGGCGCAGTTTCATGCCCGATTGCGCGCCGGGCTGGATCTTGATGCGCAGACTGCGGTTCAAGGTTGGCACATCGACCTCGCCGCCGAGCATGGCAGTGAAGGCATCCACTTTGATATCGACCAGCAGGTTATCGCCTTGCCGTTCAAATTTCGGATCATCGCTGACCTTGACGACCAGATAGAGATGCCCGGGTCCGCCTCCGTTGCTGCCCGGCTGACCCTCGCCTGCCAGACGCACTTTTGTGCCGGTGGCTGCGCCTCTGGGGATTTGCACGGTGATATCGCGCCCGGCTTTGCTCACGATGCGCTCTGTGCCATGGAAAGCTTCGCGCAGGCTGATGGAGACGGTTTTTTCGATGTCCTTGCCATTCCGCGGGATATTGCCGCCCCGATGATATCCGCCGCGGGGATTGCTGAAGAAAGCCTCGAAGACATCGGACATATCGCCAAAGGGCGCGCCGCCCTGGGCAAAGGGTCCCTGCCCGTTGAAGCCTTGATACTGCTGCCAATTCTCGCCGAAGCGGTTATAGGCTGAGCGCTTGTCTTCATCGCCCAGCACTTCATAAGCCTGGCTGACTTCTTTGAACCGCGCCTCGGCTACGGGATTGTCCGGGTTGGCGTCGGGGTGATATTGCTTGGCTTTCTGACGGAAGGCTCGCTTGATCTCGTCATCGCTGGCATCCCGCGCGACGCCCAGCACCTGATAGTAATCTCTGCTCATGGCTTATGTCCATCAGATACTAACCTTGCTTGGCTATTGTAATCCTTGCGGCAGTAGCGGTCAATTGACGCGCCAACGCGCCAGGCGAGCTTGAATCCGCGCTTTCAGCCTATACCGACGCCGTTAGAATGGCGTAAGCGCAGCGCATGCGAATACTGCCGCTATTCTATGCTATGATAGCTTTGGCGACAGCGCGTTTGCATTGAGCATGACTGGAATCCAGCCTATCGCCCCGAGGCGGCAGCATGAACGAGCCCAAGCTCCCCATAAGCTCATCGCAATCGGTGGAAGATTTCCTCAAGGCGATCTATCGTCTGCAGCGGGAGACGGACCGCGTCTCGACCAGCGCCCTGGCTGAGGCGCTCAATATCAGCGCGCCGGCCGTGACCATTATGGCGCAGCGCCTGGTCGATGAAGGCACGGTCGATTATGTCAAATATCGCGGCGTCCGGCTGACCGCGCAGGGCGAAACGGTGGCTTTGAAGATGCTACGCCGTCATCGTCTGATTGAAGCCTACCTCGTGCAAGATCTGGGCTACGCATTGCATGAAGTGCATGACGAGGCTGAAGCGCTTGAACACAGCGTTTCCGATCGCTTTGTGGAGGCGATATCCCAAAAGTTGAACAACCCCAGCTACGATCCGCATGGCGACCCCATCCCCGATCTGGCCGGCGTCATGCCCGTCCGCGATTTGCACCCTTTAGCCGATCTCGCTCTGAATACGCCGGCGCGCATCCGCCGATTGATCATGGAAGATCCAGCCATGCTGCGCAACACGCAGGAACGCGGCTTGGAAATCGGCAAGACGCTCGAAGTGCTGGAACGCGACCAATTCGATGGTCCCATTGTGGTGCGCGTTCAGCCGCGCAATCTGCAAACTATCGGCTTCAAAATGGCTTCCAGCATACTGGTTGAGTTTTCCTAGCCGATGTGCTAATATCCCTAGCTATGTCCTCCGCTGAGCCGCTTGGTCTCGGCTGTATTCACTTGCGCCTTTCGCAGGATTGGGACAAACTTAACGTTTGCATATAGCTGGCTTCATAATTCCGCGCTAGCGTTGCAGGGCTGACGCGGACCTTCCGAAGAAATTGGCAGGGAACTATGCTTCTCGAACTCAAAACAGCGCAGCGCGTCAACCAGCGGGTCAGGGCGATTTTGCTGACGGGCTATGACAGCGCGCTGCTCATCAAGCGCGTCAAACCCAATGGCTCGGCATCGTATTGGGTGGCGCCGGGCGGCGGCGTCGAAGCGGGCGATGCCGACCTGATCGCCGCTCTGGAACGCGAGCTCTATGAAGAACTGGGCGCCGTGGCCGCGGTCATTGGCGAAGCCTTCGTGCTGGAACATCACAAAGCCGGCAAGCAGCTTGAGGAACATTTCTTCATCTGCCAACTGCGCCACTATGACCTCAGCAAACGTTATGGACCGGAGTTCAGCGATCCCAGCAGGGGGCAATACATCCCCGACGAGGCGCCGCTGGATGCCCAGGCTTTGCGCCGAGTCAATTTCAAGACGCCCGAATTGCGCGATTGGATGATCGATAATCTGCGCTGGCTGCGCAGCTTGCAACGGGCCAGAGCCTGAGCGCGTCTCCAGCAATTGCCGCCAGCCCAGCCCTGCATTATGATCCGCCCTGGCAGGCGACTGAGGAGCGGTCCCCATGCGCATCACCATCGGCTTGGCGCAGATCTACCCCAAACTTGGCGATCTCCAGCATAATCTGGCTGTCCATCTCGAATATGTCGAGCGGGCGCGGGCTGCGGGCGTCGGCCTGCTGATTTTCCCCGAGCTCTCGCTGACCGGTTATCAAGTGCAGGATCTCTGCTCTGGCTGGATGGGGCGGATCGTGCCGGAGGTGGCGCTGAAAGCCGACGAGGATGATGCGGTCTATGCCGAGCTTCTCGATGCCAGCCATGATATCGACATCGTATTCGGCTTCGCGCATGAAGACTTTCGCAACCGTTTCTACATCGCCAATGCCTACCTGGCGCGCGGCGAAACCCTGCACATCCATCACAAGCTCTACCTGCCCACCTACGCCATGTTCGACGAATCGCGCTACTTCGCCCAGGGCAACAGCGTCCGCGCCTTCAATACCCGCTTTGGACGGGTTGGCATGTTGATCTGCGAGGATTTCTGGCATGTGTCGCCGCCCTATCTGCTCTGGCTGGATGGGGCGGATCTGCTGATTCTGAACAGTTCCAGTCCATCGCGGGGCCTCAACGCCAGCGACCGTTTGATGGGCACGCGCTGGGTCGAGCATGTCAACCAGGCTTATGGCAGCATGTTCACGTCGTATATCTTGCATTGCAATCGCGTGGGTTATGAGGACGGAAAAAATTTTTGGGGCGGCTCGTCGGTGGTGGATCCCGATGGCGAGTTCATGACCAGCGGACGGTACTTTGATGAAGCGCTGATCACGCAGGAGATTGATTTGAATCAGCTGCATCGGACGCGGGCGCGTTTGCCCTTGCTGCGGGATGAGAGGCCGGGTTTGGTGAGAAGGGAGCTTGGGCGGATCTTGAGCGAGAATTTGGGGTGATTCGATCGCAGGCGAAGATCAATTCTCCTTCATTGTTGTGAGATCGCAATGTATTCGCATGAAAATACGGAAGACCATGACACTATGAACAATCACAGCACCCTCCTCCAAAACGCCACTGTCTACGATGGCAGTGGCAAACCGCCCATCCGCGCCGACATCCTCATCCGCGGCCAGCGCATCGCAGCCATCGGCGACCTGCGCCATGAAACCGCCAGCCAGCGCATCGACCTCGCGGGCCTCGCGGCAGCCCCCGGCTTCATCAACATGCTCAGCTGGGCCACCGAATCGCTGATCGAAGACGGCCGCAGCATGAGCGACATCAAGCAGGGCGTCACCCTGGAAGTCATGGGCGAGGGCACCTCCATGGGCCCGCTGAATGACGAGATGAAACAAACGCGCGATACCATCCTCTCCACCGCCGACATTGAATACGACATCGAGTGGACGACCCTGGGCGAATATCTCGAATTCCTCGAGCGCAAGGGCGTGGCTTGCAATGTGGCGTCTTTCGTCGGCTCAGCCACCCTGCGCGTTCATGCGGCCGGCTACGATGACCGTCCAGTAACCGACGGCGAACTGGCGGAGATGAAGCGCCTGCTGCATCAAGCCATGCAAGAGGGCGCCATGGGCATGTCGGCCGCGCTGATTTATCCGCCGGCCACCTATCAGAGTACCGAAGAACTGATCGAACTGTGTCGCGTGGTGGCTGAGCATGATGGCATGTACATCACGCATCTGCGCAGCGAAGGCGCGGCTTTCCACAAAGCGCTGGACGAGCTGCTGGAGATCATGCGGGCGACCGGCGTGACCGGCGAGATCTATCATCTCAAAGCGGCCGGGACCATGAACTGGCACAAGATGGACGAGATCATCCAGCGTGTAGAAGCGGCGCGGGCGGAAGGTTTGCCCTTGACCGCGGATATGTACACCTATCCCTACAGCGGCACGGGTTTGGCATCCTGCATACCGGCTTGGGCGCATGATGGCGGCTTCGAGCGCATGATCGAGAGGCTGAGAGACCCGGCCATGCGCGAGCGCGTCAAAGCCGATATGCTGCATCCCTCGGCGCGTTGGGAGAACCTCTTCTATGAGAATGGCGCGGATGGCATCATGCTCTGCGGTTTCGCCAAGCCCGAAATGCGCCGGTATCAAGGCATGCGTTTGAGCGAAGTGATGGCGGAGCGCGGCGCATCTGCCCAGGACACCGCTATTGACCTGCTCATCGAGGATAACAGCCGCATCTTCTCGCTCTATTTCAGCATGTCGGAAGACAACCTGCGGAAACAGGTCCAGCTGCCCTGGGTGAGCTTCTGCTCGGATGCCGGCTCGATCGCCCCTGAAGGAGCCTTCTTGAGCTATCATCCGCATCCCCGCGCCTATGGCAGCTTCGCCCGGGTCATCGGCAAATACCACCGCGATGAAGGCTTGATCACGCTGGAAGACGCCCTGCGGCGGCTTTCTGGCTTCGCGGCGGACAACCTCAAGCTGCGCGACCGCGGTTATCTCAAGCCGGGCTATTTCGCCGATATCGCCATATTTGATCCCGTTGAGGTCCAGGATCATTCTGTGCCGGGCGATCCGCATCAATACAGCGAGGGCATGGCGCATGTCTTCGTGAATGGCGTCCAGGTCCTGCGCGATGGCGAGCATACGGGGAATCTGCCCGGGCGCGTCTTGCGCGGTCCCGGCTGGGCGGGCGGCTGACCGGCTCAGTGCGTGATGGCAAGCCCCAGTTATTGGGGTGTCAGCAGCGCCTATGGACTATGCTATAATCTGCGCGTACACTAAGAGCAGCAAGCATATCGCTGTAAAGGAGCGGTCATGAATTTTGGTGGTTTACTCGGAATTGTCGCGATACTGGCATTTGGCGTGGGCATCCTTGGCGTCGCTTTCGCTTTCACGCTGGCATCGCAGGGGCGGCCGGCGAGGGGCGGCGTCTTGCTGGCTGTGGTGGGCTTCGCGGCTGGCGTTGTGCTCTTCGTCATCAGCTCGGGCATCTTGATCGTCCAGCCGGCTCGGGCTGCCGTCATCGTCAATGTCTTGACCGGTGAACTGGAAGATCCGGCTCGGGCGCCTGGCACGTCAATCATCATCCCCGGTTTGCAGGAATACATCATCTACCCGACCGATCAGCGCGAATACACCATGTCCGGCATCAGCTCGGAAGGGCGTTTGCAGGGCAATGACGCTGTCGAGGCGCTGACCAAAGACGGGCAGGAAGTGCGGCTGGATATCACCGTGCTGTATCGCATCGTGCGGCAGGATGTGAACACCATTCACCTCAATTGGCAGAATCGCTATGAGTCCGACTTCATTCGGCCGACGGTCCGCGCCGTCTCGCGCGATATCGTCTCCCTGTTTGAGGCGGAAGCGATTTATGGGCAGAGCCGCGAAGAGCTCGGCATTCAGATCGCCGCTGCGGTTGGCGCTCGCATGAAGGAGCAGGGCTTGACGCTGACGTCGCTGCTGGTGCGCCAGATCGAATTCAACACGTCATTTGCCCAATCCATCGAAGAGAAGCAGATCGAAGAACAGAAGCTGCTGCGCGCCAAGACAGAAGCCGAGCGCGTTCAGACCGAAGCTGGCGGTCGCGCCGATGCCCTGGAGCAGGAAGCCCGCGGTCGCGCAAATGCTCGCTTGATTGAAGCCAAAGCCGAAGCGGAAGCCCTGCGCGTCATCAGCGATCAGATTGCGGCCAACCCCAACCTGATCCAGTATCTCTACGTAGCCAACCTGTCGGACAATGTGTCCTTCGCGCTGCTGCCATCCGATTCGCCCTTCATCTTCAACATCGACGACTTTGCCGACATGGGCGCGGATTTCGCTGCGCCGGAAGTGAATCTGACTACCGAAGGCTAAGCGTCGCCAGCGGCATTAGCATACGATAGGCGCTCCGCCAACCGGGGCGCCTTTTTTCTTGCCGGCGGCTGAGCGGCTCAACTCCGCGTAATCCGTCGCTGGCGGGGAGGCGGACTTGCTCGATCGCTATTTCTACACCTTTCACAACCCGGCTGGCAATCGCTTCGTCCGCGGGTCGGGCTTCTTTCCCCATGTCACCGCCATCGACATCCCCTTGCGCGGCATCCCCGTCTGGGCGGTCGGTTACGCCATGGAGACCGCGATTTGGCATATCGTCCTGGCGAATGGCGACTTGCAGGTGGTCGAGGTTTCGCACGCGGGTCATGCGCGGACGCTGGCATTCCAGCCGGGCTGGTTCCATGACGCGCAGCCCCCGCTGGTCGGCGTCTCCATGGTCGAGGGCGTCTATGTGCTGCGCAGCGACGACAGCGTCTCGGCTTTGACGCATCCCATTCCCGTGAATGATTTTGAAACGCTGACCATTGACCGCTGCGGCAATCTCGCGTTGGGCAGGGAAGATGGCATCCTTGCCCGCATGCCAGCCAATGCCCAGCCAGATGCCCGCCTGGTGATGAACAGTCGCGGGCAGGTGGCGCTCTATGCCAATGCCACTGGCCAGCGAAATGCGCAAGCCAACATCGGCGCTGGCTCGGGAGCGGCCGCCTTGCTGGTCCTGGAAATCCGCGAGAGCCAGATTCGCCTGCTGGCTCGCCTAGACCTGCCGGGCGATGAAGTCTTCACGGGCATAGCGCCATTCTGGGCGGATATTGATGGAGATGGCTGCGAAGATCTGCTGACGACCGTCTCAAACAGCGCATTTGGCGCGCGTCTGCGAGCTTGTCTATGGGATGGCGCGGGAATCCGGCAAACTGTGGACAGTCCCGCAATCGGAAGCGGCCATCGCTGGCGGCATCAACTCAGCGCGGGTAGGTTCGCGCCGAATGGGCAGATCGAAATCGCTTCCCTGCGAAGCCCGCATGACGCAGGCGAGCTGGAATTCTTCCGCTTTGCCGGCGATGGGCTGGTTCCCTGCGCGGAGCTGGCCGGCTTCACCAGCCATGTCATGGGCTCGCGCAACCTCGATCAAGCGGCGGCTGGCGATTTCAACGGCGATGGCTTGCCGGAAGTCCTGGTCATGGATGGGGCGCGGCGAGCAATTGTGGCGGTCCAGCGGACGGAAACTGGCGCGGCGGAAAGCTGGCGGCTGGATGTGGATGGCGAGATCCGCAGCAACTTATCGCCAGTAGAATTGCTGGATGGCGGCATGGCGCTGGCTGTCGGCGCGAGTGACCGGCGCCTGCGCGTCTGGCTGCCAAAATAACAAGCGGCGAAGATCTGTAGTTGAGGAGCGAATTCACGATGAAAGTCTATGCGGCTGAAGAAGCTGGCATGTCAAGCGAACGGCTGGCGCGCCTCGATAGCTACCTGGAGAGCGCCGTCAAGGATGACCGGCTGCCGGGCATCATCACCGTGGCGCGGCGGCATGGCAAAATCGTCCATCACAGCCTGCATGGCAAAATGGACATCGCCGCGGGCCGCCCCATGCAAGCCGATGCCCTCTTCCGCATCTACAGCATGACCAAGCCTATCGTCAGCCTGGCGCTGATGATGCTGCACGATGAAGGCAAGCTGCAATTGCATGACCCGGTCGCGCGCTATATCCCCAGCTTCGCGCGAATGAAAGTCTATAGCCACATCAGCGAGGGGCAGCTGCGCTTCGTCGAGCAAGACCCGCCCATGACCGTCTTCCACCTGCTGACGCATACCGCCGGGCTCAGTTATGCCGGAGATACCTGGCATCCAGTCGACAAGCTCTGGCAGGAAGCCTGGCGGGAGCAGGGTTTCTTCCGGCGGGATATGGACTTGGCCGAGTTGATCGAGCGCTTCGCTGATTTGCCCTTGCGCTTCCAGCCGGGCAGCGATTGGCAATACAGCCTGGCTACCGATGTCCTTGGCTATGTGGTGCAGCGCATCGCCGATATGCCCCTTGCCGACTTTCTCAAAGAGCGCATATTCGCGCCCCTGGGCATGGTGGATACCGACTTCTTCGCGCCGCCCGAGAAAGCAGCCCGGCTGGCTACGTTCTATGGTTCAGACAGCGATATCAATCCGATTCTGATCAAGCCTGATGAAGCCGCCAATGGCGATGCGCGCCTGCCTACGCGATGCCCTTCTGGCGGCGGCGGTTTGGTCTCGACGGCGGCGGATTACCTGCGCTTTGCCAGGATGCTGCTCAATGGCGGCGAGTTGGATGGCGCGCGCCTTGTCAGCCCGCTCACGCTGCGGCGCATGGCCGCTAACGCCGTGCCTCTTGAGTGGCTGCCCTTGCGCATCGGCATGGAACGTTACGGATATGGCTTTGGCTTGGGCTTCCGCGTCATGGTCAATTATGGCCGTGCCAACGGCTATAGCTCGCCCGGCGAATTTGGCTGGGCTGGGGCAGCCAGCACCTATTTCGTCATCGACCCGCTTGAGGATTTGATCATCTTGATGATGACGCAGATGTGGTGCGCCGAGCCGCATCGCCCGCGTTCCATCGTGCCCAACCTCGTCTATCAAGCGATTGATGACAGCTTCGCTGACCGAGGCGGCTGACCTAGAGATCCACTTCCATCACATCCAGCACGGTCTGAATGGGCGTGAAGATGGTCGCCCGCCGCGAGCCAGCGAAGAGCAATCCCACCGCGTTCAAGCTGTCGCCTTCAATGATCAGCGCGCCCGAATCCCCACCTTGGCTGATAGGCGTGGCGATGACTTGCCCAGAAAAGCGCGCGTTTAGATTATCGCCATAAGAGACGTCCACTGTCGCGTTCATCAGCGTCACGCTGCCTTCGGTATAGCCGGTCGTGCGGCCATGCTTGCGGATGCGCATGCCAATCTGCGCCAGTTTCGTGCCATTGGGGCGGCCGATTTCCACGATGCTTTGCTGAAAGAGCATGGGGTTGATGGGGCGCGCCAAAGCCGCGTCCACGCGATTGGCGTATATCGGCGCGGAATCCACCTGGGCTTTTGGCGCCTGCACCGTGGCCAGCCGTTTGGATGAGCCGCTTAGCCTGCTCAAGGCATTGCCCACCGTGACAAAGACTTCGGCGATATCGCAACCGCCCGGCGGGAAGAGCGGGGGCGGGCTGCTTGGCGGGCTTATGCCCCTGCCCGTATCGCTGAAGAAACGCAGCGCCTCAAAACGATGCAGTTTCGCCACCACGTCATCCGGGCGCAAGCCATGATCGGTGGGACCAGGCTGCAGTATCGCATCGCCGATTTCCGCTTCGTTGCTGTTCGCCAAGACATGATTATTCGACAGGATCATAGGCTGGCCCGTATGCCGGTCGAAGACAATGCCGCCCAGCGTGCCAGCGGAAACCATATAATGGCCGATGCTCACGCCAGCCGGGATATTGGGGCGATAGCGATCTCGGGGGTTGGCATGCGCTTCCAGGCGGCCGATCTCGATGACATCCGTGCGCGCCCCATTGACATCGGCCGGGATAAGATCTTCCGCGCTTAGCGCCTCAACCGGCTTCTTCTGTTCGACAAGCACAGCCATCGCCAGTTGATCGGTTACCTGCTCCTTGTAATTGCGATAACCGATGGCCACGCCAACCACGCCGCGCCGCCGCAAGAGATCCGCCTGTGATAATCGTTGCGCGTCCAGCAATTGCCGGAACACATCCTTCGACATGCTGGAGTGTCCTCATTGTCGCTCGGTGGATAAATGCCATAATAGTATACAACTGAACGGATTCCGCTGATAACGGGATGCTACGCGCTCGTTCCCAGGTCTTTCAAGCCGCTGCCGGTCAAGGCGATAACCAGGTGCGCCGAGATGCCTATGCGCTCGCGGATCTTCTGCAACGCCGCCACCGGTACCGCGCTGGTCGCCTCGATGATATGCCCGGCGCGCTGCATGGCTCGCTGCGCCGTCAGGATGGCTCCGTTCTCGACGCGCAGGGCGAACCCGCCAGTATCATGCAAGGCGCTCAGGATCTGCTCCCCGCGTACTGGATCATCCACCAGGATGCCATCCGCTACAGATTGCCCGGCCTTGATCCGCGGCGGCTGCTTGGCGCGAGCTTCCCAGCCCCGGACGATCGGGTCTACTCCTGCCGATTGCACCGCGATCATGCGAGGCAGCCTCTCGATCAAGCGGGCCTCGCGCAATGCCTTGAAGCCGCGATAGAAGCCCAGGAAAAGCCCGCCATGCCCAACTGGCGTAGCCACAGCTTCCGGCGCGCGCCGACCCAGCTGCTCCCAGATTTCCCAGGCGGCTGTCTGTTGCCCTAACACGAAGTACGGATTCCAGGCATGGCTGGCGTAGGTGGCTCTTTCCGCCGCAGCAATGACATCAGCCAGCGGGTTATGCGATTCGATGATGGCGCCCCCAAAGCTGCGGATGAGCCGTTTCTTGCTTTCGACAGCCGTCGCCGCCGGCACAAACACCCGCGCTCTTAAGCCCGCCGCCCCGGCATAGGCAGCCAGCGAAGACCCGGCATTGCCCGAAGAATTGTCAATCACATCTCTTGCGCAATGCGCCGCCAGATGATTGAGCATGAGCGCAGTGCCGCGATCTTTGAAGGAGCCGGTCGGGTTCAGATGCTCAAGTTTGGCGGAGAAGTCGCCCGCGGCCAGCGTTACCGGGACCATCGGCGTCGTGCCTTCGCCCAGGCTGAAGCTCCGCTGTACCGGCAGAATCTCCGCATAGCGCCAGAGGGAAAAGTCGCCCGCGTCGATCTTGTCGGCCTCAAAAGCCGGCAAACCGGCCAATTCCAGCGCGCCGCCACAGGAGCCGCAGCGCCAGTCCAATGCCTTCGCCATCGTGCCGCATGTGCCGCATACCAGTGTCGCCATTGTCAATCCTTGGGATTTCGCGCCGCAAACTTCGCCACGATAGGGTAGTGTATCCATTTCGGTTGAACTTCTTGAGAGCTTGATACTCGTTCACCACGGATTCGCCGAACAATGCTCGGTAAATTGAGCGAGGCATCTGCTAGACATGCTGTTGGAGGGCGAGACAAGCCTTGCCCCTACACGACTTTGGAAAGGCTGGGCTAGATGCGGACAAAACCAATCTCTATAACCTCATCAGACTCGGTGCTCTCGGTGTCCTCGGTGACATTAGCGTTTCAACCGATGAGGATACACCACGCACGATAGAGCGCATTCAATTCTAGGGCAGATGGGGTATACTTGCCATAAGTGATTGCGATGCCCAAAGCGCGCATGAGATTAGCTGACTGACCGCCGACCATGACCTTGAATGACCGCTACCAGCGCCCCTTGCGCGACCTGCGGATATCGGTGACCGACCGCTGCAATTTCCGCTGCCCCTATTGCATGCCCGCGGAGATCTTCGGCGAACGTTACCAATTCCTGCCCAGGCCGCAGCTGCTCAGCTTCGAGGAGATTGCCCGGCTAACGCGCGTCATCGTCGGGCTGGGCGCGCTGAAGGTCCGGCTGACCGGCGGCGAGCCCCTGCTGCGGCAAGACATTGAAACGCTGGTCGCCATGCTGGATGGCATCGACGGCGTTGATGACCTGGCGATGACGACCAATGCCTATCTGCTGCCACAGAAGCTGGACGCGCTCAAGGCGGCTGGGCTCAAGCGCTTGACCATCAGCCTGGATACGTTGGATGACGCCATCTTCCGCCGCATGAATGGCGGTCGCTCCGGCGTGGACCGCGTGCTGGCTGGCATCGACGCGGCTGAAGCGGCCGGTTATGCGCCCCTGAAGATCAATACGGTTGTGCAGCGCGGCGTCAACGATCATACCCTGGTCGATCTGGCGCGGTTTTTCCGCGAGCGCGGTCATATCCTGCGCTTCATAGAATATATGGATGTTGGCAACAAAAATGGCTGGAGGATGGACGAGGTCTTGCCATCGTCAGAGGTTGTGGCGCGCATCCATGCCGAAATGCCTCTGGAGCCGGTCGCCGGCAACTATCATGGCGAAGTGGCGCGGCGGTATCGTTATGTCGATGGCAGCGGCGAAATCGGCTTGATCAGCTCGGTGACGCAGCCCTTCTGCGGCTCATGCACGCGCATGCGGCTCTCGCCGGAGGGGAAGCTCTTCACCTGCCTCTTCGCTACCGAAGGCAGGGACTTGCGGGGTCCGCTGCGGGCGGGCGCCAGCGATGCCGAAATCGCGGGCATCATCCGCCAAACCTGGGGGGCGCGCATCGACCGCTATTCGGAGATCCGCAGTTCGCTCACCGATGATATGCGCGACAGCCGCAAAAAGGTGGAGATGTATCACATCGGCGGCTGACCTGAAAGCATAGCCATAGAGGAAACCGAGAGCGCTAAGGACTGTAGCGTCGCAATCTATTAGACAAGGGACCCAAATTTAGGGAGGGGATTCATGAGCAATTCCGACTTTGATCTTGCCGGGCAGACGGCTCTCATCACTGGCGCTGGACGGGGCATTGGCTTGGCTGCCGCGCGCCGCCTGGCTGCCGCAGGAGCGGATATTGTCATCGCCGAATACATGGCGGAAACGGGCGAAAGCGCCGCCGCCGAGATCGCGGAATTGGGGCGAAAATCACTCTTTATCGAGGTCGACGTTCGCGATTCGGGCAGCGTGAATCAGATGGCGGAAAAAGCGCTGGAGGCATTCCCGCGGATAGACATCCTGGTCTGCAACGCTGGCATCGCCCAAGCGGTAAAAGCCGAAGAATGCAGCGATGAAGACTGGCTGAATATGATTGCCACCAACCTCAATGGCGTCTTCTGGTGCTGCCGCGCCATCGGAGCGCACATGCTCAAGCATGGCAGCGGCGCCATCGTCAATACCGCCTCCATGTCCGGCATTATCTCGAACACTCCCCAGCCCCAGGCGCATTACAATGCCGCCAAAGCCGGCGTCATCTTGCTGACAAAATCGCTGGCTGGCGAATGGGCGCAGCGCGGCATCCGCGTAAACTGCGTCTCGCCAGGCTATATCGGCACGGATATGACCCTGGAAGGCATGAGCAATGAAGTGTGGCGCCGAACCTGGCTGGCCATGACCCCGCAGGGAAAAGTGGGCGATCCGGAAGATGTCGCCGCAGCCATTCACTATCTGGCCTCGCCAGCCGCCAAGTTCACCACCGGCAGCAATCTGGTGGTTGATGGCGGATATACCGCCTGGTAATGCCGGCTAGGGCAGGGGCGGGCAGGGGCGCGCGCGGTCGGCCACGACGGTATCGTTGCGTATCCAGCCGGTGATATTGCCGTCGCCCACTTTCACGTTCACAAAGTACCAGATTTCGCCGACGGGATTGCGCTCTTCGCGCTCCTGCCGCAATATCGAGACGACGGTCCCAGTCGGCAGGTAGCCAACGATTGGCGTGCCCGTTCGCGTGGTTGGCCGCGCCCGCACATTGATCGCGTTGAGATTGAGCACAACCGCCCGGCAGATTTCTTCAGGCGTCGGCGTCGGCGTCGGCGTATTGGTGGCTGTTGGCGTATTGGACGCGGTCGGCGTTACGGTCGGCGTGTCGGTGGCGGTCGGCGTATGGGTCGGCGTCAAGGTGTCGGTCGGCGTATGGGTTGGCATAGGCGTGCCGGTATTGGTGGCGGTATGCGTGGCAGTCGGCGTGTCGGTTGGCGTGAAGGTCAAAGTGGGCGTCGGCGTGATGGTCGGCGTATGCGTGGCTGTGGGCGTCTCTGTCGGCGTGGGGAAGAGAATGGCTTCCCATTGTGGCTGCGTGGCGAAGGCGACGGCGCCGGCCACTGCGATGAAAACGATGAACATGAAGAACATGACCAGCCGCCCGCGGTTGCGCCGTCCGCGCAGAACGCCGTCTATCCGCGAGATATCTCCGCGCCGCCCCAGGATGCGGAAGGGGTCGTCGCGCATGGCATCCAGCCAAGCCTGAGCCTCGCGCGCGCTGCCATCCTGGAGCGCTTCTTCCGCCCGCTCAAGGTAGCGCGTGAACAGATCGTTCACCGTGGCGCGATAGCGTTCATCCTGCGCGTAGCCGCCCACCATCTCAGCCAGCATTTGGCGAGCCTGCGCCAGCTCGGCATCAAAATTCTGCGAGATCAAAGCCTGCGCCCGGCGGATGGATTGCTGCGCTCGTGAAATCTCGGCTTGCTGATTTCGCGTGCGCATCAGCTGCTCGGAAAAGGCGCTGTCCGTCGGGTCCAGCTCCAAGCCCAGTTCCAGCATATTGATGGCGGCGTTCATCAAGAGAATGCGCTCGTCCAAGGTGGTCGAATTGCTGGCGTGGTTCAGCGACAATTGCGCCTGGTCGCTCACCTGGCTGCGGATGCTGGCCAGCTTGCTGTCCATATCCTGCTGCATCTGCGCCAGCCGCTGACTGTTGGGCAGGAATTGCCGCGCCTGCGAAAGCAGCTTGCGCACGGCATCAATCTGCGCCGCCTGCTCTTCCAGCGTGCCGCCGATGGTATTCATGCTGACGGAGATCTGGTCATAATCCCGCTGGATGCGGCGGATCATCTCCAGGCGTTCTTCGGCTTGCGGATCGTTGGGCACGACCCGCAAAGCGCCTTCATATTTCCGCAGCGCTTCGGTCCAATTGTCATTCGCCATCATGCGGTCGCCATCAGCCAGGAGTTCGCGAGCCAGAGCCAAATCCTGGATATCCAGCAGCGCCTGTTCCACGTCTTTCCAGGTGAGGATGCCATCGCGTTCAGCCAGTTCACGAGCCTCGCGATACAAACCGGAAGCCTGCTCATAATTGCCCGCGCGCACCAGCGAATTGGCGCGGTTATAGGCGACCCGCGCTTCAAAGGGGATGCGGTGGTCAGGCACGATGCCGCGGATCAGATTGTCTTCGGATTTCTCGCGATATTCTAGCGCGGTGGCATTATTCGGCTGCAGCGACAAGATGCGGTTGGCCACGTCAATGGTCTGCTGATAATCGCCGGAGTAATAATTTTCGCTGAGGTTCTTCAGCAATTCATCGAGCGGGTCCGTCGATGGCAGGGGGCGGTCTTCGATGCGCTGCGGCGGCCTGGCGGCTGGCGCCGGTTCGGGCGGCGCATATTCGCGGCTGCGTCCATAACCGGGCGGGTTTGCCGTGTCGCGCGCTGCTTCCCGCGGGCTTGATGGCGACGCCGGGGCTGCTGGCGGCCTTGGGGGCGGGCTGGCGCCGGCCTGCCGGGTTGGGGCTTGCCGGACTCCGTGCCGCTCGAAGATCTCCTGCACGCGCTGTCTGGCTTGGGCGTTATGCGAGCCTGCCTGCTGCAGTAGGCTGATGACATCATCATTGGCGGCGTCCATGCGCAAGGCATCAGCCAGGATATCGATGGCTTCGTCGATATCGTCGTCATCGCCAGCGATTTCAATGCGGATGCGCGCCCGACGGACCAAGCCGCGCAGCGCAGCGGTATTGGGCCGGGCAGGGGCGGATTGGCTGCCGGCGATCTCGGCGAATAGCGCCTGCGCCACGTTTTCCAGCGGCGTATTCTTCGCCTCCATCAGCAGGTCGCGGGCTTCTTGCTCCAATTCGCTCAGCGCCTGCGGGTCGGCAGTGGCTTGCGCGCGTTGGCGCAACTCCTGGATAGCCCGCTGCAGATCCTGCATGAAGGTGATTCCCGTCTTGATTTTCCCGGCTCAGCCTGAGCCTGGCGGGATGGGCCGCGTCCCTTGCATTCGACACGCGCCATACCACTTCCAGCGATTATATGTTAGAGTAGGGCGAGTTCAAAATCCGACTGCGGTCAAGCGATTATGGCATCATTCCAGCACATCAGGCCCAGATACAAACTCATCCTATACTATAACATCAAACATGAGAAACAAGACCAATACTATCGCTACATGCTGAGCAGCTTTGTGCCGGCGATACAGAAATTGGGCGTCTATATGCACATGGTCTGGCATGTGGCTTATGGGGATTATCCGCGCCGCAAGATCGAGTTCGTCACCGAAAGTTCCGATACCCTGCGCCGCCTTTTCCTCAGTGACGAATGGGACGAGCTGGAAAGCAAACTCCTGCGCTATGTCGATGATTACGAGCGCAAGGTCGTCGATTATCGCAACGGTTTCCAGCTTTGACCGCCCCGCTCCCGGCAGCCAGCGCCGTCGGCATGAGCGCCATTGCGCTTGCAAAACAGCGGCGCAGGACTAGAATGAAGGTATCGCAAGGGCTAAGCTGAAAGCCCCCTCTGCCATGGATCTTCTTGACCTGCTGCCATTCCTGCGTGAACAGCCGGAGTTCATCCAGCAAGTCGTCATCGCGCTTGCGCCCTTTCTGGCAGCCGCCGTATTGATTATCGTTCTGCGCTGGCTGATGACCATTCTGATGCTGCGCCCCCTGCGCCGCCTGGTCAGCCGCACTTCAAGCGAGGTTGATGACCGCCTGCTGGAAGCCAGCGTCTCGCCACTGCGTCTGGCAGCCGTGGGCATTGCGCTAATCCTGGCGACCATCATAATCGCTTTCGACGCCACGGTCGCGGACATCGCCGTCACCATCGGGCGCGCCCTGCTCATCTGCGCGGTATTCTTTGCCGGCGCCCGCTGGTTCGAGGCGCTATCGCTGCGCCCGGAAGCCTTCGCCCGCATCACTGGCTGGACTATCCCAGAGCGGCTGCTGCCTTTTCTGAATACCTTGGTGAAATTCCTCATCATCGCCCTCGGCGCCATCTTCGTCCTGCAAGAATTGCATTTTGACGTGGCGGCTTTGATCGCCTCGCTCGGCGTTGTGGGCATCGGCATCTCGCTGGCATCCCAGAACACCGTCAGCAATATGTTCGGCTTCGCGGCTATCGTCTCCGATGATCCCTTCAAAGTTGGCGACTTCATCCGCACGCCCGCCTTGTCCGGCATCGTCGAATCGGTTGGCGTCCGCAGCACGCGCGTCCGGCAGCTTGATCAAGCTTTGCTCACCGTGCCCAACAATCAGCTGACAGACGCTGTTGTGCTCAATTTCTCGCGCATTGAGAAGCGCCGCCTGGATGTCACGCTGACTTTCACCTACAGCACCAGCGCCGAACAGATGCGGCAGGCAGTGGCGGAGATCCGCGAATTGCTCAAAGGAACAGAGGATATCGACCCCGATTCGGTCATCGTGCATTTTGTGGATTTTGCCGAAAGTTCGCTGAATCTGCGCATCATCGCCCAGGTCATGTTTGCCGATTTTCGCGAATTCATGGCCCTGAAGGAAAGGCTTTACCTGGAGTTCATGGGCATCGTCGAGCGCCTGGGCATCGAATTCGCCTTCCCCAGCCAATCGGTGTATATAGAATCGACGCCAGCCAGCCATGCGCCAGAGGCGCCTCTTGAACAGCAACTGGAAGAGCTTCGGGCGCGGACCGATGAAGCCAGCCGCGGTACCCCCGGAACAGCCCAGCCATGACCACTGCCTTGATGCGCGCCATGCGTTTCAGCGCTGCCGACCTGCAGGCGAACCGCTTGGGAGAGCTAAGCGCGGCGCAGGCGGAACGGCTGAGACTGGCGCGGCGGCGGCAAACGGCTATCGCGGCTCTGGCGTTCATCGGGCTGGTTTTCCTGGCCACGGGGCTGATCTATGGCGGCCAGCGCAGCCAAAACCCGATTCTTGGCTTGGCGGGTATTCTGCTGATCATCGTGAACGCCATCCTGACGGGCAGCATGGGCAGAGCGTTCATGCGGCTGGGCAGCGATCTGCGCGCGGGCAATATCGAGGCGCTGGCTGGAGATGCCGAGCGTGTCCTGCGGCGGGGACGGCAAGGCGACAGCTATCTCATCCGCATAGGCGGCGACAGCCTGCCGGTGACCCGCGATGTTTTTCTCAGCTTTCGTCACGAAGCGCCCTATCGCGTCTATCGCACGGCGCATGGCCGTCTGCTGCTTTCGGCTGAAGCCATTGATTAAAACTCATGAATCACGCGATTGCCGAGCCGATGCCAGACCCGCGTCCCGCTGTTCTGCCTGAGCGCGCATCGTGTTGAGGCGGCGCAATGCCCAGCGGTTTTGGCCGGCGCTGGCCTATCTGCTTGTCGCGCTGTATCTGTTGGCTTCGACGCTCGGCGCATTTTCAACCCGCTTCATCGGCAGCGATTCGGGCGATGTCTATGAGATGGCGCGGCATATCTGGTGGGTCAAGACCGCGCTGCAAAATGGCGATGACATCTTCCAGCATGACTTGCTGGGCCACCCGGAGGGCTTCCCCGCCATCCAGCTCTGGGCGCATCCGCTGCAATTCTTCCCCTACTGGCTTTTCGCGTTCTTCATGCCGCTGGCTTCCGCTTACAATCTCGGCCTCATCCTGACGCTGGTCCTGAATGGCTGCGCGATGAATCTCCTGGCGCGCCGCCGGCTGATGACAAGCCAGCGCTTCCCGGCTTTTCTGGCTGGCTTGGTCTTCATGCTATTCCCAGCCATACAAGGGCATCTCTTCGGCGGTCACTTGGGATTGCTGGCGCAATGGCAGCTGCCGATCTTTATCATCCTACTTTTTGATTATGCGGATTATGGCGGCACGAGGCGCTTTTTCAGCGCGGTGTTTTTCTTTTTGCTCTGCGCGATGGGCCACAGCATGCAGGTGATTTTTGCGCTGTCGCCGTTTTCGCTGATGTTCTTGCTGGCGCGCTGGCATCGGCGGGATTATGTTGGCTTGACGAGGCTGGTCGCGGTAGTGGCGCTGGGCTGCGGATTGCTCCTGCTCTTTCTGTCGCCCATATTGGCGGAGAGCCTGCGCGAGTCGGCTTTGTCCGCGGTCGGCGGGCATGTCCGCTACAGCATCGACCTGCTGGGCATAGTATCGCCATCCTTTGCGAATCCGTTCTGGCGGGATATCGCCAGTCATGCGCCGGCGGTATTGGGGACGAACCTGGCTGAAGGCGCAAGCTATCTGGGGCTGGCGGCTGGCTGCCTGGCGCTGTTGGGCATCTTCGCCCGGCGGGAGGCTCGCTGGTGGCTGCTGGTGGCGCTGGTAGCATGGCTCCTGGCGCTTGGCCCCGTGCTCAAGATCTATGACCAGGCGCTAACGCCGAATATCGCCGGCTATGAAGCGGTTGTGCCGATGCCTTATGCCTTGCTGATGAATCTGCCATTTTTTGAGCTGGCGCGGACGCCGGGGCGGTTCATGCTGCTGGTCGCGCCGATGTTCGCGCTGCTGGCTGGCTTTGGCGCCGCCGCCCTCTGTTCCAGCCGCTTCATCAAGCGCCGACATGAATATGCGCGAGCGGCTCTGGCTTTTGTCGCTATCGTCTTAATTGTCGAGGATTATCGGCTCTTCGGCGAGTTCCCGACAGTTCCAGCCGAGATCGCCCCGGAGATCCATGATCTGCGCGGCCGGCGGGATATTCGCGCCATTTACAACGCGCCGCATGAAGATCTGCTGGCTGCCAAAGAAGCCATGTACCTGCAGACGGCGCATGGCAAGCCGCTCATTGGCGGGCATGATACCCGCGTCACACCGGTAGATCCGGCCCGGCTGGAATTGTTGGCCAGCTTTCGTCCGCCCTTGCTGAACGAAGCCGATGCCGACGTGGTCATCATCAACAAAGCCCGCGCAACAATAATTGACCAGCCGGAATTGCTGCCCCGAGCCCGTCAATGGCTGGGCGAGCCCTTCTTTGAAGACAGCCGCTTCGCCCTCTTCGAGACGCCGTTTATCCCCGAGCAAACAGCAAAGCTGCATTCGACCCGCTGGGATGGACAATCGCACGTGACATATATCTACAAGCAGCAGCCCGGCTGGATGGAGTTCAGCGCAATCCTGGAAGCGTCAGAACGGCGCGTGCATTTGTCGCTCAATGGCACGCCTTTGGAGACCCTGGAAGTCCGCGGGCGCATCCCGATTTCGATCCCCTTGCCAATCGCCAGCAGCGGCTACCACAGCTTCCGCATCGCCCTGGACCCGCCTTGCCCGGAACGCATGGATGCCGATTTGCTGCGCTGCCAGGGCGTGACCATCGACAGCGTGGATACGCGCATCCTGACCAACGGCGCTATCTATAATCCCATCCGCCTCGCCGATGGCATCGAACTGGCGGGCTATTATCTGCCCAAGCAGATCGAGGACGAAGTCGCCATTCGATTATGGTGGCGCTTTGAATCCGACCGTTCCAATGACGATGTGCGCTTCGTGCATATTCTGGATGCCAATGGCTTGCCGGTCAGCAATCGCCCGGACGACCGTTCCTTTGGCGAGATGGCCGGCGGCAGCGAACTGACCGAGACTTTGAAGCTGGATACCAGCGCCCTCGCGGAAGGCGAATATCGCGTGCTGACGGGTTGGTACGAATTGCCCTTCGCCATTCGTTATGACGTGCTCAGCAATGTCGACGGCGCGCAAGACGATACCATCGTGTTGGGCAGCATCCGCGTGCGCCATTGAGAGCGCCCGGAAAGCGCCGAAGCTTTGCCATGCAAGGCATACTTGCGCTCGTCTCCACGCTGGCTGCTGTCGTCGATCCGGAGTTCGCGCGTTTCTTCGCGTCGGGCTTGCTGCAAAGCGCGCCCGTCAAGCTGGTGGAAGCGGTCTGGGGCGGCATAACTGACGATGGCGGCGAACTGGCTGGAAACGGCGGGCATCTGGCTTTCTGGTTTGGCTGGTTCGGCTTCTATCCGGATACGCTTGTCTACGGCGCGTGACCGTTCACTCGAAGCGCTGGCGTTTGGGTTTGCCTTTGCGCTTGGTCATGCCCGGCATTTGCAGGTCATAAGCCTGGGCTTTTTCCAGCTGCGGTCGGTCTTCCAGTCGCAGGAGCATCTCGTTGAATTCGCTCTGGCGGTCGGCATCAGCCAGCAGGCGGCCCCGCGCGCTGCCCAGCCGGCTCCACTTCCGCTCCATATCGGCTCGCGGGGAGCGCGCCTGCCCGGATTGATGGCGGCTACTGGCTTTTTGTCGCGGATATCGCAGCGCTTTGGCCAAGCCGACTGCCAGCAGCAGAATGACCATCGCCAGGAGCCAGCCGCTGCCCAGCCAACTGCCAAAGAGGGCAAGCAACAGCCAGGCAGCCAATGCCTTTAATGACAACTCGATCAAGCGTTGCTTTGTCATGCCGGCCTCAATCGGGCTAGCGCCTTCGCCTTAGGCAATGCGTTTACTCCTGGAGCCGATCCCAGAGGATGGATTCACGGCTTGCGTCTCGGATCAGCTTGCGCCGCATAGTCGTGATTAAATTGTCGTCCTGGATGCCCGCTGTTTCCGCCTCATACGATGGGCTCGCTCCGCCATAGAGTCGCCGCATGGCTGCGATAATGCCCAGGCTCGCGCCCAGCATTACGCCGATGAACGCGCCTTCGCTCAAGCCTTCCGCCAGCAGATAGCCAGCCATCCCGCCGAGCAAGCCGCCGACCGCCGCATACAGAATAGCGAGTTTCATAGTATCCGCATTCGTCCAGTTTCTTGCCTGTTTGTCCCTTTAGCTGGCATGAGGCGGAGACTGCCGCATCATGACCCGCAAGCCAAAGAACAAGCCGATGACCAACCCAATCAATGCGCCGCCAGCCGCGCTCTCCCAGCTGATGCCGACCGTGAGCAAAGCGGCAATCGCGCCAATAAACGCGCCCAGCATGGGACCTCTGGCTATATCAGGCACGGGCATCGCTATCATGTCCCGTCAGAGCCGTCATGCGTGAAACCGCTGGCTGCTGCTTCGGGGCTTGAGTCCAGCCGCGCCCGGCTCTTGCTCTTTAGCCGCCGGTTGTCCATGCGCAGAGCAACGTAGCCCCAGCCGATCATCGCGCCGATGAATGCGCCGGCCGGCAGGCCTTCGGGCATGCCATTCGCCATGAGCAAGCCTGTCAAAGCGCCGATCATCCCGCCCGCCAGCGTGTACTTCGCGAGGACGGTCAAGTAGACTCGCACTGCCGACTCCTTTCGATGCTAAATGCCACCGCCATCAAATCCGCCCGCGTCCATCCCACCGCCATCAAAGCCGCCGCCGTCGAATGCCCCGGCATGAATGCCGCTGTCATAAGCGCCGTAGCCCAGCGCGCTTTGATCATAACCGATGATGGGGCTGGGACGGCCGCCCGCTCTTGCCCAGAGATTCAAGCCGACCAAGGCGCCAGGGATTCCGCCCATGATTGCGCCGGCCGTTAGGGCATTGCCGCTGCCGCCTGTAAGAATCGCAAGCGCCAAAAGGCCGAGGAGAGCGCCAATCAACGAGCCTTTGATGATGCTGAGCAGGAATCGCCTCATTGGTCGTTTCCTTATGGTCAATTCGCCTGCCGACTGCCTACAAGTATACCGCTAGCCGCGCCGCCGCTCAAAGAAAGCCTGCATAATCCCGCGGACTTCATCGGATGCCAGCCGCTCGCCGATCATTTCCAATTCAAGCGCCATGGTTTCCTTGAGAGCTTTCGCGCTGCCCCGCTTCAGCAGCATTTTAGTCTGTCGCAGAGCCTCTGGGGGTTTGGCAGCCAGCTGCTCAGCTTTCGCCATAGCCAGCGATTCCAGCTCATCCGCGCCGACAACCTGGTTGACTATCCCGCAATCGCGCGCGCTTTCTGCGTCCAAAGCCTCGCCCAGCATCAGCAATTCGGCCGCCTTGCCATAACCAAGCATGCGCGGCAGCAGGTAGGTCGAGCCAGCTTCCGGCAGCAAACCCAGATCAATGAAGGCGAACTTGAATTGCGCGCTGGGGACGGCGTAGACCAGGTCGCAATGCAGCAACATGGTCAAGCCGACGCCGACCGCCACGCCATTGACCGCCGCAATGATAGGCGCTTCGGCTGTGGCGATGGCCTGGATGAAGCGCGCGGCCGAATCCGAGCCCGGGTCAGCCAGGAAGGTGTTCAGGTCGTTGCCGGCGCAGAAGCTGTCGCCGCTGCCGGTGATGGCGATGACGCGGATGCTTGTATCGGCGTTGGCGCGCTCGATGGCCTCGCGCAGGCTGTCGTACATGGCCGGGGTGAGGGCGTTTTTCTTCTCCGGCCGCGTAAGCTGGACGCGGAGGATGTGGTTGTTGAGGGCGGTTGTGATGTTGGGCATGTGATCTCGTCTTTCAGAATTGCCAGTCGGGGAGCCGAAGCCCCCCACTATCTTACGACCTTATCAACGGCAGACCGCAGCCACCTGGGGAGCAGCCAGGCTGAACCATTCTGTTCCAGCCCCCGTATTCGGCAGCCTGTTTCCCGCGAAGGCTTTGTGAAGCGCTCTTTCGAGAGCCCGCATGTTGTAGGTCGGAATTGTGCAGGTCAAGTTTACCTGTTTGCCTGCAATGCGCCTCACTTCGCCTAGCCTGCGCTTTGGGTCAATGGACATGCCGATTTTCTGTGTTCCAGTCGCGGTATCGTCCATGACGTAAACATATCCGGAGGAACGCGACGTCTTAGGCAGCAGTCTTTGAATTGGAGGCGGCAATCCTCTTCGTACGTTTCTAAGCGCAGTAGTGACCACTTTCTCGGTGGACATGCGCGCGGAATGCGCAACGATCCCAAATCTCTTTAATACAGGCCGAGAAGCATCGTCAACAGCTTGTACAACCGGTCGAGCCGCGTCGTCAATGACCTGGACAATTGGACGGGAAACGTCGTCTACATACGGCGCAATCGGCTTCAGAGCATTGCCCACTGTATTGAGCGCGGGGCCGACCAATTGGCCGACTCCTCCCAATGCGCCACCGACCAGCCCGGCTTCTGCGAGTGTGCCGTCCTCAGCGCATGCAATCACTGCGTCCGCCGAGCTCCGGGCAACTACTTCGGCCGTCTCATGATTCTGAATAGCGCTTACCGCGCCGCTTCCCGTGCAGATTGCGCCTGAAACAGCGACCCCTACCACTGCGCCAGCTATGATTGGTTCGAGAATGGCAACTATTCCTGCCAATGCCGCTGGTAAGACTATCACTTTCCGACTCCCTCTTCGCAAACCGCTAATGCTTACATCAAGGCTACTACAGCAGGCATTGCGGCATCCCCCCAATATTTGGGGTTCAGCACGATCTAACTCTGTGTCCTCAGTGCCTCTGTGGTGAAAACCATCACATCTCCCCCAACATCTCCATGACCCGCGCCAGCCGCTGCTCCACCCGATGATGCGCCAGGACATGCTCCCGCGCCGCCGCCGCAATCCGCTGCCGCTCGTCATCATGCGCCAGGTAGTATTGCGCCTTCTCCCGCAGGTCATCCAAATCGCTGAATATGACCAGATGCTCGCCATCCACGAACCACTCGCGCGCGCCAGGCTTGTCATCCACCAGCTGGAAGCTCCCCGCGCCAGCGCATTCAAACAAGCGCATATTGCCGCCGTAGCGCATGAAGTCGCCATGGATATTGATGCTGATTTTCACCGAAGACAGCACTTGCAGCATGCTCAGGCCCAGCGCCGACCCCCGATAATGCGGACGCAAGGACTGCGGCGTTTCATGCACGCTCCAGATGCCCAGGTCGAACTCGCGCAGGCTCTCAAGCGCCGCCACTCGCTCGCTATACAGATTGTCTGGCACAAGCGTACCCACGAAGCCGATATCGCAGAGGTACTCCCGCGGCACGTCGGTAATTGGCTGCGGATAATGCAGATCGGGGTCCACGCCAGTCGTGGGCAGGCATTCCACCTTCGGAGCGCCCAACTCGCGCCATTGCATCCCGTGATAATAGTCGTTGACCAGCACCAGATCATAAAGCTTTGCGGCCGCTCGCTCGATGGCCTGCGAAAAGACAATCGGAGAATCGCCATTGCTATAGACGATCTTGCAGCCCTGTTCGTCTTTTAGGCGCGCCAATGTCGCCGGCAGGATCTCGCGGTTGCCGCCCGAATGCCAGATGATGTCGGGGCGAAACTGGTCCGCTTGGGCGAGCAAAAGGCGATTGCGGCGCAGGATGTCGGGGTTGAGCTCTGGCGGCAGGCGGCGGATCAAGGCGGTGGCCAGCTTTGCGGGCGTGATTCCCGTGCGATAGACGCTGTGGCGCAAGCGGCTGATGTCGCGGCTGCCATAGCCGGGCAGGTTGCGCCAAAAGACTTCCAGAGTGCAGCCGGCGGCGCGCATGGCCTTTTCCCAGGCGTATTGCGCCATGCTGCGGGGGAAGAGCGCGGGCTGGCTGCCGGGCGTGGCTTGGCTCAGCTCGGCCAGCAGTTCTTCGGGATGGTACAGCGATTCGACGAAAAGAATCCGCGGCATATCATTTTCGCGGACCAACTGAAACCTGACTGTATTGTTCCTTCCAATAGTTTTGCCAAAGCGCCTCTGGTCCATAGACGGCAATGCGTTCAATGATTTTCCAGACTAGTTGGTGACCCATTTGAGTTCGGGATTCGGGGAAAAGGTCTGCCTGCTTCTTCCAAATGTACTCTTTGAGATCCTGGATCTCGCTGGAGATGGACTCGCCGCCCGGCCAGTGTCTTAACAGCAGGGAACGGTCAAAGGCTTCATGCTGCAACAACCAATACACGGTTAGCGCAAGCACCGCTCCGTCATCAACAAGCCCGCCAACAACTCCGCCTTCATTCGTGTCCGGCACCAGGTCAGTCGAGCTGAAGACATAATTCACTGCAACCAGCAGCGGGGTCTTATACGCGTATTCGACTCGGTAGTCGTCAATCAACCGGATCAGGAGATCCAGCAATGGCGCCAAGTACATTAGGAGCTGCGCCTGAGTCGCCTGGCTGTGTTGCGTCAACCACAACGCTATGGGCTGCTCCCATTTTGCCAGCCAATGCGCGCTCATTTCCGAAAGAGTCAGTTGCTGGCGTATGTGGATCTCTGTTTCGATTCTGGTCTCATTGAGGAACTCGTTAAGCAAGCCAACTGTCTTGCTGGCGGTTTCAGCCGACGCCATATAGGGATCATGTTTGCAGCGATTCCAAGTCTCATTTGCTTCATTGAGCGTGAATTGGTTTAGCATGCGCAGCGTCAAATCGAAATTGTCGCTCAAAGCCTCGAAAACACTGTTCCGTTTGTAGAAATCGGCCCAACTCTTGAGCCCCCAATACCTGGTTTTTGCGCTGTTACGTCTTTCTTCGTCCTCAACGGCTCTCTGCAGCGACAACGCCCGTCTTCTACCCTGGCGCGAAAATTCCTTGTAGAGCTCGCCAACCATGAGTTCCAGAAGCAACTCAATGCCACTGCAAGCGGTGAGCGTGGCCGCGTGGCACAATCCAAGTTCGAGACATTTATTGGCTTCCTCGCGCCGCATCAAGATGTATTGGCGCTTGATTGCGCGCAGATTTGCCACGATTCGTTACCGCCTAGACCCCGCTCAAATCCAGCAGCCGCAACGGATTCTCGATTAGCTCCCGCAGGTGGTTCAAGAATTGCGCGCCCTCCGCACCGTTGCTGACGCGATGATCCACGCTCAAGGTCATATTCATGCGCGTACCCACGGTCAAACTGCCATCCTCAGCCACGACCGGCACGCGCTGAGCCGCTGACACCGCCAGGATGCCCGCTTCCGGCGCGCTGATAATCGCCGAGAACTCCTTGACCCCATAAGGACCCAGATTGCTGATGGTGAAGCTGGCGCCGCGGATATCGTCGGGTTTGATGCGCCCGCCGCGAGCCCGCTCGTACATGGCTTTATTGCTGACGGCCATCTCGCTCAAGGCAACCGCGTCGGCATCCTGGCAGACCACATTGACCAAGCCATTATCCGGCAGGGCGACCGAGATGCCGATGTTGACGCGCTCATGCCGCACAAAGCGATCGCCATAATAATGCGTGTTCAAGTTGGGGAAGGCGCGCAGGGTCAAAGCGAGAGCCCGGATAAGCATATCGTTGACGCTGACCTTGATGCCGCGCTCCGCCAGAGCCCGGTTGATTTCGGCGCGCATGGCCAGCAGGGGCTCGACATCCGCCTCAACCGTGACGTAGAAATGCGGCGTATTGCTCTTGCTGCGCACCGTGCCATCGGCAATCGCACGGCGCATGCGCGAAAGTGGCAAGACCTCGACATCCTTTTCGGGCAGAGCGCCCCAGGTGGCTTGCCCAACGGTCTCCGCGGCTGGCTTGGCGGGCCCGTCTTCCAAACTGGGCAACAGGGGCTTGGCTTGGAAGTTCTCGATATCGGCTTTGATGATGCGGCCCCCAGGTCCCGACCCGCTGACCCGGCTGAGATCGATGCCTTTGTCGGCAGCCATGCGGCGCGCCAGGGGCGATGCTTTGACGCGGCCATCGGCAGTCAGCGTCTGACCATTGCTGGCGGTTCCGCTTTCGCCGGCCCGCGCTTGGCTGTCGCTTGCCGCCGCTTCCCTTGGCGATGGCGCTGAAGCCGGTTCGGCTTGTTCATCCGCCGCGCCAATCAGGGCGATCACCGTGCCTTCGCCGACCTCATCGCCCGGCTCGACGCGCAATTCCAGCAATTCGCCGCCGCTGCCGGCTTCGACCTCCACAGTCGCTTTGTCGGCTTCAAATTCGGCGATGACATCACCGGCGCTCACCGCGTCGCCAACATCTTTCAGCCAGTTGATGAGCAAGCCGTCCATTGTGAGCTTGACTTCATGCGCCATTTACAGGATCTCCTTGACCGCGTTGACGACCTTTTTTGCGTCCGGCAGCGCCAGCAGCTCGATCTCTTTGGAATAGGGCAGGGGCGCGTCTTCAGCCGCCACCCGCTTGATGGGCGCGTCCATATAATCAAACATATTCTCTTGCAGCTGGGCGGCAATCTCGCTGCCAAAGCTGTACATGGGCAGGGATTCTTCCACGATGACGCAGCGGTTTGTCTTCTTGAAACTCTCATAAACCAGCGCCATATCCAATGGGCGCAGCCAGCGCATATCCACCACTTCGGCTTCGACGCCTTCCTTCGCCAATTCGCGCGCCGCCAGCAGCGCCCAATCGACTCCGCGGGCATAAGCCACGAGCGTCACATCGCTTCCCTCGCGCTTGATATCGCCCTTGCCAATAGGGATCAGGTAATCTTCGTCGAGATCGTCAGGCATGGGGCTGGGCTTGGGATAGAGGGCGATGCTCTCGGTGAAAAGCACGGGGTTGTCATCGCGAATGGAGGTCTTCAGCATGCCATAAGCATCCAGCGAATTGGACGGGCAGCCGACATATAGCCCCGGGAAATGGGCGAAGATCGGTTCGGGCGCGTGCGAATGGGAAGCGGTCGCCTGGTTGCCCCAGCCGCTGGCCGCCCGATAGACCAGCGGCGCCTTGAACATGCCATCAAAGAAGTAGCGCACCTTGGCGGCATGATTGGCGATTGCGTCAAGAGCCAGGAAAGCGAAGTTGATGGTCATGAACTCCGCGACCGGGCGCAAGCCAGCCATAGCCGCGCCAACAGCCAGGCCGCCGATGGCCATCTCGCTGATGGGGGTATCGCGCACGCGCCGCTCGCCAAATTCTTCCAGGAATCCGCGCGTGACCCGGTGCGTACCCTGCCAATAGGCTACCTCTTCGCCCATGACAAAGACGGTCTCGTCGCGATGCATCTCTTCCCTTAGCGCCCGGCGGATGGCTTCCCGCATGGCGACATTTCTGGCTGCCATAGAATTTGCTTTCTCCGCATTTTGTCATTTGGGCGAGTCAGCGCCGACGGTCAGTGTCACCGCGCCCTCGCCTCTACAGAATCATTATGCTGGCGGGCGGCCCCTTGGGCAGCGCCTGCAGACGCTCTCGCGCTCAGTCAATGCCAGCGCCGATGCTGCTTTCCGTCTTGTACACCATCTCCGAGCCGACATAGGTATTCCGCAGCAGGTCCTCATAGCCGCTGGGCAACGCGCTGGATTCGGCGAATGCCACGGATTCGGCCACGATGCGTTTGGCGTCGGCTTCATGCCCAGCCAGGATCTCGCTAACATCGCCATGTTTCGCTTCGATGCAATCGCGCAAGATTGTGATGGGCTCGCGCGTCGCCATCCATTCCTTCAGCTCCGCCGACATATCCTCGCGGGCGTCGTATTGCTTGTCGGAAACGCCATGCCCGCGATAGCGATAGGTGACATGTTCAATGACCGCCGGACCATGCCGCCGAGCGTATTCAACGGCTTTCGTGGCCACCGCGTAGACCTCCAGCGCGTTCTGGGCATCGACGCGGCCGAAACTCTTGATGCCATAGGCTTCGGCTTTGCGATGCAGCTCGGTTTGGCCGCTGGCTCGCGCCACTTCCGTGCCCATGCCATAACCATTGTTCTCGATGATCCAGATGACCGGCAAATCCCAGATCGAGCTCATATTCAGCGATTCGTGAAAATAGCCATTGTTGGTCGCGCCATCGCCGACATAGGTCATGGTGACCTCGTCTTTGCCCTGGTAGCGCGAAGCCAAGCCAAGCCCGGCCGCCAGGGGCAGGTGGCCGCCGACGATGGCATAACCGCCCCAGAAGTTGTGCTGGCGGGAAGCCAGGTGCATGGAGCCGCCCTTGCCGCCGCTGCTGCCGGTCTTCTTGCCCATCATCTCCGCCATGACCGCCTTGGGGTCCATGCCCAGGATCAAGGCGATGCCATGATCGCGATAAGCCGTGATGACATGGTCGGTCTTGCGCAGGGCAGCCATGGAGCCGACGCCGCTGGCTTCGTGACCGCTGTAAAGGTGCAGGTAGACGCCAGTGATGCGCTTCTCTTCGTAAAGTTGATGGCAGGTCTCCTCAAATTCGCGGATCAGCACCATCTGCCGATACCAATCGAGGAGCATCTCTTTGCTTGGTGAAGGCATTCCATTCCCTTCAGTGACGAACGCCGCTTGCCATTTCAGTTTAGCGCGCGAGTATACCATAAGATTTCGCGGATTTGGATTCTGGCTTTTGCGCCGCTTGACAAGCCGGCAAATCGATCATATAGATCGTATGTGCGATGAAGGGAATCGTCCGCGCACAGTACACGCGCATTGCTGTAGGTGCGATTCTGTGAAACGTCCGCCTATGCGAAACGAATTCTTATCGTATCAAACCGGGGCGACTCGCCCAAGAAGCATTATGACCCAGCAAAGCCTTCTGCCAAACGATTCTTTCGCCAGCGCAGTCCAAGCCAAGCCATTCGTCAAGTGGGTCGGCGGGAAACGCAGCCTGCTGCCCGAGCTCTTGGCGCGCGTCCCCGACAGCTTCAAGAATTATTATGAGCCCTTCCTGGGCGGCGGCGCTCTTTTCTTCGCCCTGAAGAATTTAGGAAAACTTGATTTGCGGGGGGGGGGGGGGGGGCGGACATTCTTAAGTGATGTCAATTTTGACCTCATCAATACTTACCAGGTCATTCAGCGCGACCCCGAACCGCTCATCGCCAAGCTGCGGATCCACGCCGAGAAGCACAGCAAAGCGCACTACTACCAAGTCAGAAGCCAGCATGATCTCGATGACCGCATCGCGATAGCCGCGCGTTTCATCTATCTTAACAAGACCTGTTTCAATGGCTTGTGGCGCGTCAATTCCAAAGGCGAGTTCAACGTGCCGATGGGCAGCGCGGTAAAGCCGGCCATCTGCCAAGCCGATAACCTGCGCGCGTGTCATATTGCGCTCCAGAGTGTCCTCGTGCGGAAACAGTCGTTCGAAGCATTGGACGCGCTTGACGGCGACTTTGTCTATATGGATCCCCCATATCATCCTCTGGACGGCGGCTCATTCACAGACTATTCCAAGAGTGGATTCGCGACCGCGGAGCAGATTGCGCTTCGTGATTTTTGCGTCGAGCTGACCGATAAAGGCGCTCTGATAATGCTTTCTAACAGCGACACGCCATTCGTACGCGACCTGTATGCCGGCTGCGCCTTCAAGATAGAGCGAGTGAAAGCCCCACGCATGGTCAATAGCAATGCGTCTGCGCGCGGTCCGGTAAATGAATTGCTGATAAGAAACTATTGCGAGAAGTGGCTATCGTGAAGGACTGCGCGCGTCACGCTGGACGAGAAAACGAAAACGCTCGAAAGAAGCTTGATGGCATTATGTCCAGGCTGCCGGAAAACCAGGCGGGGGCTGGCCGACGCAAATGCGCCTACTGCGCTTATGAAAAGGGATTTGAAGCGGGTGTGCGACACGCGGCGGACGCGGTCAAACTTCTTATTCTCAGAGAGTCCCAACACAGTTTGGAGGACAGCAGCTAATGGCAAACCTCGGCGCTCTCGGTGTCCTCGGTGGCTAAATCACAAGGCGCGCAAGCCAACCTCACCGGATCGCGCCTGGAGCGATTCATAGAGCAACTGCTCGTTGACTGCGGCTACGCACGGATAAAAGACAAGAAGGCACTCGTGAATAGCCCGGAGTCATTTGCGCTTCCGAGCTACGCGAAGCAAGCGCGCATCGGCGAAACAATTTATGATACCGACCTGATTGCCGATTTCTTTATCTATCATCCTGAAAAGTGGTCCGAAGGCTTGGTGATCGAAGCCAAGTGGCAGCAGACGAGCGGCACGGTGGATGAGAAATATCCCTACTTTGTGATGAATATATGGGCATCGGAGTATCAGACCGTGATCGTGCTGGATGGCGGAGGATATCGGCCGGGCGCGGAGAAGTGGGTGCGCTCCATGCAAAGGCGCAACCTGAGGCATGTATTCAACATGATGGAGTTTCAGACTTGGGTGAACCAGAGCAATATCTAGTTTGCTCTGTGCCTCTGTGTCCTCTGCGGTTAATCTGCTTTGCCCTCGCCATCCCCCAGCATGCCAGCCACGATCACCACCACTGCCGAGCCCAGCGCGCCAACAACAATGCTGCCGATGAAGGGCAGCTTGACCAGGCCGGTGATCCCAAACAGCGTCGCCAGCAGCGAGCCAACAAAGCCGCCGACGATGCCCAGGACGATATTGCCCACCAAGCCATAACCCTTGCCCTGCAGCAGCTGGCCAGCCAGGTAGCCGCTCGATGCCCAAACGCCCAGCGAGATCACCAAGCCCAGCAAGCGCCCCAGCATGCCAGGCAAAAGCAGCAGCACAATAATCGTCGCCAGCAATAATCCAATGCCAAGTTTGTATTTCATGCCCATGCGCCTCCTAAGTAATGCTCTCCACAAGTATACGCGGTTTTATCCAGAGAGGTTGCAAGCGGAATTTTCGTTTTCGCGCTTCATATTGTATCATCTTGCTATAAGGAAAACGAATGCAGCCTAACCGCTAGAGCGGCGACATGAATGCAGCGGACGTGCGGGCGCCGGAGTTGACGCCTGAAAACTTCATCAACCGGGAACTGAGCACTATCGATTTTCAGAAGCGCGTGCTGGCTCTGGCGGAAGACGAGACGACGCCCTTGTTGGAGCGCGTCAAGTTCATCGCCATCGTGGGCAATAATCTCGATGAATTTTACATGGTGCGGGTCGGCGCCTATTTTCAGCGCCTGGCGCTCAGCAATCCGCGCATGCGGCCCGATGGCGCCAGCCCAGCCAAGCTGCTGCGACAGATCCATGACGATGTATCCGCATTGATCGCCCGCCAGCGTCGGGTGCGCCGCGAAGTCTTTGAGCTGCTGGAGAACGAGGGCATCTACTTCATCACCACCCGCGACCTCAAGCCGAGCCAGCGCGATGCCATAAGTTGGTACTTCCGCGCCGAGGTCTTCCCGCTCTTGACGCCGCTGGCTGTGGATCATGCGCGCCCCTTCCCCTTCATATCCAACCTCAGCCTCAACCTGGGCGTATATCTGGAACGCGACAACGGCTATCTGGCCAATGAGATCGATTTCGCCCGCGTCAAGGTGCCGGTGAATATCGTCCCGCGCATCGTCCACCTCGAGAATGTCTTGGCCAGTTATACCGGCGACGAGCACGAAGGCTATCACTTCCTGTGGATGGAAGACGTCATCGCCGATTATCTGGGCGACCTCTTCCCGGGCATGCAGATCCGCGAAGCCTTTCCTTTTCGTATTCTGCGCAATGCCGATATCGATTATGAGCACGAACAGGATGAAGACCTCATCGATGTCAAGTCGATCATCGAGCAGGGCGTGCGCGAGCGGCGTTTTGGCTCCGTCGTGCGTTTGAGCGTGCCGGCCGCCATCAGCGAACGCATGCTCTCGCGCTTGACCGATTCCCTGGAAGTGCCAACCAACCGCCAGGTCTTCCGCATCAATGGCAGGCTGGGCTCGGCCGATCTCTTTGAGCTGCTGCGCGTCGACAGGCCCGACTTGAAAGACAGCGCCTATTCGCCGCGCGCGCCCAAACCCTTCGCGCAATCAGGCGATTTTTATGAGGTCATTCGCCAGCAGGATGTCATCGTGCATCATCCCTACGATTCTTTTTCGCCGGTCGAGGATTTTTTCAAACGCGCCGCCCGCGATCCGGATGTGCTGGCAATCAAAACCACCTTGTATCGCGTGGGCAAGAATTCGCCGGTGGTCGACGCCCTCATGGAAGCCCGCGACAATGAAAAGCAGGTCACCGCCCTGGTAGAGCTCAAGGCGCGCTTTGATGAAGAGAACAACCTGGAATGGGTGACGGCGCTGGGCGAAAAAGGCGTGCATGTCATCTATGGAGTCGAAGAGCTGGCGGTCAAGACCCATGCCAAAGTATCGCTGGTGGTGCGGCGGGAGCGCGATGGCTTGCGGCGCTATGTGCACCTGGGCACGGGCAACTACAACGCCACCACCGCGCGCCTCTATGCGGATATCGGCCTCTTCACCAGCAACGAAGAAATTGCCGATGACGCCTCGCGCCTGTTCAACCGGCTGACCGGCTACGCGCCAGAGACGGAGTACAAGCGCCTGCTGGTCGCGCCGGAATACCTGCGCGATGAGGTGCTGGCTTTGATCGACAATGAGATCGAAGCGGCTCGGCAAGGCAAAGACGCCCGGCTGATCTTCAAGATGAACCAGCTGGAAGAAGATGATGTCATCCGCAAGCTCTATCAAGCCTCGCAGGCCGGCGTGCAGATAGACCTTATCGTGCGCGGTTTATGCTGTTTGAGGCCGGGCCTGCCTGGCTTGAGCGAGAATATCCGCGTCAAGAGCATCGTGGGCCGCTACCTGGAACACAGCCGCATCTATTATTTCCGCAATGCGCCGGAACAGCAGCGCGTCTACATGGGCAGCGCGGATCTAATGCGGCGCAACTTGCTGAACCGCGTGGAAGTGGTCTTCCCGGTCCTGGATCCGCGGATTCAATGGCGCGTCCTGCGCATCTTGCAGACGGACCTGGCCGATGTGAAGAATTCCTGGATCCTGCGAGCGGATTGCCGTTATGAACGCTGCTGGGACCCAGCCAGCGAGAGCGCTTTTGATTCGCATGAGGCTTTCATGCAGGACAGCTTCGGCCTCTGCGAGACGCCGGATTAGGCGTGAAGGGTTGCCAGCGGGCGACCCTGTGGATCACCCCTACATAACACGGCAATCCCAGCCGACTGCTAGCGTATCCGCGGGAAGGCATATTCCACGGTGTAGCTCAGCGCTGCTTCTTCGCCCGGCGCAACGTCAATGCGAAACTCGATTGTCGCCGCGTCCACTTTCTCGTAGGGCGCGGAACTCTCGATGATCTGCCAATCGCTCCAGCGGTAGAGCCGTTCGGGCACGCGGATTTCCACGCTTTCCTCGTCTTTGCGGTTGAACAGGCGGATCTCGAAGGACTCCCGCGCCACAGTCCGCGAGATGGTCTCGTAGCTTGTCTGAATGCGCTCGCCCGTCAAGTCGAAGGCGCTGCCCAGCCGGATGTTCACATCGTCGCCCTGCGGGGTATGGGCGATGCGGTCTTCGCCGATGAGCAATCCCGCGCCGTCCTCGTCTTCCAGCATGACCCTGACGCGCCCGGCCGGCAGATCCGCGCCCAAGCCCTGGTCTTCGCCAGTGCTGAATGCCAGGTAGGTTTTGACGTTGCCGGATTCCGTGCCATAGCCTTCGGGATAGTCGATTGGCGAATAGTAGCCGCCGGTATCGGGCGAGCCATCAAAGACGAAATAGGTCTCGGCCGCGACCTGTTTTCCGCTGACAAACTCGATCTGTTTGCTCTCCCTGTCCTTGATGTCGACGGGGCGCGGCACTGCATAAAGCTGATATTCGAAGGCTTCGCTCTGCTCCACTCCGCCTCCGCCAGCACCGGCATCCATGGACATGGCTCGGGCTTCGGCAAAGAGCGGCTGCGAATGGATGCGCTGGATATCGCCAGCCACCAGCTGCAGCTTGGCATCGCGGAATGCCGTGCCGCTGCGATTCTCGATTGTCACCCAGCCTTGCAGGTCCAGCGCGGTCTCTTCGGCATTAAGGCGCAGATTGTAATCGGCAGTCCAGCGTATGCCGCCGGCCAGATAGCTGATCTCAACCTGGGCTTCGCCGGCATCCGCGCTATTAAGCAGCCATTGCAGAGCGGGCTTGGCGACCAGGTCTTCCGGAAAGCCGGGGAAGCGGATGTCGCGGGCATTGTTGATATTGGGCATGACAATATCGCCAGCCTCGCCGCGCAGGATCAGATCATCGCCGAGCCCATACATGAGCTCGCCGCTGTAGACCGTGCCGTCCATTGCCGTCACCGTGATCTCTTGGCCAGCAAAATGGGCAAAGAGGGCATCGCGGTTGGCCAGGTTGGCGGTATAACTCTGCTCGATTATCTGGATGCCCGGCGAATCCGGCGCGCGCGCGCTGACCGAGCTGGGGTCGATGGAAGCGGCAATATCAGCCAGGTTGACCCGATTGAAGCCCTCCTCCAGGGTCAGGCTGCGGCGATCGCGAATCAAGGCGCTGCCCTCGTTGTAGACAGTGATGGCCAGGCTGTCGCTCTCTTGCGCGCTGACGGCGGCCAGAATGCCCAGGCAAAAGATCGTCACTAATAGCAACCTGCGGAATGGCATGATACTGCTCCTAAAGTTCCAGAGTCTGCGAATGTGAGTTGACGTTTATAGTGTAATTGCCCGATTCAAAACCGCCATCCAGCATGATATCGCCGCGATATGGTCGCAGGATCATCGGGCAGAACATATCGGCAGGCACTTCGCGGTAAACCTCCACAGTGACGGTCTTGCCCCGCCGCGATTGGGCAATCTTGACCGGCAGATCACAGCCATCCGGGTGTTCGCCCTGCACATCCAGGCTGACGCGCATGGGATAAGACTCCAGCGCGCGGGCTTCCACGCGCATGATATTTGTCAACACTTTGTCATGCTTGCTCACGTCTTGCGTCTCCAATCCTGTTATGACATAACCATTCACTACCAATAACGCAGGCTCGGGCAATTCGGTTGCGGCGAGCTCAAGGCTTTCCCGAACGTCCACTTGCACCGCGGCGCATGCCAGGTCATCCGGCAAGGCATTGTAGACGCCTATCTCAAGCTGCCCCTCAGTCCTGCGCAGGCTGTAGAGCTCCGGCAGGCTGCAGCCAATAGCCTGAACGCCGCGCAATGTCAGCCGCAGCTCTCCCAGCGGGCTCTGCGTCAAGCTGGCCTGATCTATATGGACCGGGTATAGCTCAAGCGGCTTATAGCTTGCTTTGCTGGCATCCCTGTGTATGCCCCAAGCCGCGCCATTGATCAGCAGATAGGCTCGGCTCGCCTTGTCCTCCGCTGCGACAGGTTGCACAAAGTCTTGGGCTCGCTGCCGGCAAAAGGCGCGCGATGAACGTTGGCGATAGAGCTGAATATCCAGGTTGTGCGGAAAGCTGCGGACCTCGGCATGGGCTGGGGATGCGCAGTCGCTGGCGAAGCTGCCGCTGATCGCCAAATTCCCGTCCGCGCTGACAGTTATTGCCGCGATCACGGGCAATTCGCGCCAGGTGGTTTCCGGCTGACCCCGCCAAAGCGCGATCAAGCCGCTTGCCAACAACAACATCAGGACGAGCAAGCTCTTTATGGGCATGACTTCTCCTGCTTTGCTCCCGAGAATTGAAGGAGCCTCAAGTCGTCTCGATCCATTGTCCGTCGCGCAGATGCCAGAGCTGCGGCGCTTTTTCGCTCGTCTCCCAATCGCGTGGATGCGGGATGAGCGCGATGTATGCCTCGCCTGGACCCGCTTCAAGAGGACCGAGCAAGGTTCGCAAGCGGGCGTCGCCGCCTCGCTGTGCTTGAGCGCTGATGAAGAGCTTGTTTTCCGCCGCCCCGCAATTCAGCCGGTTGATGGCATAGATGGCCCGCCGCCATTCACGGGAGAAGTCGATTTCTACCTGCCATATCAGCGCCGACACATATCGGAAGTTCTGCCGCTTCCGTTCGCCCCCGCTGCTTTCGGCGATGCGGCATACGGCAATATCGCCCAGCAGGCTCTCGCTGCCAAAATCTGCCCGGTTGCCCCGCGCCAGCTGACAGAATACGCGATATTCCTCTGCGCTGTACTGGCTGCTGAATCCTTCCAGCAGGCGCTTGATGAAAGCGGTTTCACGCGCGCGCGCCAAAGATTCGGGCGATGTGCCCATGACCATTGAGCGCAGGGCTTCGCGATAGCCATCCTGGAGGATGCGAGCGAGTGACATAACCGCATTATACTGGAAACCCGGCTGCCCAAACGCGCCTGGTTTCGCTTACAATAAATGCGGATCATCGCAGGAATGGATAAAGTTGCCGGAGGCGACTTGAGAAGCCTGCCGCCAAAAGCGTACGCGTCCTTGCCCTGGCTGGGCGCGCCCGCCAACTATATCTGCGTCATCCGCGATATTGACAGCGACAGCTACCGCATCGACAGCGCCGATCATCCCCGGTCATACATTGAGGCGCTCTTCGGCGAGGAGAACAGAACCTTCGGCATCGAACTGGTCGCGTTGTTGAAGACGGAAGACCTGGCGGCTGCGGGAGCCCGGTTATACGCGCTCTATCAGTTGCGGCTGGGCAGCGGCTGGCTCAAGCTTGATTCGTATCAGCGCGAGGCGCTACGCCAATCGCTCCTGCAAATTGACGCCTACGCCAGCCAGTATGTGAGCGCGCCAACGAAGCCAAAAGTCCTCTCTACAGCGAATGACAGCGGGACGCCGCACTCCGCATTGCTATCTCAACCCAGCCAGCTCAAGCGAAACGCCTCATGGCCGCGGCGGAGCCAAGCCCAGCAACCGCTTGCCGAACGTCATTATGGCTTGAACGCCTTGCGCAGGGCGCGGGAAACTGAACGGCTTCGCGAAGGTCCGCATGAAAACAGGCTATCCCTGCGCAAACGACTTTCGCAAGGATTTGACGATTTCGTCGTGAACCACCCAGGCCTGGTGATCACCATAATCTTGCTGCTGATGCTGCTTGGGCTGCTGGTCTTTGGTCCGATGCCAAGGTATGGCTATTGATTGGCGACGTCGTGGAGATCGCCTCCAAGAGTTAGGGTGAAGAAGCGCGGACACTCTCATGCCAACTCTGCCACACTTCAAACGCATCCCAACGAGCAAAGCGACTAATCTGCGCAGATTGAGCGATCCCGCCGGCTATGTGGTCTTCCTTCGCGACGTAGACTACGGCAATCGTTACAAGATCGCGCGTATGCAGGAGGTGAATAGCGGAGCGATCAAACGGGCAACGGACCTGGCTATCAAGATCGAGCCGGCTTTGGTACTGGAGGCCCGCGACGCCGGCAGCCTGTCAAAAGCGCTGCACAATCAATTCGCCGGCAGCGCCAGCCCCGGGGAATGGTTTGACCTGGATGCCCGGCAACTGGCGGAATTGAAACGAATCGGCAGCCGCCATGGAACTTCCTTGGGCCAGCTCGCGCGTGGAGTCAAGGGCTCGGATTCGCTCGTCAAGGGGGTGCGGATCATCGGCGAGAGGGAGCCAAGAACCGTTGTACGCCGACCGCGGACCTCTCCCAGTCGCAGCAGGCGCGCTCTGGCTTGGCTCTCCACATTGCTGATACTGCTGATAATCACTGTGCTCGCCGCCGATTTTCCGCAGATACGCCGCGAATTTGACCGGTTCCTGGATGCGCATGTCCGCTCGACGCCTGATGACGCAGCTAGTCGCGCCTTCCCGACGACTTGGGCAAAGCGGTCCACGCACAGACCGCCGACTGCGACCCGAATAACACTTTCCGCGCCTGAGGTGAGCCTGCTTTCCAAGAGTACGACTAGAATCAGCTTCAGCTGGTCGGCAGTCCGCGGCGCGACCGGATACCAATATGGCTATATCAAACCAGGCAAGCCCAATATCCGGTGGCGAAGCGCCAGCAGCCATGCGGCGAGCATTACCGGGCTTTCGCCGGGCGAGCGGGTATCCATTTATGTTCGCGCCCTGCGTGGCAGCGTGAAATCAACAATGGCCAGGCTCGACGTTTTCACAGTTACCGCGCCCGCTTCAAGTCATAATGACATCCCGCCGACAGCGACGTACACGTCATCGCCAACCGCCGCGCCGCCAAAGCCGACAAATACGCCATCACCGACGGACATCCCGCCAATGCCGACATTCACAGCGACTGCAACAGACATCGCGCCGAGGGCGACTTACACATCATCGCCGAGCGCCACTGCCTTGAGAGTCCTCTACATCCGGACGGTGAATGACATGAACGCTCGCGTCCGCGCTTGCCCAGGCACGGATTGCGCCATAGTCGGGAGGCTGCGACCCGGCGACAAAGTCCAGCCAATCGGGCGGGTCCGCGGTCAGATCGTCTATGGCAACCCGGTATGGATCGAATTCTTATTCGAGGGCGAGACGGCGTTCGTTCACAGCAGTCTGGTGAAAGAAGCGGACTGAGACCTTGGGCGCTCACAGATCCAGCGTCAGGCTGATGGGGCAGTGGTCGCTGCCCATGACATCGGCATGGATCTCGGCCGTGACCAGCTTGTCGAGCAGGTCCGGCGAGATGAAGAAATAATCGATCCGCCAGCCGACATTCTTCTGCCGCGCGCCGCTGCGCAGGGACCACCAGGAATACGCGCCTGCCTTCTCGGGATTCAAGTGGCGATAGGAGTCGATGTAGCCCTGTTCGACGACCCTGTCCATCCAATCCCGCTCTTCGCGCAGGAAGCCCGAATATTTGGAATTCGGTTTGGGATGGGTCAGGTCAATCTCATTATGCGCGGTGTTGATGTCGCCGCAAAACACCACGGACTTGCCCGCGGCGCGCAGGCTGTTGGCATAATTGAGAAAGGCTTCTTTATAATCCATCTTGTAGCGCAAGCGTTCCGCGCTGGCTTTGCCGTTTGGCAGGTAGGTGCTCATCAATGTGAAAGCGCCATAATCGGCGACGATCGTGCGTCCCTCGCTGTCGAACTTGTCTATGCCCAGCCCAAATTGAATATCCTGCGGTTCGGTTTTGCTGAACAAGCCGACCCCGCTGTAGCCTTTGCGTTCCGCGCTGGCCCACCAACTGTGATAACCCTCCGGCTGGCGCAGCTTGTCATCCAACTGCTCGGGATGGGCTTTGGTCTCCTGCACGGTGAGCGCATCCGGCTTCTCTTCATGCAGCCATTCGAGAAAGCCCTTCTTCTGCGCGGCGCGGATGCCGTTGACGTTCCAGGAATAGAGCTTCATCTTGGTCTCCTGAACTGCTTGCTGGCTTTCATCAGATATTGTAACCGCTATCAGAGGCATCGCTAAGCCTCAAACATGCGTGCGATGGTGAATTGTGATGACATCGGGCATTCGCGCTGGCAAGAACAGAAATCCCTGTGTTCTCTATGCTCTCGGCCTCCTCGATGGTAAAACAGTTGTGTTTCATCCGAAAAGGTTATGCTAACGCGCCAGGCGAGATTGCCGATGCCTTGCGCCCGCGCTAAGCTTCCAACAGGACAGAAAGCGAGGATGCCGCCATGCTCAAGATCAATGACACGCGACTGCTGGCTGATTTGGCGGAATTGTCAGGCATCGGCGCGACGGCTGATGGCGGAGTGCATCGCCCGGCTTTGACCAGGCATGACATCGCCGCGCGCAACTGGTATCAGCGCAAAATCTCTGAAGCCGGCTTGGATTACGCCATCGATGGCGCGGGCAACCAGTCGGCGATCCTGCGCAGCGATCCGCCAAGCCAAAAGCGCATATTGGCTGGCTCGCACCTCGATAGCGTGCCAAATGGCGGGCGCTTCGACGGCGCCTTGGGCGTACTGGCGGCATTTGAAGCCCTGCGAACGCTGAAAGACAATGGCATCGTCCCGGCGGTCACGCTGGAAGCGGTCAACTTCACGGACGAAGAGAGCGCCATCATGGGCTTGATGGGCAGTCGCGCGGTCAGCGGACAGATGACAATGGACGATTTCGACCGCTGCAAGCTGGACGCGGCGGAGCTCAGCGAGCGCTTGCGCAGCATCGGCGTCACGCGCGAATCAATGGTCAGCGCCAAACGCGATGATGTCATGGCATGGGTTGAGCTGCATATCGAACAGGGGACGCGCCTGGAGACTAGCGGCGTCGATGTTGGCGTCGTCAATGCCATCGTGGGCATTCGTTCGCTGCAAGTCGCGTTCACTGGCGAAGCGGCGCATGCGGGCACTATGCCGATGTCGGATCGGCGGGATGCGCTTTGGGGCGCGGCTCAGTTTGTCCTGCGCGCCAGGGAGCTGGTCATGGAACGTTATACTCCGGGCGTGTGCAATATTGGGGCGATCGCAGCGGAGCCGGGCGCATTCAACATCGTGCCAGCCCAAGTCAATCTGGCGCTTGAGTTTCGTCATGGCTCAGTCGACCAGATGGATGCCATGCAAGCCGATCTGACGCGCCTGCTGGATGAATGCGCGGAGGAGTTTGCCTTAAAAGCGCGCTATGAAGCGGCGCCGGCTGTGCATCCCGCTTCGATGAGCGATGAGGTAATGCGAGCGCTGGAGTCGGCCGCGGACTCGCTGAGCCTGTCGCATGAGCGGATGTTGAGCTTCGCCGGGCACGATACGCAGAATATGGCTTTGATAGCGCCCTCAGCGATGGCCTTTGTGCCCTCCGTCAAGGGCGTCAGCCATAATCCAGCCGAATGCACCAGCGACGCCGATTGCGTGAATGGCGCCAATGTGATTCTGCATACACTGCTGGAATTGCTAAAGCCCTTGGAGACGCCCCTCTCTCTTCTTGGGGGCGGGAAATAAGGCGGGAGTCAGGCGCCGGTCGGGACCCAGATATTCTTGACCTCGACAGACTCGCGCAGGAATTCCTCGCCAGCGCCCTGCTCGGCATCCCGCCAGTCGCGCTCAATGCCATAGCTGACCCAGCTGCGTTTGATATTGTGCGCCGATTGCAGTTCGACTTGACGGCTGCCTTCCGCATCGCCGAAATACCAGAGACTGTCGACATCATCATGCTCAGCCAGGGTCTTGACCAGATGATCGCGATCGCCTGTGACGATGTTGACCACGCCAGCCGGCAGATCGGAAGTATCAAGCACCTGGTAAAGGTCTGTCGCGCAAAGCGGGTAGGCTGACGATGGGATGCAGACGACCGTGTTCCCGCGCGAGATGGCGGCCGCGACAAGCGAAACGAAAGCCAGCAGGGGCGGCCACTCCGGGCAGGCGATGCCGATGACACCGACTGGCTCGTGAACCGCGGCCACCAGACCGCGCAGGGTCGTCTCTTGAATGCTTCCGCCGGATTTATCCGCGAATGCCGCCCAGTGAAACAGGCGCTCGATAGACAGGCCGACTTCGCTTCTGGCTTCCTCCAGCGGCGCTTCGGTCATCATGGTGATGCGCTCCGCGAATTCTTCCGCCCGCGGCAGCAGATTTTCGGCGATGTAATAGAGAATTTGGGCGCGGCTGTGCGGCGCGTAATAAGCCCAGTTCCTGGCTTTATGGGCGGCTTCCACGGCATTGCGGATATCCTTGCGGTTGCCATCGCCGGCTTGGCCCGCCAGCGCTCCAGATGGCGAAAGCACGAGCCGCGTATAATTGCCATCCGGTCGCTGCTGTGTCCCGCCGATATAGAGCTTGGCTGTGCGGTCCAGCGAGACCTCCCCCGAAGAATCGCTAGGTGGCAAGGGCGCTGGGGCAGGCGGAGTGTGCGCGCCCCAATCGGCTGGAAGTTCGCCAAGCTGTGGTTTGGTTCGCTCTTGCCAGGCCGGTCGCAGGTAAGCGAAAAGCCCTTCGCGGCCGCCTTCCCGCCCGAAGCCGGATTCGCGATAACCGCCGAAGCCAGCCGCCGCGTCAAAGAGGTTGGTGCTGTTGATCCAGACGCTGCCCGCCTTGAGCTTGCGCGCCGTTTCCAGCGCCAGGCTGATATTCTCGCTCCAGACCGACGCCGCCAATCCATATCGCGTATTGTTCGCCAGCTCGACCGCTTCGCCAGGCGTCCGGAAGCTCATCGCCACCAGGACGGGCCCAAAGATCTCCTGCTGGGCGACGGCGGCCGAAGCTTCCAGGTTGGTCAGCAAAGTCGGCGGATAGAAGCAGCCGTTCTCCGCGCCGGCTGGCAAGTCTACTTCGGGCTGATAGACATCCGCGCCTTCGCTGATGCCGAGCCGCACCCACCGGTCGATCATGGCATATTGCGTGGGATCGATGACAGCGCCGATATCTATGCCCTTGTCCAATGCGTCGCCCAGGCGCAGGCGAGCCATGCGCGCCTTCAAGCGGCTGATGAGTTCTTCGGCGATATTCTCCTGCGCCAGCAAGCGCGAACCCGCGCAGCAGACCTCGCCTTGATTGAAGAAGATGGCATCAACCAAGCCCTCTATCGCGCCATCCAGGTCGGCATCATCATAGACGATGAAGGGCGACTTGCCGCCCAACTCCAAAGTGAGCTTGACGCCCTTGCCGGCAGTAACGCGCCGAATCTCGCGCCCCACCGCCGTCGAGCCGGTGAAAGCGACCTTGTCCAAGTCGTCGTGCTGCACAAGCGCCGCGCCGGCCTGGTCGCCGCCGGTGACAATGTTGACGACGCCCGCTGGCAAGCCCGCCTCCGCGATGATTTCGGCGAAGAGCAGAGAAGAGAGTGGCGTATAGGGAGCCGGTTTGATGACCACCGTGTTGCCCATGGCGATGGCTGGGGCGATCTTCCAAGCCAGCATCAACAAGGGGAAGTTCCAGGGGATCACCTGGCCCACAACGCCCAGCGGACGATAGCCTTGCAGTTCGCTGTTCATCAGCTGCGCCCAGCCGGCGTGATGGTAGAAATGCCGGGCGACCAGGGGCACGTCAATATCGCGGGATTCGCGGATGGGTTTGCCATTATCCAGGCTCTCCACGACGGCCAGGAGGCGGGCATGCTTCTGTATGTTGCGGGCGATGGCGTAGATGTGCCGGGCGCGCTGATGGGCACAGAGCGTCGACCATGCCCCGAAGGCGCCCCTGGCGGCTTGCACAGCCAGGTCAATGTCGGCGGCGCTGGCATCGGCGACTTCCGCCAGGGTTTCCCCGCGGGCGGGGTTGGCGATGGTGATGCTCGCGCCATTGGCGGCAGGCGTCCAGCGGTTGTTGATGAAAAGTTCGAATTGGCGCTCGTGGGAATCGAGCCAGGCGGTTGCGGCGTCGGCGGATTCTGGCGCGGGTCCGTAGGTCATTGTGTGGAAGAGGTCTGTGGGTGTGGGCATGGGTCAAGCTCCATTTCTGCTGAGCCATTCCCGGACAGTTTAGCAGAATGCGCGGGAAATCCCGAATTGGCGTTTAGGAGGCGGGCGTCGGCGACGGCGGGTGAAGCTCGCTGAGCAGGCTGCTGTGAACCCAGGCGGGCGTTCCCTTGTAACTCATCCGCGTCCAGAGGTTTGAGCCGCGTAACCTCTCGCCAGTCGCGACTCCCAGGTGCCTCACCCTCGCGCCGGATTCCAGCTTGCCCAGGATAGCGCAGCTCTTCGTGCTGGGGCAGGCGCGGACGTTGGCTCTGTCCTTACCTCCAAGATCCCTTACATACCGCACAGCGCTCGTTACGGGTCTCGGGCTAGCGGTTGGCGGCGGCAGGCGGGTGGGGGTTGGCCTGGAATGGCGTGTCTTTCGGTGAATGGCCGTAGCGACCCATCCGATCTTGGTAGAAATCGCGCGACTTGCATTCGAATTCCTCGTCGAGACTCCGGTGCTGCCTAGTAGGCTCTTCGGTGCGAATGTCGATACACTCTCGATTGAACCAATGTACGAGACGCCGGCGATGAAAAGAATTGCAAGTGCGACGGATGCGCCCGCCCAATTCTTCGCCTGAAACTGGCTAGTCCGATTGGTCGTGCCTACACCGAGGAGTTCCTGCAGCTGGGCATTGCTCAACTGGAACCATTCCCGATCGGGCCGGATGCGAGCGTCCGCATAGCGCCTGTGCAATTGATTCTCGAGCGCATTGGCGTCGCTTGTCCTGATGAGCTTGAGAAAGCGCAAGTCGCCAACTTCATTGCGCTGTATGGCCTTCAGGCGTGATTTTGGATCAATCGTTCGGCCGATTTTATACTTGTGATATCTGTAGTCTTTAATGACATATACATAGCCTGCAGGTTTTGCGAGTTTAGGTAAATGTTGGAAATCTCTGACAGGAACATTAGTTCGTCCTTCAAAGCTTAGAGCTCTTGAACGGGCCATGACCAGGAAAATGACAGAAGCGATGAGAGAAAGGATTAGCATCGCGTGAGCTGGATTTTGATGGGCTAAATTAGCTGCCTCACTTACGGCAACCGCCAAGGCAATGAGCGCCAGACACCCGCACCCGATGGCATTGCCATCGCTCTTGGACTTATGTTTTTTCGCCATTAGCTCACAGTTCTCACATTTTGAAGATGCAGCAGCAAATGAAACGGCGCGGAGTCAATCTCTACTGACACGATACTGTTCGCTGCGCGGCTTCTCTGCTACTCTCACAACCCACACTCATCCAACCCGCACAGGAGCCACCCATGCCCAAGCAATACGCCAGCCCCCCAGCCATGACCATCGACCCCAAGAAGACCTACCGCGCTCTTATGAACACCAGCAAAGGCGCAATCGCCATCGACCTTTACGCTGACCGCGCGCCCGTCACCGTCAACAACTTCGTCTTCCTCGCCGGCGACGGCTTCTATGACGGCACGATATTCCATCGCGTGCTGGAGGGCTTCATGGCGCAAGGCGGCGACCCCACAGGCAGCGGGCGCGGCGGACCGGGCTATCGCTGGGATGACGAGCGGGCCGCGCTGCGCATCCGCCATGACGCGCCAGGCACGTTGAGCATGGCCAACGCCGGACCCAACACCAATGGCTCGCAATTCTTCATCACATTTGCGCCCACGCCCCATCTCGACGGCCGGCATGCCGTCTTCGGCCGGGTTGCCGATGACAATAGCCTGCAAGTGCTGGCATCCCTGCAGCGCATTGATCCGCAGAGGCCCGCGCGCGGGGTGGTCGCCGACCGCATCCTCAGCCTCGCTATAGAGGAAAGTTAGCTGCCGAGTTCGCCAAAGCAGCGCCACCAAGCCGCATTCGATTGCGTAAACATCCCAGATTCTTCATCTGACGGCATCCAGGACCGAGCATCGCTGGTTCAGGTTCTCTCTTCCCACCATCGCCCCTACCATAAGCATAGTGTTGTGTTATTGAATGAGTTTGCTGAGAAATGAGTTTTCTGACCGTGGCTTGGCGACCGTGTGACCGGCTTCAGTAAGATACAGGCGTCGACTTTTGGGAAAGTTTGCGATTGGTACGAATCAGCAGTAGCATTGCATCGCCAGAATATGATATACTTTTAGGGTATATTGTACCGTAGCTCACTGTTTGCGGCTTCATCATACGGCGAGTCGACGGGATTTTCCGAAAGGCCATGCGATGATTCTGCGCGAAATAACAAATGTATCGTTTGAATCGTTCGTGGAGCAGGCGAGCGGCGCAAAGGTTGTCCTTCTTTACCCGTGGGCGAATTATCGCAATGCCTTTCTGAGCTATTTTGTTCAGAGCGCATCGCCTGGCTTGCTCTATCACCGCGTCAGTCAAGTCGCCGGGGCGCATGTTGGCTGGTTAGGGAGCCTGCTTGAGGACCTGCGGCGGGCGGCTCCGGGTTTTGGCGCTGAGCTTGAACGAACGCTGCCAGATGGCGGGCCTGCTGAACTTGGCGCGGCGCTGGCGGCTGACCTGGCGCGCATCGGCGAAGAGCCTATCATCCTGTATCTTGATGAATTGGATCGCGTGGAGCCAGATGCGAACTTCCGACAATTCATCACATCGCTGGTGGACAATCTGAATGACTGCTGCCAACTGGTGGTGAATTCGCGCCTCTTGACCTATGAGCCCTGGATCAACTGGGTCAATGAGGGCCAGATCTCCGTGATGGGCACAGCCCAGCGCAGCAATGATCTGATGTTCACTAAAGAAGCCGAGTGGAAACCGCAGCTTGAGGTCTATGCCTTGGGGCAAGGTCACGCCATCTCAAACGGGCGCGAGATCGTCCGCTGGGATGGGGCGCTGCCGCGCAACCTCTTCTTCTATTTCATGGACAATCCCCTGGTCACACGAGACCAGATCTTTGAGATTTTCTGGCCCAAACTCTCAGTGCGCGAAGCCACCAACGTCTTCCATGTCACCAAGCGCAAAATCACCGAGCGCATCTCCTCCAAGATTGACGATGGCAAGAATTATGAGTTGACGAGTTATTCGACCGGCTTCTATATGCCCAGTGATAAAGTCGTCCGGCATTATGATGTGGCCGACTTTGAAGCGGCGATAGAAGGCGCCCTGCTCGCCACTGACCCGCGGCAGAAGCAGATGCTCTTCAGCCAAGCCATCGACATCTACAAGGCGCCCTTCCTGTATCCCTTAAAGCTGCCTTGGATCCTCTCGCGGCGCAAGCAGCTGCAGACGATGTACGGTGAAGCGCTGGCCGGCATGGCGCGGCTGAAAGTGGAAGACGAGGCTTGGGATGTGGCGCTGGGCTACTATACCCGAGCCCTCCGCGAACTGCCGCAGCGCGAGGACTTCCACCGCGGAGCCATGCAAATGTATATCAACTTGGGCCGCAATGCCGATGCCGTCGAACATTATGGCATACTGGAGCGCTCGCTCAAGCGCAAATTGGGAGTCGCGCCATCGCCGGCGACCAGCGCCCTGGTCAAGGCTTTGGCATAGAAACCCGCGGACGATCAAAACTGCCGCGCATTCGCCTTCACATCAGCCTGCCCTCCTGCTGTTTTCATACTACAATGCAGCAAACAAGGGACGAGGTATGATTGCCAATCGATCCGGCAAATCGAGCGGGCGCGGCTTGCCCAATGAGCCTGGCTGGCGGGCTTCGGGCGAACAGCGTGGTCTGCTCCTGGCTTCATTGTTCATGATCATTAGCGGTTGGGGCGGGCTGGCATATCTGGTGGTCAGCGCGAAACCACGCATCGGCGGCGAGATCTGGCTCTTCTTCATCTTGCTGCAGATCGCCGTCACCGGCACGGTCATCCCCATGGTCCGCTGGCTCAGCCTGCGCATCAGCCGCTCGCGGGAAGAAAGTCCCTTGACTGGCCTTATTGTGCGCCGCAGCGTCTGGATTGGCATTATCGCGGTCACCTGCGCCTGGCTGATGATCCCGCGATATCTCTCGCTGCCGATTGTCCTGATCCTGATCTTGCTCTTCCTGGTGGTGGAAATCTTCTTGCGCAATCGCGAGTTAGCGAATGCGCGCTAAAGCCGCCCGTTTGCGGGACCTGCCATCGGTTGACGCCCTGCTGGCTCAGCGAACGCTTCAGTCCCTGCTCGAAAGCCATACCCGCGACTTGCTTGTCGATGCGGTTCGCGCCGTCATTGATTCCGCCCGGCATGACATTCTGGCGGGGCAGCCAAGCGAAGCGAGCCTGCCAACTCTTGCGGCCGCCGTAGAGCGCAAACTGGCGCGGTCGCTGCAACCCAGCCTGAAGCCCGTCATCAACGCGACCGGCATCATCATTCATACCAACCTGGGTCGCGCGCCCTTGTCGCCCGAAGCGTTGAATGCCATGAATCTGGCTGGCGGCGGCTATAGCAATCTCGAATATGATCTGGGCTCTGGGGGGCGCGGCAGCCGCTTAAGTCATGCCAGCAGCCTGCTTCGCGACTTGACCGGCGCCGAAGACGCCCTGGTCGTCAACAATAACGCCTCGGCATTGATCCTGATTCTCAGCGCTTTGGCCCAGGACCGCGAAGTCATCATTTCGCGCGGGCAACTGGTGGAGATCGGCGGCGGCTTCCGCATCCCGGCTATTATGCAAGAGAGCGGCGCGCGACTGCTGGAAGTGGGCACGACCAATCGCACGCGGCTGGCTGATTTCGCGGAGGCCATCAGCGAGAGAACCGCCATGCTCTTGCGCGCGCATGCCTCGAACTTCAAACAGATTGGCTTTGTGGAAAATCCGCAACTTGGCGATCTGGCGCGGCTGGGGCGGCAACATGGCATCCTGACGGTGGATGACCTGGGCAGCGGCGCGCTCATCGACACCGCGCAATTTGGTCTGGATCGCGAGCCGATGATCCAGGAAAGCATCGCAGCCGGCGTCGACCTGCTCTGTTTCAGCGGCGACAAACTCCTGGGCGGTCCGCAAGCGGGCATCATCTTGGGACGGGCGGACTTGATCGCGCGCTTGAAGCACCACCCCTTGGCGCGGGCGATGCGCGTCGGCAAGCTGACCTATGCGGCTCTCCTGGCCACGTTGCTGCATTATCGGCGTGGCGAAGCCCTGCGGCGCATTCCGGTCTGGCGCATGATTGCCGCTAGCCTGCCAGATATCGAAGTTCGCGCGGGAGCCTGGGCATCTGAACTGGGCGCGGCGACCATGCCCGGCGAATCAGCTGTAGGCGGCGGCAGCCTGCCCGGCGCGGTATTGCCCACCGCGCTGCTGGCATTGGAAACAGATAATCCCGATGGCTTGACAGCCAAGCTGCGTCAGGGCAACCCTCCGCTGGTCGCGCGCATCGCCGACGGGCGGGTCTTGCTTGATCCACGGACTGTGCTGCCCGAAGAAGACGCGGATTTGCTGCGCGTCGTAAAAGCCGCGGTCTGACCCTGCTCGATGTCGAACCATGAGGACATTGGCTTATGAAAGCGGATATCGACCGGCTCATGCGGGAACGCCAACTGGATGCCATCATCATCGCTGGCGGCGAAGAATTCAATGCCGCGCGCTACTACCTGAGCAATGGCGCGCAGATCACCCATGGCGCGATATTCAAGCTGCGCAGCCAAACGGCTCTGCTTGTCTGCAGCGGCATGGAGCTGGAAGAAGCGCGGAAAAGCGGCCTCGAAGTCAAGACCGATGTTGAACTTGGCTACTATGACCGCTACCAGCAAGCGGAAGGCGATCGCCTGAAAACCGCCGTTCTGCATTGGTCTGATGCCTTGAATAGCCTCGGCTTGAGCGGCGGACGCGTCGGCTTGTATGGCGCCTGGCAGATCAACAAGACAATCGCGCTCTATGAGCGGCTGCGCGCGGACCTCAAACAGTATGAGTTCGTCGCCGAAGCCGAAAACACCTTGATTGAAGAAGCCATGCTGACAAAGGATGCCGACGAGATCGCCCGCATCAGATCTGTGGCTGAACGCGCGAATGCTGTGATGGCTCTGGCATGGGACAAGATCGCCAGCTTAAAACCCCAAGGCGATCAGCTGCTCGATGAAACCGGCGCGCCAGCGACTATCGGCGATATCAAGGACCTCGTCCGGCGAGAGCTGATGGCGCGGGGCTTGGAAGATACCAATATGATCTTCGCGCAGGGACGCGACGCCGGCTTCCCGCATAGCCGGGGCAATGCCGATCAACTCTTGAGAATGGGGCAGACAATCGTTTTCGATCTCTTCCCGCGCGAGCTAGGCGGGGGTTACCACCATGATATGACGCGCGCCTGGTGCATCGGCTACGCGCCGCCAGAAGTCCAGCGGGATTATGAGACCGTCATGGAAGCCTTCGATATCGCGCTGGAGGCCTTCGGGCTGAACAAGCCAACCCATCTCATGCAAGAGGCTGTCCAGGATCACTTCGAGGCCAAGGGGCATAGCACCTCGCGTTCCGACCAGGAGAGCCTGAACGGCTATACGCACAGCCTGGGGCATGGCGTCGGCATCGACATCCACGAGCGCCCGTCCATCAGCCATCTGCGCCAGGACGATGTCTTCCAGGTTGGCAATGTCTTGACCATTGAACCGGGCTTGTATTATCCTGAGCGCGGCTATGGCATACGGGTTGAAGACCTGCTGATCGTCGACGAGAGCGGCCAGCTGGTCTCATTGACGCCCTTCCGCAAAGACCTGGTTATCCCGCTTAGACAGGCGGACGAGCAAGCCAAATGACAGCTCCAGCCGGCAAGACAGCGCCGATTCGCGTGGCCATCATCGGCTCCGGACCCGCCGGTTTCTATGCAGCCGATCATCTGCTGAAGCGGGCCGCTACTCCCATCCATGTCGATATGTATGAGCGCCTGCCCACGCCATTTGGCCTGGTGCGCGGCGGCGTCGCCCCGGATCACGAGAAGATCAAATCGGTGACCAAGCTCTACAGCCGCATAGCAGCCCATCAGCGTTTCAGTTTCTTCGGCAATGTCGAATTCGGCACGGACATAACGCGTCGCGACCTCAGCCAGCGCTATCACGGGATATTCTATGCCACCGGCGCGCAGACAGACCGCCGGCTGGGCATCCCCGGCGAGGACCTGCCTAACAGCTATGCCGCGACTGAATTTGTCGGCTGGTACAACGGGCATCCCGATTATCACGATCATGACTTTGACCTGCGCGGCATCAAGCGCGTGGCGGTTATCGGCGTCGGCAATGTGGCGATGGATGTGGCGCGCATCCTCGGGCGGACGCCGGAGGAACTCTACCAGACCGATATCGCCGATTATGCCCTGGAGGCGCTGAAAGCCAGCCAGGTCGAAGAAATCTACGTCTTGGGGAGGCGGGGTCCCGCCCAAGCCGCCTTCAGCAATCCGGAAATCAAAGAACTGGGCGAGTTGGCGGATGCCGATATCATCGTCGACTGCGCCGACGCCTCGCTGGATGAACTGAGCGCGACGCGCTTGAAAAAAGCCCGCGACCGCAGCGCCATCCGCAACGTCAAGATCCTGCAAGCCTATGTCGACCGTGGATTGACCGGCAAATCCCGCCGCATCATCATGCGCTTTCTGGTCTCGCCAGCCGAGATCATCGGAAACGGCAAGGTCAATGCCATCAAGCTGGTCAAGAATGCACTCCATCTGGACGAGCGCGGCAACCTGCGCCCGCGAGCCACGGGCCAGTTTGAACTGCTGCCAATCGATATGGTCTTCCGTTCGGTAGGCTATCGCGGCGTGCCATTGCCAGACCTGCCTTTCTATGACCGTTGGGGGACCATCCCCAATGAGCGTGGACGCGTCTTGACCAGGCACGAAGGCAAAGAAGGCCTGGCTGGCAATTATGTCGTCGGCTGGATCAAGCGCGGACCCACCGGCATCATCGGCACGAACAAACCCGATGCCATCGAATCAGCCGAATGCTTCCTGGAAGATCTGACGGCGGGCAAGGCTCTGAGCCCAGCTGACGCCAGCCGCGAATCTGTGATCGCCTTGTTGAAGGCGCGCAAGCCCAGCTACTGCAGTTTCGAGGATTGGCAGATCCTGGACGAGATCGAGAGACAGCGTGGCGCGCAGAGTGGCCGCAGCCGGGTCAAGTTCACCACGATCGAAGCTATGCTGGAAGCGCTGGGCAAGGCTTCGCCAGGCGCCGCCGGGAATTGAGCCGCTGCCCCGCGCGTCTCCATAATTTCAGCCAATTCCGCATCGCATGAGCCGGACCGAGGTCCTGGCTTGATGTCGCTTGCCATCGTGGAATTACTGAAATATTTTCTCGGAATTATGTCAAATTAGCCATATTCTTCAGGCCGAGGTCTATATGCTGTTTTCTCTGCCGCGGTCCGCGCTCATCGCAATTCTCCTTTTCCTGCTGCCTGTCACCGCTGCGCGCGCACGAGCGGTACACTCAGTTCAGCGGGCAACTTCCTGCAGAGTAACGCCAACAATACTTGCCAGGCGGCGAAAACGGGCGACCCCAAGCTGGGCGCATTTAACAGCGGGGCCGGGGGACATTATCCATTGCTGGCAGGCAGCCCGGCGATCGACATGGGCGTAAGCACGGTTTGCCCTGCGCGCGATCAGATAGGCAACCCCAGACCCTCTGGCTCAGGCTGCGATGCCGGCGCGTTTGAGTATCAGCATCCACTTATAAAAGCATCGGCTTTGCTATCGGCTGCTCCGGTCGCAGGCGCAGACGGCGGGGCAGCAAAGAACCCCGACACCTGTGGCTCGCTGCCAGCGCATATCCAAGTCCAAACCACGACGGCTGGCGCAAATTGCCAGGTTGTCGGGGCGGCTGGCATAGGCATCCAGTCGGTCATCGACGTCGGCTTTGTCGCTGCGGTGGATGTCTGGGGCTGGCTGGGCGCTGGCGCGAAAGTCTGCATAGCCGGCACAGGCTCCATCACCTTCATCGATGCCGCCAATGCGCCCAAGTTCCCCGGTTCGCTGCCGGCCAGCTACGCGAATGGCATGACCTGCGCAGAGTTGACGACGCCGGGCACGGTCATTCTTGTGCCGGGTCCAGCGTCCGATTCGCCGTCGATGGCGCTTTCTGGCTGCATGGTGACGACAAGTCATGTTCTCAATCTGCGCCTCAGCCCCGGCGGCAGGATCATCGGCGTCGTGCCAGCCGATGCCACGTTGACGGCTCTGGCGCGGACGGACAGCTGGTTCAAGGTCGATTTTATCGGCGTGACTGGCTGGATTTCCGCGGATTATGCGTCGCCCGCCGGCAGCTGCGGTTAAGCTGAATGCTTGATGGGGCGTCAGCTTTGCCGTAACCGACTATCTCAAAACAGCCTGGCCAATCGCTTGACAAGCCAGCCAGGAATCGGCTAAGCTGAAAATGTTATAGAATTCTCTTGCAAGCAGACTTCTTCCATCCTCCCTAAACGCCCTGCTCCCGGTGGGGCGTTTCTGTTTCCGCCGCTTGCCGTCTTTGAAATCGCGGCCGATTGCGCTAAGCTCAGGCGGATGCCCAACGCGCCTATGAGGAGAGCCGATGGATGCCAATGCGCTTGTTCTTGAGCACATACGCGAAAGCGACGAAGAACTGACCTACATCGCCAAAGCAATCTGGGATCATCCCCAAGTGGCGCTGCAAGAAGAATTCGCATCGCGCCTGCTGGCGGAGCGCTTGGAGGCGGCCGGCTTCACTATCCGCTGGGGCGCCGGCGGGATGCAGACCGCATTCATCGCCGAGTGGGGCAGGGGCGCGCCAATCATCGGCTACCTGGGCGAATATGACGCTTTGCCCGGCTTGTCGCAAGACCTGTCGGCTGAGCGCTCGCCTTTGGAAGCCGGCGGGCCCGGGCATGGCTGCGGCCACAATCTCTTTGGCACGGCTTGCATGGGTTCGGTCCTGGCGCTGCAAAGAGCCATGCGGGAGCAGGGCATCCCGGGTACGATCCGGTTCTATGGCTGCCCAGCCGAAGAAACCCTGGTCGGCAAGACCTTCATGGCGCGCGATGGCGTCTTTGATGACCTGGACGCGGCCATCAGCTGGCACCCGGGCGATACCAATATCGCCTGGAACGGCTCGTCTCTGGCGATGAATTCTTTCAAGGTCAACTTTCATGGCGTGGCCGCCCATGCCGGCGGTTCGCCCTGGCTGGGGAGGAGCGCGCTGGATGGCGTCATGCTGATGGATGCCGGCGTGAATTATATGCGCGAGCACGTCCCGCCCGAATCGCGGATTCACAGCGTAGTGACCAGCGGCGGGCAGGCGCCCAATGTCGTGCCGGCCTTCGCTCAGGTCTGGTATTTTGTGCGCGCGCCCAAACGCGCCGAGGTCGATGAAATCTACCAGTGGATGCAGGATATCGCCCAGGGCGCGGCCTTGATGAGCGGGACGCGGTGCGAAATCGAATTCATCACCGGCTGCTATGACCTGCTGCCCAACGATGTCATGTCCGACCTGCTCTACGAAAAAATGGCGGAAGTAGACGATATGCGCTTCAGCGAGCGGGAGCGGCAATTCGCGCGGGAACTGCAAGCCAGCTACCCCGAAGGCTCCGTGCAGCGCGGCTTTGACTGGATGCAGCTATCGACCAGCGCCAAATTGGACCCAGCCAGCATAGAGGATCCGCTTTGGGAGGCCGTCTACCCGCATTCGCCGACGCCGCCTTTGATGGGTGGCTCAACCGAAGTGGCCGATGTCAGTTGGATCACGCCGACTGGGCAGATCACCACCACTTGCTGGCCCCTGGGCACGCCCGGGCACAGCTGGCAGACGGTGGCGTCGTCGGGTTCGAGCATAGGCGCCAAGGGCATGATCTTCGCCGCAAAAGCCATGGCGCTGGCTGGGCTGGACCTGCTGACCAAACCCGACCTGCTGGAAGCCGCCAAAGCCGAGTTTGAGCGCGCGCGCATGGGCCAGGAATACATCAGTCCGCTGCCGCCGGAAGCCACGCCCAAATAGATGAACCTTCAAAGCGCGCCACAGGGCGTCCTGCCTGGCAGCATTCCCCTTTTCGCCGGGCATCCCGCCTATGACTTGCTGCCCATGGAGGGAGTCCGCCGCGCGATTGAGGCTCTCTGGCAGGGTCCAGGCTTAGCGCGCCTCTTCAATTATGGCGATGAACGCGGCAACCCGGATCTGCTTGACTTTCTGGTCGAGCGGCTTGGGCGCATCGAATCGCTCACGCTCAGCCGCGAGAATCTGATGATCATCGGCGGTTCGACCTGGGGCGTCGACATGATCTGCGATCAGCTGACGCGGGCTGGCGATGTCGTATTGGTGGATGCGCCATCCTATCGCGATGCCCTGCATATCTTCCGCGACCATCACCTGGATCTGCGCGCCCTGCCCATCGACGCCGGCGGCATCATTGTCGATGAAATGGAAGCGGCATTACGCGAACTGGCGAAAGCAAAGCGACTGCCGAAGTTCTACTATGTCGTGCCCAATTTTCAGAATCCCTCAGGCATCACCATGTCGGAAGCGCGCCGGCGGGCGGTCATAGATTTGAGCCGGGCGTATGGCTTCGTCATCGTCGAAGACGACGTCTACAGCGATATCCGCTTCGTGGACGCACTGCCGCGCAGCTTCTATGCTTTGGCGGATGGCGAGAATGTCCTGCGCCTGGGCAGTTTCTCCAAGACATTGGCGCCGGGTTTGCGCGTCGGCTGGCTGATTGGCGCGGCGGAACAGGTCGCGCGATTCATCGACAGCGGCGTCCTGACCATGGGCGGCGGCGCCAATCCCTTCACGGCTGCTGTGGTAGCGCAATACTGCGGCTCGGGCGAGTGGGAGCGGCATCTGCATTGGCTGCGCGAGCAATATCAGGAACGCCGCGACATTGCCTTGCGGGCTTTGGAAGGCTCCATGCCGGCTCAAGTCAGCTATACCCAGCCCGAAGGCGGCTACTTCATCTGGCTGCGCCTGCCGCGGTCGCTGCGCGTCGATGACTTGGCGGAGGCCGCGCGTCGGCGGAATGTCTTTTTCGCGCCGGGCACGGGCTTCTTCGTCGACCCGGCCGATGGCTTGCATCATCTGCGTTTATCGTTCAGCTATGTGCCGCATGCGGACTTGAAAGGCGGGATAGAGGTTCTGGGCGCGCTCATCCAGCGTCTTAGCGGCTAACGCGACGCCAATGGAGTTGCGAGCCTGCGATTTATTTCCGCTGCGAGCGAAGAGCGGCTGCCAGCCAACTGAGTATAAAATGAGCCCGGCGGACCGGACTCAGCGTGAACAGGGAAGAAAGGACTCGAACCTTTAACCTTGTGCTCCAAAGGCACCTGCTCTGCCGATTGAGCTACTTCCCTAAAGCGTCGTTTATCATAGCAAAAGCCCTGCCTAACTCAAGTGCGAGATAGGCTCGGCGGCTCAGGCATCGCTCTCGGGCTGGCGGACGCCAATGGCTTCATCCACCGGCACCACAAAAGCCACGCCATGATTCGGCTCAAGCAGGTCGCCCATGACGGCGCGGGCTTCTTCAAGCAGCGTCGGCACCAACTCTTTTGGCACGACCGAGAGCAGCACATGATTGGTATGTTCCATCTCGCGCAGGACATAAGCCATCAAGCTGTTCATGGAACTGGCGATGTGCAGCGGCACTTCCAGCTGGCTTCCCTCGATCTTGCGCTGCAAGCTGTAGAGGCCGATGCTTTTGAGCACGGTGACGCCGGGCGCGCCGACGTCTTGCCAGCGCGTGGCCACTTCCAAGCCATTTTCCGCATCGGATGTAATCAGAATGATCAATTTCATTTTCACTCACCTCGCGCAGCAGCGGCGAATGCCTGGCGGCTGTCCCTGCTTTCCTGCTTGTCCTGGAAGACCCAGCGGACCATCGGCGGCGTCAGGACAGTGGTCAGCAAAATGACCATGAAGAGCGACGCATAGAGCTCGCTGCCGCTATCCAGGATGCCACTGGTCAAGCCGATGGAAATGATAATCAAGCCGACTTCCCCGCGCGATACCATGCAGACGCCAACCCGCAGCGATTCCCGCAGGTCAAAACCTCCCATCCGCGCGCCCAAACCCGCCCCGAAGACCTTGCTGATCACCGCCATCAACAATATGACCAGCATGAAAGGCAGCGAATCCAGCGGGAAGCTGCTCAGATCCGTCTCCAAGCCGACATCCACGAAGAAAATCGGCACGAGGAAGACATAAGCCAGATGGCTCATCGTCTGCTCGATCTCGTGTTTCATGCCCCCCGATTTCAGCTTGCTCAAGCCGACCCCCGCGATGAAAGCGCCGGTGATGGCCGCCACGCCGCCCAGATATTCCGCCGACCAGCCGAAGAGCAAGGCGCATATCAGCGCGAATATCGGGATGCCATGCGATTGCGAAAGCTGCGGACGCTTCTGAATCCAGACCATGGCTTTGGGCAGGATATGCCAGGCGATCAAGAAGGCGATGGCGATATAGGCTGCCATCCGCACGATGATCACCAGCAATTGGCTGATGTCCGCCCCGCCTTCCGCGCCGCTCGCGCCAGCCACAACCAGCGTCAGCGACACCGCCAGGATAGCCAATACATCGTCTATCAGCGCGGTGGCCAGCAGGGCGTTGCCTTCTTTGGTGTGCAGGTAGCCAAGCTCCAGCAAGACCTGCGCCGAAATGCTGACTGAGGTGGCTGCCAGCGTCACCCCGGCGAATAGCGCCGGCATCAAATCTATGCCAACCGGCAGCAAGACCAGCAGCGTCAGCGCGACCGGCGCCGCGACGCCCAGGATGCCCGCGAATACCGCCACCTTGCCGACCTTGGCCAATTCGCTGAGATGCACTTCCAAGCCGATATTGAACATCAGCAGCAGCACGCCAAGCTCAGCCAATTCCTTCAATGTATGCTGCAAGTCGACGCCCTGCAGGATGCCCCAATGCAGCATGTCGAGCACGGTCGGTCCCAAGACGAGTCCCACGATCAGCTGGCCCAGGACGCGGGGCTGGTTCATAAGGCGGGCGATTGCGCCGCCAGCCCGCGAAGCCAGCAAGACGATGCCCAAGGCGAACATCAGCGGGATGAAGGAGTTGACCGCGGCGCTGTGCTCGTCGGTGGATTCGGCGAAGGCTGCCCCGGCGTACTGAAAGAGCAGCAGACAGCCCAACATGGCAAGGACGAGCAGCCGACGATGCAAGTGTCTGCCAAATCGCTTCAAGGCGCTCTGCCTTTCTCCTATCCGGTTGGTTAGCGCAGCCAAGCCCATTATAATCCAGCTTGAGAAATCAAGAAAACGAAACGGGTTGCTGAAGATGAAAATCACTGAGTTGGAGCTATTCACCCTGCCGCCGCGCTGGCTCTTCCTCAAGATATCGACCGACGAGGGGCTATGCGGCTGGGGCGAGCCTATCGTCGAGGGCCAAGCGCTAACTGTTCGCGGCGCCGTTGAAGACATGAGCGACTATCTGCTGGGGCGGGATCCGCGGCAGATTGAAGATATCTGGCAGAGGCTGTTTCGGGCGCGCTTCTATCGCGGCGGTCCCGTCATGATGAGCGCCATCGCCGGAGTCAATCAAGCGCTTTGGGATATCAAAGGCAAATATCATGGTGTTCCGATTTATGACCTGCTTGGCGGCAAAGTGCGCGACAAAGTGCAGATCTACGCGGGCGTCGGCGGCGATCGCCCGGCGGATGTTGCGCGGCAAGCCAGGCAGCGGATGCAGGAAGGCTTGAAGGCGGTCAAGATGGGCGCGGTCAATGAGGTCCATTACATGGATACTTTCGCGCATATTGATGAGGCGGTGGCGCGGGTGGCATCCGTTCGCGAAGTCGTCGGCAGCGATTTCAGCATCGCCGTTGACTTTCATGGGCGTGTGCACAAACCCATGGCCAAGATGCTCATCCGCGAGCTCGAACCCTATAATCTGATGTTCGTCGAAGAGCCGGTCCTGCCCATGCACAACGAGGCGCTGCTGGATTTGAAGCGCTCGACATCCATCCCCATCGCCACGGGCGAACGCATGTATTCGCGCTGGGATTTCAAGACCATTCTCGCACAAGGAAGCGTTGACATCATTCAGCCCGATGTCTCGCATGCTGGCGGCATATCCGAAGTCCTGCGCATCGCGGCTATGGCGGAGGCTTATGACGTGGCTCTTGCGCCGCATTGCCCGCTGGGTCCCATCGCGCTGGCATCTTGCTTGCAAGTCGACGCTGTGGCATACAACGCGCTGATTCAAGAGCAGAGCCTGGGCTTGCATTACAACACAGGGGCGGATCTGCTTGATTATCTGGCGGATCCGGCGGTCTTTGATTACCAGGATGGCTTTGTCGCGCTGCCTGCGTGTCCGGGTTTGGGCATCGCAATCGACGAGGACAAGGTGCGCGCGGCCTCTGACCATGCTTTTCGCTGGCGCAATCCCCAATGGCGGCGGGTGGATGGTTCTGTCGCGGAATGGTGAGGCGGGCGGCTATTCCAGCCGGGCGAGATCCACCGCGCCGGCCGCAACCCCATTCAGCAGCTTGTCCACAGCCCGCTCGACCGTCGCGCCGGCCAGCGCCAAGCCATGCCCCGTGAAGCCGACCGCGAAGCCAATCCGCAAGCAGCCGGGCAGTGTGCCCACCAGCGGCAAGCCATCACAGCTGAAGCCCATGATGCCGCTCCAGCGATGCGCTACTGGCGCCGTAACATCGGGGAAATAGCGCTTTAGATATTTGTCCAGGAAGCCCTGCGGATTGGGATTCAGGCGGTCTTCGGTCGTGTCGCCTTCTTCGTCCTGGTAATGCTGCCTTCCGCCGCCCAGCAAGAAGCGCCCGTCAAAAGTGCTGCGGTAATACATATAGCCATAATCGCTGTAGCCGCAATAGGGTACAGGCACATGATCCAGCGGCTCGGTGACCAGGCACTGGGCCCGCGTCGGGATGACCTTGCCGATGAAGAAGGGGTCGATAAGCGGCGACCAGGCATTCACGCAGAGCAAGACATATTGCGCCTTGATAAGCAGCTTGCGCGTATGCGCTATTACATGGCCGTCGCATGGCTCCAGGCGATACAATTCATTATTTGCGATGAACTCCGCCCCGCATTGCGCCAGGATGGATTTGACCAGCAGATAGGGTTGCACGCCGGCGTCCAGTGGCTGCTCAATGCCAGCCAGGTAGCCGCGGCCCAGCGGATCATGGCTGTAATACTCGATTGCGATATTGTCGGCATCCAGAGCCCGGGCAGCCAGTTCCAGTTCGCGGGCTTCGGCCGGCGTTTCGGCCAGCAGCATGGAGCCGCAATTGTCGATTGGCACATCGAATGGACCGCTCTTGATAAAGTCGCGCCACATCTGAAAGCTGCGCAAGGACATGCCCCAGACTTCGCGGGCGGCGGCATGCCCATATTCTTCGATGGCGCGGTGATAATAGGTATCCAGGCCGCTGATCATGAAGCCGGCGTTGCGTCCGCTGGCGCCAAGGGCGACATCGCCAGCGTCGGTGATCAGCACATCGCGATTGTGCGCCTGCCGGGCGATATAAGCCGCCGCGCAGCCAGCCAGCCCCGCGCCAACCACCAGGAAATCCACTTCGCGCCGCATTTGTTCTGCCTGCTGCCAATGTGAGACGGTCATGCGCTTCTTCCCCTTTTAGATCCGCGAACCTTGCCAGCCCAGCCAAGATAATAGAGCGCAATCGCCGCTTGTCAAATCCGCCCAGCCTGGAAGCCCTTCGCGCGCTTGACGAGGCGCTAGGACAGCGACTGAAAAAGTGTTAAGATGGGCGGGATTCATCTGCTTGACAAAACGCACAGTTGGCGATACCTGGAGGAGAGTTATGCGCAAGGCGAATCGAGTGGTTCTGTTGCTGCTTCTATTGATATTGGCGCTGCCCTTTTCGGCGGTCCTGGCGGATGACCTGCCAGACCTCGGCGGGCGGACAGTGACCGTGGCGGTTGAAAACGCCTATATGCCCTTCAACGTCATCGACGAAGAAACCGGCGAGGCTGTAGGCTGGGATTATGACACGCTTGGCTTGATCTGCGAGCTGCTCAACTGCGTTCCCGAATATGTCGAGACCAGTTGGGAAGGCATGATCGTCGCCGTATCCAATGGCGAATACGACATGGCGGCTGATGGCATCACCATCACCGAAGAGCGCGCCAAGATCGTTGATTATTCCAACGGCTACATTGACCTGTCGCAGAAGATGATGGTGCGCGTTGGCGAAGACCGCTTTGCCGATGTCGATGACTTCGTTGCCGGAGACTTCATCATCGGCGTTCAGGTAGCCACCACCAACTTCGAAGCGGCCTCGGGCTTGGTCTCCGAAGAGCGCATCGTGGCTTATGGCGAGTTTGGCTTTGCCGTGCAAGCGCTGATCAGCGGCGACGTCGACGCCGTGGTCATTGATGACGTGGCGGGGCAGGGCTACACCGGCTTGAACGCGGACAAGATCAAGCTGCTGCCGGATGAGCTGACCAAAGAACAACTGGGCTTCATCTATCCGCAAGGCTCGGACTTGGTCGAACCCATCAACGCGGCGCTGGCAGCCATCATGGCGGATGGCCGGCTGCAAGCCATAAATGACAAGTGGTTCGGCAGCGATGACGCGGAGGCCGATATGGCGCTGCCGGATCTTGGCGGGCGCACGGTGACCGTCGCGGTGGACAATGCCTACATCCCCTTCAGTTTCATCGGTGATGATGGCGAGGCCCAAGGCTGGGATTATGATGTCGTCGGCGAGATTTGCGCGCGCCTGAATTGCCAGACCGAATGGATCGAGGCGGCTTGGGAAGGCTTGATCATGGCGGTCTCCCGCGGCGAATACGATGTCTCTGCCGGCGGCATCACCATCACCGACGAGCGCGCCGAAGTGGTCGCCTTTTCCGATGGCTACATGAGCACGATTCAGCGGCTGATGGTGCGCCTGGATGATGACCGCTTCAGCAATGCCGAAGAATTTGCCGCTGGCGACTTCACCATTGGAGTCCAGATCGCCACTACGAATTATATCGCGGCGGAAGAGCTGGTCGGCGAGGAGCGCATCGTTGGCTATGAGACCTTTGGCTTCGCGGTGCAAGCGCTGATCGCCGGCGATGTCGATGGCGTGGTCATGGATGACGTGGCTGGCCAAGGCTATGTCGGCGTCAACTCCGAAGATATCCAGCTGCTGCCCGATGAACTGGTTTCGGATGAGCTCGGCTTCATCTACGCCCTGGATTCGGAACTGATCGAGCCCTTCAACATGGCGCTGGATGCCATGCGTGATGATGGCGCGCTGGGGGACATCAACGCCAAGTGGTTCGGCGCCGATAGCTGACTGCCGGACCTTAACGGTCGTGAAATCCGCGTGGCGCTGGAAAATGCCTTCATGCCATTCAACGGCATCAACAGCGCCACCGGCCAGGGCATCGGCTGGGATTACGACGTTCTGCGGGAGATCTGCGCTCGCTTGAATTGCGCGCCTGTCTTCATCGAGGCGCCTTGGCAGGGCATGCTGGAAGCGGTCTCCAGCGCCGAGTTCGACATGGCGGCTGATGGCATCACCATCAGGCCGGAACGCGCCAAAATCATCGCCTATTCCGATGCCTATATGACCGTCGGCGAACGTCTGGCTGCGCGGCGGGACGAACAGCGCTTTGCCAGCTTGGCGGAGTTTCTGGCTGGCGATGTTCTGATTGGCGCGCAGGCTGGAACGACCAATCAGGCTCTCGCCATTGAACTGGCCGGCGCCGATCGCGTCCGCGGCTACCCAGAGTTCGGCGGTGCCATGGAGGCGCTGCTGGCTGGTGAAGTCGACGCGGTGGTCGTGGACGAATACGCGGGCCAAGGCTACAGCGGCATCCATGCCGACGCGGTGAGCCTGCTGCCGGAGAGCCTTTCAAGCGGCGAGCTCGGCTTTGTCTTTCCGCCGGGCTCAGACTTGATCGAGCCAATCAACCGGGCGCTCGCGGTTATGCGGGCTGATGGTTCCCTGGCTGCCATCAACGCCAGATGGTTCCGCAGTCCGCCGGAGGCATGAGGCGAGCCCAAATGAAAACCCGGGGACGGTTTCGCGCCATCCCCGGCATGATCGCCATTGACAGCAGAAACGACGGGAATCTCCTATGTCAGCTCCCATGCCGGTCCAGCCCAAGGGCTCCCAAGGTTCTGAACCGAGCCTGGAAGAGATCACAGCAGAATCTCGCGGGCGAGCCATGCGCTATGCCCGCCTCTATACATTTCCCTATTGGTTCTTGTTTCTGGTGCTGTTGGGCGTCGTGCTGGCCATCAGCATTCTGACGGATTCGGTCTATTCGAATATCTTCGAGCAGCTCATCGAAGGCTTGATCATGACGCTCTTCGTCAGCGTCACGTCCTACGTCTCCGCGCTGTTGCTGGCTGTGGTCGTGGGCATCATCCGCTCCAACCCGCCGGAACCCCCGCAATCCCGGCAGACTTTCTTCCGGGCAGCGCTGCGCATCCTGCGTATCGCCCTCTACAATGTCTGCACTGTGTATGTCAACGTCATGCGCGGCATCCCGATTTTGATTGTGCTGCTGGTCACGGCGTTTATTGTGGTGCCGGCTCTGCGCGACCTGCTCAATGATGTCGTTCTGGTCAGCTTGCGGGAAATGCTCGGCAATGCCGATATCGCCGATATCACCTGGCGGGGCAGCTCGCCCATGACCGCCATAGTTGCCCTGGGCGCGACATACGGGGCATACATGTCGGAGACGATCCGCGCGGGAATTCAGTCCATCCCCAAGGGCCAGTTTGAAGCTGCCTATTCCGTCGGCATGACCTATTGGCAGACGATGCGCTCGATCATCCTGCCGCAGGCTTTTCGCAACGTCCTGCCGCCGCTGGGCAATGACTTTGTGGCGATGATCAAAGATTCGTCGCTGCTGGCTTTCCTGGGCATCCGCGATGTTACGCAGATCGCCAAGCTGTCTTCCGGGCGGTCCTTTAGGTATGTCGAGACCTATGCCGTGACCGCCTACATCTATTTGACGCTGGTCATCCTGGCTTCGACCCTGGTCAACCTGTTGGAAGACACCATCAACATCGAGCGGGAGACGCCGCGCCTGGTGCAGCGCCTGCAAAGCCTCGCGCCCGGCAAACGGAAACGCGAGCCAATCATCGAGTCTTTTGATTAAAGCCTACTCGTCCGAATACAAGCCGACCTTGTTGCCTTCGCTATCGAGGACCCAGCCGACAAACCCGCCGCCGGCCCCCTCGCCCAAAGCCGTCTTGGGCAGCAGCACCTTTCCCCCCGCCGCAGGCACGCGCGCCAGAACCGCGTCCAGGTCGCCCTTTGCGCTGAGATAGACCAGGGTACCCTCGCCAGAAGGGCTATAGCCATATTGCGGGTTGTGCACCAGGCAGCCGCCGATGCCATCCCCATGCGGGAAGACGCCCAGCATGCTGCCCATGGTCTCGCGCTGGTCGTTGATGAACAGTTGCGTATCCAGCACAGTTTCATAGAAGGTCTTGGCGCGCTCGAAATCGGCGGCCGGGATCTCAAACCATCGCGCTGCTGCCATAATGCGCTCCTTCATGGATGCTCTTTGCGGGCTAAGCATAGGCGCTAATTGACGCGAGATAAAGTCTCGATTCGGGAGAGCGTCGACGTGCGCTGAGGGGTCTGGCTTTAGCGACCGCCTTGCGCTTGCCGGGCATCGGCATCCAGCGCGGCCAATTCTTCGAGTTCCGCGGATTGCGCCGCGCTGAGCCGCTGCCTGGGTATGGCTTCGGCCGCGTCATCCGCTTCGGACTGGGTCAGGATTTGGTCAATATCGAAGTTCAGGTTCTGGCCATGCAGCTGCACTTCGTCCATGGCGTCAATGGTATCTTGCAGTTTGTCGATCTCTTCCTTGATTTCGATGCCGAGGCGCTGTCCGCGTATGCTCTTGGTGTCTTTTGTGCCGAGCAGCGACATCTGCGCGTAGACCGTGCCCAGAGCCGATAGCGTGCTCTCAAGCTGGATCTCAGCGCGTTTGATGATGCTTGCGCTGGCTTCCAGGCTGACGAGCTGCCGCTGGAGCAATTTTAGCTGCTGCTGGAGGTCGTGGCGGGTGCCGGCGTCTGTCTCGGTTTCGATGCGGCGCTTGGCTTGCTGGATCTTGCGCGGCACCGTTTGCAAATCGCGGGCGGCCAAATCGTTGTTCTCGAAATAATCGATGCGGTTCGCCAGGTTGTACATATGGGCGATCCAGTCATTGATGCCGCTGATGAGATTGCGCTGCCGGGCGCGCATGGCCCCGCGAGCCACATCCGCCAGCTTGAGCATATTGCGGCGATATTCGAAGGCATCGCGCAGCCGCTCGCGAGAGACGCGATTGCGTATATTGCGCAGGTCATACTCCCGCTCAAAGTCTTCCGCCAGCGCTTGTTCTGTCGCTTCCGGGTCAGCCAGCGTGGTCGCCACCAGGACAGTTTCCACCAGCCCGCCCAAAACCAGCCAGAACCAGGGCTGCCACTCGATGAAAGGCAGGCTGACATTCCCCACAAAGAGGAAGAGGATGGCGGTGACCATGAGGGTGACTAATGTCTCCCAGCGCAGCAAGGCATTGCCAAGCAGCGCGCCAAAGACTTTCTGCCGCCCGTCGGTATCGGCTGTCATGCGGATCCCGCGCCTCGTCTAGCTGGCGGCTAATTATCGCCCAGGAGCCGCTGCCGGCGTTCTTCCAGCTGCAATTCCACCTGCCCGATGCCCACAGTGTCTTCAATCTGGTCGGAGAGCTTGCGGCTGGCCAGCTCGGCGCGGGCGTCTTCTTCGTCGATCTTGGAATAGATGGAATCCAGCAGGGAGTCGATTTCCTGGTCGCCGGTGGTATCCAGCTTGTCCATGGTCTTGAGGGTCTTGGTCATGACCTTCTTGGTTTCCGCCAATTCCAGCAGCGAGCGCATCTTCTCGCGCTCCTGCTTGATGGAGGTCAGCCTGCTCTCCAGCTTCAGCCGCATGTTCAGCATGCCTTGATACTGCTGTTCCTGGGATTGCCACTGCTCGTAGTATTCCTGCGCCAGTTCCTGCTTGGTGTTCAGTTCGGCTTGGGCGGCGGCGGCCAGGTCATTCTTGCCGCGCAAGATCAAGGTGTCGATATCGCGGTCAAGCTTGTCGGAGAGGTTGGAGAACTCTTCGTATTTGCGCTTGAGAGTGCGCACGGAACCGCCAACGGTCGCGGCTGAATCGTCCAGCGCTTCCAGATTGCGCTCCACCTGCCGGATGTATTCATCCATGACCTTGAGCGAATTGGTCTCCAGCGCGCGGTCGATCATCCCGTGCATATTGGCGCTGAAGAGTGTTTGCACTTTCTGTAATATCGATGGCATTTGCGAATTTACCCCTTGATTGCGCTTGACCTCGTTAGGCTGCTCATGCGAGCCAGTATAGCATAGTTAGGCGGTGTGTTTCCAGCCGCGTCCAGGCAGCCTATACCAGTTTACGCAGAAGTCGCGCCAGGGTTGCTTTCGCGCTCAGCTACCGCCAGTGGAGCGCTGTATCGCCAGCAGGTCGCTAATTATCGCGCTGCCCGTCTCCAGCTGGCCCGCGCCCGCCCCAATCAAGGTGACCGCGCCCAGAAGATCCGTCTCCAGCGTGATGGCATTGGTGGAGCCGCCGACGCTCGCCAGCGGGTCATCCAGCGGCAGACGCATGGCTTGTACGCTGCCGCCGCCGGGAACCGCCTCGGCGATCAGTTTGTAGCGCTGCCCGGCTGCTTTCGCTTCGGCAATATCCGCGCTGCTGATGCCGGTGATGCCGCTGACATCCAGGTCGCTCATTTTCAGTGCCGAGCCAAAGAGCGCGCCAGCCAGGATCAGGACCTTGCCGGCCGCGTCCCAGCCTTCGACATCGCCGGCCGGGTCGGTCTCCGCATAGCCGAGTTCCTGCGCCTGCGCCAAAGCCTCCGCGTAGCTCATGCCGCCTTCCATTTGCGTCAGGATATAGTTGGTCGTGCCATTGAGAATGCCGCGAGCCGAGCCAATCGCGCAGCCAGCCAGTGCTTCTTCCGCCATTTGCATGACCGGACTGCCAGCCATGACCGTGGCTTCGTAGCGCAACTGTCGGCCTTTTTCGGCCGCCTTGGCCCGCAGTTTCGCCAGGTCCAGCGCGACCGGCCCCTTGTTGGCCAAGACAAGGTGCAAGCCCGCCTCAAGCGCCTGATAGCAATAGCTCAGAGCCGGCTCGGCTGTCTCCAAATTGGTCGGGCTGGCCTCGACAAGCGCATCGGCCGCCCCCGCGCCAATCATGTCCATCGCGCTCATGCCGCGGCGCAAACCGGCTTGCTCGGGGTAGGCTTCTAAGCTGCCCGCTTGTGCCGCCGCCAGCAAATCGGCGATATCCAGCCCGGAGCCCCGATACAAGTTGCCTTTGCTGGCTGTGACGACGCCGATGACCTGCGGGGCGAAAGCCTGGTCCGCTCGCAGCGAGCCCGCCTTGTCATGCAGGATTCGCGCGAAGCCTTGCCCGACCGCGCCAAAACCGATGAGCAGTAGTCTCATAATGGATTCCTCGCCGTATTCTCTTGGTGACAGTGGCGCTAGGCGGTGGCCGCCAAACGTTCGACAGTCGCCAGCGCCTTGTCGACGCTCTCCTGGGGACCAACGCCAATCTTCTGATCCACCAGTATGCCTTGCTCGTCAATCACCCAATAGGAGCGCGTGGCGGATATGGGCAGCTTGACGATCAAGATTTTGAATCCCCAGGCATCCCAAGCCTCCAGCATCTTATGGTCGGGATCAGACAGCAGATCATATTGCAAGCCCTTGAGCTGTTTCCAGCGCGCCAGGGTCTCCACATCATCCGAGCTGACGCCGAGCACCACCGCGTTCTGCGATTCGATCTGCGGGAAGACATCGCGGAAGGAGCAAGCCTGGTTGTTGCAGCCCATGGTATTGGCTTTGGGAAAGGCGAAGATGACCACGATTTTGCCGCGGAATCCGCTCAGGCGAACGCTCTGCCCGTCCTGGTTCAGCAATTCAAAGTCCGGCGCTGCCTGTCCGATTTTCGGCATAAGGCATCCCTCCTGGGCTATCTCTTTTGGTGACTTGCGGCAATTCGCCGATCGCTATTCACTGATGATGCCATGCGCGGCATCTTCTTCGCGAGCCAGGCGCTGGCCCCCGGCGATGTCCACGCGGCTCAGCAGATACCCCCCGATGACGAATAAGACAATCAAGCTGAGGATGGCTGGGCGGCTGCTGCCCAGCACGATGCCGGCGAAAGCGAAAATCAGCGGACCGATGATCGAGGCGAACTTCTCCATGATGCTGTAAAAGCCGAAGAATTCGCCGCTTTTGGCTGTCGGGCAGAGGCTGGCATAGAGGCTGCGGCTCAAGCCCTGGCTGCCGCCCTGCACCATGGCCACCATCAGCGCCAGCATCCAGAATTCCAGCGTGGCGTTCAAGATGAATCCCCAGCAGGCGATGATGCAATAGACCAGCAGCGAAAGCAGGATGCTGCGGCGGGTATCCAGCCAGTTCGAGAGGCCTGCGAAACGCGAACGCAGCAGCCAGGCCAACAGCAGCGCCACAAGCTCAAAGGCGATGATGATCGCCATGATGGTTGGCAAGCTGCTTTCCCGAGCCGGCGGCAGCACTTCTATTTGCGAAAGGGCGATAAGTCTCCCTTCATCAGTGGCGGAAGCATGCGCGATTTCCAGCCGATGCAAGCCCGCTTCGCCCATGTCCATGCTCAGGGTCTCGCCATAGCGCGGCGTCTCGCTGTAGCTGTTGATCACCAGCGGCGCGCCATCGTCGTCGGCGTAAGGCTCGCCATTCACCGTGAAGCCGATGAGCCCGCCATCCGGACCCAGGCGATAGCTGATGCGCAGATGCCGCCCCTTGAAGGCGAAAGCCTGCTTGGCGCCTGGCTGGTCGCTGAAGACGTACTCAAGATCCTCGGGGATGCCGGTCAGCGCGGCGGTCAATGACCCCAGCAAATCATCGCCGATGAGCTCTTCGCCGGGCACGGTCAAAGCCTGCCATTCTCCGCTGGCTGTGAAGGCGGCGTCAGTGAGCGGGTATATGCCCTCGCCGACATGCTCGCCTTGGCTGGAATAGGGCTCTGGCTGCGCGCCGGTCACATTTGCGGGCAGGGCGCTAACCAAGGCGATGCCCAAGATGGGCAGGGCGATGGCGTTTATCAAGATGAAAGCCAGATAGAAGGGGGCGCGGCGGTCACTGTGAGCGGGCAAGCGGCCGAATATTATGCTGAAGGGGATGCCGGCGAATTGCACCAGCAGAATCGCCAGGACAAGCTCGGTCAGCCCGAAGCCCAGTTCCGCGCCATAAATGGCGGCCACGGCGATAATCGTGCCGATGGCGTCGTTGTAAATGAGAAAAGCGACCAGGTATTTGAAAAGTTCGCGGTATCGCTGGATATTGCGGAAGGTCTCGCGCAGGCGCCGCAAGCTCACGCCGAGCACGGTCTCGCCCCGCTGCAAGACGGCTGTCACCGAAGGCGGCTCGGGCACCTGGCGCAAGACCGGCAGCGAGAAGACCAGCCACCAGACAGCCACGGTCAGGAAGGACAAACGAATGCCGGCGTTCTCGAAGACGCTATCGGGAATGAAGAAATACATCAGAACATTGATGGCCAGCAGGATGCCGCCGCCGAGATAGCCCAAGGCGTATCCGCGGGTTGATACCCAATCGCGGTCTTCCTTCCGCGCCACATGCGGCAGCAGCGCATCGTAGAAGATGATCGAGCCGCCGAAGCCGATCCGCCCCAGGACGAAGAAGAGCGACGCCAGCAGCCAATCGCCGGTGTTGACCAGCACCAGCAAACCTGTGCCAATCACGCCCGCGCCGATAAAAATCGCCAGGAAGCGCTTCTTGCTGCGCATGACATCCGATATTGTGCCCAGGATCGGCGAGAGGATGGCCAGGACAAAGAGCGAGAAGCTGATGGTCAGCGACCAATAAGCGGTGGCGGTGGCTTCGCTGGGCAGCGTGCTGCCGGCCACTGTGCTGTAATAGATGGGCAGCAGGCTGGCCAGGATGGTTGTCGCGAAGGCGGAGTTCGCCCAGTCGTACATGGCCCATGCGTTTATGCGGCGTTTGTATGTCCCTTCGTCGTTCCCGCGGCTCTGCGCCATCGCTTGTCCCCTCGCTCATGTTGCCGCTACAAAGATACCCCGAATTGGCGTATAACGCACATACTTGGCTTCGTTACTAGCTTGCATTGGGATGGCATGCGCGAGATCGCCGCAAAATCCTTGCGCCAGCTGATTGATTCGGGTTTGGCGCTCGTCATCGCCTTGACGCTTGGGCTGGCAATTCCCTTGACGCTGCATGTCTCCGGGATTGGATCGGCTCAGAGAGCCACCTTGCTTGTCGTGTCGGCTGTGGGCATGGCGCTCTTCTGTTGGCGGCGCAGCGGCAGCTTGGGCGCGGTCCTGGCCAGCTTGATATACGCCAGCAGCCCGGCGCTGATCCTTGACATGCCTAAGGCGCCAGGAGCATTTCCGGCCTTGCTGGCTTTGGCGCTATTTCCGTTTCTGCTTTGGCGTTTGGACGCGCTGCGGGACCGACCAGCCGCCCGAAACTTTCTGCTCGCTGGCACGGCGCAGGCGGCTCTGCTCATCATGCAGATGCCTTTGGCGCCGCTCCTGACGGCGATTGCTCTTGGCTGGGTCAGCTTCGAGACGTTCTTGCAAGCCTTCAACCGCGAAGCCAGCCAGATGCGCGCGATGCCCGGCCTCCTGGCGCTTTTGGCGATTGCGCTGGGCGCTGGAGTCTCGGGGCCAGCTTGGATAGGCATAACTAGCGAGACGCGCGCGGCTTATGGCAACGAGGCGGCGCTACACGAAGAGGGCAGCCAGGTTATGCGGCTCGAGGTTTTGCTGGCTCCGCCCATGCTGGCGGACGAAGAGTCGACTGTTGGACAGGGCGAGGCGGGCAGCCTGGGCTTGGCTTCATGGACCTTGGCTTTGGCCGGCGGCATAGCGGCTCTGCTGCTCTACACAATCGGCTATCGAACGCGGCATCCGCAAGCCTTCCTGGGCGCTGCGTACTTCGCGCTGCTGGCTCTGGCGCTGCTGGCGCTGGTCTCGACGGATGTTTTGAGTGGATGGCGGATCCTGAGTGACCTGCCACGAGCGGCGCTGCTGGGACCGCTGGCCGCAAGCCTGGCGATATTGACCAGCATGAATGGCTTCTGGCTGGGCAAATTGGAGAGCCGCGTTCAAGTCTGTCTGATTGCCGCGATTTGCGCCCTGCCAATCGCGATGGCGATTTCTTACGTCAATGCGCTGGATTGGCGGATTTCCGGCTTTGAGGCTGCTTTGACTACCGAAGCGGCGGCCTCTCTCATTCCAACAAATGATGTCGCTGTGTTGGCATCGGGGCTGTCGGCGCTATTGATTTGCGCTATCGCCTGGAGAATCCGCAAGCCAGCGCTGACTCCGCGTCCCTATTGGCATGTGCCGCAATTGTCGCGGTCGGAAGTCGCGGGTTTGTTGGCCGGCGCCGTCATCGGCTTCGTCATCGCCTTCGTTTGATCCGCCTTTCTCGCCGCCAAGTCTAATACCCGCCAGCCGGGTCGGGATAGGCATGACCGCCGCCAAAGCTGAAGGAGGGCGTCGGCGTGGCGCGTGGCGGCAGCGGCACAGTATAATCTATTGGCAGCGACGAGATGACCGCTTCTGTCGAAAGCGTGAAGAGCGCCATCCAGCCGATGTCATCCCCCGCTTCCACCTTGACCCAGGGACTGTAGGGGCTGCGCGCCAGCAGGCTCACCGCCGTGCCTTGGGGAAGCGTGCGTTTCACGCGAAAAGCGGTATCGGGCGCTTCCCGCAGGTTGCCGCCGCGGGGCACATTCACCTCGGCGCGCCGGGCATGTTCGCCATAACGCTGGGGCGGCTCGGGCGTGAGATCGTATACGCTGTGAATCGGACCCTGGCGCCCCGCCAGCAGCTCCGCGCTCATCCAGCCCGTATCGCCATTGCCAAAGCGGATATGCAGCCATTTGCCATCGCTGCTGCGGCCAAGGATGCCCATGGTCTGGCCCGCCGGCACCTGAAAGAGCAGCCTCGAGTTGATATCCGGCGCGACGCGCATGTTGACGCCGCCTTGCGTTCGCGCGTAACCCGGCTGCGGAATGGGCACGGGGCGATCAAAGAGCCGAATCGGCAAATGCTTGATGAGCGCGTATTCAAGCAGCGCGGGCTGGCTGGGCAGCTGCGCGGGTTTATTCCAGTCGCCCGGCTCATAGCGCAGGTTCAGCTGTTCGCCGACATTCAGCGTCACGGAACGTCCATATGCCACCAGCAAGACCGTGCCTTCGATCGTGATGAACTTGGTGGCGTCGTCTTGTGTCAGGACAACCAGCGTGCCGTTGATCTCCGCGGCGACGCCGTTGATGAAGGCGCTGGCTGTCTGCCCATACAAACCTTGCACGATCAAGGCGCCTGCTGGCGGTATGGCTGGACAATCGTCCGCGGCCGGCCCGCTCTCGAGGGTGATGGAACGCCAGCGCGCCAAGCCCGTCTCGGCTGAGACGCGGTTGCTGATGTTGACGCTGCCGACGATCAGAGCGTCCATCAGGATATTCTTTTCCAGCCGCAGCCAGAGCAAACCCCCGCCGGAAGCCGACAAGGGCGAGCTTTGCAGCCGTTCGATGGTCTCCGCTTCCGCCAGTGCCGCCGGCGCGTTCAAGGCATCCGAGGCCGGATCGAGCGTGGGTGGCGAGCCGCCATTGCAGAAGTAACCCGTCGGGCCCGCCAGGCAGCTGTCGCTGGCTTCGATATAGCGCGATGCCAGCGCTGCCTCGCAGTTGTCGGCTGTGATGGGCGAGGGCGCCGCTTGGCTAAGGTCAGGCCTATCTGTCGGCTGCAAGCGGACAGCCGTTGGCACCAGGGTCGGCACGGGCGTCGGCGTCACGTAGACGATCAGGGCCGCGGTAGGCTGGATCGCCTGGCTGGCTTCTTCGGGAGCTTGGCAGGCGGTCAGTAAGAGCAGAGCCAGCGCAATCATGTTTTTCGCGTTTGTCACAAGTCCTATAGCGCGCCTATATTGCTTGACGCCGCCATTGTACCAGATGGGCAGGCTTCCGCAGCGCGTCAAGCGGCCCCCGCTGCCAGCCATCGCCGATGCAAAAGCCGATGGGATTGGCGCCTTCGGGCTGCATGTCAGAGACTTGCTGCCATTGGACTTGCGGCCCTTTGTCATAGCGCGTGAAGCCGGGCGCGAAGACCGCGTCGCCAATCAGCGAGCCCTTGATTTGCGCATTATGCAGGCCGCCGGCGGTGAAACTCAGCCGGAAATCGTCCATGGAGCCTGTCTCAATCAGGCCTGCGCCAGGAACTTCAGCGCCTTTTCGATGCTCTTCTTGGGGCTGATCTTGACCTGGGCATCCAGCACCGCGCCATCTTCACCGATGATCCAATGCGAGCGGATCACGCCCATGTACTTCTTGCCATACATGGACTTTTCGCCCCAAGCCTCCCAGGCTTCCAAGACCTCATGCTCCGGGTCCGACAGCAGGTCATAACCCAAGGCTTCTTCCTCGATCCACTTGGCCAACGTGTCAGGCGCATCCGGGCTCAATCCCAAAACGACGGCATTGGCAGTCTCAATCTTGGCGGAGTTGTCGCGGAAGCCGCAAGCCTGCGTCGTGCAGCCGGGCGTGGCGGCTTTGGGATAGGCGAAGAGCAGCACTTTCTGGCCGCGGAAATCGCTAAGCTTGACGCTCTCGCCCTTATGGTTGAGCAGTTCAAAGTCCGGCGCATGATCGCCCACTGCTGGCATGATGGCCTCCTTGGCTCCTTTGCAGAGCCAATTATAGCGCGGCCCAGGCGGGATTTGAACGCGCTCGCTATCCCCGCCCCTCCGTCAAGCGCTCAGCCAGCCGCATCAGCCCATCAGCCAACAGTGCCAGGCACAGCGCCAGGCCGGTCAAACCGACGCCGATGGTCGCTCCCAGAGGCATTCGCTGCCAGACCTCGCCAACGCTGCCAAGCTGCATCAGCGAGAGTCCCCAATCGCCAACTGCGCTGTAACTGATGAATAGCGGCAGGCTGACAAAGTTCGGCATATTGAGCTGACCCTGCAGCATCTGCGAGACGGCGAAGGACATGACGCAAACACAGACGACCAGCGCCACGCCAAGAAGGCTCTGCCCGACGGACACAAAGAGCCCTTCGCGCAGCGCCAGGCTCAGGACAATGCCAAGAGCCGCGCACAGAGCGGACATCGAAAGCGGAAGCATGGCAGCGGCGGCTCCGCCAAAAGCCAGGCAAACGAGACTGACATGCCAGCTTGAGCTTGGATTCATGGCGGCTCCGCCGAGCATTTTCACATAGTGGCTGCCAAAAGCCGGCAAATCCAGCAGCATGCCCAGGGCGAGGACCAGCCGGACCAGCAGAACCGCGGCGATGGGCGCGCGCAACCGATACAGGATGCTCAGCCAACTGGCGCGCAATGCCAAGCCAGCTCCGGACTCCGTGACGCGCAGATGATCCCAGGTTCCGCCTTGGCTGCGAGCGGACAGGCTGCCGGCGCCCAGGGCGATCGCGGCAAGTGCCGTCAGCAGTTGCAGCCCCATTACCGGATAGTACAGGCTTTGCCAGATGAGCGCGCTGATGTTGAGGCTGCCTGCCATGAGACCGGTCGCGCTGGCATAACCAATCCCCGCCACTCCCAGCAAAGCGAGGATCAGCAGCGTTTGCATGGCGAAACCGCGGCGGGATTGGCTGGCCTGCGGATGCATCCAGTCATAATCCAGCAGGGGGTTTTCGCCCCATTGCGGCAGCAGCCAGCGCAAGAGCCTAGTTCTCATGGCTCGCCAGATCGCCAATGGCCGCTTCCAGCCCGCGCAATTCTTCCTGGCAAGCCCGCGGATCCAGCTTCACCGTGCGGTTGCCGCGAATATAATGCACATAGGTCTGCGGCAGCCCATCGAGATCCAGCTTGGCGCGCAGAGCCGCGGCATACAGCCCAAGCTGCAGCAGATAGCGCTGGGCATGATCTTCGTATGCGCCCTGCCCGACCGCGCTGGTCTTGTAATCAATGATGATCCACTGACCGGACGGACCCTGCAGGACGACATCCATGACGCCATGAATCACCCGCCTGTCGCTTCGATACATGAAGGGCAGCTCGGTGTATATCGGGCGGGAGTCCTCGCGGGCGCTGGTCATCCAGGCATAAACTTGGCTGGTCATCGCGAGCCGCAAGAGGCGCTTGACCTCGCCAAAGACTTCGCGGGCCGATTGTGGATTCGTCAAACCCCGCTCCCAGGCGACGGAAGCGATCAATCTGTCAGTGGCGGGCTCATTGGGCTCAATATCCGGATAGCGCAGCAGTTCGTGGACGATTTCGCCGATCGTCCGCCTTTCATTGGCTTGGATTCGGCTGAGCTGGGCGAGTTCGGCTGGCGCTCCCTGTTGGAGGCTCTGACGAAAACGGCTGGCGGCCAGCTGCCTTTGGCTCTGGCTGGAAGAGCGGCGATACGTGCCGATGTCAGTAATCTGCGAAACGGTGATGTGGCTCGGTCCCGGCGATTCTGGGCGCGGCAGGGGCGCTATCAAAGGCGGCGCATAAGGCGGGAACTGGCGCGCGTCCGGCTGGAAATTCCAGAGATCCCTGCCAGGAAGTTGCGATTGCAGGAGGGATTCGCGCGCTGGCGGCCTCGGCATCAAGACTGAAACAGGCAACCCAGCGAAGTGGCTTGTTTGCTCTGGCTGGCTCTCAATGGATTCCAGTTCGAGAATATGCAATAGCTGCTTCAGCCAGCCAGCGCTCGTCCAGTTGCCTTGCTTGGTCCGCCGAACCTGTCCGCTGAGGATCACGTAATCTTGGGCGCGGGTGGCGGCGACATAAAGCAGGCGCTTGCGTTCCTCGCTTTCCTTCAGCCTGCGCAGGTCATTGCTGCGCTGATGGGCGAAGCCATTCACATCCTTGTTGCTCGCGGCATCATAGACCTGGCAGCTCAAGCCATATTCATGATCGGCAAGCAGGGTTGGCGCGCCGGACCAGCCAGGCCGCCAGGATGCGTCAGCCAGGATGACCAACGGGAACTCCAAGCCCTTGCTGGCGTGCGCGGTCATGAGCCGGATGGCGTTGCCGGCTTCCAGATGCGCCTCGCCTTCCCGCGCCTCCCTGGCGGTCAAATCAGTGAGATACTGCGAAAACTTGCCCAGGGTGATCTTGCCTCTGCTTTGCGCCAGATGCAGCAGCTTCTCGATATTGCCGCGCCGGCGGTCGCCATCGGGCAAGCCGGTCAGGAGAGCGTCATAATTGGTTTTTGCCAGAGCGCGCCGCAGCAGTTCGGATATAGTGACGCGCCCGGAAATCCGCCGAAGATCCGCAAGCGTTTCCAGCGCATGGCGAAATTGCGGGATGTCATCAGCGTCCATGCCATAGGCGGGCCTTTCGGCAGCCAGTCGCAGCGCCTGCCAGAGCGGCATAGGACCAGCCGCCTGGTCTTCGCCGGCCGGCATCATGCGCAGCGCCAAGAGCAGATCGTCGCTGAACGAGAACAATGGCGAACGCAAGACAGTCGCCAGCGCCAGATCATTGGCGGGATTATGCAAAAATCGCAGCAATTCCAGCATATCCCAGACTTCCTGGCGGTCATAATATCCGCGCCCGGCCACCGTGAGGTAGGGCAGCTCGCGCGCTTTGAGGGCATCTTCGTAAATCGTCGCGTTCGACATCGCCTGAAACAGAATCGCGATATCGCCATATTCTAGGTCTCGCCATTGGGATGTCGCCTTGTCGTAGACGGGGCGTCCACATGCGACCAGGTTCGCGACCCGCTCGGCGATTTCATAAGCCTCCCAGCGTCGCATAGCATTGGCTGATTGACCTTGCCCATCCAAATCCGCCAGACTGTCTTTATCCAGCAGCTGCAATTCGATGGCGGGCGCCGCGGGCGAATCCAGGCGGGCGGCTTGCATGGGCCTCCCAAATGGCGTCTGATACTCCGCGACCGGGCTGCTTTTGTCCTGTTCAAACAGCTTTGCGAAGAGAACATTGACTTGCGCGACCAGATTGGGATGGCTGCGGAAAGAGATGGACAAGGGCAGCTCTCGCCCGGCCGGCGCCTCGCGCAAGCGCCGCGCTACCTGGCTGAAAACGCTGACGTCCGCGCCGCGAAATTGGTAGATGCTTTGTTTGGGGTCGCCTACCACAAAGAGCGAGCCGCCCGCCTCCAGATCAACCAGGGAGCGGATGATACGCCATTGGGCCGCGTTGGTGTCTTGAAATTCATCCACCAGCAAGTGCTTGAACTCGGCATTGCGATAGCGGTCGCGGGCCGCCTGATCGCGCAGCAAATCAGCCGCCAGCCGTTCCAAATCATCAAAGTCAAGCTGGGCAGCCGCCTGCTTGCGCTGGCTATACAGCCGTGCAACAGTCTTCAGAAGCTCATGCCAAAAGGGCAGCAGCCGCGCGGCCAGCCGATCCAATTCGCCGGGCATATCGCCGACTGGTTTCAGCGCCGCCCCGATGCGATTGCGCAGAGCGCGCAGCGAATTCGCGACTTCCGCCTTTTGTTCCTTGCCGCCCCAGGCCTTGGCTGAGCCCTTGCTGCCAACAGAGCCTTTCGCATAACAGGTTTGCAGAATCTCCATCGCCTGGGCCGCGTCGCTTTCGGCTGCCCTGCCCAGATAATCGCGATACTGCGCGACCAGGCCAGCCAGTTTGTCATCGCCATCCGGGGCGGCTATGGCATCCAGAGCTCCCGCTTCTGGCGACGCCAGCAGAGTCTCCCGCTCGGCATAGACCAGTTCCGCCCATGCGTCCATCCAGCCAGCGAAGACCGCCTCGGCATCGTCGGCGGGCGGCGGATAATCGGCGTGGATAAGCGCCATCTGCTTGAGCGCGCCCTCGATCTTGAAGGCATCGCAATGCGCGAACAGGCTTGCGACCGGCATCTTGACCTGCGCCAGCGCATCGTCAACAGCCCCTTCCAGCAGGATGGCGGCTTCGGTTTCGTCAAGCACTTTGAACATGGGGTCGACGCCCGCTTCAGCCGCGTTAGCCCGAATGATGTCGGCGCAGAGACCATGAATGGTGTCTATGCGCGCGCTATCCAAGTCAGCCAGATGTCGCGCCCAGTGCGCCGCATCCGAGCCTTTGGCGCGCCGCTCCAGCTCCAGCCGAAGGCGATGACGCATTTCATAAGCCGCTTGCCGCGTGAATGTGATGGCGACCAAGGCGCTGATGGGCCAATCTCTGTGGCTGGCCAGAAGCTCCAGGTAGCGCTGGACCAGGACGCGCGTTTTGCCCGAGCCGGCGCCAGCCACGACGATGAGATTCTTGTCATGCCTGTGAATGGCTTCGTATTGTTCCGGCGTGGCTTGCATCTGGCGTCTCGTTTAGCTTGGCAGCGCGGGCAGGCTCTTGTGGCGGCCGGTCGCTTGAATCCGGCAGAGGCGCGAGAACTCGCAATAACGCGTACACTTGCCGTTCTCAAGCTTGGGCGGCTGCACGGGGAATTGCCCAGCCCGCGCCATCCGCAGGTGATTTGCGATATGCGCTTTGGCTTTTTCCAGCAGGCGCAAATCGTCTTCGTCATCGGTCAAGAGGCTTCCGCTCACTTTGAGATTGCGCAGATGCCAGAACATTCCGCCCGCCACATCTTCATCGGCGCCCATCTCCGCAAATTCGCTCATCAATGCGCTCAGATAAATCATCATCTGAAAATCGCGGCCCATCTCCATATCTTCCCGATTGATTGTCGCGCTGCCGGTCTTGTAATCGATCACGACCAGCTGGCCGGCTTCATTGTCGATGCGGTCGATCAAGGCTGTCAGGCGCAGAGGCGGCCCGCCATCGCCCAGGTCAAGCCTGAATTCGTCGATGCGCGCTTCCAGGCGATGCGCATAACGCGGCGAACCGGCGAGTGTCCGCCTTTCGGGCGAGAAATCCTGCCTGACAAGCGCTTCAAGCCGCTTCAGCATGAGCGTGCATTGTTCCAGCCAACTGGCGCTGGCCTGGAAATCGTATTGCTCGGGCGCGCGCGCGAACAAGTCATCCGCCACGACAGCCAGGATATCCAGCGCTTCCGCCTGGTTGGCCTCGGCGATTTCCAGCTGCCTCGAACGGATCCGGCTATACGTCTCTTCCAAAATGCGGTGATGCAGCGCCCCGAATTGCAGCGCATCCAAGCCCGTCTCCGGCTCCTGCGTTCGAGTCAACTTAAGCAGGCGCTTGGCGAAAAACCGGAAAGGGCAATAGCCAAAATCGTTCAGCTGCGAGGCGCTCCAGACCCGCTCATCGCCCAGCCGCCGCGCCACTTCATCCAAATGCGCCGGTCTTGAGAGCAAGCCGGTATATTGATCAAATGGCGCGTTGAAAAGCCGCCGCATCTCCACCGCGCGATTGTATCGCAGACGCCGCCAGGCCTGCTTCCCGTCGCGCTGAGATTCCAGCCAGTTCCGCGCGCCCAATGCGGATTCGGCAACGCTGGCTTTCGGCTGATTGAGCTGATCAGCGATCGCCACCAGCAATTCGGCGCTGTTGGCGGCTTCATTAGGCTCAATGACCGCGCCGACGGAGCGCCTTGCGAGCGGCGCATCGGGGAAGGCGGCCCGCACAGCCCGCCAGAGATAGCTTTCGATCCAGGCTCGGCCCCCCTGGAATGTCCGTCTGGATAAGGTCAGGCTCTTGCGGGGCAGGCTGATCAGCTCATAGAAGAGGCCGCGGTCATCGAAGCGCTCGGCTCGCGTGGCCAGGCCTATTCCCCGTTCTTGCATTTGCCGGCGCTCCGAATCGAGATAGAGCGGGTCCTGCGCGATTTCCGCCGGGAAGACGCCTTCCGCCAATCCCAGGATAAAGACATGCTCATGCGGCAAGCCACGGGCTTCGGCCGCTGTCGTCACCAGCGCTTTGCCCGTCCGCGGCTGATTGATGCTGTCGTCGGCGCCAGTTTCTAGGACATATTTGAGTTCGGATATAAATTCCGCCCAGCTTGTCGGCTTGCTTCTGCCCATAGCCGCCTGCAGGGCATCATCGCTGGCCAGCAAGGCGCGCAGGATGGACTTTAGACGCGCGAGCGCCTTGATGTCGCGGTCACCTATGGCGCGGTTGACGGCATCGCTTTCGCGCGCGTTCCTGATGACATTGGGGGACGCGCCGGGGCTCTCCTGCTCGGCTTCCGCGGCGCTTTCCTCGCCCAGCAGCGCCTCAAGCCAGCGGATATACTCGGACAGACCGCTGTCATCGGGCGGGCGGGTGGCGGCAAAAAAGGCTTGCAGCCCCTGTGTCAAGTTATGCGCCTGCCGAGCCGTCATCGGAGTCTGCGAGTCGGCAAGCGTTTCGCTGCTATGTCGGGCGCGCTGAACCAGCCCCAGCCAGTCTTCCGGAGGTCCGCCCAGAAAGCGCTGCTCCAGGCTGGCGCGGTCGAGCAAATCCAGCAAATTGTCATCCAGGTTCCAGTCAAAATAGGGCGAGCGCAAAACATCCAGCAGATCGCGGCGGCGGAAGCGCGGCGGGAGCTCCAGCAGGTCCATGAGAGCGGCTATGACGGGCGCCCCGCCAAATGCGCGGTCATAATGCAGCAGGAGCGGCAAGCCGTATCCCTCGCGCCCCCATTCAAAGTATTCGGCATACAGGGTCCAATCGCGCAGCGCGATGAGGATGTCATCTGCACTGACGCCATCCAGGAGCAGCTTCTTGATGGAGCGCATGACCGCCCGGGCTTCCTCGGCGGGATCGGGCATTTCAATCAGCGTGATGACATCGCCACTGCTGCCGCCGGGATGATCGCGAAATAGCGCTTGCCCCAGCCGATTCAGCGCGGGATGGCGATTGGTCTGTATAGCGTCGTGGCGGCGCTGCTCCAGGCTGAGATGCCGCTTGGCGTATGCCGATTGCAAACGGCGCCGCGTCGCCAGGCTGCGGTTTGGCAATGCGCTCGCCTCAGCGTCCGGCAGCGCGGTCAATGTGATATGCGTTTGCCCAACGGAGCGCGACAGCTCAGCCAGCAGCTCGGCTTGCACAGGCGTGAACTGGTCATAGCCATGCGCAAGCAGCATGTCGACCTGGGAGGCGATGGCGGGCCGCCGGCGCAATGTCGCCAGAGCCAGCCAACCTTCGCCCTCAACATCAGCCAGGTCGCTTTGCCGCAAGATGTCCTGATAGCGGCGATAGATTGCCGCCAGTTCATGATCCTTTTGGCTGCGCGCCGCCCGGGCAAAATCCTCGACATCGACGCTGTTTTGCTTGAGTTCGTCTATTAGCCCCGCCAAGACTGAAACGAAGCCGCGCGTCTCGGCGATGCTCTGAAAAGTTTTGAGCTGGTCCTCATCCCGCATTTGCTTGAGCAGCTCAGCCAGGATTCTGTGGCGCGCCAGGTTTGATAGACGGCGGGCGGGTTGCCGGGCGACCTTCAGTAGGCGAGCGTTCAGCGAATAAAAGTTGAAAAACTCGCAATTGAAATGAACGGGCGGGCCTCCCGCCTCCATCGCCAGCCGCCGCCGGAAATCCAGCTCTTGCCGGCGCGTCGCCAAGAGCGCCCAGACAGTCGGGAAGCTGTCCTGGCGCGCCTCGGTCACTTGGCGCAGCAGCCCAATCGCCAGCGCGGTCTTGTCTTGACCCAGGCTCGCCAAATGCAGGGTGGCGCTCATTGTCCTGTCCTATTCATACAGCTATTCATACAGCGCGCGTACAAGCGCCTCTACCTCGCGGACGGCCAGGCGCTCTTCGGCGAGATAAGTGTCGCGCAGCGCCATGACCAATTGGCTGGCATGCGCTACCGGCAGAGCCGATTGCCGCAGGCGCAACTTTAACTCGGGTTCGTCTCGCAAAAATACCACGCTGGCGAAGACCGGCGCGTCGGGAATGCCGCAGACTTTGAAATGCCCGCGCAGCTTGCTGGCATTCCTGAAAGCCTCGCGGCTCGGGTTCCAGCGCAGGGGACGCCATCTGCCCCGCCGCAAGCGCAGCCAGTCGCCGCCTTCGTTGAAATATGCGCCGCGGCGATTGCTGATGCGCAGCGCCAAAACGCCGTGACGGCTCACCAGCGCGGCATCCACATAACCGGTGGTTCGCTTGCTGATGTTGCGTATCAGCACATAGCGATCATCCAGATGCGCCGCCAAGATCTCGCCCAGGATGCGGGCATTCTTGTTGTCCGTCTTCCAGGTGAGCGCCCGCAGAGCCAAAGCCATAGAAACCAGGGCGACCGCCATGCCCAGCGCGAGCAGCGACTTGCGCGTGAGATCGTACATGCCGTGACCCGGATTGAATGGCGCCACCAGCTTGAAGATATGCAGGGCAATCCCAAGGACCAGCAGAGCCGCGCCCAGAAGAAAAGCCAGCGCCGCCACAATCAGCAGATCGCGCGAGCGTCGCCTCAAGCTGCGGGTAGGGGCAATATTCTGCATGCTTCGCCAATGACAAGACGCCTTGGAATTGCTCCTGTGATGATAGCCTATCTTGAGCCGCCTGCCATCTGCGCTGGCTGGAATTCGCGGGCATGCAGACTATGCATATAATGGTAAGTGCAGCTAAGCGAATGGCGCTCGCAAGCAAAGCAAATTGCCATGAAGGACGCGCAGGACCGCAGCAGCATACAAGCCAGCACAGGCTTGAACGAAGTGGATCGTTTCGGCAGCGCCAGCGAGTCGCTGTTTCGGCGTCTCTATCGCGGCCTGAGCCGACGCCAGCAGCTTGAAGACGAACTGCGCCAACAGCGCGCCATGGCCGGGCAAGAATTGTCTCGGCATCAGGCTCTGCGGCAGCAGCATAAGCGATTGCAGGATGAGCATCAGCGGCGGGGCAGCGAACTTGAACGTTTGCGCGCCGTGCTGGGCAGCCTGGAAGACGGCATCATCGCCCAGAACTCCAGCGGCAAGGTCACCATGATGAATCGCGCGGCCGAAGCCATGCTTGGCGGCAAGAAAGCCTTCTGGGATAGCGACCTGGGCACGCTATTCGAGCGCTATCGCGATGTGCGGGAGGCGCCCGCCGAGTTGACGCCCCTGGGCGAATCTGTCGAATTGTCGCTGAACGATCATGTCGCGCGCGCCCAATTAGTGGCCATCGGCGACGAAAACCGGCGGCGAATCGGCACGATCATCATCTTGCGCGATGTGACCCACGACGCCCTGGCGCTGCGCCTGCAAGATGGCTTCGCCCGCCATATCGCCGAAGATATGCAGAAACCGGTCAGCGTCGTCAAGCTGGCCAGCGAACTGCTCAGCGGCCAGCCGGAAGACAGCGCGGTGAATCAAAACCTGTTGGAAAAACTGCTGCAGAACATCGATACTCTGGATCAGCTGGCGCTGGAATTGCTGGATATCGCCAGGATGAAAGCCGGCGCTTTTGACGTCAAGCGCGAAAGCCTGGATGCCGAAGCCATGCTCTGGTCGGTGGTGAATGGCCTCGGCCCAAGCCTTCGGGGGCGTGGCATTGATCTGCTGGTGATGACGCGGGGCTTAAAGGGCTTGTCACTGCGTGGCGATGACGCGCGCCTGCAATGGGCTTTGGCGCATCTGATTCGCAATGGCGCGGATTACAATAGAAAAGGCGGTTATGTGGCGCTGGCTGCTCGCGTGGAAAGGCGCAATGCCAAGAACACCCTGCTCATCAGCGTCAGCGATGATGGCATGGGCATAAGCGCGGACGACCTGCCGCATAGTTTCGAGCGCTTCTATCGTGGCGGCGCGGACGGTGAACATGCCATGCCCAGCGGCTTGGGCCAGGGGCTCACTGTCGCCAAAGCGATCTGCGACGCCCATGGCGGTTACCTGCAAGCGCGCAGCCGCCCCGGGATTGGCAGCGTCTTCATCATGGCTCTGCCCATTGCGCAGCCAGCGCCGGCTGAATAGCTCGCCCAAAGTGATTGAAACAACAAGCCCATGCCCTATCTGATTGATGGACACAATCTTATCGCCGCGCTGCCAGATGTAGATTTGGCTGACGAGAACGACGAAGCCAAGCTGGTCATCAAGCTGAGGGGTTTCGCGGCTCGCAAAAAAACAAAATGCACCGTGATATTTGATCAAGGCTTGCCAGGGGGCGCGTCCAAACTCTCTACCAGCTCGGTCACAGTCATTTTCGCGGCCGCTCGCCGCTCCAATGCCGATGCCTTGATCAAAGCGCGCATAGCCAGGATTCGCGACGCCCGCAATTGGACCCTGGTCTCGTCGGATCGCGAGCTGCGCGATTATGCGCGCGGCAAACGCATGCGCCAGCTTTCAGCAGCCGACTTCGCAATGCGCTTGCAAGCCGGGCCAGAGGAGCGCGCCAAGCCGGAGGACAGCGGAAAACCGACGCCCTCCGAAGAGGATACCGCCCTTTGGCTGAAGCAATTTGGCGAGGCATAGCGGCTGGCCGATTTTGGCTTTACTTTGCGGCTCAGGGCGAGTATCATGCGCTTGAAAGCGGGGCGTGGCGCAGCCCGGTAGCGCGCACGGTTTGGGTCCGTGAGGTCCCCGGTTCGAATCCGGGCGCCCCGACTTTCTTGTCCGCGGGTATGGTGTAACGGTAGCACTCCACCCTTCCAAGGTGTCAGTACGGGTTCGAATCCCGTTACCCGCTATTGCGCCCTGCCGTCGCGGGCAGGCGACGGGTCCATAGCTCAATGGTCAGAGCAGTCGGCTCATAACCGATTGGTTCCAGGTTCGAGTCCTGGTGGACCCACAGACGGGTCTCCCGCTTTAGCTCCAGCGGCGGTGCGAGCGGATGCGGTCATAGGCCGATTTCACCTCTTTGAAACGCTTTTCCGCTTCGCCTTTAGCATGCGGGCTGACGTCCGGATGGTATTCGCGAGCCAGCTTGCGGAAGGCTTCTTTGACGGCTTCCTGGCCCGCGCCGACCTCAATCTCCAGCGCCAGGTAAGCGGCGTTGATCTGCCCTGCCGAATCAGCGGCGGATGGCTGCGATTGCCGCGAGCGATAATGAAAGCGTTGCCGCGCCCGTTCCTCGCTGATGCGGCGTTTGAAACGTGGCGAGGCGATGTCGCCAACGTACCAGCTGCCGCGGATATGGGTCTGCATATCGCGCCGGCGCACGGCAACCGCGTCCAAAGGGAAGTTGCGGCTGTGCCAGACGTCGAACTCGTTGCGCTGGGTCGTCTCATCCAGGTTGACCTGCACCAGGCGCAGCTTGTCCTGGAAGAGCGCGAGGCCATGAATTGCGCCCGCGTTCAGCGCGCCGAGGTCATCCTGCCAACCTGCGAGCTTGCCGCAATAGCCATCGTCAGGCAGCAATTCCAGGTCGACCAGGAAAAGCGTGCCGATGCTGGCTTTGCTGTTCTGCTTCAAGATGGCGCGCAGCTTGCGAGCCGGCGGAGCGCTCTCGACAATGTAGACATAGAGCCGGCTGTTCATCCAGGTTTCGACCGCGATATCCGGTTCGTAGCTCAGAGCGTTCAGGCTGGTTTGGCGGCGCGCGCTGGCGGATTTGACATCCTGTACCTGGCGGAATCTTGCCGCGAGCGGATGGGCGATGGGATGAGGCACCGGGGAACTCTTTCTGGCCAGTCAACCGCATCATCATAGAGGCATGACGCGGATTTTGTCAAATGCCCCGCGAGGCCTTGCAAGCGCTGGCGAATTGCGTTATGCTGGGGGTAAGTATGGGGGCCGTTAGCTCAACTGGCAGAGCGCCTCGTTGACGTCGAGGAGGTTACAGGTTCGAGTCCTGTACAGCCCACAGCAAAAGACGCTACAGTTGTCGCCGGCCGCTGCGCCGGCATTTTTCTTTCCCGCGTTCGGGGTTACATGATGCCGAAAGTTTCAAAAGCCTCGACAGTGCCCATGCCATTTTCCAGAGCCTTGCGCACCTGGTTCTCGCCGCGCGCTTTCTCCAGGGCAGCGGTGAAGGCGGCTTCTTCCGCGCTTTGCGGCACGATGCAGACGCCATCGATATCGCCGAAAACGATATCGCCCGGCGCCACGCGCACGCCGTCCATCTCGATTGGCGAGCGGTAATCAACGACCTTGCCGCGCGGGCCCTGGTCTTGCGCGTAGCCGCCGAAGGAGAAAGTGGGGAAGTTCAACTCCAGGATCTCGTTGGTATCGCGGGAATAGCCATTCATGACTGCTCCAGCCGCCCCCAGCATGCGCGCCCGCGTGCTCATCAAGCCGCCCCAAAGCGCATAAGTCGGCGATGCGCCCGTGCAGATGTAGACCTCGTTGGCTTGCAGATTGTCGAGCGCCTCGAACATCAATCCGAAGGCATTGCCAGCCTCCTCGGAGCCTTCCGGCAGATCCTCTTCCAGCACGGTCATCGCGCGGCCGAGCACTATCATGTCCGCCGCCAGGGGCTTGACCCGTGGCGAGAGAAACTGATGGCGCAAACCCAGCTTGTCCATGACATCGCCCAGGACCGCGGGAAACAGTTCATTCCGCGCCAAATCAAACAATTCTTCGTCCGTTTGCCAAAGCGCCATGCCGGCAACTCCTCTACTCCATTGCGAGCTCAGGGATCGCCGGACATTCTAACGCGCATCCGCCAGGGACAAAAGCCAACGGTCTCGAAAGCCAATCGCCGGGCTTTCGCGCAGTTCACGCATAGCGCCCTCAAGATGCGCCTCGAAGCTGCTGCCCTCCACATCAAAGGCCGCGCCCAGGCTGCCATCCATAACCAGATCTTGCGGCGCGCCAACTCGCATTCCGCTCGCGCTCATCAGCCAGAGCCTGTCGCAATGTCGCAGAGCCAGATCCAAATCATGCGTGGCGACCAGGATCGCTCGGCTTTGCTCGCGCGTCAGCTGCTTCAACAGCGCCATGCATGCGATGCGGCGGGGCAAATCCAGGAAGGCTGTCGGCTCATCCAGAAGCATGACCGGGCATTCCTGCGCCAATGCCCGCGCGATGAAGAGTTTCTGGCGCTGTCCATCGCTCAGTTCAGACACCGGCATTTCCGCGAGTTCCTCCGCCTTGACCGCCCGCAGCGCCGCTTGAATCCGCTGGTGATCCTGCGCATGTAATCTCCCCAGCCAATCGGTATGGGGCTGCCTGCCCAGCGCCACCAAGCCATAGCCGGACATCAGCGCGGGCGGCGGCGTATTGGTCAGAACCATGCTGAGCCGGCGCGCCAGTTCAGCGGGCTTGAGATGGCCGAGATTGCAGCCAGCCAGCAGAACCTGGCCAGCCAGGGGCGGCTGAATGCCAGCCAGCGTCCGCAGCAGCGTCGATTTGCCCAGTCCATTCGCGCCAAGCAAGCCGACCAGCTGGCCAGGCTTAAGCTGCAGTGATATCCCTTGCCCAAGGCCGAGATTGCTTTTGCCGCGGCGACGATAGCCTATGGCCAGGTCCCGCGTTTCCAGAGCCGCGTTCATAAGCTGCCTCGCGCATGGCGCAGCGCAACCAGCATGACCACAGGCGCGCCCAGAATAGCCGTCACCACATTCAGCGGCAGCACCAGGTTATTGCCCGGCAACTCGGCGATGAGGGCGGCGCATAATGCCACGCAAGCGCCCGTGAGGCAGGTTGCCGGCAGCAGCAAGCGATGATCGGAACTGCGCAGCAATCCGCGGCTGAGATGCGGCACGGCGATCCCTATGAAAGCGATGGGACCGCAGAATGCCGTCACCGCGCTGACCAGCAAAGCCGTGGCCAAGACGATGCCCATTCGCGCCCGCCGCAAATTGACGCCCAGGCTGCGCGCATATTCTTCGCCCAGCAGCAGCGCGTTGAGCGGCTTGACCAGCAGCGCCGCGAGCAGCAAGCCAGCCAGGACAAAAGCGAGGAGTATCGGCAATTGCCCGGTTGTGACGCCCCCGAAGGAGCCGAAGGTCCAGTTGATATAAGCCTGGATGCGTTCCGGCGACGCGAAATAAAGCAGCAGGCTGACCATTGCGCTGATGAAATAGCCAAACATCAAACCGAGGATGAGCAGGGCGACGCTGTTCTGAATACGGATGGCCGCCAGCAGCGCCAGCGTCATAGTGATGGCTGCCCCCAAGCCAGCCGCCACAGTCAGCAGCAGGTCGCCAGCCATGCCCAAGCCAGCCAGCAGCGCGCCGCCCAACGCGCCCGAACCCAGCGCTACCAATGCCGCCCCCAGGCTCGCGCCCGACGAAACGCCAAGGACATACGGTTCCGCCAGGGGGTTGCGAAAATAGGTCTGCATCAGCAAGCCGCTGACACCCAGCGCCATGCCCGCCATGCCCGCTGTCGCCGTCTTTGGCAGTCGGAATTTGAGCACGATCTGACGCCAGGGCGGATGATCCGGCTCGCCGCCCAGCAGGATGCCCAAGATCTGCTCCAGAGGGATGGATGCGGAGCCCAATGCCATATTCAGCATTAGCAGGATTGCCAGCAATGCCAGCAGCGCCAGCAGAACCAGCGGCTTCGCGCCAGCGAATTCCCGCTTGGCGGACCAGCCGACTGCCAGTGTGAAGCGCCGCGGGCTGGGCGCTATGACCACGCGGGACATATCAGCCCATATCCAGCAGCCTGTAGAAGCGGAAGTCATGCTCGGGCAGCAGCGAGGGATGGAATATCGCCAGAAGATCTGCCAGGACAATCTGGGGATTGGTCACGCCCCATTCATAATAATTGTTGCCGCCATTGGCATTCTCGTCGCGGTTGTTGTTCCAGGCGCTGCCATTCTGGTACGGCGCAAAGTCTTCAAAGCGGCTGTCCAGCGCCAGCAGGTCCGCCTTCGCGTCGACGCCGAAGGTTTCCAGCAGCCAGATATCCGCATGTAAGCCGCCTTCATAAACCGCCTCGAAGCTCAAGGGCTGGCTGCCTGTCGAGCCCGCTTCTGCCAGCAGCAGCTTCCCGCCGGCGTCGCTGATCAGCCGGCCGACATAGCTCCGCTCGCCCGGGATGAACCAGGCATCGGCATATCCGAGGAAGGCGTTGAGCAAGACTGATGGTTTCGCGGCTTCGGCGAGGTTCTCAGCCAAGGCTCGCGTAGCCGCATACTGCCCGGCGATTTCGTCATAGAGTTGATTGGCGGCCGCTTCGCGATTGAAAAAGAGCGCGGTGAACTTCAGCCATTCCGCCCGCCCGAGCGGGGATTGCTCGCGCCAACTGGCATCCAAAGCCGTGAAGACGCCAGCATCCAGCAGCACGGGGTGGGCATCGCTGGCTGGGTCGAAGCCGTAGCTCAGGACCAGGTCCGGCGCCAGCTCCAGCGCTTTCTCGATGTTGATCTCCGCGCCGAAGCCCAGCTCAGCCAATTCGCCCGCCGCGATCATCTCCCTCACTTCGGCTGTGCTGATGTAGAAGCCGCTGTCGACGCCGATGAGACGATCCAGCAAATCCAGCTGCGCCAGAACCGGCAGCTGCGTCGTTGACAAGGTGATTAGCCTGCCGGCGGGTACTTCGATGAATTGCGTGCTCGGCGCGAAGTCGCTGGCCGGCGGCTGTGGCGTCCCGCATTGCAGGAGCGCATAATCGTAAACCGGCGCGCCGTCAAAGGCATCGGATACGCTGATCACTTTGTAATGATTGAAATATTCGACGGTGAAACGCTCGGCATCAACGATCTCCAGCTTCTGCGGGAAATAGTCGACGCCTGGCTGATAATCGCTGACGCAGCCCTCTAGCAGATTGCCCGGCTGGGCTTGCAGTGGCTGCGGACTCATGAGCGGCAGCCAGAAGACAAGCAGCGCGATGGCGATTCGTATGAGCTTGCGAATTGGACAGGGGAGTGAAATTACCGCCGCCGATAGAAGCAAATGCCCGTGCAGACCTGCGGGCAAGGGATTCTGGACCATGCTCGCCTCCTTTTACGCGAAAGATATACGAGCTAAGTCTTGGGCAGGCATTCGGGCTTCTGGCTTGGCGCCAGTTACCGCTGCGCGACAGCGTCGGACTTGAACCGACTTCCCCATTTACGCGTCGAACATCCGGGTTCAGACGCGCCCAAGGCTTAGAATATGTGATTGAGGGCAGGTTAGCACAGCCCGCGCGGCTTGTCAAACTTTGCGCGTTTTTCGCCGCCGGTCGGCCACGATTACCAGCATGGGCAAAGCAGCCAGCCCAAAGGCGCACGCCAGCAATAAAGCCAGATCCTGCGCGAAGGCGTTGAGCAGGAAGAGAATCGCCAGCGCCAGAAGCATCACCGCCACGACGATGGCAGCCCCGCCGGTTACGCGCTGATGCGCATCCAGCGGAATCTCCTTCTCGCGCAAGATGAGGAAGACGGCAGGCAGCAAGCTGAAGCCAGCGAAGAGGCTCAATGCGCTGATGAGAGCGGCGCCCTCCATGCTTGCTGCCTAGTTCTCGCCCGGGTAGCGCAAACCCCAGCTTTGGCGGATGCGGTCCATGGTCTGCATGACAGCCAGGGTTTCATCCAGCGGCATCACAGCGCTCTCGTTTTTTCCAGCGCGGATGCAATCGGCCACGGCCGCCGCCATAAAATGGTAGCCTTGCCCCGCATGCGCGAAACGCAGAGTTTCCGGCGCTTGCCCCGCGCGATTCACGGTCAATTCTGTGGGATGCCACCAGTCGGGAATCGAGATCATGCCCTGCGTACCCAGGATGCGCGCCTCATGCGGCGTATTCATGCGAATGGCGGTGGTGATGGTCGCCATCTCATACTCGCTGTATTTGAAGACCGACACGGAAAGTTCGTCCACGCCGGTGCTGCCAAGCGTGGCTTGGGAGGCGATCTCAAGCGGCTGCCTGCCGCCATAGACCATCGAAGCCAGCTGGACGCAGTAAGAGCCGACATCCAGCAATGCGCCGCCCGCCAAATCCGGGTTGTATATGCGGCTTTCGGGCATGATGCTGCCGGTGCGATAACCGAAATCCGCCTGAGCCAGCATGACATCGCCGATGGCATTCTCAGCCAGCAGCGCGCGCAGCTTTTCCATGCCGGGGAAGAAGCGCGTCCAAAAGGCATCCATGAGGAAACGATTGTTTGCGCGGGCGCAATCTATCATGGCTATGGCTTCGGCAGCGTTGACCGCGAAAGGCTTCTCGCAGAGCACATGCCGGCCCGCCTCAAGGCACATGATGGTATTGGGTTTGTGCATGGGATGCGGCGTGCCGATATAGACCACATCGACATCGGGGTCATGCGCCAGGGCTTCATAGCTGCCATAACGTCTGCTCGCGCCATATTCCGCGCCAAAGGCATCGGCTTTTGCCTGCGAGCGCGAAGCCACCGCGTAAATCTCGGCATCATCCAGCAGTTTCAAATCATTGGCGAACTTGCGCGTGATTGTGCCCAAGCCGACCAAGCCCCAGCGGATTCTGTCGCTCATGCCGGTTTCTCCTCCGTCTTCAGCTCAAGCCAGGCGATTTCCCCCGCGCTCAACTCAATCTCGACAGCAGCCGCGTTTTCAGCGATCTGGTCAATCTCCCAATTGGCGATGATGGCATGGTAGCGCGGATTGTTGCTCAAGACATAAGCCACGGCGATTTGGGCGGGCGAGGCGTCTTTGTCGGCAGCCAGTTGCAATGCCCGGTCGAGGCGCTGGAAATTGCCCTCATAAGCGTATGCGCCGATAGGGTTGGTATCCCAATAATTGCTGAAGCTGGTGATATTCTCGCGCGTGAACTTGCCGGTCATGAAGCCGCCAGCCAAACTCGACCAGGTGAATAGCGAGATGGCATGATCGTCGTACCAGGCGCGGTCGCTTTCGCCTTGCTCGCCGCTTACGCTGATGCAGCCGGGCCAGGGCGGCTTGGTCATCTCGGCTATGCTGAATTGCGGGCTGCTGACCGTGAAGGCTGCTTTGCCATTGGCGGCCGCATACTCGTTGGCTGCGGCGACGCGATCCGCCTGCCAGTTTGAGCCGCCATAGACCCCAACCTGCCCCTTGGATTTGAATTCATCCAGCACATCCACTATCTCGCCGACCGGATACTCCCGATCATCGCGGTGCAGCAGGTAGAGCTCGACATGATCGGTCTGCAATCGTTCAAGAGAATCGGCAAAGTCGCTGCGGATGCAATCTGGGTTGACCCGCTTCGGCTGGCCTTGGTAGGGGTGCGCGCCTTTCGTCAGGATCACGACCTCATCGCGGATGCCGCGCGAAGCAATCCAATCGCCGAGCGCCCGCTCACAATCTCCGCCGCCATAATTGTGTGCGCAATCAAAGCTGGTGAATCCACGCTCAAAGAGCGCGTCCAGCAGGCGCAGGTTGTCATCGCGCGTATCGGCTTGCAGCATGACCGTGCCTTGCAGCAAGCGCGCGACTGGTTTGTCGATGCCATTGATTTGGCTGTATTTCATCATCGGCAGTCCTTTCTCCTGGCGCGCCATTGTACCGCAAGGGCAGGCGATACACAGGCTGTCATTCTCTGGCGCAACGATCAGCGAGGCGGATTCTTGGGCTGCCGCTGGGCCAGGCTGTTTAGCCGGGCAAGACATCGCGGGGCTTGGAGCTGCCTTCTTTGGGTGGTCCCACCACGCCGCGCTCTTCCATCATATCGATCAGACGGGCCGCGCGCGTATAGCCGATGCGCAGTCGCCGCTGCAACAGGGAGACCGAGGCTTTTTCCAGCCTCCTGACCATGTCCACCGCCGTCTGATAGAGTTCATCCTCATCCGGCTTGCTATGGACGCTTTTCTTGCGCTCAGTTGGCATCTTCCAGAAAGCGGCCTGGCTGCCGCCGTTGGCTTTGGAGCGCGAGGGCGCGTCAGATTCTCGTCCGCGCTCCGGCGATGACTTTGGCGGCAGGGCTATCGTTTCGGGCATGGCTTTCACGCCTTGCAGCTTCCAGAACATGCTGATGCGGCGGATTTCTTCGTTGGAGACATGCACGCCCTGGACGCGCTGCGGGGCTGGCGTATCGCCCGAGAGATAAAGCATGTCGCCCTTGCCCAGGAGGCGCTCCGCCCCCGGCTGATCAATGATGACGCGGCTGTCCACGCTGCCCGCCACAGCGAAGGCGATGCGCGCCGGGCAATTGGCTTTGATCAAGCCGGTGACAACATCAACCGAGGGGCGCTGGGTGGCGATGATCAGGTGGATGCCAGTCGCCCGAGCCAAAGCGGCGATGCGGGCAATGGCGCGTTCGGTGTCATCCGGCGCCATCATCATCAGATCCGCCAATTCGTCAATCACCACGACAATATAAGGCATGGCTGCTAGGTCGGGATCGAGAATGCTGTTGTAATCGATGATATTGCGCGCGCCAGCCTGGCTGAACTTCTTGTAGCGCTCGTCCATCTCAGTCGTGACCCAGCGCAAAACGCCGATGATGCGCTCAAGCTCGACCACCACAGGCGCCACCAGATGCGGCAAGCCATTGTAACCGGTGAGCTCGACGCGCTTGGGGTCGACCATGATGAAGCGCGCGGTCTCCGGCGAATTGTTGACCAGGATGCTATTGATGATGGCGTTGACGCAGACCGACTTGCCCGAGCCGGTCGTGCCGGCGATCAGCATATGCGGCATCTGCGTCAGATCGGCGGCGATGGGCTTGCCATCAACCGACATGCCCAAGGCGATTGCCAAAGGAGAGTCTATCCGCTGGTAGGCGCTGGATTCCATCACATCGCGCAGGCCAACGCGGGCCGAAGCCGGGTTGGGCACTTCAATGCCGACATAGCCCTTGCCCGGCACAGGCGCTTCCATGCGCAGCGAGCGCGCGCCCAAAGCCAGCTGCAAGTCCTTGTCCAGCTTGGCGATTGCGCCAACTTTGACGCGGCTGCGCTTGCCCGTCCTGGCGGTGATATAGGCGGGTTCGACGCCGTACTGCGTGATTACGGGGCCGGAATTCACTTCGATGACCCGCCCGGGCGCGCCAAAGCTCTTGAGCGTCTCTTCGATGATCCTCGCTTGCTCGCGCAAAGCCTCTTGGTCGAGTTCGCTGGCTGTGCCGGCATTCAGCAATTCGCGATAATCGGGCATATCCCAGGCGACGCGCGGGCTGGGCAAGCGGGCTGCTGGCTGTTTGGGTTTACTCTCGCTCGGGACTGGGGGCCGCTCTGCTGGACGGCTCGCGATCTCATGACCGGGCATCGCCTTGCCGGATGGCGCAGCTGGACTTTCGGCTGGTCTGGCAGGCGGGCTGGACGGCGTCTTTTCCGGTATATTCGCGGGCGCTTGGGCTGCCGCTGCCAGCGATGACCGAGGCGGAGCCTGCCGGGCTATGCCATAGGGCGGATGAGCGGCTTGGCTGGGCTTCGGCGCGCTTGTCGGGTTCTTGGTTGATGCGCTGGCCGCATCGGCAGACAGATCATCGCCGAGGTTCAGGAATTTCTCCAGCCGGGCAATGCCGCCGCGTTCCGGCTTGTCCGCCTGGGCTTCGTCGCGCCCCCGCCGGCTCAAAAGACGTTTCATCATGCCGCCAGCGCTCGTGGAAATTCCGCTTTCTAATGGAACTGCCTCAGCCTCCAAATCAGGCGATGCTTTGGCGCGGGCCCCGAATATCGCTTTCAGGCGGGTCGGTATCGGCATCCAGTCTCCCTTTGGCGCGGGCAGGGCAGGTCCGCCGGCCGGCGCGGCATTCAGTTGAGCCGGCTGCGGTTTGCGGACGCGCACATGGCTGCCTTCCTGCGCCATCGCCAACTGCTGCTGAGATTGCAGGCGCGCCGCTCTGCGCTGTGTCGCCGCCTGGCTGAGGCGCGTGCGAATGTTGCGGCTGAGGCTAATCGCGATCACCGCCAACTCGACGATGCTCGAGCGCGTCGTCAGCATGGCTGCAATCGTCAGCGCCATCACGACTGCGACGAAGCCGCCGAGCTCGGTCAAGTTGATGACCAGAGCGCTGTATGCCCAGCCGCCGAGCAAGCCGCCGCCGCGCCCAGCCTGATATGAGTCGCGCACACTGGACTCGATGCAGGCATTCCCGCAGCGCTCGGGATAACCAAAGCTTTCGATGTACTGGAACAGGATCAGCGCAGCCAGGAAAGCCAGCGCCGCGCCAGCTAGCCGAACCAGGCTGATAACCGGCGGTTCATCGCCAAAATGCCGCACGATCAGCCATAAGCCGGTCGCGAACATAGCAGCGGGAACGGCGAATGCGCCCCAGCCAAGCAGCTGGCCGATGACCCTGTGCAATCCGCCGATGGCGCCTTGCTCCGGCGAAAGCGCGCTGAAGAGGAAGACAATCGCCCCGAAGACCAAGCCAACCCCGATGAGATCCAGCTTGCGGTCCAAATCCAGCCAATCATCCGCGGCGATCTTTGGCGCTCTGCTGGGCTTGGCGCGCTCCGCTTCCGGGCGGCTGACATCCCGCGCTGTCGAGCGTCTTTCGCTCCGCCTGAACTCAGCGGACTGCCGCAAACCAACTCCCGCGCTTTGGCCATCCCGGCTGTCGCTTGCGCCGCGCTGCCCGGCGTATTCGGTCTCGTCCGCGCCTTTTCGGCGTATTCGACTGCCTATGAAGCTGATGCCGCCGCGAAACCTCCGCGCCATGGACCTGAGATGCGAGGGCTTTTGGCTTGCCCTTGGCTCGGATTGCGCATTTTGGGGTTTCTCAGCGCGCGAAAGCCGCCCCCGCAAGCCAGCCAGGCGACCTTGACCAGCATTGGTTTCCTTGTCGCTTTTTCCGTCTGCTGCGTCGCTGTTGGGCGACTGCGCCGAGCGATGATGCTTCCCGGCCAATCGGGCGCGGCGCTCTTCACTATTCGCGACCGAAGGCGCTGGATTGCGCGCTCTGATGGCATCTCGCCCCGATCTTGCTTGGCGCTGCCTGGCTGCGGACCTGGGCTCAGGTCTGGCGCGTTCAGAGTCCTCATAACGAGCATCGCGGATTTGGCGCGAGCCGCTGCCGCCCAGGATATTCCCGCCCGAGCGCGCTCCGCCGAAATCTTCGGGCTCGTAATACTCATCGTCATCAATATATTCGGGCTCGCCATCGCCACGGTAGGACATGCTCAGACCGTTTCCCCAACTTTATTGCCCGGTCGCAGGCCGCATGCGCGCGCAGCTTTCAGCATAGCATAGCTTTGGAAAACGGGCGATTTCGATTGTAGAACACAATTTCGAGCAGTTTCACGGCATCGTGAGGACAACTTTGCCCATGACGCGGCGTTCTTGCAGTTCGCGCAGGGCAGCCACCGCCTCAGCCAGAGGGAATGCGCGATGAATATGCGGCTGGATTTCGCCCGCCTCAACATGACGCATGATTTGCTGGAAGGAGCGCTGGATTGTCTCGGGGTCATGCTGCCAGTAAGCGCCCCAGAAGAGCCCGACCAGCGAGGCGTTCTTGAGCAGCGCGATATTGGCTGGCGCCTTGGGGATGCGCCCGCTTGCGAAGCCAATCACCAGATAGCGGCCCTCCCAGGCGATGCGGCGCAGCGCTTGATCAAAGAGATCGCCGCCAACGGGATCAAAGATGACATCCGCCCCGCGCCCTTTTGTCAGCGCCTTCACGCGGTCGCTTAGGTTTTCGCTGGCGTAGTTAATCAGCTCATCCGCGCCGGTTGCCCGCGCCAGATCCAGCTTTTCGCTTGTGCTGGCAGCGGCAATGACGCGAGCGCCCAGCAGCTTGCCCAACTCGACCGCAGCCAAGCCAACCCCGCCAGCCGCGCCCAAGACCAGCAGCGTTTCGCCCGGCTGGATGCGCGCCCGATGCGTCAATGCGACATGCGCCGTGCCATAAGCCAGCTGCAAGGCGGCCGCCTGCTGGAAGCTCAGCGCTGACGAGAAGGGGGTAGTCATCTGGGCGGGGACAACCGCTTCTTCCGCGAAGCCGCCCCAGAGCATCGTCGCCATGACGCGCTGACCCGCTTGCAGGCTTTCTACCCCAGCGCCCGCTTCGCTGATCTCGCCCGCGACCTCCAAGCCCGGGCTGAAGGGCAGCGGCGGCTTCACCTGATACAAGCCTTGCGCGAGCAGAATATCCGGGAAATTGACCCCGCAGGCGCGCACGCGAATCTTGACCTGGTTCGCGCCGATCTTCGGGCTGGGCGCGTCATCCAGTCGCAAGTCCTCGATGGCGCCAAATTGGTGACAGCGGATGGCTTTCATCACATCGTCTCAGATTGCGATCTCATTGGCTAGCAAACCGGTCAGCAGGTCAACGCAAGCCTGAACATCGCCAATGTCCACGGTCTCGCTGGTGGTATGCAGGTAGCGCGTGGGGATGGAGACGCATCCGCTGGGCACGCCGGCATCGGCCATTTGAATCGCCGAAGCGTCCGTTGTGCCGCCAGCCAGCAATTCCAGTTGATAGGGAATGCCATCGGCTTCGCAGCGCTCGATCATCCAGTTCTTGATCGCCGGAGGCACAATCAAACCCGGATCATGCACCTTGATGGCTGCCCCATCGCCCAGCTTGACATGCATCTTGCGACCGCGGATCTGGTCTCCGCTGCCCGTCACGTCGATGGCGATGCCCAAGTCGGGGTTTGCGCCTTGGGCTGCCGCGCGCGCGCCCCGCAAGCCCACTTCTTCCTGCACTGTGAAGGCGAAGATGATTTCGTTGGGCGTTTTGCGCTGCAATCGGCGCATGGTTTCTATGGCTACCGCGCAGCCGATGCGATTGTCCAGGGATTTGGCGATGATGCGCTGGCCGCGAACTTGCATCTCGCGCATGAAACCGGCCGGCTGCCCGATTTGCATGGCATTGCCGCCGTCGCCGGCTTGCACGTCAATATAGAAATCGCTCAGCTTCTTGCCGCCGCCCTCCTGCACGGCGATGACGCCCACCGTGCCATCTTCGAATAGCACGCGATTGCCATTGAGCGTGTCTGCGCGCAAGCCGCCCAGATTGATGAAACGCAGGTAGCCGCTGCCCTTCTCCCGGTAATTCGCCATCAAGCCGATTTCATCCATGTGCGCGGCGACCAGCACCTTCTTCCCGCCTTTGCCCACGCGGCAGAGCAGGTTGCCCAAGCCGTCTACTTGCATCTCGTCAGCCAGGTCCGCGACTTCCGCGCGGATCAACCCGCGGATTCGGTGCTCATAACCGGGCGGTCCCCAGCTTTCAACCAGTTTCTTGGTCAAAGCCAGCAACTCGGCGCGCCGATCTTCCGGTTGAGCGGTCGGTCTTGAAGCAACGTGTTCTTTCACCCCGCGCGTAATCCTGATGTGTTCGTTCCAGATGGCGTTGGCGCCCAAGTCATCCCAGCGCGAGAATTGATCTTCCGCGTCCGGCATGAGGCCCCACAAGCCTCGCCTGGGATGCGAAACGATGCCCAGGGTGCGCATCGCGGTGCGAATGCAATGCAGTCTGATCTGGTTTAGGCTGCTCCACGCCTCGCCATATATCTCTTCGCCCAGCCCTGTGAACCGCGCGTTCGAGATCGGCTCGCCCGCCTGGCGCAGAATCCGCATAACTGCGTCTTCGTACAGAATGGGCTGCTCTGTCATAGCTGTCAACTCCCCTTCATCGCGTGAGCCTCTGTCGATTCCAGCTGGCGCAAGCCTGCCGGCGACCATTCCAAAATAAAAGCGATTATCCGCTGCGTATTGACTCGGTATGCCGCGCTTCCACCCGCATCGGCAAGCCATCGCGCGGGAACATGGTGATCAGGGCGGCCGGCTTAATCTCCACGCCATCCAGCAGGCGCAGCTGATAACGCTGGGCGATGGCAGCCAGCAGCAGATTGGCTTCCATTATCGCGAAGCTGTTGCCGATGCAAACCCGCGGACCGCCGGCAAATGGCAGGTAAGCGTACCTGTGCAGGGTTTCGATCTCCGGTTCCAGCCAGCGCTCGGGGATGAAGTCCTCGGGCTGCTTCCAATGCTCAGGATGGCGATGCAGCAGATAGATCATGACTTGCGCCGTCGTGCCTTTGGGCATGGGATAGCCGCAGACATCGGCATCTTCGGCGGCCGTCCGGCTGACCGACCAGACCGCTGGCATGAGCCGCAGCGCTTCCTTGATGACGATGTCGGTATAGGGCAGGCTGCGCAGGTCTTCCAGTTTGGGCGCGCGCCCGGCCAACACGGCATCCAGTTCGGCATGCAGCTTGGCTTCGACCTCGGGGTGCTGCGCCAGGAGCCACCAGGTCCAGTTCAAGGTATTGGCGGTGGTCTCATGCCCGGCCAGGAAAAGCGTCACGGCTTCATCGCGGGCTTGCAGATCCGTCATGCGTTCGCCATCGGCATCCTCAGCCAGCAGCAGCATCGAAAGCAGATCGCCGCGGTCTTCGCCGGTTTCGCGCCGGTCATTGATGAATCCGTAGACGATCTCGTTCAGCGCCCGGTTCGCCCGCCATGAGCGCAGCCGCAGCGGCGTCGGCAGCCAGTGGGGCAGGATGCTGGCGGTATTATTGGCTTTCTGCACCACAGCGACCGCCTTCTTGACCCGCTCAACCGTGCTCGAGGCATCGGCGTCAAAGAGCGTCCGCGCCACGATAGCCAGAGTCAGTTCCATCATCTCTTCATCGACGTCCACCACCGCGCCATCTTGCCAGCTTTCCAGCCGCTTCATAGTGTAATCGACCATGGTATCGGCGTAGGCATGCACGCGGATGGCATGAAAAGCCGGCGCCACCAGACGCCGCTGCCGCTTCCAAAAGTCGCCATTGCTGGTGACAAGCCCGTCGCCCATGAAGCGCGCCAAGCCACTCTTGCGGCTGGTATAGGCAGGTCCCTTGATGAAGCGCTTGGATTGGCGCACAAATAGCTCATAAATCATATCGGGGTTGGCGACCGAATAATTGTGCGCGTCGCCGATCATGAAATGCCAGACATCGCCATAGGTCTCCATCCAGCGCGTGACATGTCCCAGCGGGTCTTTGAAGAACTTGCGATAGAAGAGATAATTCTGCCAGGTTCCTTCACCCATTTCCGTGGGACCGGGCGGGAAATCTCCAGACGCGGCGCCTCTCCCTTTGCTCTCAATGGATTGCTTCATCACCGTCTCCTCGTTGAGCCAGCGCTGATTCAATTGTAGCCCATCTCTTTGCCAGAGGCTATCCTGCGGAATAATGCGAGTTGCCATCTCCGCGCGCTTGCGGGAAAATACGCCGCAGGAAAGGCGCAGCAGCGAGGGCAAACGATGTACGCGATTGGGCTGGACTTCGGCACATTATCGGGACGAGCGGTCTTGGTGGACGCGCGGGATGGCGGGGAGATCGCCGAAGCGGTCTTTGATTATCCGCATGGCGTCATGGACGAGCAGCTGCCTTCGGGCATCAAGCTGCCGCCGGATTGGGCGCTTCAGCACCCGCAGGATTATCTGGATGTTTTCGCTTATACAGTGCCGGCTGTATTGCGCGAGAGTGGCGTCGCCCCCGCGGATGTCATAGGCATAGGCATCGATTTCACCGCCAGCTCGCCCATGCCGACAACCGCCGATGGCAAACCGCTCTGCTTTCTTGATGAGTTCAAAGACGAGCCTCATGCCTATATCAAGCTCTGGAAGCACCACGCCGCCCAGCGCCAAGCCGACCAGATCAACGAAACCGCCCGCCAAATGGGCGAAAGCTGGCTGGCTCGTTATGGCGGCAAGATCTCATCCGAATGGTTCTTTAGCAAATTGTTACAAATCCTGCAGGAACGCCCCGATATCTACCAGCGTATTGACCGCTTCATCGAGGCGGCTGACTGGGTGATCTGGCAGCTGACTGGCATCGAGACGCGCAATGCCTGCACCGCCGGATACAAGGCGATGGTCCAAGATAATGGTTTCCCTGATACTGCTTACTTCCGCGCCTTGGACCCCGCCTTCGAAACCGTGGTTGACGAAAAAGTCGGCCGGTCCTTCGCCCAGTTAGGCAGCAGAGCGGGCGAGCTCAAGCCCGAAATGGCGGAGATGATGGGCTTGCCAGCCGGCATCGCGGTGGCTGTCGCCAATGTCGACGCGCATGTTACCGCGCCGGCCGTCAAAGCCACTGAACCCGGCATCATGGTCATGGTCATGGGAACCTCCTGCTGCCATATCCTTTCCAGCCGCGAGCTCAAGGAAGTCGATGGCATGTGCGGCGTGGTCATGGGCGGCGTCATCCCCGGTCTCTATGGCTACGAAGCCGGGCAGAGCGCCGTCGGCGATATCTTCGCCTGGTACGTCGATCATGCCGTGCCCCCCGAATATCATCGCGCGGCGCAAGCGGCAAACCTGGACTTGCACGCCTATCTCGAGCGGGAAGCCGCCAAACAGCCCGTCGGCGGACATGGCTTGCTTGCTCTGGATTGGTGGAATGGCAATCGCAGCACCCTGGTCGATGTCGATTTGACAGGCATGCTGCTGGGCATGAACCTGGCAACGCGCCCGCCGGATATCTACCGCGCGCTCATCGAATCCACGGCTTATGGCACGCGCGAGATCATCGAAGCCTTTGAAGCGCAGGGCATCGCAGTGCGCGAATTGGTGGCGGCTGGGGGCCTGCCGGAAAAGAACGCGCTGCTCTGCCAGATCTTCGCCGATGTCACCGGCAGACCCATCAAGCTCGCCGGCTCCGCGCAGGCGCCCGCTCTTGGCTCAGCCATGCACGCGGCCGTCGCGGCTGGCGTCTATCAGGATATTCAGGCGGCTGCCGACAAGATGGGCAAACTCAAAGCGGGCATCGTCGCGCCGATCGCCGAAAACCAGCGGGTCTACGATCAGCTCTTCGCCGAATACCAGATGCTCTACCACTACTTTGGGCGCGGCGACAACGATGTCATGAAAGGCCTGAAAGCCATCAAGCATGCCGCCTTGCATGGTGATTAGTCATCTATCCTGGCTTTGTCAGAATTCGCCAAAAGGATTGCCCGTAATTGGGACATATTTGCGCAAGCGCATTTGCTTGACAGAGCGATACACTCCCGCGTATGCTGAATGGCAAGAGTATTTGACTTCGCGGGGGTGCGGAATGAACAAACGCAAGCTGGGCACGAGCAGCAAACGCAAGATCTTCTATCGCTTAATCTCGCTGTTATTCGGTTTGGTCATACTCTACAGCTTCGGCTTTGGCACAATCGCACAAGACGAACCGCCAGCGGATGATGCGGCAGCCGAAGAAGTCGCCGTGGAACTGACCGTTGCCGATGTGCAAGCCAGCGTCGATGCCGTGCAATACAACCTGAATCATGTTTGGATATTGCTGGCGGGCTTCCTGGTCTTCTTCATGCAGGCCGGTTTCGCCATGCTGGAAGGCGGCATGATTCGTGAAACGGGGGTGGTCAATTCACTCGCCGAAAACTTCATGGACGCCTGCGTCACGGGCATCGTCTTCTTCATCGTCGGCTTTGGCATCGCCTTTGGCAGCGCGGAGAACAGCGGCTTCATCCCCGGGTTCGATCTTTTTCTGGGCGGCGCGACAGGCGCAGGCCCCGGCGATGGCGAACTGCTTGTGAACTTCTTCTTCCAATTTGCCTTTGCTGGCGCGGCCGCGACCATCGCGACGGGTGGCATGGCCGAGCGGACGAACTTCGTCGGCAAGCTCATCTACAGCGCCATCCTCGGCGCGATCATCTACCCGATTGTTGTCTTCTGGACCTGGGGCGGCGGCTGGCTGGCACAGCAAGGCTTCGTGGATTTCGCCGGTTCCACCATCGTGCACATGACCGGCGGCATCGTCGCGCTGACCGGCGCATACTTCCTGGGTCCGCGCGCTGGCCGCGAATGGGGCCGCCCGCCCGAAGCCTCCAATCTGGGCATTGCCGCCTTGGGCACCTTCATCCTCTGGTTTGGCTGGTATGGCTTCAATGTTGGTTCGACATTGGCTGCCGATAATGTCAACCAGCTGGGCTTGGTGGCTGTGAACACGACTTTGGCTGCGGCCGCTGGCGCATTAGGCGCTATGTTCCTCAAGCATTGGCTGACCGGCGGCTGGAATATGAGTTTCATTCTCAACGGCTCGCTGGCGGGTTTGGTGGGCATCACCGCGGGCTGCGCCTTCGTCACGCCCATCGGCGCCGTCGTGATTGGATTGCTCTCTGGCGCCGTCTTGGTCTACTCGATGCGCTTCGTGGAAAGCATCAAGATTGATGATGCGGTTGGCGCATTCTCGGTGCATGGCGCATGTGGCGCGTTTGGCACATTGATGATCGGCATCGTGGGCTCGCAGGCTCTGCTGGGCGAAGCCAGCCTGCTTGATGGCGGCAGCATTGACCTGCTTGGCGCGCAGGTCGTCGGCGTGGCCGGCGTGGCCATCTGGGTCGCCATAACCAGCGGCATCATGTTCTATGCGCTCAATCAGATCAATGTCCTGCATGTCGATCCGGAAGCGGATCGCATCGGCATCGACGCTTATGAGCATCACGCTTCGGTCTGGCCCAATGTCCTGCCCCTGCGCGAAGGAGATGATGACTAAGGCGCGGTCAAGCCGAGTCAGAGCCATTTCAAGGCGATCCATGGCGGGTCGCCTTTTTTTGCGCCGAGTCGATTGGGGCGGGTCAGAGCGCTTCGCTGTCCAGCATGATGGTCACGGGACCATCGTTGTGAATCTCGACTTGCATCAGCGCGCCGAAGAGGCCCTGCTCAACGCGGCCGACGCCGGCTCGCGATAAACAGTCAGCATAGTGTCGCGCCAGCGGTTCAGCCGCTTCGGGTCGCGCGGCCTGGACATAGCTGGGCCGCCTTCCCTTGCGCGCATCGGCATAGAGCGTGAACTGCGATACCACTAAAACGCCGCCGCCGACATCCAGCAGCGAGCGATTCATCTTGCCGCGCTCATCGGAAAAGACGCGCAGGTTGGCTGTCTTCTTGGCCAGTTTCTCGGCCACCGCTTCGTCATCCGCATGGGTGATGCCCACCAGCGCCACAAACCCAAGGTCAATCGCGCCAACAGTCTCGCCATCCACGGCGACGCTGCCCCGGCTGACGCGCTGCAATAAGACGCGCATCTGGCTCGCCTCCTTATTATGCCCGCTGATTGAGTGCGCGCATCACCCGCAGCAAGAAGAATTGGCAACAGGCATCCACATGATACTGGATGTCCATCTCTTCGCTGGCGCGGTCATATACGCCGCTGACCGTGAAGCTGGGCGCTTCGCCATGTTCGCCGCATTCGACATCCTGGAACCGCCGTTTCAAGCCGTCGCCCAGCGACTGCCGCGCGCTTTCGAACATCAGGCGGATCTCCAACTCATCAAGGAAGGCCTCCGGCGCCGCCTGGCCTTCCATGCGAAAGTCAAAGTCGATACGCAAGGGCATCGCGAAATCAGTCGATCATGCGGGTTTGCCGCTGCACCAATTGCAGGGCATGTCCCCAGGGATCGCGCAGGAATGCCAGCCGGTCGCCATTGGGCCGCTCATTGATGTCGCCATCCAGGCTTGCGCCGGCCGCCACCAGCCGCTGCCTCTCCGCTTCCATATCCTCCACAGCAAATGCCAGATGAAAGGTGGTGGCGTGATGCTGGGCGTAGGGGAGCAGCGACGCATCATCATCGCAGTATATTTCGATCAGGCTCTTGCCGGCGCTGTCAGCCAGAAAATGAATATGCGGCGGCTCCGCGAATGAGCGCAGGACTTGCATGCCCAGGTTTGCGCTGTACCAGGCAGCCAGCCCAGCCGGATCCGCGACGTTGAAGGCGATGTGCTCTAATCTCATGATTCCTCCTAATGCAATTCAAAACGTTCCGCTTCCGGAGCGCTCGCCGGTTCGCTGTTATCCATCTCGTCGGCTGCTATCGCCTCGTCTTCCATGTTTTGGCTGCGCAGCCAACTCACTGCCATCATGCCGAGGAATACCAGCGCGATGCCCAGGAAGATGATCTCATCAAAAGGTCCCAAAGCTCCATGAGCCAGGATGCTTGGCATGGCAGGTCCGGCAGCGAAAGGTTCTTGCCAGCATTATAGACGACAGAATCGCTAAACTGAATGGACGCTTGCCAGCCCGCCCAAGCAAATGCACAATGCGCGCTGATGGCGGATTCCCGGCGCAAACGCAACAGCGGAAAAACCAGCATGCCTGAACAGGCGATACAGGCCAGCGGCTTAAGCAAGTATTACGGCGCAAAGCTGATCCTTGATGCCGTCGACCTGAGTTTGAATCGTGGCGAGCGCGCTGCGCTGGTCGGCGAGAACGGCGTTGGCAAGTCCACGCTGGCTCGCTTGCTCATGGGCAGCGAATCCGCGGACAGCGGGACGATTCGGCTGGGCGCGGGCTGCGTCGCCGCTTATCTGCCACAAGAAATCCAGGTAGATGCCCAGCTCACGATCGCCGCCTACATCGCCGAAAGCCTGGGCCAGCTGGATGCCATCCAAAGCCGCATGCAGGCGCTGGAGCGGCAGATGGAAACGGGCGAGAATCTGGAGGCTGCGCTGGATGAGTATGGCCAGCTGCAGACGCTCTTTGAGTTGCGTGGCGGGTATACGCTGCCTGCGCGCCGTAAGCAGATCTTCGCCGGGCTGGGCTTGGCGCATAGTGACGAATCGCGCGCTGTCATGTCGCTCAGCGGCGGCGAGAAAACGCGCATCGGCTTGGCATTGCTGCTCCTGCAATCGCCGGACCTGCTCATTTTGGACGAGCCCACCAATCACCTGGATTTCGCGGGCTTGGCTTGGCTGGAAGATTATTTGCTGACATACCCGAACGCCCTGCTGATGATCACGCATGACCGCCGATTCATCAATCGCGTCGCCACCAAGATCCTTGACCTGTCCGCTGTGAGCCGCAGCTTGACGACCTATCACGGCAATTACGATGACTACCTCAAGCAGCGCGAGGCGGAATACCAGCGCCAGGTCGAGGCTTATCATGGGCAGATGAACCGCATGAAAGACCTGCGCGCCCAGATCAAGAAACACAGTCACAGCCATCGCAAAGCCAAGCGCCCGGATGACGGCGACAAATGGATCAAGTTCACCGCCCAGCAGCAGGTCGCGAGGACGGTGGGCAAGCTGGCGCGTTCGGCGCGTCAAGAGCTGGAAACGCTGGAAGCCAATCGGCTGGATAACCCGCGTCATGTCTGGCATATCGAATTCGCTTTCGATCCGCTGCCATTGACCAGCATGGAGCCGCTGCGGCTAAGCTCGCTCTGCGCCGGCTATGGCGAGCGTCTGCTCATCAAGGACGCGGATGCCCTCTTGCGCAAGGGAGAACGGGTCGCCCTGCTGGCGCCAAATGGCTGCGGCAAAACCACCCTGCTGCGGCTGATCGCCGGGGAACTGCTGCCGGCTGAGGGCCAGATCGCCCTAATGCCCAGCGTCAAACTGGGTTACCTCGACCAGACTGGCGAAGCCTTCGACGAAAGCCGCAATGTGCTTGAGGCTCTGCGCGAGATCAGCCATGACAGCGCCGATACGCTCCTCACCCTGCTTCACCGCAGCGGTTTGTTCCGCGATGCGCATCTGGCCTCCAAGACTGTGGCCGAATTGAGCTTGGGGCAGCGCCGGAAGCTGGGTTTGGCTTGCTTGATCCATAGCCGCGCCAATCTGCTTCTGCTGGATGAGCCGACCAACCACCTGGATCTTCTGAGCGTGGAGGCGCTTGAGCGGGCGCTGCTGGAGTTCCCGGGCGCGATCCTGGCGGCGACGCATGACCGCTGGTTCATCGACCGAATCGCCACCACTGTCTGGCATTTGCGCGATGGCGCGCTGCTGGTCGAGTGATTGGCTCAGGGCTCAATCCGGCTCAATCGGGATCTTGAAAGCCGAGGGGCTGGCAGGCGGCTCGTCCTCATCGCCTGGCTCGTCTTTGGGCGCGTCGCCTGCGGCGCTGATGTCTATGCGCACGGCTTTCCTGCCCATTTGCGGGCGCTGGCGGGGTTTCCTGGGCTGGCGCGGCATTTGCCTGGCTGGCTTGACCGTGACCGCGATATCGACCTCTCCCTTAGAAGCCTCGGCGGATTCCTGGGGGTCTTCTTCCGCGCTTGGCTGTTCAACCATTCGGGCGTCGCCGGCGCTCTTAATCTTTCCTTCGCTGGCTGGGGATGCTTTGGCTGGCGGCTGAACTTCAAGAGGCGACGGGGTGGCTTCGCCAGCCCATTCCGCGCGCATGGCTTTGACCGCGGCCTGGATATCGCCCTCGAAGACATCCCAGCGCGATGGCGCCAGCGATTCCAGCAGCAGCTCCAGCGCGTCAAGCAGAGCCAGACGGTCCGCGCCTCCCCGGCTCATTGCGCATATCCTCCAGAAGCGCAGGGGACGATAACTCTGGTGCAGGCTCAAGCCCGTTTCGATGATCGTCAGCGCTTGTTGACTGTCTCCTAGTTCGAGCAGGGTCGCGCCGAGCCGGGTGTATAGCCGCGGCATGTCTCTTGGCGGCAAGCCTTCCCCGGGCGGCAAAGCCAGCAGCTCCTGGTAGAGCGGCAGGGCCCGCTGCGGCACAGCAAAGGCGGTCCAGGCATTCGCCAGTTCAAACATGATGCGCGCGTTGCCAGGGTAGGTGGCTTGCAGCTGGCGAAAATGTTCGATGGCGCCCTGCAGGTTGCCAGCGCGTTTCATCTGAATGCCCGCGTCGATCAACTCAGCGATCACCGCCATGCTCATCCTTCCTCAATCGTTCTTGACCTTTTCGAGTATAGCACGGTCCGCGTTGGCTTCTCTTTGGGCATTGCTGGCTGGCGGCGCGAGTCCGCTTCAGGAGGGCAATTGGCGCTATTGCCGGAAGATCGGCACGACAAAACCTTCATCGAGCCATTCATGCAGCCTGGCGCGGTCTGCCTGATGGCTCCCGAAGCCGTCGGGATGGCTCCGGGCGAGCCGCGTCAATGCCTCGTCTTTGATGTAGCGGGCGCGAAAATCATGAAAGATGCCCAGCGTTGGCGAGACAAAGCACCAGGGCGCAAGTTTGTAGCGGGTCGCCTCGTCAAGTTGCGGGACGCGATATTGCAATGGCGGCTTCTTGACCGCGTTGAGGATGATATCGGCGTAACGTTTGACCATCGCCCCCTGCGAGAAATTGGCTTTGAGATAGCTGTGAGTAGCGGCGGATGCGCGGCGGCGCTGGCTGAGGATTTCATGCGCGATCTGGGCTGCGCCGTCGATATCGCCGTAATCCACGCGCTCGATATGCGCATCGGGCAGCAAATCGCGATAGGGACCCACGCGGGAAACAATGGCGGGCGTTCCGCAGCCCAGGGACTCGAAGACGGTGTTGCCGAAGGTTTCCACCAGGCTGCCTATGCACAGGGTCAGATCCGCCAGGCTGTAATATTCGGGTATGAGCGCCTCGTGGATCCAATCATGGAAAACGAAGACGCCGTCCATGCCCGCTTCGTGAATGCGCCGCTTCAGGCTCGCGTAGTAGGCGCGGTTGCCGGGCTCGCTGTCGCTATCCAGCCAGAGCGGCGCCAGGACGCGGAGATCCCGCCAGCCGAAATCGCGGACGAGCTTCACCGCCACTTGCAGAACATGGTCGATGCCCTTCGCCGCTTCGGGTCTATGCGGGAAGAGCAGGGTAGGGCGATTGGCGACATCGGCGGGGATGACCTGGAAAATGTCTTTGGGCTGCGTGTAGCGATAGAAATCCCAATCGAAGCCATTGCGCACCGTGTGCATGCGCGAACCGACTTCGGGCGCGAATTGCCCAACCACCGCTTGGTATGAGGCGCGGCTATGCTCGGATGGCAGGATCCAGTCATCGCCCTGAAAGAGATAAGCGCATTGCATGGTCTCGGGATAGATGATGCTGCGCAGAGATATCACGGTGGGGATGTCTTGATAAACGTAGGGGAAGATCAGCCCGCCATCGTGGCTGTAATGCACATCGGCATCAGCGATGGCCTCGCCGACGTAGCGCATGGCGTTGGCGATATGGTAGAGGGGCGTGAAGTAGGGCTCGGGGTAGGGCTGCTTGAAGCGCAGAATAGGCAGGATTGTGATGTTTTCATGCCACTTGAAAGGCGCGACCGAGCCTTCGCGGCGCGTGGACAGGATGGTCAGCCGGCAGCCCAGCTCGCCGAGGTGCAGGGCGACTTTCTTGAGTTGGACCTGCCCGCCGCCCATGGCGAAATCGGGGAAGAGCGGCGTCATGGAAAAGATGGCGATGCGCTTGCTCATGCGGATTGCTTGGTCCTGGCTATCGGCCGGCGGGATGGGAGTGTAACACCGCGGGCAAAGGTGAATCAACGCCAGGGCAATCGCGTAGTGTATCCTTTTCGGTTGAAACACAAATGTTTTGCCACCGAGGACACCGAGAGCGCCGAGTAATTTGAGGGAGAGCGTGAGTAACTCGATCACTGCTTGCCCGCACAATCCAGCGTTGTGAAGGGGCGATAGACAGGCTGTGTCGGCAGTCCGTGTCGCCGGTCCGTGTCGCCGGTCAGTGTCTACGCGACCTGCGCGACCTGCGTGACCTGCGCGACCCTCGTCTCGTCCTCCAACCGAATTCGATACACTACCGGCTATCGCTTCAAATTACCGATGGGCTGTGCTGACTGTTTGCTCGCTGATCTCGTGTCATGTAGGGGCAATTCTGTAAATTGTCCGCAATTGTTCCGCTCTGCAAATGGGCGAATCGCCGCCTCGCCCCTGCGTCTTGCATTGTTGACGAGTCATAGACTCGCCTCTACATCTTGCAATCTGGGAGAATCAATGGCTGGCCACTTCATCAATTGTCAGCCGGAGATGATGGTGCCGATGGTCTCATCGCCTTGCAGAGCCTTGACGAGGTCCTGCGGATTCCAGAAATCCAGCACGATGATAGGCATGGCGTTTTCCTGGCAGAGCGTGAAGGCGGTGGTATCCATGACGCGCAGTTGTTGATTGAGCACTTGCTGATAATCCAGCCGGCGGTAGCGCGTGGCATGGGGATCTTGCAGCGGGTCGGCTGAATAAACGCCGTCGACTTTGGTGGCTTTGATGATGACGTCGGCGTGGATTTCGCTGGCGCGCAGGGCGGCGGCCGAATCGGTGGTGAAGTAGGGGCTGCCTATCCCGCCGGTCAGGATGACCACGCGGTCCTTTTCCATGTGGCGGATGGCGCGCAGGCGGATATATGGCTCGGCGATGGAGTTCATCTCGACGGCGGATTGCACGCGGGTGACGATGCCGCGGCGCTCAATGGCGTCTTGCAGCGCCAAGCCGTTCATGACCGTGGCGATCATGCCCATGTGGTCGGCTGTGCTGCGGTCCATGCCCAGCTTTGCGGCTGGCTCGCCGCGCCACAGGTTGCCGCCGCCGATGACGATGGCGATTTGCATGCCCAGGTCATGCACTTCCTCGACGCGCCGGGCGATGTAAGCGGCTTTTTCGGGGTCGATGCCGGCGCCGGATTCGCCAGCCAGAGCCTCGCCGCTGAGCTTCAGCAGCACGCGATTATAGGGCAGGTCATGGATTACGGTCATGGTTGCTCCTTGGTCATTTGCGGGCAAGCCAGAAGTCGTCATGCAGTCCCAATTCGCGGAATATGGCTTGGGCTTCCTTGACTGACCTGCCGCGGAAGGCTGGCGAGATTCGGCCCCGATACCAGAGCTTGGCAAGCCGCCAGACTTGCGCCAGTGGCAGGACAGCGCCCCGTTCGCGGCCAGTGAGCTCGCTCCAGGCTTCGATCTCGTCTTCCGACCGGAAGAGCAGGATATTGGCTCAAGTATCGCTTATATCGTCATACCAATGGCGAAAAGGCTGGGCGAAATGCACAAAGGCGCGGCTTGGCATTTGCAACTCGCCATTCACGATGGCGTATGCGATGCGCTCGCGGCTGATGGGATGGCGGGCTTCGATAGGAGCGTCGCGAGCCAGCATGGCCGGGATGCCCAGCGAATCCCAGGCGCAGTTGGCGTAGAGCCAGATGTCGTCCACCTGTACGCGATAATCTGTCGGCTGGGCGGAAAGCGGATGCGCCATCAGGATTGCGTCGCTGCCGGTTTCGATGACCAGGGCATGGGCATTGTGGAGCCGCCGCAATGCCTGCCGCGCTACAGGCACGGAGATGGCGAAATGCTCGGCGATGGCATGCAAAGTTGGCGCAGCGCCAGTCGCGATGAGCTGGTGGTAGATGTACAGGCGAATTTGCCAATCGCGCTCGCTGGGCGTCATGGCGTCGCCTGGCATAAAAAAGGATTAGTCATAAACTAATCCTCTGTTTCCTTAGGTCTTTCCAGGTTTTTCGGCAGGCCGAATGTCTCTCCTCAAGCCCCGCCGCCAATCTTGAGACGCTGGAAGCGGCCGATGTTAATGGTCTCGCCGACTTCGGCCACGGTCTCCTGCAGATATTGCGTGATGGTCTTGTCATCGTCCTTGATGAAGGCTTGCTCCATCAGCACGATGTCTTCGTACCACTTGTTCATGCGGCCTGCCACGATCTTTTCGGCGATGTGGGCAGGCTTGCCTTCGCCCAGGGCGCGCTCCATCTGGACTTTGGCCTCGGAGGAGACCTGGTCCTCCGGCACATCTTCGCGCTTGACATACTGCGGGTTCATATTGGCGATGTGCATGGCGATATCTTTGGCGAAGGCTTTGAACTGGTCCGTCGCCGCGACGAAATCGGTCTCGCAGTTCACCTCGACGATGACCGCCAGGCGCTGGTCGAAATGCACATAATTGCCGATGACGCCTTCGTTGGCGCTGCGGCCCTTGCCTTGCAGCTTGATGCCGTCTTTGAGGGCTTTTTCGCGCAGGAATTTGGCGGCCGCCTCAATATCGCCGTCATGCCCTTCCAGCGCTTTCTTGCAATCGAGCGGGCCCGCGCCGGTGAGCTCCCGCAATGCCTTGACTTGTTTTGCCGTTACTGCCATGACTGTCTTCGTCTCCGTAAGTTTGCGCTAAGCGTTGTCTGTCTGGGCGCGTCTAGGCTTGGGCGGCCGGTTCGCTGGCTTCTGGGCTATCTTCGCTGGCGGCGCCTTCATCGGCGAAGAGTTTGGCATCGCGCAGTTTGGCCAGGGTCGACTCGCCAAGCAGGTCTTCATCAGCCAGGTCCTCTTCGTAGGCATCGGGGAAGCGCTGCTCTTCCTCTTCTTCTATGCCGGCCGATTGCCGCAGGTTATGCCCTTCCATGACCGCGTCGGCCAGAGCGCCGATGAGCAGGCGGATGGAGCGCATGGCGTCGTCATTGGCGGGCAAGATATGATCCACCGTGTCGGGATTGGCGTTGGTATCAACCAGAGCCATCACCGGGATCTTGAGGATATTGGCTTCCTTGACCGCGGTGTATTCGCGTTCGGCATCGACGACTATGAGCATATCGGGGATGCGCGTCATCTCGCGGATGCCGCCCAGGCGCATCTGCAGCTTGGCGATTTTGCGCTCGAGGACTAAGCCTTCTTTCTTGGTCAGACGGTCGAACTCGCCGGCGTCGCGCCGCTGTTCGAGCTGCTTGAGCGTATCAATGCGGCTGCGGATGGTCTTCCAATTGGTCAAGGTCCCGCCGAGCCAGCGGTAGGTGACATAAGGCATGCCGCAGCGCCCGGCTTCGCGCTGGATGATCTCCTGCGCCTGGCGTTTCGTCCCCACGAAGAGCACGGAGCCGCCGCCGGCTATCAACTCGGCGATCATATCATGAAAGTTGTTGAGATTTCTGAGGGTGATCTGCAAATCGATGATGTGGATCCCGTTGCGCTGCGTGAAGATGAATTGATCCATCTTGGGATTCCACTTGTTGGTGCGGTGCCCGAAGTGCACGCCGGTCTCGAGCAGGGTCCGCATTCTAACCGCTGAGGGCATTGCCATTCTCCTTGGATAATCGGTGTTTAGCGCTCGCACATCGTTCAGCCTCTGGCGCCAATCCGCCCGGGCGGACAACACCGGCCATGAGTCCCGATGTGTGGGATTATGGCAAAGCGTTTTGTCCGCGCAATGCCGCGCGAAATGATAGCACAGGCGGGCAGCCTGAACAATGACGGGTTTGGGCTTCTCAGTGCCCGCTCAGGGAGCCTGGCGGGGCTTGAGGATGTCTTCGAGAGAGTCTATGAAGCCGCTGTTGGCTTCGCGCGTTCCCAGGCTGAGGCGCATGCAGTAGGGCAGGCCGTTGCTGGTCTGGCTCCGCAGCAGGAAGCCTCGCTGGCGCAGGGCAGCCTGCAGATCATCTGCCGGGAGCGGCGTCTCGAATAGGATGAAGTTGGCGGCCGGTTGCCAATAGCGGACTTTGAGCCTCTCGAACTGGGCGCAGACCCAGCGGGATTCTTCGCGGACAAAAGCGACAACGCGGCGAACATGCGCCTGATCATTGAGCGCGGCGATGCCAGCCGCCAGCGCCAGCGCATTCTGATGAAAGCCGCGATGCAAGCCGGCGATGACATTGGCGATTTCGGGTTTGGCGATCCCGTAACCCAGGCGCAAGCCAGCCAAGCCATAAGCTTTTGAGAAGCTGCGCGCGATGACCACATTGCGGCCCTCGTGGACATATTGCAGAGCATCAGGGTAGGCGCTGTCCTCGACGAAGTGATGGTAAACCGCGTCCATGACGACCAGGACATGTTCTGGGATGTCCCGCATGAGGCGCTCCACGGCGCTGGACTCGATGATTGTGCCGGTGGGATTGTTGGGGTTGCAGAGCATGACCAGCTTGGTTCGGTCGCTGATGGCGGCGAGCGCGGCTTCGGGGCGGTAGCGGAAGGTCTGCGGCTCAAGCGGCACGTCGATGATTTTGGCGCCTTGGGGCAGGGCGACCTTCTTGTAGGCGCCAGCGAAGGTTGGCGAAGACAGGATAACTTCGTCGCCTGGCGAGAGCGTCGCGCGCATGATCAATTCCAGCGCTTCGAAACCGCTGCAGCCGGTGAAAATATGCTGGGGGCTCAAACCGCGCCCCAGCTGCTCGGCGATGGCTCGGCGCAAGTCGATATCGGTGAACTTGGGATAGCTTGCCAGGGTCGGCGCGATGGACTGGATGGCTTCAACGACGCGGGGCGATGGTCCCAGCGGGTTCTCGTTGTTGTTCAGTCGATGCAGGCTTTGCTCCGGCTCGGCGGCCGGGGCGGGGCTGTCCTCGCGCTGGAAACGGCTTGCGAAGGGATTGAATTGGAATGCGTTCATCGGCTTTGGCGTCTGCACAGGGATTCGTTCGCGATAAGCGGGCTGGATGATAACAGACATCGGCGCGCCTGATAATCGGCGGATGCTGAATCGATTAACGCTGGCGGCGCAAAAGCAGCGAGGCGCCTCGTTTTGGCATGAATCCGAATTGCTCATAGAAACTTGCAATGTCCGGGCCGCAATCCAGCATCACCTGTTCGATATGTTCAAGGCGTTTGAGGATTCTTTGCAGCATCTGCGAGGCGATGCCCTGATGGCGACAGGCGCTGTCCACCACAACGTCGTCAATCAGCGCGCGAAACATGTCATCGGTAATCACGCGGGCGAAGGCGATGAGCTGGTCTTCGTCCCAAACCCCCAGGGTGATCTGGCTGCGATCGAGCATGAGTTGGATATCCAGCGGGCTGCGCGAATTCGCCCAATCGGTCTGCTGGAAGAGCTGATGCAGTTCTTCGGGGTTGATCGGCTCGGTGAAGGAGAAGATGTAGCGCGTGGGCATCGTTCGCTCCTTTCTTGGCGTCGGCTCCCGGTGATTGCGGCTTGAGCGCGAAGGCAGCCGCTGCGCCAGCCTGGCATAATCTTACCGCAAAGCCGGCAAGCCCGTCGGCGATTCATGGGCTAAGTCAAGTCATGCGCTTGGCGCCTCGCCGAGCCTGTTGTTTCGCGCCTGCGCCCCCAGCGTTATAATGTTGGCGGATATTTGCGTGTACTGAAGGCGGGCGGCATTGGCGAAATCCCGGTGGGATTCATTCATCCAATTCTTGTGCGAGGTCTATCAGACGCCGATGCATGAGCGCCAACTGCTGGTCGATGAGTTGTTGCAAACGCAGCAACCCTGGCCCTGGGTGGAGCGCGACAGAGCCACTTTCGCCTATGATTCCTGGACGGCGCAGAGCGTCGCGCTAAACATCGACATCGTCAATCGCGACCCGCCTTTTGAAAAGATGGCGCGCCTTGAGGAGACGTCTCTATGGTATTTCCAGCGCTATTTTGAGCGGGACGCGCTGGTTGATTATATGTTCGCGGTGGATGACCCCGGTACGCCGCTGGCGCAGGAAATCGACCTGATGGACCGCGTCGGCAAGTTCTGGCTGGCGGACCCGCTGAACGCGCTATCCATACGCGCCAACCAGGTGGATTCCTCGGTCTTGCAGATGCCGCGCGCGCGCCCCTTCCCCAGTTGGCAGTCCATGGCGGCTGTGCCACGCGGGCGGATCTATCGCCATCGCTTCAGTTCGCGGCAGCTGGGTTTCAAGGATCGCAGCCTCTGGGTGTATACGCCGCCGGGTTATGAATCCGATGATGGCCAGGACTATCGCTTGCTCATGCTGATGGACGGTCAATGGGCGATGAATATGCTGGAAGCGCCCTATATCGCCGACGCGCTGATCAAGCATGGGCGCATGCAGCCCATCATCATCGCCATGCTGGCGGCCGGTTCGGGGTCGCAGCGCATGGCAGAATATGTCGGCAATGACAAGCACTACGCCATGCTCGCGGCTGAACTGCTGCCCTACTTGCAGGCGGAGCATCGCATAGAGCCGCTTGATCTGGGCTTGGGCGGCTTCGGGGAAGGGGCGGTGGCTGCCGCCTATGCCGCGCTGAAGAACCCCAGCATCTTCCGCCATCTCATCCTGATTTCGCCGCCATTGGGACGGGGACCGGCTCTGCCTTTGCTCAAGAGTTTCGCGCGGCGCTTCCGCGATCTGCCGATCTTGCCGGGGCGCATCTTCCAATCGGTCGGGCGCTATGAGCATGACCTGCGCTTCTTTCAGCCGGCTTTGGCTTTGCGGGGCATCCTGGAGCGGCGCATGAGCCACGACCCGGATCTCTTCTACCAATTCGTCGAGCTGGGCAGCGGCCACAGCCTGGCCGCCTTCAAAAGCGTGCTGCCGGAAGCTCTGGCATATGCTTTCCCGGCTTAGCCGCGGGCGAGGCGCTGTTCATGGGTAAGCTCTACATTGTGCCAACGCCGATAGGCAATCTGGAAGACATCACCCTGCGCGCGCTGCGCATATTACATGAGGTCGCGCTGATCGCCGCCGAGGACACGCGGACCTCGCGGGTTTTGACGCGCCATTTCGATATCAAGACTCCGATGACCAGCTACCACGAACACAACAAACTCAAAAAGCTGGAAGCGATATTCGCGGTTTTGGAATCGGAGGATGTCGCGCTGATATCCGACGCCGGCACGCCAGGGATCTCGGATCCGGGATATGAGCTGATCGGGGCGGCTTTGGCAGCCGGATACGAAGTTGCGCCGCTGCCGGGCGCCTGCGCCATCACCACTGCGCTGGTCGGCTCGGGCCTGGCGACCGATCGCTTTCTGTTTCTTGGCTTTTTGCCACGCCGGGAGGCTGCTCTGCGCGCCCAGCTCCAGGAAGTGAAAGAGCGCCGCGAAACAATCCTGGCTTATGAAAGCCCCTATCGGCTGGCTGGCGCGCTGGCGCTGATCGCCGAGGTGCTGGGCGGGGATCGGCAGGTCTGCGTGGCGCGGGAGATGAGCAAAAAGTTCGAGCAATTCTATCGCGGGAACGCGGCTGAGCTTTGCGAGATATTCGAAGCCGAAAACCCCCGCGGAGAAGTCACCCTGGTGATTGCCGGCGCGGTTGCCGGGGCGGGCAAATGGCCGGAAGGGCAGGTACGCCAGGCTCTGCGGGAACGACTGTCGGCTGGCGAATCGCTTTCGCGTGCGGCGCGGGACCTGGCAAGAGAGGCTGGCTGGAGCAAGAAAGCCGTGTATCAGATTGGCATTGACAGGGAATGATCCCGCGCTTCCGGTCAGTCGTCGGCGAGACGCAGGCCGGAGGTGTCCACTTCGATGGCTTGCTCGCCAAGCTGGGATTGCAGAGCCTGCCAATGCTCGGGCCGCAGAACGCAGGCTGTTGGACCGAGGCGCGCTCCGAGATGCTTGCGCAGGCCGGGAATGGCAAAGATCTTGTCGAGGGTCTCGGCTGAAGTGGCGCGCAGCACAATCAGCGATTCGAAGGTCACGCTGGTTCTGGCGCCGGCCTGCCAGTTGCGCAGCAGCTTAGCCAGGTTGACTGGCAGCGGCTTGCCATCCAGGCGCCGGCTGATGAAACTGTGAATATGCTGGGGGGTGATGCCCTGCTCGGCAGCGCGCTGAATGCAGCCGCCATCAATGACGTAGACGAAGGGATCGCCGGCGGACGCGCATTTGGCGAAACGCGCCAGCTGAAAGCGCTCGAAGCGGTCAACCCGCCGCGAGACCAGCAGCCGTCCATCGCTGCGCGCTTCTATGCGGGCTTTTGCTTCGGCTGGCTGTGGGGGCCAGGCCGCCAGCTCCAGGAACGCCCGCCCATAAGCCGTCAAACGCATGACGTCTTCGCCGACGTCAACCAGACCAAGCCAGTGCATGGGTCCGACGATGTAGAACTCGATCAGCGAGCCTTCCACAGCGTCCCAGCTGGCGAATCCGCTGAGATACTCGCCGGCTTCGTTGCGGATGTACCAGCGGTCGTAATCGCCATCCAGACGTTGGAAATCCGGCTCGAACTCCTTGATGATCTCGATCAGATCATTGATGGAGACCCAGCCATGTTCGGGCAGCAGGTCGCCCAGCAGCTCAATGACCGCTTTGCGCGCGGCCGCCGCGTCATAAGACCAGCCCGAGTCTTCGGGGTATAAACCAGGGATATGCCACATATCGCGGTAATTCTGGCTTTCCCGCCATGCGCGAGCCAGAGCCTGAATCTGCTCAGCCCGCGTGGACTTCAGCCAGGCGCGCGCTTCGTTTCGGCGGGGCAGCGCTTTGCCGTCTTCTATCTCGATAAGCTCGGAGCTGATGCCGATGCCCAGCAGAAATTCCAGGCGGGTTGGGGAAGGCGTGAGCAGCAGGGGCATGACGCTGGCCGCCGCCGAATGCACCAGGCGACCCGCCTCAACTTCCGCCGAGTTGACCTGAGCCCAAGCCAGCAGCGTGGTCATATCATCGACGATGGAGGTATCGGCGCGGTTGACCTCGTCGACATCGTCCACCGTGCCCAGCCTGGGCGTCTGATCCTGGTCTGGCGGGGCGTCGGCGGCCAGGCTTTCGTAACTGGTTTTATGCAAGGGCAGCGCCGGGATGAGGTCGGTCGGCACATAAACGAAGCCGAGCAGGTTCTCGCCGACTTTGTCAAAGCCTTCGCCGATGAAGCCGCGATAGTAGAGCGTTTCCGCCAGGCTCTTGCCAGCGATATGCGGCGTTTCCCGGGCGATTTGGGCGCGCCCCAATTTGCGTATCTCGCCATAGACGCGCTCGAATTGCCCGACCTTCATGCGGCTCTGCGTGCTGCTGACCAGGAGTTGCAGCGCAGCGCGAGCCCGCTCATCGAGTTTATCCCAGGCGGCTTCCGTCGTGGCTTGATCGAGCATGGCGCTCTGCAGCTGGCGGATCAGCTCGTCATTGGCGATTTGCCGGCCGTCGATGCCCCAGACTTGCGCCAGAGCCGGCAGCATGCCGGGGTCGTAGTCATGCAGGGTCGCCAGGAGATTCTTCATCGTGGCTTCCCTTCGCCAACCAGGGCGGCATAGACATCAAAGTGATAGCTGCTTATGCTGGTGGCGCAGGCGCTGTAGACGATGCGCGTTGGCGCCCGGCAGCCGGGGCAGAAAAAATCGACCATGCCCTGTTCATCCGCATCCAGGCTGGGCGTGAGATCGTCAAAGGCGCGCCGCATCCGCCATGGGAAGCTGGGGCTGCCTTCGGCATGATAAAAGCTGCGCCAGCGAAAGCGAATGCGATGCTCACAGCGCGGGCAGCCATAGACGCAGCTGCCGGCCACGCGATTGCGAAAATCTTCGCCATCCAGCAGGCCGCGGAAGACGGACCGCGCGTCAAAATGATCGATGGCGCCGCGCCGCATGTCAGCGCCCCGCAGGCTCGGTGACCATAAATCTCGGCAGCATCTCGCGCTTATGCCTTTCAGTCAATCAGCAGCGAACCGAAGCCGACATAGGCGCATTGCCCGCCGACCGCCAGGCTGTTTACCTGGTCCCCCGCTCGCTCTATCCGGATGCGGATCAGGCTGGGGCGTCCCATCTCGAAGCCTTGTTCGCTGGTCATCTCATCGCCATCCGCCAATTTATATTTCAGCAAGTAAGCCGCCAGGGGACCGCTGGCCGAGCCGGTGGCTGGATCTTCGCTGAGGCCCAGGGCCGGCGCGAACATGCGGCTATGCGCGGTTGAGCTCGGCAGGATTGTTTCGGTGGTCGTGACAAATACATTCTGCGCTGGTCCGCCGGCCAGCAGCTTGCGCCAGGCATCCAGTTTCAGCTGCGCATCTTCAACGGCAGCCAGCGAGCGCAGCGGCACATACAGAAATGGCAAGCCACTGCTCACGGTTTGCAGCGGCGCATCGGCCAGGTCATGCTCGGTCAGCGAGAGCATCGCGGCAATGGCAAGCCGGTTATCATAGACCTCCAGGAATTGCGGGGCGGGCTGACGCATCCAGATGTCTTGCGGCTGCCCTTTGTCATCGCTTTCGATGCAGACGGTTATGGGACCGACGCCTTCTTCAAAGACAACCGCGCGCGCGCCATCAATCCGGCCGAACCCGCCTGTCCTGGCCAAGGCATAAGCGCTGCCGACCGTGGGGTGGCCAGCCATGGGCAGTTCAGCGGCCGGCGTGAAGATGCGCAGGCGATAATCGTTGGCGGGGTCATGCGGCGGGAATAGAAAGGTCGTTTCGGAAAGATTCAGTTCCCGCGCAATCTTCTGCATGATGGCTGGGGACAGGTCATGAGGCGGGTCCAGAAAGACGGCCAGTTGATTGCCGCCAAATTGCCGGTCGCTGAAGACATCCAGCAAATGATAATCCAGGCGCATGGAGTGGCTCGCTTCTGTCAGTGGTTATTTCGCAATCCCCTCGTTTATAGCACAATCCTGATGAATGTACCTGGCGCATAAGCAGAGGCGGGGCAATCGCTTCAGAATCCCGCTCCGCTGATAGCCATAACAGGCGAAGAGTTTAGGGCTTGTCCGCTAGTGATAGTTCACCGCGTAGATCCAGATCAATCACAGGTGGGTGTCTCAGCGAGACGCCCCTGTTTACTTTGCGAGTAGCAGACCCCACCCCCCGGCCCCCTTCCCGACGAGTCAGAGAGGGGGAGTCAAAATCAGTGAGCCGCAAGGTATTTTGCGTGGGCGGCGGCATTGTCGGCCGTGTGTCTACTGCTATCCCTTATGAGAGTATTTCTATGTCAATGGCGCAGAATCCGCAATTGCGTTTCTCCCCTTCCCACTTTATGGGGACCCTTGCCAGATGCGCAGTGTCTACGCGCGCTAGAGTTGGCAAGAGGGGCCGGGGGTGGGGGCTTTTGCATGACTAACTTGCATTTGCTTCTGTGGTGAAGAAAAAACTGGCGCAAAATAACTACAACCGAATTCGATACGCTGCCGACTTTCTCGATGTCTTGTGCATAAGCCGCAAGGTTGCTATGCTTAGCTAGCGAGCGCGCGCATAAGCCACTCGCCAGCGGAATCTATGGACGGCACTCCCTCACTTATACCCATTCTGGCGGCTGCCACCGGCGCGGAAGGCTCCGGCGAATGGACCGCGCTGATATTTTATATCACGCTGGCGCTGGGCATATCCTTCCTGTGCTCGATATGGGAAGCGGCCATGCTCTCCACGCCCGTCTCGCATATTGAATTGCTGGCGCGGCAAGGCAATAAAGCCGGCAGCATCATGCAGGGTTTGCGCCAGAACGTCGAACATCCCATCTCGGCCATTCTCACGCTGAATACCATCGCGCATACCGTTGGGGCGGCCGGCGCCGGCGCGGAAGCCACTGCCATCTTCGGCAGCGAATTCTTCGGCGTCATCTCGGCTGTGCTGACCTTGCTGATCCTGGTCTTTTCCGAAATCATCCCCAAGACGCTCGGCGCGGTTTACGCCAAACCCTTGACGCCCTTCACCGCCTATTCCCTGCGCGCTCTGCTCTGGCTGCTCAAGCCCGCCGTTTTCGCCTTCGAGTTCGTCACCCGCTCCATGCGCCCCAGCGAAGAGGCGCCAACGGTGACGCGCTCCGAGCTGCAGGTCATGGCGCGGATCAGCGCGGAAGAAGGCGGCATACGCGAGCGCGAAAACCGCATAGTCGCCAATCTGCTGCAGCTAGCCGATGTTCAGGTCGAGACGATCATGACCCCGCGCACTGTTATGGTGATGTTCCAGGAAAGCCAGACCATCGCCGCGATCATCAGCGGGCAGGCTGTTTTGCCCTTCTCCCGCATTCCGGTTTATGGCGAATCCGCCGATGACATCAAGGGCTACGTCCTGCGACATGATATCTACAAGCGCGCCACCGCCGACGACAGCGATGTCCAGCTTAGCGATATCGTCCGCCCGCTCGATGTCGTGCCCGAGACCAATTCTGTCGCCCAAGTGCTGGATGACTTCATCGCCAAGCAAGAGCATATTTTTCTGGTGATTGACGAATATGGCGGGACAGCCGGCTTAATCACTATGGAAGACGCCGTGGAAACCCTGCTCGGCATCGAAATCCTCGACGAATCCGACCCGGTGGCTGACCTGCGGCAGCTGGCGCGCCGGCGTTATCAGAGCCAGCTTGATCAGCTGCGTATGACGGGAGCGCCAAGCCAAGGCGACAGCAACTCCAAATGATGGAGGTTCGCCTGCCGCTGCCAGCCACTCCCTATCGCTTTGAGCTGCTGCTGGGGTTCGCGCGGCGCATCGCCTATCCCGCTCGCATGCTGGCGGCCGGCGATACGCTCTGGCGGCATACCCGCGGGCATCTGCTCTCCTATCGCCGGGAGGGCGGGAGCATCGTCATTCGCGGCGAGGATATGACAGATGACGAGAGGGATCGCGTCCTTGCGGCTTCGCGGCATATCCTGGGCATCGACCGCGACCTCAGCCGCTTCTATGCCATGGCAAGCGGGCATGAGCCGCTCTGGAACGTGATTGAGCCGCTGATTGGCTTGCCCATCCATTGCAGCGAGACAGTCTACGAGGCGCTGATCACGCTGATCATCGAACAGCATATCACCTGGAAGTCGGCGCTTCGTTCGCAGCGCTGTCTCATGAGTCTGCTCGGCAATGCCGCGAGCGTCGATGGCTGCCGCGTTTATGATTTTCCGACGCCTGCCCAGCTGGCTGGAACGCCGGTCTCGATGTTAAAGCCGCTGAAGATCACCAACCGCCGCATGGAGCTGATTATCGATATCGCTTCGGCGGCTGCGCGCGGCGAACTCGACTTGGAGTCCCTAAGCGATCTGCCGCCTGACGAGGCATCCCAGAGTTTGCTGGAGCTGAAAGGCGTCGGACCCTGGACAGCCGGGAATGTCATAGGCCGCGCCACCGGCTGCCATCCGCATATCAGCCAGAATGATGTCGCCCTGCAAGCGGCGATTCAGCGCTACTTTCTTGCTGGGCAAGGCGAAAAAAGCGGCAAACAGGTTCGCGAGGCGCTGGAGCCTTATGGCGAGTTCGCCGGTTTGGCCAGCCATTTTGTCCTGCTGCGCTGGGTCTTTGACATGTATCCTGCGGCTGATGAGCCATGCAAAGGCTAGGCGCTGAGCTCATCGTAGAGCATGTCAGCGGTCAGGGACTTAAGCACAGTGTCTTCGCTGAGTAGGGTCAAGGTGGCCGCCGCCACGCCCAGGCGCATGGCTTCGTCGATGGGCACATCGTTGAGCAAGCCAAAAATCACCGCGCCGGAAAAGGCATCGCCCGCGCCCGAGGAATCGACGACTTCGGTTTGCATTGCGCGCAGGTAGCCGCCGCCGCTGCTATCGGCATAAGCCAGTCCGCGCTCGCCCAAGGTCACCACGGCGATATTCGCGCCCATGCCGACCAGCTGCCGAGCCGTGCCAATGGCGGATTCGCGAACCCTGGCCGGTTCATCCAACTGGCAGAGCGCCGCCGTCTCGCTGGCATTAGGCGCGATGAGATGCAAACTGCCGATGTATTTGCTCAATCGGGACGCCAGCCTCGGCGAAGTGGGGTCGGCGCAGACCGGTTTTTGATGGCGGGCAGCCAGTTCGAACAGGGTGGCCAGCGCCTCTTCGGACAAGGAGGCGTCTATGGCAACCAGAGCCGCATTCTCAAAAAGCCACTCATGCTCAAGCAGATAATCGGAATTCAGCGCGTCGGCGATTTCGAGGTCGTCAACCCGCGTGCAATTGTCTTCCGAGCGATAGAGCAGCACGGCTGTGGCCGTCCGCGCGCCGCCAACACGCAAGACATGGCTGCAATCAATGCCTGCCAAGCGCGATTGTGTGATGACATGCTGCCCGATATCGTCGTCAGCCACCGCGCAAAGCAAGACCGTATCGATATCCAGGCGAGCCAGGTTCTCGGCGATATTCCGCGCAACGCCACTCACCGAGCGATGGATATGCCCGCTTTGCCGCGCGCCCGGCTGCAAAACCTCGACGGTCCGCGCGCTGACTTCCAGCACAGCCGAGCCAATCACCAGGACATATTCGCCATCCATACGCATTTCCCCCGCCAGTTCTAGCCGCTCGAATTAGCTGGTGGCGGCGGCTGCGTGGGCTGGGCATTGGCGCTCTCGCTTGGCGGTTCCGCCGGCACGTCGACGCCCAGCGTGGCCGGGTTCAAGCCGGCGTCGCCTATGGGCAGGCGAGCAGCCGGCTCCTCTACGCAGCGAAAACCTACCCAGCGCTGGTAATCTTTCGGGTCCAGAGCCTGGCGATGCACCGTGCGGCTGAAGAAGGGCACGCTGTTCCAGGAGCCGCCGCGCAGCACCTTGAGCTGGCCCGCGACGGGACCCGTCGGATTGGCGGCGACGCCTTGGTTGGCGCGTTCTTCATAATGCCGCTCGCCATACCAATCGCTGACCCATTCGGCGATATTGCCCGCCATGTCATAAGCGCCATAGAAGCTCGCTCCGTTGGGGTAGCTGCCTACCTGGAAGGAGCCTTGCGGCGCATCCAGGGGCCAGCGCGTATTCGCCAGGGCATTGTCCCAGCGGCTGCCCCAGGGATAGATGCGGCTGTCATCAGCGCGGGCGGCGCGTTCCCATTCGGCTTCCGTTGGCAGGCGCCTGCCCACAGCCTGGCAGTATTCCAGCGCGCCATAATACGTGACGCCATACATGGGGTGCTGCCGCAAGCCAGCGCCAATGCTGTAATTTGTGCCATCATAGATGACCGGCGCGTCGGGGCTTTCGTTCTGTGTCTGGATGCAGGGGAAGCCGGCGCAGCCATTGATATGCGTATCCGGCCCGCGCGCATTAAGAAAAGCCACATACTGGTCGAAGGTCACTTCCGTGATTTCCAGCAAGAAGGAATCCACGTTGACTTCATGGGCGGGATAGGAATCGAAGGCGTAGCTGGCTTCGCAGGTCCCGCCGCCGCTGGTGCATTCGTTGACGGCTGAGGTGACCTCGACCGGCGTCGTGCCCATGGTGAATGCGCCGCCGGGGATGCTGACGGTCAGGCTGCGAATCAGACGCAGGACTTCGGGCACGGCATCGGCTGGCGTTGGACTAGCTGTGGGCTGGACGGGGACATCGGTTGGCGCGGCTGTCGGCTGTACGCGCACGGACTCTATGCCGCCAAGGGCGCCCTCGTTCGGGGCGGATCCGGGCGTCGCCGTGACCACGATGAATTGCGGCGGGCTGGTGGGCGCGTTCGGGTCGTCCGTGGCTGTCATGACCACATGCCGCTCTATCACGCGCGGTTCGGCGGTGGGCAGCAGATATTGCGGCAAAGTGCCTTCGAGCATCACGGCGAACATGGCGATCAGGCCGCAGAACAAGCCCGGCAGGAAGCCGATAAGACACCATTGCCAGGCTGCGCTGCGGCTGCGGCGGCCGCCAATTGCGCGATAGGTCATGCGCTCGCTCCTTGGGCTGGGCAATATACCGCGAGTTCCGCCAGCCTCCTGCATGGCAGTTCTATATGATAATAGCGCATTCGACAAGACGAGCTTGTGGAAACGCTGATGCTGCGCTCCCTTGCTTGACAGCCCATGGCGCAGCGTTTAGGCTTGGAACAGACAAACATCGACCGCCCAGCCGCGACGAAGAGCCGCTGTGACCAGAATCAGCCTGCGACCGCTTTATGAGCGTCCTGCGCCGCCTGATGGGCTCAGGCCCGTCAACTTGCGCGCGGACCTGCGCCCCTTGGCCGATCTGATCGAGTTGGTCTTTGCCGATTCCATGGACAGCGCGGGCCGCTCGGCCATCCGCGAGATGCGCTTCCTCAGCCAGTTGGGTTATGGGCTGAATCTGATCGCGCGATTCAACGAATTGACGCTGGGCATGAGCCTGGGTTACGTCTACGTGAAAGATGGCCGGCTGGTCGGCAATGTGTCCATTTATCCCGCTGGTTATCCTGCTGGTTTGGGCGAGACCTGGATCCTGGCGAATGTCGGCGTGCATCCCGATTTTCAGCGTTTGGGCATCGCTGGCCAACTGCTGCGCGCGAGTGTGGACATGCTCAGACGGCGGGGCGCGGCCCGCGTCATCCTCCAGGTCAGCGTCAGCAACGAAGCGGCTTTGCGGCTCTATGAAGGGCAGGGCTTCATTCGCGAGCGAGCCTGGCGGGTCTGGCGGCGCGGCGGCTTCATCAGCGCGCCCTATTCTCGAGCCCATGACTTCCGCATATCGCGGCGGCGCTCCGGCGATTGGTCCGCCGAGTATGCCCTGGCGCGGGCGGCTCGCCCCAATAGCCGCGGCGGCTTGGGATGGCTGAAACCGTTGCATCTGGCCGCTTTTCAGTCGCCGCTCTGGAAGCAAATCCGCGAACTGCTCTCGCTGAGCAATCTAGAAAGACGGGTGATCCAGGACAGGAGTTCGGGCGAGATACTGGCTTCCTGCTGGCTGGAAAGCGCCCTGAGCATAGGCAATATCCGCGCCTGGCTCTTCACAGCGCCGCAAATAGATCATCGCCCCTATGCCCAGGCTTTGCTTGACAATCTGGTCGCCCGCCACAGCCGCTCGACCATTGTGCTGGAACATCCGCGCGATGACGAGACCGTCAGCCAGCTGCTCCAGGAGCGCCAGTTCAAGTGCAAGCGCGAGCTCTGGCACATGCGGCTGGATTTCTAAGCATCGCTTTGGGAGTGAAGACGCTGGGGACGGCGATTGCTGCTGGCGTCGAAGTCGCCGGTTGATTGCGTCTGCATCGGCTTCAAGACTTTGGCTGGCAGGCGCGGGGGGCGATTGCGATCCGGGTTATGCGCCGCGCGAACAAGCCTATTCGCCTGCGCTTCCTGATGGCTGGCTCCCGGCGAATCCCCGCCATCGGCAAATTGCGCGCCGCTAATTGTCGCTGTCTTGCCTGCGCCAGCCGGTGAAATGCCCAGATATTCGCCGAGCAACTGCTGCTGCTGAATGGCATCGTAGCGCGCCCGCCGCTGGGCTTTATTGTGCTGCCGCCGCGAAATCTCCTGCTGGATGGCGCGGGGATTGGCCACGCGGACAAAGCGCTTGGGCTCGTCCGCGCCAATCAGCGACATGCTGACATCGCCATATTTGAACAGGGCGGCCAGCAGCCCGGTCGAGACGGACTCGACGTTGTCGATGCGCTCAACCAGAATCTGATCGCGAACGTTCTGCAAGAAGAAGGGACGTTTTCGCACCAGCGTGATCGTATCGTCGGAGATGATATAGACATCGTTGCGCCAATCCCAATCCAGCCAATAATATGCCAGGCAGCCAGCCAGCAGCGCTGCCATGCCGGCCGGGAAGGTCAGAACGCGAACCTCCGGGCTGACCAGAGTGAATGTCAATACCAGCGCGGCAAGGCCGATGAGGATTGTGAGGAGGGGCAATGCCGTATGCTGCGCCCAGACGCTGATATGCTTGCGATACACGATATCGCCGTTGCTCATCACGATCTTCGTGCTGAGGTAGCTCTGGCTGCCGGGCAGGGGCCGCGGCGGGCCTTGGGAAAGAGCCTGTTTCTTGGCATCGGCGGCATCCCCAGCCAGCCAGCGCTGCATCTCCGCGCGGACCAGCTTGTGATGGCGCTGCGCCTGGCGCTGTTCGAAGTATTGCCGATCTTCCATGATTAGCTTTTGAAAGCGCTCGGGGCGGGGCATCATCGGCAGTTCGAGATTGCCTTGGGCGCCGGCCGTCTTCACGATGACCGTGCCATAACGAAAGAGCCGCGCGAAGGGGTCATAAGCCGGGATGTCGAAATTGATCTCGTGGATGCTCTCCAGGCCGACTTGCGTGATTTGTCGGTGCAGCGCCAGGAGTGTCCGCGTGATGTGGATGACGCGCTGGTCCGTGACGATGACCGAGTCGTTGCGCCATTCCAGATAGAAATAGAACAGCCCCAAACCCGGCAGCGCCAATGAAACCGCCAGCAAAGCCAGCGTGAGCGCCTGAGCTTCTGCCAGGAAAGCCGCCAGCCAAAGCGCGGGCATGAGCAGCAGGGGCAGCCAGGCGCTGCGCAGGCAGGACCAGAAATGCCGATGCGACCGGATGAGGATCTCTTCGTCCTCGCGCTGTTCGGCGAAACTAGGATCCAGCGCGGCTTGGGGCATGGCGGCCTCCGCTGCCAAGGCTCGGCGGATATCGGGCCGCCGCTCGAGGAGTTCCGCGAAGGCTGGCCGGGTGAGTTTGAGCGCGACAGTTGGCTGGGCGGCGCGGAGCGTGGCCGATTGCAGCGCGTCTCCAAAGAGCGCCTCATGGTTGAGGCTCTGCCCGGAAGAAAGCGTCGCCAGCGGCTTCTGGCTGCCATCGCCATCTCTGCGAAAGAGCCTGGCTTGCCCCGAAGCCAAGACCAGCATGCCATCGGCCAGGGCGCCTTGCGTGAAGATATCCTCGCCGGGCGCATAGCTGCGCTGCTCCATGGCGGCGGCGATGGTTTGGCGCTGCTCCGCGCTTAAGTCCGCAAAGAAAGGCTCACTGCCCAGCAAGGCTTCGCGCTGCATGCTATCGTTTCTCGAAAGCCCTGGCACTCATTTCAGTATAGCATGGCGCCTGGCGCATATTAGCGCGAGTGGGGCGCCCATTCAGGGCAATCGCTTCAAAATCAATATGCCCAGTTCCCCGAGCAATATGAGCAATTGGCAGTGGCGAGCCATTGCCGCGCGTGGGTCGCGTAGGTCGCGTAGGTCGCGTAGACACTGACCGGCGACACTGACCGGCGACACTGACCGGCGACACTGACCGGCGACACAGCGGGTCGGTCGCCCGCTTGATTTGCAGATAAATCGTGGGCGCATCAGCGAAACGCCCCTGTTTACGTTGCGAGTTGCAGACCCCACCCCCGGCCGACATCTCTAGCGCGCGTAGACACTGCGCCTCTGTCGCGCATTCCGACGAGTCAGAGAGAGGGAGTCAAAATCAGTGAGCCGGGAGGTATTTTGCGAGGGCAGCGGCATTGTCAGCCCTGTGTCTACAGATGATGAAATTCGGGGTAAATCTGCCACATATCAGCACCGTTTCAATTTGAAGCGATTTCCCTGGCCCGTACTTGAGAATGCCTGTCGATATACCAGCAAAACGTGTTACAATATCCCCAGTCCGCAATGGCGCATACGGGAGATTCTTATGGGGAGCTTGGGACCAACCGAATTGATTATCATACTGGTGATTGTTGTTTTGCTCTTTGGCGTGGGCAGGGTTTCGCGCATCGGCGGCGAGTTGGGCTCGGCTGTGGCCAACTTCCGCAAGGGCTTGCAAGAAGGCGCCAAGGGCAAAAGCGAAGAGGGCGACGAGGCTCAAAAAGCCTGATTCGCTGATCTCAGTTGTTTTGCCCGGCATTCTGCAGTGCGCGCTCCAGCAGGGCATCGCCATTCAAGGTCGGCTTGCGCGCAATGCCAGCCGGCAGCGTGAGATTGTAATGCAGCGCCTGGCGGTTGTGCTTCTCGACGCGTTCTAGAAGGCGCTGTCTTTGCCTTGACCAGTTCTTGCGCGCGTTTTCATGTTCTTCGCTGGAGCGGGCGGCTCGCCTAGCGTTGAAATTACGGCGCGCCTGTTCAGCGATATCCTCCAGCAGTCTTTCCTCATTTTCCGTCAATGCCTGCCCAAATTGGATCCAAACTGGCTGGACATTGTGGTCGCGCATGATCTTCTGGGCGGCGCGCTGGTCGCTGGGCGTCAGCGGGTTGTCATCCAGGCGCAAGGGTTGGCCCGCGCCCGGCAAATGCGAGACATCGCCATCGCCGATGAGTTCGCCAATGGCGCGATCAATGATGCGGCGCGAGCGGCTCATGTCTTAGGAAGTACAAGCAAGTCATGCAAAGCAGCTTCAATCCTAGAAGTCTCCGATCTCTGCAGGGGCGAGCCGTTGGCTCATCCCGCGCTATGAATATGTCCATAATGTCTTCGCATAACATGCTTGGCGCTGCTTCTGTTCCCCGACAGTGATACACGCGGGATCTGATTATGCGTCGCCGCCCGGCAAGCTCAGGGTTTGCAGCAAGCGGTTCTGGGCGTCGCGCAGGGTCAGCTCTTCGCCTGGCTGCCAGACGGTCTCTTGCTTGCCCCAAAAGCGCGCATTGCCGGTGGCTGTGCCGCTGCGGGTATACAGGACGACCTGGGCTTGCGGGAATATCATCATGTCATGGAAGGTGAAACTGTTGCCATCGGCGTCTGTAAGGGTCCAGCCGCTGATATTGAGAGCCTCGCCTTGGTTCTGCAGGCGAATGGATTCGGCGGTGATATCGCCCAGGCCATCGGCAGCGATGATCTCGAACTGGGCGCTTGCGGGCGTGCTGGTGGCGGCGATGGCTGGCGTGGCGGTGGCCGCGGGCGCCAGGGGGACGGGCTCGCCAGTGCTCTGGTCGACGCGGCAGCCGGCATGCGGGATAAGCAGGCGCTGGCCGATTTGCAGGTTGGGCGCGCTATCCACGGTCAAGCCATTCACGCGCAGCAAGTCATCCAATTCCACATTCTTGCGCAGCGCGATGAAATAGGCGGAATCGCCAGCCAGGACAGTATAAAATTCGCAGGCGGTATTAAAGACGGGACCGCCAGCCACCGAGACCGTTGGCGTGCTGAGGGCGATATCGCGAGCGCCCAGGGCATTGGGGTCGATGGCGCCGCTCTGGCTGCCGCTGGCTTCGGCGGCGATATCGGCGGGCACGTCCACGCGCGGTCCTTGCCCATCGGCCGGGGCTGCGGTGGCCAGCTTGGTCGGCAGCGGCGTGGCCGTGATGATGACTTCGACGGTGATGATCTGCGGTATCTGGCTGCTTTCGTCCCGATTGCCAAAGATTTGCAGCGCCAGATACGTTCCGCCCACGGCAGCCGCGAAGGTCAACGTCAGAAAGATGAGCTGCGGCAGGATGTTCAACTGTCGCTGGGGGCGCTGACGCTGGATCATGAGAACTGCTCAAGCTAGTCTTTCGCGACACAGGCATACTAGCACAGGCATCATGGACTGGCAACGCGCTTGGGCGGCTGTATGTATCTTGCGCGCGCTTCTTGGGCTACAATCCCAGACGTTCGGATATGGGACAAGGAGTGACTCGCGCCCATGAAAGTATTGCTGGCGAGCGCCGAAGCCCTGCCCTTCGCCAAGGTTGGCGGCATGGCGGATGTTGTGGGCTCATTGCCGGCCGCGCTGGGCCGAGCCGGTTTGGACGCGCGCGTCATCTTGCCCTGCTATGGCTTCATCGACCACGCGCAATTCGCAATCGAGCCGCTTTTCAGCTTCGACTTTTCCCATCGCCTGGGGACGAGCGCAGTCAGCCTATTCGCCTGCGAACATCAAGGCATTCCCTTCTACCTGCTGCAATCGCCGCCATACTTCGACGCGGAAGATGAGGTATACAGCGCATGGGATTGGGATATGCAGCGCTTCATATTCTTTAATCAAGCGCTGATGGCGAGCCTGTATGAACTGGACGCGCAAACAGGCTGGCATCCCGATTGCCTGCACCTGCATGACTGGCATACCAGCTTGCTGCCCTTCATGCTTCGCGAGCAAAGCGAGGTGGATTTCTGGTCTTCGCTGGCGACTGTCCTCAGCATCCACAATTTCGCTTATCAGGGCGATGCGGCCGGCGGTTTTTTGTGGCAGGCTGGCATCCATGGCCGGCATCATCCGGACTTGCTGGACCTGGGCTTGACGGACAATCTGCTGGGCATAGGCATCGCCTACAGCGACATGATCGCGACCGTCAGCCCGCGCTATGCCGAGGAGATCAAGCATCCCTACGCCGGCTATGCGCTCGCGCCTTTGATCGGACGGCGGGAGGCCGACCTGCGCGGCATCCTCAACGGCCTGGATTGCGATTTATGGAACCCCGCCACGGACGCCAGCCTGGTCAGCAATTTTGACGCCGACAGTTTCATCAGCGCCCGCCCGCCGAACAAGCAACATTTGCAAGCCTTTGCCGGGCTGCCCGAGCGCGGAGATCTGCCGCTGGTGGCTGTGGTGAGCCGCCTGGCTGCCCAAAAAGGTTTTGACATGGCGCTGCCGGCTCTGCGAGCGGTCTTGGGCGAGCGGGATATGCAGCTGGTCGCGCTGGGCACAGGCGAACCGGATATCGAAAGCGCCTTCTGGCAACTGGAAGAGGATTTTGGCGACCAAGCCAGAGCTTTTCTGCAATTCGACGCCGCCCTGGCGCCGCAGATCTATGCCGGCTGCGATATCTTCTTGATGCCCAGCCACTTCGAGCCTTGCGGCATGGGGCAGATGATCGCCATGCGCTATGGCGCGCTGCCGCTCGCGCGGGAAACGGGCGGCTTGGCGGATACGGTCAGCAACTACGACAATGCTGATGCCGATGTCGGCACGGGTTTCCTCTTCCATTGGCAGGAGGCGGGGGCTGTCGAGGGAACATTAAACTGGGCGCTGGATGTCTATGCGGAAAAGCCGTCAGCCTGGCGGCGCATGCAAAAACGCGGCATGCAGAGCGACTTCAGTTGGCATAGGAGCGCTGACCAATATATCGGCTTGTATGAGCGGGCTGCTGAAAAAGCGCGGATGAGAAGCGCATAGACATGCCAGGAGCGAACCTGGAGCCATTCGCAATAACGGCTGGTCATTGGAAGATCTTGGGGCGATACTTGTATCGTCCGCTAATTTAAGCGACAGGGGGAAAGCGTGAAGATCAAGGCGGTCATATTGGCTGGCGGCAAGGGCACGCGCCTGGGTGTTTTGACCATCAAGCGGGCCAAGCCGGCCGTGCCATTCGGCGGAAAATATCGCATCATAGATTTCGCGCTGAGCAATTGCGTGAACTCCAATATCTTTGATGTGCTGGTCTTGACGCAATACCGCCCGCACAGCCTCAATGACCATATTCGCCGCGGACGCCCCTGGGATCTCGACCGTTCCTTCACTGGCGGCGTCAGGATGCTGCAGCCATTTCAAGGCAGCTTCGATACCGATTGGTACGCGGGCACGGCGGACGCGGTGGCGCAGAATATCAACTTTGTTCGCCAGGGACGGCCCGAATATGTGCTCATCCTCTCCGGCGACCACATCTACGAGATGGATTATGACATGCTGGTGCAATATCACCGCGACAAGGGCGCTGACGCCACGGTTTGCACGATTCGCGTGCCTTTGGACGAAGCCAGCCGCTTTGGCATCGTCGATACGGATAAAGACCTGCGCGTGACGGACTTCATCGAAAAGCCGCAGACTCCGCCCGGCAACCTGGCTAACATGGGCGTCTATGTCTTCGATTATGCCGTGCTGGAACGCGCTCTGGCCGATGACCAGGCCGATCCCCTGTCTGAGCGCGATTTCGGCAAAAACATCCTGCCCAAGATGGTCGCGGAAAACATGAATATTTATGCTTATCCCTATGGCGGTTATTGGATTGACGTCGGCACGATTGACGCCTATTGGGAAGCCCACATGGATTTGCTGTCCAACCCGCCATCGCTGAACCTGAACGACCGCACCTGGGTGATTCATACTCGCAGCGAAGAGCGGCCCCCGGTGCGCATCGGCGCGGATGCCCGCATAGTCGACAGCATGATCACCGATGGCTCGGTCATCGGAGCCGGCGCGGTCATTGAACGCTCGGTGCTTTCGCCCGGCGTCTTCGTGGGTCCTGGCGCTGTTATCCGCGAGTCGGTTATCCTGAATGACGCCTATATCGAATCGGGCGCGCAGGTCGAGCGGGCTCTGGTCGATAAGATCGCTGTCATCGGCAAGAAGGCCCGCGTCGGCTTCTGGCAAGATCTGGGCGACCTGAAGATCACCAGCGTCGGCAAGAACGCCCGCATCCCGCCTGAGTTCACTATCGGCGCGGGTTCGGTGGTCGGCTCGGATTGCACGCATGCCAGCTTCGCGCGCTTCAGCGATAGGACTGTGCCGGCCGGCAGCGATGTCGAATTTGCTTCGCGGATTGCCAGGTAAGGAGGGACAAATGGGCAGAATCAAAGTCGGGGTGCAGCTGCATCCCCAACACGTGAGCTACGGCGCTTATGCCGAGGCGGTGAAACAATCGGAAGCGCTGGGAGTGGATTCGGTCTGGAATTGGGATCATTTCTTCCCGCTCTATGGCGAGGGGAATAACAATCATTTCGAGGGCTGGACGCTGCTCACCGCCATTGCCATGCTGACGTCGCGCGTGGAAATCGGCACGTTGGTCACCTGCAACAGCTATCGCAATCCCGCCCTGTTGACCCAGATGGCGAATACCGTCGATCATATCAGCGGCGGACGACTTATCCTGGGCATCGGCGCTGGCTGGTTCGAGAAAGATTATGTCGATTTCGGCTACGAATTTGGCACGGCCGGCAGCCGACTGCGGGACCTGGGCGAGGCGCTGCCGGTCATCAAGCGGCGCATGGGCAGGGAACTGCCGCCGCCCATTCGCAATCCCATTCCCATCATGATCGGCGGTGGCGGGGAAAAAGTGACTCTGAAGCTGACCGCCCTGCATGCCGACCTCTGGAATGGCTTTGGGCCTCCCGAGACATTCGCGCGCAAATGCCGGATTCTTGACGACTGGTGCGCGGAAGTCGGGCGCGACCCCGCCGAGATTGAGCGCACTGTCTCGCTAACCGGCAGCGACAATATCCCTGGCGATCTGGACGCTTATGCCGAGGCTGGCTGCACGCATTTCATCTTGATGACAGCCGTCCCGCCGGATTACAGCGTGGTCGAGACTTTGGTGAACTGGCGAGATGGCGTCAATGGCTAACGCAGGCGGCTGAGCGCTGAAACAGTCTGCTGCGCCTTAGATGCTGACGACGCTGTTTTCGCTGCCGTGGATATTGGGCGCGTAGCGATCGGCTTCCCAGTCGTTCTGCCATTCTTCGCCATTGACCAGGTAGCGGAATTCATAATCGCGCTCGGGTTCAAGATAGAGCACGGCGGTATATTTCCCGCTTTTCAGCGCCTTCATGGGCGTGGCGGTCTCATCCCAATCGTTGAAATCGCCAACCAGATGGACGCTCTCGGCAGCTTTTAATTTGGCGGTATAGAACGAGACCTTGACATTGCGATTCCTCATGACGCGCTTCTTGAGCATGGCTATTCCTCGTGGCCTAAACAGGCGAAATTGACAGTGAGATTACACAACTATCTTAGCATAGTTTCGCATTTTTGAATACAACATGCCTTGCCCGATCATGATGATACGCGGACCAGGGCAAACTATTCAACAATTTTGCATTGACTTTGATAAAGTCTCCGCTTGTTCGGCGCATTTATGGGCGACTCTGGGAAATGCACAATAGTATTCTGCGCTTGCGCATGCATGAATTGGAGTTTCATCCACATAATCTTGTGATATTCACCAATAAGCGGCGCAATTCGCGTTTTCGGCGAGAAAATGGGCATTGGGAATATCTGCCGTAGAAAATCGCGCGATAAAAGGTAAAATCCTGGCTTTGCCAGACTTCGCGAATTTGCAGCACGAGGGAGCCGCAATGATGGTACAGCCCGTCGCCAGGGTGAACGTCGCGCCGAAACTGCCCGCCGAATTGCATAGACTGCACGAATTGACCTACAACCTGTGTTGGGCATGGGATCACGAAGCGATATCTTTGTTCCGCCGTTTGGACCCGGACCTGTGGGAGGAAACGCAGCATAACCCGGAGTGGATGCTGGGTTTGATGGACCAAGACAGGCTGAACGCCCTGGTCAGCGACAGCTCCTTCATGGCGCATTACACGCGCGTTTGCCGCAGCTTCGATGAATATATGCGCGCCGAGGACACCTGGTTCGCCAGGCGCTATGGGCATTTGGAAACGCAGCCCGTCATCGCTTATTTTTCCATGGAATTCGGGCTTACCGAATGTTTGCAGAATTATTCCGGCGGCTTGGGCGTGCTCAGCGGCGACCACTTGAAGAGCGCCAGCGACCTGAATATCCCGCTCTATGGCGTCGGCATCCTCTATCAGGAAGGTTACTTCCAGCAGTACCTCAACGCCGATGGCTACCAGCTTGAGTCCTATCCCATCAATGATTATGTGAATCTGCCGGTCAAGCTGGAGACGGATGAGCGGGGCGCGCCCATCAAGATCACCGTGCCTCTGCCGGAGCGCGAATTGGTGGCGCAGGTATGGAAAGTGCAGGTGGGCCGCGTCTCCTTATATCTGCTGGATTGCAATATTGACATCAACGCGCTTGAAGAAGATCGCACCCTCACTGACCGGCTGTATGGCGGCGACCGGCGAACGCGCATCCGCCAGGAGATCCTGCTGGGCATCGGCGGCGTGCGATTGCTGCGGGCATTGGGCATCAAAGCGGATATCTTTCACATGAACGAAGGGCATTCGGCTTTTCTGCTCCTGGAGCGGATCCGCGACTTCATGCACGACGATGGCTTGAGCTTCGAGCAAGCCAAAGCCTTGACAGCCGCCAGCAGCGTCTTCACGGTGCATACGCCGGTGCCGGCCGGCCTGGAGCGCTTCGGCTTCGACCTCATCGACGAGCATTTCACGGACTTGATGGCCGAGTTGGGCATATCCCGCGATGCGTTCATGGACCTGGGCCGAGAGAATATGGGGCATTATGAGCTTTTCTCCATGTCGGTGATGGCGCTGAACCTGTCGTCTGGCACTAATGGCGTGGCGAAGCTGCATGGCGCTGTCTCGCGGGCGATGTGGAATTGGGTCTATCCTTTTGTGCCGGAGCATGAGGTGCCCATCCGCGCGATCACCAATGGCGTGCATGTGCAGACTTGGGTCAGCCAGGAGATGGCGCAGCTATTCGACCGCTATCTGGATCCGGGCTGGCGCTCGGAAGAATCGCGGCGGGAGATCTGGGAAGGCGTCAAGTCCATTCCTGATGCCGAACTTTGGCGCACGCACGTCCGCCGGCGGGAGCGGTTGGTGGCATTCGCGCGGGACCGTTTGCGCATGCAGCTGCAGCGGCGCGGCGTATCCCAAACGGAGATTGAAGGCGCTGACGAAGTTCTGAACCCCGATGCGCTGACGATTGGCTTCGCCAGGCGTTTCGCCACATACAAGCGCGCCACGCTCATCTTCCGCGACCTGGGCCGGCTGCGGCGTCTGCTGACCGATGCGGATAAGCCCGTGCAATTCATTTTCGCGGGCAAGGCGCATCCGCATGATCATGAGGGCAAGGAGTTCATTCGCACGATTGTCAATGTGGCTCGCGATCAAGACTTCCGCAATTCCATCGTCTTCCTGGAAAATTACGATATGAATGTCGCCCGCTATATGGTGCAGGGCGTAGATGTCTGGCTGAATAACCCGCGGCGTCCCAAAGAAGCCAGCGGCACCAGCGGCATGAAGGTCATCTATAACGGCGGCTTGAATTGCAGCATTCCCGACGGCTGGTGGGCGGAGGCTTATGCGCCGGATCTGGGCTGGTCGATCGGCCATGGCGAGGAATATGCCGAAGAAGATTGGGCGCATCAAGATTATGTCGAGAGCCAGGCGCTCTACAACCTGCTCGAGAAGGACATCGTGCCGCTCTTCTATCGCCAATCGCGGGATGGCTTGCCGCGCGCATGGATACGCCGCGTCAAACGCAGCATGGCGCGACTCTCGCATTTCTTCAATACGCATCGCATGGTGCAGGAATACGCCGACGAATTCTATCTGCCGCGCTTCACCATCAGCCAAGCCATGAGCGAAGGCGACTTTGGCGGGACGGCAGCGTTTGTGGACTGGCGGCAAAACCTCGATCAGGCATGGCATGAAGTGAAGGTGCTGGATGTGGATATTCGCGATGGCGATGTCGAGATAGGCAGCCGCACGGAAATCCACGCCCATGTCTTGCTAGGCAGGCTGCGCCCGGAAGATGTCAAGGTGCAGCTCTATTTCGGCATGTTGGATAGCGCCGGCAATATCCGCGAAGGCAGATCGGTGGACATGCGGATTCAGAGCCAGAATGGCGCGGGCCACCACACATTCAGGGCTGAGCACGTCTTCCGCCTGACAGGCAACGTCGGCTTTTCCGTGCGCGTCCTGCCCTATCATGAATACATGCATAGCTCATTCCTGCCGCATAAAATCGTCTGGGCATGAGGCGTCATGTCCAATTGACCCACGCGCCGGCATGGAATAGAATAAGCGCGACCGAATACCCTGTGACGAATATGCGCTATCACATTTGGACCCTCGGCTGCCAGATGAACGTGGCGGATTCGCAGTTGCTGGCATCCGAACTGGAGAAGCTGGGGCATCGCGCCGCGCCGCAAGCCGACGAAGCCGACATCATGGTCGTGAATACCTGCGTCGTCCGCCAGAGCGCCGAAGACAAGGGTTTGAGCCGGCTGGGTTTGCTTAACAAGATCAAGCAGGCGCAGCCCGGCAAAGTCATCGGCGTGATGGGCTGCATGGTCGGCGTTCGCGATCCGCTTTGGATGCGCCAGCGCTTGCCCTTCGTCGATGTGTTCATGCCGCCTTCGGACCCCGCGCCCATGGTCAGCTTCCTGAGCGAGCGCCTGGACGAGAGCGATATGCTTGAGCGCGAATCCAGGGAACGTCAACGGCGCGACGCCTTGCAGGATGGCGAGCTGATCCTGCCATTGCATGAACGCGGAAACCTGGTCAGCGCCCATGTCCCGGTCGTCTATGGCTGTTCGCATGCCTGTACGTTCTGCATCATCCCTTTTCGCCGCGGCATTGAACGCAGCCGGCCTGTGGGCGAGATCGTCGCGCAGGTCCGCAGCCTGGCCAGGCAGGGCGTCAAGGAAATCACGCTGCTGGGGCAAATTGTCGATCGCTATGGCAAGGATATCCCCGATGGACCGGATCTGGCGGATCTGCTGCGGGTAACGCATGAAGCGGCCGAAGATGTCGGGCTGGAGCGGATTCGTTTCTTGACCAGCCATCCCAACTGGATGACCGACAAGCTGTTGGAAACTGTCGCCGAACTGCCGCGCGTCATGCCGCATATCGAAGTGCCGATCCAAGCCGGCGATGACGCTGTGCTGGCTCGCATGCGCCGCGGCTATACCGCCGACCAATACCGCAAGCTGGTGGCGAAGATCCGCCGCATCATCCCCGATGTGGCCATTCACACCGATATTATCGTCGGCTTCCCCGGCGAGACTCGCGAGCAATTCCTGCGCACTTGCGAGATCCTCGAAGAACTCAAGCTCGATAAGGCGCATCTGGCTCGCTACAGCCCGCGGCCGCAAACGGTCAGCGCTCGGCGGATGGTCGATGATGTGCCGGAGGATGAAAAGCGCGAACGGCTGCGGCTCTTGGAGGATGTGCAGGCGCGGGTCGTAGCCGGGATCAACGCCAGGCATCTCGGGCAGCAAGTCGAAGTGCTGGTGGAAGGCAGCCACAAGGGACGCTGGCGCGCGCGCACGCCACAGAACAAGCTGGTCTTCTTTGAGGCGGCGGGCGATTGGAAAGGCAAGCTGGCTCTGGTCGAGATCACCTGGACGGGACCCTGGAGCATGCAGGCGCGCTTGCCCCTCACCCAGCCGCGAACCGACGAGTTGCTTGTCGTCGCCGGTTGATGTTCGCTTCATGCAGGAAGCTGCTGTGCGGATTGCGATGCCTCGCGCTAGTTCTTCCGCTTTGCGCGCTCGTTTCCAGCTGCAACCTTGAGCGAAATGCCGAGCAACCGGAACAGAACCCGGCAACCGCCACAAGCGCCGAAGCCCCGACTATCACAATCCAATCGCCAGGCGAAGGCGATGAGTTTGTCATCGGCGATGAGATTCTGGTTTCTGTTTTGGCTGCCGATAGCATAGGCGTCAATCGCGTTCAGCTCTTCGTGGATAATCAGATTGTGCGGACAGTGTCTTCTGAATCGCTTCGGGGGAACTTGTCCCTGCAAGCCGTGCTCAACTACTTGCCGCAGCGGCGCGATATCGGCGCGATCGTCTTAAGAGCGTTGGCGTATCGCGGCTCCGTGGTCAGCGAGGCGGACGAGATCACGGTGATCGTCCGCGAATTCCCGGCTGAGATCTTGGCGACGCCAGCCCAGGGCGGCCATCTCCCTTTCATTCCCGATGACGGCATCTGCCGCGCGCTGGTCAATGTTGACTTGAACTTCCGCCACGGTCCAAGCACCGGTTTCGCCATCATCACAGTCTTGAGCAGCGGCACGTTGGCGACGATCACCGGGCGCAACAGCGAGCACAGTTGGTGGCGCTTGGATTTCGGGGGCCAGGCAGGCTGGGTCAGCGGCGATTACACCACCGAATATGGCGATTGCAGCGCCGTGTCAGTCGTGGCCGGATAGCCGCGCATCCAGTGGTGAAAATTTGCCGATGTGCTAAAATCCAGGCAAGCGCAAGACATATTTGCCGGACGCATACAAGCGAGCACCTCCATGGCGATCGCGATAAAGCAGATCATGCTGATCACGCGCAACGTGCAGTTCGCGATAGATGTCAAGCGCGCCTTGGAAGCGCTCGGCGAATACAGCGTGACGACCGTGGCGGATCTGCGCAACGCCATGGAAACGCTGCGCGAATCGGCGCATCATCTGGTCTTGCTGGATACCAATGACCTCGCCCTTGCCCCCGAGATCCTGATAGAGATGATTCGGTCGCGGCAGGCGGGAGTCGCGATAGTGCTGGCGCCAGATCGAGATTCTGTCCGCGAAGTGGCGCGGGCTTTTGACCTGCAAGGCGTCGTTGACATTCCGGTGATGGCGCGCAGGCTGCTGCCGATCCTGGAAAGGGCGATGGGGGAAGCTCAAGCTGAGGAGCCGCCAGCGTCGGAAGCTGCCCACCATGAGCGCAGCGAAGACACGGTCGCGATCGAGTCCCTTGTTGGCGATCTCTTCCAGGATGAGCCGGGCTTGAATTATACTCGGCGGCGCTTGCAGGCTTCGCTGGAATTGCTGAACCCGCGAGCTGAGGAAACAGCCAAGCCAGAGGCTTTGGAATTGCTGGGCGAGCCGAACGATGAGTCGGACACGGTGCGCTTTCGATATGTCAATAGCGGCGGCGATGGCGATTCTACGCTCGTGGCTGCCAAAATAGGATCGCTGGATGACAAGCCGCTGGCAGCCGGTATGCCTGGCGGAACAATCAAAGATCTGGCGCAATCCTTGGCTGCGGAAGTCCATGGCGATGCCCAGTCTTTTCGCTTGCCAAGCGGCCAGCCAGCGCCAAGCGGCCAGCCAGCGCCAAACGCCGCCAGCGACCTCGATGACAGCGCGGCTTTTCAACGCATGTTGGATAGCGTCCTGGATGAAAGCACGGCTCTGGAGAACCTGACCCTGGAATCCCTCTTTGATACCACGCGGGAGCTGCCTGGCGCAATGGGCGAGGCAGTGACGCCAGCCTGGCTGCGCGAAACCGAGAAATTCATCCGCGAGCCCAGCTTCTTGCCCAAGCCGGAAAGCTTGCCGGATCTGAAGCCCGCGGATTCCATCGCCGAGACGACAGCGCCTGCCGATCTGCAAACAGAACCAGCCCGTTCAGATCCGGATGCAGCCAAGCCCAGCGCGCCGCGGCCGGTCGCGGACAATCCTGTAGCGGAAGCCACGCAGCCAGCTTTGGAGCCGCTCTCCAGCCGAGATGGCGATCCCTTGCGGGCGCAGCTGGCGCTGACGATGACCCGTGTGATGAGCGACTTGACGGCTGATGCCACCGTGCTCACGCGGGGCAAGCGCATTGTCGGCTTCACGGGCGATATGGCGCTGGCGGAATTCCGAGCTTTGCGCCGCGCCATAGCCGATGATTGGGAGGCCAAGCAGGCTCAGTCGCGCATACGCTTTGTCAAACTGCCCAGCGGCGACGCGGAATTCATGCTCTGCACGCGCGATACCGTCGGCGGGCATTGCATGACGTTGATCTTTGCCGGCGACAAATCGCTGAGCGATATCAGCGCCCAGGGCGATCGCATGCTGCGCGCGCTCAATGCTGCGCCCACAAGCCATGAACCGGGCAGCGTCGATGATGAGGCCCAAGACGACAGACCTGCCGCCGATGCCATGCAGCCATTCGCCTTTGTTTGGATAGTGGCGGACCCGGCTCTCGCGCTGAACAAGCGCTTGGCTGAGCAGTTGGTCTTCTGGCTGGAAGTCCAGCTCAACAGCTTGAACTGGCGCGTGCATCGCCTGGATGTGCACCAGGACTTCATCAGCTTGTTTGCCGATGCGCCGGCCCGCGCCTCTCCCGACAGCTTGGCTCGCGCTGTGATGGAACGTTCGCGCAAGATCGCCTGCTCAGAAGATCGGGCTCTGCCGGCGGACCTCTGGGCGGATGCCTATCTGGTGCTCCAGCCCGGGCGTGATATGGAGGAGCGGGAACTGCGCGAGTTTCTGCGATTTGCCCGCGCCTGACCGACATAAGCAATCCAAGTCCCAAGTGGCATTTTGCCGAGCGTCGACTATACTCTGCGCTGTCCGAAAATGCCTCTGGCAATGGGTCGCATATAATGGATACACGACCGGTCTTGTACTTGATAGATGGCCATGCGCTGGCTTATCGCAGTTATTTTGCTCTGCAGCGGGGCGGCTTCACCACATCCAGCGGGGAAAGCACCAGCGCGGTTTATGGCTTCAGCCGCGCGCTGCTTGATGTCTATGAACAGTTTCAGCCGGAATATCTGGCGGTGACTTTCGATGAAGGCTTGAGCGGGCGGGAGGCGATCTACGCCGAGTACAAAGCCACCCGCGAGAGCATGCCGGATGATCTGCGCAGCCAGCTTCGGCGCATCCAGGAAATGGTGAAGGCTTTTAACATCCCTTGTCTGACCATGCCGGATATGGAAGCGGACGACGTCCTGGGTACGATCAGCCGTCAAGCCGTGGAGCAAGGGTTGGATGTGCATATCGCCACCGGCGATCGCGATATTCTGCAGCTGCTGGGTCCTCATGTGCGCGTCCAACTGCCGCAGCGCAGCGGACCAGACCGCGTATGGGATATGCAGGCTTTTCGCGAGCGCTATCAGCTTGAGCCCAGCCAACTGGTCGATCTCAAAGCCTTGATGGGCGACAGTTCCGATAATATCCCCGGCGTGGCCGGCGTCGGCGAGAAGACCGCCACCAAGCTGCTAAGCGAATATGGCGACCTGGACAGCATCTATGAGAATCTTGAACATCTGGCGACGCGGGCGCGCAACAGCTTAACCGCCGGCAAAAATATGGCTTATCTCAGCCGCAAGCTGGCCACCATCATGCGCGATCTGGATATCACGCTTGATCTGGATGCTTGCCTGGGCAAAGACTTTGATCTGGCGCAGATCGACGCCGTCTTCGCTGACCTGGAATTCCGCAGTCTGCGCGAGCGCTTGCATAAAGTATCCGGCTGGCTGCAGGGGCAAGCAATCGAATCGAGCATCGCCTACGCGCATGAAGTCGTCGAGACCATCACCGTGCGGGATGAGTCGCGCCTCGCCGAGATGGTCGCCGAGTTGCAGGCCGCCGAACTCATCGCCTTTGATACGGAAACGACCAGCATCGACCAAATGTCAGCCGAGCTGGTTGGCATATCGCTGGCGATTGATGGGGACCGCGGCTACTACCTGCCGGTTGGGCATCGCGTGGCGGGCGAGGGCGGGCAAGCCAGCATGTTCGCGCAGCCGGTTGGCGATCAGCTATCGCTTGAGACGGTCATTGAGGCATTGCGCGCGCCGCTGGAGAATCCTCGGATCGCCAAGACAGCCCATAACGCCGTCTACGATATGATGATTCTGCGCCGTTATGGGATAAAGGTTTCGCCCATCGCCTTCGATACGATGCTTGCCGAATGGGTCAAGAATCCCATCAGCAAGTTCCTCGGCTTAAAGGCGTTGGTGGCGCAGACCCTGGATATTCAGATGACTGAGATCAGCGATCTGCTGGGCAAGGGCAAGAAGCAGAAGACGATGGACATGGTGGCCATTGATGATGCCGCCCCGTATGCGGCCGCGGATGCCGCCATGACCTTGCGCCTCGTGGAACCATTGCGGGGCGAACTGGACGATGCCAAGCTGGCCGATCTCTACCATAGGCTTGAGATGCCGCTGATACCGATTATCGGCAGCATGCAATACAAAGGCGTCACGCTGGATGCGGACTTCCTGGGCGAGATGAGCGGTCGCCTGGCGCGGGACATCGCCGACCTGGAAGCCGAGATTCACAGACAGGGCGGCATCGGCAAGTTCAACATCGGCAGCCCGAAGCAGCTGAACGCGGTGCTCTTCGAGGCATTGGATTTGCCGACCGACGGCTTGCGGAAGACCAAACAAGGCTATTCCACCGATGCCAACACCCTGGAGGCATTGCGCGACGCGCATCCCATCATCAAGCTGATCGAAGAATATCGCGAGTTTTCCAAGCTGAAGAGCACCTACGTTGATGCCTTGCCGGCTCTGGTCAATCCGCGCACGGGCCGTCTGCATACCAGTTACAATCAGGCGGGCTCGGCTACCGGGCGCTTCAGCAGCAGCAATCCCAACCTGCAGAACATCCCGGTCAGAACGGAGCTGGGGCGCGAGGTGCGGCGGGCCTTCGTCGCGCCGGCCGGCTATGTCCTGCTGGCCGTCGACTACAGCCAGATCGAGCTGCGGGTCATGGCGCATATCAGCCAGGACGAAACCTTGATCAGCGCTTTTCATCAGGGTCTGGATATCCACCAGGCGACGGCGGCCGCGGTGCATGGCATCAGTCTCGCCGAGGTAACTTATGAACAGCGCAGTTTTGCCAAGGGAGTGAACTTCGGCTTAATGTATGGCATGGGCGCTTTTCGCCTGGCGCGCGACAGTGATTTGTCGCTGAAAGAAGCCGAAGACTTCATCAAGACCTATTTCGAGCGCATGCCCGGCGTCGAGCAATATATCAAGGACACTAAGGAGTTCGTCTGGCAGCATGGTTATACGCAGACCTTGTATGGACGACGGCGCATCTACCCTGCCATCAAGTCCAAGGGCAGCTGGCGCAGCACATCCGCCGAAGAACGCGCTGCCATCAATATGCCCATCCAAGGCACGGCAGCCGATATCCTCAAGCAGTCCATGATCAATCTATATGACCGGCTGGCGGGGGCGGGTCTGGACGCGCGCATGATCTTGCAGGTGCATGACGAACTCGTGCTGGAAGTGAAAGAAGCGCATCTGCAAGCGGCGACGCAGCTGGTGGTCGAGACGATGGAAGCGGCTTTTCCCGATGGCAAGCCCCTGCGCGTGCCATTGAAAGCCAATGCCAGCAGCGGCCGAAACTGGCGCGATATGGACGAGATCGCCTGAACGGAGCCTGCCTCACGTGATATCGGCGCATTCAATGGCGAGAGGGTGACATACAATAGCCATGAGACATTTCCTTGATTTGGCCAGCTGCTCCAGCGATGAGCTGCATGATTTGCTTGATTTGGCGCTGCGTTTGAAGGCGGAATGGCGGGCTGGCGGCAATGAAGCCATCTTGCGCGGCAAAACGCTGGGCATGATATTCCAGAAGCCCTCTCTGCGGACGCGCGTCTCCTTTGAAATGGCTATGAAGCAGCTCGGCGGCGACGCCATCATGCTCGGTCCGCAGGAGATCGGCTTGGGCGTGCGGGAAAGTGTGCCCGATGTGGCGCGGGTCTTGTCGAGCTATGTGCAGGGCATCATGGCGCGGGTCTTCGCCCACAGGGACGCGCTTGCATTGGCGGCTCATTCGCGCGTGCCGGTCATCAACGGCTTGAGCGACGATTATCACCCCTGCCAGGCTCTGGCGGATATCCTGACGATCCGCGAGAGCTTGGGCGAGTTGCCGGGCCTTCAGCTGGCTTTCGTCGGCGATGGCAACAACGTCGCGGCATCGCTGGCTTTGGCTTGCGCGCATTTTGGCATCCACTTCACTATCGCCACGCCCGAAGGCTACGAGATGAAAGCGCCTATCCGCGAGCAAGCTCAGGAGATCGCGCGGCGCAACGGCACAGTCATTCAGATGCATACCCGCCCGCAAATGGCTGTGGCGGGCGCCGATGTCGTCTATACCGATACCTGGGTCAGCATGGGGCAAGAAGCCGAATCGGCTGAACGTCTGGGCGAGTTCCGGCAATACCAGGTCAATGCCGCTTTGCTGCGCGGGGCGAAACCGGGGGCGATCGTCATGCACTGCCTGCCCGCCCATCGCGGCGATGAGATCACCGATGATATGATGGATGGTCCGCAGTCGCGCGTCTTTGCGCAGGCGGAAAACCGCATGCATGCCCAGAAAGCCATCCTGGCGCGCCTCCTGGCTTGACACCGGGAACGTCTCGCCGCCGATTGCCCTGCGTCATCACAGCATTCCCGCGCATTCTTGAGCATGTGACTGTATACTATATTGGAATGGCATGACCTCGCTTGATTGCTTTTGCATGAACAAGCGGCGGGCAGTGTGTTTGGGCTGGCGTCGTGGAACAGATACTTCTGATATTGCAGAATCTTGAATTGCGCGATGTCATTGATATCGGCATTGTTACGCTGCTCTTCTACAGCATTACGTTCATGTTTCGCGGTACGCAGGCGGTGGCGCTCTTCCGCGGGATCGCGCTTATCGTCATCGGCTTGATCTCGGTGGCGGCCATCCTGCGGCTGGAGGCGCTGAGCTGGCTGATTGCCAACAGCTTGACGGCTCTGGCCATCGCCATCCCGGTGATATTCCAGCCGGAGATCCGCCGCGTGCTGGAGCGGCTGGGGCGGGGTTCAATCTTCGGCGCGCTGCAATCGCGGCAGGAAATCCGCGTCTCGGTGATTCGCGAAATCTGCGCCGCGGCCGAGAAGCTGTCTGGCCGGCGGCATGGCGCGCTGATTGTCCTGCAGCGCAACAGCAGCCTGCAAGAATACATCCGCACGGGCATTGGCTTGGACAGCGTGGTGACCTCCGACCTGCTGGCGACGCTATTCTGGCCCAAGACTGAGCTGCATGATGGCGCGGTCATCATAGACCGGAGCGGGCGAATCGCGGCAGCCTCCTCTGTATTGCCAATAACAGCCAGCCGCAACCTGCCCAACCCCAACCTGGGCACCCGGCATCGCGCGGCTGTGGGCATCAGCGAAGTTGGCGACGCCCTCTGCGTCATCGTCTCCGAAGAGACCGGCAAGATATCGGTGACCAACGGCGGTCGTATGATCCTCGATTTGGATGCCCAGCGTTTGCGGCTCATCCTCAATGCCTATTATGGTCCGTCGGAAGATGCCTCGCTTTCGCTGCGCGGGAGGCTGATGGAGATGCTGGCGGATATTCGGCTGCGCATGTACGCGCGTGCCAGCCGACAGCAGGCCAAATCATGATGCGGCGCCTGGCTCGCTCGGAGATGGCGGTCAACTTGCTCTGGCTAGCGGTCTCGGCTTTGCTGGCTGCGGCCGTATGGTATATCGCGGTGACCTCGGCTGACCCCATCACGCAGCGCCGCTTCTATGGCATTCCCATCCAGTTTGTGCCAAGCTCTATCGCGGTGATGATCAACAGCCCGGCGCGAACCGCGAACGTGAATGTGCAAGGCGCGCAGACCACCGTCTCATCAAGGCGCAATGACGATATCGTCGTCCGGGCGGATCTGTCTCGGCTGGGACCAGGCAGGCATCTTGTCCCCTTGAAGGTCGATCTGGTCCAGCCGGATTCGCCGGGATTCCGCCAGCTGGTATCGCGCGTGGAGCCCTCGCAGATCACCGTCGAGCTGGAAGCCAGAGAATCGCATGAGAAGCGCATCGTCATCGAAGTGTCCAAGCCGCCGCCGCTGGGCTTCCGCAACGATGAGCCGGAATTGGCCATCGCCGAGGTCACGGCGCGCGGGGCAGCCAGCCGGGTCTCGCAGGTTGTGGCGGCCAGGGGCGATCTTGATCTCTCAGCCAGCCGCAATCCCATAGACGTCGATTTGCGCCTGCGCGCGGTTGATGCCGATGGCAGCCGCGTGGATGGCGTTGAGCTCGAGCCGCAGACGGCCTCCGTGCATGTCAACATCACCCGGCGGGATGATATTCGCCAGATCGCCGTGCGCCCCAATGTCTTGCTGAAGACCTTGCCCGAAGGCTTCACCTTGAAGAACCAGAGTTATGACCCGGAATCGCTCTTCGTGAGCGGCGCGCCGGAGCAGTTGGCGAAGATTGCCGATACCCTGCTGACAGAACCAATCAGCCTTGAGGGGCGCGAGGAAGGCTTCGTCACCAGCGTGCCCGCGCAGCTGCCGGATGACGAGCTCTTTGTGATGGGCGGCGACAGCAATATCACCGTCTCCATCGAAATTATTCCCATCGTCGTCTCCCGGCAGATCGACAGCATCACGGTCGGGCAACTGGGCTTAGCGGAAGAATACCAGGTCTCCATCGTGCCGACGACCGTGTCAGCGATTATCACCGGTCCGGTTGTCCAGGTTGACGCGCTGACGCCAGAGGGAATCCAGGTGATCGTCGACCTGGAAGGCTTGGCGCCGGGCGTCTATGACATCGCGCCCTCGATCTCCATCACCCAAGGCGACCTGAGCGAAGACAATGTTTCGCTCTCGCCGGCCGAATTGAACGTGGAGATCGCCTCGCCGGAACAGGCTGAAACGCCGGACGCCGCTGCCGACGACGCCTCAGCCTGATCCAGCCGCATTATCCCTATCGCCTTGCGCCGCGAGTGGCTAGAATCAGCCCGCAGTTGCCAGTTTCCGCCGGAGCCAGGTCGCGCTATGCCCAGAAAGAAGATTGTCGCTTTGGTAGGGCGTCCAAACGTCGGCAAGAGCACGCTCTTCAACCGGCTTGTGGGCGAGCGGCTTGCTGTCACGCATGAGATCCCTGGCACCACGCGCGATCGCCTGCATGGCGAGTCCTTTTGGAATGGCTACCGCTTCAACGTCGTGGATACCGGCGGCATCGAAGTCTATCAGCCCAGCGGTTCCCGCGATGATTCGCCTTTGGCAGAAGGCAGCGCCGATTTTGTCAGGGAGATAATTGACCAGGCCATGGTGGCGATAGCGGATGCCGATGTCATCGTGCTGGTGACGGATGCGCAATTTGGCGTGACCGCCGCTGACGAAGCCATTGCCGAGATCCTGCGGCGAACGGACAAGCCGGTCCTGGTAGCGGCCAACAAGATCGACGCCAGGCAGCATGAGCAGGAAGCCTACGAATTCTACAGCCTGGGCTTGGACGCGGTCTATGGCATAAGCGCCATTCACGGCTTGGGCTTGGGCGATTTGCTGGATGAACTGGTCGGCCGGCTGGGAGAGCTCCCGCCAGATCTGGCTGATGAAGCAGACAGCGACCATCTCAAGATCGCCATTGTGGGCAGGCCCAACGCCGGCAAGAGCACCCTGCTCAACAAGCTGCTTGGGCAAGACCGCGCCATCGTCAGCGCTGTGGCTGGCACCACCCGCGATGCCATCGACACCGACATCACTTACTTTGGCGAGCGCGTCACGTTGATAGACACCGCGGGCATAAGGCGGCGCGGGCGCATCGAAGCGGGACCAGAAAAGTACAGCGTCATCCGGGCGATGAACGCCATCGGCCGGGCTGATGTGGCTTTGCTGGTCATCGACGCCAATATCGGCGTGACCGAACAAGATGAACATATTGCTGGCTATATCATCGATGAATATAAAAGCCTGGTCATCCTGGTCAATAAATGGGACGCGGTCGAGAAAGACGCATTCACCATGCATGCTTTCAGCGAGAAGATCCGCGACCGCCTGCATTTTGTCCGCTACGCGCCGGTCATCTTCATCAGCGCATTGGGGGGCCAGCGCTTGCACCAAGTTCTGGAGACGGCGCGCCGAGTCTGGGAGGTTCGCTTCCTGCGCATGCCAACCGCGGATGTCAATCGTTTATTGCGCCAGGCAGTGGAAAAACACCCGCCGCATGGCAAAGGCACAAAGCGCCTGAAATTCCTGTATGCCGCCCAGGTCCGCGCAGATCCGCCCGTGATTCTCTTTCATGTCAACGATCCGGCTCAGGTGCATTTCACCTACAAGCGCTACCTGGAAAATCAAATTCGCGAAGCTTACGAATTCGAAGGCACGCCGATCCGCTTGAGCTTCCGCGCCCGGGGCAGCCAATGGACGAGGTGAGCCAAGCCGGAGGAACAGCCGGCATTGCCAGGCCGCAGCCGGGCTCATATAATCAGGACGGTCGTCGCATCGCGCAGATGCGGGTCAACCGGCTGGATGAGCGCGGCGACAAGGAGTGCAGATGTTTCGCAGCCACACGGTAGACTTGCCTCGTCCACGCCTCAAGACATCTGGTTTGCTTGCCGAGATCATCAGCACAGTCATATTTGTCATCGCGGTGACGGTTCTGTTTGATCTGGCGATACCGCGCTCGCTGGTCGATGGGCACAGCATGGAACCGACCTTTCATGGAGACGACCGCCTTGTCGTGAGCCGGGTGCACTATCTCTTGAGCGCGCCGGAACGCAGCGATATCATCGTCTTTAATTCGCTGGTTCCAAGCGAGGCTGAACGCGGCGTCATGCTCATCAAACGCGTGGTGGGTTTGCCGGGCGAAACGGTGGAATTGCGCGATCAACAGGTGCATATCAATGGCGCGCCGCTGGACGAGCCCTATATTGTGGAAGCCTGCCGGCTTTCGCGCTGCCACGATGACAGTTGGGTCTTGGGCGAGAATGAATACTTCGTCATGGGCGATAACCGCAACAACAGCAGGGATTCGCGGCGCTTTAATGCCGTGCCGCTGCAGAAGATCGTGGGGCAGGTGGTCTTCCGCTATTTTCCGCTCGCATCTATCGGGATCATCCCCAATTAGGCGGCAATGATGACGGATAGCACCACCCGAAGCTATGCTTGTCCGCGCTGCACTGTGGGTCGCTGCGCGCCGCAGGAGACGACCTTCGTCGATATCTACCAGGGCCACTTGCTCAGCATGCCCAAAGCCCGCGCCTATATCTGCGATATCTGTCACTTCGTCGAATTCGAGCAAGAATTGCTGGATGCGCTTTGGGAAGAATTGTATGGCGATGTCGCCCGCGATGATTCGCAGACTGTGGCCGGGCATAAACGCAGCCCCAGCTATGGCGAAGGTTAGCCGGCTCAGGCATGATGGCGACCAGCTTGGCGGCACAAGGAAAAGGCGGCGCGCAGTGACGCAGTTCGCGCAAACGGAGAACGAGGCTCGCGAGCTGATTTGCCGCATCGGCCGCATGATGTACGCCAAGGGCTATATTGATGGCACGGCCGGCAATATAAGCGTTCGGCTAAGCGGCGACCGCGTCCTGGTCAGCCCAAGCGGACTGGCGACCGGCTTCCTTGAGCCCGACCAGCTCATTCTGGTAAACCTGGCTGGCGAGCGAATTGATGAAGCGACGGCGTCTAACGCGGGTCTGCGCCCGACATCGGAAAGCGCCATGCACCTGGAGTGCTATCGCCAGCGGGCTGACATCATGGGCGTTGTGCATGCCCATCCGCCGACGGCTGTAGCGCTGACCTTGGCAGGCTTTGACTTTCAGCAATGCCTCATCCCCGAGATGGTGGTGCTGCTGGGCTTGCCGCCGACCGCGCCCTATTCCACGCCTTCCAGCCAGGAAAACAGCGATGCCATCACCGCGCTGATCCGCGAGCACGACGCCATCATGTTGTCCAATCACGGCTCGCTGACGGTGGCCAAGACGCTTTGGGAGGCGTATCTCATGTTGGAATCGCTGGAACACAACGCGACCATCATCCACCGCGCTCTGCAAATCAGCCAGGCGCTCAAGCCGATTCCGCCCCATCAGATAGAGAAGCTGCTCGCCTATCGCCAGCAGTTTGGGCTGCTTCGCCCGGGCGATCGCGAGCGTTTTGCCCGCCATATCAATTTTGATGGCGACTTCGGCGCAAAAGAATCTTGACTGCGGCGCGATCTGCCTGTACGATGACCTGGCTTGCTGGCCCCTTCGTCTAGCGGCCTAGGATGCCACCCTTTCAAGGTGGAGACACGGGTTCGAGTCCCGTAGGGGCTACAATCAAATACTTTGCGGCGCGGCTCCTTGCCTGTCTGGCAGGGAGTTTTCGTTAGGCATGGCGACCGTCTCTGGCATCGCGATTGCTTGACAGAGCTATCACGCGGGATATACTTTGCGGCAGTGTGGGCGGCGGCGGAAAGCCAGCCAATGCCCAGTTGCTGCAAAATCTGTCAAGTGGTTACGAAGGAGTAAGATGACATGATTAGAAGGATGCTGTTCACTTCCGCAATGTCTGTTCTTCTGCTGGCGTTGATGGCCGGCGCGACGGCCGCCCAGGACAACACAGTGACGATTTGGGCGGGCGATGATGATACCGGCGCTTGCTGGTCGAGCCTGCTCGTGGAGACTTTCCCGCGGGATGAAATCGAGATTGAAGTTGTCCTGCAGCCAGGCGGCAACCTGGTGGATACGCAGCGCACCGCTTTGCAGGGCGGCGCCGGGCCGGACATCACCTTCTCCCATGGACCGGCTTTCATGCTGGAATTGGCCAGCGCGGGCTTGTTGCTGAACCTGGATGTCTACGCGGACGAATACAATTGGGGCGAGCGCTTCGCTCCTTGGGCTCTTGATCTCGGTCGCGTGGAAGGCTCGCTGTACAGCCTCTCGGAAGAGCTCGAAACCGTCATCATGTATTACAACAAGACAGTATTCGAGGAAAATGGCTGGGCAATCCCCAAAACCATGGACGAACTCTTCGCCCTGGCGGATGCCATTCGCGAGGCGGGCTTGGACGTGATGGGTCCGGCATTTGGCGAATGCGCGCCTTGCTACGAATGGGCTGTCAGCGTTTTCCTCAGCCACCACGCCGGACCCGACAAGGTCTACGAAGCGCTTACCGGTCAGCGCCCCTGGACTGACGAAGCTTTCGTCGCCGCCATCACTGACCTGAAGAATATCGTGCAAGACGGCTGGTTCATGGGCAGCCTGGATCTCTTCTTCTCCGATACCTTCGATTCGGCGCATGCCCTCTTTGGCGCGGGAGAAATCGCCATGAGCTTTGAAGGCACCTGGATGCTCGATAACTATCAGCGGGATTTCTTCGGCGAGCCAGCCGGCAACGATAACGAATGGGATTGGTTCTCCTTCCCGACGACCTTCACCGAAGACCAAATGTTCATCATTGGCGTCGGCTCCAGCTGGGGCATCAGCTCGGCCACGCCCAACCCGGACGAGGCGGCCGCTGTGCTCGATCACTATTACAGCACCGGCTTCCAAGCCAGGATGTTTGAGCAATGCGGCGTCGCGCCCGCGCCACTGATATACGAAGGCGATGTCTTCGAGAATGCCGACCCGCGTGAAGCCCGCTTGTATCAGGAGTTCGGCCAAGCCTCAGCCAAAGGCAACGTCGGCTATACCAGCTGGAGCTTCTGGCCCGCCCGCACCAATGTCTGGCTTTGGGAACAGATCGTGCGCGTCTATGACGATCAGATTTCGGTCGAAGATTATCTGGCTGGCATGCAGGCGGAGTTTGAAGAAGAATTCGCCGATGGCTTGATCCCGCCGATCCCGGCTCGCTAGATTCGCGAACTTGGCTGATGGGCTGGCTAGGTCGCCGTTTCATCAGCCTTGATTACCGCCGGCGGAGGGGACAGAAACAGGCCTTTCCGCCGGTTCATCTGGTCGCGCCAAGCCACGTGGCAAATCGATACTAACAGCCAAGCAGAGGCGTTCTTCAGGCATCATGACGATAGGTAAACCGAAGGCTAAACCCCGCAGGAACTGGTCGCGCTATCGCATCATGCGCTATCTGGTAGTGCCATGGCTCTTTATGCTGCCGATACTTGGCTTGCACGCCATTGTCGTGGTCTACCCGGCGATTCAAGGCGTCTATTATTCCTTCACCGATTGGCGCGGCATTGGCGAGGCGGAATATATCGGCTTGCAGAACTTCGAGGAGATGATCTTTGAAGATCAGAGCTATCGCGATGCCTTGCTGCGGAATATCCAGTGGATGGTCTTCTTTGTCACTGTGCCTTTTGTCTTCGCTTTGTTTGGCTCCAGCTTGCTGGCCAAGGTGCGGCGCTTCGCCATGTTTTACCGCACGGCGCTCTTTCTGCCCTTCCTGCTGCCCAGTATCGTTACAGCCACCATCTGGCGTTATCTGTACAATCCCCGCTTCGGCTTGCCCACCCTGGTTGGCTATGACAAAGCCTTGCTGGGCCAATCGCAGACGGCGCTCTGGTCCATCGCCTTCGCCGATAACTGGCATTTTTGGGGTTTTCTGATGGTCTTGTTCCTGACGGCCATGCAGGGCATTCCGCCGGTGTTGTATGACGCGGCAAAGGTCGATGGCGCCAACCGCTGGCAGGAGTTCCGGCATGTCACCTTCCCCGGCATTCGTCCCGTCGTGCTTTTTATGATGATGATGGTGATGATTTGGGCTTTCCTGGTCTTTGATTATGTCTTCATTTTGACGGGTGGCGGGCCAGCTGGCGCCACAGAAGTCCTGGGCATCGACATTTACAAAAATGCCTTCCAGCGCTTCGAAGCCGGCTACGCGGCCGCGCAGGGCATCTCCATCTGCCTGTTCACCGGTTTGATCGTCAGCGTCTTTGTTTTCCTGCGCAAAAGGGGATGGGAGATCTAATGGCGAGACCAGAATTCGCGCTATTCCGGCGGCAGCGGGACAGCCGCGCTTTCAACCATTTCTTCCTGTCAATCCTGGTGGTGTTTTCGCTGGGTCCTGTGGTATTGCTGGCTTTCAACTCGGTAAAATCGAATTCGGAACTGGGTTTGAATCCCCTGGGCTTTCCGCGAGAGATCCGCCTGGAGAACTTTGGCAATGCCTGGGAACGCGGCGAATTCGAGCGCACCTCGAAGAACAGCGTGATCTATGTCGCGGGCACTGTGGCGGCGGAGCTGATCCTGGGCGGATTGGCTGCCTACAGCCTGGCGCGCAAGAACCCGCCCGGCGCGAACATCGTCATGGTTTACCTGCTGGTGGCTTCGACCGTGCCCATCTGGCTCTACCTGGTGCCGCTGTTCTTCTTGTGGCGGCAATGGGGCTTGCTCAACACCTATCACGGCTTGATCCTGATATACACGGCATTGAACGCGCCTTTCTCTATCTTCCTGCTGCGCTCCTATCTGATCGGCTTGCCGGTGGAATTGGAAGATGCGGCGCGGGTTGATGGCGCCAACGAATTGCAGGTCTTGCTGCGCATCATCGTGCCACTGGCATGGCCCGGCTTTCTCACCGTCGGCTTGGTGGTCGGGCTGGGGATTTGGAGCGAGTTCCAGGTCGCGCTGATTTTTGTGCACAAGCCGGACATGTTCCCGGTCACCACCAGCTATTTCAAGTTTACCGATCGCTTCGGACGAGATTGGGCGATGACCAGCGCTGGCGCCTTTATGATGATTGCGCCGGTGCTTGTGCTCTTCCTGGCTTTGCAGAGGCGCTTCGTCGAAGGCTTGACCCAAGGCGGCATCAAGTTCTAGCCGGCAGTGAAATCCACTGCGAATTTGATAATCTCGTCCGGGCGCCTCCGAATATCCTGGAAGATTCTCACAGCCTCTTCCAGCGCATAAACTTTATTGACGATGCCAGCCGTTGGCAGCCTGCCAAGCCGCATCATGGCAACTATCGTGTCGTAGGCGCGCGCTTTATCCCAGTACGGGTAGTCGCGCGGCTCATGCCCCCAGCCACAGCCATGCGGCACGATCATCGTCAGCCGATTGTGATGATATTCTCGCCCCAGGTATAAGCCTTGCGCTTCGCCTTGATAGAAGCCGGCCGAGCAGACCAATCCGCCGACGCGCGCGCAGCGAATTGCCGTATTGAGCCCGGCATAAGCCCCCGTCAGTTCGATGACTATGTCGACGCCCATGCCACCGCTCAGCTGGCGGATGCGCTCGGGCAGGTCTGGCTGGCCGGCATCCAAGGCATGATCCGCGCCAAATTCCTTCGCCAGCGCCAGGCGGCTGGGCAGAAGATCCGCGGCGATGATCTGGGACGCGCCGGCTTCGCGGGCCATCCCGGCCGCAAGCAGACCCAATGCGCCCAAGCCAATCACCGCCACTTTGTCGCCATAGCGCAGGTTGGATTCGCGTATGCAGTGAAAAGCCACATAAGCCGGTTCAATGCAAAGCGCGCAAAGCGGGTCGATTTCGCCCAAGCGCCATAGGTTGCCCTGCGCGACGATGTTTGTCTCGCGAATGTCCATCAGCCCGATGACGCGCTCGCCCGGTGCGAAGCGGCTGACATGCGCGCCGACCGCCTCCACCACTCCCAAGCCGCTTGTGCCAGTTGTCCAGGGATTTCCAGCCGAAGGCAAACGGGCGCTGGCTACCCTCGCATCGTCGACGACCAGGTGGCGCTCGACATCAAAGCGCTTGCCGTCGAAGGTTCGCGGATCAAACATCGCGAATGTCGTGCCATGTTTGCCGGATGCCATCTCCGTCCGCACGAGAACTTCGTCCGCGTCTAATGGGCGGTCTTGGTAATCCAGTATGCTCGCCTGATAGTGTCCGGTGATTGCCAGCCGTCTTGGCATTGCCTTTGCCCTTTCCCACCGTCGAAACAGCCAAGTCAACTTTTGCCTATCGTTCGGATTCTACCCCGCTCGCGATGCCATTTGCCAGAAGGCTCTAGTGGCTTAGCAGATTCACGGCCTCGGCTGTGGTATGATTGCGCTTTGTACGCGCTAATATAGGAGAGCATCCGTGAAGGGACAAAGCCCGAGGCCAGTGCCGCTCAAGCAAGTGATGATACGCGAAGGCTTCTGGGGGGAGCGCCAGCGCGCCAACCGCGAGCGAACGCTGCCCGCCATTCTGCGCCAGTTGGAAGCCACGGGGCGGATAGCAGCCTGGTCGGGCCAGCGCAGCGACGATTTCACTGGCCAGCGGCCCCTGCACGATATGTTCTGGGATTCGGACATCGCCAAATGGCTGGAGGCGGCTGCCTATAGCCTGGCCACGCATAGCGACCCGGCGCTTGAAGCCGAACTCGACCGAATAATCGACGAGCTTGCAGGCCTGCAAGGGGCGGACGGCTATCTCAACAGCTATTTCCCGCTGATATTCCCCGAAGGCAAATGGACCAACCTGCGCGATTGGCATGAGCTCTACAACGCGGGCCACCTGATCGAAGCGGCTGTGGCTTACAAACAGGCGACCGGCAAAGACAAGCTCCTGGGGATGCTCTGCCGATATGCCGATCATATTGATGCCAGTTTCGGCGCGGAAGCTGGCAAGGCTCGCGGCTATCCCGGTCATCCCGAACTTGAGCTGGCGCTGGTCAAGCTTTATCGCGAGACAGGCGAAAAGCGCTATCTCCAGCTTGCCAAGTATATGATCGACGAGCGCGGCCGTGAACCGCATTACTTCGACCAGGAAGCCGCCAAACGGGGTGAGCGTCCCGAAGACTTCTGGGCGCAGACCTACCGCTACTGCCAGGCGCATGCCCCGATCCGCGAGCATACCGAAGCCACTGGCCATGCCGTTCGCGCATGTTATCTCTACGCTGGCATCGCCGACCTGGCGCTGGAGACGGGCGACGAAGACTTGCTGGCGCTTTCACGGCGCCTCTGGGATGATTTGACGCGGCGGCAGATGTATGTGACCGGCGGCTTGGGCCCCTCCCATGCCAACGAGGGTTTCACGCAAGCCTATGACATGCCCGCCGAAACAGCATATGCCGAGACCTGCGCTTCGATAGCTTTGGCTTTCTGGGCGCATCGCATGTTCCATCTCGACCCAGACAGCCGCTATATCGACATCATGGAGCGCGCCATCTACAACGGCAGCTTGAGCGGCCTGTCCTACGATGGCGAAAGCTTCTTCTATGGCAATCCTATGACCGCTTACCCCGGCGTCAATCCCCTGGGGCGCTGGCAGAGCCACAGCCAAGACGGGCATTATCGGCGCTCGGATTGGTTCGCTTGTCCCTGTTGCCCGCCGAACATCGCCCGCCTGGTCGCCAGCATCGGCGAGTATACATATTCGCAGGCTGGGCAGCGCGTCTATGCGCATCTCTACCATGACAATCAGGTCACGCTGGATCTGAACGGGGGAGCTTTGACATTGCGGCAATCCACCGGCTATCCTTGGGATGGCAATATCACAATCACGGCGGACGGTCCCCAGCCTGTCGCCTGCGAGTTGGCTTTGCGAATCCCCGATTGGCGCCGCGATTATGCGCTAAGCCTGAATGGCGCTCGCATCCAGGTCGAGTTGGAGCGGGGCTATGCGCTGATAAATCGCGAATGGCGGGCTGGCGATGTCTTGGAGTTGAAGCTGGCTATGCCGGTCGAGCGCGTCCTGCCGCATCCGGCTATTCGGCAGCTGGCGGGCCAAGTCGCCTTGCAGCGGGGACCGCTCATCTATTGCCTGGAAGAGGTCGACAATGGTCCGCGTTTGGCGAATCTCTGCCTGCCCGATTCGGCGTGGCTGGAAGCGGTGATTGACGAGACGCTGTTCGGCGGCGTATCCGTCATCAAAGGCCAGGCGCTGCGCATTGAGCCGGTCAATGAGCGAGCGGACTTGTATCGATTCCAGAGCCGTGAGGGTACAGCGCGGCGGGGGGTGAACTTCCTGGCTCTGCCGTATTTCTTGTGGGCGAACCGGCAAGCGGGCGAGATGCGCGTCTGGCTGCGGACGGGCTGAACTGCTGGGGGCGGACTATGCCCAGAATGCCTTTTCCAAGTCGTCAAAGTCGGATGCGGGACCTTCGAACTTGTTGCGCCCCAACTCCAGCACATAGACATAATCGGCGATCTTCAGCGCCTCGCGGATCTCTTGATCGACCAGCAGGATGGTCAAGCCTTCCTGGTCGCGCAGGTCAACCAGCATGCGATAGACTTCTTCGCTGAGCAGCTTCGCCAAACCCGCCGTCGGCTCATCGACCAGGATCACTTCGGGGTCGGTCATCAGCGTACGGCCGATTTCCACCATGCGCTGCTGCCCGCCGGAGAGGTTGCCGGCTTGTTCGTGCTGCTTTTCGCGCAAGATGGGAAAGCGCTCATAGTTCTCTTCGATCTTGCTTTCCATACGCTGCTTGTCGTTCTGGAAGGTCCAGGCGCCCATCATCAGGTTCTCGCGCACGCTCATGTGCTTGAAGATGCCCGGCTGCTGCGGGATATAACTAATGCCCAGGCTGATCAGCTGATGCGTGGCTGTGCCGGTGACGTCTCTGTCATTGAGCAGGATGCGCCCGCTATGCGGCTTGAGGAAGCCGTAGATCGCCTTGAGCAGCGTGGACTTGCCAACTCCGTTCGCGCCCAATATCGCCGTGAGCTTGCCGGTTTGCGCAGTCAGGCTGAGGCCGCGCAGGATATGCAGGTCTTCATAATAGCCGACGTAGAGGTCCTCAATCGCAAGCATGCTTAGTCGTCCTCGTCATGGCCCAGGTAGGCTTCGATCACGGCTGGGTCGTTCCGTACGTCATGCGGCGCGCCATCGGCGATCAATGCGCCATGATGCAGCACCAGCAAGCGCTGGCTCAGCTCGAAGACCGCGCCCATATCATGGCTGATCAATATGATGGCTTTGCCGTCTTCGTGCACGCGATGGATATAGCGGTAGATCGTCTCCTGCAAGCGCGGATGCACGCCGGCGAAGGGCTCGTCCAGGATGATGACCGAAGGCTCCAGCATCAGCAGCCGGCCAAGTTCCAGCAGCTTGCGCTGGCCCCCGCTGAGCGCCCGGCTGTATTCCAGGGTCAGATGCTCGATCGTGAGCATGGTGAGGATTTCCCGCGCGCGCTCTTCCAGCTCGGAGCGTCTGGCTCCGGGCCGATGCGCCAAACCGGGCACCAGCATATTCTCCAGCACGGTCATCCTGCCCAGAGCCCGCGTGATTTGAAAGGTGCGCCCCAAGCCAGCCCGCGTCACATCGTAGGCTGGGTGGCCATCGATCCGCCGGCCATTCAGATAAATGGCGCCGGATGTCGGTTTGAGCATGCCGCTCATGAGATTGGTGAGCGTGGTCTTGCCCGCGCCATTGGGACCAATCATGCCGATGAGCTCCGGCTTGGTCACGCTGAAGGAGACATGATCAACCGCCTGGTTGCCGCCAAAACGCTTGGTTATCCGGTTCAATGCCAGGTTGATGTCACTCATCCGCCGCCTCCAGCTCTTCGGCGTATTCGTCGTCGGTCTTGCGTTTGGCGACGGTCTCCTGCAAAGCCAGGTCGCGTCCGCTGAACCAGGTGATGATGGGGTGCAGCAAGCCGTTGCGCATATACCGCAGCGTGAAAACCATGATCACGCCGAACAAAGCGTATCGCCAGGCGCCCGTCTCCCAGACAAATGCGTCCGAGCCATCGGGCATCTTCAGCCCAAGCGGCAGCGCAATCACCACTTCGCGCGTGGCTTCCAGCAAATAGCGCGAAATGAATGCGCCGGCCGCCGCGCCTATCAAGCTTTCCATGCCCCCGATGACGGCATAGGCGATGATCAGCGACATCTGCAAAACTTCCAGCTGCTCGGGGATGATGCGCTCCGAGCCGACATCGCTATAGAATACCGCCCCGGCCAAGCCAACGATCATGCTGGTGAATACGAAGACCAGAATCTTGTAGCGCACCACGTTGACGCCCAGAGCCGAAGCCGCGTCTTCATCTTCTCGCATGGCGCGCAGGAAGAGCCCAATCGGCGAGTTGGCCACCCAATACAATGCCAGCAGGCAGACGATGAGCAGGCCAAACATCAGATAGTATTCGACCTGCCGCGCTGTATCCACATCGGCGATTTGCAGCAATGGGCGCAGGGACAAGCCATTCGAGCCGCCCGTGTAGTCATATTCCGTCAGCATCATGATGCGGAACAACTCGGAGAAGGCGATGGTGAAGAGCGCCAGATAAGCCGAGCGCAGGCGCAGCAGCAGCCAGCCGATCACCAAGCCGACCAAGCCGGCCACCACAGTGCCGATCAGGATCGCGCCGAAAGACGATATCGACTCGGGCGTGATGGCGATGCCCAGCATGGCGAACATAATGCCATCCCGCGCGATGAGACCGGCTACATAAGCGCCGATGCCCATGAATGCCATGTGCCCGAAAGAGAACTGACCGGCTATGCCCGCCAGCAGCGCCCAGCTCGATGACATGATGGCGTAGAAGAAGCCGCTGATGAAGACAGTCTTGGCGTAATTGGATTGCGATGTGTCATTCGGGAACCACAGGAAGTACACAATCAGCAAGCCCAGCGCGATGTATCCGAAGCGGCGGCGGCCGATGCCTTCATCAACGCTTGATTCAAATCGTTTGAATGCCCTGTTGACGGGCGCGCTGATCGCCGAGAACAGGCTGCCAAGCAACCCGAGGAGTCGAATTATGCCAATTGCGCGCAGCAACTCGCGCAGCCTTTGCCAAATAGCGGGAGAATCAGCTCGCTTCATCATCAGTGCTGCTCCCTTCCGAAGAGGCCCGTCGGCTTGAGCAGCAAGACCAAGGCGAATATGACCAGGGCGAAGGCTTCTTTGTAGGCTGCGCCGCGGCTGGGGTCAGGGTGGCAGCCCGCGCCCAGCGCTTCCACGATGCCGACGATGACGCCGCCCACAAGCGCGCCCGGCACAGAACCCAGGCCGCCAAGCACCACAATGACATAAGACCGCCCGACCATCTCCGCGCCCACCCAGGGCACCCAGGCGAATATCGGGATGAGCGCCGCGCCTGACATGGCTGCCAGCATGGAGCCGAGCCCAAATGACAGCGTATTCATATTGGTCGGGTTGATGCCGGTTACCGCGGCCGCCTGCCGGTCCTGGCTGGTGGCGCGCAAGGCTCGCCCGGTCCAGGTGCGCTGCAAGAAATAGAGCAGGGCGAATATCAGCGCGATGCCGATGACCATGGCAAAGGCGCGATCGCCTATGATATTGATGGGACCAAAAGCGAAATCATCGGTGATCTGCGCGCGCTGCAAGGTGAAGCGGCGGATATCGATGAAACGGGTGGTGCGCTGCGGGAAGGGACCAGCAATCGCCAGCGTCGTATACTCTATGAAGAAGCCAAAGCCGAAGGTGATCAAGATGGCGTATTCGGAGACGCGTTCGATCAAGCCTTCGTGCATGGGTTTGAGGAAGATCCGCTCGAAGACCGCGCCCATCACAAAGACGATGATGGCGGCCACCGGTATGCCCCAGATTGGATTGATGCTGAGCTCCGTGCCGGTCATATCGCTGAGCAGGTTGGAGCCGTGCATAAGGAAATAGAATGAAAAATAACCGCCGACCATGTATAGCTGGCCATGCGCGAAGCTGACGATGCCCTGCACGGAATAAATCAGCGTCAAGCCCACCGCCATGAGCGAATATATCGCGCCGATGACGACGCCGTTGGCTGTCTGCTGCGTCAGGTAAGTTACATGATAGGGTGATGCCACACAAGGATTGCTGGCGTTGTGTATGGCGAAAATCGTGTAGATCTGCCATGCGCCCAGCGAGCCCAGCACGATCATCCAGTCGCGGCTGATCTTGGGCGTATTCTTCCACATCAAGCCGAAAATGAGCGGACCAATGGCGAAGCCGCCCAGCGCCGCCGCCGTCAGCACATTCTCATCGTTGGCTTCCACAGCCCGGTACTGCCGCGGCATGAAGTAGGCCGCCAGGGCCGCCCAGAGCGGACCAGCCAGGATGAGCCACAAGCCAGAGGCCAGGTTCGGCTCGACGACGCGCACAAGCACCTGCGAAGAGACGAAGACCGTCAGGACGATGCCAAAGGTCAGCGTCGTGCGGCGTATCAGCGCGGGTTCAAAATAGAATAGCCCGACGCCGATCGGTCCCAAGGCGAAGCCGCTGATGACGCCGGCGATCTGCAGCGACGTCACCGGGATCTGGTCTTTTTCGTCCCTGCCATGATTGACCATCGGCAGCAGGAACATGCCAACCGCCGCCCAGAGCGGGCCGGCCGCCAGCAGCCATAAGACGAAGACGGTATCTTGAATGACCATAAGCCCTGCCCCTGCGCGCCCCGGCTAAATTGTCAAAGGGTGGACAAAGCTGCCCACCCTCGCTGAATGGAAAGACGACGGCCCGCGCTGGACCATCGTCTGAATTGACTTAAGGCGATGTGCCCGGCACGACGTAAGCCGTGCCATGCGTCTGGTAGACTTCCGGATAGACCACAGCCGCTTCCAAACCGCTCTGGCCCTGCTCAAAGTATTGCATGACCGTCACGATCGGGTCTGGCCACTGATGCCACATATAATCGGGCATGCCGTCATCCGCTGGCAGACTGTCGTTGTGGTTGCCATAGGTGAAGTAGTAGCGGCCCTGAGACAGGCTGATGTCCGAGGCTTCAATGGCGTTCACAATCGCGGTGGCGTCGCTGTAGCTGCCAGCCCGCTCCATGGCGTCTTTCATCATCCACACGGCGTCATACGAAGCCATGGCGAAGCTGGGAACGTTGTCGCCAAAGACCGCGTAATACTTCTCGTTCAGCCCAACAGCGGTGTCATTGAACAAGCTGGGGATGATGCCCACGCGGTTGAAGGCGCAGTAGTTGCCATCGGGCACTGTCGCCCAATACTGCACATCCTGGAAGGCGATCTGGTTGGTGACGCAGATAGTCTCCGGCGTCGGCGCTATGCCCAACTCCGCCATCTGCTGCGTCAGGTTGAAGGATGTCTCGCCCGTGACCACGATGCGCACTGCGTCCGGCGCTTCGCCAGCCTGGATGCGGCTCAAGATCGGCACGAAGTCCTCGGTGCCAAGCTCGATGTCGATCTGCGATACGCTTACGCCAGCGGCCTCCAGGCGCATCTGCTCATCAGCCGCGGCCGGTTGACCGTAGTCGGTGTTTTCCACGATCAGCACGACGCTCTCCACGCCCAGGGCAATCAGCCAGTCGGTGACCACGCTGCCGACCATGGAACTAGCTGGCGAAATGCGGAAGACATGATCAATGCCATCTTCGTTGCGCGGCGGATTGCCATCGTATTCGATGATGCCGTTCGCGCTGACATTGTCGTTCCAGGGCTCCGAGAAAATCGTCGGGATCGAGTTCGCTTCCAGGATGCCCATGGTCGCCAAGCCCACTGCGCTGTGATAGACGCCGACCATGCCATCAACCTCGTCTTCGAGGATCAGCCGTTCAGCGACTGCCTGGCCGCGTTCCGGGCTGCCTTCCGAATCGCCAGTGATGACGTCGAGCATATAATTCACGCCGTCAATCTGGATGCCGCAATCCGCGTTGATGTCCTCAGCCGCCTGGTTGAAAGCCCAATCCATGGCCACGCCGCCAGCCACAGCGCCCGGCGCGGACATCGGCGCCAAGCCGCCAAAGGTGATCGTGTAGTCGGCGAACTCGCAGTGGCCATCGGCGGAGACCAAGCCCAAGGGCAGCGCCAAAATCGCGAGCAGCGCCAATAATGCGGCAAATCGAATTCTGTGTTTCATACTTTCCTCCTTAGTATTCGGTAAATTGTTCGCGCCGCGACGCCTGGCCGCAGGTTGAATCCGAGTAATGTAGCGGCAAACCAACTCGCAACTGGCAGGCTAATCCCCCCAGTCTCGCGCTAGAAACTGCCCAAAGCTTAATGAGGTTAACGCGTAGGCTTGTATTTGTCAAGCGAGCGCGGCGGCAGGACAGGGCAATCGCTTCAAATAATGGATGGGTCGGAGGCCACAATTCCCTCTCAAATTTCGTGGTCCGTAGGGGCGATTGACGGGCTGTGTCACCGCGCCCCTGTGAATCGTCCGCAAATGTTCTGACATTCACATGGGCGACACACAGTGTAGCTCCTGTTTACATCGCGCAAAACCAACCCCGCCCCCGGCCCCTGCTGACATCTCAATGTCGAGCATTCCGACGAATCAGAGAGGGGAGTCAACTGCAACGATACGCAATGATTTTGCTTGAGTCGTCGCAGGGCGACACACAGTGTAGCCCCTACAATTTGCGCGTGGTTCGCAGTAAACGGGACAAATAGATTTTGAAGCGATTGCCCTGGGCGGAAGGATGCAAGCGACCATTTGACAGCCTGCAGCCGATTCGGTACATTCTGCCGATGATAGCTGGCATGCCTTAGCGTCACAGGCTTGCGCAATGCGGGAAGGAGGCGCGGATAAGCAGATTGCTCTTAGGAAGCGGCGTATATTCTCGAAAGCGAGCGAATCTGAAAGGCAAATGCAAAATGAAAACAGTGAGACTGCTTGCGCCCCTGCTCCTGGTGATTGCCGCGATAGCCGGCATCAGCATGACGCCAATGGCGCAAATGTCGGAAAATGTCTTGCAAGCCGCCCATGACGCGGAATGGACGGGCTTGGATCCCCATGTCGCCAGCACGGTCTCCAGCTTCCATGTCTTGGCGAATGTCGTGGAATCCTTGACCACCAACAACGACAATCTGGAATTGACGCCCCTGCTGGCTACTGACTGGGCGCAATCCGAAGACGGCTTGAGCTGGACCTTCAACCTGCGCGAAGGCGTCGCTTTCTCCAATGGCGAAGCCATGACTTCTGAGCATGTCGTCTTCTCCATGAACCGCATTCTCGATCCTGCCACGGGTTCAGGGCGCGTGGCGGCAGTTGGCGGTCCCGGCGCCGTTTGGGAAGCCGTGGATGATTACACCGTCACCGCGACAACGCCGGATCCCAACGCGATTCTGCCCATTTTGCTATCCAGCCGGGCTACGGCGATTGTGCATCCCGACAGCGTCGATGAGAACGGCGTCATCGTTGTGCCAATCGGCACGGGACCCTTCACCGTCGAGAACCTAGACGGCACGATCAGCATGACCCTGGCCAAGAACGAGAATTACTGGCAGGAAGGTTTGCCCAAGCTGGACGCGGTCGAGATCACCGTGATCCAGGAAGATGCCGCGCGCGAAGCCGCTTTGCTGGGCGGCGAGGTCGACTTTGTGACCGATATACCGCGCCAGGCTGTGCAGGCATTGCAGGATAATGACGAGGTGGTCGTGCTGGTCTCGCCCGCTTTGGCATACAAGTACATCGGCTTGAACGTGCAGACGCCCGGTCCCCTGACCGAAACCAAGGTCCGCCAAGCCATCGCCTACGCCATCAATCGCGAAGAGCTCTGCGCAGCGGGCGACTTCGGCATCTGCACGCCGCTCTATGGCGGTCCCATCGATACCGCCAGCCCCTGGCACTTCGACTACGCGCCCTACTCGCAGGATGTCGAAAAAGCCAAAGCCTTGCTGGCGGAAGCCGGCTTCCCCGACGGCTTCGAGATGGAGCTGATGCCGACATCAACCTACCAGGACACCGTGCGGCAGGCGCAGGTCTTGCAGGCGCAGCTGGCCGCCATCGGCATCCGCACGACCATCAACGCGCCGGAATGGGCGGAATGGCTGGAGCTTGAGGGCAACTTCCGCTATGACGGCTATGTCTGCAGCTGGAACGGCTTGATCGATGTCGAGCAGTATTATTACCTGCAGCATCGCACGGGCGAGGTCTTCAACTTCACCGGCTACAGCAATCCCGAGTTCGACGCCTTGGTCGACCAGGGGCGGCAGGTATCGGACTTTGACGAGCGCTACGCCATCTATGAACAGGCGAACCAGATCCTGGTGGATGCCGTGCCCTACGTCTACTTCTATAACCCGGCTTTCGTGCGCGCCATGAGCCCGCGCGTCCAGGGTTATGTCCTGCGGCCCGATAACAACAATCTCTACATGAACACCTGGCTGGAAGGCTAGCCAGCCGCAAGCGGGGCGGGCTGATTCCGATTGGCTCGCCCCTGTTCGCAACCCTCAGAGCATGCCAAGTGTGATCTGCGAGGCGCGCGCGTCTTGAATTATCAATATGTTTTGCAGCGGTTGATCTCGGCGCTGATCGTCGTCTTGGGCGTGACTTTCGTCGTCTTCATGATCATGCAGATTGTGCCGGGCGATCCGGCCCGGGTGGTGCTGGGTCCCTACGCCAGCGATGATTCCGTAGCCGGCCTGCGCGAACGACTGGGCTTGAACCGGCCCTTCCTCGAGCAATATGTGTCCTGGCTTGGCGGAGTCCTCCAGGGTGATTTTGGCCAGAGCCTGCTTAACTCGCAGCCGGTCGCTCCGCAATTATGGGGACGGGTCGGTCCTTCGCTGGAATTGGCTTTGGTTTCATTGGCGATAGGCTTGGCGATTGCCTTCCCGGCCGGTTTGATCTCCGCCCTAAAGCCGGGCAGCGCCATCGACATCGTTGTGAGTTTCATCAGCCAAATCGGCGTATCCGTGCCGACATTCTGGATGGGCATCTTGCTCATCATCATCTTCTCGCTGAACCTGGACCTGCTGCCGCCCAGCGGATATACGCCCCTTACTGAAGATCCCGGCGATTGGCTGGCGCATATCATCCTGCCGGCATTTGTGCCCGGCTTCGTCAGCGCGTCGATCCAGACCCGTTTCATCCGCAGCGCCATGCTGGATGTGCTCAGCGCCAACTACGTGCAGACCGCGCGCGCCAAAGGCTTGGCGGAACGTTCCGTCATCATGAAACATGCTTTGCGGAACGCGCTGATCAATATCGTGACCATCATCGGCTTGCAGATTACCGCACTCTTCAGCGGCGTGGTGGTCGTCGAGGTGGTCTTTTCCTGGCCCGGCCTGGGCCGGCTGGCGCTGAACGCCGTACTGGAGCGCGATTATCCCTTGCTGCAAGGCACGGTCTTCCTGGTGGCGCTGATGGTGACGATAGTGAACTTATTGGTCGACTTGCTGTATTTCTTTCTTGATCCGCGGATTGAATTCGCCTAGGCGCGGGGAACATGAAACCACAAGCGCGCAATAGAAAGGGCGCTGAGGAGGCGCTGGGACCAGCCAATACGCTTTGGCGGGATGCCGGGCGTCGTCTGCTGCGCCATCGCCTGGCAATGTTTGGCTTGATTGTGCTGGCGCTGGTCTCGCTCATGGGCATCTTCGGTCCCGCCATCACGCCTTATGACCCCAACGCCATGGACTTTTCCGACCGCTTCGCCAATCCCTCCTTTTCCCATCTGATGGGCACGGATGACTTCGGCCGCGATATCTTCTCGCGCATCATCATCGGCGCGCGGGTCTCCTTGCAGGTGGGGCTGGTGGCCGTCGGCGTCGCCACGATCATCGGCACCGGGCTCGGTTTGATCGCCGGCTACGGGACGCGGCTGACCGACGAGGTCATCATGCGGGCTATGGACGTGCTATACGCCTTCCCGGCTATCCTGCTGGCCATCGCCATCATGGCTGCGCTGGGCAAAGGCATCGGCAACGCCATGATCGCCATCGGACTGGTGTACATTCCCATCTTCGCGCGCATCGCCCGAGCGGCCGTCCTCGGCATACGCAACGAAGAATTCATCATCGCGGCGCAAGCCTTGGGCGCTGGAGACATGCGCATCCTGCTGACGCATGTCCTGCCAAATGTGCTTTCGCCGATAATCGTCGAGATCACCTTGAGCCTGGCATTCGCGATTCTGGCGGAGGCTTCGCTGAGCTTCTTTGGGCTGGGCACGCAGCCGCCGGACCCCAGCTGGGGCAGGATGCTCTCCGAAGGCCGGGATTTCTTCCGCCAATCGGGCTGGATGGGCGTCTTCCCCGGTCTGGCGATTCTTTTCACCGTGATGGGATTCAATTTCCTGGGCGATGGCCTGCGCGATGCTCTGGATCCCAAGCTGCGGCGGTAGTCGATGCTGGTGAGCCGTGGCCTGCCATCAAGCCCGCTCGTCGGCGCGGCTGCCCTTGCTGGAAGCGCTCTAGCTCTGGAAATCGCCTTGACGCGGCTTTTCTCCGTGCTGTATTTCCCGCCCTATGTCTTTCTCATCATCTCTATCGCCATCTTGGGAATAGGCATGGGCGCTGCGCTGGGCGCCTGGAAGCCTTCTCTGCTGGCTGGCAGCCGCTTGACAACCTACTGCGCCGGCGCCGCAATAAGCGCGCTTTTGCTAGTCTTGCTGGTTGCGGCCGACTCGGCATCCGCAATTCAGCTCCCGCTATTGGGCTTGCTGGCTCTGCCATACCTGTTCTTCGGCTTGGCAATCGCCACGATATTCAGCGAGAATCCCGCCGCCAGCCGCCTGCTCTACATGAGCGATTTGCTCGGCGCTGGCATAGGCGCAATGATGGCAATCCCATTGCTGAACAGCCTCGGCGCGATCAACGCCGTCTTGGCCGCTGCGCTGGCTTTTGCATTGGCTGGCGCGCTATTCATGGGCGGGCGAAAACGATATCTTGCGCTGCCGGTCTTGCTTGCCGCGCTGCTCCTGGGCAATGCCTCGGCGGATATTCTGCGCCTGGATATGGCGGGGATTTCGGCGGAAAAACCCATAGTCTCCGCGCTGAACAACGGCGGCGCGATCCTGGAGACGCGCTGGGATGCCTTCGCGCGGACAGATTTACTGCAGCCAGCTGAACCCGCGCCTATGCGCATTTATGTGGATGGCGGAGCGGCATCGCTTATGCCAGGCGAGGCTTTCGCAGCGGACTTGATCCGCGATATCGGCTTCTTCCCTTTCGCCACCGAGCAGCCCGAAAAGGTCTTCATTCTGGGACCCGGCGCCGGTTTGGATGTCTATTTCGCCCTGAGGAGCCAAGCCAAGTCCATCACGGCGGTCGAGGTCAACGCAGCCAGCGTGGAACTGGTCCATGCGCTGCGGGCGCAGAACGGCGCAATCTACGCCAGCCCTGAGGTCGAAGTCACTGTTGATGACGGGCGGAGCGCGCTGCGGCGTTCCGGCGAAAAATACGACCTGATCTACCTTTCGCAGGTCGTCACCCTGGCGGCTGAGCGCGGCGGTTACGCGCTATCCGAAAGCCCCATCTACACCGCCGAGGCTTTCAGCGAATACCTGGCGCATCTGGCTGAGGGCGGGCAAATCGCCTTGAAGCTCTATGATGAGATCACCTTGACGCGGGCGCTGTCGACGGCGCTGGCGGCTTTGCGTTCTCGCGACTTGAGCGATCAAGAGGGCTTGCGGCATCTGATGGCCTTCGTCGATGAACGCGGCAATCCGCCCCTGCCCCTGCTCTTAATAGGCGCGCAGCCCTTTGATGAAGACGATTCCCTTGTGCTTGGCGCTATCGCCCGCGAAGTCGGTTTCAAGCCGCTGCTGCTGCCGGCTCTGCTTGTGCAGGCGCCGCTGGACGATGTGATGGCGGGCAGGCGGACCTTTGCGGATATCGTAGCCGCTTCTGATGCCGATATCTCGCCAGCCACGGATGATCGACCGTATTTCTTCCAATTTGAGCGCGGATTGCCGACGAGCCTTCTGCCCCTGATCGTCATAGCCTGCCTGATCGTGATCTGCCTGCTGGCATTGTCGCTTTGGCATCTGCGCAATTCAGCCAGCCGGGCGACGCGCTGGCATCCGCCTTTCTTCGCTTTGCTGGGCGCGGGTTTCATGGCTGCCGAGGTCTATGCCATTCAGCTGACCCGACTCTTCCTGGGACATCCCACGCTGGCTGTGACCCTGGTCCTGGCGGTCTTCCTGCTGGGCGGGGGATTGGGCAGTGGGTTGAGCCGCAGCCGCCCCGCGCGGATCCTTCGGAAATATCCCGCTTTGGCCACCGCGGCGATTGTATTGCTGCTGATCTTCTGGAGCGCGGCCTGGGCTCTGCTCAGCCCGCAGCTGGTCGGGGCTTCGCTAGGTCTACGCGCTGCTTTTGTCGCGCTGACATTGCTGCCGCTGGCCCTGGCGCTGGGCATGCCATTTCCCCAGGCTCTGGCTTTCGTCGGCGCCGTGAACCTCCGCCAGGTTGCGCTTGCCTGGTCGGTCAATGGACTGATGACCGTGGTGGGCTCTGCCTTTTCGGTGGCTCTCTCCATCGTCATTGGCTTCAGCGCGGTTCTTTGGCTGGCGGCCGGCGCATATTTGCTGGCAACCCTGATCCTGCTTTTCGTTCACCGTGAGGCGCTGGTATGACGATAGTGGCGAGAAACCTCCTGGCGAAAAAGGCGCGGGAGCTTGCGCAGGTCGGCAGCTGCTGGTCGCCAAGTTTCTCGCCCGATGGGGAGGAACTGGCTTTTGTCAGCGATTTGACTGGCAGTCCGCAAGTCTGGCGCATCTCCTGGGCCGGGGGCTTCCCGCAGGCGGTCACCGCTCTTGAAGACCAGGTCGGCAGAGTTAGCTGGTCGCCCAAAGGCGATTGGCTGGCAATGGAAGCGGCGCCCGGCGGCGGCATGAATTCGCAGATTTATCTCGCGCGCCCAAACGGCTTGGGATTGCGCCGGATCAGTCCGGGTTCGGCCAGCAATAATTGGCTCAATCGCTGGGCGCCGGCTGGCGATGCGCTCTTTTTCTCATCAAACATGCGCGATGCCGCGGCCATGGACTGCTTCAGCTATGATCTCGGTTCAGGCGAGACAGCGCTTGTATCGCGCAACGCTGGCACGGGCATGGTCGAGGATGTCAGCTCGGATGGGCGGCAGATCCTGGTCAGGCGAGTCGCGCATAGAGGAGACAGCAACATTTATTGTGTAGATTTGGCCAAGCGCGCGGAGCGGCTCTTGACGGCGCATGTTCCGCCAGCCGACTTCTCCAAAGCCCGCTTCAGCCGAGATGCCGGCCATGTCTACTTGATCTCGAATGACCAAAGCGATATGGCAAGTTTCTGTCGCCTTCCGTTGGCTGGCGAAGGCAAGGCGGAAATACTAAAAGCGCGCGCCGATGCCGAACTGGCTGAGTTTGCCTTGAGCGGCGATCATACGATGGCGGCGCTGGTCTGGAATCGGGCAGGGCGACATGAGCTTGAACTGCTGGGCTTGGATCCTGAGGCGGCGCCCATCCCGGTTGACCTGCCGGGCGAGATAGTTGACTCGCTGGCATTTTCGCCCGATGGCTCCGCTTTGGCGATGCGCATCACTGGCGCTCGACTGCCCAGCGATATCTGGCTGCTTGACCTGGACAGGCTTGATCCGCGACAGATGACGCGCAGCCCGCATGTCGGAATTGATCTCGCGGGGCTGGCTGGCGCTAAGCTCGAAAGCTATCGCGGGCATGACGGCCTGCCATTGAGCGGCTGGCTCTATACGCCGGCTGATGGCGAGCCGCCCTATCCGCTTGTGCTGAGCTTCCACGGCGGCCCGGAAGCGCAGGAACAGCCAAGATTTCGTCCCGATTATCAAAGTTTGCTCTGGCGGGGCATCGCGGTCTTCGCGCCCAATGTCCGCGGCTCTAGCGGCTTCGGCAAGCGCTTCGTCAACCTGGATAACGGGGCATTGCGCTTCAATGCCATACGCGATATCGCCTCGACGGTCGAGCATCTGCTTGACAGCGGTTTGGCTGCCCGCGGGCGCATCGGCATAATGGGCGGCTCTTATGGCGGGTATATGACCATGGCGGGTTTGACAGCATATCCGGATCTGTTCGCTGCTGGCGTCAACCTCTATGGCGTCGTCAACTTCAAGACCTTCTTCGCGCATACCGAGCCTTGGATGGCGAATATCTCCAAGATCGAATATGGCGACCCCGATACCCAAGGCGACATGCTGGACGCGCTTTCGCCGATAAACCAGATGGAGCGCGTCGTGGCGCCGGTCTGCGTGCTGCATGGCGCGAATGATACCAATGTGCCCGTTCACGAAGCTGAGCAGGTCGTGGAGGCGCTGCGTCGGCGGGGCATCCCGGTCGAATATACGCTCTTTCCCGACGAAGGGCATGGCTTCCGCAAAGAGGAGAATCGCATCGCCGCTGCTGTAACCATCGCCGAGTTTTTCGCGCGCCATCTGCTGGCGGATTGATTGTATTGCGCGAGCCTGGAGCGAATCCCCCGGTAATCTGCTACCATAGAGTCGGCTGGCATACAGGGATGAGGTGGACACATGGCTGAGATGTCAATTGGCTGCGCGCTATGGACCTTGGGGGCGACGCCCGATGTCCCGGCTTTGGCGCGTCAGATGGAGATTGCGGCGGAGATCGGCTGTACATCCGTGCAGCCCTGGATTGTCGACTTCGAGTTCAGCCCCTGCATTCTTGATCCGGAAGTGGGCTCGCCAGCCCAGCGCCAAGAAGTGGTGGGCATCGCCCAATCCCTGGGTTTGGCTTTCAGCGGTTTCTGCGCCCAGCTAAAGGGCGCGGTGACCTATGGCGGCTTGGAAGAGAGCGAGGGCTTGCGCTGGCGCATCGACAAGACCAAGCAGGCATTGGATACCACGGCTGAGCTGGGCGGCAACATCGTCACAACGCACGCCGGCGTCCTGCCTGAGGAACGTTCTGACCCGGCTTATGAAATCCTGCTGGCTTCGGTTGGCGAGATCGCCGAGCATGGCGCCAAAGCCGGAGTGACCTTCGCGCTGGAGACCGGGCAGGAATCGCCAAAGGCTTTGGGCGACTTCATCGACGAGGTCAACAATCCCTGGCTGAAGGTCAATTATGACCCCTGCAACCTGCTGCGCTTCGGCGATGGCGGGGTGGTGCAGGGCGTTTATGACCTGGGCGACAAGATCATCCACACGCACGCCAAAGACTGGAACCCGCAAACGCTGGAGGCGACCTGCGGCGAAGGCTTGGTGCCTTGGGATGACTATATCGCGGCTCTGCGGGAGATCGGCTACAGCGGCGTCCTGGCCATTGAAGATGAAACCGGCAACGCAGACATGATCGGCTCCATACGGCGCAGCCACAAGTTCTTGCGAGGGGTTATCGGTGATTAATGTCGGCATTCTTGGCGCGGGCGGCATAGCGGCATTAAGTCATCTGCCCGAGATCGTGGGGGTGGATGGCATGCGGGTGACGCATATCTGCGGGCGGACCGAGCGCCGCCTCCGTTTGCTCTGCCAGCGATACGCGATCCCGCGCTATTCGACCAGTTGGCGCGAACTGCTCAACGATGACAGCCTGGACGCGGTGATCGTCGCCCTCCCGCATCCCCTGCATGCCGAAGCGGGCTTGGCGGTCCTGGAACGCGGCTGGCATCTCTTCATGCAGAAGCCGCTTTGCACGAACATGGACGAGGCCGACCAGCTTGTGGCTGCCAGCGAATCCCGCCCAAAGCAAGCGGTCTACTGTCGGCCCTCCTTTGACGCAGTCGTCAATGAAATGCGCCGGCAGTTGGCGAGGGCTGCTGTGGGCCAGGTCTCAGGCGCTTTCGCCCGCCACAGCCACGGCGGCCCCGAAGTCTATTACGCAGAGGTGACCGACAGCTTCGAGGAAGAGCGCGCCCAAGATGACTTCTGGTTCTTTGATTCCGACCAGGCCGGCGGCGGCGCATTGATCGATATGGGGGTCTACTCCATCGCCAATATCGTGGCGCTGCTTGGCAAGGTGGATTTCGTCACCGCGCGGATGACGACCGTCGCCAAGCCAACGGCATTGGAAGACAGCGCCACTCTGATCCTGGAGATGGCCAATGGCGCGCTGGCCACAGCCGAAACCGGCTGGTGCGATCCTGCCCGCTCATCGTACCTGCGCGTTCATGGCACGGCCGGCAAGCTGGTCAAACAAAGCGACGACAGCATTGACTACATCCGCCCCAGTTCCTACGAACGCGAATGGGCGGAGCCAATAATAGAGAATATCAAGCCGGCGACCGCGGCCAATCAGCACGAGAAATGGCGGGTTTGCATCGCAAACGGTCAACAGCCCGAACTATCCAACCTGTGGCTGGCTCGCCATGTTACTGAGATCATGCTGGCGGCGCTCGTCTCAAACAGAAGCGGCGGGCGGGTCGCTGTCAGGTCAGCGCCAATGCCTGCCTGATTCCAGCGATTTCATCAGAGCGCAACATCCAGCGCGGTGAATGACAGCGGCGGCAGAAGCATTTCCGCAGCGCCATCCTTGATAGCGGGCGCGGCGATGGACCGCATAGTGATTTGATTGGGCGCTTTCCAGCTGTTGGCCGCTTTGGGGCCGGCGTCAGCAAGTTGCTGCGCGGATACGACGCCTTTGGGGTGCGAATCCTGCCAGCGGATCTCCAGCGGCAGTGTCTCGCTCAGGCTGCGATTCACAATGAAGATGGCCTGCTTGCCAGCGTCGGCGTCCTGCGAGCTTGAAACGTCCAGCAGCGGCATGTCGCCATATTCGCTGGTTTCGTAGCGCGGCGTTTCCACCTGAACATCAAGCGAAACTCCACTGGCCAGGCGGCTGAACGTGAGCAGCGGATAATAGATAGACTGCTTCAGCAAGCCGTCGCCTTTGGTCAGAATCGGCGCGATGACGTTGACAATCTGCGCGATGCAGGCGATCTTCAAGACATCAGCCTTGCGCAGGAAGACATTCAGCCACTGCGCCACCACCAAAGCATCTTCGAGGTTGTAGACTTCTTCGATGAGATGCGGCGCTTCCGTCCAGTTGCCGCGCATGTCGCTGAGTTCGCGCGCTTTGTACCAGACATTCCACTCATCCCATGAAAGGTAGACATCGCGCTTCGAGCGGGTCTTGGCTTTCACATAACGCAGCGTGCCCGCCAGCGTATCCACGAAATCTTCGAATGCCGCGCTTAATGCCAGGTAACTCGCCGTGTCCCCGCTTGGGTTGCCGGCATAATAGTGCATCGAATGGTAGTCTACATATTCCCAGCAGCGCTCCAGCGCGACGCGGTCCCATTCCGGGTAAGTCGGCATTTGCGGACCAGAAGAGCCACAAAGCACCAGCTCGATCGTATCGTCATGCCAGCGCATCAGCTTGGCGGCTTCGCGGGCTTTCTTGCCATATTCGCCGGCGTTGAGATGACCGATCTGCCAGGGACCATCCATCTCATTGCCCAGGCACCAGTACTTGACCCCAAACGGGCTTTCGTTCCCATTTGCCGCGCGCATATCCGCGTACTTGCTGCCCGTCGGCGCATTGCAGTATTCGACCAGGTTGGCAGCGTCTTGAATCGTCCCCGTGCCCATGTTCACGCCCAGCATCGGCTCAGTGTCGATCTCGCGGCAGAAATGGATGAACTCGTCCGTGCCAAACTGGTTGGTCTCTATCGACTGCCATGCCAGGTCGCGGCGGCGCGGGCGCGTTTCTTTCGGTCCGATGCCATCCTCCCAGCGGTAGCCGCTGAGGAAGTTGCCGCCCGGGTAGCGCATGGAGCGAAAGTTCAGCTCGCGCAAGGCAGCCAGCACATCCACGCGCAAGCCGTTCTGGTTGGCATGTTTGGACGCTGGGTCATAGACGCCTTCGTAGATGCAGCGGCCCATGTGTTCCGCGAATCCGCTGAAGAGCAAGGGCGAAACCTGGCTGATGACGCGATTGGCGTCGATGGAGATTCTGGCGGTGCTGTCGTCGCGCATAGTGCCATGTCCTTTTCAATGAAGTTGGGCCGCTTGGGTTGCGACAGAGCAGGCTCTAGCGTCCGCCCATGCCGGTCAAGGTGATGCCTTGGATGATCTGGCGCTGAAAGATTATGTAGACGATCAGGATGGGAATGGAGGACAGCACCGCCCCGGACAATACCATCGGGCGATACTGGCCAGCGTAAGACGAATTGAGAATCGCCAAACCCACTGGCAGCGTGCGCGTCTCCAGGCTGTTGGTGACGATGAAGGGCCAGAAGAGATCGTTGTAATGAAAGAGAAAGACAAATATGCCAAGCGCCGTCAGGGCATTGCGCGAAAGAGGCAGGATGACATGCCAGAAGCGCCCGAAATACCCGGCGCCATCAAGGACAGCGGCTTCTTCCAAATCCGACGGCACCTGGATGAAGAATTGGCGCAGCAGAAATACGCCGAAGACATTAGCCGCGCCTGGGAAGACCAGCGCATTAAACGTGTCCAGCCATTGCAAGTCGCGCATGAGCAAATAATTCGGGATCAGCGTAACCTGCGACGGGATCATGATCGTGACCAGCAGGAAGCCAAACAAGATGTTGTTGCCGGGGAACTTGAGCCGCGCGAAGGCAAACGCGGCCGGCGCGCAAAGCAGCAGAACCGCCGCCGTATACCCGGTCGCCGCGATCATGCTGTTGCGCAGCCACAGATCCAGGCGCAGATCTTGCTGAGTCAAGACCGTGCGGATGCTATCCAGCGTCGGCTCGACGGGGATGATCTGCGGGGGCCAGCGATTGACCTCCTGGTTGGTCATAAAGGACTGCGACACGGCGATCAGCATGGGGAAAACCACGAAGAGCCCCAGCAGAGTCAAGAAGACGTAGGTGATGGTGTGCTGCGGAAGGATGGACCGCTCCGGCTTCATGCCACCTCAATTCTTGAGTTCAATACTCGATGCGCCGGCTGAGCACGATGAACTGCAGGCTGGTCAGCACAGCCATGATTACGGCGATGCAAACCGCCACCGCCGCGCCATAACCCATGCGGAAGGCTGTCCAGGCAATCTGGTACAGATAAAATATCAGCGAATAGGATGAGCGGCCCGGTCCTCCGGTTGTCATGATGAAGGGCTGGCCATACACCTGAAAATGCGAAATGACGCCGGTCACGGTCACAAACAGGATCGTCGGGCGCAGCAGCGGCAGGGTGATGTACAGAAAGAGATCGCGGTCGCTGCCGCCATCAATGCGCGCCGCCTCATAAAGCTGTTCCGGTATGCCTTGCAAGCCGGCGATGAATATCAGCATGGGGAAGCCGAAGCCCCACCATATCGTCGTCAGGCTGAGCGACGGGATGACCAGGCCGGGGTCGCCCAGCCAGTTCACAGGGCGGATTCCAATAAAGCTCAAGCCATAATTGATGATGCCAAACTGCGTATTCAGCAGCCACACCCAAATCAAGCCCACAGCGCCGACCGAGAGCAAACTGGGCATATACAGCAGGACGCGGAAGAAACCCTGCCCGCGGATGGGGCGCGTCACGGCATAGGCGGCCGCCAGCGCGACGATTGTCGTGCCTATGACCGTCAGCGCGGTGAAGACGATGGTGTTCTGCAAGGCGATCCACCAGACATCGTCGTTGATGAGCTCGATATAATTTTCAATGCCGATGTAAGGGCGCATCGGGCGCAGGATGTGCCAGTCATAGAAGCTCATGCGCACCGCTTCCACCACAGCGCGCACGACAAAGACGCTGAAGAAGAGCATGAATGGCGCCAGGAAAGCGTAGGCCGCCAGGATCTCCCGCGATTTCAGGCTGAGGCTAAGGCGTGATTTGCTGCCTGGGCGCGCGCCAACGCTCATGTTCCTGCCTTAATCCGCCCGGCGGCTGGTCTGCATCATCGGACAAAAGAAATGGCGGAGCCGAGACAACAGCCCCACCATCTTTGCGTCTGCGCCAGGTTCGGCGGACAGCTTACATTGCGCGATCGAGCACCTGCTGCATGCGCTCGGCGGCATCATTCAGCGCGTCTTCAACCGATTTCAGGTTGTTCAGCGCGGCATCCAATTCCGGATCCAGCGCGGCGTACATCTCTTGCGTCGCCGTGCTCTGATAATCCAGGATGCCGTAATCGGTGAAGGTCTGCCCGAGCAGGATGTTCGAGGGGTAGTTCGCCGCATCCAGAGCCGCCTGCGCCGAAAGCAGCGCCGGCACCTGCCCGGAGCCCGCCCAGGTCACTTGATTGGCGCTGATCCATTGCAGCAGAGTCTGTACTGCCGCGGCTTTTTCTGGAGTCGAGATGGCCGGCAGCATAAAGGCGTGAATGCCGAACCAGGTGGCTGGCGAAGGACCAAATTGGACCTGGGGCCAAGCCTGCCCATTGATATCTGTCTGGTCTACCGAGAAGTTGCGGAACCAGGTGCCAGTGGGGATCACGGCGACCGACCCGCTGGCGAAGCCCTGCCAGGTATCAAAACCGGCTGGCGGCGGCGACACATTGTGTTCATAAACCAGGTCAACCGCTTGCTGCAGCGCGGCCACGCCGGCATCAGAATTGACGGTGATCTGGCCATCTTCGGAGACCATTTCGCCGCCATGCTGCGCCAGGGCGCTGAGGAAATTGACGCGGGGCCATTCGCCCACGACATAACCCCATTGCACGACGTTCTCGGAATCAAAGTCAGGATCCGCTGCGTTTGCGCCATTGGCGTCCAAGGTCAAGGCTTGCAGCAGGGATACCCAGTCTTCATAGTTGTCGGGGGCGCTGGCTGGGTCGCTGTCGACGCCGGCCGCATCAAACATATCGGTGTTGATCCACAGACCGCGACCATGATTGTCCAGCGGAATGGCATAGGTTACGCCCTGATACTGCATGCCGGAATAGGTAATGTCGGAGATGTCGGCCTCGTCGAACCAGCCTCCGCCGCCAACATACCAGGGACCCAGATCCATCAAGACGCCATAACTGGCGAATTGCGGCACTTCCGAAGCGTGCATCAAAACAAGGTCGGGCGGCTGATTGGCCACGAATGCCGCCTGTAGCTTGGCGTAGAGCGTATTCCAGGGGATGATCTCGCTGGTCACCTCGAATTCGGGGTTTTCCATGGCGAATTGCGCCAGCATCTCGTTCATGGTGACGCCATCGGAGCCGGTCAAGCCATTCCAATAGGATATCTTGGTTTCGCCGCCGCCGAATGCGCCGACGATGGGCGTGGGTTCGGCATCCTGGGCGACCGCGGTCATGGGCATGGACATGACCAGCAGCAGCGCCAGCAAAAGCGCCAAGCTCAGTATCAGAGCGAGTCGTTTGATCATCGTTGTCTCTCCTTCAATTTGCGATAACTGCCAATGCGAAAACTTCCAATCTGCTCTTATGCCGTTACAGGGTCATAGGCGCCTCTCTGTAGTTCCACGCCGTAAATCTTGGCAGCCAAAAGCATCGCAAAGGCATAGCCAACTGCACTGTAGTCTACCCCTGGCAGAAGATAATGCAAGTGGGTAATGGCTGCGAGCAACCGGTTGCCATGCCGCGTTCATGCAGGTTCTTCGTCCGTCAGGCTACTCCGGCGCCAAATCCAAAATCGACGCTCGCCAGATATCGCGATTGTATTCGGCGATCGTCCGGTCAGACGAGAAATAGCCGCAGCGCGCCGCGTTCAGAATCGACATGGTCGTCCAACGTTCCTGATCGGCATAAGCCGCGGCCACATCGCGCTGGCAAGCCAGGTAGCTGGCAAAGTCGGCGCAGAGCATATATTCATCGTGGTAGAGCAGGGAATCGACGATGGGGCGGAAGAGTTCCGTATCGCCGCCCGAGAATTGCCCGCCTGCAATCCAGTCAATCGCCTCGCGCAGGTCGCCATCGCTGTCATAATGCTCGCGCGGGTTGTAGCCTCGCTCCTTGCGCGCGAAGACTTCGGCGGTGGTCATGCCAAACAGAAAAAAGTTCTCCGCGCCGACTCTTTCGCGGATTTCGATATTCGCTCCATCCAGCGTGCCAACGGTCATGGCGCCATTCAGGGCGAACTTCATATTGCCCGTGCCGGAGGCTTCCTTGCCCGCCAAAGAAATCTGCTCGGAGATATCGGCGGCCGGGTAGACCAACTGCCCGACGGTCACGTTGAAATTGGGGATGAAGACGACGCGCAATCGTTCTGCCGAGACCGGATCGCGGTTGACCGCATCAGCCACCGAGTTGATCAGCTTGATGATCAGCTTGGCCATGTAATAGCCCGGCGCGGCTTTGGCGCCAAAGACAAAGGTGATGGGCGCTTGCTGGGCATCCGGGTCGCGCTTAAGCCGCTGATACAAATGGATGATATGCAGGGTCTTCAGCAGCTGCCGCTTGTATTCGTGCAGGCGCTTGACCATGACGTCAAACAGGGAATCGGCATCCGCCTTCAACCCAAGCCGCGCTTGAATTGACTCGGCCAGACGGACTTTGTTGGCTTTCTTCATCGCGCGCCAGGCTTGGCGAAACTCGGGCTCGTCGACAAACTCTTCCAGCCGGGCAAGCTCATCCAGCCTGGTCAGCCAGCCGTCGCCGATGCGCTCGCTGATGAGCTCGGACAGGATGGGATTGGCCAGGCGCATGAAGCGGCGCGGCGTGACGCCATTGGTCTTGTTGCCAAACTTCTCCGGCGAAAGGGCGGCGAAATCCGGGAAGACGCGCGTCCGCAGCAATTCCGATTGCAATTCCGCCACGCCATTGATCGAATAGCTGCCGATGCAAGCCAGGTTGGCCATCCGCACCTGCTTCTCCGCGCCTTCTTCGATGATCGACATGTTCTGGACCTTGGCGATGTCGTTGGGGAAAGTCATTCGGACGAGATCCAAAAACCTCTGATTGATCTCGAAGATGATTTCCAGATGGCGCGGCAGGACGTTTTGCATCAGCCAGAGGGGCCATTTCTCCAGAGCCTCGGGCAAGACGGTGTGCTGGGTGGCTGCGAAACTGGCTTCGGTTATCGCCCAGGCGCGCTCCCAAGGCAGACTGTATTCGTCGACCAGCAGCCGCATCAGCTCGGCGATGGCGATGACCGGATGCGAATCGTTCAGGTGAATGACGGCGACCTTGGGCAGTTCCTCCCAATCCACATTCTTGATCATGAAGCGCTTGATGATATTGTTCAGCGAGCAAGCCACGAAGAAATACTGCTGCTTCAAACGCAATTCCTTGCCCTGGGGCGTGTTGTCATTGGGATACAGGACCTTGGTGACATTCTCCGAGCTGGTCTTCTGTTCGACGGCTCTTGTGTAATCGCCGACGTCAAATAGCTGCAGATCAAACTCGCGGGTGGCTCGCGCGCTCCAAAGCCGCAGCATATTCACGGTCTTGGTTTTGTAACCGGGCACCAGCGTATGATAGGGCTGGCCCATGATCGTCTGCGCCGGCAGCCAGCGCGCCCGATAACTGCCGTCAATGTCGGTATAATGCTCGGTGCGCCCGCCAAAGCCCACCTCAACCATGTCATCCGGCTGCGGGAATTCCCAGGGATTGCCATAATACAGCCATTCATCGGGGCTCTCGACCTGCCAGCCATCGCGGAAGCTCTGCCGAAATATGCCATATTCGTAGCGAATGCCATAACCGACGGCGGGGATGTTCAACGTGGCCAGCGAGTCCATGAAACAGGCGGAAAGCCTGCCCAAGCCGCCATTTCCCAAGCCGGGCTCAATATCCAGCGCCATAAGATCGGCGAGGTCAATCTCGTGCTTTTGCATGGACTGCCGTGCGAATTCATAGGTATTCGTGTACAGAAGGTTGCGTTCCAACTGCTGCCCAATCAGGTATTCGGCCGACAGGTAATAGACGAATTTGGGATTCTGACGGAAATAGCAATCGACGTTCTGCTGCCAGTCATACATCATGTAATCGCGTATGGTATGCGCCAGAGCCACATAGAGATCGTGGGGAGTCGCCGTGTAAATGGCTTGGCCCCGCGTGTAATAGAGATTGTCGCGAAAGGCTTGGTCGAAAGCCTCTTCGGTATGTTCTACTTGCGTTATGTTCTCAAAATGAACTGTGGACATAGGTCATCCTTGTACGAAGCTAAGTCTCGCCGCTTGCAATTCCACGCCAAAGACAAGCGAGATGGCTTGCGGCTGTCTATGGCAACTCATAAAATCATAATATCGCAGCCGAGTTTTCGCCAATATTTGGCAGTCAGCCGCCCGAGACTTTCACGCTAGAATCGCCGCATTCAGCAAACTGCGGAGCGCTCGCATGAAACGCCCCAACATTTTGTTGCTTTATACCGATCAGCAGCGCTGGGACGCCTTGGGCGCGAATGGCAATGCGGAGATCGTCACGCCGAACCTGGATGGCTTGGCGCGGCGCGGAGCCAGCTTCACGCGGCATTTTGTGCAAAATCCCGTCTGCATGCCCAGCCGCGTCAGCATGCTCTCCGGACGCTACCCATCCAGCCTGGGCATCACGCGCATGGGCGTGCCCGTGCCGCAAGACATCCTGACCCTGCCGCGAATCCTGAAGCAATACGGCTATCGCACAGCCAATATCGGCAAGCTGCATTTCCTGCCCCATGCCAATCGCGATCATCGCCAGCCGCACCCGCACTATGGCTTTGATCATCTCGAGATCGCCGATGAGCCCGGCGCGTACGCAGACGCCTATCGAGCATGGGCGTGGAAAAAAGCGCCCGAGCAGATGGACAAGATCAGCGCGGGCATTCCGCCGATGACAAGCCTATGGCAGCGTACGATGGGCATAGAAGATGGCATCGTCCATCGTGGCGACCCCGAAGGCCGGCAGGATTTCGACGGCGGCATCCCCTTCGCGGCTGATGATGGCTTGACGCATAGCGCCTTCGTCGGCGAACAAACCGCCGAGTTCATCAGATCCAGCGGCAGCCAACCCTTCTTCTGCATCGCCGGCTTCTATTCGCCGCATGCGCCCTGGATCGCGCCGAAGAAATATCTCGACCTGTATGATCCCGCTGGGCTGTCGCTGCCGGAGTTTCCAGCCGCTATCGACCAATGCCGACTGCTGGACCCCAATGCGCCCTTCTCCGATGCCCAGTTGCGGCGCGCCAGACAGGGTTACTACGCCATGATCAGCGAACTGGATCATCATATCGGGCGGATCCTGGCGGCTCTGGCTGCTGCTGGCAAAGCGGATGAGACCATCGTTGTCTTCACGTCGGATCATGGCGAATGGCTGGGCGAGCATTTGCGTTATGGCAAAGGCTATCCCGCTGATGACGCCGTGAGCCGCGCGCCGCTTATTGTGACTCCGCCTGGGGGCGCTCCCGAACAGCATTATGACGGCATCGTCGAAGCCCTGGACATCGCGCCGACCCTGCTGGAACTGGCAGGCATACAGATCCCGCCCAGCTTGCAAGGCGAGAGCCTGGCGGGGATCCTCGCGGGCGACAGGACCAGCCGCAAAAATATCGCGCTGACGGAAGGCGCGGGCTGGAAAAGCCTGCGAAGCGATCGCTACCGCTATCTGGTGCATGCCGACGGCAGGGAATCGCTATGGGATCTACCCTCGGATCCTGGCGCCTACCAGGATGTCGCGGGCTCGGATGCCTATGCCGATGCGTTGGCTAAATGCCGGCATATTCTGCTCAGACGCCTGCTGGAAATCGAACGTCCGCTGCCAAGAAGCTGGACCTACTGAAAATACGCGCAGCCCGCCACTAACGGAAAGGAAACTCCGCGATGGTATGCTCGGCGATTCGAGTCCACAAGGCTTCGACCGCGCGAATATCCTGCTTGTCCAGGCTGATCTTCTGTGGATCGCGCGCGAAAGGCGAATCCAGCGCGCCACGCCGCCAAAGCACGTATTTGTGCAGCGAGACTCCATAGACCATGGCGTAGTTGAGCAGCGGCAGCAGCTGAAAACTGAGGCGCTCGGCTTCTTCTATCTGTCCCGCATGAAAAAAGTTGTAGATCTTCACCTGCACGTCAACCATGCCACCGGCTGGCATATTGCCGCATGCGCCGCGCCGAAGCTCGTCTACAAGGTAGATGCCATTAGCGCCGCCAAAAACGCCCAGGCAATCTCCCGCGTCCAGCGCCAGAATCTGGCTGATGTGCTGCAATATCGGCGTCGTCTCTTCCTTGATGTAGCTAATCTTGGCTTCCGATTGCATGAGCTCGACCAAGTCGCCTGGCGAGAGGGGGCTGCCAATCGGAGCGGGCGCGTTCTGGATGATGAGAGGAGTATCAAATTGGGCAAGCTGCCGGAAATAATCCTGCACGTCTGTCTTTTGGGCTTTACGTAGATAGGGCGGCATGGCCATCAATGCGGTGGCTTCGTGTTGGCAGGCGTGTTCGGCGAACTCCAGCGCCATCCGCAGCGTTAAGCCTTGAACGCCGACGACCAGAGGCAGCCGCCCAGCGATGCGCTCAGCCGCGAAAGCTGCGACTTGCCTGCGCTCGGCATCGCTCAGCGTGAAGAACTCGCTGGCCAAAGCCGGGACGACCAAGCCATGCGCGCCAGCCAGGAGGCAGTATTCAATCTGCCGGGCAAAGCTCGCCCAGTCGATGTCGCCGTTCTCATTGAAAGGTGTCTGCAAGATCTGGAAGATGCCCTGTAACACTTTGGAAATTCTCCCTTGCCCAAGTCTTTGCGCCAGCCGCTGCCAAAGTCTACACTATATCTGCCAAAAGCGCCGATAGCCACTCCACCGGGAAAGGTACAGACAGCATGCGTATAAAGTCAGTTGAAGCCATTCCGGTACGCATCAAACGCGACGAAGTCTATCTGGGCAGCCTGCCACAGGGAGCGGGCCAGGCGGCCTATTTTCTGCGCCCGCCTTATCGCTCGCTCTATTCGGCTTATTTCGAGACAGCCTTCGTCAAAATCATTACCAGCGATGGCGCTGTAGGCTGGGGCGAGGCATTGGCGCCGGTCGCGCCGGAAGTCGTCGGGCAGATCGTGGAACAATTGCTGGCGCCGGCATTGATCGGGCGGGATCCCCTGGATGGCGGCGTACTCTGGAATGTCATGTATGACTTGATGCGCGAGCGCGGCTACTATGGCGGTTTCATGCTCGATGCCATCAGCGCTTGTGATACCGCGCTTTGGGACCTCCGCGGGCGGATCCTGGGGCAGCCGGTCTATCAATTGCTTGGCGGCGCTTACCGCGAGACCATCCCCTGTTATGTCTCGGGCTTGCCAAAACCGACGAAAAAGCAGCGCGTTGAGTTGGCGCAGAGCTTCGTGGAGCAGGGCTTCCAAGCCTTTAAGCTGGCGGCTGGGCACGGGGTGCGCGAAGACACGGAAAGCGTGAGTTCGTTGCGGGCCGCGCTGGGCGATGAAGCCACGCTGCTCCTGGATGCGCACTGGGTCTACGCGCTGGATGATGCCGTGCGGCTTGGGCATGCGCTGAGTGAATTGGGCGCGGGTTTCTTTGAAGCGCCTATCAACCCCGAAGACACCGAATCGCATGCCCATTTGGCGCGGGCTGTGGCTATCCCAATCGCCATCGGCGAGACCGAGCGAACGCGTTATCAATTCCGACCCTGGCTCGTGCAAAAGGCGGCCGATATCTTGCAGCCCGATGTGGGGCGGGCAGGCATCTCCGAAGTTATCAAGATCGCGGGGATGGCGGAAGCCTTCAATGTTAGAGTGGCGCCGCATTTGAGCGTCGGCTTGGGCATCTGCATCGCCGCGACCATTCACGCCGCCGCCGCCATTCCCAACTTGTATCTGCTGGAGTATCAGCCGCCGGTCTTTGCCATCGCCAATCAACTGCTGGTCAAACCTTTGGCTTGCGAGCAGGGCGCCTATGCCATACCGGAAGGTCCCGGGCTTGGCGTGGCGCTTGACGAGCAGCGTCTCAGCCAATTGCAGGCATGACAGCCCAAGGCTAATCCGGCAAGAGGGGCGCTTTGGGCCGCGCGATCTGCAGGCGCTCGGGCGTCAGGCGAGCCGCCAATGCGTCGGATACCTGGTAGCCATGCCGGAAGTTGCCCCAGGAGGGTCCGTAGCGGAAGACGATTATCCGCCGGTCGCCCGGGTTCACGCGCTTGGCTGAGCCATGCCCCAGGCAATCGACGAAGAGAATGGCATCGCCGGCCTCCATGTGGATCTCAATCGCGCCTTCTACATTGTCGACATGAGGCTCGTCGCCGAACATCTGGTGCTTCTCCAGGTCGGGATGCGGGAAATTGGATTTGTGGCTGCCAGGGATGACCATGGTCGCGCCATCGCCCGCGCCAATGTCCGTCAGGGCCATCAAGATGTTGATCTGCCCGCAATGAAAGCGGCTATTGTAATAGCGATATTGTGTGCGCTTCGTGCCTTCATGCCCGCCCGAATGCAAGCCGATGGCCTGCCCCGGTCCGCGGATGCTGGCGAAACATTCGTCGATGAATAGCGGTCCATGATTGTAATCGAAGGTGCCCGCGCCGCCGACAAAATGCTTGACCTTGTCAATCCATGACGGGTGATCAATCAGGCGCTCGAAAGGCTCTCCGCCTTCATAAATCTGCTGCAAGTTGAGCCCCTCTTTATCGCCGTAGCTGTGGCCATGCACATGACCCTTCCACTCGCCCGGCTGCATGGGCAGGAGCCCGTCAATAGCTCGGTTGATATCGGCGACTTCGTCCGGCGAAAGCGCCCCTTTGAGCAGCAGATAGCCCCGCAGGTCAAAGAAGAATTCCTCGCGCGCGCTTATCATCGTGCCTCCCGAGCCTGGATTATTCGTAAATCTGCATTGCGAAGAGGGCGGCCGGCGCATCGCTGTGGCTGGCCACTAACTCGACCTGCAGCTGGTCGGTCTCTATCGGCTCATCAAAATCAATTGTGTTGACTGTCTGGTGATTGTCATGGCATTCGGCCAGCAGCTTGCCCTTGCCATCGCGCAGGCGATAGCGCTTGACCGCAAATGGCATGACCGCTTCGGGATGCCCGCGCAGGGTGGTCTCCATGGCATGGTCGAAATCGGTATCGAACATCAGCGTCGCCTTGCTTATGCTTTGCGGCGCGTTCCACTTGATGTCCAGCGTCGGCGCGGGATCCTCCGGGTCGGCCACCCAGGCGTTGACCCCCGCGACCGGGCGAGCCAAGCCATTGCAGATATTCCCCGGATCAAAGCCGTCGATGGGCGGCATGAAGCGCATGGCGATATTCTGCCCGGCCGGCCGGCGTGGCGGCGTCCAAAACTCGAAGCTCTCCACGCCAATATCCTGGGGCGGGCTCTGCGTTCGGCGATACTCCAGCGCCAGCAAGCCGGTCACGCGCATATCGCTGAGATGCAGCGCCAGACCCGGATTCTCCATCAGGCAGACAAAGACATAGCGTTCGTCATCGATCTGGCCATCAAAGTCGAGCGTGACAACTTGATTATCGCCCGCGGGCAGGTCGAAGCGCAGCGCGCTCAGAATGACATCCGGACTGTGATTGTCGGTTTTGCTGCTTGTCCGCAGCTGGACATCCAGCCTGGTCGGCTTGGCAACATCAAGAGTAACGCTCATCTGTGGGACGGGACCGCGCCGCAAGGGCAGCATCTGGGCGTAAGGACGCGTCAGGGTATGCCGTGGTCCATCGTCCGGCAGCATATCCAGGCAGAGTTGGCTGGAGGCGGTAATCGTCGCTTGCCGGACCAGGTTGGCATCATCATCCAGCCGATATTGGGGGATATAGCCGCCGACGCGCTGCAAATCACGCTGGAGCAGCTTGATGGCGGCCGGCTCGGCGATATCGCGGGGCAGCAGATTGTCTCGAATGCAATGCGCTGCCGCAATGCCCACCGATTGCGCCGCGCAAGCCAGAGTCAGCATGACGCGCGTCGAGCCAAAGGCCACGTGCGAAGCGCTCATGATCCGCCCGGCGATGAAGAGATTAAGTATATTCCGGCTGTATTGACTGCGATAGGGGATCTGATAGACGCCTTTGGCATGCCATTGATCACAGCCTGGCAGCTCGCTGAATACGCCATCAGCCGGGTGCAGGTCGATGGACCAGCCGCCAAATGCAATCGCGTCGTAGTGCTGCCGCTGTTCGATGATATCTTGCTGGATCATCATATAATCGCCTTCGAAGCGCCGGCTCTCGCGCTTGCCGGGGATATGCCCGACCCATTCCAACGTCAGCGTCTCGGCCTCCGGGAATTCGCCCGAATTCTTGATGTAATTCCAAACGCCATAGACCACCTTCCAAAGCTGCCATTTGATGGTCTCGGTCTCATGCACGGTATCCAGCCGGCCGCCATATTCGATCCACCAAAGCCGGCAGCCGTCGGTGGCCGTGTTGAAGCTGCGGAATCGGGGAATTTGCGTGATGTCATCCAGGGCGTAACTGGGCGGCACGAACTTGACCGGCTCGCCAATGTCTTTGCTGTAGAAATAAATCGAATGCCCCAGCAGGTAGCCGTATTCTTCGCTGGGGGCGAACTTTTCGCCGAATTCCTCGCGGGATTCCGCGCCCATGCGGAAGGCGGCGCCAGCCTGGAAAGCCACAATGCCATCGCCGGAAGCATCGCAGAAGAGCGGCGCATGCAGTTCGTACTGGGTGGAGTTTTGGCTGCAAAATGCCGTGACCGATTCGATTGTCTCGCCATCCGCTTTGGCCACGCTGACCGCGGCGGTATTTAGCAGCAGCGTGATATTGTCCTCTTCGACGACCTTCTCCAGCAAGATGGTGTCAAAGATCAGCGCGTTGCCTTCGCGGTTGCGGTACATATTCTCGACCAGGATCTCATCGATGACGCCGCCTTCGCGAGACCAGCGGTTGTTGTTGTTCATGTGCGATGTCGCGCCCAAAGCCCAAAGGCGGACTTCGCTGCTGGCGTTGCCGCCGAGGACCGGGCGGTCTTGCACCAACGTCACAGTGACGCCGGCCCGGGCAGCGGTGATGGCCGCGCATGTGCCTGCCAAGCCGCCGCCGACTATGACCAAGTCGCTGTCTATGCGGATGGTCTTTGGCGGGCGCGCCTCGGGCGAAAAGGGCTCGCTCAGCATTCTGGGGATTTGATTGTCTTGTTTCATGGCAATTCCTTTGAAGCGGCTCCACGGTTCCTAAGGCGCATCAACTCGACGCAGCTCAGGCGCCCAGCCGAACCGGCTCGACGCCATACTGCGCGCACCACGCGTTCAGCGGGTTATAGCCGCCGCCGGGCTGGAATTCCAGCGTGTCGTCAATCTCTTCACCGACCAGGTATTTCTCCAAATCGCTGAGCTTTTCCAGGAAATCCAGCTGCTGTTTTACAAAGTCCATCGGCTTCAGCCAGCGATAACAATAGCCGATCATGACCGCTTTGCGCGTGATCTCGGTGAAGTTGGGCGCGCCGGCATGCCAGGTGCGATACTCAAAGATGACGCAATCGCCCGGGTTGAGCAGGGGCTCAATGGCATTTGGCGGATCGGTTTCGCCTTCGGGGATCTCGATTTTCTCGCTGAGTTGATTGCTGCCCGGCGCCAGCATGGTCACGCCGGAATTGGGCTCGCTGAGGTCGGTCAGATAGAAGGCGCATTTCAAACCCAAACGCGGGAAGTTGGCCGCGCCAAGATCGTTAGAGATGCCGCCGCCATCGCGATGCCAGCCCGGACGCCGAATGCTGTCTGGCGTGCCAGGCGGGTCAGGATGGCGATGGATGAGATGGCTGGTGGATAGCTGCAGGTTCGAGCCCAAGAGCTGGATGACGAGCGGCAAAGTGACGTCATGAGTCAGCAGCGGAATGAAGGCGTCGTCCATGGTGATGCAATTGCGAAAGCCGTCATAATACGCGCTGGTTTGAAAGCGGTTGAGGCGCGCGTCGGTGGCGATAAGCCGGTCGCCAGCTTCGATCAAATTGCCGATCATATCGCTGTCCAGCACATTGCGGAGGATCAAGTAGCCCTGTTCGCGAAACTGACTCCGCTGTTCTTCTGTCAACTGCGCAAAATCTTGCATGTCATATCTCCATCATTTGAAGCAGGCGCTGATTTGAGGCTAAGTATACGTGAAATAGGCAGTGGCCACACCAGCCTCCTCGGCGGTTAGGCGAATCCAATGCGCGCTGAAGCCGCTGGGGAATTCGATATGGCGGTATCCGTAGGGCGCGATGGTGACGGCGTCGTAGCGTTTCCAGCGCCCGTTGCCCAGGAAATCGACTTGAATCATAAGGGTCAGATTCTCCGGTCCTTCATTGCTGAGGTGCAGGACTTTCTTGTCGAAGCCGGTCATCAAGTAGGGATCGGATGACTCGCCCTCGGCAACCTCGTCTTCCCACCAGACTCCGCCCCAGCCCGCCGGTTTGCCGAACTGCCAAAGGTCATCGGTTTTGCCGAAATATAAACCCGATTGCGGTTCGCCTGCCAGGTGATTTGCGCCGCCATGCGGGCTGGCATTATCCGAGCCGAGGACAAGCATGCCGCGATATGTGCAGAAATCGCCATGCACCCAGAGATGCGTCGAAATCGGCCGAATGCCCCAGACGTGGTTCTCATAAGCCCAAGGCGAAAGCTCATAAAACATGCCGTGGCAATCCATGAGGAAACGTTCATGATCCACTTCGCGGATGCGGGGCCATTCGGTCTGCCACATATGGTCAAAGCAGTGGCTGGCTTTGGGCAGGCGATAGCGCTTCCATTGGCTGTCCGCTTCGGTGAAGACTTGCAGGATAGCCGAGCGCTTGTCCCAGCCCATGGCGAAGATAGTGCCGGCGAAGTCGCCACGCCCGTTGACCTCGATGAAGGGGTTGCGCTCAATGATCGTCCAGGTCTCGCCATCCCATTCCGCCAGGCGGCCAGCCGCTTCCCGACCGGTGAAGTCGCGCTCATCGTAGCTGTTGTTGGCCACCACGACCCGCCCGAAATTGCTGTAGCCGGCTTTGAAATGCGCGTATTCGTGGTCGGGAATGCCAAGCTCTAGCGTCAGATCCGCCAGGAAGCGCGTCTCCAGCGTATGCGCGTTCATCTCATAGAACTCGCCTTCCATGCCCAGCATGTAGACCCACTCTTGCGGCTCATGCAAGTGGCGCATGGTCGAGCAGATGCGGACCTCCAGCAAATCTTCGACAGTGCGTACATTGCCCTGGGCGTCAATCACATGCGGGCCGATGATCAACTGATTGGATTGCCAATGGACCATGCGATTGGTGTACGTGCCGACATGACTGGCGGGATGCTTGCTGATCTCGAGCTGCTCGTTGATGCTATAGAGACCGGTACCGACGCCGCTGGCCGATTTATGCGATACATAAGTGACCAGCCAGAGCGCCCCCGCCCAAGCCATCATAGCGCCAATGCCGCATTCTGTGCGCGGCGGTCCCAATTCCGCGCTCAATGCCAGATGCGGGTAGATGCCGCTCGCGTTCAAATACTGAGAAGTTGCCATGGCTGCCCGCTTTCCTTTCGCTCTGAATTCATTGGATTGCCCATGCGTATCGGAATACTGACGCGCTCCTGCCAGCGAGCCAATGCCCCGCTCAATTCGGCCTGGATGGCTTGGCATGCCCTCTCGTTCAGGCGGTTGCGCAATTCGCAGGGGTCATCGACGATGTCATAGAGGCCATCGGCTATGAGCGTTCGCCCCCTGGTGATCAGCTTCCAGCGCGCATTCGTGGCGCAGAAGTTGTGATATTCGCTGATGACGATGCGGTCTAGCTCGGCTGGCTGATTCTCGAGGCAGGGTCGCAGCGATATGCCTTCGCCGCTTTCAACCGGGCAGCCGGCATAATCCAGCAGGGTTGGCAGGAGATCCACTGTGGCGACCGGCATCTTGACGCTTATGCCCGCTCCTTGCCCCGGCGCCTTGATGACCAGCGGCACAAGCAAAGACTCTTCTACCATGACCCCCTTGCCGAACAAGCCATGCGCGCCAGCCATCTCGCCATGATCGGACGTGAAGACGACCAGCGTATCCTCCAGCAAGTTCAATCGCGAAAGCGCCTCCAGCAGGCGGCCAAAAGCGGCATCCAAATGGCTGATTTCGCCGAAATAAAGCTGGCGAAAGCGCTCGATGCCATAGTCGGCATTCCAGGCAGCGTGCTTGAACCAGGCGGCTGGATCGGCATTTGGCTCGTTTGCAAGCTGGCGATTCTCGTAGGGATGCAGGAATTCCGCTGGCGGGCTGCAGGGCGGGTGCGGCGCTTGGTAGGCCAGAAGCATAAAGAAGGGTTCTTCCGCGGCCGCGCATTGCTCCAGCTTGGCAATCGCCAAATCGGTCAAGGCATCGGTTTCATGCCCGGACATTTCGATTGCCCTCTTGGGATCATCCTGCCAGCAGAGCCCGGCATGATGGTCGATATGATGGCTCTCCCAGCCGGTGAAATGCTGGAAGCCAGCGCGTTGCTCCGGCGGGACCCAGCGATTCTCTTGTGGCGCGCCGCTCAGATGCCACTTGCCGAGGTAATGCGTTTGGTAGCCCGCCGCGTTGAGATGATCCGCCATGCTCTTCGCTTCGGTCGGATAAGCCATGCCATTCTCCAACAAGCCCGTCTGCGATGGATAGCAGCCGCTGAGCAGGCAGCCGCGGTAGGGACTGCAAACCGGCGAGGTTGTGATGGCTCGCTCGTATACAGCGCTGCGGCTCGCGAATTGTTCGAGATGCGGCGCAGAGACGAAAGGATGTCCATAAAGCGGCAGCCAGCGCGCCCCCAGCTGATCCGCCAGCACGAAGAGGATATTCGCTGACGATGCCATCGCGAAGGCGCTCAGCCTTTCATCCCGGAGAGGTTCGCGCCCTGGATGAATTGCTTCTGAAACAGGAAGAAGACCAGCAAGACAGGCATGACCATCATGACGGAAGCGGCCATCTGCTGATTGTAAATCCCGCCTTGGCCCGGCAGCGATGTGAACTTGTATAGGCCGATTGCCAGGGTGTGCAGATCCGGGTCTTTCAGATAGATCAAGGGACCCAGGAAGTCATTCCAACTGTTTTGGAAGCTCAAGATGGCGATGACGACGATGGCGGGCTTTGCCAGCGGAATCATGACCTGGCTGAATATGCGAATCTCGCTGGCGCCATCAATCTTGGCGGCGTCGAGCAAGTCCTGCGGGATGCCCAGGAAGAATTGCCGGCAGATGAAGATATAGAAGGCGTTGCCAAAGAAATTGGGCACAATGAGCGGATAAAAGGTGTCTATCCAGCCGATGGCGTCATAGGCGGCATAAACCGGTATCAGGCGCACCGCGAAGGGCAGCATCAACGTGGCGAGCAGAATCAAAAAGAGCGTATCGCGAAAAGGAAAGCGGAAGCGCGCAAAGCCATAAGCCACAATCGTGCAGGAGCCGATATCGCCAACCAGCGAAAAAATGGTGATGATCATGGTGTTGCGGAAGGTCGTGCCGAACTTCCAGAACTTCAGCGCGTCCGTGTAATTCTCCGGCTGCCAGACTTTGGGAATCCACTGCACGGGGAAGACGCCAACCTGCTCCAGCGGCATGAACGATGACATGAACATCCAAAACAAGGGCGCGATAAACCAGAGGCTCACGGCGACCAGCGTGAAATAGAGCAGCAGACGGCCGATTATGCGGGTCGCGCGGCTGAAGGCATCGCTGTTGAGGATTTGCGTTTGACTCAGGGTCGGCGAAGACATCAGCCTTCCTCCCCGCCTTGATAGAAGACCCAGCGCTGCGATGTCGTCACTATGACGGCGGTGAAGGCGAAAATGATCATGAATAGAATCCAGGCCAGAGCCGATGAATAACCCATCTGCGGCGGCAGGTATTGAAAGGCATGGTCAAACAGGTGCAGCACATAAGTGCGTGTGGCATCGCGCGGGGCGCCTCCGGTCATGATGAAGACCTGCGTAAAGACCTGGAACGCGCCGATGATATTGATGAGCACATTGAGGTAGATGGTCGGCGTCATCAAAGGGATGGTGACGCGCAGCAGACGCTGGAACATATTGGCGCCGTCGATCTTGGCGGCATCGTAGTATTCTTCCGGGATGCCCTGCAAGCCAGCCAGGAAGATGACCATGGTGACGCCAACCCAAGTGGTGCTCATGATCAAGAATGCAATCATGGCGAAATCGGGGTCGGCGAACCAGCGGATCCGCGATATGCCGAAGAAGCCCAGGAACCAGTTCAGCAAACCGGCCCGCGCGTTGAGCACATAGAGCCAGACGATGGAAAGCGCCACAATCGGCACGACGGACGGCACATAAAATATCGTCCGCCACAAACCCAGAAAGCGCACCCGCGTATTCAGCAGCAGAGCCAGCGCGAAGCCCAGAACGATGCGAATGGCTACCGAACCGCCGACATACACCGCCGTATTCTTCAAGGACTTCAGGAAGAGCGGATCATCGGTGAAGATGTTGACATAATGCTCGCTGCCCACCCATTGGGGCGGCGCCACGATATTGTACTTGGTGAAGCTGAGAACGAAAGAAGCCACGAAGGGAAAGAGCGAGAAAAGCAGAACGCCGACGAACCAGGGGCTGATGAAGAGCAAGCCCATCTTGGCTTCGCGCTTGCGCATAGGCGACAGATCGCTCCAGCGTTCGCGCCGCCGGTTGCGCAGGGCGCTGAATTGCGAGCCAAATGCTGTTGCCATCGCTCCGCTCTCTCGCTTTCAAATGCAGGGCTGAGATTGGAGCGCCAACACAAGACGCCCCAATCCCGCGTCAATCAGCTTTAGCCGTATTCTTCCCAGAAGCCGTCGAGCAGCTCTTGGATCTCGGCTTCGGTATCAGCCAGCGCATCGGCTATCGACTTGTCGCCGAAGAGCACATCTTCAGCCATGCGGTTGATGATTTGCAGGGCTTCCGGCTGGACTGGCGAAACTGGGATCAGGCTATCCAGCGCAGCCACGCCCAGCAGCGCTTCCGCACGCGGATGCACAACGCCGTCCTTCTCGTAGCCGTTGCATTCCACCAGCGGCGAGGGACGCTGCTGCTGTTGGATGAACCAGCATGCGCCATCGCCTTCGACCTCGGTGGTCAGCCATTTGACGAGCTTCCAGGCTTCGTCGGGGTGCGCGGCATTCTTGGGGACCATATAGCCCCAGCCACCGGTAGCGCCACCGCGGCGATCGGCGTTGCCCATGGGACCGTAGGGTATGGGCGCGACATCGTAGTTCAGATTCTCGGCGTGATCTTCGACCTGGAAGAGCGTCCAGGACCCGTTGATCTCCATGGAAACGAGGCCCTGGATGAGCGGACCCTGGTCAAACTCGCCAGCCATCTCCCAGAAGGCGTTGACTTCTTCAATGCCATAATTGATTTCGGCCATGGCTTGCATGAATTCCAGCGCCTGCATGCCGGCTTCGTTGTTGATGGTGATGGTGCGCAGGTCAGGCGTGATCCAGTCGCCGCCATTGGCGTTGTACCAGGTGAGGAATGCGCCGGCCCCGCTGGTGGCTTGCGCGTTCAAGCCGATGCGCTCCAGGAAGCTGCCGTCGCCGAGGCGCAGGGTCTCAGCCGCCTCAAGCATTTCGTCCCAGGTTTCGGGGAAGCTCTCGATGCCGGCTTCCGCGAAGTGATCGGTGTTGTACCAGACGATGTTGTAAGCGCCGCCGCCGGGCAAGGGCAGGACCCAGGTCTTGCCATTGAATTGCGTGCCGGCGAATTCGGATGCGTGGAAGATGGCTGGGTCGACGCCATCGGCAGCCATATAATCGTCCAGCGGGATGATGGATTCGGTCGCAGCGAAGAAGGGCAGATCCTGGCGGCCGAACATGGTTACGTCGGGCGGGTTGCCGGCGGCGATGGCGGCCAGCAGATTCTGCAAGCGGTTATCCCAGGGCAGGAAGATATTGTCGACGCAGATGCCGGGGTGGGCGTCTTCAAAAGCGGCGACTTGATGTTCTTGCAGCGGAATGCGGTTGCCGCCCCAATGATGCCAATAGGTCAGCGTCACATCGCCCTCGCAATCGGGGTTCTGCGCCGAAACTGCCGACGAGAGCGGCAGCATGGACAGCAGCGTCACAAGCGCAAGAAGGACTAGCAGCTTTCTCTTGTTCATTGTGTTCTCCTTTAAGACTGGATACGGAAAATAGAGAGTTGCCTTGGGATTGCACTGTGCCAGTTGCCATCAGGCTGGCGAGACCGATGCAGGCAGCGCTGGCTGCGCCAATTGCCTCCTGCCTCTAGATTGGCGATTGCCGGATACCTTGCTTTTGAACCAGGGCGTATTTTGCCACTGTCATGAATCCGCGTCCAATATAGCGAGTATTTTCGAATATGGCAACATTTGGTTGGCGGAGTAGTGTATCCCTTTTGGCTGAAACACAACTGTTTTACCACACGAGTACACCGAGTTTTATGAGGGAAAGAATGAGCGTTTTATCAACTACAAGACCGACAAATTCAGCCTCCCGTAGGGGCGAGAGGCGGGCTGTGTCAACGCGCCCCTTGCCTCGCCGTCAAACAGAGTGTCCAGAACGCTTTCTGCAGGACTTGCGCGCCAATTCGACAGTGCCTCCGAGGTGAAGTTGAATCTGTCTAGAAAAGACCTTCAACCGAATTCTAACCACTGCCGTTGGCGACGCGCCAGCCGGGCGTTCAGCTATGGGCATCCGCGCCTTGCCATTGCCGCAGGTGCATGGCTCGCAGCAGAATATCGCGGCTCTCCCGCAGGGCTTTGGCGGGCTGCTTCAAACCGGGGCTCAGTTCCAGGCTCAGGGCGCCCGAGTAACCAATGCCCTCCAGAGCCAGCAGCGTCGCCCCCAGCGATTCTTCCGTCATCAATCCATCCAGCAGGCACCAATGCAGATCGCCCAAGCCATCGTTGTCGTCGAAATGCACATAAGCCAGGCGGTCGCCGGCATTGGCGATGGCGTGTTCCGGTTCCTCGCCCGAGATCTGCAGATGCCCAGTATCTATCAGAAGATATAGATTGGGATGCCCGGTCTGCTGGATGAATTCCAGCGCGCTTTGGGCTGTCGGCAGGTTTGTGCCAGGAAAATGCTCAATAGCCAGCTTGATGGAATCCGCCGCGGCCGCCTCAGCTAATTGGCAAAGCGATTCGGCGTAATGCTTCATGGCATCCTCATGCTGGTCCTTGCCCGGCACGACGTATATGGTCTCGGCATTGAGCTTGGCGGCATGCTCTATGGCTTGCCTGACATGATCCACGGCTGCTGCTCGCGCGGTATTGTCGCGGCTATCCAGCGACGCCCAGGCCGGCAGGCCAAACCCGGCGCCCAGGCAGGATACGCCTAAGCCCAGCTCTTGAGCAAGCAACCGGCTTTCCAGGCTGCGCAGATGGCTCGGCTGAATGTCAATCCAATCAAAGCCCAGCTCGCGGACCTGGCGCAGCAGATCTGTCTCGGGCAGGCTCAGCGCCCATACGCAGCAGGCGATTCTCATGGCTCCCGCCTTTCGCTTTGCGTACCGCAAGAGCCAGATACTAACGCATGGCGGCAGGCTTGTCACGAATTGACAAGAGCGCGGGCTGCTCGTACACTTGGCGACGTTCAGGAGCGCAAGAGAGAGCCAATGACACAGCGAATCGCGATGATAACCGGCGCGGGCTCGGGCATTGGCCGGGCAGCGGCGCTGGCGCTTTGGGAAGCGGGTTATACGCTCGCGCTGGCGGGCCGGCGTGAAGAAACGCTGGCGGAGACGCTGGCTCTTGCCGGAGTCAGCGAAGAGCGCGCCTTGATCCTGCCGACGGATGTGACCGACCGCCAAGCCGTGAAAGCCCTGTTCGCAGTCACCAAGCGGAGATTCGGCCGCCTGGACCTGCTGTTTAACAACGCCGGCATAAACGCGCCCGCCATCCCGCTGGAAGACTTGCGCGCGGAACAATGGCTGGGCGTGCTGGATGTCAACTTGAATGGCGCATTCTGGTGCCTGCGGGAAGCCTACAAGATGATGAAAGCGCAGAAGCCCCAAGGCGGGAGGATCATCAATAACGGCTCCATATCGGCGCATGTGCCGCGGCCGCATTCGGCTGTCTACACTGCCAGCAAGCACGCCCTGGCCGGCTTGACCAAATCGACCGCGCTGGATGGCCGCGCCTTCAATATCGCCTGCGGACAGATCGACATCGGCAATGCCCGCACGAATATGTCCAATACGCAGCAGCGCCATCTGGCCGCCAGCGAAGACGCGAGCGCCGAACCCCAATTTGACGTCCGCCATGTCGCCGACGCCCTTGTGTATATGGCGAATCTGCCTTTGTCCGCCAATGTGCTCTTTATGACCGTCATGGCGACCGGCATGCCCTATGTCGGCAGGGGCTAATCACAGATGAGCGAATTGATCTGGCTCACGGCTGTCGAGCTTGCGGGACTGATTCGCAGCAGGCATGTCTCTGCCGTCGAAGTCTTGAAAGCCCATCTGGAGCAGATTGAACGCGTCAATCCCGGGCTGAACGCCATCGTGACTTACTTGCCGGATGAGGCTATGGAAGCGGCTCGCGAAGCCGATGAGAGGCAGGCGCGCGGAGAGCAACTGGGAATCCTGCATGGCTTGCCGATCGCCCATAAAGACCTCTTCGAAACGGCTGGCATCCGCAGCACCATGGGCTCGCCAGTCTACAGCGATTACATCCCCGAAGCCGACGATCTCATCATCAGGCGATTGAAGGCGGCTGGCTGCGTCACCCTGGGCAAGACTAACGTGCCAGAGTTTGGCGCTGGCTCGCATACCTTCAATCCGGTCTTCGGCGCGACCCGCAATCCTTATGATCCCTCCAAAACCTGCGGCGGCAGCAGCGGCGGCGCGGCTGTGGCTTTGGCGGCTGGCATGATACCCGTCGCCGATGGCAGCGATATGGGCGGCTCACTGCGCAACCCCGCTTCCTTCTGCAATGTCGTCGGCTTGCGACCGTCGCCGGGCCGCGTGCCAAGCTACCCCAGCGGCAATGCCTGGTCGATGCTGTCTGTCGACGGACCCATGGGGCGGACCGTGCAAGATGTCGCGCTGATGCTGCAAGCCATCGCCGGTTATGACAGCCGGGCGCCCATCTCCCTGCATGAGCCAGCTTCGATCTTCGCGGACAGCCTTGAGCGCGACTTCGCGGACGTCAAGATCGCCTGGAGCCGGGACCTGGGCAGCTTCCCCGTCGAGAGCCGCGTGCTGGAAACCATAGAGCGGCAATTGCCCGTCTTCGCGGATTTGGGCTGCCGCGTCGAAGAAGCCCATCCCGATTTCCGCGATGCTTACGAGATATTCCAGACATTGCGCGCCTGGAACTTCGAGGGGAATTTCGCCGAGCGCTTTGAGGAGTTTGGCGAAGCCGCTTTCAAGGAGACCATCCGCTGGAATGCCGCCCAGGGGCGAATCTTGAGCGCCGCCGATATCAGCCGCGCCGAGGGCAAGCGGACGGAGCTTTATCACCGCGTCCGAGAATTTTTGGAGATCTATGATTTCTTGCTCCTGCCCACCGCGCAGGTGGCGCCCTTCCCCATCGAATGGGAGTACCCGCGGGCGATCAACGCTCTGCCCATGCAAACCTATATTGACTGGATGATGTCCTGCGCTTTCATCACGGTGACTGGCTTGCCGGCGATATCCGTGCCCTGCGGCTTAACGGATGAGGGTTTGCCGATCGGCTTGCAAATCGTCGGGCGGCCGCATGGCGAGTTCGCCTTGCTGCAAATGGCTTACGCGTTTCAGGAAGCCACCCGCTTTTATTTGCAAAAGCCCGCGCTCCCCGGCGGCTCATCTTGACGCGCGGCAGGCCTGGCGGCCAAAACGCTGGACCGCGCGGATTATCGTTCGCCTCGCTGGTATGAGCCTGGAACTCACCCTCGTCAACTGGCTGCTGGCGCTCCTGCCGGTTTTGGCTGTGCTGCTGCTGATGGTCGGCATGGGCTGGGGCGGCAGCCGCGCCGGTTTGGCTGGTTTCGTCACGGCGCTTGTTTTGTCTCTGACGGTCTTCGGCGGCGATCTGACGCTGGTCCTTGTGGCTGTTGGCAAGTCCCTGCTGCTGGCGGCCGATGTTTTGTACATCGTCTGGATGGCGCTTTTCTTTTACCACGTGACCAATGAATCGGGTTCGGTGGCTATGATCGGGCGCAGTTTGCCGCGCCTAACCGCCGACAGAGCCGCCCAGAGCCTGCTTATCAGCTGGGTCTTTGTGTCGCTGCTGCAGGGTGTTGGCGGCTTCGGCGTACCCGTGGCTGTGGTGGCGCCGCTGCTGGTGGGCTTGGGGTACAGCGCCACGCAATCCGTCATTATGGCGTCTCTTGGGCATGGCTGGGCGGTGACCTTCGGCTCGCTGGGCACATCCTTCGTGGCTTTGACGGCTGTTACGGGCTTGCCGGGCGAGGCGCTGGCGCATGATTCGGCGCTTATCCTGGGCATGGCTTGTTTCATCAGCGGCGGGCTGGTCGCCTGGGTCAGCGCGGGCTGGGGCGGGTTGCTGCGTTCCATTCCCATGCTTATCCTGGTCGGCACGGCTATGGGAGCGACTCAGTGGTGGATGGCCACGCGAGGTTTGTGGACCCTCGGCTCGACATCGGGGGCGCTGGCTGGCGCGCTTGTCGGCGTGGTCTATGTCCTTTCGCCGCTATCCCCCAGCCGCGGCCAGGGCAGGCGAGGCAAGGGCGAGAGCGGGCGGCGGATAGGCTTGGCCTTGGCGGCTTACCTGATCCTGCTGTTCATGGCATTCTCCGCCAATCTCATCGCCCCTTTGGCAGCGCTCGTGGATAGCGTTCGCATCGAAATCGCCTTCCCGGCTGTGAGCACCGCGCTCGGCTGGCATGTCGAAGCGGAGACCGGCCGCGTGATAAGCCTATTTGGGCATGCCGGCGCCATCCTCTTCTACGCGGGCTTATGCGCTTTCCTGCTCTATCGGCGGGCGGGGTACTATGAAAGCCGCTTCGTCTGGAGCGAGATTTGGCTCAAGGTGCGGATATCGGCGCAAAAGTCCACCATTTCCATCCTGGCACTGGTGGCCATGGCCGCCTTGATGACGCATACCGGCATGACCCAGATCATCGCCCGCGGCATCAGCGAGACATTCAGCGCCGACTTGTATCCGCTCTTTGCGCCATTTATCGGGACGCTGGGCGCATTCTTGACCGGCAGCAATACCAATTCCAACGTGGTCTTTGGCGCATTGCAGCAGGAAACGGCGGCGCTGCTTGGCTTGAGCGTCCCCATAATCCTGGCCGGGCAGACGGCCGGCGCCTCGCTGGGCAGCGTCCTCGCGCCAGCCAAGATCATCGTCGGCTGCAGCACGGTCGGGCTGGGCGGGCAGGAAGGTCCGGTCATCCGGCGCATGCTGCTGCTCGGCTTGATCCCGGTGGCTTTTGTGGCCATCGCTACCTTTATCCGGCTAAGCGGCTTGGTATGACCTGGAGGCGTGATGATGACTGACTTGGCGCTATTTGGCGGGCAAAAGACGCGGACCAGCGCCTACCCGGCTTGGCCCGAGCATGACGAACGCGAAGTGGAGGCTGTGGCACGGGTCATTCGCGGCGGCAGTTGGGGCGGCTTCCCCTATCCCGGCCCAGAGACGCAGCGCTTCCTCGATAGCTTTATCGCCATGCAGCGCGGAAACTTCGCCGTGGCTATGATGAATGGCACCATCACGCTAGAGGTGGCTCTGCGCGCTGCCAATATCGGCTGGGGCGATGAGGTGATCGTGCCCGCCTATACCTTCCAGGCGACGGCTTCCGCGCCGATGATGGCCGGGGCGATTCCTGTGCTGGTCGATATCGATCCCGATACCTTCTGCATCGATCCCGCAGCCATTGAAGCGGCTGTCAGCGAGCGGACGCGCGCCATCATCCCCGTGCATATCGGCTCCCAGATGGCTGACATGGATGCCATCATGGACATCGCCGAGCGGCATAATCTCATCGTCATCGAAGACGCGGCTCATGCCCATGGCGCGGTCTGGAGCGGGCAGGGCGCCGGCGCAATCGGCCACTTCGGCTCCTTCAGCATGCAATCAACCAAGATCATGACCGCTGGCGAAGGCGGCCTATTGCTCTGCCAATCCCAGGAGCATGCCTGGCGAGCCGCCAGCATTATCGACTGCGGCCGCCCGCATGACCCGGCTGGCGAGATGTTCACGCAAGGCGGCAACTATCGCATGACCGAGCTGCAGGCCGCGCTGCTGAATGTGGCTATGGAGCGCTTCCCCTCCCAAGCCCAAGAGCGCGAAGCCGCAGCCGATTATATGGATGAGGCATTGAGCGAGATTGATGGCATCCGCGTTTTGCCCCGCGACCCCCGCCATGAGCGCCGGGCAGTCTATCGGTATACTTTCGCTGTGGATCCGCCTCGTTTCGGCGGGACCAACGATGTGCTGGAGCGGGCTATGTTGGCGGAAGGCATCCCTGGCTGGCGCGGCTATGACCCAATGTATCGCTACGACTTGTTTCGGCCAGCGACATCGCGCCTGGCTGTGCCTTCTGCCTTTCCGGAGCGCTTCGATTACGCGGAGACGCGCCTGCCCAACACCGAGCGCATCAGTCATGAAGAAGGCTTCTGGCTTGATGAAGCGATCTTCCGCGCGGGCCGGCCGGGCGTCGAGGATGTCATCGCGGCTTTGCTCAAGGTCCAGGCGGCGCTGCAAAAGGACGATTCGCTGGCGGAACGCATCCGCGCGTTATAAAGGCGCATTGGCAGGCGTGGTCGGGTAGCCGACCGGGTCGATCATCACATCAATGAGCGCTGGCTCGCGGGCAGCCAATGCTGCGCGGATCGCCATGTCGCAATCCCGCCGCGATTCCACCTTGTGATAAGCCAGGTCAAAAGCGCGGGCGATGGATGCGTAGTCGGGATTGCGGAACACTGTGCCAAAAGCCGGCTGGCCCAGGCGCAACTGCGCGGAACGGATCAGGTCCAGCGCGCAGTCATTCATCAGGCAGACCAGCGCCGGCAGCCGTTCTTCAGCCAGAATGCCCAGCTCGCCAAGCACCATAGCCAAGCCGGCATCGCCAGTGATGCAGACAACTGGCTGAGCGCTGACCTGGGCGGCCGCTATGGCGCTGCACAGACCAAATCCCATAGCCGAGAGCCCGTTGGATACCAGGTAGCGATTGGGCATCCGCGCGCCCCAATTCAAGGCGGCGAAGATCTTGTGCGAGCCGACATCGGTGGTCACGATGATGTCATCCGGGCTGTTCGCCCGCAGCGAATCCAGGAAGGTATTCGGCAGGATGCGCTTGCTCTGCGGCGCTGGCAGCCTGATGCTGTCTTGGCGCTCGCGGAATTGCCAGATGCGATGCGCGCCCCAAACCCGCCCGCTTGATGATGACGCCTCGCTGAGCCAAGCCAGGATTTCGCCGATATTGCCGACCAGCTCAATTGCGGCCGGAATGCGCGGGTCATGATTCTCCCAATTGGCGATCCAAATCAGCGGCTTCTGATAATCCCAGGGCTTAACCAGTTCGACCACATCAAAGCCGATGGCCAGGATGCAGTCGGCTTCGTCCACAAGTTCATAGACCGGATCCTCGCGCGTCAAACCAATCGTGCCTGCGAACAAGGGATGATAGGCGGGCAGCGCGCCTTTGCTCTTGGGCGTATCGATCACGGGAGCGCGCAGAGTTTCGGCAAGCTGGCGGATCTGGGAGTAGGGCGCGTCCGGCTCTATGCCCAAGCCGACGATGATGATGGGCTTGCGTTTTTCTGCCAGCAGGCTCCGCGCTTGCTTCAGCAGGTCTCTGGCCTTCGTCGGGTCGGTTGTGAGGGAGCGCGCATGCTCACTGCCTCTGATCGGCTGAGCCGCGATCCGGTTGTGCAAGCTAAGATGCGCGGGACCAGGCCGGCCAGTCCGCATGATGTCAAGCGCCTCGCCGATTTGGCTGGCGGCCTTCGCGCAAGTTAACTCGGCTGTGAGCTTGCATATCGGCTTGAACAGCGCTTGGAGGTCAATCGCCTGATGGCTGTGCCGGTCGGCATCCGCGGGGTCAGCGGCCGCGGTGATGAGCAAGACCGGCGCGCGATCCAGCCAGGCATGCGCCAAGCCCGCGCAGGCATTGCTGGCGCCGGGACCCAGGGTAGTCAAGGCCACGCCCAGCTTGCCCGTCAGCCGCGCTTCGGCAGCCGCCATGAAGCAGGCGCTGCTCTCGTTTTTGACCAGCGTGAAGGTGATGCCGCGCTGGCGAATCGCCTCCAGCATGATGACATTCTCGCCGCCAGGCAAGCCATAGACCCGCGTCACGCCACGCGCGCTCAGCTGGTCTGCCAAATGTTCCGCTACAGTTTCCATGCTTATGCGATCTGAATGCGCTGGCGAATGCAGATTATTATGCCGATAGGGAGCCTGATGTCAAATTGTGATGCGCGGGCAGTCGCAAACGTGTACAATCCAGCGCCAAAAGCTGAAAGAGGTTTCTGACGATGGCATTCGCGACCGTGGCTAAAGCTGGCACCTTTGCCCAAAACGAAAAGACTAAGGAACTGGAGCGGGCTGGACGCAGAGTCTATCGCTTTGGATTTGGCGAATCGCCCTTTCCGCCGCCACTGCGCATACGCTCGGCTTTGGAACGCGCCTGCCAGCGCGCGGATTATACCGAAGTGGCTGGAATGCCCGCATTGCGCGAAAAGATCGCCGCATTTCATCACGAAGCTGATGGCTACACGATAAAGCCCGAGCAGGTGCTTGTCGCGCCGGGCACAAAGCCTCTGCTCCACAATCTCATGCAAGCCTTTCAGCGAGCCGATGTCTTCTTGCCCGAGCCTTCCTGGGTCTCTTATGCGCCGCAAGCGCGCATGGCTGGGCACACAGTGCATCGCATCCCGACTTCGTATGAGAGTCGCTGGCGGGTAAAGCCAGAATCGCTGGAAGCGGCCATCGAGCGCGCGGGCGATACCGGCCGAACCCGGCTGATGGTGCTGAACTATCCGGGCAACCCGGATGGCTTGACATACAGCCGGGCGGAATTGGAAGCGCTGGCGGCGGTAATGCGCTCGCGCCGTGTCTGGGTGATATCCGATGAGATCTATGCCCTGCTCGATCATCGCGGCGGGCATACGTCGCTGGCGAGCATATATCCCGAGCGGACGCTGGTCACCACGGGTCTATCAAAATGGTGCGGGGCGGGGGGCTGGCGTCTGGGCGCTTTGATCTTGCCGCCGGCTGCTCCATCCGCGCTGCGCGATGCCTTGATCGGCTTGGGTTCGGAAATCTACTCTTGCGCCTCAGTTCCGATACAGGTCGCGGCATTGACGGCTTATGAACTGGATGCGGATCTCCATGAGCATCTCTCTGCCCAGCGCCGCATCCTGGCTGCCATCGGCGCGCGGATTCATGGCAAACTGCTTGAAGCCGGCTTGCGCGTCCATCCTCCTCAAGGCGGTTTCTACCTGCTGCTCGATTTCAGTCCGCTGGCTGGCGCCTTGGCGGGCCGCGGCATCAGGACTGACGGCGCGCTTTGCCAGCGTTTGCTCGCGGAATGCGGCGTGGCGCTTTTGCCCGGCAACAGTTTCGGCCTGCCCAAGACATCTCTGACCGCGCGCCTGGCTTATGTGGACTTTGATGGCGAAGCGGCTCTTAACGGCATGAATGATTTCGCCGCCTGCATCGACGCGCAGTCCGCCAAAATGCTGGAAGGGATCGCCGAAATGGCTGCCTGGCTGGCTTAGCTGAAGAACAGCAGGATTACGCTCAAAACAAAGAGAGGCATCATCATCAGCCATTCGAAGGCTTGCTGACTCACATGGTCAATGAGATAGCGGGCCAGCAGCACCGCCGGCGGGATCAGCGCGAAGACCCAGGCGATGCTCAGCAGCAGGTCCATATCGAATATGCCGATGGCCATATAGCTCGGCAGTTTGCTCAGGTTCATCACGGCGAAGAAGAGCGTTGTTGTGCCGATGAAGCGCCGCGGCGTCATGGATTTCTGCAGCAGCAAGTAGGCGGTGAATGGCGGAGCGCCAACATTCGCCAGGGTCGAGCCGAAGCCGGAAGCCCAGCCCGCGAAATACCCGTGCCATAAACGCGGCTCATAGCTCAGCGAACTCAAGCGTTCACTGGCCAGCTTGAATGCCAGAGCCAGCAGCGTCAATCCGCCGATGGCCCGCTTGAGGCTGAGCGGGTCAATATCCCGCAGGACAAGCGCCCCAAGCAGGACGCCAGCCAAACCAGGCAGCAGCATCAGCTTGAGATAATGGCGACTCCATTGCTTCCAGTAGATGCCCAGCGCGAAGCCATCAGCGAAGATCAGCAATGGCAAGACCAGCGCCACCGCCACCTGCGGCTCAATGATCAACGTGAGCAGGGGCACCGTCAGCGCGACCGGCACGGGACCGCCAAGGCCGCCTTTGGAAAAGCCAATCAAAATGCCCGCCAACGCGAATACGAGGATTGCTTCGCCGCTCATCGCCCGCCTGTCATGCGCTACAGATTGCGCTGATTATACGCCAGCCTGCAGGATCCTTGGAGAATCGGCATGCTCGGGCTGGGGAATGAATCCGCCGCTATGCCGCGCGACACTCAGGGAGTAGAATCGCCTTGATAATCGCTGGCGGGGAGCCTGCCTTGGATATCAAGCGCTTGAATGACGAGGGCCGCGCGCTGTGGAATCGCAAAGCCCAATTCTGGGATGCCTTGCATGGCGCTGAGGGCAATGTCTTTCATCGGATTCTGGTCGAGCCCAGCGTCTTGCGATTGCTGGGCTTGCGCGCTGGCGAGACCATCCTGGATATTGGCTGTGGCAATGGCGCCCTGGCTCGGAGGCTGGCAATTCTGGGAGCGCGGGTTATCGCCATCGACTTCAGCGATCAGATGATCGAAATGGCGCGGCGGCGCGGCAAGCCAGAGGGCATGGCGATAGATTATCAGCTCTGCGACGCCACTGATGAAGCGGCGCTAATGCGTCTGGGGGCGGGCAGGTTTGACGCTCTCGTCTGCGCGATGACCTTGATGGATATGCCGACGCTCGAACCGCTATTCCGCGCGGCTGGGCAGTTGCTGCGTTCAGGCGGGCGCTTCGTGTTCGCAACCATGCACCCGGCTTTCAACTCCAACAATCCCATCTTCCTGCATGAAAAAGAAGACCGCGATGGCCTGGTCAGCGAGCAGTACGCGGTCAAGATCCGCAGCTATCTGGATATGCCGCCGGTCAAGGGCTCTGGCGCGCCGGGCGAACCAAGCCCGCATATCTATTACCATCGCCCCTTGGAAGCATTGCTTGCCCCGGCTTTTGCGGCTGGCTTCGCGCTGGATGGCTTGCTGGAGCCGGCTTTCTCCCCTGCGGAAGCCACCAGCGGCGAGAGCCTGTCCTGGGCGCGCTATTCACAGATTCCGCCTGTAATGACTGGACGGTTGCGCCTGGCTTAGATCGCGCTGCGCTGAGCGCACAGGATGCCCGATTCAAACTGCCCGCCGGCATGCTCGCTCAGGAGCGCCAGGAGATCGGCCAGCGCCTTTTCGATATCGGTTCCGCCATCTTCGTGATGCGCCTCCACGGTGATTACTGCATCGACAGTGGAATTATTGGCCGCGCTTGTCCGGCTTTGACGCCAGCACCAGCGCCGCGCCACGACCATTTTCTGCGTATCCGAGAAGATGACCTCGCCATCGTCGGGCAGCATCTGTTCGCCGCTGGCCAGCTCAGAATAGGGCTCGCTGCCATCCGCGTAATGCACGGTGATGGGCAGGGCGATCTGCCGCATATCAAAAATGGCGACCGGCAATCCATAACGAATGCTGACCAGGTTGCCAATATCGACCAAGGTGTTGATGCTGGGAATATCGCCCTTCTTGGTCAGACGGCGCAGCAAAGCCTCGGCCGCGCTGCGATACTTCGTCGGGGAGACGCCAAATGCGCTGAAAGCCCGCCGCCATGCCCGCAAGGAAGGCAGCTCGCTAAGGGGAGTTGCGCCGATGCGCGCCTTGACCGCCGCCTGCTCAGCCAGATATTGCTCAAGCAGGTTCGCGCTCGTCTGCGGATTGCGCGCGCCTTTGACGATGATCACGCCAGCCGTCAAGCCAGGATAATTCTCGATTATCTGCGAATCGTACCTAAAATGCGCCATGCTATCCTCCTGCCGCTAAATCCTGCGCGGACCAGGCCGGCTGCGCCTCGCGATTTTCCAGCCAGCGCACGACGCGCAGCCAAACCAGCATGGGCAGGACAGCCGCCAAAGCCGAAGCGAATACGATGCCCTGGATGCCGCCATTGCCCAAAGCGTCTATGGCGAAGCCCACTACCAGGATGCCGAGCGACTGCACCAGTTCATAACCGGCAAAGTCTAGCGAAAACATCCGCCCCAAGTATTCATCGGGCACTTGCTGCTGAATGATAACCGAACTGTAGGTCCAGTTCACCGAGCCGCCCATGGCCCGCACGACAACCGCCAGAGCCAACACTTCCAGCGAAGGCGCAACCCCCCAGACCAGCCAGCCCAGCGCAATCAGAGCGAATCCCAGGATGATCAACCGGCGCAGCGTCCGTATGCTGCCATCGCTGAAGCGGTTGGTGATCAGCGGTCCGATTATGGCGCCGACCCCAAATGCCGCCCAGAGTATCGACATGGAGGTGATGCCTTGGTCGCCCAGGATAAATACCTGCGTGCCATAAATGATGAGCAAGGCATCGGAACTGGTGATGCTTTGCCCGGCTTTGACGAAGATGGCGGCAGCTGTGGCGGGGTTGTTCATGAAATAGCGCAAGCCATCGAGAAAGGTGCGCTTGGATTTGTCCTTGACAGCGCGTTTGGCTTGGCCGATTTCGGAACGCGGCGTCTCCGGGATGCGGATAAGAGCCACCAGCAGCGCCGAGAGCAAGAATGTCCCCGAATCGATGAGCAAGGCGATATCCGTGCCGAAGAGCTCGGCGACCAATCCGCCGGTGATCGCCCCGATGGCCAGCATGGCAGACCAGGTCACGCTGCTCAAGGTGTTGCCGATAACCAGTTGATGGCGATAGAGAATGCTGGGCATGATGGCGTTGCGGGCCGGCTCGAAGACCGACGAAACCAGGAACTGGATGATCACGAAGACATATACCAGCGGCAGATATTCCGGGCTTCGGGTGGTGAAGAGCAAGCCAAGCACAGCCAGGGCGCGAAGCAAATCGCTGACGATGAGCAGGCGCTTGCGGTCGAAGCGGTCAGCCAGAACGCCAGCCAGCGGCCGCATCAGCAGGGGCGGCAGCATGCGCGCGATCAAAAAGGCGCTGACGGCGATTCCCTGATAACCTGTGCCATCCGTATAGGTCACGATCAGCGCCGATATGACGATGGTGCTGAACCAGTCGCCAAGCAGGCTGACCAGCTGGGCGCCCCAAAGTTTGGCGAAATCACGATTGCTTGAAAGCAGTTTGAAGTAGTCCATGCCGCCGCCAGTGTACAGCAGGAGCGCCCAGGATGCGCCCCGCAATTGCCGCCGTGGTTGCGCCTTTGCCGCGCTGCATTGACAGTCTCGCCATGCTAACATACCATGATGCCTCTGGCAGCGAAGGAGTGGCGATGGAGAATCTCATCTACGTTGGCATAGGCGGCTTCTTTGGCGCAAACGCCCGCTATCTGCTTTCGCTTTCCAGCGAGGCTTTGCTGGCGCCGCGCTGGGGAATCTTTCCTTATGGAACGCTGATCGTCAATATCATCGGCTCTTTTGGCTTGGCGATATTTGGCGTCTGGTTCAGCGGCAGGGCGGGTCTGTCGCCTCATTTGCGCTTGCTGGTCGCCAGCGGTTTCTTCGGCGCATTCACCACTTTCTCGACCTTCGCCAACGAAAGCCTCAGCCTGTTCAACGGGGGCGCGCCCGCTCTAAGCCTGCTCAATCTGATCTTGAATAATGGCTTGTGCCTGACGGGTGCGGCGCTTGGCTTGTTCCTGGGGCAGCGTCTTTTTGGCGGAGCCTGAGCCGGGCGCTGAACGAGCCGACTCATGACCGAGAATATCCTCAAGGTGGTCATCCTGTCGCTGATAGAGGGGGTGACCGAGTTTCTGCCGATTTCGTCGACCGGGCATCTGGTCATTGGCACGGCGCTGCTTGACTTTGACGTCATGGGCTCGGTCTTTGAGATCTTCATTCAGATAGGCGCGGTGGCCGCTGTCATCGTCTATTATCGCCAGGACTTGCGGGCTCATGCCCAAGCAGCCCGTTCCAAGCCATCCGCCCGGCGCTTTTGGCTGCTGGTGTGCCTGGCGAGCTTGCCAGCCGGCCTGACCGGTTTCGCGCTCGGCTCACAGATAGAATTGCTGCTCTTCTCGCCGCAGGTTGTCGCCACATCGCTGATATGCGGCGGCTTGATCATACTCTTGGTCGAGCGCAAGCTGTCCGCCCAGGAGCTTGGCGAGGCGCAAGAGACAGCTCTCGCCAGCATATCTTTGCGGCAGGCGCTCTTTGTGGGCTTGGCGCAGGTTCTGGCGCTGATGCCCGGCGTATCGCGCTCCGGCTGTTCCATCGTCGGCGGGATGCTGTCGGGGATGAGCCGGCGGCTGGCCACCGAGTTCTCGTTTTTCCTGGCGATTCCGCTGCTGGGCGGCGCGACTCTCTACAAACTGGCGACTAGCCTGCATGCGCTGGATTTGAGCCAGCTTTTTCTCTTGCTGCTGGGCGCGGTCTTGTCGGCTGTCTTCGCCTGGATGGCCATCGACTGGCTGCTCAAATACATCTCGCGCAGCAGTTTTGTCATATTTGGCTACTATCGCATAGTGGCAGGTTTGCTGGTGCTGCTTGCGGCCGCCGCTGGCTGGATCGCCTGAATCCGCGCGGGCCAGCCCCCGGGAAACTCGCCCCTAAGCCCAGCCGCTTCTCGTTTGTCCGATATTTCGACTGAACCTATAATGAAGCTGAGTTGAGCGCTGGCTCTGCTTGCTTTGAGGAGACCTGCCCGACGGCAGCAGTCTATCTTGCGATGAGGAGTTGCCGAAAGATGTCAAATCTCAGCCGCTTATGCCGACTGTCGCTGGCATTGATGATGATGTCAATGCTGCTTTCCGCTTGCTTTCGCGAAGCCGCCGAGGCGGTAGAGCAGCAGCCGATGGCCCGCGCCTACGCATCGCCAACAGCCGTCATTGAAGCATCGCCTACCGAGCCGCCGCCAAGCGATACGCCCGAAGCGACAGCCACCGCGCAAGCCGCCGACCCCTTCGCGCTGACGGCGACGGCTATCATCGCTGAGCAAACGCAGCCGGCTTCCGGCGACGAGGCTGCCCCGAGCGGCGACGCTTCAGCCGGGACCGGCATTCAGGCCCAGCCGACGGCGCCGCCCATACCCCGCGCGACCATCCCGCCGGGCGAAGATTGCGTGCATGAAATCCGCGCTGGCGAGACGCTCTTCCAGCTGTCCTTGGCTTATGGCGTGACGGTAGAAGCGATTGCCCGCGCCAGTGGCATCGCCAATCCGGATCGCATCGGCGTGGGCCAAGCGGTCACGATACCAGAATGCGGCACAACCGGTTTCATCCCTCCGCCGACATCCCAGCCGACTGAGGCGGTCGCAGCGATTGCCCCGGCCACAAGCGCGCCCAGCGAAGTTGAGATCGCCAGCAGCGATGACACGCGCAGCGCCCTGGTCGCCCAAGCGCAAGAGTCTCTGCTCGGTAACGCCCAATTTGATTCGCTGGAGGCTTTCAGCGCCCAGTTGAGCGGCACAGCCACGCCCAGCCGAACCTATACCGTGCAGCAAAATGATACGCTCTTTGAAATTGCCTCGCGCTTTGGCACAAGCGTAGAGGTGCTGGCCGCGCTGAATGGCATCACCGATGTGGACAGCTTGAACGCGGGCCAAGAGCTGGAGATTCCCTGAGCCGGCAGCGCGCTCTTTCCGCGCAAACGCCGAATCGCATCCCAAGTCGCCCTTGTGGCTTGCCCGCCGCCTGTGCTAACATGCGTATTCTTGTGTACGCTGAATCGACGCCCTCGGGACTGTTTTTGTTGAAGGACGGCTGCAATGAGCCAGGAATTGATGCAAACATTGGTCGCGGAGAATCATCGCCACCCGAAGATCGAATCGGGCGATACGGTGAAAGTCCATGTGCGCATCGTCGAAGGAAGCCGCGAGCGCGTTCAAGTCTTCCAAGGCGTTGTGATCCGCGCGCGCAAAGGCGGCAATGAAGCCAACTTCACGGTCAGGCGCGTCGCCAGCCATGGCATCGGCGTGGAACGGACCTTCTTGCTGCGCAGCCCGCGCGTGGAAAAGGTGGAGATACTGCGGCGGGCGAAGGTGCGGCGGGCGCAACTCTATTATCTCCGCGAACGCCGGGGCAAATCCGCCCGGCTCAAGGAACGCCGATAGGCTCCATTCATTCCTCGAAATCTAGACTTCCCAAGGGCAGGCAGCGACGCGCCCTTTTTTCTTGCCTGCTGCAGCTCCGCCAAGAATCCGCAATCGTGCCCCCGCCATACTAAGATATAATATGTCTTTGGTAGCCTTGGCATTCTGATGGAAGGCGCAAAACTAAGTGCTGGATCTCTTGAGCCCAATGGCGGCGGTCCTAGTCAGCTGGCTGCTTCTCTTTCTCATGTTCAGCGGCCTAGGCATTTTTCCGCTCAAACTTCTGGGCAGGTCCCTTGACAGCGGCTGGATCTGGCTTGACGCTTTCTGGCTGGGCTGGGTATTTACGCTGGGCATCGCGCAGATATGGCACTTCGCCTTTCCAGTCAGCGATGCCTTTCTGCTGCTTCTGGGGGCAGCTGGTTTGCTGGCATTGCTGGCGCGGCGCGAGGAGTTCTCGCTTGTGTTGCGGCGCTTTCGAAGAGACCGTCTCTTCAGCCTGCTCTTGGCATTGCTGGCGCTTTGGCTGGCCAACCGCGCGCTGGGAATGGCGAGCGCCTATGACAGCGGCTTCCGCGATTTGCAGGCTGTCATGTGGGTGGATTCTTTTCCTCTTGCGCCCGGCTTGGGAAATCTCTTTTCTTCGCTCGCCTTCAATCAGTCCGCCTATTTGTATGACGCGCTGCTGGATGCCTTTGTCTGGTCGGGCCGCTCCCAACATATCGCGACCGGGCTCTTGCTGCTGGTCTATCTTGTCAGCGCGCTAAAGGCGGCATTATGCCTATGTCGCTGCCGGAGCGCCGCGGATCTGCGCTGGTCATGGCTCTTCGCCATGCTGAGCCTGCCCTACGCCCTGTTCATTGGGGCTTCAAGCGGCATAACGCATTTTCTTACCGATCCCGTGGTTGACCTGCTCGGCTTTCTCAGCATGATCGCTCTGCTTGATTTCCTTCAGGACAGGCGTACAGGTTGCGCGAGCTCGGAGTATCACTTCCAACGCTTGGCCATCATCATCCTGGCTGGCTTCACGGTGAAGCAGAGTTTTGTCCCCTTTGGCTTGGCGGCGGGCAGTTTCGCAATGCTGGTCTGGGTTCGCAGGGTACGGTCGCCAGAATTGCCTCGGAGACTGGCTCGCTCTCTCGCGCCAATCGCGATTGCCGGCTGCGCGCTGATCCTGCCTTGGATGGCGCGCGGCGTAGTGACCAGCGGGTATATCGCCTATCCGCAGACTTTTGGCCGTCTTGATCTTTACTGGGCGATTCCCGTAGAACAGCTGCGGCAGCGACAGACCAATATGACAGCCAATACCAGATTGCGCGGCGCTGACCGGGAAATGACGCTGTCAACCTGGGAATGGCTTGGACCCTGGATGAGGAACCTGCTCGGCAATGTCATGCCCACTTTGCTGCCAATGTTGATTACTGGCGCGGGCTTGGCATGTTATGCGCTGGGACGTTGGCGAACGCGAGAGGCAAAGCGAGAAGAGAAAATGAGCCCCTGGGCGCTGGCTCCGCTGCTGATGAGCTTGGCGATCTGGTTTTTTACCTTCCCCGAACCCAAATATGCGCGTTACATTTTCTGGAGTTTGGCCGCCTTGTCGAGCATCCTGGCGCTGGAAGCCTGGTCAGCCATACCGTGGCCAATGCGCAGGGCAGCCGCATTAACCTTGACAGGCTTCTGCCTGCTTTACGCCGGCTACTTTGCCATTCAATCAGGCGCTCTTGTCATATCGGCGGGACCAGACGACGGCTTTCACAATAGCCAGCAAGCCGATTACAGGGAATTCGTTACGGAAAGCGGACTGATACTCAATGTTCCTGCATTGACGCAATGTTGGCGGATCCCGCTGCCCTGCACCCCTTATCCCGATGCCAGGCTGGAAGCGCGGGTTCCGGGCGACTTGCGGCATGGCTTCCAAATTTCCGCCAGCGCAAAACGGGATGATGTCGATGGCTAGCTCTGGCTTGGGCGACTTGAAGCGGGACGCCGGGAGGATATGAGACAAAGCGATGACGACGATTCTGCCCGTGGCTCTGTTCTCGGTAAGCATGCTTTTCTTGCGCGCTTGCCTGGTGACGCTGGGCTTCTATAAAGAGCCCATCTTGGCGGCATTCCAGCGATATGGCGATGAAGTGGGATTCAGCCCGCTCTTTGAAGCCTGCGTCTGGGGCATGGTGGCCGCCTATCTTGGATTTGTGCTGCTCGTGCCATCATCCTTTCTGATTCTCATCGGCATCTTGATGTTTGTCGTATTCTTCATGCTCTATTGGCGCGTCCGCGACAGCGTCATGCGGCATCCGCAGATTTTTCTGCGCTTCCCGGCGTGGTATCGTGAAATCGTCGATCGCACGACGCGGGAAGAACGGCGGAAACTTTCCTATATGTGGCTGGGCTTGCCCATACGCACGCGCCTGCTTTACAACGCTCAGCACGATGAGTTTCGCAAGTGGGTGGAGCTGGTGGTGCTTTCTGTGGCTTGAAGGCTGGCGCAAGCGCAAACAGAACGTCTCGCTGGGTTAGCGAGCCGCGCGTCACATCTGGGAGACCTGGACTCGAACCAGGAATGGCGGATCCAGAGTCCGCTGTTTTGCCAATTAAACTATCTCCCACTATCGGCTGCCTAGAATAGCAAATGCGGGCACGGCTTTCAAGGCAGAATCGCCAGCCAGCCTCTAGCCACTTTCGGTTGCATGCTCTGCCAGCGATTCCAGCGCGAGCCGGATGCGGCGCAGGGATTCGTCCCGCCCCAGAATCTCCATGGTTTCGAATGTCGGCGGGGAAACCCGCTGCCCGGTCACCGCGGCGCGCAAGCTGCCAAACACTTGGCCATTCTTGAGGCTCGCGGCTTTGGCGAATCTTGACATAGCGCGATGCTGGCTGCCTGCAGAAAAGTCCTCAAGCTCCGCCAACACGGGGATCGCGCCTTCCAGCAGCTTGGCGGTCTGTTGGCTGTCCATTTTGCGCTGGATCAAGATATCGGCTGGCGGCGCCTGGAAATCCGCCCAATCGGCGAAGAAGAATCCCGCCATCGGGATGACATCGTCAAGTTTTTTCAGGCGCGCGCGCAGGATTGGGATGACCTGCAGCAGCAGCCTCTCGTCGACAGGGTAGCGGGCTTCCAGGAGAATCGGCTTGAGCAGGCTAGCCAAACGCTTAGCGCCCGCCGACTGGATGTACTGCCCGTTCAGCCAATCCAGCTTGGCGATTGGATAAGCGCTGTTGGCAGGGTTGACATCGCGCAGGTCAAAACGTTCCATGGCTTCATGCATCGAGAATACTTCCCGATTGTCGCCGAAATTCCAGCCGATATTGCTCAAGAAGTTCATGACCGCTTCTGGCAGGTAGCGGGCTTCGATGAACTCATGGGCAAGCACAGGCACGCTCTGGCCCGCCTGGGAAAACTGCTGCTTGCGCTTGCTGAGCTTGCCCTTGCCGTTGGGATTGAGCAGCACGGGCAGGTGGGCGAATTGCGGCAAAGGCCAACCCAAAGCCTGCCAGATGCGCAGATGCAGCGGGAATGACGGCAGCCACTCAACCGCCCTCGTGATATGCGTGATCCGCATGTGATGGTCATCGACAATATGCGCCAGGTGATACGTCGGGAAGCCATCCGATTTCAGCAAGACGGCATCTTGCAACTGGGCGTTAGCGAACTCGACGCGGCCGCGGATCATGTCATCGCCCGCCGTTTTGCCTTCCAGAGGCATCTTGAAACGAATGACATAGGGTTTGCCTTGCGCCTCAAGCTCGGCCGCCTGTGCCTCCCCGGTTTCGCGATAGCGCCGGTCATAGCCCCGGCCAGCCGCGCGCATCTCCTTGAGTTCAGCGGGTGTGGCGAAACATTTGTAGGCATGCCCCGCTTCCACCAGCCGCTTCGCCCAGGTTTGATACAATTCCAGCCGCTCGGATTGGATATACGGTCCATAAGCGCCACCTTGACGCGGTCCCTCGTCGATGTCCATGTTCAGCCAAGCAAAGGCTTTTTCGATCATATCTATCGAGCCGGGCACGCTGCGCTTCTGGTCTGTATCTTCAATGCGCAAGATAAATTGGCCCCCGTGGCGGCGCGCATAAAGCCAGCCGAAGAGGGCGGAACGCAACCCGCCGATATGCTGTGGACCGGTCGGGCTGGGCGCATACCGCGTCCGCACGGATGTGAAGCGACTGTCTGTCAAGGTCTTGGCTCCTGGCATTATGTCTGGGTTGGACCGCCCTCAACTATTGAGTCGGCGGCGCCGCGCGATCACGCTTTGCACCAGGCCGATTCCCACCATCGTGAAGAGCAGCGATGTGCCGCCCGAGCTCACGAAGGGCAGGGTCAGGCCGGTCACCGGCATCAGATTCAGATTCATACCCACGGACACGGCTGTCTGAAAGAAAATCATCGCCGCCACGCCATAGCATATCATGCTGCCAAGCGGATCGCTGGCTTCTCTCGCGCCGCGCAAGATTCGCATGAGCACCAGCGCGAACATGGCCAGAAGCGCCAGGCCGCCAGCCATGCCGAACTCATGGGCGATCACGCTGAAGATAAAATCCGTGTGACGGACGCGCAAGAAACGCCCGGTATTCTGCGGGCCAACATAAAAGCCTTTGCCCAGCAGACCGCCGGAACCGATGCTGATCAAGGCTTGTTCGATATTGTAGTAGGCATCCGAATCGGTATCCGGCGCGATGAAGGTCTCGACCCGCAGTCGCTGGTAGGGCGGCAGCAGCGGAAAGAACGCCACCAGAGCGATGAGCCCGGCGCTGACGAAGAGGATGATATGCTTGACGCGCAAGCCGGCTGACCAGATGATGACCGCCCAGATGACCAGGAAGGCGATGGTCGTGCCCAGGTCTGGCTGCAAGAAAATCAGCGCCGCCGGTATCGCCATGTGCAGAATCGTGCCGAAGACCGTGCTTAGCTTGCCCAACTCCAGGTATCGCTCGGCGATGTACTGGGAGAGGGTGATGATCAAGATGATCTTGCCGATTTCCGATGGCTGAATGCGGATGCCGACGTTGAGCCAGCGCCGCGCGCCGCCCGCGCCTTCCACGCCGAAGATGCCCACCATGATCAAGACAAGCACCATCCCGCCATAGAGCCAGGGGCTTATCCCGCCGAGCAGGCGATAATCTATGGTCGCGATCACGATGGCGACGCTGAAGCCGATCAGCGCGAAGTTCCTCTGGTCGGGCACGCGGCTGATGATGTCGTCATCGATGGCGTCCTGCGTGGCGCTGTCAATCATCAGGATGCCAAAGACCACCAGCGCCACCACGGCGGCAAAGAGCAGATAATCGAAGCGGCGCCAGACTCCAACATTATTGATCATGCGGGTCGCTCGGGAGTGCTCGGCTTCAGCGCATTATACTGCATATCAGGCGCGCCAAAAGGGCGGGGCTAACTGGCGGCTCCGCACACAGCCGTTTTCGCGCAATGTTGCTGAAGCAGAAGCAGCCTGCGCGGAGGTCAGGCTTTTTTATCCTCGGCCTTCTCGTCGCTGTTGGCTTGGCTGGCGACAGGCTCTTTGTCGCCATCGCCGCTTGCGCTGCTGTCGTCGATTTCCGCGACTTCTGGCTTGACCTGGCCATTGGGTTCTGTTTTGGCAGGGGCGGGCGGGGCATTCGCGGCTGGGCTGGGGGCATTGCGCCCGTCATTGACTATGGGAATCTCCGCCACCAGCTTGCTATGCAGTCGGTCGCGCTGTTCCAGGGCGATCTCGACGCGTTCCTGGTCCACTGCCAGGTACTTGACGATGACGGCAAGGATCTCTTTTTTCATCTCTTCGGCGCGTTCTGGCGGCAGGTTGATGCGGTCATGCTGCAAGACGAAGCGCAGCCGGTCTTTGGCTGTTGCGCCGCTGCCCCGCTTGGAACGCCCGAACAATCGACTTAAGAGGCTGGTCATGGGATCTTCCTTTGCTTGCGGCTGCTGCCGATTTGCCCTGGTCTCGTTTGCGCTTTAGCGGCCATCAATGAAACGAAGCAGGCGCTGGAAAAAACCGGGCTTATCGTCAAGGTTCATAAATGGCACATCTTCGCCCGTCAGCCGTCTGGCGACATTGTTGAATGCCAGGCCCGCTTTGGAATCCGAATTCAGCGTCACCGGTATCCCGCTGTTTGAGGCCGAAAGCACCAATTCGTCTTCAGGGATGATGCCGATGATAGTCAATCCAAGAATGTCAAAAACATCGTCAGACGAGAGCATTTCGCCCTTGCTCACCAGGTCTGGCTTGAGGCGGTTGATGATCAGGCGGCCCGGTCCCTTGTCGGCCGCTTCGATCAAGCCAGTGATGCGGTCGGCATCGCGCACAGCCGAGACTTCCGGATTCGTCACGATAAGCACTTCGTCCGCCGGCTCGAGGGCATTGCGGAATCCCCGCTCTATGCCGGCTGGCGAGTCAATGAGGATGAAATCAAAATCCGCGCGCAACTCGTCGGTCAGGCGCACCATATCCGCCGGGCTAACAGCCATTTTGTCGCGAGTTTGGGCGGCCGGGATCAGGAAGAGTTCCGGGAACTTCTTGTGCTTGATCATGCTCTGGCGCAGTTTGCTGCGGCCCTCGACGATATCAACCAGGTCATATACGATGCGGTTTTCCAAACCCATGATGACATCGAGGTTGCGCAAGCCGATATCCGCGTCGATGACAACGACGCGATTGCCCAGGCTCGCCAGGGAAATCCCGAGATTGGCAGTGGCGGTTGTTTTGCCGACGCCGCCCTTGCCCGATGAAATCGTTACTACTCTCCCTGCCATTCGGCATCCTTTCTAGGTTCACTCTCTGGCTTCGACGATGATCTGCCTGTCGCGCACCCTGGCCACTTCCGGCACGATGCGTTTGCGCTTGCCCGGCGGTGAAGTGACCAGATGGCTGGCTATGCGCAGTTGGCTGGGGCTCATATCCAGAGCGCAGACAATTGCCGATTCGTCGCCATTCACGCCCGCATGGGCATAACCGCGCAGCTTGCCCCAAACCACAATATCGCCGACGGCAATGACTTTGGCCCCCGGGTTGACATCGCCAAAGATCACCACATGCCCGCCGCTATGGATTGTCCGGCCCGAGCGCAAGGTGCGGCGAAACATCGTGCCCAGCGTGCCAGTTTCTTCCGGGTTGACCGGCGCGGTCTCCTGCGGGCTGGCTCGCTTGGCTGGCAAGTTTCCCCCGCCAGCGCCATTGGCCTTTGCCGGCACTTTCAATGCGATGGCCGACTGCATGGTGGTATTGCTCTCGCTGAGCACCAAACTTAGCGCCAAGCCACGCCGTTCCAGCAGCGCCTTCAATGAGCTAAGCTCGTATTTTGGCACGGGCCTCGCGCCCAATTCTACCGTGATCTTGGCGCCGCTATAGAAGTCAGCGCGCTCATCGATGCGGGCGGCGAGCTCATCCGTGACCGATTGCCATTTTTCGGTCGCGCTCAGCGAGATGAGCAAGCCATCGTTCACGCCTTTTATGGCAATCAATTCTTCTTGCATGCGAAATCCCGCCAAGACTGTCGGCGAGCCTCTCAAGCGATACACTCCCTAATATACTCGGTTCCAGGAATTGCGCTTGCCGTCGACGCGGGCAAATTTGCGCATAAACGCGATGGATATTGTCCGCTGCCCGCTGAATGTCGAAGGGCGGTGGAATCGCCTGGACTTGGCTCAGGATTGCAGGATGTTCATCAGCAAAAGGGCAGGCAGCAGGAAGTAGCTCGCCGAGAGGGCGTGAATCCAGAAGCCGGAGGCGCTTCCCAAGGACTTATTCACCCACTGCCCAAAAGTGTTGACCGCATACGTCATCCACATGACCTGGATGATCACCAAGGGCAGCAGCAGGATCTCGCGATGGGAGCCGAGGTAGACCAGCCCGAAGAAGACATAGGCGGCATAGGCAATCATGGTTACGACGCCGAGTGGCGGATACCAGCGTGCCAAGCGCGCCAAGCCGATGACGCCCAGCGCGATGCCCAGGATGCTGAACTGCGCGATGATCAGGTCGCCGAGCTCTATCCAACGCGCCGCCTCCCGCCAAGCCAGCAGATCCAGTTCGCTGGAGTTTGGCAGCAGATATGCGCGAACCAGCAGGATGAAAGCCCCGCAAAAGATCAGGCTCGCCATCAGCCAATGCCCGGGGCGCAATTCGGCATGCGACAGGAACAGAGCCAGCAGAATCGCCGGCGCCATCAGCGTCGCCAGCGGATCGTTGAGCGCGCCGATGACAAAAAGGAAGAGCAGACCGGGGATATGCCAGGCTTTGGGCGCTGCCGCTGGCTTGATGCCGGGCCTGGGGTTGGTCAGCAAGATCATGTCCACTAGAACGTAAAGCAGCCAGGCGGTCGCCAAACCGGTCAGCCGCAAGCTTTGCGCCGTGCCAACCTGGCTCCAGAATATCAGCAGGAATGCCCCTATGCCCAAGCCAATGGCGATATATGGCCGCTTCAGCGCGGAGGCAGCCAGGAGGATGACAAACGCCGCCAGAGCCGCTGCCAAAGCGATGGCAGCCGGCTGTGATTCGCCCCCGCCGGTTTGCGACCAGAAGACCGGGCATAGCGCCAGCGTCAAGCCACCGGCTATAGATGCCACGAAGCCCATGGGCCGCATGCCCGCGGTGACGCCCAGGATGGCCAGCGCCAGGCCGCTCGCCCGGGCCAGAGGCGTCTCGCCGATGACAATCAGCAGCAGCCAGGAAACACCCGCGGCCATGAAAGCCGGGCTCCACTGCCGCAAAGCCCGCCGCTGCTCAGCCGAAAGACTCCCCATCTCAGGCCTCCTCCGCGGCCGAGAAGATATCGAGCGCGCTTTCGCCCCGCGCGACTTGCAGCCGATAGTATTCTTCCATCGTCTTCCGCACGATGGGCAGCGCAGTCAGCGAACCCTCGCCGCCATTATAGACGAAGGCGATGATGATGATCTCAGGCTCGTCATGCGGCGCGTAGCCGGTATACCAGGCGTGGGAGGGCCATTGGCCCGGCACGCAAAGGTTGAGCGGGCGCGCCACATCATCGCAGTATTCGGCTGTGCCCGTCTTTCCAGCCACCTCGACATAGGGCAAGGCGGCAGGCTGGGCTGTGCCACCCTCAACTGTAACCGCCGCCCGCATGCCCCGCCGCACCAGATCCAGCGAGTCATGGGACACGAATGGGGGGATGTAGGCTTCGCTGGCCACGCGGAAACGCACCGGCTGACAGACCGAGCCATTGAAGCTGTAATTGAGAGGGATATGGATGCGATAGGTAAGCAGGTCTTCAATGCCCGGGTCGGGGTTCAGGTCCACGGTGTTGCGATAGCCTTCGGGGTCGCAGCGGCTGGGGTCGTACCATTGCGAATTGGGCTCGCAGACGCAAGCCAGGCTGGATTCGCGCTTCATCAGCATATCTTCGAGCAGGAGCAGCGTAGTCTCCTCGCCCGGCGCCAGCAATTCGCGATTGATAGTCCGCAGGACCTTTGGCTGGAATGGCTCGATAACCTGCCGCTCTTCGTCAAGGAACTCGCGAATGATGGTCGGCTGATAGAGCGTCCCGCCATTGATTGTAGCGGCCACGGATGCGATCAGCTGCAAGGGCGTGACGTTGACGTAACCCTGGCCGAATGCCGCGTTGTAAGTGTCGCCAGTGGACCAGCTTTCGCCTTCGTTGCGGCGCTTCCAATCGGGGTCCGGCATGCGATTGGGGTTCTCAAAGGGCAGTTCTATGCCGAGTTCGCTGCCGATGCCAAATGCCGTGCCATAACGGAAGAGGTCGTCGATGCCCAAGCCGCCAGCCCGAATTGTCTGCGCGGACAGGTTGGGGTTGCCGCCGCCGATCTGATAAAAGTAGACATCGCAGCTCCAGGCCATGCCATTGATCATGTTGACGCGGCCATGCCCTGTGCGCAGCCAGCAGACAAAGCGCTGGGAAGCCGCGCGGTCATTGGGCGCATAACGATTCTCCACCAGGATCTGACCGCCATCCAGCAGCAGCGTATTCGGGTCGATGACATTTTCTTCCAACACGGCGGCCGCGGTGATGACCTTCCACACAGAACCCGGCGGATACTTGCTTTTGATGGTGTTGTTGACCAGCGGGCGTAGGGGGTCAGCGGCGATCTCCAGGAAGTATTCGCCGTCGATGGCGCGGGCGAAACGGGAATTGTCATAGCTGGGATAACTGACCAGGACAAGCACTTCGCCCGTGCGCGGATCTATCGCGATGACGTTGCCCTGCCGAGAGACTTCCTGCCCGGCTGCCGTGTTGAGCTCTTGCAGCTGGTCTATCAGCGCCTGCTGCGCGAAAGCCTGCAATTCCGTATCGATGGTCAGACGGACGTTTTGCCCCGGAATAGGCTCGACCTGGTCGATGACGCGGACCACCTCGCCAGCGACATCAACTTCGCGCAATACCGAGCCGCGCGCGCCGGCCAGCTGCGCCTCCAGATAGCGCTCAACGCCTTCGTAGCCAATGCGATCAAATGCCGGGTTGTAGCCCTGCGCCTGGAGTTCCTCGGCTTCTTCAGCCGGAATCGGACCCATATAGCCGACGATATGCGTGGTCAGCTCGCCGGTTGGGTATTCGCGAACCGCGACCGGCTCCACATCGACGCCGGGCATATAAATGCGCTCTTCGAGAATCTGCATGGCTGCCAAAAGCGGGACGTCCTGCGCGACGATGACCGGGCGGAAAGGCTCAATTCCCGCGCCTTCTTCGACGAGTTCCTGCAAGCTGCGGACGAAGCGGCCCGACTGCCGCGCGATTTCACGCGTCGGCGGCACATCAACCAGCGCCGACAAGCGATTGAATACCGCGAGCTCATCCTCTTCCTGGTCGGGCAGCTGAGCCGGGATGATGGTGACGTTGTAGGCTGGCACGTTAAATGCCAATCGGCGATCATGGCGATCAAAGATGGCGCCGCGCCGGGCGGCAATGGGCAGGCTCTTCAGCTGCAAGCCTTCCGCGCGCTCCTGATAGTCATCGTACTGCACGATCTGCAGCTCATACATGCGGATGGCGAAGATGAGAAAGACGGCGAAAATGACGGCTTGGAAGAAAGTTAAGCGCCAGGTCTGGAAGGGTATCAAGCGGCTGGATTTCACGCGTCCGCCCTCGCTGCCGATCTGCTTCTTAAGCTCTGTGGCGCGATCTGCAAACCGCCTTCCAACCGGCGTTGCAAGAGACGCGTTACCGCATAGACCGGTATCACAGCCAAGCTATTCAAGAGCGCGCTCGGGATCAGAATCAGTCGCGCAACGGCCAGGATATCGTAGCTGTAGCCCTGCAGCGCCAACAGAGCCAGCGTATACGCGGTCAGCAGCAGGGTGGCAACCGGCGCTATGGCGATAAGGAATATCAGACGCATGCGAATAAGCTGCCGAGCGCTGCTGTTGACGGCGAAAGCGAGCAGAGCCAGCGCCAGAGACGTCGCGCCCGATGGCAGCACGGACAGCAGGTCAAGCGCCAAGCCGCCAACAACCGCCCATATCAGACTCTCGGTCAGATCAGCGTGAACGGACCAGCAGATAACCAAGAGCATGACCAGGCTCAGCTGTCCGCGGGAGCTGTTGAACGCTGGAGTGACAAAGCCAAGCAGCGCGACCAGGAAATCAATCGCATGGGGGATGAGGCTGGCGCTCAAGGCTGCAGCCAAGCCTAGCGCGGGTATGGAAAGGTAGCGCCCCATATTAGCCGTCTTCCATCTCTGCGAAGACAACCAAGTCGATAGGTTCAAAGCTGGTGATGACCAGCACGACTTCCAATCGATCGAAATCGATCAAGCTGCGCGCTTCGGCTTCTTGAAATAGCTCGAACTCAAATTGGCGAACGCTGGTAACTTGGCCCACGACGATATCGGCCGGGAAGTTGCCGCCCAAGCCCGAAGTGATGACGAGATCGCCCTGGCGGATCTCCTCGTCCAGATCCACCATCGTCAGCCTCAAGACTCCGGATGCTTGCCCGATGATGCTGCCTTGGGCGCGCGTGGTTTGCAAGCGCGAACTGACGGCGCTGTTTTCGTCATTGATCAACTGCACCTGCGCGGCATTGGCGCTGACCTGGATGATGCGCCCGACCAAACCCAGATCTGTTGCAACGGGCATGCCTTTGGCGATGCCGTCGCGCGTGCCGCGGTTGATGATGATGGCGCGAGTGATGCCGGTCGCTTCCACCGCGATGACATCGGCAGTCAGAAATTCTTGATCTTCCAGCGCGGACGTGTAATTCAAGAGGCTGATTAAACGTTCATAATCGCTGGCGGCTTCCCGCAGCTGGATGGATTCCACCTGACGGCGAGCCAACTGCTCCTCAAGCTCGGCTATGCGCGCGCGCAGCTGCCCCAGATTGTTAAGGTCTCCGATGGCTCCGTCGATGGCGAGCGAGAGCCGGTTGAGCAAGCCGGCCAAGCCATTGAGCGGCGCCGCCGCGATATCTTCGAGAGGTCCCATCAAGCCGGCCAGACTCACAACGATTAACGCGCCGCAAAGGCAAAGCGTTGCAAAAAGAAGCACAGGCCCAGGGCGCCCAGGGGATCTCACGCGATGGTCCCTATCGCTAGCTGGAATTGCCCTATCTTAGCACAATTCCTCAGCCCGCTTGTCAATCGCCCGGGCGCTGTCCTGGTTCCGAATCTAGTGTTTGGTGCTGCCGCGTTCCGGCCCCGTCAGCAGGCGGCGCAGATTGTTGTAGTCTTCCAGCACACGGCCAGCCCCGCGCGCCACGCAGGTCATGGCGTCGTCCGCCAGCCAAGCGCGGATATTCACTTCTTCGCGCAGCCTCTCGCCCAATCCCCGCAGTTGCCCGGCGCCGCCGGCAATCGTGATGCCCGTCTCCATCAGGTCAGCCACCAGTTCGGGCGGCGTATCGTCAAGCGCGTCTTTGACCGTGTCCAGGATGATGCTGACGGAACCGGCGATCGCCTCGCGGATCTCTATCGAGCTCACCTCAACCGAATCGGGAAGGCCAGTGGTCAGATTGCGGCCTTTGACGATGTAGGTGCGCTCCTGTGGCAGGGGGTATGCCGAGCCGATGTCGATCTTGGTCTTTTCCGCGGTTGGCTCGCCGATCAGCAGGTTATGTTTATTGCGCAGGTGCTGCACGATGTCTTCGTCCATTTCATCGCCAGCCACGCGAATCGAACGGCTGATGACGATGCCGCCCAGCGAAAACAGGGCGACTTCGGTGGTGCCGCCGCCAATATCCACGACCATGCTGCCCCGCGTTTCCAGCACGGGCAGGTTTGCGCCGATGGCCGCCGCCACCGGTTCTTCGATGAGATGGGCTTCTCGGGCGCCCGCGTCCAGGGTCGCTTCGATGACCGCGCGCTTCTCGACCTCGGTGACGCCGCTGGGGATGCCAACCACCACGCGCGGCCGCGGCACAGGCACCCAGCTCTGCTCGTGCGCCTTCTTGATGAGATAATCCAGCATGCGGGCGGTGATTTCGTACTCGCTGATGACGCCATCGCGCAAGGGGCGGACGATCACGACGTCTTTGGGGTTCTTGCTCCACATCTCTTTGGCGCGAGCGCCGACTTCGATGGGCGTTCTTGTCTTGCGGTCTATCGCCACGAAGGAAGGTTCATTTATCACTATGCCCTTGCCGCGCACATAGACCAGTGTATAGGCTGTGCCCAAGTCAATGCCAATATCGAGCGAAAACAGCCCGAACAAAAAGTCCAGCGGACTCAGCACAGTCACTTCCCCATTGCGGCTTTCACGCCGCGCATTATATCACAAGCCGTTTCAGTCGCTTGCCAAGCAAAATCAACGGAATCGCAACGCTGCCATTAGCGAAATCCGCCAGCCAAGAATATATCACTGAATCCGCATGAATTCCCAAATTGCGGGCGCAAAGGTATGATGATGCTGCCGCCAATGCCGCTTGGATAGCCAGACCGCTCGCCATGCTCATCAACGCAGTCTTGAAAACACTCGAAGAATCGCGCGCCTTCGCCAAATCTGAGATGGTCATCGTTGCCGTCTCGGGCGGCTGCGATTCGGTGGCGCTGCTGCATATCTTGCTGGCATTGCGCGATACGCTGGGGATTCAGCTGCATGTGGCTTCGCTTGATCATGGCATCCGTGGCGCGGCGGGGCAATCCGATCTGGACTTTGCAGACGATTTGGCTCGGCGCTGGCAACTGCCCTTCACAGCCGGGCGCGTGGATGCGCCTTCATTGGCGCGTGAATGGCGGGAAGGCTTGGAAGCGGCCGCGAGGCGCGCGCGTTATGATTTTCTGGCGGATGTGGCGCGGCGAGAGGGCAGTTCCTGCGTCGCGCTTGGGCATCATGCCAATGACCAGGCTGAGACCCTGCTGATGCGCATAGCGCGCGGCAGCGGCTCTATGGGCTTGGGCGGGATGCGGACCGTCGCCAAGATGCCCTATCATCCCGAAATCAGGCTTTGCCGGCCCCTGCTTGGCATATCGCGTCAGCAGCTGCAAGCCTATTGCGCCGCGCGGAATCTCGCCTATCGGGATGACGAAACGAACGCAGACCGCCAGTACAGCCGCAACTTCCTGCGCCATGAGGTCATGTCCAGGCTGGAGCGCCTGAACCCGAAACTGCTGGGCGCCTTCGGGCGGCTGGCGGAATCCGCGGCCGTGGACGAGGCATATTTCGCCGAAGTCATGCGCGCGCAAGTCATGCCCAAGGTCGAGGCGGGCGATGGCTTCTGGAGCGTCAACAAGGCGGAGTTCATCGCATTGCATCCAGCCCTGCAGCGGCGTCTGCTGCGCGAAGCCTTTGTGCAGCTGGCGGAAAGTCATGGCGGGCTCTCGCATGCGCTGACGCTGGAGATAATCGCTTGGTCCGCAAGCGCGTCAACGGGCGCTAAGCGCGATCTGGGCGCTTCGATAGAGATTTACAGCGATTACGCAAACCTGATCATCCGGCGGGCTGGCAGCGAGCATAGGACCGCCGGTTTTTGCCTCGTCCCGGCCGATACGTCTATCAGCATCTCACAGACTGCGCCTTATGCCAGACATGGCTTGCGCGTTTCCATTGTTGAATCAGTCAGCAAGCCGATTTCTAGCATCGCAATGCCCTTGCAGCCCGGCGCCGCTATCTGCTTGCGGACCCGGCGTCCTGGCGACCGTTTCAAACCGCGGGGCATGGGCGGGCGATCGCAAAAGCTCAAGGACTGGCTGATCAATCGCAAAACGCCGCGTACCCTGCGCGACCGCATCCCCCTGGTCTGCGCGGATGGCGAAATCATCGCGATCTGCCTGGGCGAAACTTGGCATCTGGCGCATGGGGACACTGCAGCCGCGGTGACCTGGCTTGTCCTCGACCTGGCTTGAACCGCGCAATCCCCGCCAGGCCAATCGCCTCAAAATCCAATATGTCCCGTTCTCCACGCATAATGAACACTATGTAGGGGCTACACTGTGAATTGCAGACCCCACCCCCCGGCCCCCTCCCCGACGAGTCAGAGAGGGGGAGTTCAACCTCCGGGCAATGTATTTTGCGTGAGCCGTCGCAAGGGGACGCGGGTGTCTACAGCTAACGAGATTTGAAAGAAAAACGAAGACTGCGACCCATCCGCAATTTGTAACGATTACACTGCAATCCCCGCCCATAACTTGGCGCGCCAGCACATGCCAGTGCTATAATGAAGCCACATTCGCCTGTCCAGCTCGGCGGTTCCAATGTCTGAGAGACAGTTGATGCGACTTTTGCTTGTCGATGACGATGGCGTCAACCGCTACAACGTGAGTAAAGCCTTGCAGCGCGTGGGTTATGTGGTGGCGGAAGCGGACAGCGGCGAAGCGGCTCTGGATCAATTCCGGCAAGGCGACTTTGACCTGATCTTGTCGGAGATGGCATTATCCGGGATGAGCGGATTGGGGCTGCTGCGGCAAGTCAAGAGACATGAGCCCGAGGCCATCGTCATTCTCATGGCTGATGAGGCGAGCGTGGATGACGCCATTCAGGCGCTGCGGCTTGGCGCGCGGGACCTGCTGATCAAGCCATTTGCCAGCGAGGATATTCTGGAATGCGTCGAGCGCGGCATCGAAAGCGCCCGCAGTTTACGCCGCCGCCGCCGTTTGCTGGATGCCATCGAACGCACGGTCGCCGAATTAGCGCGGGAAGCAGCGAAGGCTGGCGACTATCAGGACAATGACGCCTTCGCCAGTCCGGGGATGCCCCGCCCGAGCGGAGCCAGCCAGCGCGGCAACAGCATCGCTTTGGGACCGCTGGCCATCTTGCCCGGCAGGTACCAGATCACGTCCGGCGACAAAGCCATCAGCCTGACGCCAACCGAATTCGACTTGCTGCTCTACCTGGCCGCCAACCGCAATCGCGTCGCCAGCTGCCAGGAACTCGTGCGGGAAGTGCGCGGCTACAAGACCGAAGAAACCTTCGCCCGTGAGGTCATCCGCCCGCATGTCAGCAATCTGCGGCGGAAGCTGCGCGGCTTGGGCGAGAGCGGCCTCATCGTAAATGTGCGTGGCCTTGGCTATCGTCTGGGCGAGATCCCGGCTGGTGACTAATTCCCCCCATCATGCTGGGCGCAGTTTGTTTGGCGCGCGGGTACTGCTGCTGGCATGCCTGTTTCTGGCGCTGCCGACGCCTGTTGGAGCGCAATCCGGCGATTGCCAGGCAGCCGGGACGCTGAGCCGCGAGAGTTACGTCAGCGCTGTGACGGGTCGCGAAAGCCGCTATCTGGTTTACCTGCCGCCCTGTTATTCCAGCCGAGCCGAGAGCTATTCGCTGCTCACTTTGCTGCATGGCTCAAACGCGGATGAATGGCAATGGGCGCGCTTGGGTTTCCCTGCCATGCTCGAAAAAGCGATTCACAATGGCAGCGCGATCCCCATGATCCTGCTTATGCCATTCGGCGGCGCGATTGCCAACGACAATGCCTTTGGGGCGCAAAGTTACGATCGCATTCTCCTTGATTTGCTGGCGCAGGCAGCAGACCGTTACCGGGTTAATGATCGCCAAGCCATCGGCGGCATCTCGCGCGGCGGCTTCTGGGCTTATCATCTCGGCTTGCGTTATGCCGAAGATTTCACGGCAATCGGCGGGCACAGCCCATACTTTGATGAAGATCATGTTCTCCCCGCCTACAATCCCCTTGAGTTGGCGGAGGAATTGGAAGCGGATACACATCTGAAACTGTGGCTGGATCGCGGCACGCGGGATCATGCCGCGCCCGGCGTCGACAGCATGCATGTCAGGCTGCAGGGGGCAAATGTCGCGCATGAGTACAGCGTCTATCCCGATGGCGGCCACAGCGAGGCGGCCTGGGGGCGCAACATGGGCGATTATGTCGCTTTCTATGCGCGCGCGCTGGCATCACCCGTTGACATAGGCGCGTCGCCGCCACGAGAAGACAAAGACGAGAACGAATTGTGGCTGCCGGCTGTCGGTTTTGGAACGCCGATGCTTTCGCTGGATTACTCCGCTTTGAACGCGCTGCTGGCTGGGGCGCTGGATAGGCGGCTCATGCTCAGCCAGTCGGCCGCGGAACGGCTGAGCCAGCATGGCTTCACATTTCACGCGGAGACGCGCATCGTAGCCTATGAGCGGCTCTTCTATGAACTCTGGCGGGATAAGCGCGGCTTCACGATTCTGCCCTTTGACGAGCTGCATCCGCAAGTCCGCCCGCTGTGGCTGGATGATCTGCCTGTTGTCGACCAACTGGAGACCTATCCGCTGGCCATCAAAAGCCCTTATGCCAATTTCAGCCGCGACAAGCTGACGCGCATTACGCTGTCCGGCACGACGGCGCTGGCGCGACATACCTTGCCCGCCTTGGACGCCTTGGGCATTGAAGGGGCTGCCAGCGGCATCCGCAATTATGTGACGCTTGCCGATTTCTTTCAGATTACCAACGAAGCCTCGATTGTGCCGGGCTGCCCCGAGGCCGGCTTGGGCTTGGCGGGCAAAGAGCACGGCTTGTGCATGAAGCGGGAACATGCCCGCCTCTTCGATTTGCTGGATGTCGATATCGTCGATCTCACCGGAAACCACGTCAATGACTACCGGTTTGAGCCGCTGCTGGAAACGCTGGCGTACTTTGAGCGGCAGGGCATCGCTGTGGTCGGCGGCGGTCCCACGCTGGAGGCGGCCCGTCAGCCGCTCATCCTGGAGCATAATGGCTCGCGAATCGGCTGGCTGGCATGCAACTGGATCGGACCGAATTTCGCCTTGGCCAGCGACAATCCGCAGTCGTCATACGGCATCCGACCGGGCGGCGCCTCATGCCATGGCGATTGGCTGCGGGAGGCGCTGGCTATGCTGGCTGCCGATGTCGACCTGGTCATGATGACCGTGCAATACCGCGAATATGAAAAGTTCACGCCCCAGCCGAGCCAGGTTACGGATTTCCAGCGGTATGCCGAATGGGGCGCGGATGTGCTGATAGGCACGGCTGAACACAAGCCGATGACCTTCGCCTTCTATCCGACGCGGCGCGGCGAAACCGCCTTCATTCATTATGGCTTGGGCAATCTCTTCTTTGACCAGCAGGGCTGGGGGCATCAGCGCTTCTTTCTTGATACGCTGTACATTTACGCGGGCAAGCTGGTGGCTGTGGAACTGTTCCCGGGCATCATCGAAGAGCGCGCGCGCCCTCGCCGGCTGGATGGCGAAGACCGTTTCAACTTCCTGCATTTCATGTTCATCCAGATGAACGAGTTTTGACGTAACTCGCCACTTTTTCTCGGCTGCTTCGTAGAAACTTACATAACGTTTATGCGCATTACTGAAGCCAACCCTGCTCAACCTCACTAGGCGAGGCGATTTCTGCTAAGCTATAATGGCGATGCGCCTCATGCAGCGGAGACAAAGAGGACCAAGACCGTCAATGTCTACACTGAATCCCGATCTGATTTCCAAGGATATGGACGCCGTCCTGAATGACGCGGTACCTATGCTGGAAGAGTATCGCAAGTCATCCATCATGCCCGAGATGGCGCTGCTGGCTATGCTTCGCAGAGAGGGCACCGCCGCGCATCGCATGTTGAAGATGTTTGAATCCACCCGAGGCGTCGATCTTGAGCGGCTGGAACGACAAGTCAAGATGTCCATCCAGGCGCGCCGCGATCCGGATGGCAGCCTGGATTTCATCGCCATCGGCAACCGCAAGGTCTCGCTCAGCCGCCAGTGCATCATCCTGCTGGATGACGGTTTGACCATCGCCAACTCGATGAACGAACAGAAGATCGATACCGATCACGCCCTGGCTATCCTTTCGGAAACATCGGTGAGCACAGGCGGCATCCTGCGGCAATTTGGCATAACGCCCAAGTCGATCCAAGATGCCTATAGCGATGCCAGCAAGATCATGCCGGCTCGCGAGGACAGCACAACCGTCGATTACGTGAAGCGGGCGAAACGGGGTTTGCTGCGCGCTGTGCATTTTCGCGAGGACCTGCTGCGCAACATGATCAACGTGCTCACGCAGTCGGTGAATCGTCATATCATTCTGGTGGGTCCCGATGGCGTTGGCAAGCGCACGCTGGCATACAGCCTGGCGCTGCTTATGGCGGAAGAGAAGGGACCAGCCGGCTTGCACAATCTGGTGCAAATCAGCGAGACGGCTCTGCTTGATGGCGACCAGGAAGCTTTTCGGGCTGGCATGAGCGCTGCCCGGCATGGCATCTTGTTCCTGCCCCTGGTGCATCGCTTCTTCGGCGGTCCCATCAAAGCCGATTTCAACAAAGCCACCGCGCTGGTGCAGAAGGCTTTCCTCAGCGACGACCCGGTGGTGATCTGCACGACCAACCTGCAAGAGTTCGAGGCGCGCATCCAGGGCGTCAGCGCCATAATGGAAAACAGCCAGGTCATCCGCGTAGAAGAACCATCGCTGGAAGAGACCGTGCAGATTCTCGAGACTATTTCGCCGCACCTCGAAGGCGACTACGAAATCGCCATCGACCACGAAGCGCTGAAAATGACGGCGCGTATGGCGCAGCGCTATCTGACCATCAATCCCTTGCCACAAAGCGCGGAGCAGCTCATGCATCGCACGGCCGCCATGGTCAATATGGGCAAGCAGGCGCATCTGGCTTTCAAGCCGGAGAGCAACGACGCCTGCCTGGACGTCGAAGACGTCACCCTGGTCACCAGCCAGATGACCGGCATTCCCGTGACCAAGCTGGGCGCGGATGAGCGTTTGCGCTACGCCAATATGGTCGAGCATCTGCGCGAGCGCCTGATAGGCCAGGAAGAAGCCGTCCAACTCGTGAGCCGCGCCATAAAGACCGCGCGCGTCGGCTTGAAGGATCCGCGCCGTCCCATAGGGACCTTTCTGTTCCTGGGGCCGACCGGCATCGGCAAAACGGAACTGGCTCGGGTATTGGCTGATTTTATGTTTGGCAGCGAGGAGACGCTCTTCCCGCTGGATATGAGCGAATACAAAGACGAAAGCAGCATCAACCGGCTGATCGGCTCTGCTGTTGGCTATGTCGGCAGCGACGAAGGCGGCCAGCTCACCGAGCGCATCCGCCAGCAGCCCTATACGATCGTGCTGCTCGACGAGATCGAAAAAGCCCATCCGCGCATCATGGATGTCCTGCTGCAGGTCATGGAAGAGGGAAGGCTGACCGATGGACGCGGCAATATCGCCCGATTCAGCGAGGCGGTCGTGATCATGACCAGCAATATCGGCTCCGAGCATCTCATGGTGCGCCAGATCACCGATGATCTGCGCGAGCGCATCATGGACCAAGTGCTGGATTTCCTGCGACCGGAGTTTGTCAACCGCCTTGATGAAGTGATCCTCTTCAATGCCTTGAGCGATGAAGACTTTGTGCTGATACTCGATCTCCTCATCGAGAAGGAGAACAAGCTGGCCAAAGAGCGCGGCTTGATGCTGTCCTTCACCGACGGCGCAAAGCAATGGCTGCTCGACCAGAATGACGAGCCGGAATATGGCGCGCGGCCCCTGCGGCGAATCCTGCGGCGCAACCTGCGCGAACCGCTGGCCGATTTCTTGCTGCGCGAGAACCCGCCCGAAGGCACCGAAGTGCGCATCAGCTCGAGCCGGAAGCGCGACGGCGGCTTGGAGTTTTCCTACAAGTCTAAATCCCGGCCGGCAATTGCAGACTGAGAACAATCACAGAGAGGCAGTGATGACGGCGCTGGATGCATCAATCTTCAGGAAATACGATATCCGCGGCACGGCGGCGGGCGATTCGCCCCAGCTCACTCCCCATGTCGCCCGGCAGGTTGGCAAGGCGTTGGGCAGCTTTCTGCCCGGGCAATTCGGCTCGCGGCGCGTCTTCGTGGGCAGCGACAATCGCCTCACCTCCGGTCCGCTGAAAGATGCCATGATCGAGGGCTTGGCATCGACAGGCATGCCAGTTACCGATATTGGCGAGGTCTTGACGCCGACGGTGTATTTCGCTTCCGCCTCTTATGATGGGCAGGGCGCCGGCGTCATGATCACGGGCAGCCACCTGGATACGCGCTACAACGGCATAAAAATGGCTTATGGCAAGCTGGCGCTGGCCGGGCAGCAGATCCAGGATTTGCTCGCCATGATCCAGGCGGGCGAATTTGCCAGCGGCGCGGGCAGCGTAACGGAAGACTTCGATATGATTCACCGTCACATGGCCGCCATACAGAGCAAGGTCAAGATGGCCAAGCCCATGAAAGTTGTGCTGGACGCCGGCAATGGCTTATCGGGAACGCATATCCCGCCGGTGCTTTCGGCTCTCGGTTTGGATGTCGAATGTCTCTACTGCGAGCCCGATGGCAGCTTCCCGAATCACTTGCCCAACCCCGAAGATCCGGAGATGACGCGCGACCTGGAAAACAAGGTCTTGGAACTGGGCGCGGATCTGGGCTTGGCTTTTGACGGCGACAGCGACCGCTGCGGCTTCATCGACAATCGCGGGCAGCATATCGCGGCTGATCGTCTGCTGGCGCTGCTGGCTCGCGACCTGCTCAGCCGGCATCCGGGCAGCCCAATCGTCTTTGACGTCAAAGCTTCGCAGGCCTTGCCCGATGAGATCATGCGTTACGGCGGCAAACCCGTCATGTGGAAATCGGGCCACAGCTTGATGAAGCAGAAAATGAACGCCATTGGCTCCTTGCTTGGCGGCGAAGTCAGCGGCCACCTCTTCATCGGCGAGGATTACTACGGGTTTGACGACGCGCCATTGGTCGCTTTGAAGACGCTGGAGATCATCAGCCGCTCCGACCAGACGATCGCCGAAATCTTTAACGATATCCCGAAGCTGGTCGCCACGCCGGAAATCGTGCTTTCCGCGCCCGATGCGCTCAAGTTTCGCATGATCGAAGAGATGACCGCAGAGCTGCAGAGCCAGTATGAAGTTGTCACGGTGGATGGCGCGCGCGTGGTCTTTGATGGCGGCTGGGGTTTGGTGCGAGCCAGCAATACGCAGCCGGCCGTGACTCTGCGATTCGAAGCCTATACCCGCGAGCAGATTGCGCAATACATGCAGGTATTCAAGGCGCAGCTGAACAAATATCCCCAGATTGACCAGAGCAACTTTGACGCGCAGGTCCAAGCCTTCAGCGTCTAGCGCATGGAGCAGTCTGGCGCTTTGACGCTATGACAGACGCGGATGCCATCCGGCAATTCTATCGCGATCATGCCGGCCTCTACGAGAGGCTGGTGGCGCGTCAAGACAGCCAGGGCAAGCTCATCAGCGCGCTGAACGATATTGCGCCGCTGGATGGAAGGGTAGTGGTCGAGTTTGGCGCCGGCACGGGCCATTTGACTCTGCTGCTGGCGGTCCTGGCCAAGCGCGTGTACGCCTTCGATATTGAGCGAGCCATGCTGCGCCGGGCGAATGCTCTGCTTTCGGAAAGCGGCGCGCGGAACTGGAGTCTGGCTCTCGGCGATAATGCCAACATGCCGGTGACGGATGATTGCGCGGACCTGGCCATTGAAGGCTGGAGCTTCACTCATGTTCTGGATCAGCATCCGCGGCATTGGCGACAGCAGACCGATCGCATGCTGGCCGAGATGCGCCGCATACTCAAACCGGGCGGCGTCGCCATCATGATCGAAGATCTAGGCATAGGCCGCCGGCAGCCCAAAGCGCCTTCGCAGCGGATGCAAGACTTGTACGCATATTGGGTCGACGCGCATGGCTTCTCGCGGCGCTGGGCGCGCACCGATTACCAGTTCGCCTCGTCCGCCGAAGCCGAAGAACTGACGCGCGTATTCTTCGGCGCGGAGCTTGTCGAGCAATTCCTGTCGGGCGGCCGTCTCATTTTGCCCGAATGCAGCGGCATCTGGTGGAAGCGATTCTGAGCCTCAAAACGGCGGCGACAGAGACAGGCTCCGCGCCAGGGGCGGCAGTATTGAAACTTGCTTGATTTGGATTATCATGTCTTGCCAAAGCAGGCGCATTCCCGAGCCCGGCAGGCAATGAGAGGCAGCGGCATGACAAGTTTCAAGCGGAAAATCGCGATGCCCGGTCTGGAAATCCCGGTGGATAAGGAACATTCCGGCGTCCGCCTGTTGGGCTGCCTGACCTTTATGATCAGCGTCATCGCCAGCTACCTGATCATCAGCTCAATTGTCAGCGGCGGCGGCTTGCTCACGATTGGCGCGGCTTTGGCGATTGCGGTTGGCTTGACCTATGTTGCCGATTACCTGGGCAAGACCTATTGGCCCAGCAACCGCGCGATTCAGTTTCTTGATGACATGATTGTGCTTGTCAAGGGCGATCAGGTGCAAGGCGAGATCGACGCCGGGCAAGACGTCAACCTGTTGCAATGGCATTTTGAAGCCAGGCGCCATCCCCGCGTGCCCAAAGGCTGGTATGTCGTGGCGAACGCCCTGGAACAAGATGGCGAATTCATCGTAAGTTACAGCATCGCCTCGCCAGCGGACTTTGAAGCCTTGCCGCTCTCCCGCCTGTCGCAAAGATACCAGCGCAAGAAACCGAAAAAAGGCAAAAACGGCGAATCGCGAGACCTGCGCGAGGCGGGCAGCCAACGCCGCATCGCCCAAGCAGAGTTTCATCGCGGCGAGCTCGGCGCGGAAATGTCGCTGGAAGATTATCGCGCCTATCTCGATTACCTCGCGGACACCTATACCTCATGGATGCCCAAAGACAAGTGAATGCGCTGGGACGCGGCCTGTTCTGCGCGCTGCTTCTGCTTGTCGCATTTTCATCTCTTGAGGCGCAGGCGGGGCAGCTGCGGCTCGGCGATATCGTTGAGGGCAGCCTGACGCCCGGCGAGAGCCATCGCTATACCTTCAGCGCGCTCGCCTTGACCCTGCTGTCCATCCGCGTCGAGGCTTTGGATGACGCGCTGGACCCCCGCTTTGAACTGCTGGATCGCAATAGCCGTCTCATCATCGAAAACGACGATTATGATTATCCAGCCACGCGCGATGCGGCTATTCAGGCGCTGGTGCTGCGCTCCACGTCATCCTATACCATCGTGGTCAGCGGGCATGGCGGCAGCGGCGGCGATTATCGCTTGCACCTGCTGCCGGGTTTTGATGTGCTGGCTCTGCATGATGTGACCATGGACAAGGCGCAGTGGCAGGTGGCCTTCAGCGACGCCGAGTTGGATATCTCGGAATCCAGCTTGTACGCGGTTGAATTGCAGGGCTACGCGCGGACCGCCGTCGTGCTGGCCCAGCACCTCCCGCCAGAGCGCGATATCTATTTTGAAGTCGACTATAATTCGGTGTCCTCGTCTGTCGGCTGGAATCTTGGCTTGGTCTTTCGTTTTCAATCGCCGCAGAATTATCATCGTCTGCTGCTGAGCAAGACAGGCTACTGGCGTATTGAGCGCGTCGAGGGCGGCGAGACCGTGACTCTGCGCGGCTGGACGACTCATCCCGCCATTGTGCCGGGCGAGAGTGATTTCCGCCTCGGCATCCTGGCCAGCGGCCAGCACCTGGACGTGGTCTACAAGGGGCAGGTCGTAGGGTCGGTCGCCGATGAAGGAAGGCAGCGGGCTGGCGCTTTGGGCATCATCATGCGCACAGACGACAGGTCGAGCGGCTTGATGTCCTTCGCCGTCCGCCAATCCCTGCTGACCCTGCCGACCCGCGTGAAACAGGAGATCCTCTTTCCGCAGCGCATCTTGCAGCGTCTGGATTATCTGATGGCGCATGACCTGGCGCGCAAGCAGTTGATTCCAGCCGGCTACACTGTCAGCTTTGTGCAGCGGGAAAGCTCCGTGCGCCATGTCCGCAAAGGCGTCACGCGCATCGCCATCGCGCCAGACCGGCAGGTTGAGCAGTTTGCGCTGGGGGCTGCGCTGAACTTCCAACAGAGCGGCGGCGAGAATGGCGGCTGCGGCCTCTTCTTCCATTTCAACGATGAGAACCATTACACCCTGGCTTACATGACAAGCGAGGGCGACTATGGGCTATCCAGGCGCAGCGCCGAGGGTTTCGCGCCGGGCATCTATGGGCTGCGCGCTCCGCCAGCCGGCCCAGACCATTACCTGCTGGTGATCGCTCTGGATGATATTATTCACTTCTACCTGGACGAGGCATACGCGGGCAGCCTGCCATCCGAGCCGCGCGTTGGCAGCATCGGCATCGCCGTGGTCAATTATGAATCGGCGGAAAGCGCCTGTGTTTTCGACGATCTCTGGCTGCAAAGTTTTGACGCCCAGTGATGAATGGCCAAGTCGCTCGTCCATCGGCAGCGCCAGCCACTCATGAGGGACAGATGCAGGGGCGATGCAGCCACTCGCCCAGCTGCGCGAAATCTCCCCCATTTTTGAGGTAGGGGACTGGGGACAGGCAGTTCGCAATGCAAACGGGGGCAAAACGAGTCGCCCCCAACATCTACAGCCGTTCGAGAATCATCACCCCATCGCCGCTCGCAATGTGTCGCAAGCCGGGCAGCCGCCGCCCGGTCTGATGATGGCATAACCCGCCATTGGATCATTGTCATACCTGGTGAAGTTCACATTCCAGACGATGATCATGTTCACATAGCCGGCCGAGCGCGCCAGACTGACAGCCCCGCCCAGCCAGGCGGCATGTTCGGCCAGAGATGTCGTCGACGCCCAGGCAAAGCCGCCCGGCAGCGGTCCAAAGCCCTCGCCGCTAAGGTAACCCAGCTCGGTGAAGCAAAGCGGCTTGCCCGGGAACGCGCCGTGATACACATTCATCATGCTGGGCAGATACCACGAGTAATGCCAACCTTGCACATTCGCCCCGGTCGTGCTGCTTGGGGGCGATGAGCCGGAGTTGTAATGGATGCCAACGCAGTCCATATAATTGGCTGCTCCCGCCGCCGCCATTTGCCGCAAGAAGTGATCATCGTTGCAGCCCGAAGCGCCACAGCCGGCGTTGCCAAAGTAACCGGTTGGGGAGGGCGCGCCGCTGATAACGATGGTGGCCGGATTGGCGGCTTTGATGGCGTTGTAAGCAGCCGCCAGCAATCGCGTATAGCTGCCGCCATTGACCTGGCCTGTGGGCCATTCGCGGTCGATATTCGGCTCGTTCCAGACTTCAATGGCATCCGCGCCTTGGCTTGCCAGGAATCCCACGTATTTCGCGAATTCCTTAACATAGTTGTCGAAGTTGCTTGCCAGCTGGTTCTTATGCCCAAGCGCGCCTAGGACGACGCGAAAGCCGTTGTTGTGGGCGGTGGCAATGATGTCGCGGCCATCAGACACGCCGTGAGTGACTTGCTTTTTCACCCAGGACATGCCGGCCTGGCGCATATAGCTGACGGCGTTGCCATCCAGGCCGACGACATGACCGCCCAAGTTAAAACCGCTGACGTTGGCTGAGCTGCCTGCGGCCGGCGCCACTGCGGGAGCGGCTGCCTGAGCGTCGGCTGTTTGCGGCGCGGCTGTGGGCTGGGGCGGCGGCGCGTATTGCGGCGGTATTTGCACTCTGTCGCAGATCGCCGAATGCTGCAAATCAAAACTGACCCGCGCCTGATGTTCATCGCCCGATGTCTCGGTGAAGATGAAAGTCCAGCCATAAATGACATCGCCGCGTTTCTCCATTATCGGTATCGCGGCTGTGCAATTGTCAATCCCCCAGGAACCGTACATCCGCCCGCTTGCTTCACTGTTCCAGGTATCCTCGTAGAATCGCCAGCGGCGCAGGCGCATCCGATAACCGATGTCGTCTTCGACGAGTTCCCGGGCGATTCCCATAGCTTGCATCATTGGGTTCTGGACCGCGACGGCGCCCGAGTCCTCCTGAGCCATAACGAGCGACGCAGCCAATAACGGCAGAACCAGTGCCAGCAGGGCAAGCCAGAAGCGCGCCGAACCGTTGAATTTGTGTTTCGCAATCATTCGATATCTCATCCGTTTCTATGTGACTCTGTACGCCATACTAACCCTAAACTTGGCAGATCGCTACGTATTTTCAGCCCTTTCAGGCGGTGATTTGCCTACGGATTCTCGCTTGCGGGAGTCGGGAAACCCGCCTGTGCCGCTGGCTGTTCGCGTGGAAGCGTGAAGTAGAATGTTGAGCCGCTGCCGACTTGGCTCTTGACGGTGATGTCGCCGCCATGCGCCTCGACCACGGCTTTGACCAGGAACAAGCCCAAGCCTGTGCCCTGCGCGCGCCGCGTCAAATGGTCATCAATGCGATAGAAGCGCTCGAATACTTTGTCGATTTCGCTTTTGGGGATGCCCGCGCCTTGATCGCGGACGAATACGGTAATGCTTTTTTCGCTGTAGCGGCCGCCCACCGTGATGGGCTTGCCGGGCGGCGAATACTTGATGGCGTTGGTCAGCAGGTTGTCGATGACCTGGCGCAGTCGAGCGGCATCGCCCTGGATGAGCGGGAACTCTTCCGGGAAGCTGAGCGTGATGCGCTGCGCCTCCGGCTCATCCAGACGGGCGGCCGCGCGCGCAGCCAAAAGGCTCAGGTCGATGTCGGCGAGATTCAACGTCAGTTCACGGGTGGCTTGGAGCTTGCTGGCTGTCAGCAGATCTTCCACCAGGTTGGTGAGGCGGTCGGCTTCGTCTTCGATTATCGCCATCTTCTCGCGGATGACGGCGCTTTCCCATTCGACATCGTCGCGGCCCAGCGTGCTGGCATATCCTTTGATTATGGCTATCGGCGTCCGCAGTTCGTGATGCACCGTGGAGATGAAAACCGATTGCATCTCCTGGGCTTTGCGGGTGTTGGATATGTCGCGCAGGTCAGCCACGATGCTTTCCAGGCGGCCGTCCTCAGCCAGCAGGGGCGCATAGGTGATGCCTATGCCCAGATGCGCGCCATCCCGCCGGACGATGTCGCCTTCGACGTAGAGCGTCAGCGCCCTTGATTCGTCGCCAGCCCGTTCCGCCCAGCCATCGCGTAGCGCGTCTTCAATATCCGCGCCTTCCAAAGTTGACCAGACGATGACATCGCGCTTTTCCAAGCCAGCCAGCTCCTCCACCCGCCAGCCGGTCATGCGCTCAAATGCCTGATTGGCGCGTTGAATAGTGAGATCCGGGTTAAGAATCAGCACGCCGTCTCCGCTGCTGTTGATGATGGCTTCCAGGCGCTTGCGTTCCTTGGAAATCGCGCCATAGAGCTGGGCGTTGTTGACGGCGATGGCAGCCTGATCGGCAAAGCTTTGCAGCGCTTTGACATCTTCGGGCGTGATGGCTGTCTGATAGGAGCGGAAGACGATGAGCAAGCCCAGCGGATCCCTGGCGAAAACCAGCGGCATGGCCACGGATTGCGCCAGGCGCGGATCGATGGCTTCTGCCATTTCCCGCAGTTTGCTATCCAGGAATTCGCGGCTGAACGCGCCTTCGTCGGCCGGCGCCATCAATTCCTGCAGCTTGATATTGAGCGCTGGCAGGCTTTCGGCATCTATGCCGCTATACGCGCGGACCGTGAACTTGCCCGCCTGCTTGTCTCTTAGGGCAATTATGGCGACGCGGCCGGCCAGCATCACCAGCGAGGCGCGCAAGACACGCCGCAAAACCTCGCTCAGATCCAGCTGGGCGGTGATGGCGCGGCTGATCTCCAACAGGAAATCGCCTTGCTGCGCGCGCAGATCCGGTCGCATCAACATGGCTGGATTGTATCACGCTCCCGGCTGGTTGATTTCGGCTGGGCGCCCCGCTCAGAACTGGCGATCCAGCTCGCTGATATCCATGCTGCCGCCGGCTGTGGCTGCCAGAGCGGCCGCGCCGACCAATGCCACATCGTCGCCCAGAGCCGCCCGCTCGATGCGCAGATCATCGGTGAATGCCCTATCCAGGATATGTTGCGCAACCGCCGCGCGCAGGGGAGCGAAGAGCAATTCGCCAACCTTGCTGACGCCGCCGCCGATGACGATGATCTGGGGATTGAAGAGCAGCAGGGCGGTGACGATGCCCAAGCCGATGATGCGCCCGGCATGCGACAGGCATGCGACAGCCAGTCGGTCGCCTTCTTGGGCGGCCATGCCAACAGCCCGCGCGTCGATCTTGTCGATGTCCTCAGGAGCCAGCTCCCCTAGGCTTGATCTTGCGCCGGCTGCCAATGCGGCTCTCATGCGCTTGGCGATTGCGGGACCAGCCGCCTCAAGCTCGACGGAACTGACGCGGTCCCCATCCATGATGATCGGAATATGTCCGAGCTCGGCCGCCAAGCCCGCGCGCCCCGTCACCAGCTTGCCATCGCTTATCACGCCTGAGCCGATGCCGGTGCTGACCGTGATATAGACCACATGCCGGCAGCCCTGCGCCGCGCCCTTGGAGGCTTCCGCCAAGGCGGCCACATTGGCGTCATTGCCGATGTACACGGGCAGGTCGAACTCGCGGCTGATGATCTCCGCCAGCGGGACATTATGCCAGCCCGGCAGATTGGGCGGGGCGATGATGATGCCGGTGACCGGGTTCAGCGGACCGGGCGATGATATGCCTATGCCCAGGACATCGCTGCGCTCCCGCGGCAGAACGCGCGAAATATACTTCTTCATGCGTTCGATGGTGGCTTGAGGTCCCTGGTCGGCTCGCGTCAAGCCGCTTTCCCGCTGCAGCAAGTTGAGATCGCGGTCATAGCGGGCAGCGCGCAGCTGCGTCCCGCCCAGGTCGACGGCGATGATCTGTTTGCCCATGATTCGCGACCTCTCATTCCTGCTGCGAAATTGCTTCAGCGCCACTCGCGACAGCCCGCCGCGCAACTTGTGAGCGCCAAATGACGCTGATAGAATAGCATGGATTGGTAGCGGAAATAAGTTGCTTGTCGGGAGCCCAGATGCCACGCGTAACGCCTATGCGGCGGCAATATCTCGAGATAAAAAGCCAATACCCCGATTGCATCTTGATGTTTCGCATGGGCGATTTCTATGAGATGTTTGATGACGATGCCGAGGTGGCGGCCCGCGAGCTGGATATCACGCTGACTTCGCGGGCGCATCGCAAAGGCGGCGAGAAAATCCCCATGGCTGGCTTGCCATTTCACGCTGTCGACAGTTATATCGCCAAGCTGATCGAAAAAGGCTTTCATGTCGCCGTCTGCGATCAAGTTACCGAGCCGACGGGCCGCGGCATCGTCGAGCGTGAAGTCACTCGCGTGATGACACCGGGCACGGTCCTGGAACCCGACCTGCTCGACGAAAGCCGATCGAATTACCTCATGGGCATCCTGCCGGTTGGCGATGCTGGGCAAGGCAGCTGGAGGCGGGCGGGAATCGCTTTCGCGGATCTGTCCACGGGCGAGTTCAGCGCGGCGCAATTCGCTGGCGATGATGTTGGCTTGCGCGTCCTGGAAGAGCTGGCGAGGGTGGAACCGCGCGAGGTCATCATGCCCGAGACCTGGGTCGAGCGTGGCGTGACGCTGCCCGCTGGCATTCACCTCAGCGCCGCCCAGGATTGGACCTTTGAATACTCTGGCTCTGCTGAGCTGCTGGCCGACCATTTTCGCGTCGCCACGCTGGATGGCTTTGGCTTCGCCGGGCGGGATGATGCCGTGGCGGCGGCCGGCGCGGTCTTGCAATACCTTCGCTCAACGCAGAAAAGCGCCCTGGATCAGCTGACCAGCATACGCTCCTATTCGACGGATGCCTTCATGGTCCTGGATCAATTCACGCGCCGTAACCTGGAACTAGTCGAGACAATTCGCGGCGGCGGGAAACGCGGCAGCCTGCTGGGCTTGCTGGATCGCACAGCCACAGGCATGGGCGCGCGTCTGCTGCGGCGCTGGCTCAACCAGCCCTTGCTGGAGCTTGATCGGCTTAATGCCCGTTTGGACGCCGTCGAAACGCTTTTCAAGAGCGACCTGACGCGGGATGAAATCGCCGCTGTCTTGAAGCCGGTGGCTGATATTGAACGGCTGATCAACCGCATCGCCATGGGCAAAGCCAATCCGCGCGACCTGCTGAGCTTGCGGGAAGCGCTGGCTGCCGTGCCGCGCCTGGGCGAATTGATCGCCGAAATGCCCAGGCTGGCGGCGATTGCCGAGCGGCTCGATCCCTGTAAGCCAGTCTTTGATATGATTTCCAGCGCCATCACTTCTGACCCTCCCGCGAGCCTGAAAGCCGTGGGCATAATCCGCGAGGGCTATGACAGCGAGCTAGACGCGATCGTCAATGCCTCCCAAAGCGCGCGGAACTGGATCGCCAACCTGGAAAGCCAGGAACGGGAACGCGCCGGCATCCCCAGCCTCAAAGTCAGCTACAACAAAGTCTTCGGCTATTACATCGAGATCACCAACGCGCATAAGGACAAAGTTCCCGGGGACTATGTACGCAAGCAGACCCTGGTCAACGCCGAGCGCTATATCACGCCGGAGCTAAAGGAATATGAATCGCGCGTATTAACTGCTGAAGAAGAAATCCTGGCTATTGAACGGCGGCTCTTCGCGGATTTATGCCAGCTGGTGGCGGCGCGGCAGGCTGGCATCCTCAAGACGGCCAGCGCCATCGCCCATCTGGATGCTTTGCTCTCCTTGGCGGAGGTGGCAGCGCGGGAAGGCTATACGCGCCCCCGGCTCACCGAAGACAGCATCCTGGAGATCGAAGCCGGGCGGCACCCAGTCGTCGAAAAGCTGCGGGAAAGCTCCACGCGCTACGTGCCTAACGACAGCCGCCTTGATTTGGCTTCGCGGGTGCATATCATCACCGGACCTAATATGTCCGGCAAGTCGACCTATATCCGCCAGGTGGCGCTGATCACGCTCATGGCGCAGATCGGCAGCTTCGTGCCCGCGGATTCGGCGACCATCGGCTTGGTCGACCGCATCTTCGCCCGCATCGGCGCATCGGACGAGATCCACGCCGGGCAGAGCACCTTCATGGTGGAAATGGTGGAGACAGCCCGCCTCTTGGCCGGCAGCAGCCAGCGCAGCCTGCTTATCCTCGACGAGATCGGGCGCGGCACTTCAACCTACGACGGCTTGGCCATCGCGCGATCCGTGATCGAGTATATTCATAACAGTCCGCGGCTAAATTGCCGGACGCTCTTCGCCACGCATTATCATGAGCTCACCGAATTGCCCAATATCTTGCCCCGGACGGCGAATTACAATGTCGCGGTGGCGGAGCAGGGCGAGGATATCGTCTTCTTGCACCGCCTCCTGCCGGGCGGCGCTGACCAAAGCTATGGCGTGCATGTGGCGCGTTTGGCTGGCGTGCCCCGCTCAGTCGTCGAGCGCGCGCGGGAACTGCTGGCGCAGCTTGAAGACGGCGGCAGCGACTTCGCCCTGCACAAACCCAAGCCGCAGCATCAGCAGCTCAGTTTCTTTGATGCGCCGGAAAACCCGGCTCTGGCCAGTTTGCGCTCGCTTGAGGTGGACGGACTCAGCCCCATAGAAGCCTTGACGACGCTTTATGAACTCAAGCGCATGGTGATGGAAAGCTAGATGTTCGTCTTCAACACCGTGGTCATCGCCACGCACCGCCGCTCCGGAGCGCGCCTGCTGATTGATGCCCTGCGCCAGAACAGCCCGGATATCAACGATTCATTCATGGCGCTTGAGCAGATCGAAACGAATCGAGACGCCGTCATGCCGCTGTCCGCCTTTCGCCGACAATTGCTGGGTTTGGATGGCTCAGTGCTGATCAACATGCACGACCTGCCAACGGCGGAAAACTGGCGGGGTTTGGACGAGCGCCTCTTCGTCGGCGCCATCCTGCGCAATTCGCCAACACTCTATGTGCACCGCGATGGCCGCGATGTGCTGGTGTCGCTTTATTTCTACATGAAATCCATCAGCGAGACCGTGCGCAACCAGTCCTTCCAGCGATTCCTGCGCGGGGAAGCGACGCTGACCGGTCCAGCAAGCGGCATGAGCAGGCCGGCATACTGGGCATATCACGCGGATTGCTGGCTGGAAAAAGACAAGCTGCTGGCAATCGCCTATCGCGATTTGGAGACCGATTACGCCGCCACCCTGCAGCGCCTGGCGAACTTCCTGGATATTCAACTCAACGCGGAATTGCGGACTGCCAAAGCCATGAGCCGCGCCAATGACGATGGTCCTCTGGTCAGGCTGCTTGGACGCTGGGGCCTGGGGCAGCGGTCTTCCCGCTCGGATCACCCCCGCGTTGGCAGGAGCGGAGACTGGCGCCGGGTATTCAACAAGCAAGACCGAGCCTTCTTCATGAAAGAAGCCGGCGATACGCTGCGCAGGATGGGCTATGAGAAGTGATGGAGCGCGCCGGGTCTAATCGCCCGGTGAATGCGCCGCCGCGGGATTGGGCTCTGGGATCTGCGCCTCGTCTTCGGGGATCAAGCCTTCGGAAAGCAAGACGCGCTTGAAGGACACTATAGCCACTTCGATCATATCCAGGCTGGGTTCGTTGGTGGTGAGATGCTGCAGCGCCAAATTCGGCTTGATCATGAAGCGGATCCAAGGCTTTTCCAGGTTGGATGCCGTGTACTTGAGAAACTCATAAGCCACGCCGGCGATGACGGGTATGAATATCACCCGCGAGAGAATCAGCAAGCCGAAGGGCGGGCGCCCTATCAGCGAGAAGAGCAAAACGCTGACGAAGACCACGGTCAGCAGGAATGCCGTGCCGCAGCGAGGATGCTCAATTGGGTAGCCGCTGACTATCTTGGGCAGCAGCTCGTCGCCGGCTTCATAGGCGTTGATGGTCTTGTGTTCGGCGCCATGATAGGCGAAGATGCGCGAGCCGTCTTTCGTCCGCCCGACGAACCAGATATAAACGACCAGGATAGACAGCTGCACGACGCCTTCGATCAAGTTGATGAGAAAAGCGTCCAGTCCGATAGGCAATGCCTCATACGCCAGGATGTTGCCGCTCTGCCGGGAGACCACGATCTCTTTGCCGGCTTCGTCCAGGACGATTTCGCTGGCGGCTGTGCTCAAGCCCAGGGCATTGCCGATGCCGGTGGCGGCCGCTGTAGGCAAGAGGAAAAAGATGCCCACGCCGATGAGCAGCGAAACCGCGATGGTCGCCCAGCCGATGGGACCGTTGAAGTTGACCTCCTCTTCATCGCCCAACGCGACATCCGCCGACCACATCAAGGCGCGGATGCCCAAGCCCAGAGCGTCCCATAAACCGACCAAGCCGCGCAGGAAGGGCGTCCGGGCGATGCGGCCCCGATAGAGCCGGGCGCTTATCGGCTGCTCATGGATGACGATCTGCCCCTCTGGTCCGCGGGCGGCCACCGCCATCGAATGCGCGCCGCGCATCATCACGCCTTCTATTACCGCTTGCCCGCCGTAGGAAAACTTGAGTTCGCCAGCCTCGCGCTTCGCTTTCCGCTCCAAGTTATGCCCCCATCGCCATGCAATCCGCCAACTATAGTCCCCAGCCGGCTTCAGGTCAAGCGCAGCGATTCTGAGGAGAGTGGCGAATTATGTAGACAAAATGTCTCCGCTCTATCAAGGATAAATCTCAGTAAGCGCAATTAAGCAATTAGAAAAACTAACCACCGAGTACACCGAGCTGATTGAGCACACCGAGAGCAAAAGCAAAGGCTTCTCTATGTGTCCTCTGTGTCTCTTTGGTGAATAGTTGTTTCACGACTAACTTGCACATTCTTCTGTGCCCTCAGCGGTAATAATCCTGTGCGGAACTTGCCATGCGTCGGTCGTCCTTGAGACTCGTCGCTCCCGCTTATGACGCGCTTTCAGCAGGCTTGATATCCAGCAGACGCATCTGCAAGCTGCGCCGCCCGTTCCATTCGTTGATTTCCGGATGGTATACAACATCGATCTTTCCGGGAAGCTCTCTCGCCCGCATGCCCAAGCCAAAGCCGATGGCGTCAATGGACTGGATGCCCCCGGTCCCCAGCCGGAGCTTGAGGTGCTTGCCCTCCGCGCCAACCCGGCGACTGCGCAAGACTTTGAGATCCCGCGTGAGAAAGGTCGCTGGCGGGTTGTCCTGTCCGGTCGGTTCCAGCTTGTCCAACTCCTGCAGCAGCCCCATGGAGACTTCCGTCAAGGCGACTTCGCAATCAATATGCGTTCTGCGCGCCAGCCTTTTGCCTTCCAGGCTCTGTTGGGCGCTTCGCTTTAATGCCTGGCGCAAGGTCTCGATATTGCTGTTTTTCACGGTGAAGCCGGCTGCCATCGCATGACCGCCATGCCGCACCAGCAGGTCGGCGCATTCATCCAAGGCGCGCGTGATATGGAATTCCGGGATGCTGCGGCAAGATGCGCGGCTCTCTTCTTCGCCATATTCAAGCACGACGGCGGGCAGAGTGAATTCTTCCGCCAATCGCCCCGCCACCAAGCCGACGATGCCCGGCCGGATATCCTCGCCGCCCGCGAAGATCAGCCAATCCTCAGCCGCTTCCCGAACCTGCTCGCTGATGGCTTGCTGCGCTTCCCGAGTGAGCGCCTGCCGCCGCATGTTCAGCATTTGCAATCCCCGGGCGCATTCCTCAGCCCTGTCGGCATCCCTGGCGTTCAGCAGGTCAAAGGCGCTCATGGCGGAATCGAGGCGACCCGCGGCATTGATGCGCGGTCCCAGCGCAAAGCCAATATCAGCCGATCGTATGGCGCCCGGGCGCAAACCCGCCACCTTCGCCAAAGCCCGCAGACCGGGCCGCCGCATCTCGTTCAGCACAGCCAAGCCATGGCGGACAAGCCCCCGGTTCAAGCTCACGTTCAGCGGCATCACGTCAGCCACAGTGCCCAAAGCGACCAGATCTAGCAAATCCGAGAGGCGCAAGCCGCTTGGGTAACTGTCGCGCGCCGTCTTCCAGCGATGCGTCAACAAGGCTTTTGCCAGCATGAAAGCCACGCCGACGCCGGCCATTTTCGCCTCGCCGGGGCAATCATCGCGCTGCGGATTGATGACAGCCAGAGCCGGCGGCAGCTCCGCGCCGATGCTGTGATGATCGGTGACGATGATGTCGAGGCCAGCGCGCATGGCGGCGGAGACTTCAGCCACTGAGCGGATCCCGCAATCCACGGTGATGACCAGCTCGATGCCCTGGCGAGCCAGCTTCTCCAGCGCCGCGCGATTCAAGCCATAACCCTCCGATGCGCGGTCGGGGATATAGGGCGTCGCCTGGCAGCCCAGCGCGGCCAGAGTTTGCGTCAGCAACGCCGTCGCGCAGACGCCGTCCGCGTCAAAGTCGCCATAGACAGCCACGGATTGGCCTCGTGCGATGGCAAGGTTGATCCGGGCGACCGCCGCCTCCATGTCCCGCAGCAGAAAGGGATCCTCGCCAAGGTCATCTTGACTGATGAACTGGCGGGCGGAAGCCGGCTCTTCAAAACCGCGATTGAATAGAATCTGCGCCAGGATCGGGCTGAAGCCGGTATAGCGCCCCAGGTGCTCTGCTGGCGCTGGCGGCTTGAGCAGCCATTGCGTTTGCGACATGGACTGTGCCGAGGTTTATGCCTAGAATACTGGCGCGATACTACCATTGAGCCACCTGGAGGGCTATGGCGAAGATTGTCTTCATGGGCACGCCTGAGTTCGCATTGCCCAGTTTGGAGCGGCTGCTTGCGGCGCATGAACTGCTGGCTGTGGTCACCCAGCCGGACCGACCCGCCGGGCGCGGCAAGGGATTGCGGCAATCGCCGGTGAAGCGGCTGGCGCTGGCGGCTGGCTTGCCCGTCCTGCAGCCGCGTAAGATTCGCGATCCCGCTGCCATTCAGGCGCTGCGCATGCTGGATGCGGATCTCTTTGTCGTCGTGGCTTTCGGGCAGATCTTGCCACAAGCGCTGCTGGACCTGCCGCGCTTCGGCACGCTCAACGTTCATGCGTCGCTGCTGCCGCGCTGGCGTGGGGCCGCCCCAATTCAAGCCGCCATCCGCGCTGGCGACGAGCAATCCGGCGCTACCGTCATGCTGCTTGACGCCGGGCTGGATACCGGCCCGCTCCTGGCCAGCCGCCCCATCACGCTGACCAGCGACGAAACGAGCCAAAGCCTGCATGACAAGCTGGCGCATTTGGGCGCTGACCTGCTTCTGGATACCTTGCCCGGCTACTTGTCCGGTGATATCGCGCCAATGCCACAAGACGACGCCCAGGCCAGCTATGCGCCACAGATCAAGAAAGCCGATGGCATGATTGATTGGCGGCAAAGCGCCGTCGAGATTGACCGGCTGGCGCGAGCATACACGCCCTGGCCCGGCATCTATTCGTTTTGGCGGGGCAAGACGCTGAAGATCATCGCGGGCAAAGCCGCCGCGGGGCAGGCAGCGCCGGGCAAAGTCCTGAACTGGCAAGGCGAGACGGCCATAGGCACGGGCCATGGGCTCTACCTGCCCAGAGAGCTGCAACTGGCTGGCAAGAAAGCGCTCGGCGCCAGCGATTTTGTCAACGGCTATCGCGACTTTATTGGCGCGCAGCTGGGCGAGCCGGGCATCAAGCTGGCAAAGTGACGTCTGATGACCCGGACTCCGCTGGACGAACATCCTTTCACTCGCAGACCACATCGCACCATTCTGACGCTGTCGCTGCCGATTCTGCTCTCCTTGATAGCCGAACCGGTCACCGGGCTGGTGGATACCGGCTTCGTGGCGCAGCTTGGGGCGGAACCTTTGGCGGCTCTGGGCGTCGGGGCGAGCGCGCTCAGCTCGGTGTTTTGGATCTTTGGCTTTCTGGCCATCGCCACCCAGACAGACGTGGCGCAGGCCAGCGGCAAAGGCAGGGACGCGGAAGCCAGCAAGCTGATAAGCCTGGCTCTGGCGCTTGGCGTCCTCATCAGCCTGCTGCTCTGCGCGCTTCTATGGCCGGGCGCGGAATGGCTTTCTGGCGTGTTGGGCGCGGAAGGGGAGGTGCTGAGTCTGGCGGCGGAATACATCCAGCTGCGGCTAATTGGCGCGCCGGCGGTGATCCTGGTCATGGTCGGTTTTGGCGCGCTGCGGGGCGCTCAGGATATGCGCATGCCCTTGTGGATCGCCCTGGGAATCAACATCGCCAATATACTCCTCGATTATCTCTTCATTTTCGGCTGGACATTTGGGCCCGCGCTTGGCGTGGCGGGCGCGGCTTTGGCCAGTTCGCTCAGTCACTGGCTGGGCGCGGTCTGGACGCTTTGGGCTCTGCGGCGTCGCCTGGGGCTCAGCGGCAACATCAACTTAATCGAAAGCCTCAAGCTGCTGCCGGTCGGGCGGGATCTGGCGCTTCGAAGCGGCTCGCTCACGCTCTTTCTGCTATTTGCCACGCGCGCGGCCAACCAGATGGGCGCGGAAGCCGGCGCGGCTCATCAGGTCATCCGTCAGGTCTGGTTCTTCACTGCTTTGTTCGTCGAAGCCTTCGCCACCACCGCGCAAAGCCTGGTGGGCTATTTTTATGGCTCTCGCCAACTCCAGGTCGCAAAACAGGTGGCGCTCTCCACTATGCGCTGGAGCCTGGCGGCTGGCTTTGCATTGATGCTCGTCATGTTTGCCGCCACGCCGCTTGTGACGCGGACGATGGTGCCTGCCAACGCGGCTTACCTGTTCACGCTGCCCTGGATCATCGCCGCTTTTTCGCAGCCATTGAACGCCCTGGCTTTCATCACCGACGGCATTCATTGGGGCACGGGCGACTATCGCTTCTTGCGCAACGCCATGCTGATGGCGACAATGGCTGGCATGCTTGGCTTGAGCCTGTTGGCGACGGAGGGCGACGGGCATTTCAGCGCCGTTTGGCTGGTGACCGTGGCTTGGGTGGGCATCCGCGCTTTCTGGGGCGCGATTCGCGTCGTCCCTGGCATAGGCGACAGCCCCTTCCGCCGCGCCAGCCGCGACGCATCGTCCTCAATCGCGTAGATTATTGTATAGGCAGCCAGCAATGAAGACACCCGCGCCCCCTTGCGACCGCCCGCGCGCAGTATCTTGAGGGTCGCGCAATTCGCCTCCCTTATGCTTCGGAATGCGCGACATAGAGATGTCGGCCGGGCCGGGGGTGGGGTTAGTTGCCAGCCATGAGGGAGAGGAGATGGCAGGATGAAGCTTGATTTGAGCAAACGTCTGTACCGATCGCGCCGGGAGAATACTATCGCCGGCGTCTGTGGCGGGATCGCGGAATGGCTGGGCATCGATCCCACCATTGTGCGCCTGGTCTTTGTGCTGTTCGCGCTGGCGGGGGGACCCGGCATCATCGTCTACATAGTCCTGGCGGCGATCATCCCCGAAGAGCCCGAGTTTGTGCAGACTTCCGCCGAGAAGGTCAAGAACGAGGCGCTAGACTGAGCCTGGCGCCGCGTCACAGCAAATCAAGAATCGCCTCGCGTTCGGCTTTGAGTTCGTCTTCACTGGCGCGGATTTTGCTCACGGCGTAATCGCTTAGCGCCAGCCCCGAAACGATATCGACATTGCCGTCGCCATCGCTGCGCAAGGGAAAAGAAGTGACCAAGCCATCGTCCAAGCCGTAGGGGTTGCCTTGGCTAGCGATCCCGGCGCTGAACCACTGATCCGCCGGCGTCGGCTGGATGAGGCTGCGGATGGAATCCAGGGCGGCGTTGGCGGCGCTGGCTGCCGAGCTCTTGCCGCGAGCCTGGATTATGGCTGCCCCGCGCTCCTGCACGGCGCTCATGAAATCCCGCTCAAGCCACTTGCGATCGCCAATTACTGCCTCAGCCGGCTCGCCATGGATCCGCGCATGCTCAAAGTTGGGGAATTGCGTCGAGCTGTGATTGCCCCAGATGGCCAGTCTGCTGACATCAGCGACTTGCGCGCCAGCCTTCTGAGCCAGCTGGGATTTGGCGCGGTTTTCGTCCAGGCGCGTCATGGCGAAGAAGCGACCGTCGGGGATGTCCGGCGCATTGGCTTTGGCGACCAGGCAGTTGGAATTGCAGGGGTTGGCGACCACCAGCACGCGGATGTCATCGGCGGCGACTTTATTCAGCGCTTTGCCCTGCGCCACGAAGATGGGCCCATTCGCCGCGATCAAATCACTGCGCGCCATGCCGGGTCCGCGCGGCATCCCGCCGACCAGGATCGCCCAGTTGGACCCGCTGAACGCGACCTCCGGGTCATCCGAGATGATGATGTCATGCAGCAGGGGCTGGGCGCTGTCTTGCAGCTCCATCACCACGCCGCGCAGCGCGTCCATAGCCGGCGGAATCTCCAGGATCTGCAGGACAACCGGCTGCTGCGGACCGAAAAGCTCGCCATTGCCGATGCGGAAGAGCAGGCTGTAAGCGATCTGGCCCGCGCCCCCGGTCACAGCGATTCGAATGGGTGCTGTCATGTCAGCCTTTCCTCCCATGATAACCCTGTTGGCAAAGCCCCGCGATTGTACTGCAATTGCGCGCTAATGCCAGCCTTCAAAGCTTTGACGGCAGATGGGGCGTTTCAGCAAAGGCTGTGATTCGCCAGATCTCGTCATGGCGCTCCAGCGTTGTGATGGAGGTGTTGTGGATGCCTTTCTCGGGCAGGACGACGAACATGGCAGCCAGCAGGATCATCAGCGCCGAGCTATGCGCGATGATCGCCACAGTTTCGCCTGCGGGCGCGCTGACGATATCGTCCCATGCCGCTTGCATGCGCATCTGCACATCCAGCCGCGATTCGCCGCCGGGCACGCGATACGGTCGGTAACCGGCTTCCCACTTGGCGTAAGCGGCCGGGTATTCGCGCGCTACTTCGGCGAAAGTATGCCCTTCAAAGACGCCAAAGGCGATCTCAGACAGGCGCTCGTCTTCGATCGGATCGAGATTGAGCCGCTCGCCAAGAATATCGGCGGTTTCTCTGGCTCGCCGGCGCGGGCTGGCATACAGGGCCTCAATCTTCTGTCCGCGCAGATAGCGAGCCAGCGCCTGGGTCTGTCGGATGCCTTCCTCGTTGAGCGGCACGGGCATGGCGCCTTGCAGACGGCGTTCTGTGTTGAAGCTGGTTTGCCCGTGTCGAATGAATAAGACTTGGCTGACGGTCATCGCATCCTCTCAGGCTTGACGAATTGGCTGGTCAAGGGCAGAATCATTGGCGAGCCAGAAGTGTAGCATAGAGAAGGCAGTTGACGAGTGACAGAAGAACAGACTGATCAACCGAGCCGGCTGACCTTGTACGTTCTGGCGATGCTGGGCGGCGTCGGCATGACGGTCATGATCCTGGGCGCGAGCGTCGGCGTGATTTATGGCGCGGAGCTCAGCGCGGACGAAACGCATTCCCTGGGCTTGGCAATCGTGGTTGGGCTGCTTATGCTGCTGCTCGCCATCGGCTTGTGGCTGGGCTGGGTTCGCCCCTTCGAGCGCTTTGACGACATCAATGCGCCGGCCGAAGCTGAGCCTCACTGACAAGCTCCATGCCAGGCGATGAAGCGCCGCTCCGCCAGCCCATAAACGAGCGCGTGACCGGCGTCGTGACCCGCCTTGATGGGCTCGCGCTGCTCTCCAGCCGCAAGCTGCCAGCGGGCCAGGACATCGCCGCGGGCGACTTGGTCGTCCGTTATGGCATCGCTTACCTGGGCAAGCCGCAGCTATCGATTGTGCCGGAGCTGGTCATCGCCGATTATGGCGAACTGCTGCATGGCGAAGAGGCTTGGCGGTTTCTGATGGAGCAGAGCCATCTCTATCCCCGAGCGGATATATGCGGCTGGCGCAGCGATGGCCAGGATGACATGCCGGCGCTGAAGCAACTGGATTTTGACCATCAATTCGCTGTCTTTGCCTATGGCTACGAGGCGGATAGGCAGCCGCTTGCCCGGCTTTCGGCTCTGATAGCGGCGGACCGCGCCAAGTTCCCCGCGCGGCTATGCGAGCATCTGCCGGTCTATTCCAGCTTGGACGATTGGCGCGCCCATGGATGAGCTTGATTCGATATTCAGCGATGATTGGGGCGAGGATCACCGATCGGGCATCGTGGCTGTCATCGGCCGGCCAAACGTCGGCAAGTCGACGCTGATCAACGCCATACTCGACCAGAAGATCGCCATCACAGCCGCCAAGCCCCAGACAACTCGCCGGAATCAACTGGGCATCTTGACGACTGGCGAGGCGCAGATCCTCTTTACCGATACGCCGGGCTTGCACCTGCCCAAAACTCGCCTGGGCGAATATATGGTTGGCTTGGCCCGCGGCGCGCTCAGGGATGCTGATGCCTTGATTTGGATCGTCGACCTGTCGCGAGCGCCGGGCGATGAAGACCGGCATATCGCCAATTTGCTCAAGAAGCTGGCGGCGGATACAGCCATCGCGCTTGTCTTGAACAAAGCTGACCTGGTCTCGGCGGATCATGACCGCAAAGCGTATCTGGCGCTCTGCGATTATCACTGCGCGCATGAAACCAGCGCCAAGAAGCGCCAAGGCATCGACGAACTTCTGCAGAGCCTCATCCCGCTTCTGCCCCTGGGGCCGCGCTATTACCCGGCCGATCAAGCCAGCGATGCCGACCTGCGTTTCATGGCTGCCGAGACGATCCGCGAGAAGATTATCCAGCTGACCAGCGACGAGATCCCCCATGCAGTCGCCATTGAGATCACCCGTTTTCGCGAAGGCGAAGACCGGACGCTCATCGAAGCGACCATCTACGTGGAACGTCAATCGCAGAAGGGCATCGTCATCGGCCGGCGCGGGCAGATGATCCGGCAGATCGGCCTAGAGGCGCGGCAGGCTTTGCAAGATATGCTGAATGCCAAAGTGCGCCTGGAGACGCGCGTCAAGGTGCAGAAGAATTGGCGCGGCAATGTCGAGTTCATGCGGCGCATCGGCTACAGCTTGCCGCGGCGAAAAAAGGGCTAGCCCAGCAGCAGGCGCGTGGCCTTGATGTCGCTGCGTATCTGGGCGACCAGCTCGTTGAGGCTGGCGAATTTGCGTTCGGGGCGCAGGCGCTTCTCAAAACGCAGCTCCAGCCTCTCGCCATAGATATCCCGATTGAAGCCCAACAGATGCGCCTCAATGGTGACAGCCTCGCCGGCAAAAGTCGGCCGCTGGCCGATGTTGGCGGCAGCCATAAATCGTTCGCCGCCCAGGATTGCCCAAGCCGCGTAGACGCCATTGGCTGGCACGAGCTGTTCAGCCCAGGCGCTGATATTGGCAGTGGGGATGCCGATGGTCCGTCCGCGCCGCTCGCCTTCCGCCACCTCGCCCGCCAGCGAATACGCTCGCCCTAGCAAAGCCTTCGCCGCAGCTGCATCGCCGCCATTTATCAGAGCGCGGATTCGCGAACTGGCGATCAAACCGGCGTGTTTGTCGCTCTTGATCAGCGGGATGGCTTTGACCGCGAAGCCATGTCGCGCGCCCTGCGCCTTCAGGAAAGCCACATCGCCTTCCCGCCGAAAGCCCAGAGCAAAGTCCGCGCCGACCCACAATTCCTTGACGCGCAGATGCCTGAAGAGCTGGTTCACAAAATCAGCAGCTGGCAAGCGGCGCAGCGCTTCGTCAAATGGCAGCGTGATAACCAGGTCGACGCCCGCTTGCAGCATCAACTCCGCCCGTTGCTCCGGGCTGGTCAGATAATAGCGCTCGGCGACAGCTTTCAACAGCTTGTCCGGGTGCGGATGGAAAGTGAGTACCGCGCTCTGGCAGCCAGCCTGTTTCGCGCCATTGACCAGCCGTCGAATGAGACTCTGATGCCCGAGGTGGAAGCCGTCGAAGACGCCGATGGTCACAAAGGTCTCGGCATCGGGTCTCGTTTCGCTCAGGCTGCTTGCGTGGGGCATGGCGTATGGCGTCACAGTCGAAGGCAGGCGGAGGGATTGTATCAAGATCCCCGCGGGAATACTTTACGCGGTTTCCATTGCTGTCCCCGCGGCTCCAGGATGGCGAGCAGGCGCTCCAGGCTGTCAAAGGCGAAGATCGGCGCCGTCAGCGATTCCTGCGCGGGTATGCTTCCGCCATTTTGAATGGCTGCAATCAAGTCTTCGCTGAGTATCACGCGCTGGAAATCGGCCAGAGCTTCATAAGGGGAAATGATGCGCTCCAGCCATTCGCCCTCCTCATCCAGCGCCATCAACTTCAGGCTGTCGTCAATGGCGAAGCGGCCGCTGGCCAAGCGCGTCAAGCCAGACAGATAGGCGCCGACTTCCAGCGTTTGGCCCAGGTCATGCGCCAAGGACCGGATATAGGTTCCGGGACCGCAGCGAATCTTGAGCTCAAGCTGGGGCGGCTGCCATGAGAGGATCTCTATGCTCAGAATCCTGACGAGCCGCGCGGGCCGTTCGACTGTTTTGCCTTGCCGCGCCAACTCATAGAGCTTCTTGCCGCCTTGTTTGATGGCGCTGTGCATCGGCGGAACCTGCGAGATATCGCCCAGAAACTGCGGCAGGGCGGCTTCTATGCGCTGGAGGGTAAGCAGGCTGGCGTCGCGCTGGCAGAGCCTCTCGCCCGCCCGGTCATACGTGGATGTGGTCGCGCCGAAGGTTATGCGAGCCTGGTAAGTCTTCTGCCCACGCATGACGTATTCGCTGAGGCGGGTGGCCGCCCCCAGGCAGATCACCAGTACGCCATCCGCCAGCGGATCCAGCGTGCCGGCATGACCGACTTTTTTCCCGCCTGAGCGCGCGCGATATTGGCGGCGAACCCGCGCAACCACATCATGGCTGGTTAGATGCAAGGGTTTGTTGATGTTGAGGAAACCGGCCGGGGCGCGTGGACTCAAGAGCCATCCCCTTCAGCGATGACCTGGCGCGCCAATGGCAGGACCCGCTCGCGCGCTGCCTCCAACGTGCCATAAATGGTGCAGCCGGAAGCCAGCGTATGCCCGCCGCCGCCCAAACGAAGCGCCAAACTGGCGACATCGTAACCGGGCTTGGCGCGGAATGCCACTTCGACCTGGCTATCGGGCAATTCCTTGAAGACCACCGAGACCTTGGCTTGATCAACGTTGACCAGGTAGCTGACCAGCCCGCCGTCGCTCATCTTGCGCAAGCCCACGCCCTGTAAGTCAGATTGCCGAATCGTGGCGGTAATCATGCCGGCTTCCAGGCAAACGCTGGGCAGAACCCGCCGCCACAAGGCGACTTCGGCAAAAGGGCGGCTATTCAAGGTTTTCGCCATGATATCAGCCAAGGGCGCGCCCCGATTCATCAAATCCTGGGCGATCTCCAGCGTCCGGCTATTCGTCGCGCTGATGCGAAATCCCTGCGTATCGGTGACCAAACCGGTCAGCAGAGCCATCGCCGCGTCGGCAGTGGGCTCAAGGCTCATAAAGTTGAGCAAATCATAGACGATCTCGCAGGCAGCCACCGCTCTCGGCGCAATCACATGAATATCGCCGAAACGCGTGTTCGTGGGATGATGATCGAGATTGATGCTGCGCTGGCTGTTCGCCAAGCCATAGGCGCCAGCTTTTCCGATGCGCTCCAGATCGCTCGAATCGACTGTGATGAGCAGATCAAACTGGCCGGTCTCGATTGTGGATACAATCCATTCGCTGCCGGGGAGGAAGCGCAATCCGGCCGGCGCGCCATCGTCGATCGCGGTTGTGACGGCTTTGCCCAGCCCACGCAGAGGCAGCGCCAAGCCCAGCAGCGAGCCAATAGCGTCGCCATCCGGGGCGATATGCCCGACAATCAATATGGACTGCGCAGCGTGGATGGCTTCTGCGGCGCTTTGCCAGTCAGGCTCGCCGGCAGGTTCAGCTGTCATCGGCGGGTCTTTCGTCAATGGCATCGGGGATATCCAGCCCAGACAGTATCTGGTGAATGCGGTCGGCTTTTTCCAACGTGTGATCCCATTCAAAATGCAGCTCCGGCGTATGACGCAGGCGGATGCGCTTGCCGAGCTCGCGCCGCAGGAAACCCCGCGCCCGCTGGAAAGCCGCCATCACCTGCGCCTCGCGCGTGGCATCGCCCAGGGCAATCACGTAGACAGTCGCATACATCAATTCGGGGTCGAGCTTGACTTCGGTGACCGAGACCTGCCTCAGGCGGGGATCAGATACCTCTCGCAGGAGCAGGCCACTCAAAATCGCGTGAATTCGGTCGCTCATTCGCTCGCGCTTGATGGACATGGCGAGCCTCTAGTTGACGCGCTCGCGCACGAAGAATTCGATGAGGTCGCCCTCTCGGTATTCGCTGACGCCATCCAGGCCGATGCCGCATTCAAAGCCGGCGCGGACTTCCCGAACGTCTTCCTGGAAGCGCTTCAGCGAAGCCACGCCGACGCTCTCGACGGTCAGCCGTTCGCCCCGCTTGACGCGCGCTTTGGCATTGCGCCGGGCGACGCCATCGCGGATCATGCAGCCGGCGATCATCCCGCTGCGGGGAATCTTGAAAATCTGCCGCACTTCCGCCACGCCGATGACGCGATTGGCATACTTCGGTTCCAGCATGCCATGCAGCGCCAATTCGATGTCTTCAAAGAGCTTGTAAATGACCTGGTAACGCCGGATCTCCACGCCCTGCACATCAGCCGAAGCCAAGGCGGCATTATCCGCGCTGACATTGAAGCCGATGATGATGGCATTCGAGGCGCTGGCCAGCATGACGTCGGATTCGGTGATGCGCCCGACTTCCTGCCGCAGGACGCGCACGCCGATACGCTCTTCATTGCGTTCGGTGATATTCTTGAGTTCATCGGTGATGGGCTGCAGCGAGCCTTGCACATCGGTCTTGAGAACGATGGACAGTTCTTTTGTGGCGCCGGCCTGGAATTGCTTGAAGAATTCGTCCAAGGTCAAAGCGACTGGCGTTCCCCCATTGACATCGCGCAGGCGTTGCGCATCGCGGCGGGCTTCGGCGATATTGCGGGCGGTCTTGTCATTTGGCGCCAACTCGAACATGACGCCCGGGGCTGGCGGCGAATCCAAACCCAGCACCGCCACCGGCATGGAGGGCAGCGCCCGGTTCACCGGCTTGCCAGCTGAATCGAACATCGCTTTGATCTTGCCATGCGAGGCGCCGGCTATGATGGCGTCGCCGCGCTTCATCGTGCCGTTCATGACCAGCAGCGTGGCCATAGTGCCCCGGGAGCGGTCAACTTCGGCTTCGACAACCGTGCCGCGCAGTTGGCCCCGCTGGTTGGCGACGATTGAGTTGGCATCCGCAACCAGCACCAAGGCTTCGAGCAGGTCTTCGATGCCAGCGCCGGAGAGCGAATCCACCGGCAGCATCATCGTCGAGCCATCCCAATCATCGGGAATGAGATCCAGCTCAGCCAATTGCTGCTTGACGAGCTCGGGGCTGGCGTTGGGCCGGTCTACCTTGGTGATGGCGACCACGATGGGCACATTGGCGGCTCTGGCATGATCAAGCGCCTCGCGGGTGGTTGGCATGACGCCGTCGTCCGCCGCCACGACCAGGATGGCGATGTCCGCGCCTTGGGCTCCGCGCGCTCTCATGGCGGTGAAAGCTTCGTGGCCAGGCGTATCCAGGAAGGTCAGCGCGCGCCCTTCGTGCTGGGCTTGGTAGGCGCCGATATGCTGCGTTATCCCGCCGGCTTCCCCTTCGGCCACGGCTGTCTTGCGTATGGTATCCAGCAATGTCGTCTTGCCGTGATCGACATGGCCCAGGATGGTGATAATTGGCGGTCTGACAGTGAGCGAATCAGCCGATTCGCCCTCATACATGACGCTCCATTTTTCTTCGCGCTCTTCCGCCCGTTTGACTTCTTCCTGGGCGGCCGCTTCTTCGCTGGCCGATTTGGCGGCGAAGCCCAGTTCTTCGACGACAATGGCTGCGGTATCAAAGTCTATCGTCTGATTAATTGATGCCATGATCCCGTTGGAGATCAGGGTCTTCATGACATCAATGGGGCTAATCTCTATCAGCGCCGCCAATTCGCGAACGACGATAAAATCCGGTATCAGGATTTCTTTTGCTGCTTCCGCCATTCCTGCCTCCTTATGTTGTCTCGACCGGTTGAGGCAGGTGTCTCGCTCCCGCCTCGGCTAGCTCTGCTGGTTCATGAGGGCGTCATCTGCCGCAGGTAAGCGCGGTCGCCATCGCTCAATGATTGCCGCAGCGCCCGGCTCAGTTGCCTATGCGCGGATGCGTCATTCCAGCAGTCTTTGCTTTTGCAGAGATAGGCGCCGCGACCGTTTCGCTTGCCAGACGGGTCAACCAGCAGGCCTCCATCAGCCATGACCAGGCGGATCAGATCGCGCTTGTCCGTCTTCGCCTTACAGACAACGCAACTGCGCTGGGCTATGTGCTTGGCGCGCATATCGCTTCTCTATCCCTAACCTAGAAGTCGTAATCTTCCCAGTCTTCTTCGTCCCAGCTGCCGCGCCCGCCCTTGCGCCGACGCTTGGCGATGACCTCGCCGCTTTGTTCGTCCAAGACCAGCTGCCGCCGTCTTTGACGGTCCTTGCGCCGTTGATTCTTGCCCTTGCGCAGGTCCAGCTCAAACTCGCGTTCGCCATCTTCATTGCCTTCAAACTCAGCTTCGCGCTCGCTTTCTCTGGGCGCGGGCTGGTCGACGACCGGGGCGATCGGCTCAATGACGCTGGCTGCTTCCAGGACGGCTTCCGGCGCCTCTTCTGGCTGAGCTTGCTCAATCGGCTGGCCAAAGGCGTCAAACAAGACTTCCGGCTGCTCTGTTTCCGCTTCCGCTTGGGTTGCGGCTTCCGCGGCCTCGTCTGTAATTTCGGCTTCAGCCCCTTCTTCAGACTCTTCCTCTTCTTCGTCGAAGTCTTCAATGGAAATGGCTTCTTTGAGCAGCTGGTCGATATCGGCTGCCATGACCGTGTCAAGCGCCGCCTGCAATTCCGGCAGGGGATCGTAGGCTTCAATGACTGGCTCGATTTCCGCTTCCTGCTGGGCGAGTGGCGCCTCCAATTCAGCGACCGGCTCGGCGGCGAGTTCCGCGCCAGCTTCGCTTTGCGGGTCCGCTTCAGCTTCGAGCCCGGAATCGTCGGAACTCAGCTCGAGATCCGCTTCGGCAGCCGGCTCGGGCGGCTCAATGCGCAGGTGAGCCATGCGCCTCGCGACCAAGGCTTCATCGACCAGGCAGGTCAGCATCACTTCGCCAACATTTTCGAATTGCTCAAGCGCGTCCAGAATCTCCTGCGAGACCGCCAGCACATCCAGCGGCAATTCAAAGAGCTTGGGCGCCAGCGTCTCGCGCACGGCATCGCGCCGCTGCATATAGGCCTCGCGGGCTTGGTCGCGCTCATCCTGCAGCAGATGCTCAACGATATCGGCGAAGTTCGCCAAAGACTTGAACTCCTCGGGCATTATGGCCATATCTAGCCGTTTCTTCTCCATAATGCGCAGGGATTCGGCGATCAAATCGGCATAGCGCTGCGTCAAAGCGCTGAAGGGTTCCGCATCCAGGTTGTTCAGCGCATTCTGAACCGTTTCCGAAACGCTCTTGATGTCTATGCGCCAGCCGGTGAGTTTGGCGGCCAGGCGGGCGTTCTGGCCCTCGCGCCCGATAGCCAGGGAGAGTTGATCCTCCGGCGCCAGGACCACCGCCGTCTTGCCTTCTATGGGATCATCGTCCAGGTATACGCCGGTGACGCGGGCGGGGCTCAACGCCTTGGAGATAAAGGCGACCGAGTCGGTATTCCATTCGATAACATCAATCTTCTCGTTGTGCAGCTCCTTGACGATATTCTGGATGCGAATGCCGCGCATGCCGACGCAGGCGCCAACCGGATCAATGCCATCCTGCAAGGCGGCCACCGCAACCTTGGAGCGATGCCCGGCTTCGCGCGCGATATTCATTATCTCAACTTGCCCGTTATAAATCTCTGGCACTTCGTATTCCAGCAAGCGCCGCAGCATATTGCGATGCGCCCGGCTGACGAGGATCTGCGACCGCGATTGCTCTGCGCCACCTCCACCACATAGACGCGGATTTTCTCGTGCGTGCGGTAGCGCTCGCCGGGGATCTGCTGCTGACGCGGCAAATCGGCTTCCGCCCGCCCCAGGCTCAGCGTGACCTTGCGCGAGTTCACGCTCTGCACCGTGCCGGTGATCAAGTCGCCTTCGCGGTTGATGAATTCGTCATAGAGCGCGCTGCGTTCGGCTTCGCGGATTTTCTGCAAGATGACCTGTTTGGCTGTCTGCGCGGCGATGCGCCCGAAGCTGCGCGTGGTGTTGTCGACCTGCACCATGACCACGTCATTGACTTCCGCTTCGGGGTTATAGAAGCGCGCCCGCTCCAAAGTGACCTCGGTGGCGTCGCTAAGCACTTCGTCAACGACTTCTTTTTCGACGAAGACCTTGGCTCGCCCGGTATTGGGGTCTATCTCAGCTTCAATCGCCTGCGCGGCGCTGGCGCCAGTATCCTTGCGATAAGCGGAGACCAAGGCGGTCTGCAAGGCATCCAGAACAATATCGGATGGCAGCGCGCGCGTATGCGCAATCTCGTTGAAGGCGATTTGCAGTTCGTTCGACATCTTGCCTGTCTCCAGCTTGTGGACCGGCTGCCGGATGGTTGCCCGCGCCAGCCCAATATAAGACGAAAAGTGGGGGCTGCCCACTTTTTCCGAAAACTTTCATCTGCGCCCAGTATAGCAGAGCAGCCAAATGGCGTCAAGATGAATCGGCAGGCTCGCTCATCCCAGCGGGAAAGGCGCGAACTTCAGGATCTTGCCGGCCGCGGAATCGCTGACATAGACAAAGCCCGCGCCATCCACCGCGATGCCGCCAATTTCCTGGAATTGCCCGGCTCCGGCGCTCTCGCCTGACTCGCCGAATGAGCCCAGACATTCGCCCGCCGTCGTATAGACCAGGACGCGCTTGCCATCCGGGTCGCTGATGTAGAGCCTCTCGCGGCTTTCATCCAGAGCCAGATAGGGACGGTTGAAGACATTGTTATACCAGCCGCGCACCCGGAAATCGCTCAGATGGCTGCCATCCGCGCTGAAGACAGCCACGCGGCGATTCCAGGTATCGGCGACGAATAGCCGTCCGTCGCTATGGCTGGCCAAGCCGCTCGGCTCATCCAACTCGCCGGGACCGCTGCCGCCGCTGCCAATGTCATAGTGGTGAACCGCTTGGCCATTTTCCAGCGCATAAACGCGGATGCGCTTGTTGCCCGTATCGGCGATATAGATGCGCCCTTCGCCATCAACCGCCACATCACGCGGACCCCAGAAGGCATCCCGCGGCTCTACGGGCGCGTCGAAACCAAACTCGCCTACGCTGCCCCAGGAGGTCAGTAGCCCGCCCTGGGCATCCAGATGCAGAATACGGTAATTCCAGGTATCCACCACTAGCAAGTCGCCATCGGGCAAGGCTGCCACGCTGTTGGGCCGGTTCAATGCCAGCCCGACGCCGTCGCCAAAGCTGCGCAGGTAGCCGCCGTCGCTGGCATACGCCTGGATGCGGTTGGCATTCTCATCGGCTATGAAGATTTGCCCGCCCATCACCGCCATAGCCAGGGGATGAGCCAGAGGCTGAGCGGAGCTGTCGAATGTCAGCAGGGGCGCCAGGCTCTGCCAATTTGCGGCGCACTGGTTGATCTCGGTCGGGATTGCGCTCTTCACCTCGCCATCGCCAGCGCCGTATTCCCAGATTTTGGCGGCGAAATCCTTGCGAACGTAGACATGCATGCGGTCGGAAACGGGCCAATTGGTCAGCGAGAAATCTTTGCCGGTCGCCTCGCCATAGGCATCGTAATCTCTGGACCACCAGATATCCGCGATGCCCTTGCGCAGCGCGTTGGCTTCTGCGTTGCTCGGCGAAAAATCTAGAACGTTCAGTATGCGCTGCGGCGTCAGCCCGAAGTATTCCTGCATGGGCCACCACATCCGCATGTGATCGCGGCGATAATAGCGATCTTCCAGTATGGGTTCGACATCGCCACGGTTGCCCGCGCCGACTACAACGAAGATGGCATCCTCGGTATTCTGCATGGTCGGGTTGCCGCCAACAAATGCCGCATCGGTGTAGTTGCGGAAGTACCAACTGTAGGGCCAAGAGACTTCATCATCGTAGGCGAACTTGAGATCCAATCCATCGGTCATGCGCAGGCTCATCTCTTCAATATCATTCAGCACCCATTTTATGGCGGGCCCAGCGTGAGCGTAGACCAGAAACTCGGTGGGCAGATCGTAATTGATGAAAGAGGCCATCCAGGCAGCGCGAACGGTGAGCAGGCTCAGCAAAGCAAATATCGCGACAGCCAGAACGCGCCGGATATGCAGCCAGCCGGTCCCTCGCGCCAGCCGCAGCAAGACATAAGCCAGGCTCAAGGCGATGATCAGCGAAGCCAGCCAAGCGTATGTTCGCTCGAGCTGGGCTTTGGCGAGGCCAGCGAAGGGCGGGTCGCCAGCGATGAAGCCGCCCAAGACTTGCGCCAGACTAATCAAGAATATTGGCGCGATCATCAGCGCGATCCAGCCGCGCGCAAGGAACTGCCGGCGGGATATGCGCGAGAATACGCCGCCGAAATACCAGGCTGCAATCAGAATCATTGGCGTCGTCAGATGTGTGCCCAGCCAGGGCATCTTCTCGCCGGCCAGCGAATAGCCAACCAGATTGAGAATCGCCCACCAAGCCAGCAGCAGCAGAAAAGGCAATCGCTTGAGCTTGCCATCATCTCGCGGGACATGGCGGATTGTTTCTTTGGGCGCCGCGCTATCATCCTTTTGCGGAGTAGCGACCGCCGAATCTTCGCTGGCCGCAAGCGCTGGCAAGTTCGGATTGGACCCGCTTTCGCCGGCTTGGTCAGCCGACTCCGTTATGGCTTGCTGGATTAGCTCGTCTTCAATTTCGATCAGGCGCTTCCGCCGCGATTTCCAGAAGCCGGCCACTCCCGCGAACATGGCGCTGACCGTGCCAACGATGGGCAAGAACTCATAAGTGGGCATGATGAGCAGCAGGTAATAATACTGCGGCTGGCTGCCCCGGCGGACGCCCTGCTGCTCCAGCCAGTAGCCCAGGCTGTAGATCATGCCCGTGCCCAAGCCGGCGATGTTTGTGAAAACTGTGGTGAAGAAAAAGGCGAACAGGCTGTGAAAAATCGCCGCGGCCATCAGCCAGCGCCGCCAATTCCAGCTTAAGCCTATGACCAGAGCCAGCGCGAAGAGCGGCAGGAAGACCGAGATTCCCACTACGAATTGTCCCACCTGGCTCGCGCCGCCCATGCCCGGCAGGTTCTGCAAGAGGCCGGTCAGGTTGGCCGGCAAAGCCTCGGCCAGAGTGACGAAGTCGCTGCTTGCGCCGCCCATCAGCCGGGTGAAGAGCGCGGTCGTCCATGGCAGTATCAGCGTAGCCATGATGACCAGCAGGTCAACTTCGGGGAAGCTGTACAGGTATCCCCAGAATCCGCGCCGGGGAGCTTTGTCGTCGACTGGAACGTCATAAGCTGACGCGAGGCGGGCATCCCGGTAGAGCATCAGCGCCGCGGCAATCGCGATCAGCCAAAGAGCGGCGGCCGGCAACCAGCGTATGCCGTTCGCAGTCGCTCCTTCAGCCATCTGTTCCTGGTCGGATTCCGGGTTGGCTGGCTGAGCGGTTTCGGTCGCGCTGGGGATGTGGGATAGCTCTTCGATGAACAGCAGGCCGCAAGCCGTGAGCAGGGCGAGCAGGAATATCAGCAGAACTTCGCGCCAGGGGAGGCGGCTCAAGCGGTCGCGAAAGACGAAAAGCGCCGTCGAGGCCAGCACGAAGAGCCCGCTGAAAATTGACAGGCTCATCCAGTTCAGCCAGCTTGACCGTTCCAGACCCGAAAGCTCCCCAAAGGGCGCGCCGCGGCCCGCGATGATCTCCGCCGGCACAATGTCAGCCACGATATACATGCCCAGGGTGATCATGCCGCCAAGCAAGATGCCCAGCATCAGCGATTGAAAGAGATAGCGTCCGCGAAGGTCATAAGGCCCCTGAGCCAGGCGAACCAGAAAATAAATGCCCAGGAAGCTGCCAAAGATGGCGATATAGATGAATGCCGTCTCTTTGGAGCCAAGATTGAGGATCATGGCGGCTGCGAAGATATACAGCCAAACGGCGCGGCGGCGGAAACGCGGCGACCCGTCCAGATACATCAGAATGCAATAAGCCATCGCCATGCCGAAGAAGATCGACGGCGTATCATGGCGGATATAGCGGTTGTAATACATCAATAGGGGCGAAATGAGCAGCAGCAAGCTGGCCAGCAGCGCCCCCCATTTGCCCAGCCACTTGCGCCAGAGCAGGGGAAACATCACCATCATCACGCCGAGGATGGCTGTGTATATGCGGCTGGTGAAATCGCTGTCGCCAAAGAGATGATAAGCCAGGGCCGTGGCGTGAAAGAGCACGGGACCGTGCATCAGCGGCGTATGCTGGAAGTTGCCCTCGTTGTACAGGTTGAACGAAAAGCGCGTATGCAGGCTTTCGTCATGGCTCATCACCCGCGTCTCCAGCATGTGAAAGCGCGTGAATACCGCCAGCGCAAAGATGAGCAGCCAGGCCGCCAGGCGCCAGTTCAAGTCCAGGCGCTGGTTCAGAGCCCGGCTCAAGGCATTGTCTTCCGGCAGGTTCGGGCTGGTGATCATGTCATCTCGGGCGCTGTGTTTGGCTTCTTGGCCGGCGGTCGATGCCGCACATTATCTCGGCGACGGAGTATTCTGCAAGAGCGGCCTGCGCCAGTAAGCGGCCGGCTCCGCGGTTGCTCCGATGGCCGCGGAATGCGCCGACGCGCTGGCTGGTCCGCTCAGAGCCGAGGCGTACCTGGGACCAAGCGGCATATCCACCGAGAGCCCGGCCGCGTGCATCCCGATAAGCATGGGCAGAAGCAACAGAAGCGTGATCGCCACCATGACCAGTCCGTAGCTGAACTTCAAGCCAGCGGGCGCCTGAATGCCATTCGAGCGGGCTGGCGGAGCTTGCATATCCGCTTGCAGCGCGGACCAGACCTTGTCAAGCCGGGCTGAACCGGGCTTGCCCAGCGTGGGCAGGCTGCGCTCCAGCTTGAAGGCGAATTCACGATGCTGCATATACTCGCGATAGCAATCTTCGCATTCGTCGATGTAGCGCGCCACCCGCCGCCGCACCGGTTCCGCCAGATCGCCATTGACGAAGCGCGCCATGTGAACTTTGCAGAAGCGATACTTGAAGCGAATCATATTGCCTTTCGCGCCTCGAGTTTATGCCTTAATGCACGCGCAGAAGCTCTTCCAGCAAGCCCAGCCCAACCGGCTGCAAAGATTCGCGCAGCCGCTGATGACCCAGGCGCACGCGGCTTTCGGCCGTTTTCTGCGGGCAGCCCATCACATCCGATATCTCGCGGTAAGTCATGCCCTGTCCATAACGCAGGACGATGGCTTCGCGCAGCCTGGGCGAAAGATCGAGCAAGGCTCTGGAGATGGATTCGCTGGCGTCTCGGCGGATGAGAGCGGCTTCCGGCGCTTCCGCGGGCGGCGCTTTCAACTCCAAGCCCAGCCATTGCGTGATGTCAACTGTCAGGAAGCGCTTGCGCCGATAGGTATTGCGGCAGCGGCTTACGGCGATGGTATACAGCCAGGTCTTCAGCGAGGCTTTGCGCGAATCGTAGCGATGCAGATTCTTGAAAGCGTACAGGAAAGATTCCTGCAAGATGTCTTCCGAGTCCTGCTCGTTCATAAGCAGGCTGTAGCAGAGGCGATACAAGCTCGCGGCAAAGCGGTCATAGAGCTCGGCATAGCCAGTCTGGTCGCCGCCGAGCGCGCGCTCAATGATGGCATCGATTTCTTTGCGCTGCGCCATTCGCCTGTCAGTCATTGTGCCTCGCTCGCCATGTATCTCTTGCGGACGCTTCCCATTCTACACTATGGGCGGCGAACATCCTCACTGCTGGCTTGCATTTGCCAGGCCCGCGCCATCATAGACATCTTGCCGCAGCCAGAGGATGACCGCGTGTTCCTGGATTTGCGCCCTATCCAGCCGCGCCTGCGACCACCAGGCCAGCCAATCCCAGGCATCGATATCCGCTAAGGTCCAGGTTCGGAGCAGGACAAAACGCTGCCCGACATAATCGCCAGCCAACTTCTCCCTCTGCTGCTCATCATCCCGCATAATCACAATGCGGTCGCCGGCGGCCGCGCCAGCGAAACGGACAAATCGCGCATTGGGGAAATCGCGCAGCAGCCAGGCGAGCAAGCCATCGCCGCGGGAGCTGCCGTCTCCATCATCCACGATGGTGATATTCATCAGCGGGAAGCCGGCCGTTTCGCGCTGCGCCAATTCAAAGAGCGTCTCGCGCAAGAGAGCCGCGTCTTCTGTCACCGCCGCTTCACGCCATAAGCCATCGGGCAGGCTGGCGTCCGTGACCGCCGCTTGCCATGCGCCGCCGGGTCCCGTAAGCGCCAGCAGCCAGACGAAGCCGATGCCCAAGCCTTGCAGGCAGGTGCCATAGCCCCAGTAGCTCGCCAAGAGCAGGAAGAGAACCAGGCAGAATATCGCCGTGACGATGAGCAAGCCCAAACCTTGCAGCAAGCGCAGCTGCGATGCGTCGCCAAGCAGCGCGATGACCTGGCTCAGGCTGGAGCCGGCCGGCAGCGCCGCCATCAGCCGCGCCACCTGCAGAAACTGCACAGAAACGATGAGCAGGCAGAGCAAGACCAGTGCCGATATCGCCCACTTCGCCCACCAATACTGCGTCGTGTACAGCAGCTCGCCATTTTCATCGCCGTCTTCAGTCTCGTCTTCTGGTCTGGACCAGAGGATGACCACGCGGCGATCGACCATCAGCTGCGTGATGCCATAACTGGCCAGCAAGCTCAATGGCAGGACAACCCAAAGGGCGTCGCCTGCTCGCGCGCCAGGATAGAGCAGCAAGCCCAGCGCGCCCAGCGCCGCCCAAGCCGCCGCGAAGCGATCGACATAGGTGACATCGCCATGCCGCCACAAAAGCCAGGCGCCTCCACAAGCGAAGACGATCAAGAGCGGTTCCTGGAATATCAGCGCGGCGAAGCCTTGGCGAATGCCCGCCAGCGAAGCGCTCTGGGTCAAGCCGGATGCCGCTTTGTCGATCAGACTGCCGACCGTGGTCATGCCGCCCGGGTTCAGCATGAAAAGCGTCGCCATAGCGAAAACAACCGCCAATGGAAAAGCCAGCGTCGGCGCGAAGGGAAAGGCTTTGAGCTGCCGGACCGCCATCTGCAGGATGTCATCGCCCGGCAAGTCGAGTCGCTGCGGCGCGCTCAAGGCTGTGCGCCAAACCGCCAGCCAGCCGGAAGCCAGCAAAATAATCATGAGCGGGATGCCAGCCGGGCTCGAAAGCAGCAGCATGAAGGTCACGAAGACAATCGCCCAACAAGCGTCTCGGAGCCGCTGCGAATACCAATAGCGCCGAATCATCCAAACCGCCAGCATGGCGAAGAGCAGCATAAAACTTGTGCCATCGGCTGTTCTTGAAGCCGCCAGCGGAATGGCCAGCAGGGAGAGCAGCGCCATCCAGACAAATGTCCTGGTTAGCCCCAGGCTTTCGCGGAAGAGCAGCGGCGTCAAGCCAAGCGCTAAGCCAGCCAATGCCGTGATTATGCGCGCGTTGAATGCATCCGCGCCCGCCAGAGAAAAGGTCAAGAGCTGTCCGATGTAGGTCAGCGGACTGCTTGCGGCCGCGAAGCTGCCGGGAGCGTCGTCTTGCAGCGTATGCCAGGCATGCAAAGCCTGTTGCGCCTCGAAGTCGCTGATGGGCGCGCTGTCCAGCATGCTGACGCGCAGCCACAAAGACAGCAAGGCGACGGCGACATAAGCCAGCCACTCGACCGGGATTTCCCGCTGCCAGGCGCCGCCGCTCCGGTCCTCCAGTGAACTGGCGGGCGCGCTTTCAAGGCTCAGCAAATTATCGTTCGCGTCCATCAAGGCATCTTGTCCTGGCGGAAACTGCGCCTCTCATATCGGCAGGTCATCAACTCACAAGCCCGAATAAAAGATTCGCGATCCGCCCGATTCACAGCGCACAGGCAAATGGTCCAGGAATTTGTCCTCGCCGGCGCTGCCATAAACCTGCCTTTCGGTCGCGCCAAACAGTATATGCGTAATTCCGTAGCGTTCAATTATTGGCTGCACTTCCCAGAATTCGCGGCGCGTATACAGCTCGCGCAGGTCAGCCGCTCGTGTGCCAGCCGCATCGCCATAGCTGCTGCCGCGCCATTGCCGCTGGTGGTTCTCCCAGCCCAGCACGACAGGGATGCCGGTCAAAGCGCCGACCCGCCCGAAGGCGATATTGTAGGCTTCGCCAACCGCCTCAGCCGCAATGGCGTCGCCGCGGCCGACGCTTTCTCGCAGGCAATCGATGACATTCTGGTCGTCGCTGTTCAATGCGCCACCCGCTCCATCCAGGCTCAGCGGTTCGGTGATGATGATTCCATCCCCGTCGAAGACGGCAATGCCGGCAAGATCCGCGCGCAGCAATTCGGCCGGCGCGGCATCCGCCAGGTTGATGCGCGAAAAGAGGATTGTGCCCGGCGCGACAAGTTCGCCATCGTAGACATGGCGCAGCGGCTTGTCCCAGTCAGCTGGCGGAGCAAAGCGTCTTTGTTGGGCAGCGTGCTGGCGGCCCGATTCGATCCAGGCGCGATGATGCAGGCCCGCGATTGTGTATGCAATGCCCGCCGATATGCCCAGGGCGAACAAAGCAGCCAGCCCGAAGCGCAATGTTGGATGTGGCCTCGGCAGCCGGCGGTCAGACAGAATGCTGGCGACGGCATAAGCGGCGGCGATGCTCCAAAGCGCCCATGCCTGATAATACAGCTTGAATACCGTGTTGATCCGGACGAAGAAGTTGTCTTTGAGGTAGAAGAATTCGCAGAATAGCGCCAGGCATAAGCCCATGCCAATCAGCAGCAGAGCGAAGCCAGTGGCCGGCGGATACTTGATCCAGTCGATGGCGACTTCGCCATGGGCAATGGCTGGCCGGCTCGATGGAAACAGGCGAGCCAAAACCGCGGCCAAGCAAGCCAGCAGCAGCAGCGCCGTCAAGCCATATTCCAGGCGTCGTTCTACAAGCTGTCGAATCAGGTCGCCATAGCCATCCGCCGGGCGGCTCAGGTTGCCAACGATGAAGCCGCCGGGGTTGCCCAATGCCAGCGCCGCGCCCAGGACTGTCATCACGATGAGCAAGACAGCCAGCAGAATGGCAGCCGCTCGCAGTCCCAATCGCCAGTTCAGCCGGTAAGCTTGATGGGCGCGCCAGACTTCAACCGCCAGGAAAGCGCCGATGATGATCAGCAAGGGACCAAACATGAGGAAGAAATGGCGGAACTGCGATGGGTTCAGCAGGTTGGGCAAGAGGCCAGCCGCCTGTGAGCGCAGGCCAATCCAATAGGGCAGGCAGGCGAGCATAGCGACCGCCGCCAGCTGCAAGCCAAATCGCGCGCAAGCCAGCCAATCCCATAAAGCCAGTCGGCCCGTTTCGCTGCGCATGAGCCGGCGCAAAGCCTCCGCGCCAACCAGACCCATGAGCATGGTCGGCCCGTCCCAGGCGTTGAGGAATGCCAAACCGCCAAGCGCGATGCCCATGACAAGCGTCGCTTCCCGGCTGGGGCTCGCGCCGGATAGAACCAGATTGAGCATCATGCCCACAGCGCATAGCACGAAAGGCAGCGCCAATACATGCGGGTGATTATCGGCTAGCAGAAAGCTGAAAGCCGGGAACTCGCCGATAGGCTGAATGCCGGTCAAGCGCTCTTCAAGATCAAAATCCGTGGGGACGCGGCTGGCGTTGAACCACCACCAATGATTCCAACTGCTGGTGTCAAGCGCCAGCTCCCCGCTATCCGACTGCGCATAGCCGCTCGCTTCCAGATCGGGCAGCCTTTGCGTCCGCCAGAATTCCAGGTAAGCGCGTGGCGCGGCCCCGGTCTGCATGGGCGCTTCTATCAAGGCGAACTGGAAATTGCCCATAAACGCGAGCATCAGCAGGGCGAGAACTCCGGTGGCAATAGCGCCGCTTCTGGCCAATCGGCTAGTATTGGCCAAGTTCGCGGACCTTGAACGCGCGAGATTGTATGCCAAGCCAAATGCCCCAAGGCCGGAAAGCGCGAAGAGCGAGGCATTGGTCAGATTGAAGGCGATTGCGCTGCTTATGCCGCTCAAATTGGCCAGCGCCGCCGACATGACATAGCCCAAGTAGTAATAGCTGATCGCGTAACCGGACATCCAGGGGTCATCCGGCGGGAAGCTGAGCGTACGCTGCGCGGCTGACAGGAAAGCCAGTTCCATGGGCTTTTCCGTGCCAATCAAGCTGTTTTGATGCGCCCGGTAACATGCCCAGCCGAAGAAAAGCGCCATGAATAGCAGTTCGCAGACGATGACCAGCCAGCGGTTCTCGCGCCACCAGCGCATCAGCGCGCCAGCATCCCCCGCGCGGAAGTATAGAGCGAGCGAGGCGGAAAGCGTCAGCAGCCAGCACAGAACGAGGCTGCCGCGAGAATTATCCAGGAAGCCGTAACTGCCCAGCAGCCAAAACAGCCAAGCCGCCAGCAGCAAGCCCAAAGCCCGCGCCAGGGTATAGCCATGGTCGGGCAAGCCAGCGAAGAGCCGCAGGCAGAGCGGCAGGCATGCCAAGCCAGCCAGCGCCATCCATAGCCACCAGCTGATGAGCAGTTGCCCCTCGCGCGCCAGCCAATCCAGCAGCAGGGTCATGATCCGCGCTCCAGCAGGTAAAGCGTCAGAGCGTCTTCATTCACTCGATATATCTTGCCGCCGGCGATCTCGTAGGCGATGTCCAGCAAACCGGCTGCCACCATGCGCTCGAACTTTTCCAGCCCGGCCGGCGCGGCATGCGCTTCTTCCAAGCCGCTGCTTATGATGTAGCGGACATCGAAATGGTTGAGGATGTCGACTGCCACATCAATATCGGGGCTGTCATAGAATTGCAGGATATTGCGTTCGCGCTGGAAGACCCAGTCGTGCATGGGAGGGATGGCGCGCTGCTGCCGCTGATGCCAGTTCCAGCCCAGCGGGGAAGGCAAGCCTGTCATGATCGAGACGCGCCCATTCCAGCGATATTCGCCGCCCGGCTGCCTGCCTTCCATAATGACTGGACTGCCCTGGACATTCTCTTGCAGCCAGCGAATCAGCTGATAATCGGCAGACAAGTCCGTCTCGATGCTTATGCCCCTTGCCTGCGGGTACTCCCAGTGCTTGGCGAGGGTCATATAATCCATGCCGTTCAGGGTCAGCGGCAGTTCTGGCGCCATGCGGTCAAGCGAGCGGCCCCGGGTCGCCGTGAAGGGGAAGAGGCTGGCCAGCGCGAAGAGCAGCAAGCCGGGCGCAAGCCAAAGGGCTTTCAAGCGGCGGCTGAATCGCTCGGATGCCTCGACGAGGCAGGCGAAGGCCACCCCTCCCGAAACGCTAAAAAGTAGCCAGACCTGAATATAGAATTTGAAGACCGTGTTCTGTCGCCCGATATCGCCACCCAGGACCAGCGCCTCCACCCCAAGCGTCAAGGACAGTCCCAAGCCGATCAAGACGAGAATGAAGCGCATAGCCAGCGATTGCCCCGGGCGGAAGAAGAGCAAGGCTATCCAACAGACCAGCGGCAGCACGATGAGCGCAGCTTGATAATCCGCCATGGCCAAAGCCAGTGAAAGCGCCGCAACCAGGCATGCGGCTGCAATTCCGCGGGAGCGCCGACGATTCTTGAGCGGCGAGCCTCCCCCCTGCCGCAGCCAGCGAGCGCTATCCCAAATCAGCAGCGACGCAATCAAGAACAGGAATAGGCCGTGAATGTCGAAATATGCCCATAGCGGCGTCTTGCCGCCCTGCCAAAGCTGAAGGCTGTTGTATGTCGTTGCGTACCAGCTGGAATAGGGCAGAGCAAATGCCAGATTGAGGCCGATGAAGCCTCCGACTGTGGCGGCGAATTCCAGCGCCGAGGCGCGGACGAAGACATAGCGCAACGCCAAGCCCAGCAGCAGCGCGCCGATGCAGACCAGCAAAGCGCCGCGCAGAGCCTCCAAAAGCGCAGTTGGCGTTTCTCCGCCAATGACCCGGGCGTTGCCGGATGCCAGGAACGCCGTGATGGCGGCTGCGGCGCACAAGAACAAAAGCAAGACGAGGAAGAAACGCCTGTCGCTCATGGGGCGGAAGGCGCTGTGCCAACTCAGGCTCCAAGCATAGACCAGAGCCAGAACCGAAAGCAAACTCATCGTCAGCCAATCCCAGGCGTTGGTGGCTTGCAGGATGCCGACGGTCAGCGACAGCAAAGCCAAAGCCAGCGCGCGCTCCAAAGGCGGACGATATTGCCGACCCGCCCCCGCCACTTCATTGAAGAGCAGCAGCAGGCAGAGAAGCACAAGCGGCATAGCCAGCATATGCGCGTGAAGATCGCCATACAAGAACGTGAAATAGGGCATCTCAGTGATGGCGTTGCCGCGGACGCCCGGCGTCTCCGCCAGTATGCGCGATGGTCCCCAATACCAGCGATCGCTGTTGATGCGCGGCTCTTCGCCACCCAGCATTTTGCCAGCCCCGCCAAGCAATCCTCGTATTAACGAGAGGGCATTGTCGATTTCATAGCGCAGGCTGTCGCCGATATGATATTCGCGGGCTTGCAGCGCCAGATCCGCCTGAATCGCGGGTGTGATCGCCCTGTCATGGCTGGATTCATAATCTGCAATGAGGAACTGCTCCAGGCTTTCCGGCTTGCTATAACCGCCCAGCGCCGCCACTTCATTGCCGATGACCCGCGCGGTATCCAGATTGCCTAGCACGACGCAGAGCAGCAGCGCCATCCCGCCAGCCAGCCAGGGATTGCCCAGTCTCCCGCCATGCTTGCGCCAATGGGACAGGATGTTGAAGGCTGCGGAGAATGCGCCGATGCCGGTCAAGCTGAACACCGTCGGGATCATCAGGTTGTAGGCCAAGGCTGGCATCATGCCGAGCAGCAAGGCTGGCGCGCCCGCCAGCACATAGCCAAAGTAGTAATAGTTGATGAAGCCGCCGGCAAACCAGGGATCGATTGGCGGAAAGGTCGTGCTGCGCAGGACGCCATTGAGATAAGCGAAGTCCATGGGTTTCTCGCCGCCCTTGACCGGGTGCCACAGATCCGGGTTGGTCAAACGCACGAAGATCAGCGCAAGAAAAGCCGCCAGGGTTATGAGCTCGATCCATGCCAGCCGCTTCCAGTTGTCGCGCAGGAACTCGACCAGCCGAATGCGGCAGAGCAGAGCGCTGATCATCGCCAGCATAAGCAGCGAGAAGAGGATGCCGCCCTGCGACCAGATGGGGATCTTCAGGCTGGATGCCGCCCAGGCGAAGAAAGCCACCAGCAGCATGCCCACAAGTTTGCTGACCGCATAGCCGCCATCAGCCATATTCGGCATTACGGCGAATACCAGCGGAAACGCCAGCGCGCCAAAGAGGAAGATCGTGGCGTACCAGACGACGACGCCAACGGCTTGATTGGTATTGACCAGGCTGTCGCTGAAGAAGCGTTCGGACCAGGTCCCGCCATTGGTCTGGATTGCGCGTTCGGCTGGGGTAAAGGTTAAGCCGGTGGGCGCGGCTTCGGCTACGGTAAGATGCCAGTTCAAGACGCCCAGCAATTGCGCGTCGGCGCTGTCCCGCGCGAGTTCATGCGCCTGCTTCAGCGAGACTGGCGAAAGGGCGGCTTTGACTTTGGCTGAGGAATACTCCGCCGACTTTTTGAAAATGAAGACCGTGGGATGATCATAGACGTGGAAGGCTTCATCAGCTTCCAATTCGTTGAGCCAGTAGGGCGAATCGTGAATCGGCAAATGTTGATCGGCGACGCGCCAGGGCCCAAACTCGAAGGTCTCTTCGAAGACCGCTTCCAACTCATAACCCAGTTCACCCGCGAAGAGCTTCTGGTAATAGAGCGTGGTCAGGGGCCAGCGCAGTTGATTCCTTGGCTGGGTATCATAGAAGCGATTGCTGGCGATGGTCAAATAATCGCCGATATCCAGGGTGCGCAGGATATCCGCGTATTTAAGCTGGTTATCGACCGGGAAGGACATAATCTGATCTTGGGAATTGATCAACGCGGACAAGGGATAGCGCCCCCGGCAGTCGCGCGCGCTGAGCAAACCGGGCGCTGGGTCGTCAGCCAGCGTGATGCCCTCTGGCAGGATGCAAGCGAGAGCGCCCGTCGCCCGATTATCCCAGCTGCCTTCAGTCAGCGCGACCGAGCCCGAGCCGATCACATCGCCGCTGCCCGCCAGGACCTCGACCGCGAAGCTATATCGCGATCCCGCCTCCAACTCAAGGGGCGGAGCAAATTCCAGCGTATAGCCCGCGCCCAAGGGGTGGCTGTCCCGCGTCAGATTCGCCCGCAGTTCAGCCGCCGCCAGGATCATGTCGCTGCCTTCAGCGAAGACTTCGATGCGAATCGCTTCCGGCTCGGCATCATCATGCGGATCGCCAAGATGAGGCGCGAAGACGCTGCTGACCGTGCCGCTGGCTGGCGCTCGAAAACCAGCCGTCATGCGTCCGCCTTCGCGGTAGTGGCTTGCTTCATCAAACGGCGAGCCATTCAGCGCCGCCGAGTTGTATCCGGTGTTGTGGAAGGCGATGTTGATCAAGGGCGTCGTCTCGTCCGCGCCATCAATGACCATGGCGAAGTCGCCAGGCACGCGCTCGAAAATATAGTGCGCCGCCTGGACCAGCGTGGTCTGATGGCGATAGACGTTGGAGAACATCAGGCCCCATAGCAGCGAAAAGGCGACGGCGAACCCGCCAAGGATCAGCGGACGCCTCCTGCTCAGTCTGGGAATGAGCGCGCTGCCCAGCAATATCGCCCCGATGACAAAAGCGCTAACCGAGGTGGCGTCGCTCCGGCCTCCAAAGACCTGATGACCGCCGACCGCGAAGAGCGCACCGCCAATCGCCAGGAGCGGAATGACGATATTCCTCGGGCTGCGCTTATGCGCCTTGGCATGTCGATGCCAGGCGACCAGGCTCCAGCCAGCCAGCACAGCCAGCGAACTGTATAGCGGCAGATAATAGCGCATGGTCTGCGCCGCCAGCCGGCTCATGAAGAGGTAATAGCCGCCAATCCACAAGACCAGGACAAGCGCCTCGAGCGCCGCGCCGCGATGCCGCAAGATGCGCCAAGCCATCCAGAGCCAGCCGAACCAACCCAGCACGCCGAAGCCAAGACCCATCGCCCAAAGCAGCATATCTTTCTGCGTATAGACAAAGGAGGATCGCGCCAGCCATTGCCAATTGGGCGGGAAATCCTGCGCGCCAGACACGCCCGCGCTGATGCTTTCCAGGTTTTCCAGCCAGCGCGGATTCAGCGCCAAGCCAAAAAAGCCCGGACCTGTGAAGGCGTAGGGATTAAGTATGCGGAATGCCAAGAACGCTCCCAAGCCTGCCAGCGCCAAGCCAAAGACATGGCGCGCCAAGATCCGCCAGCGCTCGCGCTTGCCAAGCCCGGCGTCGAAGATCGGCGCCGCTTGTATGCCAGCCGCGACCACGATGATGCCAGCCAAGGGCGCCAGGTTGATCCGACTGGCCACCGCCGCGCCCGTGAACAAGCCGAAGAGGAGATAGTGACTGAGCTTGCCGCGCTGCTGAACAGCCACCGCCATGTAGAGCGCCAGAGTAACCAGAAATGAGGCGATGGCGTTGACCGTGCCAAAATGGGCTTTCTGAATGGCCAGCGGAGCCGCCGCGTAGAACACTGCCGCCAGCAAGCCGACCCAGTTGCCATGAACACGCCTTCCCAAGGCGAAGACAGCCAGGATCGTCAGCATGTCAAAAAGCGCGGACAGCCCTCGCCAGACCAGATGCCCGCTCTGATAATCAAAAAACGGCAGGCCGCTTGACGTAGCATTGCGTACAAATTCGCTGCCATAATGCGCCAGAAATAGCGGGAATGTGCCATATACATAGAATCCATGCCCGGCATTATGCGGGTTCAGCGGCGAACAGCTCGTATCAAAATAGCCGCCAATGCCCGCGCTGGCTGGATGAAGATATAGGCAGCGCAGCGTCTGCAAAGCCTCGGAGCGTATCGCGCCGCCAACGTAGATGCGGTCGTCGGCTGGGCTCCCATAAGAATTGGCGACCAGCAAGGCATCCACCTCGCCATTGAGCAGAGCCTCTTCGGCTTGTTGATCGCTGAAAAACCGGCTGATTCTTTGCGCCTCAGCCAGCCAGCTGACCGCCTCAGCAGCGAAACTCCCGTGTACCGCGCCGAGCCGGGCGCTGGGGTTGCCGCTTAGCGAGAGCCAGTCGCCATATTCGCTATTGCCGCCCGCCGTGAGGATGCGTTGCTCGGGATAGCGCCGCCTGTCCTCCGTGAAAGTATTGCCGCCGCCGATCTGTGGCAGCAGCAAGGCAGTCAGGAAGCGTTCGTCAGGATGAGTATGCGCGAAGTCATCCCAATTCTGGCCCGTGAAGCGCAAGGCAGCGCCATAGATCAGAATCAGGGCAAGCAGCAGGCTGGGCAGGTATCTTCGAAGCATTCGCAAATCACTCGTCTCGAGGCTGGCCTTTGGCCTGGGCAAGAGTACAGGTCCTCATCTCATCCAGAGCCTGCCAATGGTCACGGCAAGTGTAGAGAATCATGCAGTCCAGTTCCAGATACCGCGCCAAGCCCCTAAGGCGGTCATGCGGCCGAAAAGCCCAGCCGAACTCTGTCAAACACAATCAGTTTAGCCGCAAAAGCCAGTATGGATATGGTAATCCAAGCGAGTATTGCCCGCGCAGCCGGCATATCCATGACGCGCGGTCCAGCTTCATTTGCTGGCATGCTCAATAAAGAGCGCTTCATAATCATCAAGCGTCTTCTCTTTGGAAAAGATCTGCGCGATTGCCTCTCTTGGTTTGATGAAGTTCTGCGGCGCGGCCAGCACCTCGACAATGGCTTCGCCGATAGAGCGCCAATCTCCCTTCTTGGCCAGCTTGCCCATGCCGGTGACGCTGACAGCCACGCGATTGCCGTAAATGCCTGATGCTACGACCGGCGTGCCGCAAAGCATGGCTTCGCCCTGAACCAAGGGAAAATTGTCAATGTCGCTGGGCACGACAAGGACATCGCAGGCTGCGTAGAAGTTCGCCAACTCCTGTTTGTCGCGCAGCAATCCCAGGAAAATCAACTGCGATTCCTTGCATTTGACCAAGCCGCGAAAGCGATTCCAGGTATCTTCATACGGGATTTCTATTTCTCCGGCGAAGACTACCCGCGCATTGCGATAAGTCTGATTGACGATGTCCAGCGAGCGAATCAGCAGGTCGGGGCGTTTCTCCTGGGCGAATCGGCCCGAGAAGCCAATCAATGGACCGCCTTCATGCCGCCAGGCCGCCCGCATCTGCTCGACCCGCCCGGTTTGCGGTTCCGGAATGTTGATGGGCGGATATATCGGCATGGTCTTCTCGCGATAGGGCGCAAGGAATACCGAATGCTGCATGTTGTCTTCGCTATAGCTGACCATGCAATCGACGCTGCGCGCCATACGCGTGTGATTCGCGAACATGAGTTTGGTGATCAGGTTGTTCATGAAGCCCTTGGGCAAGACCAGGTCGGCATGGTGCGTGGCGATGGCCGGCACTTTGGCTCGCCGCGCCAGAAAAGCCGCCAGCGCAGATTCGAGCATGGGCGAGTGGATATTGACCACATCATGCTCGCGCAGCAAACGCCGCAAATGCCAGGGGTAGGCTGGCATGATCATGCCCCGGCTAAGGCGAATTGGCGCCCAAAGCCGCAGCACGCGCACGCCATTCTCCTGGCTTTCGCCTCTGGGCGTTTCGGCTGCGTGATGCGCCGCCAGCACCGTGACATCGTGGCTCCGCGCCGCCAACCCCTCCGCCAGGGTCTTGACATAGTAGGTCAAACCGGTCGGATGCGGATGATAATAGAGCAGCAGCAGAAGGATGCGCAGCTTGCCATCGCGATTGCCGCTATGCGCTGATCTGGTCACTGCGTTCGCTTTCGCAACACACTGTCATCTCTTCTGATGGCGACTCAATTGCGAGCCGACTGCCCTCCGCCGGCGCATTTTCGGGCATGAACTGATCCAGCCGAGACGCGATATACCAGGCGTAGGCTTCCGTCAGGTCGGCGACGACCAGTCTGCGGCTGCCATCCTGCAATTCAGCCCAGACATGAAAGCGCGCGGTATCGTATTGCTTTTCCTGGGACACGCTGGATTCTTCGGCATAAAACGCTGTGACGGCAGCGAGCGCCAATTCTTGTCTGGCGGTGAAGGCAGGCAGCGGCCGCCGGCTTCGGCAAAGGTTTCTGCCATCAAAACTGATATGCGTCTTGTTAAATGCAATCGTGGCAAGCGAATAGAAGCCGGTCAGGCTGAAGACCACGAACAGCAGCGGCAAAAACAGCGGCACTTCGCCTTCCAGGAAGAGCCCGGCCATCAGCACGCTTATCAGGCTGAAAACGCCGGAAAGCGCAGCGCTGTTGAGGAAGCTCTCGTTTTTGTCCAGGCGGAAGTTCGTGCGAAAATTGATCCGCAGCGTATCGTCCTCACTCACGCTCAGATGCGCGGGCTTTTGAACCTTGCGGCGTTTTGGCTTTTTCCGCGGCAGCTCAATGGCGAACAGGCTGCTGCAATGAGCGCAGAGTGCCATCATCCGCTGCATATTGATGTTCTCCGCGCTGACTTGCTCCAGGCATTGCGGGCAGGCGACTCGCATAGGCTTCCTCGCTGTGGCTGCCAGCCAATATAGCACAGGCGCTTGACAGGGCTAGCCCGCAAGTCTAAAATCACCGCAAGGCGCGGGTATAGCTCAGTTGGTAGAGCGCCTGCTTCCCAAGCAGAAGGTCACGGGTTCGAGTCCCGTTACCCGCTTACTGATGGCGGCTGCCTCAGAACACAAGATAGTCGCGCGATCGAGCATTGACCAGAGCGCCCGCCTTGAATACACTTGTCGGGCTATTTTGACGCCAGAAGACAGGCGCGGCCCGGACCGCGATGCAAGCAGCGAGGAGAATCGAACCATGGCAGAGTTTCAGCTTGCGGCGGATATCCGGCAAGCGCGGGGCCGCAAGAATCGGCAATTGCGCCGGGATGGCTTGGTGCCCGGCATCGTCTACGGTCCATCGACCGAGGCCTTGAGCGTGCAGTTTCCTTATCGCGCCATAGAAGTCACCTTGATGAATGCTGGCGGCACCAATCTCATTGATATTATGATCAATGGCGACAGTTATCCTTCGCTGGCTCGCGAAGTGCAGCGCGATGTGGTGCGGGGCGATATCCTGCACGTCGACTTTCTGGCTGTGGATCAAACGCAGCGCATCCGCGTTGAAGTGCCGATAGTCATGGAAGGCAATAGCCCGGTGGTGGTCGCCCGCGAAGGCATCTTGATCACCGGCAGAAGCTCCTTGACGCTTGAGGTCTATCCCAGCGATATTCGCGACCGGATCAGCATTGATCTCTCCAAGCTGATGGAGTTGGGCGCCGAAGTGCTGGTGCGTGATTTGACCTTTGGCGAAAACGTCACCGTGCATAACGACCCCAACGAAATGCTCGCAAAGATCGTCCAGCCGGCCGCCGCCCGCGCCGATGCTGAGCTTGAAGGCGAACTGGAAGGCGAGGAAGAAGGCGAAGCGGAATCATCAGAGGAGGCCGAAGCCCAATAGCCGCTCTTCGCCAGCTTGTCGATCATCAAAGCAGACGGACCCTGCCAAGCGCGGGGTCCTTTTCTTCCAAGACCAGAAAGCAGGAATCAGTCTTCGCGGCTTGCCGAAGCGCCGTTTTCGCTGAACAGGCTGCCGGGCGGCATCTGGTCCGCCTCGTCTTCCGACTGCATGATGGCGATGCCAGCCACTTCGTCGTCCTGGTCGCATTTCATGACGATGACGCCCTGAGTATTGCGGCCGATCTCGCGGATTTCGGCCAAACGCGCGCGCAGGACGATGCCATTCTTCGATATCAGCATGATTTCGTCTGCCGCCTGGACGCAACGCACGGCGATGACTGGTCCCGTGCGGCTGTTGCGCTTGAGCGTGCGCGTGCCCTTGCCATAGCGGCTTTGCTCGCGATAGTCAGCAACTGGCGTTCGCTTGCCATAGCCTTTGCGCGTCACAACCAGGACATGCGCGGCCTCATCCCGCACGACATCCAAGCCGGCGATCTGATCGCGACCTTCCAGGATCATGCCGCGGACGCCAGCGGCCTGCCGCCCCATCACGCGGACATCGGCTTCGTGAAACAGGATGCTCTGGCCGTCTCGTGAAGCCATGACAATCTTCTGGTCGCCATCCGTCCATTTCGCCCAGCGCAGCTGATCGCCCTTGTTCAGGTTCATTGCGATCAAGCCGCTGTTGCGCACGTCCATAAATTCGCGCTGGTCAACGCGTTTCACTCGGCCGCGTTTGGTGGCCAGCACAAAATAGCCCGCCCCTTGCAGCGCCTGTTCTTCTGTCAGGGATAGCACGGCGGTGATCTTCTCGTCGTCCTCAAGCGGCAGCAGGCTGCGTATCAGCGCGCCTCGCCGGTGGCGCCCGGTTTCGGGAATCTCATAGGCCACGCAGGAATAGACTCTCCCGCGATCGCTGAAGAAGAGCACGGTGTCATGGCTGTAGGCGAAAAAGATATCCAGCAGGGAGTCGTCGTCTTTCAGGGTCATGCCGCGCATGCCCTTGCCGCCACGTTTCTGCGTTCGATAATGCGTCGCCCGCACGCGCTTGATATAGCCATTTTCGGTCAAGGAAATCACTACGTTTTCGCGGCGATAGAGCCCCGCCTCGCCGAGGTCATAATTATCATTAACGGGCATGGTCTTGCGCTCGTCGCCATACTTGTCGGCGATTTCGAGCACATCTGCGCGTATCAGATTGAGGATCTTGCTCGGCGACGCCAGCAGATCTTCCAGATAGGCGATTCTGGCTTGCACGCTGTCGTATTCTTCTTGCAGCTTTTGGCGCTCCAAAGCGGCCAGGCGTCTCAGCTGCATATCCAGGATGGCGTTGGCTTGCGCTTCATCCAATTCCAGTATTGCCATTAGCTGCGCGCGGGCGGCGGCGACATCAGCCGAGTTGCGGATAGTCTGTATTACCTGGTCAATGTTGGATACCGCTTTCAGCAAGCCGATCAAGATGTGGGCTCGGGCGCGCTGGCGTTCCAGGTCGTATTGGGAGCGCCTCACGATGACATCGTAGCGATGTTCGATGTAGATCTGCAGGCAGCGCTTCAAGCTCAGGCTGCGCGGTTCGCCATTCACCAGCGCCAGCATCTGGATACTATGCGCGGTTTGCAATTGCGTGAAGGAATAGAGCTGATTCTCGACGCGTTTGTATTGGGCGTCGCGCTTCAACTCGACCACCAGGCGCATGCCGTCGCGGTCGGATTCGTCGCGCAGATCGCGGATGCCATCAACCCGGCCCTCGCGCACCAGCCCCACGATGCGTTCAATGACGCCGGACTTGCTGGCTTGATAGGGCACAGAGGTGAAGACCAGCTTTTGCACATCGGCAGGTCGCTCTTCGGCTGTCTTGCGGTTCATGACCTGGCCCCGGCCATCTTCCAATTCCGCCGTCGCCCGCACGATAACCCGCCCGCGCCCGCTGGCATAGGCTTGCCTCAACTCCGGCAGACGCTCGTCGCCAACGGCAAAGGTGGCGCCGGTGGGAAAGTCGGGTCCCTTCACGAAAGCCATCAAGTCATCCACCGTCACCGATTCGATATCTTTGAAGTTGTCAATCAGATAGATGATGGCTTGCGCCAATTCGCGGATGTTGTGCGGCGGGATATTGGTGGCCATGCCCACAGCGATGCCGCTGGCGCCATTCAGCAGCAGATTGGGCAGCCGCGCCGGCAAAACAGTGGGTTCTTCCTGTGTGCCATCGTAATTCTCGGCGAACTCGACCGTGTTCATATTGATATCGACCAGCATTTCGCCGGCGATAGTCGCCATCCGCGCTTCCGTGTAACGCATAGCCGCTGGTTTGTCGCCATCCTGGCTGCCGAAATTGCCTTGGCCATCAACCAGCGGGTAGCGAAGCGAGAAATCCTGCGCCATCCGCGCCATGGCGTCGTAGACCGCTTGATCGCCATGCGGGTGATATTTGCCCAGCACCTCGCCAACCAGCCGGGCGCTCTTCTTGAAGGCTGTTCCGGGCCGCAAGCCCATATCGTGCATGGCGTAGAGGATGCGGCGATGCACCGGCTTCAAGCCATCGCGGGCATCAGGCAGGGCGCGCGCCACAATCACGCTCATGGCGTAATTGAGATAGCTGCCGCGCATCTCCTCGTTGATGCTGACTGGAAGAATGAGGCCGGCGTTTTCGTCAAGCCCTTGCGTATCGACTTCGTCCATCCCGGTTGTCCACTATGCCAGTCAAATGGCTGACTTGCCCGCTTCCAGGTTTCGTGGCTGCCAGCGCTCCCGCCAGAGTTACAGCGCAAAATTTCGCTAAAAACCTGGCGGATTGGCACTCTTGCATCATCGCCAGCACAAAACCAATTATAGCATATTTGCGCTGCGCTGACTATTGGCAGAGGGGCTTCATACGCATGTTATTCAATGAAATTCATCTCGCCAGCGCGGCGCCATAGCCTGCTATGCTCAGGCGAATTTGGACTCTGCCGATTCTTGCCAAAATGGTGGAGACGCACGATGCCATCGGCGAAAATGCGTTTGAAATAGAATACGCTGCGAATTGCTTGCCATGCGGTTGCGCTTCGTGTATACTATCGCCACCTGATGGGGAAGCAGCTTGTTGAATTTGCCCAATGCATTCTCATCGCTAGCGTTCAGTTTCGTAATTCAAGTTTCTAGTCTTTTGGGAGGCACACTTATGAATACCGATGAAATGAGGAGGGGCATAATTCCTGGCGCAATGGCCGGCTATGCTTTCCTCGCTTATGCAGGCATAGGTATGCAAGAGATGGTCGGCAGCATGATCGGCTCCGATGCCTTTATCGGCTTCATCTTGCATATCATCATCAGCATCGTGATTGGCGCTCTCTATACGGGGCTCTTCATGAAGTATGTGGACTTGGGCAATCCACTCGTGAATATCGTGGTTGGCGGTTTGATCTATGGGCTGATCTGGTGGATCATAGGCGGGAATATCATCATGCCGGCGGTCGCTGGGGGTGATGTCCTGCAACTCACCATAGACGTCAGCTTCTATGGACATATCATCTTTGGCCATGCGCTCGCCTTCATTGTCGTGATTCGCGACGCCGCATTGGGCGCGGGTGGGGACGGCAGTTAGCTACCGTCAGCGCAAAGCCATAGCGCAGCTAGCCTTGACGAGCCGGTGAGTCGCTTCCGCTGGCTCGTCCTTCTTTTGCTCTGCCTTCAGCTTGACCGCTTCCAGACGCCGCCCGCAAGTTTGAATTCGACGATTTCGACCGTTTTGGCGCTGCCAGCGGCAAATTCAACTTGCGCGCGGAGTACCTGTCCGCCCGCTTCGCTCGTCATGATCGCGTAGTCAAGCAGCCGAATGAATTCCGGCGGCCTATTGTCAATGAATCGCTGGTAGGCGGCGCTGCGAACCGCCTCATCCGATGTATCGTAGAGGCGCAGCCAGTCATTCTCGGCGCGGGCTTTGATCAGCGCGGCTTCCGCCTCCAGCCGCCAGCCAATGAAGTCGGACCAGTCCAGGTCCGCTTCCGCTATATTCATGCCCAGAACCTCGCCCAGCCTGGACATGTCGTCGTTTGGCGCCAGCATCGCCAGAAGATCGGCAACATGTTGCGCCCCATAATTGCGCGCCAGCGATGGCAGCAAACCCGCGCCAGCCTCCGCGTCCGCCAGCCAGCGGCTCAGCCAGATCTTGGCGCTCTCCCACAGAAAATAGGCGTCATGCGGAAACTCGGCTTCGCTTCCGCTCCTGTGCTGCGCGAGCAGGCGAGCCGCCAGCAATTCGCTGACCGCCTGTCTATAGCTGGCGTCGAAGGGCAGGTCGGCCCGGGCAATCTCGATATAGGGCGAGCGAAGTTGTAGATTCAGATTCGCCTCATCCGTCCATGTCGCCCTGGCAGCCGCGTTGGGAACTACTTCCGCCTGCAGGGTTGGCAAGTCGGCGCAATCCAGCAATGCGCAGCCGCGGGCTCGCCAGTCCAAAAGCGCCGCTCCAAGCTGCTCAGCGAATAGCGCATCCGCGGCCCGATACCGGACTTCCACGCCAGCCCCTGCGTATTGCGCCTCATCGCCCCAGAACGAGAAGTCGGGCGCGATATGCAGCCAGGCGCCGCCGTCGAAGCGGTAGAACCAGAGCCGCGCATAAGGCAAACCGCGGATGTTCTCCTGGACAAGCGCGCGCGCTCGCCCGTCATCGATGGTCACCGCGACGATGCTGCCGCTGAGCTCGATTGCGCTTTCAGCCTTGAGCCGTTCATAATGGTGGAAGAGCGTTTGCTGGCTCTCCATCCAGGCTTCGTCGTCCGGGTCCTTCAGTTTGAGCCAGGCGTTCATGTCGCCGATGCGCAGCGCCGCCACCTCGGCTTTGATGGTGTCTTGAAGCCTCTGGGCAATTGCGTTGCGCGCGTCGATAAAGCGCTGCCGGATGCCAATCGCGCCGGCGCCAACCAGTGTCAGGAGCAAGCCAAGAATCAGCAGCAGCCGCAGCAGGTTGCGCCGCCGGCGTCTTCTGGCTTTTGGATCTTCGCCATCAACGCGTTTGACCCGCTCAGTTTCGATTTCCCATTCAAAGCTGATTCGGCTCATAGCGCGCTCCCGGTCCCGTCGAATGTGAAGACATCGCCCGCGACCACCGGCCGGATTTCACTCGAATCGCTCTTGACCAGCAGGGCGCCCGCCGGCGTCACATCCAGCGCGATGCCGCTAAAGCCATCCAGCTTGACCGCGCTGCCCAGCATGTTCATTCGCCGTTTCCAGGCTCGGAAGATCTCATCGGGGGATCTCGCATGCCAGAAGTCGACGCGCTCCAGCAAATCGCGCAGGAGCTCTGCCCGGTCAAGCCGCCGCCGTGTCAGGTCCTCCAGGCTGATTGCCCGGTTCGCCAGTTCCGTGCCGGCAAAGTCAATGCGGACGTTGACGCCAATGCCCAGCACAACGCCCAGCAAACGCTCGCCCTGCCAGACATTTTCGGCAAGCAGGCCACTGACTTTCCTTCCCGCGATCTGCACATCGTTGGGCCATTTTATGCCGACGTCGGGGCAGCCAAGCCGGCTGGCCAGATCATATACGCTGAGCGCGCCCAGCATATTCACCGCAGCCGCATGGGCAGGTTTCGGCTTGAGTATCACTGATAGCGCCAGAGCCTTGCCCGGCGGGCTACGCCAGTGGCGGTTCTGCCGGCCGCGCCCCTTAAGCTGCTCATCGGCGATCACCACAGCGCCCGCGCCCGCGCCTTCCATCAGCCAGGTCTTTGCCAAGTCATTGCTGCTGTCGACGCGGCGAAAAAAGCGAAACTCCCGAGCCAGAACGCGCCGCAGGCTTTCCTCTGACAAGCTCATGTACGTCCGTCCCCCCATTATCCCGCGCATTGTATCAGACCCGCCCGCGCTAGTAGAATCAAGCATCTATAGCATCGCCAAGTCAAGGCAGGCGCGATTATGAAGCAAATCTGGACCCCCTGGCGCATGGAATACATCGCTGGCAAGCGCCACGGCGCTTATGACACCGGCTGCTTGTTCTGCGAGCTGAGCGCGCATTCCGCCGACGATGCCAAGTCCAGCGTTTTCGCCCGCTCCGCGCATACTTTCGCTCTGCTGAATCGCTATCCCTATACATTTGGGCACAGCATGATCGTGCCTTATGCGCATGTGTCCAGTCCCGAAGACCTGCCGGGCGCGGCTCTGGCTGACCTGTCGCTGATGACCAACCGCGTCATGCGCGCGCTGCGGGAAATTGCTGACCCGCCGGCTTTCAACATCGGCGCGAATATCGGCGCTGCGGCCGGCGCTGGCATCGCAGCCCACTATCATTTCCATGTCGTGCCTCGCTGGCCCGGCGACGCCAACTTCATGGTCTCCATCGGCGACGCCCAGACCGTGCCAGATACGCTCGCCAATATCCACAAGAAGATGCTAGCTGCCTGGCAGTCGCTCTATGGCTGATCCAGCGATTAGCCGCTGGCGTCCTCATCAGCGCTGTCGTCGGCTGGCTCGGGCGTGGGCGTCAATGCGATGACCTCGCTGGCCATAGCCCAGGGGATCGTGTACGAATCGGCATAGACCTCGTCCGGATAGGGCTCGGCGGGCGGCTCCTCGTCTGGTTCAGCATCGATTTCCGCGACTTGCGTCAGCGCGATTTCCCCCTCAGTCAAGGTCCGCGTGTATTGCGCCTTGGGGTAGCTCAGCCCATCGTTGACGTAGAGGCCAACGATCACTTCGTGGTCGATCATCTTGAAGGCGGGAGGGAAGCGGTGAAATGTCGTGTAGGATTCGCCCCAGCGCCAGTAGCCGGTCGGCAAGCGCGGCGCGGAGTCGGCCTGCGTCAATATCGCGCCATCGGCATCCAGCATGTGCGCGAAGACGGTGAAATCTTCGGCTGGCGAGGTCTCGGTTTTCCAATGCAGGATGAGCTCGTTCAACTCCAGATCCAGTTGGAACGATTCCAGGATGATCGCCTCATCAAACTTGGGCTGCTGGTCCGCCGGGATCTCATTGACATCAGCAGGCGCGGATTGGAAGCGCAGGCTGACCAACGCGCCAATATCCAGCAGCACCGGCTCAATAACGCGCTTGTCGGCATCCGTCGCTATGGACTTCTGGCCGGATTGCAGATCCGCCCATTCAACGCGCAAGCCAAACGGATAGCGTCCATAGGCTGATTGGTGAATGTCGATGAGATACTCGTCGGGGTATATGGCGCCCGGCTGCCAACTGCTGGTGCGCAAGCTGCCCGCGCCCGGATAACTTGCGTATGCCCCGATGGGCTGCTGATTGTCATCGACCAGGGTCAGCAGCACGCTCAGGTCGCTGGCTGATTGTTCAAGGACCTGCCAATACAGCTTGAGGCGGACGCGATCGCCAGTTGAGTAGCGGCGGTCTGTCCGCTCATAGGCCACCAGCGCGACATCGCCAAATTCCGCATAAACTTCTCGGGCGATGGCTGGCGCTTCCATGACGGGCTGCGGCGCGCCATATTGGCTGGCGATGACGGTCAAGGGGGCGAAGAGCGCAAACAAGCCCAGCGCGCGAAGCTGCCAGAGCATGGTATCGTGCAGCAAGGCTTTCGGCACGGCGTCGCCAGCGCGCACAAATTCCAGATTGGGCGGACGCAGCGAAAAGACAATCCACCAGACAGCCTCCACAATGCCCACCGCCATCAAGGGGCTGCACAGCGCGATCAAAGGGAAGAGAATGCGGCCCTCCGTCACGCTTGCGAAGGCGCCCCAAAGCATAATGCCCAGCCAAGCCAGGGCAAGCGCGCCCAGCAAGGCGAGCAGATGCGCAAGCTCATAACGCGCGTAGGCGAAGTCGCTTATGGCCAGCAATTGCAGAATCAGAAACAGCAAACCGACGGCGCTCAAGAAGCAGGCCAGATCGAGCAGTACGTAGAAAAGGCTGGCCAGCTGGATGTTCAGCACGCCAAACAAACCCCAATAGGACATGCGAAATTGCTGGAACTCGCCAAATAGCTCGACCAGGCTGAAGTTAGGACCGCGCGGTCCAGCGATATTGGACATCATGACGATGCCAAAGGGCTCGCCATAAAGCTGCATATTGCGCAGATACCACCAGCCGGCAATCAGCAGCCAGGCCAGCGCCAGCGTGTATGCGAAGGTCAAGGCGCCGCGCCTATCGCCCGTTTTGCGCAGCGCGTACAGGCACAGGCATAGCAATGCCGGCAGCAAAACCAGCGCGGTCAATTTGGTCAGGCTGGTCATGGCGAAAAGCAGCGCGATGGCCAGCGAAGAGCGCAGGCTGAAGCCGTCGCGCAAGATCCGCAGCAGCAGCAGGATCAAGGCGCCGTTCAGCGTCATCGCCAGCGTGTCATTCGTAACCGAGGCGCTGACGAAGATGAACATCGGGTTCAAGCCGGTGAGCGCGCCAGCCACAAAAGCCACTGTGGGCCGCTGTGGCGCCGCCAGCTCGCCAATCTTGTAGACCAGGGCGATTGTGACCGCGCCCAAAGCCAGGCCAGCCAGGCGCAGCGCCAGCACGACCAAACCCGTCCCGCGCAGGGGCGAATGCCCAGCATCGCCGATGATGAGGTTCTTGTTGCCATAAGACTCGGGCTGGCTGGACCGGACATGCGGATTGAGCAGACGATAGCTGTCCGCGTCTTCGATGCTCAATGGCGATGTCAAGAGCGCGGCCAACAGGTAATAGAGCGGCGGCTGGCTGCCATGCTCCTGGTAGAGCGTATCCGCGCCGTCAAAGACCTGGACGGGCAGGCTGCCATTCTCCCGCAAGTGCTGGATATAGCCGAAATGCCAAATCTCATCGTTGGCTTCAAATATCGGCGTGGCGCCCAGATAGAGCGCGCCAAAGAGCAAGTAGAAGAGCAGCAGCCATTGCAGCGAACTTAGCGGGAGATCAAGCGAATCCGCCCAGCGCCAGGCTCGCCAGGCCAGCTTCAAAACCTGACCGCAGCCTCGCAGCAACGCGCGCTTCAACGCGGCCGCAGACTCATAGACCCGCAAGAACTTTCCGCGCATAGAGCGATACTCTCCCTGCTGGCTGGTCACTTCCGCGCCGACCAGACCGACAGTGCAAGTATAATCCCTATTTGTCTCTCACGATACCAAAGCTCTAATTTGCACAGGGCAATCGCTTCAAACTACAGTGATGCCGGCGTCGACGAAATGCCCTCGGTCTTCCTGTCTTGCGGACACCCGCGCGACAATGCCGTCGCCCGCGCAAAATCATTGCGTCTCGCCGCGTTTTAGTCCCCTCCCTGATGCTTCGGAATGCGCGACAGATGCGCGGTGTCTTCGCGCGCTAGAGATGTCGGCAGGGCCGGGGGCGGGGTTTGCAGATCGCAATGTAAACAGATAGCGGACGAGCCAGCGGCTTGCCCCTACATTGTGGTTTGAATTGCCCAGATCGCTAGACCGCGGCCGCGAATCGCTCCTTGGCATGCTCGACATAATTCAGCGACTGGTGCCGGAAATAGGTGTTGTAGAGTTCGGCGTAGTGGCCGCCGCTGCGCATGAGCTGGTCGTGATCGCCTTCTTCGATGATGCGGCCTTCGCGCAAGACGATAATGCGGTCAGCGCTGCGCACGGTGCTCAGCCGATGCGCGATGAGGATCGATGTCGAGCGCTCCAGGATCAACTCGATAGCGTCTTGGATCTGCGATTCGGTGAAGGGGTCGATGCTGGCTGTAGCTTCATCCAGGATGAATATCGCGGGCTTCTGCACCAGGACGCGCAGCAGGCTGACAAGTTGGCGCTGACCCAAACTCAGAAAGCCGCCGCGCTCGCCGACGTGCGTATCCAGCCCATCGGACAAGCTGTCCAGCCATTCGCCGTGGCCGATGCTCTGCGCGATAGCCATGATCTCGTCGCGGGTAGCGCCGGGATTGCCATATTGAACGTTCTCGAGCACGCTGCCGCTGAAGAGGAAAGGCTGCTGCGGCACGACGCCCAGCATATTGCGGTAGCGCTTCAAGTCGAGCGCGCGAATATCTTCGCCATCTATGCAAATTTCACCGCGCTGAAACTCGTAGTAGCGCGTGATGAGCTTGGCTATCGTGCTTTTGCCCGCGCCGGTATGCCCGACGAAAGCCACATTCTCCCCGGGGCGGATATTTAGGCTGAAATCGCGCAAAACTGGCTCGCCGGCATCGTATTCGAAGTCGACGCCCGCAAACGTTATCCGCCCCTTCAGCTGGCTTATGCGCCGGCTGTCATGCTGGAGGACTTCGTTTTCGGCGTCAATCAGGGCGAATATGCGCTCAGCCGCGCTCAAGCCCTGCTGGAACTGGCTCCAGAACGAAGCCAGGTTCATGAAAGGGAACCAGAAGCGGTCCACGCCCTGGATGAAAAGATACCAGGCGCCGGCAGTTATCGCGCCGCCGATGACCGAATGCGCGCCCGCCCAGACGATTATCGACAAGGCAATCGCCGAAAGCACGCCCAGCGTCGGGAAGACCAGGGACATGATGAAGCCGCGTTTCAGGTTGATGCTGTAGCTGAGGATATTGACCGCGGAAAATTCATTGTAAATCATCCGTTCCTGCCGGAAGTTCTTGGCCACGCGGATGCCAGTCACGCTTTCCTGGATATTGTCATTCACCACCGCCATAGCCCGCGCGCCCTGCCGGGTGACGATCCGCGCGACGAAGCGAAAGCCCAGGGCCGCGAAGACGACCAGCGGCATCGTCAGCAGCAGCACGATTGTCAGCTCGACCGAATAGCTGAGCAAGACCGCGAACAAGGCGATGACCGAGAGAAACTGCGAGACGACATCGCTGCCCAGGAGCATGACATCGCCGAATTCCTGGGTATCGCTGGTGATGCGGCTGATGACCGCGCCGGATTTGTGCCGGTCATAAAAGGAGAGATCGCGCTCGACCGCCGCCCGAAAGGCATCCTTGCGCATCCTTGCGACCATCTTGCCGATGACCGTGACAGTGAAGCGCCGGCGGCCATAATTGGAGATGTATTCCGCCAGCGTCACAATCGTCAGAGCCGTCAGCAGCAGCGTCAGCAGGTCGCCTCTGCCAACCAGCTCATCAACCGCCGCGCTGATGAACACCGGTCGGGATGCCCGCGCCAAGCCCACCACCAGAAAGCCCAGCAAAGCCAGCGCCACCTGACCTTTGTGCTCGCCAGCGTATCGCGCGATGCGCCGGAACAAGTAGGCATCCGAATACTGTCTATCGTATTTGTCGCTCTGCAAGCCGCCGAATATCGCTGCCATGCTAGCCTCCCGAGCCCGGCAGCGCCGCCGAATCCGCCGGGGCGTAGCGGTCGAATATATGCCGATAAGATTCGGAGCTGCGCAGCAGATCTTTGTGCGAGCCTTGCGCAACCACGCGTCCCCGGCGCAGCACAACGATATGATCAGCCCAGCGGATCTGCGACAGGCGATGGGTGATTAGCAGGGTTGTCCTCCCGCTGGCCGCCGACCAGATAGCGCGCTGGATGCGGTCTTCGGTCGCGCTGTCGATGGCGCTGGTGCTGTCATCAAGAATGAGAACAGGCGGGTCTGTCTGGAAAGCCCGCGCCAAAGCCAGTCGCTGCCGCTGCCCGCCGCTCAGCGTCATGCCGCGCTGGCCGATAATCGTGTCATAACCCGCTGGAAATGCCGATATGAATTCATGCGCTTGCGCCGCCTTGGCCGATTCGATGATGCTGTCCATGTCCTTTTCGTCTTTGCCAAAGGCGATATTCTCAGCCACGCTGCGGCTGAAGAGGAAGATATCCTGCTCAATGATGCTGATCTGCGAGCGCAGCGCTTGCAGATTCCAATCGCGAACGTCGATGCCATCCACTAGCACGCGCCCGCTGTCCACATCGTATATGCGATTGACCAACTTGCTGAGCGTGCTCTTGCCCGAGCCAGTCTGCCCTACAATGGCCACCGTTTGCCCGGGGCGGACCGCAAAGGAGATTTCGCTGAGCGCCTCTTCTTCCGCGCTGTAGCCAAAATGCACCTTCTCAAAGACAATCGAGCCTTTGATGTCGCCTGCGTAGCCGCGGGCATTCTGGTCCAGGGCAGTCCGGGCTTTGATGACATCCAGAATGCGTTCCGCGCCGGCATAACCCGAGGCGATCCGCGAGGAGGAAAACAGCGATATAAACACGGGAAACAGGAACAGGTTGATCAGCCCAAGAAAGGCGATGACCTCGCCTTCACCGATCGCGCCGGCTTCAAATAGCGCGACAGCATGGAGCAGGGCAGCCACCACAGTCAAGCCAAAGAGCAGCACGGACAGGTAGCGCGCTTCGAACTCGCCCTGGTCAATATATCGGTCGCGCACGAGATCGGCCAAGCCTTTGAAGACGCCAATCTCATGCTCTTCCTGCGCTGAGCCTTTTACGACTTCCAAGCCATCCAGCGATTCAGCCAGCCGCGCGTTCATGCGCCCGAAGCTGCCGCGGACTTCCTGGGCGATCGGGTACATGCGCCAGATGAAATATATCTGCACCAGAATATGCGAGACGATGAAGAGCATAGGCACAAAAATAAGCTCAGGATGAATGCCTGGCGCGTATAAAGCTGGCATGATCAAGAACATATTCGCCCCGGTGATCAGGTTGACGCCCGGGTTCATCATCAGGTTCATCTCGCGCACATCGTTGGTGACCCGCGCCATCGTCTCGCCCACCGGCTGCATATCGTGATAGCTCATGCTCTTGCCCAGCAGGCTGGCGTATAGCTCATCGCGAATATCGCGTTCAAAGCGCTGCGCGAATACCTCAGCCGCGAAGTTGCGCATGAATTGCAGGGCGGAACGCAGCGTCTGCGAGGCGATGATGACCAGGACGCTGTTCAATACCAGCCGCAGGGTGTCATCGTTCATCAGGCGTATCGCGTCGAAGGCGCTGCCAATCGCGCCCGGCACGATGCCAGCCAGAAAGGCGTTGCAGAAAGCGCCAAAGACCAGCAAGACCGCAGTCGCCGGATGGCGCAAGATATGCGAGAGAATGAATCGAAAAGGACTGCTGTGGTTGGTCGCTATGGGCGATTCTACAAGGAATTCGGCTGACATGGCGGTTCTCTGTCCTGGGCGCGCGCAAAGCCGAAGTGTACTCGATGCTCGCGAAAATCAGAATGCGCGATTGCAATTTTGGCAGGCAGCATATTAGCGCCAAGTCTGTCAGCCGGCTGGAGAGCGGATCTCAGCGTCCGGGACAATTGAGATGGTCACAGGCAGGACGCCGATTGCGCCGTCGCCCGTCACGATTGCCCCGCTGACTGGCAATCGCTCAATCTCGCCAGACTGGCCATCCCGCGCGTAAATGATGACCCATAGATGATAGTCGCCGGCGCGCGCCTCCTGGGGCAGGCGAATGGCGCGATTGTCCCAAACGGGAATCCCCGCTTGCCAGGCGGTTGTCGGCGCGAAGCCCGCTTGGGGAGCGGAATCGTAGCCTTGCGCGATTGGCAGGCTTGTCGCCGCATCGGCTATGAAGGCGGCCACAGTGTAGCTTGCTTCCAAAGGTTCGTCCGTCTGCCACAAGAGCGAAAACTCCACGCTTTCGCCCGGCGAATAGGCCTCTCTTCGTGGCATGGACAGGCTGCGCAGCGCGATGGACTCTCCAAAGCGCAGGTCAGTTGTCTGATCGCCAAAGTAGAGCGACATGGAGTCGGGCGGCTGGCTCGCAGTGCTGTATTCCAGCAGGCGCGCGCTGTCATCGGCTGTGTCCAGACGCGCCTCTCCTAGCGGGTAGGCATGCAAAGCCAGATAGCGCTCCAGCGGGCGAAAGCTCCAATTCATGAAGGGGCTGGTGTTATCCAGCAGCCAGAGCCGCTCATGCTTGGAGATTACATGCTGGATGATGCGCAGGCTTTGCGCATCGAACCAACTGTAAGGATTGTTGGAGTGAACCTGCGCCGGCTGTTTGTCGCTGGCGGCTTGAGCCAAGGGGCGCGACAGGACGATGCTCCGCGGCTGGTCGCTGTCAAAATGATTCAGGACGAAGTTGCCGTAATCGTTGCTGCTCAGCAGCAGGATATCGCCGGGTTCAGCCGAGCGCGCCAGAAAGTCTCCAGCCTCGCTTAAGGCTGCCTGCGCGGATTGCGTACGCGTGTCTCGCTCATAAGCTGCGCTGAGATTGAGCAAAATCAGATTTAGGGCGAAGAGCGCCAGAAGCGGCGACATATAGCGCCAGCGGCTGCTTGGCGCGCGCAGAAGCCGAATCAGCGTGTAGAGCGCGCCCGCAGTCAGAATGCCAAAGCTCAAAACCCAAATCGGCAGCTGCCCGCGCGTCCAAAGAAAATCGAAGCCCAGAGCCTGCCATAACTGCGGCAGGAGAACCCAGCGGAAATATTGCGGCTGAAACAAACTCGGCAGCCATTCAGCCAGTCCCTGCGATTCGGGCGGCAGAAGCTGGCTGTAATGCGACAAGCTCAATGATACGCCGCTGAATTGGATCCAGATGCCATAAGCCAGCAGGCCAATCCAGATCAAGCGCAGGCGGACCCGGCCCAGTGACAGCATCTTCTGAGCCAGCGGCGCGGCAGCCAGCATCACAGCCGGCAAGGCGGGCAGCAGAAAGCGCGGCGGCCAGCTCAGCCCGCCAAACCAATGCGCGCCAGTCGTCAAGGCATGTCCGAGAACGTAGCCGATTATCATCATCGCGATGGCCAAGACGAGCCTGACCCGCCCCTGCCGCCATAACATGAGGCAGCCCGGGATCGCCAGCAGAACAACCGGCGATGTGCCCCAGACGCTTCCGCCCGGGCTCAGAAGATACGCGCGCAGCGCAGCGCCAGCATAACGAGCGTCCAGCCCGAATTCGTTGAGAAACGCCGCCAGTGAAGCGGGCAGCGGATCGACTAGCATGAGCAGGCTTATGACAGCCAGCAGAGCCAGCGGCAAGCTGACCAGCCGACGAGCCCAGCGATGGCTTGCGTCGCCCGCCGCGGGCATAGCGAATATTAGCAGAGCTGGCAGGGCGAAGAGCGCCGATTGCTTGGTCAGAACAGCAAGGCAAAGCGACCCGGCCGCAAGAGCGAGGCTGCCCAGGCGGGCGGACGGTCTCCGCTGCCTGCCCAGTTGTATCAGCAGCAAGGCGCCCAGGATGAAGAACGCGCTCAAGGGTTCGCGAAAGAATGTCTGCGAATAAGCCCAGAGGTTCGTGCCAAATCCAGCCGTGAGCGATGCGATGGCTGCCGAGGCGGCGCTAAAGTTCAGCGCGCGAACCAGGCAAAAAATCATGCCGACTATGCCCGAGACGACAAAGACATTGAACAGCCAGACCGTATGCAGCTTGCCCAAGCCCGGCAGCGCGTCAGCCAGCTTGAGCAGGGGCGAAGCCAAGAAAATATTCAGCCGCTCCTCAACATCGTATTCGCGCAGGGGAAAATCCGCGGCTTGGCGGACGACCAGCGCCGGTTTGAACCAGCTTGATTCGTCCATCAGCCAATCGCCATAACGCGCGTAGCTGGTGACCGCGTCAAAAGCGCGCAGCGTATCGCCGGTTTGAATGGCGGCTCGGAACGTTAGCATATAAACGCAAAGCGCCAGGGTTGCCACAAGCAGGCACAGGCTGATGGGCAATTGCTGCGCGCGCAAGCCGTTCATCAGGCGACCGCCGCCCTCATGACTGTGACGGGCTCGTCGTCTCTTGGCTGTCGCGGACGATCGCCAAAAGCGCCGACGCCACCTGGTCCAGGGCAGCGCTATCCATATCGCGGAAAGCCATGGCCAGGCGGATGAAAGCGCGGTTGCGCCGGTCCGCGGCGAATTGCGTCAGCCGGGCATCTTCATCCTGATGTTTGGCGGGTCTCATCGTTTGCGCGCTTGTCTTGACGCGCCTGACTGGGGGCGAATCCACGAAGAAATAGAGATCGCGCTCCAGGGTATGCGCCAGCGCCATCAGATGATGAGCCGGCAGCGGGGCTTCCCCAAATTCGTAGCGCCGCAGCAAGTCCGCCTCAAGGCCAGTCATGGCGCTCAAATCCTCCAAGCTGCGCGCCTGAGCCAAGCGGGCGGATTGCAAAAGCGCGCCGATCAGGCTCCGGCGAATGCGCTTGTATTCGGCGTGTTCATTCGTCTGCTCGTCGTCTTCCGCTTCAGCCGACTCTGGCGACTGGAAGAGACGCGACAAGCTCTCCAGCTGCGGCAGGCTCGGGGCGCTCCGCCCAAGTTCCCAGGCTTCGATCAAATCCGCATGGACATTCAAAGCGCGCGAGCAGTCATCGGCTTCGCATTCGGCAGCCAGCCGACCGCGGCGTATCAGCGCGCCCAGGATCTTGCGCCGCAGGTCATGCGCTTGATTGTGGTCATAAGCAGGCTCGCGAGCCGGCGGCGATACCCGCAGCAATTCAAAAGCCAGCCGCGGCAGAGCTTGCGCTTCGCTAGACAGTACCTGGTCTGAATTCACAAAGCGGCTCCATGTCTGGGCGGAATCGGGGCATGTTTGGCTGCCAGCGTCGATTCTCTTGGCATCGACAGGCTGGCATAGGCGCAAGCGATTATAAACTTCCGCGCTGGCGCAGGCAAGCAGGCCATATGCGACTTCGCCCCCTGGATCTTTCATTGCCCTAGCCAGGCTCAAGCTGTAGAATGCCTTCGCCTATTATTAGGAGGTTCGCGCATTGCCGGATCGAGCGCGGCACGAAATCAACCGCCTGTCCTGGAACGAGGGCACCAAGGCGCATAATAGCCATAAGGGCGACCAGGCGGCATTCTTTCGCGCTGGCGGCAGCACGCTCTTCCACGAGGAAATAGCTCTGCTCGGCGATATCCGCGGCCAATCGCTGCTGCATCTGCAATGCAATTCGGGCCAAGACAGTTTGAGCATCGCCAATCATCTCGGCGCGCGCGTGACCGGCGTGGACATCAGCGATGAAGCCATACGATTCGCTCGGCAGCTATCCGCGGACAGCGGAATCCCGGCTGCCTTCGTCCGCGCTGATGTTTATGATTTCTTCGAGAGCAATAGGGAGCGCTTTGACTGCGCCTTCAGTTCTTATGGCGCGCTCTGCTGGCTGTCAGATCTGGAGGCTTGGGCGCGCGGCATCGCCAGTTGTCTCGGGCAGGGCGGCCGTTTTGCGCTGATAGATTTTCATCCCGCGTTCGCCATGTTTGATGAAAGCTGGCAGCTGCGCAATGCGTATATGGGCGGCCTGCGCTATGACTTTGACTCCGGCGTCGGCGATTATGTTGCCCTTACAGGCTCCGCCGCCGAGATTGAGACGCTGGAGACGGGCATTGTCGATTTTCACAATCCTTATCCTGGCGTGGAATACCAGTGGGGCTTGGCAGAAGTCGCCCAGGCATTGCTCGGGGCTGGCATGCGACTCAGCGATATCGCCGAATATGCGCATTGCAATGGCTTCAAGCCCTTGCCCGGCATGCGTAATCTTGGCGGCCGGCGCTATGGCATGCCCGAGCGTCTGCCACAGAGTTTCCCCTTGATGTTCAGTCTGGTCGCCGAATTGCCAGCATGAACGACAATTCTGTAGAGTCGCGATACGATCCGATAGCGACCCTGGCGCGCAGCCTCTTCGCTTTCGCGCTGGCTGCCTGGCTGCCTCTGTGCGTCGCTTTCGTCATGCTGCTCGGGGCGCCCGCCTCCCCACAGGCATCGTATGCCCGGCTGCACAGCCTGATTGTGCTTGGCGCGGGCTCATGCGCGCTGCTGGTCTTGCTGGGCGCAATTTGGATTTACCGCGGGGACCATGCGCGTTCCTGGCGGGTCGCCACAACCTTGGTCGCTCGCTTTGCATCGCCTGGGCCTGCGTTTGCGCTCGTGATTGCGCTGCTCGAGCTCAATATTCTGGCGCAAGCGATGCTCAAGGATATTGCTCCCGCCATCGTGGGGCCGGCTCGCTTTCTGCTCTTGGGCTGGTCGCTGATTTTTGCTGGATTCGTCTTGATCATACACTGGCGCGCAATCCATCAGGCAGTCTCGAAACATTGCCGCGGATTGGCCGGGGCAGGCATAGCGCTGGCGGCTCTCGGCTTCGTCGCGGCGCTGGCTATCCTAACGGTACGGCTGGTTAATGAAACCGGCTGGCATGAGCGGCTGCGCGGCTCGCTTGATTATCGGCTCTTGCGCTTCATTGATGATGGCGGCGCGCCTTTTGCGGCGGACTTCTGGGCTGAGCAGAGCCAAACACGGGTGCGCTGGCTTCCCTACAGCTACTGGGTGGTGGCGCCCTTCGATGGGCAATTCATCCATGTCGATAAGTCTGGTTTGCGGCGAACCGTTAGCGAAGCCCTTGCATCCGGCTTATCGAGCGTCTACTTCTTCGGCGGCTCGACCGTATGGGGCGAAGGCGCTCGCGACGCCTACACAATTCCGTCGCAGGTCTCGCAGCTGCTTGCCCAGGACGAAAGACGGGCTGTCGTCCGCAACTATGGGCAGACCGGCTATGTCAGCGGGCAAGACTTGATCCTCTTTCAGCGGCAGCTTGCGCTGGGCAACGCGCCCGATGTGGCGGTCTTCTATCAAGGTTTCAACGATATCCTGTCCGCCTATGCGCAGGGGCATGCGGGCTTGCCATTTTCGGAGAGCCAGCGTGTGGATGATGTCGAGACTGGCCGTCTGCTGCGACAGGGTCAGCCCGTTTTGCGTCAGCAGGAGCGCGGCATCGCCGATTTGGATTGGCAATTGGCGATAGCAGGCGGCAAGAGCCCGGCTGAGATCATCGACATTTGGCTCGCCAACCGCCGGCTGATCCAGGCCGCGGCAAGAGAATTTGGCGTTGATACGCTTTTCGTCTGGCAGCCGGCTTTGTTCGCCAAGCGGAATCTCGCCGCCTTCGAAAACCGCTACGCCAGGCAAATGGAGCGGAGCTTGCCCGGCTTCCTCGAGCTGTACGAGCAGGTGGACCGCCTTTTGCGCAAGGCCGCCGAAGCCGATCCGATGGACGATTTGCTCATCATCTCGGACCTGTTCGCGGAAAATGATGCCGAAATCTTCTTCGATGAGGTGCATATCAACGAAGTCGGCAACCGCTTTGTCGCGGAACTGCTGTCGGGCGCGATCGCCGAGTTGCTGCACAGCCGCTAAGCCATCGGGCTGGTTTCTTCATCGCGCGCTTGCATCAATCGGCTCGCCTCGGCGCGCATCTCCGCGGTCAGGGCGAAATCTCGGCTGAAATAGACCGACTCGGGAAAACGATAATTCCAGGCGCGGTAAAAATCGGCGCGTTGCATATCGCGGCTCAGATTGCAATCGAAGCGCGCGAGATAGCCGTTGGGCAGGGCGCCCGCATGATCATGCTGAATATGCGCCAAGCCCCAAGTTACGCCGCGGCCATCGCCATTGTCGTCGAAAGCGTCTGGCACATACGGTCCGGCAGCCACGGGCGGCGCGCTCAGCTTGCCGACGACCTCAAAGTTCAAGCCATCCGCGGCGAATTGCACGGTGTTCTTCTCCGGACCTTCGTGGCTGGTGATGGCGGCGATGCCTTCCCGGAAGGGATAGAGAAAAGTCTCGTGCCCGCTGTTCGTCAGAGGATTCACAGGCGACTTGACGAAGGGTCCGCGGGGATCATCCGCCATTGCGGCGCCCCATCCGATGCCCAGATCATGCCGATAGGTTCTGCCATACTGCACGCCCTTGTAATAGAGCCAGATCTGCCCGCGATATTTGAGCAGAAAGGGATCGTGCAGCTTGTGCGAATCCCATTCTCCGAAGCTGGCAATGGCATCGGCATCGTCCGAATCTCCTATAAACTCGCCGCGCCGCCCGGGCAGCAGAATCGGCTCATCCGCCTTTGTCCAGGGACCGGCTGGCGAATCCGCCCAAGCCATGGCGATGCAATGCGGGCTTCTATGCTTCCATACCCCGCGCAAAACCTGGTAGTAAAGATGGAACTTGCCTTCATGGACCAGGATATCGGGCGTGAAGACTGAGCGGTCGTCGAAGCGGCCATTTTCACCCCGCCGAACCGCGCAGCCGCATTCCGTCCAGTGAAAGCCATCGGGCGAGCTGGCGTACCAGATATCAGCCATATCCCAATCCCAGGCCGGTCGCGTCTCGCTGGCTTGGGCGATGCCGCGCCAGGATTTCGCTGTCTGCCGGCGCGTATACCAGACGAAATAGAGATCGCCGACTTTGATGACCTTGGAGGGGTCGCGCCGCGTCACTCCGCTTTCCTTGCCGATGCCGCTCACCGGCGAATACTTGAAAGCCGAGAAGAAGTCGCTGCCCTGATCTTTGTAGACTCCATAGGTCTCATACACCCTCCGCATGGCTCGGCTGATTGGACCGGCTGGCGGGTCTTCCGGTGGGCGCTCGGGTTCGCTGGCATAGCTGATCTCTTGCATGTTGCGCGCGTTCAAGGCCAGATCCGGCGAAAAATAGACCTCTTCGGGGAAGCGCGTATTTGTGCCGCGAAAGCCGGACCGTTCCATTCCGCGCCGCAAATTGCAATCGAAGCGGACGATGTAGGAGTTGCCGGTTTTCATCTCTTCCGTGGCGATATGCGACAAACCCCAGAGGATGCCTTTGCCATCGCGCGTGTTATTGTAGGAATCCGGCGCGAAGGGACCGGCGGCCAGCGGCGGCAGCGCGACATGCGCCAGTACCTCGAAGTTCAACCCGTCAGCCGCGTATTGAATCGTGTCTTTTTCCGGTCCGTCATGCCCGCATATCGCCATGACGCCCTCGCCATACGGAAACAGGCAAGTCTCGTGCCCGCTGTTTGTCACAGGATTCAGCGCTGACTTGACGAAGGGTCCCTCTGGCTTGTCCGCAATCGCCACTCCCCAGCCGATGCCGCGCGCATATCGGGTCGTCCAGCCCATCGGCTGCCCTTTGTAATAGAGCCAGTATTTTCCCTCGCGGACGAGCATGAAGGGGTCGTGAACTTTGTGGCTGTCCCAGGCGCCATATCGCCGCAATCTGTCAGAATCATCCTCGCCAAGCCATTCGCCCGGCTCGCCCGGCCGCAGGACTGGCTCCTCGGCGCGCTGCCAGGGACCATCTGGCGATTCCGCCCAAGCCATGCCGATCGAGTTGCGCGTGCGATGCCGGTAGGGGTAATCCACAGCTTGGTAATAGAGATAGAACCTGCCGTCCGTCATCAGCACATCCGGCGTGAAGACTGAGCGCCCGTCATAAGCCTCTCGCGGTCCGCGCCCGACAGCGAGACCTTGCTCCTCCCAATGGAAGCCATCCTTCGAGGTGGCGAACCAGATTTCCGCCAGGTCCCAATCGTAAACGGGCGTCTGCCAGTCTTGTGCGCGATGGGGCGGTTTGTTGCGCTGGTCGCGGTCATGCGCGGTCATTCGCCGGGTGTACCAGACATAATACGCGCCGCCGATGCGCAGAATGGTGGTGGGGTCGCGCCGAGTCACGCCGGGTTCCTTGCCAATCCCGGTGATGCGGCTGTATTTGAAAGTCGTGTAGAATTCGCTGGTCGAATCCTGATAGCGCCCCCACTTGTCATATAGGCGCTGGCTGGCGCGGCTCAAGGGCGCCTCGGCCGGTTTCTCCAGGCTTGGCTCGCCGGGCAAGCGCGGCAATTCGCTTTTGAACGTGGTCATTTGGCCTCCTCAAGGATCATCGCTGCGGCTTTTTCGCCGATCATGCTGCAGGGCGCATTGGTGTTGGCATTGATGATATGCGGCATGATCGACGCGTCAGCCACTCGCAATCCACTTATGCCGCGCAGTCGCAAACGCTCATCCACCACTGCCAGGCGATCGCTGCCCATCTTGCAGCTGCCGGCGGGATGATAGATGGTGGTGGCGAAGTCGCGGATGTACTCGACCAACTCGTCGTCATGTTTGACATGCTCGCCGGGCAGGAACTCCGCGCCGCGGAAGCGATCAAAAGCCGCGGCTCCGGCGATCTCCCGCCCCAGCTTGAGGCCCGCCAGCACCACGCGCAGATCTTCGTCGTCTTCGAAGCAGGCAAAATCAATCAAAGGCGCATCCAAGGGATCGCTTGAGCGCAGCCTGAGCGCGCCAACGCTCTTCGTGCTGACCACGCCCGCCTGAATGGTGAAGCCATGACCCGCCGGCGTCTCAAAGCCATGACGGATGAACCAGTCGGGTCCAAAATGGTATTGCAGTTCCGGCGCCGCGGAATCCGCATGGAGGCGAACGAAGCCGCCTGCCTCGCCCAGATTGGATGTCAGCATGCCCAGCTGTTCGTCTCGATAACGCTGCCGCTGCTCAGCCGATTCTTTGTCTGCCAGGCTGACGGGCGCCTTGCAGTGATATGCCAATGGCGCCTGCATGTGGTCCATGAGATTCTGGCCGACGCCGGGCAGATCATGCAGCAGGGGGATGCCGAGCTCTGCCAGATGCTCGCCAGGTCCTATGCCGGAGAGCATCAGCAATTGCGGCGAGTTTATGGCGCCGCCACAGACGATGACTTCACGCCGAGCCTCCGCGGTCTTTTCTTCGCCTTCATGCCAGTAGCTCAAGCCAACGCAGCGCTTGCCCACGAAGCGCAGTCGCGTGGCCAAGGCGAAGGGCAGGGCGCTGAAGTTGTCGCGCTGCAAGGCGGGCCGCAGGTAGCCGACCGCTGCGCTATGCCGCTGGCCCCGCTTCTGCGTCACTTGATACAAGCCGAAGCCTTCCTGATCGCCGTCGTTGAAATCGGCATTGTGGCGATAGCCCAATTCCAGCGCCGCCTCGACGAAAGCCAGGCTCAGGGGGTTGGGATCCCGCAGGTCAGCCACGTGTATCGGTCCGCCAGTGCCATGATGCGCCGATGGGCCGCGTTCCTGATGCTGCATCTTTAGGAAATAGGGCAGCAGATCATTATAGGACCAGCCGCGATTGCCCTGCGCTGCCCAGCGGTCATAATCCGAGGGGTGTCCGCGCTGGTAGACCATGGCGTTTATGGAGCTGGTGCCGCCGAAGACCTTGCCCCGCGGCACATATTCCCGCCGCCCATTCAAACCCGGCTGGGGCACGGTCTGGTAATCCCAATCGACATCGCTGTGAAAGAGATCGGTAAAGCGCGCCGGTACATGAACATCCGCCTGGCTGTCTGGTCCGCCAGCTTCCAGCAGCAGCACAGAATGCCGCCCGCTCTCGCTGAGCCGAAAGGCCACTGCCGCGCCCGCCGAGCCCGCGCCAATGACAATGTAGTCGACTGATTTCATGCGAACCCCCGCGCCAGATTTGACTCGCTCATGTCTATTGTCTACAATTTACCAAGTGTACTCGCTGGCGCGCGGCCGGGCAATTTTCTTGCGCCGCCCAAGCATGACCGAGGAGGAAACATGAGCGAATCCCAGGGCGCATTCCCGAGCCGGCTGCCGCTGGAAAAACCGACTGACCGTCCCCTGAGCGCCGCCACGCAGCGACTGTATGATATATGGACGCCCAAGCAGGACGTTGGCAACCCTTTCTACACAACTTTCAAGTATTCGCGCGTCGCCGGGCTGGACAAGCAGGATGGCGATCTGTCTGTTTCGCGGCGGGACCCCTCCAAAGTCCTGAAGATCGGCGATACCTACTACGTCTGGTATACGCGCCGCCGGACCAAAGGCATCCCGGTCGGCCGAGACAATATCGCCCTGGGCAGCGATGAGATCCCGATTGTCGATTGGGACCTGGCGGATATCTGTTACGCGACATCCAAAGACGGCTTCGCATGGGAAGAACAAGGCATCGCCGTGCCGCGCGCGCCCAAAGGCAATTATGGCGATCGCTCGCTGTCCACGCCGGATATCCTTATCTTCAAGGGGCGCTATTATCTCTATTACCAGTGCTTCACGACGATGTGGCGGCAGAACGACTGCGTCAACGTCAGCGCCGCCTGGTCAGACTCGCCCGATGGTCCCTGGACGCGGCTGGATAAGCCAGTCATCCCGCAGGGCGCAACCGGCGAATGGGACAGCTGCGCCATACACGATCCCTATCCGCTGGTGTATCAAGGTAAAGTCTGGCTCTACTACAAGGGTTCCCCAGCCGATAAGTCTCCGGGCAACCTGCTGCGGGCGCAGGGGGTGGCTATCGCTGAAGATCCAGCCGGTCCTTTCGTGAAGTCGGCATTGAACCCGGTAACCAATTCGGGCCACGAAACCATGTATTGGCCCCTGGAAGGCGGTATCGCCACGCTGCTCATCCTGGATGGACCTGAAAAAGACACCGTGCAATTCGCGCCGGATGGCTTGAACTTCACGCCTAAGTCGCATGTGCAGCTATCGCCGCTCGCGCCGGGACCATTCTGCCCGGATGCCTTTGCCGACAATGGCGATGGCCGCGGCATCACCTGGGGGCTTTGCCACATGAACCCGCTGGGACTGGGCAACGAAGCCGGCATGCAGCTCCTACGCTTTGACTGCGACTTGAGCCGCGATGCCTTCCGCCCGGAATTCAAGCGCAGCAATCTGCATTGGGGAGAAGACACCTGGTTCCAGCGCACGACAGAACTGCCGGCCGACTGGCGCGCGCGCATCCTGGCTGAGCAGGCTGAATTTGACAAGCCGACCCTGGGCGCCTGAGTTAGCGCCCCATCCAGCCGCCATCCACGACCAGGATCTCGCCATTCACGAAGTCCGAAGCGGAAGACGCCAGGAAAACGACCGGTCCCATAAAATCTTCGGGTCTGCCCCAGCGCCCAGCCGGGATTCGCTCGAGGATTGCTCGGTATCGTTCGGGGTCATTCTGCAGAGACTCGGTCACATCGGTGCGCACATAACCCGGCGCGATGGCGTTGACCTGGACGCCGCGCCCCGCCCATTCGTTGGCCAAGGCTTTGGTCAGCTGGCCCAAGCCGCCTTTGCTGGCTGCATAACCCGGCACCGTGATGCCGCCCTGAAAGGTCAGCAGGGAGGCCGTGAAGATGATCTTGCCGCTTCCCCGCGCAAGCATGCCTTTGCCTATCTCGCGGCTCAGCACGAATTGGGCGCTGAGGTTGGTTTCGATGATCGCGTCCCAGTAGGCATCCGGATGCGTCTCGGCGGGCTCGCGCAGGACCGTGCCGGCGTTGTTGACCAGGATGTCGATGACCGGATGCTCGGATTTCACTTGCTCGATGAAGGCATACAAGTCATCGCGTCGGGAGAAATCACAGCGATAGCCTGCGAAAGCCCGGCCTGATGCTCGCGCGGCGTTTTCGATTGCGCTGCCGCTGTCTTCCAAGCTGGCGCTGACCGCGATGATATCCGCCCCGGCCTGCGCCAATGCCGTCGCCATCGCCAAGCCGATCCCGCGGCGCGCCCCAGTGACCAGCGCGACCTTGCCATCCAGCCGAAAGCGCTCTATTACGTTCATTCACAGCTCCAGTAGAATCTTCATCACTTGGCCGCCCGAGTCCATGGCTTCGAAGCCGGATTTCAGCGCGCTTAATGGTCGAATATCGGTGATGAGCTCGTCAAGCGGCAAAACGCCGGCAGCAGCCAATTCGATGGCCGCGGCGAAATCTTGCGATTCATAGACGCGCACGCCCTGCAAACGCAGTTCCCGCCAGAAAAAACGGAACAGGTCGATTGCCGGCTTATGCGCGAAGATAGCCACGATCACCGCCAAGCCTCGCGTCCGCAGCAATTCGGTCATAATGGCTGCGCCGGCCTGCGAGCCTGAGACTTCGAAGACAATATCCGCGCCCCTGCCTTGCGTGCGCCGCATGACCAGATTGATCAGGTCCGCATGATGGGGATTGATCGCCTCCAAGCCGAGCCGCCGAGCCAGTTCGACGCGATAGGGATTGATTTCGGATACGATGACATCCGCGCCTCTTTGCCTCGCCACCAAAGCCACCAGCATGCCGATGGGTCCGCCGCCAAGCACGACTGCCTGGTCGCCCGCTTTCACGCCAGCCAGCCGCGCGTCATGAACCGCCACAGCCAGCGGCTCGATCAATGCGCCATGTTTCAGCGAGAGTTCCTCCGGCAGCCGGTGCAGCGTATAGGCCGGCACGGTCCAATAGCTCTGGAAGGCGCCCGGCGTGTCAATGCCCAGGAAGTCCAGATTGTGGCAGATATGGCTGTGCCCGGCCGCGCAAGCCGGACAATCGCCACACGGCGCCAAAGGCATGACCGCGACCTTGTCGCCCGGGGCGAAATCAGAGACGTCATCGCCAAGCGCTTCGACCGTGGCTGAGACCTCATGCCCCATGACCAGCGGCATTGTCACCCGCGCGTCCATGGCGCCATGATATATGTGCAAGTCCGTGCCGCAGATGCCGCAATGCGATACCTTGAGCCGCGCCTCGCCCGGCCCCGGCGCGATCATGCCGCCAGTTCCCAGACGAATGCGCCGATCGCCCTCATAATAGGCTGCTTGTGTCATCTGCCCGCCTCCCTGGCAAGCGCCCGCTGGCTCGCGAGTCGCCCTACTGGATATTGGTTTCCAGCGCCGCGATGGCCGCCGCCCGGTCATCAGAGCGTATGGCATCCAGGATGCGCTTGTGCTCGCGGTAGCTGTCCATGATATTGTCCAGGCGATTGTATTGCATCATCATGCGCATGGCTATCGGCTGCCAAAGGGCGAAGAGGTCTTTGTCATCGTGGCTGCGAATGATGGCTTGGTGAAAGCGCAGGTCATGCTCGGTCAAGGCATCCACATTGTTGTTCAGGCAAGCGGACTTGATATCAGCCAGGATCGCCTCCCATTGGGCGATGTCTTCTTTAGTGATGCGCTCGAATATGCTTTCCAGCACAAAGGTCTCGATGGTCCGCCGCAGCCTGACAACCAGCGGACGCACTTCGACGCTGGGGTTCTGCGCCACGCGAACGCCCTTGTTCGGCTCGAGCACAAGCAAGCCCTGCTGAGTGAGTTGGCGGAAGGCTTCGCGCACGGGACCGCGGCTGACGCCGAAACGCGTCGACAAATCCACCTCGCGCAGCGGATCGCCCGGTTTCAGCTTGCTGGACAAGACTTCCTGGCGCAGGCGGGCGGCAATCTGTTCGGGAAGGGTGCGATAGATTTCGGATGTTGACATCGGCTCTTCTCAGCTGTTCAAGTGAATCACGTTGAGACTGCCAGGCTACTGCTTGTAGGGATCGGCGGCGTCGCGCAAGCCATCGCCAAGAAAATTGAATGCCAGGACGGTGACGATCACGAAGAGTCCGGGGATCAGCAGCCAAGGGCTTTGGCTCAGACTGCGGATATTCTGCGCGTCTTGCAGCAGCACGCCCCAGCTGACGGCCGGCGGACGGATGCCGATCTGCAAGAAGCTCAGCGCCGTCTCCGCCAGGATCATGCCCGGCACGGAAAGGCTGAGCACGACGATCAGGAAGCTGGCGAAGGAGGGCAGCAGGTGCTTGACGATGATGTCGAAGTCGCTCATATTGGATATCCGCGCCGCCATCACAAAATCCGCCTCGCGCAATTCCAGCAGTTTGCCACGCACCGCGCGGGCCAGGGTCGTCCAGCCGACCGTCGCCAAGACAATCGTGATGCCAAAATAGACCTGCGTCGAGCTCCATTCCGCGGGCAGAGCAGCCGCCAGGGCGATCCACAAAGGGATATGCGGGATGGAAATGATGAACTCGATCAAGCGCTGGATAATCAAGTCGACAGTGCCGCCAAAATAGCCGGATATCCCGCCGATCAGGCAGCCCAGAACGAAGCTGATGACCACGCCGAAGACGCCGATGGATAGGGAGATCCGCGCCGCGTGAATCGTCCGCGAATACAGATCCCGCCCCAGGTCATCCGTCCCAAAGGGGAAATAGACAGCCGGCTCGTCCACGCCAAGCAAGTGGATGTTTGTGTCGAAGAAGCCCAGCAGCTTGTAAGGCTCGCCCTCGACGAAGAATCTCAGATGATAGCGCTTGGAACGATCTTCGGCGTAGTTGCGCTTCAGCGTGTCCATATCCAATTCTTGCTTGAGATCGTAGATGAATGGCAGGAGATGGAACTGCCCCGCCTCATCGACGAAGTACAAGATATGCGGCGGCGCTTTGGCGTATTTGACGTGGCGCTTGTGATGGTCATTGATGGCATAGAATTCGGCGAACAATGCCAGCGAATACAAGAAAATGATGATGACCAGGGAAACGATGGCCAGGCGGTGCCGGCGGAACTTGCGCCAGATCAACTGCCATTGCGAAGCCAGATAATAGCTCTCGTCGAAAGTCTGGCTGGCTGGCGTCTGTTTGCCGCGCCTTGTGAGCAGTCGTCGCCACATAACCCTGTCCGCCTAGCTGGCGCCGCGCTCCATGCGTATGCGCGGATCCACTACCACCAGCAGAATATCGGAAACCGTCGTGCCAATCACGGTCAGGATTGTGATGAACATCAGCAATGTCGCCGTCAGAAAGGTGTCCTGGGTGATCAAGCCGCGCAGGAGCATCGGTCCAGCCGTCGGCAAGCCCAGCACGATGGCGGTGATCGTCCCGCCAGATACCAGCGAGGGGAAGAGCCATGCCAGGCTGCTGACGATTGGGTTCAGCGCCACGCGCACCGGATACTTGAAGAGCAAGCGCGCCTCGCCAACGCCTTTGCTGCGCGCTGTGATGACATACTGTTTGTTCAACTCATCGAGCAGCGTGCCTCGCAAGACGCGTATCAAGCCAGCCGTGCCGCCGGTGCCAATGACGACGACCGGGATGGGCAGGTGCAGCAGCATATCGCCAAGCTTCGCCCAGCTCCAAGGAGCGGCGACATAGTCCGGCGAAAACAAGCCGGTCAGGTTGAGCTCGTAATTGGCCCAGGCGACATAGAGAAAGATCAGCGCGAGCATGAAATTTGGTATGGCCAGCCCGATAAAGCCTATGATGGACACGACATAATCGCCCAGCGAATACTGATGCGTCGCCGAATAGATGCCGATGGGGATGGCCACCGCATACGTGAAGATGGCGCTGAGGATGGCGATAGTGAATGTAAGCGCCAGCCGCTCGCTGATGATATCTCGCACGGGCTGCTGCCAATCAAAGGAGAAGCCGAAATTGCCTTGCAAGACCTGGCCGATCCATTTGAAATAGCGCAAGTAGAGCGGCAGGTCCAAGCCATACTGGCGGCGGAGGTTCTCGACTTGCTGTTCGGACAAGTCCTCGCCGGCCTGCTCCAAACGGCTGATGTAAGTGGACAGATAATCGCCGGGCGGCAACTGAATGACAATGAAGGTGACGATGGATACCATCCACACCAGAAAGACCAGATATACCAGGCGCTGGAGAACATAGCTTCGCATAGGCTATCGGCTCGGGGGCTGGCTCCTCAGTTCACGGGGCGCGACTTCGCAGGCTGACTATAGCCCCGCGGAGGAAAATTGTCAACAATGTACATTTGACAATCGCTTGCATTGCCATCCGCCGCTCGGTATCATCTGGCTAGAAAGCCGGCAAGCGCTGGCATGAAGACAAGACTGATTATGACCATCAAGCGCGTTGATGCCAGACTCTATCGCCTGCCGCTCAGCCATCCTATGACTGACGCCACCCACGGGCTGCACACGGAGTTTGAAGTTGTCATCGTCCGTTTGGAAGCCGATTGCGGCGCTGCGGGCTGCGGATATACCTACACGATTGGTCGCGGCGGGGCTGCCATCGCGACGCTGATTACGCGGGATCTCAAGCCTTTGCTGCTGGCGGCCGACCCGGCGCGCATCGAGCGAACCTGGGAAGCCATGTGGCGCTGCCTGCATTATGTCGGGCGCGGCGGATTGGCGGCATTCGCCATGTCTGCTGTGGATATCGCGTTATGGGATCTGCGCGGCAAGATGCAGAAGCAGCCTCTGTGGAAGCTGCTGGGCGGTTTCTCGCGCCAGGTTCAAGCCTATGCCGGCGGCATCGACCTGCAGCTGGATGCCAAGGACCTGGCAGCGCAGACCAGCCGCAACCTGGAAGCCGGCTTCCGCGCCATCAAGATCAAAGTTGGGCGCGACAAGCTCTCCGAAGACATCGCTCGGGTTCGAGCCGTTCGCGATTGTCTCGGTCCAGATCTGCCGCTCATGGTGGACGCCAACATGCGATATACCGTCGAGCAAGCCATCCGCGCGGCTCATGCCTTCCGCGAATACGATGTCTTCTGGTTTGAAGAGCCGACCATCCCCGATGATTATCCAGGCATGGCGCGCATCGCGATCGAAGGCGGGCTGCCCATCGCTGCCGGCGAAAACCTGCGTACGATCTACGAATTCCGCCATTCGCTTGAGATCGGCAAGGTGGCATTCCCGGAGCCGGATGTCTCCAACATCGGCGGGGTCAGCAATTGGATGCGCGTGGCGCGGCTGGCTTATGCGCATAACCTGCCGGTGACGACGCACGGCGTCCATGAGCTGCACCTGCATTTGCTGGCCGCTGTGCCCAATGCCTCATACCTGGAAGTGCACAGCTTTGGGCTGGAACGATTCATCGTGAATCCTCCTCAGCTGCGCGATGGCATCATGCAAGCGCCGGACTTGCCCGGGCATGGCGTGCAATTCGATTGGGAGCGGCTGGGCGAATTTGAAGTTGTGATTTGAAAGACCCTGAGCGGAAGGAATTGGCGGAAGCGGATTGTCAACAATGGACAATTTACAATCACGGCAAATCCTGTTATGTTTGCTTTTGATGCAGCCAAGTCGCTGCGCTCGCTTCAGGAATTCGCATCAGGCATAACCTGGCGGAAGGGAGGCGCGTTGAGAATCTCGGAAACTAGACTGCCCATTCACCCGCGTACAGTCTTAGGGAGGCAATTTGCCATGAAACGCAACATCTTTCTCGCAGTTTTGATATTCGCCTTGATCTTGTTTTCAGGCGCGGCGCTGGCGCAGGATATGAGCGAAGGCGAGCTCATCTATCCGTTCCAATACGCCGATCTGGATGCTTATGCCGCAGCCACCGGCAATTCAATCGATATGCGAGGCGAGGCGCCAATGCTGGCTGACAAGGTCGCGGCTGGCGATCTGCCGCCGGTCGAAGAACGCCTGCCCGCGCAACCGGCCGTCGTGCAGCCCCTGGAAGCCATCGGCGAATATGGCGGCGAGCTGGCTGGCCCCACGACAAACCCAACCTGCTGCGGCTGGGACGTTCTGGAGATGCGCTTGCAGAAGCTGCTCACCATCGATACCGACCTGACCAGCATCATTCCCAATATCGCCCGCGCTTACGATGTCTCGGAGGACTACAGGACCTTCACCTTCCATCTGCGCGATGGGCATAAATGGTCGGATGGCGCCCCCTTCACCACGGAAGACTTCCGCTTCTATTTCGAGGATATCCTCGGCAACAGCGACATCACGCCCAATCCAGGCGGTCCCTGGGTGCTGAAAGGCGAATTGCCGCAGGTCGATATCATCGACGAAACCACCGTGTCCATGACCTATCCGGAGGCGCGGCCCACGCTGCTCATCGCCATCGGCAGCGAAGTGGGGCATCGCGGCTTCCGCCCGGCGCATTACTTCAAGCAATTCCACCTAGACTACAACGCTGACGCCAACGCGCTGGCTGCCGAAAACGGCTTCGAAGACTGGACCCAGATGTTCAACGCCAGGATGAGCCCTTACAACTTCACCTGGAACCTCGGCTCGGAAACGGAAGCCTATTCGCCGACGCTGAATACCTTTGTCTTTGTCCGCGAAGATTCCTTCGGCAACAAGTACTACGAGCGCAACGCCTACTTCTTCAAGGTGGATACGGCGGGCAATCAGCTGCCCTATACCGATACCCTGCGCCGCATCCTGGTGGAGGACCTGCAAGTGCAAGACCTCAAAGGCATCGCCGGCGAATATAGCCATTATGGCTGGGGCACCTTGCTGAGCTACCCCACCTACCGCGACAATGAAGAAGCGGGAGGCTACCGCACGGCGCTGGCTGAATATAGCCGTGGCAACGAATACTCCATCATGTTCAATTTCACCACGCCCAACCTGGAGTTGCGCGATATCTTCTGGGATATTCGCTTCCGTCAAGCCATGTCCGTGGCCATCAACCGCGATGAGATCAACGAATTGGTCTACTTCGGCTTGGCCAACGCCTCAGCCAATTCACCCGTGCCTTCGTCGCTTTTCTTCGAAGACTGGATGCCGGGCCATTACGCGCAATACGATCCCGAGCTGGCCAATCAACTGCTTGACGAAATGGGGCTCGATCAGCGCGATGGCGAAGGCTTCCGCATGCGCCCGGATGGCGAGACTCTCTTCATCAATTTCCAGGTGTCCGTGCCGGAAGATTCCTGGCGGCAGATCGGCGAGTTGATCACGTCCTATTGGAATGACGTCGGCGTCAAGACCAGCTACAAGCTCATCGAGATCGGCTTGTATCGCGAATTGCGCGATGGCAACCAGGTGGATATGGCGGCCTGGGGCACGGACATGCTGGATATCGGCGAGGTCGCTAATGGGCTGGCCAACATGCGTCCGCATTGGGGCGCCCGCGCTTCTGGCCATCTCTGGCGACAATGGATGCAATCCGATGGCGAAGAGGGTGAAGAACCGCCGCAAGAGATCAAAGACCTCTGGGCGGCCGGGGAAGCTTTCCTCGATTCTGCCTATGGCTCAGACGAATGGCTGGAACTGGGCAAGGAGTTCTACCGCCTGTCCATGGGCGGGCTCTACCAGATCGGCACCATTCAGCGCCCGCCGCAGCCGCTGCTCTTCAAGACCAACTTGAAGAACACGCCGCCGAACGACACCACCGGGCAATGGAGCTGGACCTATCGCCAATGGGTGATGTTTATGCCCGAGCAATGGTACTTCGAGAGCGAGATGTAAAGCTCGCGTCGCATCAATAGCGGGGGATTGACTCCGGTGTCAGTCCCCCAAGCGCTTATTTTGCAAAGGGAAATCCTGTCATGAAGAAACTCATTATCCTGCTGACGATCTTGATGCTGTTCGCCGCAGCCGCCTTCACGCCCGCGCAATCCATCAGTGAAAAGACCTATCCCCGGCAATACGGCTCGCCGGCCGCCTACGAATCCGCCACTGGCGCTGCCGTGGCCGCATACCAGGAAGCGCCTATGCTGGCTGAACGCGTCGCCAATGGCCAGCTGCCGCCGGTCGAAGAGCGCCTGCCGGCCGAGCCCGTTGTGGTCGAGCCGCTTGATGCCATCGGAAGTTATGGCGGTGAGCTGGCCGCCCCATCGACCAGCCCAACCTGCTGCGGATGGGACGTCTCCGAGATGGTCATGCAAAAGCTCTTCACTATCGATACCGACTTGCAAACCATCATCCCCAATATCGCCGCCGGCTATGACCAGTCTGATGACCTCAAGCAGCTCACTATCCATCTGCGAGCCGGGCATCGCTGGTCCGATGGCCAGCCCTTCACTTCGGAAGATTTCCGCTTCTGGTTTGAAGATGTCTTGTGGGATGAAGACGTCACCGGGGGCATACCCGGCGAATGGCGGCCTGGCGGCGAGAAACCGCTGCTCGAAATCCTTGACGAGACCACGCTGCGTTATACATTCGCCGCGCCGCATCCCTCCATGATCGTGCGCATGGCGAGCAACCCGCGCCACCGGGGCTTCCGCGCCGCCCATTACTTCAAGCAATTCCACATCAAGTACAATCCCGAAGCCGATGATTTGGCGGCTGAAGCCGGCTTTGATGGCTGGGCAAAGCTGCTTAACGCCCGCCTGCGCCCCAACACCAATACCGGCACGACCGCCACCGACACCATCGCCGGCATCCCCACGCTGAACACTTTCATTTTCGACCGCGAGGATTCCTTCGGCAACAAATACTTCGAGCGCAATCCCTACTTCTTCAAGGTCGATATCGCCGGCAATCAGCTGCCCTACGTCGACACGCTGCGCCGCATCTTGGTCGGGGACTTGCAGTCGCAGGACCTCAAGGCGATCGCTGGCGAGTACAGCCACTTCGGCTGGGGCAAATTGCTCAGCGTACCCACCTATCGCGATAACGAAGCGGCTGGCGACTATCGCACCGCGCTGGTCACCTACAATCGCGGCAACGAATACAGCATGATGTTCAACCTCACGCATCCCGACCCCGTCATGCGCGAGATCTTCAATGATCAGCGCTTCCGCCAGGCCATGTCCATCGCCATTGACCGCAGCGAGATCAACGAATTGATATACTTCGGCCTGGCCACGCCCTCGCAATCCGCGCCCACGCCCGATTCCAGCTTTTATCAACCCTGGATGACCGATTACTTCGCTGAATATGATCCGGCCGGCGCCAAGGATCTGCTCGACGAAATCGGCCTCGACCAGCGCGACGCCGAGGGCTTCCGACTGCGGCCCGATGGCGAGACCTTGTTCATCAACATGCAAGTCGCCGTGCCGGAAGAAGCTTGGGGGAAGATAGCCGAACTGGTTGTGTCCTATTGGAATGCCGTTGGCGTCAAAACCCAATTGAAGCTTATCGAACGCGGGCTGTACACGGAACTGCGCGGCGCCGGCGGGCACGATATCGCCGGCTGGGGCTTGGACATCGTCGACATTGGCGAATTCTCGGGCGCCGTCAATAATATTCGGCCGCATTGGGGCGCGCGCGCGGGCTCGAAAGAATGGTCCGACTGGCTCAACAGCGGCGGCGCCAAAGGCAGTGAGCCGCCCGAACATATCAAGGAGCTTTGGGATATTAGCGAGCTCTGGCTGCAGCAGCCTTATGGCTCCGAATCCTACCTTGAGATCGGCCGCCAATTCCATGACATGACCTTCCGGGGCCTGTATCAGATCGGCACAGTGCAGCGCCCGCCGCAGCCGCTCCTCTTCAGCAACAGCTTGAAGAACACTCCGCCGAACGACAGCGACGGTTTGTGGAGCTTCAGCTATCGCCAGTGGGTCATTTTCATGCCCGAGCAATGGTACTTCGAGAGCGAGATGTAATGCTTCGCTCGCAAGCAGATTCCCCTCCTCAACATTTCGGGGAGGGGACCTGCCTGGATATGGCGAAAGCAGCGACCATGCCACTCAGCGCGGCCATGCGCCGCTTCACCGCGCCGGACAAAGACAATCCCTGGTTCGCCAAGTTCAAATACAGCGCGCTCCAGGGCTTGGGCTATGAGCCGGGCATTGTGCGCCGCGACCCCAGCTCGATCATCCAGGTCAATGGCCTCTACTACTGTTGGTATACCCGCGCCAAGCATCCCTGCCCGCCGGTAGGTCTCGATCGCATGACGGATGTCCTGCCCGCATATCCCTGGGATCTGGCTGACGTCTGGTACGCGACATCCATGGACGGCTCCTACTGGCAAGAGCGGGGAGCGGCTGTCGAGCGCGGTTCAGCCGGCGCTTATGACGAACGCGGCGTCTTCACTCCCGAGATTCTGGCTCACGGCGGACGCTACTACCTGGTCTATCAAGTGGCGCTTTCGCCCAATTATCGCTGCACGCCGGAGTCCATCGCAATCGCCTGGGCGGATTCGCCAGCTGGTCCCTGGACGAAAAGCCCGGCGCCCATCCTGGAACCGGATGCGTCCGGCGAAGTGGAGGAACGCGGCGACCCAGAAAAAGCCAAAGTCAAAGGCGCCTGGGACAGTCTGCAAGTCCATGACCCGTCTTTGATTTATCGCGAGGGTCAATTCTGGCTCTATTACAAAGGCGAAGGCATCGGCTATCACCACATGGAATCAAAATGGGGCGTCGCCACCGCGGATTCGCCATTGGGTCCTTATGTCAAATCGCCCTTCAATCCCGTGACAAACAGCGGGCATGAAGTCGTGGTCTGGCAATATGACGGCGGCGTGGCCGGCTTGGTCAACCGCTGCGGACCCGAGAAGAATACGATTCAGTTCGCGCCGGATGGCATAAACTTTGAGATTATGTCGCGCGTGGTCGTTCCGCCACAAGCAGCCGGCCCCCTGCGCGTTGACGAGGCAGCCAATGCCAAGCCATTGGCCGGCTTCAGTTGGGGCTTGAGCCATGTCATCCCGCATAGCTCGCATCTCATCAAGCAGGGCGCCGATCCCTTGGGCTTGGCCGCGATCGACGAACCGTGGGATTTCCTCATCCGCTGGGAGCTGGATCTCGAGCGCCGCACCTATATCTGAACGCGGACTCGGCATGAGCCAAAGCTAGCCGCCCCGCAACATTACAGACAAGGATCTTCCGCCATGAAAAGCGCCGCTATGAGCCGTTTTTCGGGTCCCGACGAAGACAATCCCTGGTTCACGCGCTTCCGGTATCTCCCGGCGGAAGGGCTCGGCTATGAGCGGGGCATCGTCCGGCGGGATCCCAGCTGCGTCATCCAGGTCGATGGCATCTGTTATGTCTGGTATACCCGCGGCGCCCATCCCTGCTCGCCGGTGGGTCATGAGCGCGCTACGGAAACGCTGCCCGCCATGCCCTGGGATCTCTGCGATGTATGGTATGCCACTTCGACTGATGGCCATGTCTGGACGGAGCAGGGTCCCGCCGTCGCGCGCGGTCCCGTTGGCAGCTACGATGAGCGCAGCGTCTTCACGCCCGATGTTCTGGCGCATGAGGATCGCTATTTTCTGGTGTATCAAGTGACTGCCGCCCCGACCTGGCGCTCGACGCCAGAATCAATCGCCATCGCCTGGGCGGATTCGCCGCGCGGACCTTGGACAAAGAGCCCTGCGCCCGTCGTCGAACCCGATCCATCCGGCGAAGTGGACGAACAGGCACATCCCCTGGAAGCCAGCGTCAAGGGCAGCTTCGACAGCTTGCGCGTTCACGACCCCGCCTTGCTCTTCCGCGAAGGGCGCTACTGGCTCTACTTCAAAGGCGAGGGCATCGGCCATAGCAATATGCACAGCAAATGGGGCGTCGCCATCGCTGATGAGCCGCTGGGACCCTACCAGAAATCGCCGCTGAATCCGATCACAAACAGCGGCCACGAGGTCATGGTCTGGAATTACGCCGGTGGCGTGGCTGGCTTGCTGACCCGCTGCGGACCGGAAAAGAACAGCATCCAGTTTGCGCCGGATGGCTTGAACTTCGCGCCTATGGCGACCATCCTTGAACCGCCGCAAGCCGCTGGCGCCCTGCGCGTGTCTGAAAGCGCCAACACTTCGCCGCTTGCGGGCTTAAGCTGGGGGCTCAGCCACGTAGCGACATACAGTTCGCATGTCGTTCAGCAGGGACGCGACCCGCTGGGCATAGCCGCGATAGAAGAACCCTGGGACTTCATCATCCGCTGGGAGAGCGCCAACCCGCCGCCAGTATTTCACTAGCGCTCCTGCCATGCCCAGCGCAACTCCCAATGTCATCTTCATCATCACTGACGACCAGGGTTATGGCGATATGGGCTGCCATGGCAACCCGGTCTTGAAGACGCCCAATCTCGACCGTCTGGCCAGCGAAAGCGTTCAGCTGGATGATCATCATCACGATCCTCTCTGTTCGCCATCACGAGCCGCCCTGCTGACCGGCCAATACGCAGCCCGCAACGGCGTCTGGCATGTCATCCAGGGCCGGCATCTGCTGCATCCCGAAGCTATGACCATGGCCGACCATTTTGCGGCGCAGGGCTATCGCTGCGGCATGTTTGGCAAGTGGCATCTGGGCGACAACTATCCCTTCGCGCCACAATATCGCGGCTTTCACGAAGTCCTCTGCCATCGCGGCGGCGGAGTAGGCGAGCTGCCGGATTATTGGGGCAACAACTACATCGACGATACCTATTTTCACAATGGCCAGCCCAAGGCCTGCCAAGGCTACTGCACGGATGTCTTCTTTGCGGCGGCGCGCGATTTCATCAGGACGAATGCCGATGCGCCTTTCTTCGTTTACCTGGCGACCAACGCCATGCACGCGCCATTTATCGTTCCCGAAGACTTTTCCGCGCCATACAAAGCGCAAGGCATCCCCGAGGATCGCGCCAATTTCTATGGCATGATCGCCAACTTCGACGAAAACCTCGGGCGGCTCCTGGCGGAATTGGCGGCGCTGGGGCTGGACGAGAACACCATCGTCATCTTCACCTCGGATCATGGCACGGCGGCGGGCTATGAGCCACAAACGGGAAACGGCTATAACGCCGGCATGCGCGGCAAAAAAGGCTCGGTCTATGATGGCGGGCATCGCGTCAGCTTCTTTCTGCGCTGGAAAGGCAACTTGCCAGCCGGTCGCAAGATCTCCGAATTGACCGCTCATATCGACATTCTGCCCAGCTTGCTCGATCTTTGCGGGGTCGCGCCAGCCGCGGATGTGCCCTTTGATGGCTTGAGCCTGGCTGGGCTACTGCGAGGGGACGAAATCCGTCTCACGGAGCGAGCCATCGTCTTTCAGCTGCAGCCGGACGAGCCGCAAAAGTGGCATCATACGGCGCTGCTTTCCGGGCGCTGGCGGCTGATCAATGACGCGGAGCTATACGATATCAAAAGCGATCCCGCGCAATGCAACAATGTCCTGGCTGCGCATCCTCGGGTTGCGACCGAATTACGGCGGCAATATGACCGCTTCTGGCGCGACATGCAGCCGGCTTTTGCCCGGGACATCGCCATTCCGGTTGGCAGCGACTATGAGAATCCCGTGGCGCTTTCCGCCCGCGATTGGCATCCGACGGCGGGGCAAGTCCCCTGGAAGCAAAGCTGGATCGACCAGCCCGAGCGCGATGCCAATGGGTACTGGCTCATTGATGTCACGCGAGCTGGCGTCTATGAAATCGAGCTGCGCTTGTATCCGCATGAGGCGGATCTGCCCATGCGCGCGGACCGGGCTGCGCTGCGAATCGGCGGCGAAACCCAGACCTTAAGCATCAGCCCAGGCGACCAACGAGCGCTGTTCATTGTGCGGCTGGAGGCAGAGGTCACGCAAATTTCCACCTCGCTGCATAGCGATGCCGATGGACGCGAGCGCGGCGCATACTACGGCTACGTCCGCAGACTCTAGTTGATTACGGGACTTCAGTCAGGGGACTTCTCTTGCCAGTTTTTGCGGATGGTCGCCAATTGCGAAAGCATCTGCTCGCGCGTCCATTCATCTTCAAAGAAGCGGCAGCGTTCAAAGAAGAGCGCCAGATCATCGAAGCGCGCCAGAAGGTCGGATTGCGTTGCGTCTGCGCATGGCTTGCGGAACCAGTTGCGCCGCGAAGGCTTGAGCCAGCCCGGCGGCGGCTCCCCCGTCGCCAGGATGTATTCGCCCTCTATGAAATAGCGGGTGATGGCGGAAGATGTCGCGCGCTGGGTCGTCGAGATGATGACAAGGGCGACTATGCCAGCGCCGGCCATCGCTGCCAGCAAGAAGAGCAGAAGCAGGTCCATCAGGCTGGGTCCTCCACGCCACGCAGGTTCAGCTCTTCGGCGAAGTGGCAGGCGGCGAAATGCCCGGGTTTCACCTCGCTCCATTTGGGCGTCTCGCTGGCGCAGATCTCCTGGGCATACCGGCAGCGCGGGTGAAAATAGCAGCCGCTGGGCGGGTCGGCGGGGTTGGCCACTTCGCCCGGCAGGATGATGCGATCCATTTTGATTTCGGGATCGGTGGTGGGCACAGCCGAGAGCAAGGCTTCGGTATAGGGATGTTTGGGCTCGGCAAAGAGCGAATCGGTATCCGCCAGCTCGACCAGTTTGCCGACGTACATCACGCCGACGCGGTCCGAGATATGCTCGACGACCGAGAGATCGTGGGCGATGAAAAGAAAGGTCAGGTTGAACTCGGCTTGCAGGTCTTCCAGGAGGTTGAGGATCTGGGCTTGAATCGAGACATCCAGGGCTGAAACCGCTTCATCGCAGACGATCAAACGCGGATTGGGCGCCAGGGAACGGGCGATGCCGATGCGCTGCCGCTGCCCGCCGGAGAAGGCATGGGGGTAGCGGTTAAGGTGCTGGATATCCAAACCGACCACGCGCATCAATTCGCGGACGCGGTCTTGAATATCTTTGCGGGCGGAGAGCAGCTTGTTGTTGCGAATCGGCTCGGCGATGATATCCAGCACGGACATGCGCGGGTCGAGCGATGAATACGGATCCTGGAAGATCATGTGAAAATGCCGGCGCGCCTGGCTGAGTTCCCGCTTGGGCAGGGCGGCGATATCAACCGTTTCGCCATCCGGAAGGCGAAAATGCACCTGGCCGCTGCTGGGTGAAATGGCGCGGACGATGCAGCGCCCCAAGGTCGTCTTGCCGCTGCCGCTCTCGCCAACTAATCCGAAGGTCTCGCCCTCGCGGATGGTGAAGCTCACATCGTCAACAGCTTTGACATGCCCGTGAATGGAGCGGAAGAAGCCTTTCTCGATGGGGAAGTATTTTTTGAGGTTGCGCACATCCAGCAGGACATCGCCAAGCCGCTTGCTGGCGGGCGCGCTTTGCTCAAGGAAAAGTTCAGGCATAGCGCGCTTCGCTTTCTTCGCTGTGCAGGAAGCAGCGCGTAAAGTGCCGGCTGCCCATATTGACCAGGGCGGGCACAGCCGCGTCGCATTTGCCGGCGATAAGTTCATCACAGCGGGAGGCGAAACCGCATTGCGCTGGCGGATTCAGCGGGACGGGCACAGAGCCGCGAATGGCATCCAGCCGGCCACTGCCCCGCCGGCCCAGGCGCGGGATGGAATTGAGCAGGCGCTGGGTGTAGGGATGCTGCGGATTCTTGAAGAGTTCGATGGCATTCGCGCGCTCGACAACGCGGCCCAGGTACATCACGTTTACGACATCGGCGATCTCGGCGATGACGCCCAGGTCATGGGTGATATACATGACCGCCATGCCAAACTCGTCCTGCAATTCTTTCATGAGCTCGAGGATTTGCGCCTGCACGGTGACGTCCAGCGCGGTGGTCGGCTCATCGGCGATGAGGAGCGATGGGCTGCAGGAGAGAGCCATGGCGATCATGGCGCGCTGCCGCATCCCGCCCGAAAGCTGATGCGGATATTCATCGAAGCGCTGGCTGGGGTTGGAGATGCCGACGCGGTTGATCATATCCAGCGCCAGGCTCTTGGCTTTGCGTTTGTCGCGGGTGACATGCAATTCAATGGCTTCGACGATTTGCGCGCCGATGGTATGCACGGGGGACAGGCTGGTCATCGGTTCTTGAAAGACCATTGAAATCTCAGCCCCGCGGATCGCGCGGATTTCCCGGCCCCGCGGGTTCAGCCTGGCCAGATCAAGCTGTTCGCCATCCTCGCGGCGCAAAAGGATCTGGCCCGATTCGATGGCGCCGGGCGTCGTCACGATTTGCAGGATGGATTGGGCGGTGACGCTTTTGCCGGAGCCGGATTCGCCGATGACGCCGACGGTCTGCCCGGGTTCGATTGTCAGGTCGACGCCGTCGACCGCCTTGAGCGTCCCCTCCGGCAGGTGAAAATAGGTTCGCAGGTCGCGGACTTCCAGAACATAATCAGTTTGGCGGGTCATCGCTCAGCCGAGATATGCCAAGAGCATTGTCCTATTGTAGACAATTTACAGGCTGCGGTCAAGCTGGGCGAGCGCGGGGGAGTGGTGATTATCATTGATATGCGTATTGAATCAGATGCGCAGTATAATTCGGATAACATTGTTTGTACAACTGCCGCCGATTCCAGGGATAGACAAAAAGTTGCACATGTCGTCGAAGCGCGTCCGCACAGCGGGAAAAGCAGCGTGAACGCCGATGCAAACGAGACAAATAGTGCCGAAGTTCCGCATTCATCCCTTCCACTCGATAGGTTTCACTCTTGTCTGGCATCGGAGTGTGCTTTCCTGGGTAATAGAGCAATTTCTTATAAGAAGCCATCAGGTCGCTGTAGTACCAATGGGCTCTTGGGCTTCGGTCCACCAACTCCTGCAATGTCGCCTCATCCCTCCGCTGGCTAACTAAAAAGCCGACTATGCAGCTACTGGCTCGATCGACGAAGGTGCTTATGTACCACCTGTTTTTTTTCGACCGACAAAAGTATGCAATTCGTCCATTTCCACGATATGCAAAGGCTTATCCGCTGGTACGGGGGCGGGAGGCAGTTGATCGGCATGAGCCTTTACCCAATTCATGATGGTGACATGATGCACACCCAAATGACGCGCTATCCAGCGATAACTGGCCCCGTCAACATAGGCGCGGATGGCGAATTGCCGCATCTGATCACTGTACAGCTGTTTGGGCTGAGGCGTGTAACGCCGATTGCAGGGCTTACACTTATACATTTGGCTGCCAGCGCCTGTGCGTCCGGCTTTGACCTGATGCTCATGGTCTTTACAATAGGGACATTCGTTCATACATTCATTATACTATATCGACCAAATTAACCACTCCCGAGCGCGGGGAGGGACAACTGTGGGCGATGTAAGACTCGAACTTACAACCTTCCGGGTGTAAACCGGATGCTCTGCCAATTGAGCTAATCGCCCCGAGTGCGCGCATTATAAAATGCAATCGGGCGCGCCGTCAAGGCTGGCTTGCTACATGCGCGGCGGGGTGACGCCCATTTGCCGCTGATACTTGCCTTTCTTGTCAGCATAGGAGTGTTCGCAGACTTCGTCGGCTTCAAAGAAAAGCACCTGCGCCAAGCCTTCATTGGCATAGACCTTGGCGGGCAGCGGCGTGGTGTTGCTGATCTCCAGCGTGACGAAGCCTTCCCATTCCGGCTCGAAGGGCGTGACGTTCACTATCAGTCCGCAGCGGGCATAAGTCGATTTGCCCAGGCAGACGGTGAGTACGCGGCGGGGGATGCGGAAGTATTCGATGGAGCGCGCCAGGACAAATGAATTGGGCGGGATGACGCAGACATCGCCGCGGAAATCCACGAAGGACTCGGGCGCGAAATTCTTGGGATCGACGATAGCGGAATAGACGTTTGTGAAGATTTTGAATTCATCGGAGACGCGCAGGTCATAGCCATAGGACGAGACGCCGTAGCTTATGGCGCCCTGGCGCACCTGCTCATCGACAAAAGGTTCGATCATGCGCTGCTCGCGAGCCATTTTCTTGATCCAGCGGTCGGCTTTGAGTCCCATGGCTTTGTCCTGGTCTGTGATTCACATGCGTTCGGGCGCGCTCATGCCCATGAGCCGCAGCAAGCGCTTGAAGACCACCGCGGCCGCGCGATAGAAGCGCAGGCGGGCTTTGGCGACATCGCATGGCACTTCGCTATGCAAGACCCGCGCCTGGTCATAGATGGGATGGAAGACGGCCGCCAGTTCCTGGGCGAAGAAGGCGATCTTGTGCGGCTCGAAGTTGGTCGCGGCTTGTTCGATGACATTGCCGAGTTCCAGAGCCTTGCGGATGAACTTGAGTTCTTCCTCTCCCAGCAGGTTCATATCCGCGCCAGCGTCGTCCAGACCGCGCTCCTCGGCTTCGCGGAAGATGCCGGCGCAGCGCACATAGGCGTTCTGGATGTAATAGACCGGGTTCTCGTTGGATTGCTTGACGACTTGATCGACATCAAAGTCCAGCTGGCTGTTGGGGCTGCGCGCCAGCATATGATAGCGCACGGCATCCGCGCTGGTCATGGCGACCAGGTCATCCAGGGTGTCGAAATCGCCGGCGCGTTTGGATTGCTTGACCGTTTCATAGGCGCCGAGCTTGTCGTTCCAGCGGACGGCGCGCACCATCTGAATGAAGATGACATGGATGGGCGAGGGGTCCATGCCCAATGCTTCGATGCCATAGCGGACGACTTGCGCCTGTGAGAAATGATCCGTGCCCAGGACGTTGACGGCGATATCGAATCCCCGCTCCAGCTTGTCGCAGTGGTAGGCGATATCGGGCAGTGTGTAGGTGGGCGCGCCATCGCTCTTGACCATGACGCGGTCTTTTTCGTCCCCGAAAACGCTGCTGCGGAACCAGGCGGCTGGCTGGTAGCCCTTGGCGGAGACATCGGCGATTTCGGCGTCATCCGCGCCTTCCCAATGCGGCGACTCGTATATGTGACCCCGCTCGCGCAGGGCATCCAGGACTTGCCAGATGCGCTCGGAATCGAATAACGAGGTCTCGTTGTAGAAGGCGTCGTGCTGGATGTCAATGGAAGCCAGCGAACGTTTGATCCAGGCGAACATGCGCGCTTCGGCGGCATCCCTGAAGAAAGCCCAGTCTTCATCGCGCAAGCCCTCGCCGTGTTCACGCGCCAACTCGGCCGCCGCTTCGGCCAGGTAATCTCCCTGGTAGTGGTTTGATGGAAAGTCAACTTCGTCGCCCAGCTGCTGCAGGTAGCGCAGTTTCAAACTGTTGCCTAGCAAGACCATCTGGTTGCCGGCGTTGTTGTAATAGTACTCGCGCTGCACAGCATAGCCGGCCGCTTCCAGCAGGCGGGCCATGGCGTCGCCGACCACTGCGTTGCGCGTATGCCCGATGGTGATGGGACCGCTGGGGTTTGCGCTGACAAACTCGACCTGGGCTGTCTTGCCGGCGCCAAGTTCCAAACGGAAGCAGTTGGATCCCGCCGCGATGATCTTGTCAACCTGCCGCTTGAGGTAGGCTTCAGACAGCGTGCAGTTGATGAAGCCGGGCGGGGCTATTTCGATTTTCTCAACGAAGTCCAGCTCCGGCATTCGTTCAACAATGCAATTGGCGATATCCAGCGGTTTCATGCGGGCGAAACGCGCCAGCCCCATGGCGGGGTAGGAGAGGTCGCCCTGGCCGCTGCGTTTTGGGGCGCTGACCGGGATGGCGGGGATAGCGAAGTCGGGGATGTCGCCAGCCGCCTGAGCTGCCCGCAGCGCGGAGTGTATCGCCAATTCCAATTCGTGATGGAGCAGTTTCAAAGCCGATATGCCTCGCGATTGCGCTGATGCCTATGTTTGTGGATTCTAGCAAACTTGTCCGCCTTGGACAGCGGCGACTTGGCGCAAAGACGACATGGCGCGCTCCAGCCCGAGCCTCCCGACTGGCGGAGACTCACCGGCTTTCCTCGCCCAAATCTGGCTGTAATCTTCCTGCCAGATCATCACCTGAATATCCACCATGTCCAGCGCTGCCAGCTCGCGGCGCATCCGATCTTCGCTCCAAACCTTGCCGGGCATCCAGCGGGTATCAAGACGAATGGTGGTCAGCAGCAGGCCGCCCGGGCGCAATACGCGAACCATCTCGGCCAGAGTCGCGCCTGGGCTGGGCAGGAATTCCAATGCCTCTAGGCAGGCGACGGCGTCGAAGCTGGCATCGGCGAAAGGCAGGTCGCTGGCTTCGCGGCGCGCCAGGCTGATGAACTCTTCGAAGCGCTCATGGCGGATTTTCTCGCGGGCTTGGCACAGCATGCGGCGGCTGGCGTCGATGCCGATGACATGGCCCCTGAATGTAGCCAGCCGAGCCAGAATCAGCGGCAGCCTGCCCGTGCCCGTGGCCAAGTCCAGCACAAGCGGGTCGGCCTGCGGGGCGAGGCGCTCCATGATGGGCTGGGCAATCAGGGCGAGGTCGGCGATTTCATCAAATTGTTTGATGCGGTCGTAACGATGGGCGTATAGGTCATACAAGGCTATGACGACGCGGCGCCCCAGGTAGACGCCTTCGCTTGCGAATATCAGCCACCAGACCAGGATGGCTCCGCCAGCGAGCAAGGCCAGTACGATAATGAGCGCCACTTACGCGCATCCTGGCATGCTGGCCGGGTCAGGTAGTATACAGAAGATCGGCATCGCGGAATTGCATCTCGTAGAGTTTGGCATAAAGTCCCCGCCGCGCCATCAGGTCCTCATGGCTGCCTAATTCGATGAGGCAGCCGCCATCCAGAACGGCGATGCGGTGGGCGACGCGCACGGTGCTGAGGCGATGGGCGATAATCAGCGTGGTGCGCTGGCGCATCAGCCGGTTCAAGGCTTCTTGCACGAGCCGCTCGCTTTCGCTATCCAGGCTGGAGGTGGCTTCGTCGAGCAGCAGGATGGAAGGGTTCTTGAGCAGGGCGCGGGCGATGGCCACCCGTTGACGCTGGCCCCCGCTGAGCTTGATGCCGCGCTCGCCGACGATGGTGTCATAACCCTTGGGCAGCCCCGTGATGAAGTCATGGGCATTGGCGGATTTAGCCGCTTCTATCAATTCCTCTTCACTGGCATCCAGATTGCCATAGAGGATATTCTCGCGGATGCTGCCGCCAAATAGCAGAGTCTCCTGGGGCACGATTCCGATGTGGCTGCGCAGGCTGCTCTGGCTCAATTGGCGGGTGTCATGGCCGTCGATGCGGATTTCGCCCCGGTCGGGGTCATAGAATCGCGGGATAAGGTTAAAGAGCGTGCTCTTGCCGGCCCCGCTGGGTCCCACCAGAGCGATGATCTCGCCAGCGGCTATCTCTAGGTCAAGATCTGTCAGGACATCATGCTCGTCCTCATAAGCGAAACTGATGCCGCGCAGAGAAATCGCGCCATTGACCTTTTCCAAGCTGATGGCTTGTGGCGCGTCCTGGATATCGGGCTGGGCGTCCAGCATCTCGAAGACGCGCTTGGTTGCGCCGATGGCTTCTTGCAGCTGCGAATAGACATTGACGACTCCGGCGAAACTGGCGGCGACGGTCAAGCCATAGATGAGGAATGCCACCAGCGCGCCGGGGCTCAGGCGGCCGTCGATCACCTCGCGCCCGCCAAACCAGAGCATCAGCGCCAAGCCCGCGAAGGCGAAAAAGGCGATGATGGGACCAAAGACCGAACGCGCAGTCAGCAGCTTCAAGGCAGCCCGGAAAGCTATGTCAAGGGCGCTGTTGTAGCGGCCGATCTCGTAATCTTCACGGACGAAGCTCTTGACCTCGCGGATGTTCTGAAAGACTTCTTCGGCGACAACCGTTGCGCCGGCGATCTCGTCCTGGACTTGTGTGCTGGTGCGCCGAATCACGCCGCCAAGCGCGAAGGCGATCAAGACGATGATAGGCATCAGCGCCAAAATGAATAGCGTCAAGCGCCAGTTGAGGGTGAACATGATGAGGACCGCGCCGACCAGCGTCATGGTCTGCTGCAGGAAACCGCTTAGGTTGCCGGTAAGCACGGTGCGCACGACGGTCACATCGGATGATATGCGGCTGATCAACTCGCCAACGCGGCGGTCGGCGTAGAATCTGATCGAGAGCGTTTGCAGATGGGCATACAACTCGGAGCGCATTTGCAGGACGATGCGTTCGCCGACGTAATTCAGAGTGTAGTTTTGCAGGAAGCTGGCCAGCGAACGAAAGACGAAGACCAGCAGCAGCGCCAGCGTGATGGCATCCAGCAGGGCGACATCGGCATCGCTGAAGACCGAGTCGATGACCTGTTGAATGACAGCCGGGAAGACCAGGCTGAGCGCGGAGGCGAAGATCAGACCTATGGCTGACAGCAGCAGGCGCAGCTTATGGGCAAGCAGATAAGCCAGCAGGCGCCGCCATTGCATGCGGGTCGCTGGCACATCGCGCTTCCGCTTGCCGCCGCCAACGCGCGCTCGGAACCTCATCGCTTTTGCGCCAACCGGGACAGCGGATAGAAAGGATCCTGAACGCGGGCTGGATATGTCACAGCCTGGCTAGCCCTGTCGGTCATCATCATCGCCGGGGTCTTCATCGGCAGGGAGCGCGGGTTCGCCGACGGCTTCGGGTTTGTCATCGATGGAGATCCTCACTGCCTCGTCCGCAGATTCGCTGGGCAATTTGCGCTCGGGCGCTTTAAGCGGGCTGGCTTCCGCTTGGTCCGGCGAATGCGCGGGATCGGTCACCAGCTGCCAAGGCGCTTCGGCGGGCAGGGTCAGGCTATGCCCGGAAGGGAAGTTGATACGGATTTCCGCAGCGCTGCGGATGATAGTGAGACCATGCTGCTGGATGCTGACGGGCTGCCCCCAAACGAAGGGACCGCCGACCCAGGCTTTCCCGGGGCTGAGGATGCGAATGCCGAGGCAATCGTGCAGCAGACTCAAGGGCGCGATGCCGCCGATATGATGGTCTTCGCCAAATCCCTGGGTTTCATCGGCATGGTAGAATTGCGCCAGCTTGCCTTCCCGTTCCAAGACCCGCGCTTGCAGATCCAAGACGCGCTTCAAGATATCGGCAGCTTCCTGATGATAGCCGGATTTGAGCATGCCCTGGCAAATCAACGTCAGCCAAAAGAGCCAGATGCCGCCGCCGCCGCGGGCATTCGAAGGGTCGTAGTTGCGGTCCCCCGCGCTGACCATGGTGATGCCGTTTGGGCGCAGGAAATGCCGGTCATCGAGGGCGAGCCTGACCAAGGCGGCCGAGCGTTCCGGCGAAAGGCGCCCCGTCCATAAAGGCAGCAGGGCGTTGATATCGAGCCGGCTGTTGTCGATGACGCTGGCGTAGACTTTGTATACGCGGCTCAAGCCCCGGATGCTGATGCGCTCAACATGAGAAAGCGGCATCTCGGTGATGTATATGCCCTGGCGGTTCTGCCAGAGGAAGTCGGCCACGGGCGCCTCAATCACGCATGGCGCGCCAGCAGCGTCTTTGCCATCCAGATGGAGGGTGATGCGGGGCGCCTGGCTGAGGCCGCCGACCACGCGGATCATCACGCGGGCGGGCACAAGCAGAGTCTGGGCTATCTCATGGACCTGGTCGCCGGCGCTACGCTGCAGCAACTGCCGGCCTGCGCTGCTATGATGCGTATCGCGGTCGCGGTAGCTGTAGCGTTCGCCATCCCAGAATTCCTCCAGCTTTGTTTCCAGTTCGGCGCGTTTCTCGCTCATTATCTGCTCGGAGGCTTTATCGCCGTTGAACGCGGCTATGCGGGCCAGGGCATCGGCTTCCGAGATGAGATAAGCCAGCAGGTCGGGACATTCCATTTGGCGGATATCCGCCCCCTGCGCCCATCCCAAGCGGCGGCCGAAAGTGGGGAAGGCGATATAACCGGTCTGGCGTTCCGCTTGCCATTCAGGCGCGCCATCGCCGTCGGCGTCGGCAGCCAGCCAGTTGCCAAAGAAGGCGCTCAAGCCCGGCAGAATCTCGGCGGCGAAATCGCGGTCATCAGCCAGTTCAATCAGATCCAGGCTGAGGCATGCCAGAATCGGCAGCATGAGCAGGCCCTGGCGTTGGCCCCCCAAACCGGGCTGGTTATCGATATGCCCGCTCTCGTCTTGCGTCGCCAGATAATTGCGGATGAGGGACTTGGCCAACTCGAGATCAATGCTGGCTATAGCGGAAACTGCCAGGTAGGCCAAAGTCGGCTCTTGCCCGGACCAAGCGCGCGGGTGGTCGCTGCCATCGCCGCGTCGGCTCCAGCCGCGGTTGCTGGCGCGGTTGGCCACCAGCGATGCCTGCGGCAGATGCTCTGTCGGGTCCAGCCAGCCCTTTATGAGTTGCGCGCAAGACAGATCGAGCAGCAGGTCCCATTGCGGGTTGCCCGTGCTGATCTTGGGCAGGGAGGCGGCGCTGCGGTCGATCTGTACAAAGTAGCGCTGCCAGGGGCGCGAAAGCCAGTTCATCGCTACGCTGTAGGCATCGCGCATATCCGGCAGGCCCGCCACGACGAAGTTCAGGCGCGCTTCATCGCCCGGCGCCAGGACAAGCTCCCGACCCAGTTTGGGGCTTCTGATGCGCCCGCCGTAGATATCGAAGCTGGCGCCTTCCAGGACGGTCACAGGATTCAGGTTGCCGATCTGCCCCAGGTGCAGCGCCAGGCTGTAATCGGCCATGGTCAGGACGTTCAATTTCGCTTTGCGCCCCTTGCGGATGACGTGGCAGAAGAGCTCAAATTGCAGTTCAAGCGGTTCGCCGCCGGTATTGCGCAGCGTGAATTGGCCGCCGCTGGCATGGGATTCCAAAGCCAGGAAGCGCGCCGTCAACTCTATCTCCGGCAGGATGGCCGCTTCAATCTCGAGAAAGTTGGGCGCGAAGGCGGTGATATGCGGGCGGCTGGCGAAGGCAAAAGCTTGATAGACGACGCGCTCGCGGATGCGCCACATGGGCACGAGGCTGACCAGGTCCGCGCGGCCGCCAAATTGGGTTTGCAGGGCGATGGCAGCTTCGTCGCGGTTGCCAAGCCGCGCCAGCCAAACCTGATCATCGCAATAATCGGTCTTGCTGATGCGGGCGTCGGCGGCGATGGGAAATTCAAGAGGCTGGTCAGGCGCGATTGTCTGGCGGCGCAGATTCTTCATGGCATGCATCCGTTGGCGCTTAGCCGGTGGTGGACCAGGTGAAATTCTCTTCGTTGAAGCGGAAGGTTTCGCCATTGACGCTGCTTATCAAATGATAGCCGGGTCCGGGCACATAGGCGGCGTCGTCATTCAGATGTCCGCCTTGGCGATATTCGTAGCGCGCGCTATGCCCGACTTCAGGCGAAAGCGCCCAGCCCATGATCTGCCGGACTTCCAGATTCTCGCGCCAGAGCTTGCCGAAGCCGCGAACCGGCTGAAAACGATTTTCCGGCGGCGCAAGGTTGGGGTCGTATTCCGCATCGCCATCGACAAAGCTGTCGTCATATACGGACCAGATTTGCCTGCCGGCTTGGTCGGCGCTGAGCAGCCAGATTTGCCTGTTGGGCTGCAGCCAGAACATCCAGCCGCCTTCAAAGCGCTGTTCGGCGATAGTGATATGGCCAATGACGGGCGTGGGAAAGGGATCGGGCGTCGGCCTGCTGGTCGGCGCGATTGTTGGCGCAGCCGTCGGGAAGCCAGGCGCTGGCTCGGCGGTGCTGATGATTGGCGCGTCTGCCTCGTGAATGGCGGTGTTGGTGGCGGCGATGCTGCCCAGGGTGGCGATGTGCTGGGCGATGGCTTCCGCTTCGGCTGTCTCCAGGCGCTGCTGTGGCGGGAGGCCGGGTCCCTGGCAGGCGGCGAGCCAGAGAAGGCATATCAGCAGCCAAATAGCGCGATGCAGTTTGCGCATGGCGATCTCTCCGCCAAATCCTGGGATCTTCCAAAGTGAAGCCATTGTAACAGAGCCAAATGCTCAGGCAAGCGGCGCAGGCGGGCGGTCTGTCGCAGCTGATGCGCCTGTTCATTTGCCTTGATGAACTATACGATAATCCTGAGCCATAGGTTACGGAGCCGCCAATGGAGTTGAGGCCGCAAGCCATCACCTTGAACAAGACAGAGGGCATGCTGGAGATAGCCTGGACAGATGGTTTGCTCAGCCGCTATCCCCTTAGCCAATTGCGCGAAGCCTGCCCCTGCGTGGAATGCCGCGGCGGGCATGGCAAGATGGGCATGCGGCATGCGCCGGAGGATTTGCTGAAGCTCTCGCCGCGCCGGTCTTATGGCGTGACCGGAATCAGCGCGGTCGGCAATTATGCCTTGCAGCCCAGTTGGGATGACGGGCATCACACCGGCATTTACACTTGGGAATACCTGCGCCGGTTATCGCCGCAGCAGCCGCCGGCGTGATTCAGGGCGCGCCGCTGACCAGATTTGTCATTGAAAGTTGGCGGAATCCGCATAGAATTGACGCGTCAACCGCAATGCAATGTCTTGAGAGCGAAGAAAAAGGACAAGCTGATGAAACACGCGCGACTTCTCGTTTTGCTGGTCTTGCTGCTGGCCAGCGCCTTGGCCGCCACAGCGCAAGAGGATACCTTGACAATTTGGGCGGATGATACCCGCGCCCCTATCCTCGAAGAGCTTGCCGCGCAGTTCGAAGAAGAATTCGGCATCGGCGTGGTTATCCATGAATTGGGCTTTGGCGATATCCGCGACCAGTTCAAGACAGCTGCGCCGGCCGGCGAAGGTCCGGATATGATCGTGGCTGCCCATGACTGGCTGGGCGAACTGGCGGTTAATGGCTTGCTGGCCGAATTGGATATTTCCGATGTGGCGGACCAGTTCCTGCCATCCGCGGTGGCGGCATTCGCTTATGAGGGCGCGCAATACGGCCTGCCCTACGCGGCTGAGAATGTGGCATTCCTGCGCAATGTGGATCTCGTGCCGGAGAACCCGGCCACCTGGGACGACGTGCGCGCGGTCAGCGAACAACTGCAGGCTGATGGCGCCTCGCAGTATGGCTTCATCATGTTCGACAACAATCCCTACCACTTCTTCCCCATGATGACGGCATTTGGCGGTTACGTCTTTGGCTTGAGCGACGCTGGTTATGACCCCAGCGATGTCGGCATTGACAGCGAAGGCACGATTGCGGCGGCCGCCTACCTGCAGGCTTTTGGCGAAGATGGCTTGATGCCCAGCGGCATTGACTACGATGTCATGCACACCATGTTCGAAACGGGCGATGCGGCCATGATCATCACGGGACCTTGGGCCATCCCGCGGATCGAAGAATCAGGCGTCAACTATGAGGTTGGCGGCATCCCGGCTGGTCCGGGCGGCGTCAGCCAGCCCTTCCTCGGCGTGCACGGCTTTGTCGTCAGCGCCTTCAGCGAAAACAAGATCCTGGCGGAAGCCTTCCTCTTCGATTACATCGCCACGCTGGAGACCATGCAGTCTCTGTACAGCGCCGATCCGCGGCCGCCGGCTCTGCTGGAAGCGCGCGAAGCTGTTGAAGACGCCAATATGCTGGGCTTTGTGGCGGCGGGCGGCGAAGGCTTGCCCATGCCAGCCATTCCTGAGATGTCGTCGGTATGGAGCGCCTGGGACAACGCCATGGCTTTGGTGCGCACGGGCGAATCGGGCGCGGAAGAAGCTTTCAGCAACGCCGCCGAGCAAATTCGCTCCCTGATCGCCGGGGACGAATAAGCGGCTTATCCGCAACCGGGCGGAGCAACACGACGATTGAGAGCGGAGGGTTGGCTTTAGGGCTGCCCTCCGCTTTTCATTTGGCGCGGCGTGCCAGTTCTGCGATGGATGGAAATGGCTGAAACAGTCAGCGAATACAAAGGCAAACGCGGGTCATACAAGCCAGCCGCATTGCTGCGCCTGGGGCTGGTGTATTTTGGCTTGGCGATCGTCGATGCCTTCGCCTTGTTCCTGGTCTACGCCTTCGCGGCGGATGGCGTTTGGGAACTGGCCATCACGGTCGGCTTGGTCACCCTGATGGTCAATATCATCAACCTGCGGCCCGGGCTCTATGCTTTGCGCTGGATCGCGCCGGCGCTGTCTCTAATGTGCCTGCTGGTCGTTTATCCCATCGCTTATACCGTCTATGTCTCATTCACCAATTATGGCGATGGCAACCTGCTGACCAAGTCGCAGGTCATCCGGCTCTTGTCGCGGGAGACCTATCTGCCGGAAGGCGGCAAGGTCTATGCCTGGCAGCTGTATCAGAACGCGGACGGCGACTTTGCGCTTTGGCTGACCGATGAAACTGCGGGCGGAGCTTATTACTTCGCCACCATGAACGATTTCGCGCCGGTTGCGGATGTGGAGGCCAGCGCGGACAAGCCGGAAACGTATGCGGGTTATCGCAAGCTGAGCCGGGCGGAATCCCTGCGCGCGACCGGCGAAGCGCAAGACTTGACCTTTGGCGGGGATATGGCGCGGATTGGCATTGCCGGGCGCAAGACTGCCGGCGAATTCGCCCAGCGTTACGTCTACGATGACGATCTGGATGCCATGCTTGACCGGGAAAGCGGCGAGACTTTCCATCCCGTTTATGAGACGGGCAGGGACGCGAATGGCGAAGTCTACCGCACCGGGCAATTCGAGAATGCGGCGGGCGAGAGCTTGCGCACGGGTTTCATCGCCGGCATCGGCTTCAAGAATTATCGCAGCTTCCTGGATCGCGATGATATCCGCATTCCCTTGACGCGGATATTCCTCTGGACGATTAGTTTCTCTCTGCTGTCCGTGCTTTCGACATTTTGCGTCGGTCTGTTTTTCGCGCTGATAATGCAGAACGAGCGCATTCCTTTTCGCCGCGCCTTCCGCACCCTGCTCATCGTGCCTTGGGCGATCCCCGGCTTGATTTCTGTGGCGATCTGGAAGGGCATGCTCAACTCGAACCTAGGCGTGATTCCCAATATGATACGCGCGCTTGGCATGGAGCCGCCGCCCTTTTTCATCGACCCGGGCTGGGCGAAGGCCGGCATCCTGCTGGTCAATCTCTGGCTGGGCTATCCCTATTTCATGCTGGTCTGCAGCGGCGCGCTGGCTGCCATCCCCACGGACATGTACGAGGCGGCCGAGGTGGATGGCGCGGGCTGGTGGAGCAAGTTTCGCGATTTGACGCTGCCGATGCTGCTGGTGGCGGTCGGGCCGCTGCTTATCGCTTCCTTCACCTACAATTTCAACAATTTTGTGCTCATCGAAGCCTATAACCAGGGCGGTCCGCCAATGGTCGAGGCGGGCACGCTGCCGGCCGGTCACACGGACATTCTTATCAGTTACGCCTTTCGCCTGGCCTTCGGGGGCGGACGCGGCGCCAACTTCGGCTTGGCTTCAGCCATCACCATCATCATCTTCATGATGGTGGCCGCGGTAACGCTGCTGCAATATCGGCTGACCAAAGGCTGGGAGGAGACCTCGGAGAATGTCTAGCCGAGCCAAAAGCAAGCGCCGGCAGTATCGCCGAGCCGAGAATATCCAACTGGTCTTGCAGACGCTCGTCCTGGTGGCCGCGGCGCTCTTCGCGCTCTTCCCGATCGTCTGGGTTGTCTCGGCTGCTTTGAACCCCAGCCAATCAATGAGCTCGCAGACGGTCATCCCGCCATTGCCGGAGACGCGCGTGATCACTGCCGAAGCGCCCGGCAAACTGCTGCAGATCGCCTCTCCGGAGGGCAAGCGGGTGGAACGCAGCGCCGAGCTTGTCCTGCTGGTAGAGATTGATGGCGAGGAGAAAGAAATGCGCGCGCCCAAGAATGGCTATGTTGACCGCATACGGCTGGCGGTTGGCGACAGCTTCGAGGCGGGCGACGCGCTCTATGAAATTCGCTCAAGCTATTTCATCAATATCGATACCCTGCTGAACACGGCGCGCAAGCCCTTCCTGCGCTGGATGTTCAACTCGGTGGTCATCGCCAGCCTGAGTTCGATCATCATCGTGCTGGTCACGGCATTCAGCGCCTATTCATTTTCCCGTTTTCGCTTCAGCGGGCGGCGCAACCTGCTGGTATTAATTCTGCTCGTGCAGGTTTTCCCAAATTTGCTGTCCATGGTGGCCATCTTCCTCATGCTGCAGCAGATAGGCAATCATATCCCATTCCTGGGTTTGAATACGGCTGGCGGCTTGATCCTGGTCTATGTTGGCGGGGCGATGGGCATCAACATCTGGCTGATGAAAGGCTTCTTCGATTCTGTCCCCCGCGATATTGACGAATCAGCGCTGGTTGACGGCGCGAACCACTGGCAGGTCTACTGGCGCTTGATCTTCCCGCTGGTGCGCCCGGTGCTGGTTGTTGTGGGCATTCTGTCCTTTGTGGGCATCTACAACGAGTTCGTGCTGGCTCGCGTGCTGCTGCGCGATAAAGACAGTTGGACGTTGATGGTGGGCTTGTGGCAATTCATCAGCGCCACCTTCGGTCAAGATTGGGGCGTCTTCGCGGCGGGCGCGGTGATTGGGGCATTGCCCAGCCTGTTCATCTATCTGTCGCTGCAAGATCAGATCGTCGGCGGCTTGACGCAGGGCGCGGTCAAAGGATAGCCGCATGCAGACTCCCTCTATGGCGACGGTCAATCGCGCGATAGGCAGAGAACTCTTTCGGACGACACGCTCATACAACGAGCGGGATGCTATTCTCTATGCTTTGGGAATCGGCGCAGGCGTCGATCCGCTTTCCCCCAACGAATTGAAGTTCGTCTATGAAGGCAGCGCCGATTTCCAGGTCTTGCCCAGTTTCGCCGTCAATTTTGCCAGCGACCTGTTTGATTTCGCGCTGCGTGGCGAGATGGCAGGCATTCATTATGACCCCAGTCGGCTTGTGCATGGCGAGATAGCGCTGGAGCTGCATAAGCCCCTGCCGCGGTCCGCCAGCGTGGCATCCAGGACGCGCATCGCTGACATATTCGACAAAGGCAGCGGCATGCTGATGGTCCTCGCGATCGAAAGCCGTGATGAAGCGGGCGACCTGCTGGCAACGTCGCGGTCGTCGATGTTTATTCGCGGCTTGGGCGGCTTTGGCGGGGGGCGGGGCGCGAACGCAGCTTTTGCATTGCCGGAGCGGCCTCCCGATGAAATCTGTGCAGAGGCGACATCGCCGCGGCAGGCTCTGCTGTATCGCTTGACGGGCGACAGGAATCCGCTGCATGTTGACCCGGGGGTGGCTGCGCTGGCCACCTATCCGCGTCCCATTTTGCATGGGCTTTGCACTTTTGGCTTTGCTTCCCGCGCGATACTGAAGCGATACTGCGCGAACCAGGCGGGGCGCTTGCTGGGCATGGAGGCGCGCTGCTCGCAGCATGTCTTCCCGGGCGAGACCCTCATCAGCGAAATGTGGCGGGTCGACAAGGCGGAGATCCGCTTCCAGACGCGTGTCAAGGAGCGCGACCAGGTTGTCTTGAGCCGCGGCCGGGCGCGGATCCGGGCGTGAAAGATGGCGCTTGAATTCAGCCAACACCCGCATCGGCGCTACAATCCTCTCATGGACGAGTGGCTGCTGGTATCGCCGCAGCGCACCAAGCGGCCCTGGCAAGGCGGCACAGAAGAATCGGGCAAGGAATCCCGCCCGAGTTATGCGCCCGATTGCTATCTCTGCCCCGGCAATGCCCGCGCCAGTGGCCAGCGCAACCAGCAGTATCAATCGACTTTTGTATTCGTGAACGATTTCGCGGCTGTCCTGCCCGATTCGCCGGAGAGCCAAGCCAGCGGCAATCCGCTCTTTCGGCATCAGGCATTGCGTGGCGAGGCGCGCGTGCTCTGTTTCTCGCCGCGGCATGATCTCACCCTGGCGGAAATGTCGCCAGCCGAAATTGAGCAGGTGGTGGATCTTTGGGCGCGGCAGACGGAAGAATTGGGCGAGCGCTTTGCCTGGGTGCAGGTTTTCGAGAATCGCGGCGAAATGATGGGCGCGTCCAACCCGCATCCTCATGGACAGGTCTGGGCGACGGACAAACTCGGCAGCATCCCTGCCAAAGAAGACGCGCAGCAGCGGGCTTATCGCGAACGTTATGGCGGCAGCATGTTGCTGGATTATGCGGAACAGGAGCGTCAGCTGGAAGAACGCGTGGCAGTCGAGACCGAGGGCTGGCTGGCGGTCGTGCCATTTTGGGCGCTTTGGCCCTTCGAGACGCTTTTGCTGCCCAAGTTTCCCGCGCGGCGCTTGCCCGAGCTGGGGGCGGAGCAGCGGGCGGATCTGGCGCGGATTCTAAAGCGGCTGCTGGTGAAATATGACAATTTGTTCGAGACTTCCTTTCCCTATTCCATGGGCTGGCATGGCGCGCCTTATGACGGTGGCGACAAGGCGCATTGGCAGCTGCACGCGCATTTCTATCCGCCGCTTTTGCGCTCGGCCAGCGTGAAGAAGTTCATGGTGGGCTACGAGATGCTGGCAGAGGCGCAGCGCGATATCACGGCTGAACAAGCTGCCGCTCGCTTGCGGGCCTGCTCGGATGTTCATTTCAGGCTGCGCTAGCCGGCGAGGCTATGGCTTGCTGACAATTCCTGGCGGATTCCTGTATTGACATATCGCTTGCGGCGGCTATAATCCGCTTAGAAATAGCCGAAGTGGCGGAATTGGCAGACGCGCTACGTTCAGGGCGTAGTTCTCTTCGGGGAGTGTGGGTTCGACTCCCACCTTCGGCACCAGCAAAGCTCAGCTTCGGCCGGGCTTTTTCTTTGTCCGCATCATTTTCCCGCCTTTTGTTCGCAAACGCGGCACATATGCGCTGGCGATTTTGCCCCGCTGGTATAACATTGAGAGACGGTCAAAGGCGAATGCGGGACCATGTCGGAACTGGGCATGAATAGCGAAACGGCCGGCGGCAGCGCGCGGGCTTCCATGGCGGTCAGCAGCCTGACCAGCGTGCAGTTGATGCTGGCTGTAGTCTTGACGCTTGGCTTGGTGCTGCTATTGAACTTCAGCAGCCGCATCAAGCTGGACCGCGATCTGAGTCGCATTCACGATGATTTCGCTCGTCAGATCGACGCGCTGCTGGCGGAACAGCAGGCTCTCCTGGCGCAGCTGGAATATGTGAAGAGCGATGCCTACGTCGAGTTCTGGGCGCGGGACGAAGGCAAGATGGTGCGCGATGGCGAAGTCTTGATCCTGCCACAGCGGCTCGGAGCGGATGCTGAACCCGCTGCGCCACGGCCGATGTTCGCATTTGAGACCACAGCGCCGGAGCCGGAAAATTGGGAATTGTGGTGGGCGCTCTTCTTTGAAGGTCCGCCGCCCTTCCAGGAGTGATCGCCGTCCGTCGTCTTTCCCGTCATTATGCTCAGCCAGCCAGCCGCGCGACGAATGGCGCTTGCACGCCCGCCATGCCAATCACCCGCGCTTCGATGTGGCGCTCGCCCACTGTCAAGCGCTTGCCAGCCTGGGCATGGCTTAGCCTGAGGACGGCCAGGGCGAAGATCTCCCCATTGGCGGCTTGGGCGCTGCTGGTCATGCGGCCTGCGGACCTGCCATCGGCGTAGACATCTGCCGGAGCCGCTGTCATGCTCGCCAGATCCAGCCGCACGAGAGCGCGAGCCAGGCGTTGGCGGCTCTCCATGCGGGCGATGATTTCCTGCCCGGTGTAACAGCCTTTGCTGAAGCTGATTTCATCCCAGAGCCCCACTTCCAGCGGCAGATAATCGGCGGAAAGTTCGCGGCCAGCCGGGCGTCCGCTGCGGATGCGCATGACGTTGTAGGTCAGAGAGCCGGCCGGCTGCAATCCCATTTGCTCGCCGTTATGCAGCAGCAGGGCATGGGCTTCGGCGGCTTGATCAGCCGAGCAGATAAGCAGCCAATGCTCGCCGCTGAGCGCCTTCCGCCGCGCCAAGGTGAGTCGAATTCCGCCCAGTTCGATTTCGCGACTGCTCATCAGCGGCAATTCTCGGCGCCCGGGCTTCAGCGATTCGATGATGTCTGTGGCGCGCGGACCATGGATTGCGAGTTGCGCAGTGCTGCCGCTGATGTCATGGACCTGGGCTTGATCGCCAAAGAAGATATTCCGGCGCAGGAATGCCGCCAGGGACGGACCTTGGCCGGCTTCGCTAATGAGCAGCAGTCCCTGCGGTCGATGCAGGCAAAGCGCCCGAAAGAGGATGCGCGCGTTGGCATTGGTGAAAATGGTCGCGCAGCCCTGGTTGGGCGAGAGCGTGGCGACATCGTTGGTGGATATGCGGTTGACCAGCTCGAGGCGGTCGCGCCCGGTCAACAGGATGCGGCCCTCGTGCGAGCGGTCGAGCAAGATGGCGCTTTGGCAGGCCGCCTGGAACTCGCGTAGCTGGTCGCCATAATCGAGCGGGATCTGATCCCCTGCCAGCCGCGCCCCCAGCGCCCGGTGATGTTCCTCCAGCGTCTTCATGCGCTTGACCCTGCCAAGCCGCGCCATTGCAGTTCGCGCTCGACGATCATGCCCGCGCAGCGGATGGCCTGCGAAAGCTCATCATTGACGACCACATAATCGCATTCGGCCTGATATGGAAGTTCCAGGCATTTTGCTCGCTCTAACCTCTCCGCGATATCGGTATTCGGGTCGGCGCGCATCTGCATGCGTTCTTTCAATATGCCCAACTGAGCCGAGATTTCTCCGCCGGGCACGGTGACATAGATCTGCACGACATTCTCGCGGTAGGCTCTTGCCAGGATTTTTGCGCCGAGCACGTCTATGTCGGCGATGCGGACGGCGCCAGCGGTCAGCGCCTCCAGCACAGTGCGCCGCGGGATGCCATAGAACTTGCCCGGCGTCACTTCTTGATGCTCAAGCAGCTCGCCCTCGGCGATCATGCGGGCGAACTCAACCTCGCTGACGAAGAGGTGCTCGCGCCCCTGGGCTTCATCGCCGCGCATCTGCCGCGTGGTGGCGGTGGCCAATTGCCGCAATTCGCCGCGCTGGGCGATCAGCGCTTTCATGATGGCGTTTTTGCCCGCGCCGCCGGGCCCAATCAACACGAAGATAAGGCCCGAAAGATGCTCGCATGCGCTCACTGTGTTATCCTATGAGGTAACTGTGATTCGCCTAAGTGTAGCAAGCGGCGGGGCAGTTCTCCATAGTCAGACGAGCCTGGATCGGCAGCTGAAGGGCTGGCGAGTCGCAGGCTCAAGACGGAGGGTAGCGGGATGCCAGCGAAAATAATCGACGGGCGGGCGGTGGCCAGGCGCATCCAGGCTGAAATCAGCCGGGCGGCGGAGGAACTCCAGAGTGGCGCTGGAATTGTGCCTGGCTTGGGTGTTGTGCTGGTCGGCGATGATCCGGCTTCGGCCATGTATGTGCGCATGAAACGGCGCGCCTGCGAACGGGTGGGCATCAAATCCCAAGCGGCTATCTTGCCGGCATCCGCCAGCCAGGCCGAAGTGGAGCGGGCGGTGCGCGAGTTCAATGCCAATGCGGGAATACATGGCATCCTTGTGCAGCTGCCCCTGCCGGATCATCTTGATGAAGAAGCCGCGCTGAACGAGATCAGCCTGGAGAAAGATGTGGATGGCATCCATCCCTTGAATCTGGGGCGGCTGGGCATGCGCGGGCGCGAACCGAGCTTCACGCCGGCCACGCCCACCGGCGTCATGCGGCTGATCGAAGAGAGCGGCATACGCATTGAAGGAGCGCGGGCAGCGGTTATCGGGCGTAGCAATATCGTTGGCTTGCCCGTCGCGCTGTTGCTCGCCAATGCCAACGCCACGGTTACAATCTGTCATAGCCGCACGCGCGACCTGCCGGCGGTGGTCAAGGAAGCCGATATCGTGGTGGCGGCGGTAGGCCGGCCCGAGTTTGTCAAAGCTGGCTGGCTTAAGCCCGGCGCTGTGGTCATTGATGTGGGCTCGAATTCCGTTTCCGACCCGGACAGCGAGAAGGGCTATCGCTATGTCGGCGATGTGGACTTTGAAGCGGCTCAGGCGGTGGCTGGCTACATCACTAAGGTGCCCGGCGGCGTTGGACCGATGACCATCACCATGCTGCTGGCGAATACGCTCAAGGCGGCTCAGCCATGAAAACAACCCTGCTGAAGAATATCCGGCGGCTGGCGACCATGGATGCCCAGCGGCGCGAACTTGACGATGCCTGGGTCCTGATCCGCGGCAATGTCATAGACTCGCTTGGCTGTGGCGAGCCGCCCGAAGCCGATGAAAGCATGGACTTGTCGAAGCATGTGGCGCTGCCGGGCTTGGTGAATACGCACCACCACATGTTCCAGTGCCTGACCCGCGTGATGGGCCAGAACGAAGATCTTTTCGGCTGGCTGAAAGCCTGCTATCCGGCATGGGGGCGGATGCGCGCTGAACAGGCTCAATGCGCCGCCCGGCTGGCCATGGCTGAGCTGCTGCTATCCGGCTGCTCCACCGCCAGCGATCATCATTATGTCTATCCCAATGACGTTTGCCTGGAAGATGATATTCAAGTCGCGCAGGAGTTGGGTTTGCGTTTTCATGCCGCGCGGGGCAGCATGAGCGTCGGCGAAGGGCATGGCGGTTTGCCGCCGGATGACTTGATCGAGAAAGAAGCCGATATCCTGCGCGATACGCAAAGGCTCATCGAAACCTGGCACGATCCGGAACCGCAAGCCATGCTGCGCATCGTTGTGGCGCCCTGTTCGCCTTTCAGCGTCAGCATCGATCTGATGCGCGAATCAGCCGCATTGGCTCGCGCTTATGGCGTCAGCTTGCATACGCACCTGGCGGAGACGGACGATGATGTCGCCTATAGTCTGGCGCAGTTCGGCTTGAAGCCGGGCGATTATGCCGAAGATGTAGGCTGGCTGGGCGAAGACGTCTGGCATGCGCATTGCGTCAAACTGGATGATTCGGCGATAGACCGTTTCGCCAATACGGGCACCGGCGTCTGCCACTGTCCGTCGTCCAATATGCGCCTGGCCTCTGGCATCGCGCCCATTCGGCAGATGTTGGACCGCGGCGTCTCGGTGGGTTTGGGCGTGGACGGCTCGGCATCGAATGACAGCGGGCATCTGCTGGCGGAGGCGCGTCAGGCGCTTCTGCTGCAGCGGGCGGGCGGCAACCCCAAAGGCCTGGCCGCGCGCGAGGCTTTGGAACTGGCGACCCTGGGCGGGGCGCGGGTCCTGGGCCGGGACGACATAGGCAGCATCGCGCCGGGCATGTCCGCGGACATCATCGCCTATAGACTGGATACTGTCGCTTTCGCCGGCGCATTGCAAGATCCGCTGGCCGCCTTGCTTTTCTGTCAGCCGCAGCAGGTGGACCTGTCCATCATCAATGGCCGCGTCATCGTGCGGGATGGGCATTTGCTGACGGGAGATCTGCCGCGGATCATCGAGGCCCACAATCAAGCGTCGCTGAAACTGATTCGCGACGAGAGCTAGGGAGGCGAGCCATGTCCATAGTTGATCGCCTGGCGGCGGCCCGCGGCGAAACCCCGGCCGATCTGGTCCTGCGCGGCGGCAATCTTGTCAATGTGATCAGCGGTGAGATCTACCGGACCGACATCGTCATTCACGATCGTCATGTGGTGGCGCTGGGCGCGGGATACACGGGGCGAGACGAACTGGACCTGGCTGGCAAATACGTGACGCCTGGCTTGATCGACGCGCATGTGCATATCGAGAGCAGCCTGGTAACGCCACCCGAATTTGCCCGGGCCGTGCTGCCGCATGGGGTGACGACCGTCGTCGCGGATCCGCATGAGATCGCCAATGTCCTGGGCTTGGCGGGCATACGCTACATGCTGGAGCGAGCCAAGCATGGCCCGCTTAACATGTTTGTGATGGCATCCAGCTGCGTGCCGGCTACGGATATGGAGACGTCTGGGGCTCGCCTGGAGGCGGAAGATCTGGCGCAGCTGCTCGATCATCCCTGGGTGCTGGGATTGGCGGAATTGATGAATTATCCCGGCGTGGCTCTGGGCGATGAAGGCATGCTGGACAAAATCACCTTATTCAGCCAGCGCGCCCTGGACGGCCACGCGCCGGATATGAGCGGCAAGCTGCTCAATGCTTATGTGAGCGCTGGCGTGCAGAGCGAACACGAATGCACCACAGTCGCCGAAGCCTTGGAGAAGCTGCGCCTGGGATTGACGATCTTCGTCCGCGAGGGCACAACCACGCGCAACCTTGAGCCTCTTCTGCCCCTGATTAGGCAAGAGAATCATGGCGCAATCTGCTTTTGCACCGATGACCGCATCCCCGCCGACCTGCTGGATCATGGTTCGGTCGATTATATGCTGCGCGTCGCCATCGCCGGCGGCATCGATCCCCTCATGGCGATTCGCATGGGCAGCTACAATACGGCGCGTCATTTCGGCTTGCGCAAACATGGCGCGCTGGCGCCGGGGCGCTATGCGGATCTGCTCGTCGTGGCTGACCTGCGGGATTTCCGGCCCGAACGGGTCTATCGCGGCGGACAGCTGGTGGCGCGGGATGGCGAAATGCTGCTGGAGCGATCCCAGCCAGCGCCGATTGATCTGCCCGCGACAGTCAATCTGAGCGGCGACTCTCTGAATTTCCGGCTGCCGGCCGCTGGCGAGAAGATCCGTGTGATTGGCACGGTCAAAGACCAGGTGGTTACGGAGCATTTAGTCGAAAATGCCCACGTCGTCGACGGCTGCGTCGAAAGCGATGTCCAGCGCGATATTCTGAAGTTCGCCATGCTTGAGCGGCACAGAGCCACCGGCAATATCGGCTTGGCTTTCATCAAGGGGTTCGGCTTGCGGCGCGGCGCTATCGCCGGCACGGTCGCGCACGATCATCACAACCTGGCTGTCATCGGCGTCGATGACGAAAGCATGAAGACCGCTGTTCGCTCCATAATCGCGATGGGCGGCGGGCTGGCGGCGGCGGATGGCGAGGCCACCCTGGCGACTTTGCCTTTGCCGATCGCCGGCTTGCTCAGCGAAGCGCCAATTGAATCTGTTCGCGAGGCTTATGACTGCATGATCGCGGCGGCGCGGGAGCTGGGCAGCCAGCTTGGCGATCCCTTCATGGCGATGAGTTTCATGGGCTTGGAAGTCATCCCCAAACTGAAATTGACGGACATGGGCTTGGTGGATGTCGAGGCTTTTGCGCTGGTTGAGCAATTCCTCTGACACCGCCTGTATTTTTTGCTAATCTCCGCTAAAGTATGGGCTTTGAACGGCGAGAATTCTGACGGGTTGGATTATGGTAGATCACAGAGAAATCGGGGCGCTGCGCGGGCGCGTCCAGGAAAAGCGTTACGAGATCATCCGCTTCTTGCGGGAGATCTGCGCCATCCCCAGCATGGACAGCCAGATACGCGCATGTGGCGAGCGCATCGCCGCTGAGATGAGCAATCTGGGCTATGACGACGTCTTCTGGGACAAGATGGGCAATATCGTCGGGCGCATCGGCGATGGCGAGAAAATCCTGCTCTATGACAGCCATATCGACACGGTGGGCATAGGCGATCCCGATGAATGGAGTTGGGATCCCTTCACGGGCAAGATCGAGAATGGCATCTTGTACGCGCGAGGCGCCTGCGACGAAAAAGGCAGCACGCCGGGCATGATATACGGCTTGGCGATGGCTCGCGATATCGGCTGGCTGGATGGCTATACGGCTTATTATTTTGGCAACATGGAAGAATGGAACGACGGACAGGCGCCGCATGCCTTTGTGCAGACCGAAGGCATCAAGCCCGATTTTGTGGTCATTGGCGAGCCGACCAAGATGCAGATCTACCGCGGGCACAAAGGGCGCGTGGAATTCAAGATCGTCGCCAAAGGCAAAAGCGCCCATGCCGCCAGCAATTATCTGGGCGACAACGCGATTTACAAGCTGCTGCCGATCATCGAGCGCATCAGCCATATCGAGCCGGAATTGGGCGATCATGACTTTTTGGGCCAAGGGCGCATCACCGTCACCGATATGGAAGTCAAGACGCCCAGCATCAACGCCGTGCCCGATGAAGCCACGATTTATATCGACCGGCGCATCACCTTTGGCGAAGAACCGGAGTCCGAATTGCAGCGTTTGCGCGGCTTGATTGGCCATCGCGAAGATATCAAAGCCGAGATTCTGGTCTATGACGAACCGAGCTATACCGGCTTCGTCTTCCCGCTGGACAAGGTCTATCCGGCCTGGGCATTTGAAGAAGACGAGCCCATCGTCCAGGCGGGCGTGGCGGCGGCTGAGGCTCTTTATGGTCCAGTGGACACGGGAAAGTGGGATTTCTCGACCAACGGCATCTATTGGGCGGGCAAGGCCGGCATCCCCAGCATCGGTTTCGCGCCGGGCAACGAGATTCACGCGCATACCGTATTGGATCAGGTGCCATTGGACGATGTGGTGCGCTCGACCGAATGGTATGCGCTCTTCCCGGCTATATTGCGGCAAACATGGAATGGCGCGAAGCCCGATGCGTAGGGGCTAGCCTTTGGCTCGCCCAGCCAAAGAAGCGCACGGTGTAGGGGCTAGCCAATGGCTCGCCCGCAAATGCAAACGGGATCATTAGTGGGATTTATCAGGAGCGAAAAATGCAAACGGACCTGAGAGGCCGCGACCTCATCAGCACGCAAGATTGGACGCGCGAAGAAATCGAAACCTTGCTTGATGTGGCCTGGGATTTGAAACGCAAGCGGGCTTTGGGCGAAGCGCATGCCAGCCTGCGCGACAAAGTGCTGGCCATGCTGTTTTTCTTCACCAGCACGCGAACGCGCATCAGCTTTGAAGCCGGCATGGCGCAGCTGGGCGGGCACGCCCAATTCATTGACCACACTACCACCCAGATCAGCCATGGCGACACCGCCAAAGAAATCGGCGAGATCGTCGGCCGCTATACCGACGGCATCGCCATCCGCCAATGCGATTGGGGCATAGGCAATCAATATATCAACGACGTAGCGGCCGCCAGCCGCGTACCGGTGCTCAATATGCAATGCGATATCTATCATCCTTTTCAGATCCTGGCTGACTTGATGACCATCCAGGAGAAGTTCGGGCGGGATCTGCGCGGCAAGACTATCAATATCAGCTGGGCATACGCTTCCAGCTATCAGAAACCGATTTCCGTGCCGCAGAGCCTGGTATTGCTGATGTCGCGCTTTGGCATGAACCTGCGCCTGACGCGGCCGCCCGAATACCAGCTCATGCCCGATATCGTCGAACAAGCCCGCGAAAACACCAGAATACACGGCGGATCCTTCGAAATCCTGGATGACTTTGAGGCCGGTTTCACCAATGCCGATATCCTGTATCCAAAGAGTTGGGGCAGTTGGCTGACCACGGAAGACGATGCCGAATCCGCCAAGATCGGCGCCAAGTACAGCGATTGGATCACCGATGACCGGCGCATGGGGCTGGCCAATGATCACGCCATTTATATGCACTGCCTGCCCGCCGACCGCAATATCGAAGTGACTGACAGCGTCATTGACGGTCCCCAGAGCGTGGTGTATGACGAAGCCGAGAATCGCCTGCACGTCCAGAAGGCGACCATGGCTTTGACGATGCGCTAGGCGGCGCTTTTGGGGCGGCCGGGTGGTGTTGGCGCAAGTGAGAGGCGCGCGGCATGATCGATAAACTGGTGGTGGTGGCGATCGGCGGCAATTCCCTAATCCCCGACCCTAGCAAACCGGCTGTTGAAGAGCAGTGGGAAGCCGTCCGCGAGACGTGCAGGCGCATTGCCGATATGGTCTCCGATGGCTGGCAGGTGATCATCACGCATGGCAACGGTCCCCAGGTCGGCTATATTCTGAATCGCGCCGAGATTGCCAGGCGCGAGGCCGGCATTCACGATGTGCCGCTCGATCTGGCAGTGGCCGATACGCAGGGCAGCATCGGTTATATGCTGCAGCAGGCGCTGGACAACAAGCTGCGCAACGTCGGCAAGAACCAGACCGTGGTCACCATCATCACGCAGATGCGCGTTGACCCGGACGACCCGGCTTTCGAGAACCCGGATAAACCCGTTGGCGGTTTCATGTCGCATGAAGAAGCGCTCGTCGCGCGCGAGCGGGGCTGGCAAATTATGGAAGATGCCGGGCGCGGCTGGCGGCGGGTGGTGGCTTCGCCCAAGCCCTTGGTGATCAACGAAATCAACGCCATCCAGGCATTGGTGCTGGCTGGTTATGTCATCGTAGTCTGCGGCGGCGGCGGCGTGCCAGTCGTGCGCAACGAAGTCGGCCGGCTGCGCGGAGTCTCGGCGGTGATCGACAAGGATCATGCCAGCAGTCTCCTGGCGCAGACCTTGCGCGCCGATTTGCTGCTGATTTCCACCGGCGTGGAAAAAGTCTGCCTGAACTTCAATACACCGGATGAGGTCGAGCTGGACGAAATGACCTTGCTGGAGGCGCGCCGCTACCTGGCAGCCGGGCATTTCGGGCGCGGCAGCATGTATCCCAAAGTCGCGGCGGCTATCGAATTCGTGCACAATGGCGGTCCGCGCGCCATCATCACCGACCCGCCAAATATCTCGCGAGCCCTGCGCGGGGAGACCGGTACGCAAATCATTCCAGGCGGCAGCGGTTGAGCGGCGAAACGCTGGCCAAATCCTTCCGATATGTCCTTAGCGCGATGACGATTCTCTGATGGCGGAAATTACCTGCTTGCGCTGCGTCATCGGCGGCTGCGAATACGCGGCGGACGCGCTTGACTATACCTGCCCGGTTCATGGCGAAGCGGGCACGCTGGATATCGTCTATGATTACGCCAGACTGCGCGAATCCTTGGATCGGGAGGAAATCAGCGGGAGCGCTTTATCTAGCTGCTGGCGGTATCGGGCATTGCTGCCGGTTGCGCCTGGCGCGCGCGTTCCGCCCCTGGCTGTGGGCTGGACGCCGCTCTATCGGGTTGATCGGATGGCTGAAGAACTGGGTTTGACGCGCTTGTGGCTGAAAGATGAAGGCGCTAACCCGACAGGCTCGCTCAAAGATCGCGCCAGCGCCCTGGTTTTGGCGCGCGCCCAGGAAAAAGGCTACAGGGTTGTGAGCGGAGCCAGCACGGGCAACGCCGCGGCGGCTTTGGCTGGTTTGTGCGCGTCGCTGCCGGATATTGATGCCGTCATCTTTGTGCCAGCCAGCGCGCCGGCCGCCAAGATCGCCCAATTGCATGTCTATGGCGCCATCGTCTTGCCCATAGAAGGCAGTTATGACCAGGCTTTCGATTTATGTATGGCGGTATGCCGGGAGCAGGGCTGGTATTCGCGCAATACAGGCCTCAACCCTTTCACCACCGAGGGCAAAAAGACGGTCGCCCTGGAAATTGCCGAGCAGCTGGCATGGCAGGCGCCCGATGTCGTCGCGGTCAGCGTTGGCGATGGCAGCATCATCAGCGGCATTCACAAAGGATTCAGCGATCTGCTCGAACTGGGCTGGGTCGATAAGTTGCCCCGCTTGATTGGCGTGCAAGCCGCGGGAAGCGCAGTCTTGGCGGATGCCTGGTTAGCGGGCTTGGAAGCATCCGACATACAGCCGCGCGACGCCAGCACCATCGCCGACAGCATCGCGGCTGGTTTGCCTCGTGACCGCGCCAAAGCTCTGCGGGCTGTGCGGGCTACCGGCGGCAGCTTCGTCACCGTGAGCGACCAGCAAATCCTGGCGGCCATACCCAGAATGGCGCAGCTGAGCGGGGTATTCGCCGAGCCGGCCGCGGCGGCCGCCTTGGCTGGCTTGGAGCGGGCTCTCCTTCTGGGGCAAATTGATCCGCAAGAAAGCGTCTGTCTGGTCAGCACCGGCAATGGCTTGAAAGACATCGAAAGCGCGCGCAAGTCCGTCAGCGCCGCGAGGAGCGTGGCGCCTGATTTGCGGTCCGTGAACGCAGCCTTGCATGGCTTGGGCTTGATATGACCGCCCGTCCCATGTTTTCCATTGTGGCGCCGGTCTTCAACGAAGCCGGCAACCTGCGCCCCTTTTATGAGGGGACGCGCTCGGCTATGGATGGCGTCGGCGAAAGCTGGGAACTGCTGCTGGTCAACGATGGCAGCAGCGATGGCTCAGCCGAAATCATGCTGAAATTGGCTGCGACGGATGAGCGCCTGCGCGTGATCAGTTTCGCGCGCAATTTTGGGCATCAGATCGCCGTGACAGCTGGCATAGATTACGCTCGCGGACGAGCGGTGATCTTGATTGACGCTGACCTGCAAGATCCGCCGGCGGTTATCCCGCAGCTGATCGCCAAATGGAAGGAAGGCTATGATGTGGTTTACGCGGTGCGAGCCGAGAGGCGCGGCGAAGGCTTCTGGAAACGCTTCAGCGCCAAGCTCTTCTATCGTCTGATACATCGCATCACCGATATCGACATCCCGGTGGACACGGGCGATTTTCGGCTGATGGATGAACGCGTGGCGGCGGTGCTGCGGCAAATGCGCGAACATCATCGCTTCATCCGCGGCATGACCAGCTGGGTCGGCTACAAGCAGACCGGCGTCGAATACACGCGCGAGCAGCGGGTTTGGGGCGAGACCAAGTATCCGCTGGGCAAGATGATCGCCTTCGCCCTGGACGCGGTGACCAGCTTTTCCTTTTTCCCGCTGCAGATCATGATTTATATCAGCTTGTTTCTGGCTGTGGCGTCGCTGCTGGTGGGCTTGGTGATTTCGGGCTTGCGGCTGGCGCGGGGCGAGGAGTTCTTCGGCGGGCAGGCCACGACCATCGTTCTGCTCTTGCTGCTCAGCGCCTTTCAGCTTTTCTTCCTCTTCATCATCGGGCAATATGTGGCTCGCGGTTATGACGAAGCCCGCGATCGCCCTCTCTATGTGGTGGCTTCGACCTATGGCTTGGATGGGGAAGGCGATTTGAGACAGCCGCGACGCAGCCGCCTGGAAGCCACAGAAGCGCCAGATGCAGCCAACGCAAGGTCTGAAGGCGCATGAAACCGGGACCCGACCAGGCGTCGCCGGCTTGGGCCTAAGGCGGTCCGGCAGGCAGGGATTGGAAGCGCATGGAAAAACGCAGCGAAAAGGCGGATGGTTTCGCCTTGGGAATGCGCCTGGCTCAGTATAATGCTAGTATGAATGACAATTAGACGGGCGACGCGGGAGGGCAATATGGTCACTGGTCCCAGCTTTGAAGAAATGCTGCATCCGCAGACAATCGAAGCGAGCCTGCGGGCTCAGGCTTTGGCGGCTTTGGACGAGGATCCGCTTAATCCCCTGAATCTCTACAATATCACCTGGCGCGATGGCGACAATCGCGTCTATCACATCGTATTGCCTCCAGAGCTCACGGGCGTCGACGCCACAATCGTGGTGATCTATGGCATGCGCTTCCCCTCGGGGAGCCACAAAGTCGGGGCGGCTTATTCGGTCTTGCTGGAGAAGCAGCTTCTGGGCGAGGTAGACCCCAATGCGCATACCCTGGTCTGGCCCTCGACGGGCAATTATGGCATCGGCGGGGCTTTCATCGGCTGCCGCATGGAATATGACAGCATAGTCGTCCTGCCCGAAGAGATGAGCCGGGAGCGATTCGAGCGCATCCAGAGCTATGGCGCGCGCATCATCCGCACGGCTGGCAGCGAGAGCAACGTCAAAGAGATCTACGATGAGGTCAAGCGACTGCGCGGCAGCGATCCGCAGATTCGCGTTCTCAACCAATTCGAGGTCATGGGCAATTATCGTTTTCATTATTATGTGACTGGCAATACCTTGGTCGAGTTGGCTGAAGAATTAGAAGCTGAGGGCATCGGCGCGGGCAAGATCAGCGCCTTCGTTTCGGCAATGGGCAGCGCGGGCACGATTGCGGCTGGCGACCGGCTCAAGCAAGTCTGGCATGATCACAAGATCATCGGCTTGGAGCCTATCCAATGCCCAACGCTCACCAACAACGGTTATGGCGCGCATGAGATCCAAGGCATCGGCGACAAACACGTCACCTGGATTCACAACGTCCTGAATATGGACGCGCTGATGGCCATAGACGACCGGGATTCCTTGAATGGCTTGCGCCTGCTGGCTGAGGCGCCGGGCCGCGCGGTCTTGCGCCAGCGTTATGGCTTGGACGCGGGCTTGGTGGAGCGGCTTTCGCGGATACTGGGCATCAGCGGCATCTGCAATATCATTGGCGCTATAAAGACCGCCAAGTTCTATGGCATGGGCGGCGATGACGTCATCGCGACCGTGGCCACTGACGCCATGGAACGCTACGGTTCGGTGATGGCGGGTTTGCGGCAGGAATTTGGCGCTTTGGACGAGGCGGCCGCCACAGCCATTGTCGATGGCGCATTTCACCGCGCCGGCTTGGATTGGATCATGGAAGGCAGCCGCGAGGCTCGCGAACGCTGGCACAACCTCAAGTATTACACATGGGTGGAGCAGCAGGGCAAGTCCGTGGCCGAGCTGGATGCCCAGCGCAACCCGGAATGGTGGCTCGATCATCAGGAGCGGGTCGCCGAGATTGACAAGCGCCTGCTGGCGGTTCGCGGTCAGAAGCGAGCCTGACGATGTACGCCGATGATCGCGTGCTGGTTGGGGTTGTCAAGCGCCGGAAAGATTTCCAGATCGCCAGCCGGCAGAATTGGTATCGCATTCCCCAAAGCCAGCTGCCGCGGGGCTTGAACGCGGAATACATCGCGCTCTTTCTCAACAGCAGCGTCCTCGGCGAAAGCAGCGGCGCCATAGCCTATTTCGCGCGAGTCACGGGCCTGGAGCTGGCGCGGCGGCGCGACCTTCTGCCCGATGAAGACCAGCGCGCGGACGATATCTATTACAAGGTGCAATTCCGCCAGCTTATCCAGCGCGACCCGCCTATCGCCAATCTGCCGGCTCGCTCGTTCAGCTTCGCGCGCACCACCTGGGATCGTTTCATCTGCGCCGAGACCATCAGCGATCTGTACAGCGACGCGGATTTCTATGTCGACCGCGTTTACCACGCGCTGCGGGCTTGAGTGCGGCCTCTGCCTGTTTATGCGACGGGCGAGAGGCTTGGGATAATGCTAGAATCCAGACAAGACGAGGCTATTCGATTGATGCGGATGGATGAATTATGTTGATAACAAATGGCAAGCTGATCACGCTCGGCGATGATCCGCGAATCCTCGAGGGTAGCGCGCTGTATATCGATGGCGACAAGATTGGCGCCCTGGGCGGCGAGGCGGAATTGCGGGCGCAATACCCCAAGTCCGAGATCCTGGACGCCCGGGGGCAATATGTCATGCCGGGCGGGATCTGCGCGCATACGCATTTCTACGGCGCTTATGCCCGCGGCATGGCCATCCCCGGTCCCGCCCCGCGCGATTTTCCGCAGATTTTGGAACGTCTCTGGTGGCCACTGGATAAAGCCCTGGACCGCGAGACGGTCCGCGCCAGCGCCTTGGTCTGCCTGGTGGATGCCATCAAACATGGGGCGACCAGCCTGGTGGATCATCATGCCAGCCCAAACTTCATCGCCGGCAGCCTGGATGTCATCGCCGAGGCCGTTCAGCGCTCGGGTTTGCGCGCGCTGCTCTGTTATGAAGTGACCGACCGCGATGGGCCCGAAAAGGCGGCCGCGGGTATCGCCGAGAATCAGCGTTTCATGGCGGCTTGGGCGGATCATCCGCGCATCCGCGGCCTGTTTGGCTTGCATGCCAGCCTGAGCCTGAGCGATGCCAGCCTGCGCGCCTGCGCCGATGCCATCAGCGAAGCCGGCGGCTTTCACATTCATGTGGCTGAGCATGAAGCTGACCAGGCCGACAGCTTGCGGCGAGCCGGGATGCGCGTCGTGCCGCGGCTGGACCAATTTGGCATCTGGCGCGATAACAGCATCGCCGCCCATTGCGTGCATATTGACGGGTCCGAACGCGAGATCCTGCGTGAACGCGGCGTTTGGGTCAGCCATCAGCCGCGCTCCAATATGAACAATGGCGTTGGGGCCGCCGATATTGATGGCATGCTGGCATCGGGAATAAAATTGTGCCTGGGCAATGACGGCTTCAGCAACAATATGTGGGCGGAATGGAAGGCGGCTTATCTCTTGCACAAGGTTATCAATCGCGATCCGCGCCGCGCCAATGGCATGAACATCGCTGAAATGGCTTGGGGCAACAACGCCCGCTTGCTGGAACGTTTCTTCAGCGGTCAAAAAATCGGCCAGATCGCGCCTGGCGCATTGGCTGATCTGATATTCGTCGATTATGCGCCTTTTACGCCGCTCAACGCTGGCAATCTGCCTTGGCATCTGCTCTTTGGCTTCGAGGCTTCGATGGTGACGACAACCATCTGCGCGGGGGAGACGCTCATGCGCGACCGCCGGCTGCTGACCCTGGATGAGGCGGAGATCGCGGCTGAGGCTCTGGCTCTGGCGCCCAAAGTCTGGGAAGAGTATACGCGAAACGCCGAGGATGCTTTACAATCCTAGCCAAGCGGAAGCAATGCCAAGTTTGTCATGCCAAAACAACTCGAGAACTCTAGACACCCGCGCCGCAATGCGACCGCCCACGGATAATTCCTTGCGGTTCGCCGCATTTGCCTCCCCCTCCCTGACTCGTCGGAATGCGAGACAGATGCGCAGTGTCTAAGCGCGCTGGAGATGTCGGCAGGGGCCGGTGGTGGGGTCTGCAATTTGCAATGTAAACAGGGGCGAGCGGGCGGCCTGTCCCTATGGCGCAAAAGCTGGAGATCGGCGGGCGACTCGCCGAGCCTTCCCTACAATTCTGATTGTTTAATTTGCTGAGAAATAGCGCCAAAAATGTCGCGCGATACTATAATGGGCTCAACAATTGGCAATCACAGGATCACTCCTGCAACCGATCTGCTTGAAGAAACAGAGGCTCACATGAAGACATTGGCGATCCTGGGCGGGACGGGCAAAGAAGGCGCGGGTTTGGCGATGCGCTGGGCGCTGGGCGGCTATCGCGTCATCATTGGCTCGCGAGCCGCCGAAAAAGCCCATAGCCGCGCGCGGGAGATGAATGCCGAGCTTGGCGAGCCGCTGCTGGCTGGCATGGCCAATGCCGATGCGGCCGCCGCTGCCGACATCGTCATTCTGAGCGTGCCCTACAGCGCGCATCAGGCGACTCTGGCCAGCGTGCGGGCGCAATGCCAGGGCAAGATCCTGGTCGATTTGACCGTGCCTTTGAAGCCGCCGGAGATCATGGCGGTCAATTTGCCGGCCGGGGGAGCGGCCGCCCTGGAAGCGCAGACATTGCTGGGAGGCGCGGTCACCGTGGTGGCGGCTTTCCAAAACGTCAGCGCGGTCAAGCTGCGGCAGTTGGATGGCGATGTCGATTGCGATGTGCTGGTTTGCGGCGATGACCAGGCAGCCAAGGCAGCCGTCATTGAATTGGTGGAGGCGGCTGGCATGCGCGGCATAGAGGCGGGTCCGCTCAAGAATGCCGTGGCGGCCGAATCCCTGACGCCAATCTTGCTGCATATCAACCGCGCCTACCGGGTCAAAGGCGCGGGCCTGCGCATCACCGGTTTGGACTCGCGGACATGAGCGGCGCGCCAAGCCTCAGCTTGTTTGCGATACCGGATATCCCGTTGATTCAGGCTGGCGATGATATTATCGGCATCATTCTGTCGCGGGCTGAAGAAGCGGGTCTGGCGCTGCGCTCTGGCGATATCCTGGCGATCGCATCCAAGATTGTGGCCAAAGCCGAAGGGCGTTATGAACGTCTGGCGGCTGTAAAGCCTTCGCCAAAAGCCTACGCGCTGGCTGCGGAAACCGGCAAGGACCCGCGGCTGGTCGAGCTGATCTTGAGCGAATCCAAAACCGTATCGCGCAAACGTCCGGGCTTGCTGGTCACCGAACATCGTCTCGGCTTCGTCTCCGCCAATGCCGGCATTGACCAAAGCAATATCGAAGCGGGCAGCGAGGCGGCTCTGCTTCTGCCGGTCGATCCAGATCGGGCGGCGGCTGAGATACGCGCGGAGATCAAGTCGCGCCTGGCTGTTGATGTCGCGGTTGTCATCAGCGATACGCATGGGCGGGCATTCCGCATAGGCAATGTCGGCGTGGCGATTGGCGCGGCCGGGTTGCCGACTCTGATGGACCTGCGCGGCAGCAAAGACCTGTACGGGCGCGTGCTCGAAACGACGCAGCTGGCTTATGCCGATCTGTTGGCTTCAGCGGCGCATTTGCTCTCGGGCGAAGCGGATGAGGGCTTGCCGGCCGTGGTCATCCGCGGCTTGAACCTGACAGCCAGGCATGGGCGGGCGGCTGATATGATCCGCGACGCCAAGCACGATCTCTACCGCTAATTTTGTGATGGATCCTCGTAAGCTGCTGCAATTCATGCGCGATCGCCGCTCTCTGCGCCGCTATGAGGCGAGAGCTGTGCCGAGCGTCTGCATAGAGACGCTGCTGGAAGCGGCCAGCTGGGCGCCTTCCGCCCATAATCGCCAGCCCTGGCGCTTCGCTGTCATACAGGAATCCCGCGTGAAAGAAAGTCTGGCGCGGGAAATGGGCGCGCGCTTGCGGCAAGATCTGCGCAAGGATGGCGCAGCGGAGGCGCTGATCGAGGCGGATGCCGGACGTTCGTACAAGCGCATCACCCAGGCGCCTCTGGTGATTGTGCTCTGCATGAGTCTCGGCGATATGGATGTCTACAGCGACGAGCGGCGCAACCGGCACGAGGCGACCATGGCCCAACAGAGCGCGGCCATGGCGGGCCAGAATCTGCTGCTCATGGCGGCCAGCCTGGGCTTGGGCGCCTGCTGGATGTGCGCGCCCTTGTTCTGCCAAGATGTAGTGGCCAGCGCGCTGGACTTGCCTGCCGATTGGCAGCCCCAAGGCATGATCACGCTGGGCTATCCCGCCCAGGAACGCCTGCGCGGTCGCGAACCCTGGGAAGCGAAGACATTATGGCGCTAGACAAGAACATCGCCATCTTGATTGGCGGGGTTGGCGGCGCGAAACTGGCTCTGGGCTTGCTGGAAGCGGCGGAGCCTGCGCGGCTCAGTTTCATCGTCAACACCGGCGACGACTTCTGGCATTTGGGATTAAAGATCTGCCCGGATCTCGATACGCTGACGTATACCCTGGCTGGTTTGGTGGATGCGCGGCGGGGCTGGGGTTTGGCCGCGGATACGCTGAACGTCCTGCGAAGCCTGGAAAAGCTTTATGGAGTAGAGCCCTGGTTTCAATTAGGCGATGGCGACCTGGCCACGCATCTGCTGCGCACGCGGCTTCTGCGGGACGGGCATACGCTTAGCGAGGCAACCGCCAGCTTGACGGAAAGACTGGGCATTCGCGCGCGCCTGCTGCCGATGACGGACAGCGAAATGCCGACCATCGTTGACTGCCAAGAACTCGGCGAACTTGGCTTCCAGGAATACTTCGTCAAGCATCGCTGGCAGCCGGCGGTCCGCTCGATCCAGTATCGCGCTTGCGGGCGGGCTCAGCTTTCGGCGGACGCGCGAGCTGCGCTGGAGCGGGCTGATATCGTCTTGATCGCGCCATCCAATCCCTGGCTCTCCATTGGTCCGATTCTGGCGCTGCCGGGCATGCGCGGCTTGTTGGCGGCTCTTGACGCGCCGGTAGTGGCTGTGACGCCGATCATCGCTGGCGACGCGGTCAAAGGACCCACCGCCAAGATAATGCGAGAACTTGGCATAGATGTTTCCGCGCGCTCGGTTGCCGAGTATTATGGAGGCATGATAGACGGATTCGTCGACGATGCGCGCAACGAGGCTTTTCAGCTTGGGGATCTGCGCCTGACGCAAATGGATACTTTGATGACTGACCAGGAAAAGAAGCGGGACCTGGCGAAGGCGATTCTGGATTGGATTGAGGGCTGGGCGCGATGAGCCTTTGGACGATCATCCCGGTCAAGCCGCTGAAGCATGCCAAGAGTCGCCTGACGCCGGCCTTGCAGCCCAATGAACGTTTCGCGCTGGCGCAAGCCATGTTCCGCCATGTCCTGTCAGTGACCACCGCCATAGCGCAGATCACGGGCGTCCTGGTGATATCCCGCGATACCAAAGCCTTGGCCATCGCCCGCGAGTTCGGCGCGAAGACCTTGCAAGAAGGCGCGTTATCCAATTTGAATCCGGCTCTGCTGCGAGCCACCGCCGTGGTCAAGAGCTGGCGCGCCGATGCTGTGCTGATCCTGCCGGCCGATCTGCCATTTATTAATGCCGAAGACATTCGCGCCATGATCGCCTTGGCGGAAGAGCAGTCGCTGATAATCGCCACGGACCGCGGCTGCGATGGCACAAACGCCCTGCTTATTCGCCCGCCCGGCGCTATCGAATATGAATATGGCAGCGGCAGTTTCGCCCGGCATATTCGCTTGGCCGAGGCGGCTGGCTTGACGGTATCGGTCTATCAGTCGGATCGCATGGCGCTGGATATTGATGTGCCGGCCGACCTGCGGGATTATCACAAGATTCTGGCTGGCGGGCAATTCGCTCATCTGCCGGCTTTTCCCATGGCGCTTGACGCGGGCTGAGACGCCGGCTAGCGGAGAATTATGCGGACTGAATGTCTCCGCAGGATCAAGGAAAAAGCTCTATGTCCTCTGTGCCCTCGGTGGCGAATGAACTGCGCGGAATCCGCCAGGGAGCCTAAGTTCTTGAGATTCACCGCTCCCTAAGCCGTCTTGATTTGCCTCTTGCGGTCATTTTGAGTGATAATGTCTGTGATGGGACGGGCAATATTCCAATGGAGACATCTTATGGCTGATCGTGTAGCACTCTATTTGCAAGACGCGCACAACCTGGCTGATGCGATAGAATATGTGCAATATGCCGAACTCTGCGGCTTTGAAGCGGTATGGCAAGCCGAGAGCCGCCTGGTCCGCGATGCGATTGTGCCTATGGCCGCCTTCGCAGCGGTCACCTCGCGCATCAAGATCGGCTCAGGCGTGATCAACAACTGGACGCGCAACGCCGCTGTCATCGCCGCCACATTTCTGACCCTGGACGATCTGGCGCAAGACCGCATCTATTGTGGCATCGGCGCTTGGTGGGATCCGCTGGCTGCCAAGGTGGGCATCACGCGGCATCGCAACCTGCTGGCCATGCGCGAGGTGGTGACGGTAGTGCGCCGTTTGCTCAATCGCGAGCGCGTCAGCTACGATGGCGTTTTTGTACAGATGGACGATGTTGAGCTCGATGTGGTGCATGGGCGCAAGGAAGCCCGCAATGTGCCCATTTATATCGGCGCCACTGGACCCAAGATGATGGCGCTGACGGGCGAGATTGCCGATGGCGCGGTGCTGAATTATCTGGTCTCGCCGAAATATAATGAGATGGCGATGGCGCAGTTGGAAATCGGCGCTAAGCGAGCCGGCAAGTCGATACATGATGTCGATCGTCCTCAGCTGGTCGTCTGTTCTGTGGATAATGATCGCGGCAAGGCTCTGGACGCCGCCCGCAAGCTGGTGACGCAATACCTGGGGCAGCAGCCGCATATCATGAAAGCCAGCGGCGTCAGCCAGGATTTGCTGGATGAAATCGGCAATGTCTTGACTTGGCCCGCCACCGAAGAACAGATTCTGGAAGCCATGAAGCTGGTGCCGGATGATGTCGTGCAGATGATCACCGCCTCCGGCACGCCAGCCGAAGTCAAAGCCAAGGTGCGCGAGTACATTTCGGCGGGCGCGACCTGCCCGATCCTCTATCCCCTGGGCGAAGACGTTCGGCTCATGATCGATACCTTCGCCGGCGGCTATTCGGATTAGGCTGGGCGCGGGGCATTGGCATAAGGCGGCTGGCGCGGTGAAGATCCTTTGTGTTAGCGATATGGAGATGCCGCAACTGCATAGCGCGGTCAACCTGCGCCGCCAGTACAGCGATATCGACGCCATCATCAGCTGCGGGGATCTCTCGCCCGGCTACCTGGATTTCATCACCAGCATCACCTGCGCGCCCATGTTCTATGTCCGCGGCAATCATGACGAAGTCTATGATAAAGAACCGCCCGGCGGCATCAACTTGCATGGCCAGGTTGTGGAATTTGGCGGGATCACCATGGCCGGCTTGGAGGGCTCAATCAAGTACAATCGCGGGCCTATCCAGTACACGCAGTCGCAGATGCAGCGCATGGTCCTGGGCCTGGCGCCGGCTGTCCTTTGGCATCGCTGGGCGCGGGGCCGGGGCATCGATCTCTTTGTGACGCATTCGCCGGCTCGCGATATTCATGACGGCGCGGATGTGGCCCATCGCGGATTCAGCAGTTTTCTGGTATTCATGCGCTGGTTTCGCCCGCGTTACATGCTGCATGGCCACGTCCACACTTGGGACCGCCGCAAGACCGTGCGCACAGAATACGCGTCAACCTGCGTCATGAATATCAATCCCTTTACTATCCTGGATTTGGAGCCGGCCTGAGCGCGGGCCAGGCTGAAGACGCTATTGGAGGCGGAAGCGGCATGTGGCGAGCATATCATAGCGTAAGCACAGTCGACGAGGCGCTCGCCCGCTTGAGCGAGCATGGCGCTGGCGCTCGCATTGTGGCTGGCGGCACGGACTTGATCATAGAGATGGAAGGGGGCCAGCGCCCGCATCTGCATACGCTCATCGATATCACGCGCGTGCCTGGTTTGGATGAGATCCGCCTGGAAGAGGATGTCATCGTCTTGGGTCCGCTGGTCAATCACAATCATGTCGTTGGCAGCGAGCTCATCCGCCGGCGCGCGCTGCCTTTGGCGCAAGCCTCATGGGAAGTGGGCGCACCCCAAATTCGCAATCGCGCGACGGTCGCCGGCAACCTGATCACCGCCTCGCCCGCCAACGATACGATCACGCCCTTGATCGCCATGGATGCCGAGTTGGTATTGGCTTCGGCCGCTGGCTCGCGCAGTCTAAAGCTGGCGGATTTCTACAGCGGCTTCCGGCAGACGGCGTTGCGCCCGGACGAGATGCTGCTGCAGATCCGCATTCCAGCCATGAACGATGCGCAGCGGGGCGCCTTCCTGAAATTAGGTCTGCGGCGCGCTCAAGCCATTTCCGTCGTCAACGCCGCGGCTGTCCTGCGATTCGACGCTGAGGGAACGGTTGCTGACGCTCGGATAACGCTGGGCAGCGTGGCCGCCACCATCATTCGCGTTCCCAAAGCCGAAGCATACTTGAATGGAAAGACCCTGGACGCCGAGACAATCGCCCAAGCGGGCCGCCTGGCCAGCCATAGCGCCAGGCCAATTGACGATGTGCGCGGCAGCGCCGAATATCGCAGCGAGATGATCAAGGTCTTGGCGGTCCGCGTCCTGCGGCAATTGGCGGAAAGCCAGCAGCCCAGCGGATTGCCAGCCGCGCCGCCCATGCTCTGGGGGCAGGATTGCGCCAGGGTCATGCGCGCATTGCCAGCCCAGATCACGCATTGGCCTGACAGCCCGATCCGCAGCCGGGTTAATGGCGTGGATGTAACTGTCGCCAGCGGGCAGCAGAAGTCGCTCTTGCATTGGCTGCGCGACGATGTGGGCTTGCCGGGCACAAAAGAAGGCTGCGCGGAAGGCGAATGCGGCGCTTGCACGATTTTCCTGGATGATGTGGCTGTGATGGCTTGCATGGCGCATGCCCCGCGGGCGCATGGCGCGGAAATTGTCACCGTTGAAGGTTTGCGGCGCGGGCGAGAACTGCACCCGATTCAGCAGGCCTTCATCGACCAGGCGGCTGTGCAATGCGGCTTTTGCACGCCCGGCTTCCTGATGGCTGGCGCCAAGCTCCTCGACGAGATCCCCAACCCAGACACCGAGCAGATCAATTACAGCATCAGCGGGAATCTCTGTCGCTGCACCGGCTATTACAAGATTGTGGATGCCTTCCGCCAAGCCAGCGCGGCAAATGCGGACCAGCCCTGAGGACGGCTCATGGACCGACGCGTTCCCACGACGGGCAGCGAAGAGATTGAGCTGTACATGCGCACCTATTATTCGCTGCTGCGCTCCAGCGACAGCATCAAGATCGAGACCCTGGTCGAGAGCCATTTGGCGATGTCGTCGTCATTGCATGAGCATGGCGACGCCGCTGAGCCGGACGCCTCGGCTTTGATGTACAGCGCCCTGCGCCTGCCGGGCTGCATGATAGATATCGACGAGGTATTGATCGGACAATTGGAGCGGGCATTCATCGCGGCTGGCTACAAGAATATCGCCGCATGGCAGCGGGTCTATGCGCCGGGCCGCCGCCGCCGCACGCATTTCAATGGCGACAGCGCTCTGGCTGTCTACATCGTCAGCCGCTCCGATATTGACGATCTCGTGCCCATGCTGACGGCTTTTCAGATCGAATGGAACAAGCTGCATCGCCTGCTGCAAGCCGAAGACCTGCGCCTGCTGCTGGAACCTTATGCCGAAACGAGCCAACTGCCCGATGCGGAGTTTGCCGAGCTGGCGGCTTGCTTGCGAATGGCTCACAGTGATTTGCGGCGTTTGCATCTGCTTTGGGGCGCCGATTTCGCCCGCAATCTGCTGCGCATAGGCTCTCGGCGCAAGAGCATGACCCTGCGGCTGATCTCTGGCTCGCTGGCTGATTATCGCCGCGCGACCGCCTCCTGGTGGCATGAACTCTGCGAAGAAATGGCGGGGGCAGATATCGACCTGCAGGAGAGGCCCGTCTATTTTGTCTCCAGCAATACGCATTCGCTGATCAATCTCCTGGCTGGTTTCGCCCGCCGTTTCGAGGAGAGCCTGGTCAACTATATCGAGCAATTCCAAGAGAAATCCCTGCTCACGGAATATGAAGACCTCAAGGAAAGTTATCACAAGAGCATCGACAATTTTCTGTATTTTGTGCTGCGCCAATATCTATCCGAGCAGGGCGGGCAAGCCCGGCGCATCCTTCAGGAAGAGGAGCATCGTCTGGGCATCCATCGCGTCCCCAGCCGGCATGGTTTTGAGATGGAAACGCAGGTTATCGAGCTGGGAAAGCTGGAGGCGCAATGGTTTGATCCCCGCCTGGGCAGAGCCGATGACCTGGAGCCCTTGCGGCATAGCCAAGCCATCATCATCAATATCGATTATCCGCTGGGCATGGCTTCGTATGAATTGCTCAGCCGCATAACCCAGGGCGTGGGCAGGCTCGATGGCGTCTATGTCATGGGCAAAGCGGCCACGTTGAATGGGCGCATAGGCGATATGATGATCCCCAACGTCATTCACGATGAGCATTCGCAGAACACGTATTTGTTCAAGAATTGTTTCACTGCGCGGCATGTCCGTTCCTGGATGGAGCATGGCAATGTGCTCGACAACCAGAAAGCCGTCAGCGTCCTGGGCACCTTCTTGCAGAATCCCAACTACATGGGCGTCTTCTATAAAGAGGGCTACACCGATATTGAGATGGAGGGCGGTCCCTATCTGTCGGCGGTGTATGAAGCCTTTCGGCCCCAGCGGCATCCGGCGAATGAGATTGTCGATCTGCATTCGGTGCGTTTCGATATCGGTTTTTTGCATTACGCTTCGGATAAACCCATGAATCGCGGGCAGAACCTGGGCGCGGGCAGCTTGAGCTGGGGCGGCGTCGAACCGACTTATGCGGCCGCCATCGCCATCTTGCGGCGCATCTTCCACAACGAAACGGAAAAGCTCATCGAGACGACCTTTGAAGCCATCCCGTCTTATTAAGATCCCGATATTCAGCCAAGCAGGCGAATGAGATATGGCGAGAGAAAACACCGCGGTCATCAGCCAATCCATCAAGCGCATCGACGCCTTGGACAAGGTCACTGGCGAGGCGGCTTACCCCGGCGACATCGACATTGAGAATCAACTCTGGCTGCGCGTCAAGTTCAGCGAGCGCGCTCATGCCCGCGTAGTCAGCATCGACTCTGCTCAAGCCGAAGCGCTGCCGGGGGTGGTCCGCGTTTTCACCAGCCGGGATGTGCCGGTCAACGAATATGGTCTGGTGATGAAAGACCAGCCAGTGCTCTGTGGTCCCGGCGGGAGCAAAGCCGGCGCAGACGTCGTCCGCTGCTATATGGATATGGTGGCGACCGTGGTGGCGGAGACGGATGCCATCGCCAAGCGCGCGCTCGAACTCATCAAGGTGGAATACGCGGACCTGCCCGCTGTCTTTGATCCCGAAGCCGCCATGCGTGAAGGGGCGCCGCAGCTGCACCCCGAGCATCCTCGCAATCTGGTCGCGCAGTACCGCATCCGCAAGGGCGATATGGCGGCCGGCTGGGCGGAAGCCGATGTGGTCGTCGAAGGCGAATATGAGACGACCTGGCAAGAACATGCCTACTTGCAGCCGGAAGCCGGCTTGGCGTACATCGACGAAGAGGAACGGGTCACTGTTGTCATCGCCGGTCAATGGACGCATGAAGATCAGGAGCAGATCACTCATGCCCTGAACCTCCCGCCCGAAGAAGCGCGCGTCATCTATCCAGCCATAGGCGGCGCTTTTGGCGGACGCGAAGATATGACCCTGCAGATTGTGCTGGCGCTGGCCGCCTGGAAGCTGCGGAAGCCGGTCAAGGCGCAATGGAATCGCGAAGAATCCATTCTCTATCATCACAAGCGGCATCCCATCACGGTGCAAAGCAAATGGGGCGCGACAAAGTCGGGCAAGCTCACCGCCATCGAGGCGCGGATTGTCGGCGACGCCGGCGCATACAACTACACCTCAAACAAGGTGCTCGGCAACGCTCAGCTCACCGTGACTGGTCCTTACGCGACTGAGAATATCCATGTCGATACTTTCACAGTCTATACCAACAATATCCCCTCGGGCGCCTTTCGCGGTTTTGGCGCGCCCCAGGCCTTGCTGGCCGCCGAAGGACAGATGAACAGGCTGGCGGCCGCCCTGGATATGGATCCGCTGGAGATCCGCCTGATCAACAGCATCCGCGAAGGCAGCATCGGCTCGGTGGCGACGCCATTCCCGGCCGGCGTGACCATGCCAGAAGTCTTTGAAGCCTGCGGGCGCGAGTCCTGGTGGCATGAGACGGCAGAAGGCTGGCGACTCGTCAGCGCCAAACAGCCAAGCGACCAGACCAAGCGGCGCGGACGGGGCATGGCTGGCGGCTTCAAGAATGTCGGCTTCAGCTTCGGCTTCCCGGAGCATTGCTGGGCGGGCATAGAATTGCGTGGCAGCGCGGAGATCGAGTCGGTCATTCTTTATCATGCCGGCGCGGATGTCGGGCAAGGCGCGCATACGGCGCTGTCGCAAATGGCGGCTGAAGCGGTGGGCCTGCCCTTTGACAAAGTGCGCATCGTCGCCTCGGATACGGCAACATCGGGCTCTTCCGGCAGCGCTTCCGCCTCGCGCTTGTCCTTCATGTCCGGCAAGGCCATTCGCGGGGCAGCCGAAATCGCCTTGCGGAAATGGCAGGACGAAGAGCGGCCCGCCATCGGCGAGTTCATGTATCACCCGCCGCCAACTACCGCCTTCGACCCGCAGACAGGCAAGTCTGAGCCCAACTTCGCCTATGGTTATGTGGCGGAAGCGGTCGAAGTCGAGGTTGATATCGAGACAGGTCAGCTGCGATTGCTTGAGGTGGTCTGCGCCAACGATGTCGGAAAGGTCATCAATCCGCAGCAGCTTGAGGGGCAGATTGAAGGCGCGATTGCGCAAGCCCAGGGCTACGCGCTGATGGAATATCTGGTATCGCGCGAAGGCAAGATCCTCAACCCCTATCTCTCGACGTATTTGATCCCGACCTCGCTGGATGTGCCGCCGCGCGTCAAGTCCGTTGTGCTGGAACATGCCGACCCCATTGGACCCTGGGGCGTGCGCGGAATGGCGGAGATGCCTTTCCTGCCTTTGGCGCCAGCCATTGCCGCGGCGATCTTTGATGCCACCGGCGTCTGGGTCGATTCGCAGCCCTTCACCGCCCAGAAGGTGGTCAAAGCTCTGCGCGAGCATGGCATCGGCATTCTCTAAGGCTAATCCATCCCGGCGTCCTAAGCCGATTTCGTGTTATCATTGCCGCTGATTGTCCGCTCCGCCTGGCATAACGGCTTGGGCCGGGCGGGCTGGCGGATGGAGCGACCATGCGATTTGCCCAAGCATTTGACCTGGCGCCTGGCGATGTGGTCTCCTTCATTGGCGCTGGCGGCAAGACATCGCTGATGGTCAGCCTGGGTTATGAGTTGGCGGAGGCGGGTTGGCGCGTTCTGGCTACGACCACAACCACTATCGCCAAGGAGCAGTTGCCGCTCTTCCCCTGCGCCCTGCCTGCCGATACGAACCCGCGGGCGATATCACAAGCGCTGACGGAGAAGCAGTTTGTCCTGCTGCATGCGGAGATCAGGAGCGGCAGAGTTTATGGACCGGGACCGGAATGGGCGCGGCAGATCCTGGACAGCGTCGATTCTGATATCTTGCTGGTCGAAGCGGACCAAGCCGACGGCTTGCCCTTCAAAGCGCCGCTGGCTGATGAACCGCGTATCCCGCCGGAGACTTCGCTGGTGGTGGCTGTGGCTTCGCTGCGGGCTCTGGGCAAAGCGCTGCATCAAGACAATATCTACAATCCACAGGCGATGACAGCAAAATATGGCTTCGTGGAAAACAGCCTGGTCAAGTCGCCCTGGCTGGCTCAGGTCCTGCGGGATGAAGAGCTGGGTTTGCGCGGCATCCCGCCATCCGCGCGTGTCATGGTCTTTCTCAATCACACGCCGGAACGCGGCTACGTGCGGGGAAGGGCGCGGATGATCGCGCGATTGAGCCTGCAAAGCGAGCGCATAAAAGCCGTGGCCTTGGGTTCTGTGCGGGGGGCGGAACCAGTCTTCGAAGTGCAGCGTTCGCTTGGCGCGCTGGTGCTGGCTGCGGACGGCGTCTCCCGGCGCGGGATGAATGGCGGCAAGCTGGCTAGGCTCGCCGAACAGCTGATGCGCTCGCGGATAGATCACATTCGTCTGGTCACTGGTCGAGGCGCGCGCGAGCTTCGCAGCGACCTGAAGCATCTCGGCGTGACAACCGCGCATAACCGAGACTGGAAAAGCGGCGGTCTGGTTTCCTCATTGAACGCGGGCTTGGAGGCGCTGCCGGAACATGTGTCCGCGGCGCTTTTGATTCCGGGCTGCGCTGCGGCAATCCAGCCCCGGTTGATCTACCAGATCATGTCAGCGTATGCCCGCTGCGATGGCGACTTCATCGTGCCTCGTCAGCAGAATCAATTCGGCGGGCTTATGCTGGTCGCGCGGCGCTACTGGCGCGATATGCTGAATCTGCCCAGCCACTGCGATTACGACGGCATCATCCAGCATTTCAAGGCGGATATCACTGCGCTGCCACTGGATGCCAACGGCCAGCTCCTGCCGGCGGAGCGCTCTCCAAACGGCCGCCTTCGCTCACCTGCCAAAGTCAGCGATCGCGGCTTCTAACCGCCTTCCTGCATGGCGATCAGCTCGCGAATGACATCGCGGGACCAGGCGCCGCTGGCCGAAAGATCGGCATTCAGCCGCAAGGTGGCTGGCCGTTTGTCCGCCCCGCCAGCCGCATCCGTCCGCATCTCGTCGAAGTGGCGCATTGGCGTGATGACAATCAAAACCTCATAAGCGCCAAGCGCATATTCGGGCGGGGGCGCATAATAATATTCGCTGCTCTTGGCATGGCGAACGCCGATAACGCCCGCGCCATAACGTTCCGCCAGTCGCAAGCTGGCCAAGCTCTGGCCGATCCAGGGCGAATCGTCTTCCATGTATAGCTCGGCAGTCTCCAGGCCGGTGATTTCGTTGTAGAGCACGTGCTGCATGAAGTCGGCGATTTCTGGTCGGGTGGTCGAAAGCAAGACAAATTGCGCCGCCACATGAAAGGGGCTGACGACGCGGTCCGCGCCGGAGCGCCGCAGCTTGTCAATCATGTCATCTGTCCTGGCTGTGACCGAAATCAGGAGCGATTTGCTTATGCTGCGCGCCGAAAGCACCGTCAGCACAGCCGTCGCCTTGTCGCGGACGGAGATCATCAGCGCCTGAGCCCGCTCCACGCCGGCTCTGAGCAGCAACTCCTCCCGGGCGGAATTGCCGTGTATCACGCTGAATCCCCGCTCAATCCACTGGCGCGCCAAGGTCTCATCGCTGGTGAGCAGGACGAAGGGCCGCGAAGGATCCAGGAAACGCACGGCGCTCTGAATGATGTGATCATCGCCGCAGATGACAAAATGCTTTTGCATCCCCTGGACCTTGGCTTCGCATTCAGCCAGGCTCATGATCGGTTCCAGGCGCTTGAGCTGGCGTTCTTGCACCAGGCGCTGCACGGTGGCGAAGCGCATCTCGTTCCGCCCGGCGGGCCGACAGACGCCCTGCAGCTTGGGGATCATCTGGCCCGGCGCCACGACCAGCAGGATCTCATCTTCAGCCAACTGGCGGCTGCCAGCTGGCGCATGCACAAAATCGCCGGTTTCCAGCCGAATGCCGATGACGCCGGCATCGTATCTCGCGCGCAGATTCAGATCGCTGATGCGCTTGCCGATCCAGGGTGAATCGTCTTCGAGCTCCAATTGCGTGATCTGATGATTGACGGCTTGGTCGAAGAGGATGCTGTTGAAATAATCGTTGACCGCCGGGCGGAGGGTGGCGCTGTTCAGAAATTGCGAAGACACTTCATACGGCGCGAGCACGACATTGGCGCCGGATTTGATCATCTTCAGCTTGAGCTCTTCTTCGACGGCCGCCGCCGTGACATAGAGCCGCGGGTTCAAGTTGCGCGCCGTCAAGACTGTCAGCAGGCCTTCGGTGTCTTGGTTAAGCATGACCATGATGGCTTTGGCTCGCGCGATGCCAGCGCCAAGCAGGGAATCATCATCTGTGGGGTCGCCATCAATAACCAGGATGCCGGCGCTTCGCAGGCGTTCGGCGTACTCCGAATCGTCCGTGACCACCACGAGCAGATCCAGCAGGGTGGTATGTTCGACGAAGCTGTTGTGATAGAAGATGACAATTTGCCGAGCGAGTTTGCGAATGCCTTTGAAGCGGCGTCGATCAGCAGAGCCAAAGAGGCGGTTCATCAGCGCGTCGACCGGCTGAACGATGGCTTCCCGCAGGCGCATGCGGCGGATCTGCGCGCCAGCAAGAACAAAGCCGATGGTCTTGTCAACCATTTCGCCCTGGCCGCAAATGATGTAATGATTGTTGAGCCGGCTGATCTTCCGCCGGTTGCGGACCTTGCGCCGCCGCGCCATGGCCTCTGAACTGAAGAGCAGGGCAAAGGAGGACGAGAGAAAGAAAGCCAAAGCGCCCAGGCCGGTGAATACCAGCATCAGCGTGAAGACGCGCCCGACGAGCGTCAGCGGCACCATATCGCCATAGCCAATGGTCGTCAGGGTGATGATCGTCAGGTACACAGCCTCAAAGAGCGTCCGCTTTTCAATTGCCATATAGCCGATTATGCCGATGGGCAGGACGATCAATATCAGAATGGTCGCTGCGCGGAATTGCCTGCGGACGTCGTCCAAGCCAGTGCTCTCCCCCTGTGCCAGCCCCTGCGATTGCCGACATTATATCGGAGAACCCCAAGATGTGTTAAGATGGCGATATCCAGCGCGCCGGCTATTCTGTGGCGCCTGTCGTATTGCTGAAGGGGAAGGGGAGCGTAAAAATGACCCAGCGCCAGGATTTTGAACGCGGGGCGGCTCTCATCCGCGAGCGCAGCGACTTGCAGCCGGCCATCGGCTTAGTGCTGGGTTCGGGCTTGGGCGGGCTGGCTGATACGCTGCTGCGGCGTACCGTCGTGCCCTATGCCGATATCCCCGGCTTCCCCCAAGCGACCGTGCACGGCCACCAAGGCAATCTGGTCATCGGCGAACTGGAGGGCCAGGTGGTGATCGCCCAGCAGGGCCGCGCCCACTTTTATGAAGGCTATACCCCTCAACAGATCACCTTTCCCATCCGGGTGATGAAGGCGCTGGGCATTCATACGCTGATCTTGACTAACGCGGCTGGCGGACTGAATCCCGATTATAAGGTTGGCGATTTGATGCTGCTGGAAGATCATATCAACTTGCCGGGCTTGGTAGGCAACAGTCCGTTGATGGGACCAAATGACGATAAGCTGGGCGAGCGCTTTGTGGGCTTGGCCCAGGCTTATGACCGCCATCTGCGCCGGCGGGCGCTGAAGATCGCTGGCGAGCAAAGCATTCCCCTGCACAGCGGAGTCTATGTTGGGTTGTCTGGTCCCGCCTTTGAGACGCCGGCCGAGATTCGTATGCTGCGCATCCTGGGAGCGGATTGCGTCGGCATGTCCACGGTGCACGAAGTCCTGGTGGCGCGCCACGCTGGTCTGCGCGTCATGGCTTGCTCCGGCGTCACCAATTCCGCAATAGACGTCATCGACAGCGATGCGGAAACCAACCATCTCGAGGTCCTGGAAGCGGCTGAAGTCATCGTGCCGCGCTTGACCAGTTTGCTGAAGGGCGTGCTGCGCGACTTCCCGACATGACCGCCATCATCGCGCTCATCGATCAGATCGCCATCGGCATCTATTTCCTGATCGCCGCGGGCATCTTGTTCGCGCTGCGCCGTTATTTTATTCATGGCGATGACTATCGTTCCTCGTATTTTGAGCTTGAGCGCGATCTGGCTCGCTACCGACGCGGCAATGCGCTGACGATTGTCGCCCTGCTGCTTGAACTGGCGATAATTGTGCTGGGCATTCAGCTGGTGGTTGTGCCGGAATTGCTGGATGAGCGCCGCTTGCAAGAATTGGTGGCTGATGCGGCTGCCAAAGATGGCATTTTCGTAACCCCATTGCCAGCCCAGCCCGCGGCCGACCTGGGCATTGAACCGGTGGCTCTGCCGCGCTCAGCCGACATTGCTGACCAGATCCGCGCCACGCCCCTGCCAACGCTAACAGCCGTCGGCACCATCATCCCGGCTGACCCGCCAATGGGTTGCGACTCGCCCGAAGCTCAGCTGCAGATCCCCGGCAATGGCATGCGCGTCTTCCAGCCGGTGCCTGTGGCAGGCACGCTTTTCACCGATCAGTTTTCCTACGCCTCGCTCGAGATCAATGGACCGAGCACACGCGGCAGCTTCCAGATAATTGATGATCAGCCGACGGAAGTGCGCGAGACCGCCGAGTTCAGCCTGTTTGCGCCGGCCGGTTATGAACCTGGCGAATACCAGTTGCGCTTGATGGTCTATGACATCGCCAATACGCTCAAAGCATCCTGCCTGGTGCACATTTATATTTCGGAGCCCTTGCCGACCTTGACGCCCGCGCGCTGAGCCAAATCAGTTGCGGATTTCATTGACGCGCCGATTGACTCGCCGGCGCCAGCGGCGGGAACGCGAACGCCAGCGGGCGATGCGATATTGCACGTGCCGGCGCTGACGGTTGAGCAGGGAGCTCTGCTGTTCGCTTGGTTTGGGCACGCCCCAGCGAATGATCATGGCTGCCCAGGTCAAGCCGCCGCCAAAGCCCACCAGCGCGATATGATTCTTGTCCTGGATGCGGCGTTCTTTGATGGCGTCGCATAATGCTATGGGGATGGAAGCCGCCGAAGTATTGCCATAATGCTCGACATTGCTCATGAATTTCTTGATATTGATGCCGAGCTTTCGCGAAGCCGCCTGCAAGATGCGCAGATTGGCTTGATGCGGGATGACCAGGTCGACATCTTTGACCGTGATGCCCGCCATAGCGCAGGTCTGTTCGATGCTCTCACTGACGACGCGCGTGGCGAACTTGAAGACTTCGCTGCCCGCCATCGTAATCTTGAAAGGCTTGTAGCCATTGGCGCCCGCTCGGGATCCGTCCGCGTCGATGCTGCCCACGCTGGGAATGGCCAACAGGTCGCCGCCAGCGCCATCCGAACGCAGCACGCTGGAGAGGACGCCGCCGGGCCGGTCGCTGGCTTGCAGGACGACAGCGCCCGCGCCATCGCCGAAGAGGATGCAGGTGCTGCGGTCTTGCCAATCCAGAATGCGGCTCATGGTCTCCGCGCCGATGACCAGGGCGGCTCGAATCGACCCGGCTTTGATGGAATCGGCCGCTATGTTCAGCCCGTAAACAAAGCCGGAACATGCCGCGCTCAAGTCAAAGGCGCCGGCTTCATGGGCATTCAGCCAATCTTGCACCAGGCTGGCTGTGCTGGGGAAGATATTTTCGGGCGTGGATGTCGCCACGATTATCATGTCCAGGTCAGTGGGCAAGATATCGGCCACTTCGAGAGCCTGCTGGGAGGCGCGGTAAGCCAGGGTGGCCGTGGATTCGCCTTCGTCGGCGATATAGCGTTGACGAATGCCGGTGCGGGCGTAGATCCATTCGTCGGTCGTTTCCACAAAGGTCGAAAGCTCGTCATTGGTCAGCGCCTTGTTCGGCACAGCCTTGCCCCAGCCGACGATATGCGCGTATCGCCTCTGCGCTGAAGATTCGCCTTTGTCGCCGCCCTGCTCAATATTTGCCATTGTCGCTGCATTCGCCAAAAATGACTACGGCATTATGCCCGCCAAAGCCAAAGGCATTTGACATGGCATATCGAATGGGATGCTGGAAGCCCGCGTTGGGCGCGTAATTCAAATCGCAGCTTGGATCCGGCGCTTCCAGGTGAATCGTCGGCGGGACGAAGTTTTCACGGATCGCCATGATGCAGAATATGGCTTCGATTGCCGCTCCGCCGCCCAGCAAATGACCGGTCATTGACTTTGTCGAGCTGACCGGGATGGTATAGACCGTCTCGCCAAGCGCCAGCTTCAGCGCGTTGGTTTCGGCGGCGTCGTTCAGCGGGGTGCTGGTGCCATGGGCATTGATATAGTCTATGTCTTCGCCCGCCAGCCCCGCATCGCGCAGGGCGTATTCGACTGCTCTGGCCGCCCCCTCCCCGGTTTCCATGGGCGCGGTGATGTGGTAAGCGTCCGAGGTATGCCCGTAACCAAGCAGTTCGGCATGAATGGTCGCGCCGCGCGCCAAAGCATGCTCCAACTCTTCCAGCACCAGTATACCCGCGCCTTCGCCGGGCACAAAGCCATCGCGGTGAAGGTCAAAGGGACGCGAGGCTGTCTCCGGGTCCTCGTTGCGGCTCAAGGCGGTCATATTATTGAAGCCGGCCACGCAGAGCGGGACGATGGCCGCTTCCGAAGCGCCAGCCACCATGGCTTTGGCATCGCCGCGGCGGATGATGTGCATGGCTTCGCCGATAGAGTTGTTGCCGGAGGCGCAGGCGGTGACGATGCAATGGTTGGGTCCGCGCAGATTGTAGGTCATCGAGACAGTGCCGGAACAGGAATCGCTGAGAATCTTGGGAATAGCCAGTGGTTTGATGCCCCGGTGCCCGCGGCTGTCGATGGCTTGCTGGGCTTCCACAAAGGAGTTGATGCCGCCGACGCCCGAACCGATGATGCAGCCGACATCATACCTATTGTCTTCGTCGATGACGAGGCCGCTGTCCTCCAGCGCTTGACGACTGGCTTCCAGGGCGAACTGCGCCACGCGGTCCATGCGCCGGGCTTCCTTGCGGCCAAAGAGCGCGTTGGCGTCAAAGTTCTTGACCTCTCCGGCCAGCTGGTTCTGCGTCAGCTTCCGGTCATAGCGCGTGATGAAGCCGATGCCATTCAGGCCGGCCGCGGTATTCTCCCAGGCTTTTGTCACGTCGTTGCCGGTCGGGCAGACGATGCCCATGCCGGTGATGACAACTCTAGTCTTTTCCAAGCGGGCCTCCAGTTTCTGCCAGGCTCCGGCCGCAATCGTACATTCATTGTAACACCATGCCGCCATTTCCGTTGCTTTACAGGCCATTCGCAGCCGCCTATAATTCGGGTTTCAGCCTGCCATTTGGCGGGCCCATGCCGCAAGCAACGAGATTTTCGCCTGCTATGATTCTGATCACTGGCGCGACGGGCTTGGTAGGGCGTCATCTGGTAGACCGCCTTATGAAAGAAGCCAAGCCCATGCGCTGCCTGCTCACGGAAAGCCGCCTGCGCCATTTGCCATGGAATAGCGGCGATCCCCACGCTCCAGAAGTGGTCATCGGCGCGGTGACGGACGAGGAGGCTTGCTTCCGCGCGGTCAGCGGCTGCCACGCGGTCATCCACTTGGAAAACGCCCTCTGGTGGGGCGGAAGGCGCGATCTGGAGGAAGTGGAGCTGGCTGGCGCGCAGGCTTTGGCCAAGGCAGCCAGAGCCGCCCGCGTCGGCCGCATCATCACGCTGAGTCAGTTGGGCGCGGCGCCCTCCTCAGCCTACGCCTTGCATCGCGTCAAAGGCGAAGTCGAGCAGAGCTTGCGGCATAGCGGAGTCGCCTTCACCATCATTCGCAGCGGCATAGTGTATGCCCCGGATGACGCTTTCATCAATCACATCGCCAGTATGCTGCGCCTCAACCCGGCTTTCTTTCTGATGCCGGGCAGCGGTGAAATCGTCTTGCATCCCATCTATATTGACGATTTGATAGAAGCCATTTATCGTAGCCTGAATCTGATTGGGCTGGTGGATATGACTGTGGATATCGGCGGCGCTGAATATCTCTCCCTGCGCGACCTGCTGCGGACGATCATGCGGGTGACCGGCATGCGGCGCTTCGTATTGGGCACACCGCCTTATCTGTTGCGCTGGATGACCAGCCTGTACAGCCGAGTCTTCCCGCGCTCGCTGATGACCAGTCAATGGCTGGATATTCTGGCAGCCAACCGAGCCGCGCCACTGGGCAATACCTACGATTATTTTGGATTCCAGCCGCGCCGATTTGAGGAGACCCTGCTCAGTTATCTGCCACAGCGGGCTCACTTAGCCGCTTCCCTGCGTTTCGCTTTCCGCCGCCGGCCCCGCGCCGTTTGAGCCACTGGGCGTCAACATGGATGTTATTCGCATCGAGACCCTGCTGCAGCGCGAGCAGCACGAGCAAGCCGTAGAATTGCAAAAGCTCTACTGGGGGCATGAGGCCACGAATCTGGTTCCGGAGCACATGCTGCATTCGCTGGCGCATTATGGCGGGCATGTGATTGGCGCGTATGACGGCGCGCGTCTGGTGGGCGTCGTCATGGGTTTCATTGGCACGGACAGCGATATCGACGAGCCTTATGCCCGGCCCGCCATGGCCAACCTGCTGATCATGTCCAAGCGCATGCTCGTTCTGCCGGAATATCGCGGGCGGAATATCGGCTTTCGCTTGAAGATGGCGCAGCGCGATATCGCTTTGAAACAAGCTATTCGCCTGGTGACCTGGACGGTGGACCCCCTGCTGGCAGCCAACGCCCATCTCAACATTCGCAAGCTCGGCGGCGTCATCCAGCGCTTTTCCGCAGATTACATCGGCTTGAAAGGCAAGGACAGCCTGCGAGCCGACCGCCTCTTTGTGGATTGGTGGGTGACGCAGCGGCGGGTCAAGCAGCGCGCCAAAGGGCAGGGCAGCAAGCTCACGTTGAAGCAATACCTTGATGTCAGCGCGCCTATTGTGAATCGCGCCCAGCTCATGGGAGAATGGCTGAGGCCCCGGCGCATGACCGGCATTCCCAATTCGTCTTTCGCCTTGGTCGAAATCCCGGCGGATTTTCGCGCGCTTGAAGCCGCCCAGCGCGACCTGGCGGATGAATGGCGTCTCCATATCCGCGCGGTTTTCAGCCAGATATTCGCCGCTGGCTATATCGCGACGGATTTTGTATCCGGAAACTTCGATGGCTGCCGCCGCTCCTTCTATCTGCTGAGCCATCACTTTGATGAAGACTATCGCAAGAATTAGGGTGAGAGTATGAGCTTGAAGGATACAAAGATCGCCTTCATTGGCGCCGGCGTCATGGGCGAAGCCATGATCAAGGGTTTGCTGAACCAGGAACTGCTGCAGCCGGAGCAGATCATCGCCGCCGACCCCCGGGCGGACCATCTTGTGTACTTGGGCGAGCGGTATAGCATCTGCGTCGCCACCGACAATGCGGTAGCCGCGCGCTCCGCCGATGCCCTCGTGCTGGCCATTAAGCCGCAAGCCATGAGCAGAGTATTGCCGGAGCTTCGCGGGCAGGTAGACGATGTTGGCCTGATCCTCAGCATCGTGGCTGGCGCGTCGATAGCCGCGATCAGCGATGGCTTGCAAAATAGCCGCGTGGCTCGCTCCATGCCCAATACGCCGGGGCAGATTGGCCAAGGCATAACTGTCTGGACAGCCGCGCCGGAAGTAGCCAGCCAGCAGCGCAAACAGGTTGAGACCCTGCTTGGCGCCCTGGGCGAGCAGATCTATGCCGATGACGAGCGCTTCCTGGATATGGCCACGGCTCTGAGCGGTTCCGGGCCCGCCTATGCTTTCCTGTTCATGGAAGCCTTGATCGATGCTGGCGTGCATCTGGGTTTTGCCCGCCGCGATGCCGAGAAACTGGTGAAGCAGACCTTGCTCGGCTCGCTGCTCTATGCCCGGCAATCCGGCTTGCACCCAGCCCAGCTGCGCAACCAGGTGACCAGCCCTGGCGGGACGACGGCGGCAGCGCTGCATGAGATGGAGAGAGGCGGCCTGCGCACTGTGCTCTCGGAAGGCGTTTGGGCGGCCTATCGGCGTTCGCAGGCATTGGGCGAGTAGGAAGGTCGGCTTAATTTGCCAGGCTGCTGTATCGCCCGTTGCCGCATCCGCCAAAGACTGGCAGAATGAGCGCGTTGCCGGCGGACGAATGGCAAGAGCCTCGCGACAATAATTGGAATCCATTTGTGAAATAATGGACAAGCGCTGGCCACTGCGTTACAATGGGCGCTATTCCGCTTATCGCGCCGCTCGCCTTTCGCACGTCGTAGCGGCGGCTGGACAAGATTATCTTGACGGATTGTTACTGAACCCGCGTAAATCAGCAGTTAGGCAAGGAGCCTGCGAATGGCAGACAACATCTACGAATCGATCTTGGAGCAGATACAGGAAATCGATCTTGGCGCGCTGGAATCGGTCGAGGTTGGCTACGTCGAAGAAGTCGGCGACGGCATCGCCCGCGTCTCTGGCTTGGCGAATGTCCGCTACAACGAATTGGTTCAGTTTGACAATGGCGTGGCTGGCATCGCCTTTAACCTGGAGAAGGACAACGTCGGCGTCATCATCATGGGCGCGTATGACGACATCCAGGAAGGCGACGCGGTCAGCGCCTTGGGGCGCATCGCCTCGGTGCCGGTGGGCATGGGCATGGTGGGCCGCGTGGTGGATGCCTTGGGCCAGCCCATCGATGGCCGCGGGCCGGTCCAGTTTGACGAATACTACAATATCGAGCGCATCGCCCCCGGCGTGATGGAACGGCGCAGCGTCGACCGCCCTGTGCAGACGGGCATCCTGGCTATCGACACCATGATCCCGATCGGCAGGGGCCAGCGCGAGCTGATCATTGGCGACCGCCAAACCGGCAAGACCGCCGTGGCGCTGGATACCATCGTCAATCAAAAGGGCGAAGACATGTATTGCATCTACGTCGCCATTGGCAAGCGACGTGGCGAAGTGGCGCGCATCCGCGAAACGCTGGAGCGGGAAGGCGCTATAGAGTACACGACCCTGGTGGTTGCTTCCGCTTCCGATGCCGCGGCCCTGCAATATCTTTCGCCCTATTCCGGCTGCGCCATCGGCGAATGGTTCATGGAGAATGGCAAGGACGCCCTGGTCATCTACGACGACCTGAGCAAGCATGCCAACGCCTATCGCCAGGTGTCGCTGCTTATGCGCCGCCCGCCGGGCCGCGAGGCTTTCCCCGGCGATGTCTTCTACCTGCACAGCCGCCTGTTGGAACGGGCCGCCCAGCTGAGCGACGAGCGCGGTGGCGGCAGTTTGACCGCCTTGCCCGTCATCGAGACCCTGCTCGGCGATGTTTCCGCTTTCATCCCCACGAACGTCATCTCCATCACCGATGGTCAGATTTATCTCGAATCCGAGTTGTTCAACGCTGGTCTCCGCCCGGCTTTGAACACGGGCATCAGCGTCAGCCGGGTTGGCAGCGCCGCGCAGACCCGCGTGATGAAAGATGTGGCTGGCGGCTTGAAGCTGCAGATGGCGCAATTCCGCGATCTGGCCGCCTTCGCGCAATTCGGCTCCAACCTGGATAAAGCCACGCAGCAGCAGCTTGACCGCGGCATGCGCTTGACCGAGCTCTTCAAACAGGTGCAGTACCAGACCCTGTCGCTGGATGAGCAGGTGGCGCTGACCTACGCTGGCACCAGCGGCTTGACGGACGAAGTGCCTGTCGAACGCATGCTGGCTTGGAAGGAAGAATTCCTGCGCGCCTTCCGCACTCAGTTCGCGGATTCCGGCGAGTTCATACGCGAGAATCGCAACGAGCGCGCCAAAGAGCAGATACAGGAAATGCTGGATTCCGCTGTCAAGACCTTCAATGAGGCTTGGTCCTAGCGTCGCCATTGACCACAAGAGGAGCCGCTAGATGCCAACCCTGAGAGAAGTCAAGAATCGCATACGCAGCGTCCGCAATATCACGCAGATCACCCGCGCTTTGGAGGCGGTCTCGGCATCGCGCGTGCGACGGGCGCAAGCGCGTGTTTTGGCCAGCCGGGCATTTGCCGAGAAAGCCTGGGAGATCCTGGTCAATATCCAGGCGGCCAGCAAGAACCTGCCCCTGCACCCGCTGCTGACCGAGCGCGACGAGGTAAACCGCGTCATGGTGGTGGTCATCACCTCGGATCGTGGCTTGGCGGGCGCATACAACGCCAACATCCTGCGGGTGGCGCAGGGCTTCGCCACGCGGCTGGGCAAACCGGTGGATTATGTCACCGTTGGGCGCAAAGGGCGCGATTCGCTGGCGCGGCTCAATGCCAATATCATCGCTTCCTTCACGGATATGCCGGCGGAACCAAAGATTAGCGATATCTCGCCTATCGCCCGCATCGCCATCGACGCCTATCTGGATGGCGAAGTGGATGAAGTGCTGATCGCCTATACCGACTTCATCACTATGCTGGCGCAGAGGCCCGCCGTGCTGGGCTGGCTGCCCCTGACCACGCATACTATCGCGCGGCAGGTGGCGGCGGAATATGTCAAGGACGCGGCGACGGTCAGCGGCGGCATCCAGAATTATGATTATGAGCCGAATGCGGAAGCGGTCGTCGACGAGATCGTGCCGCGCTTCACCGAACTGCAGCTCTATCAGGCTCTGCTGGAAGCCCAAGCCAGCGAGCATGCCGCGCGTATGGCAGCCATGCGCAACGCCACCGACAATGCCACGCAGCTAACAGCCGACCTGACACTGCAATACAACAAGGCGCGCCAGGCAGCCATCACGGCGGAAATTCTGGATATCGTCGGCGGCGCAAACGCTTTGCAGCAGGCGATAGACTCATCCGCAGACGACATTCTCGCGGCCGATTCGATACGAGGACAATTGCAGGATGCTTGAGCCACCCGCTCGGCAAGCCTGAGACGAAGACAAGGAGCAGTGAAGATGGCAGAGTTTCAAGGCACGGTGACGCAAGTGCTGGGCAATGTGGTGGATGTCGAGTTCCCGGCCGGGCAATTGCCGGATATCTTTGACGCTGTCGAAGTCCCCCGCGATGACGAAGACAATCTTGTCCTGGAAGTGGAATTGCATCTGGGCGAGAGCAGCGTGCGCACGGTGGCCATGGATTCCACCGATGGCTTGGCTCGCGGGACAGCCGCCTATGCCACTGGCCAGCCCATTGCGGTGCCGGTGGGCGCGCCAACCCTGGGGCGCATCTTCAACGTGCTGGGCCGCCCGGTCGATATGGGCGAGCCCGTGCCAGAAGAGGCCGAACGCCGACCAATCCATGCCGACGCCCCTTCCTTTGAAGACCAATCGCCGACTATTGAAGTCTTCGAAACCGGCATGAAAGTCATTGATCTGGTCGCGCCCATGACCAAAGGCGGCAAGACGGGCATCTTTGGCGGCGCCGGCGTCGGCAAAACGGTCACCATTCAGGAGCTCATCAATTCAATCGCCACGCAGCACGATGGCTTGTCCGTTTTCGCTGGCGTTGGCGAGCGCACCCGCGAGGGCACAGACCTGTATCACGAGATGAAAGAAGCCAATGTCCTGGACAAGCTGGCTATGGTCTTCGGGCAGATGAACGAGCCGCCTGGCGTGCGCCTGCGCGTTGGTTTGTCGGGCTTGACGATGGCAGAGTATTTCCGCGATCAAGGGCGCGATGTGCTGATCTTCATCGACAATATCTTCCGTTATTCGCTGGCTGGCGCGGAGGTCTCGGCGCTGCTGGGCAGGATGCCCTCGGCTGTCGGCTACCAGCCAAACCTGGGCGAGGAGATGGGCATGCTGCAGGAGCGCATCACTTCGACGCGCAGCGGCTCCATCACCTCCATGCAGGCGGTTTATGTGCCGGCCGACGACTACTCGGATCCGGCCCCCGTGGCTGTTTTCACGCATCTGGACAGCACCATCGCGCTGGAACGGTCGATTGCCGCTCGCGGGCTTTTCCCGGCTGTTGACCCCCTTTCCAGCACCAGCAATATCCTGCAGCCCGAAGTGGTCGGCGATGATCACTACGGCACTGCGCGGGAAGTGCAGCAGGTCTTGCAGCGCTACAAGGACTTGCAGGACATCATCGCTATCCTGGGCGTCGAAGAGCTGTCCGATGATGACAAGGTGCTGGTGGCGCGCGCGCGCAAGATGGAGAATTTCCTCAGCCAGCCTATGTTTGTCGCCGAGCAGTTCACGGGCCAAGCCGGGCGCTACGTGCCGATCCGCGATACAGTGCGCGGCTTCCGCATGATCCTGGATGGCGAGGTCGATCATATCCCCGAGCAGGACTTCTATATGTGCGGACCCATTGAAGACGTGTTGGAACGCTTCGCGAGCCGTCAGGCCGCCTAGGAGGCGATCGTGCCGATTCACATTGAGCTGGTCACGCAGGAAGAGAGCGTCTTCGCCGAGCCGGAAGCCGATATCATCATGGTGCCGGCCGTCGAGGGCGAGATGGGCGTGCTGCCCAATCATGCGCCGGTCTTGACGACCTTGACGTTCGGCGAGCTGGTCGTGCGCAAGGGCGAGGCGGAAGAGAGCTTTGCCATCTACGGCGGCGTCGTGGATGTCCGCCCGGATAAGGTCGTCGTCCTGGCTGATCTGGCTGAATCGTCTTATGCGCTGGACCTGGAAAAGGCGCAGGCTGCCCGCGATCATGCCCGCCAGGCGCTGGAAGAGGGTCCGCCCGACGCCATCAATCGGGAGGCGGAATTGGCTCTGCGGCGCGCCAACCTGGCTGTGCGCATCAGCCAGAAGATCCGCAGTCGCGGCCCAGGCCTGCGCATTATTGAAGACGATGGCGGCCAGGCTTAGCATCGTCTGAGAACTCGGCATCACAGTGATTTCAACTTGCCCGGCGCTGCGCATGGTGTCCGGGCTTTGTTTTCGCGTTAGAATACAAGCAGCCCGTACAGCAATTCTGATTGGCGGCTGGCATGGCGCGATTTGGCAAACGGCTCGGCCTTGACCTGGGCACGATCAACGTTCTCATTTATGAGGGTGGGCGCATCGTGCTGCAGGAACCCTCGCTGGTCGCCCTGCTGGCGGAAGAAGAGCGCATCGTCGATTTTGGCAGCCCGGCGCGGGAGATGCTGGGGCGCGTCGATGACGAAGACATTCAGGTGATGCGCCCCCTGCAAAATGGCGTCATTGCCGATTATGAAGTGGCGGAAGCCATGCTCGAATACTTCTTCAGCCGTATCGCCGGCCGGCTGCGTTTGTTCCGACCATCGGTTATGGTGGCTGTGCCTTATGGCGCGACCAGCGTTGAAAAGCGCGCAGTTCGTGAAGCCATCCTGGCGGCCGGCGCGCGCGAGGCGCAGCTGATGTGGGAGCCCTTGGCGGCCGCTCTCGGCGCGGGCTTGCCAGTCAGCACTCCCGCCGGTGGCATGGTCGTCAATATCGGCGGCGGCATCACCGAAGCGGCGGTGCTCACCATGAACAATATCGTGCGCGCGGAAAGCGGGCGCGTCGGCGGCTTGCGCCTGGACGAAGGCATCGTCAGTTATGTCCGCCGCAAATACAGCCTGACCATCGGCCAGCCCACCGCTGAGTCGGTCAAGATTCAGATCGGCGCGGCCATTGACCAACCCCAGGAAATGGCAATGGAAATCCAGGGCCGCGACAATGTTTCCGGCTTGCCGCGCACCGTGCGCATCACTACCGGCGAAGTGGTCGAAGCGCTGACGGAACCCCTGGGGCAGATCGCCACAGTGGTCAAGAATGTGCTTTCCACGACCCCGCCCGAGCTTTCTTCCGACATCATTGACCGCGGCATTGTGCTGTCTGGCGGCGGCGCTCTGCTGCGTGGCGTGGATGCCTACTTGACGCGCGAGACCGGCGTGCCTGTCTACCAAGCCGATAACCCGCTGATCAATGTGGTTGTGGGCTGCGGACGCGCGCTGGAAGACCCGGCGATACTGCGGCGGCTGGCGCAGACCAATCACTTCTAGGCGGCCGGCGGGGTTCGGCCGCGTCCATGCGACCCTATAAGGCTAGTCCGATACTGACGATTTTCCCCCTGGTTCTGGTTGTGTAGCGAGCGGGACGAACCACCGGCGCCGGTCAGTGTCTACGCGACCTCGCCCCTGTTTACATTGCGAATTGCATACCCCAGCCCCCGGCCCCAGCCGACATCTCAATGTCGCGCATTCCGACGAGTCAGAGAGGGGGAGTTCAACCGCCGGGCAATATATATTGCGTGAGCCGTCGCAATGCGACGAGGTTGTCTACAGTTGACAAATTTGAGCGAAATACAGCTAAAATGGCGCGGAATCTGTCCATGCCTTTCTACCCTTCCCTCATTTTGGGGACCCTTGCCAGATGCGCAGTGTCTACGCGCGCTAGAGTTAGCAAAAGGGGCCGCGCCGCGTAGACACAGGCGGTCGGGGATGGGTCAGAATTCGTGACAATTCGGAGAATCGGACAAGCCCTAAAGATAATAGGTCATGCGCTGCAGATGCGTGACCGGGTCAATATACTGGATCTGAATATGCTCGGGCACGGTTATGCTGATCGGCGCGTAGTTGAGAATCGCTTTCACGCCAGCTTCGACCAGTTGGTCAGCCACCGGTTGCGCATGCTCGGCGGGCACAGCCAGCATGGCGATTTTGATGCCATCCCGCTGAATGGTCGCGCTCATGCCGCTGGCGGGCAAGACGACGAATGCGCCGATGCGCTGGCCCACGATTTCCGGGCTGATATCGAATAGATGGGCGATGCGAAAACCGCGATCCTGGAAGCCGCGATAATTTGAGATCGCGCTGCCCAGGTTGCCCGCGCCCACCACCGCCACCAGCCATTCTTGATTGACTTGCAGAACCGCCTGCAAACGGTCAATCAGAAACTCGATCTGGTAGCCAGTGCCCTGTTTGCCAAAGCCGCCAAAATGCGACAAATCCTTGCGAATCTGCGCTGAACTGATAGCCAGCCGCTTGCCCAACTCATGCGATGACGTGACCAGCGCCCCTTCTTGCTGGAGCCGCCGCAGCGCCCGCAAATACAGCGGCAGCCGACCAATGACGATATCCGGAATCACCGAAGCGCTTGAACTTGACATGGAACCTGGTCCGTGGCGCGAAGATTGTGAAACTTTCTACAAGCGCCATTCTACCACTGCCTGTGAGCCGATGCCACTGCATGCCAGCGCGTCGCTTGATTGCGGGTTAGGGCAATGTTAAAATGGCCATGCCGTAAAGCGTTCCCGCCAAAACGAGACAGCCATGAAAATGGACATCCCCGCCCAAGGCGACAACTCCATGACGCAGAGCGATGAGGCGTCGTCTTTTGATCGCCCGCTGACCGGCGATCTGCAGATTGTGCATGACAGCATGTTGGATGGCTTGAGCCAGCTGGCGGATTATTTTGGCTTCAGCAAGGTCATGGGGCAGCTCTATGGCAGTCTGCTGCTCAGCGCGGAGCCGCTTTCCCTGGATGATATGATGGCGCGCCTGAGCATCTCCAAAGCCAGCGTCAGCACCAATATCCGCGCCCTGGAGCATATGGGCATGGTGCGGCAGGTCTGGGTGCGGGGCGGCAGCGGGCGCCGAAAATATTATCAGGCGGAAACGGATTTCTGGCAGATCTTCTCCAACTTCCTCAGCGGGCGCGAATTGCGCGATCTGGACCATGCCCAGGCGGTGATGGCAGAGAATCACAATCGCATCTCCGCCGCATTGGCAGATCTGCCGCCCGATCAGCAGATTCTGGCGCGGCTCTATATCGACCGCATTGCGCAGATGCAAGCGCTTTTCCGCTTTGCCCAGTTGATTATCAGCAGTGTGCTAAGCCAGGTTAGCGGCAAGGACTTTTCCGATGTTTCCAGCGTCGAGCTACAATAGCTATCGCCCCTTGTAGGCTGAATGCTCGCTGTCTATAATCTCATAGGATCATTTCCCTGAGGAAGTGGCGGAATTGGCAGACGCGCATGACTTAGGATCATGTCTCTTTGAGGTGAGGGTTCGAGTCCCTCCTTCCTCATAAGGAATCCTCATTCGGGGCGCCAAGCGCGCCTCGCGGTTTTCAAAACTGCGCTGCAATTGGCGGGTCGCTGGCTGGCGCAATGCCCGCGGGGCGAGACTAAGGAAGAATCTTGAAACTACAAACTGAGCGCATAGACAATCATCGGGCGCAATTCACCATTGAAATTGAAGCGGAGCGCCTGGATGAGGCGAAGCGGCAGGCGGCGCGCAAGATTTCGCGGCAGGTGCGCATCCGCGGCTTTCGCAAGGGCAGAGCGCCCTACCGGCTGGTCGCCCAGCACGTCGGGGAAGCGGCCATCCTGGAAGAAGCGCTTGACGCTCTCGGCGATGTTCTCTACAAGCAGGCTATGGTAGAAGCGGATGTCTCTCCTTATGGGCCGGGCGCCTTCGAAGACTTCCAGCCCGAACCCTCGCCGACGTTTGTCTTCACCGTGCCGCTGGAGCCAGAGGTCGATCTCAAGGATTACCTGGAGGTCCGCGCCGAATATGAAGAGCCGCAGGTCAGCGCCCAGGACATAGAGGATGCCTTGAAGCAGCTGCAGCTGCGCGCGATTGAAGTCATTGACGATGAGGTCAAGTTCACTAAGGCGGGCCATCGCGTGACCATCAGCGTCGATAGCGAATTCCTTGATGGCGAGCCGCCTGAGGAACCATCCGACGCGCCAGAGCCGGATGCGCTGACGGGCGGTAACGACGCTGAAGAAGCCCCAGCCGAGGATGCGCCTTATATCCCCAAGAAAGGCGATACTTTCGTCAAGGACGAAAACGCGGTCATCATCCTCGACCCGAACGAAGACCCCTTCACGCATGGTTTCGTCGAGAATCTGGTCGATGCCGAGTTGGGCAGCGATATTGTATTTGAATTGACGATTCCCGATGATGATGCCGATGAGACGATAATCGGCCGCCGCGTGGAATTTGTTGTCACCATCAAGCAAATCGAAGAAATTGCCATCCCGGAGTTGGACGATGAATTCGCGCGGATCGCCTGCCGGAACCGCGGTGATGAAGAAACGGATTTGGCCGGCTTAAGAGAATCCACGCGGGTTGAGCTACTGCGCTCGGCGGAAAGAAATACCCTGTCCGAATACAGCGGCGTTGTATTACAGCAAATCATTGATGGCGCGGAGATAGCATATCCCGATGTGGCGCTGGAAGAGCGGCTCGACGAGATTCTCGCCGATCTTGAGCGGAATCTCGCACAGAATCACCTCAAGCTTGAGGAATATTATCGGTTAACAAATACTTCTGAGGCGGACCTGCGCGAACGGCATCGCGAAGAAGCGAGTCAACTGCTCCGGCAGTCGCTTGTCCTGCGGGAAATCGCCCGCGCGCATGAGCTGGAAGTGAGCGAAGCCCAAATTGAGGAGCGGATCGATGCCTTCGCAGCCGGCTACGGTTCCAGCCCGGAGATCCGCAAGCTCTTTGCTACGCCGCAGATGCGCGACAACCTGCGCAACGAATTGCTGATCAGCCATCTGAACGAGCTGCTTGTCGCCATCGGCCGCGGGCAGGCGCCCGGCGAAGCGCTGGAGTTGATGCGCCAACGGATAGCTGATGAGGCCGAGAAGGCCCGTTTGCGCAGCGAACGTTTGCGGCGCTACCAGGCTGAAGACGAATCCGAAGCCGAAGCGGCCCGCGTGGAAGAGAGCGACGATGCGCCGCCAGCCGAGCCAAGCCAGAGCGCGGAGGCCGCGGCAAGCGAGAATGCCTGAGGTCCATCTGCCCAGCCAATCGAAAGGGACGCAAATGCCAATGAACGACTTTCACAATGTGATTCCCATGGTCATCGAGCAGGGCGGCCGCGGCGAGCGCGCCTATGACATCTATTCGCTGCTGCTCAAAGAGCGCATTGTCTTTGTCGGCTCCGGCATCAACGATCAGATCGCCAATCTCATTGTGGCGCAGTTGCTCTTCCTGGAACGCGAGGGGCCGGAACGTCGCTTGCAGATGTACATCAATTCGCCTGGCGGGGCCGTATATTCGGGTTTGGCCATCTATGACACCATGCAGCAGATCCGCGCGCCTGTCAGCACGGTGGCTGTGGGCATCACCGCAAGCTTTGGCACGGTTCTGCTGACTGCTGGCGAGCCGGGCATGCGGCTGGCATTGCCTAACGCCACCATCCACATGCACCAGCCCTTGGGCGGCGCGCAGGGGCAGGCATCGGATATCGTGATCCAAGCAGAAGAAATCGTGCGGCTCAAGAAGCGCATCATCGACATATTCGTAAAGCACACCGGCAAGACTGAAGAAGAAGTCGAGCGCGTGACCGACCGCGACGTCTATATGACCGCGCAGGAAGCCACCGATTTTGGCTTGATTGACACGGTGCTCTCTGGGGAAGCCCGCGGCCTGGGAGGGATCTGAGTTGAGTTTTTCGCCTATCAAACATCGCTGCAACTTCTGCGCCCGCGGCCATGAGGAAGTTGACCGGCTGATCGCGGGACCAGAGCATATTCATATTTGCAACTTCTGCGTCGAACTCTGCCATAATTTGCTGCAGAAAGAAGAAGCCAACGACATCAGCGCGGATGGCGGATTCGACTTTGAGTTTTCGCTGGCGCCGCGCCAGATCATGCAGCGGCTGGATGAATATGTGATTGGCCAGGCGGCCGCCAAGCGCGTGCTCAGCGTCGCCGTTTACAATCATTACAAGCGCATTCAGGCGGACGACGCGCCAAGGGATGTCGAGCTGGAAAAGAGCAATATCCTGCTCATCGGCCCCACCGGCTGCGGCAAGACCCTGCTGGCGCAGACTTTGGCGCGCATCCTGGATGTGCCAATTTGCATCACTGACGCCACCGCGCTGACGGAAGCCGGCTATGTCGGCGAAGATGTCGAGAATATCCTGCTGCGTTTGATTCAAGCCGCCGATGGCAATATCGCGCGCGCCGAACGCGGCATCATCTATATCGACGAGATCGACAAGATCTCCCGCATGTCCAATTCCAACCCCTCTATCACCCGGGATGTCTCCGGCGAAGGCGTTCAGCAAGCGCTGCTGAAGATCCTGGAAGGCACGATAGCCAATGTGCCGCCGCAGGGCGGGCGAAAGCATCCTCATCAGGAATTCTTGCAGATCGATACGCGCAACATTCTCTTCATTGTCGGCGGGACCTTCTCCGGCTTGGATGATGTGATTCGCCGGCGCGTCGGCATCCGCAGCAAGATCGGCTTTGGCGCGCAGCAGGAAGCGGAAGAGCAAGCCTTGACCGATCTGCTCAGCCTGACCTCGCCTGAGGATCTGGTCCAGCATGGCATGATACCGGAAATGGTCGGGCGGCTGCCGGTGATTGTGGCTCTGCAATCTCTCGATCGGGAAGATTTGGCGCGCATCATGACCGAGCCCAGGAACGCGCTCATCCGTCAATACGAACATCTGCTGGCGCTGGACAATGTTGAGCTGGTGTTTGAAGACGCGGCGCTGCGGGCGGCGGCTGAACTGGCCATCGAACGCGATACGGGCGCACGCGGTCTGCGCTCGATAATCGAATCCTGCCTGCTGGAAATCATGTTCGAAGCGCCCAGCCGCGATGAGATCAGCCGGGTCGTGATCAGCGATGCCGTCATCCGCGGCGAAGCCAATCCACGTCTCTTCACTCGGGATGGCAGCGTCATAACGCTCAGCAGCGAAGTGCACCCGGCCGCCTGAGAGCGAGGCGGTTTAGGGCTTGACAGGCAGCAGCATGACTTCAGTGGCGCTGTTGACGCGGCTTTTGAAGCTCTGGGCGTCCAACTGGGTGGCTTCCGCGCCTGTGCCGCCCCAATTGTAGGGAATCGCCCAAGTCGGCTGCATCGCGCGAAGCAGTTCCAGCCCCATCTCCACAGTCAGCCGGCCATAACCATCGATAGGCAGCAGGATGATATCCGGCTTGATATGGCGAACATCGGGGATACCTTCCGATTCGCCCACATAATAGGTGTCGTAGAGATCGAGGGACACCAGAAAGCCCAGCGGTCCATTGCCTTTGCCGGCGGAAGCCTTGCTGCCTGCCGGGATGGCGGTGATGGTGGCGCGCTCGATGCTGATGCTTTGCCAGCCGCGCAGGACCTGCATATCCGGGATGACTCGCGCGGCGCTCTCGCTGCCAATCACCAAGGTATGCCGGTCGCGGATCTTCTCGACATCGGCCGGCGAACAGTGATCAAAATTGTCATGCCCGATGAGGATGATATCGGGCGTCGTCTCTGGCTTGACCACCCGCCAAGGCGCGATCTGAATGCGCGGCTGGCTCTCCAGGGCGAAGCTGCCATGCCCTTGCCAGCGAATCCGCTCGATCAAGCTTTGCCTCTTTTCGTTACACTCTCCAAGTCTGGGGTTCGCATTATAGTGTGCGGGCAGCGCCTGCGCCATGCGCGTCTTCGGAGGCCATTCTACCTACACGCTTGTCTGGTTCTGCTGTATGCTCGGGCGCTATGGTGGCTGCCAAAGAGCGACGGTCTTGCGGCTATGCTGGTTGATGAAGCCAAGATATTTGTAGCGAGCGGCAAAGGCGGCGATGGCATGGTCTCCTTTCGCCGAGAAAAATATATCCCGCGCGGCGGGCCCTCGGGTGGCGATGGCGGGCGCGGCGGTGATGTGCTGCTGCAAGCCGACGCCAACCTGAATACCTTGTATTTCTTCCGCAAACGCATGCACTTCAAAGCCAAAGCCGGCGGCAAAGGCGGTTCAAGCAATCGCACGGGCGCAGATGCCGATGCTTTGGTCCTGCGCGTCCCTTTGGGCACAGTCATTCGCGATGCGGAGACGGGCGGCTTGCTCGCGGACCTGGTGGGCGAAGGCGCTCAGGTTGTGGTGGCGCCGGGCGGCCGCGGCGGGCGGGGCAACGCGCGCTTCAAGACCTCCGCCAATCAAGCGCCGCGCATGGCGGAAAAGGGCGAACCGGGCACAGAACGCTGGGTCGCGCTGGAACTGAAGCTGATCGCCGATGTCGCCCTGGTGGGTTTGCCCAACGCCGGCAAGTCCACCCTGCTTTCGGTCATCAGCAACGCCAAGCCAAAGATCGCCGATTATCCCTTCACGACTTTGGAGCCGAATCTGGGCACTGTCGTGTATGACCACCGGGATCTGGTCGTCGCCGATGTGCCCGGCCTCATTGAAGGCGCGCATCTTGGCGTCGGCTTGGGGCACGCTTTCCTGCGGCATGTGCAGCGCACCTCAATTATTGTGCATCTGCTGGATGGCGCGGCGAGAGACCCGCTGGCCGATTACAACCAAATCCGCGCGGAGCTGGCTCTTTTCGATGAGCGCCTGGCGGAAAAGCCGGAAATCATCGTCATCAACAAGATTGACCTGCCCGATGCCCGCGAGTATCTTGCCTTGCTGGAAGACAGTCTCAGAGAGCGCGGTCTGGACAAGCCTATCGCCATCTCCGCCTTGACGCGAGAGAATGTCAAGAGCCTGATACAACGGGTCTTTGCCCTGGCGACCGATTTGCCAAAGCAGCCCGAATCGTCCGTGGATATCAAGCCGGTCTATGATCTCGAAGATGAGGCGCTTCCCTTTGAACTCACCGTTGAAGACGGCGTCTATTATGTCAGCGGCGAGCGCATTGAACGTGCGGCTGCCATGACCTATTGGGATTATGAAGAAGCCGTCGCCCGTTTTCACAAGACGTTGGAAGCCATGGGTATCGCTTCGGCTTTGCAACAGGCGGGCGTCAGCGATGGCGATACCGTGTTCATTGGCGATTTCGAGTTGGAATGGGCGGAATGAGGCGCGAACGCATCGGCATCCTGGGCGGTTCCTTCGATCCGCCGCAGTTAGGCCACCTGATTCTGGCGGAATACAGCTGCGAAGAATTGGATATTGACCGTGTTCTCTTCGTCCCGGTCGCGGATCATCCTGTCAAGAGGGCTGAATTGCGCCTGCCAATCGCCCATCGCCTGGCTATGCTTGAACTGGCGATATGCGGCAATCCCCGCTTCAGCATCTCACGCGTCGACATTGACCGCGAAGGACCGCATTATTCGGCGGACACGGTAAAATTGCTTGGGGCGCGCTACCCCGAAGCCGAGTTGTTCTTCGTCATGGGTGGCGACAACCTGCGCGATCTGCCCAGCTGGGAGCGACCGCAGGAGCTGATTCAACGCTGTAGGCTGGCGGTTATGAAACGCGCCGATGAGCAGATCAGCGCCGACATGCACGACCACGCGCTGCCTGGTTTATCCAGCCGGGTGGATATCGTAGATGTGCCCATGCTCAGCGTCTGGCTGTCTTCCAGCTATGTGCTGAGCCGTTTGCGCGCGGGGCGCAGCATTCGCTACCTCGTGCCTGACCCAGTTCTCAAGTACATCGTTGACAAGCAACTGTATCGCTGAAGAATCATGCGCCAGTTTCTTTTCCCCCTGTTATTCTCGCTGCTGACGTTCTCGCTGGCTGCATCGCTTCATGCGCAGGACAGCAGCCCCGTGCCGACTCTGGTCCCGCCGACGCTTGTGCCGACGCCCCAGGCAGAGACAGCGCCTGAAGCCCAGCCGGCCCTCTCAGCCGCAGCCGATATCGCCGCCTCGGGAATTCTTCGCGTCGGCGTACTGTACAACGATCCGCCCTACAGCGAGTTGACGCTGCGTGGAGAAATCAGCGGATTCGATGCCGATCTTCTGCGGTTGATGGCGGCTGCCTGGGGAAGCGAAATCGAATTCGTCCAGGTTACGCGGCTCAACGCGCTCGACAAGCTCAACAGCGGCCAGGTTCACGCGGTGGCTTCGGCAATCGTCCACTACCGCGACTTGGCGACCGCGGTCGACTTCAGCCAAAGCTACCTGCGCGGCAAGCAAGCCTTGCTGGCAGCGGCGAACAGTCCATACACGACGCCGGCAGAATTGAGCGGGCAAGCCATAGGCTATGTGCTGGGAAGCCGCAGCGAAAAAGCTCTGACTATTTGGCGCGATCGGCTTGGCAAGGAATTGAATCTGCGCCCCTATCTCACATTGGATCGCGGCCTGGCGGCTTTGACGCGGTCGGAGATCGCCGGACTCGTCGCCGAAGAACAGGCATTGCTGCGCCTTGTCGCTGACAGCGCCGAAGATCTCAAGATCCTTGATGAGCCTGTACTCCGCGAATCCCATGCTATCGCGGTGAAGCGCCAGGACGCGCCCATGCGCCAGCTGCTCAATCGCACGCTGCAAATCTTGGCGGGGCAAGGCGAACTGGACGCGCTATACCGCGAGTATTTCCCGGATTTCAGTCAAGACGCGCTTGTCTTGCCGCTTTGGTCTGGCATTGGCGAAGCTGCATCGCCGGAGCAGTTTCCTGCCGAGATTCGCTATCCCGCCGAGGCTGCGCTGCCTGGCATCCTGTCAAGAGGCCGATTGCGCGTCGCGGGTCATTTTGATGCCAACGGAGCCGCGACAGCCGGGCAAAAGCGCCTGGCTGAGCTGAACCGCGCATTGGTGAGCGAGATCGCCGCGCGCTGGGGCGTCGAGATTGAGATGGTCGCTGGCGCCGGAGATTCCTCGGCTGACTTGCTGAGCAGCGGCAGCGTCGACCTGGTCGTGGGGGTCAAGCCCGATTGGGCGCAAGCCGGCTCGCTGGAGTATTCCGCGCCCTACCTGCAGCATGGCGACCGGCTAATGACGCGCGCAAACTCGGGCATCGCGGGATTCAACAACCTGCGCGGACGCATTATCGGCGTGCTCATCGGGGATCCGGGCGCCAGAGAGCGAGCCAAAGCCTGGGCGGACAGCATCAATGCCAGCGTGCGCTTCTTTCAAACCACCGAGAGCGGCGCGGCGCAAACCCTGCTTGAGCACAACAATGCCAACGCCATTTATGCCGACAGCCTGGCGTTGCTGGCGCATCTCGAGGCGAATCCCAATGCCCTGCGCTTGACCGAACGCTGGTACAGCCGCTCGCATTATGTTTTCGCGCTGCCCTACAACGACCCGGAATTGCGAAATCTGCTCAATTATACGTTGCAGGAGCTCATGCTTGATGGCGCGCTTCTGCGATTGAGCGCGCCGCTCATGGTGGCTGACGCATTGCCGGACTTCGATGTCATCCCGGGTTTCAGCCATTTCGCGGGCTTGGAGTTGGCTCAGCGAGAAGTAGAACCAGGCAGTTAGGCTCCCTTGTCGGGGAGGGGTTGTGATTGACGGATCTCGCCGCGGCTGGCCAGGATCACGCCGATTAAGATGATCAGGCTACCCATAATCTGCTGATCGGGCGGCAATTCGCGGAATAGCGCTAAGGCAAGAAGCGCGCTGCCTATGGGCTCCAGCTGTGAGAACATGCTGACGATGGCGGCTGGGAAGAATTCCAGCAGGTAATTCAACGACGAATGCCCAAGCAGCTGGGGCGCCAATCCCATAGCCAGCAGGATCAGATAGCCTTCCGCGCGAAAGCCGGTCGCTGGCGTGGCGGTTAGCAGCATGACCAGCAGCGCGCATATCGACGCTGCCCCATAGACCAGCCAGACATAGGGGATCACCGGCAAGCTCGCCCGCAGCTTGCGCCCAATGAGCATGTATACCGAGACTGACAGCGCGCCGACCAAAGCCAGCAGCGCGCCGGTGACCGTGTCGCCCAGATTATCAGCGCCCGCGGCAGTTGGCAGCGCCTCGCCGCCCAAAGGCAGCCCGATCAGCAGGCCGCCAGCCAAAGCCGTCAAGAGACCAGCGATGACCAGGCGCGACAAGCGAATCTTCAGGAAGAGGACTTCCAGGATAGCCACCCAGATCGGACCAGTGGACACGATGACGACGCTGACCAGCACGGTGGTATGCTGCAAGGATGACACCCAAGCCGTGAAATGCAGCGCCAGGCAGAATCCCGAAACCAGAATGAGCGCGCAATCGGCTCGTCTGAGCCCGGCGATGTTATGTCGGTGGCGGCGCAAAGCGATGGGCGTCAATGCGATGGCGGCCACGAACAGGCGAGCGGCAGCGATCAGCAAAGGCGGCATATTTTCGTCCAGCGCAAAGCGAATCAGAATGGCTGCCGATGAGGTGGCTGCGATGGCGACTACGATCACGACATAGGCTTTGAGCGGAGTGGCGGGGCTGGCGGAAGCTTGCGGCGGATTCACAGTCGACTTTCCCAAAGCGTGGCAAATCAATCATCATGGGAATCGCCCAAAATGCAAGTCGCAATTGCCGCTGCAAGCCCCAGCCCAATCAGGCGCGCAGCGAAAGAGAAGCAAATCACATAAAGTAATGAGAATCGTAGAGGCGACTGACCTGCAGTGTCTACGCGCAGCGGTGAGTCGCCCTTCGCCCTATAGCATAGGCATAATCGGGACGAGCCACCGGCGCCGGTCAGTGTCGCCGGTCTTTGTCTACGCGACCTACGCGACCTCGCCCCTACAAGGCTGGTCCGATATTCCGAATTTGCCACGAACTCTGCCCCCATCCCCGACCGCCAGAATCTACGCGGCGCGGCCCCACTTGCCATCTCTAGCGCGCTTAGACACTGCGCATCTGGCAAGGGTCCCCATAAAGAGGGAAGAGGAGAACAGCTTGTGCAGATTCTGCAATATTGTGGTTCCAATCCTATCAATTCTGATAACTGTAGACACCCGCGCCGCCCTGAGACGGCTCACGCAAAATACATTGCCCAGAGGTTGAACTCCCCCTCTCTGACTCGTCGGAATGCTCGCCATAGAGATGGCGGCTGGGGACGGGGGGTGGGGTCTGCAATTCGCAATGTAAACAGGAGAGGCCGCCACCGGAGGTCATGGCTGGCAAGTCTCCGCCTGGCGCGAGCCGGCCGCCTTCGACGAATGAGCCGCCTTCGCCTTTCTCACAGAATCCCAGATCTTCCAGCGCAGTGAGCACCGTGATCGTGAATGAGTCGGATGGCTGCACAAAATCCACATCGGCAGGCGAGATTCCCGCCATGCCAAAAGCCTGCTCGCCAGAGACCTTGGCTGCTGTGGTGGTCAGGCTTGGTCCCTGCGTGATATTCCAGCGCGTGTGGCTCTCGCCGGCGCCGAGCACGCGGATGGGCTTCTTCCTGGCGTCCCGCGCTCGCTGCTGATTCGTCAGCGCAATGACGCCGCCTCTGTCGGTGATCAAGCAGCAGTCAAGCCGTCGCAGCGGTTCGCAAATCATGCGCTACGTCAATTCATCTTCGATCGTCAGCGGGTCGCGCTTCCAGGCTTTGGGATTGAGCTGCGCCCACTTTCGCGCCGCCACGGCGATTTCCGCAAGCTGCTCGGAAGTGGCGCAATATTCGGCCATGTGGCGCGCCGCGATCATGGCATAGTATCCGATGGGCATGGGCAAGCCATAGGGCGATTCGAATTGAGCGGACAGCGTAAGTTCGCGTTGCCGCATGGTCATGCCGCGAGCGCGTTCGCTGCGCTGGCGGGAGGCATAACCAACGATAGCAACTTCGCAGCGTCCATTAGCGATGGCCAGCATGGCGTGATGCACATGCGCCAGGTAAGCCGCGCCGCCGATATCGGTCGAATCGACGTATCGTGGCGCAAAAACGTCCAGGTATTCGCCTACCTGCACGGCGCCTTCCTCGCCCATGTAGTTGACGAAGATGCCATCCACATCTTTGACGCCCAGGCCCGCTTCGTCCATCGCATCGCGCGCAGCCAGTGAAAACATCGAATAGGTCGTTTGATCGCGGACTTCGCCCAATGCTGTTTCCGCCGCGCCCGCGATATAGACCGGATTCTTTTCCCAATCGTTCACAAACGAAGGCCAACTGCTGTTATGGATTCAACTCATTGGCGGAGGCTTGACCCAGATCATCCGCGCCTCAGCCCCGGCGGAACGCTCGCGGGTCATCATAGTCCGCCGAACCTTGCCCGATGCCATGCGGGGAATGGCCTCCACAAATTCATAAGTCTTGGGCGCTTTGCAAGTCATCAGACGTTCGCGACAAAAGCCATCGAGTTCCGCTGCCGGCGGCGGGCTACGCGGATCAACAGCCTGTATCGCCGCATGGACGCGCTTGCCCCATTCTCCGTCCGGGATGCCCAGCACGACTGCATCATAGACCTCCTCATGTTCGGTCAGAGCCGCTTCGACCTCCGCCGGGAAGACGTTTGCGCCGCCGGTAATGATGAGATCGACGCGCCTATCGGCCAGGTAAAGATAGCCGTCTTCGTCCACCCAGCCCATGTCGCCGACGCTGACGAATCCGTCCGCAGTCGACTTGGCGGGATCGCTGCCGATAGTGTAATAAGTTTCTCGGCCATTTGTCGGTCGCATGAAGATTTCGCCCGCTTCGCAGCCGTCGGCTTTGAGGATGCGCATTTCACAGGCGGCCGGTTTGCCGAGGCTGCCGGGGCGCTCAAGCCATTCGTCGCCGCGAATGACGGTTGCGCCAACCGCTTCCGTCGCGCCAAAGGCTTCGTAGACCTTCTCCGGACCGAGTAATTTCATCCAGGCGCGTTTGAGCCAGGCAGGGCAGGGCGCCGCGGTATGCATCATGCCTTCGAAGCTGGAAAAATCTCGCTTGTCTACGCCATCCAGCCGCACAATGCGCTGCATCATGGTCGGCGCCATGAAACAGAATTGCACGCCGAAGCGCTCGATGGCATCCACTGCTTGAGCAGCGGCGAATTTCTCCATGACAACCAGAGTATTGTCCTCGAACAAACTAATATGACTTAATGAAAATGGTGAATTGTGATAGAGCGGACCGGCGATCAATTGCACCTGTCCTGGCCGGAAGCCGATGTACGAACCGACCAACTGTCTTTTGCCTGGCGTCAGTTCCCAGCGTCCGGGAAAACAACAATCTTGGATCGACAGGTAGCTCCGCCGGAGCCGATGGCTTTGCCGGGATGCGCAACCACATCGGGCAAGGGCGCGTCGTCCAAGTTGGCGGATTCCGCCAGCATGAATTGCGGCGAGTAATTGGGATAAGGCACGTTTTCCCAGCGCGAAACAACACCAGTCGGATTGAGCAGGTTCAACATGGCATCCCGCTCGATGGCCGGCATTTCCCCGCGCATGGGCAAAACCAGGGCGCCCAGCTTCCAGGCGGCGATGGTCGCGAAGAAATGTTCCACGCAATTCCACAGGCCGATGCCGACCGCTGAATTCTCATTGACCCCCAAGCCGCGCATCCAACGAGCGACGCGATTGGCGGAAGACTCCAGTTCCAGCCAGGAGACCGCTTGATGCCCGCTGCTGTCCTTGGGCAACAAAAAAAGCGCGATCTTGTCCGGATGTTCCTCGGCGAGCATGGTCATGCGCAAGCCCCAGGAAACAGGTTTCTTCTCTTCACTCATTACACCGGCTCCCTCTTGACAAGCGAAAATTGACTGGCGGCAATGCGATGGCGCTTGGAAATGGAACCAGCAGCGCTTGCATTGTCGCTTTCTCCTGCCAATGGCCAACCAAGAAGCCGACTATGCAACTGCTGGCTCGATCCACGAAACTGCCCATGCTCCCTCTGTTTTTCGTCCGACAAAACAGGCAATTTGTCTCTCAAGGAAATTCAAACGCTATTCTGGCGGTTGTGAGCCTGGCGGCAGCTGATTGCCATGAGCCAAAACCCAATCCACCGACGTGACTTGATGAAAATTGAAATGAGTGGCTAGCCAGCAAAAACTCGCGCTATCAGCATTGAGCCAAAGGGCTAAGTCTCGCATCCGACCGCTGTACATCTGCCACGGCTGCGGAGTATGGATGCGATTGCCGGGCTCGCGTATATGATTTGGCTTCCAGCGTCCGCGCGCCCTGTCTGGACTTGCTTCTCAAGGTCTCTGCAAATCGGACGATTCTTCTTGGTTTCAATATACTATGTGGACTGGTTCACCCTCACCATCCAAGGCAATCGCTTCAAAATCCAATATAACCGTTCTCCACGCAAAATGAGCTATTGGCAGGGGCTACACTGTGTGTGGCTCATGTGAACAGCAGAATAATTTCGGGCGATTCACATGGGCGCGTAGACACAGCCCGCCAATCAGCCCTGCAGTTCACGAGATCTGAGAAAAAACGGGGACTGTACTCCAACCGCAATGTGAAGCGATTGCGTGCCCACCATCCTTGAGCCAGTGGTCAGATGCTGCGCGACTGTGGTATACTAAAGGTGTCGATCGTTCGAATCAACATCAATAAGGAGCAAATTGAATCATGGCATTTGAACTTCCTTCACTCCCCTATGCGGAAGACGCGCTCGAACCGCATATAGACGCCCGCACCATGGGCATTCATCATGGCAAGCACCACGCCAGCTATACCGCCAATTTGAACGCGGCCATCGCCGGCACTGAGCTCGAGGGCAAGTCGGTCGAGGAGATCTTGGCTGACCTTTCGGCTGTGCCGGAGAACATTCGCACGGCGGTACGCAACAATGGCGGCGGTTACGCCAATCACAATCTGTTCTGGCAGGTTATGGGGCCAGACGGCGGCGGCGAACCCAGCGGCGCGCTGGCTGAGGCAATCAACAGCGCCTTTGGCGGCTTTGCCGATTTTCAGGCGGCATTTTCCGCGGCGGCGGCCACGCGATTTGGCTCTGGCTGGGCATGGCTGGTTGCGGATGGCGGCGCTGTCAGCGTCACCTCGACGCCCAATCAGGATACTCCGCTCATGGATGGGGGGACGCCGATCCTGGGCTTGGATGTTTGGGAACACGCCTACTACCTCAACTATCAGAATCGCCGTCCCGATTATATCGCGGCCTTCTTCAACGTCATCAACTGGGACAAAGTAGCCGAGCTATACGCAGCCGCTGGCTAAACCCTTCGGCATTTTCGGGCGCAGCGGGCTGACGGGTTCGCTGCGCTTCTTTTTCCGCAGGTCATGAGTTCTGAGGAGGCCCCTGTCATGGCAATTCAACAAGGAGACCTGAGCCGCCGCGACATATTGAAGCTGGCTGCTGTGGGGGCGGCCGGCTCCGCGCTGGCTGGCAGCGCAATCGGAGCATTGGGACAGGGTGAGGCTGCCGAGGAGGACTGGCGCTTCCAGCTCCCGCCACTGCCTTATGCCGAAGACGCGCTTGAGCCGCACATTGACGCGCGCACCATGGGCATCCATCATGGCAAGCATCACGCTGGCTACACCAACAAGCTGAACGCGGCCATCGAAGGCAGCGAACTGGCTGGCATGAGCATCGAAGACATCCTGGCCAACCTGGACAGCGCGCCAGCCGAAATACGAACGGCGCTGCGCAACAATGGCGGCGGCTATGCCAATCACAGCCTCTTCTGGCAGGTCATGTCTCCCGATGGCGGCGGCCAGCCCGGCGGCGCATTGGCAGCGGCTATCGACAGCGGATTCGGCAGCTTCGCGGGTTTCCAGGAGGCTTTCGCCAAGGCGGCTGGCGGCGTCTTTGGCTCCGGTTGGGCATGGCTGGCAGCGGATGGCGGCGCGCTTAGCATCAGCACGACGCCCAACCAGGATACGCCGCTGATGACGGGCAAGACGCCCATACTGGGCATAGACGTCTGGGAGCACGCCTATTACCTGCACTACCAGAATCGGCGCGCGGACTACATCAGCGCCTGGTTCAATGTCGTGAACTGGGAGAGAGTCGGCGAGTTGTACCAGGCGGCTGGCTGAGCCCCCAGCTCGCGGGCGACTCGCCTAGTCGCCCCTACAAGGCTTGTCCGCTACTGACGGTTTTCCATCATATTCTGGTTGTGTATCAAGCGGGACGAGCCACCGGCTCGCCCCTACATTGACTTATCTGTGCGGATTGGAGAAGAATTGGCGCAGAATGTGCTTGAGCGTCGCTACCCTTCCCACAATTTGGGACAATATACCGCGCCAAACTGCGAGTATCGGACAAGCCTTACAGCTTCTTGATAAGCAGAGAATCGTTCTCAACCTGAATGAAGGACGCTACAATGACGGCGTCCTATTTTGATTGCGCCTGCTTCGAATTCGGGAGAAATCTGCCATGACGGAATATCGCATTGAGAAAGATTCGCTGGGCGAGGTCAAGGTGCCGCGCGAGGCTTTGTACGCGGCGCAGACGCAACGGGCGCTGGAAAACTTCCCGATTACGGGCATGCGACCCTGGCCGGCTTTCATCTGGAGCATCGCCCTGGTCAAACGTGCGGCTGCTGAGGTCAACATGGATCTGGGCTTGCTGGACGAGACCTTGGCGCGCGCGATCATCCAGGCTGGCGATGAGATCCTGGCGGGGCGGCATCATGCGCATTTTGTGGTCGACCCATTCCAAGCCGGCGCTGGCACCAGCCATAACATGAACGCCAACGAGGTCATGGCCAACCGCGCCAATCAGATCCTCGGATACGCCATCGAATCCAGCGACAAGCCCGCGCATCCCAACGATCATGTAAACATGGCGCAATCCACTAATGACACCATTCCCACGGCCATCCGGCTGGGCGCGCTCTGGCGGCTGGATGAATTGCTGGCTACCCTGGCGCGCTTCGTCGAGGTTACCCGGGGCAAGGCGGCTGAATGGGACGATGTGGTCAAGACAGGGCGCACGCATCTGCAAGACGCTGTGCCCATTCGGCTGGGGCAGGAAGTGGGCGCCTGGGCCACAGCCATCGAACGGCAGATCGACAAGGTCAGCTTCGCGGCGGATGGCTTGCGGCGGCTGGGCATCGGCGGCACGGCGGCCGGCACGGGCTTGAACGCGCATCCCGAATATCACGCGCGCATGGTCGCCAAGCTGTCGCAATTGACAGGCTTCGCGCTATACGAAAGCGACGACCTCTTCGAATCCATGCAATCCATGCAAGACGCGGTCTTTTTCTCGGCGGCGCTGCGCAACCTGGCCATGGACTTCACGCGTATCGCCAATGACGTCCGCCTGCTTTCGGCGGGACCCACAACGGGAATCGCCGAGCTGACCTGCCCGACAGTGCAGCCGGGCTCCTCCATCATGCCGGGCAAGGTCAATCCTGTGCTGGCGGAGATGCTGAACCAGGCGATGTACCATGTGATGGGCAACGATAGCACCGTGAACCTCTGCGGCGCGGCTGGCCAATTTGAGCTGAATGTGATGATGCCGGTCATGGCGCATAACCTGAACGAGATGCTGCAGGTGATGATCGGCGCGGTGGGCGCGTTCACGGAAAAGCTGATGGTCGGGCTAGAGGCGAATCGCGAGCGGGCGGAGAGTTGGCTTTCGCGGAATCCGATCCTGGTGACGGCGCTGAACCCGGTGATTGGCTACAACAATGGGGCGCTTGTGGCCAAGAAGGCGCTTGAGGAGGGCAAGAGCGTGCGGGAGGTTGTGCTGGAGCTGGGTTTGATGGAGGCGGCGGAGTTGGATGCTGCGCTGGATGTGGTGGCTATGACGGGGGGTGGGGTTCGGGGGTGAGGTTGGTGCGCACTTGCCTTGCAGCAAAGTCTATTGAATAATGGTTGCCACGAATAAAGGGAGAAGACTATGAAGCAATTCGAATCTTACGACCCGCTGTCTGTTGAGCATGTCGATGAAGAGTGGCTCTTGGCGGAGCGCAAGCGTGGAATCCGCAATATTCTGAAGAGCTACACAGGCTATTACGATCCGTTAGCAGAGCTTCTGCAGAATGCGTTGGACGCAGTTGAAAAACGCGCTCACGAAGAGGATGAACATTATCTGCCAGAACCTGGATCACTGTAGACATTAGGAATAAACAAGTATCCGTCACCGACAACGGCTGTGGCATGAAGTTCCATGAATTTCAGAGATTTCTGAAGCCAAATTTTTCATTGAAGACAGGTGCTAATACACGAGGCATCAAGGGAGTTGGGGCGACGTACTTGGCCTATGGATTTAACGACCTTCTAGTTTCGACGAAATTTGATGGAGAGATGTGGTCAGGAAGAATCCAAAGAGGTCGCGAATGGGTGGAAGACGCCAATGATGAAATCAGTGTTCCGCTCTTCGAAAGGTCAGACGCCTTCGTACACGAGCCATTCAAAAGCGTCGATAACGGAACTTCAGTAACAGTTCGCCTGGTGGGTCAGGGCATCCGGCCTAAGGATCTTACTTGGGCTGGCGCTACTGATGCCACTCAATGGCTCGCGCTACTTCAGGTCAACTCGCCGCTTGGCGCAGTGTATATCGAGCCAGATCAACCGTATATCCCAATCAAAGTCATTCTCGAAGTAGTTGATGTCAATGGAACCGAGACAAGCGCTACACTCGAAAACCCTGAATACCTTTATCCTCATCTCCATTTTGATCCAGTCGTAAACCTTCGGGACGTCATAGAATGGATGAGAAAAGAAACTGAAAAAGGGGCGATTCCGAAGTTGCCTAAGCGATTTACCAATTTGTCCGCCTTTTGGACGACTTTGGATATTAATGACATAGAAAACAATCAGACCTTGTTCCCGGTGAAATTGACTGAAGACCAGCTTGCGTTGGCCAAGAAACTAAATCTGAGCATATACTATTTTATGTGCTACTCAAATGAGCTTTGGGTGCACGTTAAGACCAACCTCGGCATGAGCAGACGCGCACAACTGTTGCAGGGCGGGCTGCAACTTGCCACCAGAAATATGCCTCAAGGTCCAATCATGCTGATACCCCTCAGTCGAATGCTTGGATTCCAGACGGTAACTCACATTGTCATGCACATGGATTCCGAGCCAGATCTTGGGCGTAAGGGATTTCAACCTGAAGACGTTGAATTGGCGCGAACACTCGCGCAGCGACTGGTTGAACAGTACGGCAACAGGTATCGATGGGAATTGCTTCGAAAGCAAATGGGAACAGTATCGATGGTAAAGGAGCTACAGCTAGAAAGTTGGATTGAGGAACAGCGCATTCATGAGGAGAATTACCCCTTAAGCATCATCAAGCCGCAAGTTTTTGCCCCGCTTACTTACTTGCCGACTCGTTCGGAGCCGCAGGTTGAGCAAGATGTCGTCGCCCTGTTCAATCAGATGCTTGCGGCTGGAATCATCAGAGGCATACACATGCTATCGTCGAGTCAGTATGAACAATACGATGGATTGTACAGAAGTATACTCGATACACCTTATGCTTTCTACGTTTATGATCCAGACTCTAACCCGCTAGGTGTAATTCGGGACGCTTTGGGAAGTCCAGAGAAGCCGTTGAAGAGCAAGATAAGAGTATTGGAATACAAGTTTACTCTGGACGCGCTGATTGAAGAGCTTTCTCAGCAAGACAAGGACGCAAAAGCGCTCGACTTAGTAGTTGCATGGGAAAGAGGTACAAAGTGGACTGAAATCTACTCGTTGACTTCGTATCTCACCTCAGCAAATATTCGCCATCGTGAGTTTCATGGATACACGCATCGATTTGCTGACATGATGTCGGGTAATCCGGTATTCAACGCCATCATCCTTAAGGACTTGATAAGCTACTTAAACGACCCTTCTGCGGAAGAAAAAAGGCAAGCACTCTTGGAAGATGAATACTAACGGTGCTTGCCAATGAATATTTATGACTCCACACTACAACAGCAGCTGCGCTCCTTACTTACAAATGAGCACAGTCATGATGAGGCTTTAGGATGGCACAAATCGGAATTCGGCAGATTCTGCATTCAGTATTTCAAGGAAATCGCACGTTACAAGGCTGCTGCGCTCAATCTACATGACCGCGAAGCTCACGCGACGTACTCAATGGCTTCTGACAATGACGACCCTATCATTCTTGAGCCTGCTCCTGGAGTCGAGATCGCGCGGCTCCCCAAGAATCGCGTAGTCGCCGAAGTTACAATCGCATATCCCGAAGAACTGCCAACAAAACTCCCCATTCTGCTTCGCAGCGACCGCAGCGCTATTGTATATCGACCCATTCTCAAACGCAATGGCGTCGGATTACATCTGTCCCTCCAAGAATCCCTCATCGTCGTCAACACGCTAGCCGCCAAACACGCCGAAATCCGCGGCGGCGCCTGGAGCGGGCTGGGCAAACGCCTCGAACTCCCGCTCATGCTCGCCCTCGCCAATCTCTACCAAGTTCCGCCCAGCCATTACGCCGGAAAAGGCCTCACGGGCGAGAACCGAGAAGTCGACTTTCATTTCTTGAATAGCGCTGGCGATCAATTCTTCTGCGAAGTCAAGCTGATGGGCAAAGTCAACCCGGAAAGCGCCGACAGCACCATCGCCCGCCGCTCCAACATATTCATCGCGCACACGCTATCCGACAAGAACAAGAGCCAGCTGACCAATCGCGGGCATCACTGGGTCGAGCTCGGCGCGCCCGAAGGCTACCAGCGCATCCACACCGTCTTCAGCTATCTCGACATCCCCTGCGCCGACTTCACCGGCGACCTGGACGCCACCCTAGACTCTATCATCCCCCAAGTATTCGAGGAAATCGCCTGATGAACCGCTCCCAAGCCTATGACATCGTCTGCGAATTCGTGCAATCCGACTCCCTGCGCAAGCACATGCTCGCCGTCGAATTCGCCATGCGCGCCTACGCCATCCACTACAGCGAAGACCCTGACGCCTGGGGGCTGGTCGGGCTTCTCCACGACTTCGACTGGGAAATCCACCCCTCCCTCGAGCAGCACCCCATGCACGGCGCGCCCATCTTGCGCGAACGCGGCTTGGGTGAAGAGGACATCCGCACTATCCTCAGCCACGGTCCGCTGGCCGCCGATGACCGCGTCACCCTGCGCGACAAGGCGCTCTACGCGGTGGACGAGCTGACCGGCTTGATCACCGCCGTCGCCCTCGTCCGCCCCAGCAAGGACATCCGCGATGTCAAAGTCCGCAGCATCCGCAAGAAGTGGAAAGACAAAGCTTTCGCGGCCGGGGTCAATCGCCAGGATGTCATCGATGGCTGCGCTGTGTTGGGCGTGGATGTCTGGGAATTTCACATCCCGCTGGTGCTGAAAGCCATGCAAGCTCACGCCGCCGAATTGGGGCTCGACGGCGTGAAGGCGGGCGGCTAATCGCGGACGTGCACGGGCGTGCCAACCGGCGCGAAATTGTAGAACCACTGGGCGTCGGCATTGGTCATGTTGACGCAGCCGTGGCTCATCGGCGTACCGAAGTTGTTATGCCAATAGGTGCCATGGAAAGCGTAGCCGGCGAAGAAATACATCACCCATGGCACGTTAGGCAGGTCGTAATCCGGTCCCACCATGTGCCGATAGCGCAGCTTGCGCGTGATCTTGAAATCGCCTTTGACCGTCGGAGTCGCTGGCAAGCCGCTTGAGATCAGGGCGCTGCGCTGCAAGACGCCATTCTCATAGGCATAAGCCATCTGCGTGCTGAGCACGACGATCAATTCGCGCCCAATGCCGATGCGCGCGGGTGGCGCTACCCGCATGGGGCGGACGGGACCATAACGAGCCGCTTCTTCCCGCGTGGGGATCTGCAGCCGCATGCCGACATAGATATTATCAGGATTGGCGATTCCGTTGATCGTGGCGATGGCCAGCCAGTTCATGCCAAACTTGTTGCCGATGGTCGAGAGGAATTCTCCGCGCTTCACGATGTATGTTTCCCGCGGCCCGTTCGGCTGTGGAGCGCTGGGCTGGGCGCTGGCGGACGTTGGCTGTGAAGGTAAGGCTGCTGGCGGCGCATCCAGGTTGGCGACCCGCAGGACCAGACCCGAATGTACGCGGCGGGGGTCGCTGATGCCGTTGGCGCTCATCAGCAGATCAACCGGCACATTATACTGCCGCGCGATGCTGAAGAGGGTTTCTCCGCGCTGGAGGGTATGCGTATCCGCCTTGACCGCGGGCGCGCCTCTGACGATGGCAGGCGAGGCAACCGGATCCGCTGGGGTTTCGGATGGCGCGCTGGCGGGGCTTTCTTCCGGTGGCTGGCCGCCGGCGGGAATCGCCAGTTTCTGCCCCGGATAAATCAGGAAACTCCAGGTATCGTTCAGCTTCTGCAAGTCATACAGGCTCACGCCGTAGCTTTCGGCGATCGCGCCCAGGGTTTCGCCCGCTTGAACGGTATGCGTATATTCGCTGGCTTCCGGCTCGGAATCCGGCGGCGCGGGATCTTCGCTGATTTGCGGCTCGGGCTCTGATGCCGGGTTTTCGGATACGGGCAGCATGAGTTCATCGCCAGCGTAGATCAGCCAGGTCCAGTGATTGTTCAGCGCCTGCAATTCCAGCAAGTCGATGCCATAGAGCCGGGCGATGCTATCCAGGGTCTCGCCGGGTCGCACGATATGGCTGCCGACCGCCTCGCTAACCGCCGCTTCGGCTGGAATAGTCAAATGCTGCCAGGAATAGACCAGATGGGCATTGCCGATGCCATTCAGCGCGGCCAGCTGATAGACGTTCACGCCATAATGCTGGGCGATTAAGCCGAGAGTTTCGCCGGGTCGCACAACATGCTTGACGTTCAGGCTGCGCTGGGCTTGGCTGGGCGCCGCCAACAGCAACAGAATTATCGCCGTCAGCAGATGGCAGAAACGCGCGCCATGCCGTGTGACCGCGCTCGGCTTTGAAAGGAGAAATTCGAGCGCCCAATTGCGAATTGAATACTGCGCTTTGGGCTTGTAACATGATGCTGAAGTCGCTGGCATGATTCGCCTCGCTTTCTTTATGGCGCGCCTTATGCGCATTGAAACCGCTGGGCGCCGCGAATGCAATGGCTTGGCTGCTATCGCTGAGTTTGCGTAGGCGCTTCGTCTGGCAAGCGTATGGAGAATTGGTTACACTTCTGCGCAGCGTCACATCCGCGCCGAGGGTATGGAGGACTGGCAGCATGTCCGATTCGAGAATTTCTGGGCTGAGACGATTTACGGGGCTCTGCATACTCTTGTTCGCCTGCCTTGCTCTGGCTGTTTTGTCGGTTGCGGCGCAGGGCTCTGGCAGCGTCCTGGCGCCCGGCGCGACTGTTTCCGGCTCTTTGGGGCCCGATGCATACGCCAGAACTTATGTCTTTGACGCCGGCGCGGGCAGCTCTGCCAGCTTGTCGCTGTCCAATGTGTCTGGCGGCGCGCTGGCCATGCACCTCAGCGATATCAATGGCGTTGCGGTCGCGCAGGCCGCGGATCTGGCGGGCGCTGGCGGCCTGGCTCTCAGCGATGTTTCTTTGGGCGCTGGCGGACGATATTATGTTTTCATCATCTTTGCGCCTGGCTCGCAAGCCCAAGCGACCAGCTTTGACTTGAGCCTGGAAATCGCGGCGGACCTTCCTGAGACAAGCGCTGAAGCAGAACCCGTGCCGGAGCAGATTTTGCTCGGCGCGGGCATAGAAGTGCGCTTGAGTTGGACGGGCGCGGCTGACCTGGACCTTGAAGTGCGCGACCCCATCGGACAGACGTTATTCTGGAATTCGCGCTCGACTGACAATGGCGGCGGCTTCGGCTTCGACGCTAACGGTCTCTGCGAGATCATCAGCGAGAGCCCGCAAGAAACCGCCACCTGGCAGCCAGGTTTCCTGCCGACGGGCAGCTATGAAATCATCGTCTATTATGAGCGGGCTTGCGATGCTTTGACGGCTTCCGTGCCTTTCCGCGTCGATGTTATCGTTGATGGCTTGAACCGGGGTTCGATTGAGGAAGTGCTTTCGCCGGGCATATCCGGGCAGCAAAACGTCTATGTCGGGCGCTTCATCCTGGGCGCGGCAGGCGCTGCCGATGTCGTAGCGGGCGGGCTCTTCCCGCCTTCCAGCGTGACGCGCCTGCCGGCCAGCTACAACTTTGCCAGCGATATCCCATCGCCAATCACGCGCGACCTGCCTATCCAGGGCGAGATCAGCAACGATGCGCCATTCGTGAGTTATTCCTTTGAAGGCGCGGCAAACGAACTGATATCTGTCGAGATGCAGGCGCTCAGCGACAGCCTGGATACCTTGGTGCAGATTGTGGATCCCAGCGGCTCAGTGGTTGATGTCAACGATGACGCGGCGGCGGGCGGCACGACCAATTCTTTCATCGCTGATACGCGCCTGCTCAGCAGCGGCGCCTACCGCATCATCGCCACCCGCTATGCTATGGAAGCCGGCGGCACAGTGGGGCAATTCCAGCTTAGTTTGACCGGACCAACCGGCGCTGCATTGCCCAGCGAAAGCCAACTGAACCTGCCGCAGGGCGATGTGGAAGTGGGTCTGTTCTGGAGCACGAGCGCCGATTTGCAGCTGCTGGTCCGAGATCCCTTGGGCGAATCGGTCTTTGATGACAACCCGGCAGTGACCAGCGGCGGCATATTGCAGGAGGTCGGCAATCAGAATTGCGTGCCAGCCAGTGGCGCGCCGCTCTCTTATGTCTATTGGCCCCCTGGCTTCTTGAGGGCGGGCACATACGAAATCGAAGTCTGGTATCAGGACGCCTGCGCCGATTTCCCCGCGCCGGTCAACTTCACGCTGCAAGTTGAGGTCAATGGGCAGGTGATCGCCAGCGAGCGGCACTTCCCGCAGCCGGGACAGCGCTTCGTCACCAACTTCACCGTGCAGCCTTCCGGTTTTGCCGTGGCGGGCGAAGCCGGTTTTATCGACGCTGGCAGCGGCACCTTGGCCTACCAGGAACAGGCTCTTGAGGCGCCGGTCATCGAGAGTGGCCTGCCGGTCCGCGGCACTATCTCCCCTAGCAACACTTTTGACGTCTACCAGTTTGAAGGCGTGGCGGGCGAGACGGTCAACCTCAGCCTCTCGGGCGTCACGCTGGTATTGGATACAAACCTCTACTTGATAGGACCCAGCGGGCGGGAGCTGGCGCAGAATGACGATGGCGACCCCGTCGAGCTTGGCTTGACCGGGCGGGCGACCGATTCGCGCATAAGCGGCTATGAATTGCCGGAGAATGGGCCTTATACGATAATCGCGACGCGCTATGGCAATCAATTTGGCGGAACAATCGGCATCTATGAATTGCTGATGACCAGGCTTTAGGCTGATGAAGGGCTTTTCGGCAGACCTGTACATTAGCCAAAGAGCTTGCTATCATGCGCGATTGTTGCCCCATTAGGTCTTGCGAAAGTGAAATCGCATGAAACGCGCCTGGCTCTTCCCGATATTTCTGCTCGCCCTTGCCGCGCTGGTTGGCTGTTCTCCAGACATAAACCTGCTCAACGATGCCATGCTCAGCGATACCAGCTTGATTAGCGGCGACCCTTGCGCCGCGCCTTGCTGGAACGGGATCGCGCCTGGCGAAACCAAGTACCGCGATGCCAAGCTGATCATTGAAGGCGACGCGCGCTACAAGCTGGGCGACGAACCGGCCCCAGAGGAGGGCAGCCTGGCGCGCAGCTTCACCTTTGGCGAAGGCGAGAACCCGGCCTGCTGCCAGGTCGTCAGCCGCGATGGCGAGACGGTCTCGTCATTCTTGCTGCAAACGGCGCCTGTGATGAGCTTCGGTAGGGTCTACGATGAGTTTGGCGAGCCGGATTACCTGGCTGCCGAGCAGGTCAGCGATGAACAGGGGTATGTGGCGATGATCTACAGCGAAGTGCCGCTGATTGTCTATGCCTATGTGGCCAAGCCGGCCGAAGGCCAAGTCTCGGTATCCAACCCGATTATCGGCGTGATGCACCTGCAGGCCGAAGAAGTCTCCGAGCTGTTGGTCTGCGCCAATCTCTACTATTGGCGCGGTTTCACGGATTTCAGCGCGTACCAGGAAGGCGAGTTTGATTTCGTGGGCGAGGGCGTCGGCGATGAGGACCTGTGCCCGACCGGCTAGCCGAGGGCGGGGTCGACAAGCAGCAGCGTGAAATTGAGGAGCGAGAGCACGATGGCAGGACAGACAGGCGCGCTGGCGATCGGCGCAGAAGTGACGGGCAAGGTCAGGCATTTGGGCATGTACGGGGCGCTGGTGGACATTGGCACCGGGCAAGATGCCCTGCTGCATATCTCCCAGCTTGGCGACAGCGAAAAGCGCGGGTTCGCGGAGGTCGTCCAGCCGGACAGCGAAATCACCGCCTGGATCTATCGCAAACGCCGCGATGGCCATGTCGCTCTGACGCTGGACAAGCCGCCCGCCGTGCCCTGGCAGACCATCAAGCGCGGCAATACCTATACCGGTCAGGTCATTCGCGTAGAGGATTTTGGCGTCTTTGTGGATTTTGGCGCCGAACGGCCCGGCATGGTGCATGTTTCGGAAATGGCTGATGGCTATGTGCGCTCGCCGGGCGATGTGGCGGCTGTTGGGCAAGAAGTCGAGGTGCGCGTCATCAAGAAGAATGGCCGTCCCCGCCAGATTGACTTGTCAATGAAGTCGCCGGAAGAAGACCTGGCGTTGGCCGCTGACGAGGATGAAGAAGAAGAAATGCCGACGGCCATGGCTCAGGCATTCCAACGCGCCATGCGAGAGGATGCCAGCGCAGAAGAACGCGCCATCAACCGCCGCTCCCCGCAGAGCAAGCATCGCCAGAAGCAGGAAGAGATCCTCTCGCGCACTCTCCGCAATTCTCAGTCTTAAGACAGGAGGGTCATGCCCTGGTTTACGACAGCCTCTAGCCGGTGGTTGTCACAGTGTCGCGGATGACGCGATATGCAAGCGTGGCGAAGAGCAGCGTGAAGTTCGCTTCATGCGTCAAGCACCAGGGACAAGCCGCCCCCAGCAAGCCAAACTGCACATAGACCAGCCACATCGAGAATAGCCAGGCGAACAAGCCGATGCCAAAAGCGATCAGGCTGCCATATTCGCGCAGGAATGCAAACCTATGCTCCAGCGCCAGAAGCAGCCCGATGACGACATAGACAACCAAGCCCAGATAGGCGATCGGGATGCCCGCTAATTCGGAGTATTGGCTGTTCAGCACCACATCGCAATTGAATGGACCGCCCTGCACGCAGACGGCCGGCGCGTCCGCCAGTTTGAGATAACTCAGATAGCTGGCCACGACAAGACCGACGAGCACCATCAGCATTTGCAACCGACGCAATGTCTGATGTCGCTGGCTGGAGCCTGTAGACGAAGCGGACAGAAGCTTGTTCATAATCTCCTCGCGCATTTCATTCGACATCGCGCAGCAGCAGCACGGATAGCTCGTCGCCGGCCGCCACCCGCGTTATGCCTTCGGGAATGATAGCCAAGCCATCCGCCAAGACCATGGACATCAAGGCGCCGGAGCTTTGGATGCCTGTCGAGCGGGCAACGAGGCCCCCCTGCTCGCGTCTGAGCGTGACGCGGATGTAGCTTCTGCGGCCATCCGATGGCATGTCTTCCGCTATGGCGGCTGTGACAGTCTTGGGGCGGTCTTCGCGGCCAGCCAGCTTCGCCAAAGCGGGGCGGACCAGCACTTCATAAGTCACCATGGTCGAGACTGGATTGCCCGGCAAGCCAAAGAAGGGCAGGCCGCGCAGCGCGCCAAAAGCCAGCGGTTTCCCGGGCCGCATGTTGATGCGCCAAAAGTCGATATCGCCCAGCTCGTCCATGACCGTCTTGACGAGGTCAGCCGCGCCGACCGACACGCCAGCCGTGCTGATGATCATGTCCGGGTCGATCTCCAGGGCATGGCGATACAAAGCGCGGATCTCATTCAGGTTGTCCCGGGCGATGGGCAGGCGAATGGGAACGCCGCCAGCCGCCCGAATTAGCGCGGCCAGGGTGTAGCTGTTGCTATCGCGGATCTTGCCCGGCTCAAGCGCGTGATGCGCATCTACCAGTTCATCGCCGCTGCTGAGGATCACGACTTTGGGTTTGCGGATCACGCGGAGCTTGGCGCAGCCGATGCCCGCCAGCATGCCGACAACAGCTGGGCGAACCAGGCTGCCCGCTTGAACCACCGTGTCGCCCGCCGCGATGTTTTCGCCCGCCCGCCGGATGTTTTCGCCGGGGCTCAATGCTCTATGCACGCGCACTTCTGACGGGGCTGGTGAGCGCTCGCCTTTTTGCCAGACGTCATCGGTATCTTCCACCGGGATGACCGCCGTGCAGCCCGCCGGGATGGGCGCGCCAGTCATGATGCGGGCGGCTTGGCGCCGTTCCAGTTGACCGCTTGGGGCATCGCCAGCCAGGATGTCCATGCTGACGCGCAGGCTGGCCGGCTGCTCCGGGCTGGCGTCGGCGCTGTCTTCATGGCGAATGGCATAGCCGTCCATGGCCGAATTGTCGAATGGCGGCAGGTCAATCGGCGAGATGATGTCTTCGGCGATGACACGGTCGAGCGATTGCGCCAGCGGCAGCGTTTCCGCGGGCAGCCTCTCCACAGCGGCGAGGATCTTGGCTTTGGCTTCATCGACATTGAGCAGGGGCGTCAAACTGAATCTCCTCGAAGCTAAGAAAACGCGGCAAGTATAGCATAATCGCGGACGCTGGCTGAGGCTGTATGTTGTGAAAGCGCGGAAGACTTCATGATCGAAACTGCCCGGGCATCGGGGGCGAATTTGTCTTGACAAACGGCGCGGGCATGGTGTATAGTGCTTTTGTCTATGAAAATCGCGGAGATATCACAGTTGACTTAGGCGCAGGCGGTTCATGCCTGACGCCTGTTTGACATCTATGCTGATCATGTCGCGAAATTTTCAGCAGCGCTTCAAACCCTTGCCCACAGCATCATAGCGCAGAGGAGGTTACGCCTTGGAGGCGAAAGACTTTAGCGCATTGCGCATTAGCCTGGCTTCTCCTGAGCAGATTCGTTCCTGGTCCTATGGAGAGGTGACCAAGCCCGAGACGATCAATTATCGGCGGCTGCGTCCCGAGATGGATGGGCTGTTTTGCGAGCGCATTTTTGGTCCCACGCGGGACTGGCAATGCTACTGCGGGAAGTACAAAAACATCCGGTATCGCGGCATCATCTGCGATAAATGCGGCGTCGAGGTGACGCGCTCATCGGTGCGGCGCGAGCGAATGGGGCATATCGAGCTGGCGGCGCCGGTCGCCCATGTTTGGTATACGCGGCGCGTGCCCAGCTACCTGGGCTTGCTGCTGGACGTCAGCCGGCGCAACCTGGATCGCGTTTTGTATTTCGCACAGTATGTCATCACCACTGTCGATGAAGACGCGCGCGGCAAAGCCATGGCCCGCATAGAGAAAGAATTGCAGCTCAAAGTCGACGAGCTTTCCGGCGCCATCGAGGTTCAGCTGAACGAACAGCAGCAGCATCGAGATGCGCTGACCGCGAAGTTCGACGCCAAGGTCAAAGCCGTCCGCGATCACTATGACACCGAGTTGGCGCGGCTCAGCGACGAGGTCATGAGCGAAGCGCAGGCGGCGCAAAGCCGGGTCGAATCCCTGTTGGGCGAGAACGCGGGCGAAGCCATCGAGCTGAAATCGACATCGGCTGTGGTTGTCAGCCGCGGGCAGCTCATAACCAACGACCATATTTCCACCATTCAGAACCTGGTCAACGAGCACCTCAGCGCGCTGCAAAAAGAGATTGAGGCGATGACAAAAGAGGAAATCGCCAAAGTCAGCGGCGAATTTGAGGGCGAAACCGTTGTCGACGGCGCCATGGATGAGCAGCTGCAAGAAATGGAAGCCAAGATCGAAAAGCTCAGCGCCAGCGCCGACAAGCAAATTGAGGAATTGCGGAAGCTGCAAAGCCTGGCAGCCTACGCGGAGACATCGACAGCGGAGAGGAATAAGCAGAAGAAGGAAACGCCCTTCATCTCGGAAGGCAAATACCGCGAATTGAAGAGCAAGTTCGGCAATGTCTTCCAGGCGAGCATGGGCGCGGAAGCCTTTTATGAGGTATTGAGCTCCGTCAACATGGCGACTATGGCAGAGATGCTTTGGGACGAGGTGCGCAATGCCCGTTCCAAACAGGTGCGGCGCAAGGCGACTAAACGTTTGAAGGTCGTCGAAAGTTTGCGCAGCAGCCGCGACACTGTCATTGACTTTGACGAAACCAAGCAGGAGAACGAGCCGCACGGCAATCGTCCCGAGTGGATGATTCTGACTGTGCTGCCGGTGATCCCGCCGGACCTGCGCCCGATGGTGCAATTGGATGGCGGCCGCTTCGCCACCAGCGACTTGAACGACTTGTATCGCCGCGTCATAAATCGCAACAATCGGCTCAAGCATTTGTTGGATCTGGGCGCGCCGGATGTCATCGTGCGCAACGAAAAGCGCATGCTGCAGGAAGCTGTCGACAGCCTGATCGACAACAGCCAGCGTGGCAAGGCATTGAGCCGGCGGGGCAGGCGCGAACTCAAATCGCTCAGCGATATGCTCAAAGGCAAGAAGGGGCGGTTCCGCCGCAACCTGCTGGGCAAACGGGTCGATTATTCCGGGCGCTCGGTGATTGTCATCGGTCCCAAACTCAAGCTGCATCAATGCGGCCTGCCCAAGACAATGGCGCTGGAACTCTATAGACCCTTCGTCATCAGCCGGCTGGTCGAATACAACTACGCCAGCAATGTCAAAGGCGCCAAGCGCATCATCGAGCGCGAGCGGCCCGAAGTCTGGGAAGTGCTGGAAGAAGTCATTCGCGACCGCCCCGTGCTGCTCAATCGCGCGCCAACGCTGCATCGCCTGGGCATCCAGGCATTTGAGCCGCTGCTGGTCGAAGGCAAAGCCATTCAGATCCATCCCCTGGTCTGCTCGGCATTCAACGCCGATTTCGATGGCGACCAGATGGCGGTGCACGTGCCTCTGAGCGAACAGGCAGTCAGAGAAGCCCGCGAGTTGATGCTGAGCACGCGCAACTTGCTCAAGCCATCGGATGGCGCGCCGATTGTCGGTCCATCAAAGGACATGGTGCTCGGCAATTATTATTTGACCATGGACCCGACTGTGGAAATCATCGCCCTGCGGTCGCGAGCCGATGAGTTTCGCGCCGAGAGCGCCTTGTACACGGGGACGCGCAAGGTGGGCATCGCCTTCCGTTCCAATGGCTATTACTACGCGCAATTCCGCCAGGTGCCCAACCGGCAGCTCTATATGGATGAGACGGCGCCGGATGACAATGGCCGCCAGCGGACGGTGAAATCGGCCATTGACCGCACGGTGGAAGCGCTGCTGAATGGCGAGGTGGATTGCATCCTGGCCAACGCCTACGAAGCGCGCAAGTACCTGCGAGCCAATGGCTTGGAAGACCGGCTCGAGATCACCAATCTGCATGAGCGGCGCGTGGTCGTCGATATGGACGAGGTCGAGTATCTTTATCGCATCGGCTTGGTGAATCTGCATACGCCGATCTTGCTTGGCAATGTTTATGACCATCGCGAACCGCAAGCCGAACCCGAGATCTGCACGGTGGGGCGGGCGATCTTCAACCGCATCTTGCCGGATGAAATGCGTTTCGTGCAGGAAACCATGGGCAAACGCGGCTTGCAGGACCTGGTGGCGCGCTGCTACCAGGTCATCGGCGGCGAACGCACTACCGAAGTGGTGGACGCCATCAAGAATTATGGTTTCCACTACGCCACGATTTCCGGCACGACCATCGCCGTCAGCGATTTGACGATTCCCGATCAGCGCGCGGAAATTCTGCGTCAAGCCGAAAACGTGGTCACGCGGGCTGAGCGCGATTTCCGCCGCGGTCTGATGACCGAAGAGGAACGTTATCAGATCACGATTGACGAATGGAATCGCGCCAAAGACGACCTGCAAGACCTGATTCAGGATTCGCTGGATCCTTATGGTCCCATCGCCATCATGGCGCTATCCGGCTCGACCAAAGGCGGCTTTGGTCCTATCACCCAGCTGGCGGGCATGCGCGGTTTGATGGCTGACCCCTCCGGGCGCATCATTGACCTGCCTATCCGCAGCCACTTTCGCGGCGGCTTGAACGCGCTGGAATACTTCATATCCACGCATGGCGCGCGAAAGGGTTTGGCGGATACGGCGCTGCGCACGGCCGACGCCGGTTATCTGACGCGCCGTCTGGTGGATGTGGCGCAGGATATGATCGTCAATCGCTGGGATTGCAATACGCATGACGGCTTAAGCGTGCGCCGTTCGGATAATGTCGCCGGGCAATCTGTCGCCGAGCGGATCGTCGGGCGCTGCTCGGCGGAAGACATCATTGATCCAGCCAGCGGCGCCATCCTGGTCGAGCGCAATCAGATGATCGACGAAGACATCGCGGATAGCATCCAGGCTACCGAACTGGAGTCTGTCGAGGTGCGCAGCCCGCTGACATGCGACTTGATCAACGGCGTTTGCGCGCTCTGTTATGGGCGCGACCTGGGCACGGGCGACATGGTGAATATCGGCGCGGCTGTCGGCATCATCGCGGCCCAATCCATCGGCGAGCCGGGCACGCAGCTCACCCTGCGGACCTTCCATAGCGGCGGCACGGCTGAAGTGCGCGATATCACCAGCGGCCTGCCCCGCGTCGAAGAACTCTTTGAAGCGCGGCGTGCGCCCAAAGGCGAAGCGGTCATGACCACCATGGGCGGCGTGCTGCGGATAAGCGACCGCGAAGATGGCGCGCGCATCGCCACGGTCATTGACCAGCGCATGCAGAACGAAAGTCATGAGGTTCCCGCAGGCTGGGAGTTGGTCGCCGTAGATGGCCGGGACATCGATAAGGGCGCGGTCATCGCGAGCAATGGCGAGGACGAACTCATCGCTGGGCTGACCGGGCGCGTGCATATCGAAGAGGATGTCGTCTGGATCCGTCACATGGATGAAGACACGGAAGAACTGGAGATACCGGCGAATGCCCGCTTGCGCAAGAATATCCGGGATGGCATAGACGTCCTGCCCGGCGAGCAGTTGACCGAAGGCTCGAAGAATCCGCATCACATTCTGCGCGTTTCCGGCGCGGAAGATACGCAACTCTACCTGCTCAGCGAGATCCAGGAAGTCTATCGCAGCCAGGGCGTGCCCATCTCGGACAAGCATTTTGAGACGGTCATCCGCAAGATGATGTGCAAGGTGCAGATCACCGAGAGCGGCGATAGCGACCAGCTGCCCGGCGAGCTGATTGACAAGCTGGAATTGGCGCGCATCAATGAGAGCCTGCTCGATCAAGGCAAACAGATTTGCAAGGGTTCGCCTGTCCTGCTGGGCATCACCAAAGCGGCTCTGAGCACGGAGAGTTATCTCTCTGCAGCCAGTTTCCAGCATACCATCAAGGTCTTGGCTGGGGCGGCCATTGAGGGCCAGGTCGATCCGCTGCATGGTTTGAAGGAAAATGTCATCATCGGCAAGCTGATCCCGGCTGGCACGGGTTTCGACGCCTATCGAGATCAAGAACCGCTTGCGCCGGCTCTCACCCTGGAGGCGCAGGGCGCGCTGGATTTCGACCAGCTTGGCGATCAGGACGACTTCGAGAATATGCTCAGCGAACTCTAAGCGTCCATATTCATCGACATGCATGACGCGGGTTGCCCAAGAGGGCGGCTCGCGTTTTTTTGTTGCCTGTTTGCGCTTAGGGTCGGCTTTCCAGGGCGGCGTACAGAGGGCGCGGTCGCTGGTTGCCGGAACCATCGAAGAAGGGGTAGATGATGCTGTAGGCGGCCAGTTCGCTGCGATCGCGGACTGTGCGCTCCACCGCGTAACTCAGATTCCAGAGGATCATGGGTCCGATATCCGCGCGCGATTGTCCGATCTGAAAGGCGCGCATGGCGTAATTCATCTGGTCTTGCGCCGAGTTGTAAGCCATCCAGGGGTCGGGGGCTTCTGACGGATAATCTTCCCAGGTCGCCCAGCCAAACTCGGTCACCCACATTTGCTTGTCATCGCCGAAAGCGCGGATGATGTCGGCATAGTCGTCTAAGGTCTGGCGGAAGAAGAATTGGGGCTTGTCATCCCAGCCTTGCCCGGGCACTGCGTCGCAGCAGAGTGTATCCGGCGGGTTGCCCCAGCTGTAGGGGTGTACGCCGATCTTGACATCACTGTAGCCAGCCAGCCCGGCTTGGTACATCTGGCGCAGGAATTCGCGGTCATCCACCGAGACGCCGCTGTGATTGCCGGTCGGCGCCAAACCGGCCGTGATCACGGTGATGGCTGGCGAATAGGCGCGGATGCTGTCATAAGCCATGCGGAACAGCGCCATGTAATTCGCGCCGCTGATAGGCTGGCGGCCCGTCCATTCCCGGCGCAGGTTGGGCTCGTTCCAGATCTCGATGGCATCAATGTAGGGTCCAAGTTGCTCCAGCAGCAGGCGCAGGAAACCCGCCAGCTGGCTGAGATCATCGGGCGGTCCGTCTTCGCCGCGGTTGGCATGGCGGGCCCAGTCGGGCGCTTTGACCAGGCTGAGCATGACGCGGAAGCCATATTTATCGGCTTTCTGCACGTTGAGCTGGAAGAGGCGGAAGTTGCGCTCGAATTGACCGGCGCGCTCCGGCTGCAGCCATTTCCAAGCCGCCTGCGCCTTGACCCAGCCGAGGCGCAAGGGCTGGATCTGCTGCAAGCGATATTCCCAGGTGTCCACGTCATAGTTGTAATGCAGCTGGATGCCCATCTGGGCGGGATCGAGCCAGCTTTGCTCAGGCGGCAGGCCGGTGGCATAGGCGCTGGCGGGTGGCGCGCTGCTTGGGCGCTGCGTTGAGGCCGGCGGCTGCGTATAGGCTGGTCCAATGACGGGACCGAAGTTCTGCAAGCCTGGCGGTTCGCTTGTGTCGCTGGCGCGAACAAGAATAGCGGCGGTTGGCAGGGTGGCGCCGGCGACCGCAGGCAGCGTCTGAATCAGAACGGGTCCTGGCGGCGTCAACTCGGCTCGCAGCTGGACCTCCGGCGCGATGGCGATGCTCGGCTCGCCTGCGCATGACGTAAGACCAGTCAGCAGCAGGGCGAAAGTTATGGCGATGACGAAGGGGCGTGGGATCGTTGGCGTCCTGCAAGCCGCTTGGCATTTGACACGCTTTCATTTCGCATTTTACAATAGTGCATTGAAGATCGCCCCTGCGCGCGGCCTGTAGCCCCTGACGATTTCCATACGCGCCACCGGGCAGACAGGCTGGTCAAAGCCATGCGCAAGGGCATTGCGGGCGAGCCATTCAATGCCGAACCGCCAAGGTCAGAGGATGACAGAAAAAACTGAGCCAACGGTCAATATCGAAAGCGAAATGCGCGAGGCTTATCTGAGCTATGCCATGAGCGTGATCGTTTCGCGCGCGCTGCCCGATGCCCGGGACGGCCTCAAGCCTGTGCATCGGCGCATCCTGTATGCCATGCACGATATGGGCATTGGCGCTGGCGGGAGCCACAAGAAAAGCGCCCGCATCGTCGGCGAGGTGCTGGGCAAGTATCATCCGCATGGCGATGGCGCGGTCTATGAAACCATGGTGCGGATGGCGCAGGACTTCTCCATGCGCTACATGCTCATTGATGGCCAAGGCAATTTTGGCAGTATTGATGGCGATGGCGCGGCGGCTATGCGCTACACCGAGGCGCGCATGGCCAGCATTGGCGGCGAGCTGCTGGTTGATATTGGCATGGACACGGTTGACTTCGTCGAGAACTTCGATGGCGCCTTGAACGAGCCGGCGGTATTGCCATCTAAGGCGCCGAATTTGCTCATCAACGGCGCATCCGGCATCGCGGTGGGCATGTCGACCAATATCCCGCCGCATAACCTGGGCGAAATCTGCGACGCGCTGATCTACATGCTGGAGCAATGGGAACGGTTGGACGCTATCGATGTCGACGAGTTGATGCGCTTCGTCAAGGGTCCCGATTTCCCCACTGGCGGCGTCATCTTCAAGATGCGCGGCGACGAAGACATGCTGCGGCAGGCCATGGCCAGCGGACGCGGCAAAATAACCCTGCGCGCGAAAGTGCATATTGAGGATATGGGGCGGGGCAAATCCCGCATTATCGTCAGCGAATTGCCTTATCAGACGAACAAAACCACGCTGATTGAACGCATCGCCAGCTTGGTCCGCGCCGGCAAACTCAGCGGCCTGGACGACTTGCGCGACGAATCCGATCGGCAGAATACCGTCCGGCTGGTCATCGAGACCAAGCCTTCCGCCGATGTTACCGATGTGCTCGTGCAACTCTTCAAGTTGACGCCCCTACAATCGACATTTGGCATCATCATGCTGGCGCTGGTGGATGGCCAGCCGCGCTTGCTGGGCTTGAAACAGGCGCTGCGGGTCTATTTGGAACATCGGCTGGAGGTTGTGCTGCGACGAAGCCGCTTCGAGCTGGCGCGGGCGCGTGAACGGGCGCATGTGCTGGAGGGCTTGCTGATCGCCCTGGATCAACTGGACGCCGTCATCCAGACGATTCGACGGTCGCGCACTGGCGAAACCGCCCGCAAGAACCTGATCAAGAACTTCAAGGTCAGCGAGGCGCAGGCTGGGGCGATTCTGGAGATGCCGCTGCGGCGCTTGGCTTCGTTGGAGATCAGTCGCATTCGCCGAGAATACAAAGAAAAACAGCGGCTGATCAAATCACTGGAGGATTTGCTGGCCAGCCCGCCAAAACAGCGCTCCCTCATCGCGGAAGAGCTGGCGCAGATCAAGCGCGATTATGGCGACCCGCGGCGCAGCATCATCGCGGAGGGCGAAGCCATCGGCATAACGCAAGCCGACTTCCTGATGCCCGAGGCCAAAACTGTTGTCATGCTCAGCGCGCGGAGCCAACTCGGGCGGACGAGCGACGATCAAGCGCCGAAGGTGACCACGGCGACCAAGAACCCTCCCCGCCTCCTGCAGCACAGCAGCACCGCGCAGATTCTCTACTTGTTCGCGGATGACGGCAGCTGCGCCACACTCCCCGTGCAGCAGGCGCCACTGGTCGAGCAGGCTAGGGAAGGCTTGCATTTCAGCGATTTGACGGCGCTCTCCAGCGAGCGCAAGATTGTCTCTTTCCTTTGCTTGCCGGCCGATTTGCTCAGCGGCTATCTCTGCTTTGTCTCCACTCGCGGTCAAGTCAAGCGCTTGCATACCGCTGATCTGCCGGGCGTTATGGCGCACGCATTCAGCTTGATGAAGCTGGCCAAGGGCGAGCGGCTGGCGACGGCGCTCTATAGTCGCGGATTCGATGAGTTGATTCTGGCTTCGGCGAAAGGCAAGATTATCCGCTTCGACGAGAATGACGTTCGCGCCACTGGCTTGAATTCCGGGGGCGTTCGCGGCATGGATGTCCGTGGCGATCGCGTCGTTGCCGCCTGCATCGTCGCCGACAAGGCAAGCCACCTTTGGCATATCGATCGAGGAGGTTTCGCCAATGCTTTGCCGCTGGAGTCCATCAGCATTCAAGGGCGCGGCGGCAAGGGCGGCAACCTCAAGAACCGCTACAGCTCGGAGCATGACCTGGCGGCAATCCTCACCGGCCGGCTGGCGGATACCATCCTGGCGCTGACCAGCCGCAACAAAGCCAAGTATATGTCGCTGAACCTCGCGCTGAAGGTCCAGCTGGGTCCGCGCGGCATAGAGCCGGTGATTGCCTTGGGCGAGCGCGAATCTGTCGTGGCAGCCGTCGAGTATCGCCAGCGCATTGACAAGCCGGAAGAAGCTGACACGCCCCATGAGCCATTGACCCTGGAAAAGATCGATTCCATATTGAATGCCGCCGATAGCGCCGACGCCAGCGACGCGGGTCCTAACGGAGCCGATCCCGGAGTCAGCCCAAGCGATTGACCAGGCTCTCCAACGCAGCGTCGTATCGCGGCGCCAGCACCCGCCAATCGAAGCCGGCGATCTTATCCCGCAGCGCGGAAGTATCCGGTTGCGACTCGCTCTCAAGATGGAAACGCAGCTGGGCGCTTAGCCGACCGCGCTGATACAGGCAGGCGGCTTTGAGATCCTCGGTGAGCAGATAGGGATAATTCAGGCGATCCGGCAAAATCGGCAGGCAGCCGCAATAGATCGCCTCGCAAATTGACATTCCGAAGAACTCCTGCCAGGCTGTGCTGACCACATAATCGGATCGCCAGAGCAAATCCGCGTAGTCGGCGAAGGATTCCAGATAACCGAGTTGGATGATGCGGTCATCCATCTGGCGCTGGGCAGCCTGGAAGGCCTCGGGCATGGCGCCAAATCGCTGGCCGGTTATCGCTATCCGAAAGTCATAGCCGGCCCCGGCGAGTTCAAGCATGCTCTTGACGAAGCTGGCAGGATCTTTGTCGGCTTCCCAGCGATGATTCCACAAGATGAGTTTGGGCGCGGCCATTTTCTTGGCGGGGCGATGAGCGTCGAAGCGCCGAAGGTCCATGCCAAGCGGCAAGACCTGGGACTTGGCTGCGATTTCCTCGATGGTTTGCAGCTCGTTGAAATCGGCGAAATGCTTGAGCATGCGCGGCAGCTGCGCCAGGAAATCCCGCCGGTGGTATGCGCTGTTGAAATAGACGGCATCGGCGGTCAACGCGCTGACGTAGTTGATGAAACCGTAGCGCCAGCCATGCCCTTGGCGCTGGTTCTGCGGGTAGGAGAGTTGATTCTCGTGCAAATACAGTGCCAGCGGCGCATCGCCAAGCCGCCGATAGGTCAAGGCGCGCAGGATGGACAGATCAAGCATGCTGGAGGCGAGGATGCAATCCGGCTTGGAATCCAGCAAGCGCGCCAAGGTAATTGCGCCGCCTTGCATGCGCCACTTCCAGTATTGCGCGGGCAGGGTAATCAGATCAATTGCGTGGCGGGAGTAGCGCCGATAGCCATCCGCCCAGGCGCGATGACTGCCGCCATAATACGATTCCAATAGGGCGATGCGCATGGGCAGAGCGCGCGCCTACCCGGTGTTGCGCCGCCGCGCCTCGACAACGCTGGGGATGAGATCGATCTTGGAGAGGATGCGCGTCAGCTGTTTGTTGCTGGCGATCTCCAGCTGCAGGTGCAAGCTGGCCATGTGGTTGCGCGTGGCCACCTCGACCGAAGCGATATTGACATGCTGGTCGGCGATAATGGTGCTGATCTCGCGGAGCAAACCTTCGCGGTCATAGGCAATCACTTCTACGGGCACTAGATAACGCTGTTCTTCTTCTTCTGGTCCCCAGGAGACGTCGATGAGGCGCTCGGTTTCGCGCATGGCGGTGATGTTCGGACATTCTGTTTGATGCACGGTGACGCCGCGCCCCCGCGTGATGTATCCGATGATGGCGTCGCTGGGCATGGGGGAGCAGCAGCGAGCCAAATGGACCAGCAAGCCGCCGGCGCCCATGATGCTCACGCCTTTGGAGACTTTGGCATCCTGGAGCTTGCCGCGTGGTTTGAGCAAATTTTCTTCGCTGAGGCTCTCGGCGGATTTGCGGCGTTCGTCCTCAAGCACGCGGTTGGTGATCTGCGAGCCCGTCACATCGCCCGCGCCGATGGCCGCCAGGAAATCATCGAGCTTGTCATAGCCGAGCAAGCGCGCGACCGATTCGAAGCTGACTTTTTCCAAAACGCCCAGCCGTTTGAGTTCGCGCTCCAGCACATCGCGGCCCATGACGATATGTTTGTCGCGATTCTGCTTGCGCAGCCAGTGACGGATTTTGGCTCGGGCGCGGCTGGTGACGGCGTAATCCAAATCCGGGTTCAGCCAATCCATGCTGGGTCCGCCGCGTTTGGCTGTCAAAATCTCGACTTGGTCGCCCATATTCAACTTGTAATTCAGCGGCATGAGCCGGCCGTTGACTTTGGCGCCGCGGCAGCGATTGCCGATATCGGTATGAATGTGATAGGCGAAGTCGATGGGCGTCGCCCCAACCGGCAGGTCAATGATGTCGCCGTTGGGCGTCACGCTATAGACGCGGTCCTGGAAGACTTCGGATTTGACCGTGTCGACGAATTGCGAGGCGTCATTGACATCGGGGCCAAATTCCATCAGCCGGCGCAGGTATGCCAGGCGCTGCTCGAAGGCTTGGTCATGCCCATTATCGCCTTCCTTGTAGCGCCAGTGCGCGGCGATGCCATATTCGGCGTCTTCGTGCATCTCCCAGGTGCGGATCTGCACTTCGACGGTCTTGCCTTCGTCATCGTGGACGGCGGTATGCAGGCTGCGGTAGAAGTTGTCTTTGGGGTTGGCGATATAGTCGTCGAATTCGCCGGGGATGGGCCGCCAGAGGTTATGCACGATGCCCAGAGCCAGGTAACATTCAGCCAGCGTATCCACCAGGACGCGCATGCCGCGAATGTCGTAAATCTGCTCAAGCGGCAGATCCTTGCGGGTCATCTTGCTGTAGATGCTGTAGATATGCTTGGGTCTGGCGCTGATGGCGACCTTGGTGATATGCGCCTTGCGCAGCTCGCTGGTGAGCCGCTCTTTGATGCGCTTGACATAATATTCGCGTTCATCGCGCCGCTCGTCCAGCGCTTTGGCGATGGAGCGGTAGGCTTCCGGGTTGAGATAGCGGAAGCTGAGGTCTTCCAGTTCCCACTTGATCTGCCAGATGCCCAGCCGGTTGGCCAGTGGCGCGAAGATATCCATGGTTTCCCGCGCCACCGCTCGCTGTTTGCCGAGGGGCATATAACCCAAGGTGCGCATATTGTGCAGGCGGTCCGCCAGCTTGACCAGCACGACGCGCACATCATCGCCCATCGTCAGCAGCATCTTGCGGATATATTCCATCTCGCGGTTGATGGCGCTGGAACGGCGGCTATCGCCAAGGGGCGAAACATTCTTGATGGGCAAATGCTTCAGCTTGGTGACGCCATCGACCAGCTTTGCAATCGTCATGCCGAACTCGCCGCTCAAAACCTCCAGGCTGACGTGGCTGTCCTCCACCACATCATGCAGCAAGCCAGCCGCGATGGTCTCGGCATCCAGCTTCATATCCGCCAGGATGCTGGCCACCGCCACACAGTGCGTGAAATATGGCTCGCCGGATTTCCGCCGTTGGCCCGCGTGGGCGCTCTCGGCGCGCAGAAAAGCCGCGGCGATCAAATCGATTTCGTTGGGCTTTATCTCTGGCAATGCGTTCAGCAGGGATTCAAGATCGCGCGGGTAGAGTTTGGTCGGAGTTACCATGGGGCAGCCGCCTGCAAAGCCAACTTGGCACTAGAGTAGCACATTCCAGCCCGCTTGTCGCCAAGTCCAGGAAAATCGCCCTCAACCAAGCCGCCGATAGCTAGCCGCTGACCTTTTGGCGCAGGAAAGCCTCGATGAAATCGCCAAGCCGGCCATCCAGGACAGCGGCGGTATTGCCGACTTCGACGCTGGTGCGGTGATCCTTGACCATCTGATAGGGGTGCAGGACATAGGAGCGGATCTGATTGCCCCAGCCGGCGTCGACATTCTCGCCTTTGAGCTGCGCCATTTCGGCTTCTTGGCGCGCGCGTTCCATCTCGAAGAGGCGGGCTTTGAGGATCTGCATGGCGCGCTCGCGGTTTTGCGCCTGGCTGCGCTGGTTCTGACATTGCACGACCGTGCCAGTAGGCAGATGGGTGATGCGCACGGCGGTATCGTTCTTCTGCACATGCTGCCCGCCGGCGCCGCTGGCGCGATAGGTATCGATGCGGATGTCGCGGTCTTCGATTTCGATTTCTATTTCGCTCTGGATATCGGGCCAGAGCTCGACCTTGGCGAAGGAGGTGTGCCGGCGGTTGGCGCTGTCAAAGGGGCTGAGGCGCACCAGGCGATGCACGCCTTCTTCGCTCTGCAGGTATCCGAAGGCGTATTCCCCTTTGGCGCTGATGGTCACGCTTTTGATGCCGGCTTCCTCGCCATGGCTGCGATCGAGGATTTCTGTCTTGTAGCCATTCTGCTCCATCCAGCGCAGATACATGCGTTCCAGCATCTCCGCCCAATCCTGGGCATCTACGCCGCCGGCGCCAGCGTGAATGGCGAAGATGGCGTCTTCGCTGTCATAATCGCCCGCCATCATGGCTTGAAATGCCATGGCTTCGACGATGCCGGCCAAGGTCTCCGCCTCGTTTTCCAGTTCCGCCTGCATATCGGCATCGGCGATCTCAACAAGTTCGATGGCGTCGGCGATGCGCTCGGCCAGCGTCTGCCAGGTATCCACCAGGCTTTTCAGCTTGGCTAGCCGCTGCATGGTCTTCTGGGCGGCCTCTGGCTGGTTCCAGAAGTCGGCTTGGCTGGCCGCCTTTTCCAGCCGGTTGATGACCGCCAGTTTGCCGGCGATATCTATGCGCCTCATCAATTCGTCGATCTGCCGCTGAAAATCGCGGAGCTGGCTGAGGATATTCTCCATGCTGGTCGCGGGACATGTCCCGTCTGCGCCTTTCTGCTTTAGCTGTGATGACGCTGGCGATACAGTTCATACATCAATATAGCGCCGCTGACCGATACGTTGAGCGAGTCGCTGGCTCGCCCAGCCATCGGGATGCGCGCTCGGCAATCCGCCTGAGCAAGCCAGCGCTTGTCAAGCCCGCTGTCTTCCGCGCCGAGGACAATCGCCGCCCGCGCCCCAAATTCCAGGGCGAAAAGGCTGGTCGCGCCCTGCACATCGGCACAGATGAGTGGCAATGCCCGCTCGCGAAGCCAAGCCAAAGCCTGGTCGCCGCTGAGCTGATATACATTGTCAAGGAAGCATGCGCCAGTGCTGCTGCGAATGATGTTGGGATTATAGAGGTCAAGGGCGCTATCGACCAGTACGACCGCGTCTATGCCACAGGCGTCGGCCGTCCGCATGAGCGCGCCGATATTGCCGGGCACCCGCAGGTTCACCAGAAGCAGCGCATGGGCGATATCCCCGCGCAGGATCTCGGCGAGCCCAAGTGGCGGAGGACTGCGCATCACCGCGATAATTCCGCTGGGATTCTCGCGATAGCTGAGCCTGCTCATGAGCTCAGGGGAGACTTGGTGGACTTGGCATTGGGCGTCCAGGGTCAGCGGGGCGAAAGCCGGGCAATGCAGGATGAAGTCGGCGGCATACCCGCTGGCCAGGGCGCGCCGCAGGTCACGCTCGTAATCGATGAGGAAGAGCGCAGTCTGTTCCCGCCCGCGTTTGCCGCGCAGACGGCTGACCAGCTTGATCTTGGGATTCTGAGCGCTGCTGAGGATCAATCTTCGCTCTCATCTTCGCCCTCGAAGAGGCTTTCCACGAAGAACTCCGGCGTGAAAAGCACCAGATCTTCGATGCGCTCGCCCAAACCCAGATAATGCACGGGCAGCTGCAGGTCATTGAAGATCGAAAAGACCATGCCGCCTTTGGCTGTGCTATCCAGCTTGGTCACGATGACGCCGGTGACGCCGGAGGCTTCTTGAAATTTCTTGGCTTGCTGGATGGCGTTTTGGCCCGTCGTGCCATCCAGGACCAGCAAGACTTCATGCGGCGCGTCGGCGACGACCTTGCCGGAAACCTCGCTGATCTTGGTCAGTTCGCGCATGAGATTGAAATTGTTCTGCAGGCGGCCCGCTGTGTCGATGATAAGAATCTCGTAGCCGCGGGCTTTGGCGGCCACCGTGGCGTCATAGACCACAGCGCCGGGGTCGGAACCGGGTTTGTTGGCGATGACAGGCACGTCGATGCGCTGTCCCCAAGTCTGCAATTGTTCGATGGCGGCCGCGCGAAAGGTGTCTCCAGCCGCTATCATCACCTTGCGCCGAGACAGATTCTGCAGGCGGTGCGCCAGTTTGGCGATAGAGGTCGTTTTGCCCGAGCCGTTGACGCCGACCACCAGGATGATCGAAAGTTCGCGGCTCGAAATATCCAGGGCGGGCGGGAATTCCAGCAGATCGGCCAAGGACTCTTTCAAGGCGTTCCGCAGCTGATCCGCTTTGGTCAATCCTTCTGCGCGGACGCGGGCCTGCAGGCTGTCGATCACTTTGACCGTGGTGTCAAAGCCGACATCCGCCTGGATAAGCAAGGTCTCTATGTCGTCCCAGGTGTCGTCGTCGATCTCTGTGTTGCCCAGCATCTGCGCGATACGCCCGAAGAAGGATTGGCGCGTTTTGGATAATCCGCGGCGAAAAATGCCCAAGGTCTTCCGCTCCTGCTTGCTGTCCTGAGTCCAGGCGCGATTATAGCGGCAGGCAGGGATGCGGACAATGCGAGGTCGTGCCGATGGCGCATTTGCTGTATACTAAGGACGGGCTCGGCTGAGGCGGGTCCGTAGCGTACAGGCGCGCGAGGTGAATGGCGCAATGCCCCGAGAGAGCGACGAGTTCCCGGTTATCGTCTGGCTGGATGGATCTTTATCCAACCCGCATTGGCTGATAGACCGCTCGTCTATGGTGCTGGGGCGGGAAGACGGCTGCGATATCGTCATCCCCGCGCGGCAGATCTCGCGGCAGCACCTGCGCATCAGTACAGATGGCGGCGCCTGCCTGATAGAAGACCTGCGCAGCAAAAACGGCACCTGGGTCAACGGCTATCGCCTGACCGGCTTGCGGCAGCTGGAAGACGGCGATGAGATCCGCGTCGCCAAAGATATCCGCCTGCGTTTCGTCGGCTCGGGCGCGACAGCCCCATCAACCACGCGCGTGCTGCCCGATATAATCCCATCAGGCGCCATGACGGGCTTGCGCTTGCGCCTCGATCCAGAATCGCGCCAGGTTTACATCCGCGAACGAATGCTTGAGCCGGCCTTGAGCTTGCCGCAATATCGACTGCTGGAAATCCTATTCGCCAGCCAAGGGGGCGTTTGCAGCCGCGGCGATGTGGTGGACGCCGTCTGGCCCGATGCCATGGGGCTCGGCGTCAGCGAACAAGCTATTGACGCGCTGGTGCGCCGCCTGCGCGATCGCCTGGCTGAACTGGATGCCGAGCATCAGTATATCGTCACCGTGCGCGGGCATGGTTTCCGGCTGGATAACCCGCGGGAAGAAGCCGCCGAATGATTTATCAGGATATGCTGGATGGGCTCGCGCTGGAACGTTACGCGCATGATCTCAATGCCCGAGCGCGGCGCAGCGGAGTTCGGGGCCGGCTGGATGCTGTTGACCTGCGCGACCGTATCCTGGAATCGGCCGGACGCTGCGAATGGTGCGGCGAGCAGTTGACGCGGGCGCCCTTCGAGCTGGATCATGTCATCAGCTTGCGGGAAGGCGGCGCCAACAGCAAGGGCAATCTGGCTGTAGCTTGCCCGGAATGCAATCGGCGCAAGGGGCGGAAGCATCCGGCTCGCTTTGCCGCCGAAATCTATCGGTCGAGCGGGCGGCGCACGGCTTTGCTTGACAAGATTTTCCGACATTTTGCCTGCGAACCCCGCGAGCAGCTTTCCCTGTTCGCCAGGCAACAAGACGCGCATGAACAGGTGGACAGCCACGACAGGGACGGACCATCGCCGTATCGCTGGTGACCAGCCGGGTTGGGACCTGCGCGCATATCCACAGGAGCAAGCAATTGCAAGCAATCATCGAGAAAGAAGAATCGAATCGGGCGTCGCCAGCCCTGAAGCAAGCCGATGCCTGGCTTGATGTCTTGGCATTGTGTGGCGAGCGCAGGCGTGAAGGCGCGCCGGCCGCCAAGCCTGAGGACCCTACCGAAAAACTGGTTTGCTCGCGCAGTTATACGCTCAAACAAGCCGCCAAGAAAGCTGGAGTAGGCGCGGATACCTTGCGCACCGCGGCTGATGAGCTGGCTCTGGACAGCTTCAGCGATCCGCGCGGCAAACTGCGATTCCCCGTCTATACGTTTCAGCCGACGGCGGCCGACCCCGATCTGCGCGAGATGATCGCCGGGTATCAACGGATGACGCAGACCGAGATTTGCAGCGCGCTTGGCTGGGAGCAGCGCCGGCTGGAGCGGGCTCTGCGCGAATCTGGCATGTCGCCGAAACGCCTCTTCTGGCGCGACTTGCGCGGCATCTGGGGCTTGCCGGAAACTTTCGCGGAATTCAGCCATCTGCTCAACGGACAGGCGGAAGCGGGCAAACGCAAACGGCGTGGCGGCAAGAATCGCCGGCGGCGCAAGCGGGAAGCCAAAGCCAAACTGCGCAACCGGCTGATCGACGCCTTCCCCAAATGGCGCAATGCCTGGCGCGATCAGCAGCGGCTGTACCTGCATATCGGCGAGCCCAACAGCGGCAAGACGCATCAGGCCTTGGAGGCGCTGAAAGCAGCCGGCTCGGGCTGGTATCTGGCGCCTTTGCGCTTGCTGGCTTATGAGATATTTGACCGGCTCAACGCCGGGGGCCTGGCCTGCAATCTGTTGACCGGCGAAGAATATATCCCGATTGAAGGCGCGCGCGTCACCGCGGCGACCATCGAGATGTTCAATGCGGAAGACAGCGGCGCCTGCGTCATCATCGATGAGGCGCAGATGCTGGCGGATGCCGACCGCGGCTGGGCATGGACGCGGGCTTTCATGGAATCGGCCGCGCCGGAAATGCACGTCATCGGACCGCCAACCGCGCGGCAACTGATCGAGGTGCTGGCGGCCGCGGCAGAGATCCCCTGCGAATTGATGGAACATCAGAGACTGGCGCCAATCGCCTTGGCCGAACGGCATTTCACCCTGGAATCCTTGCCGGCCTCGACCATCCTGGTGGCTTTCTCGCGCCGGGCAGTGCTCGATTTGAAGATGAAACTCGAGCGTCTTGGGCGCGCTGTGTCAGTGGTTTATGGCAGCCTGCCACCCGAAGTGCGGCGGCGGCAAGCGGATCGCTTCGCCAGCGGAGAAACCGAAATCTGCGTGGCCACCGACGCCGTGGGCATGGGATTGAACCTGCCGGCCGATGTCGTCTGCTTCTATGACGTAGAAAAGTTTGATGGCAAGGAGGATCGCCGGCTATACCCCAGCGAAGTGCATCAGATAGGCGGACGGGCTGGGCGGTTTGGCATGTCGACGACCGGCTTGATCGCCGCCATGAATCGGGCGGATATGGCCGTCATCCACGAGCTCTACGCTCAGCAGCCCGCGACCTTGACATTCGCCCGCGTCGCGCCGACGGTCGATGATCTCTGCTTGATACCGGGCAGCCTGGCCGAACAGCTGACGCAATGGGCGGAGCTCAAATCCATCCCCGACGAATTGCGCGCGGTGATCACCACAGCCGACCTGGACGAGCGCATTGAACTGGCGAAAATGCTCAGCGAAGGCGACATCCAGAAGCTGGGTTTGGCGGGCGCCCTGCAGCTGGTGAACGCGCCGACTCGCAAAGCCACCCGCGCCTATTGGCTGGATTGCGCGCACATGATCCTGGAAGGCTATCAGATTCCGCTGCCGGATGAACCGCCCCTGCCCATTCGCGATGGCGGCGACCTGGATGCAGCCGAACGGTCTATCGCCTGCGCGGATATCTACCTCTGGCTTTCTCGGCGCAAGGAATTCGCCCAATTCTGCGAGTCGCATTATGAAGTGCGCGAAGAACGGCGCGAATGGTCGCTTTCGATTGACGAGGCGCTGCTGCGCAACCTGAACACGGCGCGGCGCTGCCGAAAATGCGGGGCGCTGCTGCCATCTCGGCATCGCTACCGAATCTGCGAGAACTGCTTTTCGGGAAGGCGCTTCTAGGGTTTAGGCTTGCTTTCGAGCGCGTCGAGCGGGCCTTCGGAATCCAGACGGCGCAGGGCATCGGCAGCCGCGGCCTGGGCGGCGCTTCTCTTGCTGGCGCCTCTGCCCCTGCCGATGATACGCTCGCCTGCCGCGACCGAGACATGGAATTCTTTGTCGTGTTCGGGTCCCGCCTCGCCAATCACCTGGTATTCCGGCGGGCTGTTCAGGCGCGCCTGGATGAGCACATTGAGTTCGCTGCGGGCGTCAATATGCGCGCGCTTGGCGATGACGCCATCCAGAATTTCCAGCAGCCTGGGCATGATGAAGTCGCTAGCCCTAGCCAAACCGCGATCCAGATACATGGCGGCTATCAGCGCTTCCGTGGCCTGACAGAGGTTGCGCAGCCGTTCGCGTCCGCCGCTGAGCTCCTCGCCATGTCCAATCAAGAGAAACTCCCCCAGCCCGAGCTCGCTGCCAATCCGCGCCAGGGATTCCGTTCGGATCAAGGCAGCGCGCAGTTGTGTCAAGTCGCCTTCGCTGGCATGCGGAAATCGGCGAAAGAGCATATCGGCGACGACAATATCCAGCACGGCATCGCCCAGGAATTCCAGCCGTTCGTTATCCTGGAGCTGGTCCGGTCCCCGATATTCGTTGACGTAGGAGCTATGCGTCAGCGCCTCCCGCAAGAGGTCTGGGTCCTGGAAGCGCAGGCCGAACCGCGTTTCAAAGTCGCGGATGCGCTTGGGCTGCTCGCTCATGGGTTCGCGCATCGGCTCAGGCGCGCTCTTGATCGCCGGGCCTGGGCTGGTAATCGCCTTCGATCCAGGTTTCGCCGCCGGCGCCAACTTCTTTCTTCCAGACAGGCACTATCTCTTTCAGCCGGTCAATGCCATAGCGGGCGCCTTCAAAGCAGCCGTCATCGCGGTGCGGGCTTGAACAGGCGCAGAGCACGGTATTGTCGCCTACCGTGAGCTTGCCAATCCGCTGGACTATGGCGATGCCTTCGATCTTGCTCCAGCGCGCGCGAATCTCCCTGGCCACTTGTTGCATCTTCGCCAGCGCCATCGGCTCATAGGCTTGGTATTCGAGATGGTCGGTTTCTGACAGATGTCCGTCTTTCCGCGTGCGACCGCGGACCGTGCCGGTGAACATGCAGACCGCGCCGGTGCGCTCGGTGCTGATGGCGGCGATCAATGCGTCATGATCAAAGGGCTGGCGAGGCAAAAGGAATATGTCTGGGCGCTGTGACTCGCCACCGCTGACGGGCGGGAAGAATGCCACCTCGTCGCCATCGCTGAGACGGTCTTCGTCAAAAGCGTATTCTTCGTTGACCGCGGCCAGAGCCGCATTGAGATTGTCCGCCGCATCAGGATAGCGCTGGGCAAGTTCGGCGCGCAATCCGCCAATCGTCTTTGCCCCAGTTTCCAGTAGCAACTCCCGAGCGCCGATGACATCGCGCAAGGTGGCGAAGAAGAGCAGGGTGACTCGCATGTTAGCCTCTATTCTTCAGCGACATAATCGCCACGCGCCCCGCCGCGTTTTTCCAGCAGCCGGATATCGCCGATGCGCATGGTCCTGTCCAGCGCTTTCGCCATATCATAAATGGTCAGCGCCGCCACGGATACGGCTGTCAAGGCTTCCATTTCCACTCCCGTTTTGCCGGTCGTCCTGACCGTCGCCACAATATCAATGGCTGATTCAGATGCGTTCAGGGCGAGCTCCAGCGCGATGCTGTTCAGCGGCAGAGGATGACATAGCGGAATCAAGTCAGCCGTTCGCTTGGCTGCCATGATGCCGGCGATGCGCGCTACTGAGAAGACATCGCCCTTTTTGATATCGCCCGCGGCAATCGCGCGCAAGGTCTCCGCCCTCATGCTGACGCGCCCGGCCGCCCTCGCCATGCGCTGCGTGGCTGGTTTCGCGCCGACGTCCACCATGGCGGCCTGCCCCCGGTCATCAAGATGCGTCAGTTTATCCTCTGTCATGCTCAACTCGTCGCTGGTCAGAATCCAGCCATTCGCGCAAATCGTCCGTCACCGCGTCCACGTTCAAGGAATCCACATTATGCCACAGAATCCCGTTGTCATGCCCGCGGAACCAGACAGCCTGCCCGCGAATGAATTCGTGCGTGCTGAACTGCGTGCGCGCTATCGCCTTGTCCAGCGGGTCGCCATCGAGGATATGCCCGGCGATTTCCCGGTAGCCCAAGCCCGACATCGACGGCAGGCCGCGCCCGAAGCCCATATCCAGCAGGCGCTCAACCTCGGCGACGAAGCCGGCGTCTATCATGGCTTCGACGCGCTTGTCCACCCGCGGATAGAGTTGCGAGCGCGGCAGAGTTAAGCCCAGGCGGCGAATGCGATAGGCGGGCGGGCGCTTGACCTGCAGCGCGCTGATGGGCTGGCCCGTGAGCATTTGCACCTCAAGAGCGCGTATCACCCGGCGAACATTATTGGGGTGGATGCGCTCCGCGGATACAGGATCGGCTTGGCGCAGACGCTCATGCAAAGCCATCGGCGAGCTTTGCCGGGCATACTCTTCCAGTTCGGCGCGCAGGGCTTCGTCGGGCGGGACGCGCGGAATGCCCCAGCCTTCTTCAACGGCGCTGATATATTGGCCGCTTCCGCCCACCAGGAAGGGCAGCTTGCCGCGGCGGTGCAAGTCATCAATGGCTGCGTAGGCGCTGTCTTGATATTGCGCCAGTCTGAGATTGTGATCGGGCGGGACCATGTCGATGAGATGATGGGGGATCAACTTTTGCTGCTCGGCTGTCGGCTTGGCTGTGCCGATGTCCATGTAGCGATAGATCTGCCGGCTGTCCGCGCCGACGATTTCGCCTTTCAGGCGCAGCGCCAAGGCGATGGCCAGGCTTGTCTTGCCGACGCCCGTTGGGCCGAGGATGATGACAAGCGGCGGGTCACCAGTCAAAGGCATCCTCCACATGGGCGATGCGCGCGGCGTTTTGCCCATCCAGCGCGACCGCGATCGCATCAATCCGCCAGGGCGCGTCCCAACTTATGCCGGCTTCGTCCAGGTACTGATAGATGGCTTTGAGCATGCGTTCCTGCTTGGCAGGGCTGATGGCAGCCAAGGCCGATTGAGTATCGCGGCCGCGGCGCGCCTTGACCTCGATGAAGACCAATAGGCCGGCTTTCTCGGCGATGATATCAAGCTCGCCAAAGAGGCTGGACCAATTGACCGCGCGAATCGCATAGCCATGCCGGAGCAGGTAGCGCCGGGCAAGCTTTTCGCCTTGGTCGCCGATGCGCTTCTGTTGGCTCATGTTGCTCGCCTCGTCGTCTCCTCGCGATTGCATTCCACTGGCGCGATCTTTGCTCGCCGGGCTGCGCTTAGCATAAGCCGATGCTTGCACTTTCGCCATTCTGTGTTAGCATCCGCCGCTGGATATTTGCTGGCATTTTCCGCTACCGCGCCTGAAATTGCGCAAGGGAGTCTGAATCCATGATCGATATGAACACCGCCGTTATCCTGGCAGTGGCGGCTGCCGCCATAGGCTTGCTTTTCGCGCTCTATCAACGAAGCTTTGTCTTGGCCCAGGACGAAGGCAGCGCGCGCATGCGGCAAATCGCGACGGCGATCCAACGGGGCGCGCAAGCCTTCCTCAGCCGCGAATATCGGGCTGTGGCTGTGCTGGTGCTGATCGTGACCGTCGCGCTGGTCATCTTGAGCCAGGTGCCCGGCTCGGGCATGTCAATTCTCACGGCGGTGGCTTTTGTCTGCGGGGCTTTGGCATCGGGCTTGTCGGGCTACATCGGCATGTACATCGCGGTTCGCGCCAACGTGCGGACGGCGCAGGCGGCTTCCCAGAGTCTCAATCGCGGCTTGCGGGTGGCTTTCGCCAGCGGCACGGTGATGAGCACGATGGTGGTGTCGCTGGCTTTGCTGGGCATCAGCCTGCTCTTCATCCTCTTCGTCAATCAATTGGGCGATGCGGCGCAGGCGGCTTCGGCTCTGGCTGGCTTCGGCTTCGGCGGGACCTCCATCGCCATCTTCGCGCGCGTCGGCGGCGGCATCTATACCAAAGCGGCTGATGTTGGCGCGGACCTCGTTGGCAAGACAGAAGCCGGCATCCCGGAAGACGATCCCCGCAATCCAGCTACCATCGCGGACAACGTAGGCGATAACGTGGGCGATGTGGCTGGCATGGGTTCGGATCTCTTCGAGAGCTACGCCAGTTCAATCATCGCGGCTATTTCGCTGGCGACGATCGGCGGCGCTTTCGCTGGCGATGGCTTGCTGGCTACCCAGGTTTTTCCGCTGCTGGTGGCGTCGGCTGGCTTGATCATCAGCATCATCGCCAGTTTCCTGGTCAAGACGGAAGAAGGCGCGGACCAGGAGCAGCTGCTGGGCAGCATCCGCCGGGGCATCTACGGCGCTTCTGTTCTCATCGGCATCGTTGTCATAGTCTTGGGCTTGTCTATGCCTTTTGGCGAAGCCAATGCTGGCATCATCATCGCCACCCTGAGCGGCTTGATTGGCGGAGTCTTGATTGGCTATTTCACCGAATATTTCACGGCTGATACTTATGGACCGACAAAGGCGCTTTCGGCATCGGCACAGGGCGGCGCGGGCATCGTGGTGATCCGCGGCCTGGCGCTGGGCATGATGAGCACGCTAGCGCCGGTCATTATCGTTGTCGTTGTCACGCTGCTGGCGACATCGCAAGCCGGTCTCTATGGCGTGGCGGTGGCGGCGGTCGGCATGCTGTCTACGCTGGGCATCACCCTGGCCACCGATGCTTATGGTCCCGTGGCGGATAACGCCGGCGGCATCGCGGAAATGTCTGACCTGCCGGAAGAAGTGCGTGAGCGCACCGATGCGCTGGACAGCCTGGGCAATACCACCGCAGCCACCGGCAAGGGTTTCGCCATCGGCTCGGCTGCCATGACGGCGCTGGCATTGACGGCGGCTTTCATCACCGCGCTTACGGCAGGCGGCAGCACGGCGCTTGGATCGGCCATCCACCCGGCTGATTTGCTGCTGAATCCACAATTTGTCACGGGTCTCTTCATCGGCGGCTTGCTGCCTTATGTCTTCAGCGCCTTGACTATGGTGGCGGTTGGCGATGCCGCGCAGCAGATCGTCGAAGAAGTGCGCCGGCAATTCCGCGAGATTAAGGGCATCATGGAAGGCACGCAGGAGCCTGATTATGAGCGCTGCGTGGCCATCAGCACGGATAGCGCCATTCGGCAGATGCTGCTGCCCGGCATAATCGCAGTTGGCGTGCCGGTGGGCATGGCGCTGCTGGCTGTTGTGGGCAAGGGCAATGCGCTGGGCGAGTTCTTCGCGCCAATCTCGCTGGTTGGCGTTTTGCTGGGCTCGCTGGTTTCCGCCTTTATGCTGGCGGTGATGATGGCCAATGCCGGCGGCGCCTGGGATAACGCCAAGAAGAATATCGAAGCCGGCAACTTCGGCGGCAAAGGCTCGGACGCGCACAAAGCGGCTGTGGTTGGCGACACCGTTGGCGATCCTTTCAAAGATACATCGGGACCATCCCTGAATATCCTGCTCAAGCTTCTGGCTATCGTGTCATTGGTGATCGCGCCGCTGATCGGCAATGCTTTCCCCGGCTAAGGGATTTGAGCGCCAGCTACAGGCGGCATGATGATGAAGTTCGAGGCGGACGGTCCGCGAGGGCTATACTTTGAAGAGTTCACGGTCGGCAGCGCCATGCGAACGCGCGGGCGCACAATCACCGAAGCCGACCTGGTGCAATTCGCCGCTTTGACTGGCGACTTCAACCCCATGCACACGGATGCCGAATACAGCCGCGACGCCTTCATGGGGCAGCGCGTGGCGCATGGCATGCTGACCATCAGCTATGCCATCGGGCAGGCATATCAACTGGGCATCCTGGAGCGGACCGTGCTGGGCTTCCGCGGCTTGAACATGAAGTTCAGCAAACCGGTTTATATTGGCGATACGATCCACGCGGAATTGACCGTCGCCGATGCCAAGCCGGCGCGCCGCTTGAATGGCGGGGTGGTCACGCTGGATATCCGCATCATCAAGCAAGATGGCGAGGTGGCGCAGCGTGGCAGCCTGTCGCTTCTGATGATGTCGAAACCCTGAGCTGCGATGATTACCGAGATTCACAAGCCAAGATCCGTGGCGACGGCTTGGGCTGCCCGCCTGGCTGACCATAATCCCAAGGCTGCGTCGCCGCCCGGCTGGGTTGTGCCACCGGCGAAATAGAGCCGCGCCAGATGCTGGCTGCGGATCATGGGCGATTTGAAGAACCCTTGCCTTGACTGTGGGGACAGCCCAAATAACGCGCCCCGCCAAGCGCCTGTCATGGCTTGAAAATCGGCCGGATTCAGTTGCCTCTCTATGCGGATGCGCTCTCCGATGTCCAAACCATAGCGCTGCTCGAGTATGCCCAAGGCGCGATCGCGGACATCATCTCGCTCGGCTGCCCAATCAAACTTCTCCGAAAGCGGCGGCGCTTCCAGCTTGATAAGCCAATTTTCCTGGTTGACCGGCGCGTCAGAGGCCTTGGTCTTGCTGGAGATCGTCAGCGTGATGGTCGGGTCGGCTGGCATGATCTCGCGCTGATCAATGGCTTGCTGTTCATGCTTGGCATCATGTGAAAAGAAGATGTTGTGATGCGCCAGCTGCGGTGTGCGCCCTCGCAAGCCGAGCAGGATGACAAAAGCCGAGCGGGATGGTTTCGCGCGGTTCAGTCGGCGCAGCGCCAGCGTTGGCAGTGTTCCCGCCGGCAGCAAGAAGCGCAATGTGCTTAGCGCATCCACGTTTGAGATGACAGCATCGGCCGGGAGAACCTGCCCGTCCGCAAGCGCCAGGCCGCGGGCGGCATTTCCCTCGATAAGAATCTTCTCCACGGGCGCGTTGAGCTTGATCTTGACGCCGCTTTCGCGAGCCAGCTTTTCCAGCGCATCCACAATCGCAGCTAAGCCATCAAGCGGATGCCAGTTGCCGCCGCTGAATGCCTGATGAACCAGCGCGCTATAAGCTGCGGGCAGAAAATAGGCGCTGCCGCCAACCCGATTGGCGTAATGAGCAAGGATGCGCTGCAGCTTGGGAGACGTGATGTGGCGGGCGATGGCGCTCTGCATTGAACGATTTTGGAAGGGCGCAAGCCGGCTCCGCCCCGCGGTGAACGAGCCTCCCGCGTTCTGATGTTGCTGATGCCAGCGCGCTGCCTGCGACAGGAAGCTGAGGCAGCCGGCATAATCGCCAGGGGCGAAGCGCTCGATCTCCGCCGCCAGCGCCGCCAAATCCGCGTGTAGAGTAAAGGAAGAACCATCCGGGAAGAAACATCGCGCCAGTGGATCCACGGGCTGCAAGCGCAGATGCTCAGCCAAATCCAGCTCTAGCTCTTCAAAGAGCGCTTCCAAAGCCAGCTTGGGCGCGAAGGCCATCGGCGCGCAATCCCAGCGAAAGCCGCCAGCTCGAAACTCGCTGAGTTTGCCGCCGGTTCGTCCGTTCTTTTCCAGCAGCGCAACATCGCAGCCCAGCCTGGCCAGCCGTATGGCCGCGGTTAGCCCGCCGATGCCAGCGCCAATGACGAGGACTGACTTAGCCATGTCGCAAGATCACATTGTGTCCGCCTTGGCTCGAGCGATCTCGTGAGCCAGGGCGCGGCGCGTCCGCCAATGGCGAAAAGCGAATAGCAGGCGCAGGGGCAAACCGTCGAATGCCAAGCGCGTGAGCAGGCCAGCCAGCCCAGACCGATGAGCCAGCTCGATGCGATCGGTTAGTTCGACGCCGCCCGGCGCTTCGCGAAAAATATGCTCGTGCCGCCAATAAGCCAGCGGACCTTCGACCTGCAGATCGGCGAAGGACTGCGCGGTGGGTCCCGCTTCGTGACGCGCGGTCCAGCGGATGGGCAGGGGACCGAACCACAGCGTAAATTCGATCTCGCCTTCGGTCAGCGAGCGCCTGTCATCGCGGCGCAGCTGCATGAGGATCGGCGGTGGCGTCAAGCGAGCCAGGGCGCGCGGGTCTTGATGGAATTCCCACATCGCCTCCAGCGTCGTCGGGATAATGCTGGACTTGCCGAATTGGCGGGTCTTTGCCGGTGGCGCATTCATGAGCGGGCTGCGTTGATGGCGGCGCGGAGTGAAGCTGCGGCTCCGGCCGGATCCTGATTGAAAATGATTCCGCGCGATGAGTTGATGATCAAGCCACGCCCGGCGCTGTCCAAGCCGGCTGCCAGGGTCGCCGACAGATCGCCGCCCTGCGCGCCGATGCCCGGCACGAGGAAGGTCATTTCGGGGGTCAGCTTGCGCGCCTGCGCCAACTCGGACGGTCTGGTTGCGCCGAGAACCAGCATGCAGTTGCCATTGGCGTTCCACTCCCGCGTCACGTTCACAGCGATATGCTGCCACAATGGCGCGCCATCCATCTGCATATCCTGGATCTCGGCCGCGCCGGGATTGGATGTGCGGCAGAGAATGATGCAGCCTTTGTCGGCATAATCGAGGAAGGGCTGCAGAGCGTCTCGCCCCAGGTAGGGGTTAAGCGTGACCGCGTCGAAGCCGAGTTCAACAAAGATCGAACGGGCATAGGCGGCGCTCGTATTGCCGATATCGGCGCGTTTGGCATCGCTGATAATCAGAACATTCGGCTGATGCTGTCGCAGGTGCTCCAGCGAAAGCGCCAGCTCCCGCCAGCCCGCCCAGCCGCGCGCTTCATAGAATGCCATGTTGAACTTGTAGGCGGCGGACCATTCGGCAGTGCAGTCGATGATATGGCGATTGAATGCCAGCTGAGGCGTATCGTGATCGCGGAAGCGCCTTGGCAAGCGCGCCAGGTCGCTATCCAAGCCCACGCAAAGCAGCGAGTCAACCTCCGCGGCGCGCCACTCGTATTTTGCGATGGCGCTCATTTGAGCTTCGGCTCCCATTTGCGGGGGTCGGCAAACCACTGGACGATGACGGCGATCTGCTCATCGTCAAGCTGCTTAGTCCGCCGCGCCATATCCAGCACAGCCGCGAAATCGGTCAAGGTGCGCAGGCGCAAGCCAGCCCGGGCAAACGCCTGGTCAGCCTCTGCAAAGCCGTAGCTGATGATAGCCAGCACATCCGTAACCGCCGCCTGAGCTTCGCGCAGCGCCTCCACCGCCGACAAGCTGCTGCCGCCGGTTGTGATCAGGTCCTCGACCAGCAAAACGCGACGCCCGGCGACGCCGCCGCCTTCGATGCGCTGAGCTTTGCCATGGCCTTTGCTTGCCTTGCGAATGAAGACCGATGGCGCAGCCAATGAAAATGCCAGAGCTGAACAATGCGGCACGCCACCCAGGGCTACGCCAGCCAGGACCTCATAGCGCAGCCCTTGCGACTCGATCAGCGAAATGAAGCCGTCGATGACCAGATGCCAGGCGGCTGAATGATAAACCAGGCTGCGATTGTCGACGTAGACGGGCGAGCGAATGCCTGACTTGAAAGTGATAGGCGCCTCCGGCGAGAAGCCAACCGCGCCGATATCAAGCAAGGCTTTCGCGACGGAATGCTTCAAATCCATGCTCAACCTGCGCCAATTCATTTTCGATGATAGCGGCCGCGAAAGGCCCGCGAAAGACCAGCGCCGACCAGTATTGTCCGGCTTTGACTCCCATGCGCTGATATTCGGCGAAGCTCGCGCCATCCAGGATTCCGCCGCAAGCGATGACATCAATGGCGTAATTCATGCGATTCTTCTCGGCTAGCAGCTGACGGACGGCGTCCAGAGCGCTCGGCAAGAGAGCGCCGCCACCGACGCCCGCATCCAAGCTGCTGTCGGCCGGGCTGGGCATGGCTAGCGTATTCGTGGCGATGATGGCTTTCACGCTGACCTCGCTGAAAACTCGCATAAGCCGGCGATACTGCGCCTGTGCGAGCCCGGGACCGACCTTCACCCAGAGCGGAATCTCTACTGCGCGCGCTTGAATTTCGGCAAGCATGGCGCCACAGAGTTGCCGAGCTTCAGCCTCAAGTTGATGCCCGCGCGGATCGTCTTCCGTATTCGGGCAGCTGAGATTCAGCGTGAACCAGCATGGCTGCAAGCCCGCGTCGAGGAAGAAGCCGACAGATTCGCGCAGGTGACTTTCTTGCTCGGCGATATCGTCAATGCCCGGCGAGACAGCGATATTGATGCCATATTTCGCTGGCATACGAGCGCGTCTTTCGCCCAGGAAACGGGCTGCGGCTCTGGCGCCGGGGTTTGGCAAGCCCATGCGATTCTGCGTTGAGCGCGTCTCTTCGTCCCGCCAAAGCACCGTGCCATTGTTGCGCTCGCGGGGAAGACGGGTGAACGAGCCGTATTCCATGGGACCCACCAGAGCTGGGACAATTCGCCAGCCGGCGATGATGCTTGACTTATTGTTCTCAACAGCTTGCAGCGCGGTCTCTTCGTCGCTGAAGCCGGTACCTTTCAGCAATCCAGCCGCCAAGATTAGGCGCTGTCGCAGTCGGACGCCTCCCACTTCATACTCATCGCCTTCAAACATTGAGCGGCGCAGGTATTCAGCAATCCCATGCAGCATAGGGGCGCGGTCAATCACATGAACAAGCAGCTTGCGCGCCCAGTCATGACCACTCTGCGCGCCGATGCGAAAAAGAAACCCTCGACTGAAAAGCCAGTAGCTGATGTCAATAAACTTGAGCAGCCAGCGGCGAGAGAAAGAACTCATGCCACATACCCAAAGAGATTGCGCCCGAAGCCGGCCGGGCTCATGACCGTCTCGCCATCGTAGACTTTTGTACCGCGGATCCAGACTTCGCGCACCCGGCCGCGGACGCGCATGCCCTCAAATGGCGACCAGCCGCATGCGCTCATGAAATTCTCGCTGTCAATCGTAAAGCTGGCATCGGTATCGACCAGCGTGTAGGTCTTGGGGAAGGGTGTGATGCGCCAGATGCGCTGAACATTGAGGGAGAGCATATCACAAGCCCGCTGTAAGGGAAGCCGGCTGTCCTTCACGGCTTGTATCATCAGCGGCAAGGTCGTCTCCAAGCCCGGCACGCCATAGGGCGGGTCAGCCGATGCTTTTTCTTCGCGGGTATGCGGCGCATGATCTGATTCGATCACATCGACGATGCCCAGGCGTATGGCTCGCCAAAGCGCGCGCTGGTCGCTCTTGCGTTTGAGTTCCGGTTTCATCAAGCCATAAGCGCCTAAGGACGGCAGGTCATCTTCTGTCAGAAAAAGATGATGCGGACAGACGCCGATGGTGACAGGCAAGCCGCCTTGCTTGGCATTTGTCAGCAAATTGATCTCATATTCGCTGCTTACATGCAGGAAATGCGTCGGCTGGCGATATTTCCGCACCAGTTCAAGGATGTTGCCGACCGTCTCCCCTTCGGCGTGCACGGCTATCAAACGGTTTGAGGTCCAGGCGCGATAATGCCGCTCGCGCATGGCGCTGGTGCTGATGAGCAAATCGCCGGTGGTGGCGTTGTTGTAGATCTTCAAACCACAGACTTGTCGGGCGATCTTCTCAAATTCGGCGCTGTTATCGGCTTGCGAGGCGCCAAAATAGAGCCCCCAATCGCAGTGGGCGGCCCGCTCGATGCGCTTGAGCTTGTCGCCCAGGCGTCTCTGGTCAACGGTCGATGGCGCGGTATTGGGCATATCAAAGACCGCCCAGTATCCGCCGGCGATGGCGGCTTGGGTTTCGCTGGCGAAGGTGGCTTTATGCGACCAATCGAGATCGCGCAGATGCGTATGCGGATCAATCATGCCCGGAATCTTGATCAGCGGCATCAGACATAGACCCCGCGCAAGACCTTGGCCAGCAGCGCCATGCGCACGAACATGCCATTCTCCATCTGCTCGAAATAGATGGCTCGCGGGTCGCGATCCATGATGTCGTGATCCTGGCGCGTGCCCATTTCATGCTTGCGGGGCAGGGGGTGCATCAGGATGGCGGCGGGCTTGGCTGATGCCAGGACCTGCGGCGTCATCACGTAGTCGTCCTTGATGCGCTCATAAACCGCGGCGTCGCCGAAGCGCTCTTCCTGCACGCGCGTCCAATAGATGACATCGGTTTCGGCGATGACATCCTGCAGATTATCTGATTCGCTGACGGCGATATCATGCGACCTGACCAGCGCGGTGATTTCGTCAGGCATGCGCAGGCTCGCGGGCGAAACCAGGCAAAGGCGCACATCGCGCGCGTCATAATAGGCGATCAGCTTCGCCAGGGAATGCACCGTGCGGCCATGCAGGAGATCGCCAACGAGAGTAATGGTCAAATGGTCCAGCGATTTTTTCTGGTCGAATATGGTGAAGATATCGAGCAATGCCTGGGTGGGATGTTCGCCTATGCCATCGCCGCCGCTGATAGCCACCGTGGGGTTGTCGATGCGCTGGTTGAGCAAGTCAAGATAATAAGCGGCTTCATAAGACGAGCCGATCTCCGGGTGGCGCAGCACCACCACATCGGCGTAGCAGCCGGTCGCCCGGACCGTATCTGATAGGTTCTCGCCTTTGTACATGGAAGAGAAGCGCACGCCGTTGCTAACCGCGATGACATCGCCGCCCAGCCTGCGCATGGCGGACTGAAAGGACATATCGGTGCGCGTGCTGGCTTCAAAGAAGAGCGAAGCCATGACCTTGCCGGCGCATACCTCCGTGAGTCCCCGATCATGACTGCGGATGCGCTTGCGGATGGATGTGGCCGCGTCAAAGAGGATGTCCAGATCCCTGCGCTGGAACTGGTCGACGGAGATGATGTGCTTGCCCAGGAAATCGCCATTGATGGCGGCGGGCTGGTAGCTGAAGGCTTGCTGGCTTATGCTGGACGTATCGCTGGTCGCTTCTGCCAATTGGCTCCCCCTGTCCTGTCGCTGGCGCTTGGCAAGCGGTCAAATCCTGGGCTGTTTAGAACAAGCCGACAACTTTGCCGTCTTCGCCGATATCGACGTTCATGGCGGCGGGCGCCCTGCCCAAGCCGGGCATCGTGCGGACATCGCCACAAAGCGGATAAATAAAGCCGGCGCCGGCCGACGCGCGCACATCGGTAATGCTGATGCGGAAGCCATCCGGCGCGCCCTTGAGCTTGGGGTCGTCGCTGAGGCTGAGATGCGTTTTCGCCATGCATATCGGCAGTCTGCCCAGCCCTTCGCTTTCATATTGGCGGATCTTGCGGCTGGCAATTGGCGCATAATCGACGCCGTCCGCGCGATAAATCTCCCGGGCGATCGTCTCGATCTTCTCGGCGATGGGCATATCATCGGGGTAGAGCAGCCGGAAGTCATTGGGCATCTCACAAGCCGACACGATCATCTCAGCCAGTTCAACCGCGCCGGCGCCGCCCTCCGCCCAGTGACGCGCCACCGCCACGCCGGTCGCCCCGGCCGCCAAGGCAATCTCGCGAGTCGCCTGGATCTCAGCCGCCGTGTCGTCAGCGAAGACGTTGATGGCGACAACGGGGTTCACGCCGAATTTCTTGAGGTTCTCCAGATGCCGCACCATATTGACCGCGCCTGCCTCGACATCTTGTACGTTCTCTTCTCTCAGCGTCGGGTCAATCGGCCGGCCCGGGATGATGCGGTATTTGCCGGTATGCGCCTTCAATGCGCGAATGGTCGCGACCAGGACGACGGCGTTGGGCTTCAAGCCGGATATGCGCGATTTGATATTGAAGAATTTCTCCGCGCCAATGTCCGCTCCAAAGCCGGATTCCGTCACCACATAATCGCCGCATTTCATGGCGAGCATATCAGCGAGGATCGAAGAGTTGCCATGGGCGATATTCGCGAAGGGACCGGCATGCACCAAAGCGGGCGTATTCTCCAGCGATTGCATCAGGTTGGGTTTGATGGCTTCTTTCATCAGCACTGTGGCTGCCCCGGCCGCCTGGATGTCCTCGGCGGTGACCGGCTGCTTGCTTGTGTCATAGGCGATGACCATCTTGCCGATGCGCCGCCGCATATCTTGCAGCGAAGTCGTCAGCGCCAGGATGGCCATAAGCTCCGAAGCGACGGTAATATCGTAGCCGGATTGCCGCGGGACGCCGTCAAAACGCTTGCCCAAGCCGACGATGACATTGCGCAGGGCGCGATCATTGAGATCAACCACTCGCCGCCAGGGGATATTGTGAATGTCTATGTCGCGCTTGTTGCCATGATAGATATGCGCGTCGAGCATGGCGGCAATCAGATTATGCGCTGCGCTGATGGCATGGATATCGCCAGTCAGGTGCAGGTTGAAGTTCTCCATCGGCACGATCTGGCTGTATCCGCCGCCGGCCGCCCCGCCCTTGATGCCAAAGGTGGGACCCTGCGAGGGCTGCCGCACGGTGATGATGGCGCGCTTGCCGATATGTTTCATGGCTTGGCCTATGCCGACTGTGGTGGTGGATTTGCCTTCGCCCAGCGGGGTCGGCGTGATGGCGGTGACATCGACGTATTTGGCGTCGGGCTGCGAGCGTAAGCGCTCCAGCGCCTCCAGCTTGACCTTGGCTACGTGCGGTCCATAATGCTCAAGGTCTTGATGCGGCTCCAAGCCCATCATCTCGGCGATGCGATCAATGTGAAGCAGCTTTGCGCTCTGCGCGATGTCAAGGTCGGATGGAATTATCATGATCTGCCCGCTTTCAAACCAGTGTCCGCGGAGGCGCCGCCCAGCCTAAGGTCAGCCAAGCCAGCGCATTTCGCCTCGCCTGGATTCTAGCACGAAAGGGAGGCTTCGGCTGTAATTTCAGTCTATGGAATCTATAATGCGCGGAGAAGGCAGCCATTGGAGCCGGCGCGCCATGCAAAGCTTGACGGCAAAACCCCAGGGACGCAGCCGGCTGGTCAGCGCCAGCCCCGTCTATTACGGCTGGATAATCTGGCTGATCGCCCTGATCGCGGTGAATTGCAGCGCGCCAGGCCAGAGCTTTTCCGTCTCGCTATTCATGGATTATTTCATCGACGATTTCGGCTTGGACCGCTCGACGGTCAGCAGCTTGTATGGCGCTGGCACCTTCGTCGCCTCGCTGGGCTTGACCTGGATCGGGCGGCAGATCGACCGGCTGGGCAATCGGCGGGTCGGCACGGCTGTCAGCGCGCTCTTTGCTCTGGTACTGGCGCTGTCCTCGCTCATCACCGGTCCTGTCACGCTTTTTCTGGCTTTCGTCGGATTGCGCGGATTGGGGCAGGGCGGCTTGACTCTGGTCGGCACGACGGCTGTTGCTGATTGGTTCCGCTTGCGCCGCGGCCGCATGATGGCCTTGGCTGCCCTGTCTTTCGCCCTATTTCAGGGCCTCTACGTCAACCTGCTGCGCCTGCTCCTGGAGGCTCACGGCTGGCGGCCAGTCTTTGTCATGTTGAGCCTCTTCGTGGCTGTCGTCGTGCTGCCGGCGATTGCGCTTTTCATGCGCGACAAACCCGAGCAGTTTGGGCTCAAGCCGGATTCCGCCGCCAAGACGATCAGCGACATTGACCTTGCCGGGGAGGACAACTGGCGCCTGGGCGAAGCGCTGCGAACGCCGATGCTCTGGGTCTGCCTGGGCGCGCGCATGCTGGCTTCGGCTTGGCTCACCGGCTTGATTCTGCACCAGGTGTCAATTTTCGCCGAGCTCGGGCATAAGGCGCAGGTGGTAACCGAGACCTATGCGCTGCTGTCGCTGGTGGCGGGCGGGGCCGCGCTGCTGGGCGGACTGCTGATCGACCGGTTCAAACCCACGCTGACGCTCATCGTGAAGCTGCTGGCGCTATTTGCCGCGGCCGTCTTGGCCACGTTCATGCGCGAAAGCTGGCAGCTGATCGCCTACGCGCTGACCTTCGGCTTAGTCATCGGCATCGGCTATGTCTTTGATGGCGCTGTCTGGACCAATCTCTTCGGGCGGGAATTTCAGGGCGAGATCCGCGGCTTTGTATTCGCGGCACTGGTCATCGGCAGCGCGGTGGGGCCGGCTCTCTTCGGCATCAGTTACGATTATGCCGGCGGATACGCGCCCGCTCTCTGGCTTGGCGCTGGCTTGAGCGCGCTTATGCTTTTCATGGCGCTGCTGGTCAAATCGCCGCGGAGAGCGACGACAATCACAGATTAGTCGCCGGGTTTCAGTATGAGGATGGCCAGGGGCGGCAAACGCAAGCTGAGGCTGCAGGGCAGGCCATGGCTGGCTTGCTCGTCGCTGTGCAGCCCGCCGAGGTTGCCGATGTTGCCCCCGCCATAGATTTCTGCGTCGCTGTTCAGCGCTTCCTCATAGTAGCCGGCGCGCGGGACGCCGATGCGGTAATTCTCGCGGACCACCGGCGTGCAGTTCAGCGCGATGACCAGAAAATCGTCGCTGTCATCGGCAAAGCGGATATAGCTGTAGACGCTGTTATCGGTATCGTTGGCTTCGATCCAGCGGAAGCCGGCCGGCTCGAAGTCGAGTTGCCATAGAGCCGGCTGCTCGCGGTAGAAGCGGTTGATGTCGCGGGCCCAGCATTGCATACGCTTGTGCGCGTCATATTCCAGCAAATGCCAGTCGAGGCTGCGCGCTTCGCTCCATTCGGCGAATTGCCCGAACTCGTTGCCCATAAAGTTGAGCTTCTTGCCAAGCTGCGTCATCTGATAGCCCAGCAGGAGGCGCAGTCCGGCGAATTTCTGCCAATAATCTCCGGGCAGCTTGTCGATCAGCGAGCCTTTGAGATGCACCACTTCGTCATGCGAGAGGGGCAGCAGGAAATTCTCGCTGAAGGCGTAGAGGCTGGCGAAAGTAATCTGGTGATGATGAAAGCGGCGATACAGCGGATCCTGCCGCATATATTGCAAGCTATCGTGCATCCAGCCCATATTCCATTTGAAGGTGAAACCCAGGCCGCCAATATAGTTCGGGCGGGAAACCATCGGCCAGGATGTCGATTCTTCGGCAATGGTGATGGCGCCAGGCGCTTCGGCATGCACGATTTCGTTGAATTCACGCAGGAAATCCAGCGCCCCCAGGTTCTCATCCCCACCGAATTCGTTGGGGATCCAGTCGCCGTTCTCGCGCGAGAAACTCAGATAGATCATCGACGAAACGGCATCAACGCGCAAACCATCGATATGATATTCTTTCAGCCAAAATAGAGCGTTGGCCAGCAGGAAATTGCGCACTTCGCTGCGGGCGTAATTGAAGATCATCGTGCCCCAATCGGGATGTTCGCCCTGGCGGGGATCTTCATGGCTGTAGAGATGCGTGCCATCAAAATAATTCAGCCCGTAGCCATCTTTGGGGAAATGGGCGGGCACCCAATCCAGAATGACGGCGATGCCCTCCTGGTGGCAGCGGTCGACGAAACCCATGAAATCTTCCGGCGCCCCGAATCGGCTGGTCGGCGCGTAATAGCCTGTCACCTGATAGCCCCAGGAGGCATCCAGCGGGTGTTCCGCCACCGGCAGCAATTCCAGATGCGTATAGCCCATATCGACCAGGTAGGGCAGCAATTCATCAGCCAGCTCGCCATAACTCAGAAAGTCGCCGCCGGCCTGGCGCTTCCATGAGCCCAGATGCAGCTCGTAGATATTCATCGGTTCTTTGAGTGGATTGCCTTCCGCGCGCTGTGCCATCCAGGCGTCATCGTCCCAGTGATATTGCTCGAGATCGCGGACGATTGACGCGGTGTTCGGGCGCAACTCCGAGCCGAAGCCATAAGGATCAGCCTTGATGCCGCGATAGCCCTGGTTATGCGAGCGCACCTCGAATTTGTAGCGCGCGCCCGCCTCCAAACCCGGCACGAATATCTCCCAAATCCCGGAGTCATTGATATTCTCCATGGCATGGGTGCGCGGATCCCAGCGGTTGAAATCGCCTATGAGCGCCACCTTGTAGCAATTCGGCGCCCAGACCGCGAAGTTGACGCCGGTTGCGCCCGCGACTTCCCGAAGCTGCGCGCCCAGCTTCTGGTAGATCTGCCGATGCTGGCCCCGGCGGAAAAGGTAGACGTCATATTCCGAAAGCAGGGGCGGGTGACCGTAGCATTCCTCGAAACGTTCAATCTCGCCGTCCTGCGCGAGCGCCTCGAAATGGTAGCTCGCTTCCGCCCAGCTCGCGTCCAGCTCCGCCACGAAGAGACCGGCGTCATGGATCAGCCGCATTGAGGCGCGGCGGCCGCTCTCGCCCTCGACGAGCTCCACCTGCCGAGCCCAGGGCCGAAAGGCGCGCACGGACAAGGTATCGCCGACCTGATGCCGGCCCAGGAGCGACCTGGGCGAACCGATATCGCCAGCGACCAGCGCCTTGATGGCATCGGGATGGATGTTCAGAGGCATGACGCTTCCTTGAAATGCGGCGACGGTAGCATTGAGGCATTATACCCGCTGCCCATCAGAATCGTAGTGCGCCCGCATTACCTGGGCGATGCAAAGCGCTTGACTCGCGATGAATTGCGCGCTAGAATAGAAAATATATTCTAAGTTCATTGGTCAATTTGCTGAAGCTATTGACAAGCTGAAGCGCTGGACGATGGCGAAGACGCGCAAAATCCTCCATCTAGATCTGGATGCCTTCTTCTGCGCCGTCGAGGAGCAGTTGAATCCAGCTTTGCGTGGCCAGGCGATCGCCGTCGGCGGCCAGCCGGATGAGCGCGGCGTCGTCGCCTCGGCCTCCTACCCGGCGCGGAAATACGGGGTGCGCTCGGCTATGCCCATGGCTCAGGCGCTGCGTTTATGCCCGCAACTGATTGTCGTCAAGCCGACGCGCGGCGTCTATTCCCAGCGGTCGCGGGCTGTCATGGCCATCCTGCGCGATACAGCGCCCGATGTGGAACCGCTCTCCATCGACGAAGCCTTTCTTGATGTGACCATTCTGCCCGAGCCGATTGAGGAAATCGCCCGAAGCCTGCAAGCGCGCATCAGCGACGAGCTGGATCTGCCTTGTTCACTGGGCGGCGCGACCAACAAGCTGCTGGCCAAGACAGCCAATACCGTCGGCAAGGCGCGTCAAGCAGGCGATGATCCTCCGAGAGCCATCACGATTGTGCCGGCTGGCGGCGAGGCGGCATTTTTGGCGCCACTGCCTATTCAGCGGCTCTGGGGCGTGGGACCAAAAACCGCCGAGACCCTGCAGAACCTCGGCTTGACCACGGTCGGCGATGTGACGGCTTGGTCAGAAGCGGCGCTGGTCGCTCGCCTGGGCAAGTTGGGCGCGGATCTCTGGCGGCGCGCTCAGGGCATCGACTTTCGCCCGGTGCATGTCGCGCGCGGAGCCAAATCTATCAGCAAGGAAGTCACCTTCACTGAAGACATTGCGGACGGTGATGAACTCAAACTGACCCTGCGTCGCTTGGCGGATGGGGTGGGGCGGCAGGCGCGCAAGACGGGCTTGGCTGGCGCGACGGTCAAGATCAAACTGCGCTTGAGCGATTTTGCGACGCTCAGCCGTCAGCTGACGCTGGACCAGCCGACAGATCTGGACGGCGAAATCTTTCTGGCGGTTTAAAAGCTGTTCGAGCAGGTTTGGATGCCGGGCAGGCCCGTCCGGCTGATCGGCGTCGGCCTCAGCGGCTTCGCCCAGCCAAACAAACAGCTGGGCTTTTGGCAGGCAGTTCGCGATGGCCGGCACGAAGTTGATCTGGTCGTTGCCCTGGACCGCCTGCGAGACAAGTTCGGCGAGCGCATGATCCGCCGCGCAAGCGATCTGCATTACCAGCCCAGCGAAGACAACCGGCGCTGACGAAAGACCTGCGGAAGCTAGACCAGGGTATAGAGCTGGTGGTAGACGCCTTCCAGTTTCAGCAGTTCCTGGTGGCTGCCCATTTCGATGATCTTGCCATGATCCATGACCACGATGACATCAGCCGTAGTGATCGTGCTGAGGCGATGGGCGATGATGAAACTGGTGCGGCCCTCCAGCAGGCGTTCCAATGCCGCTTGGATGAGCCGCTCGGTCTGCGTGTCGATATTGCTGGTGGCTTCATCCAGGATGAGCACGCGCGGGTCCGCCAGCAGCGCGCGGGCAAAAGCCAGCAGTTGCCGCTGCCCGGTGGAGAGCAATGCGCCGCCTTCCTTGATGTCGCTGTGGTAGCCCTCTTCCAGGCTGCTTACGAAGTCATGCGCGCCGACGGCTTTGGCGGCTTCAATGACGTCTTCATCGCTGGCATCCAGGCGGCCATAACGGATATTGTCCATGACCGAGCCCGAGAAGAGATGCGTATCCTGGGGCACGACGCTGATCTGCCGCCGCAGGCTGTTCTGGGTGACATCGCGCAGGTCATGGTCATCCACGGTCACTTTGCCCGCGGTCACGTCATGGAAGCGCATGATCAGCTTGACCATGGTGGTCTTGCCGGCGCCGGTATGCCCGACGAATGCCACGCGCGAGCCGGCTTGGATATCGAGATTGATGCCCCGCAGCACCAGCGGTCCGCCGGGCGCATAACGAAAGTCAACATCTTCGAAGCGCACGCGGCCCCTGATGGCGGGCAGGTCATCGGCGGAGACATCATCGCGGACTCTGACAGGGAAGTCCATCAGCTTGAAGATGCGGTAGCCGGAAGCGATGACGCTCTGCAGGAGGTTGTAGCGCTGCGCCAGGAGACGAATCGGGAAGAAGAATTGCTGAATATACAAGATGAATGCCAGCAATACGCCAACGGTGATGCGGTCATCCAGCACCAGCGTCCCGCCGACGAAGATCAAGGCGCCGGTCGCTATCCCCCCAATCATCTCAACTGTGGGATAGAAGACGCCGGCGATTAGCGCGGCTTTGACCCCGGCTCCTCGGCTGGCTTCGTTGATTTCGCCCGCGAAGCGCGCGTAATTGCGCTCCTGTCGGGCAAAAGCCTGGGTGACGCGCACTCCGTTGAATGCCTCGGACAGCTCGGCGTTGACCCTGGCGTTGCTGTCGGAGACTTTCAGGTAGGCTGCGCGGGCGTGGATGCGCCAGAAGTTGGCGATAACCAGCAGAACGAGCAGCACGATGAATGCCACGGCGGTCAGCGGCACATTGATGAGGAACATGGAGATGATTATGCCGAAGAGCATTAAGACTTCGCGGATGCTGCCGACGGCTGCGAAGGTCACCGCTTCGCGCACGACATTGACATCGTTGATGATCCGGGCGATCAGCCGGCCGGCTTCGTATTCGGCGAAAAAACCGATTGAGAGATACTGGACATGCTCAAAAAGTTGGTCGCGCAGGGTCTTGATGATAGTCTGGCCGATGATCGCCATGTTGCCCAGCTGGATGCGGAAACCGATGAAACCGATAATTTGAATCGCCACATAGAGCAGCACGCCCGTGAGCAGAATCGAGATCTCGCCTTTGCGGATGCCTTCGTCGATTGACCAGCCTATCAGCGGGGGACCTGCCACATTGGCGATCACGCTGAGCAGCATGGCCAGCACAGCCGCGCTGAACTCCCGCCGATGCGGACGCAAATAGGACAGCAGCCGAAGGGTCACCTCGCGGTCGAAGCCGGGTTTGTGATCGTCTTCGATCTCCAGGATATTCGGCTGGGCTGCCTGGTCTTTGGCTTTGGCCGAGCTTGTGGGTTTGCTCCGGGCTTTGGCGGCCATGGTCTCCTGATTCTGCTGGGTCGTTAGGGACTGTACTTGCCTGTCAGACGTTCGATCAATTCGCGGAATTGCTGTGTGGAGCGCCGTTCCTCCAGGGGCGCCTTGATGATGCCGGCGATGATGGCTTCGCGGCGGACGCGCTCCTGTTCTTCAAGCTGCAGCTTATAGATTTCTTCGTAAAGCCCGCCATCTTCGAGCAGAGTTTCATGCGTGCCCTGCTGGAGGATCTTGCCATCGCGCAGCACGATGATCTGGTCGGCATTCAGGATGGTGCTCATCCGCTGGGCGATGACGAAGGTCGTCCGTCCGGCCATGATGCGCTCCAGCGCTTGCTGAATCAGATGCTCGGTTTGGGTGTCGACGCTGCTGGTGGCGTCATCAAGAATGAGAATGCGCGGGTCAATGAGCAGAGCCCGGGCGATGGCGACGCGCTGCTTCTGGCCGCCGGAGAGGGTCACGCCGCGTTCGCCAACGACTGTCTGGTAGCCATCGGGGAATTCGCTGATGAAGTCATGGGCATTGGCGGACTTGGCGGCTTCAACGATCTCGGCCCGGCTGGCATCGGGCTTGCCATAGGCGATATTCTCCTCGATGGTGGCGGAAAAGAGCAGCGACTGCTGCATGACGATGCCGATCTGCCCGCGGAGACACTGCAGGTCGAAGTCGCGCGCGTCCAAACCGTCGATGGTCACGCTGCCACCGGTGACATCGTAGAAGCGGGGAATCAGGTTGGCGATGGTTGTCTTGCCCGAGCCGGTCAATCCGATGATGGCGACTGCCTCGCCCGGTTTCGCTTCCAGGTTGATATCTTTGACGACCGCCGGACTCTGCGCCGAATACCGCGTGCTGACCTGGTCGAAGCGCACATGCCCCTTGATGGCCCGCTGTATGGCGCCCGGCTTGCTTGTGAGCAGCTCCGGCTCATCCAGGACTTCAAAGACGCGCTCGCCACTGGCCACGGCTTGCGTCGTCAGCAGGATGACAAAGCCGACAAAGCGCAGCGGCTGCGCCAGGAGCAGGACATAGGCGTTGAATGTCACGATCAAGCCCACGGAGATATTCCCCATGCCCTGGGCTTCCATCAAGCCGCCGACCAGCAGGACAATCGCCGTGGACAGAGCCGCCAGGAAGGCGCTGGTTGGCAAATACGTGATCCACTGCCGGATGAAACCCAGCTGCTCGTTGTAGAGCATATTGTTCTCATCGTGGAAGCGTTCGATCTCGTAATGTTCGCGGGCGAAGACGCGCACGACTTCAGCGCCCAAGGCATTCTCCTGGATGTGATTGCTCAGCGCCTGCATGCGCACCATGACTTGTTTCCAGCGCGGGTGCACGCGAGCGACGAAGCGCTGCGAATACAGGGTCAAGGGGACTAGCGGCAGGAAAGCGACAATCGCCAGCAGCGGGCTGGTCGCCACCATGATGGACACAACGCCGATGAGCAGCAGGATGACGTTCAAGCCGTCCATCAAGCCGAAGGAGAAGTAGCGCTGAATCTCATTGACATCGCTGATGGCGCGGGTGACGATTGTGCCAACCTGGGAATTGTCGTGATAGGTGAAGGATTGGCGCTGGACTTTGTCGTAGATCTGGTTGCGAATATCGTAGGCTATGCAATGCGCCAGCCGTTCGCCCAGGTATCTGCCGAAGAAAGCCGTCAAGCCGCGCAGAATGCCCAAGCCAACAACCAGCAAACCGGCGTTGAGCATGAAAGCGCTGTCTCTGGCGGCGATGCCAATATCGACGACATCGCGCAGGATGTAAGGCACGATGACGGCGATGATATTCGTGCCGATGATGCCGAGCGCAGCCGCGATCACCAAAGTCCTGTACCGTCCCAGATAACGCATCAGGCGGATCCAAATGCGCAGGGCGCTCATGGCTTGGGGCTTCGCGAAAGCGCGTATGGATGTTTTCGACGCGGCGGATGCCATTAGCGCGACTCCCGGCAGTTCGGCTCTCTGGCGCCTGAGCAGGCTGCCTGCCTGGCAAGCTGCATCATGCGACAAGACTTCAGTGTACAGCGAATAATGCGCAAATTGTAGGGGCTACACTGGGTGTCGCCCGCGTGAAGCGCCGAACATTTGCGGGCGATTCACAGCATCCCCACTACGGATGATCAGGTTTTGGGGAGATTTGTCTCGCATCAGCGCCCTTCAAGTATGGCGCGATTGCCCGGCGAGCATTGTACCCATGCAAGCCTCCCGCCAGGCGGCCGGCGATTGACACTGGCATTCCTGCGCCGAAGCGCCACAATACAGGCGAAAGCCAGGATGATCCCGAGGACTTAAAACCATGTCTGATCCAAAACCCGTTGCGGTTCAATTGTATTCTCTGCGCGAGGCATTAGCTCGCGATTTTGAAGCTACCGTGCGCGCCGTCGCCGATATTGGCTATGTGGGCGTGGAGCCCTTCGGGGGCATGCCCGGCGGCCTGGCAGCCAGCGCTGAACTCTTCCGCGAGCTGGATTTGGAAGTTTGCAGCAGCCACATCCCATTTCCGGATCAAGACAGCCAGGAAGCCGTTCTGGCGATCGCCGAGGCTTATGGGCTGGAGCGCGTCTGCATCGCTTACCTGCCGCCGGACAGGTTCGAGAACGCCGAGGCCATCAAACAGACCTGCGAGGAGATCAACCGGGCGAGCCAATTCGCCAGAGCCCATGGCTTGCGGCTGGGCTACCACAATCACTGGTGGGAGTTCAAACAGCTCAACGGCAGCGCGACCCTTGATCTGATACTGGAGGAACTGGATGAGGGCGTCTTCCTGCAAATCGATACCTATTGGGCGCAGGTCGGCGGTTTGGATGCCGTGGATGTAGTCAGGCAAGTTGGCGCCCGCGCGCCTTTGATCCATCTCAAGGATGGTCCATTGAATACAGATGGCGACATGACAGCGGTTGGCGGCGGCAAAATGGATGTGCCCGGCATCGTAAAAGCCAGCGCGGATTCGGCGGAATGGCATATCGTCGAACTGGATCGCTGCGCCACCGATATGCTGGGCGCGGTCAGGGACAGCTATGCCTACTTGACCGCCAACGGGCTGGTCCGCGGCAAGAAATAGCCGAATCGTATAAAGGCGGAGAGGGTTTGGAATATGAAAGTCGCCATTGCTGACCTGCGGGGCGCGGCGCGGCGCGGCATCAGAGCGCAAGGCTACAGCGAACTTGATAGCGAGATCATCCTCGAGATCATCCTCTACGCTCAGCTGCGCGGCAACAACCAGAACGTGATCAAGCTGCTCGGCGCGGGCATGCCAGCCAATCCACAGGCTGGGACGATTGCGCTTGAGAAGGAGACCAAGCTGTCCGCATTGATTGACGGCGCCTGGAATCAAGGCATGGTGGTGATGTCGCGGGCGACAGAGCTGGCGATTGCCAAGGCGCGGGCGCATGGCTTCGGCATCGTCGGCTCGCGGCGCACCAACTCTCCAACGGGCGCGATCGGCTATTATGCGCGGGAAGTGGCTCAGGCGGGCTTGATCGGCTTTGTCTGTTCCGGCTCGCCCGAATTGATGGCCATGCACGGATCCTATCAGCCTTTCCTGGGCACGAATCCGCTGGCGATTGGCATACCGACTGCGAGTTCGCCAATCGTGCTGGATATGGCCACAGCGGCCATCGCCTGGTATGGCATTCATTTGGCGCAGGCTGAGGGCGAAAGCATCCCCGCGGGCGTCGCCTATGACAGCCAGGGGCGCTTCACAACGGATCCAGCCGCGGCTCTGGCTGGCGCGATCAAGGCTTTTGGCGGCTATAAGGGCGCGGCTCTGGCGCTGATCGTCGAGGTGCTGGTCCGCCCGCTGGTTGGCGCGGCGCGCAAGCCTGATGGCACAAAGCTGGATTGGGGCAACCTGGTCTTCGCCATAGATCCGGAATTGCTGGCGGATGACCTGGCCAGCTTCCAAGCCGGCGTCAGCGACCTGCTGGCTCGCGTGAAGAAGCTGGCGCGCTTGCCCGGCGTCGATGAGATTCTGACGCCCGGCGAGCGTGGCGACCGCATTTATCAGCGGAATATGGCGGCAGGCTACATTGACATGGACGAGGGCGTCTGGCGGGATTTGAAAGCCCTGGCCACCTCAGCCGACGATGCCAATTGAAGGCAGCATGCGCTCGAAGACGACGCCGGCTTGCCCGCGCCGGTCCGAAGGTCGGTTTGCCAGGCCGCCCTGCACGAAGAGGTGACAGGAGCCCTCTCCGCTGAGGTTTAAGGCATCGACCGCGCCCGCCCTCCGCAGCAAAGCAATCATCTCAGCCAAGCTGGCGCCGGCGCTGTCAGAATCGCTCCGGCTGGCTTCTTCACAGCCATCGACCATGAGCAGCAGCAAGTTGCCATCCGCCTTGATGCCCAGGGCAGAGCGGGCTTTGCGCTTGCTCATGCCGGCTTGGTCCATCCGCACGGGGGATATGCCGACGGTAGCGCCGCGGCTCGCCCAGAATTCTTCTTGCGCGCCAGCAATATCGGCGACCGGCTCTCCGCCAGCCAGCAGGATTGGGCCCGCCTGAATGCCTGACTGGATGTCGCCGACGCCATCGCCGAAGCTGTATTCCACCCATGCGTCTTCAATGATCTGCTCGGTGACGGCTTTTGGCAGCGCGCCTTCCGCAACAGAGAGCGCAAAGCCATTCTGCGGGATAGCCAAGCCGCCACCGCGCTTCCAGCTCACGAACTGGCGATTGACAAGGATAAACTCCAGGCGGTTGCTGCTTTCGGGGCTGCGCTGCAGGGGGCGTTCGGCCTCGCGCAGGGAGCCGGCGCGAGTATGCAAGGCGATGGGGACAGGCTGCCTGGGATTGACCACAAAGCGATAATCGGCGCTGGCATCCGCGCTGAGCGTGATGTCGCCGGGCAGAATCAGCCGGATCGCCTCCAAGCCCATATTATCTATGCGCCAGTTTTCGCCATCAAAGAGCAAGGCGCCGCGTCGATAGATTGGCGGGCGCAGAATGGTATTAGCCGCCGCCATCAAACCAATGGCATCGCCATAACCCGAGTGATGGCTGATCAGGTCGTCATGCTCGTGCAAGTAATGCGATGTGTTGAAGACCGCCTGCCTCGCGTGATTCTGCGCGAAATTGCGGACAAAGTCGCAGCGGCCGATGCGAACGAAATCGCGCCGCGCATCAAATGCCGGGAAATGGCGGGGCGCATAGCTGCCGCGGCCGATATTGGGATAAAGATCCAGCTGGATCGCGTCTTCCAGCCAGCGCAGCACCGCTTGGGCAGGCTCGCGCCAGGCGGCATGATCGGCGGGGATATCGCAGACCCATTCATAGGTGTCGCCGATGTATTCGTGCAGCTGCAGCCAGCCATTCGCCAGGAGTTTGCGCAGTACATAAGTGATGAATGAATTGGCGCTGATGAGGTTCTCGCCATCTTCGGCTATCGCGCGCAGGTTCGGGAAGAGTTGGCTGGCGCGGCGGTCGGTTTGCATGGCTGTCCAGGTGAGGATGCGCGGTTGCTCTTCGCCACGGGCCCGCGCCCGGGCATAATGCATGCGGGCGATATCCTGTTGGCGGACATAACTGCTGATGGGGTGCAGGTCTTCAAACTTGAGCTGGTGAGCCGGGATATGGACATGATGCGCCGTCGACCAAGCGCCGTCATCATGCAGGATTCTTTCGCGGCGGTAGCCCATGTCCGACATCAAAAGCACTCCAATTCACGCTCTCAGCCTAAAGTATACGGGTATTGGAGCTTGGGTCAAAGCAATTGCCGCTCCTCTCAGCCTATCAGATGCAGCGATTCCTGCCGTCCATGCAGCCAGCGCGTCTGGCCATCTGTGAGCGCGGCATCTTCCTCCAGCATGATGCGGACATCCTGCCCGTCCCATTCCGGCAGGCTCTTAAGAATATTCAATTCAATGGAGTAGACCGTGTCGTCAAACAGTTCGTATTCGCCTGGTCCCGGCACGAAGTCTTGCTGGTCCCAGAGGCCGATGATGGGTCCCGCCGCATGCCCGTGATATCCCAGCGGATGCGTGTAGACCTGCGCGCGAATGCCCGCGGATTCGGCTCTTGCCAAGATGCTGCGCAAGATTTCGTTGCCGCTGCGCCCTATTTTCATTTCTTCCAGGTGAATATCTTGCAGGCGGTTGGCATCGCGCAAGGCGGCCCGCAAACCGGCCGGCGCCTCATGCTCGCCCGGGCGCAGGACATAGGCATGCTGCTGCTGGTCGGTGGCCAAGCCCAGGTAATGAAAGCCCATATCGCAATGCAGCAGGTCGCCCGGCTGGATAATTTGGCAGGGACTCTCGATGAACTTGAATGGCTTGCCCGGCGCTTGCACGTCGATCGAGGGATGGAACCAGGCGCTCAAGCCGGCGTCTTGCATGGTCTGGCGCATCCACCAGAGGACGTCATCGGTGCTGGTGATGCCAGGATGGATCACCTCGCTGGAAAATGCCCTGGCGATGATCTGGTGGCCGATCTCAGCCAGGCGGGCATAAGCCATGATCTCTTCGGGCAGGCGCCGCTCCAGCCAGCCCACGCAGAGCCGCTCCGCGCTGACCAGACGCGACGCATACGGTTCGCCAAGCGCCCTGCGGATAAGCTGGAACTCGGTATGCGACAAGCCGTCGCCAAAGGCAAAAGCGGCGGACATATTGATGCCGATGCGCTGCGGATCGCGTTCCTGGACCAGGCGAGCCAGGCAGGCTTGCTGGTCCTCGTCGGCATCGGGCTGCCAGGCGGCTTCATAGAATCCCTCATAGCCATATCGCGAGAGTGTCAGGCGCTCGACGCTGCCATCCTCCCGGCGCGCGAAGAGCAGGATAGTCCGTCGCCGCGCGGACATGGATGCAGCCGGCAGCATGGACATGATGACCGGATCTTCATTGTATTCCCGACAGGCGATGATCCAGATGTCCATGTCTTCCCGCGCCATGATTTCCGGGATGATGCGATCCAGCCGCTGCTTTAGCCAGCCGTCAATCACCTGCGCCTGTTGCCGCAGTGGCAGAAATTCGCGGTTGATAGGCATAGCAAAGTGTCCTTTCATCATTGCGCTAGCTCGTGGCCAGAGCTGTTTGCCAGTGCAGCCGCAGCGCCGCCTTGCCGCGCCGATACGACAGGCCGAGATAAGCCAGCTCACAGCCATGCCCGAGCGTCAGACCGAGCGAGGCCGCCAGGATGCCATGCAAGCCCAGGGCGATGCCGCCCCAAACGATGAATGCCGTCAGCGCGAAGCCCAGCGCGATGGCTTGATAGATGGCGGCTGTGCGATTGCTGAGCATGAGCAGGGCGCGGAAGTAGCTGTGCAGGGTGGTCAGCAGGGGCAGCAGGAAAGCTGCCTGCGCGCCGGTGATGACCAGACCATGCAAATTGGCAGGGACGCTGAGGATGACGTTGAGGTAGAACTGGATCAATGGCGTGCTGGCGAAAAGCAGCATGATTAGGCTGAGGCAGGCGCCAATCCGCATCGTGAAGCCTCGCAGCAGACGGTGATTATCTTCGCTGTCGTTGAGGGAGATCACCACTTCTTGATAAGCCATGCCGCCGGCGCGCATCAGCATCATGATCGACAGGATGATGGGCCAGGCAGCCAGGCTCCGCGCCGCGTCCGGCATGCTGGCCAGCCCGCGTTCAATGGCCGGCTGCGCCAGCATGGCGATCAAACTGGTGACCGCCAGCGGCAGATGAAATCGGGTTGCCATGCCGAAGGTCAGCGGCGGGGCGTCTGGGCTCCGCTCCGTCTCCAGCAGGTGGCTGACATCCGTCCGCGATACGCGATAGGTATAAGTTGCTTCCGCCAGGACAGCCAGCATCAAAGCCATGGCGCCAAGCTCCGTGCCGGCGATGTTGGTGAGCGCGCCCAAGCCCATGGCCACGCTGCCCGAGACCAGTACGCGCAGCAGCGTTCCGTAGCCGACGTAGCGCGTCTTGCCAAAGCGAATGATGATGCCTTGATGAAAACGCCGATAGCCGATGACCGCGCCCCAAAGCGCCATGATTTTCAGGCCGGGGCGGGTGGCGTCAATGATATGCGGCGGAACGTTCAGGAGAGTGTGGAGATAGAGATCAAGCAAGGGGGTGAAAGCCATCAGCAAGGCGACAGCGCCAATGAGCAGGTTGAGCGCCATCATGAAGCGCCAGAGCAGGCGAAAAGATTGACGATCCCTCGAGAGGGCGTTGCTGGTGGCCAGCAGCATGATGATTGGCGTTTCGAGGAGGATGGAAAGCGAGAACATCAGCCCGAAGGCGGCCAGCTGCGTTTCGGCATCCGGCTTGCGGCTGATAACGGTTTGGATCCAGGCGCTTTCCATAGACATCAAGAGCCAAGCCAGCGCCAATGGCAGCCAGAATATCAGGACTTTGCGATAGGTCATGGCAGGCGAGCGCCTCTAGATCGGCGGGTCAAGCCGCTATTGTAGTGGACGGGCATGGCTTAGGATAGCAGCAGTTGGGCGGGGCGACGGATGCCAATCGAGCGGCATTTTTCGGCTTTTGCGGGTCAGCCTTGACAGTTTCCCCAGCCAATGATAGTCTTATGATGGCAAGAGGGGGCGTGGTGTAGCGGTTAACATGCCGGCCTGTCAAGCCGGAGATCGCGGGTTCAAATCCCGTCGCTCCCGAATAGTGGAGGCGCCGCAGAGGCGTCTCTTTTTTGTTTGAGCGCAGAACATGGTCTTTTCCGACTCAATCCGCTATATCGGCGACGCGCTGTATATTGATGAGCTGCCGGTTGAAAATATCGCCGCGGCGGCTGGAACCCCCGTCTATATCTACAGCCTCGGGCGTATCCGCGCGAATTACCGGCGATTGCAAGCGGCATTCGCCCCCCTTTCGGCGCGCCTCCATTTCAGCTTGAAGTCCAATGGCAGCCTGGCGATTCTGCGCTGCCTGCGCGAGGAAGGCGCGGGCTTCGATTGTGTGAGCGCTGGCGAGGTCGCCCTGGCGTTGGCGGCTGGCGGGGACGCGGCGGACATAGTCTTCGCTGGGGTAGGCAAAACCCGCGACGAGATCGCGTATGCCGTCCAAAAGGGCATCGGCTGGTTCAATGTCGAAAACGCGCTGGAATTGCGTTACATCAATGAGGCGGCTGCCAAGGTTGGCCTGGATTCGGTCCGCGTGGCGCTGCGCCTGAACCCGCAAGTGACGGCGAATACCCATCCATATCTGTCCACCGGGCATGGCGGCGCGAAGTTCGGCATGACAGCCGAAGTCATTCGGGAATTGCTGGAGAAGCAAGCCGAATACCCGCGCGTTGACTTGGCTGGCTTGCACATGCACATCGGCAGTCAGCTGGGCGATAGCGCTGCCACGCTGGTAGCGCTGGACAAATTGCTTGAGCTCAGCCGAACTTGGCCGCAGATCAAGACGATCAATCTTGGCGGCGGCTTGCCAGTCGCTTACCGCTTTGGCGAGGCCGCGCCATTGCTCGACGATTTGGTCGCTGCCTTGTCCTCTCGCCTTGGCGGGTATGAGCTATTGCTGGAGCCAGGTCGCGCGATAGTGGCTGACGCGGGCATCCTGGTCGCCGAAGTCCTGTATGTCAAGCGGCAGGCGGGGCAGGTCTTCGCCATAGTTGACGCCAGCATGACCGAGATGATTCGCCCAGCGCTTTATGGCGCGCACCATGAAATTACGCCATTGCGGAAGACCGGGGGCGATTTGGTCAATACGCAGGTCGTGGGACCAGTCTGCGAATCGGCGGATGTGCTGTGTCGAGACCGGCGTCTGCCCAGGCTGCGCGAGGGGGATCGCGTCGCATTGATGACCGCTGGGGCTTATGGCATGGCGATGGCCAGCAATTATAATGCGCGGCCCCGGCCGGCGGAGGTGACGGTGGATGGGGATAAGTGGCGCGTCAGCCGTGAAAGGGAGACTTTCAACAATCAAGCGAAATTTGAATGACAGCACCTGTCGCTCTTAAGTCAAATGCTAGCAGTCCTTTGCTTTGTCCTAGCCATTTGCAAGCAATTGATCAAGATGAGTTCTGACTGCGTCTTCTGCTTCACCGATTCGTTCGAGGTGCTGGTCGAGTAAAGGATCGGTTCGAATGTCAGCTTCCCATTTATCGCCCAGCGGCTGTAGGGTAGCAATTACAGGACTTCCCCCGACGCCCAAGCCTCCATTTACTTCTATGACATGCTTCAGCGCCCAGAGCACTCCAAAAACTCCATCGTCTATGGAATCGGGGTAGCGGCCATTCCATGCGACACGCTTGACAAACGCAAGGAAAGGGTCCGCTTGAAAATCGCCACTTCCGATTGAGACGAAAGGAGACTCATGGGTAATTTCGTCGGATTGAGCAATAACATTGAAACGGAGCAATACAGGAGAGCGGTTTACGGGAAATGCTATTAGTGAACTGCATTGTACGGTCGAACTCGCGTCTTTATTTAGCAACTCCTGGGCTTCAGAAACTTGCTGCATAGCTCGTCTGATTTCTGCCCAGATAATTCCTTCCAAGAGTATTCTCACGCTATAGATGTCATCCTGTCGCCGAACAGTTTCCCACGAGGTTTGGAGCTTAGCCTTGATCAACTGACTTAGTCCAACAGCGCCAGCAGACGCAATCAATGCGTCTCTTGCAAGGAAACCGATTTTGTTGCTTACCTCTTGCTCAATTTCAGTACCGAAAGTCTCTATACTGTCTGAACCTAACACGATGCCATCTTTACACTTTACTCCGATGATTAGAGTCATTTTCTACCTAAACCTTGAAAACGCTGTTTTCCCGATATTGTGGGAATTGCTCGTATAGTGCGCGAACGAGTTCCTGAAACGTCAGCCCGCGCGCCCATTGTACTTTCTCATCAATGAACTTTGATACATCACGCGGAATGTCGCTGAGATCAGAATTCAAGCCTTGCGCCGTAGCAGCATACTCTCGCCAACCGCCACGCTGATTCAATGAAATAGATACCAATCCATCGTCTTCAAGCTTCTCAGCATCGTGGTAGATATCTGCGGAGAATGGGCCATAGTCGTACTTTCTAAAGTTGTAGAAGTCGTCAGGCAGCCTATCTGGATATTCCTTCCAAATATAGAATGCCACCTTCTGCAACTGAACCGGCGTTACTGGCTCGCCATCCGCAGACGTGATGATTCTCAAGAGCAAATCAGTGCGCTTCATGATGTCCCTTTCATACTGATCTTGGCAACTGCTCGAGATCGGATGATACATTAACTATACATTAGCATATACGGGGCGTCAGTTCGGTTTGTTTCAATGCAAATCAAAAAAGACCCGCTTTCGGGTCTCCATACATGCTGATGGGAAGACTTGAACTTCCGACCTCGCGATTATGAGTCGCGCGCTCTAACCAGCTGAGCTACATCAGCTCGATAGCGGGGGCTGGATTCGAACCAACGACCTTTGGGTTATGAGCCCAACGAGCTACCACTGCTCCACCCCGCATTGTCTCGCGGCGTTCTCCGCCACGTTTCATGATAGTAGCAGCTTGCTTTCGGCTTGTCAACCGCCATCTCAAAATCCCGCCAGATTCGTCGCCCGCCCATGCATTGCGTCTTGCGACGGGCAGACCCTCTGGCTATAATCAACTTGACTGCGAACACCTGTTCGTAGACTGCGAGGCTCGCCATGCCTGATTTTGAGCTGGAATCACCTTTCGTCCCCACGGGCGATCAGCCGACAGCCATCGAGGGCTTGCTGGCAGGCTTGAAGCAGGGCGACAGGCATCAAACCCTGCTGGGCGCGACGGGCACGGGCAAGACCTTCACTGTCGCCAATATCGTGCAAACCACCCAGAGACCCACCCTGGTCATGGCGCACAACAAGACTCTGGCCGCCCAACTCTACGCCGAGTTCAAGCGTCTCTTCCCCAACAACGCCATCGAATACTTTGTCAGCTACTACGATTATTATCAGCCGGAAGCCTACGTGCCGCGGCATGATCTCTACATTGAGAAATCGACCGATATCAACGAGCAGATTGAGCGCTTGCGGCTGAGCGCCACAGCCTCGCTCTTTTCACGGCGCGATGTGCTCATTGTGGCCTCGGTCTCCTGCATCTATGGCATCGGCGATCCGGTAAATTGGCAGAAGATGTCCGTCGAGCTGGCGGTTGGCGAGGAAGTGCGGCGGGAGCGCGTCCTGAGGGATCTTGTGCGCATTCAGTACTCCCGCAACGATATGGAATTGCGCCGCGGCACGTTTCGAGTCCGTGGCGATACGCTGGAGATCGTGCCTGGATATTCGGAGACGGCTTTCCGCGTCTATCTTTGGGGCGATGAGATCGAGAAGATCGTCGAGTTTCATCCGCTGACCGGCGAAGTGGCGCATAATCATTATCAGGCGACTATCTTCCCCGCTCGCGAATACATCACCGACGATGAGCACATCAGCGAGGCGCTGAACGACATCGAGAACGAACTGGATGAGCAGATCGCCCATTTCAAGCGAGAAGAGAAGCTGATAGAAGCCCAGCGCATTGAACAGCGCACGCGTTACGATATTGAGATGCTGCGCGAGGTGGGCTTCACGACGGGCATCGAGAATTATTCGCGGCATTTCGACCGCCGCCCGCCCGGCAGCGCCCCCTATACTTTGATCGACTACCTGCCGGACGATCATTTGCTGATCATCGACGAGAGCCACATGACCGTCCCGCAGATCCGCGGCATGTACAATGGCGACAAGCAGCGCAAACAAGTCCTGGTCGATTATGGCTTTCGCTTGCCCAGCGCCTTGGACAACCGTCCGCTGACCTTCGCCGAGTTTGAGCGCCGCGTGGGCCAGACGATCTACACCAGCGCGACGCCCGGTCCCTATGAGGACAAACATGCCCAGCATGTGGTCGAACAGATTATCCGCCCCACCGCCATAGTAGATCCGCAGGTGGATGTGCGCCCGATCGAAGGCCAGATTGACGACCTGCTGCAAGAGATCGCCCTGCGGGTCCGCGAGGGGCAGCGCGTCCTGGTCACCACCTTGACGCAGCGCATGTCGGAAGAATTGGCAGGCTATTTGAATGAGCTGGGCATCAAGGGGCAGTATCTGCATGCCGAGGTCGATACCTTGGAACGGGTGGAGATCCTGCGCGATTTGCGCATGGGCGTCTACGATGTTGTCGTTGGCATCAACCTGCTGCGCGAAGGTTTGGACCTGCCCGAAGTTTCGCTGGTGGCGATACTGGACGCGGACAAAGCTGGCTTCCTGCGCTCAGAATCTGCGCTGATCCAGACGATAGGCCGAGCCGCTCGTCATATTGAAGGCAAGGTCATCATGTACGCCGACAAGATGACGCCAGCCATGCAAGGCGCCATCGACGAGACGGATCGCCGGCGCGCCAAACAAGAAGCCTTCAACCGCGACAATGGCATTGAGCCGCAGCAGATCGTCAAAGATATCCAGGACATCACCGACAGGCTGCGCGGGATGGAAGCGGAGGACGCCGACGAGGTCAAGGTGGATCTGGGCTTGCGGACCCTGCCAGCCGACCAACTCAAATACATGATCGAGCAGCTGGAGGGCGAGATGACCAAAGCGGCTCAAGCCCTCGAATTTGAGAAAGCGGCCGCCCTGCGCGACCAAGTCTTTGACCTGCGCGGCGCCTTGATGGACGCGCACGGAATCGAAGGCGATCTTATTCTCAGCTAAAGACCGTGGATGCGGCGAACTCTCTCGATGATCGCCAGCGCGTCAGGCTCTTGGCCGTCCGGCGCTGCGCCATAGGGATCGCTGAGCGAATCAATGCCCAGAAGAACCCGCGCGATATTGCTCCAGCCATGCGAGAGCGCATCCAGGTCATAACCGCCTTCCATGACAAAGATGATCTTTCCTTCACAGAGTTCCTCAGCCAGAGCGAGGCAGTCCCGCGCAAGCCAGTCGTAGCCTGCCAGGCTCAATCGCATCCCGGCCAGGGGATCTGCCCAATGCGCGTCGAAGCCGGCGGAAACGAGCAGCAGGTCTGGGGCGAATCGCTTTGCTGCTGGCACGACGATTTCCGCAAAGACCTGCCGGTAGGTTGCATCGCCGCATCCGCCCGGGAGCGGCAGGTTCAGCGTCTTGCCACTGCCCGCAGCCATGCCAGCCTCGTTGACCATTCCACTGCCCGGGTAGAGCGGACTTTGATGGATGGAGATGAACATGACCGACGGGTCGGCAGTGAAAATATCTTGCGTGCCATTGCCATGATGCACGTCATAGTCGATGATCAGCGGGCGCTTGAATCCATGGGCGCTCTGGGCATGCCGGGCGGCGATGGCGATGTTGTTCAGCAGGCAGAAGCCCATCTGCCAATCCCGCGTGGCGTGATGACCGGGCGGCCTGACGACAGCCATGGCATTCTGAGCGCGGCCCAAAGCCAAATTATCCACCGCGCCGATGACAGCGCCAGCCGCCAGTCGAGCGATCTCAAGCGATACCGGCAAGGCGTAGGTATCGGCGTCGATCCGCGCTGTGCGGTCCTGCCCAGCGATTAGCGTGAGCCGCTCCAGATGCGCGAGACTGTGCGTCGCTAGAATCTGCTCATCGCCGACCGGCTTTGGCGCGATCTTCAGCATCTTATCCGCTAAGCCTTGCTTCTCAAGCTGCCGCCAGACGGCTTGAATGCGACCGGCGTGTTCCGGGTGCTTGGGGAAGTCGTGCTCGATGAATCGCTCATGCGTCAAATAGGCGGTTGTCACGACGCGCTCCTGCCAGGTTTGGGATACAGGATCAGATAATCAAAGCCATTCATGTGTATGGATTCCTTATGGGCATAATGGCGATCGATGGCTTCCAGCACTGGCGGCGGATAGAAGAGCGCGCGCAGGATGATGATGCCGAACTCTTGGCGCTCGATCATCCCCACCAGTTGCTCGCCCTCAAAATATCCCGCCAGATGCAGGTTGCGCAGTTGCGTCGGGTTGGTCACGACATTGCGGCCCGCTGCCATAGTGAAGCCGGCTTCCTCGCTCAAGGTTGGCGGGTCCGTTGCCAGGATGCGTTCGACGATTCTGTCGCCAGCCGCCCGATCTTCCTGCGACAGTAGATAGCCTATATGCGCGTATCCGCCGACAGAAAAGCTGGCTGAATCATAAAAATCATCGCGGACGTTCGCTCCAATGCCCAGCAGAGCCGCAAGTGGTTGAAAGGGGCCATCGGTCGGCATTTTGAGCGTGGCGCGGGCATATGCGATGTAGATTAAGGGGAAGACGATGAGAGCCGCGGCGCTGAGTTTCGCTGAGGGGATGCCGAGAGGCAGAGGCATGCTGCCCCTCACCAGGCGCGAGAAAAGAATGCCGCTGAGGATGCAGCCCCCAGCCAGCGATGTGACAAAATAGCTGTCGCCAGCGCCCCAAGCCCCCGATGCCAAGCCGCCCAGCAGAGCCGCCGAAATGAACCAGATGCTGTAGATGGACAGGCGATCAATATACAGTTCGTATACCAGCAGCGCGGCAGCTGGCAAGAGCAGGAAGCCATGCAGCTTGAACCAGAGCATGAATAAACCGAGCGCCTGATCTGGGATGAAGGCGTTGAAGTTGGCGATGATTGCTTGCAGCCACCATTGCCCGCCCGAAGCGATGTTCAGCGTGGCGAAGATGCCGCCCCCGAGAGCCGCGAAAAACCCAGCCCAAGCCAGAGCGCGCCGGGGAGCTCGCAGGAACATCCAAAACAGGGCAGCCATGGCGCTAATCGCCGCCAGCTGCTTGGTATATCCCGCGCAAATCAGCAGCAGGAGCCCAATGGCAATGCCCAAGCGCTGACGTCGTGGGAAAGCGCCAGCCAGAATTACGATTGCCAGCGTCTCGAAGGTCGCCATGATCGTATGCTGGCGATAGAGCGGACCGATGTGATAGACAAAGTTGGAGCTCAGGAAAGCCAAACCAGCCAGCAGCGCGATCCATCGCTGACGCCCGCCATCGCGGTATACGGCATAGCCAATCCCGGCGGCGCTGACCAGGGAAGCCAGAAAGCCCAGCAAACGCCCATACCAGTAAGCCGGACCAAAAAGCCAGACAAATGGCGACAGCATGACATGGAAGAGCGGCGGATAATTGCTGGCGTAAAAAGGATAGACTTCGGTATCGCGGTAGGGCAGTTGAAAGCGGCTGAACAGCACGGTGTCGTGAACTTCGAAGCCTTCGCCCTGGTCATAATCGTAGGGAAAGGCGAGCAGATTGGCGGCGTAGAGGCAGTAGACCAGCAGCGCGTAGAGCAGGCAAGCCGTCGCCGCCAGCATCAGAGCATTGCGCAGCGCAGGCCGGGCAGCGATCATGCCGGCTTGTCGCCCAGGGGGATCAGCGAGAGCCCGACGATGATCAAGACCGCCATAACGAGCAATGCCAGGGACTGTGCGGGTCCGATGCCGCCTTGCCGCCCCGCGTCGATGAGGTCCACGGACAGAATACCCGCGAAACCTAACGCGCCAATCGCCGTCATGCCAATGCCGAGCTGGCGCTTGCTGATGCCGCCTTCATCGCCGTTCATGCGCCGAAGTGTAGTCAATGCGGCGCAGCCTGTAAAGCGCGGCGGACGCAGACTGACTATACATTTGCGCTGCGGCTCGTGCTAAGCTATGCCGCTGTTGTCATCCGCGAGCGAGCGACAAGCGTAACGCGCAGATTCAGGAGAAACCGCAAGATGATGAAGACGCATACCTGTGGCGAATTGCGGGAGAAAGACGCTGGCTCGGCAGTCGCGTTGGCGGGCTGGGTCAATCGCCGGCGGGATCAGGGCGGCTTGATCTTCATAGACCTGCGCGATCGCTGGGGCATCACACAGGTGGTCGTCGACCTGGAGCAGGCGCCGGCCGCGCATGCCGTCGCCGATAGCGCCCGCAACGAATATGTGCTGCAAGTGCATGGCAGCGTGCGCATTCGCCCGGATGGCACCGCCAACCCGGATCTGCTGACCGGCGATATCGACATCGTGGCGGATGAAATCCTCATCTTGAACCGCTCGCTTACGCCGCCCTTCTATATCAACAAGGAAGAAGGCAGCCTCGATGAAGCTCTGCGCATGCGGCATCGTTACCTCGATTTGCGCCGCGAACCCATGCAAGCCAACATCCTGCTGCGCCATAAAACCGTCAAGTTCATCCGCGACTTTCTTGATGCCGAGGGTTTCCTGGAAATTGAGACGCCCATCCTCTTCAAGACCACGCCGGAGGGCGCGCGCGACTTCCTCGTGCCCAGCCGTTTGCAGCCGGGCATGTTCTATGCCTTGCCGCAATCCCCGCAGCAGCTCAAACAGCTTCTGATGGTCGGCGGCTTCGAGCGCTATTTTCAGATTGCCCGCTGCTTCCGCGATGAAGACTTGCGGGGCGACAGGCAGCCCGAATTCACCCAGCTGGACCTGGAGATGAGCTTCGTCGAACGCGAGGATGTCATGCGGCTGATGGAGCGGCTGGCCAGCGAAATTGTCAAGTCATTGAAGCCTGACAAGCGCTTGATAGCCGAGCCTTTTCCGCGCATCCGCTACCAGGACGCCCTCGAGCAATATGGCACAGACCGCCCGGATATCCGCTTTGACCTGCGCGCGGTAGATATCAGCGGGATTGCCGGTCGCTGCGCCTTCCCCGTCTTCGTCGAGAATGTCCAAGCCGGCAAGCCGGTCAAGTGCATGCGCGTGCCCAAAGTGGCAGGCGAGCTCAGCGGCACGCAGCTGCGCAAGGTCACGCGAGATCTGGAGACCATGGCGCGCAAAGCCGGCGCAAAAGGCTTGGCTTACATCACCGTGCCGACCGAGCCCGAAGGACCGCTGCGGGGACCGATCGGCAAATTCTTCAGCGTCGAGCTCAAGCTGGAATTGCTGGAAGCCATGGATGCGCAACCGGGCGATCTGCTGCTCTTCATGTCCGACAAAGACGAAATCGTATACGCCGTCACCGATGCCTTGCGCAACCACTTCAAAGCTGAGCTTGAACTAGATGATGACCTGCTGGCCTTCTGCTGGATTGTCGACTTCCCCGAGTTCATCCGCGACGAGGAGAATGACCGCTGGGACCCTTCGCAGCACATGTTCACCATGCCGCTGCCGGAGGATTTGCATCTGCTGGATAGCGACCCGGGCGCCGCGCGCGGCTCACAATATGACCTGGTCTGCAATGGCTACGAAGTGGGCGGCGGCAGCATTCGCATCCATGACCGCGCCATCCAGGAGAAGATCTTCCCGCTGATAGGCCAGAGCATGGACGAAGCCATGGCGGAATTTGGGCACATGCTGGAAGCCTTTGAGTTTGGCGCTCCACCGCATGGCGGCATGGCTTGGGGCATCGACCGCCTGGTCATGCTCTTGGCTGGCGCGCCGAATATCCGAGAAGTCATCGCCTTCCCCAAGACCCAAGGCGGCACGGACATCATGGCGAACGCGCCATCCCCCGCGCATGGAGAACAACTGGAGGAGCTGCATATTCAGCTGGCGCTGCCTGACGAGCAGGAGCCAGCTCCATAGGCGCGCGCCGTGATGAGCGATTCTTGCGCTGGAACTGGCTGCGCTATGGTCTAGCTGTCGGCCGGCTTCAGCAGATTGCCATGCAGCAGACCCGCGATGATGCCGCCGCCAAATATGCCGATCATGTAAGGAATCAGATAGGATGCGTCGCCAGCGACCAATGCCGGGCCCAGCGTGCGCGCCGGGTTCAGCGACGCGCCGGTGGCTGGGCCGCCCGCCAGGATGCTGGCCGCCAGCGTGAAGCCGATTGCCACGCCAGCCAGCTTGCCCGCCTTGCCATAAGCCGCCGCCTGGAAGACCGCGCTGACCAGGAAGAAGGTCAGAATCGCTTCATAGATTGCCGCTGTCCACACCGAATCCCCAGTCAGGAATCCGGTGGTCTGGCCAAAGTTGTAGGCATTGCCATCCAGGAAGGCCGCCACGCCGGCGTTATCCTGCGGGAAGACGGCGACCAAAACGCCAGCCGCGATGATGCCGCCTATGGCTTGCGCCACGATGAAATAAGCGGTCTTGGTCGGGCTTTGCTGCCCGCCAACGGTCAAGCCCAGGCTGACGGCCGGGTTAACCTGCGCGCCGGAAATATGCCCGTAGGTATAGATCAAGGCGCATAGAATCAAACCATGTGCGAAAGCTGGCACAAGCACGCTGAAGACAGGCGCAACCAGGACCGCGGCCGCGCCAACGAAAACCAGGACGAAAGTTCCAATCAACTCAGCCAAACACTCTCTCATCAGATCATTGTCCACGCTGCCACTCCTCTTCACTTCAAAACTCATGATTTCGACACGACCATTATATGCCGCGCGGGGATTCTTGCGCTGTAGGCGAATGCGAGGATTATCAAATTTGACAGCTCGCCATGCCTATGCTATACATTGTCGCGCCTGCTGTATTCGTGATAGAACTATATGTGCCGAGCCAACATTCTCTATAGGGGAGTCTTTCTTTGGTAGCCCATGTAATAGGCTAGAGCCAAAACAGCGGTTATCAAGCGATTCCCGGCCTGATTTTTTCAGGTTCGAGACACTATGGCTACACGGTACGGTGGGTATGCTCTTATGGGCGGCGTTCAATAGTATGGGCGCTGCCTTTTGCTTTCTCTGCCTCGCATAGCCCAAGGGGCGAACTAGCGCGCGTAATCATCGCCAAAGGTCTGGCGGAGCAGCCGCGGCAGCCGTTCAACGATGGGAACCAAGACCTGCTGCTGGTATTCCTCCGTGGTGTATTCCTGCAGGTATTCGAAGTTCATCACCCGCATGGTGATATTTTCAGCTTTGATGTCGCGCGCGAAGATTGCCAATTGTATGATCTGCTGAAGATCCAAACCGGTTTGCAGGTTCTCGCTGAGGCTGCTCAGCAGGGCGGGCGCCTGCGCGATCAGCTCTATGAAGTTGAGGCTGAGGGCACGATCGCGGATGCCGCTGAGCACTTGCTGTTGCCGGGCGGCGCGCAAGACATCGTTGTTGCCATGCCTGGTGCGGGCGAAACGCAGCGCGTCCGCTCCATCCAGGATATGCGTGCCCGGCGCCATATAAAAGGGATCGTAGCCATAGCTGTCGTCAGGGTAGCGCTCGTCGTCGATGGCATAATCGATTGTGACCTCTATCCCGCCCAGCAGATTGACAAAGTCGACCAGGACTTTGAAATCGACCAACACGAAGTTGTGAACGCGTATGCCCAGGTTGAGGCGGATGGTCTGCTGCAGCAGCCTGGCGCCGCCGCCCCTCGCGCGGACCTCGCCCAGGAAATAGGCGCGGTTGATGCGGTCGCGCTCTTCTTGGCCCGGAATCTCCACCCAGAGATCCCGCGGGATGCTCAGCAAGCCCAGGCTGTCCTTGACAGGATCAATGCTGACGAGCATGAGGCTGTCTGTGCGCACAGGCTCCTGGGATTGGTCTTGCCGGCGGTCAAGGCCCGCCACGATGATAGTATAGCGAGACTGGCCATCCCAAGGCGCAATCTCGATGAGGCTGCCATCGTCGGTCCGCAAGACATCGACGCCGACGCGCCTTCCATCGGCGATGAATTCGCTGCGGGCGTCGACGGGCGTCGGCAACAGAGGCCTCAGGTCGGCGGTGGGCATGGCTATCTGCGCCGATTGCGGCACGCGCAGCAGAATGAACATGGCGATGATCAGAAAGCCAAAGACAGATATCATGCCGGCTGCTAAGATCACCCAAACCCATTCGTTGCGGCGGCGGCGATTATCTGAGCGGCGTTGGCGCTGGCGGGCCCAAGATTGCCGCTGGGGGAGCCGTGGCGCGCGCCCCTGCTGCCGCGTGTATTGCGCTGTGCTGTAGGCTGGCGCAGCGTTGAATTTGGACGCGCCCTGAACTGGCGGCATAGTCCGGCGGGCCGCCCTGGGCCGCGCGTCTCTGGGTTTTTCTGGGTTATGCTGAGTCATGCAGCGCAGCGTCCATCCCCGTGCCGCTAGCGATATGACGCCAGTATAGGCAAGGTAAGCCAATGGCACAAATGCGCAGCATAATGGAGTCGGATTTTGGCCGCGGCGCCTGGAATATGGCTGTCGATTGCGCAATCATGGATGCCGTCGCGGCGGGGGAGCAGCCCGCCACCCTGCGCTTGTACGGCTGGGCGCCTTTCTGTCTGTCGCTGGGTTATGGGCAGCGCCTGCGCGATGTCGATGCGGTGGCATTGCGTGAGCGCGGCTGGGATTTGCTGCGCAGGCCAAGCGGCGGCAAAGCGATCCTGCATGGCGATGAGCTGACCTACAGCCTTTGCCTGCCCCTCAGCCATCCTTTGGCCAGCGGCAATGTGGTCGAAAGTTATCGGCGGATTAGCCAAGCTCTTCTCCGCGCATTAGAAAGCCTGGGCGCGAATGTCACGGCTGGTCATCAAGGCGCGGGCACGAATCAGGCTGGTCCTGTTTGCTTCGAAATCTCATCGCACTATGAAATCACAGTTGAGAACCGCAAGTTAATTGGCAGCGCTCAGCTTCGGCGCAAGGGCGCGCTCCTGCAGCATGGCAGCTTGCCGCTCAAAGGCGATGTGGCGCGTATCTGCGATGCGCTGGCATTTGAGACCGCGTCCGAACGCCAAGCCAAGAAGCTCAGCGTCCGCCAACGCGCGATTGCCCTTGACGAGGCTCTAAACCGCGAGCCCAGCTGGGATGAAGTCGCCCGAGCCTTCCTGAGCGGTTTCAGCCAGACGCTCGAGCAGCCGCTCCGCCAAAGACAGCTATCCGCGAGCGAAATCGCCAGCGCCAAAGCCTACGAAAGCGAACGTTTTGGCAACCCCGCCTGGACGGGAAAACGCTGATACACCAGGGCGATGGCCTTGCTCAATTGACGCGCAGGAGCAAACCCTTGAGGTATTCGCCTTCCGGGAAGCTCAGGCTGACGGGGTGATCGGCTGCCGCGCCAAGCTGCTTGATGACCTGCGCCTGCCGCCCGGAATCCAGCAATGCGCCGAAGACGATCTTCTGGAACAAGTCGCGATTTATCGCCCCGGAACAGGAGAATGTCATCAGCCAGCCGCCTGGCTTGAGCAGTTTGAATGCCTTCAGATTGAGATCTTTGTAGCCGCGTGCAGCGCGCTGGATTTGTCGCCTGGAATTGGCGAACTTGGGCGGATCCAGGACAACAATATCATAAGAATGCCGCTCCTGCGCGCAGTGACGCAGATAGTCGAAAGCGTCGGCTTGGATGAACTCGACGGTCTCGCCATGCTGCGCCGCGTCAAAACCGTTGAGCTGGAAAATGCGCTCGGCCAGTTCCAACGCCGCCCGCGACGCATCGACATTGACAGAATGCAGCGCGCCAAAATGCCCGCAGCTCAAGGCGAATCCGCCGGTGTAGCTGAAGACGTTCAGCAGGCTCAGCGGCCCGCCATCCCCCGCCAGGCATTGCTTGACCAACTCAGCGAGCATGCGGCGATTATCGCGCTGGTCCAGGTAGAAGCCGGTCTTCTGCCCATGTTTGATATCGACCAGGAACTTGGCGCCCTCCTGGATCTCGACCAGATCTGGCGCTGGTTCCCCATACAGGGATCCGACGCTTGCGTCCAAGCCTTCCTGCATGCGGGCTGGCGCATCGCTGCGTTCATAGACATGGCGCGCACCGGTCACATCCACAAGCGCCTCGACAATCGCCGACTTGTTCTTGTCGATATAGCGGGTCAGCGCTTGCAGGACACAGCAATCGGCGTAGCGATCGATGATAAGGCCGGGCATGAAATCGTTCTCGGCGTTGACCAGCCGGCAAGCGGAGGCGGGCGGGGCAGCCAATTCCACCCTGCGCAGGTTCAGGGCGCGCTTGATCTGCCGGCGCCACCACTGAGCGTCAATGGGCTCGTCATCCCAGGTCATGACGCGCGTTCGAATCTGCGACCGCGAATTCCAATAGCCGCGCGCCAGAAAACGATCCTTGTGGTCAAGCACCTTGACCAGTTCGCCATCGACCGCGTTTTCGGCATGGGCAATCGCGCCGGAATAGATCCAGGGATGGCGCTTTCGGATTGGTTTCTCCCGCCCGGGTTTGATGCGAATGAAAGCGCTGCTCATTTGCGCTGGTCCTCTAGTTCGCAATGAGCGCGCGCAGTTCGTCTTCGCTGATGATCGGCAAGCCCAGCTTGACGGCTTTTTCCACCTTGCTGCCGGGCGAATCCCCTGCCACGACGTAGCCGGTCTTCTTGCTGACGTTGCCGGTCACCTTGCCGCCATTGGCTTCGACCAAGGCTTTGATCTGCCCGCGGGGCAGGGACATGCTGCCCGTGAGCACGAAGGTTTTGCCAGCCAGAACGTCGCCTGCCCGCGCCTTTTCTTCGGCGCGCATGGTCACGCCTGCCGCTTGCATCTTCATCAGCACGGAGCGATTGCGCGCGTTGCTGAACCATGCGATGATATTCTGCGCGAGGATCGGTCCCATACCCTCAATGGCATGCAGGGTGCGCGAGACCTCGATTAGGGCTTCCAGCCGCTCGCTTATGCTGGCGAGATCGCCGGAGCCAAGCTGGAGCGGGCGCAGGAGCCGTTCCAGGCGCGTCAACAAGTCGGGCGCATCCAGGTAGCGAGGGACCAAATCGCTGGTCGGCTGTCGCAGGCGATTCAGCAGCTTGGCGATGTCGCCGTTGTCCGCGGTTGCCGCTTCCAGGATGGGATGCATGATTTCGCCGAAAGCCGCTTCAGCCGCGCGGGTCTTTTCGGCGGTTTCCAGCAGGGCGTCCATCGAGGAGAAATTGTCACTGAGCAAGCCGGCCACAGTCGTGCCGACGCCATCAATGCCCAGGGACGTCAGCACTTGGGCGAACCCGCGCGATTTGGCTTTTTCGATGGACTTGAGGAGATTCTCGACCTTTTTCTCGGCGAAGCCTTCCAGCGCCAGCAGCGGCGCCGCCTCTAGGCTGAAGATATCCGCTTCGTCCTTGATGAGACCGCGCTCGATCAAGACAGCCGTGGTTTGCGGTCCCATGCCCTCGATATCCATCGCGCCGCGGGACACAAAGAATTCCAATGTCCGCATCACGCGTTCAGGGCAGCTGGGGTTGGGGCAGAACCAATCTACCGCGCCCTCAGGCTGCGCAAGCTGGGAATCGCAGAAGGGGCAAGACTCCGGCGGCTGGATCGGCCTCTCGCTGCCATCGCGCGCGCTTGGCACGGGACCGATGACATACGGTATGACATCGCCCGAGCGCTTGACGATGACCTGATCGCCCAGGCGAATGTCCAAAGCCGCCACTTGGTCATAATTGTGCAGGCTGGCGTTGGAGACGGTCACGCCGCCGATGAATACGGGCTCAAGCTGGGCTGTTGGCGTGAGCTTGCCGGTGCGGCCGACGCCGATGGTCAAGCCAAGCAGCTTGGTGGCTCCTTCTTCCGCGGGGAACTTATAAGCGATTGCGCCGCGGGGATCCTTGCCAACGATGCCCAGTTCACGAGCCTGCGCCAGTTGATTCACCTTTAATACCAAGCCGTCAATCTCGAAAGGCAGGTCATCTCGCCGCGCCTCCCAGCCGGGAAATGCCGCGACGGCTTCGTCCAGGCTGGCGAGCAGATTGGCGTCGGTGATGACCTTGAAACCCATATCGCCGAGGGTGTTCAAGATCTCCCATTCGCTCTCCAGCGCTATGCCATCGCTGTCCACAATGGCGTAGACATAAGCCGTCAGCTTGCGCTTGGCGGTCTCGCGGCTGTCCTTTTGTTTGAGCGACCCCGAGGCGGTGTTGCGCGGGTTGATATAGGCTGGCAACCCCAGCGCTTCTTGTTCGCGGTTGAGCTCCTGGAAATGCGCTTTGTGAAACAGGATCTCGCCGCGGACGACTAACCGGCTGGGCGGAGGCCGCTTGCCACTAACGGGAATTCGCAGCGGGACAGTGCGAATCGTCTTGACATTGGCTGTGACATCATCGCCAAGCTCGCCGTTGCCGCGGGTGGCCGCGCGGGTCAGCAGGCCGTTTTCGTATGTGATGACAATCGCCAAGCCATCAAGCTTGGGCTGCAAGACATATTCCAGTTGCGCGCCGCTCGGCAGCAAGCGCAGGTTTCGCTCCTCCCAGCCCCGCAGGTCGGTTTCGTCAAAAGCATTGGCCAAGCTGAGTATCGGCGCGGGATGCGGAACTTTGGGAAAGTCCCCGGAAAGATCGGAGCCGACGCGCTGGGTGGGCGAATCATCGCGAAGATAGCGCGGATGCAGCGCTTCCAGGCTGCTGAGCTCTCGGAAGAGCTGGTCATATTCGGCATCGCTGACGAGCGGGGCATTCAGAACATGGTAGCGATAATTGTGCTGATGCAGCTGCTGGCTAAGCTCGGCGATGCGCTTCTTGATCTCTTGAGTCACGCTTCTTGTCCTGAACTCTCTGGCAGAGCCTGCAGATATCTGGCCACAGCCCAGCCGCTGACCTCAAAAGCCGGGTCATGCAGCTGCCACCACGTGTAGCCATCGGCGTATTCAGGTCCGCCAATGATAACAAATTGCGACCCCGCCGGCGCGCGGAAAAGCACCTGGCTGCCGCGCAGTGCTGGCAGGTTGCGCACGTTGAGTTCATCGTCGCCGACGCCGTGCACTTCGGCATCCAAACCCAGCGCCAAGGGTATCGGTGTATTCGTTACGATGACGGTGGGCACGGCGGGTCCCGTCAAGACGATGCTGACTGGACTGCCCGGCGCCAGGATGACTTCCGGAGCGATTGCGGGATCAGCGGTTGCTTGCCCGGGCTCTGGACTGAGCGCGAGCGGCAGCTGAAGATCCCCAGCCGTGACGATTGCGATGGGAGCGGCAGATTCAGCGGCGGAGGGATTTCTTAAGCCGAAAAACAGGGCGATCGCGCCAAAGGCAGCGACTGCTGACAGCGCCACAGTCAGCAGCAGCCAGCGCCAGGAAATGGCCAGGGGGTTGCGAGCCCGTTTCCAGGCGCGTCTGTATTGGCGGCGGGCGGCCAGCTGCGCGCGGGTTGGCACGGCTTGTGGCGGTCGGTTCCCCTCGCCAGCGGAAGGCAGCTGTGCGGCTTTCGCCTCCTCCGGCAGCGGGCTGTTGTGGCTCATTTTTCGCGCAAGCCAGGTCAGGGGCGCTCAGCCAGCCAGGCGGAAAAGCGCTCGTATGACCAGGTGTTCACCACATCCGGCGCCTCCAGCCAGCCGCGCCGCGCAATCGTCACGCCATAAGGCAGCAGGTCGAGTTGAGCGATGCGATGAGCGTCCGAGTTGATGGCCAGCAGTACGCCCATATCCTTGGCCAGCCGCGCCAGCTCGGGCTTGAGATCCAGGCGCAGGGGATTGGCGTTGATTTCCAGAATCGTGTCATGATTTTTCGCCGCCGCCAGGACCGCGTCCCAATCCGCATCCACCGCTTCCCGGTTGGGGAATTGCCGCGCAGAGGGATGCCCGATCATATCGACATGCGGGTTGCGGATCGCGTTGAGGAGGCGCTTCGTTACCTGGTCGCGCTTTTGGCTCAAACCGGAATGCAGCGAGGCGATGACAAAATCCAAACCCGCCAGAATCTCATCCGGGTAATCAAGCTCGCCATCGGCTTTGATATCCATCTCCGTGCCAGCAAGGATCTGGATGCGCTCGCCCATTTCCGCGTTCATCTGGCGTACTTCGGCGGCTTGTGCCAGCAGACGCTCGATGCTCAGCCCGTTGGCGATTCCCAGGCTGCGCGAATGATCGGTGATGACCATGGTCTTGTGGCCGCGTTCGATGCAGGCTTCCGCCATCTCGCGAATGGTATGCTTGCCATCGCTCCAGGTCGTGTGCATATGCAAATCGGCAATGATATCGGCGCGCGTGATCAGCTTTGGCAGGCGATCCTCGCGAGCCGCTTCGATCTCGCCGCTGTCCTCGCGCAGTTCGGGCGGGATGTAGGGCAGGCCAAGGGTCGCGTATACCTGCTCTTCGCTCTCGCAGAGGATCTTGGGCGCGGATTCGATGATGATTTTGTCCGCGTCCACCGGGCTCAGGGCCTGTTCGTTCAAGCTCAGCCCCTGCTCCAGGGCGACTTGCCGCATCTTGACGTTATGCGCCAGGCTGCCGGTGAAATACTGGAGCGCCGTGCCCCAACGCGCCATTTCCAGCACGCGGAGGTCCACCTGCAAGCCCGTGAGCAATTCGACAGAACTCTTGGTCGGCCCATGCCCCAGCACGCGGGCGACATTCTCCATTGTCACGAAACGCTCCATGATAGGCGCGGCATTGTCGCTGGCGATCAGGATGTCGACATCGCCGATGGTCTCGCGGCCCCGGCGGATGCTGCCCGCCAGCTCGCCCTGGAGCGCTTCCGGCAAATCCAGCAGGCGCTCAAGTATCTGACGCGCGGCCGGCAGCGCCTCGCCGATATTGCTTCGGCCCGTCTGGCGAGATAATGCCTCAATGCCATCGAGGATCTTCTGCTGGCTCTTTTTGCCCATGCCCGGCAGGGCAGCCAGTTTTCCCGTGTCGGCGGCCGCCTGCAATTCGGCCACGGTGGTGATTTCCAGCTTCTGCCAGAAGAGCTTGGCTTTTTTGGGTCCCACGCCATTGATATGCATGATATCGACCAAGCCCTCCGGGATTTCGGACTTGAGACGCTCATAGAACTCAAGCTCGTCGGTCTCCAGCATTTCATCGATTTTTGCCGCGATGGTCTTGCCGATGAAATTGAGATCGGTCAGCCCGCCTTCGCTGGATATGACGCGCAGGTCCCGGGGCAGGGCGCGAATAGTTTCCGAGGCGCGGCGATAGGACAGGACGCGATGAATGTTGTCGCCGCGGATCTGCAGCATGTCGGCGCAGCGTTCGAAAATCTCGGCAATGTCGCGATTGCTCAGTCTCACGCGGGGCTCCTGGTGAAGTAGAACGCATATTCGCAATAAGTATAGCAGATTTCGCGGTCGCGATACAGCCTGCGCGGTTGAAGCGGGCGTCATGGCATAACGCCCCTACAGGTTGTTGGATCGGGCCGGGGGTGGGGGTTGAAGCGGGCGACATGGTATATCGCCCCTACAGAGTCGGCGCCTGCAGATGGGATGTTGTGCATCCGACACAGTACGCGCTACAATATCTCATAACCCCGACCCGGAGACCCGCCATGGTACGCGCCTTCTTCTTGCTCATCCTCTTTCTTTGCCTCGCGCTCAGCATCCACGCCCAATCCAACGAAACGAGCGAAACCGCTGAAAATGCGCCCGAAACCCCCGCGATCCTCGCTCTCGAATTCCGCACCTACGAACTCGGCTGGATCCGCTTCCGCAATGTCGACGCCGACGGCGAACGCAAACTCGCTGCCGACGCCGACATTACCTTCCCCTTCCAGCGCGTCAACAACGGGGCGACCCGCCTGCGCCTGGACAACCTGGATGCCGCGACCATCGCCGACCTCATCGACACGCATGACATCGCCTGGGATGAAGACGCCATCATCGGCAAATGCGACCCCAACAAGCTGCCCGGCGCCCGAGCCGATCTCTTCTGCGTGCCCGGCACGAAAGACATGGCGCAGGGGCAGATTTTCCTGGCGATTTTTGATGCCGATTCCGAGAGCCTGCTCGCCATCACCGAGAGCATCGACAACAAAGCCGGCGGCGCGCTGAAAGACTGGTCGCCCACGCCCGAACCGGCGGAGGAAGCGGCGACCGGCTGCGGACCCTACAACAACGGGCAGTGGATTCCCGCGAGCGTGGATGTCTCCGGGCATGGCTTGCCGATTGTGGATGAGAAGGCGAATGTGACCGATTATCAATGCGTCGTGGCGGCGGATGGCTCGGCTCATTTCCAGGCGCACAGCTTCGCGAATGGCGGCGGCGTGAATGGCGGCGGCGAGGGCGCAGGCGACGGTTGGAGCGGAAGCAATCGCAAAATCGGTCGGCACGGCACTTACGATGACGGCGGCGACAATATCAGTATCCCAATCGACCCCGACCCCTGCACCCACCCACTCGGCTGCGACACCGGTGATGACGGCGAATAGCGCCCCCCACCCGCCTCGGTCCCCCGTTTTTCTACCCCCCTCGGTCCCCCCATCGGGATGGGGGGAAGGTTGGTTCGCGCGGGCGGCGCATGGGAAATCCCGTTTGCGCGGGGCAGGGCGCGTATGGTTTCGGCCGCCCGGCGATACGACAGGACGCGATGAATGTTGTCGCCGCGGATCTGCAGCATGTCAGCGCAGCGTTCGAAAATCTCGGCAATGTCGCGATTGCTCAGTCTCACGCGGGGCTCCTGGTGAAGTAGAACGCATATTCGCAATAAGTATAGCAGATTTCGCGGTCGCGATACAGCCTGCGCGGTTGAAGCGGGCGACATGGCATAACGCCCCTACACGTTGTTGGATCGGGCCGGGGGTGGGGGTTGAAGCGGGTGACATGGTATATCGCCCCTACAGAGTCGGCGCCTGCAGATGGGATGTTGTGCATCCGACACAGTACGCGCTACAATATCTCATAACCCCGACCCGGAGACCCGCCATGGTACGCGCCTTCTTCTTGCTCATCCTCATCCTGCTCGCCATTGCCAGCGCCTTCGCCCAATCCGACGAATCCAGCGAAACCGCTGAAAATGCGCCCGAAAGCCCCGCGATCCTCGCTCTCGAATTCCGCACCTACGAACTCGGCTGGATCCGCTTCCGCAATGTCGACGCCGACGGCGAACGCAAACTCGCGGCCGACGCCGAGACTACCTTCCCCTTCCAGCGCGTCAACAACGGGACAACCCGCCTGCGCCTGGACGACCTCGACGCCGAGACCATCGCCGACCTGATCGAAGAACACGAAATCGCCTGGGATGAAGACGCCATCATCGGACAATGCGACCCGAACAAGCTGCCCGGCGCCCGAGCCGACCTCTTCTGCGTGCCCGGCACGAAGGACATGGAACAGGGGCAGATTTTCCTGGCGCTATTCGACGGCGAAACGGGCGACCTGCTGGCGCTCACGGAGAGCATCGACAACAAAGCCGGCGGCGCGCTGAAAGACTGGTCGCCCACGCCCGAACCGGCCGAGACGGCGACCGGCTGCGGACCCTACAACAACGGGCAGTGGATTCCCGCGAGCGTCGATGTCTCCGGGCATGGCTTGCCGATCGTGGATGAGAAGGCGAATGTGACCGATTATCAGTGCGTCGTGGCGGCGGACGGGTCGGCCTACTTCCAGGCGCACCACTTCGCGAATGGCGGCGGCGCGAATGGCGGCGGGGCGGCGAACGGTTACGATCCAGGCAGCGGTCATGTCGATGATGGTGTGGACAGGCGAGACTTCGGCGACCCAATCCCCGACGCCTTCTTCTTGCTCATCCTCTTTCTTTGCCTCGCGCTCAGCATCCCTGCACCGACCCATTCGGCTGCGACATCGGTGATATCTGGGAATAGCGCCCCCCACCCGCCTCGGTCCCCCCGTTTTTTCTACCCCCCTCGGTCCCCCCATCGGGATGGGGGGAAGGTTGGTTCGCGCGGGCACGGTATGAAGCTCAATCTCTCTTGAATCCAGCCTCCCCCTGATTCGTCGGGGGGATTGAGGGGGGTTATAGGACGGGGAAGGTTGGTTCGCGCGGGCACGGTATGAAGCTCAATCTCTCTTGAATCCAGCCTCCCCCTGATTCGTCGGGGGGATTGAGGGGGGTTATAGGACGGGGAAGGTTGGTTCGCGCGGGCACGGTATGAAGCTCAATCTCTCTTGAAACCAGCCTCCCCCTGACTCGTCGGGGGGATTGAGGGGGGTTATAGGACGGGGAAGCTTGATTCATGCGGGCACGGTATGAAGCTCAATCTCTCTTGAAACCAGCCTCCCCCTGACTCGTCGGGGGGATTGAGGGGGGTTATAGGACGGGGAAGGTTGGTTCGCGCGGGCACGGTATGAAGCTCAATCTCTCTTGAATCCAGCCTCCCCCTGACTCGTCGGGGGGATTGAGGGGGGTTGTGACCGAGGGGGTTGCCTCCCCCTGACTCGTCGGGGGGACCGAGGGGGTTTGCTTGACCGAGCGGGGTTGAAGCACATTGCCGCTTGACATCTCCTCCTATAGCCGCTACGCTATCCCTACAACTGAATATCTCCAAAGACTGTGAACCAGAGTAGTAGGCATCGCAGCGCTGTAAAGAGAATCGCCGGTTGCTGTGAAGGCGAGACAAAAAGCGATGCTGAATGGACTGGGGAGTCGCGCAGGCGAACGGGTAACTCAGTAGCTTGCGCCGGGCAGCGCCCCGTCAACAGCGCCGGATATCGACAAGCCGTCTGTATCCACGAAGCGATCCGCCCCGGCGGATAATCAAGGTGGCACCGCGGGAACCCTTCTCGTCCTTGAATGGATGATTTGGGTTCTTTTGATTTCGGAAGGGGACAGCCATGCTTAGTCTGCAGCAAGCCGAGCGCCAGGATATTCAGCCAACCCGAGAAGAAATCCGCGATTATTTCACGCAGGGCGATCATGTCCCGGTCTATCGCAGCCTGCTGGGCGACTTGGAAACGCCCATGTCGGTCTACATGAAGCTCAAGCAGGCGGGCAAGCCAGCCTTTTTGCTGGAAAGCGTCGAAGGCGGCGAGCAGGTGGGCCGCTATTCCTTCATCGGCGTCAACCCCAAGGGCATTCTCAGCGTCAAGGACAATATCGTCACTTTCGAGCGAGATGGAGCGCGGACAAAGTTCGCCATCCCCGAAGGCCAGGACCCGCTGCATGTCATCAAGCGCCATTTCCAAACGGTGAATCCTGTGCCGCTGGAGGGTTTGCCCAGGCTGGTTGGCGGCGCCGTCGGCTACATGTCGTATGACATCGTGCGCTATTTTGAAGATTTGCCCGCCACAGCCAGCGATGAACTGGATGTGCCCACGGTGGCTTTCATGCTGCCGGACACGCTGGTCATCTTTGATCACGCCAAGCACGAACTGACCGTCATCGCCAACGCGCATAATGACGGCGATGATCCCGATGCCGCTTATGACCGAGCCGTGGCCAGCATCGACCGCATCATCGAAGCGCTTGCGCAGCCCCTGGCGCATCTGGCTTATGACCCGCCGCATCACCTTGAAGTCCGCGATCCGGTCTCGAATGTCGAGCGGCATGTGCATGAAGAGCGCGTTCGCCAAGCCAAAGAGTATATCCGCGATGGCGACGCCTTTCAGATCGTGCTCGCCCAGCGCTTCAGCCGCGAGACCAAAGCCAGCCCGCTGCAGATCTATCGCGCCCTGCGAGCCACCAATCCATCGCCGTATATGTTCTTGCTGGATTTCAGCGATGATCTGGCTTTGGTTGGCGCATCGCCGGAGATGCTCGTCCGCCTGGAGGATGGCATCGCCTACAATCGCCCCCTGGCTGGCACGCGGCATCGCGGCAAGACCGAAAAAGAAGACCTGGCCCTGGAAGAAGAGCTGCTCAATGACCCCAAGGAGCGCGCCGAGCATGTCATGCTGGTCGATCTGGGGCGCAACGACCTGGGCCGCGTCTGCGATTATGGCACCGTGCAGGTCAAGCGCATGATGTACATTGAGCGCTATTCCCATGTCATGCACATCGTCAGCCAGGTTGAAGGAGTGCTGCGCAAGGGCATGGACGCCTTCGATCTGCTGCGCGCCACCTTCCCGGCCGGCACCCTGAGCGGAGCGCCTAAAGTGCGGGCGATGGAGATCATCGAAGAACTGGAAGAGACTCGCCGCGGTCCCTATGGCGGGGCTGTCGGCTACTTCAGCTTTGACGGCTCCATGGACATGTGCATCACCATTCGCACGCTGCTGATGCAGAACGGGCTGATTAGCGTGCAGGCAGGCGGCGGCATTGTGGCCGACAGCGACCCCAGCGCCGAATACCAAGAGACCATCGACAAAGCCAAGGCGGTCTTCGAGGCGGTCAAATACGCCGAACAGGGTCTGATGTAAAGGCGAACGGGGGCAAGCATGATTCTGGTCATCGACAACTACGACAGCTTTACCTATAACATCGTCCAGGAACTCGGCGAGTTGGGCGCGGATTTGACCGTCTATCGCAATGACAAGATCACGGTCGATGAGATTCGCGCTTTGGCGCCCCGGCGCATCGTCATTTCGCCCGGCCCCGGTTATCCCAAAGACGCCGGCGTCTCGCTGGAGGTGATTCGCCAATTGGGCGGGGAGATCCCGCTGCTGGGCGTCTGCCTGGGGCATCAAGCCATCGGCGAGGCCTATGGCGGCAGGGTCATTCACGCGCCCGAATTGATGCACGGCAAAACCAGCATGATCTATCACGAAGGCGATGCCATCCTGGCGGATATCCCCAACCCATTCGAAGCCACGCGCTATCACAGCTTGATCGTCGAAGAAGCCAGCCTGCCGGAATGTCTGATGGTCACAGCGCGGACAGCCAGCGGCGAAATCATGGCTTTGCGCCACCGGACCTATCCGGTCATCGGCTTGCAGTTTCATCCCGAAAGCATTTTGACGCGCCAGGGCATGCGGATGCTGGGCAACTTCATGCGCTACGAAGCCGGCGCGCAGCATTAGCCAAAGGACAAAGCAATGGACATTCAGCAAGCTATAGATATTTTCAGCCGCTACGGACACCTGGAATCGGAGCAGGCAGAAGCGGTCATGCGCCAGATCATGCGCGGGGAAGCCAGTCAATCCCAGATCGGCGCCTACTTGATGGCTCTGCGCATGAAGGGCGAAACCACCGACGAGATCACCGGCAGCGCGCGCGCCATGCGAGAGGCGGCTCATACCGTGCCAACCACTGTCGAGGGGGATCTGCTGGATACCTGCGGCACCGGCGGCGACCGGTCGGGCAGCTTCAATATCAGCACGACGGTGGCTTTTGTGGCGGCTGGCGCGGGCATCCCGGTGGCGAAACATGGCAACCGCGCAGCCACCAGCAAATGCGGCAGCGCCGACGTCCTGGCTGAGCTCGGCTTGAACCTCGACCTAAGCCCGGAACAGGTCGGCCAATGCGTTGACGAAATCGGCATAGGATTCCTTTTCGCGGTCAAGCTGCACCCAGCCATGCGCCATGCCATCGGACCGCGGCGCGAACTGGGCATCCGCACGATCTTCAATATCCTGGGTCCATTGACCAATCCAGCCGGCGCGCAAAGGCAGCTTATGGGCGTCTTCGCGGCTGATTTGACAGACTTGCTGGCTCATGTCTTGCAGGCGCTGGGCGCGAAATCAGCCATGGTCGTCAATGGCTATGGCGGGCTGGACGAGTTGACCGTCACGGGTCCCAACCGCATCAGCTACTTGCGCGAGGATGGCAGCATCGTCCACCTCGATGTAGACCCCAGCGACCTCGGCTTTCATCCCGCCAGCATTCATGACCTGCGCGGCGACGACGCGGCGACCAACGCGGCGATCCTGCGTGGCGTTCTGGATGGCAGCGAGCGGGGACCCAAACGCGATGTCGTGCTGCTCAACGCCGGGGCGGCCATCATGGCGGCGGGCAAAGCGGGGACGATCGCCGATGGCATTCGCATGGCTCGCGACGTCATCGACAGCGGCAAAGCCCTGAATAAACTCGATGCGCTTATCGCCTTGAGCCAGAGCCTGGCGCAATGACAACCGCCTTCGTCGCCACCGACACCGTCCTCGACCGCATCCTCGCTCGAAAGATTGAGGAGATCGCTGAGCGGCGCGCGTTCGTCTCGCTGGCTGATATGCGCCGACGGGCGGAGGCGGCGGCTTTCGCGCCTCGTGATATGCTTCGGGCGCTTCGCGGGGATCGCGTCTCGCTGATCGCCGAAGTCAAATGCGCTTCGCCCAGCCGGGGCCTACTAGCCAAGGACTTCGCGCCGGTCATGATCGCGGCGACATACGCGCATAATGGCGCCTCCGCCATCTCCGTGCTCACGGACGAAGATTTCTTCCGCGGCCGCTTGAGCTACATGAGCGCGATTCGCAAGGCAGTCGATCTGCCGCTCCTGCGCAAGGATTTCATCATCGACGAATACCAGATCTACGAGGGGCGGGCGGCCGGCGCGGATGCCATCCTGTTGATCGTGGCAGCGCTCTCGGATTGGCAGCTGCGCGAGCTCTTTGCGCTGACCATGCAGCAGGGCATGACGCCCCTGGTCGAAGTCCATAATGAAAGCGAGATGGAGCGGGCTATTAGGCTGGGCGCGAAGCTCATCGGCATCAACAATCGCGACCTGAAAACGTTTCATGTCGATTTGCATACGACGGCTCGGCTGGCGCGCATGGTGGAGGATGACGCGCTGCTTGTGGCGGAGAGCGGCATCTTCACGCCGGCGGACGTCCGCGCCATGGGCGGCTTGGGCGCTCATGCCATTCTGGTGGGCGAGTCGCTGGTGAAAGCGCCGGATATGGTCAGCTTGACCCGCGCATTAAGCAGCCAGCCCAGGGGGCAGCATGACTAAGGTGAAAATCTGCGGCATTCTCACAGCCGAAAATGCCCTGATGACGGCGCGGGCAGGCGCTGATCTCATCGGGCTGAATTTCTTTCCGCAGTCGCCTCGCTATGTTGATGTCGCGCAGGCCGCCGTGATTGTCAGCGCATTGCGGGAAGCGCTGGGCGAACACTGCCCCACGATTGTCGGCGTCTTCGTGAATGCCGCGCCGGAAGAAGTTCGGGAAACCGTCGAGCGAGCCAATCTCGATTTCGCGCAGCTATCCGGAGACGAAAACCTGGAATGCCTGCTGGCGCTGGATGGCATCGCTTTCAAAGCCATTCGCCCGCGGGACAAAGAAGAAGCGCTGAAATCGGCCCAAGAGTTCGCGAATGCCGAATCCATGCCAGAATGCGCGCCGTCCCTGCTGCTGGATGCTTTTAATCCCAAGCTCTATGGCGGCACTGGCGAAACAGCCAGCCTTGATGTGGCGCTGGCGGTGAAAGACTTCGCGCCGCGTCTCATGCTGGCTGGCGGGCTCAATCCACAGAATGTTGCCGAACGCGTCAGCAGAGCGCGGCCCTGGGCGGTTGATGTGGCCAGCGGCGTCGAAGCCGGCTCGCCGGGCATCAAGGACGAGGCGATGCTGCTGCAATTCATCGCTGCGGTACGAACGGCATCAGCATGAATGAACAGTTTGACATTTACGACGAAGCGCTGAACCACATCGGCGTCAAAAGCCGCGAGGACGCCCATCGCGATGGCGACTGGCATCAGGTCTTTCATTGCTGGGTCATCGGCATGGATGAGGATGGCGAGCCATTCGTCGTTTTGCAGAAGCGCGCAATGGGCAAAGATTATCCCGGCAAGATTGACATCGCCGCCGCGGGCCACCTGGAAGCCGGCGAGAACGTCGCCGATGGCGTTCGCGAAATCCAAGAAGAATTGGGCTTGGGTGTCGACTTCGCCGATCTGATCCCTTTGGGCAGGCGCGTGGGCATCGCCAAAGACGGCGATTTCATCGACCGCCAGATATGTCATGTCTTTTTCTACCGTTGCGACCAGCCTTTGCAGGAGTATCGCTATCCGCAAGACGAAGTTGCGGGTTTGCTCAAGCTGAAAATAGGCGATGGCTTGCGGCTCTTGAGCGGAGAAGTTGACCGGGTCTCCGCGGCGGCGGTTGGGCTGGGCGCGCCGGAAATCGTCATCAGACGCTGCGACTTCATCCAAAGCACTGATAATTACACGCTCAAAGCTTTTATCCTGGCGCGGCGCTACTTCGCTGGCGACCAGCATTTGTGGATTTGATGGAAAGGAAAGGCCGCTCTTATGGCTGAACCCTATATTCGCACTGACCTTGCAGATATGCCGGATGCGCGCGGCTACTTTGGCGAGTTTGGCGGGCGTTTCGTGCCGGAGACGATCATGCCCGCGCTGGATGAACTGGAAAGCGCTTATGCCGCGGCCATGGCCGACCCCGAATTTCATGCCGAGCTGCGCCATCTGCAGCGCACCTACACGGGCAGGCCCACGCCGATAACCCATGCCCGCCGGCTCAGCGATGAACTTGGCGGCGCCCAGATATATCTCAAGCGGGAAGACCTGGCGCATACCGGCGCGCACAAGATCAACAACGCGCTGGGGCAGGGCTTGCTGGCCAAGCGCATGGGCAAGCGCCGCATCATCGCCGAGACGGGCGCTGGACAGCATGGCGTCGGCACAGCCACCGCGATGGCTCTGCTGGGCTTGGAATGCCACGTCTATATGGGCAGCGTGGATATCCGCCGGCAGCAGCCAAATGTCTTCCGCATGCAGCTGCTGGGCGCCGAGGTCATCCCGGTGGAAAGCGGCAGCCGCACGCTCAAAGACGCCATCAACGAGGCTCTGCGCGATTGGGTCACCAACGTCGAGACGACATTCTATCTGCTGGGTTCGGCACTGGGTCCGCATCCCTATCCTATGATGGTGCGCGATTTTCAGAGCGTCATCGGCCATGAGGCGCGCGAGCAAATCCAGGAGATGACGGGTCAGCTGCCGGATGTCTGCGTGGCTTGCGTGGGCGGCGGCAGCAATGCCATCGGCCTGTTTCATGCCTTCCGCGATGACAGCGGCGCCGAACTGATTGGCGTGGAAGCCGGCGGCCGCGGCATAGCCAGCAAGGAACATGCCGCCCGCTTTGCCGACCTGAATATTAGCCGGCCCGGCATCCTGCATGGCACGCGCTCCTTTGTCATGCAAGACGAAGACGGCCAGATCATGGAGACGCACAGCGTTTCCGCGGGCTTGGATTATCCCAGCGTGGGACCAGAACACGCCCGCCTGCGCCAGATGGAACGCGCCTGGTATACGCTGGCCACTGACGACGAAGCCCTGGAAGCCTTCCAGGCCTTGAGCAAGCTAGAGGGCATCATCCCGGCTCTGGAAAGCGCTCATGCCGTCGCTGAAGCCATCAAACGCGCGCCAACCATGCCCAGGGACAGCGTCATGCTGGTCAACCTGTCCGGGCGCGGCGACAAAGACCTGGACACTGTCATCAACATTCTGGGCGCTTAGGTATTTCCGTTGTAGGGGCGAGCTACTGCGTCGCCCGCAAGCGCCAAAGAGGACACCATGACACTAGAGCGAAACACGCAAGGCATATCGGCGCTGGAAGCCATGTTCGCGCGCGCCAAAGCGGAGAATCGGGCGGCTTTCCTGCCTTATTTCCCCATAGGCTATCCTGGGCCGGCGGAATCGCTGGATGCCATTATGGCGATGGCTGAGCTCGGCGTGGATGGCTTCGAGATCGGCATCCCTTTCAGCGATCCCATAGCCGATGGTCCCACCATCCAGGCGGCCACGCAAATCGCGTTGGAAAACGGCGTCACTGTGAAGAAGTGCCTCTCTGCGGTGAAAACGCTGCGCGACAATGGCGTCCAGCAGCCCATGCTGATGATGGGTTACGCCAATCCCCTGGTGGCTTATGGCACGGACCGTTTCGTTCAAGATGCCGCTTCGGCAGGCGCGGATGGCTTGATCGTGCCGGATCTGCCGCCGGAAGAAGCCGCCATGTTCGCCGAAAGCTGCAAACGCGAGGGCATGGCGCTGGTTTTCATGCTGGCGCCCACCAGCAACGATCAGCGCATTGAACTGGCCGCGCGCAATGCCAGCGGGTTCATATACGTGGTCTCGCTGACGGGCATCACCGGCGCCCGGCGCGATCTGCCTGCTTATCTGAAAGATTTCATCGCCCGACTGCGTTCAAAGACCGAGATGCCGCTGGTGCTGGGCTTCGGCATCAGCAGGCCCGAGCATGCCCGCGAGGTCAGCGATCTGACCGATGGCTTTATCGTGGGTTCGGCTCTGGTGCGCGCGGGGGGTGAGGGCGTTGAGGCTGTGCGAGAGTTGACGGCGTCAATGCTGGAGGCGACAAAAGGGTAGATTGTATGCGAGAATGCCACTCTGTTGGGAAGAGACTTGTCATGCCCGAGGACCAGCAAATCATCCCCGCCGGAAATGACTATAGCGATATCAACTGGCTTCTTGTATCATCCCTGTACAAGTCCTATCTCATACCGCGGGGCGCGAGCGTCGACTATGATTGAGCGCAGTCTGGCTAGAGCGATTGCCTTCGATTATTATTACCCAAACTGCATAGTCCGGTCTGGGTGATTCGCGCTGGCAACAGCAATCCACGCTAAATCTAGCGAAAGTGGAGGCGCAGGGTGAAGCACTCAGCGCCTTTTTTGTTTGCTTAACCATGGGGAGAGCCCTGACTATGATACGAGGCATTCGCGGCGCCACGACAGCCAAATCCAACTCGCGGGATGCCATCCTGGCGGCCACGCAAGAATTGCTGCAAGCCATGATAGAACGCAACGGCATCGTTGAAGAGGATGTGGCCAGCGTGCTCTTCACCACAACGCCGGAATTGAACGAAACTTTTCCGGCGCTTGCCGCAAGGATGATGGGCTGGACGCGGGCGGCGCTGCTGGGTTTCCAGGAAGCCAATGTCAAAGGCGGCTTGCCCCTGTGCATCCGCGTGATGATTCACTGGAACACAGAGAAGTCCATAAACGAAATTCAGCATGTCTTCCTGCGTGGCGCGGCCATGCTGCGCCCGGATTTGACAGATGGCGGCAGGGCGGGCGTATGAGCATAAGAGCCAGCTTCCACGCGCGTCATTTGGCGATTGTCGGCATGGGTTTGATGGGCGGCTCCCTGGCTCTGGCCATGCGCGCGTATGCCGACCGCATCACGGGAATCGACGCGCATGAGCCCACCCGCAGGACTGCGCTTGCGCAAGGCTTGGTCGATTGCGCCACCGATGACCTCTTTGAAGGCGTCAATCGCGCGGATGTCGTCGTCTTGGCCACGCCGGTGCGCGTCATTGTTGAGATGCTCGAAATGCAGATCGGCTCATTCCTGCGCTCCAACACCCTGGTTATCGATATCGGCAGCACCAAGCAGGACATCGTTGACGCCATGGCCAAGCTGCCCATCGGGGTCAACGCGGTCGGCGGCCATCCCATGACTGGCAAGGAGGTTGGCGGCATAGAGGAAGCCGACGAAGCCTTATACCGCAACCGTCCCTTTGTGCTCTGCCCATCGCGGCGCACAACGCCGGCCGCTCGCCTGCATGCCTTGGCCTTTGTGGAGACCCTCGGCGCTATCCCCATCGAAATGGAGGCGGAACGCCATGACCAGATCGTGGCTGGCATCAGTCACTTGCCCTACCTGCTCAGCGCGACCCTGGTGGCGACCGTCGCGCGCCAGGCGCAAAGCGACAAAGCCTACTGGGAGTTGGCTGCCGGCGGCTTCCGCGATACCAGCCGGCTGGCTGCCAGCGATGTCACCATGATGGGTGATATACTGAGCACAAACACCAAGGCTGTGGCCACATTGCTGGCGCAGTTCCGCATGCAGCTTGCCATGCTGGAGACGATGCTGATCGCCGGCGATGAAGACCGGCTGAGCGATTCGCTGGAACCGATACGCAGCGCGCGAAAGGAATGGGCGCGGGTTTATGACCATTGAGCCAAGACAATCCAGATTCCTCTTGCGCCCGGGCGCTACCCTGCGCGGCGCGATAAACGTACCGGGCGACAAATCAATTTCGCACCGGGCGGTCATGCTGGCGGCCATCGCCGAGGGCAAATCGCAAATCAGCAATTGGCTGGCGGCCGGCGATACCGAAGCCACGCTTGGCGCCATGCTGGCTCTGGGCGCGGACGTTCAACGGCATGACGCCTCAACATTGACGATCCAGGGCGGGTCTCTGCGAGAAGCGCGGCATCCGCTTGACCTGAAAAACGCCGGCACGGGCATCCGCCTGTTGGCTGGCATCATGGTCGGGCAAAGTTTTCCCAGCGTGCTGGATGGCAGCGCGCAGCTCCGCCGCCGCCCCATGAAGCGCATCACGACGCCGCTCAGTTTGATGGGCGCGGACATCATGGCGACCGATGGCGCTTGTCCTTTGCGGATTCAGCCGGCGCGGCTGCAGGGCATCGACTATGCCATGCCGGTGGCCAGCGGTCAGGTCAAGAGCGCATTGCTTCTGGCGGGCTTATATGCCGATTCGCCGACGACAGTGTGCCAGCCGGGTCCCGCCCGCGATCACACCGAGCGCATGCTGCGGTCAATGGGCGCGCATATCAGCGAAGACGATGATAAGGGCTTGAGCCTCACGCTGCATCCCAATGGCGCGCTGAAACCGCTGGATATTGCAGTCCCAGGCGATTTCTCCTCGGCGGCTTTTATGATGGCGGCTGGTCTGATTACGCCGGATTCTGATCTGCGCATCGCCGGGGTCAACTTGAATCCGACGCGCACGGGTTTGCTGGGTATCCTGGCGGAGATGGGCGGCGACATCACCCTCGCCAATGTTTCTGAACAAGCCGGCGAGCCTGTCGGCGATATTCGCGTGAAGACCAGCCCCCTCAAAGGCATCGAAATCGGCGGCGAAACAGTCGTGCGCATGATCGATGAATTTCCTATTCTGATGGTGGCGGCCACCCAAGCCGAGGGCGAAACGATTGTGCGCGACGCCCGCGAGCTGCGCGTCAAAGAAACCGACCGCATCGCTGTGATGGCGGCTGAGCTGCGCAAGCTGGGCGCGGTCATCGAAGAGCGCGAAGACGGCTTTCGCATCGCTGGACCGCAGCGCTTGACCGGCGGAATTGCGCAGGGACATGACGATCATCGCATCGCCATGAGCTTGACCATCGCCGGGCTGATTGCCGCTGAAGGCGCGATCGTCGCGGATGCCGCTTGCGCCGGCGACAGTTTTCCGGGCTTCGCCGATACCTTGACCAGCTGTGGCGCGCGCTTGATTGCCGAGTAGGACAGAGGCGGGTGGCGATATGGCAATGAAGCGAGTAGGCGTGATAGGCTTTCCGGTGGAACACAGCCTCAGCCCCATCATGCACAACGCGGCATTCCAAGCGCTGGACATGCGCGACTGGCAGTATGACGCCATGTCCATCCCGCCGGATATTCTGCGCTTGGGCATGCGCGAACCGAAGAATCACGGCTATATCGGCATCAATGTCACAGTGCCGCACAAAGAAGCCATCATGGAATATGTAAAGCCCGATGATAAAGCCCGAGCTATCGGCGCGGTCAACACCGTGGACTTCCGCAGCAACATCGGCACCAACACCGATGCCGATGGTTTCATCGACGATCTGCGCGCCAACGATGTGCCCGTCCGCGGCGAGCGCGTGCTGGTCCTGGGCGCTGGCGGGGCAGCCCGCGCGGCTGTGTATGGACTGCTGCGGGAAGGCGCCTCAGTAGCTCTCGTCAACCGCACCAAGTCGCGCGCGCATAAGCTGGTCGCGCAATTAAGAGCCTCGTCGGGTTTGGCTGGCGCGGAGGTGATGACCTTGGACCAGGCCGCAGACTGGGGGATGTCGCTGATCGTCAATTGCACCTCGGTCGGCTTGCATCCGCATGTCAGCCAGTCGCCCTGGATCCATGGCCTGCCTTTCCCGGAAGCTATCACGGTCTATGACATGGTATACCGGCCTGCCAATACCGCTTTGATGCAGCAATGCGTCGCGCATGGCGGGCGGGCTATCGGCGGCTTGGGCATGCTCGCCCGGCAAGGCGCGATTTCTTTTGAACTTTGGACCGGCGTCCATCCGCCGATTGATGTGATGCTCAAGGTCTTAAAAGACGCGCTGGAAACAGCAGCAGAGGAATAACATGCCCATTCGCTTCTTCACCGCAGGCGAAAGCCACGGACCCGGCCTGACCGCCATCCTGGAGGGCATGCCAGCCGGCTTGCCATTGACCGGCGACGATATCAACATTGACCTGCAGCGGCGGCAGAAGGGCTACGGCTCCGGCGGGCGGATGCAGATTGAGAAAGACGGAATCGTCATCACCTCTGGTTTGATGAACGGGCAGACCACCGGCGCGCCCATCGCCCTGCATGTGCAGAATCGCGACTTCCGCGCCTGGAAAGAGCGTGATATCACTCCCATCACCACGCCCAGACCGGGCCATGCCGACCTGACCGGCGCGGTAAAATATGGCTACCGCGAGCTGCGCCTGTCCCTGGAACGAGCCAGCGCTCGCGAGACCACCATGCGCGTGGCTATCGGCGCAATCTGCAAGACCTATCTGCGGCAATTCGGCATCTCCGTCGACGGGTATGTCGCCCAGCTTGGACATATCATAGCCGACCTGGCGGATATGCCGCTCGAGGAACGCATCGCCCGCAACGAGGATAATGACCTGCGCTGCCCGGATGCGGCTGCCGCAAAACGCATGCACGATCTCGTCCGCCAAATCAAGATCGACAAGGATACCCTCGGCGGCATATTCGAGGTGGTGGCGCGCGGCGTCCCGCCCGGGCTTGGGTCTCATGTGCATTATGACCGCAAGCTGGATGGCCGGCTGGTCGGCGCCATGGTCAGCATCCAAGCCATGAAGGGCGCGGAGATCGGCAGCGCGTTCGAAAATGCCGGCAAACGCGGCTCGCAGGTGCATGACGAGATAGTCATTGATGATGCCGGCCAGCTCTCGCGATCCAGCAATCGCGCTGGCGGCTTGGAAGGCGGCATCAGCACGGGCCAGCCCATCATCGCGCGAGTGGCCATGAAGCCGATTTCAACCATGCTGCGCGGGGCCGCTTCGGTGGATCTGGCCACTGGCGAGAGCAACCCGACGGTCTATGAACGCAGCGACTTCTGCGCCTTGCCGCGGGCTGTCCCGGTTGGCGAAGCCATGATGGCCATCGTGCTGGCGGATGCCTTGATGGAGAAGCTGGGCGGCGACAGCCTGGAAGAAATGCTGCCCCGGTTCGCCGCGCTGAGGCGCAATCGCCTGGAAAACCTGCCGATGGATAATATCCCCTGGCGCTTTGGGTATGAGGTATGAATACCGAAAAGAACATCGTCCTCACCGGCTTCATGGGCACGGGCAAGACGACCGTCGGCGAGGTCCTGGCGCGCCGGCTGAATCGCCGCTTCGTCGATATGGACAGCGAAATCGAAGCCAGAGCGGGCCTGCGCATCCATGAGATTTTCCGGCGGCAGGGCGAAGAAGTATTCCGCGATATGGAAACGCAGCTGATCCATGAATTGGCTTTGCAGCGCGGGCTGGTCATCGCGACCGGCGGCGGCGCTCTGATCGACCCCGGCCTGCGCGAGGCACTGGGCAGACACGGCATGATATTCTGCCTGAAGGCCAGCAAAGCCGAGATAAGCGCGCGCCTGGCGGAGAACTTCAATCGCCCTCTTGCGCCCAACTGGCAAGCCCTCTATGACGCCAGGCAAAACGCTTATGCCCAAATCCGCCATCAGATCAACACCAGCGGAAAAAGCCCCCAGGCTATCGCAGCCGAAATCGCCGCTCTGGCGCAAGGCGGCTTATACGTCAGAACACCTGATGGCGGCGGCTATCCCATCATCATCGGCAGCGGCCTGCTGAACAGCATTGCGGACGATGCCGAAGCGCTTGGCTTGCGCGGGCATGTCGTCATCGTCACAAACGATACCGTGGCGCCACTCTACGGCGAGAGGCTGGCGCAGGCTCTGCCACAGGCCAACCTCATCAGCGTGCCGGATGGCGAGGCGCATAAAAATCTTGATACAGTGCGCATGATATACGACGAGATGCTGCGATGCGGCGCGGACCGGGCGACAACGTTGATCGCGCTTGGCGGCGGCGTCATTGGCGATACGGCTGGTTTCGCGGCCGCCAGCTATATGCGCGGCATTGCGCTCGTGCAGATCCCTACCACTCTTCTGTCCATTGTCGATTCCAGCGTCGGCGGCAAGGTCGGCGTGGATCTGCCACAGGGCAAGAATCTCATCGGCGCGTTCAGGCAGCCGCGCAGCGTCATCATCGATACGGATGTCCTGGAGACATTGCCGCCCCTGCAATGGCGCTGTGGGATGGCTGAAGTCATCAAGCATGGGTTGATCGGCGATACCAGCCTGCTTGAGCCCAGCTTGTGGCAGCCCGATCAGGCGGCCCGTCTTGCGCGACAAGCCGTGCAGGTCAAGATTGATGTGGTGGAAGCAGATCCTTATGAAGCGGGCATTCGCGCCCATCTTAACCTGGGGCATACTTTCGGCCATGCCATCGAGAAAGCCACGCAGTATGGCGTGCCGCATGGCGAGGCGGTGGCAATCGGTCTGGTGAAAGCGGCGCTGCTTTCGCGGAATCTCGGCTATATTGATGACAGCCTGGTGGCGCGCATCCAAAAGATCCTGTGGCAAATCGGCTTGCCCACGGATATCGCCCTGGATTCGCATCGCTGGTACGCCGCCATGTCCACCGACAAAAAATGGCAAGCGGGCAGGTCGCGGCTGATCCTGCTCAAGTCTCTCGGAGAAGCGACAATCGTCGAAGGCTTGCGGCGCGAAGACATTATGGCGGTTCTCTGACGGGAGGTCCAGAGCCTATGACTAGAGGCATCCTGCTCTTGCACGGACCGAATCTCAATCTGCTGGGCGAGCGCCAGCCCAGGATCTATGGCAGCATGAGCCTGGCCGACATCAATGCGGCGGTCGAGCGGCATGTCAGCGACCGGGGCGTCACGCTGCGATGCGCGCAATCCAACCGCGAGGGCGAGTTGATCGATCATCTGCATGAGGCTCGCGCATGGGCGGATGGCGTCATCTTTAACGCCGGCGCTTATACGCATACATCGCTGGCTCTGCGCGATGCCATCGTGGCGATAGATTTGCCGGTCATCGAAACGCATCTTTCAAACGTCTATGCCCGTGAGGAATTCCGCCATAATTCGCTGCTGGCGCCGGTCTGCCTAGGCGCGATCGCCGGCTTTGGCTGGCACAGTTATATCCTGGCTGTCGACGCTCTGCTGCGCCATTGGGGCATGCCGCTTGATTAGCTGGTTAGAATTGCCGATTTCTCCAAGCGGCTTTTGGTTAACTCGCCGATAGTTCGCTACCTGGGCGGGACGATAAAATCCGCGGGTCAGGTCCGCGACATGGAAGCCGTATGACAAGCGCAAGCGACATCTTACAGACCGCGCGCCAGCAGGGCGTCAAATTCATCGCGCTGTGGTTCACGGACATCACCGGCTTGGTCAAGAGCGTTATGATCCCGGCAGGCGAGTTGGCCAATGTCTTCGAGAATGGCTCGCATTTTGACGGCTCTGCCATCGAAGGTTTTGCGCGCGTCGCCGAAAGCGATATGGTGCTCGCGCCCGATGCCGAAACTTTTGTTGTCCTGCCCTGGACCGATGGCATCGAGAAGACAGCCCGGCTTATATGCTCGGTGCACACGCAGACTGGCCAGGCATTCATTGGCGATCCGCGCAGCCTGCTTGTCAAAGCGCTGGACCAAGCCCGCGAACTAAACCTGCGCTTCAAGACGGGCATGGAGCTTGAGTTCTTCTTGTTCCCGCGGGACTCCAGCGGACGCCCAGTGGCCGGACCCAACAAGGATATCGCCGGGTATTTCGATATCCCCGATGATCCCATTCGTCCGATGCGCCGGCGGATGCTGACAGTCTTGAGCGAACTGGGCATCAAGGTGGATTCGACGCATTCCGAGACGGGCCAGGGTCAGCATGAAATCGACTTCCAATACGATGAGGCTTTGCGCTCGGCTGACAACATCCTGACAGCCCGCGTCGCCCTGAAGACCATCGCCAGCCAGTACGGCTACTATTGCAGCTTCATGCCGCGGCCCCACATTGCCTTGCCCGGCTCCGGCATGCACACGCATCAAAGCCTGCATGACTGGGAAAGCGGCCTAAACCTCTTTGCGGATGGCGAGAGCGAATATGGCTTATCGGAAACAGCCAGTTATTTTCTGGCGGGCCAGCTGGAGCATGCTCGCGCCATGTGCGCAGTTTTGGCGCCCCTGGTCAATTCTTACAAGCGCCTGGGCACCAGCTTCGAAGCGCCAGTCAACGTCACCTGGGCCCATGTCAATCGCAGCGCCTTGATCCGCGTGCCCAGCACCGCGCCCGGCAAAGAATATCACACCCGCCTGGAATTGCGCTGCCCAGACCCGACAGCCAACCCCTACCTGGCCATGGCGGTCATGCTGCAAGCCGGGCTGGATGGCATCCGTCACAAGATGCCCCTGCCCGACCCGCTGGAAGAGACGCTTATGCAGGGCGCGCCAGGAAGAATGCGGCAGATCGAGACGCTGCCCAACTCCCTGGATGAAGCGCTGGACGCCCTCAGCGATGACGATGTAATCCTCTCGGCGCTTGGTCCTTATGTCAGCGACCGCTATATCGCCGCCAAGCGTCAGGAATACGCCGAATACAGCCGGCAGGTTACCGACTGGGAAGTGCAGCGCTATCTCAGCCGCTTTTGAGGATCATCTCGTGGATGCGGCGCAGAGCCTCGCGCGAGCGGTTCAGGGGCAGCGCCACCGTCAGGCTGCTGTTTGATGCTCCGAGCGCCAGCCCATAAATCTCGATATCCGCCAGTGAATCCAGCACCTTGGCGATGAGTTGGGGCGCGCGATGCAGGTCTCTGCCCATCGCGGTGACCAGCCCGACAGATTCAATCGCCCAGGGCATCTTCTCCGGATATTCCGCCATCTTGGCTTTCAGCGCCCGTTCCAGCCGGTCAACCCCGTCGATGCCGATGCTGGTGGGGATGACCAGGCAAAGGAAGCTGCTGCCGGAAGATTGCGAGGCGATCAAGACTTCGCTGCGCATGCCCAAGGTCTTGAAGAGCGTATTGCCCACCAGGCGAGTCACGCCAGCCAAAGAGCCGCTTGCGGGCCGCCGCAAGGACAAACCCTGTATCGCCGTAACCGCTTTGATGGCGCACTTGCCCCGGCTTGGCGCTGCCGAAATCAGCGTGCCTTCCCCATCCGGCGCGGCGAAATTCTTGATGCGCAGCGGCAAACCATGCTCAGCCAAGGGCGCGATCATCCGCGCATGCAGGATGCGGGCGCCAAAATAGGCCAGGTCAGCCGCTTCGCCATAGCTCAAAGCCGGGATGACTTGGGCTTCCGGCGCTTCCCGAGGGTCAGCCGACATCAGACCATTCACATCGGTCCAGAGCCAAAGCTCGTCGGCAGCCAGCAGCGCGCAAAGCACGGAGGCGGTATAGTCTGTGCCGCCGCGGCCCAGCGTCGTAGTCTCGCCCTGGGCTGTCGCGCCGATGAACCCGGTGACGACGGGCAGGATGTCACGCTGCAGCATGGGCAGGAGGACGCGTTCGACGCGCTGCGCCGTCAACTCCAGCTTGGGGTTGGCGTTGCCAAAGACATCATCCGTGACCAGCAGATCCGTGCCATCCACAGCCGCGCCCCGCAAGCCATTCTGGCGCAGCAAGGCGGCGATGATGCGCGCCGAAAGCTGTTCGCCAAGCGCCACAACCGCATCGCTGTTGGCTGGGGAAAGCTCGGTGTGCAAGTCGCTGGCGATGCGCAGGCAGCGATCCAGCATCTCGGAAAGCAAGTGATCGATATCGGCGCTGAGGGTGCTGCGTTCGGGTCCCGCGAGCGGCAAGTCATCCATGATGGCGAAATGCCGGCTGCGCAGATTGGCGGCGATGCGGCGGTATCCGCGCTGGTTGTTGATCCGCGCCAGCTGCGCCGCCTCCAGCAGCATATCGGTGACGCCATCAAGCGCTGACACGACGACCACGATGCTATCCCAACGCTGCGCCTCGCGAGCGATAATCTTGAGGACTCCCGCCAGAGCCGGCGCCGAGCCAACCGAAGCGCCGCCAAATTTCATCACGAGCCTAGCCATAAGCAGCGGTCTGCCCCTCCCTTGTTTGCGCGGCGATGCGATCCTTACACGTCCATTCTAGCAAGATCGGCGCTGAGTTGACAAAGGCCTGGCTCGGAATCTGCCAGCGTTTATATTGCGTTTGCCAACAATATCGAGTAGAGTGAAGGGCGTTTGATATAGCGGACAGGCTGGATCGGCGGTCAGCGAATGGCTCGGCGGTTCTAACGAGGGCGTCTAACCTATGGCGGCTCAGGCAATAAACACAAGCGAATTAGTGGCCGGGGTCAGGTTTCAGAAGATCGGCAAGCTCTATCATTTCGATTTCAGCGCCCACCCCGAACTGAAGCAGGGCGATTATGTGATAGTGGATACGCGGCGCGGGCGTCAGATGGGCCAGGTCATGGGCTTCACCGAGCCGGATGGGCATCGCGATATCCGGAGTATCCTGCGGCCAGCCACCCCGCGCGATCTGGTCTTGAAGCAGCATTGGGAAGAGCAGCAGGATGAAGCGCTGGAGACCTGTCGGGAAGCCGCTTCCAGCCTGCGGCGCATGTCGGAAGCCAAGTTCGTAGCCGCCCAATACAACTACGATGGCAGCGCAATTACTTTCCTCTTCAGCGCCGAGCAGAAGCTTGATGCCAACGTATTGCAGAAGCGCTTGCAGCGGAAGTTTTCGGCGCGCGTTGATATGCGGCAGATTGGACCGCGAGATGTCGCCAAGCTGCTGGGCGGCTTCGGAGCTTGTGGCATCGAACGGTGCTGCAGCACCTTTCTCACCGATTTCAGTCCCATTTCCATCAAGATGGCGAAGGCGCAGGGCATCTCCCTAAACCCATCGGAGATTACCGGCATGTGCGGGCGTCTGCGCTGCTGCCTGGTCTATGAATATGAGCAATATGTCGAAGCGCGGCGGCATCTCCCCCGGCGCAACAAACGGGTCGGCACTCCGCATGGCGAGGGCCGAGTCCTCGACCAACTGCCGCTGAAAGATGCTGTGCTCGTGGATGTGGGCGATGGCGCGCGCAAAGTTGTCGTTCGCGAAGACATCATCCCGCTGGAAGAGTTTCGCAAACTGGCCGAAAAAGCCCAGTCGCCTTGTGACAAACATGGCGATGGCAGCTGCGATTGCGGCCTGCCGGCGGGCCAGCGTCATGCCGACCGCGTCAATGCTCAGCGTGAAACCCCAAGCGACGCGACTGCGCCCAAAGCCAGCGCAAGCAAAGAAGATGAGCAGCCCAGCAAGCGTCGCGCCCGCCGGAGCCGCGGCAAACCCAGCGATGAGCAGCCACGCCCCAAGCGGCGGCGGGGAAGGCGGCGCGGCGGAAGACGAGCCAAACGCAAAAGCGAATCAAGCGGCGGCGACAGCCAGTCATGAGCGCGCCCTCATCACGATCCAATGGCTCTGTTGGCAAAGTGCTGGGCGTCTTCGCGCATCCCGATGACCCCGAGTTCTTCGCTGGCGGCACCTTCGCCAAATGGGCAGCTGATGGCGCGGAGATCACCTTTCTCATCGCGACCAGCGGCGATAAAGGCAGCGCCGACCCCGAGATGACGCATGAACGCCTGGCGGCCATCCGAGAAGACGAAGAGCGTCAGGCCGCGGCCGCCCTGGGCGTTTTGGAAGTGATATTCCTGCGCTACAAGGACGGCGAGCTCTTCCCGACGCTGGAGTTGCGCCGCGATATCACACGCGTCATCCGCATGAAGAAGCCGGATGTCGTTGTCACGCTGGACCCGACAGTTTTTTTCGGGCGCGGCGGCGGCATCAACCATCCGGATCATCGAGCCATTGGCGCGGCTGCGCTTGAGGCGGTTTTCCCCACCGCGCGCGACCGTCTCAACTTCCCCGAACATGAGCGCGACGAAGGCTTGGCGACGCACAAAGTTAGCACGGTGTATATCGCCGGCGCGGCTGAGCCAACCCATACGGTGGACGTCACGGACACGATCGAAACGCAGATCCAATCCCTGCGCGCGCACAAGAGCCAGATATCCGACATGGACAAGATGGCGGAGCGCCTCCGCGAGCGCTCGCTGGATCCCAATTCGCCGGCTGAATATCCCCGCCGCATCGAAAAATTCCGCGTGGTCTCAATGAGGTAAAGCACCTATGACGATTGATTTTCTGGGCGAAGCCAATTCCCTCCGCGACGAACTGATTGCGAGGCGGCGCGATTTCCACCGGCATCCCGAGTTGGCGTTTCAGGAGCATCGCACCGCTGGAATCGTCGCCGACGAGCTCAATCAGCTGGGCTTGGAAGTGCAGACCGGCATCGCCAAGACCGGCGTGGTTGGCATCCTGGAAGGCGCTTCGGACGGTCCCACCGTGCTCTACCGCGCGGATATGGACGCTTTGCCCATCCAGGAAGACAGCAGCGCCGAGTATGCTTCGCAGGCGCCGGGCAAAATGCACGCCTGTGGGCATGACGGGCATACCGCCATCGCCCTGGGCATCGCCAAAGTCTTGTCCAGGCATCGCGCGCAGCTTGGCGGCCGAGTCAAGTTTGTCTTCCAGCCGGCCGAAGAAGTTGGCGGCGGCGCGGCTTCTATGGTCGCTGAGGGCGTCCTGGAGTCTCCGGCGCCCGATTATACGCTGGGCATTCACCTCTGGAACGATCTGGAAGTCGGCAATGTCAGCGTCGTCTCAGGACCAACCATGTCAGGCGCGGGCGTCTTTGAAATCACCATAACTGGCAAGGGCGGGCATGGCGCCATGCCTCATCAGACAGCCGACCCCATCGTTTGCGGCGCGCAGCTGATCCTGGCTTTGCAGACCATCGTCAGCCGCAATGTCGATCCGCTGGATATGGTGGTCATCACGATCGGCACAGTTAACGGCGGGACGGCGCGCAACATCATCCCGCAGACGGTCTCGCTCAGCGGCTCCTTCCGCATCTTCCGCGAGGCGACGCGAGAACTGGTCAAGAGGCGCATCCGCGAAGTTGCTGAGGGCGTGGCCAGCGCGCAGAACTGCCGGGCGGATGTCGATTTCCCAATGGGCATTGGCGCTGTGGTCAACGATGCTGAGGTGGCCGAACGCGCCCGCCAGGTCTTCGCACGGTACGCCGATCAGGTCACAGTGCTCAGCCAGCCCTGGATGGCTTCTGAAGACGTCGGCTTGCTCATGCAGCGCAACCCCAGCGCATACTTGCTGGTGGGCTCGGCGAATCATGCCCGGCAGCTTGATTACCCGCATCATCATCCGCGCTTCGATATCGACGAAGCCGTGCTGCCGCTCAGCGTAGGTTTGATGTCCGCAGCCATCGCCGATTATCTGGGAATGGATGCCTAGATGCGCGCAACCCCGCCATTCAGCTGGCTGGCCACGCCGGGTTGGCTGGTCCTATCCGGCAGCGCCGATGCCCTCAGCGAGGTTCGCGCCCGCGCCTTGAGCCGTTGCGATGCCAGCGGCGCCATCGCCTATATCTCCTTCGCGAATGATTTGGGCGACAGCTTGATGGACGATATGGCTGAGCTCGGAGCGGTCAGCGGCTACCTGGTCGACCTGAACGAAGCCGACAACAACGCAATTTATGAGCGCTTGAGCACAGCCGCCATGATCGTCATCGAGGCGCCGTCCCCAAGCTCTGAGCTGCCGCGTCTGCTCCGGCGCACAGCCGCGCATGCCATGAAAGAAGCGCTGCAGGGGGGCGCGTTGCTCTTGCTTGAAGGCGCGGCGGCCGCAGAGGCTGGCGAATTCGCATTTGACTCCGGCGGGCAGGTTGGCAGGGGCTTGGGCTACGTGCGGAATGCGCTGATCGCCGCAGAAAGCTATGACAGTGGCGATGGGGCTCTGCTGAGCGCGGTCCGCCGGCAGATGCCAGAAACCACCTTTGTCAGCCTGCCGCCGGGCTCGGCTCTGGTCTTGGGTCCAGGCGGCCTCATCGAAACCTGGGGCGAGCGGCAAGCGGCTATCAGCTTGGGCAATCTGTCGTTGGCAGAAGCCGATGTGGATCGAGAAGCGGTGATTGAGTAGACGCTTATGCCAATTACGATACTGATAGGCGCGCAATGGGGCGATGAAGGCAAAGGGCGGGTGGTCGACTGGCTGGCGCGCTCCGCCGACATCGTCGCTCGTTATGCCGGCGGCGACAACGCGGGCCACACCGTCGCGCTTGGCGAAGCCGTATACAAATTGCATTTGACGCCTTCGGGGATTCTGCACGACAATGTGGTCTCGGTCATGGGCAACGGCATGGTCATTAATCCGGTCAACCTTGTGCGCGAGATTGAATCCCTGCGCGCTCTTGGCTTGGAGATTACTCCCCAGCGGCTGAAGATCAGCTCGCGGGCGCATATCATCACGCCGGCGCATATCGCTCTGGACATGGCGAAAGAATCGGCGCTTGGCGAATCCAAGATCGGCACAACCCTGCGCGGCATCGGGCCAGCCTATCTTGACAAGACCGGGCGCTCAGGCATCCGCGCGGGCGATATGCTGCTGGATGTTGAGGAATACGCCGAGCGTTTGATCGCCGCTATAGAAGCCGCCAACCTTGCGCTGAGTAGGCAGGGCGCGCCAACGCTTGATCCCCGCCAGGCGGCCGAAAGCTACCTGGAGGCGGCAGCCAGGCTCAAGCCTTTCATCCAGGATACATCGGTTTACCTGCATGAAGCGCTGAAAGCCGGCAAACGCGTCCTCTGTGAAGGCGCGCAGGGCACCCTGCTGGATATTGACCACGGCAGTTATCCCTACGTGACCAGTTCCTCGCCAACGGCTGGCGGCGCTCTCACCGGCTTGGGCTTGGGGCCGCTCTTCGTCGACAAAGTGATTGGCGTGGCCAAGGCTTTCAGCACGCGCGTAGGCGGCGGACCCATGCCCACAGAACTGCATGGCGAGGTAGCCGACCGACTGCGTGGCAGCGGCGCGAACTTCTGGGATGAGTTTGGCACGACCACGGGCAGACCCCGCCGTTGCGGCTGGCTGGATATTGTCATGCTGCGCTATGCCGTTAGCGTCAACGGCTTCAGCGAAATGATGCTGACCAAGCTGGATATCCTCAGCGGGCTTGATGAACTGCTGCTGGCTGTCGCTTATGAGATTGATGGACGGAGGCATGAATATCCGCCAGTGACCAACGAATTGCTGGAATGCGCCAAGCCCATTTATGAGCGCATGCCCGGCTGGCAGGAAGATATCAGCCAATGCCGCCGCTTCTCGCAGCTGCCGGCCGCCGCGCGGGACTACATTGAACGGATTTCGGCTCTTTGCGATGTGCCGATTGATTGCGTCAGCGTCGGTCCTGAGCGAGACCAGCTTGTCCGGCGCGATAGCTGAACCTTGGGCAGGGCAAGCGCCTCAAAATCCAATCTGCCGCGTTTTCCACGCATAATGAGCAATCTGTAGACACCCGCCTCACCTTGCGACGGCTCACGCAAAATACATTGCCCGGAGGTTGAACTCCCCCTCCCTGACTCGTCGGAATGTTCGCCATAGAGATGGCGGCAGGGGCCGGGGGTGGGGTCTGTATCTCGCAATTCACAGGGGCGCGTAGGTCGCGTAGACACTGACCGCCGACACTGCCCGTCAATCGCCCATACATCTCACGAGATCTGAGAGAAAAACGAGGAATGTGCCTCATCTGCAATTTGAAGCGATAGCCCTGGAACCTTGAGTGGCCTGTCTTGCGTCGTCTGACGATCAATAGTATAATGGCTGGCGCATCGAGCTTTCGAGGAGCGTCGCTATGAAGGCATTGGCAACTGTCGCGCTGGTCATGATTGTGCTGCTGGCTGGCGGCGCCATCACATCGAACCTGCTCTCATCGGACCTGGCCATCCAACAGACAACCGACCCCAGCGGCGATTTCTTGACAGCCACGCCCGACCAAGCGGCCGCCTTCATCCTGGTCACCGGCTTCATCCTCTTCAACGTGATCGGCGCGGGCTTGACGCTGATGCTGGTCTTCTGGCTGCTCAACCGGCAGGTGACCGCCGCGCGCCAGCAATCTCCCGCCGCCTGATTCTGCAGATCCTTGCGGATCCTCGCCAAGACCTGGCATTCCATGACTGAAGAAGCAAGCCCCGCCAGACCTGCCAGGTTTCGCGCCATTGCCGCCATAACTCTGCTCACGGTCATTGTATTTGCCGCGGTCCTTGTCGCGGTGATTTCCAATTCCGAGCCTGACGGCGCTGTCAACGCGGAAGAAGTGGCTGCCGCCCTGGAAAATGCCGACATCCAAAAGGGCGAAGATCTGGTATACGACCTGGAATGCAACCTCTGTCATCTGCAAGGCGATGGCAGCCTGTCGCCATTATTCTTTGGACTGGCCGATTTTGCCGCCGACCGGCAGCCGCCGCTGACTGCCGAGCAGTATCTCTACGAAGCCATCATGCAGCCAGGCGCGCATTTAGTCGCCGGCTATACCAATGCAATGCCCAATAATTATGACGAACGCCTGACGCGGCAGGAAGTTGGGCATATCATCGCCTATCTGATGACCTTCCGCGCCGAGCCGGGCGAATCCTGACGCTGGCTGGCAAGAGCCGAGATCGCTCATGAGCCTGGATACATTCAGCATTTCCGCCCTGGTTGACGAATTGGACGGCAGCATCGTCGGCGGGCGCGTTCAGGATGTCATTGACCTGGCGGAGTTGAGCATCGGGCTGGAGATCTATGCCCGGCCCTCGCGTCACTACCTCTGTCTCAATGTCAATGCGCTGTCTCCCTGCGTCTATCTGGCCAGCGCCAAACTGCGCCGTGGCTTAACAAAGCCGACCCAGCTGGGCTTGCTGCTGCGCCGTTTTGTTGAGGGCGGGCGAGTCGCGCGCGTCAGCCAGCCGGCCTGGGAGCGCATCTTGACCATCGACATAGAAGGTCCCGAAGGTCCACTTCAGCTCATCGCCGAGCTTATGCCGCGGCGCGCCAATCTGCTGCTCGTGCAAGCCGGGCTCATCCTCGATTGCCTCAAGCGCGTCGGGCCCGGCGAAAATCGCTATCGCCTCAGCCTGCCTAATCATGAGTATATGCCGCCTCCGCCAATCAAGGCTCAGCTAGATCCTCGCAAGCTCACCGAAGCGGATTTCGCTGAACTGCTTGGGCGAGCGCCAAAACCCTCCCAGCAGACGCGGCGCCTCTTGCCCGGGCGGATCCTGGGCATGAGTCCTCTGCTGGCCAAAGAAATCGTCTACCGCGCCACCGGCGATGCCCATGCCAGCGCCAGCCAGACAGACAGCGCAGCCCTCCATGCAGCCTGTCAGGAGATCACTGCTCCGCTATTGCGCCGAGAATGGCAGCCCGGCATCGGCAGCAGCGCCGGCATCCCTCAAGAAGTCAGCGTCTTCCCCCTGCGGCATCTGGATTGGCAGCCCATGCCATCAATCAGCGGCGCGATTGACCGGCTCATCGCCTCCTCAAGCGGGGCGGATGCCTACCAATCAGCCAAGCGACCGGCGCAGGCCGCGCTTGACGAAGCCAAAGCCAAGCTTTCCGCCAAGATCGCCTCCCTGCGGCGCAGCCTGCGCGATGATGCCGAGCTGGAGCGCCTGCGGCAATCGGGCGAGCTTATCCTGGCTTATCAGTACACCATCGCGGCCGGGCAGAGCGAACTCCGCGCTCAATACGAAGCGGACGAGCCGGAACTGGTCATCCCGCTGGAAGCCAAGCGCAGTCCGCTGGAAAACGCCCAAGCCTATTTCCGCCGATACGAAAAAGCCAAAGGCGCATTGGAATCCGTGCCCGCGCTGATCGCCGAGACGCGAACCGAGAAAAACTATATTGAGCAGCTGGAGAATGACCTGGCGATGGCTGCCAACTGGCTCGAGATTGATGATGTGATCCAGAGCCTGCAAAGCCGCGGGCATTGGCAGGGCAAACGTCTCAAGCGACTGGGCGGCGGCGGAAGGCAGGGACCGCTGCGCCTGGTCAGCCGAGATGGCTATGTCATCTTCATCGGCCGCAACAGCCGGCAGAACGAAGCGGTAACATTCAAGACAGCCAATGCCCAGGATATCTGGCTGCACGCCAAGGACGTTCCCGGCGCGCATGTCATCATTCGCAACGACGGCAGGCGCATCAAGGATGAGCTCATCAACGAAGCGGCCGCGGTTGCCGCCTGGTACAGCAAGCTGCGCGCTGACGGTCGCGTCCAGGTAGATTACACGCGCGTGAAATATGTCAAAGCCATCAAGGGCGCCGGACCAGGCATGGTCAGCTATCGCAATGAAAGCGCGCTCTTCGTCCGCCCGCATGACGAAAGCATTCTCAAGTAGCGGGCTTGCTCTCTGCGCCCAGAACGCGGTCGGCGGCTGCCATGACTTGTTTGATGCTGATATCGCCCACACAGGGATGAAAGCTCAGGTCCTCATCCCGCCAATCCAGAATGCGACAGGGTCGGCAGCCTATGTCCGATGTCAGGACAACATGCTTGGATCTATCCCCCCAGGGCGCGAACTCTATGGGATCAGCGGGACCAAAGAGCGCGATCGTCGCCGTATCCACCGCCGCCGCCAGATGCAGCGCCCCGCTGTCTGGTCCCAGGACCGCCCGCGAGCGTTCATAGAGCGCGGCAAGCTGGCTGATGCTGGTCTGCCCAGCTGCGATTGCGCCGCCCGTAGTTATGCGTTGGACAATTTCGGCGATCATTCCGGCTTCGGCTTTCGCGCCTGTGAAGACGATCCTGGCTTCGTAGCGCTCGGCCAGCCGGTCAGCCACCGCCGCCCAATTTTCAGTTCGCCAGAGCTTGCTGCGCCTGCCCGAGCCGGGATGGATGCAGATGATGTCATCGCCATCCGACACTTGCCATCCGCGCAGCTTGGTCCGGATAGCATCGCGATCAGCCGCCCGCAGTGGATAGCGCAGTTTGATCTCGTCCGGGGCGATCTCCCCCGTCCACTCCAGCGCCAAACGCATATTCTGCAGGATGGCATGCTGATGCTGGAAAGGCAATGCGGAGCTCAGGAAGGGCGATACATTGGCGACATCATAGCCTACCCGCTTTTCGATGCCAACCAGGCGAGCCACCATGGCGCCCCACCAATGATCGGGCCGCATGACGATTGCGCTGGAATAGCCTATGGCGCGAAGCTGGCGCGCCGTTCTGATTGCCAGATGCCAGGCGCTGCCAGCCCGCTGACTCTGGCGCTGAAAACCGGGGAAGTCCAAGGTCAGCACACGGTCAATTTCAGGATAGTTGGCCAGGGCTTCGGCTGACCAGCTTCCGCAGAGCGCGTGAATGCTCAGTTGAGGATTGCGCCGTTTTATAGCTTGAATGGCTGGCGTACAGAGCAAAACATCGCCCAGGTGATCCGGGCGGATGATCAGCAGGCGTCCGCTGCCGGCGCCCGAAGCGGTGACCGGCAAACGCGCCAAGCCAGCTAAAACTTTATCGCGCGCGCGCTGCCTGGGGCTTGCCTTGCGCAGCGAAGCCGCCAGCCGCCGGTTGCGCGAAGCCAGAGCTTGCCTATCCACCGCGCAGGCTCGCGTAGACTTGCAGCAGGTTCGGCATCAGCGCTTTCCAGTCATAATGCGCCCGAACGTGTTGCCGCGACTGTTCGCCGAGGTCTTGGCGCTTGTCATCGTCATCCAAGAGCCGCAGAATCGCCTCAGCGAAGTCGGCGGGTTCATCGGCTATCACAATCGCGGAGCGCGCTTGGGAGTTCAAGCCAGCCGCGCCGAGGCTCGTCGAGACCACCGCGCAGCCGGCCGCCATCGCCTGCAGGATTTTCAGTCGCGTGCCGCTGCCCATCCGCAAAGGCGCAACGTATAGCCCCGCCTCATGCAGGTAAGGCAGCACCGATTCCACCCAGCCGGTCAAATGAATCTCGCCTGCGCGAGCCAGCGATTGCAGACGCTTATGGGGATTCCGGCCCGCGACGGTCAGCTGAAACTCGGGCATGCGCCGGCGAATCATCGGCATGACTGCGGCGCAGAACCACTCGATGGCATCGACATTGGGCCGATAATCCATCTTGCCGGTGAAGACGATTTGGCGCTTTCCCCGCGTGATTTCGCTAGCGGGCTGGTACTCGTCGACATGGATGCCATTGGCCATCAGGCTGATAGGGGCGCCGGCATACTGGCGCAGCAGGGCGCAATCTTCCGGACTGACAGCGATGACCGAGTCCACCTCCCGGCAGATCCGCCCTTCGAATGCCTGGAGTCGACGGGTCTGCGCCAGGGAATAGACACTGGCTGGCAATCGGCGCAGGCTGCGGCTATCGACTTTTGCGAAGACATTCTGCAGATCAGCTTCGGCGTTAAGGGCATCATAGACCAGGCTGGAACCGCCTTTCTCGCGCAATATCAGATCCAGATAACCGCCGAGCTCCAAGCCGGAAAACTGAACGATGTCGTAATGCTCATCGCGCAGCAGCTGCCGAAGCCGGTCGGCATAATCATCATCGGCCAGCCTGGCTTCCATATCGGCGCGCCCGCTGGTCAGCAGTGTTCGCAGGCGCGAAAGCTTGCCGCGGCTGGGCAGGGGCAGCGCATGAACCGCCTGGCAGCGCTCGATCAAAGGCTGAGACCTGGCGTCAGCAGCGTGTTCGCTGAAGCTGAGCAAGGTCAATTCATGCCCTGCTTCAGCCAAGCCAGTGATGATGCCCCAATTGCGGATGGCGGCGCCCGACTCGCTGGGGTAGGGGATATCTGGCGTCAGCAGCAGGATCTTCATGGGGCGGCTAATTCAAAAGAGCATCGTATTGCGTCAGCACTGCGCGGGCGGTATCGACCCAGCGGAAACCCTCCGCCCTGCGCAAACCGGCTTGGGATTGCCGCCGAAGCCAGTCACTGTCGGTCAACGCGCGCAGCATGGCGCCGGCGATAGAACTTTTGTCATGCGGGTCAACCTGGATGCCGACATCGCCGACGATCTCCGGCAATGCCGAGACGGCGCTGACGATGGGCAGCGTGCCGCAAGCCATGGCTTCCAGGGCCGGCAAGCCAAAGCCTTCGTAGAATGATGGCATGACCAGGGCGCAGGCTTGATTGTACAGGGCGGGCAGTTGGCTGTCGCTGACGTCATGCTTGAAGATGAGATCATCGCCCAGCCCGATGGCCAGCAGGTCGGCCAGAAGCTGCCGGTAATGCCAGCCGGGCCGCCCTGCCAGCAGCAGCTTCGGCGCATCCGGCAGGTCCAGTTTGAGTTCGCGATAGGCTCTTGCCAAGCCAAGCAAATTCTTGCGCGGTTCCAACGTGCCCACGAACAGGAAAAAACTCTCGGGCAGGTCAAGCGCGCGGATGACGCTTTGGCTCGCTTGCCTGTCCATCGGCTTAAACCGCGCGTCAACGCCATGCCATTGCACGGAGATCTTGTCTGCTGGAACATCCAGGATGTCCATCACATCGGCTTTGGTAGCTTCGCTGACAGCCAGAATATGATCAGCCCGCCTCGCCGATGCCGCGATCTGCCCGTTGTAATAGCGCCGGCTGGCTTCGGTGAGGGTTTCGGGGAAGTGCACAAAGCTGAGGTCGTGCACGGTGATGATATGACGTTTGGCGCCATGGATCGGCGCGATGAAATCCGGGCTGTGCAGCAGGTCAAGCCGATGCCGCCATAGCTCCGCGGACAGCGTAAGGCGTTCCAATGGGTGATGGGGCGGCGTCCACAGCGGCTCGCACGGGAAGCGCGTGGAAAGGCTCTGGCGGGATTTGCGGCTCTGCAGCAGCCTGATATCGCGCCGCGGACGCAGTTCTTCAAAGGCGCTTGCGAGTGCGGTAATATATCGGCTGATGCCGCCAACACGATAGTGAACCAGCCGAGCGTCAACGCCGATGCCTGCCATGCAGCGAGTATAGCGGTATCATTTTTACCATGCCAGACAAAACCGCCGGGAGGGAAGACCGCATGCCGCGCTTTGATGTCGTCGCCTTGGGCGAATCCATGCTGCGCCTGACGCCGCCAGGGGACCTGCGCATCGAGCAGACCCGCAGTTTCGATATCTGGGTAGGCGGCACAGAATCCAACACCTCAGTGGGCTTGGCGCGCTTGGGCATGAGCGTCGCCTGGTTTTCCCGCTTGCCGGCCACGCCACTGGGCCGCTACATCAGCAACCGCGTGGCTCAATACGGCGTCGATGTCAGCCAGGTGGTTTGGGCGGAGGGCGAGGATGAGCGTCTGGGCATCTATTTCCATGAGAAAGCCCAAGCCCCGCGAGCCAGCGAGATCCTCTATGATCGCCGCGATTCCGCCATGAGCCGCATGCAGCCGCAGGACCTGCCCGGCGAACTATTCCAGCCCGGCTATGCCCAGCTCTTTCATAGCACCGGCATCACCCTGGCGATCAGTCAAAGCGCGCGAGACGCCGCGCATGAGGCGATGCGGCTGGCCAAGGCTGCCCGCTGGCGCGTCAGTTTTGATACCAACTATCGCAGCAAACTCTGCAGCGGGGCGGAGGCCGCGAGAATCTTCGACCAGGCCATGCGCATGGCTGACTTGGTCTTCTGCCCGCTCGGCGATTATCAAGTGATGTATGGCGAGGCCAGCCCAGGCGCCGCGATTGCCGATCTGGCTTCGCGCTTCCCCGATACGCTGATTGTCATGACCCTGGGCAAAGATGGCTCGCAAGCTGTCACGCCGGAAGGCGAAGTCTTGCGTCAGCGGGCCATTTTGGCTGGCGAAGTTGGGCGGATAGGCGGTGGCGATGCCTTCGCGGCTGGCTTCATCTACGCCTGGCTCAACGATGGCGATGTCGCCAAAGCCCTGCGTTGGGGCGCGGCGCTCTCGTCACTGAAATACACCATCCCGGGCGATCTGCCCCTGGTCGATCATGCGGCGGTGGCGGAATTGGCGGCTGGCGGGGCGGGCGGCGGCTTGAAACGCTAGCTGGAATTCGCCAGTCACCTTCCGATAGTGTTTCCTTCTCTGCTTAAACACAACTGTTTTGCCACCGAGGTCACCGAGAGCGCCGAGTCTATTGAGGAGAAACAGGAGCGTTATTTCCATCACTAGCCCGGCCAATCCAGCATCGTGAAGCCATCCAACAGAACGTCCTGCAGATGTTCCGCTTGACGTTCCTCAGCATTCGTCTGCGCATTCATCTTGAAGTTGAGTCAGGCAATCAAAACAACTGAATTCGATACGCTACCCGCCCTTCCACAGCCAGTGTCATCGGCGGAATCCCCGCGCGCAATCTAGCCGACGCGCCAGCCTTGCTCTATACTGTCTGGCTTATGCGCAGCCCAATATCCTACGACAAAAATGACCCCGACTGTTAATCGCCAACATCCTTTCGTTCGCCTGCTCAACTATGCCAGCGTTTACCGGGGCCGCGTCGCCTTGGCCACCGCCTTTTCCATCCTCGGCAAACTCTTTGATATCATGCCGCCCGTGCTTATCGGCATGGCGGTGGACATCGTAGTGGAGCGGCAGGATTCGCTGCTGGGGCGCTGGGGCGTGGCTGAGCTTTCGGCGCAGCTGATCATCCTGGCGGTTCTCACGCTGGTCATATGGATCCTCGAATCGGCATTTGGCTACCTGCAGCGGATCTATTGGCGCAACCTGGCGCAATCCATGCAGCATGACCTGCGCGTCGAAGCCTATGATCATGTGCAGCGCCTGGAGTTGGCTTACTTCGAAGATCAAAGCACCGGCGGCTTGATGTCCGTGCTTAATGACGACATCAACCAGCTGGAGCGCTTCCTGGATGTCGGCGCGAACGCCATCGTGCAGATCCTGACCACGGTCATCACCATCGGCGGCATCTTCGTCTTCATCGCGCCCAGCGTGGCTTGGATGGCGGCGCTGCCCATGCCGCTCATCATCTGGGGCTCCATGAGATTCCAAAAGCTGCTGACGCCGCTCTATGCCAACGTCCGCGAGCAGGTCGGCGTTATCAATCACCATCTCTCAAATAGCCTCAGCGGCATCGCCACCATAAAAAGCTTCACCGCCGAAGACTTTGAAGCCAATCGCCTGCGCATCGAGAGCCAGGAATACCTGGAGCGCAACCGCCGCGCCATTCTGCTGGGTTCGGCATTCACGCCCTTGATCCGCATAGTGATCGTCACCGGCTTCATCGCCATCACCGTGGCTGGCGGTCAGCTGGCTTTGGATGGCTCGCTGGAGATCGGCGCGTACAGCGTGCTCATCTTCATGACGCAGCGCTTGCTCTGGCCCCTGACCAGCCTGGGCGAGACCTTTGACCTCTATCAGCGGGCCATGGCTTCCACCCGGCGCATCCTGGACTTGCTGGGCATCAAGTCGACGATCGTCGATGGCGATATCCCGCTGCCCACGCGCGCAATCCGCGGGCACATGTGGCTGGACGAGGTCGATTTCGCCTATGCCGATGGCCGCGAGGTGATAAAGAGGCTTTCTCTGGAAATGCCGGCGGGCGATACCGTTGCCATCGTCGGCGCGACCGGCGCGGGAAAAAGCACCGTCATCAAGCTGCTGCTGCGCTATTACGATGTCACTGCCGGCGCGGTCATGCTTGACGGCTATGACCTGCGGGAGCTGCGGCAGGCGGATATTCGCAATGCCATTGGCTTGGTCAGCCAGGATGTCTTCCTGTTTCATGGCACAGTGCGCGAGAATATCGCTTATGGCGATCCGGAGGCGCCCGATCATCTCATCATCGAAGCCGCCAAGGTGGCCGAAGCTCACGAGTTCATCATGGAACTGCCGCGCGGTTACCAGACCGTGGTTGGCGAACGGGGCCAGAAACTCTCCGGCGGGCAGCGCCAGCGCCTATCCATCGCTCGCGCCGTGCTGACGGATCCGCCAATCCTGATCCTCGATGAAGCGACTTCTTCGGTGGACAATGAGACCGAAGCGGCCATTCAACGTTCGCTTGAGCGCATCGCCATCGGGCGCACTACCATCGTCATCGCCCATCGCCTGTCCACCGTGCGCAACGCCGACAGGATCTATGTCCTGCAGGACGGGCAGCTGCAGGAAGCGGGCAGGCATGAGGACTTGCTGCTGCAAGATGGGCTGTACGCATCGCTTTGGCGCGTCCAGACTGGCGAACTGCTCCTGGCTGGCTTGCCGAGCTAGCGCGCTTGCGCCAGCAGCGCATCAACTGCCACCATGTTGCTGACCGCGTCGCTTGGGGCGAAACGCGGCGGACGCCCATCCAGCAGCGCATCGGCAAAATCCTCTACCATCAGCTGATAATGATCGACAGCCGGAATGACATGCTCGGCACAGTCGTCACCCTGCCAATGCTGTACAAGAGTATCGGCGGATTTGTCGGGCACGAAACTTGTCGGCACGGCGATCATGCCCGCGCTGCCCTTAAGCGTATAAGCATTTTGGCGATAGGCGCGCAAGCCGGAATCGAAATGGCCGATCACGCCCGAGGGGAACTCCAACGTGCCCGCCAGGGCTTCATCCACGCCGCTGGATTTGCCGATGCGCGCGCTCGCCGTCACTCGCGTCGGTTCTTCGCCGGTCATAAATCGCATCAGATTCACGCAATAGCAGCCCACGTCCATCAGCGAGCCGCCAGCCAGTCGCTTGCTCAAACGGATATCGGCCTCATCGCTTACGGGGTGGGTGAAGCTGGCGTTGATGAATCGCAGGTCGCCTATGCCGCCAGCCGCCATAATCTGCCTGGCTATGGCATGCTGCGGATGAAAGCGGTACATAAAGGCTTCCGCCAGGAGCAAGTCGCGCTTCTCAAATGCGTCTACAATGCTTTGCGCCTCGAAGGCGTCTCTGGCAAAGGGCTTTTCACACAAGGTGGCGATGCCGGCTTCAGCGCATTTGACGCTCCATTCGGCGTGCAAGCTGTTGGGCAAGGGATTATAAATGGCGTCGATGCCGCGGTCAGCCAGCAGCGCCTCATAGCTGCCGTGCGCCCGCGGGATATCCATTTCGGCGGCAAAAGCCTGCGCCCGTTCCAGGGAGCGACTGGCCACCGCCGCGACAATGCCATTGCGCGACGCTTGAATAGCCGGGATGACGCGCCGCCCGATATTCGCCGTACTCAATATGCCCCAGCGGACCTTTGCGCTCATGATCTGCTCCTATGCCCATTAGGCGATATCACAGCCAGGTTTCCAGGATTCTAGCCAGTTTGCCGCTGTCTTTCAAAGTCGCCAGGGCGCTCCGCAGCAGTTTCCAGGCATCCAAGCGATCCTTCCGCAGGGCGATGGCATAAGGCTCGCGCGTGACGAACTGCCGCTGATACCCCCATTGCGCATTTTTTTGGGCATATTGCCGCAGGCTGATGACATCCACCAGAGCCGCGTCCGCCTGCCCAATTCGCAGGGCCTCCAAGGCATGGCTGGGCAGTTCATAAGGCATGCGCTTGATGGCTTGTTCAGCCGCCCATTCTCTTGTCAAGCTGTCCGCCGGGCTGGCATACTCAAAAGAGACAGCCCTGCCTTTCAAATCGCTTGGCTTGATGGCGGAGTCCGCGGCGCTGACCAATACATAGCCATTGTCGAAATAGGGATCGCTGTAGCGAACGGCATCCATGCGCGCCGGGTCGATGCGCAAACCGGCTGCCAGCAGGTCAACCTGGCTGCTGATCAGCGCGTCATAGAGCGCATAATAGCCGATATTCACAAAGCGAACTGGCAAGCCGATTTCTTTGGCGATGGCTCTGCCCAAGTCGATATCTATGCCAGAAAGCGTTCCGCCTTCATCATGCGCGAATGGCGGGAAGCTGCCATCAATGCCGATGATGATCTGGCCAGTCGGGAATGCCAAATCGCGGTCGGGCGGCGCATACTGTCTCCACAGCGCAGCCAGCATGACGGCGACGGGCAAGGCAATGACAAGCATGGCGGCTCGGCGCTTCATGAATTGGGCTCCGGAGGAGGCAGCCAGAAGGTCTCGCTGCGCTGCCAGCCGCGCGCGTAATCCTGCAGCGCGAAGTAAATCGGTTTCTTCACGAAGCCAGCGCTGACCAGCGTATAGTTGTCGGGATAGCTATTGAGATCGGCGGGGTAACGAAATGCCCACAGGCAAAGCTGATCCAGCCAATTCCAATGCGCCCCGGCGTATTCATAGGCGCGCACGGTATAGGCGCTGCGCTGCGACGAGCGGACGGCATGCTGCCAGCGTGGATGATCATTCCAGCCGCTCTCGGTGATGCTGACGGGTTTGGCGGCGTCGCCATGTTGCCGCATAATCTCGCGCAGCAGCTCTGCCCGGCGGAAGTTCAGGCGATGGGCAGCCGGTTCCGCTTCGGGCTCGTCGCGCAAGCCATAACTGTGGATGGCCAGGGCGTCGAAATAGTCTCCCGCGCCAGCCGCATACATCTCGCGGAGGAAGAGCAAGTCGTTCATGCCCGCGCTGCTGCCTGGCGGCTCCAATGTCGGCGCCAGCGCGCCAGCCAGCACCAGCGCATTGGGATTGGCGGCTTTGATCGCCGGGTAAGTCATTTGCAGCAAACGGGCATAGCGCTTGGGGACGGCGGGCTGATAGCCCCATTCAAAGCTGAGATTGGGCTCATTCCAGATGATGAGCCGCTCGATCTGGCTCTCATAACGCTCGGCGAAGGCGGCGGCGAATGCGGCGAACTTGGGGAAAGCCCAATCCGGCAAGGTGTTCAGCGTGCTGGAATCGTCCGCATTCAGCCAGGCAGGGACCAAGCCCAGCCGCGCGATGATGCTAAGACCCTGACGGCGGGCATGATTGACGATGCGGTCAAAGCCTGTCCAGTCGTAGTGGCCCGGCCGCGTTTCGACATAAGCCCAGGGGAAGAATTGCACAATCGTGGATGCGCCCAGCTCCCGCGCCAGCTGCAAGGTCCAGAGGATCTTCTTCTCCTCGACCTCGTTTTCCAGAAGCGTATGCAGGCAGACTTTTGGCTTGGCGGTCTCTACATGCTGAGTTTCTGCGGGCAGCCAGTCCCGCGGGCCAGGCCGCAGGAGCATAAGCAGCCCGAAGCAGAGCAGCAATCCGCAGAGTACCGCGAGGCTATCGCGCCGGCGCTTGGCGGCTGCTTTTATCTGGCCATGCTCGCTCATGTAACTGAAGTGCAATCGCTTCATATTGAAACGGCTCTGATATGTGGCAGTTTTACCCCGAAATTCATCATCTGTTGGGGCGTTTCGCAGAAACTCCCACGATTTATTTGCTCTACACATGGGCGAGTCGCCGCCGACGGTCAGTGTCTACGCGACCTCGCCCCTACGATGGCCGATTCTGCAAGCAGAGCGGGGCATATTGATTTTGAAGCGATTGCCCTGAATGTAACTGGCATTCGCTGTGACAAGCCCCTCTCGATTAGGTACAATTGACGCGGCTTGAGGCTTGCATGACTATAGTGGCAGTTCAGGCGCTCAGGCAAGGTCAGGGACGGGCGAGAGAGAAGGGCAGGCTGGCTTGGCGCAGCGCATCGTAGCCATGTGGTCAGGACCGCGCAACATCTCAACGGCTTTGATGCGCTCATGGGCCAGCCGCTCCGATACCCGCGTCATTGATGAGCCCTTCTACGCGCATTACTTGCGGGAGACGGGCTACGAGCATCCTGGCGCGCAAGAGATCATCAACCGCTACGAGACGGACTGGCGCCGGGTCATTGACGCGCTGCTGCAGCATGACGGGAGCGAATCTATCTTTTACCAGAAGCACATGACCCAGCACATGCTTGAGCATATCGACCGCTCCTGGCTTTCAAGCGTCTCGAATTGTTTCCTGATTCGCGAGCCGCGGCGCATGCTGAAATCCTTCGCCAAGGTCATCCCCAACCCGCGCCTGGAGCAGACGGGCTTGCCACAGCAGCTCTCCCTGTTCAAATTTGTCCGCGAGAATTGTGGCATGACGCCGCCGGTGATTCGCGCGCGCGATGTCCTGCGCGATCCGGAAGGCTCGCTGCGCCGACTCTGTCATGCTATGGACCTGGCTTTTGATCCCGCCATGCTGTCATGGTCGGCCGGTCCGCACCCCAGCGATGGCATCTGGGGAGCGCACTGGTATGGAAGCGTCGAACGATCGACAGGTTTCGCGCCCTATCGTGAAGACAGATCGCCCCTGCCCGCGAACCTGACGGAATTGCTGGACCAGTGCCAGGCGCTATATGACCAGATGATGCCATATTGCATCAGCGAGGCGGATTGATGAAACAGGCATTCAACCCCAAGAATCGCGACCTCTTGATCAATATCAACGGCGAACTGCATCATCGCGATGTGGCTGGCATAAGCCCCTTTGATTCGGCGGTGCAGGGTGGCGATGCGGTCTGGGAAGGCTTGCGCTTGTATGCGGGGCGCATCTTCAAGCTGATCCCGCATCTGGACCGCCTGCGCGCTTCCGCCAAAGCCATGAACTTCGCGGAAATTCCCAGCCATGAAGCCATCATCGCCGAAATCAGCAAAACCCTGGATGCCAACCGCATGACCGATGGCGTGCACATCCGCCTGACGTTGAGCCGCGGCTTGAAATACACCAGCGGCATGGATACGCGCCTGAATACTCATGGACCGACGCTGATCGTGCTGGCCGAGCACAAAACGCCGGTGTATGACAAGCGTGGCATCCGTCTGATCACATCGGGCATCCGCCGTATCCCGCCAGATTGCGTCGACCAGAATATCCATTCCTGCAACCTGATCAACTCCATCCTGGCCAAGATCCAAGCCAATGCCGCCGGAGTCGATGACGCGCTGATGCTGGATTATCAGGGCTGGGTAGCCGAGACCAACGCCACGCACGTCTTCATCGCGCATGAGGGCGTCGTCTTGACTCCGGATACGGCTTCCTGCCCCGAAGGCATCACGCGGGCGGCTGTGCTGGAAATCTGCCAGCGCGAAGGCATCCCGCATCAGGTCAAGAATCTCTCATTGACCGAGGTCTACCGCGCCGATGAGATGTTCTGCAGCGGCACCATGGGCGAGCTGGCGCCGGTCGTCGAGCTTGATGGCCGCCAGATTGGCGATGGCAAACCGGGCGAACTAACGCGGCGCTTGAGCGAACTCTTCCGCGAGCGCACGCGGCTGGAAGGCTATCAAGTGGTGAAATTGGCCGCTGTAGGGTAAGATTCATTCACTAGCAAATCATAGAGGAGGGACCATAGATGTCAGACTTTTCATTTGTAGGAGTGCCGACGCCGATGATTGACGGTCCCGCCAAGGTCACCGGCAACCTGAAATACACCGGCGATCTCAAGCTGGCCGGCATGCTGCACGCGCGCTTTGTCCTCAGCACTTATGCCCACGCCAATATAAACGCCATCGACGCCTCTGAGGCGCTGGCTGCCCCGGGTGTGCATCGCGTCCTGACGGCGGAAGACCTGCCCGAGGTCGCGCCATCCTCCCGAGCCAAGCTGATGCTCGCTCGCGACCGTGTCATATTCGTGGGCCAGCCGGTGGCCATGGTTTTGGCTGACAGTCCGGCCGCCGCAGCGGATGGCGCGGAATTGGTCGATATCGACTATGAGCCTTTGGAAGCGGTGACATCAATGGATGCGGCCATGGCCGAGGGCGCGCCGATCATCTGGCCCCAGGGCATCCCGACGGGCGCGGAAGATGAAGCGGCTCATGGCGCGGATACCGGTGGCGAATCTGAAGAAGACGAGGGGGAAGCCTCCAATATCGCCGGCAAGACGCATAAAGCAATCGGCGATGTGGAAGCCGCATTTGCCGAAGCCGATGTGATCGTTGAACGCGCCTTCGAGACGCCGATGGTGCATCAAAGCTCCATTGAGACGCAGGGCTGGGTCGTGCAGCCCAACCCCGTCAATGGCGGCATGACCATGTGGGGCAGCCTGCAATCGCCCTTTGGCGCCCGCTGGGATATCGCCGATATTCTTGGCGTTCCTGAATCCGATGTCACCGTCTATGGCATGCCGGTTGGCGGCGGCTTTGGCGCCAAGTTCGGCTTGTATGAGCCTTTGATCGCCCTGGTTTCCGCAACGGTCGGCCGGCCTGTCAGCTTGATTTTGACGCGCGGCGAGGAACTGCTGAGCACCAATCCGGCGCCGGCTTTGCGCGTGCGAGCCAAGCTGGGCTTCGCGGCGGATGGCAAACTGCTGGCCATGCAATCCAATGTGCTAGCCGATACCGGCGTCTATCCCAGCGGCTTGGGCGGTTTTGCAGCCATGCAATTCGCCAGCTTTTACCGCTGTGAAAATCTCTTGCTGGAATCGACCAACGTCATCACCAACAAGCAATCTGTCGGCGCATATCGCGCGCCAACATCGCCGACGGCTTTCATGGCTGTGGAGACGCTCTTTGATGAGGCGGCCAGCCAGCTGGGCATGGACCCGGTCGAGTTGCGCCTGATGAATGCCGCGCGCTCCGGCGATCCGGCGCCTGATGGTGAAGACTTCCCGGTCATCGGCATGGTCGAGACCTTGGAAGCCGCTCGCGAGCATCCGCTTTGGCTGAATCGTGAAAAAGCCCGCAAGCAGGGGCGCGGCGTCGGCATTGCTATCGGCGGCTGGATGGGCGGCTTGGAACCGGGCGCTTCCGTCTGCAAGCTCAATCGCGATGGCGTCCTGCAAGTGCAGATCGGCACAGCTGACCTGTCTGGCACGCCGACATCCTTTTCCCTGTTGGCGGCTGAAGCCTTTGGCGTCGAACCCGACAAGGTGCGCTTCGTCTACAGCGATACCAACAGCGCGCCCTATGGCGGTGGCGTTGGCGGCAGCAAGACGATGTATACCTTGGGCAACGCGGTGATTCGCGCCGCGGCCGATGCCCGCCGCCAGACCCTGGCCATCGCAGCCGAAGAATTCGAAGTTTCCGCGGAAGACCTGGAGATCGTAGACGGGCGCGTGCAGGTGCGCGGCTTCCCCGATCGCTCGATCAGCCTGGGCGAGATCGCTGGCAAATCCATGACTTTCGGCGGCAAATACGCGCCGGTGCAGGGCAATGGCAGCCAAGCCGTCACCGACCGCGCCCCCTCCTTCTGCGCCCAAATCGCCGAGGTGGAAGTCGACGAAGAGACCGGCGATGTCAACTTGCTCAATTTGGCGGTTGTGCAGGAGGTCGGGCGAGCCATCAATCCGCTGGCTGTCGAAGGCCAGATGCAAGGCGGCGCTGTGCAGGGCGTCGGCTGGGCTCTGCTGGAGGAGATGCGCTACGATGAAGAGGGGCAGCTGCTCACCGGTTCATGGATGGATTACGCCATGCCAGATGCCGTGCAAGCCGCGCCCATCGACACGCAGATCGTCGAAGTGCCTTCCGTCAGCGGTCCTTATGGCGCGCGGGGAGTTGGCGAGCCGCCGGTCATCCCGACTGTCGCGGCGATTGCCAATGCCGTCGCCCATGCCACCGGCGTTCGACTGTCACAGACGCCGATGACCGCGCCGCGCGTGCTGGAAGCTCTGCAAAGCCGCTAGGTCCTCATCACTTGTCAATCGAAGAGCTGGCTGAAGCGCCGGCTCTTTTCCTATACGTCTTGTGAGCGATTGGAGCCTTGTACATGCGCAGCCAAGTCATATCAGCGGAATTCCCGTTTGAGTCCAAGTTTCTTGACGTGCATGGATCGCGCATGCGCTACATAGAAGAAGGGGATGGGGATCCGATCTTGTTTCTGCATGGCAACCCGACATCAAGCTATGTCTGGCGGAATATAATCCCATATCTCTCTTCACATGGACGCTGCATCGCCTTGGACCTCATCGGCATGGGAAAGTCCGACAAGCCGGATATCGGCTATAGATTCGTCGATCACTATAAATATGTCGAAGGCTTCATCACGAAACTGCAGCTGCGCAACATTACGCTGGTTATGCAAGACTGGGGCTCCGGGCTCGGTTTTCACTACGCGGCGCTCAATGACGGCAATGTGAAGGCTCTGGCATTTATGGAAGCGATCCTGCGACCGATGTCCTGGAGTGAATTCCCAATCGGTCCTCGCATTGGCTTCAAGCTGTTTCGGACGCCCGGCATCGGATGGTTTATGCTCTCTGTCATGAACTCCTTTGTCCGGCAGATCCTCCCTCAAATGACCGTTCGCAAGCTAAGCGCGCAGGAGATGCGGGCATATCACGAGCCTTTCCCGAGCGTTGGGAGCCGCAAGGCGGTGCGCCAGTGGCCCCTCGAGATACCACTGGGCGGTCAACCGGCTGACATGGTTGAACTGGTTTCGGCATACAGTCATAAGCTGCAAGAATCCGATACGCCGAAATTGCTCTTTTACGGCAATCCAGGCGCAATCGTCCGCGCCCAGGCTGTTGACTGGTGTCGGCGGAATCTCAAGAATCTGCAGACCGTGGACATTGGCGAAGGCTTGCACTACTTGCAGGAAGATAATCCGCGTCTGATTGGCGAAGAACTGGCGAAATGGCACACAAGCCTATAGCCGATACGTCATTGCGTCGCGAGCGCCTGTCTATAGCCGTCCGCCATCCACCGACAAGACCTGACCGGTGATCCAATTGGCGTAATCGGACGCGAAGAAGAGTACGCCATGAGCGATGTCTTCGGCCGAGCCCAGGCGCTTCAAGGCGAAGCGGTCGATCAATTCACGCTGGCCCCTCTCGCCATAAGACTCGAACTGGCGGATGGAATTGGGGTTGGAGAGCACGAAGCCGGGCGCGATATTGTTGACTGTGATATTCCATGCGCCGAGCTCATGGGCGAGTTGGCGGGTCAAGCCGATCTGAGCCGCTTTGGCTGAGGCGTAGGCTTGAATGCCGGTGAGGCTGACGCCCAGGCCTGCGCCGCTGGATATATTGATGATGCGCCCGCAGCGCTGCGCCTTCATGCTCGGCGCCACAGCCTGCGCGAAAGTGAAGGCTCCGCGGGCATTCACCTCGAAGATGCTGTCCCAGTCCGCTTCGCTGACCTCTTCCAGCGGGCGGCCCACCTGCCCCAGTACGCCGCCGGCATTGTTGACCAGGATCTGAATATCGCCCTCTTCCGCCAGAATTCGCTCGACGAAGCTGAATACCGCCGCGCGATCGCGCACATCTACCGACTCGACCTGGCAGCTGCCCGCCAGCGCTGCACAGAGTTCGCGGGTTTCTTCGAGCTCGTCGCCAAGCAGGTCGCATGCCCAGACTGATGCGCCCAGCGCCGCGAACTCACGGGCAATCGCGCGACCAAAACCATGCGCCGCGCCCGTGACAATGACCGTCTTGCCCGCGAATTGAATGTTCATGGGAATTCCCTCTTGAGCTCGTCGAGGTTGGTCAGGCTTTGCTGGCGCTGGCCGGCTTCAATCTCGCGGATCATCTCGATCCAGCGGCGGGTCAATGGCAGAGTATGACCAGCCGCCTCCGCCTGCTCCAGGATAGCATCATACATGCTGACTTCAGTTTCCCGCTTGCGCACCGCCAGATCCCGCCAGATGCCGCTATGCGTCTTGGCTGAGAGTTTGTTGAATGCGACCAGCCTGTCCAGCGACGCCTCTATGCCAGCCCGGTCATTCGCCAGGAATGTCTTGGGTTCAAAGCCGTTGAAGCCATAGGCGTCGATGCCCAGCGCATCCGCCAGGCACAGGATCTCCCGCGCAGCCCGAACATAAATGCCCCGGTAGCGCTCATCCGCCAGCGCCTCGGCGATCGACTGATGCGTCAATGCCGAGACAAAGAGCATCGCGCCATAAGCTTCCTTGCCCCAAAGATAGCTAAAGATTGCGTTGGTCGTCTGCGCCTCCGGATCGAAGTCTTGCAGTAGCGCCGCCAATCGCTCCAGCCGCGGGCTCATGCGGCCATCCAGCTCGCCAAGAACGACAGCGCCTCGGCCGCCAAAGAGAATCTCGCCCGGACCGTGATAATCCGCGCTGAAGTTGACGAAGCAGCCAACTGTGCGTTCCGCGCCGACGATCTCCTGAATAATGAATTCGTTCAGCCCATTCTGCGCCGAGACGACGCAGCCGTCGTCAGCCAGAAAGGGCAGCAGCGCCTCCGCAGCCGTCCGCGTATGCTGCGATTTGACGCAGAGCAGGATGGTCGCGTAGCGTCCAGAAAGCGTGGCAGGCCTGCGCGCTGTGGCTTTTGCGCTGAACTCATCAATAGGACCCGTGATGCGCAGACCGCCCTGGTTGATAGCGGCGACATGCTCCGCGACGATGTCCACAAAATCGACATCATGCCCGGCCCGGCTCAGATAAGCGCCGATCGCTCCGCCGATTGCGCCAGCGCCCCAAATCAAGATGCTCATGCCTCCCAGCCTCCTTCCAGCAGCGCCAGAGTCTCATCCACCGCCACCCGCCAGATCGCCAGCATGTCCGCGTCCGCGCGCTGATACAGCCCGCCCATGTTGCCATCGCCAAGCTGATCGCGGGTCCGCGCCGGCGACAGCAGAGCCAGCCTATTGAGATCGGTGAGCGGCTTGGCATGCGCTGGCAGGTCGACGCCTTCCAACCGCGTCCAGGGAAAGTTCTCCATCCACGACGCGTGCGAGCAGACGGGATCGATCTCGATCACTTTCTGCCAGGTCCTTGGCGCATTGTACCAGTTGTGCCATTTCACAACGCAATCCGGGTTGTCCATCATCCATTCACGCAGCATGCCCTGGGCCGGAGCGTTGCCGCCATGTCCATTGATCAGCAGGATGCGGCGAAAACCAGCCCGTCGGATGCTGTCCAGCACGTCGCGGATCAGCGCCAGATAGGTCTGTACGCGCAAAGTGACCGTGCCGGGGTAGGCTGTCCATTGCTGCGCCAAGCCAAAGGGAATGGCGGGATAGACGGGCACGCCAGCCAACGCCCCGACTTCGCGCGCCAGGCGGCTCGCCAGAATGGCGTCTGTGCTGAGGCTGAGGTAGGCGTGCTGCTCGGTGCTGCCGGCCGGCAGGATGCAGCGATCGTCGCTCTTGAGGTAGCGCTCAACCGCCATCCAGTTCATTTCTGAGAGTTGCATATCCTTCCCTCTGGATCTGTCCGCAGCTTTTCGCTTGAATCGGATTTTCTTGAGAATTGGCGCAATCGACTGGGCAATTCGGTGATAATATACGCTAGGCTGCTGTACGCCAAGCTGCGGCTAGCAGCCATGTGATGTCATTGATGGATAGGCGCGGTCATGCCAGAAGAAATCCTGCGCTATTGGGAATTGAGCGACAACGAAGCGCGATTTTACGACAGCTACGGTTATCTCTCGCTGCCGGGCTTGATTAGCCCCGAAGACGCGGCAGCCCTGGCGGAAGAAGTCCTGCTGGTGATGGCGGGCTTGGGCATCAGCCGGCAAGACCTGCGGCAAGCCAGAACATCCCAAGACAAGCTGCGCCAAAGCCGGCAATACCTGGCGCATTGGACGATGGCTCGGCTGATACACAGCAAAGCGCTGCTGGCCATTGCCGCGCGCCTTATGGGCGGTCCTTCAAGCCTCTACCTGCCATTCACAGCTGTCAAGAGCGGCGGTGGCGGCGGACGCTTTCACTTTCATCAGGACAATCAATATACGCGCTTTGATGGGCCCGGCATCAACATCTGGTTTGCGCTGGCGGAGATGTCGCCGGAGAATGGCTGCCTGCAAATCGCGCCGCGGACGCATCTGTCTGGCACAATCGATTCGATTGAAAGCGAAGACCGCGATGGGCATCGCACAGTAGCCGTGGAGCCGAGTGATTTCTTGCCGCTGCGCATGTTGGCGGGCGATGCCGTGGCGTTTACGCGCTTGACCCTGCATGGCTCGGGCGCCAACCTCACAGACCAGCCGCGCCTGGGTTATGCCGTGCAGTTTCATCGCGATGACGTCCGCGCATCACGGGCTGGCGAAGACCTGGGCTTGCTCAAAGACAATCCGCGTTATGCAGTTGCGCCGGTCGCCGCGATTTCGCCGGACAAGGAATGAGACATTGATTTAGCCTGAACGGGGGAGTCTATCATGAGCGAGGCGAAGCAAGCCCTAATCAACCCGGCGGCCATGATCCGTCCGCGGCGCAAGATCAGCGGCATTTCGGCTATTCTGCTGCCCTTTGAAGACGACTTCAGCATAGATTGGCAAGGCTTGGCAGATCATGTTCGGCGCACCGCGGAGGCCGGTCTCGCGCCAGCGGTCAATATGGACACGGGCTACGCCAACTTGATCAGCGAGGCGGAACGGCGCTCCGTGCTGGCATTGACCCGCGATGTGCTGGGCGGTGGCGAATTTGTCGCAGGCGCATTCGTCGCTGATGAGCCGGGCGCGGCCTTTAATGCCGATGCCTACTATCGCCAAATCGACAGCATCCAGAGCCATGGCGGCACGCCCATCATCTTCCAGTCTTTTGGCTTGACGGGGCAATCCAGCGCGGGCATCCTGCGCGCTTATGAGACAATTGCCACCGCGACAGAGCGCTTCATCGCCTTTGAGCTGGGCGCGATGTTCGCTCCCTTCGGCGCTATCTATGATCTCGAGACTTATGCCGGCTTGATGGGCATTCGGGCTTGCGTTGGCGCCAAGCATTCCTCCTTGAGCCGGCAGCTGGAATGGCAGCGGCTCACCCTGCGCGATGCCAACCGCCCAGATTTCAAAGTGTATACCGGCAACGACCTGGCGGTGGATATGGTGATCTATGGCAGCGATTACCTGCTGGGGCTGAGCACCTTCTTGCCCGATCTCTTCGCGCGGCGCGATGCCATGTGGCTGGCTGGGGAGGCTGGCTTCTACGAATTGAACGATCTGATTCAGTATCTAGGCTTCCTGGCATTCCGTCCGCCTGTGCCCGCCTATAAGCATTCAGCCGCCCAATTCTTGAAGCTGCGCGGCTGGATAAACTCGCATCAAACCCATCCCCAGTCGCCGCGGCGGCCCGATAGCGATATCGCTATTCTGCGCGATATTGCCGAGCGGCTTGGCCTGCTTGGCGGGAGCTAGACGATGGCATACAAACGGGTGGCGCAGTTGCGGACGTATGAGCAATTCCAAAAGTATTGCGAGCTGGTCGGCGCGGATCTGCCGGTGGATGAGAGGGCGCTGTCTGGGCAGGAATCACCCCTGGCGCGCAGCTACCGGTATCGCCAGCATGTCTTGAGCAACCGCTTCGCCATTTTGCCCATGGAAGGCTGGGATGGGGAGGAGGATGGCAAGCCTTCGCCCTTGACCCGCCGTCGCTGGCAACGTTTTGGGCAGAGCGGCGCCAAGTTGATTTGGGGCGGGGAGGCGGTGGCTGTCCGGCATGATGGCCGCGCCAACAATCGTCAACTGGTCATCAACGAAAAAACCTCAGCCAGCCTGGCGGGGTTGTGCCGCGAATTGCAGGAGGCGCATCAGGGGAGCTTCGGCAATGCGGATGATCTGCTCATTGGCTTGCAGCTGACGCATTCGGGCCGCTTCTGCCGGCCCAATGGACCGCAGCTGGAGCCGCTGGCGCTCTATCGGCATCCCATCCTGGATGAGAAGTTTGGCCTGCCCGGCGATGACTGCCTGATGAGCGATGAGGAAATTGAGCGCTTGATCGCGGATTTTGGGCGGGCGGCGGTCCTGGCTGGTGAGGCTGGCTTTGACTTTGTGGATATCAAGCACTGTCATGGCTATTTGGGGCATGAGTTTCTGAGCGCGGTCGATCGTGATGGCAAATACGGCGGCAGCTTCGAGAATCGCACCCGTTTCCTGCGCGAGACCGTCACGCTCATCCGCCAGCAAGCGCCGGGCTTGGATATTGGCGTTCGGCTCAGCGCTATCGACTGGATTCCCTTTCGCCCTGGAGCTAACCGCATCGGCGAGCCCTCTCCTTATGCTGGCGATTCGTACCCCTATGCCTTTGGCGGCGATGGCAGCGGCACAAGCGTAGACTTGGCGGAACCGCTGCGCTTCCTCGAGCTGCTGCGCGATATGGATATTCAACTGGTCTGCATAACCGCCGGCAGCCCCTATTACAACTTCCATATTCAGCGCCCGGCTGTCTTCCCGCCCTCGGATGGCTACCTGCTGCCCGAGGATCCCCTGGTTGGCGTTGCCCGGCAAATCAGAATAACGGCTGCGCTGAAGGCGGCATTCCCCGATTTGACCATCGTCGGTTCGGGTTATTCGTACTTGCAGGATTGGCTGCCAAACGTGGCGCAAGCTGCCATAGCCCAAGGCTTGACCGACTTTGTGGGCTTGGGGCGGATGGCGCTCAGTTATCCTCTACTGCCGGCTGACCTGTTGGCTGGGCGCCCCTTGCAGCGCAAACGCATCTGCCGCACATTCAGCGATTGCACCACCGCGCCGCGCAATGGCTTGGTCTCCGGCTGCTATCCGCTGGATGTGCAGTACAAGTCAAGCGGCGAATACCAGCAGCTCCTGGCGATCAAAAAAGCGACGGCCACGCCTTAGTCAACCCCATCCATTGGAATGGGGAGAAGATGAAGCCGGGGGTTGCCCGCATACTCTAAAGCCAGGTCTGCTCGTTCGGCTTGAAGTTGACCATCGCGCCATGATAATAGGGCACTGTCGCCTGCTCGGGTTCTGCCAGCGCATCCAGCCGGTCATGTTCCTCGCTGGACAATGCAACATCCGTCGCGCCGATATTGTCCACCAGATGCGCCATGGTGCGCGGACCGATGATGGGGCTGGTGACGCCGGGTTTGCTGTTGACCCAGGCGAGAGCCACCTGGCTGGCGCTGACGCCTTTTTCATCCGCGATCTCCTCAACCAGATCCAGCACATCGAAGGCGCGCTCGCTGAAATGCTGGTCGCGCCGCCTCTGGAATGCCGCGCCCCGCCCGGAATCGCTGCCAAAGCGGCTGTCGCCGGGGATGGGCTCGCCGCGTTTGTATTTGCCGGTCAGGAAGCCGCGAGCCAATGGCGACCAGGGAATGATGCCGATGCCATAAGATTGCGCCATGGGGATCATCTCACGCTCGATGCTGCGGTCGAGCAGGTGATACGGCGGCTGCTCGCTGACGAATCGGTTCAGCCCAAGCTCCTTCGAAACCCAAAGCGATTCCATCACCCGCCAGGATGGGAAGGAGCTCGTGCCGATGTAGCGTACCTTGCCCGCGCGGATCAGGTCATCCAATGCCCGCAGGGTCTCGTCAATAGGGATATCCGGGTTGGGGCGATGCAGCTGGTAGAGGTCAATGGAATCGGTTTGCAGGCGCTTGAGGCTGGCTTCGCATTGGGCGATGATATGCCGGCGATTGTTGCCGGCCGCCAGGATATCGTCATCGTCCATGCGGCCATGCACTTTGGTGGCCAGGACGATGCGGTCGCGTTTTCCATTGCGCTGAAGAGCCTTGCCGACCACGGCCTCGCTGCCGCCCCGCTGGTAGACATTGGCGGTATCGAAGAAATTGAGGCCCGAGTCGATGGCATGGTCGATCATGTCAAAGCTGTCGGATTCGGATGTGGGTCCGCCGAAGTTCATGCAGCCGAGGCAGAGTTCGCTGACCATGACACCCGTGCGGCCCAATGAGCGGTATCGCATGATATTGCTCCTGTTGTTTTCTTTCTTGCCGCCTATTTTAGCCTTTCTTGGCGATGCCGTTAACGGGAAACTGCCGACAGCCCGCCATGAATGCGCTAAAATCGGCAGACGCCGCCCAAGAGCGAGGAGAGCGCGGATGGAGAAATATGGCGAATTGGCGGATGGCAGGCGGGTGGATCGCTGCACTCTGAGCAATGCGGCCGGCATGAGCGTCAAGCTCATCACCTTCGGCGGCATCATCACCGAGATCAACGTTCCTGACCGGCTGGGGCGCTTTGCCAACGTGGCCTTGGGCTTCGGAAGCCTGGCCGAATATGAGGCTGGACACCCATATTTTGGCGCGATCACCGGCCGCTATGCCAATCGTATGGCCGGCGGGCGCTTCTCGCTGGATGGCGTCCAGTATCAGCTCTTCAAGAACGCTGGAGATTGCGCGCTGCATGGTGGCCAAGTCGGCTTCGACAAACGGCTCTGGAAGGCGCGTGAATTCAGCGGGGGTGTTGAACTCTCTTATACCAGCCCGAATGGCGAGGAAGGCTATCCCGGCGCGTTGCAAGTCAGCGTCCGTTACAGCTTGAGCGAGAGCAGCGCGCTGCGGATAGAGTACGCCGCTGTGACCGACGCGCCAACCGTGCTGAACCTGACCAATCACAGCTATTTCAACCTGCTGGGCGAAGGCGAGGGTTCGATCCATGACCACTTGCTCATGCTTAACGCCGACTGCTATACGCCGACGGACGCGCAGCAGGTTCCCACAGGCGAGATCGCGCCGGTGGCTGGCAGCCCCTTGGATTTCCGTCTGCCCAAGGCGATTGGCGGGGGCCAGCGTTCGGCGCATCCGCAGATTCGGATGGCGCGCGGCTATGATCACAACTTTGTCTTGAACCGGGCAGGTTTGTCGGCTGACGAGCTGGGCTTGGCTGCGCGGCTGTATGAACCGCGGACCGGGCGCCAAATGGAAGTTTGGACGACCGAGCCAGGCATTCAGTTCTACGCCGGCAATATGCTGGATAGCGCGCTGCTTGGCGCGAGCGGAAGGCTGTATCGACAGAGCGATGGCTTGGCTCTGGAAACGCAGCATTTTCCCGATTCGCCCAATCAGCCGCATTTTCCCTCGACGGTATTGCGGCCCGGCGACGAATTCCGGTCGGCTACGGAGTATCGCTTCTCGACGGACGGCGGGGCTTAGTCGCTGGCGGTGGGGTCAAAGGCGTCGCGCAGGCCATCGCCGAGGACATATGCGTTGAGTAGTCCGCCGCGCCGAACGCATTGCGCCGATTGGGTCGATACTCGCTCGCGTTATTCTGGCCAAGTCGTCATGGTTCAAGATTTAGGCAGTATTCCATAGCAATTACTGTGGAACTGATCAATCTCCACGGCTCAGTATACGCTTTGTCTTCGCAATCGTTATGCCACCAGGTGCGTTCATACTTGTTATTTCGGCAGGAGCCTCCTACCAACTCAATCGCGATCCTTGTCTCAACCCCAGTTTCTCGCCCTGTATCGCATTGCGTCGGCACGGGTGAAGGGGGAGACGGCTGCTGTTTCGGCGTATTCGTTGGCTGCGGATTGGGCTGGCCAGGCGGTGACGTCGCATTCGGCGGATTCGTAGGCGCGGCAGTTGGCGCCGGCGTATTTGTCGGGTCATAGCGCAGCGTCAATGTCGAGCTCCAGGGACCCTCGGCCTCGTATACTTTGCCATCACCGAGCGACTGAGCGTCGACATCGTATGTTCTGCCGGTTTGCACGTTGTAAAGGCTTAAGGAGGTTGTGGGCGCGTAGACCGTGGCCTGTTCATAATTCGCGCCATCGCTGTACCAGACAACAAGATAAGCCACCGCGCCTGTGACCGCATCCCAAGCCACCGTCGTGCCGGACACCAGACGCAAGTTGCCCGGCGCGTCCAAGTCCTTCGGGGTGGGCGTAGGCGTTATCGTCGGGCTTGGCGTGTTGGACGGCGTAGGCGTATTGCTAGGCGTATAAGTTGCAGTCGGCGTGGGCGTGAAAGTTGGTGTGTTCGTCGGCGTTGGCGTGTCCGTAGGCGTATCCGTCGGCGTATTCGTCGGGGTCAATGTCGGGGTGTCCGTCGGGGTATGAGTGGGCGTATCCGTTGGCGTGTTTGTCGGCGTATCGGTAGGCGTGAAAGTTGGCGTATTGGTAGGCGTGGGCGTGGGAGTATTCGTCGGCGTATCTGTCGGCGTCGCAGTGGGCGTATTCGACGGCGTCGGGGTGAAGGCGGCCGTTACCGTAAGTATCTCGCTCCAGGGTCCCTCTGCTTTGTATTCAATGCCGTCCCCAAGCGCCTGCACCCTGAGCAGATAGATGGCGCCGACTTCCGTAGCCGGAATCGTGTATTGCGTCGGCGACTTGGCGACAATGTGCGTCTCTTGATTGTGGCCCGACTTCTCCCACTTGATTCGATAGCCGGTCGCATGAGGCACGGCATCCCAAGCCACCGTGCTGCCCCAAAGATGGCGAAGACTCTGCGGCTCAGCCAAGGCCTTCAAGGGGGCCGCGGTGACCGTGAAAATCTCACTCCAAGGTCCGAGTGCCGCGTAGTTTTTGGCATCGCCGCGCGCCCGCACTTTGAAGAGATATTTCGCGCCAGCTATTGGAACTGGGATGTTGTACTGGGTTGGCGATGCGCCGATGTCATGCGTTTCGATCTTGCCGCCTTCGCGCTGCCACTCAACGCGATAACCAGTCGCGCCGGTCACAGCCGCCCAAGCCACAGTGCCAGCCCAAAGCTGATAGAGATTCTGCGGTTTGGCCAAGTCTTTCGGCGGGAGAGGCGTCGCGGTAGGCGTAGCGGTGGCAGTGTTTGTCGGCGTTGATGTTGGCGTGTTGGTCGGAGTCGCTGTTGGCGTGCTGGTCGGCGTGGCAGTATAAGCAGCCGTTATCGTAATCTTCTTCGACCATGCGCCATGCGTCTTGTGCGAATTGCCATCGCCCAATGCTTGTACTTCAACCTCGTAGCTGCGGCCAACATCGAGACCAGGAATCGTATACTGCGAAGCCGACGCGCTCACGGTCACGTAGCGACGGCCTCTGTGCGGTGGCCCGTAACGCAGCTGATAGCCGGTCGCGCCTGTGACCTTGCCCCAGCCAACGGTCGTGCCCCAAAGATGGCGGAAATTGCCGGGCGCGGGCAGGTCCTTGGGCGGTGCGGGCGTATCGGTGAAGGCTGGAGTGTTCGTAGGAACGGCAGTTGGGATCGCCGTCGGCGCGGATGTGGGCGCAGTGGTAGGGGCTGACGTCGGAACAAGCGTGGGCGCGGTTGTGGCAGTTGGCGTTGCCGTAGCTGCCGGCACTCGCATAATCGCTTCGGGCAAGCTCCAGAGGCTGTTCGTGTGTGAGCCGGAATTATCAGCCAGTGCTCTAACCTGCACGGCGTAAGTTATATTCAATGGCAAAGAGTTGAAATCATAGCTGGTCTGCGACGCGGGCAGGTCTGCGGTTTGAACGTTGCTGCTGGTCGCCCACTAGCGCAATTGATAGCCGCCGGCATTTGTTACGGCATTCCATGAAAGCGTGTCGTTGGCGAATTGGAGGCCTGTCGGGCGGTCGAGCCGTTGTTGGGCGTGGACGAGGGCGAGTGTGAGCCACAATGCGCAAACAAAAGCTATAGTCTTTGACACTCTCAAAGTCAAAGCTCCCTTCTTGCCACCGAAACTCATCCTATACCGAGCGAGAGCCATTATCTATTAGTATACAAAACTGCGATAATTGGCGCAAACTAGAAGACTTAGTTTCCCGCCGTTTGGAGGTTTAAGTCGCTTAGTCTCTTATATGTGGTGCGAAGGAAGCTGAAAGGCGATTAATGCAGCAATAGTAGTAGTACACAGATACGCGATTGGACTTCAGAACAGCAGCGCCTCCGGCGACCATTCCATATCTTCATCGAACGGATAGCAGGGCCGGCTGATATGCTCGAAGCGCAATGACAGCAGGTCTTGATTCACCGCGCCCGGCGAAAGCGCCAGGGTATTCCGCGCCGCCATGGCTTTGAGCTCCGGCACCAGATAGCCAATCTTCACGACGATGATGGCATGCTCCTCGGGAATGATATTGAGATCGAGAAACTGCCGCCTCCGCTGGAAAGATGTTCGCCTGCCCGTCAGGATGACGCGGATGCCATCGGCGTTCAGCACCGCCTGCGGATTGCGGGCATCCGGCTTGATGAACTCGACCGTGCCGCTGATGGCCAAGGGCTTCGAGTTGCGCGTGTCCAGCTTTCCGCCGATGACCAGATCGAGCCTGGCGCCAATGCCCGCGTCAATGCAGCTATGTACAGCCGCCTCATCCGCAATGCTGGCGTAGACCAGGTCGGCCGGTTTCTGCCGCAGGGCGCGCTCAAGAAAGTCGGTCACATCGCCAGCCCCGCCCGCGGTGATATTGTCGCCGGAATCGCTGATGATGACGGGCTTGACGTCATCCACCATGGCTCGCGAGATGCACTCGTCGACCGGCAGCGCTTCCACGCCAAAGCGAAACTCCGCCCGGCGCCCCCAAAACATCTTGGCGAGGCGGCTGGCGGCGGCGCTGATTGCGGCTTTGTCCATCCCCAGGGCGATGGCGCATGCTGTCATCCGCGGTTCATCCGCCCAGACATAACCGACTTGGATTGTGGCGTCCATGACAGCGTCGCCGTCGATTTCGGCTGGAATGGCGGCGTAGAGCGACTTGCCCGGCTCCCATTCGGTGCTGGTCTTCTCGCCCGGGAGGCCGACAGGGATTTTTACGAAAGCTTTATGCGGTCGGATGCCTTCGCGCAGGCAGCGGATGAGCAGGGATACGGCCCGTTCGCGCGTTTCCAGCGTGTCGATATGCGGCGCGGTGCGGTAGCCGGTGATGATGTCCAGGTTCGCCATGATGCGCTCGGAGACGTTGCCATGCAGATCGTAGCTGGCGGATATCAGGCAATCGCGCCCGACCAATCCCCGTATGGCGCTGATCCAATCGCCCTCGGCGTCTTGCATGCCCTCCACATAGAGCGCGCCGTGCATGTCCAGGTAAATGCCATCGAGCGGCAGCAAAGCCTCCAGGCGCTCCAGCATTTCGGATTTGATGGCTGCATAAGCGCCGGCTGCCACTGGTCCGCCGGGCATGGCTTTGGCGCTGAGTGTGCCGATGAATTCGGCTTCCGGGTAGGCGGGCAGGAAGGGATATAGCGCTTCATATTGCTTGTCGCCGGGCCTCATCACGCGAAAATCGTCCAAAATTGTGGGCAATGGCGAAAAAGTGCAGCTTTCGTTGGCGATGCCGGCGATTGCGATTCTCATGGCTCTGCCTCCTCTAGGTGATGCCAGACCAGCGCGGACGCCCCAAGCGCGCCATCTGTCATATCAGAACGTTTGATGGCAGCCGCCTCGCAATTCAGCGCCAAGCAGCGAGCGCGTACAGATGACAGCATCCGCTCCTCGATAAGATGCCAGCAGGCGCGCAGCAAGCCCCCGCCCAAAATCAGCAAAGGCGGATTGAACAGACTGATGCACCAGCTGCAGGCGAGACCCAGCGCGTCGGCCGCTTCCGCAAGGACATGGCAGGCCAGCGGGTCGCTCGTTTCGGCAGCCGCGAGAATCGCGCGAGTGCTGAGGGTTTCAGCCCGCAGCGATGTTTCGGCATATTCCGCGAGATCCTGGCGCGCATGGGCGACGATGCCTTTGCCGGAAACAGACATCTCCAGGCAGCCGCGACCGCCGCAAGCGCAATCGCGACCATGAAGCGGATCAAGCGAGACATGACCGATCTCCATTTCCGATGCCGTTGCGCCGCGCAGCAGACGATTGTCGAGCATGACCGCGCCGCCGACGCCCGTGCCAACCGTGAGATAGACAAAATTCGCAATCCCACGCGCCAAACCATAACGATGCTCGCCGATGGCGCCGGCATTCACATCGTTTCCGATATGGATTGGCAGGTCGCGATGCAGGCGAGATGCTAGCGCCTCGCGGACGGGGAGATTCCGCCAGCCCAGGTTGGCCGCGTGCAGGGCGATGCCGCGCTCGCTGTCTACGGGACCGGGCAGTCCTATCCCGATGCCGCGGACCGCGCTGTGACGGCGCAGATAATGATCGATATGTTCGGCTATGCGGTCGGCGCTGCTTTCAAAGGCTTCATGTGATCCGCTGGCGAGAGTATGCCTGTCGTGAACAGTGCCCTGGCGGTCAGCGACCACAAAAGCCATCTTCGTTCCGCCGATATCAAGGCCTATGGCAAGCTCAGCAGACACAGCCATGCCGATGCCCCCTGTTGGCTCAGCGGCTGATGAACCAGGTCGTCAAGGCGACGAGAGCCAGCAAAACCGCGCCGACGCAAACCGAGAGCAAGGTCACGATGTATTCGGGCGAGCCGGGCGGCACGATGACCAGCAGCAGCACAGAGGCGCCGACGATGAACACCGCCAGACGGTAGAAAACCTTAAGCATACTAGGCGTCATGGAGCACCAGCTCTCCGCCTTCATGCAGGGGGATGCAGGCCACTTCCGCGCTCGATTCCGCCCTGGGCAATTGGGCAAGTTCGGGCACGCTGGCATCGCATGCGCCCGGCGCGAACCATGGGCAGCGCGGATGGAATGAACAGCCGGGCGGCAGCTCAGTCAATCGCGGGATGTCTTCGCTGCGCAACTGGATATGCTGTTTGTTGCGCGTCTTCTCCGGGTCGGGCTCGGGAATGGCGGATAGCAAGACCTTGGTATAGGGATGCTGCGGGTTGGCGATGATCTCCTGGGTTTTGCCCAGCTCGACCAGGCGGCCCAGGTACATGACGCCTATGCGCCCATGCCAGGCGAAATACTTGGCCAGCGCCAGATCATGCGTGATGAAGACGATGGTAACGCCTAGCCGATCGCGCAGGTCCATCATCATTTGCAGCAAGCCAATGCGAATGGAGACATCCACCATGCTGACCGATTCGTCCGCCACGATAAGCGAGGGCTCGGTCGTCAGGGCGCGGGCGATGGAAACGCGCTGCCGCTGGCCCCCGCTGAGCTGATGCGGATACTTGTCGATGAAATCAGCGACTGGACTGAGGTCGACCAATTCGAGCAATTCATGAACGCGCTGCCGGATGCCCCTTCGCCCCCCTCCAATGCCATGCCTGCGCAGCGGATAGCTCAGCATTTCGGCGACGGTATGAGTCGGGTTCAGCGAGGCATAGGGATCCTGATGAATGATCTGCACGGAGCGCCGAAAACGCCGATAATCCGCGCCGCGCAGCATGGCTATGTCTTTGCCCTCGAAATGCACGGCGCCCGCGCTTGGCGGCAGGAGATCGCAGATGATCTTGCCAGTGGTCGTCTTGCCGCAGCCGCTTTCGCCGACCAGGCAGAGGAATTCCAGGTTGTTCACCGCGAAATTGATATCCTGCAAAACCGGGATGACTTCGCGCCCGCGTTTGAAGCTGCGATAAACCTGCTTGAGTTCTAGGATGGGCTCTGGCATTTAGACTGGCTCCTCGCGGCTGGCCATCAACTGGTCTTTATGCCAGCAGGCCGCCAGATGCGTGCCGAAGTCTTCGTCCAATGGCGGGCTCTCTTTTTTGCAGGCGTCGGTGGCGAAGCCGCAGCGGGGGTGGAACTTGCAGCCCGAAGGCGGCGCGATGAGATTGGGCGGCGAGCCGGGGATGCTCTGCAAGTGATCCTGCAAGTGTTCCAATGTCGGCACGGACGTGAGCAAGCCATAAGTATAGGGATGCAAGGAGCGATAGAAGATATCGTTCACGGGGCCTATCTCGACGATTTCGCCGGCGTAAACCGTCGCCACGCGGTCAGCCATTTCAGCCGCCAGCGACAGGTCATGGCTGATGAAGATGATGCTGAAATGCAGTTGGCGCTGCATGTCGTTGAGCACGTCGATGATGGCGCGCTGAGTGAGAATATCAAGCGCGGTGGTCGGCTCGTCGAGGATGACGATCTGCGGGTTTAGCAAGACGCCCAGCGCCAGCAGGGTGCGCTGCTTCATGCCGCCGCTGAGTTCATGCGGGTAGGCATCGTAGACGCGCTCGGGATCCAGGCGGACAAGCTCCAGCAGCTTCAGCGCGCGCTCGCGGATGGCTCTTTTGTCCGTCCAGCCATGCGACTTGGCGGTGTCTTCGAATTGTCGGCGGATCTTCAGCACGGGATTGAAAGCGTTCTGCGCGCCTTGGAAGACCATTGCGCAATCATTCCAGCGGAATTCGCGCAGCTGCCGATTGCTGAGTTTGAGAATGTCTTGGAGATGTCCATTGCGGCGATAATGAATGCTGCCAGCGGTGATGACGGCGTTCTTGGGCAGCTTGCGGATAAGCGCCAGGCTGACGGTGGTTTTGCCGCTGCCGCTCTCGCCGATCAGCGCCAGAGCCTCGCCGGGATGCAAATCGAAGGAGACATCGCTGGTGGCTTTGACATCGCCGCGCTTGGTGCGATAGACAATCGAGAGATTCTCGACCTGCAATACCGGCTCATGCCCCCGCTTTTCCGCCATGCGCCCCGCCTCTATACCGCCGCCCGCAAACGGGGATCAAAAACTTCTTCCAAAGCGCGCGCGAAGAGCACCAGGCAGACCTGGAAGAAAGCGATGGCCAAAACCGGCGACAGCGCCATGCTCGCCCCATCCACATTGTAGAGCGTCCCGCGCGAACGCCCAAAGTAGAGCATCACGCCCCAGGTGTAATCGTCGATTGGCGCCAAGCCCAGCACCAGCAAGCCAATCTGCTCGTACATGGCGAAAGTGATGGCGAAGATGAAGTTGATCATCACATAGCTGATCATGTTTGGCAGGATTTCGCGGAACATGATATGGCTTGTGCTCAAACCCAGCGAGCGCGCCGCCTCGACGAAATCCCGTTCGCGCAGGCTGAGCACCTGGGCGCGGATGGCGCGCATCAAGGCGGGCCAGCCCAGCAAGCCGATCAAAACGCCCAGGAAGAGCATATTGTTGAAGCGAATCAAGCCAGCCAGCACCACCAGCAATGGAAAGCGCGGAATCGCCAGCACCAGGTTGGTCAAAGCCGTCAAGGCGTTATCCAGCGCGCCCCCAAGCAAAGCCGCAAGCGAGCCGAAGACCAGGGCTATGGCGGTTGAGATGACGCCGCCGATGACCGCGGTCAAGATCAAGATGCGGCCCCCATGCACGATATGCGTGGCGATGTCGCGGCCCTGCGTATCCGTGCCCAACAGATGCGGCGGACCAAGCTCGGAGTTAGAGATGACGATATGCTCGGCGAGCACCTGCTGAAGTTCGGGGTCTTCACCGCTTTCGCGAATCTCCTTGACAGTCTTGGAGAAGATGAGCATGGCGTCGATTTCTTTGTTCGCGAGATCGACAAGAGCGGCGCGGATGCCCGGCCCAGCGCGGCGGCTGGTCCAGCGATACTTCTCGATAGTGATGGAATCCGCATAAGGCGCGATCAAGCTGGGACCGCCGGTTTGGTCGACCACGCCCACAGTCTTGCCCGTCAAATCTTCAAAGCTGCGCAGATGGGCATTTTCCGCGTGCACAGCCAGCACAATCCGCGAGCCGACCGGTCCGGCGATTTCGTCCAGATTCACTTCGCTATCAAAGAGGATGAAGCCCGGCATGATAAAGGTCAGGATAAAGTAGCCCAGCAAGCCCAGGAAACCGATGAAGCCGGCTCGGTTGGCGCGCAGGCGGTTCAGAAATGTGAAAGCGCTGCCCAATACCGCCAGCGGAATCGCCGCGAGAGAATGCAGGGGATTGCTCGGCTGGGCTTTCATGCTCACTTCTCCCCCGTGATGCGCACGCGCGGATCGAGCAAGCCGTAAGTCAAATCGGCAAAGAGATTAGACAGCACGATCGCCGAGGTCAAGACCAGCACCGCGCCTTGTATGGCGGTATAGTCGCGCACCACGATGGACGCGAAAAGATAGTGGCCGAAGCCCCAATAGACGAAGATCTCCTCGACGACCACGCCGCTGCCCAGCACAAAACCCACGCTGATGCTCAGCTGCGTGAACAAGGGCAGGGCGGCGTTGCGGCCCACGTAGGATGTGATGATGCGCCGGTCCTTCAAGCCGCGCGCTTCCGCCACGTTGACATAATCATCGTTGAGCACGCTGGTGGTGCTGCTCTTCATGCTCAGCATCCAGCCGCCAAGCGTGGCCAAGACATAAGTGATGATGGGCAGCAGGGCATGTTCAATCACGCTGGCGATGAACTCGAGGGACAAGCCAGGCGTCAAACCGGGATCGTAGGTGCCGCGGACCGCGCCGACATCAAACCACTTCCAGGAAATGCCGGGCCCGATGATGATCAGCAGACCCCAAATATAATTTGGCACGCCAGTGAAGAAGGACGAAACGAGGGAAAGCGAATGATCGAGGACAGAATCGCGATAATAAGCCATCATCATGCCCAGCACGATGCCCAGCACGAAGCTGATCAGCAAGCCTGAGCCGACGGCGAATAGCGTCCAGGGCAGAAAGCGCGCGATCTCGTCGATGACCAGCGTGCCCGGCGATGTCACCGACGTGCCCAGGTCTAGTCGTATCAGATCGCCAAAGTAGTCGACATATTGATCGAGCAGCGAAGCATTGGGATCTATGTTGAAGCTGGCGGCCACGCGGTCATAGGCTTCTTGATAAGAAATGCCTTCCTGGGTGAGAATCTGTTCGATAAGTATGTCCACCGGGTTGCCCGGCATAAGGCGGACGAGAATAAATGTCAGGCTCATGATCGCCCAGATGGTCACGATGGCCTGCACAAAAGCGCGGACATAATAATTCTTGTGTGGAGGGTGTTTTGCCAGATATTGCCGCAAAGCCTCCAGGAGGCTGTTCAGGCCAGCGCCACTGAGTGGGATGTTCTCGCTGCGGCTGGTCATGCGCCGGCTCCAAAACTGCGGCTGCTGCGAAGAATAAGCGAGTGGGGCGGGCGCTCGGCCCACCCCGAGATTGTCAGGCAAATGCCTGCGCTAGGAAAAGCCGACTTACATGCCAGCAGGCGCGGTAACGCCCGTGAGGATGAGAGTGGTCATCCAGTTGTCAGCGCCGCCGCCGAAGTTGGCGTAGATTGAGTCGCCCGAGTCTGGCACGCTGATGTGATTGCGGTTCAGCGCGTTGTTGGTGTAGCGTTCCCAAAGCGGGATAGCCGGCAGCAGCTCGTTATAGGAAACCGCCAACTGCGTGACCAGCTTAGCTTGCGCGGACTTGTCGACGCCCTGCGAGCTCTGGTTGGAGACGTCGAAGACGTTGATCATGCCGCCGCTGTAATCGATGTTGTTGTCGAAGTTCATGCCAGCGCCGCCGCCTTCACCCGCCATCTGGCCTTGGCCATTGTAGCGGTTGTAGGCTTGCAGGAAGCTGCGCCCGGGGATCGGATCGCCCAAGCCCCAGTTGCGAATGGCCATCTGGAAGTTGCTCGAGTAGATATCCTGCGGGTGCTGTTGGAACTGGACGCCGCGCGCCGAAATATCGAAGCCGAATTCATTCAGCTGCGCCGTGGCGTTCTCGGCAGCGGCTGACCAGTCGGCATATTCCTGCGGGAAGGTCAGCTCGAAGGCCAGCGCATCGCCATTGTCGTCCATCCATGCGCCGTCATCGCCGCGGCTGAAACCGACGCTGGTCAGCAATTCTTCGGCCATGGCCAGGTCGTGCTCATAGAAGTTCAGCGCATCAATGGTCTCATCGCTGAGCCAGGCATCGGACAAGCCGTCGCTCATGCCGGTCATGTATTCGACAGCCACGCCCGAGTCGCCAAGGCTGACGACGCCATTCTGCACGCGGTCGATGGCATAGGCGATAGCTTGGCGCACCTCGACCAGGTTCAGCGGATACACGTCATGATTGACATAGATGCCCGGACCGTTGTTCATGCCCGAACGCACGATGTCGATGCCGCGATTGGCGAAGTCTTCTTCCGTTGTCGGCGGGATGCCATGCGTGATGTAATGCAGCTCGGCATTGGCCACCAGCGGGGTGACGACCTCAGTCTCGCCATTCCACATGCGCACCATGTCAAAGTGCTGGATATCGCCGGCGAAACCGCCCGCGTTGAGTTCCATCATCAGATTGGCTTCGGAGATGGAATCGGGCAGGATGGTGTAAGGACCGCCGGAGACGGGGGATTCTGGGCGGAACTCGGTCAGCTCTTGCAGGAGAGCGTCCCAGCCATCATCGCCGGGGCTCATGGCGGCTGCGCGGTCGGCGATATCGCCAAAGACGCTGGCCGGGCGCAGGTTAGTCGTCAAGATGATGCGCTCAGCCAGGCTGGAGGGCGCGTCCATGAGGAACTTGACCGTGCTGTCATCGACCTTCTCGATGCCGCTGAGGCTTGCCCAGACGGTATCGCCGCGCAGACGGAAGATATTGAAAGTGGCCATCAGGTCGTCAGCCGTCATGGCGCTGCCATCGCTCCAGCTATTGCCGCTGACCATGCTGATGACATAATTGCCGTCATCATCCCAGCCAAAGGATTCCGCGACCATGCCTTGATAATCGCCGGACGCCCACATCAAGACAGCCAGAGGCGGCTCATGCAAATCCTGGTATTGGCCCAGCGTGATGCCGCCCGAAGCGAAGGTATTGAAGTGGCCCGTCGGCGGGACCTGGTAGGGCCAAGCCACATTGAGCGTATTGTCTTGCGCTTGCAGCGGCGCGAATGCCAGCAGGCTCATGGCAAGCAAAGCCGCCAAAATCAGAAATCGTTTCATCATGGTGTTTTCCTCCGTGTATGCACTGAACAACATGATACAGCGACTGGCTGAGCGGCAGAACTTGGCAAGCCGCTTCCGTCCATCGTCTGTATAGGCTAGCGCCTGCGCATAGTTTACCGCCTGGAGCTTGAATTGCCAAGATGCCGTCGTCCAAGCTCTTTGCCGGAATTCGCGGTCGCCTGGCCGATTATGCGGTAGAATGCTCGCATTGACCGAATGACGCATGAGAAGAGAGCATAATGAGCGCGATTGATGCCATCATGGTTGGGGCGGGCGGCCGAGGCTTGGCTTATGGACGCTACGCGCTGGAGCATCCGCAAGAGATTCGCATGATCGGCGTGGCTGAGCCAGATCCTGCCCGGCGCGAGCAATTCGCCAGCCTGCACAATATCGCGCCCGAGATGGTCTTCGACAGTTGGGAGTCTCTGCTGGCTTCGGGCATGAAGCGCGCCGCCGCCATCATCAATTGCACCATGGACCGGCAGCACTATGCTTCGACGATGAACATGCTCGAGCTTGGTTATGACGTCCTGCTGGAAAAGCCCATGTCGCCCGTGTTAGAGGAGAACGTTCGCCTTACGCGGAAAGCCGAAGACAGCGGACGCCTCCTGCAAGTCTGCCATGTGCTGCGCTATACGCCTTTCTGGCAGGCATTGCGCGCGGTCCTGCAATCCGGCAAGCTGGGCAGGATCATCAGCGTCACCCATCGCGAGAATCTGGCCTACTATCACATGGCGCACAGCTTCGTGCGCGGCAACTGGCGCAGCCAAGCCACTTCTGGACCCATGATCCTGTGCAAATGCTGCCATGATTTTGATGTCTTGCTGTGGCTCTTGCGGAAAAAAGTCAAGCGCTTGAGCTCATTCGGCAGCTTGACCCATTTCCGCCCGCAGAATGCCCCGGCCGGCGCCACCGAACGCTGCGCGGATGGCTGCCCAGCCGCCGACAACTGCAAGTATGACGCCACCAAGATCTACGCGCGGACCGGTTTCGGCTGGCCCATGAATGTCTTTACGACGGACGAGGCGCGGCTTGAGGCATTGCGAACCAACTGGTATGGCCGCTGCGTCTACCTCTGTGACAACGATGTCGTCGATCATCAAACGGTGAATTTGGAACTGGAAGATGGCGCGACCATCAGCCTGGTGATGAATGGACAGGGCGACGAAGAATGCCGCACGATGCGCTGGGATGGCACAGACGCCACGCTCTATGGCAAGTTTTCTTCGCGAGGCGATGAGATTCGCGTGCATCATCATTTGAGCGGCGAGATAGAAGACATCCCGGTCATCGCGAGGGATAGCAGCGGGCACGGCGGCGGCGACTTTGGCATCGTGCGCAGCTTCGTGAACACTTTGAATGGCAATCCCGATGACAGCGTGACCACAGCGCGCGAATCGCTGGAGAGCCATCTGCTGGCTTTCGCGGCAGAAGAAGCCCGGCTGAACCATACTGTCGTGGATATGGCGGAGTTCCGCGCGCGTTCAGAAGCCATTGAATGGGCTTAGCGCGGCCCGCAAACGTTTCTGATCCTGCGCTCAGCACCCCCGACAGGATTCGAACCTGTGCGCCTGGTTCCGGAAACCAGCGCTCTATCCCCTGAGCTACGGGGGCATGCTCACAGTATGCTAGCAGATTCCATAGCGCTGCGCAAGCCTTGCCAGGGGCGGGGAGTGGAGATTTAGAAGACACAAAGTCACACCGCTATCAAGAACATTTCTGTGCACTCGGTGTACTCGGTGGTTGAAAATCCTGTACAGCGCTCGCTATGCTTCATAAGTCCTGGGGATTCACTGTTCCTTCCGCAGCAGGCTGCCGCGCCAACAGCCAGCGAAATTGATATAATAGTAGACAGATTTGTTAATTGGACGGGGCGGAATCTGAACCAGTGGCTCGGCTTAGCGGCAAGCGAAAACGCAACTGCCTGGCATGGGCTGCCGGAGCGCTGATCCTGGCGGGCTGCCAGGCTTTCAGCGGGGGGGACTCCTTCGCCACGATTGACGCCGAGCTGACGATAATCCGATCCGAGAGCGAAAGCATCCGCGCCAGCGCCACGGCCGAACGCAGCATGGCGATAAATACGGTGGCGGCTGCCAGCACGCGGGTCGCTGAACTTTCGGCGATCAACGCGGCTTTGGGCGCTACCCTGCGCGCCAACTACACTGACACGCCCGAAGTGCGAGAGGTTGTGGTCAGCGCCGAAGATATGGGCAGTTCCATGGATGACGCTAAGCTGGATGACGCGGCGCAACCAGACCTTCTTGCCGGCGACATGCTGGTCAGCAACCTGGCCACGGCGGCGGAGACGAACATTAGCAGCGGCTGCTCAAGCGGCCTGGTCAGCCAGTTCAGCCCGACGGCTCAGCGCATCTACATCACGGCTCAGGTCTCCGCGCTGCAAGCCGGAACCGTTTTCAGCGTCGACTGGCTGCGTCAAAACGAAGCTCTCTACTCGCTGAGCTGGCAGGCGGAGGAATCCAAACCTTTTGAGTGCATTTGGTTCTATGTCACGCCGAGCGACTTCGCCTTTGCGCCCGGCGAGTACCAGGCGATCATGTATGCTGATGGCTTGGAGCTTGGCGGCGCTGCCTTCTCCATTCTTGACGGCTGACGGGGGCGATGCATGCCAACAATGCCTATCTGGCTCCTCATAGCATTGACTGCGCTGCTGGCGCAACCCGGCGGTTCCTCAACGCTCGGTCAAGCTCCGCCACAAGCCAGCGAGACTGTTGAGTTGACGCCGGCCGCGGACGAGGCGGATTCGGGGGCGCAACTGCCGGATGGCGCCAGCGCTGAAATCGAGCCGAAGGAGCACAACTTATTTCACCGGCCGATCGAATTATCCGATGATCTTTCGCATTGGATCGACCGCAGCTATGCTTATGGCAGCACGCAGTTGGGGCGCCGGCCTGTGCATCTGGGCGTGGAATTCGTGAATCCGCGCGGAACGCCGGTTTATGCCGCAAAAGCGGGCCGGGTTGTCTTCGCGGGCGATGACAGCGCGATGCTCATCGGACCTCGGCTGGGGTATTATGGCAATCTGGTCATCCTGGCGCACGATGTCAGGTCCCTGGCCGGGCTGCCCGTCTTCACGCTTTACGCGCACCTGGAAAACATTGCGGTTGAGGCGGGGCAGGAATTGGATGACCTGGACATGCTGGGAAGCGTCGGCGACAGCGGCATAGCCATAGGCCCGCATCTGCACTTTGAAGTTCGCGTGGATGATCCCTTTGATTATCGCCTGACGCGCAATCCCGAGCTTTGGCTTCAGCATTATGTCGACCGAGGCATGATCATCGGCGCGGTCCGCGATGCGAACGGGCGGCATATCCATGGCAAACGGCTATCCATGCGCGGGGAAGAGACAAGCCGCGATGTCTTCACCTATGCCAGCGATAGTGTCAATCCCGATCCCGTTTGGAATGAGAACTTCAGCATCGGCGACCTGCCCGAAGGCGAATACGAGATTATCGTCTTGACGGACAGAGGCGCAATCGCTTATGCCGAGACTGTTGAAGTCCAAGCCTACAAGACTGCCTATGTGGAGATCGCGCTGGATTAGGGCGAGGCGCTGCCAGGCTCTATTGGTAGATGCGATATTCCAGCGTCAGCGATCCATTATGCGCGACATCGTGAATCCGAATATAACCGCGATGCCCATCCGCGCTCAGGATGCCGATGGTGGCGTTGCGCAGCTGCTCCGCATTCAGTGATGTGACCGTCGCCTGCGAGATATTGATGGCGTCATAATGCGCATCGTTCAAGTTGCTGTAATGGTACATCAGGGTCATGCCCGCGTTGCCCTGGGCTGCCAAATCGCGGCCGGTCCAGGCAAAATCAGCCAGCGCGTCGCCATCAAGGTCAACTGTTCCGGGCGCGATCGTCCAATAGCCGCTGCTCAAGACGGGGCGGTCGGCGATGTAATGATAGACGAAGGCTTGGTTGTTGGCTTCGCCCGCGGAGCCTTCGTAAACTTCCTGATTGAGGTCCACCACGATGATTACCGATTGCGGGCCGGAGGGACCATTGAGCGTCGGCATGAGCTGCATGGTTGTCTGCTGTTGCGCTGCCAAACCGGCTTGGTTGACGCCGGCATAGTGATTGCCCGGCTGAAACGCGCCGGCTATGGCGAAGTTGCCGGCTGGGCTCAAGCCCTGATTGCGAACGGCGACATTCACGATGTTGGCTTGCCCAAGCGTGAGCCGCTCCGGCTCCACGGAGAGCGCCACCAGGTCGGGTTCGCGCGGGGGCGCGGTCGTCGCGGTTGGCGAAGGCGTCGATGTGGCCGGCGGTTGGATGATGGGCACGAGATTGCGATTGCCAAATGTCTCGACCAAATAGGCTGCCAGCCAGCCCCACTGCCCGCGATAATCGATCACCAGCCAACTGTAATCGGCTGTAGCGCCGAGGACGCGCAGCTGCGCGCCTTGCAGAGCTTGCCCAATGACATCATATTCCAGCCCAGGTCCGCTGCGCACATTCTGATAATCGCTCTTTATAACCAGGTGATAACCGGACGGCGTGGCGCTGGGCAAGGGCGTGGATGTTGCTTGGGGCGTCGGGACCTCAGCGGTGGCGGCCATGACGGGACCAATATGACGTCTCTGCCCGCCATAGCGCTTGGCGACAGCCGGCTTGCCATACGCGTTCAGCCGCGTAATCACAACATTGCCTATGCCGTCGCCAGCCAGCAGAGTTGACAGGTTCAGCGCGCCTTGAACGCCTTGGTAAGACTCTATGGCAGCCAGTTCTTCAGCCAGCGAACCGGGTCTGGCGGCAGCGTGGGCAATCAGGCGCAGCGCATCGTAGCCGGCCGCGCTCAAGGCATCCGGCAATTTTCCAAAGGCGCGGGCATAAGCCAGCGTAAAGGCTGAACTGGCGGCGTCGTCCAGGGCATAAGACCAGGTCGCCGCGCTGATGATGCCCGGCAGCGCCTCAACCGGTACGATCTCCTGGAAATCCGGGTCATGCGCGCGATCGTAGACGACCTCGCCCAGGTAGCCGGCGGCGCGTATCCGGTTATAGGCTTGGGCGGCCAGGCTTGGCGGTCCAAAAATGGCGACCGCGTCCGGCGCGGACCTGGCCAGAGAGGCGGCGATCGGTTCAAGCGACTGTCTGGCATCATCGACCCGCAAGTTTGTTGGGTATATGCCAAAGGGCGCCAAGGCGTTGGCCAAGGTTATCAGCCGGACCGTGCTGGCAAAATCCAACTGGATCGTTTGCAGGGACTGTATGCCGCGCGACTTGACGAGGAAATCCGCCAGGGCTTCGGCAATCTGGCTCTCTGGCGAGCGGCTGCGGAAGAGGCTATCGCTCGTGGCGAGGAGCAGCGCTGTGTCGCTGGTCGCGGGAGTCAAAACCGGCGCTTTCAGCCGTTGCAAACCTGGCAAGCCATCCGCCAGATCCCGGTTAGAGACCGGTCCGATGACGGCGATCGCCCCGGCTTGCCGCATGTTGGCGATGGCGATGTCCAGATGCGCCGGCGAAGAGTCTACGACCTTCAGCTGGAAAACGCTGCCATCCGCGCCACGCAGCCCGCCGGCCGCATTGATCTCATCGGCAGCCAATGTGACTCCAGCAAGCATCGCCCCTTCTGGCTCGTCGATCACGCCGATTCGCAGCGCGCTCTGGGCGACTAAGCGGTGGCTGAATGCGGGCAGGGCAATGGCGCAGAACAAGAGCAGACGGAAAAGGCATTTGCGGCTGGCGAACATCGCATCCCTTGGCTGGCGTGACGCTGTCGATAATGCCAGTATACAAAAATTGGCTGTTCGGGCAAAATTGGCGGGCGGCCGCTCACTTGAAATTGCCGGCGGCGCCCTCTATACTTCCGCGAAAGATTGACTTGATCACAGCCAACTGCCCATGCAGCGCGAGCGCATCACTGATGACATTTTTGTCTTCCGCAGCAGCCTGTACGCGCAGGCGACGGCCGGGCTCGTCCTGACCGGCGATGGCGCGGTGTTGATCGATACCTTGCTCTATCCTGAGGAGTCGCTGCGCATTCGGCGATTTGTGGAGCGCGGCCTGTCGTCGATTGTGCGCTATGTGATCAATACGCATTACCACGCTGATCACACTATTGGGACCTGCTTCTTCCCCGATGCGGTGGTCATATCGCACCAGCTTTGCGCCGAGATGCTGGATACGCGGGGCCGCGAGAGCTTGGAGAGCATGAAAGCCGGAGGACCGGAATTCGACGCCGTCGAGTTGACGCTGCCCGATATCACCTTTGAAGATGAAATCACGCTGGAACTGGGCGGAACCCGAATTTGGATGCGCGAAAGCCCAGGCCACAGTCCCGATTCCATCACCTGCCTGGTAGAGGGTGAAGATGTGCTCTTTGCGGCTGATACGGTTATGCCGCTGCCGTATTTTTTTGATGGCGGCTGCGCCGACCTGGAACGCTCGCTGAAGCGCCTGCTCGACGAGGAATATGAGAATGTCGTGCAAGGGCATGGCGAGATCATCCTGCGAGGCGAAGCCCAGGGGAAGATCCAAAGCGATCTTGACTATTTGCAGTGTCTAAAGCGCCAGGCGCGACAAGCGCTGGACGAAGGCTGGCAAGACATCGAAACGGCCATACCGCTGGAAGCCTGTGGCAAGAGCCCGGTCCTGCTCAATGGCATAGTGACGCAGCTGCACCAGTTGAACATCCGCGCTTTGGTCAAAGAATATCATTCCACGCATTCGGCGCATGACAATGAAGACGATGAAGGAAGAGGGGCATGGCGGCAGAAGAAACTTATCTGACCAAAGAAGGCGAAGATAAACTGCGGCGGGAATTGCGGCGCTTGAAGGAGCGGGAAAGGCCTTCACTCCTAGTTCAATTGTCGAGAGGACGTGAAGCTGGTAAGTTGCGAGAAAACGCGGACTATGATGACGCAAGAGAGCGGCTATGGATTCTAGACGCCAGAATCAAGAGAATTGAACGAAGTCTCAGTGGTTCCATATTGTTAGAGCCCGACACAAATGAAGAGGAATCGCAGCTTCGCTTGGAACTTTGGAGTCTTTCACAAATTGAACTTCCGTTACTTGGCGAGAAGGGCAAGAGACTCGATGAGCGATTAAGAGAGATACGGACCCTCGCGGAGGAATACAAACTGGAGCGTGAAGGACTAAGGTCAAGGAGAAAACTGCTTCAAGAAAATCTGAAACGATATCGGAGCCAATCCCCGAATCACTATAGGAAATTGAAGAAATACATATCGCTCAAGAAGGATTTTGATCGCTTAACCGAACGGTCGTCGGAGATTCAGGCAGTCATCGGGCTCGAAACTTCACTGAAGAAGCAAGCTGGTACCGTAAGGAAAACGATCGGTAATCACGAGGCACGAATTCGCGCAATCCAAGTGCGGCTAGAGAACAGAATCTCAAGAAGCGTCGAAGCGGAACTGAAGGAGGAGCTCAAGCGACTCGTCGAAGTTCGCCGGCCGGAATTTGCGCGGAAATTGCAAGCGGCTCGAGCCCAAGGCGATCTCAAGGAAAACGCCGATTATCACGATGCCAAAGACCAACTCGGCTTCATTGAAGGCAAGATTCAACAGCTTGAAGCGACTTTGCGCAACGCAATCATCGTCGAGGATGCCGGCACGAGCGCCGAAGCGCGCATCGGTTCTACTGTGATCATTGAAGAAAAAGGCAGTGCCGAGTCGGAAGAATACCAGATCGTCGGTCCTCTGGAAGCCAACCCGCGAGAGGGCAAAATCTCTTACGAGAGCCCCATTGGCGCGGCTTTGCTTGGCAAGAAGGCCGGCGCGCGGGTCAAGGTCAAGACGCCCGGCGGCCAGATAAAACTCAAGATCCTGGAAATCCGCTAGCAATCCACATCGCGTTTGCAGGCGGACTCCACGCGAAAAAGAAGCCCCGCTGGCTTGGCGGGACTTTGGGTTTAGAGCGCTCAGGCTTTGACAGAAAGCGGCTAGGAATAGGGCATGAAATTGCCGGTCCCGCCGAAGGGATCGTCCTGGTCGTCTTCGGGGCGTTTCGCTTTCAGGGGCGTATTGGCTGGCCGGGGCGCGAAGGCGCCGCTGGCGGCCGGCGGCGGGCTGGGCGATGTCGTTTCGGCTGGCGGACCCAACTGCAGATCGGCGTATTCATTGAATGGCGATGCGGCGGGGGCCGGGTATCCGCTGGCTGGCAAACCCGCCTGGACAGTCTGCTTGTGCCAGGCCAGCAGTTCGATCTGCATAGTCTCGATGCCGCTGTTGGGCGTACCGCCGCCATAATTGCAGATGACCGTCTTCACGACTGCCTGGATATGGATCGCGCCGCCATCCAGGATCAGCGCGGCGCCTGGCTCGGCCGCCACCAGATCGGTCGTTAAATCTCGCACGCGGTTCGCCAGCGTGGCTTGCATTGCGGGGTCGCTGAGGGCGGCTGGCGCGGCGAATACCTTGGTCAGGGTCTCCTGCGAAGCCATGTCGAAGCCCCAAAGCTCAACCGACTGCAATTCATTGCCGACATGCGTGGCCGCGGAAAGTCCGCATTCGCCCAGGAATTGGCCGCCGGCTTCGGGAGCCAATTCGATGGCGAAGGAGTCGTCATAATTCCGCCCCTTCACATAGGTGGACAGGGCATGCAGAACCGGCGCGCCATAGTGTGGATGGATTCCGCCGCTCAGTTCGGTTTCGTCTTGATCCCAGCCGGCGGGACCTTCGGCATAGGCTTGCGGCTGCGCTCCGACGTCGGCGGGGGACCGCGCCTGCACCTGGCTGGAACGGGATTGGACCGCCTCCTCCAGTTGGGTTCCCTCGCCACTGAAGCCAGGTGAGCTGGCCAGCCGCGCCGCAATTACGAGGACGATTGCGCCGGCCGCCACCGCCCCCAACGCCAGGACCAGCTGCAATCCGCTCATGACAATGCCCGGATCCTGTGGAGCGCTCGCGCCCCTAAGGTCAGCAAAGCCGGGTATGTCCGTCAAGGCATCCAGCGCCGCGCGTTCAGCCGCCGGGATATTGCCATTGTTGACCAAGCCGTTGACCATGTCCTGCGGATTGGGAATCTGGCGCAGCACAATCAAGGCGTTGGCGTCATCATAATGAATGGCCTCCGAATGTCCGACCGCGATCATGCGCACCCACTGCTGGGTGAATTGCGGGCTGAGACGCCTTGGGGAAGCGCCAGTGAATTCGGCGGGGATGATGAGATAAGCCGTAATCAAGCCGATAACCATGCCCAGCAGGATGAGCGCGATTGTCCCGCGCCGGGGGGCCGTGGCCGCAATGCGCTGAATGCGCGGATGAGAGGCGAACTCAGCCAGCGCAGCCAGGCGATCCCGAGCGCCCTCGCCTGACTCGATCCCGCCAGCCGCTTGGTCTTGATCTGGATTTGGACTTTGAAACGTCATGAGCAGCGCCCTTTCGCGTCTGCAAATTGCTATTCTTAGCAGAAGTATACGACGGGCTCGCAGGCGCCACAAACGCAATGCGCGGCAACTTGGCTATGAAATTGAGCTGACGAACTGAGCCGCGATGCGAGGAGCCAGCTCCTTAGACGGCGGCGGGTTCGCTGTCTTTTGCCGCATCCAGCTTGACCAGACCGCGCGGCAGCCGCCAGACGGTGAAATCGCAATCGGGGTAACGGCTGCATCCAAAGAAAGCGCGGCCCTTGCGGGAGCGGCGCTCGACGACTTCCCCGCGTTCTCGTTCGCCGCATTGCGGGCAGAGGTAGCCTTTGCGTTCCAGGTAGCGCTCGGTATGCCTGCAATCAGGATAGGCGCTGCAGCCGATGAACTTGCCATAACGCGAATGTTTGATGACAAGATCGCCCTGGCCGCAGGTTGGGCAGACGCGCCCGACCTTCTCGACGACATCCCGCTTGGGCATATTTTCCCGCGCGTTGAACAGACGCTGTTCAAAGGGGTGATAAAACTCGTCCAGCATGGGCCGCCAATCCCGATTGCCCTGGGATATTTCGTCTAACTGGTCTTCCATTTTGGCGGTGAAGGCGTAATCCATCTCGTCTTTGAAGAACTCGGTGAGCAGCTCGCAAACGACCTTGCCGGTTTTGGTTGGCTTGAGGCTGCGCCCTTCTCGCGTGACGTATTCGCGGGTTTGTATGACTGTTACAGTTGGCGCGTAGGTGCTTGGCCGACCGATGCCCAACTCTTCCAATTGCCTCACCAGCGTGGCTTCCGAGTAGCGTTTTGGCGGCTGCGTGAAATGCTGCTCAGGCAGGATTTGCTTGCGCTCCAAAATCTCGCCCGGCTGGAGATCGGGGAAGTCCAACTGGCTTTCGCCATTTGCGCCGCGCGTTGGGTTCAGGATTAGATAACCGGGGAACTTCAACTTGCTGCCGGAGGCGCGGAACAGGTAGGGCATATCCGCTTTGGACACTCCTGCCTTGACCTCGATGCGCAGCGTGTCATAAACGGCGCGCGACATTTGGCTGGCGACAAAGCGATTCCAGATCAGCGAATAGAGCTGGAGCTGGCTGCGGTCCAGGCGGTCCCTGAGAGAATCTGGGCTGCGCATGACGCTGGTGGGGCGGATGGCTTCATGGGCTTCCTGGGCTGTCTTGGAACGGGTCTTGTACTTTGGCGGCGTCTTGGGCAAAAAAGCGTCGCCATGTTTGCCGCGAATATACTTGCGCGCTTCGGCTTGCGATTCTGCCGAGACGTTTACGCTGTCCGTGCGCATATAGGTGATAAGCCCGACTGGATTGCCGCTGCCCAGATCGATGCCTTCATACAACTGTTGGGCGATGCGCATGGTGCGGCTGGCGCTGAGGCCCCGCGTGTTGGATGCCGCCTGCTGCAAGGTGCTGGTGGTGAACGGCGCGGCGGGGCCCGTGGTCTTCGTGCCCCGTTTCACGCTATCCACCACAAAGTCGCAGTTTTGCAGAATATCGACATGCGGCTTGACCACAGCCTCGCTGTTCAGGACGGGCGCGGCGGGTTTGTTCGGGTCAAATATCACGCTGTCGCCGGCGATTCTCACCAGGCGGGCCTTGAATGGCGCGGGCTGCTGCTTGGCGCGCTTCGCCAGGCTGGCCTCTATCGTCCAATACTCGACTGGCTTGAATGCCTCGATCTCCTTCTCGCGCTCGACGACCAGGCGCAAGGCAATGCTTTGCACGCGCCCGGCCGACAAGCCATTGCGCACCTTGGACCAGAGCAGCTGCGAGACCTGGTAGCCCACCAGCCGATCGAGGATGCGGCGGGCTTGCTGCGCGTTAACCAAATCGATGTTGATCGGCCGCGGGTCGGCAAAGGCTTCGGCAACAGCTCTATCCGTGATCTCGTGGAAAACCACCCGGCGAACGTTGGCGGGTGGCATTTCGGCGGCAGTTACCAGATGCCAGGCGATGGCTTCCCCTTCACGATCCGGGTCAGTGGCGAGGTAGATTTCGTCAGCGCCTTCGGCGGCCGCGCGCAGTTCCTTGACCACCGCGCGTTTGTCATTGGGCACGCGGTACTCGGGTTCGAAGTTGGCCTCAACATCGACCGACAGACGGCTCTTCAACAGATCGCGGACATGCCCCTTGGATGACAGGACTGTATAGCCGCTTCCCAGGAATCCGCCGATGCTGCGCGCTTTGGCTGGCGATTCCACGATGACCAATTGTCCGATCTGCGGTTTCTTGGCGCGACCGCGGCTCTTGCCATTCTTGGAAGAAGATTTGGCGCGCTTTTTCCTCGTCTTGGCTTTGGTTTTCGGTTTTGTTGTTTTTCGGGCGGGCTTCTCTATCCGTTCCGGCTTTGGCAAGCCATCATGCGCCGGCGTATAACCGGTGCGATACATCGCAGTGCCGCATTCCGCGCATTTCCCGCGGGTGGCGGGCGAGCCGGCTTTGTTGTATTCGGCTTGCGGCATCCGCATCTCCCGCTTAGTCTTGCATTTGAAGCAATGGGCGGTTAAGTCGGGCGCTTCTGTCTGGCTCATATCTCACCCTTGTCGATGTCATGCGGCATTAGAGATATTCCTCGTTTCCATTTTCGCGCAAATAATCCACCACTTGTTTGACATCCTGCGCGCGATCCTTGTGGCAGAGCAGCAGCGCGTCATCGGTATCCACCACAACCATATCTTCGACGCCTATGGCCACGATCAGCCGGTCGCTGAAGACCAGGGTATCGCGCGTATCCAGGATGACGCGGGTATCGCTGGCAGCGCCCTTGACGCAATTGCCAAAGCTGTCCTGCGGCAAAATGTCATAGAATGAAGCCCAGCTGCCCACATCGCTCCAGCCGATATCCACCGGGATAACCGCGATATTGTCGGCTTTTTCCATGATGGCGAAATCGATGGACAGGCTGGGCATGGTCTCCCAGATGTCCTTGAGCCTGGCTTCATAATCGGGCGAGCCATGCAAGGATTGCAGATAGCTGCACATGGCGTATATGGCGGGCTGGAAGCGCTCCAGATCCCGCATGGCGCGCTCGACCCGCCAGATGAACATGCCCGAGTTCCAGCTGTATTGCCCCGAAGCCAGGAATTGCGTCGCTCGCACGATATCCGGTTTTTCTGTGAAGCGCTTCGATTGATACACCTTGAACTGCTGGCAATCGCGAAGGAATTCGCCTTGCTGGATGTAGCCGTAACCCGTGGCGGGATATGACGGCGCGATGCCCAGCGTGACGATGCGGTCTTCCTGCGCCACCTGCCAGGCGGTTTCCAGCACGGCGCAGAAGGTCTCATGCCGGGCGATATGATGGTCGGCGGTTAAGACGGCCACGGTCGCCAGAGGGTCGCGCGCCTGGATTACGGAAAGCGCCAAAGCCAAGGCCGGTCCCGTGTTCTTGGGATAGGGTTCAATGATGAAATTCTCGGCTGGAATCTGCGGCACATCGGCGCGCAGGTCGTCGGCGAGCTCGCGGCTGGTTACGACGAAGATGTCCTGCGGCGGGAAGATGGCTTCGATGCGCTTGACGCTGGTGCGAAACATAGAGTCGTCATTGATCAAAGGCAGCATCTGCTTGGGCAGCTTGGCGCGGCTCATGGGCCAGAGCCGGGTGCCTTGTCCGCCAGCGGCGATGAGCGCGTAATACCGTTCCATAATCCGAGATCGTCACTCCCCAGGAAATCGCGCGCGACAGTATTGCATAGGTCCGGCGCTCTCGGCAAGCCCCTTTAGTTCCAGCATAGTCAGGGCGCTGCTGACCGCGGCGGTTGGCAATTCCGTCATGCGCACGATGAGATCGATATGCACAGGGTCCGCGCCAAGCTGCTGGAAGACGCGCTCCTCCAGGTCATTGGCGGGTTGGATCTGCTGGGCTTGATAGCTCGTCTGCACATGGCGATGGCTGACATGCAATTCGTCGAGGATATCGGCGACTTCAAGCACGATCTTCGCGCCATCGCGGATGAGCTCGTTGCAGCCCACGCCGGTCTGGCTAAAGATATTGTGCGGCACGGCGAAGACATCGCGGCCCTGGTCGTTGGCATGCGCGACGGTGTTGAGGGCGCCGCTCTTCTTGGGCGCTTCCGCCACCAGCAGAGCCAGCGACAATCCGCTGATGAGCCGGTTGCGCTGCGGGAAGTTCTTGGCAAGCGGCTGCGCGCCTATCGGGAACTCGCTGATAATGGCGCCTTGCTTGACGATCTCCTCGGCAATGTCGCTGTTTTCCCGGGGATAAACCCGGTCGATGCCAGTGGCGACGACAGCGATTGTGGGCGCGCCGGCGTCCAATGCGCCACGGTGCGCGGCCGAGTCGATGCCTTGCGCCAAGCCCGATACAATCGCGACGCCATGCTGCGCCAGCTCGCGTGATAAGCCATAGGCGACATCCCAGCCATATTTGCTGGCTTTCCGCGTGCCAACCACCGCCAGGCATTTCTCGCCGGCAACCGTCAGATCGCCGCGGACATAGAGCGCCGGCGGGCGATCGGGCAATGCGCGCAGGAGCTGCGGATAGGCATCGTCATCCAGCGTGACGAGCGTTGCCCCGGCATTTGCCAAGCCTTCCAACTCGCGCTTCAGATTGACTTGGCGGCGGCCAGCGCAGAACTGCTCCAGCAGCGAACGCGACAAATCCAGGCGCAGCAGGTTGGCGTCCGATTCATGCCAGAGCGCCTCAGCCGATTCAAAATAGGCGAGCAGGCGGCTGAGCTTGGCAATGCCAAAGCCCGGGACGAGCTGCAATCCCAGCCAGCTTCGTTGATTTGCGTTTGGCTGCATACGGGTCCGTCAGTGGCGATTCAGCCTGAAAAGCATATCAGCAAGGAATTTTTCTTGTCAAGACCGCCACCGGCGATTCAACCGGGCAGCAAGCCCTCCGGCAGCGTCATCGCGATTGTTCCCGCATCAAAGTTGATTTCAGCGATCGTCTCGTCATGCGCCGGGATGAGCAATTCGCCATGCGCGTCGCTTTCGACAATGTAGACATCGTTGGCGCCGGTTTGCAGGACTTCGCGGATGCGCCCAAGCTCACTGCCATCGGCGATGACACGCAAGCCAATCAACTGGAAGAGAAAATACTGCCCGTCTTCTAGCGGCGGCGCTTGCTCCCGGTCGATCATGACCAGCTTGCCGCGCAGCGTTTCGGCTTGGTCGCGGCTATGGCAGCCCGCGAAGGACAGCAGGGCGTAGGCTTTGTTGAAGCGTAAGCCAGCCAGGCTAATCTTGCGCTTGCGGGCGTCTCTGAAGGAGTCGGCCAGGTAGACGTATTCCAGCGCCGGCAGCTGCTCGCGGTCTTCGGTAATCACGCGCATGCGCACTTCGCCGCGTACGCCATGCGGGCGCAGCACTTCGCCAATGACCAGGAAAGCCGGTTCGCTGGGATGCTCTGACACTGCGGTCTATTCGATTTCGAGGATGACGCGCCGGCGCCGCTCGTTGCCGCGCTCGTCTGGCGAAGCGGCTCGCAGGAGAGCGCGTATCGAGTTGGCCACCCGGCCGTTGCGCCCGATGACGCGGCCCATATCGCCAGAAGCCACCGATAGCTCAAGCACGACGCTGCGGCTGCTGTCCTTGCGGCTTATGCGGACCTCTTCCGGCGAGTTGACCAGGTTTTCCGCGATATATTGCAGCAGTTCTTCTTCGACCATGGGCATAGCGCCTAACTTTCGGACCCGGCGGCTTGCTCGGCGGCAAGTCGGGCGGCTTCCCGCGCTTTGATCTTGCTTTCGCCATCGCCGGGCGCCGGATAATTGGTCTTGGGGCTGGGCAATTCCGGGCGGTTGGCTTCAGCCTCGCGGACCAGATCCTCCAGGTTTTCGCCCTGGCGCAGCCGCTGAAAGCGTTCCCAGGTGCCGGTGTGGGCGAGGATGCGGCGGACGGCATCGCTGGGCTGCGCGCCAACGCTGAGCCAATAGAGGGCGCGCTCTTCCTGGATGATTTCGGTGGCCGGGCGGGTGCGCGGATTGTAATGCCCGATGTTTTCGAGATAGCTGCCGTTGCGGGCTTTGCGCTGGTCGGTGACCACAACGCGGTAGCTGGGCTGGCGTTTCAAGCCTTGGCGGCGCAAGCGAATACGAACCATGTACTGTCTCCTCTTTGCCGGCTCAAGCGGTCAAGCCGGGGATATTGGGCATCTTCCCTCTGCTGATTTGATTCATGAGCCGGCTCATTTGCCGGAATTGCTTTAGCAGTTCATTGACATCGCGGACTTCCACCCCGCTGCCAGCGGCGATGCGTCGCTTGCGGCTGGCTTTGAGAATGCGCGGATGGCGGCGCTCCTGGGGCGTCATGGAATTGATAATCGCCTCGACCTTCTTGATGCGCTTCTCGATATCTTCATTGTTGAAGTCCGCTTGCATCTGCAGCTTGGACATGCCCGGGATCATGCCCATCACCTTGCCCAGCGGTCCCATGCGGCGGATCTTCTGCAGCTGATCAAGAAAATCCTGCAAGCTGAACTCGTTTTTCATGATCTTGCTTTGCAGGCGCAGCGCTTCTTCTTCTTCGTAGAGCGATTCCGTCTTCTCGATCAGCGACATGATATCGCCCATGCCCAGGATGCGCTGAGCAATGCGATCGGGATGGAATAGCTCCAACGTGTCGGCGCTTACCTTTTCGCCCGTGCCCATGAACTTGATGGGGACGCCAGTTATAGCGCGCATGGACAGAGCCGCGCCGCCGCGAGCATCGCCATCAACCCGAGTGAGCAGCAAACCGGTTATGCCCAGGCTTTCGTTGAAGCCGCGGGCGATATTCACCGCTTCCTGCCCGGTCATGGCATCGGCGACCAGCAGAATCTCGACAGGCGCGGAGATGCGCTTGATCTCCTCGAGTTCGCTCATCTTGGTGTCGTCGATTTGCAAGCGTCCCGCGGTATCGATCAGGACGATATCGCAATCGAGGTCTTTGGCGCGCTTCAGCCCGCGCTTGACGATATTCGGAGGGATGTCCGAAAGGCCTTCTTCGTAGTAGGGGATGTTGATCTGTTTTGCCAGGGTGACCAACTGGTCAACGGCGGCCGGACGATAGGTATCGGCGGCGATCATCAGGGGCTTCTTGCCCTCTCCACGCAGATGCAGCGCCAGCTTGGCGGTATTGGTCGTCTTGCCTGTGCCTTGCAAGCCCACCATCATGATGACATGGGGCTTGACGCTGCCGCTGTAATTCAGGCGGCCCGCCTCGCCAAGCATCTCCACCATTTCTTCGTGGATGATCTTGACGACCTGTTCGCTGGGCCGCAGCGCTTTATGCACCTCTTCGCCCAGGGCGCGGCTGCGGACCTCTTTGATGAAGTCCTTGACGATGGGCAGGGCGACGTCCGCTTCCAGCAATGCCATACGCACTTCGCGCATGACCGCTTTGACATCGGCTTCTTTGACTGTGCCGCCCTTGCGCAAACCCTCAAAGGCGGTATCCAGCCGTTGGGACAGCGACTCGAACATGGCAATTCCTCAGGTTGACGCGGCGATGATAATGGCGGCTGGCTCTCTAGTCAAGATGTAACCTGGCCAGCCATGAGCGGGCCAGGCGCAGAGTCGCCTTACATAGCGCCGTCAGCAGGCACAAAGCGATACATGACCGCGAATGCCACAAAGCCCAGCCCGCCAGCCACGAAGCCGATGACCAGGAAGTTGCCGCCCGTCAGCGCATAAATCAGCCCGCCCAATGCCGCGCCAGACACCCGGCCCAGCGAATGCGCGCCCATATTCGCGCTCATCATCACCGCCCGTGACTTGGGCATGATCTCGGTGAAGAGCGGCAGCGCCGAGACGATAGCCGCCTCGATGCTGATGAACATGATGAATATGCCCAGCATGGCCAGGGGCAAGCTGAAACTGAGGAAGGGGATAATCAAGAAACAGACCGCCGCGACCAGCATGCCATACATGGAAGTATTCTTTGTGCCGATGCGGTCCGCGATGGTGATGACGATGAACTCGCCGATGACTTCGGCCGCTGCGATGACCACGGTGATCGCGCCCAATGCCGTGAGCAGCAAGCCAAACGCGTCTTCCATCCATAAGCCATAATTGATGAAGAAGATCTCATGCGAAAGCGTCAGGCAGAGCGAATAGACCAGGGCGGCCACGGCTGGCGGGTTGGCGCTGACCGTGCGGATTGCGCCCAGCGGATTTATCATGCGGATGCGCCGATAGCTGTGATCGGGCGAAAAGTCCGATTCGACGAAGAGCCAGACAGCCAGAGCGCCTAATGCCAGCATGAGCGCCACGAAGAGGAAAACCGCTTGGAGGGAGCTGGCATCCAGCAAGAAGCCGGCCACCGGCGCGGCAATGAGCAGGGAAAGCGCCCAGCTGAGCTCGGCTATGCCCATGACGCGGGCGCGGCGGCTGAAATGGATGGTATCGCCAAAATAGGCTTGGATGGTCGGGTCATAGACGATCTTGCCCAAGCCCAGCGCGAACATGACGACCACGAAGATGCCATAATCGGCAAAGACAGCGGCTAGCAAGCTGATGCCCGCCATCATCAGCAGAACGCCGACCATGACCGCCTTGCGGCCATAATGCGCGGAGACCGTGCCCAGCACCGGGCTGAGCAAGCCAGCGCCATTCGTCAGGGCGATCACGTTTTGGATGCTGCTGGAGCTTACGCCGAAGCTCGCGGCAATTGCCGAGACAAAGGGATAGGGAAAGCGCCGGGAGATGTTGATGACCAGACGTCCGAAAACGATGGCGGCGATAGACCGGACTAGCTGCTTGTTCACGCGGGGCTGCGCTCCTGGGAGTTGTCTGCGGCGGAATCGAAAAGCATTCTATCACAGGCGGGCGCGAAGTCGGTCAAGCTGGCGTAGCTCTCGGCGAATTCAGGCGCGCGCGAACCCGTGACCACGGTTGGCACGTTGTTCAGCGTGTGCCGGCGGGTGCTCAGGTCTTCCAGGTTGCCGTGGTCGCTGGTGATGATGACCAGCCCTTCATCGGGATCCCATGCCTCCAGGATGCCAGCCAGGACGGCGTCGAAGCGCTCAAGCGTCTGGATGCCGCGCTGCAGGGTTCCGCGATGGCCGATGCGGTCGGTCAGCCAATGCGAGTGGAAGCTGAAATCGTACTGCCGCGCCAGCTGGACCAGGAGCCGGCCAGCCTCCCGCGCGGTATAGCTGGGCAAGTCCGGCAGCTTAAGATAATCCCGCCAGCTTTCGGTTGTCCATTCGGCTGTCAGAGCGCGCTTGTGAATGACATCATCGAGCGTGAAGTGGGGCTTGCCAGAAACGAAAGCCGCTTGCTGGATGCTGGAGCGCAGGGTCTTGCCGCGCTGCCAATTCCGCAGCAGACCGGGCGGGTAGGCAGTGAGCAGGCTTGCGGATTTACCCCGCGCTACCAGGCGGCGGAAGTAGCTGTGTTCGGCGATGATTTGCCGCGTCCGGGCATCGGGTTTGGGTCCATAATGCCGGCCGATCAGCTTGGGAAGGTTCAATCCGGTCACCAGGCTGGCTTGTCCCGTGCCGCTTTGTGGCCTGCCGGGCATGCCCAGCCGGGCGTCGGTGGGGATGAAGATGGCGCGCGCGCTTTCTTGGCGTCCCGTTGATGCCAGCCAGGCTTTGCCATTGCTCAAGCCGCGCATGACCGGCGTATCGGCGGCCGCGAAGGGGTTGGCTCGCGAGTCGTCTTCGCCAAGGCCGATGCCATCCAGGAAGAGCGTCAGGATGCGCATGGGCAGCGCTGGCCTAGCCTTGGCTCTGATAGGCAAGCAGGAAAGGGTTGCCGCGCCGTTCCCGCCCGATGGTGGTCGCGCCCATGTGGCCTGGCAGGACTTGCGCATCGTCATCAAGCGGCATCAGCTTCTCCACAATCGAGCGCATGAGCAGATCGTGGTCGCCGCCGGGCAGGTCCGTGCGGCCTATGCTGCCGGCGAACAGGCTGTCGCCGCTGAAGAGGATCTTCTGTTCGGGCATATAAAAGCTCAGATGCCCAGGCGCGTGCCCAGGCGTGTACAGGCTGCGCAGTTGAATGCTGTCCAGCGTCAGCGTTTCTGATTCTGTCTTGAGCAGGCGATCGGGCGCAGCAGCCTCTGGCAAGTCGTACAAACCGAAGAATCGACCCTGCAGCGGAATCTCAGCCAGCAGCGGCGCGCAGTCTTCGTGGATCCAAAAGGGGATATCAAGCTCGGCTTTGATTTCGGCGCTGGCCAAGACATGGTCGAGATGGGCGTGCGTGGCCAGCATCAGCTTGATCCGCCAGTTTTCGGCGCTGGCCGCTTCCAGGATGGCTTGCGCCTCATCCACCGGGTCGATGAGGATGGCGCCGCCGGTCTGCTCATCGGCGACCAGGTAAGCGTTGGTGGCGAAGGGACCCAAGGTCATTGCCTTTATTCTGATAGTCATGATGCTCCTTTCTACGCCCCGCGAATAATGACGAGCCGCCGCAACTCGGCGACCTCGCGCATGCGCAGCAGCCAGGCCATCAGCGCGAAGATGACCAAGCCTGCCAGCCCTTCACAGGCGAGCCGCGCAATGGTCGTCGCCAGTCCTCGCTGCGGGATCAGGCTTTCCCAGAGCGCGTCCAGCGCCACAATGCCGCCAGCCATGACCAGCGATGCCGCCAGCGTTTTCAGCAGGCAAATGGCCAGGGCGTTCTCGTGTATGCCATGCCAGCGCCGCCGCAGGATAACAAGCAAGACCAATACCTCAAACATGACGCCCAGCGAATTGGCCAGCGCCAGGCCGCTCACATTGCCGACTTCCGGTCGCAGCGACAGGCTGGGCAGCGCATGGGAAACGGCATTGAGCAGGCTGTTGCGGCTCACCGTATCGACATCGCTAAGGGCGAAAGCCAAGCCGAAGTTGATGAGAGCGCCACCCAAAGCGGCGAAGAGCGGCGTCAAGGTGTCTTTGTCGGCGTAGAATCCTCGCGCGATAACTTCCAGCGTCGAATGCACGATGAGCCCCAGCGTGAACATGGTCAGCGTGCTGTAGACCAGCGCCGAAGCCGAAGCGTCAAAAGCGCCACGTTCCAGCAGGCTTATCAGCGGTCTGCCCAGCACGATCAAACCGATGGCGGCCGGAATGCTGCTAACCAGGATGAAACGCAGCGCGCCGGTCATCGCCCCCCGTTTGCCGGCCAGGTCCTCCATTTCGCTCAAGGCGGCCAGCGTAGGAAAGATCACGATGCCCATGGCTGTGCCGATGAGAGTCTGCGGGATCTGCATCAAGCGCCAGCCCCAGTCAAGAGCGCTGACAGAGCCGACCCCCAAACGCGAGGCGATATTATTCATCACCAAAAAGTTGAGACTGAAGACTCCCAAACCGCCGATGCGCGGCAGCATCAGCCGGATGACGCGCCAAAGCAGCGGATCCCGCAAGCCCAGCGCCAGCCGCCAGCGCATCTTGTGATGCAGCAAGCCGGGGACCTGTATCCCAAAGTGCAGAGCCGCGCCGATGACCGCGCCAATGGCGATTCCATGCGCGCCAAAGCCGGGCAGCAGCGCGATAACGCCAAAGAGAATGCCGATATCGTACATGATGGGCGCCAAAGCCGGCAGCAGAAAATGCTGATGCGAGTTGAGGATGCCGCTGAAGATGCCGCTGACCGAGAAGATGATCGCGCTGAGCAGCAGGATGCGCATCATATCGACCGTGTTCTGCGCTGTCTCCGCGTCGAAACCAGGCGCAACCACATTGCTGACCAGCCAGGGCGCCAGCGCGAACGCCACCGAGCTTATGACAAGCGCGAGCGTGAAGATGGTGTTGATGAGATGGCTGGAAAGCTGCCAGGCGCGGGCAATTTCGCCTTTGGCCAGCAAGCCGCTGAAAACCGGGATGAAGGCATGGGTCAAAGCGCCGCCCGAGATCAGAATGACAATCAGCTCGGGGATGCGGTTGGCGGCCACATAAGCGTCAAGATCGCGGCCGACGCCAAAAGCCTGGGCGATGATCAGGGTCTGCGCCAGGCTGATCAGCTTGGCCAGGGCGAAAGCGATCATGACCGTCAGCGTCGACCGGGCGATCTGCCGTGCAGGCAGGCTATCAGCGGAGCCCCGCCGCAAGTCGCGTGACATCGGCAGGGCCTAGTTCAAGCTTTCCAGGGCGTCGCGGGCGGCGGCGAAGTTCGGGTTGTAAGCAAGCGCCCGGCGATACAGCGATTCGGCGCTGGCCAGATTGCCCTGGGCTTGGCGAACCTTGCCCTGCCAGTAATAAGTCTCTTCCAACTCGCTGGAATTGTTCTGGTTGATGCGCGCCAGGCTGAGCACGTCATCGTAGCGCCCGACTTCGAAGTAGGCTTCAAATATGCCGAACTGATACCAGAAGACGCGCCAGGGCAGCTTGCCCGTCCGATTGGCTTGGTCAAAGGCGACGGCGGCTTCGGCATGACGGTCCAGGGCGACCAGCGATGTGCCCATGTTGAGCCAGGCGAAAGCATTCTGCGGTTCCTGGCGGGCTTCTTTCTGGGCGGTATCGAAGGCGATTTGCGCGGCGCCGCTTGCCTCCCAATGCCCGCCCAACAGGCTTCGCAGGAGCGCCTCCCGCTGCGGCTCATACACGACGATGAATGTGCGATTGAATGCCTGCCAGTCCTTGTCGACCTGCGCATAGCTTATAGCCACTCCCTGCGCGCCATCGCCGACGCCCAGGAAACTATCGAAGAAAAAGAAGAGCTGAAGGCTGTCATCGTAAGCGATCAAAACGCGATAATGTCCGATCCAGTCATAGGCTTCGAACATGGCGCCCGTCTCGATGACGACCGGGAATCCATTGGCGGCCAGACTCTTGAGCAGGTCCAGCGTGCCGCCCATGCGAACTAAGGCCTTCACGAAGGTCTCTTCGGCGACGAAAGCGGCCAGCTCATGGGGGCTGACGTTCTTGTCTTCGCGGTTGGGTTTGAGCCGGCGGCCCGCATAACTTTGGTCTTGCTGCCATCCATAATAGCTCAGCGCCATGGTTATGGTCGCTGGACCGCAGTTGTTCCAGGTCTGCTGCTGATGTCGGACGCCGGATATGCGCGCGGCGCTTGGCAATGCCTCGGTCGCGTTTTCAGGATTGGGCGCGGGTGGGCTGGCTGGACTGAAGGCTGGCGAAGATTCCAGCGCGGCGCTGCCCTGCTCGGATGTGGCTGTGGGATTTGGCCTTGCGCTCGGCGGCAGAAGTGTTGGCGGGGCTGTGGCGGGGGCTTGAGTCGCCGGGATAGCCAGGGGCATATCAAGCAAGGACAATGCGCTGTCGCTGTCATCCGGCGCGACCAGGGTAGGAAACACTCCGCCGGCCGGCGTGGGTCTGCGCAAGGCGCTCATGAAGGGAAGCTGGTCGATGATGCGCTGCTGCTGGGCGGGCTGCAAGACTTCGCGAAATCCAAAAATGACCGCTGCCATGCCTGCGACAACCAGGATGAAGAAGAGTATCACGCCCCAAAACAGCAGCCTCGGTGGCGCGGACAAGCCCGGCTCGCGGCGCGGCGGGTAATAGCTTTGGCTGGGCTGCGTGTCATTCAGGTCGCGCATGGCTGCGCTCTCGCTATCCCGTTCGCAGTATCAATATAGCACAGACAGCGGGCATTTTCAGTGGTCTGCGCGAGCGGCAAGCCTCATTCAATTGTCCGGTGTGCTCGGCGGGAAGCTGAGTCTGCCGCGGCTCAAGGCATCAAGGTATGACTGCAAGATGACCCTGGCGGCAAGATCGTCAACAGGTTCGCGCCTCCCGCGTTTTTGCGCTGCTGCCAGCCCGCGCGCTTCCTCACTGGTCAGGTATTCGCTGACCTCGACGATCGGCAGGCGGATGACCTGGCGCATTTCGTCTATCCATTCGCGCACGCTATCCGCTTGACTGCGGATGCCCGCCGGAGCGTTGGGGTTCAATGGCAGGCCGACGACAATGCCAACCACGCCCTCGCGCATGGCAATTTCGCGGATGCGGACAAAATCTTCAATGGGACCGCGGGATTGCACGATCGCGAGTTCTCGCGCGCCGATTCCGAGGGCGTCGCTAATCGCCAAGCCGATGCGCTTTTCGCCATGGTCAATGCCCAGCAGGCGGCCCCTCATGCGTCGCCTGCCAAGCCTATGTCGATGCGAATAGCCAGCTGGGGCATGCGCTGCCATGTTGACGGATAGGTCTCGATATGAGGCGGGCGCTCCGATGAGACTTCAGGCAGGCTGGCCAGCTGCTTGCGAGCCTCGCTGACGCTCAAACCCGCCAGGCTTTCGCGTAGGGCGGCGATATCAAGCCGGGCGCTGGCGCGGGCGCTGCCGGTGACCGTGAAGCCGATCTGCCCGTCTCGCTTGGCGGGCGAAAAGGCGCCGCGCGCGTAGGACAGCGTTTCTGCAATTAAGTCCATGTTGTCTGGCAGCGCGGCATTGAGCCGGGCATGCAGCAGCTGGCGGCCGAAGCGGTCATCAATCGCCTGGGCGCTGACGACAACCCGCATGGACAGCGTGAGTTGGCTGGTCATCGTGCCGGCATCCGCCGAAAACTCCGTCCATTCTTTGCGTTCCTCTTCGATCCTCAGCGACTCAATGATGATGACCTGGGTATCGGCGAGCTCGGCGCGCATCTGCTCATAAGCCAGCGACTGAAGCTGGATGCGCAGCAGGTCAAGCAGCCTCTCCTGGTCGGCGGCGGCCACGGTCTTGACGCTGCGGCTGCTGCCACCGGCGGCTGAACTCAGATTGATCACGGCTACGCGATCCGCCAGCTCGCCAAAGACTGTATTGATCATGCCTGGACCTACATTGCCGATGCTGCCGCGATAGCTTTCCATGGCCGTAACAGCCGCGTCGGCATGCTGGCTCCGGCCAGCTGGCACGACGACATCCGCCACTGTCTCGAAGAGGATAGGCGCGCCGGCGCTTGTGCCCAGGATAGTCCCGCGAGCGATTTCGACGCGCTCGTCGCCCAGATTGGTGAAGGTGACAGCCGCTGCAGAAGACACGCTGTCCAGGCGGATGCGGCCGCTGGTTGCCATGGTGGCTGAGGTCTCGACTGTCCGCCGGATGGTCTCAGCCGGGATTATCCCCTTGTCCACATCCACCCTGGTCGCCTTGTGGTCAGAGAGGATGTCCATGACCAGGCTGATTTCCCGCTCTTGCAGGCTGATTGTGATCGCCGCGCCCGGCAAAATCATATACAGAGCCGCGCCGATAGCCGCAGTCAGAAGCGCGAGAACGAGCAGCCTTTCGACCCAAACGCGCCAGGCTGGACGGCGATTGCGCCGCGAACGCATGAATGCCAGGTCTTGCGCCGGCAGCCCCGCGCTTGGCTTGTGATGACGCGGCAGAAAGACCTTGTGCCGGCCGCGTTTCCAGCGCTGCTCCCGGCTGGCTTCGATGGTCGGAAAGCAGCTGATGTTCAGTTCAGCGGCATAAGAGCGCAGGCGCGGGTCATGCGAGACTATGGCAAGTTGAATGGCGCGCCGATAAGCCTCGCGCTGGAGCAGCACAAGATCCAGCTTGCGCCAATTTCCGCCGCCCTCCCGCCAGACAAGCAGGACGGGCCTGCCTCGCAAGCCCCGCAAGCGCTCGCGGATGCTGACGATGGTATCGGAAGCCTCGATTGCGACCTGTACGAATTTGACTGTCATCAAGAGGCAGTATACGACGATTCCGACAAGCGTTAGCGCTTAGGCTTTGGCAATCAGCTGGCGAGCCATCTCCAGCGCCTGGGGGATCTTGCTGCTGTCCCTGCCGCCAGCCTGCGCCATCTGGGGCCGCCCGCCACCGCCGCCGCCGACCACTTTGGCGATGGGTTTGATCAAGTCGCCAGCGCGGATGCCGCGGCTCACCAGCCCATCCGAAACCGCCACGACGATCTGGGGCCGCCCCTGGATTTCGCTGGCCAGCACCATGACGCCGTCCTGAACGCGGCTGCGGAACCAGTCGGTCATCTCGCGCATGGTCTCCGGCGGCGTGTTCTCAAGCTGGGCGAGCAAAGCCCGTTTGCCATTGAGGCTTTCCAACTGCCGGTCGATCATATCGTCGAGGGCCTGTTTGGCTTGTTTGCGGCGCAGCGTTTCGAGCTGGCGGCGCGCCTTAGCCAAATCGCCCTGCAAGCCAGCGATGCGGTCGAGTGCCTGCTCAGGCACAGCGCCCAATTGCCTGGCGATGTCATCCAGCAATTGAAGATTGCGGTTGAGATAGGCGTTGGCTGCTTGGCCTGTCAAAGCTTCGACGCGGCGGATGCCTGCGCTGACGCTGCCTTCGCTGGTGAAAACGAAGCTGCCAATCTCAGCTGTGGCATCAACGTGGACGCCTCCGCAAAGCTCATAGCTGTAGCGATCTTCGTTATCTTCAATTGTGACAGTCCGCACAGTCTCGCCATATTTCTCGCCGAATAGCGCCATGGCCCCTTCTTTGCGGGCTTGCGCCAGGGATTTGCTCTCGGCGCGGACAGGCAGGTTGGCCAAGACGGCGCTGTTGACCTGGGCGGCGATTCCAGCCAACTCAGCGGGCGAAACGCGCTCGGGATGGGAGAAGTCGAAGCGCAGGCGATCAGGCGCGACCAGCGAACCCTTCTGCTGCACATGCTTGCCCAGCAGTTCGCGCAAGGCGGCATGCAGCAGATGCGTGGCGGTATGATTGCGGGTGATAGCCTTGCGGCGTTCGCGATCCAGGCTGGCGGTGGCGCGGTCGCCGACCATCGGCAAGCCCTCTAGCACTTCGCCCAGATGCAGGACCAAGCCGCTGACCGGCTGCTTCATGGCTTCGACCTCGATCAGCCAGTCAGCGCCGCGAACGATGCCCGTGTCGCTGACCTGGCCGCCGGATTCGACGTAGAAATTGGTGCTTGCCAACAGGACTTCGACCTTATCGCCGGCGATAGCGCTTTCGGCCGGCGCGCCATCCTTCGCCAGCGCCAGCACGGTTGTCTCCAGGGCGTCGGCGGAAAAGGGATGGTACTCAATGGCGGACAGATCCAAATCAGCCAGCCATTCGCGGTAGAAGTCGGCGCTGGCGATTTCGCCCATGGCTGTTCCGCCGCCGCTGATGCGCGCGTGTTCTGCTTCCGCTGCCGCGAATCCTTCTTCGTCCACGGTGAAGCCGCGTTCTTCAGCGATGTCTTTGGTGACCTGGAAGGGCAAGCCCAGCGTCGCCTTGAGGTAGAAGGCTTTGTCGCCGGCCAACGCGCCGCCCGACTGCGCGCCCTCAAGCATGAGATCCAGCTCATTCATGCCGCGTTCCAGCGTCCGGCGAAAACGTTCTTCTTCCAGGGTGATGACGCGCTTGATGCTCTCGGCTTGCTCGAGCAGTTCGCTGTAATGCTCGCCCAGATTCTCAATGACGGCATCGGCCACTTCCGCGAGGAAGGGGCGCTCAAAGCCAATCTTCGCGCCAAAACGCGCCGCCCGGCGGATGACGATGCGCGGTATGGCCGCTCTGCCCTTGGCGCCAGGCAAGACGCCATCGCTGATGAGAAAGACGGCCGCCCGAATATGATCGGCGATGACGCGATACGGCACGATATTGGCGTCGCGCTGGGCATCACTGTGACCGGTAAGTTCCTGCGTCCGCCGGATTATGGATGTGAACAGGTCGGTGTCATAATTGTTCGTGGCGCCCTGCAAGATCGAAACGATGCGCTCGAAGCCCATGCCGGTGTCGACGCCGGGCGCTGGCAGCGGCTCGTCCCATTGTCCGCTGTGTTCGGGGTCAGCCTGCGTGCGATTGAACTGCATGAAGACCAGATTCCAAATTTCCAGAAAACGGTCGTCTTCGGCCTGCAGCTTGGCGATGATGCTGTCTTCGCCATCTTCGGGAGTTTTGTCCCAGTGGATTTCGGATGTGGGGCCGCAGGGGCCGGTATCCGCCATCTGCCAAAAGTTGGTATCTGGACCCATGCGAGCCACGCGCTTGGGATCTATGCCCAACTGCTCCACCCAGGCCGCGTAGGCTTCATCATCGTTCTCGTAGACCGTGAAGACCAGCCGATCAGCCGGCAGCTTGTAGACCTCTGTCAGCAGCTGAAAGGCGTACTTGATGGCATCGCGTTTGAAATAATCGCCGAAGCTGAAATTGCCCAGCATCTCGAAGAAAGTGTGATGACGCGGCGAAGGACCGACATTTTCCAGGTCGTTATGCTTGCCGCTGACGCGCATGCACTTCTGCGAGGTGGTCGCCCGCGTATAGCTGCGCTTGTCCAAACCCAGGAAGACGTCTTTGAACTGCACCATGCCCGCGTTGACGAAGAGCAGGGTCGGGTCATCCGCCGGCACCAGAGACGAAGAAGCCACCGGGCGATGCCCCATTTCTTCAAAGAAATCAAGAAACTCCTGCCGAACTTGGGCGCTGCTCATGGTTTCCATGCGGGGTCCTCTGGCGGTTCTGCGCCGCCGTTTGTCATTCACGCGAAAGCCGGTGAAATTCGGGGAGAAGTATACCCGGCGCCGCTGCGCCTGAACAGGGTCGCATGCCTATGGTATACTGGCTATCCGAGACGAAAAGCGAGTGGGGCGATGCGATGGCGACGATTGAGGATCAAGTAGAAGTCTTGATGTCGGGCACGGCTTATGGCGATCCAGCCACCCGCGAGAACATGACGAAAGATCTGCGCGAGCGCCTGAAGGAGTGTCAGCGCGAAGGCCGGCCCCTGCGCGTGTATTGCGGCTATGATCCGCGCACTTCCGATCTGCATCTGGGGCATACCATCACCATGCGCAAGCTGCGGCAATTCCAGGATTTCGGGCATGACGTCACCTTCCTGGTCGGAACATTCACCAGCTTGATAGGCGACCCTTCGGACAAGGACAGCGCCCGCGACCAGCTGACCATGCGCAACGTGGAAGACAATGCCGCCACTTATGCCGAGCAGGCTTTCAAGATTCTCGATGAAGAGCGAACGCGCGTCCGCCGCAACGACGAATGGCTGGCGCCGCTGGATTTCGCCGATATCATCCGGCTGGCCAGCCACTTCACGGTGGGGCAGTTCCTGGCGCGGGAGAACTTCGCCAAGCGTCTCGACGAAGGCAAAGCCATCTATTTGCATGAGTTCTTCTATGCGCTGATGCAGGCTTATGACGCCGTCGCCCAGGAAGCCGATGTGCAGGTTGGCGGGCAGGATCAGCTCTTCAACATTCTGGTGGCGGGGCGGAAGCTGCAAACCGGCTTGGGCCAAAAGCCGCAGGTCGCCATCATTATGGGCGAGAGCCTGCCAGGCACCGATGGCGAAATCAAGATGTCGAAGAGCCTGGGCAATCACATCCCGCTGCTCTCCGAACCCTGGGATATGTTTGGCAAGGTCATGAGCCTGCCCGACAAAGCCATGGGCGTCTACCACAAGCTGATCCTTGGCTGGACGCAAGCCCGCGTCGATGAACTGGCGGCGCGGCTGAAGAAAGGCGAGCGCCACCCCAACGAGACCAAGATGGCGCTGGCTAATAAAATCGTGAGCATCTTTCACAGCCCGGCCGACGCGGCGGCCGCCCAGGCGCGCTGGAACGAAGTCTTCCGCGGCGGGGCTGGCATCCCCGATGACATCCAGGAAGCCGAACTGGAAGAGGCTGCGGAAGTCCGCGATATTCTGCTGCGCCTGAAGATGGTGAACAGCCGCGGCGAAGCCAAACGCCTGATCCAGCAGAACGGCGTGCGGCTCAATGAAGTCAAGGTAGACAGCCTGCAAGCGACCGTGACTCCCGAGATGCTGCCGGCTGTGCTGCAAGTGGGCAAGCGGCAATTTGTCCGCCTGGTGAAGCCGAGCGCCAGCAGCGAGCAAGCTCTTGAGCGGCGCGCCTGATTACACGATTGACGAGTTGATATGCGTTTGCATCTCGCGGCACGTGCGGGAGGGCGACGTCTGGGCGCAGGGCATAAATACGCCGCTGGTATCGGCTGGCTTGATCCTGGGCAAGATTCGTTATGCGCCGAGCGCCAGATTCACTTCCGCCATCGGCCAGGCGCTCGTGCAAGATTGGGGTCCGCTGAGCATCACGCGCATCGAAGACCTCTGGGTGGGCAAGGGTTTGATCCACCTGGGCTTCGCCGCCGGCGCCGCGGAAATTTTGCCCAAATTCCGCCCCAAGGAATTCTTCCGCCCTGCGCAGGTTGACCAGCGCGGCAACACCAACAATATCGCCTTTGGCAAAGACTATCAGAAGCCACGCATGCGCTTGCCAGGCAGCGGAGGCATTCCGGATGTCACTCCGCTATATGACCATGCCTATCTATATGTGCCGCGCCACTCTCGTCTGACATTCGCTGACAAGATCGATTTCATCAGTGGCTTGGGGCATGCGCCACAGCGGCGGACCGGCGGCGGACCGCGCTATCTGGTTTCCGATCTGGGGCAGTTTGATTGGCATGAAGGGCGGATGCGCCTGACAAGCCTGCACCCGGGCGTAGACCTGCAGCGCGCGCGGCGAAAAACCGGCTTTGATCTGCTCGTCGCCGCAGACCTGGACGAAACCGAATCTCCAGACGAAGAGGATTTGCGTTTGCTGCGCCAGGAGATCGACCCGCTTGGCACGCGCAAGCTGGAAACCTTGGGCGGCGCGGCGAGGAAAGCCTGGCTGAGGGAAATCCTTCTGCGCGAGAAAGACGGCTAGCTGGCGATGGCGGCTGGGCGCCAATCCTGTATGCCGCGAAAACGGTCGGCTGCGCTGGTCAGATAACCCAGCCGAATGCCTTCAAAACGTTCACGCGCGACATAAGTGAATACAGGATAGAAAAGCGGAATGGCGATAGCTTGCTCGGCGAATATCGTTTGCAGTTCCTGATACAGCAAGGCTCGGCGCGTGCCATAGATTTCGCCCCTCGCTGTCTCGAGGATTTCCGCAAGCTGGTTATTGGCTGCCGCGCCAAAGTTGCTGCCGACGCCGGCTTGAGCGGGGTGCCAAAAGCGAAACAGATCCGCACCCCCGCCGATGCTTTGCATGACAATAGCGGCATCAAAGCTTCCGCTGGCCAGCCGGTCTTCAAGGCTGGCGGCATCAAGCGGCTCCACCTCGAAATCCAGCCCCAGCCTTTGCCAACCCGAGGCGATGTCGCGCGCCAAGTCCGGCAGGGGCGATTTGTCTTCGACCACCAGAGAGTAGCCATTTGCGGATGTGTCCGCGTTTTCGCTCGCATCAGAATCCTCATTGGCATTTAGGTCATCGGCGGAATTCATCAGCGAGATGGCGCGCTCGAGATCATGGCTCGTCCAGAACTCGTCCGGCAGATATGGGGCTGAGCCGGGCACAAAGGGGCTGTCGGCATAGGTGGCGGCGCTGCCAAAATGCGCCTGCGCAAGCGTCGGCACATCCAGAGCCAGCGACAGCGCCTGGCGAACTCGGCGTTCCTCTAAGGGCGGATTCCGCCAGTTGAATATCAAGACGCCAAGCCGCGAATCCACTTGGCGATAGATTTGGCTATCGGGCGGCGGCTCCATGCCAGCCAGAGGCGCAAAGCCGGAAATGGCCTCAAGCTCGCCCTGGGCATAGGCTTGCATCAGCGAATCGCTATCGGCATAAAACTGGAATCGCAAATCCGCCAGAGAATACCCCATCTGCGCGTCCGGACGCTGACGGAAGTTTGGCGAAAGCGCCAGGCGAAGCGATGCGACGCCCTGGCCATCGTCCGTTTCCAGGCGGACCAGCTGATAGGGGCCCGTGCCGATCGGCGACAGATTGAAAGGGTGGCGCGCAAGCTGGTCGAGGGACGCGCCGCGCAGGGCATGCTCGGGCAGGATTCCAAAGGTCAACAGGGCGGGAAAGCTGCTATTAGGCTGCGCCAAGCGGAATCGTATCAGGTTCTCGCCCAGCTTCTGCGCCTCTACTGATTGCCAGAAGGCGCCGGCCGGCGAAATCTCGGCGTACCCAGGCTCAGTCATCAAAGCCACGGTGTAGAGCAGATCATCCATACCGAATGGCAAGCCATCCTGCCAGATCACGTCGTCTCGCAGCCTGACCACATAATCCAAGCCGTCGCTGGATATGACGAGCTCGGCAGCCAACCGCGGGATTGCCTCGCCGTAGTCATTGAAAGCAATAAGGCCTTCGAATATCAGCGCGCTGATATCGCGATCGGGCGGGTTCAGATGCGCGAAGAGAGGATTCAGCCGCTGCACGCTGCCGACGATGCCTTCTCGGTAGATTGTGGAACTGGCCGTCGCCAGCTCATGGTCAGCCGGGTTGATTTCATGGCGCGCTGCTTGCGTCGCGGTCGGCTGGATGAGAGGCGGAGGCGTCGCCGCGGGCAATGGGGCTGGCTGCGATTCTCGGTTGAATCGGAAGAGGGCGGCGACTGTGAAGATAGCCAGTGCCAAGACGAATGCCAGCAACTGCCAGCGGAAACCGCGAAACATGCCGCGCTCCGTCACTGGCCGGGCAGGCTTCTGTCATCACACAAGCGAGCGGCTCCTGCCATTGTCTAACCTGGTCCGCCTGAGGATGCCGCCTAGCCGGGTGCGGAAACGGCGAAGAGAGCGATGCCCAAGAAGGCGATAGACAAGAATATGGTGATGCGGAAGAGCGTCTTTTCCAAGCCTCGCCGCGTCCGCGCTATGCCGCCGCCGGCATCGCCGCCAAGCAGGCTGCCCAGCGCCCCGCCCTTGACCTGGAGCAGGATCAGCACGATCAGCACCACCGAAATGACTATCGACGAGATTTGCAGGACTGCGCCCATATCTGGACTCCCGTGATTACTGCGTTCACAACGCCGGCACTATACCATCCGCCGGGCGATTTGAATAGCGCGAGCTGTCGGCTGATGATTTGCCCTGCGTCCGGCAAAGCCAATGGAGCGCCTAGCCGCGCAGAGACTTCAGAAATGCGATTGCCGCTTCCAATAGTGGATCAGCCTCGCCGTCCTCCGCAGCCTCCGCATCCCTTTCTACGACGATGTCCGGTTCGATGCCAAGACCGTGGATCCAGGCGCCATTGGGGGTCAGCCAGCGGCGCGTGGTCAAGCGCAAGCCACCGCCATTGGACAGCGGCCGGATATTCTGCACGGTGCCCTTGCCAAAGGTCCTATCGCCGATGATGGCGGCCGCGCCATGATCTTGCAGCGCGCCAGCCAGCACTTCCGCGGCGCTCGCGCTGGTCTCGTCAACCAGCAGTACGACCGGCTTCTGGATATTCGCGAAGCTGCCGGTCGCCCGTGTGACCTCCTCGCTCTGGTCCCGCCCGACCTGGCGCAGCAGCGCGCCGTCCTTGATGAAGGCGCTGGCGATTTCGATTGCGCTGGCCAGCGTGCCGCCCGCATTGCCGCGAAGGTCAAAGATCAAGCCGCCAGTCTGATTGATATCCAGAGCGCTTAGCGCCTCATCGAATTGCTGGCGCGAAAGATCGTTGAAATCCAGCATGGCGACGTGAGCGATGTCGTCGCCAACCAGCGCGTAGGACAGGTTGGGAATGGGCATGGTTTGGCGGATGATATCAACGGTCAGCAAGTCGCCAGCCCGCCGGAAACTGATAGTCACCGGGCTGCCTGGCGGTCCCAGCATGAGAATCGACAGTTCGGCATGGGAATAGCCGGCCACAAGCGCGCCATCGACCGCATGGAAGACATCGCCGGGCATGAGCCCTGCCGAGGCAGCCGGCGAATTGGCGATCACCGAATCGATGAAAAAATCTCCTGTGGCTTCGTCGATGGAAGCGAAGACGCCGATGCCGGTGAACTCGCCGGTGAAATTCACGCTGCGTTGATAAAGCTCGGGGCGGATATAGCCGCTGTGTGCGTCGCCCAGAGCCTCTGCCATGCCAGCCAGCGCGCCATCCACCAGCGTCTCAGGTTCGACCGGGTCGATATATCGCGACTCGATCATCCCGTAGGCTTCTTGCAGGACGGCAATGGCGCTTACATTTCGGCTGTCCGCGTTGATGCGGTTTTCAGCGACTGCGCCGGCCGCGAAGCCCAAGGCGAATACCGCAAGCAGAGCCAGGGCTAATCGCAGGGTTCGTTGCGCGCCCGCCTTTGACTTCAGAAACTTCATGAGACGACTCCCGCGCGATGTCAAACTTTCCAACGCAACTGAGTATAGGGTATCATGGCGCGGCTGTGGTATTGGCAGCTTGAAGCGCCGAGTGTGCCGCGATGAAAAGAAACTGATTATGTCTACCGATCGCTACGTGTCTTTGGAAGAGGCGGCTTTGGAAGTCCCTGATGGCGCCACCTTGGCGCTTGGCGGGATGACGCTGTATCGGCGGCCCCTGGCATTTGTCAAGGCGCTGCTGTTGCGGGAGCGGCCCCCGCGCGACCTGACCCTGCTCAGCTTCACCGGCGGCATCGAATCCGACTTGCTGATTGGCTCGGGCTGCGTCGCTGTCATTCGCTCGGCTTATGTCGGTTTGGAAGCCTTTGGCTTGGCGCCGATGTTTACGCATTTCGCGCAGCAAGGGCGTTTGCATGTCATAGAAGAGACGGAAGCCAGCATCGTGATGGGCATCCGCGCGGGGATAGCCGGCAGCGGCTTCATGCCATCGCGGGCTTGGCAGGGCACAGATCTGCCCGGCTTGCGGCCCGATGTCAAACCAGTGCGCGATCCTTACAGCGCCGAGGAAATGCTGGCGTTCCCCGCCATTCACTGCGATGTGGCGGTGATCCATGGCTTGGCTGGCGACCGCCAGGGCAATGCGCTCATCAACAACAACCTGGGCATCGACCTGGAATTGGTCTACCTGGCGGACCGGGTTATCGCAACGGTTGAAGAACGCGTCGAGAAACTGACGCGCAGTACAGAGGGAGTCATCATTCCTTATCCCGGCTGCGATATGCTCGCCGAAGCGCCAAGGGGCGCGGCGCCCGCCAGCTGCTATCCGCTTTATCCCCTGGATGGCGAGGCGATCCTGCGCTACACGGAAGCCTGCAAGGCTGGCGAATTTCAGCGCTTCGTCGATGATTTCTGCCGGACTTAGGGCATTCTGTTGCCATATCTGTTGCCACAATTGAGATTTGGCGTTATCATACAAATTAACCATAATTGTCACGACTTGGGGAGCTCGCGCGCGGGCTGAGAGGGCGTATGCCGACCCATATACCTGATCCAGGTAATGCTGGCGTAGGGATGTCTGAACAGCGCTTCCTAAAGCCACCCCTGTCCGCGCATCGGCAGTGGTGGCTTTCTGTTTGCGCCGCCGGTCTCCGCCAAGTCAAGACAGTAGACTAAGGAGATCCCATCATGTTCTGGAAAATATTCGCGATTGCCGTTTTGTTCCTCGCTTCCGCATTCGGCGCCGTCGCCGAAGATAGCGAGACTGTCGTAGTTCTCACGCATGACAGTTTTGCGATTTCGGAATCTGTACTGGCTCAGTTTGAAGCCGACACCGGCATCACCGTGGAAATCCTGCGCTCGGGCGATGCGGGCCAGATGGTGAACCAAGCTGTCTTGAGCAAGAGCAATCCGCTGGGCGATGTCCTGTATGGCATCGACAATACCTTCCTGAGCCGCGCGCTGGATGCCGAAATCTTCGCGCCATACCAGTCGCCAGATCTGGAGAATGTCGCCGACGAATTCCTCGCCGATGACAGCTACCGCGTCACGCCAATCGACTTCGGCGATGTCTGCCTGAACTACGATATCGCCTATTTCGACGAGCATGAACTGGCGCTGCCAGAAAGCTTGGGGGCTCTGCAAATGCCGGAATACGCGGGGCTGCTGGTGGCGCAAAACCCCGCTACATCGTCGCCGGGCTTGGCATTCCTGTTGGCGACCATTGCTGAGTTTGGCGACGAGGGCGAAGCCAGTTATCTGGACTTTTGGCAGGCGCTGGCTGATAACGGCCTTCTGGTCGTCGATGGCTGGACCGACGCTTACTACGGCGAATTCACCGTCGGCAGCCGCGGCATAGGCAGCCGCCCCCTGGTGGTGAGTTACGCCAGCAGTCCGCCAGCCGAGGTCATCTATGGCGAAGACCCGGAGGCCGGCGCGGTGACTGGCGCCATCATCGCCGACAACATGTGCTATCGACAAGTCGAATACGCCGGCATCCTGGAAGGCGCGGCCAATCCCAAGGGCGCTGAGCTCTTCATTGATTTCATGCTGAGCCCGCTTTTCCAGGAAGACATGCCGCTGAATATGTTTGTCTTCCCGGTCCGTGAAGGCAGCGCGCTGCCGTCGGAATTCCTGGAATACGCTGTCATCCCAGAGAAGCCGGCCTCGCTGGAGCCCGCATTGATTGAGGCGAAACGGGAAAGCTGGATCCAAGCCTGGGCGGAGGTCATGCTGCGTTGAGGCCGCGCTTGCCATCCTGGGCGAGTCTGCTCTATCTCCTGCCGATTGGCTTTCTCGCCCTATTCTTCATCTATCCGCTGGCTGCGCTGTTTGATCTTAGCCTGCGGCCAGCCGGCGCGCTGGATCTGTCGGCATTTATCCGCCTCTTCTCCAGCGATTATTACATCGGCACTTTGATTTTCACAGTATATCAGGCGCTGATTTCGACGCTGGCGACGCTCATGCTGGCGCTGCCCTGCGCCTTTGTCTTCGCGCGCTACGATTTCCCGGGCAAATCCCTGCTGCTCTCGCTGGCCACGCTGCCATTTGTGCTGCCGACGGTGGTGGTGGCGCTGGCATTCGCCGTGGTCTTCGGCGACAAGGGTTTGCTCAATGATCTGCTGCGCGCATTCTTTTCGCTGGAATACAGCCCTATCCAGTTGGAACGTTCCCTGCCGCTGATCATCATCGCGCATGTCTTCTACAACTTCGCCATAGCTTTGCGCATCATCACCGGCTATTGGTCTTCCCAAGGCTTCGCCAGCGAAGAGGCCGCGCGGATCCTGGGCGCGAACGAACTGGCATTATGGCGCGATATTCGCTTGCCGCTGATTCGTCCAGCGCTGCTATCGGCTGCCGCGCTTATCTTCATCTTCTGTTTCACCAGCTTCGGCGTCGTATTGATCCTGGGGGGGATTCGCTTCGCCACGCTGGAAGTGCAGATCTATTACCAGGCGGTCAATATCTTCAATCTCCCGCTGGCGGCCGCCCTGTCACTGGTGCAGATTCTTTCGATGCTGGTCATGCTGATCATCTACACGGGCGCGCAACGGCGTTTGCAGGTCGCCATGGCCAGCAGCGCGGCTATTGTCCGCCGTCCGCGGGGATTCGTCCAAGGCGCGGCTGTTCTGGCATGCGTTCTGCTGCTATCCCTGCTGCTATTCACGCCTTTGCTGGCTTTGGTCTGGCGGTCGCTCTTTCTCGGCGGCGAGTTCGATATGAGCGGCTATCTGGGTTTGGCGCAGCGGTCTCGAGCCTCTCTGCTTTTCATCCCGCCTTTGGCAGCCGTCTTCAATTCCTTGCGCTATGCCTTGATGGCGATGGCAGCCTCTTTGGCGCTTGGCATGATAGCGGCGCATCTCATCAACCGGCCGGGCAGGCGCGCGCGCTTCGTCGATCCGCTTTTTATGCTGCCCCTGGCCACCAGCGCGGTCACTCTGGGCTTCGGCTTCATCATCGCTTTGGATGAGCCGCCGCTGAACCTGCGCTCGTCTTGGCTGATCATCCCCATATCGCATACTTTGGTGGCTTTGCCATTTGTCATTCGCAGCGTATTGCCCAGTTTGCGCGCTATCCCGCAATCCTATGGCGAAGCGGCCGCCGTTCTGGGCGCGCGCCCGTCCATAAAGCTGCTGACGATCGACGCGCCTTTGGCAGCTCGCGGCATCGTGGTGGGCGCGACCTTCGCTTTCATGGTCAGCATGGGCGAGTTTGGGGCGTCGCTCTTTGTGGCGCAGCGCGAATCCGTGACGATTCCCGTGGTCATCTACCGGCTGATTGGAGATCCGGGCTTGCAATCCTATCGGCAGGCTCTGGCCATGAGCGTGATTCTGATGCTGGTCTGCGCCGGCGGTTTCATGATCATCGAAAGACTGCGCGCCGCGGGGGTCGGCGAATTCTGATGCTGCGGCTCCACACTGTCTCGCATGCCTATGGCGATATAGTCTCCCTGCAGAGTGTCAGCCTGGATCTTGAAGCGGGCGAGATCCTCTGCCTGCTTGGCCCCAGTGGCTGCGGCAAGACGACCTTGCTGCGCATCATCGCTGGCTTGGAATCCGTATATTCAGGAAAACTCAGCTTCGCCGGCGAGGATCTGCGCGGGAAACCTGCCCATCGCCGCAATTTTGGCTTGATGTTCCAGGATTATGCTTTGTTCCCCCACATGAGCGCGGCCGACAACATCGCCTATGGCTTGAGGCGGCGCGGGCATTCCAAACCCGAAATCAAGACCCAGGTGGCGCAGCTGCTGGAAAGAGTGGGCTTGCCGGGCATGGGCGAGCGGGACATCGCATCGCTTTCCGGCGGGCAGAAGCAGCGGGTGGCATTGGCGCGCAGCCTGGCGCCGAAGCCGCGACTGCTGATGCTGGATGAACCGCTTGGCTCGCTGGACGCGCGCTTGCGAGACCAACTGGCTTTGGAACTGCGGCAGATAATCAAAGAGGAAGGCATCAACGCGCTCTATGTGACGCATGATCATCGCGAGGCTTATGCCATCGCCGACCGAATCGCCGTCATGAATATCGCCGGCGTCGAACAGGTGGATTCGCCGCAGAATCTTTATCTTCGACCGCGCAGCGCTTTCGTGGCCAGGTTCCTGGGCTTCTCCAACATCTTTGACGCCCGGCGCAATCGCAGGATCGCGGAGCTCTGCGCCCAAGCCATGGGTGATGGCTCCCGCGCGACGACTGTGCTGATACATCCTGCCGGCATCAGCCTTCACTCAAAAGCATGCCAGGGATTGCGCTGCCAGAGCGTTCTCGAGAGCGCCATTTTCCGCGGCGATTATTATGATCTCCGTGTGACATTGGATGCGGATGCCAGTTTGCGCTTCGCCAGTCCGTCCCTGCCCACCGTGGTTGGCGATGCCCTGCCCATTTGCATTGCGCGCGAGGCATTTATCGCGCTGGAGGACTGAGGCAATCCGCGCCCTGTACCGCGCTCGCGCCACCATTTATAATGACGCGCCGGTGGTAAAACCAGGAAAGCCGCGAGGAGTCTCATGCCCAGAGCTTTGTTCAGCGTTGCCAGCAAGCGGGGCCTGCTCGGTTTCGCCAAAGAATTGCTGGGCTTGGGCTGGGATATCGTCGCCAGCGGCGGCACGGCGGCGACCTTGAGAGACGCGGGTTTGCCAGTCACCGGCGTCGAGCGCCTCACGCGGCAGGCGGAGATGTTGGGCGGGCGCGTCAAGACCTTGCATCCCGCCATTCACAGCGGCATCCTGGCTCGCGACACCGTAGCCGACATGCGAGAATTGGCGGATTGCGGCTTCGCGCCGATTACGATGGTGGTCTGCAACCTCTACCCATTCAGCGAGACGGTCAAGCAGCCTGAAATCAGCCTGGAAGAGGCTATCGAGCAGATCGACATTGGCGGCGTTGCCTTGCTGCGGGGCGGCGCCAAGAACTTCGCCCGCGTGACCGTGCTCTGCGACCCCCGCGATTATTCCGATGTTATCGTGTCGCTCAAAGCGGATGGCGCGACCAGCCTGGAGCAGCGCCGGGCATTGGCAGTCAAGGCTTTTCGCCATTGCCGCGATTATGATACGGCGATCTACGCCTACCTCGATGATTCTGATATAGCCGAGCCCAGTCATGCCGATGTGCCGGAAAATGTGGCCTTAGGCTTGCGGCGCAGCCACGATCTGCGTTATGGCGAGAATCCGCATCAAGCGGCCGCCTATTATTCCCGCAGCGATGTCAGCAGTCCTCTGGGCGCGGAGCAGTTGGCCGGCAAGCAACTCTCATACAACAACATCCTGGATTGCGACAGCGCCTGGCGGGCGGCCAGCAGCTTTGAGCCGCCTTGCGCAGTCATCGTCAAGCATCTGAACCCAACCGGCATCGCCAGCGCGGGCTCCGCAGCCGAGGCGCTCCCGCAGGCTTTGGCATCCGACCCCCTTTCGGCATTTGGCGGCATCATCGCTGTGAATCGCGAGGTCGGCGCGGATTTCGTGGCGGCGCTGGGCAGCCTCTTCATCGAAGCCATCATAGCGCCCGCATTCAGCCAGGCGGCGCTTGAACAGTTGCGGGGCGGCCGGCGCAACTGCCGCTTGCTGCGCATGACAGAGCCTTTTCACGGGCAGGGCTACGAGTTTCGCAGCGTCATGAATGGCATGCTCTTGCAGCGCTATGACAGCGGGGATCCAGCCGGGTCCGCCATGACAGCCGTCACCAATCGCCTGCCGACGGCGGAAGAGATGCGGTCGCTGGAATTCGCCTGGAAAGCTGTGCAACATGTGCGCTCGAACGCGATTGTATTGGCGCGGGGCACGCGCACGATAGGCATCGGCGGTGGATTGCCCAGCCGGGTCGACGCAGCCGAATTGGCCATCAAAAAGGCGATAGGCGAGACCAGCGGCGCGGCTCTGGCATCGGATGCCTTCTTCCCCTTTCCCGATAGCGTCGAACAAGCCGCTCGGGCCGGCGTCAGGTGCATCGTCCAGCCAGGCGGCTCCATACGCGACAGCCAGGTGATTGAAGCGGCCGACAGTTATGGCATGGCAATGATCTTCACAGGCAGCCGCCACTTCCGGCATTGAGCGGGAAATCAGGCGCTTTCCGGTTCCAAATCTTCGGCCCGCCAAGCTCGCCTAACCAACGGCAGTTCGCCTTTCTCCCATGCCACCAGCAGCGGCACAGCGGTGAATATCGACGAATAGGTGCCCGAGAGCAAACCGATGAACAAGATGGCGATAAATTGTTTGACCGTCTCCCCGCCGAAGAGCAGAATGGCGATCATGATGAAGAAGGCGTTGAGCTGGGTGGCCAGGGAGCGGTGAATCGTCTCCCAGATGCTGCGATTGACGATCGTCTCATAAGGCTCGCCCAGATGCTTGGGGATATTCTCGCGGATGCGGTCAAAGACCACGATGGAATCCTGCACGGAGAAGCCAACAACCGTTAGCACGGCGGTCAGGAAGAGCGCGTCGATCTCCCAGCCCAGCAGCAAGCCCAGCAGCGACATCAGTCCCATCACCACCAGGATGTCATGCAGCATAGCGGCGATGGCGCATAAGCCGTAACGGATGGCGTTGGGCACCTGGCGGAAGGCGATGACGATGAAGCCGGTGATTACCAGCGCGCCAACAGCCACGGCCGCCAATGCCGAACGGGTTACCTCTTGCCCGATAGTCGCCGAGACGGTTTCGACGCGGAAGCTGTCGCGGTCCAGGCTCGCCATCTCAGCCAGTTGAGCCAGGATGTCGTTGGTCACGCTGACGTCATGGAAGCCAGCGCGGACGGACCAGCGCAACTCTTCGGCAGCGCCAATCTGCTGGATGATGACCCCTTCATCGCCGGCGGCGCCAAAAACGCGGCGGATGCCATCTTCGCTGGCGCCAGCCTCTTCAAACTTCAGCTCATAGATGCTGCCGCCCAGAAAATCAATGCTCAGGCGGAAGGGCGCGCCGGTTGACAGCGTCGAGAAGAGCATGACAAACAAGCCAGGCAGGATGACCGCGGCCGAAAGCAGGAAGAACCAGCGGCGTTTCTGTACGATGTTAAACATGGCTCGCCCTCCCTAAGCGCCCAGGATCGCGCGGTTATTGGCGATGGCGCCCCGGAAGACGCCCACCAGAATATACAGGAAACTGCGCGTGACGATGACGGCGGTGAAGAGGTTCAGCACCAGCCCAATCGCCAGCGTCACCGCGAATCCCGCCACGATGCTGGCGCCGGGCGTCTGCCCAAACATGAAGAGGATGCCACAGATGATGATGGTGGACAGGTTGGAATCGCGGATGGACGTCCAGGCGCGGTCAAAGCCGGCTTTCAGGGCCGCCTCCAGGGGCATGTCCCCGCGCAGCTCTTCCTTGATGCGCTCGAAGATCAGGATATTGCCATCCACCGCCGTGCCAATCGAGATCAGGAAACCGGTGATGGCCGGCAGCGTCAGCGTCACAGGCAGCAGCTTGAATACGGCGATATTCAGCAGGATGAACACGACAAGCGCCAGATCCGCCGCGACGCCCGGCAAACGATAATAGATCAGCATAAACGCCAGCACGACGATGACGCCGATGACGCCGGCCTGGACGCTGAGGCGCACCGATTCTTGCCCCAGGGTCGCGCCGACTTCCTGCGTGCTTTCGATGCGCAGCGGGATGGGCAAAGCCCCCGAGCGCAGCTGCAAAGCCAGGGTAGTGGCTTCCTCTTCGGTGAATTGCCCGGTGATGACGCCGCCAGTCGGCAGCGCGGCTTGGATGATGGGCGCGGAAAGCACCTCGCCATCCAGCACGATGGCCATGGGCTCGCCGATGCGGCTGCCCGTGAAGCCCCCGAAGACATTCTGGAATTCTTCTTTGATCTCGAAATTGATCATCCATTCCGGGTTGCCCGTGCCTTGCGCCTGGGAGAGCACGGCGCTGGCTGCCTGCAAGCCGGCCCCCGTCATCACCGTGCGGAAGGGCAAGCCAGTCACCGGATGCGCCCGCCGCCCGGCCAGGGGATCCTCTTCTCCTTCAGCCAGCGCGGCGTTCTGGCGCAGGCCAACCTGCTCGTCGGTTACGATCTCCGTGCCGGCGTAATCGCGGGCCTGGTTCGCCAAGCCGCCAAAATCGACAAACTCGAGCAAGGCCGTCTGCTGGATGGTGGCGATGGCTTGTTCGGGGTCGCGCACGCCCGGCAATTCCACCAGGATGCGGTCGCTGCCCTGGACCTGCACGGTGGCTTCGGTCAAGCCCAGCGCATTCACCCGGCGCGAGACATTGTTGGCGGTCTCGTTCAAATCTTCCGGCGTGAAGCTCCGCGCGGAGATATCGGCCTGCAGCAGGACGCGCAAGCCGCCCACCAGATCCAAGCCCAGGCTCTGCGTGATATTGAGGACAAATTCATAAACGCCATCGCCATTGGCATCGATCTCGAGGTTTTCCGTACATTTGAGATCTCCCGTATCCTGGCCCGTCAAGGCGGCGCAGGCTTCGGTCCGCACGCCTTTGAATTCGGGCGGGCTGGCCACCCAAAGGCAGAAGGCGCTTAGCAATACGATGAAGACAAGCCATTGGGCATGTCGGCTCATCCGCGGCTCCCTCCTCTTGGTTCACGTTTGCTCATGACGATGACTTTTCGCTGCCCGGCTTCTTGATGCCGATGCCAGCGTTATAAGCGAATGTTTCCGGGTCATAGACCTGCTGCAAGGCGGCGGTCAACAGCTTGATGCGGATGCCCTCGGCAATCTCGACCTGCGCCGTGCCATTCTCGGCGTCGATGTCGATGATCTTGCCGATGATCCCGCCGTAAGTCACAATTTCGTCGCCGACATGCAGGGAGCGCGCGAACTTCTGCTTGTGCTGGTAGGCGCGCTGCTTGGGGAAGACGACCAGCGCCCAATACCCGCCCAGGACCAGCGCGAGCACAGCGAAGACCAGCGCGAATTCAAGCATCGGCTATTTCCATCTCCCGCAATCAATCCGCGCATTATACTGGCGGATGCCTGGCGATTCCAGCCCCTGTCTATGCCAACCAGGGCAATCGCATCAATTTGGAATGCCGTTGATATGGGACAGATTGCCCCAATAATTTGGCATCCGTAGACAAGCGCGCCAAAATGCGACCGCCCACGCAGAATTCCTTGCGGCTCGCTGCATTTGACTCCCCTCCCTGACTCGTCGGAATGCTCGCCATAGAGATGGCGGCTGGGGCCGGGGGGTGGGGTCTGATTCTCGCCCCTGCGAATTCCGTCTATTGCGCGCGAAACGGGACAAATTTATTCTTGTGCAATTGCCCTGGCCGCCAGCGTCGCTTGCTTGACCAACGGCGAAAACGAACGTACAATACATCTCGATGATTCGCCGGGCAGCCGAGGTGAAAGTGATCATGCGCCAATCCATGAGCCGCGCCATAACTCTGATGAGCATCTTGATCTGCAGCGCTTTGCTGATCGTCGCGCCTGTTGCGGCCGGCGACACCCTGCTGAGCAACAATCGCGGCATAACCAACGCCATCTTCCACATCTCGGGCGAGCCATCAGCCGTCATCAACGGCTTTGACCTGACGCCCCTGGGCTTGCAGCTGCCGGTCGCCCTGGATGCCGTGCGCATATCGGTCGAGAAACCCGTGCCCGGCGCCAGCGCGGAACTGCTGGTCTACCAGGATGGCAACGGCGGCTCGCCAGTCGACGCCACGTTGGTGCATCGCCAGCCGGTTTTCCTGTCGCAGACGGGTTTGAATCGCATCGCGCTCAGCCAGGCAGCCATCATCACCGAGCCGGTCGTCTGGGTGGGCTTTAATCTGCCGGTCGGTTTTGAATTCCACGCCGATGCCAGCGGGCCCTCGGTCTTGACCTACTGGGCATGGACTCCAGGCGGCAGCTTCGACCTGAGTTCGCTGGCCAGCGCGGCTGTTTTGGGGCCGGGCGATGGCACGGCGCCGGTCAATATCGCCATGAATGGCATCGCGCGCATCACGGCTGAGCTGCGCACGGCGGAAACGGGCGAGACGGCGGAGGACGCGCCCCTCGGCCGGCAAATTCGCGCCACCGTCGCCCAGGACACTTCCATCATGCAGCCTTATGGGGCTTGCCCGCAGCTGCTCTTCGACCCCGAAGACATTCGCATCACCGCCAACAATGCTTTCTCGCTGGATTGCGCTATCGAAGACGGCTTCCACGCGCCCGCGCCCGTCCAGCACATGGGCGACCAAAGCGTCGCCGTCTATCGCAAGGGTCCGCTCTACAAGCTGACCGCGCGGATCCCCCAGCAATTGCAGACAGCCGGCGCCGTGCAGACCCTGCCAGAACCGGTCACGCATTGCCTGCTCGTGCCGGAAGAAGACCGCGATATGGCGACAATCGGCGAGATCCGCGCCCGCCACCAGCCCACGAACGATATCGAGCGCTGGAACATCCTGCCCACCGTGCGCTTTGGCGATCTCATCTGCGCCGAGGTCACCGTCGCCAATTATCTCTCCTATTTCCTCGAGCAGACGACGGAATCGCCACAAGCGGTCAATCTGGTGGTCGGCTGGACGGAAATCTGGCCCCATCCCCTGTATTGCGGGGTGGATACGCGCGTTTATGTGCCGGTTGTCAACACCGGGCAGAGCTGGTTTGATACCGAAGACCACACGGTCACCCTGATCGTGCGCGATGTGCATGTGTCTTCGGGAATTGTCACCGATACGCAGGTGCTGGAAATCGGTCCCAGCCAGCTGGGTCCTGGCGCGCGGCGGGTCTATAACATGAGCCCCCTCAACGTGGATGTCTACATCAACGAGCTGCATCGCGTGGAAGTCATCGTCGACAGCGACAACGAGGTGGAGGAGATCAACGAAGAGGACAACTACTGGGGCAGCGAGTACATCATGACGCTGGTGCCAGGGCGCGATGTATGCGGAGCGGCGCCGCTCAATTTCAAGTTCCGCGGCTGCCAATTCTGGTTCACGCAGGATTACAAAGGCGACGACGAGGCGATAATTGCCGCCTTGAGGGACCTTGAAGAAGCGGTTCGCTACGCCAATGTGCCTACTGTGGATGAAGTAGAACAAAAGAAGGATGTGGACCCCGATTATTCCCTGCAGGACGATATTAGCAACCGTCTGAGGGGCGCGGTATCGCATGAGCGTTGGGAACTGATCGAGAACTGGTTCTTCAAGTCTCGCAGTGAAATCGTGAATACGCTTACGCCGATCATCTACCACAACATTCACATTGTTCGCGCTGGTCCGAGCAAGACGGGCAATCTTCCAGGCGAGCAGAGTGACGGAATAAACGTCGATTCCGAATGCCGCCTGCAGCCCAAGAAGTCCTATTGCCTCGAAACATGGACGGACGAAAACGGGCTGCAAAGGCGTTATCGGACTGACTTGACACAAACGCAGTGCGATGCGGATTTGCCGGCTGACTCAATAGCTACTTTGAGGCGGGAATGGAAGCAAGTTGAATGACATTGGTCTAAACCGAGCATTGACTACTTTCTCAATTGTGCATCACTGATTACTCGAATGGTGCCGTGATTCAGAACAAAGTTTCAACGAGGACATAACATGCGCATCGTAACAAACAAGAAGCTGGCGCGGCGCAACCGCAAGATGACCAACTATCTCTTCTTCGGCACATTCGGCGCGCTGATCCTGGGCTTCGTGGTCATCAACGCCTCGCTATTCACCAACGAAACGCCGGATATGCTGACGCTGATCGCCCAATCAGCCGTCTTGCCGGTGGCTTTCGTGCTGACCATCGTATCCGTGCGCATGACCAACCTCTGGGCTCGCCTGCCCAGGCCCGAGAACGCCATCGAGGCCGGCTTGAAGGGCATGAGCAACAAGAGCGTCCTCTACAATTATTATCACTTCCCGGCGCGGCATGTCTTGATCTGCCCGCAAGGCGTCTTCGCCATCGTGACGCGCTGGCATGACCAGGCATTCCGCTTCCGCGATGGCAAGTTTCGCAGCAAGCGGAGTTTCATCAGCAAGCTGTTTTCGGCGATTCGCTTTGATGGCGTTGGCAAGCCCCTGCGCGATGCCGAGGTGGCTCGCGATTCTATACAGCGGGCCATGGCCGAGGTCGCCCCGGAAGTGACGGTGCGGGCTTTGGTGGTCTTCGTGGATCCCTCGGCGGAGGTCGAGTTCGAGAGCCAGCCGGATTTGCCGGTGCTCTACGCCGACCCGAAGCGCAGCCCCAACCTCAAGGATTTCATGCGCGACGCCAAGCGGCAGCTCAGCGATGGCGATGACAAAGCCAAGAACGCCAGCCTGATGCCGCTCAGCGACGAGCAGATAGCCGCCTTCGAAGCCGCCACGATTTGAGCTGATGACGGCGGTATTTTGCATTGGTCTACCCCCTCGGTCCCCCCGACGCATCAGGGGGATGGCTTCTCCAGTTGAGATGTATGCGTTGCTTGCGGGACTGTCATCTCCTCCGGTCAGCGCCAGCGTCGTTCCTGTGTCAGTGGCAAAACGGGAAGGAATGCCTACGTCTGTCAGCTTGGTTACGCAGGCTTCCCCCTATCTTGATGGGTCGCGTAGACACTGACCTACGGGGGACCGAGGGGGGTAGCCAATCTTGATAGGGGGACCGAGGGGAGTTGGCCTGCTCATCGTCATCATCTGGCTGGGCTTCGGGCTGCGCCTGCACGGCTTGGGCGCTTTGCCGCTGCGGGGCGATGAAGCCTTTAGCGCGCTGTATTGGGCGGGGCTGCCCTTGAGCCAATCGCTGACGGAGATGGCGGCGCTCGATCCGCATCCGCCCCTGGCTTACGCGCTTTTCCGCGCCTGGCATCTGCTGCTTGGCCAGAGCGATGAATTCACCCTGCGATTCTTGCCGCTGCTGGGCAATCTGCTCGGCATGCCGGTCATGCACGCCTTGGGCAAGCGCCTGTCTGGTTCTGGCGCTGTCGGCATTCTGGCTTCGCTGCTCTGGGCGCTGCATCCCTATGAGATCTGGCATAGCCAGGATTTCCGCAATTACGCGCTCTGGGCGGGCATCAGCGCTCTGAGCTTCTGGCTGGGCCTGCGCCTGCTGGATCGTCCGCGCCGCATCGATTGGCTGCTCTATGGCGTGGCGGCTTTGGCGGCTGCCATGATTTTCTACACCGAGCTCTTCGTTCTCCTGGCGCTGGCGGCTGTGGCTGTACGTTTGCGTTGGCGGGATTGGGCATTTCTGCGCCGATTCCTGTCGCTGCAAGGCACGATCGTGGCGGTTGCGCTGCTGGCATTTTTGGCGCTGGCGGGGCGGACGGTGAGCTCCGGCGCCTATCCGGGCAACCTGGAAAGTTTCGCCCCGCTGGATTATCTGACGCGCATTCTGCCGGCTCTGCTGCTGGGCGAGACTCTGCCCCTGCCCGGCGCGGAACTGGGCATGGCATTCGCGCTGATTCTGGCGGGCTTGGTCATGATCCTGCGGCGGGCATCTGCGCGCATTCTCACGATTCTTCTGTGCTGGCTGTTCACGCCGCTTATGCTGCTGGGCCTCTTCTCGCAGAGCTTCGCCATCTTCAATCCGCGCTATGCGCTGGCGGCCGCGCCGGCTCTGCTGCTGCTGCTGGTCCTGGGCTGCCATCATCTGGCTGCCATTATCGGGCGCTCTGTCAAGCTGGCTCGCCCCTTGCTGACGACTGGCTTGCTGCTGCCCTGGCTCTTGCTGGCTCTGCTGGGCATAGACGGGCATTTCAACGATCCGGCTTTCCGCAAATCCCCGACCTGGGATGAGCTTGGCGCATTTCTGAACGCTCATGCCACCGCCGACGACCTGGTCATCCAACTGGCGGTGGACGTCGCTTTTGATTATTACTACGCGGGCGCGGCGCGGGATTTGGCGCTGCCCAGCAATCCGCTGCAATCCGCCTCCGAAATCGCCGACCAGTTGGCTGGCTTCACGCCTGGTTATCGCAGCGTATACGTCGTAGCCCGGGAGCAGGCTGGCTGGCGCAGCGCGGGCTTGGTCGAAAGCTGGATGCGCGGGAATATGCAGGCGGTCATGCAATCGGATGCCTCCGGCTTGCCCATCATGCAATTCATGCCCTGGCAAGTGGCTGAACCGGGCGAAGCCGTCGCCCAATTCGGCGAGGCGCTGGCGTTGCTGGCTGGCGAGCGCTGTCCTGTGTTCCTGCCCGGCGGCGAGTGGCTGCTGCGCTTGAACTGGCGCGCGCTTTCCCATACGGCTGGCTCACTGAAGACCTTCGCTCATGTCTACGGCGCGAGCCCTGCGGATGGCGGCAAGCTATGGACCCAGGACGATCATTATCCGCAAGCCGGCCGCCTGGATTCCAGGACATGGACGCCTGGCGATGTCTTCCGCGATGTCATTGTCCTGCCCGCCGATCAGCTTCCGCCGGGCAGCTACGAGATCCATGTCGGCTGGTATGACCCGAGCGATGGCGCGCGCCTTCAGCTGGCGGATGGCGGCGATTCCTTCCGGGTCTGCCGTCTTGAGGTCTAGGCGGCTGCTGGAAAACCCTGCAAATCATACGCGGAATTCAGGCGCGCTATCCCGTTTTCTTTTACACTGGTTGCCAAAATGGATACAATTTTGTCGAGGCGGTTATCATGGCGACTCAATTGCGGATGGCGCTTGTCTTGCTGTGGCTGCTCATGCCCGCGCTGGCTTTCCGCGCGCAAGAAGCGGAACCGGCTGAAGACGCTGAAGCGGATTACGCCGTCTATATTGCGCAGCCTGGCGATTCGCTCTATGGGATAGCCGCTCAGTTCGACACCACCATCGAGGCTTTGATCGCCGCTAATGACCTGGGCGGTATCCGCGAGGTCTACGCCGGGCAGAGCCTGTTCGTGCCGCGCGTGGGCAGCGCCTACCTGGAGCAATACATCGTCCAGCCTGGCGATACCTTGTTCCAGATCGCCCTGCGCTATCGGACGAGCGTCGGCATCCTGCAGGGGCTGAACGACCTCTCCCCCGGCGACCTGATTCACGCCGACCTGGCGCTCTTTGTGCCCAAGGATCGGCACGATGACCTGGAAACGCATATCGTGGGGCCTGAGGATTCGCTCTTCAGCATCTCGCGCCGTTACAATACCGATGTCGCCTTGCTGAAGTCGCTGAATGGCATCGGCGAGGGGCGCGAACTGCGCATCGGCGAGAGCCTCTTTGTGCCCCGGGTCGATGAAACGCGCTTTGCCATCTACGAGGTCAAGTCGGGCGACAGCCTCTACAATATCTCGCGCTTGTTCAACACCGGCGTCGCCCAGTTGCGCGCGCTGAATGGCATCGGAGGCTCGCGCGATCTGACAGTCGGCCGCAGCATCCTCGTGCCGCGCATCGATGAGACGCTTTTCGATACCATCCTGGTGGAGCCGGGCGATTCGCTCTTCAGCCTGGCTAAGCGCCACGACGTCAGCATGGAAGCCCTGCAGGAGCTCAATCGGCTGGGAGATCCGCATGCCATCAGCGTGGGCCAGCAGCTTCTCGTGCCCAAGCTGGAGAATGCCGTGCTGGATGTGCATGTGGCGCGGGAGGGCGAGAGCCTGGCCAGCTTGGCTGAACGCTATGGCACGACTGTGCAGCTGTTGCAGACCTTGAACGCCATTGACGATCCCCGCCTTATCCAGCTGGATACGCGCCTGCTCGTGCCCAAGCCGGCTGGTCTGATGGCCAAGCCCGGCTTCAGCGAGGGCATTCATGTCTTCATTGACGGCGACAATGCGCGGGCTCTGGCTTCCCAGGTCAAGCAGCTCGGCGTCGACTGGGTGAAGATTGACGCGCCCTGGGCGCTTATCGAACCGGAGCGCGGCGCATATGACTACTCCGCGCTGGATGCTATGGTGGCGGAGATGGCTCTGGCGGAAGTAAAAATCTTGCTGAATATCTTTGACGCGCCCGCCTGGAGCCGCCTGAGTTACACCGAGAAGCTGAACAGCCGCATGCGCGACAATGGCGGACCGCCCGAGGATCTGGGCGACTTCGCCCGTTTCCTGGCCAACCTGGCCACGCGCTATGCCGGCGTCGTCAGCGCCTATGAAATCTGGAAATCGCCCAACCTGCTCAAATACTGGACCGTGCCGGTCTATGAACGCGCGCCCGCCCTCGCTGCCGATGGCGATTGGGGCATACCGGATAACGTTGAGCTTGGCGCGGAGTATTATCTGCCCCTGCTCAAAATCGGCTATGAGACGATACGGTCGCTTGATCCAGCCGCTTTGGTCATCAGCGCTGGCTTGGCGCCTGTTGGCTTGTCCGATGGCTACAATTCTATCGATACCGGCGCTTTCCTGAGCGACATGCTGGCGGGTGGAGCCGCTGATTACAGCGATGCGATTGGCGCGGTCTTCAGCGCTTCGGCTGTCCCGCCGACGCTCAGCTGCTGCGACAAGCCGCCAGGCGTCGACTCGCATTATGAATCCTTCTTGCAGTATTTCCCAGAGCTGCTGCGCTTTTATGACGATGTGCTGGCTTTGCACGGCCTGGCTGCCAGCCCCATCGTGGTGACGCAGGTCGGCTGGGGCACGGGCGAGGGCGCAAACATCGCCATCCCCTCCAGCGGATTCGAATGGCTGAATTACACCAGCGAGGCGGAGCAGGCGCTCTATGTGACCCAAGCCTATCAGATAGCGCAGGGGATGGATACGGTCTCGGCTATGTTCTTGCACAACCTGAATGGCTGCGCGGTGGCGGACGAAGAGGCCTGTTTCTTCAGCCTGGTGGATGCGGCTGGCGCCCGGCGGCCGGCATTCGCGGCTTTTGAAGCCCTGCTGGACCGATGACCGCCGTTCATTTTCACAAATACAGCGCGCTTGGCAACGATATTCTGGTTCTCGATCCGCTCTGCATGCCGCTTGTACTGACATCCCAAGCCGTCAAGCGCGTCTGCGATCGGCATAATGGCATCGGCGCTGATGGCATCTGCTACGGACCTTTGCCAGGCCGGACCCCGCTTGCAATGCGCTATTACAATCCCGATGGCAGCCTGGCGGAGACCAGCGGCAACGGACTTCGCGTCTTTGCCCGCTTCCTGCGCGATCAGAAATATGCGGCTGGCGACAGCTTCACGATCGCGACCGGCGGACGGACTTGCCAAGTGGATATGCTCGATCCGCTTGGCGAGCGCGTGAGAATCGACATGGGGCGAGCGTCATTCCACAGCGGTCAGTTCCCGGCGCCCGCGGCCGGCGATGGCATGGACATTGCGCTGCGCATAAATGGCGAGGCTTTGCGCGCGACCTGCGTCAGCATGGGCAATCCCCATTGCGTTCTTGTCGTGGACAAGCTGGATCGCCAACAGGTAAAGCGGCTGGGGCCAGCCATTGAAACTCACAGCGCCTTCCCCCAGCGAAGCAACGTTCAATGGCTGTCTGTCCTGGGGCGGCAGCGCATCGCCATAGAAATCTGGGAAAGGGGCGCGGGTTATACGCTCTCCTCGGGCTCCTCAGCCTGCGCCGCGGCTTGCGTCGCTATCCTGAAAGGATATTGCGCGAGCCCGGTCACAGTCGAGATGCCGGGCGGGGAAGCTGAAGTCGAGGCGGATGAAAACTGGAACGTCTGGCTGACGGGCAGCGTAGAGGCCGTCTTCAGCGGGAGCTTCGCGCCGAGTTTTCTGGAGAGCCTCAGCTAGTTCATCCGCCAAGCCATTGAAACGTTCGCCAGTGGCCTTCAGCGCCGACATAGTTGTAGACGCCTTGCGCATCGGCTTTGGCCACCGATACGCGCCACTGAATGATATGACTCTGCCCGTCTCCTGGCGCGAAGGCGGCCGGCACGCGGAAGGAGTTCGCTCGGCTGACCTGGCGCAAGGACTGATTGCTGGTCTGGTCGACCAATTCGATCAAATAGACGTCGTCTTTGTTCATCCCGGCGATGCCCAGCCATTGCATCAGCAGCGAACCGGCCGGCACGATCGCGCCATCAGCCGGATAGAGCAAGCGCGGCGCGAGTTTGGTGGCTGTCGGCGTGGCGGTTTCCTGGCCGGATGGGGTCGGGAATTTGGTCGGCAGCGGCGTCGGCAAGGGGACGCGAACGCATTGGCCGATGCTCAGTTGGGGCGCGCAGTTTTCTCCGCCGCTGGGCAGGGTGAAGTTGCAGCCGAACCAATTCAGATCGCGGTTCAAGCCATGCAGGATCTCCAGCGTGGTGTTGTTCTGCACAGCCACGCCGATGATGGCGTCGCCCGCTTCAACGATATGGCAGCCGATAGCCGCGCCGGCCGGCAAGATGACGCCGCTTCGGTCGTCCGCGCCGAGGTCCGTCAGGAATTCTTGCGTCGCCTCCGCGCCGAGGGCTGTTGGCGCCAGCGTGGGGCGAGGTATCAGAATCGTGATGCCGCCGCGCAGGGAGTCCGCATCGGGGATGTTTGCGTTGAGCGCGACGACTGTGGCAGCCAGATCCGGCTCATAGCCATAGCCGTGCCGCGGCAGCTGCAAGATGTAATACAAGGTCTCGCCATCGTTGACAAGATATTCGAAATAGACCGATGTGGCTGTTGGCGTGGCTTTAGGCGCGGTAGGGCTTGGAGGGATCGTCGGCGGCAGCGGCGTCGCTATTGAGGGCGGGCTGGCGGTAGGCGGCGTCGCTATTGAAGGAGGGCTGGCGCTGGCTGGCGCGGCGATGGTTGCGATAGCCTCGACATGGTCTGTCGCCGTCGGCAGGGCATCTGGCCGGCTGATATTGCAAGCGGACCCCAAAAGCGCCGCAAGTATGAAGAGCAGAATCGCCGGCAACTGTTTGCTCATTCCCCTGCCTGCCCGGCGCCTTGCCAGAGCAGCGCGCGCGGCTCAGATGTGTAGGACGTCGTCTGGCGGGCCTCATTCCAGACGCTGACCTGCCAGGCATAGCGATGGCTGCTGGCGGCCTGGCTCTGCCATTCGGCCGGCACTATCAAGAAAAGTTCACGCGTATGGGCACGAAAGCGCCGCTCTTCGTCCAGGTTGGCGAAATCGATGCGATAGACTTCATCGGCAGCCAGTTTGCCTGTGCCTACCCAGCGAAGGGTCACGCGGTCATCCGGCGCGAAAAAGGCTTGGTCGGCCGGGCTTTGGGCGACCGGCGCGTTGAAGGTGGCGGTCGGGCTGGGGCGCGGAGTGGCGCTGCCGGAGGCTGTCGGGATGGGCGTAATGGTGGGGGTTGGCGCGGGCACGCGAACCGGCTGATCGACGCGCAACTGCACGGTGCATTCCGGACCGCCGAAGACTTCGCCAAAATCGCAGAGTGGAAACTCGATCTCCGGGTTCAAGTCAGCCAGCATCTTGACATTGGTTTCGTACACGACCGCGATATAGATCATATCTTCGTCTGGCTGCACATGATGCCACATCAAGCCGGGCAGCAGAGTCGGCGTCATGGTCGGCGCGAAGGGGTCAAATGCCAGCCGTTCCAGCTGTGACGTTTGCTCGCTCCTTGAGCGCGCTTCGCCGGCTGGGGGAGCAGCCTGAGGATTGGCTGTTGGGGACGGGCGGGGCACGATGATCTCCCTGCCAACCCGCACGAGGGTTTCGTCGCGTATATCGTTCAGCGCCATGACAGTCGGCAGAATGGCCAGCGAAGTATGCCCGCATCGCGCGATGATGGCAATCAGAGATTCGCCCTCGGCAACCGTGCGCAGGCAAGGCGCGGGACTGGGAATCAGCGTGGATGTGGCTGTTGGCGGCGGACTGGGCTTGCGCGTCGCGGTGGGCAAGCCGGGCGTAACCGATGGTCCCGCCATGCGCGTTGGGCTGGCGGTCTCTGACGGGGCTGCCAAAGCCGAATCGCCCTGGCTTAGCTGCCGCGCGAGGAAAAAAAGCGCCAAGCCTGCCAGCGCGATCATGAGCAGAGCCAGCAGGATGAGGCTGCCGATGCGCCCCTGAAACGCCAGTGAAGATTCCGCCAGATCCGTCTCGCCATAGCGATAATCATAAGTCGCGCTGGCATTTTCGCTGGCATCGGAAGCCCGCCCGGGCTGCACATCGGCAATAGCTGCGCCGCATGTCGAGCAGAGCGCCGCGTTGCGATGGTTGCGCGCTTCACAGATCGGGCAGACCTTGTTGCTTGTCGTCAAGCGCACTCCTCGGGGTTGCCATTCGCGTCTCGCACATTATAGCCAATAGATCTGGCTGTCCTGATCGGGCGTCGGGCAATCAGAAGGCTGCGGAATGCGCGTGGCAGCGCTTTCAGCCGCAGAGGCTGGCCAACCGTTCCTTGATCTGGGCGGCGGCCGCTTCCAGCTCGGCATGGCGGTCGCGCTCGCGCTGAACGACATCCGGGCGAGCCCGTTCCACGAAGTTCCGGTTGGCCAGCATTTTCGCCGCGCGCTCGATCTGCCCATTGAGCTTGGCTTCTTCATCAGCCAGGCGCTGGCATTCAGCCGCGATATCCAGCATGCCTTCCAGCGGCAGGTATAGCGTGACATCGCCGACGACCACGCTGGCGGAATTGGCGGGCTCGGCTTCATCCAGGGGCATCAGCCTCAACTCATCCACATTGCAGAGCCGCCGCAGGATATGGACGTTGGCAGCGAGATCGCGTGTCCCCGCCCGGTCATGAGCCAGCGCTCGAATCCGCCGGCCGGGATCGACCTTGTATTCGCCGCGGGTATTGCGTGTTTCGCGCACGAGCTCGAGATAGCCGCTCATGCGCGCCTCGACGTCGTCGTCGATCAAGCCGCTGTCCGCTTGGGGCCAGTCCGCCAGGATCAGCGCCTCGCCATCACGCGGCAGATAAGCCCAGGCTTCTTCGGTCATGAAGGGCATAAAGGGATGCAGCAGGCGCAGACATTGATCCTGAACATGCACCAGCACGCGGCGGACGCGATCCTTCTCGGCGGCGCTGCCTTGATACAGCGCTTCTTTGCTGATTTCCAGGTAGAAAGGCGCGAATTCATCCCACATGAAAGCCAGGATCTGGTTGCCCGCCTCGCCATATTGATAGATGTCGAAGAGGTATTGCGCGTTGGCGATCAGGCGATGCAGCCGGCTGAGGATCCAGCGGGCCGGCAAGTCCAGCTCGGCCTGCGGCGGCAAACCCAGCGGGCGCTCGCCATCCAGGTTCATGTTGATGAATGCGGTCATTTGCCAGACCTTGTTGATGAAGCGGAAGCTGTGATCCAGGCGCGTCTCATCCAGGTGACAATCATTGCCGGGCGTGCCGCTGGTTATCAGCGTGAAGCGGAGGGGGTCCGCGCCCAACCGGTCGACGACGGTCAGCGGATCAACAGCGTTGCCCAAGGTTTTGCTGAACTTCTTACCGCCTTCCGCCCGCACCAAGCCATGCAGGTAAACCGTGTGGAAGGGGGCTTCGCCGGTGAACCACAATCCCATCATGATCATGCGCGCCACCCAGAAGAAGAGGATGTCATGCCCGGTTTCCATCACCTGCGTCGGATAGAAACGTTTGAGATCGGCGCTGTCTTGGGGCCAGCCCAAGGTGCTGAAGGGCCAGAGGCCGCTGCTGAACCAGGTATCAAGCACATCCTGCTCCATTACCCAGCCGTCGCCGGCCGGCGCCTCCATGCCCACATAGATTTCGCCTTCGGGGTCGCCATCATTCTCGCGATACCAGGCGGGGATGCGATGCCCCCACCAGAGCTGACGGCTAAGGCACCAATCCTGAATATTCTCCAGCCAATGGAAGTAGACTTTCTCGAAGCGCTCCGGCACGATCTTGACGCGCCCATCGCGCACCGCGGCAATCGCCTTATCGGCCAAGGGCTGGATGCGCAGGTACCATTGCGTGCTCATCATGGGTTCGACGACCTCGCCGCCCCGCTGGCTTCGCGGGATGCGCGTCGTATAGGGCTCGGTCTTGATGGTCAAGCCAGCCGCTTGCATATCCGCCCAGAGACGCTCGCGGCATTCATAACGGTCAAGCCCGGCGTATTTGCCCGCATTGGCGTTCATGCTCGCATCCATGTTGAGAATGTTGAGGATGCCCAAGCCATGCCGCTGCCCCAGCGCATAATCGTCGAAATCATGCCCCGGCGTGACCTTCAAGGCGCCCGTGCCGAAGTCCATATCGACATATTCATCGCCGATGACCGGAATCTCGCGTTTGAGGATGGGCACATAAGCCCGCTTGCCAATGAGATGGCGGTAGCGCTCGTCCGCTGGATGCACCGCGACAGCCATGTCGCCCAGGATGGTCTCGGGTCTGGTGGTGGCCACGGGCAGATGCTCGCCGCTTTCAACCGGATAACGGAAGTAATAGAGCGTGACCTCTTCCTCGCTGCTCTCCACCTCAAGATCGGATACCGCCGTTTTTAAGCCCGGGCTCCAGTTGACCAGCCGCGGTCCGCGATAGACCAAACCCTGTTCCCACAAGGTGATGAAAGCCTGCAAGACAGCCCGCGACAAGCCCTCGTCCAGGGTGAAGCGTTCGCGGTCCCAATCGCAGCTGGCGCCCAGACGCTGCAGCTGGCTGATGATTTCGCCGCCATGCTCTTCTTTCCATTGCCAGGTGCGATGCAGGAATTCTTCATAGCCGATTTCTTCGCGGCTGCTGCCTTCTTCGCGCAGCATATTCTCGACTTGCAGCTGGGTGGCTATGCCGGCGTGGTCCGTGCCGGGCAGCCAGAGAGTCGCCTTGCCGCGCATGCGCTCGTAGCGGATCATCAAATCTTCCAACGCGGTGAAGAGGGCATGCCCGATGTGCAGGCTGCCCGTGACATTGGGCGGCGGCATGCTGATGACAAAGGGTTCGGCATCGGCTGGCGCGGCTTCCGGTTTGAAATAGCCCCGCTCAGCCCAAAAGCTGTAGATGCGCGGCTCCGCCTCAACAAAGTCAAAGTTGCGCGGCATGTCTGTTTTGGCGCTTCTGACCATCATTCCCGCCTCCTTGCCCAAGAATCAAAAAAGCCTTCCATCCCCATACAAGGACGAAAGGCCAGCTTCCGCGGTGCCACCTTGCTTCAGCGGACGGCTGTCCACTGCGCTCGATACGCTGTAACGGGCGTAAGCCGGCTCGAGTCTACTGGCTTCTGCGTTCTTTCGAGCAACTCCCGGGCGACATTCAGCGGCGCTCTGCCAGCGGGCTCCCAGCCAATGACCCGCCTTCTCTTTCGCCAGGCAAACCGCCTACTCCTCCCGATCGGCGTTTTTGCTATTCAATTGTCGTTCGCGCCAGAGCATGCAGCCGGGCGCTGAGCCACCCATGGGACTTGAACCCATAACCTATCGCTTACGAAGCGATCGCTCTGCCAATTGAGCTAGGGTGGCGAACATAGCGCGGCAGTATAGCAGTCGGAATCGCTGCGTTCAAGGATGGGTTCATCAGCGCGAATGCCTGGCGGGCAATCTGCTATACTCGATAGGAGTAGATCGCTGGGAAGCAGGCTGGCATGCCGATTCAAGTATTGGCTGAAGAAGTGGTGGCGCGCATCGCGGCTGGCGAGGCTGTCGAACGCCCGGCTTCGGCAGTCAAGGAGCTGATCGAAAACGCCATAGACGCCGGCGCCAGCGCCATTCATGTGGAAGTTCTTGGCGGCGGCCGCCAACTGCTGCGCGTCAGCGACAATGGCTTGGGCATTCCCTCGAAGGAGGCCGACCTGGCATTCACGCGGCACGCCACCAGCAAGCTGCGCCGGGCTGAGGAATTGTCCAGGGTGACCACGCTGGGCTTCCGGGGCGAGGCTCTGGCCAGCCTGGCCGCGGTCAGCCAAGCCACCATCATCACGCGGCATCGCGATGAAGCCATGGGCGTCATGCTGAAGTCGGGCGGCGGACTGCGAAAGCAAGCGATTGGCGCGCCGGCTGGCACAGTCGTCACTATCGAGCGGCTTTTCTACAATACGCCAGCCCGCTTGAAATTCCTCAAGAGCGACAGCACCGAGAAGCGGCATATTCATTGGGTGGTTGCGCGGTATGCCATGGCTTATCCGGGCATCGCCTTTGTCTTGAAGCAGGATGGCCGCGAACGGCTGCAAACCTCGGGCAGCGGCGGCCTGGCGGATGTTTTGGCCAAGGCTTTCGGGCTCAAAGCCTTCAAGCTCATGCTGCCGGTCAGCAATGCCGATGAGAGCGCCAGAGCCGAAATCAAGATCGGCGTCGAAGGCTATGTCTCGCGCCCTGAATTGCATCGCGCCCGTCGAGATCGCATCATCCTCTTTGTTAATGGACGCGCCATCCAGGACAGCGCCCTTAGCCAAGCCATCGTCCAGGCTTACGAGGGCTTGCTGAAAGCGGGCGCCTATCCGCTGGCGGTCCTGCTGATCCGCAGTCCCAGCGAATTCGTCGATGTCAATGTGCACCCGACCAAAGCCGAAGTGCGCTTTCGCGATCCGCAGCAGGTGTTTTTGGCCGCCCAGCGCGCGGTCCGGCAAGCCCTGCATGCCGCGGGCGATATTGCGCCGGCCGCTGATATATTGAGCGAGAGCGGCTTCACCGATGCCTATATCGACTACAGCCGCGCCGCGCCCGATTGGCTGCGTCTGGCAAAGGACGAGCTCTTTGACGATTCGCCTCAAAGTCATGCGCAGGCTCTTGCCGACGCGCCCGCAAAACCGCGCACCTTGCCCGTCCTGCGCGTCGTTGGCCAGGTTGGCGCCAGCTATATCGTCGCCGAGGGACCCGCGGGCTTATATCTGATCGATCAAAACGCGGCGCATGAACGCATTCTTTATGAGGAGATCTGCGCCGGAGCGAAAGCAGGCGACATGGCAAAGCATCCTACTGACGAGAGCCAGGTCCTCATGCTTTCGCCGCCGGATGCCAAGCTGCTGGAACAAGCCAGCCAGGTCTTCCGCGCCTTGGGCTTTGAGATAGAGATCTTTGGCGGCAACGCTTTTGTCGTCCGCGCCTTGCCAGAGCCGGCTTTAGGGCTGGACATCGCCGATTTGCTGCCGCGCATGCTTGAGCGTTTGCGCGGCTCACCATTGGAAATGAGCGATGGCGTGGCGGCTTTGGCTTGGGCTGCGGCCAAGCGCCGGGGCCATGTCTTGCTGGATGATGCCATGCGCCAATTGGTCGCCAAGCTGGAGCGCTGCCCCAATCCGCTGGTATCGCCGAGCGGACGCAAAGTCTTCATTCACTTCAGCAGCGAGCAGCTGGCTGACGAGTTTGGGCGCGGCTGAAACTAGAGCAGCGGGAAAACGCCCAGCAGATAGAGCGGCGCCAAACCGGCCACCGCTACAAAAGCCAATATGACCAGAAGAATCGTCACCATGTCCGCGCCTTCGCGTTTGGCTCGCCTTTGCGGCATGAAAGGCCCGCTGTAGCCGCCGGTGGCCTCGACATTGATGCTTCCGTCCGAGTTGAACAGCGGGTTTGGCGGGTTGGGGATGGCTGTGTCGCCGCTGCCGGGCTCATTCGCTTGGGGCTGCTCCGCCAGAGCGGCGAGCTTTGCGGGAACCTGCGTTCGGCGAGCGGGTATTGGTGGGCGGGCTGGCGGCTGTGGACGAGCAGACTGGCGAATCGCGCTTGGTTCAGCTGGGCTGAGTTGTGGCGCGCTGCGCTGCTGATCGCGGATTTGCCGCAGGATATGCCCCAATTGGTCAGCCTGTTTGTAGCGGTCATTCTGACGTTTGCTCATGACCTTGGCGATGACATTGCTGAGATCGGGCGGCAAATCAGGCTTGATGGCGAGAACCTGCGGAATCTCCGAGCGGATATGCGCCAACGCCAACTCGCGCTGGGAACTGCCGACGAAGGGCAGGCTTCCGGTGAACATTTCAAAGAGCACGATGCCGATAGAATAGACATCGGAAGCGGGCGTCGGCTTCTCCCCGCGAGCCTGTTCCGGCGCGAAATAATGCGGGCTGCCCCAGACGACCTTGCTGCGCGCTTCTGGCATGGTATCGGAGAGCGCCTGGGCGATGCCGAAATCGGTAACTTTGACGACGCCATCGCGGTTGATGAGGATGTTATGCGGCTTGACATCGGCATGCACCATCCCCGAGCGATGCGCGAAGCCGATGCCATCGCAAATCTGAATGCCCAGGTGCAGAGCCCTGTCCAGCGGCAGCGCGCCGCGCTTCTTTATCAGCTTCTTGAGGTCTTCGCCCGTCACCATTTCCATGACGATATAATGCGTCGCGCCATCGTTGCCGACATCATGAATGGTCACGATATTGGGATGAGACATCATGGCGAAGGTGCGGGCTTCTTGCTGGAATTTCTCCAGCAATTCCGGCTGCTTGGTCAAGTTGGGGCGCAGGATCTTGACAGCCACCATCCGCCCAAGCGAGCGATCAAGCGCGCGATAAATCACCGACATGCCACCCGAGCCTTGCTGGGCGACAAGCTCATATCGTTGGTTTAGCAGGGTCTCGCCTGGCATGGAAGCGCCTCGCTTATGGTCTGGCAATCGGGTCAAAGAGCTGACGGAATTCTTGCCGGGCGCTGCGGTCGGTCAGGCTGGCGATATAATCGGCCACAACGCGATGGGGCGCTTCCCGCTCCAGCTTGGCGCGGTAAATCTCCGGCAGCTGCCGCGGCTCCTTGATATAGCTGGCGAAAAGGGCCTGGATGAAATGCTCGGCGCGGGTCTGCATGCGCACGACGCGATAATGCCTATACATGTTTTGAAGCAGGAATTCCTTCAACTCATCGTTCATGGCCGCCTGCCCCGGGCTGTGGCTGACTATCGGCGCCTCATGATTCTGGATGTCCAGCGTAGACCGCGGCTTCAGGGCTGCCAGCCGGCGCTCCGCCTCGCCAAGAACGTCGTCCACCTGCAACCCAACGAGTTCGCGGATCAGTTGATGCCTGGCCAGATCGTCCAGTCGCTGGCTCCGCCAATCCAGGCGAGTCGCCGCTTCGCGCCATATAGCCAGTTCGGCTGCCTGCTCAATGCTGATCAAGCGGGCTTTCAAGCCATCATCGAGATCGTGGGCGTTGTATGCCAGCTCGTCGGCGACATTGGCGATTTGCGCTTCCAGGCTGGCGCCGGCGTCCATGCCGTGGTCGCAGAAGCCGCGCCGGTCATAACTCGTCTCATGCTTGGCGATGCCTTCCAGGGTCTCCAGCGTGAGGTTCAAGCCGCTCCATTTTGGGTAGCGCTGCTCCAGCAGAGTGACCACGCGAAAACTCTGCTGATTGTGATCGAAGCCGCCCTGGTCTGTCATCAACTGGTTCAGCGCTTCTTCGCCGGCATGGCCGAAGGGCGGGTGGCCCAGGTCATGCGCCAGGCAGATCGCCTCGACCAGATCTTCGTTGGCGCCCAGCGCGCGAGCCAGCGTCCGACCGATTTGGGCGACCTCCAGGGTATGTGTCAAGCGGGTGCGATAATAATCGCCGGCATCGTTGACGAAGACCTGGGTCTTGTATTCCAGGAGGCGAAAGGCGGCCGAATGCACGATGCGGTCGCGGTCGCGCTGGAATGCCGTGCGGTATCGCGGTTCCGCTTCCGGGTGAACTCTTCCGCGAGACTGGCCGCTGAACAGCGCGTATTCCCGCAGCGTATTGATTTCGTTTTGCTCCAGCGCGCGCCGGCGGATGCCCATGCTCACTCCTCCCTTAGCCTATTGTAGTATTCGCGGGCGAAACATGCACGGCTCCACGATAGCGAATGCCGGCGATTGGCGCTGTCTGCGCAAATATTTGACAGGCCATGACAAGCGTGTTCAAATTGCCGCAATCGGATTATGGAAGTGAAGGCTTGTCTTTGCCAAGACTCTGCTTTAGCGCCGCCTCGGGGCCGCTTGTCCACTTGTCAGGATTGAAAAAGACTGGGCGCGACCTTATGCGCCGTCCGCGGACGTGGCATCGCTAACGCTGACCAGCCGAGGAAAGGAGACACTATGGAATAAATCGCAACTGCCGAAAGCGGGGCAATCCACCGTTTCGCCGTCGCCCAGCCTCGTGACAACTCGAAAGAATTCTTGCAAGCCGCAGGAGGCAATGAAATGAAGAAGTACGCGCTTGGTCTGATTATGATTCTGCTGCTCGTGGTATCGGGCGGAGTGATGGCTGACGATGTGGTGTTGGAGTTCCAGCAATGGTGGGAGCCGGAATTGCCCGAGGGCTCCTTCCGCGCGATATTGGACGACTTTGAAGCCGCCAACCCCGGCATTAGGGTCGAGACAATTTCGGGACCCTACCTGACAACCAAAGACCAGATCATCGCCAGCGCCGCGACCGGCACCATGGCGGATGTGGTTGGCTTGGATGGCGCCTGGGTGAATGTGCTGTGGAAGCAGGGCGCGCTCGCCAGTTTGACGCAGGCCATGGCCGATGCGGAGTATGACGACAGCGAGCTGGCCGCGCAGATTCGCCTGGCTGGGGAGACCTATATGATCCCCATCGCCAACTTCATCTATCCCGTCTTTGTCAATCTGGACATGCTGGCGGCGGCCGGCATCGATCCCCCGTCGACCCGCGCTGAATTCGCGGCGGCGGCCGAAGCCTTGACCGACCCCGACAATAATGTCTATGGCTGGGCGCAGCCGCTTTCGCTCGAGCAGCCCAATGGCATCCAGAACGACACCATGTCCTGGGTCTGGGCCAGCGGCGGCAGCATGCTCGATGACATGGGGCAGCCCAACCTGGTCGGCAACGAATTGCTGGCGGATACTATGGCCTACATCAAGAGCCTGCACGACGCGGGCGTGGTCGCGCCGGGTTCCTTCTCCATGAAGGAAAACGAAAAGGTCGAGGAATTCGTCAATGAGCGCGTCGCCATGATCATCAACACCCTGGCGCATTTCACGCTGATTCGCGAGCGCAACCCCGACCTGAACTTCGATATCTCCGCGCTTCCCGCCGCCGAGGGTTACGATGGGCCGAGGGGTTTGCCATACGCCTCCTGGGGCATCGGCATCAGCGCGCATAGCGAACACCAAGCCGAAGCCTGGAAGCTGATCGATTATCTGACCAGCGTCGACGGCAACACCAAGCTCACCTCGATAGCCAATGCCTTCCCGGGTAATGTCAACGCGACGCCGGATTTCATCCAGACGGATCCGCTCTTCATGACCGCCTTCGAAATCTTCCAAGAAGGTTACCTGGCGAATGAATTCACCGGGCTGCCGGCCGCGGAAGAACTGATGCGCCAATTCGACGAGCCCTTCCAGTTCTATTTGGAAGGCGATATCGATATCGATGAATTCCTGGAAATCGCGCAAGAAGAGTGGGAAGCCATCTTCGAATAGGCGTCTTGCCCCCACCCCATGCCCCTCTCTCCAAAATGAGGGAGGGGTTTTCGGACCTCTGGCTGCGACGGCAGGCTCAGACAGGATAAAGTCGATGGCTATCTCTCGAGCCACGAATATCGAGTGGGCGCAGCGCAAGCGCAAGCTGCTGCCATACGCCTATCTTTCGCCGACGCTGGCCTTGCTGGCGGCTTTGACAGTTGTGCCCATCGCGACTGTGTTTTTGTATTCGCTGGTGGATAATGTCATCGTCACCCGGGAACCGCCGACCTTCGTGGGCTTGGAGAATTATGTCGAAGTGCTAAGCCACCGCAAGTTCCGCGGCGCGCTCAGCAATACGCTCTACTTCGCCATAATCAGCGTCATCGCCCATTTCATCCTGGGCCTGTCCTTCGCGCTTCTGCTGAACACAAGGCTGATCGGGGCGCGCGCCAAAGCCTTCTTCCGCGTCATTTATATTCTGCCCTGGGTCTTCACGGCGTCTATCATCGCGATTTTGTGGCGTTTGTTGATGAACCCGCATGGCGTCATCAACTTTGTATTGCTGGAGTTGGGATTCGTCCAGGAAAAGCTGGAGTGGCTTTCTGACCGCGACCTGGCTTTGAACGCCGTCACATTCATCAATATCTGGGCGGGCTACCCATTCTATCTGGTCAGCTTCCTGGCTGGTCTGCAAGGCATCCCCGATGATCTCTATGAGGCTGGCCGGGTCGATGGCGCGAATGGCTGGCAGCTCTTCCGCTACATCACTTTGCCGCAGCTGAAGCCGATTATCATAAGTTTGGCGCTGCTGGATTTCATTTGGACGATTCATCAGTTCACGTTGATATGGATGACGACCGGCGGCGGCCCCATGCGCTCCACAGAAGTTTTGAGCACCTACACCTATAAGGCGGCATTCAGTTCGCATGAGTATTCCATCGCCTCAACCCTGGCGATGATCATTCTGGCGATATGCACCTTTGTCGCCATCTTTTATGTGCGCAACCAGCGCATGGCGGATGAATGAGATGATAGCCAGCCGAGCGCAAGTCCGCCGAGCCAAGATCCTGGTCTGGATCGCGCTGATCATCGGCGCCTGTTTCGCTGGCTTGCCCGTGCTTTGGATGGTCGCCTCGTCCTTCAAATCCAACCTGGAGATATTCGCCTATCCGCCGGCGCTTATTGATCATTCATTCTCATTCAAAGCCTACCAGGCTGTTCTCAGCGACCCAGGCCAGCTGCGCTTTTTCTTCAACAGCTATTTGGTGGCCATCCTGGTCACGATATGCACGGTGGTCACCAGCATTTTGGCGGGTTATGGCTTCAGCCGCTATGACTTTCGCTTCAAGAAGATACTCAATCTCCTCATCATTGGCGTGCAATCCGTGCCGCCGATAACGCTGATGATTCCTTATTTCGGGCTTATCGTCTGGCTGGGCATATACAATTCGTATCTGGCGCTGGTGCTGACCTATATGGTCTTCACGCTCTCCTACGCCATCATCATGATGACCGGCTATTTCAATACGCTCCCGCGCGATTTGGACGAGGCGGTCATGATTGACGGCGGCGGCAGCTTCGTGACGCTTTGGCGCATCCTCGTGCCGATTTCACTGCCCGGCATCGTCTCTGTCGGCGTCTACACTTTCATGCTGGCTTGGAACGAATTCCTTTTCGCGCTGACGCTGACGCGGACGAACGATATGCGCACCGTGCCCATAGGCATCCATTTGCTGATGGGCCAGCATTCTTTTGAATGGAATCAGATGATGGCGCTTAGCGTGCTCGGCTCGCTGCCTGTGCTGATCCTTTTTCTGCTCTTCCAACGCTACTTCATCGCCGGGATGGCGGCGGGTTCGATCAAGGGTTGAGTTTGCTTAGGGCGGTTGCTGGCCGGCGGTGGCGCCCGCTTTTGGCGAAGGCTCTGTGTTTTTTGCGCTCTCCTGATTAGAATAGGCTGGCGCGAATTCCAGAGACGGACGAGGAGAAATCGACAACCGATGTTACTGAATATGAAAGACCTGTTGGCGGTGGCCCGCGCGCATCGCTTTGCTGTGCCCGCCTTCAATATCAGCAGCAACATGCTCTTGACCGGCGTCATGCAAACAGCCGAAGAAGTCCAGGCGCCGGTCATCATCGCCATCCACCCCGACGAGTTGTCATTTGTGGGCATCGGTTTCGTGAAGATGGCGCTGCACGAAGCCCAAGAAGCCAGCGTGCCGGTCTGCGTGCATCTGGATCACGGCTCGTCCATGGAACAAATCATGACCGCCATCCGCGCCGGTTTCACATCGGTAATGATGGACAAGTCAATGCTGCCGCTGGAAGAGAATATCGCCGCTTGCCGCGAAGTGACGGCTTTGGCGCATGCGGTTAACGTCTCGGTCGAGGGCGAACTGGGCACGATAGGCGAAGTGGATGAAGAGGCCGAAGCCGGCGCGGAAGAAGTCATCTTTGTCGATCCCGAGCAGGTCGAACGGTTCGTCGCCGCCACCGATGTCGATACCCTGGCTGTGGCCATCGGCACGTCCCACGGTTTGTATCCCAAGCACATGAAGCCGGAAATCCGCCTGGACCTGCTGCGTGAAATCACCGCGCGCGTGGATATTCCGCTGGTGCTGCATGGCGGCTCCGGCAACCCGGACAGCGAGATCAGGCAGGCGGTTGAGCTGGGCATAAACAAGATCAACATCTCAGCGGATATGAAGAGCGCCTTTTATATCAAAGCCCGCGAGGTCTTGAAGAACCCCATTCTGCGCGAGCCGAACAGCATCTATCCCGAGTGCATCGCGGCTATGCAGACGGTTGTTCGCCAGAAGTTCGCTCTGCTGAAAAGCTCCGGCAAAGCGGCTCTGTATTAGCGGGGACTCCTAGCAGTCATCATCTCGGGGGAAGCGGCGTGGGTGAAGCGATCGCGCTGGGCTTCTGCAACAACGTCGATTGCGAGATCGACCTGGACCTGCGAATTCTGCAAAATTTGGCGCTCCACTACCGGATCCGCTCCGATGAAGTTGGCATGGGGCGGGAGATTGCCAGCGAGCGCGACTTGGTCTGTTCGATATTGGGATTCATGCGCTCTGGCGAGGGAGGCGAGCGCTTTGTCCGCGGCTCGGGCTTGATCGAGCAATTCGCCGGACGCTTTGCCAAGAAGATCACGCTGGGCGGGACCTCCGTGCGGGCAGCCATCGCCATGGGCAAGCTGGGTTATGCGGCCGCCTTGCATCTGATCACGCTGAACGATCATGCGCGCCGCCTACTCCCCGCCAATTGCCCCTACGTTTGCAGCAATGCCAAAGACAGCTATTATCCGCATCTGATAGTGCAATTCGATGAGGGCGACCGCCTGCAAGCCGGCGACCTGGTTATCCGCGCCACGCGACCCAATCGCCTGATCTACCATTGCAATGCCGACCGGCTGGAAATGAAAATAAATCCCGATTTCGCGGACCTAATCGCTGATGCGCGCGTCCTGCTGGTTTCCGGTTTCAACGCCATGCAGAGCGAGCGCCTCCTGCAAGAGCGATTGGCGACGGTTGCCAGGCTCCTGGATGTTCTGCCTTCAGGGGCGGCGGTATTCCTCGAAGATGGCGGCTACCATACCCGCGCTTTCAAGCCGCTGGTTTATGGCGCGCTGCGGTCTCGTCTGAGCGTCTATAGCATGAATGAAGACGAGTTTCAGGCGCATTTGGGGCGGCGGGTGAACGTGAGCGACGCGGGGCAAACGCGGGCGGCATTGGCGGCTTTGCATAAGCGGCTGGGCATCCCAACCCTGGTCCTGCACAGGGCGGATTGGGCTCTGGCTTATGGAGACGGCGCCGAGCGTTATGCGGAAGCCTTGAAGGCTGGCGTCGCCATGGCCACAACCCGCTTCCGGCATGGCGACGACTTCACGTTTGAGCAATACCGAAGCATCGCGCAAGCTGCGCCTCTGGAAGAAAACGCCAGGTTCGCCCAAGCGCTAAACGCCAGCGCGCCCGAGCGGATCTGCTGTGTGCCCGTGCCAGCGGTGGAACAGGCGAAGCCGACCACCATTGGGCTGGGAGACGCTTTCGTCGGCGGATTCCTGCCGGCTCTGCTTTAGCGCCCGGTCACAGATTTCTTCCCGCCTTGCGCGCATCGCCAACCCGCTGCGTGATGCCGAGCGAATCGAGATGTTCCAGCATGGCGATGGCATATTTCCGCGAAGTGCCGAAGAGGTCTCGCAGGGTCTTGGCGTCAATTTCGCCATGCGACTTGACCCGCGCGCGGATGCCGCTGGTCATCGTCTCGTAGTCAGCCGCTGCGAAGGCGATTGTATCGCTGACCTGGATCAAAACGCGCATGTCCATGAGCGCGCGAGTCGCGTCTTCGCCGGCCAGCTGGTTCATATCGGCGATATTTGGCGGCATAAAGGGATTTTCCGCCAGGCCTTCTTGCAGCTGCTTGACTTTGGCTTCTTGCTCGGCTGAAAAGCGAATGGCATGATCATGCAGGCGAATCAAGCCATGTTCCGCGACCAGCCGCTCATCTTCCTCCAGCGCCCGATCCAGCAAACTCAGCTTTGTGCCCAGCCGGCTGCGCAGTTCAGCCCGCGGCATGCCCAGGCGCAGGGGATTCGCGCGATGGAAAGCGCCAAGCTCAGCGATGATGCCTTCCAGGAGCGCTTGCCAGGATTTCGCCGCCCAATAACTGCCCGCGTCAAATTGCCTGAGCAAGCCCGCGCTGATGGCTTCCGCAACAGCCGCCGCGAGATCCTCATCGCTGAAGCCAAGGGTCTTCCGCAGCTCGTTTAGCGCGCTGGGTTCGCTGCCGCTGGCCGCCAGAGCAAGACGTTCGCCCGGCCCGCCATGCAGCCGCGTGTTGAGCTCGCTGATGACCGCGGGCATGAAGCGCTTGTGCCGCCGGCCCGGGTTGGCATTTGCGATTGCGCCGCCGCCGATGGTGGCCGCCGGCGAAGGATAACGCAGGATGAAGCGGTCGCCGCGCGCCAGTGGCATGGGCTCGCGCAGACGCAGCTGCAGCCAGCCGTTCTCGCCAGCCATCACGCGTTCCTGGCCAAGCAGGCGGACATTGGCTAGCGCTTCGGCTGCGCCAGAAAAGATCTTGACCTCGGCATTGTGCGCCAGCGGCCGGACGACATCAGCCAGTTGATGGAAATGCGCATCAGCCAGCAAGGTGGGCTGGATCTGCCCGGGCAAGCTGAGCAAGTCGCCGCGTTGGACCCGGGTGCCGCTTATGCCAGCGATGTTGACGGCCACGCGACTGCCGGGCAGGGCTGTTTTCACCTCGCGCTGGTAACTTTGCAAGCCGCGGATGCGCCCTGTCTGCCCGCTAGGCTGCAGCTCGATGGCATCGCCAAGGCTCAGAGCGCCGCCGGTCAGCGTGCCGGTGACCACTGTGCCGAAGCCGCCAACGACAAAGACACGGTCAACAGACAAGCGCGGATGATGGCTGTTCCAGCGCATGGGCAGGCTCTCAAGAGTCTTTTGCAGGGATTGCAGCAGGGCATCCAAGCCAGCGCCAGTATGGGCGGAGACGGGCAGGATGGGCGCGCTCTGGATGTCATGCGCCGCCAGCAGGTCTTCAATCTCGAGCTCGACCAGTTCCAGCCATTCAGGATCGTCGACTAGGTCGATCTTGCTCATAACGACCAGCAGTTTCTTGATATCCAGCAGGCGCAGGATGGCCAGGTGCTCGCGCGTTTGCGGCATGATGCCTTCGTCGGCGGCGATGACCAGGAGAGCGGCGTCGATGCCGCCCACCCCGGCCAGCATGTTCTCGATGAAGTCGCGGTGGCCCGGCACATCGACGATGCCGACAGTCTCGCCCGATGGCAGATCCAGCCAGGCGAAACCCAGATCAATGGTCATCTGCCGGCTTTGCTCTTCCGCCAGCCGATCGGGGTTGATGCCGCTGAGGCGCTCGACAAGCGTGGATTTGCCGTGGTCAACATGCCCGGCCGTGCCGATGACGCGCACGGTTCAGGCGCTGCCGAGCCGGTTGGCTGGCTGGCGGCTGTTGCCAAAGGCGCTGTCAGCGGCGCTATTGGTATCGAATTCGTGCAGCATCGCCTGGTAGCGCTCGCGGTAGAGTTCCGCTCTGGCGCGTTCCAGCAGCCACAGTCTATCGATATGGCTCTGCAAGTTCGGCAAGAGGCGATCAAGGGCGTCGACTCGCTGGATGAAGGCGGCGAATTCCTTGTCATGGTTGCGCCAGACTTCATCGCTGGAGAGGGTCAGCTGCTTCCAGCGCTTTTGGTCTTCATCGCGCCAATCGTTCCATTCTTCGCGGAAGCGGTCTTCGCTGAGCCGCTGCATCTCCGAGGCTTCGCTGATGCGCCGCTCCAGCCGGTCGCCAATGCGGTTGAAATCGTCGATGATGCGCTTCATCTCGCGATAGGCTTGCGCCCAGACCTCAAAGCGTTCGATATTCTGCTGCAGCTCTTCGTCATGGATGCCAAAGCGCTTGGTCAACTCCTGCAATTGCGTATCCCGCTGCTGGGCAAGCAACTGCTGCTGATCGATGAATTGCTGGATCTGTTCGCGGCGTTCGCGGTCCACATTGGCGGCATCCTGCAGCCGTCTTTCGTTGCGCAGCGCCAATTCTTCTATCAGCGCCAGCTTGGGCTGGATGCTGTCGACGGACTTCTTGTATTCCGGCAGTTCCGTTTCCACTTCCGCCAGGCGGCGGTTATCGGAGCGGCGCTGTTCTTCCAGGAAGGTCAAGCGGCGTTCGGGCGCTTCCAGCTGCTTGCCGAGATCGTCCACTTCCTGGTTGAGCAAGCGCAGGGCGTTGGTCAGGCGGTCGCTTTCGGTTTGGCGGTCGTTGATGTTCGCCAGGAGCCGCTCAAGCCGGTCCACCTTGTCCGAAACCTCGCGGAGGGCGCGCTGCTGATTCTCGCGATGGAGCTCTATGCGGCGTTCGGCTTCGCGTTCGGCGGTGAGGCGGCGGGCTTCGGCATTTTCCAGCATCTGCTCGGTTTCCTGGCGCATCTGGTCGGTGATATCGCGCTCGCGGGAGGCTGGCATAATCTCCTGCCGCAGCACGGACTGGTCGGATTCTACGGCGTTGACGCGACGCTGCATTTGGTCCACGGTCCCAGATTGCTGAGCCAGCCGTTCTTCCAAGGAGGCGATCAGCCCCTTGTCGCGTCGGCGCTCTTCATCGAGCCACTCGATCATGCTGGCGATTTGATTGATATCCAAGGCTAGTCCTCCGGGTCCCCAGCCGCGTGGCGCGAGCGACGGATTGCGGGAAGTATACCATGCCGTCGCCCGCGCTTCAATCATTGCGAGAGCCCGGCATTGTATCTTTTTCGGTTGAAATTCTATTGAGCCTGATACACCCTCGCCTTAGAGGCACAGTAGGAATTGCAAGTTAGTCATGCAACAAACAATTCGGATGCTGTAGGGGCGAGGTCGCGTAGACACAGACCGGCGCTGGTGGCTCGTCCCTATTATGCCGATGCTATAGGGCGAGGGACGACTCACCGAGTCGCCCCTGTTTATGTTGCGAGTTGCAGACCCCAGCCCCGACCGCCTGTGTCTACGCGGCGCGGCCCCAGCCGACATCTCTAGCGCGCGTAGACACTGCGCCTCTGTCGCGCATTCCGACGAGTCAGAGAGGGGGAGTTAAAATCAGTGAGCCGCAAGGTATTTTGCGTGGGCGGCGGCATTGTCGGCCGTGTGTCGACAGTTCTCATTACTTTGTTTGATCTACTGAGAAATTGGCAATGTCATCTCGAAAGTCTAGGCATTCTAGGTGGCAAAGCAATTCTGATTCAACCGAAAAGGATACACTGCCTGCGCCTGAGTCGGCTTGACAGAGGCAGAAGATCCCAGTATAGTTGCATCGAAACCAGTTGGAGCCTGCGCAATGCTTATCGGCGCTCATCACCATCGCGCTATCCCGGTACCCGCTTGGCGTGGCGCTTAGCATTTCGCTGCTTGCTCTTGACTTCGCTGCCTCGCCAACTCGCGGGGCTTTTTCTTTGCGACGCTATTGTTGGAGGAGTTGAGCTATGCTTGCGGTCATCGATTATGGCGCGGGCAACCTGCGCAGCGTCTTGCATGCCTTGCGGCATCTTGAGGCGCCAGACCTGCGGCTTGCGCGAGCGCCCGAACAGCTGCAGGGCGCAAGCAAGATCATCTTGCCCGGCGTCGGCGCATTCGGCGCGTGCATGGCGCAGATGCGAGCCCAAGGCTTGGTTGAGCCGCTGCGAGAGGCTTTGGCGGCCGGCACGCCCTACCTGGGCATCTGCGTCGGCATGCAAATGCTCTACGACATCGGCGAAGAAATGGGCGAACACGCTGGCTTGGGCATACTTGCCGGTCGCGTCAAGCGCTTCCCCGAGTTCGCCGAGCGCAAGGTGCCGCACATGGGCTGGAATCAATTGCGCATGAGCCGCGGCTCAGAACTGCTGCGCGGCCTGAACGAGGGCAGCTATGTCTACTTCGTGCATAGCTATTACTGCGCGCCGGCGGAAGACGATACGATCATCGCCACAGTCGATTATGGCATCAGTTACGCGGCGGCGGTTCAGCGCGAGAACATTTTTGGCGTCCAATTCCATCCCGAAAAGAGCCAGCGCGTTGGCTTGCGTATCTTGGCGAATTTCTTGAGTCTTTAGGAGAGCCGATGATCATCTATCCGGCCATTGACCTGCGCGGCGGAAAAGTCGTCCGGCTGCGCGAAGGCGACCCGCGCCAGCAGACCATATTCAGCGATGACCCAATCGCCACAGCCAAAGCCTGGCTGGATGAGGGCGCGCGATGGCTGCACATCGTCAACCTCGATGGCGCCTTCGACCAAGCCAACGAAAACCTGCGCATCCTGGAAGCGGTGGCCAAGCTCGGCGCGAAACTGCAATTCGGCGGCGGCCTGCGCGATATGCCATCCCTGCAGCAGGCGCGGGATGCCGGCGCGGACAGGCTGGTCATCGGCACCATGGCCGCGGCTGACCCGGCCGGCGCGGAACGGGCGCTCAAGAAATTCGGCGGACAAGCCATCTGCGCCGCGCTGGATGCCAAAGACGGCAAGGTGGCCACGCATGGCTGGAGGTCCACATCGGCGCATTCGCCCTTTGAACTGGGCAAACGACTGCATGACATGGGCGCCCAGCACGCGCTCTACACCGATGTCAGTCGCGATGGCGGCTTGGCTGGCGTGAATATTGCGGATACCGAAGCATTGGCCCGGCAAACCGGCTTGAGCGTCATCGCTTCCGGCGGCGTCAACAATCTTGATGATATTCGGCGGCTGGCCAGGGGCAGGATGGTGGCCGGCGCGGTGATTGGCATGGCGCTCTATCAACGCAGATTCACGCTGGCGGAAGCGCTGGTAGCGGCGCGAGGAGGCTGATTATGCTGGCGAAACGGATCATTCCCTGTCTTGATGTGCTCAACGGGCGGGTGGTGAAGGGCGTGAACTTCGTCAACCTGCGCGATGCCGGCGACCCGGTTGAACAGGCGATCGTCTATGACCGCGAAGGGGCGGACGAGCTGGTCTTCCTCGATATCACCGCCTCGCATGAAGCGCGGGCCACCACGTTGGATATGGCGCGGCGCGTGGCCGACAGCATCTTCATTCCCTACTGCGTTGGCGGCGGCATCCGCAGCATAGACGACATTCGCGATACCTTGCTGGCTGGCGCGGACAAAGTCTCAATCAACAGCGCGGCCGTCCGCGATCCCGATCTGATAAGCGCGGGCGCCTGGGGCTTCGGCAGCCAGTGCATCGTTGTCGCCATCGATCCGCGGCGCGTGGATGGCAAGTGGATTGTGCATATCAATGGCGGGCGCATTCCGACGGACAAGGAAGCCGTGCAATGGGCGAAAGAAGTCGAGAGCCGCGGGGCTGGCGAGATTCTGCTAACCAGCATGGACAAGGACGGCACAAAATCCGGCTATGATATTGAGATGCTGCAAGCCGTGGCGGACGCGGTGTCTATCCCGGTCATCGCTTCGGGAGGCGCGGGCAGCAAAGGGCACTTCGTCGAAGCCTTGACCGCTGGGCGAGCCGACGCCGCTCTGGCCGCCAGCCTCTTTCACTTCAGTGAATTGCGCATCGGCGACTTGAAGCGTCATCTGCATGAGCATGGCGTACCTGTCCGCCTCACTGGCTGGGAGGATGACGATGCAACTTGATGATGATGTGATCAGCGCTTTCAAATGGGATGCGCAGGGTCTGATGCCCGCAATCGTGCAAGACGCCAGTTCGGGCGAGGTCTTGATGCTGGCATATATGAATGGCGAAGCGCTTCAACGCAGCCTCGAGATAGGCGAAGCGGTCTTCTGGAGCCGCGGGCGGCAAAGGCTCTGGCATAAAGGCGCGACCTCTGGCCATACCCAGCGCCTGGTAGAGATTCGCGTCGACTGCGATGCCGATGCGCTGCTGCTGCTGGTGGAGCCGGCGGGTCCCGCCTGCCATACATTCCAGCGATCCTGCTTCTTCCGGGCGCTCGGCGAATTTATTGCCAATCCAGAGCGACTTTGATCAGGAGCCTGCAAATGGAAAAGAGCCAAGACATGCTGGACAGCCTGGAAGCGATCATCCAGGATCGGCGCGCAAATCCCTGCGAAGGCAGCTATACCGCGGCCCTGTTTGCAGCCGGACGGGAGCGCATCGCCCAAAAGGTCGGCGAAGAAGCTGTCGAACTTATCGTGGCGGCGCTGAGCCAGGGCAAAGAGGCGCAGCTTGATGAATTGGCGGACCTAATGTATCACCTGCTCGTGCTGATGGCGGAGCTGGACCTGGAGCTGGATGACCTGCGGCGCAGCTTGCGGCAGCGTCATCAGCCGAGCGGCTAGGGCTGGTGGTCAAACTCGCCGTCCATATACTCGCTGTATTTCAGATAGCCTTTCCAGTGGTCGAATGGCGCCTCTCCATAGGCGGCAGACAGCAATTCCTCGCTGGCATAGATCGCTGAGACGATCGGCGAATTCTCATCAAGTTGGCCATCGTGGCCCCCGACGACGGCAAAGAGCGCCAGCCTGCGCGCGGGATAATAGAGCATCAGAACCGCTTCGCGCTCGCTGAAAGGCTGGCCCGAAACGAATTGCGGTTCGCCGTGGGCAGCCAACACGTCCCCAAGCCCGGTGATTGGCGCGTATTGCAGCAGGATGGCAGTCACTATGCCGTCTTCGCCGCTGAGGATCTGGCAGCAAGGATCGCCTTCGCCTTGCCGAAACAGCAGATTGCCTTCGGCCTCATCCACGATATTCAGGCTTTCCAGCTCCTGCACGATTGCCCGGGCAGTTCTGATTTCGGTTTCACCCGGAATGATGTCTTGCCAGCAAGGCGGGGCGCAGGGCTCGCCGCTCAGCAGGCTGTCATCGCGCATGAAACGGTCGTTGAGCAGGCTGCGCTCTGGCGGACCAATGCTGAAGCCGGCGTCGCCTGCCGCCAAGCCCGCCAGAACTTCCAAGGGCAATCCGCCACGATCCAGCGCTTGCTGCCCGGCGTAGATGATGGCGACTCGCCCCTGGCTGTCGCGGGCGCGGATGGCTGGAGTGCCAGTGACGCCAGCGCTCTGCCCCAGCTGCGTATCCACCAGGAATTGCATGGCGCGGTCATGGCAAGCCACAAGCGCGTCCTCATCCATGCCGAGCAGATTCGCCAGCTTGGAGGGCAGGTCCTCAAATTGCCCGGCGCTCGCGAAATCGTAGAGCAGGTCATGCGCATCCCAAAAGAGGCGCGGGTCCTGAAGGGCGACGCACTCGGCGGTCTTGGCGAAACTCGTCGAATGCTGCGGATTGACCAGGGGATAGAAGCGAAACTCGAAGCTTGCTTTGCCGGCCCGCACATAGTCATTGATGAATTGCTTGATAGTCGGCAGGTAGGCTTGGCAATGCCCACAGAGGAAGTCTTCAAAGGCGACGATGGTGATAGGCGCGTCGGCATCCCCAAGAAGAAAGCCGCCATCGGCCAGGCGCTGCGTGGTCATGCCGGCGTAGTCGCCATGTTCAATGCTTACAGGTTCGCTTGCCACGAGTCGCAGAGCGTTTACTATCGCTGGGAAATGTTCCGGCATGGCAAGAGCAATCTGCACAGGCGCGCTATTGCCATACTGGACGAAGAGAGAAGGCGTGCCGCTGACGCCCATGCCCAAGCCATAGGCGGCGTCGGTTGCATGCTGGCTGGCATCCCGCGCGCAGTCCTTCAAGCGCTCCAGCTCGAGATCCAGCGAATCGGCATAAAGCGCCTGCGACGCTTCGCTGTAGCCCTGCTGACTGACTATGGCAAACATCAGATCATGCGCTTGCCAGAAGGCGCCGGGCTGCAGCGTATCCGCGCATTCGACCAGGCTGGCGCTTTCCACCGACAGCAGCGGGTCAACAACCGGGAAGATGCGATATTCGAATTGGGCAAGCCCGGTCATGACATAATCGCGGATGAAGGCGGCGATGACCGGCTCATAATTCTGGCAGCTGCCACAGAGAAAATCCGAGAACTCGATCAGCTTGACCGGCGCATCCGGGTTGCCCAGGACAAATGCGCCATCGCCGCCGAGCGACTTCGGCAGGTCGGCATAAGGATCCGCGCTCTCTTGCGCCCAAGCCATCGTGCAGAAGACCAGACTTATCAGGCAGATGATTGCGAAACGTCTGAGCTTGGGCATTTTCATTCCTCTCGATGTATTGAGTTTTTCCGAGGGCGATTTCCCATAGTCTCGCATATTTGCCCTAAGTTTCAATGCTTGTCTGGCATGTGGGATTGGCAGTACACTTCGGCGCAGGGCAGCAGGAAAAGGCAAACGTGTCTGACGCCGCAGGATTCGTAAACGAGATCAGCTTCCATGTCCGTTATGCCGAGACGGACAGCATGGGCTTTGTGCATCATGCCGCATATCTGGTCTGGTTCGAGGAGGGGCGCAGCGCTTTCATCCGCGAGTGTGGCTGGAGTTATGCGGAGATCGAAGCCTCCGGATATTTTCTGGCGGCCACGGACCTGCAAGCCAGGTACATCCAGCCGGCGCGTTATGACCAGTTGGTCACCGTCAAGACCTGGATCAGCGAGGCGCGCAGCCGGACAATCAGTTTCGCCTGCGAAATCCTGGATGCTCGCTCGGGCGCGAGGCTCTTTCATTCCAGGCTCAAGCTGATCTGCCTGGATGCCGCGGGCCGGCCCCGGCGCATCCCCAAGAGTTGGGATGCCTGGCTGGATCCGTGACCGCCTGCCACACCGCCTCTCTCACATAAGACGCGCTGCCCAATTAGCGGCATGATTTATGGCAGCCAGCGGAAATAGGCTATACTTGGCTGCAATCGCAGGCATACGCATAGTCACAGGTGAAGACCAATGGCAAGTTACGCTGATAGGCCCTGGACGAAGAGTTACGATGTTGGTCTGCCGACATCGCTGGAATTTCCCGATGTTCCGCTGCACCAATTCTTGAAAGACACGCGGGCACGCGTTCCGCAGCATACCGCGCTGATCACGCCAGCCAATCTGCCTGTCCTGGGCCGCGTCAGCCGCTCGGTGAGCTATGAAGAGCTGGATCGGGCATCGGATGCTTTGGCGGCGGCACTGGTTGATCTTGGGCTGAAGAAGAGCGACCGAGTCGCCATTGTGATGCCCAATTCAGTGGCTTTTGTCATCAGCTTTTACGCCATTCTGAAAGCTGGCGGCGTGGTGGCGGCCACCAACCCGACCTATCCCGCGGACAAGATGGCGCACCAGATCGACGACTGCGATGCTGAAATTGTCCTGACCATGACCTTGTTCTATGACCTGGTCAAGCGCGTCCGCCCGAAAACCAAGGTCAAGACAATTATCGTCGCCAACATCAAGGAGTATTTGCCCGGAATCGCCAAGTTCCTGTTCACCATCGCCAGAGAAAAGAAAGAGGGCCACTTCGTCGCCGAGTTGGAAAGCAGCGACCGCTGGCTGCAGGACTTGCTGGAGCAATATAACGGGCGGAAGCCAAATGTGACCGTTGGGCCGGATGACCTGGCCATCTTCCAATACACGGGAGGGACGACCGGCGTGCCCAAAGCGGCTATGTCCAAGCACCGCGCCTTGGTGGCCAACATGCTGCAGACCGAAGGCATCCTCGATCTCTTTGACACGCCAGCTGAGGATGAGATCTTTCTGGGCGCCATCCCGTTTTTCCATGTCTATGGCTTGGTGGTCGTGGTCAGCACCAGCGTCTACCGGGGCTGCAAGATCGTGCTGACGCCGAACCCGCGCGATATTGATGATGTCTTGGGCAATATCGAAACCTTCCGCACGACTCTCTTTCCCGGCGTCCCGGCGCTTTATAACGCCATCAACAATCATCCCAGCGTTCTCAGCGGAGATGTTGACCTCAGTTCGCTGCGCCTCTGCTTGAGCGGCTCCGCGCCCCTGCCCGAGGCGACCAAGGCGGACTTCGAGCGGCTTTCCGGCGCCACAGTGCGGGAAGGTTTTGGCATGAGCGAAGCGCCGACAGCCACGCATGTCAACCCCATCTACAAAGAGAATCGGCCTAATTCCATAGGACTGCCCCTGCCAGAGATGGACATGCGCATCGTCAGCCTTGAGGATGGCGAGACGGATGTGCCTGTCGGCGAAGTGGGCGAGCTGGTTATGGCTGGACCCAATGTTATGGTTGGTTATCATGGCATGTTGGCAGAAACGCAGAATGTATTGCGCGAGCAGGCTGGCAAACGCTGGCTCTACACCGGCGATATCGCCCGCATGGACGAAGACGGCTATTTTTATATCGTGGATCGCAAGAAAGACATGGCGCTCATCGGCGGGTTCAATGTGTATCCCGCAGCGATTGAAAACGCCATCTCCTCGCATGAAGCCGTGCTGGAAGTGGGCGTGGCCGCCATCCCGCATCCTGAGAGGGAAGGCCAGGAAGCGCTGAAAGCCTGGATAGTCGTCAAGCCCGGGCAGCAACTGGAAGCGGAGGAGATAATCGAATTCCTGGGCGAGAAGCTGGCGCCTTACGAGATTCCGCGGCGCATCGCCTTCATCGACGAATTGCCCAAGACAGCCATAGGCAAGACATTGCGGCGCGAATTGGTCGAGGCGGAAGCGCAGAAGGAGTGACGAAGCCGCCCGGCGCCGCCAGCCAATGAGCGACGGGCCTAGCCAGGATAATCCTCGGAAGCCAGAGTTTTCCAACCCGCTGACTTTGCAAGTGCTAGTCTTTTTGATACAATAGTATATGAGTGTATCACAACTAGCCCTTAAGAAGTTTTGCCAATGACCAAACATCAAGGTATCGAAGCAGCCTGCGACAAACTGCTGCAAGGTACCCATCAAGCGAAAATCGTTCTGCTGCACCCAGCCAGCCGCTATCGTTCGCTAGTCTTGGCGCGCCTGCTTGGGGATGGGCGGACGAAAGCCTACTATTACGCCCTGGATATTGACGACAGCAATCTCTTCAATTTCATTACCGGAATGACGGCTGCGCTATCCAAACAGCATGTCACATTCGGCCGGCATCTGAACCTGCTGCCAGAAGCGGTCCTGAACAATCCTGAGAGACATCTTGATTTGATTCTGGATGCCATGTTGAAGGAACTGATGGAGATGGCCTCTGGCGAGTTCACTCTGATCCTGGATGAGTTCGACCGCGCGGACAGAGCCGATGATATTCATCGTTTCGTCGAGCGCTTGTCGCATTTCATGCCGGACCGCTGCTCACTCGTGCTCAACGGTCGGTCGCTGCCGCGCTTGCCCTGGCTGGCCATGATGGCAAAGGGCCATGGTTTGATCCTCCGCGATGAAGAGTTGGTCATCGAGAATATCTTCGGCCGTCCCAACTCCGCCGAAGCCAGCCTGCGCGCGCTGTCGATCGGACCAGGCTTTGTCTTTTTGAATGACCGCCTCATTAACAATTGGGAGGGGCATCTGCCGCGCCTGCTGCTCTTCTTTGTGCTGGACCGCCCGGAGGTCACGCGGAATCATATCTGCCGAACCTTCTGGCCCGACCTGGATATCGAACAGGCTGTCAATGTCTTTCATGTCACCAAGCGGCGCTTGCACAAAGCCTTGGGCATAGATGTCTTATCCCATGACGGCGCATATTACCGCATCAACCCGCAGATCCCCTGCTACTTTGACGCCCAGGAATTTGTAGAATCGCTTCTGGCTTGCCGCCACGGTCCTGAGCTTGGCGATGTTGCCCGGTGGCGGAAGATCGCGCAACTCTATCGCGGTCCCTTCTTGCATGGGCATGACGAAACCTGGATTCAAGAACGGCGCGAAGCCTATCGCCTAGCTTACATTGAAGCGCTGGAGCGGATCGCCGACAACTGGATCAAGCAGGGAAACCTGGAGATGGCGCTGCTGACGCTGGACAAGGCTATAGCAGCCGATTACTCCCAAGAAGCTCTGCATCTTCGGCGTTTGCGCCTGTATATGGATCTGGACAGGCGAGCCGAGGCCGTGGCGGGTTTCCACGATCTGGAATCCTGGGCAAAAGCCAGCAAGAAGCCCTTGAGCGGCTGCGCCCAAGAACTATTCCTGGATATCACCGCTTGATTGCCTGGTCATGTGGGGCAATGGATAGAGATAGCGCCCCTGGCAGGACTCGAACCTGCGACCATCGGTTTAGAAGACCGGTGCTCTGTCCGCTGAGCTACAGAGGCAAGCGGGATAATTGTAGAATCCCGCGCGGGCGCTGTCAATGCCTCGCGGCGCAACTCAGGCGCGACTGGAAGTGTATCCTTACCGGTTGAAACACGATTGTTTTGCCACCGAGGACACCGAGAGCGCCGAGTCAATTGAGGGCGAGCGGGAGAAACTCGATCACTGCTAACCCACCCAATCCAGCGTCGTGTAGGGGCGAGACTTGTCCGCCTTCCAACAGCATTTCTTGCAAATGTCTCGCTCGATATGCCGGGAATTAGCTCTGCGGCTTAGTGGGGAAGTTGAATCAAGCTCAAAGGGAATTCAACCGAATTCGATGCACTGCCGGCGCGACTGCGGTTTGTCCAATTCACGCGCGTATAGTATAATAAAGAGGCCGATTCCGCTGGCTTTCTCACCTGCTTTGCGTACCAGTCCGCGTATAAACAGGGAGTCTTACTGAGAGGCTTGCCGATATCGCGCAAACGCGACTTGCAGGAGGCAGCATGGCAAAAGACAAGGCTCTGGTCGCTCATCAGGAAAGCAGCTATAACGCCAGCAATATCCAGAAGCTGGAGCCGCGCGAGCATATCCGGCGGCGGCCCGGCATGTATGTCGGCGGGACGGACTCGCGGGCATTGCATCATCTTATCTACGAAGTAGTCGACAATTCCATTGACGAGGCTCTGGCTGGCCGCTGCGATCGCATCGAAGTTGTTCTGCATCAGGATGGCTCGGCGAGCATTTCCGACAATGGCGTGGGCATCCCGGTGGACGAGCATGAATCGGGCAGGTCGGCGCTGGAATTGGTGATGACCGAAGTCGGCTCGGGCGGCAAGTTCGATAACGAAGCCTACAAAGTCAGCGGCGGCTTGCACGGCGTCGGCGTCTCCGCGGTCAACGCGCTTTCGGCGGAACTCATGGCGACCGTCTCCCGCGATGGTCACGTTTGGCGGCAGACCTATCAGCAGGGTTTGGCGACCAGCGGCGTCGAACAGATTCGCCCGCTCAGGGAAGGCGAGGAGACCGGCACGCTCATTAAGTTTGTGCCCGATTTCACCGTCATGGACGAGAACGCCTTCAGCTTTGAAATCTTGGTGGCGCGCTTCCGCGAGATGGCCTTTGTCACGCGCAAGGTCACGATTTCGCTGCGCGACGAGCGGGACCCGCAGTTGTCGAGGGAGATGTGTTTTTATTTTGATGGCGGTTTGCGTTCTTTCGCGCGTTATCTGAATCGCAACCGGCGCGAGATCCATCGCATCATTCACGTAGAGCGGGATATTGAGTTTGTCGATCGCAATGATAGTCCCTATCTGATCGGCGTGGAAGTCGCCTTTCAATACGCCGATGTCAGCACGACCACCGAGCTGGCTTTCACCAATACCATAAACACGCCCGATGGCGGCACGCATATCACCGGATTGCGCTCCTCCATCACCGGCGTCATCAACCGCTATGCCCGGAAGGCTGGCTTGCTCAAAGACAAAGACGGCAACTTCTCGGGCAATGACACCCTGGAGGGCTTGACAGCCATCGTCAGCGTCAAGCATCCGGATCCGCAATTCGAAAGCCAGACCAAAGTCAAGCTGCTCAATCCCGAAGCGCAAGGCGCGGTATCGCAGGTGGTGACGGAAGCCTTCAACGAGTTTCTGGATACCAATCCCCGCGAAGCCCGGCGCATCATTGAGAAATGCTTGACAAGCAAACGTGCCCGCGAAGCCGCCAAGAAAGCCCGAGACCTGGTGCGCAGCGGACCCAGCCTGCTGGAAAGCAGCACCTTGCCCGGCAAGCTGGCCGACTGCTCGGAGCGGGGCGCCGGGGCGGAGATCTACATAGTCGAGGGAGATTCTGCCGGCGGCAGCGCCAAACAGGGCCGTGACCGGCATTTTCAGGCTATCCTGCCTTTGCGCGGAAAGATCTTGAATACCGAGCGGGCGCGCATCGATAAAATCCTCGACAACAACGAAATCAAAGCGCTGATTTCGGCTCTGGGCACAGGCATCCATGACGAGATGACCATTGAACGCCTGCGCTATGGCCGCGTCATCATCATGACCGACGCCGATGTCGACGGCAGCCATATTCGCACGCTGCTGCTGACCTTTTTCTTCCGCCATATGCCGCAGGTCATCCAGCAAGGCCATCTTTACATCGCGCAGCCGCCAATCTTCCTGCTCAAGAATGGCAAGAAGATGCAATATGTCTATCCGGCCGCGGGCTTCACGGATGAAGAATTGCTGAAGCGTTCGATCAAAGAGTTCAGGAATCCGGAAAAGGTCAGCGTCCAGCGCTACAAGGGCCTGGGCGAGATGAATCCCGATCAGCTTTGGGAGACGACCATGGACCCAGAGAAGCGCACGCTGCTGCAGGTGACGATTGAAGATGCCGCCGATGCCGACACTGTATTTGATACGTTGATGGGCGCCAACGTCCCGCCGCGCAAGAAATTCATTCAGACGCATGCCAAGCAGGTGCGCAATCTCGATATCTGAGGCCGGCGCCGCTCAATTACAATCCCGACGACTTGGCGTCTTCTTCCGTCCAGCCACGCGAGGCTTGCAGGGCTGCTTGACGCTGCGCGCGAGCCAAGGGTTCCCGCTCGCACAGCGCATGCAGACAGGCGAAAAGCAAACTCCCCGCGCCCAGTAGCAGCACCGCCAGCACAAGCGGATGCCAGATTATGCCCAGAGCCTGAACATGCTCAGGATGCCAAACGATGACCATCATCAGCACGGTGGGCAGGATAGCCGCCAGGCAGGCTGCTGAAACGATATTGAACAAGTTAGCCAGCGGACCGCCATGTATGGGTTGCTGAGACAGCGATCGTTTATGCGCCAGCCAGCCCAGGTACAGCGCAATCCCAATCAGAGCCGTCAGAGCCGCCGCGTCCAGATCTGCGCTTGCCATTATCCTTCGCCGCTCTCTCTTTAGCCGGTGGTGCTAGAACAAGGTATAGATGAAGACGCCAGCCGGGCTGGAACTGCCGACAACGATCAACAAGGCGAAGACCAGCAGAGTAATCACCATGGGCAGCATCCAATAGAGTTTGCGTTTCCAGAGGAAAGCCAGCAGTTCGCCCAAAACGCCAAGCCGCATGAAGAAGTCTTGCAGCGCGCCTGGAGCCTCGCTTCGATGTTTTGGCTTGCTTGTCATGGTTTCTCTCCGCCCTGCGACGCCTGTTTAGCTGGATTTGCGCACGATATGCGAACCGAGCACGAGCATGTCGATATCGCTGTTGCGAAAGGTATTGTAGGCTTCTCGCGGCGTATTGACAATCGGCTCGCCACGCAAGTTGAACGATGTGTTCAAGACGACGGGTACGCCGGTCGCCTCGCCAAAGGTCTTCACGATGTCATAATAGCGCGGGTTGGTCTCGCGATCGATGGATTGCAGACGTCCGGTGCCTTCGTGATTCACCGCGTGTATCTCCGCCTGTTTGTCGGCTTTGATCGGCGCCACCATCAGCATATAACGCGGCGTATCGTGTTCCGCCACCTGAGGATAATCGAAATATTCCGGGGCGCGCTCCCGCAGGATGACCGGCGCAAAGGGCCGGAAGGGTTCGCGAAATTTGATCTTGGTATTCACGATTTCTTTCATGTCGGCGCCGCGGGGATCCGCCAGAATGCTGCGATTGCCCAAAGCGCGCGGACCCCACTCGAATCGGCCCTGGTGAAAGCCGATGACATTCTGCCGGGTCAGCGCGTCCACTATGGCTTCGGTGAGCTTGCTCTCGTCGTCATAGCTTTCGTATTTGAGTTGTTCGGCATCAAGAAAGGCTCGGCATTCCTCATCGTCATAGCTGCGTCCAAAGTAGGCATGTTTCTGCGTCCATTTCCGCGGTTTGCCCAGCACAGAATGCCATACCCATAAAGCTGCGCCCAGCGCGCCGCCATCGTCGCCAGCAGCCGGTTGAATCCACAATTCCTCGAAGGGCGATTCATTCAAGATGCGCCAGTTCGCCTTGGTGTTCAGCGCCACTCCGCCGGCCATGACCAGCTTCTTCATGCCTGTGCGCCCCTGCAAATGACAGGCGATTTTCACCAGCGCCTCTTCGGTGAATTGCTGGATGCTCGCGGCGATATCGGCGTAATACTGGTTGCTCTGGATGGCGGCTCTTTCGGCGGAACGTTCCGGATTGGTGTTCAGCGTGAAGAACTCGGCTTCATCATCGCGCTTTTCGCCAAAAAGCTCCAGGAATTTGCGGCTGTAGCTGCGCGTGGTCGAGCGATGAAAGTCGAAGTAATCCATATTCAGCTGAAATGCGCCACTGGCGGCGTCAAGCGAGACTACCTGGTTAATCTTGTCCATATACCGCGCTTCGCCATAGGGACTCATGCCCATGACCTTGTATTCGCCGTTGTTCACGCGGAAGCCGAGCCAGGCAGTGAAGGTCGAATACAGCAAACCCAGCGAATGCGGAAAGCGCTGTTCTTCGAAGAGTTCGATAGTTGGCGCGCCCTCGTCAGCCAGGCCCAGGCCGCTGCGGCCGACGCCCAGCGCAGTGGTGGTCCATTCGCCGACGCCATCAACGGTCAGTATAGCCGCGTCTTTGAATGGGCTGGCATAGAATGCGCTAGCCGCATGGCTCATGTGATGATCGCAGAAGAGCACCTTGTCATAGGGAACGCCGATGCCCCGCGCCACATGGCTGCGAGCCCAAAGTTTGTCGCTGAGCCAGCTCAGCATGGATTCGCGCCAGAAGCCGGCCGAACGCGGGAAGGCGTTCAATGCCGTCTGCAAGATGCGCTCAAACTTGAGCAGCGGCTTCTCATAGAAAACGACATACTCCAGATCCTGGGCGCTTATGCCGGCTTGCTCAAGGCAGAAACGCGCCGCCAATGCCGGGAAGCGGTTATCGTGCTTGACCCGCGAGAAACGCTCCTCCATGGCAGCCGCCACCAATTCGCCATCCTTGAGCAAGGCGGCGGCGGAATCATGATAGAAAGCGGATATGCCCAGGATGTACATGCTCAGCCTTGTTCGCGCGCGGATTTGATATCGGCAGGCACAGGCAACCGCTCCAGCCAGCGAGTTTCTGCGCGCTTTCGCCGCAGCGGGTCCATGAATAGCGTAGAAAGCAATCCAAAAGGCGCCAGGATGCTGAAATAAAATACTGTCGCGATGAAGCGGCCATTGAAATCGCCTATGATGGCTGAATTGATGCTGAAGCGCTGCCAGGCGATCTCGCGTATTCGCTTCATGCTTTTTACTCCGTTCGCCATTCTGTGATTACGAATCTAGGTTAGTCTGATTCAGAAGCTCAAGCAAGGCGATTCTCGCGATATTATGCCCAAGCTGATTCCAATGCGTATCGGCGAAGAAATAGGGCTGCTGACCCGCGGCGATGGCTTCAGCGAGCGGCAGCGTCATGTCAAGGAACTCAATATCCAGTTCCGCCGCCAACAGAGCCAGGAGTTCTCGCTGCGCCGAGATATTGGAGTCGATTGCGCTGAAATCGGCGGTGTCATGGCGCGCCTCAAGCCTGGCTCTAATCGCTGCCTTGCTGCCCTCGTCGAGCCACTGCCAGTAGAGCTCGGCTTTCTGCGGTATGTACATAAGCAGGAAGCGCTTTCCCCGCGCCAGCTGGGAATTCGCCATGTCCGCAATGCTGGCTCGCGTGGACTGGAATGTCTGGCTGGCTCTCAATGTCGCCGCGTCTATGGCCAAAATCGGCAGGAATTCGTCGTAGAAGGCGATGGGCTGGAGCGGGTTGGTCAGCGCCATTTGCGGATAGTGGCAGTTGTGATCGCCGTCAATGTCGAGCGCCTCGCGCAGGGTTACAGCCAGAGTGAAAAGCACTGAGTAATCCAGCGGACGCTTGCCTTCATGCGCCCGCGCGGCAAAGGTCTCGCCATCCGCCAGCATCTCAGCGTATCCAGCATTGTCTGCCAGGTCATTGCCGGCGAAGTAAGCCAGGATGACCGTTTCGGGCTGGCTTGGCAGGGCGAAAGCCTCGAAGAGCCGCTGCTGTTCCAGGCTGCCGCTGCCTGGCAAACCCAAGACAAGCAGCGAATCGGACAGACCCAGCCAAAATGGCTCCACAATGGCTTCGGCAGCGACAAAAGAATCGCCAATGACCGCCAGTTCGGCGTTTTCGGGAAAGGGTTCATGATTTCGGAAGCCATGCGAATCCCGCTGGAAGGCGACGCGATAGGCTGCGAAAGGCGGCGCGTCCTTTGGCGAGAGGCAGGTCAAGCGATAGAGGTCGCCGCTGGTCGCCGTGATCGCGTAGTCGACGGTTTGCCCGGCCGGGTACTCGCGCGCGCCATGCTCGGTAGCCAGGCGAAAACCGCTGCGTTCCAGGTATTGGGGCATGCGCTCGATCATCGCCGGTGGCAAGAGCGGGAAAGCGGCCTGGAGCGCGGCTTCCAAAGCCAGCAGCGTGAAGAACATTGCTAGGCCTAGTCCAAGAACTTTGCGAGCCAATCGGGGCGAACTTCGGTCGTTAATGGATGAATTCACAAGCGCAACGCAAGCCAATGCGGACAGCGACAGCCATCATAGCAGGCAGCGGCGCGATTGCTCAGGGCGGCTCAGTTGCTGGAAAAGGTTCCGATGTTGAAGTCATCGCCCGGCGGGGAAAGCTGTATCTTCAAGAGCATGGTCTCTATCCGATAGATCTCAACCAGGGTGATCAGCAGAGTGGACAGGCTGTCCATGGCCAGCAGGTCTTGCTTCCGCGGGTTATCGGCTTGAAGCAGAATGGAGGCGATCTGCGCGACGGCTCGCGGCTGTTGGGGAAGCTGGCTGGCGTCAAAGCGCGCATCAGACGAAGCTGTCAGGATATCGACATATCGCAGCAGCAGGGGGCGAAGCGCCTTGCCATAAACCTGGACAACTTTGGGACGGTCCTCAGCGGGCATAAAATAATCCACATCGGCGAGCATGTAGGGCTGGCTCTGGCGCAATGCCCGGATGCGGAACCGCCGTTTGCCGGTCGTGACGATGTTCATCCGCCCATGGGGCAGGCGCTGCACTTTGCTGATATCAGCCGTGCAGCCGACGTCATAGGGCGAGGCATTCGCGCCGCCGGCCTCCTCGCCACGCCGAATCAGCACGACGCCGAAGGGTTCCGCGCCGTCGATGCAGCGATTGATCATCTTCTTGTAGCGCTCTTCAAATATATGCAGTTTCAGCTGCATCCCGGGGAACAACACGGTATTGAGCGGGAAGAGTGGGATAAGCGCCATTGTATGCCGGCTAAATTGACTGGCTTCCGTCTACAGTTGAACCAATGATAACCCAAGATTGGGCGGCGGGACAATGTGTCTGGCGCCGGGTGGAGTATCCTTTTCGGTTGAAACCCCATTGCTTTGCCACCGAGGACACCGAGAGCGCCGAGTCTGTTGAGGATAACGAGGAGCGCTTGGTCCGCTTTTGGCCCGCCCAATCCAGCGTCGTGAAGGGGCGAGACTCTTCTTTCCTTCAAACAGTGTGCCATGCGAGTGTTCCGCGCGAATTACATGTCAATGCCTCTGCGAGTCCAAGATGAAGTTGAATCCAGCAGATACGAATCTCAACCGAATTCGATACAGAACTGGGCGCTGCGGCGGGCTTTAGCTGTGGTCTTTTTCGGGTTCTGGCGGGGCCGCCTCTGTTTTTGGCTCGCCGGCTTCTTCTTCAAAAAGGACCCGGCGCAGCACCTTGCCTATGAAGGAACGCGGCAGCTTTTGGCGAAACTCTATTTCCCAGGGCACGGCGTAGGCTTCCAGCCGCTTCCGGCAGATCTCCAGCAAGTCTTCTTGTGAAAGCGCGCTGTTGGGGCGGGGCACAACGAAAGCCTTGATCTTCTGCTTGCCGGCTTCATGCCCGATGCCGATGACCGCCGCTTCCAGCACCTTGTTGTGCTCATAGAGGACTTCTTCCACATCGCGCGGGTAGACGCTGAAATCGCCGGTGAAGATGGTATCGCGCTTGCGGCTGATGATCTTGAAATAACCGTCTTCGTCCATAACCGCCACATCTCCGGTATGCAGCCAGCCGTCGAGAATGACGGATTCCTCGTCAGGCGGCTGCCGCCAATAGCCTTGCATGACTTGCGGTCCGCGCACCGCCAATTCGCCTATCTCGCCCGCGCGCAGATCTTGCCCTGTAAGGATGTCGACAATCTTGGCATCGGTGTTAGGCAGCGGCACGCCTATCGACCCGACCTTGCGCAAGCCATAAAGCGGATTGGAATGGGTGACGGGTCCCGCCTCGGTCAATCCATAGCCTTCGACCAACCGGCACTTGGTCAGCTTCTCGAAGGCTTCCTGAACCTCGACGGGCAGGGGAGCTGCGCCGCTTATGCAGGCTTTCATTGACGAGAGCCCATAGCTGCGCACTTTGGGCGCCTGGTTGATGAGAGTAAACATGGATGGCACGCCCGGGAAGAGCGTCGGCTTGTGATTGCGGATATGCTCCAGCACTTGTTTCAACTCAAAGACCGAGATGATGACAATCTTGGCAGCCAGCAGAATGGGCAAGTTCATAGCCGCCGTCATGCCAAAGCTGTGCTCAAAGGGCACCACCGCCAGCACTACTTCCTTGCCATAGTTGATTTCTTTCATCCAGTGCCGGGTCTGCAAAGCGTTCGCCACCAGATTCTGGTGCGTCAGGCAGACTCCGCGCGGTTGGCCCGTCGTGCCGCTGGTATACGAGATCACCGCCAGGTCGCCAGCTTTGACATGGGCTTCGGGCGGGCTCTCGGCCTGGCTCGCCATGATGGCTGACATGAACTTGCCCAGTTGGCGCGCCAAGGCTTCGTCGTCCTCGCTGGGGTGTTTATGCCGCCCAAAAGCCGACTCGCTGCTGGTGCCAACATGCTTGCCGATGCCGGTGAAGATCAAATGCTTTGCGCCGGTCGTCTCTTGTATCAGCTGCGCCAGTTCGCTGAAAGCGCTCAAGGTGATCACCGCCTTGGCTTCGGTCTCGCGGGCATGGCTCACGATCAGATCGGCATTGGCATCGGGATTGGATAGCACGACGACAGCGCCCAGCTTGATGATGGCGTAATAGGCGATGATGAATTGCGGCGTATTGGGCAGCACGATCTGCACGCGGTCGCCCGGTTTAATGCCCATATCCCGCAGGCCGCGCGCAAACTGGTTGACTCGCCTTTCCAGCTCGCCATAGCTCAGCGTCTTGCCGTAGAAGACGGTAGCCGTATGCTTGGGAACCCAATCGGCGGCGCTTTCCAGGAACTTGAAGAGCGGCTGTTGCGGTATGGGGATGGTATGCGCCGTATGCTGGTCATAATGGCCCAGCCAGGGACGCCCCCGCGACAATTCATCCAGAGCCGATATCGAGCGCCAGCTGCCATGCGCTTTGGATTCGATGAAGCGCTCCATGGCGCGGTTTACGGCCTCATGCCGCTCCAGCTGCACCTTGTGCTTGGCTGAACCGACATCATGCACATCGGCGCCCGGGATAAGCTTGGCGACATCGTCATAGACATATCGCGGGAAATAATTGTCGCGCTCGCCGGTGATGACAAGGGTCTCGTTGCTGATTTCGCCCAGCTGGGACCAGGCTTCCCAGCCATACATATTGTTGAGGAACATATTCTTGAGCACATGATATTCCGCGTCCCATTTGCGGCGATAGCGCCAAAAGGGCAGGGCGACATGCACCGGGATGCGGAAGAGCAGCGCGGCGATCTTGGGCAGCGGATACTCGCCAGCCGTGGCCACCAGGATCAGCTTCTCGATGCGCTCGGGGTGGGCAAGGGCGTATTCAATGCAGATTGAGCCGCCGAAAGAATGCCCAGCCAGGATAAAGCGCTCGGGCAGATTTAATGCCTCCACCACATCGTGCATATCCTGCACAAGTTCCGCCATGGAATATCGGCTATGCGGGGCGTCGCTCTGGCCATGCCCGCGCAAATCCGGCGCGACCACGCGATAGCGATTCGAGAAATGCGCCAACTGCCATTCCCAGGATTCAGCCACGCCAGCGAAGCCATGCTGGCAGAGCATAGCCGTCTCGACGCCTTGGGGGTGCAGGTCAATCACGCTGAGGTTCTGCCCCGGATACTCCCGGATCGGCACTCTGACGCGATAGAGATTGAAGTCCAACTGCGTGATTGAGAGCTTGTGCCCGCGGATTCGTCTTTTCATGTTTTGATTGCTTCGCCTGTCTTGCCAGGCATTATATCTGAATTGCGCTGGAATGGAAACGGACGCGCAATCCTTCGCATGCCAGCCCCGCAGCGGGTACAATGCGCCCAAGGCGACCGGGTCAAGGAAGAGGAGCGGAGCATGCCAGGCCCCTTGGTGACGACCGATTGGCTGGAAGAGCATCTCCATGATGATGATCTGCGCGTCATTGAGATTCGCGGCAAAGTGCTGCCGCCTTCCCAGCCGCCGCCGCATTACTTCTCCGACCGCGAGGCCTATGAATCCGCGCATATTCCGGGCGCCATCTACGTCGATTGGCAGGTTGACATCGTCGAGCCCGGCTCGCCATCCAACGATATCGCTTCTCCAGAGCGTTTCGCGGCGTTGATGGAGAGCTTGGGCATCAGCAACGCATCGACTATTGTGCTCAGCGATGACGCGGCGGGCATGTTCGCTTGCCGTATGCTTTGGGCATTGCGGCATTATGGGCATGACAAAGCCTGTGTGCTGGATGGCGGCTGGACAAAATGGCTGGCGGAAGGCAGGCCAAGCTCGTCCGCGGTGACGCGGCATCCGCGTGGAGACTTCATTGTGACGGTGAACCCTGCGCTGAAAGCCAGTTTGCCGGAAATCCTGCGCGGCCTGGAATCCCAATCCATGCAGCTGGTGGATGTCCGCTCGCCCGCGGAATTCACGGGCCAAAACTCGCGAGCGCGGCATGGCGGGCATATCCCCGGAGCGCTGAACCTGCCGCGATCGCTGCTGCTGGCCGACGATATGACCATGAAACCGGATGTGGAACTGCGCGCCATATTCGCGGATATGGGCATCGACCTGGAGGCGCCTGATACCGTGCTATACTGCAATTCTGGCGTCTCGGCGACCTATGGCATGCTGGCGATGGAACGGGCCGGCGCCAAGAACCTGCGGATCTATGATGGATCCTGGAAAGAATGGGGCAATGACGATGCGACGCCCAAAGCGCTCTGAAGGGGCTCCGCTTTGTCGCCAGAAGAATTGGTAAGATTGCCGCGCTCTGATTTGTCACAGTAGCGGCAGCTTCCTCCCCGCAAGCGATAGGTGATCGGGCATGGCGTGGAGCTAAAGGCATATCGACAGGCAAGCGCCTTTGATGCGCTGGCTCGCGAGTGGAACGGGCTCTTGCGGCGCGCGCCCGTCAATCACATCTTTTATACCTGGGAGTGGCAAAGCACCTGGTGGCAGGCTTATCAGCCGGGCGAATTGCTGATCCTGGCCTGCCGCGAGGCTGACAAGCTGGTTGGCATCGCGCCCTTGTTCATCTCCGGGGCCGCGGGCGAACGGCGCGTCCAGATTGTCGGCTGCGTTGATGTGACGGATTATCTGGATTTTATTGTCGATGAAGCTTGCCTGGGTCCGGTTTTCGAGGCCATTGCCGATTATTTGGCGGAAAACCGCGGCGAGTTCGACCGGCTTGATTTCTGCAATGTCCCAAATGAATCGCCCACCCGGCATTTGCTGCCAAGCCTGCTGGAAGCGCGCGGCTTTGAGACAGTCGTCGAGCAGCAGGAAGTCTGCCCGGTGATAGAGCTGCCCGCCAACTGGCAGGGCTATCTCAGCTTGCTCGATAAGAAGCAGCGGCATGAAGTTCGCCGCAAGATCCGCCGCGCCCAAGGCAGCGACAAAGCCATCGACTGGTATATCGTCAATGGCGCGCGCGATCTTGACGCGGAAGTTGCGCAGTTCATCCGCTTGATGGCGGCCAGCGACAAGCAAAAAGCCGAATTCCTTCGGGATGACAAGAATCGCAGGTTCTTCGCAGATATTGTGCCGCTGCTGCAAGATCGCGGCTGGCTGCAGATGAATTTCCTGACAGTTGATGAGGAGCGCGCGGCCGCCTACATAAATTTTGTGTATGGCAACCGCGTCATGGTGTACAACTCGGGCTTGGATCACCGCGATTATGGCGACCTCAGCCCGGGCATCGTCCTGCTGGCTTACAACATCCGCCATGCCATTGAGCAGGGTTATCAATTCTATGATTTCTTGCGCGGCAGCGAAGCCTACAAGTATCGCATGGGCGGCCGCGACACCTCGGTGATGAATTTGCGAGCGAGCTGATGGCATAAGCGGCTCCATACGGATGAGCCATGCCAATCGAAAGAATCGCCTTGATCAGCGTTCACACCAGCCCGGTCGCGCCCATGGGCGGGGCGAAGACGGGAGGCATGAACGTCTATATTCGCGAACTCGCGCGCGAATTGGGCGAGCAAGGTTACCTGATCGATATTTTCACGCGGCGCTCGCATGAATTCGAGCCGGCGATTGACCTGTCTATCGGCGACAATGTCCGCGTGATTGCTCTCGATGCTGGTCCCGCTCAGCCCATGCGACCCGAGGACCAGTTCCAGCATCTCTCCGAGTTCACCGCCGAAATGATGGCATTCGCCACGTTGCGCAACCATCGCTATGACCTGGTATACAGTCATTATTGGCTGAGCGGCTGGGTGGCGGCAAAGCTCAAGGAAGCCTGGGGCATTCCCTTCGCGCATATGTATCATACGCTGGGCCACATGAAAAAGCGCATCGAGCTAAACGCGCATTACCAGCCCGACCGGCGCATCTTGACAGAAATGCGCATCCTGGATTGGGCGGATCGCGTCATCGCGGCGACGCCAGCTGAACAAGCGCAGCTTCGCTGGCTGTACAGAGCCTCGCGCCGCCAGATCATCGTCATTCCGCCGGGCGTCGATACATCCCGCTTTGTCCTGCGGATCTCCCCCGCCGAAGCCCGGAAGTCGCTGTGCCTAAAGCCAGACAGCAATGTCCTGCTCTTCGTCGGGCGGATAGAGCCGCTAAAGGCTGTGGATACAATCCTCGAAGCTCTGCATGTGCTGCGGGAGCGCGCGCCGGAGTCGCTGAAGAAGCTGCACTTCATGATCGTCGGCGGCGACCCGCATAGCAAGCGTGATGCGGAAATGAACCGCCTGCAAGCGCTAAGCGTCAAACTGGGCATCGACCCGCTGGTGAGCTTCGTCGGCGCCAAAGAACAGGACCAGCTGCCGCGATATTATGCCGCCGCTACGGCTGTCATTATGCCATCGGATTACGAGTCTTTTGGCATGGTCGCATTAGAAGCCATGTCAAGCGGCAAGCCGGTGATCGCCTCGCAGGTAGGCGGCTTGCAATTCCTAGTGCGCGATCAGGAAACGGGTTTGCATATCCCGGCTCGCGAGCCAATCTCCCTGGCCGATTGCATCATCCAACTGATCAGCGATCCATCCCGGACAGCCATGATGGGCGCCAGCGCCGCGAAGGTTGCCAAAGCCTATGCCTGGTCCGAGATAGCCGAGCGATTGTTGCGCGTTTTTGCTGAGGTGTCGGGCGAGAAGCTGCGCAAGCCCTAACCGCCGTAGGCATTGGGAATATCGTTGACCTTGGCGGCGATATAAGGCGGCTCCAGCATAAAATCCAGAGCCTCGTCCTCCGCCACCGTGGTCTGCCCCAAGTGATAGAGCGTGTCGTTGAAGCCGTCGTAACGATAGCGGCGGTTCACCCAGCCATGCAGGTTGTGCTGAAATAGCACGTGAAACTGGATGGCTTCATCCTCCGCAAAGACATCATCGCGCAAGATCCACACCGGCGCGTATTGCTGCAAGTGGGGGCGCGACTTCTGGTCACGCAGGTCTTTTAGTTGCGCTACGGTCGTCATGTCTTCCCCGTTCATACAAGCCGCCAGACATCCTGCCCGCATTCTAGCTTTGCGCCGCGCTATAGACAAGCCGCACATGATGATTTGCCGGATACATCGCTTCAAAACAGATAGCGCATTTAAGGGGGAAACTGTCATTTTCCAGCGCAGTTCCAGTTTGACGCGATTGCCATGGGATGCAGGGTAGGGCGCGAACGGTCAGCCGGGCTTCTCTAGCGTCCACTTCCAAATCCGCGAACTTGCATTACACTAGGCGCGCTCAACCGACTAAAGAGATGGAGCGGCGCAATGGCGGCATCTGACATAAACAAGGTGGTCCTGGCGTATAGCGGCGGGCTGGATACTTCGGTGATTGTGCCCTGGCTGAAACATAATTATGACTGCGAGGTGATCTGCTTCTGCGCTGACCTGGGGCAGGAAGAAGAACTGGATGGCTTGGAAGAAAAAGCCCTGGCTTCGGGCGCGTCCAAGCTCTACATCCGTGATCTGCGCGAGGAATTCCTGACGGATTTTGTCTTCCCCACCTTGCGCGCCGGCGCTGTATACGAGCGCGAGTATCTGCTGGGCACCTCGTTTGCCCGCCCCTTGATCGCCCGGCACATGGTGGAGATCGCCGAGATGGAGAAAGCCGACGCGGTGGCGCATGGCTGCACCGGCAAAGGCAATGACCAGGTCCGCTTTGAAGTCTCGACCATGGCGTTGAACCCCAAGCTGAAGACCATCGCGCCCTGGCGGGAATGGGATATCCGCGGTCGTGAGGACGCCCTGGCTTATGCCGAAGAATTTCGCGTCCCGGTTTCGCAAACCGAGAAAGACATCTATAGCCGCGACCGCAATATCTTCCATCTGTCGCATGAGGGCGGCTTGCTGGAGAACCCCTGGAACGAACCCGAAAGCGGCATGTTTCAGATGACCAGCGATCCGCAAGAAGCCCCCGATCAGGCGGAATACATCGAGATCGGCTTTGAGCAGGGCAATCCGGTCAGCCTCAATGGCGAGGCCCTGGGCGCGGTTGAGCTCTTTATGGCGCTCAACAAGCTGGGTGGACGGCATGGCATAGGTCGCAGCGATATCGTCGAGAATCGCCTGGTGGGCATGAAGAGCCGCGGCGTGTATGAGACGCCAGCCGGCGCCATCGTGCATCGCGCGCATCAACTTCTGGAAAGCATCTGCCTGGACAAGCACACCATGCAGTACAAGGATGTCCTGGCCACAAAATATGCCGAGCTGGTCTATAACGGGATGTGGTACAGCAAATTGCGCGAGGCTCTGGACGGCTTCGTGTCGGCAACCCAGGAGACCGTGACCGGCCTAGTGCGCCTGAAACTCTACAAAGGCAATATCATAGTGGCTGGCCGCAAGAGCCCCTACAGCCTCTACCGCGAAGATTATGCCTCCTTCGGGGAAGAAGACGTATACAACCAGCAGGACGCCCATGGCTTCATTCAGCTCTTTGGCTTGCCGATCAAGGTGGAAGCCATGCTGGAAATTGAAGGCGGGCAATCCACCGATTATCGCCGCCCCGATTACAGCCGCTTCAAGCGCGATTGAGCGGAGGGCGCGTATACGATGAGCCTTTGGGGCGGGAGATTCAGCGAGCCGAGCGACGAAGACCTGCGCGCGCTCAATGACAGCATCGGATTCGACAAGGCGCTGTATGCCGAGGATATACAGGGCAGCATCGCTTACGCCGGGGCATTGGCTGGCGCCGGAGTCATCACTGCAGAAGAAGCCGAGACAATCATCGACGGCTTGCGACAGATCCGGCAAGAGTTCGCAGACGACATCTTCGCGTTCCAGGCTGGCGATGAAGATATTCACACGGCGGTGGAAAGGCGCTTGATCGAGATGATTGGCGAGGTCGGCGGCAAGCTGCATACGGGCCGCAGCCGCAACGATCAGGTCGCGACCGATTTCCGCCTCTGGTGCATGCGCGCGGCAGAGGACCTCTCAGCCGAGATACGCCAGCTGCAATCCGCCTTGGTTTCCACTGCCGAAAATCATATTGATACGCTGATGCCGGGTTACACCCATCTTCAGCCCGCCCAGCCAATTAGCGCGGCGCATTGGCTGATGAGCTTCTTCTGGATGCTTGAGCGCGATAGTGACCGGCTGGGGTCGGCTCGCCGGCGCATGGCGGAATGCCCCCTGGGTTCGGGCGCTTTGGCTGGCAATCCTTTTCCCGTGGATCGGCAGCGGCTGGCAGAGGAACTGGGCTTTGAAGCGCCGAGCGCCAACAGCCTGGACGCCGTCAGCGATCGCGACTTCGTGGCTGATCTGCTCTATGCCATTGCGATATGCGCCATTCACCTGAGCCGACTGGCGGAAGATATCTTGATCTATTCCAATCCGGCTTTCGGCTTCGTAACGCTGGACGATCGCTACAGCACCGGTTCGAGCTTGATGCCGCAGAAGCGCAATGCCGACCCCATGGAATTGACGCGCGGCAAGACGGGACGGCTCATCGGCAACTTGAGCGGCTTCCTGGCCACGCTCAAGGGCTTGCCAAGCGGCTACAACAAAGACTTGCAAGAAGACAAGGAAGCGCTGATGGATTCGCTGGCGGAGTTGCGGCGGCTGCTGCCCGTCATCACCGCTACAATCAGCAGCTTAAGCATCGACAGTCATGCTATGGCCGCTGCCCTGAGCGATGACCTGCTGGCCACGGATCTGGCGGATTATCTCGCGCGCAAAGGCATGCCCTTCCGCCAGGCGCATCATGTTATCGGCTCGGTTGTCAAGCTGGCTGCCGAAAGAGGCTTGAGCTTGAAGCAGCTTGATCTGGCCAGCTTGCGAATGGTCTGCGAAGAGTTCGAGGCTGATGTTGCGGATGTCTTCGATTTTCGCCGTTCGCTTGCGCAGCGGTCCACCATTGGCGGCACGGCGCCGGAGGCTGTTCGCGCCCAGATAGGCAAAGCCAGGCAGCGCTTGGCATAGCCCCTGTGCAGCTTGTACGATGAATCAGCGGCAGTTTGCATGAAGTTTTTCGGAGCGCCGAAAGGACTTGTCGCGCAATCCTTGACAGCAGCCTGGAAATTCGCTAACATAGGTCAGTGAGAAATTGCCTAACGGGGCGCGATATGCGCGGTCGCATCACAGCCATCAGCAGCCTCATTCTTGTCCTTGTCATTGTCCTCGTGATTATCAGTGGACTTTAACGGCTTGGGCGGGCAATTTTCCTAAACGACAGCAGACAAGAGCCTCCCAAGCCACGGGGGGCTTTTTCGTTTAGCGGGGACCGACGCGAATCGGCAGGGGACAAGTCAATGACAGCGGAATGGATTTGGCGCAAAGGCGAATTTGTAAAATGGGATGAGGCGACGGTGCATGTAAGCGCGCACGCCTTGCATTATGGCTCCAGCGTGTTTGAGGGCATACGCGCTTATGACACGCCGGCTGGTCCCGCGGTGTTCCGCCTGAGCGAGCATAGCGAACGGCTGATGCAGGGCGCGCGCATCATGCGGATTGAACATGACAACAGCGCTGAATCGCTGGATCGCGCCATCATTGAGCTCATCCGCCGCAATGGACACAAATCTTGTTATATCCGCCCGATCATCTTTCGCGGCGCTGGCGCTTTGGGCTTGGAAGGCCGCGGGCGCACCGCGACGGAAACTTTTATTCTCACGATGGAATGGGGCAGTTACCTGGGCGCGGAAGGCTTGGAGCGCGGCGTGGATGTCCAGATAAGTTCTTTCCGACGGATGGCGCCGGATACGCACATGGCGCTGGTCAAGGCGGGCGGCAATTACGTCAACAGCCAATTCGTTAGTATGGAAGCGCATGACAACGGCTTCGAGGAAGGCATCGCCCTGGATGTCAACGGCTATGTCAGCGAAGGCGCGGGCGAGAACATCTTTGTCATCCTCAATGGCGTCGTTTATACGCCGGGCGCCTGGTCATCAATCCTGATGGGCATCACTCGGGACAGCGCCTTGACCATATTGGCTGAGCAGGGCGTTGAAGTGCGCTTCCAGCCGGTCGCCCGCGAGATGCTCTACATGGCTGACGAGATCTTTTTCACCGGCACCGCAGCCGAAGTCACGCCGGTCAAATCTGTCGATCGCATAGCAATCGGCTGTGGCTCGCGGGGGCCAATAACTGAAGTCGTTCAGCGCCAGTTCTTCGCCATCACATCGGGCGAGCAGCCGGATAAATATGGCTGGCTGACGCATGTGAATGCCTGAGCGCATGGACATTGACGCGAACGAGGATGCCAGGAGGCGATGATGAGACTGACCGGTTCTGAAATCATCATGGAATGCCTGTTGCGAGAAGGCGTGCATGTCATGTTCGGCTATCCCGGCGGCGCCATCCTGCCCACTTATGACGCGATGGCCAAATATGAAGATCGCCTGCATCATGTGCTCGTCCGCCATGAGCAGGGCGCGTCTCACATGGCTGATGGCTATGCGCGGGCCACCGGCGAGGTCGGCGTTTGCATCGCCACCAGCGGTCCGGGCGCGACCAACTTAGTGACTGGCTTGGCCACCGCCATGATGGATTCGTCGCCAATCGTGGCTATCACCGGGCAAGTGCCGATCCCGGCGATTGGCTCGGACGCTTTCCAGGAGACTGATGTCACTGGCGTTACGCTGCCCATAACCAAGCACAATTATCTGGTCACGGATATTCACGACCTGGCTTACATCATGAAAGAAGCCTTTCATATCGCGCGCACCGGGCGGCCCGGTCCCGTGCTGGTTGATGTGCCCAAGGATATCCAGAACGCGGTTACCGAGTTCATCTATCCGGAAGGCGATGTGATCCTGCCGGGTTATCATCCGCCATCGGCCGCCAATGACCACGAGATAAATGCTGCGCTGCGCTTGATTCAAGAAGCGGAACGCCCCATCATCCTGGCTGGGCATGGCGTCGTGATGTCTGGCGCCATGAACGAAATCCGCGAACTGGCGGAACGGGCGCAGATCCCGGTTTCACTGACGCTGCTGGGCAAAGGCGCCATGCCGGAAGAGCATCCGCTGGTCATCGGCATGATGGGCATGCACGGCGAAGCCTGCTCCAACCTGGCCATCCAGGAAGCCGATCTCTTGCTGGCGCTGGGCATGCGCTTCGACGACCGCGTCACCGGCAACTTGAAGACCTACGCGGTGAACGCCCGCAAGATCCATATCGATATTGACCGCTCGGAAATCAACAAGAACGTCAAAGCCGATGTGGGCATCGCCGGCGACCTCAAGACCGTGCTGCGGCAGCTCCTCCCCAAGCTGGCGGGGAAAGCCCATCCCGAATGGATCGGCAAGATCCGCGATTGGCAGGAGGATTCCAGCGAGCGCGATGTGCTGAATTATGAGACGCCGGGCAGGCTGCTGACGGCGCAAGTCATCAACGATATCTGGCGCTTGACCGGCGGCGACGCCATCACCGTCACCGATGTCGGGCAGCATCAAATGCTGGAGGCGCAGTATTACCCGCATCAACGGCCAGCCACATTGCTGACCAGCGGCGGCTTGGGCACGATGGGTTTCGGCTTCCCGGCCGCAATAGGCGCAAAGTTCGGCAAGCCCGAAGAAGAGATCTGGGCGATCGTCGGCGATGGCGGCTTCCAGATGACCCTCTGTGAGATGGCGACGGCAGTGCAGGAAAACGTCAACGTGAATATCGCCATCATCAACAACAATTTTCTGGGCATGGTGCGCCAATGGCAGGAGCTTTTCTTCGAGAAGCGCTACCAGGCCACGCCCATGGTCAATCCGGACTTCTGCAAATTGGCTGATGCTTATGGCATCCCCAATCGCCTGGTCACGCAGCGGCATGAGATTGAAGAAGCCGTGAATTTCGCGCGCGGCGTCGATGGACCGACGCTCATCGAGTTCGTGGTCGAAAAAGAAGAGATGGTGTACCCGATGGTCCCCGCCGGCGCGGACCTGCACGATATGAAGCGCCGGCCCAAGCCAGGAGAAGCATAATGGCGGAAGCAGCGACAGATAACAAGATGACCGTGGTGGCTCTGGTTGAGAATGAGCCGGGCGTCCTGAACCGGATCGCCAGCCTGTTTCGCCGGCGCGCCTTCAATATCGACAGCCTCACCGTCGGGCGGACGCATCGACCGCATATTTCGCGCATGACCATTCGCGTCGTGGCTGGCCCCGAATACGCCATGAAGATCGCCAATAACCTGCAGAAACTGGTCAACGTCATTGATGTGCGCGTGCTGGATGACCAGCCGCATGTCGAGCGCGACCTGGCCCTGATCAAGGTGCGCAACGACGATCCCGATTCGCGCAATACCATCACCGAAATCTGCGACCGCTATCCCGCGCGCATCATAGACGTGGGACCGCATGTCGCCATCATCGAAATGGTCGGGACGGAAGAGATCCTGGAAGAATTCATTGAAGCAGTCCGCCCGACTGGCATCGTGGAGATGATTCGCACGGGAGTCGTATCCATGGGGCGGGGCACGCGCATTCACGATACCAAGTTCATGAATCGGCGGACTTTGGTCGAGGCGGCGTCGAAAGCGCGCGGCGGCAACGGGCGCATCGTCTAGCCGGCGGGTCTCTGGCGGACGCGATTCTATTCACAATTCAAACGAGGAGAGACAAGCTACATGGCGACACTCTATTATGACAAAGACGCGGATCTCGGTCTGCTTGATGGCAAGACTATCGCCGTCATCGGATATGGCAGTCAAGGGCATGCCCATGCCTTGAACGCGCGCGACAACGGCCAGTCGGTCATCATTGGCTTGCATGAGGGCAGCAAAAGCAAAGCCAAAGCCGAAGCGGATGGCTTGCAGGTCTTCACAGTGGCCGAAGCGGCGCGCCAAGCCGATATCATCATGGTGCTCATCCCGGATACCCGGCAAGGCGCTGTGTATAGCGAGCATATCGCGCCCAATCTGAAGGCCGGCGCCATGCTGATGTTCGCGCATGGCTTCAACATTCACTTCAAAGAGATCGTGCCGCCCGACTCGGTCGATGTCGCCATGATTGCGCCAAAAGCGCCCGGTCACCGCGTCCGCGAAGTCTTCATCGAAGGCGCTGGCACGCCCGGCTTGATCGCCATCGAGCAGGATGCCACGGGCAATGCCATGGCGCTCGCGCTGGCGTATGGCAAGGCAATCGGCTGCACGCGGGCCGGCGTGATCGAGACGACCTTCAAAGAAGAGACCGAGACCGACCTCTTCGGCGAGCAAGTGGTGCTTTGCGGCGGGGTTACGGCATTGATCCGCGCCAGCTTCGAAACGCTCGTCAAAGCCGGGTATCAGCCCGAGGTCGCCTATTTTGAGTGCCTGCATGAACTCAAGCTCATCGTCGATCTGCTCTATGAAGGCGGTCTGAGCTATATGTGGTACAGCGTCAGCAATACCGCGGAGCAGGGCGGGTACGTAACCGGCGACCAGTTTGAGGAATCCGTCAAGGAAGAGATGGCTGGCGTCTTGCAGCGCATCCAGAATGGCGAGTTCGCCGAGCAATGGATCGCCGAGAACAAGCAGGGCAGGCCCAACTTCAACGCGCGGCGTCAGCGCGAGCACGACCTGCTGATCGAGAAAGTCGGCGCGGACCTGCGGCAGATGATGCCCTTCCTGGATGCCAAGAACATCAAGCAGCAGGATTAATCGGCGCCAGCCACTGGCTCGCCCGCCGAAGCGAAAACAGTAGTCGACTGTAGGGGCCAGCCACTGGCTAGCCCGCCGAAGCGCAAACACGCAAGCGTATACAAAGAAAGGAGGCGCCTGAATGTCCGAAGATGGCCTTAGCGGCTTGACGAAGCTGCGCAAACCGCTCGTCCTGATTCATCTATACGAAGGAGCGTCTCCCAATGGCACGACGAACCTACGACGATAATACCGTCATCATCTTCGATACCACCTTGCGCGATGGCGAACAGAGCCCCGGCGCAACGCTGTCCAGCGCCGAAAAGCTCGAGATCGCTCGTCAGCTTTCCCGGCTTGGCGTGGATGTCATTGAAGCCGGCTTTCCGGCCGCGTCCCCTGACGATCTGCGCGCCGTCCAACGCATCGCCCGGGAAGTTGGCACGTTGGATGGACCGTCGGTGGCCGGCTTGGCGCGCGCAGTCGAAAGCGACATCCTGGCAGCTTGGGAAGGCGTTCAGGAAGCCGCAAAACCGCGCATACATACATTTCTCGGCACCTCGCCCAGCCACTTGGCTATGCTGCGCATCGACCAGGCGGAAGGTTTGCAGCGCATCCGCAGCGCGGTAACTTTGGCGAAGAGCCTCTGCCATGATGTCGAGTTCAGCCCCATGGATGCCGGGCGCACCGACACCGAATACCTGATTCGCGCCTGCGCCGTGGCGGTGGAATGCGGCGCGACCACGTTGAATATCCCGGATACCGTCGGCTATGTCATGCCTTCGGAATGGGCGGACACGCTGGAGATGCTCATCACCGAAACGCCCGGCGCGGGACCCGGCAGCGGCGTCATCTGGTCCGTGCATTGTCACAACGATCTTGGCTTGGCCACCGCGAACACCCTGGCTGGCTTGACGCGGGGGGTCCGCCAGGTCGAAGTGACCATCAACGGCATAGGCGAGCGGGCGGGCAACACCAGCCTGGAAGAAGTGGTCATGGCGATCCACACGCGCCGGTCTTTCTACAACTTGCGCACGAATATCGACTCGACTCAGATCATGAAGACCAGCCGCCTCGTCCGCAATTATATGGGCATGCCCGTCCAGCCCAATAAAGCCATCGTCGGCGCCAACGCCTTCGCGCATGAATCCGGCATTCACCAGGATGGCGTGCTCAAGAACGCCGAAACTTTTGAGATCATGACGCCGGAAACTGTCGGCTTGACGCAGAGCAAACTGGTCTTGGGCAAGCACAGCGGCCGCCATGCCCTGCGCGTTCGCCTCCGAGAGCTGGGTTATGAAGTCGAAGGCGATGAGTTGATGGATATCTTCCGCCGCTTCAAGGAACTGGCGGATATGAAGAAGACCGTGACCGATGCCGACCTGGAAGCGCTGGTGGCGGATGAAGCCGCGCAGAAGCCGGAAGATTTTTTCCGTCTCATCGATATTCAGGTTGTCTGCGGCACGATGGGCATGCCGACGGCGACGGTCAAGATGGCCAACCAGGATGGCCGCGAGATTGTCATCGCCTCGGTGGGCACGGGACCCGTGGACGCCTCCTATCGCGCCGTCGACCAAATCATCCAGGCGCCGAATGTCCTGCTGGAGTTCAATGTGCACAGCGTAACCGAAGGCATAGACGCCTTGGGCGAGGTCACCGTGCGCATCTCGCCGGCGGGCAGCCCGCGAACTTTCGGAGGCTATGGGGCGGACAGCGACATCGTGGTATCCAGCGTGAAAGCCTATGTGGCCGCGCTCAATCGCATGATTTCCAGCATTGGTTTGGGAGATCTGGCGCCGGAGGGCGAAGTCGCCACGGTCGGGCTGGTTTCTTAGTCTTCGACTCATTTTGGCTCAGTAGGGGAATGCAGATGACAAAGAATGGAAAACCGCGCACCTTGTTCGAGAAAGTCTGGGATGCGCATATCGTGCGGGCGCAAAGCGATGATACGCCGGCTGTGCTGTATATCGACCTGCACCTTGTGCATGAAGTGACATCGCCGCAGGCTTTCTCCATGCTGCGCGAACGCGGATTGAATGTGCGGCGGCCCAACCAGACTATCGGCACGATGGATCACAGCACGCCGACCACCCCGCGGGACGCGCTGGGCATAATCCCGGTAGCGGATGCCATGGCGGCGCGGCAGCTGGAGACCTTCACGAAGAATTGCGAGGACTTCGGCATCCCTATGTATGCCCTCGGCGATGAGCATCAAGGCATCGTGCATGTCATCGGGCCCGAAAAAGGTCTGACGCAGCCGGGCATGACCATCGTCTGTGGCGACAGCCATACCAGCACGCACGGGGCTTTTGGGGCTCTGGCGTTTGGCATAGGCACCAGCGAGGTTGGCCACGTCCTGGCCACGCAGACCTTGCTGCAAAACAAGCCGAGCACCATGGCGGTGAATGTCGAAGGCGCGCTCGGCGACGGCGTGACAGCCAAAGACATCATCCTGGCCATCATCGCGCGTATCGGCATCGGCGGAGGCACGGGTCACGTCTTTGAGTATCGCGGCGAAGCCATTCGCAATCTCAGCATGGAAGGGCGGATGACCGTCTGCAATATGTCCATCGAAGGCGGCGCGCGGGCCGGCATGGTCGCCCCGGACGATACGACGTTTGAGTATGTCCAGGGGCGGCGGCATGCGCCCAGCGGAGAGGCTTGGGAGGCAGCCCTTGAAAGCTGGCGGTTGCTGCCCAGCGATGATGGCGCGGTCTTCGACAAGGAGATCACGCTGAGCGCCGACGATTTGAAGCCCATGATCACCTATGGCACCAACCCCGGAATGGGCATGCCAATCGACGCCCATGTGCCGGCGCCGGCCGACGAAAGCGATTTCAACCGCAAAACGGCGCTTGACAAGGCATTGACGTACATGGACTTGCAGCCGGGCCAGACGCTGCTGGGCAAGCCGATAGATGTGGTTTTCATCGGCAGCTGCACCAATTCGCGGATATCCGATCTGCGGCAGGCGGCGCGGTTCATAGAGGGCCGCAAGGTCGCCGATGGTCTGCGCATGATGGTCGTGCCGGGTTCGCAGCAGGTCAAACGGCAGGCGGAAAGCGAAGGTCTCGACCGCATCTTCCGCGAAGCCGGGGCGGAATGGCGGGAAGCCGGCTGTTCCATGTGCATCGCCATGAACGGCGACCAGCTTGAGCCAGGGCAATACGCCGTCTCGACCAGCAATCGCAACTTCGAAGGCCGCCAGGGCAAGGGCGGGCGCACCTTCCTGGCCAGCCCCTTGACTGCTGTGGCTTCGGCTGTGGCCGGCGCTGTCAGCGATCCGCGCAGCCTGCTGCAATAGACATGATGTGCAGACACCCGCGCGACATGGCCGCCGACGCAAGATCAATTGCGGCTAGTTGCCTTTGACTCCCCTCCCTGATGCTTCGGTGAGGGGCCAGGGGCGGGGTTGGCTTCACGCAAGCGATATAAGAGGACAAAATGGAAAAACTGACATCCATCACCGGCAGCATCGTCTCCATTCCGGTCAACGATATCGACACCGATCAGATCATCCCCGCCCGCTTCCTGAAAGTGACCGACAAAGCGGGCTTGGGCAAGGCGGCTTTCTGCGATTGGCGCTACCTCGAAGACGGCGAGACGCCCAACCCGGAATTTGTGCTGAACAAGCCGCAATATCAGGGCGCGTCAATCCTGGTGGCGGGCAACAACTTCGGCTGCGGGAGCTCGCGGGAGCATGCCCCCTGGGCCTTGCTTGGCGCCGGCTTCAAGGCGGTCATCAGCACGGAGTTCGCCGATATCTTCCGCAACAACGCGCTCAAGAATGGCTTGCTGCCGGTCATCGTCGACGCCGATACGCAGCAGCAGCTCTTCAGCCTGGCGCAGGAAGACCCCGGCACGACGCTCAGCATTGATGTGGCATCGCAGACTTTGACCCTTCCCGATGGCCGCGATTTGCGCTTCCCGCTGGATGGCTTCTCCAAGTACTGCCTGCTCAATGGCGTGGATCAGCTCGGCTATTTGCTGGCTTTGGACGAAGAGGCAAAAGCCTACGAAACCGCCAACTCGCAGCGCGTTCTTACAAAGGCTTGAGGCAGCCGGCTGGAGCCAGAGGGGAGAGGGAACTTGAAGCCGAGGGTTGCGATATACGATACCACGCTGCGTGATGGCAGCCAAAGGGAAGGCATCTCTTTCTCGCTGGCGGACAAGCTGCATATCACGCGATTATTAGATGAATTGGGCGTCGATTATATCGAGGGCGGCTGGCCCGGCTCCAACCCTAAAGATGTCGGTTATTTTGAGCAGGCGCGCCATCTGGATCTGGCGCATTCCAAGATCGCCGCATTTGGCTCGACGCGCCGCAAAGGCATCAAGCCGGAAGACGATCTGAATATCCAAGCGCTGATCGACGCGCATACGCCGGTGGTGACGGTAGTCGGCAAGACATCCATGCTGCATGTAACCGATGTCTTGCAGACCAGCGCGAGCGAGAACCTGAACATGATTGAGGACAGCCTGGCGTATCTGAAAGCCCAGGGAAAAGAAGTCATCTATGACGCCGAGCATTTCTTTGACGGCGCCAAGCTGGATTTGGAATATGGCTTTGACACCCTGGCGGCCGCGGTGGCTGGCGGCGCGGATGTCATCGTGCTCTGCGATACCAACGGCGGTTCCATGCCCTGGGAAGTGGCCGAGTTCGTCTATCGCGCGCGCGAGCTCTTCCCGGAGATGCAATTTGGCATTCACACGCATAATGACAGCGAGGTGGCGGTGGCCAATTCGCTGGCTGGCGTGCGGGCTGGCGCGACGCATGTCCAAGGCACGATCAATGGCTATGGCGAGCGCTGCGGCAACGCCAACCTGTGCAGCATCATCCCCGATCTCATCATCAAGATGGACATGCCCTGCCTGGCGCGGGATGGCCACCTGGATTCGCTGACGCATCTCTCGCGGGCGGTGGCGGAAATCGCCAATCTGGCGCCCGATACGCACCTGCCCTATGTTGGCAAAAGCGCCTTCGCGCATAAAGGCGGCATCCATGTGGCAGCCATGCGCCGCAACGTCGATAGTTATCAGCATATCGAGCCCGAGCTTGTGGGCAACCAGACGCGCGTCCTGGTCTCCGATCTTTCGGGGCGCGGCAATTTATTGAGCAAGGCGGAAGAACTCGGCTTGGACGTTTCCACCGACGAAGCCGTCAGCGTGCTCAACGAGATCAAAGAGCTTGAGAATGCCGGCTTTGTCTTCGAAGGCGCGGAAGCCTCGGTCGCGGTCCGCCTGCGCCGAGCAGCTCCGGAGTATCAGCCGCTCTTTCATTTGCTCGATTTCACTGTCATCGTTGAAGATCGGCGCGGCCGGGGCCAGCTGGCTGAAGCCATGGTCAAGCTGGACATCGATGGCGATATCGTGCATACCGCCGCCGAAGGCAACGGGCCTGTGAACGCGCTCGATCTGGCTCTGCGCAAAGCCTTGCTGCCGCAGTATCCTGGCCTGCGCGATATTCAACTGGTCGATTACAAGGTGCGCATCCTGGACAGCCAGAACGCCACCGGCGCAATGACGCGGGTCTTGGTCGATTCCTACAACGGGCGCGAACGCTGGAGCACGGTCGGCGCGGGCACGGATATCATCTGCGCGAGCTGGCTGGCGCTGGTCGATAGCGTCGAATATGGCTTGACCGTGGCTGAGGCGGACCTTGCGAACATGAGGCCTGTGGCAGTGAATGACTAGCACTCCGTATTGCGAAACCTTGAACCTGGAGACAGATGCGCATGAAAGCGACGATTGCTGTTTTGCCCGGCGACGGGATCGGACCAGAGGTGGTCGGCAAAGCCACCGAGCTGCTATCCGCCATCGCCGACAAATATGGTCATGATTTTGTCTTCGTCGAAGGCCTGATCGGCGGCATCGCCATTGATGAAACCGGCGACCCGCTGCCAGCCGAAACAATCCATATATGCGAGCGGGCGGATGCGGCGCTGCTGGGCGCGGTCGGAGGACCCAAATGGTCGGATCCCACCGCTACGGTGCAGCCGGAGCGCGGCTTGCTGGGCTTGCGGCAGCATTTCGGGCTTTTCGCCAACTTGCGCCCGGTCAAAACCTACAGCGCTCTGGTGGAGCATGCCCCCCTGCGCGCGGAATTGCTGCAAGATGTCGATATCCTCTTCGTGCGCGAGCTCGTCAGCGGCATATACTTCGGCGATCGCCAGGAACAGGGGCAGGGCGATGACTCCTACGACACCATGAGCTACAGCCGCGGCGAAGTCGAGCAGGTCGCCAATGTGGCTTTTCGGGCGGCGCAGGGCAGGCGCAGGAAACTCTGCTCGGTCGACAAAGCCAATGTGCTGGCCTCCATGCGTTTGTGGCGGCGCACGGTCGTCGAAGTCCATGAAGAATACGCCGATGTCGAGTTGGAGCACCTGCTGGTTGACGCGGCTACCATGCACTTGCTGACGCGCCCGGGCAGCTTTGACGTCATCGTGGCGGGCAATATGTTCGGCGATATCCTGAGCGACGAGGCATCGGTTTTGGCGGGCAGCCTGGGCATGCTGCCATCAGCCTCCTTGCGCGCGGACAGTTTCGGGCTCTATGAACCGGTGCATGGCTCCGCCCCCGATATCGCTGGCAAAGGCATCGCCAACCCCATAGGCATGTTCCTCAGCGCGGCCATGCTGCTGCGCTACAGCCTGCAGCTCGAAAGCGAAGCGGCCGCAATCGAGAAAGCTGTGGACGCCGCCCTGGCGGATGGCTTGCGCACCGCTGATATCGCCGGCGCGGGCGAAGCAGCCGTCTCCACCGCCGAATTCGCCGCCGCCGTCATCAGCAAGCTCTGAGCGCGCATTGCGGATAGAATCTTTACATGAGGGCGGAATCAGCTACCAGGTAGGTTGAGCCAGCGACTTTGGCGTGACGCGATTGACGTCCGCGCCAAGCTGACGCAGCAATTCGTCGATCTTCTCATAACCGCGATCGATCTGATAGACATTGTCGATGATGCTTTCGCCCTCGGCTGCCAGCGCCGCCAGGAGCGCCGTCGCGCCGGAGCGGATATTGCCCGCGCTGATATTGGCGGGTTTCAGGCATTCGACGCCCTTGATGATGCAGACATCGTTCTGGCTGATAAGAATATCCGCCCCCATCTCCAGCAAGTCATCGACATATCCGTAGCGATTATCGAAAACCCGCTCGCGAATATAACTTGTCCCTTCAGCCAGGCAAGACAGGGCGGCCATGCAGGGCTGCAGATCCGTCGGGAAACCGGGGTAAGGATGCGTCTGGATATTGATGGGATTCAAGGTGCGATTGCGCGCGCGGCGAACGCGGATCGACTTGCCATAGATCGTGATGTCCACGCCCATCTGCTCGAGTTTGGCTATGACGATGCGAAGATGCGCCGGCTCGACATTATGTATGGTAACATCGCCGCCGGTGATTGCGGCCGCCGCCATGATCGTTCCAGCTGCCAGGCGATCGGGCATCGGCGTATATTCAATGGCATGCAGCCGATTGACGCCATGGATAACCAGCGTCGAAGTTCCCAAACCGCGAATGTCCGCGCCCATGGCATTCAGAAACTTGCCGAAATCCACCACTTCGGGCTCAACCGAAGCGTTTTCCAGTATGGTCTGCCCCTCCGCCAGCGCCGCGGCCAGCATCAGATTCTCCGTGCCGGTATGGCTGGGCAGATCGAGATAGAGCAGCGTCCCGCGGAAGCGCCCGCCAGCCAGGTCAATGAGCGTGCGGCCATCCTCAAAATATTGGACATTCGCGCCCAAACGGGCAAAGCCGCGATGATGGAAATCGATCTTGCGCGTGCCGATATCACAACCGCCGCTGCCTGGCAATTCGACGTAGCCCAGGCGAATCTGCAATGGCGCCAGGAAAAGCACCGACCCGCGAAAACGCGACGCCACCTCAGCCGGCAAGCGCCCATTGTGGACAGCCGAGGCGTCTATGCGCAAGATTTTGTTAAGCGTATCGTGATGAGCGCGGGCGCCGACCGCTCGCAGCAATTCGCAAGCGCGCTCGACATCTTCAATCTCTGGCACATCATGCAGGACGGTCTCGCCTTCTTCGACCACGATGGAAGCGGCGATCATCGCCAGTATGGCATTCTTGGCGCGCTGGACTTCGATCTGGCCACGCAGAGCCTGCCCGCCGCAGACGCGCAACGCTGTCTCATTCACCGTGTCATGTTCCCTTTGCCGTCTCCTGAGCCTTCAGCATAACATAGTCTTTCAGGCGCGCTCAATCCAGCAGATGCAATTTTCTTGCCGCGCGCCTGGGATTATGGTAAAATCGCGTTCGATTAACAACGACATATCCTGTTTGCGCTTATCCAGAGGTGGTGGAGAGACCGACTCGGCGAAGCCACAGCAACCCCCAACAGGCATTGGGAAGGTGCTAATTTCGGCAGATAATTCTGGAAGATGAGGGTAAACGCCTGAAGCAGGCTGCAGGACCAAAGGCTTCAGGTAACTCCGTAGACTGTGCCACGGTCGCTTTTTCATGAAAGTCGCGGAAGCCCAAACTGGCGCAAAGCCGAAGGTTTGGGCTTTTTTCTTGGGAGGATCACAATGACCAAGCCAGACAAAACTGACAATATCAGATTCAGCGGCGAAAGCTCCAAGGCCGTGCATGGCGGCGCCAAGCGCGAAAAAGGCTTTCACGCCATGACCACGCCAATCGTGCAATCCGCTACCTATACCTTCGCGGATACTGCCGCAGTGATAGACTTCCTGGACAAAAAAGTCTATGGTGGCGAGCTGGATCGCGAGGAATACGCCCGCTACGGCAATCCGTCGGTCTGGTCCCTGGAAGCGCGCATCGCCGAATTGGAAGGCGCTGAGGACGCAGTGGTCTACCCATCCGGCATGTCCGCCGTGACCTCGCTCTTCCTGACTGTCTTGCGCCCGGATACGCATATCATCATGACCGATGACTGCTATCGGCGCACGCGGCAATTCTGCGAGACGACGCTGAAGAAGTTCGGCATCCTGACCAGCATCGTCCCCATGGCCGATTATGCCGCGCTGGAAGCCGCCATCGTGCCGCGCAAGACCCGTTTCATTTTCACCGAGACGCCAACCAATCCCTACCTGCGCGTGGCTGACCTGCAGCGCATAGCCGAGCTTGCCAAGCGGCATAGAGCCATGACCCTGCTGGATACGACCTTCGCCACGCCGGTCAACTTGCGCCCGCTGGAATATGGCATCGATTTTGTCATGCACAGCGCGACCAAGTATTTCGGCGGGCATAACGATGTGCTGGGCGGCGTCATAGCTGGAGCGGCCGGGCGCATCCGGGCATTGAAAGACGCTCGCGGCATCTTTGGCAATGTCATCGACCCGCACCAGGCTTTCTTGCTTGAACGCGGCTTGAAGACCCTGGCTCTGCGCGTTCGGCATCAGAATGCCGCGGCGCAAACGGTCGCTGAATACCTCGAGGCGCATCCCAAGATTGAGCGCGTCTACTATCCGGGTTTGCCATCGCACCCCGACCATGCGATCGCCAAGGCGCAGATGCGTGGCTTTGGCGGCGTGGTCAGCTTTGAAGTGGCTGGCGACATCAAAGCCACCAGCGATTTCATCGACCGCCTGCGCATTCCTTATATCGCGCCCAGCCTGGGAGGGACGGAGAGCCTTATCGAGCAGCCCGCCTATTTCAGCTATTATGACCTCAGCCGCGAGGAGCGCCTGGCCATCGGCATTAAGGACAACCTGGCGCGCTACTCACTGGGCATTGAAGATGCCGAAGACATCATTGAAGATTTCGCGGCTTCCCTGGCGGAAGTTCCCGAGCGCGTTTAGCTAAGGAGCCGGACGATCTCGTCTATATCGTCTTCGGCTTGCAGCATGCGGTTTTGATAAGCTGGCTCAATGCCCGCAAGTTGGTCGGCATGGTAGCCGATGGTCGCTTCCGGGTCCTTTAGAATATGCCCGGTCAGCACGCCTAGCACGCTATCGCCGCGTTTGATGATGCCCCTCTGAACCAGTTTCTTCGCGCCAGCCAGCGCGCAAGCCGAGGCCGGTTCACAGCCGATGCCAAGTCCATCTATCACTGCTTTGGCATCCATGATCTGCTGGTCGCTGACTTCTTCGACGACGCCGCTCGTCCATTCCAGCGCGCGTATCGCCTTATCCAGGTTGACCGGATCGCCGATTTTGATGGCAGTGGCGATGGTCTCCGCCTTGACCGGCTGGTACTCTCTGAAGCCGGCGCGAAAATGGCGATAGAGGGGATTGGCGCCCTCGGCTTGCACGATGGCCAGGCGCGGCATTCTGTCGATCAGCCCCAACTCAAACATTTCCCGCAAACCCTTGCCAAAAGCCGAACTGTTGCCCAGGTTGCCGCCTGGCGCCACGATCCAATCGGGGATTTGCCAGCGCATTTGCTGAAGCGCCTCGAACATGATGGACTTTTGGCCTTCCAGCCGGAAGGGATTTATCGAGTTCAAGACATAGATGCCCAGCCGCTCCGCCACCAGCCGGACGAGCGCCATGTTGCGGTCAAAGTCGGCATTGATCTGCAGGCAGGTCGCCCCGAAGGCGATGCCCTGCGCCAGCTTGCCCATGGCGATCTGCTGGTTCTGCAAGAAGATGATGCCTGGCATCCCGGCGCGCGCGGCATACGAGGCCATGGAAGCGGAAGTATTGCCGGTCGATGCGCAGGCGACGCGCCGCATCCCCAGCAGCCTGGCTTGTGTCAAGCCGGTGGTCATGCCGCGATCTTTGAATGAGCCGGTGGGGTTTTCGCCTTCGTGCTTGAGGAAGAGCGAGTCGATGCCAGCGAAGGCGGCCGCCCGCGGCAGCTCATAGAGATTGGTATTGCCCTCCATCCGGCTAACAATCGCCGCGTTGTCTATGCCGGGGTAGACCAATTCCTTGTAGCGCCAGACGCCGCTGTTGTAGGGGGCTTGATAGGTTCCGAGCCTGTCATCAAAGAGAGCGCGGGTGATGGTCTTGCCGCTTTCGGCGAAGTCATGCCTGACATCCAGCAAACCTCCGCAGGCCGCGCAAGTGTAGATCAGGTTTAGAATTGGGTATTGTTGAGCGCAATCCATACATTGTAGACTGCTTGGCATTTGCAAGACCTCGCTGAGCGGCATACGCGGCAAGGATAACGACCTTCCATGGCATTTTCCAGAGTTGAAGCCTACGCCCCGGCCACAGTCGCGAACCTGGGCGTGGGCTTCGATATCCTTGGCATGGCGCTTGAAGGCTTGGGCGATCGCGCTGTTGTTGAGTTTCACGATTCCCCGGAAATCCTCATCAGCGATATCCAGGGCGATGGCGGAAAGCTCCCGCGTGATCCCGCGCAAAATGTGGCGACGGTGGCAGCCAAAGCCCTGCTAGACGAGCTTGACGAGCGGCGCGGCGTCAAATTCCAGTTGTTCAAGGGATTGCCGCTGTCCAGTGGCTTGGGAAGCAGCGCCGCCAGCGCGGTCGTGGCGGTCCTGGCGCTCAACAAGCTCTTGGGCGAACCATTCTCGCGGCGGGATCTGCTGCCATTCTGCCTGGAAGGCGAGGCGCTCGTCAGCGGCTACCACGCGGATAATGTCGCGCCATCCTTGCTCGGCGGGATGGTGCTGGTCGCTGGCATCACGGTGGGGTCCATCCGAATATTGCCGATTCCGGCGGCATTGCGCCTGGCATTGGTCACGCCCCATGTGCAGGTGCCGACCAATGGCGCGCGAGCCATCCTGCCGGCGCAGATCCCTCTGGCGACCCTGGTGCATCAATCCGGCGCGGTTGCTCAGTTGGTCGATGCTTTGCACCGTGATGATCTGGCGGCATTAGGCGCGGCGATGGAGAAGGATCAAGTGGTCGAGCCGGTTCGCGCTTATTTGATGCCCATGCTGGAGGAAGTGCGCGCAGCCGCCAAGCGAGCCGGCGCCATAGCTGTATTTATTGGCGGAGCCGGTCCAACGCTCTGCGCTCTCTGCGACAGCCAGTCCAGCGCGAAAGCCGCGGCTTTGGCGATGCAGGCGGTTTATGATGAGATTGGCATGGGCTGCGCCGCCCGGTCTTCGGCGGTTGATCGTCAGGGCGCCATCCTGCTCAGCGCCAGCTAGCGCTTCGTTTGTGAAATTCTTGACAATCGCCGCGGGAATCTCTATACTTAGCGCGTTGTCCGCGGCTTGCGCCAGCTTGGATGGACGCATTGCCAGGTTCGTCCGCCAGCCAGGCAGACAGTGAATAACTTTGGCGAGCGAACTGTATTGGGACGCGACCTACGAGATCGTTCTGGCTTTGATGGAGAGCTATCCGGATATTGACTTGGAGAGCTTGAGCCTGGATGATTTGAGCCGGCGGATTACCAGTTTGCCGAATTTCGCGGACGATGCCTCGTTGGCGAATGATGCTATACTTAGGGGAATCTTGCGCGATTGGTATGAGGAGATCGGCAACTAGATGGACCTGAACTTGCAAGAACTCAATGCCACCGAGTTTCCCGTACCGGTCGAGCTAGAGGATAATATCGCCATCACCAGTTTGAGCCAACTCTATAACTGGGGCAGGCGCAATTCCATGTGGCCTATGCTCTTTGGTTTGGCATGCTGCGCGATTGAGATGATCGCCACCGCCTCTTCCCGCTTCGATTTTTCCCGCTTCGGCTTCGAGGTTATGCGCGCCACGCCCCGGCAAGCCGACTTGATGATCGTCTCAGGCACGGTGACGAAAAAGATGGTCGTGCCTATTGTGCGCCTTTACAACCAGATGCCCGAGCCGAAATATGTGCTGGCGATGGGCGCTTGCGCGAGCGGGGGCGGTCCTTTTAAAGAGGGCTACAACGTCGTCTCTGGCATGGACAAGTATTTGCCGGTTGATGTGTATGTGCCAGGCTGCCCGCCGACGCCGCAGGCATTGCTCTATGGCATGATCGCCTTGCAGCGCAAAATAGATGGCCAAAGCATAGCCAATGGCGACGATGTGCCTTGGTATGGCGTGGGACCAGCCGAGCCGACGCCGGTGCCAGTGTTGGGGCCCGACATTATTGATCCGCGCCAGATGGACATGATCCGCCGCCAAGCCGAAGCCGCCGCCAGCGATATGGCTTTGCTGGGCAGCCGCGAATTGCCCGCGCTAACGCAGATGGTGGCCGCCAAAGCAGCCAGCGCCGATACCGCAGCCGAAGCCGCGCCGGTGGATGCCGATGCCTTGAGCGTCGTCCTGCCGGTTGGCGGCACGCCCTGGGCGGAAGCCGAAGACATACGCGAGAAGCGCCGCCTGCGCGCTCTGGCTCGCAAGGCTTTGCGCGCCTCCCGCCGGGCAGCCCAAGCCGAAGGGGAGTGATCTGGTATGCAGAACCTCGCGCCAGCGCCTGAACAGCCGTTGGTATCCGCGTCCATTGACGAGGCCATAGCCCATCTGAAAGCGGCCTATCCTCAGGCAGTGAAAGAGGATGACCGCGACGGCTATTCAGGCATCATCGTTGACGCGGATCAACTACTGGATATCGCTCAAGTCATCCGCGACGATCTGGGCTTTGATTACCTCTCCAGCGCGACGGCGGTGGATTATCTTGGCGAAGGCGACCACATGGAAATGGTCTACCATGCCTATCGCATATCCGGTGGCGGCGCCCTGGTCTTCAAAGCGCAGACCGAACGCGAGAAGCCCAGCCTGCCATCCTTGACGCCGGTTTGGCGCGGCGCGGATTTCCAGGAGCGCGAAGCCTGGGATCTCTATGGCATTCATTTCCGCGGACACTCCAACCTCAAGCGCATCTTGATGTGGGAAGGCTTCAGTGGTCACCCCATGCGCAAGGATTGGCGCGAAGCCTATTATGAAGAAGAGGCCAAGCCATTCGACAGCCGCTGGCCCGGCGGGCAGGTGCACCGATCCGAAGAGAAGAATGTCTTCGGCAAAAACGTAAGCTATCCGCCAGATATTGATCTCAACCGCTTGATGGACAGCTCCGAAACAGCCGTCTATGAATCGCTGGGCTTGGGCGTGGATATTGAGCGCATCATGGACAAGGACGGCTTCGAGACGAATGAGCTGGTCGTCAACATGGGTCCGCATCATCCCAGCACGCATGGGGTCTTCCGCATGGTGCTTACGGTGGACGGCGAAACGGTCACGTCGCTGGAACCGGTCATGGGCTATCTGCACCGCAATCACGAGAAGATAGGCGAGCGCAATACCTACTTGCACAATATCCCCTTCACCGACCGGCTCGATTACATCTCCAGCATGGGCAACAATCATGGCTATGTGCTGGCTGTCGAGCAGTTGATGAGCCTGGGGCGCAAGTACAACCCGCCCACCTATCGCTGCGAGGCGCTGCGCGTGATGATGGTGGAGCTCAGCCGCATCGTCAACCACTTGTGGGCGATTGGCTTTTGGCTGAATGACATTGGCGCCTTCTTCACGCCGGTGCTCTATTTCATTCAGGAACGCGAGCGCATCCTGGATTTTTTCGAGGCGGTGGCCGGCAGCCGCATGATGTGCAATTATATGCGCTTTGGAGGGCTCTTTGGCGATCTGCCCGAGCGGATCAAGAGCGTCGCCAACCTGACGAACGACCGAGTACGCGATTACAATACCATGCAATTCCTGACCGAGATGGTCAACGAGCGCATCCCGCGCACCATCGACGAATTGGAATTGCTGCTGACGCAGAATGAGATTCTGCTTGAGCGTTCGGTCAATGTCGGTGTCTTGAGAGCGGAGGACGCCATCAACTACAGCGCCGCCGGTCCCCTCTTGCGCGGCAGCGGAGTCGCCTATGATATCCGCCGCGCCGACCCCTACAGCATCTATCCTGAGTTGGATTTTGATGTTGCGGTCGAAGTAGAAGGCGATATGTACGCGCGCTATCGGGTCCGCGTAACCGAATTGCGCGAGAGCGTGCGCATCCTGCGGCAGATCCTGCCTCGCTTGGAGGCGACCAAGGGGCAATCCATCTGGGCGGATGGCAAACCCGGCGCCTATGCTCCGCGCGTCCCGCATGGCGAGGCCTATGGCAGGGTGGAAAACGGCAAGGGCGAGCTCGGCTATTATGTCGTTTCGGCGGGTGGCCGCGGCGGCTCAGCCAATCCCTGGCGCTATCACGTGCGCGCGCCCAGCTTTATCAACTTGACGCCTATGGGGCATATGAGCAAGGGCTATAAGGTAGCGGACATTGTTGGCATCCTGGGCAGCATTGATATCGTGCTCGGCGAAACCGATCGCTAGCCTGTCGCGCAGTTTTAAGGGAGTGAGCATGTACGGAACGGGTTTGGCCAAGGGATTGCTGCTGACGCTGCGGCATTTCGTCGAGTCCTACTTGGACGATCTGCGTTATGGTTTCCGCAAATTTCATCATGGAACGGATAACTTTGGCATCCGCCAGGGCACACAGACCAAGGGCGTCATCACCGTGCAATACCCGGATGAGAAGGTCGCCGTGCCCGAGCGCTTTCGTTTTGTGCCCTTCCTCATCATCGAAGACGAGGATCATCCCACGCGCGCCGGCAAGGACTGGTGCACAAGCTGCGGCATCTGCGCCAAGGTCTGCCCGCCGCAGTGCATCTGGATCGTCCGCGGCAATGACCCGGTGACAGGGCGTCCCGTGCCCGAGCCGGAAGCCTTCTTCATCGATATCGACATCTGCATGAATTGCGGCTACTGCGCCGAGTATTGCCCCTTCGACGCCATAAAGATGGATCATGATTACGAATTGGCGAGTTATGACCGCACGACGCATCACATTCACGACAAGGAGCGGCTATCGAAGCCCAACTCATATTGGCGCAGCATCGCCCCCACGCGCGCCTACGAAGAGATGCTGGTTCGCGGAACATGGGAACACAAAGATGCCGCCAAAGAAGCGCGCCGCGGCGCATCCAGCGCTCGCCGGCCCAGCGCTCAGCCTGCCGCCCCATCTGCAACCGTTGCCGCTGCAGCCAGCGAAGCCCCATCAGAACCGGTTGCCGCTGCGCCCGCTGCTGAAGGCGCGACGCCTTGGTCCGAAGACGATGCCAAACGCGAAGAACGCCGCCGCAAAGCCTTGGAACGCAAAGCCCGCCGCGCCGCCAAAAGCAGGTAATGAAGAGATTCGCCTGCGCCTCAAGCTACATTAACAGGCCTAAGTCAATCGCCGCCAGCCCTCTTCCAAATTGCAGCGAGTTCGTCGCCTGTTATCTCGCCATCAGTGAATGCGATTACGGTCATGTCGCCAATCGCGACTATCTTGGCGTCGACGGCATCTATCCTAGCAGTGAGCCGGCTGTCTAGCTCGTTGATCTGCGCAGTGAGCCGGCTGTCTAGCTCGTTGATCTGCGCAGTGAGCCGGCTGTCTAGCTCGTTGATCTGCGCAGTGAGCCTGGTCTCTAAATTGGCGATTTCGATGCCCAAATCGGCGATATCGGCTCGCATTTCGGTGAAATTCCCGGACATCCAAATCATGATTACAATTAGTGGAGCCCAGAGCGCCACCCCCAAGCCAAGCAGCTGAAAGAACAAGGTCATATTTGCGCTCAAAGCCTTGGCGACATTCGGGCTGTGCTTGGGCGTTTCTTGCATAGGGCTGGCAACAATATCTTGCTTGACCGACATACTTTCGCCTGCGTTTGTCGCATGGAGTAAATACAGTCCAGCTTCGCACAGTAGGATAGCATAGGCGATAGCCAGATGCAAGCAAGGTTATGCCGCCAGGCACTTGCAGCATCTATGCCGCGCGCGAAGTGGCATTCGATGCTATAGTTGAGGCAAGCTCCCGTATTCGGCGAAAGGCAAGCGATGACCGGCATCGAAGAAAGCGTAATGCAGGCGCTCTCAACTGTGATCGAACCCGAGTTGAACCGCGATATCGTGTCGCTCAATATGGTGCGCGATCTGGCTGTCAGGGATGGCGCCGCCGAGTTCACAATCGTGTTGACGACGCCGGCCTGCCCGCTCAAGGACGTCTTCATCGAACGTTGCCAAGCCGCGCTGATAGGGCGAGTCGCTGGCATTGAGCGAATTCGCGTCAACTGGGACGCGCAAGTGCCCACGGACAGGCGAATCCACGGGCGGCTTGATGTGCCGATGAAGTGCATCATTGCCATTGGCAGCGGGAAGGGCGGCGTTGGCAAGAGCACGGTGGCCACCAACCTGGCGGTTTGCCTGGCTGAGGCTGGCGCGCGCGTCGGCTTGATAGACGCGGATATCCTCAACCCCAACATCCCGCAGATGTTCGGCTTGGGCAGCGGCCGCCCCAAAGTCGCCAATGACAAAATGCAGCCGCTGGAAGTCTATGGCGTCAAGCTGATCAGCACCGGCTTCCTCAGCCCGCCGGACAAACCCATGATCATGCGCGGGCCTATGCTGCACAGCGCCATCCGCCAGTTCTTCACGGATGTCGAATGGGGCAGGCTGGATTATATGATCGTCGACCTGCCGCCAGGCACAGGCGACGCGCCGCTCTCCCTGGCGCAATCCTTTCCTTTGACTGGCAGCATCATCGTCACCCAGCCGCAGGAAGTCGCGGTTGCCGACGCCATCCGCGCGGCCGCCATGTTCGACCAGTTGAAAGTGCCGGTCTTGGGCGTGGTGGAGAATATGTCCGGCGAGTTCTTCGGCAGTGGCGGCGGTGAATCCCTCGCAGCAGGCCGCGGCATCCCTTTTCTTGGGCGACTGCCTATGGCGGCGAATGTCCGTGAAGGCGGCGATTATGGCAGGCCTGTCGCCGTTCACGCTCCTGAATCGCGGGCTGGCCGCGCCTTCAAGAGGCTGTCAGAGATTGCGGCGGCCAGGATTAGCGTCGCCATGCTGCAGGGCGCTGATGTCATCCCGATCAACATCATCGGCTGATGGCTGCCCAAAGCCTCAGTCATCCATGCCCATGACCTGGACCGTATCCTGGCTGGCGACCGGGTTATAGCGCCCGATGAGCAGCCAGAACAGGAAGCTTAGGAACAAGCCGATGAGGAAAGCCGCCAGCGTCTCTTCGTGCAGGTCGCCTTTGAGGAAGGCGTTTTGCCGTATGACCAGCAAGCCGAGCGCGACCAGGAAAGCCGCGATTCGCCGTCGCTTAGGTTCCGCGCGCTGGACAATGACCAGCATGAACGCGGTCGTCATGGCGATCAAGGCAACATAATTCCAATCCATCGTCAGTTTCGCGCCTCGTTCTTCACAAGCGCATTCTAGCGCGTTTTGCCCAACAAGGAGAGTCGCAATGCGGATTGAGCGCAGCAGCCATGGCAATATCCTGGTGATTGAAGCTGGCGGCAATGTCGACAGGACCAGTGCCGAGCAATTGGGCTCTTTTTTGAAATTTGAGATCGAAAGCGGCAAACGATTCCTGGTGCTGGATTTGCAGAGCGTGAGCAATATGGGGCAGGACGGCCTCTGGGAGATGGCCACCGCTTTGAAACGGGCAAGGCGCGCCAGGGGGGACCTGCGCCTCGCCCAGCCATCCGACCGCGTCCGCGATGCCTTGGAGATGTCCGGGCTGGATCAGATCTTTCGCATTTTTGATTCGCTCGCCGAGGCTCTCGCCAGTTATTGACGTCTTTGCCTGTGTTCCGCCGGGCGCGATTATGGGACGCGCTTCCAACTGTTGATGTCATCGAGGTTTACCGCTTCGGCATTGGGCGGCAGGTAATTGCCCTCGCATTCTACGGCTGTCGCTGGCAGGTCTCGCCGCGGTTGCAGCAGCGCCAGTTCGGGATTGAAGAAGTTCCAGGCGGCGCGCGATATCTCCTCAACCAGGCGCCACAATTTTTCATAATCCTGGAATTCTGTCTCTTCCCATAGAAAAACCGAGATAACGTAATGCCGGCCATTGGGCGAATAGACGATGCCGGCATCGCCGACGGTATCGAATATCCAGCCATTCTTGTGCGCGATGCGCGTCTCCGGAGGGATGCCGCCTTGCAGCAGGCGCTCAATATCATTGGCGCTGGCGACTTCAAGGATCTGTCGGCATTCCTGTCGCGTGACCTGGCTCCGCGGCAGCGTCAATGCCAAGCCCGAGTCATATTGCGCGCAATCGTAGAGCAAACTGAAGATAGCGCCCAGGTCCTCGGCGGTTATCTGATTGTAAGGGTCCGGCTGGGTATCGAAAGCCGCGTTTGGCCTGGTGGCTGGCGGGGCGATCGAACCCAGTTCCTGGCCCTCAACACCCAGGAAAAAAGGCGCGCTGATATATGAATTGCGCGCGCCAATGGCTTGAATTGTGTTGGAGACGCTGCGAAGGCCCGAGAAAATATCGCCACCGCCGATGATTTCCATCAGCAGATTGGAGGAGCTGTTGTTGCTGCAAAGCAGTGAATTGGCAATGAGCCAGGCTTCACCCGCCGACGGCTCATGGTCCAGGCGTCGCATATACTCGATGACGATTGGGATCTTGATGGTGCTCGCCGCTGAATAAGCCACATCGCCCAAGATATTGATCTCTTCTCCGGTGGACAGATCCAAGATATAGACTGAAGCCACCGTGCCCAAGCCATCAAAGATAAAACCCTGGCTGTCCAGATAGTTGATGATAAGGTCGCGCAGCGAAACCAGATCCACCTGGCCATTGCCGAGGCCGCCGATAGGCAGGCGGACGCTGCGCTTGTCAGCTGAGCGGAGCGCGGCATCCACCACGGTCATGGCGGCGGCGATATCCAGGGCCTGCCCGCTTGCGCCGGGGTAGACTCGCAGCGCTTCCAGATCAAAGCTGGCTCGGCCTGGGGGATCGTCATAACGCGCGGCGACGTCGCGCAAGAAGGCTTCCAAGGCATTGTCCTGATAATCCGCCACCAGAGGTATATCTCGCGGGACGGTCAGCTCGATGCCCAGCAAGAAGTCGCTAAAGCGGCGCCAGAAGCCGCCCCCTTCTTCCGCGGATGCCAAAGCGCCAGCCAGCATGGGCTCGCTGCTTATCCGCCAGCCCACTTGATCTGGATGCAGTTGGATAGGCTGTTCGCCATTTCGGTCTTCATAGAGCAGCAGGACAGGTTCGGCATAAGCGCGTTCCCAGCGCGCCACGGCCTCCCGTTCGCTCAGCCTGCCGACGCTGATGCCTGCCACAGTGACGCCAGCTGGCAGCTCCTGCTCACGACGACTGAATACCACCAGAGCATAGACCAGCAGCCCACAGGCGCCGGCGATGCACAGGGCGGAAAAAGCCATCAGAAACGGAAAACCGGCGCGGCGGCGGCGCGAACTCAGGCTCGCTCCCATGTCTCGCTCCTTGGCTGCCAGGCTTGGCTGGCCAAAATTGCGCGGTGATGGAAGCTCTTCAATCGGGGCAGCCGATCCGCCTCGAACCAGTCATAAGCCAGCAGCTCGTGGCTCAGTTTGCCGACGGGGCACTTCGCCTGGCAGAGAAAAGCCAGATCGACATGGGCTTTGGCTGTCTTTCCCGTGTGGACCACTGACAGGACATCGGCCTCAAGCTGCAGCTCTTCTTTCAACTCGCGAGTGACGGCTTCGGCCGGGTCTTCGTCTTGGCCCACCCAGCCGCCTGGCAAGCCCCAGGGCAGTTGCGGATGATAGGCGTGTTCGACAATCAAGATCCGCCCGCGCGCGTCAAAGACCACAGCCGAGACGCCCAGCGTATAACGAGCCTGCGCCCGGCTGAAGACTTGATAGGGCAGCCTCAGCACAAAGGGATACCTGCGCAGCAGAGCGGCGATATGTCGTGTCATCCTGGTCGCTTTGGCCTTCTCTTCGCCCCGCTGAGTGTAGAATGCTGGCTTGGCAGCGTCAACAGCCAGCTCCTCTGCTGGCCCCGCCAAGGTTGTCATGTTCGCGCCCGTACGCAAGTGCGCTCTATGCGCCTATGCTATACTGCCCGGATAGAGAGACCGCTGGGGTGACCCATTGCGTCAGTCGGCAGCTTGCGCCTGGCTTGCGCGCGGCAATGCGCCTTGGCTGGCGCGGCTGACAGGCAAATACGGATGGTGTGACTTGTATCGAACGCCATTGGACATCCTCAATCTTTTCGTCGAGTTCCCGGGCGATCTCCTCTTCTTTTTAATGGTGATAGCTTTCAGCCAGGGCGCGCTTTTCCTGGCTTATGGCCACCGCTCGCGCTTTCCCTATGAGCCGGCTGCCCGCCGCTATCTGATCGCCTCAGCCGGTTTGGTGGTCGTCTGGCTGGCCATGCTGGGCGCTGTCTTGCTCGCGATGGCCGCCTCGCTAGAAGCCAACAGATTCATGCCGCCGCTTGAACGCCTGGCTTATGCGGTCAGCGCATCTGTGCTGGCTTGGGCTTTCCTCAGCGGGGACATGATCCGCTGGCGCAACTGGTCGAATGCGCTGGTCATCGTCACCGCCTTGGTATTGGCGGCGCTCTACCTGTTCTCGGCTGCGGAATGGCTGGACGCATCGCTCGCTGACAGCGCGTTCAACGCCAGTTCCACAGCCCTCTTATGGTCTGCGCTGCTGGCGGCCATAGCGGTCCTGGGCGGGCTGCTCGCTCTGCTGAACATCAACAGCATTGTCGACGCGCCGCTAAAGAGTGTCTTCTTCCTCGCGCTGGCTTTAGGCAACAGCCTCGATCTCGCCTATCTCTCACAAGGCGAGACGGCGGGCAGTTATCTTGGTGGCGCGCGCTTGGCTTATGTCGCCGGTTTGGCGCTTTTCCCGCTGATAATTCATCGCTTTTCGGTGGCATTGCTCGAGAACAGCTTGGTCGAGGTGGTTCTGGCCGCCTCGCAGCCATCGTCAGCGCTGAGCCAGACTCCAGCCGATGCGCTATCACCGGCGCCGGATCCGCTGCCTGGCTCCGTTTCCTCATGGAATTTCGCCGCTGCGCCAACAGAGAGCGATTCGCGCAAACTGCTCAGCGCCATCGGCATGATGCTCGACGCGCATGATGCCTTGCCCCTGCCGGAACAAGTGGTGAGAGCGACATTGGAAGCCTTGAGCGCGGATGTCTGCATTCTGCTGCGGGTCGAAGAGAACCAGTATGCCGATGTCACGGCGGGTTATGACCGCGTCGCTGATTCCTCCCTGTCTGGCCTCTCGCTCAACCTCCGGGATCAGCCAACGCTCCTGGAGGCTTCCAAACGGGGCGAGCAGACCATACTCTTTCCAGAATATCACGAAGCGGAACTTGCCGATCTCTTCCGCCGCCTCAGCCTGTCGCCGCTGAGCAAGGTCTATGTTCAGCCTTTGGCTCCGCAGGGAGAGTCGTTTTCCGTCCTGCTGGTTGCGCTGCCCTATCGCCAGGCGGACTTGTCGATTCAGGATATCGAATCCCTGCGTGATATTGGCGCCGCCGCCGCGCATATCCTGGCTTGGACTGCCGCCAATACGCAATCCAGGGCCCAGGCGGAAGCCCAGCGCATTGCGGGCATCACGGAGAAAACCGCTGAATCAGCCGTCGATCTGGCATCGCTGACGGCGAAACGGCAGGCGCTGGAAAAGAGCTTGAATCCGGTCGTTGAGCGCCGGGCGCGTCTGGAGGAGCAGATTGCGGATTTGGGACAGCAGTTGCAGCAGCAGCAGGTCCGCATCCTGGATAGCCTGGTCGCATCCGCGGGCGATTCTGGCGCGCCTAGCCGATTGAACGCGGCTTTCGACGAACAGGCTAGCCTGCGCGATGGCTGCAAACAAAGCGCGCGCGATCTGCTGGAGGGGGAGACGGTCTTAAGAACGCTCAACATCGACAGCGGCGAAACGCTGGTCCAGGTGATTCGCGAATACCTGCACAAGGAAGTCAACCTGCTGGAAAGCGCGCGAGACAGGCTGCGCCGGCAAATGAATGCGGCATTGCTGGTCGGCAAATCCGCCACAGTAGAGAACGTCGCCGTGCTCATGCAGAGCCTGGCCGATGAAACCGCCCAGATGGAATTGGAGCGCGATCAACAGCGGAGACGGCTGGACTCGATCGCCGGTCGGCTGGAATCGCTGGGTTTCAGCGCCGAGCATAGCAACATGACCCAGCTGCTGATTCAAATCCATGCCGAAAGAGAGGCGCACGGCGGGCAACTGGCTGAAGTCAACGAAGACCGGGCGGCATTGCTGGACCAAGCGCGCCAGCTCAAGGCGGCTGATGGCGGGGATCGCGAGGAACTGGAAGGGCAACTCGCTCGCCTCAGCGCCGATCATGAAGAGCTGCTAAATAGCCGCGAAGTCTTGCGCCGCGAAAAGCAGCGAATGCAGAGCAAGATTGAGCAATCGGCAGCGGAAAATGCCAAGCTGCAAACGAGCAACGCGCAGTTGAAAGAACAGCTATCCGCCAAGGCCGACGATCAAGCAGCCATTGACCAGCGCATCAAAGCGTTGAGCGACGAGCGCGATAACCTGCTGACCCTTCGCGATCAACTCAAAGCCAAAGTTACCGCGGCTATGGAAGAGGGCGGGGCATCAGCGACTGTGAACGCCGAAATCGCGGAACTGCGCGCAAATCTCAGCCGTCTCACTGAGCAGCGTGAGGAACTGGCGCTGGCATTAAACGACGCTCGCATCGAGTTGGAACGGGAGCAGCCAGCCCAGCCCGGTGTGTTGACAGGCGCGGCGGAGACGGGCAAGGTGAACTGGCAGGCTGGCATCCTCGGTGGCTTCCTTGCCGACTTGCGCTCGCCCTTGACCTCATTATCCGATTATACGGCTCTGCTGCTGGCGGAATCGCTGGGCATCCTCGGCGCAGCGCAGCAGCAAGTCTTGCGGATGATGACAGAAGAACTTGGCAAGCTGGCGCATGTCCTTGGGGCGATTCAGGAGGCGGTCCAACTCGATTCCACCGCCAAAGCCTCGTCCCAGGGCGAAAGCGATATCATGGCTGTCATTGACGAAGTCTTGCGGACAACATCAGGCCGCCTGAACGACAAGGAAATTCAGGTGGAGCTGGCTCTGGCTGACCATCTGCCACCGGTGTCTGCAAGCGATGCCAGCCTGCGGCAGATCCTGACGCGCCTGGTGGAAAACGCCGCAGCGGTCTCGCCGCCTGGGGCAACTATCAAAATCAGCGCAGATGCCAGCCGTTTTAGGCAAACGGACAGCCAGGAATCGGCTGACTGCCTGGAAATCTCCGTGCGCGATCATGGTGGCGGCATAGCCGAAGCGGATTTGCCCCGTGTCTTCGCTCGCAAATACAGCAGCGCCTATCCGAGCATACCGGGTTTGAGCGAAACTGGCGTGAGCTTGAGCATCGGCCGAGCCTATGTGCGCGCGCGCGATGGCGATCTTTGGGTGACAAGCGAAGATGACGGCTCCGTGTTTCATATTGCGCTGCCAGTGCAAACCGCGCCATCCCTTGAGGACTAGCCGATGCGGCGGAATATCGGCAACGAGCTCTTGGTAGCTCTGCTCGCGGCTGTATCGCTGCTCTTTGCTGCCCTCTTCGCGTTGCTGCTGGCTTCCTCTACTCAGAATCCACCTGCGCCCGCCAGTCCAAGCCCCGTCCAAACCGAAGCGCCGACGATCACGCCGTCACTCGAAGTCACGCAGGCAACTGAAACTGTGATGGCAACCGAAGCCATTCCAACGCAACAGCCCACCGAGCCAGCGCCAACGATCACTCCGTCACTCGAAGTCACGCGAGCGGATGTAACAGTCGTGGCGACTGAAGCCATGCCAACGCAAGAGCCGGCAGAGCCAGCGCCACCAATCACGCCGTCCATGGAAGTCACGCGAGCGGCTGAAACTGTCGCTGCGACCGAAGCCATGCCAACGCAGAAGACCACTGAGCCAGCGCCAACGATCACGCCGTCCCTCGAAGTTACGCGGGCAACTGAAACTGTGATGGCAACAGAAGCCATGCCAACGCAACAGACTGAGTCAGCGCCATCGATCACTCCGTCCATGGAAGTCACGCGAGCGGCTGTAACTGTGGCAACTGTAGTCATTCCAACGCAAGAGCCGACCAAGCCAGCGCCGACGAGTTCGCCGACCATAGAAGGTACGCGAGCGGCTGAAACTGTGATGGCCACCGAAGCCATTCCAACGCAAGACCCGACAGAGCCAGCGCCAACGATCACTCCGTTCATGGAAGTCACTCGAGCGGCTGTAACTGTCGCTGCGACCGAAGCCATGTTTACGCAGCAACCGACGGAGCCAGCGCCGACGATCACACCGACCATTGAAGTCACACGAGCGTTTGATGCTGTAGCAGTAGCGACCGAAGCCATGCCGACGCGGAAGACCACTGAGCCAGCGCCACCGATCACTCCGTCACTCGAAGTCACGCGAGCGGCTGTAACTGTCGCTGCGACCGAAGCCATGCCGACGCGGAAGCCCATTGAGCCAGCGCCAACGATCACGCCGTCCCTCGAAGTTACGCGGGCAATTGAAACTGTGATGGCAACAGAAGCCATGCCGACGCAGCAACCGACAGAGCCAGCGCCAGCAATCACACCGACCATGGAAGTCACGCGAGCGTTTGATGCTGTAGCAGTAGCAACCGAAGCCATGCCGACGCAGCAACCGACCGAGCCAGCGCCAAAGATCACTCCGTCCCTCGAAGTTACGCGGGCGGCTGTAATTGTCGCGGCGACCGAAGCCATGCCGACGCGGAAGCCCATTGAGCCAGCGCCGACAATCACGCCGACCATTGAAGTCACACGAGCGTTTGATGCTGTAGCAGTAGCGACTGAAGCCATGTTTACGCAGAAACCGACGGAGCCAGCGCCGACGATCACGCCGTCCATGGAAGTCACGCGGGCAACTGAAACTGTGATGGCCACCGAAGCCATGCCGACGCGGAAGCCCATTGAGCCAGCGCCGACAATCACGCCGACCATGGAAGTTACGCGGGCAACTGAAACTGTGAGGGCAACCGAAGCCAGTCCAACGCAAGAGCCGACCAAGCCAGCGCCATCGATCACTCCGTCCCTCGAAGTCACGCGAGCGGCTGTAACTGTCGCTGCGACCGAAGCCATGCCGACGCGGAAGACCACTGAGCCAGCGCCAACGACTATGCCGTCCATGGAAGTCACGCGGGCAACTGAAACTGTGGCAACTGAAGTCATTCCAACGCAAGAGCCGGCAGAGCCAGCGCCAACGATCACGCCGTCCATGGAAGTCACGCGAGCGGCTGTAACTGTCGCTGCGACCGAAGCCATGCCGACGCGGAAGACCACTGAGCCAGCGCCAACGATCACGCCGTCACTCGAAGTTACGCGGGCAACTGAAACTGTGATGGCCACCGAAGCCATGCCGACGCAGAAGACCACTGAGCCAGAGCCAACGATCACGCCGTCACTCGAAGTTACGCGGGCAACTGAAACTGTGATGGCCACCGAAGCCATGACGACGCAGCAACCGACCAAGCCAGCGCCAACGATCACTCCGGCACTCGAAGTCACGCGGGCGACTGAAACTGTGATGGCGACAAAAGCCTTTCCGACGCAGCAACCGACCGAGCCAGCGCCAACGATCACTCCGTCCATGGAAGTCACGCGGGCAACTGAAACTGTAATGGCAACCGAAGTCATTCCAACGCAAGAGCCGACCAAGCCAGCGCCAACGATCACGCCGTCCCTCGAAGTTACGCGGGCAACTGAAACTGTGATGGCAACTGAAGCCTTTCCGACGCGAATGCCAACCGAACCAGCGCCAACGACTATGCCGTCCATGGAAGTCACGCGAGCGGCTGTAACTGTCGCTGCGACCGAAGCCATGCCGACGCGGAAGCCCACCGAGCCAGCGCCAACGATCACTCCGTCACTCGAAGGCACGCGAACGGCTGAAACTGTCGCTGCGACCGAAGCCATGCCGACGCGGAAGACCACTGAGCCAGCGCCAACGATCACTCCGTCACTCGAAGGCACGCGAGCGGCTGAAACTGTCGCTGCGACCGAAGCCATGCCGACGCAGAAGACCACTGAGCCAGCGCCAACGATCACGCCGTCCCTCGAAGTCACACGAGCGGCTGTAACTGTGATGGCGACAAAAGCCTTTCCGACGCGAATGCCGACAGAGCCAGCGCCAACGATCACGCCGTCACTCGAAGTCACGCGAGCGGCTGTAACTGTGATGGCGACCGAAGCCATGCCGACGCAAGAGCCGACGGAGCCAGCGCCAGCAATCACACCGACCATGGAAGTCACGCGGGCAACTGAAACTGTAATGGCAACCGAAGTCATTCCAACGCAAGAGCCGACAGAGCCAGCTCCAAAGATCACGCCGTCACTCGAAGTCACGCGAGCGGCTGAAACTGTCGCTGCGACCGAAGCCATGCCGACGCGGAAGACCACTGAGCCAGCGCCGGCAGTCACGCCGTCCATGGAAGTCACGCGAGCGGCTGTAACTGTGATGGCGACCGAAGCCATGCCAACGCAAGAGCCTACAGAGCCAGAGCCAACGATCACGCCGTCACTCGAAGTCACGCGAGCGGCTGAAACTGTCGCTGCGACCGATGCCATGCCGACGCGGAAGCCCATTGAGCCAGCGCCGACAATCACGCCGACCATTGAAGTCACACGAGCGTTTGATGCTGTAGCAGTAGCGACTGAAGCCATGTTTACGCAGCAACCGACGGAGCCAGCGCCGACGATCACTCCGTCACTCGAAGTCACGCGAGTGGCTGAAACTGTGATGGCAACCGATGCCATTCCAACGCAAGAGCCGACAGAGCCAGCGCCGACGATCACACCGACCATTGAAGTCACACGAGCGTTTGATGCTGTAGCAGTAGCGACCGAAGCCATGCCGACGCGGAAGCCCACCGAGCCAGCGCCAACGATCACTCCGTCACTCGAAGTCACGCGGGCAACTGAAACTGTGATGGCAACTGAAGCCATGCCCACGCAGCAACCGACGGATCCAGAGCCAACGACTATGCCGTCCATGGAAGTTACGCGGGCAACTGTAACTGTGATGGCAACCGAAGCCATGCCGACGCAAGACCCGACGGAGCCAGCGCCAATGATCACGCCGTCACTCGAAGTCACGCGAGCGGCTGTAACTGTGATGGCCACCGAAGCCATTCCAACGCAGCAACCGACAGAGCCAGCGCCAACGAGTACGCCGTCACTCGAAGTCACGCGAGCGTTTGATGCTGTAGCAGTAGCGACCGAAGCCATGCCGACGCAACAGCCGACCAAGCCAGCGCCGACAATCTCTCCGTCCATGGAAGTCACGCGGGCAACTGAAACTGTGATGGCAACTGAAGCCATGCCCACGCAGCAACCGACGGAGCCAGAGCCAACGACTATGCCGTCCATGGAAGTTACGCGGGCAACTGTAACTGTGATGGCAACCGAAGCCATGCCGACGCAAGACCCGACGGAGCCAGCGCTAATGATCACGCCGTCACTCGAAGTCACGCGAGCGGCTGTAACTGTGGCAACTGTAGTCATTCCAACGCAAGAGCCGACGGAGCCAGCGCCAGCAATCACACCGACCATGGAAGTCACGCGGGCAACTGAAACTGTGATGGCAACTGAAGCCATGCCGACGCAACAGCCTACAGAGCCAGCGCCGACGAGTTCGCCGTTCATGGAAGTCACGCGAGCGGCTGAAACTGTCGCTGCGACCGAAGCCATGCCGACGCGGAAGCCCATTGAGCCAGCGCCGACGAGTTCGCCGTTCATGGAAGTCACGCGAGCGGCTGAAACTGTCGCTGCGACCGAAGCCATGCCGACGCGGAAGCCCATTGAGCCAGCGCCAACGATCACGCCGTCCATGGAAGTTACGCGGGCAATTGAAACTGTGGCAACCAAAGCCATTCCAACGCAAGAGCCGACGGAGCCAGCGCCAGCAATCACACCGACCATTGAAGTCACGCGGGCAACTGTAACTGTGATGGCAACCGAAGCCATGCCGACGCAAGAGCCGACGGAGCCAGCGCCAGCAATCACACCGACCATTGAAGTCACACGAGCGTTTGATGCTGTAGCAGTAGCGACCGAAGCCTTTCCGACGCGAATGCCAACCGAGCCAGCGCCAACGATCACGCCGTCCATGGAAGTCACGCGGGCAACTGAAACAGTGAGGGCAACCGCAACCATGCCAACGCAACAGCCGACAGAGCCGGCGCCAACGAGTTCGCCGATCCTTGAAGTCACGCGCGCGGCTGAAACTGTGATGGCCACCGAAGCTATGCCGACGCGGAAGCCAACGGAGCCAGCGCCAACGACCCTGCCACCTGTCTTCGCTTATATCTTTGCCACGCCAACCCAGTATCGCATGCCAGCGGCAACCGATGCGCCATGCCAGGCGCGAGACGATTGGCATCCCTACCAAGCGCGTCCGGGCGATACGCTGCTCGGCTTGGCAATTGCTGTTGACACGGACCTTATTGCGCTGCGAGACGCCAATTGCCTGAGCGAAGTCGGCGGGATTCTGCCGGGCGATGTCATCCTTTTGCCCACCATGCTCGAGCAACCGGTTACGATGCCAGCGCCCCTGTTTTTGCCAGCGGATGAGCGGACTCAGGTTGCAGGCTGCGCCTCGCCGCAAGCGCGCATCATCAGCCCAGAACCCGGCGCGCAGCTCCGCGGAATTTTCGCGATTGAAGGCTTGGTCAGCCCGCCCCAGGGCGGCAGCTACGCGATTTCAGTGAAACCGGCTTGGTCAGATCGCTTTCATAATCTGCTACAGGCTGATGCGCCGGCGGACACTGTCATCGCTCTGGTCAACACAGAGATTATTGGTCCCGGCAGCCAAACGCTCCGGCTGGCGCTGCGCGATGCGGATGGCGCGCTCCTTGCCGACAGCCTTTGTGAAGTGCCTGTCGCCTTCCTGGCGCCATAGCGGACTTTGACGCGGTGTCTGCGCGAAGAGATTGGAGCGGGCAGAAAGTGAGCGGCCGAATCGCCAAGCTGTTGCGGGGTCTGGCAGGAATCGCGCTTTTTGGCAGCCTCGTCATGTTGATTGTGGCGCTGGCGTGGACTGCCCGGCAACTGGCGGACCTCCCGCGCGCGGATGATCAGATCCATGCCACGCTCGTGGCGCGCCAAGCCAGTTATTGGCAAACAGCGACAGACATCAACGTAGAGGACAGCGCGAGTTCGCGGAATGGACCGCGTTTCCAGCTCATGCAGCACAGAGCCAGCGATGATGCGCCTGCGGCCACCATTCCCGCTCCGGCCGGAGACAATCGCGCGGCCGAAACTCCGCCACCCCTTGATTTTGAGCTGCCCAAGCTGCTGGTTCCCTTGGATCCGGGTGAAGGCAAGCAACTGAATGGCACAGCCGTCCCCACGCGGGTTGCGCCCGTCATCCGGCGGCATCGTCTAATCAACATAATGCTGCTGGGCAGCGACGAAGAACTTAGCGAAGACGATTTCATCCGCACCGATACCATGATTATCGTATCGCTCAATGTCGATACCGGCTCGGTCGCCATGCTTAGCCTGCCGCGCGATCTGCTCGTTTACATTCCCAGCGGCATGATGGGGCGGCTGAACATGGCTTACGGAATCGGGGAAAACCTGGGCTGGCAACCAGGCGGGGGATTTGGATTGCTGCGTCAGACGCTCTTCTACAATTTTGGCATCAATGCGCATTATCATGCCCGAGTAAATTTCTCCGGCTTTGAAGCCATTATCGACCGGCTGGGCGGCATAGACATCGCCGTTGATTGCGCCTACCGCGATTTGTATCCCCAAGCCGATGGCGCTTATGACTGGCGCGCATTGCCAGCCGGCTACTACAGCTTTGATGGCTTTGACGCGCTCTGGTATGCCCGCACCAGGAAGAATACCGATGACTTCGACCGCGGGCGGCGGCATCAGCAAATTCTGCGAGCCATCTGGCGCAAAGCGCGTCAGAACGGCTTGCTCGCCAGCCTGCCGGGGCTTTGGACCGAGCTGACCCAGGTCGCGTATACCGATATGCCGCTGGATCTCATGCTGCGCTTGCTGCCCCTAGTCATCAATCTCGACCTGGCAGATGTAGAAAACCTGACTCTCATGCGCAATTATCACAGCTTGGAGTGGGTCATGCCCGATGGCGCGGAAGTCTTGTTGCCCAACCCCAAGCCGATTGCCGCCCTCATGCAAGACTTTTATCTGCCGCCGCCAGCCAATCAGATCGCGCTGGCTGGCCCCGCAATCGCCATCTACAACGCCTCCGGCGAAGACAATTGGGATATCGTGGCCGCGCAGCGATTGCGCTGGGATGGCTATAATGCCGCCGCCCTTGGTCCTTGGTCGGCAGCGGACAAGCTGGCCACAAGCCAACTGACTGACTTCATCGCGACGGAAAAGGGCAGCCTGACGGGGCGCATACTCAAGGCGCTGAACATGACCGAAGAGCAGGCGATTCTTGAGCCGCGCGCCGATCGCCAATACGATTATCAAGTCGTCCTCGGCAAAGATTATCAGTCCTGCACCTATGCCGTTTTGCCCATAGATGACTGAGCGCCCGCTTTCACGCGCCAGAAAACTCCGCGGTCTTGCGGCTGGCATACGCGCGGAAAATATGTTAGCATATCAGCAATGCGGGGTATGGCGCAGTCCGGCTAGCGCGCTTGCATGGGGTGTAAGAGGTCCCCGGTTCGAATCCGGGTACCCCGACTGGAGTAGGGCGGGCTCACCATTCGGTGGGCTTGTTGTTTTGAAAGGGCAGGCAGATGCGGCAAGCAGCCATTAAGCTGACCTCGCTGGCCAGTTGCGCCGGTTGAGCCTCCAAGCTCAGCCCGAGCGAGCTGGCGCAGGTCTTGCGCCCCTTGAGAGAAATCTTCCCGCAGGCGGCTTTTCCGCAGGCGCTGGTTGGCTTGGCGGAGCCGGACGATGCCGCCGTTTACCTGGTCGACGAGAGCCGCGCCATCATCTCCACAGCCGATTTCTTTCCGCCGGTGGTGGATGATCCCTATGATTTTGGCGCTATCGCCGCGGCCAACGCCTTGAGCGATATCTATGCCATGGGCGGCGCGCCGCTAATGGCGATCAACCTGGTGGCCTATCCCGATGACCTGGACAAAAGAATCCTGGCGGAGATCCTGCGTGGCGGAGCCGAGAAAACGCGCGAGGCTGGCGCGGTCATCGCCGGCGGGCATTCTATCTCGGATGCTGAGCCGAAGTATGGCTTGTCCGTCACCGGCGAAGTAGACGCCGGGCGGATCATACTAAAGTCCGGCGCGCGCCCAGGCGACCGTCTGCTCCTGACCAAAGCATTGGGAACGGGCGTGGTTACCACGGCGCTGAAACGCGATTTGGCTTCCAGCGACATCGTATCGGCAGCCGTGCGCTCCATGGCGCGTTTGAATCGGGTGGCAGCGGAACTGGCTCAGGAATACGCTGTGGCCGCCATGACCGATATCACCGGCTTTGGCTTGGCTGGTCATGCCCTCGAGATGGCGCGGCTCAGCGGCGTCGATTTCGCTCTGAACTTCGAAAGCCTGCATCTGCTGCCGGGCGCGGAAGCTTTCGCCAAACAAGGCATCTTCCCCGGCGGCATGACGCGCAACAGGGACTACTTCGCGCAATGGGTGGATCTGGATGCCCGCCTGCCGAATTTCGCGCGGGGCTTGCTCTACGATCCGCAGACTTCCGGCGGGCTGCTTATGGCTGTCGCGCCGGAGCGCAGCGCTGACTTGCTGGCGGACCTGCGGGCGGCTGGCGAAGAGGCTTTTGCGCTTGGCGAGGTCCAGCCAGGCTCAGGCAGATTGCGTGTGGCTTCAGGCGCTGACCAGGCTGGCTGATTGCGGAATCAGGTCCAGATTCTTGCCGACAGTTTCAAAGGCGACCAGCGCGCGGTCCAGATGATGCTGCCGGTGGGTGGCGATATAGCTGGTGCGCAGCAAACCTTGATTGGGCGGCGTGGCTGGCGGCACGACCGGGTTGGTATAGACGCCTTCTTCGATGAGCGCCATCCAGGTCAGGCTGGTGCGATATTTCTCGCCGATCTTGACCGGGATGATAGGGGTCTGGCTGTTGAAGGTATCGTAGCCCAAGCCTTTCAAGCCCTTGCGCATGTATTCGGCGTTCTTCCACACCTGCTGAACATGCTTGGGTTCATTCTCAATGATATCGAGCGCGGCCAGCACGGCAGCCAGATTTGGCGCCGGCAGCGCGGCTGAAAAGATCAGCGAACGGCCATGATGCTGGATGTAATGGATGACATCGGCCGAGCCAGCGATAAAGCCGCCGATAGAAGCGAAACTCTTGCTGAATGTGCCCATGATGAGGTCAACCTGGTCGGTCAAGCCGAAATGCGCCGATGTGCCGCGGCCGCCGCCGGCGATGCCAATGCCATGCGCGTCGTCAACCAGGATGCGCGCTCCGAAGGCTTTGCAGATCTCCACGATCTGGGGCAGCAGCGCAAAGTCGCCGCCCATGCTGTATACGCCATCCACGATGACCAGCTTGCCCGCCTCACCCGGCACGCGGCTCAGGACTCGTTCCAGATCGTCCAGGTCATTGTGCTTGAAGCGCTTGAGAGTCCCTCGGGACATGATCACGCCATCGACCAGGCTGGCATGGGCGTCTTTGTCAAGAATGGCGACATCGTTCTTGCCCAGCAGCGCCGATACCGTGCCCAGGTTGGTCTGGTAGCCGGTCGAAAAGACCAGAGCCGCTTCCTTGCCGACGAATTTGGCCAGGCGGCGGTCGGCTTCCAGGTGCAGCTCCAGCGTGCCATTGAGGAAGCGCGAGCCGGTCACGCTGGTGCCGAATTGGCGTGTGGCTTCGATGGCGGCCTTCTGCACGCGCTCATCGGTCGTCAAGCCCAGATAATTGTTGGAGCCAAGCATAACCACCTCTTTGCCTTCAAAGGTGGCGGTGGTGCCTTCGGAATCGCTGAGAGCGCGGAAAAAGGGATAGACGCCCATCTCCATCGCTTCTCTGGCGATCGTGAAGCCGGCCAGCTTGTCATATAGATCAGCCACGATGTTCTCCTGATGATTGACCTTTTAATGGTCCTGCGCTGCCTTTCCGAGCTATGCGCAAGCCACGCGTTCGGGATTATGCGTTCCCGTGAAAAGTCTATCAGCAGGCATAGCCTTCTACAATGCGCATTTGAACTGCCTGCCCATGCGGACAAAGGTCCACTTGCGAAAACCGCCCCGCCAGGTGTAAAATAGCTTTGCATGAGCGCACAAGTTATGGAGCCGGGCATGTCTAGTCTGACAATTCGCAGGATTATCGTCTGGGTTGTATCGATGGTGTTGGGTTTGATCGTCGGGTATGGCATTATCACGGTTGGCTTTGATATGCTGCCATTGTTCAGCGCCGTGCAGACTCCGCAGGGCGTCTCCATTGATGAGTATGGCATGCTATATTATCTCTTCACCTCCATTCCCATCGGCTTGGTCTTTGTGGTTTGGCTTGACGCCTTCATGGACACGCGCATCCTCCCCGACTAAGTTCATACGCTTTTCGACATTCCAGAATCCGCCTTCGGGCGGTTTATTCTGTTTGAGAGCAATCGACACATCGCTGATAGCTATTGCAAGCTGCCAGGCTATAGGCTGATGGCATGAACAAGGGCATATCGGCAATTCCGCAGTTCTATCGCAAGTCTAAAGCGGAGCGGCGCGCGCTGGCTCAGGCATGGGCGGCACTCGACGATTGCGACATTGAGGCGCTGCGAGATGGCGGCTTGAGCGAGGCGCAGGCTGACTTGATGATCGAGAACGTCATCGGACGGTTCAGCTTGCCTTTCGCGCTGGCGACCAATTTCCGCATCAACGCGCGCGATTATCTTATTCCCATGGTCATCGAAGAGCCATCGGTAGTTGCGGCTTGCAGTTTTGCCGCCAAGCTCTTTCGCCTGGCTGGCGGCTTCCAAGCCAGCAGCGATGAACCGATCATGCTTGGTCAGCTGCAATTGCTGGGCTTGCCCGATCTGGCTGCCGCGACCGAAGCGATTCTGAATAGAAAAGCGGATATCCTGGCGCAGATTAACAGCGAAGCCGGCAGCATCGTGGCCAGGGGCGGAGGCGCCCGCGATCTCGAGGCGCGTCATTTCCACGACTCGCGAACTGGCGACATGCTGGTCTTGCACTTGCACTTCGACGCCCGTGACGCCATGGGCGCCAACGCCATCAACACTGCGCTGGAATCCATTACTCCGATGGTCGAGCGCATCAGCGGCGGACGGGCAAACCTGCGCATTCTGAGCAATCTGTGCGACCGGCGGAAGGCGCGCGCCGAAGGCATGATCCCGGCGGAGTCCTTGGCTAAAGACGGGACGAGCGGCGCGGAAGTCATCGACGCCATCATTGAAGCGGCGGTCTTGGCGGAGCGCGATCCCTACCGCGCGGCCACCCACAACAAGGGCATCATGAATGGCATCGACGCGCTTATGCTGGCCACCGGCAATGATTGGCGAGCCGTGGAAGCTGGCGCGCATGCCTACGCCGCTCGCGATGGGCGCTACACGAGCTTGACAAAATGGCGGAAAGATTCGCATGGCAACCTGCATGGCAAACTGGAATTGCCATTGGCGGCCGGCATCGTCGGCGGGGCGACGCGCGCGCATCCCGGCGCTCAGACGGCTTTGAAGATTTTGAGCATCAAGTCAGCGCGAGAACTGGCGGAAGTGGCGGCGGCGGTCGGCTTGGCACAGAACTTCGCGGCGCTTCGGGCACTGGCCACCGATGGCATCCAGCGCGGACACATGCGCATGCACGCGCGGCAACTGGCGCTGGCGGCCGGCGCGAATACGGAAGAGGTTCCCATAATCGCGCGAGAGATGGTTGAGCGTGGCCAGATTCGCCTGGAGATAGCCAGGGAAATTGTGATGGAACGAAGGCGGCAATCATGACAGCGGAATCGCATTGGCTTATGCAGCCGGATCGCTCGGTGGGTATCGTCGGCTATGGCGCCTATATCCCGCGTTATCGCTTGCCAGGCGCGGAAATCGCCCGCATCTGGACCGCTGGCGGCGGCGCCCCGGTCAAGGAAAAAGCTGTGGCTGGACTGGATGAAGATGTGGTCACCATGGCGATAGAGGCGGCGCGCAACGCCATCGCTTGTGGCGATATTGACCCTGAGCGGATCCGCGCGGTATGGGTAGGCAGCGAAAGCCATCCCTACGCCGTTAAGCCTACCAGCACAATAGTAGCCGAAAGCATCGGCACATCGCCGAATATCCAGGCGGCTGACTGGGAATTCGCCTGCAAAGCCGGCTCGGAAGCGGTGCAGGCGGCGCTTGGGCTGGTCGGCAGCGGCATGGCGGAATACATCCTCAGCATCGGCATGGATACCGCGCAGGGCAGGCCCGGCGACGCCCTTGAGTACACGGCGGCTTCTGGCGGGGCGGCTTTCCTGCTCGGTCCAGCGTCAGAGAGCTACGCCATATTCCAGGGCAGTTACAGCTATGTGACGGACACGCCGGATTTCTGGCGGCGGGCTGGCGAGGAATATCCCAGTCATGGCGACCGCTTCACCGGCGAACCCGCCTATTTCGCGCATACTCTCAAAGCGGCGTCGGCGCTCATGGACATGATGCAATCCAGCCCCGACGATTATGACTACGCCGTCTTTCATCAGCCCAATGTCAAGTTCCCGGCGCGGGCAGCCAAGATCCTCGGGTTCAAGCCGGATCAGATCCAAGCTGGTTTGCTGGCTGACGAGATCGGCAACGTCTATTCCGGCTCCTGCATGATCGGCTTGACCAGCATCCTCGACCAAGCCCAGCCCGGAGCGCGCATCCTGATGGTGAGCTATGGCAGCGGGGCCGGCTCGGATGCCTTTGATCTGCGCGTGACGGAGCGCATAAACCGCCGACCATGCGATGTTTATGGCACAACTGACTACATCAATCGCCGCAGCGTGATTGATTACGCCACTTATGTCCGCTATCGCGACAAGCTCAAGGATTAGACGCTGATGAACGTAGCGATTGTCGGCTGTGGCATGACGGCAGTGGGCGAACACTGGTCGCGCGGGTTGGCCGACCTGGCTGAAGAAGCTGGCGCGCTGGCGCTGGACGATGCCGGCTTGACGCATGTCGATGCCCTGATCGTCGGCAATGCCTATGGCGCGACCTTCAACCAGCAGACCCAACTCGGCGCATTGATCGCGGATCAACTCAGCCTGGGCGGGTGTGAAGCCTTCAGCTGTGAAGCGGGCGGCGCATCGGGCGGGGCGGCTTTGCGGGCTGGCTGCCTGGCGGTGGCTTCTGGCGCGGTCAAGACGGCGCTGGTCATAGGCGTCGAGAAAGTCACTGACATGGTGGGCCCGGCTCGCTTGCGCGCGCGCTCGGTCAGCCTTGATGCTGATTACGAAGCCGTGAATGGCGCAACCTTGGCGGCCATAGCTGGCTTGCTGATGCGGCGCTATATGCACGAGCATGGCGTGGGTCTGATGGACTTTGAGGGCTTCAGCCTCAATGCCCATCGCAACGGCGCTCTTAATCCGCTGGCTATGTATCGCAATAAACTGCGCGCGGGGAGCTTTGCCAGAGCGCCAATGATCGCCGATCCGGTCAGCCTCTTTGACAGCGCGCCGGACGCGGACGGGGCGGCGGCGGTGGTTTTGACCAATGCCGATCTGGCGGCGGATCTGGTCCCTCAGCCAGTCATAATCCTGGGCAGCGCGGTCGCCACGGACAGCCTGGCTCTGCAAGATCGAGCGGATCCCTTGCGATTGCGCGCCGTTACACGATCGACAGAAGCGGCTTTGTCGCAGGCTGGCTTGACCTTGGCGGAGATAAGCCTGCTGGAATTGCATGACGAATTCACTGTCTTGACGGCGCTTTGCCTGGAAGCAATAGGTCTTTGCTCTGTTGGCGCAGGCTGGCAATGGGCGGAAGCTGGCGGGCGGCGAATCGCGCTGGATGGCGAAATGCCGATCAGCTGTTTCGGCGGGCTAAAGAGCCGCGGCAACCCCGGCGGCGCGGCAGGAATATATCAAGCCGTGGAAGCGGCGTTGCAGCTGCGTGGCGAGGCGGGCGCCAACCAAGCGCCAGGAGCGAAACGCGCTTTGATCCAGAGCATTGGCGGATTGGGCGCAACCGTGGTTACGCATGCGCTTGGCGCGAGCGACGGTTGATATGAGAGGCTCTGCAAGTGGCAATGTCTATCAAGATAGCTATTGATAGGCTGGTGCGCCCAGACTGGGCGATAGTAATGGCGCGGGCAAGGAGTTGGCTGATGCAAGTCGCAAAATACTGGCGCAACAAGAAACTTCGCTATCGCCTGGCGCGGAACGGGCGGGTCCGCCATGGGGCTGCGGCTAAGGCGGTCCTTGAGCGCGATGCCGAGTTCAGCGTGAAGACCGCTGAGAAGCCGATCCTGGCATTGCCGCTCAAATGACCTTGACGCGGAGTTCAACCATGGCGAATCAGAAAGACTCCGCTGCCGGCGCGCGGGGTACCTTTGGCAGGGTTTATAGTCATACGCTGGTCCGGGAAGCGCCGGATGACTTCGCCAGGCAAGCGCCCTATCGCCTCGCTCTGGTTGAGCTGGACGATGGCAGCCGGATCACTGCGCAGCTCACTGATGTGGATGGCGAGATTGCAATCGGAGACCGCGTGGAAATGACGACGCGCAAGCTCACGACCGATGGCGAACGCGGCATGATCGTCTACGGGTACAAGTTCCGCCCGGTGATCGCCAACCTGAAGAAGTAGCCCAAAGCGAATGCCAAATACAAAAGAGCCGCCCGAAAAGCGGCTCTTGCTTTTTCTCGCGCGCAGGGGCGGATTACATGGCTTCTTTGCGCTTGGTGTCGTAAGCCAGCGACATCTCGGTGTTGGTGTCGAAGATGTGCATATTGTCGAGGTTGAATGTCACGCCCATAGTTTCGCCGACAGCCGCGCCGGTGCGAGGATCTGTGCGGGCGATGAAGTTCTTGCCGCCGCTCTCCAGATAGATGATCACCTCGTTGCCCATCTGCTCGACGACTTCGACGTTCGAGGACAGATTGGCCGGGATGATGCCTTGGGGCAGGAAGTTCGTATCGTGAATGTCCTCAGGGCGGATGCCGCAGATGACTTCCATGCCAACATGGCTGCGGAAAGCATCGGCTTTGCTGGCGGGCACAGGCAGAGAGAAGGCGCCCGCGTCCACAATCAGCGAATCGCCGTCTTGCTTGAGCTCGGAATCAAAGAAGTTCATCGACGGGCTGCCGATGAAGCCAGCCACGAAGACGTTGTGCGGGTTGTGATACAGGTTGAAGGGCGAATCGATCTGCTGCAGCCGGCCTTCGTTCAGGACGCAAATGCGCGTGCCCATCGTCATCGCCTCAACCTGATCGTGGGTCACATAAATGAATGTCGTGCCCAATTGCTGATGCAGGCGGCTGATGAATGAACGCGCTTCCACGCGCAGCTTGGCGTCCAGGTTGGAAAGCGGCTCATCCAGCAGGAAGACCGCCGGCTCGCGCACGATCGCCCGCCCGACCGCCACGCGCTGGCGCTGACCGCCGGAGAGCTGCCGCGGACGGCGATCAAGCAAGTGACCGATGCCCAGGCTGTTGGCGGCCGCGGTAACCCGCTCGTCAATGGTCTTCTTTGGCGTTTTGCGCAGCTTTAGACCGAAAGCCATGTTATCATAGACGGTCATATGCGGATAAAGGGCGTAGCTTTGGAATACCATGGCGACATCGCGGTCTTTCGGCGCGACATTGTTCACCACGCGATCACCGATGTAGATATTGCCTTCGGTGATCTCTTCCAAACCTGCCAGCATGCGCAAACTGGTCGACTTGCCACAGCCCGAGGGACCAACGAATACGAGAAACTCACCATCCTGGACTTCGATATTCAAGTCCGATACAACTCGCTGATCGCCAAAATCCTTCGATACGTTCTCGAAAGTGACACCGGCCACAGGAACCTCCGTTGGAAACTGAAATTGGACGAAAACTTTGGTAAATCTGCACAAATACCTTACTTGACAGCAAGGTGATTTTGTAGTGGCAATTATAACCGGTTTTTCCGCGATTGCAAAGAATTCGTCAAAATTGGTCCAAACTGCTCGGAAGCCGGGCGCGCGAGGGCAGCATGCCAGATAACCCCAATGCCGAAATCATCGCTGTGGGCACGGAATTGCTCCTGGGAGAGATTACCGATACCAACTCTGTATTCATTGCGCGGCAGCTGCGCGATATCGGCGTCAACGTCTTCTTCATGTCAACAGTCGGCGACAACCTTGGGCGCATCGCCGCAGCCATCTCACTGGCATTGGAGCGCGCCGAAATTGTCATCACCACCGGAGGCTTGGGTCCCACCGTCGATGACATGACGCGGCAGGCAGTGGCGGACTCTCTGGCGATTCCGCTTGAGTTTCATCAATCGCTTTATGATGGCATTGCCGAGCGTTTTCGCGGCTTTGGCAGCCGGATGACCGAGAACAATCGCCAGCAAGCCTACCTGCCGCAGGGCGCGATTCTGGTTGAGAATCCTGTTGGCACGGCGCCGGCTTTCATCGTCGAGTCGCGGCGCGGCCTGGTCATCAGCTTGCCCGGCGTCCCCCGCGAGATGAAGTTCTTGATGACCGAGGCGGTCCTGCCCTATTTGCTGCGGAAGTATGAATTGGGCGTGATCGTGGCGCGGATCCTGCGCACCGCGGGCATCGGCGAAAGTTCATTGGATGACCAGATTGGCAAAGCCATCCTCAGCGAGACCAATCCCAGCGTTGGCTTGGCGGCGCATCACGGCTGCGTGGATATCCGCGTAACTGCCAAAGCCGAGACCAGCGCGAAAGCCGAACGCATGCTCGACGAGATGCAGGCGCGTTTGGAAGAGCGCATCGGCGACCATATCTTCGGCCTGGATGAGGCCACCCTGGAAGATGTCGTCTGGCGGCAGATCAAGAAGCGCAACCTGCGCGTGCATGTCATCGAAGCCGGTTTGCCCGGTCTCATCAGCGGCAGCTGGAGCGATGAATCGGCATTGCTGTCATCCGCCCAGTATGCTGATCCCAACCAACTCTACCGGCATTATGGCTTGCAAGAAGCGGAAGAGAATCTGCGAGATTTCGCATGCGACCTGGCTCGGCGCGAGCGGGAATCGCAGGCGGCCGAGGCTTGCCTCGTGGTCTTGAGCTGGCCCCAGCTGGATGAGAATGCCGATGTGGAGCAGGGCAGCGCCATCGCCATCTGCACGGAACAGGCTCTGAGCTACCGCGTCTACGGCTTTGGCGCGCGATCCCATCTGGCGCGCGAATGGCTGTCGCGCTGGGGGCTGGCAAATCTCTGGCGCATGCTCAAAGACAGCTAGCCGAGCGCTATTCATCCAAACTCAACAGCGCCATGAAGGCTTCTTGCGGCACCTCGACCGAGCCGATCATCTTCATGCGCTTCTTGCCCTTTTTCTGCCGCTCCAGCAGTTTCTTCTTGCGCGTCACATCTCCGCCATAGCATTTGGCCAGGACATCCTTGCGCAGGGCGCGCACATTGGCTCGGGAGATTACGCGCTTGCCAACCGCGGCCTGCACAGGCACGGTGAACATCTGGCGGGGAATCAATTTCTTGAGGCGGCTGACCAGGCGTTGGCCCCGGTGATAGGCGTCATCGCGATGGCAAATCATCGCCAAGGCGTCAACGGGGTCTTCATTAACCAGGACATCCACCTTCACCAGGTCGCCGGCGCGGTATTCGTGAAACTGATAATCCAGGCTGGCATAGCCTTGCGTCACGCTCTTGAGCTTGTCATAGAAGTCGATGATGATTTCCGATAGCGGGATCTCGAAATGCAGGATGACTCGGCTGGCATCGAGATATTCGGTCGTTTCATATATTCCGCGCTTCTTGATCGCCAGGTCCATAACCGCGCCGATATACTTCTGCGGCACATAGATCTGGATCTGCATCCAGGGTTCCTGAATCTCGGCGATGCGGTTCTCATCCGGCAGCAGGGCCGGGCTGTCAATCAGGGCTGTTGCGCCATCCACTTGAAGCACGCGATATTCGACGCTGGGCGCGGTTGCTAGGATATCGAGATCATATTCCCGCTCCAGCCGCTCCTGGATAATCTCCATGTGAAACAGTCCCAGGAAGCCGACGCGGAAGCCGAAGTTCAGCGCCTGCGAGGTCTCGGGCTGGTATACGAGCGAGGCGTCATTGAGCTGCAGCTTTTCCAGGGCGTCGCGCAGGTCGGCATAGGCTTCGTTATTGGTCGGGTAGATGCCGGCGAAGACCATCGGCTTGACCCGCTTGTAGCCGGGCAGAGGCAGATCCGTCCCGCGCTTGGCAAAGGTGATGGTATCGCCGACCCGGCATTCCTGCACGGTTTTCAAGCCGGTGGCGATATAGCCGACCTCGCCCGCGCCCAAGGCGTCGACCGTTCGCATCAAGGGATCGAATACGCCAATTTCGACCGGTTCAAAGCGAGCGTCCGTCGCATATAGCCGCAGCAGGTCGCGCTTTTTGACGCTGCCATCCACGATGCGCACATAAGCGATCACGCCTTTGTAGGCATCGTAATGCGAATCAAAAACCAAGGCGCGCAAGCTGTGACCGGGCTGGGTGGTCGGCGGCGGCGCCTCGGCGATGACCTTTTCCAGCACTTCTTCGATGCCGATGCCATTCTTAGCGGATATCCGCGGCATATCGTTCAGCGGCGTGCCCAGCAGCTCTTCGACATCGCGGGCGATTTCTTCTGGCTGCGCGGCCGGCAGGTCGATCTTGTTGATCACCGGAATGATCTCGAGGTCTTGCTCCAGCGCCAGATAGACATTGGAGAGGGTCTGGGCTTCGATGCCTTGGCTGGCGTCCACCACCAGGAGCGCGCCTTCACAGGCTTGCAGGGCTCGGCTGACCTCATAGGTGAAATCGACATGGCCCGGCGTATCGATCAAGTTGATGATGTAGTCTTCGCCATCCAGCGCCCGATAAGTCATGCGAACGGCCGAGGCTTTGATGGTGACCCCGCGCTCCCGCTCCAGCGCCATGCTGTCCAGCAGCTGCTCCTGCATATCCCGCGCGCTGACGGTCTGCGTGAGTTCCAGCAGCCGGTCGGCCAAGGTGCTCTTGCCATGGTCGACATGAGCGATTATGCAGAAGTTTCTGATGCGCTTGATGTTCATCGCTTGCTTGCGCTCGCCTGACTTGCTCAGTCATTATGAAACAGGAAACGGCGCTGGGCTAGGGCAAGCTAGTCGCCAGGGCTGAAGAGCCGATCCAGCTGTGGCTGGAAATCCCTGACCGCATCCGCCATGCCTTCAAGCCGCAGCCAGAGCAGATATTCCTGGTTGCCTTTGGCGCCTTTGACTGGCGAGCGCATAACCGCCCGCGGCAGAAAGTCAAGCGGCTCAGCAAAGTCGGCGATCTCAGTCAGGACGCGCCGATGAATGGCTGGATTGCGCACGATGCCGCCTTTGCCAACCTCGGCCTTGCCCGCTTCAAACTGGGGTTTGACCAAGGCGATGACGTCCGCGCAGGTTTCAATCCAGCGCTTGACCGCCGGCAGGATCAGCCGCAGCGAGATGAATGAGACGTCAATCGTCACCAGGTCAGGCGCTTCGGGCAGGGAATTGAGGTATCGCGCGTTGGCGTTTTCCAGCAAGCTGACGCGCTCATCGATGCGCAGGCGATAATCCAGGAGGCCCCTGCCCACATCAATCGCATAGACCTTGGCCGCGCCATGCTGCAAGAGGCAATCGGTGAAGCCGCCGGTGCTCGCGCCAACATCCGCGCAGACCAGGCCAGAGGGATCAATCTCGAATTCGCGCAGCGCCCCTTCCAGCTTTAAGCCCCCGCGCCCGACGTATCGCGGCTTGGCTTTCAACGCTATGTCGGCGTCCTGCGGGATCATCGCGCCGGGCTTGTCAACCAGTCTGTCGTTCACAAGCGCTTCGCCAGCCATGATCATGGCCGCGGCTTTGCTGCGCGAACTGGCGAGCTGGCGTTTGACCAGGAGCAGATCGAGACGCAGCTTTCGTGCCAATTTCAGCCTCGCACCATCTCAATCGTGATATTCGCGCTGGCTTGGGTCTGTGGAAAGCTGAAGCCATCCGCCGCCTGCGGAATATAGCCATCGGCTTCAATAACCACGCTGTAATTCGTGTCAAATTCCAAAGGGCGGGCAAACTGAAACGCGCCATTGCGGTCGCTGGTCGTCAAATCGACGAGTTGTTCGCTTTGCCATTCGAACTCGCTGGCGGCATAATCTTCGCTGATCAACACGATGCTGATGTTGGGGATGCCTCGCTTGGTGGCCGCGTCAATCACCGTGCCGGAAAGCAGGCTGCCCTCGAACTGGGCGAAGCGGTCAATCGGCAGCTGGCCTATGCCGACCGTGCTTTGCGCATCAGCCAGCAAGAGCTTATTCATCAGCAGCTGCAGCTCATAACTGCCATCGGGCGGCGCGGGTATGGCGATGGGGAAATCACTGCCAGACCGCCCCCTCGTCCAGCGATAGGCTCCCTCAAAGAAGATTTGCTCATCGACAAGCAGGCGCAATGACCAGGGGGCGCCAGTCTCTATGCGCTGCCAATCAAAGAGGGCGTAAAGGTTGGCCACTCCCGTCGGAAAGCTGGTCAGAGCGCTGGCCATGCGGGCTTGCTCGGGGCTGGCCGCGCTGACGAAGCGCAAATTGCTGAAGATGCTGGGCAGGGGCGCGCCAGGGCTGCCGGCCACGAAGAAATCTGCGGTGGCGGAGAGCCCGCCGTCGATATACAGTTCAAGGCGGTATTCCCCGGGTAGCAAGCCGCCTTCCGGGCCGATGCTGATGACTTTGGATCCGTGGCTGGCTTCGGACCAGATATCGCTGGTGCGGGCAAACTCCGCGCCTTGGAAATACCAGATGACGGACCAGGGCATGCCCAGGCGCATATTGGCGTGCAGAAAGCGCGCATAGGCGACGCTGCTGATTGGCACGATGGAGCCATTGCCCATCAGGTTGCCCGCGTGATCAAGCGTGCCGAAGGCGATATCGCTGAACTGCCCGCGCTGTTCCATGCCACCGCCAACCAGGATCTGCTGGCTGCCCAGGCTGGCGCCATTGACCAGCAGAGTGAATTCATAAGCGCCATTCGCCCAGGCTTGTTCGCGCGCGCCAATATGCCATAGGCCTTTTTCCCCGCCGCTCCAACGCACGGGCGGCAGGCTGAATACGCGCTCGGGTATGCCATCGCGGGTCACGCGAAGCTCATAAACCATATCGGCAGCCATATTGTCATAATCGAAGAAAAGATAGAGATTGCGCGTATTGGATGGCAATGCGCCGACCACCGTTGAGGGCATGCCGGCTTGCGTGGATGGCGAGAAGAACATGCGCGAGATCCTGGGTGGCGATATGGGCAGGGCGGGGTCAGCCGCCTGCGAGGCAAGATCCACATCCAAGCCCAGGCGCGCGCCGCGAATCATGCTTTGCGCCAAATCAATCGGGCGTACGGTGCTGATGAAGTCGCCAAGCGGCACGCAATGATCGCTGCCGTTTACCAGGCCGTCGCCATTGCTGTCGTCCAGAAATCGGCAGTTTGCGTCCGATGCCAAGCCAGCCAGAGGCGCATTGGTCGGGATGCCAATCAACTCGCCCGATGTATTGTAAGCGCCGCCGCCCGCCATCGCGCCGGGGATCTCTGCCCGTGTCTTCAGCCAGGCTCGGCTGCTAGGCGGCTCCGCGAGGAAAGCCGTCACGGTGCCGCGGCTGCTGGCCACAGGTTCATTGCCGATGCCGCCATAGCCCACGAAAGTCAGATTGTCGTCGATATCGACATCCTGCGAGCGGCCTATGGCGACGAAGGGCAAGATGGGCAGGTCATCGCTGGCGATGAGGCGGCCATCAAGCTCGCGGCTTATGCGCAGGAGCGCGATATCCAGCCCTCGGTCAAGGCTGGCGACCTCCGCGCGATACTTGGGAATCGGCGGTTCAGCGAGGTCGACATTCAGCGAGACGATCAAGGTATCGCCATGGCATTGTCCGCTGCGCGCCACGCCGCCGGCGTTGCTGATGATCAAGCCATCGGCGCTGATGAGCGTGCCAGCGCTGACGCAGGTGATGTTGAGACGATCTTCGCCGCTTTCGGCTTGATAGATGAAGACCGTGGCGCGCTTGGCCAATTCCAGGCTGGCGTCCAGGCCTGGCTGGGCTCTTGAAGGCAAGCTGAAAAGCAGCGCTGCCAGAAGGAGGCTGAAGATGCGAGCAGTCCGCTGCAATAGGCGCGACATCAGAACTCCAGAGTCTCGACGAAGCGCGTCAATGTTCGCAATTCCTCATCATAATTGGCTGAGTCGGCGCGGAAGCTGATGACCAGGGCTTGCCCGCGGCGCAGCGTCAGAATGTCCAAGCCTCTGACAATCGCCGAGCTGCCTTCCAGGAAGGGGCTGGCATCGCGCGCCACAAAAGAATAGGCCATCGTAAGCGCCTCCGTCTCATCGGGCAGCGCATAGCGGTCATAATCCAGAACGGCATAGTCGATCAGCACTTGGGCGCGACGCATGCTCAGCCGGTCGAAGATGTTGCGTTCGGCGCTATCGGGACCGACAGGCAATGAGCTGACCTGGATTTCCGTCTTGAAGCCGCGCTGCGACATATCTCGCGCGCGAAAGATATATGCCTCGGATTCGTCGAGCAGCCAACGGGCCGGATACCGGGCGCTGATGCCGGCTTCGAAATTGTTGTAGGCGCTGCTGCGGTTCATGGCGCTGTCCCGCTGGTTTATGCCGATCAGCAATCCGATGATGATCAAGAAATAGCTCAGAGCGATCGACCAGCGCTGGTTTGCGCTTATCTGAATGGCGGCTGAGCGCCCGGTCTCAAATTGCATCGAAATCTCCGCGGCTGCCAAAGGCTTCGCGCTCGCGCCTCAGTGAATTGGCAAAGAGAAAATAGCTGATTCCCAGCGCCAGGCACCAGGCGACGATCAGCAGCGCCAAGCCAAAGAGGGGGCGGTCAAAACTGCCGGCCTGGCTCAGCGACCCGCTCAGAAGCCCCGGATAGAGCGCGTTGATGCTGCCGGCCGCGCTCGCGCCAATCAGCACATTGGCTGGCAGCGTCAGCGGAAAGGCATCCCCAAAATAGGCTTCGATCATCCCCAAGGCGATGAATACGCTCGCGGCCAGCTGGATGGCGACATTTGCCAGGGCATGCATCGCGGCGGCATCCCAACTTGGCTCGATCCGCCAGAGCTGCGCGATATTCACTGCGAAACTGTAGCCAATGGCAGCGGCAAAGGCGTAAGCGACGGCATCACGGCGGACACGCAGATAGCGCGGATACACCAGATAGCGCAGGACGATGAACTGCAAGCCTGCGCCGACGATCCCAGCGGTGAAGGTATAGCCGATGATGCGCGAGAATACCGATTCCAGCGGCAGCCAACGGTCGACGGCGTAGAAGCCTTCCACAATTGGGACGCCAATCGCCGTAGCCGCCAAGCAAGAGACCAACGCCACAGCGATCAATCGCCGGCGTGGACGAGCCGACCGGTATTCTGGCGCAACCGACAAGCCCAGCCAGAGCAGCAATGGCAAGCAAGCCAAGGCAACCGCCAGCAACCGGTTGAAAGCCGGTTCAAGCGCTGGCAACCCTAGCTCGCCCGCCAAAGCCAGCATGCCAGCCAGCAGCGAAAGGAGTGTCATCTGCAAGCTGATGCGGCGCCAGACCGGCCGAAAGATCGGCGACTCCTCGCTGTATTGGGCTTGCCTGTCCATGGGCGATTCCGCCTGTCTATCAGAACTTGCCTCAGCCGATTATAATCATACGCTAGTAAATCGCCGGCGAAATGTAAAGAGTGTCTGGATGCGCGGATTCCCAGACGAGTACAAGCATGCGCCGCAGGTCGCCAAAATTGCCGGCTTTGGCAGGCGCTTGGGCTTTGTGGCGGAATAGCGGATGAGGGCTCGGCGGATGTCGCTCATGAAGCGGCTGACGATCTGTCTGCTTGCGGTTTGCACGCTGGCTGCCTGCGGAGCTGATCAGGCTGAGCCGCCATGCGAGAGCGATCCGCTCTGCCTTCGCTATGGTATCGCGGCGGATATTCCGATTCTGGACCCGCATCTGGCGCAGAGCCACGAAGCCGGCATCATTCTGCGGCAGATCTTCGATACACTGGTCATTCGCGACCCGGCAACGCATGAATTCGCGCCAGGTTTGGCCAGCGCTTGGCACATATCGGATGATGGCTTGCAGTATGCCTTTACGTTGCGCCAGGGCATCAGATTCCATGATGGCGCTGCCTTCGACGCTGCGGCTGTCGCAGCCAACATTGAGCGCGTCTTTGACCCGCAGATGCCCTCTGCGCAGGCTCGCGCGCTGCTTGGTCCGCTCATTCGCTATGAGATACTGGACGCATACGCTATTCGGCTGACGCTGGCCGCCCCTTTCGCGCCCTTCATGGATGGCTTGGCGCAGCCATTCTTGGGCATAGCCAGCCCGGCGGCTCTGGCTGAATACAATCAGCTGCGGCATCAATTCCATCTGGCTGGCACGGGACCCTTTCGCCTGGACGAGTATCTGCCCGGCGAGCGCGTCGCCTTGAGTCGCAATGCGGAATACAGCCTTGCTCCTTCCAACGAAGCCCGGCCTGATGCCGGCGAGATTGAGCGCATCGAGTTCATTCTTTCGCGGACCGCGAGCGGGTACAGGCTTCCAGGGCTTGATCAGTCGCTGGACCTGGTCGATAACCTGCCGCCTGTGGCCGCGCAGAACCTGGCTGGCAACAGTCGCGCGCAGCTGCTGCCTGTGGCTATACCCGGCAGCTCGACCTTTTTCCTCTTCAATACGCGGCGCGAGCATGTAAACAGGCGCGAGTTGCGGCTGGCTCTGCTGCTGGCTATGGACCGCGGCGCCATCGTCGACCAGGTATACGTCAACTTCTCCCAGCCGGCCTGGGCGCCTCTTTCCCTGAGCGGCGGCTATGCGCACAGCGGTTATCTCAATAAATATGACTTTGATTTGGACGGGGCGCGCGACCTTCTGGCGGCGGCTGGCTACAGTGATGCCGATGGCGATGGCATCTTGGAAGCAGATGGCGCGACTCTGTCCTTGAGCGTTGTCGTTCCACCCTGGAGCGGCTTGCCAGAGGCAGCTTCCATGTTGCAGCGGCAATGGCGAAATGTCGGCGTCGACCTTGTAATCGAGACTGTTCCCGGCGTCGCGCGGCTCCGTGGCTTGGTCGAGTCCGGTCAATTTGATTTGCTGCCGGTCGAGCGTTATGGCATTGACCCGCATCTGCTCGGCGGCGTCTTTCTCGATGATGGCGAGTACCGGTTTTCTCGCGCCCCGGATCCGCATCTGAATGAAATGCTTCTGAGCGCCATGAGCCAGATGGATAGCGCTCTTCGCCGAAAACAAGTCTATGCCATTCAGGCGCGCATCATGGAAGAAGCGCTGATTCTGCCGATACGCGATACCCGGCGTTTGACCGCCGCGCGAGCCGATCTTCTGGACCTGCGCTTTGGGGCTTATGGCTTTTACCCCTTGCTGCAGAGCCTTCGACTGGCTGACGGCGCTCTGCCTAGCCAGCGCTGATTCGCGTGCCGGCTTGGGCATCTCTCAGGAGCAGATCGGGCAAGATATCGCCGCGCCTGCCATTGGCGATGACGATATTCAGCTTGTCATGACGCCGCGCCAGAGACAGCATCTCCCCCACCTTCTGCGCCATGCCGCCAGTGACATCGTAGCCATCCGATGCGCCGAACGCGCCTGTGAACCGCCGGAAATTGCTCGGCATGATATGCGGGATGACATCGCCATCACGATTCATCACGCCGTCCACAATGCCCAGGAGTATGATGCGTTCCACGCCAAGGGGTTCAACCAGCCGCGCGAAAAGCGCTTCGGTCGAGATTATGCAGCCGCCGTAGGTCTCATCCAGCGCGACATCGCCATGCACCAGGGGCAGGTAGCCCATCTCCAGCGCCATCTGCAAGGGAGCGATTTCGATTTGCTTCAAAGCCCGATCCCGCGCAATTTGCATGGCGGATGGCTGGAAGCGCAAGGCGGGCAGGGAGGCCGCCAGCATCTCGTCAAGGATCAGCTGGCTGAGCTGGCTGGCTGCCGCGCCCACGCGTGCGAAACCCAGGCGATCTTCTGCTGAGCGGACACCGGCCGCTGTGCCATGCTTCTGCGCCTCATAATGACCGAAGGAGCCGCTGCCATGACCCAGCACGATGCGCATTTCGGGCTGCCGCGCATGAATCTCGGCCAGCTGCCGCGCGATGCTTTGCGCGGATTCGCGGCGAAAGGCTTTGGGCTGTCGCTTGTCCGTCACCAGCGAGCCGCCCAGTTTGATCAGCGTAGTCATGGGCTTGTCGCTTTCCCATAAAGCGTCGACTTGAAGACTTGCTGCGCGCCGGCCAGCCACAGCGCCCTTTCGACATTGGCGCTCGTCGATTCATCGACCAGAGCGATGATATTGCCGCCGCGGCCGCCGCCCGACAGCTTCGCCCCTAAGGCGCCAGCGCTCAGCGCAGCCCCAAACAGGCGGTCCAGAACCGGCGAGGACAATTCAAGCGCCTGCAGCAGCCGGTGATTCCGCGCCATCAAGTCGCCAAGCCGGCGCGCTTCCCCTGATTCCAAATGGCTCCGAGCCCGCTCGGCGATGCTGCCGATTTGCCTCAAGATGGCATTGGCAGTCTCGGGCTGGTTTGCGCGGAGCTGGCGGACATGAGCCACCGTCTCGCGCGTCAAAGCGGCAAGGCCAGTATCAGCCACCACGAGGTGAAGCGGCGTCGGGATGGCAAGAAAATCCAATCGGCATTCTTTCTGGAAATACACCGGCTTTTCGTAGACTACAACACTGTTGTCTATCCCGCTGGGACTGCCATGATGCAGTTTTTCAACTTCATAGACCAGCGCGTTCAGATCGGCTTTGGCCAGCTCCCTTCCCAGCATTGCGGCAATCGCCCTGCCCAGGGCGGCTGAGACGGCCGCGCCGCTGCCCAGGCCGCTGGCCACGGGAATATGGGAGCGGATATGGATGCGTCCGCGAGCCTGGCAGATGCCGAAGTAGCGCAGAGTATGCCGCGCCATAGCCCCCAGGGGATCGCTCAAATCCGCCACAGCGGGTGAGCTTGATATTGATGGGGGCGGCTTGTGGTCGCTGGTAATCGACAAAGGCTGATCGCTGCTCTGATATTCGGCATAAGCGCGCAGATCGGGCAAGGGCAAGGCGATGGCGGGATAGCCATAGACCACAGCATGTTCGCCAAACAGTATCGCCTTTGCCGGCGCGCTCCCTGTCAATGCCATAAGGATTTAGAGCAGGTATACAATCGTGAAATAAGCCAGAGCGGCGATGGCGATCGTGGCTTGCAGTGGACGGTCGGTCAGCAGCACCTCGTCGGGCGCGCTGCCTTCTTGCTTGACATGCATCAGGTAGAGATAACGAAAGAGCCCATAGATGACAGCCGGCACGGTGATCAAGCCCAGGTTCTGCCCTTCTTTGATCAAGGTCGGCGATTCGACCGTATAGATGATATAGGTGATCATGACACAGGTGGTGACGATGCGCAGCATATCGTCGAGCAGCCGCAAATTATAATGCTGGAGGCTGCCGCGGGCGGCGCTCGCTCCCTCGCCAAGCTCAGCGTATTCCTGGCGGCGCTTGCCAATGACCAGGAATAAAGCCAGCAAACCGCCGGAGGTGATCAGCCAGGGCGAAAGCGCGACATTAATGACGATGCCCCCCGCCAAGATACGCATCACGAAGCCGGCCGCCACCGTCAGGATATCAAGCAGCACAATATGCTTGAGCGCGAAGGAATAGGCCAGCTGCAGCAAGAGATAAGCCGCCAGCAGCAGCGCCAGGCGACCGTCAAAGCTGAAGGCAGCCAGGAGCGTGAGGCTCCCCAGCAACGGAGCGGCCGCGCGCGCATAAGCCAGAGGCAGCTGGCCAGAAGCTATGGGGCGTTCGCGTTTGCTGGGGTGGCGGCGGTCCGCTTCGACATCGACGACATCGTTTATGATATAAACGCAGCCAGCCGCCAGGACCATCAGCGCGCTGCAAATCAGGACGCGGGTGAATGACTCTTGATCGAAGAGCTGGGCATTGAAGACGATGGCGGGGAAGACGAAGAGCACGTTCTTCGTCCATTGCCTGGGGCGCATCGTCAGGATCAAGCCAGTGATTACGTTCACATCGCTCACTTGGGTGTTCACGCTGGACAGGGATGGCGCGCCGGCGATAATGACTGGGGCTGGAAGCGCTCGTCCCGCTCGCTGAGTTTCGAGAGTGCTGTGATGGCAAGCAGTAAAAATATAGCAACAGCGCGCGCGCATTCCAATATCGCTTTCATCAAGTATTGGGGCAATCGCGACAATCAGCTTCGGCTGCCGGCCAATGCCTCGCTGAGCATGAACCTGGCGGATTTGCATACGACGACCACGGTCGAATGGTCGGCTGCTTTGCCCGCGGATTCCCTGCGCATAAACGGAGAACGGGCCGAGCCCGCTGCGCTCAAGAGAGCCAGCCATCATCTGGATGCCTTGCGCCGGCGACTGGGCTTTGACGCGCCAGCACGCGTGGAATCAAAGAATAATTTCCCGATGGGCACGGGCATCGCCTCCTCCGCGGCCGCCTTCGCCGCTCTGACCTTGGCTGCCGTCGCCGCAGCGGGCGCGCAGATCGACCAGCGCGAACTATCGACCTTGGCGCGGCTGGGCTCCGGTTCGGCAGCGCGTTCCATTCCGGCCGGTTTCGTGGAATGGCAGGCCGGCGACAGCCACGAATCGTCCTTCGCCGAGAGCTTCGCGGCGGCTGAACATTGGCAGCTGGCAGATGTCATCGCCATCATCAGCCGAGATCACAAGCGCGTCGGCTCCAGCGCCGGGCATCAAGTCGCGGAAAGCAGCGTATTGCAGAGAGCGCGCCTGCAGAGCGCGGATGAACGGCTAAGGCAGGTCAAAGCGGCGATACTGGCGCGCGACTTCGAGCAATTCGCCCCAATCGTAGAAGAAGACAGCAATATCATGCACGCCGTGATGATGACCAGCCGGCCGCCGCTGTTTTATTGGAGACCGCTCTCATTAGCCATCATGCGGGCTTTGCGAAGCTGGCGTGCAGAAGAGGCTCTGCCCGTCTGTTATACGCTGGACGCCGGTCCCAACGTTCATTGCATCTGCCTGGCTGAATACGCAGCGGATGTTCGCGCCAGGCTCAAGGCGCTTTCGCCTGATATCGAGGTTCTGCAATCATCAGTGGGTGGAGGGGCAGCCATAGTCCCCACTGGCGGCGCCTAGACTCGGCGTCGCTTGCGCGGAAGCCTGGTTGCCGCGTATAATGACTGCATATCGTCTATCAAACAGGGAGCATCGCCAATGTTGATTCCCGCCGCCGCCAACGATCTCTTGCTGGCTGTCATCGCCTTCGTGATTGTGCTTTTCCCCGCGATTATCATTCATGAGCTCGGTCATTTCTTCGCCGCCAAGCTGGTGGGCATCAACGTCCTTGAGTTTGGCATCGGCTTTCCGCCGCGCGTCGGCAAGCTGTTCACCTGGCGCGAGACCGAGTTCACGCTCAATCTCCTGCCCATCGGCGGATTTGTGCGCCCCCTCGGCGAGGACATGATAGGTCCTACATCAGAGGATAAGTTGAAGCGCGATCGCGTCGTCTTGGAGCAGCGCCGCTCAAAGCTGGTGCGCCTGGTCAGCGAGCGGGAGATGCTGCGATTGCGCGGCGTTGAAGATGAGCGCATGATGTCGGTGAGCGACGCGCCGGCTCTGGGGCGGATATTCTTCATGGCGGCGGGCGCATTTGCCAATTTCGCCACCGCTGTTCTGCTGTTTTTCGTGGCCGCTTTGATTGGCTTGTCGCTGCCAGTCGGCGGCTTGAGCCAGATCGTGGCTATCCCGCAGGGTTCGCTGTTTGCCGGCACAGCCGCCCAAGTTGGCGATGCCATCGAGCGGGTCAATGAACAGCGCTTCACAGATTTCGCCGCCTTTCACGAGATCCTGGCCGGCTATCAAGGCGAAAGCGTCGCCTTTGCGCTGCTGCGGCCGGGCACGGACGAAACCATCAACGTGACAGCCGAACCGCGTTTCGGGAGCCGCGTCGGCAGCGTGCAGATCCTGGCGGTTTATGATGACTCGCCGGCCGCTGAAGCGGGCTTGCGGGCAGGCGACCAGGTTACGCAGATTGATCGCGTGAACATTCCTTCCAAGGGCGATCCGGCTATGGCATTAAGCGAGGCGGCGCATAAGGCTGAGGGCAAGACGCTTCCCTTGACTATTCTCCGTCAGCATGACGATGGCAGCGCGGAGACCTTCGCAGTCGTATTGAGCCCGCGGGTTGATCCGCCAGAAGGGCAGGGCAGGCTGGGCATCGCCATCCGTTCGCAATTCAGCTTGGGCGAGGGCACGCGATTCGCCAATGCCGGCGCGAAATACGAATACGTGCCACAGAGCATCCCGGCGGCCATTTCTTATAGCTTGAACACCACTGGCGAGACCTTCAGCGTCATAGCGTCGATCCCTGGGCGTTTGCTGGATGGCTCGCTGAGCGGCGAGGATGCCAGGCCCATCAGCATCATCGGCATCAGCAAAATCGGCGGCGAACTGCTTAGCCGCAGCCTGCGCGATGGACCGAGCGTCATGCTGCACTTTGTGGCGCTGATAAGCATCTTCCTGGGGATTAGCAATCTGCTGCCCATTCCCGCGCTGGATGGCGGACGCATCGTCTTCGTCTTCATTGAGATGCTGCGCGGCAAACCCGTCAATCCCAAGATAGAAGCGCGCATCCACCAGGTCGGCATCATGCTGCTGCTGCTCCTGGGCCTGGTTATCATGATCTATGATCTCGTGAATCCGCCGAGCCTCACATGAGCGAGGGCATATTCGATTCGAGCGACTTTGCGCCGCTGGCTGCGGATCCCATCTTCAACAAGCCGGATCTGGACGATGTCCTGGCAGCCTTGGATGAGACGCTTCTCGAGCGCAAACAGGCGGTTTCTCCCACGCTTGTCTATGGCTTGAGCGACCTGGGACCGGGCGAATGGCGGCGCGTCAAGCAGGCTTGGCGGATCTTGCCCGCGGCGAACCGGCATCACATTATTCGCGCGCTGCATGAATCCAGCGAGGCTCTCTTTGAGCTCAGCTATCGAGAACTGGGTTTGGGCAGCCTGGACGATGAGAGCGCCTCAATCCGCGAGGCAGCCATCGAATTGCTCTGGACTGACGATAGCGAAGAAACCATGCGCGCCTTCATCCACCTGGCGCGGCAAGACCAAGCATCTTCGGTACAAGTCGCGGCGGTGAGAGCGCTGGGCCGCTTCATTCTGCTTGGCGAATATGGCGACGTTTCGCAAGACCTGGCGGAAGAAGCGCAGCAGTTGGTCTATGACCTGCATAGTGATGAGGGACAATCATTGGAGATGCGGCGGCGCGCCCTGGAATCGCTGGCCAACTCCAGCCATGCGCAGACGCCTGTTCTCATTCGCAAAGCCTACAGCGATGGCAATCACGATCTCAAGATTAGCGCCATCTTCGCCATGGGGCGAACCTGCAGCCGCGATTGGGGGCAAATTCTGCTTGAGGAGCTGACAAGCGCGGACGACGAGGCAATCTATGAAGCGATTGTGGCTTGCGGGCAGATCCAGCTTGCTGACAGCGTCCCGCGCATCGGCGCGCTGGCGCTTAGCGATGACCGGGAAATACAGCAATCGGCGATTTGGGCGCTCGGTGAAATCGGCGGCAGACATGCCTTCGAGATACTGAGCCGGCTGGATGACATGATCGAAGACGACGAGACAGCCGCTTTCCTGGAAGAAGCGCTGGCCGCCGCTGGCATGGGGCGCAATCTGGCGCCGCTCGACTCGAGCCCCGATGAATTCTGAGCGCAATCTGGCGAATTTATTGGGCGAACATCGTCTGCATTTTCATAGCCAAGCCCATATCGCCCAGGATCTTCACCTTGCCCGTCATGAAGGCCTGCATGGGATTCATCTGTCCGCTGGCCACCGCGAACCAGTCATCAGCGCTCGCCTTTAGCGTCATGGCTGGGTTGCCAACTTCGCCGACGCCCGTTTCCGCGCTGCCATCGGCTACTTTGATCCAGAATTGCCCGCCGTTATCGCCGCTCAAATCGAAGAGTATGATCGCGTCCACGCCCGTGGCTTTCTCCGGAAGAAAGCGCTCGACCATAGCCAGAAAGATGCCGCTGACCTCGTCCGCTGTCGCCATGATTCGCTCCTCATCTTGATGTCCCGTTTTCAATCCTGGTTTAGTATACAGGTGTTCGCGGATAGCCCCAAGTGAAAACCGCTCATCCCATGTACGCGCGAAAGTCTCGCCATAAAATCCTGGCTTCAGTTCTGGCTGCGCTGCTCTGCGCGGGCTGCAACATGGAGAACCGCTCTGTTAATCCCAACCTTGAGGCGCGGGCGGCAACCGCCGAAGTCACACCGATCGCGAGGGCGAACCAGGTCGCTGCGGAGGACCAGACAGAAGTGGCGGAATCTTCTCCGGCAGTCGCCTCGCCAATGAGCGCGGCGGCGTCTACGGTGGCGCAGACGCTGGCATCGCCCCAGCCGGCCCAGGCATCCGCAGAATCCGGCGGAGCGGAAACCTTGGCTTCCTCTCATCGGGTGGTGGCCGGTGATACCCTGACGCGCATCGCCGAGAGATATGGCGTCTCGGTTGCATCCCTTCTCACAGCCAATGACTTGACAGATCCGGATTTGCTTTATCCCGGGCAGATCATCACTTTGCCATTGCCGCCGGTCGATTACAGCCCGGCCTTTCTCATCCTGCCGGATTCGCGTCTGGCGCGTTCGCTGGGCGCGGAAAACTTTGACATTCAGGCTTTCCTGGAAGCGCGTGGCGGGGCGCTGAGCGGGATGACCTCAGCAGTGACAAGCCGCCGACCGGATGGCAACGTCAGCTCGGAAAGCTACACCGCCGCCCAAATTATCCAGCGGGTCTCGAACGAATACAGTGTGGACGCGCGTATCCTGATCGCCTTCCTTGAGCATTTTGCTGGTCTCGCCAGCCAAACCGCCGACGATGCGCAGGCCGAGCTCTATCCCTTGCTGCCGCCCGACCAGAACAGCCGACTCGACCGCGCCGGCTTATACGCTCAGCTTAGCTGGCTGGCCGACCGGCTCAACCAGGGCTATTACGGCTGGAAATATCGCAGTCAAAGCATATTGGAATTGCCGGATGGCAGCCGGCAGAATTTCGCAGCCAACTTGAATGCTGGCACGGTCGCGGTACAACACGCTCTGGCGCAAATGCCACAAGGCGCAGATTGGCAAATCGCCAGCGGTGAAGAGGGCATATACCGCAGCTATACCGAGCTCTTTGGCGATCCCTTTGTCGATGCCTTCGAGACCGTGCCGGCGAACCTGGAGCAGCCCGAACTCACCTTGCCATTCCCGCCCGGCGTCGCCTGGCGTTTCACCGGTGGTTTTCATGGCGGCTGGGGCAATGGCAGCGCCTGGGCCGCTGTCGATTTTTCGCCACCGGCCGAATCGGGGCAGGGCGGCGCATGCTATATCTCATCGCATCCGGTTACGGCGGTGGCGCGGGGGAGCATCGCCCGGCTCGACGAAGGCGTTGTCGTGCTGGACCTGGATGGAGATTCGCAAGAGAGCAGCGGCTGGACGATCCTGTATTTGCATGTCGATTCTCATGACAGCTTGGCGCCGGGGCAATGGGTCGAGGCGGGCAATATCATCGGCTATCCTTCTTGCTTGGGCGGCTTCACCACAGCCACGCACCTGCATATCGCTCGCCGCTATAATGGAGAATGGCTGCCTGCCGATTGCAATCGCTGCCCGGCGAAAGTCAATGCGCCGCCCTTTGTCATGAGTGGCTGGAAAGTCGTCGGCTTGGAGAGCCAACTGTATCAGGGATTTCTGATAAACGAACTGGACAGCCGCAGCGTCGTTGCTGAGCAAGGCAGATTCACAAGCATCAATGAGATTTCATGGTAGCTTCCCAACCCGCCTCAATTTGCCAAAGCCGCTCATGCCGCGCTTGAGGGCGCTCGTCGCGCTATGCCTGCTGATGCTGGGAACCGCCACGCAAATCTCCGCGCAAGCAGGGGCGACAGCCACGCCCGTTCGAGCCCGGCTCTCGACGCCGACGCCGGAGGGTCTTGAAGCGCCCAGACCCAGCCCAAGTCCGCATGTCACGCCGACTCCATTGCCGGCCGTGCGTTTGCGCGTCCTGGAAACGGCTGGCAATGTCAACGTTCGCGCTCTTCCCAGCCTCGACAGCGAAATCTTGGGGACGCTCGGTCCCGGCGTCGAATATCAGGCATTGCGCAGCTATTATCGCTGGTTTGAGTTTCGTTATGATCTCTCTAAGACTGGCCGCGGCTGGGTATATGGCGATCTGGTTGAGATAATCGGCGACCGCTCGAAGATCGTCATCATCGACAATCCCAGCGAAATCACCGCGCCAGTCGCAGCGCAGCCGCAAGTAGCCGCCGCGGACGAAGAGCGCACGATTGCAATATCGACGCTGCGAGCCAATTCGGACGTCTCGGTGGAACTCTCTCAAGCGACAAGACTGCCGACCTTCACGCCGCCTGCCGCCACCCCCGCCTCATTCGCCGAACAGCTGGAATTCAAGACAGCTGAACAGCCGCCATGGACAGATCTGCCGCCCATAATGCCGATCGCCCTGCTGGGGGCTATGGGAGTCTTTGGGTTTCTGCTCAACCTGCTGCGCCGCTGAAGCCGAGGACTATGCTAGCCCGCGCCTCAGCGAATCAATAGCTGCCGCAGGTACCGCAGCCTTCTTGGGCGCCGTTGGCTTGCTGGTCATCGGATTTGAAGGAATGCCCGCAGCCGCAGTTGGAAAGCGCATTGGGATTGTCAATCTGGAAACCGCCGCCAATAAGGCTGTCCACATAATCAATGCTGGCGCCGCGCAGGTACATCAAACTTGTGGGGTCGACGAGCAAACGCACGCCACCACTGTCGACGACCGTGTCGCCAGCTTCCGGCGCTTCCTGGAATGCCATGCCATACTGCATTCCCGAACAGCCGCCGCCGGTCACGAAGACGCGCAAGGCATGATTGGGGATATCGCGCTGGGCGAGCAAATCCTTGATGATCGAAAGAGCCGCCGGCGTCACATTAAGGATCGAGTTGTCGGTCATTGCGTCAGCGAACTGCTCGTGAGTCAAAACCATGAGGATTCCTCTCATCATGTACGATCTGGCGACATAATAACACAAGCTGATGAACCTGTCAATTTAAGCTGCGCGTTTGGCGGCGATTCTCTTTTGTTCGCGGAATTGCTTCGCTGCCAGCGCATATTGACCGCCTTTTCGTTTGCCCGCAACTGTGCAGGACTTTATACTGATTGGCATATCCAACTGATAATGCACAGACGCTAGCTTTTGCGGAGGAATTGATTATGAGCTGCGCCAAGAAGAAGTTTCTGATAGTGATCGCGCTTGCCGTACTCATTGCGGCAATTCAACCCCTAGCGCTGGCTCGGGCTTCTTCAGCCTATGTCGTGGTCAATGCCTTCCGCCTCAACGTCAGAAGCGGACCAGGGCTTGGGCATGATATCATAGGCACAGTGGCTGGCGGCACGACGATGCCGGTCACAATGCTGTCGAGCAATCACGACTGGTACCAAGTCACCAGCGCGGCTGGAACGGGCTGGGTAAGCCGTCATTTCGCAATTGACCGCGGCGATTGGTCGTCTGTGCCCCGGCAGGGTACGCCTGCGAACCTGGGCAGCGGCGCTCCAATTCCCGCTGGCTCTGGGCATGTGGTGGTGAACACCAGCTACTTGAACGCGCGCACCGGCCCGGGGATTGGCTACGATGTCCTGACAGTCTTGCCCGGCGGCGCAGCGCTGCTGGTAACCGCTATTGACCATGACGGCAAGTGGTATGAGGTAGCGACATCAGCCGGCTCTGGCTGGGTTAATTCCAACTACACAGTCATCCGCGGCAACCTGGCTGGCGTCCCGCGGACGGGCGGACCGATGGTCGCGCTGCCGACGGCGCCGACACAGCCAACGGTACCGGCCGGGGCTGCCCATCTGGTCGTCAACACATCCTATCTAAACGTCCGCTCTGGGCCGGGCATCGGGCATAGCGTAATCTTGACCGTTCCCGGCGGCACTGTGCTGCAAGTGAATTCCATTGCCGGCAAGTGGTATGAGGTCATCACAAGCGTCGGCGCGGGCTGGGTCAATTCCTCGTACACTGTGCCGCGCGGCAACTTCTCGGGCATCTCCCGGCCTCAGCCGCCAGCTGATCCTTCGGAAGGTTCCGGGCCGCGGGTTGTGGTCAACACCTCGTATTTGAACATACGCAGCTCGGCGGGGCTTGGCGATAACATCATCACCAACGTACCCGGCGGCAGTACCCTGGCTGTGGAGGGCGTCTCGCGAGATGGCAAGTGGTTCCTGGTCAGCGGCAGCTTCGGTCAAGGCTGGCTGCGCAATTCTTATGCCGCCTTCCGTGGCGATTACAGCCGGGTCCCAGTGGTCGGCTAGCCGCTTGCGCATGAATTGCTCGCGCAATGGGGCAGACAATTCAATACCCGAACAGCTAGAATGCGCCCTGTCGTCATTGGCAGGGCGCGTCTTTTGGAGCGAACGATGATCAGCGCGGCAGAGCGAATGAGGGCCTTGGGGAAGCGCGCGCAGAGCGGGCAAGCCTCTTCGATATTTGGCAGCGCCGCCAGCCTGGCGCAATCTATCGAGACGGAGGAACAGCTTCGCATCAGCTTCTATCCCATCCTCTGCGCAGCCGCCCCGGAAGCCGCCATGGGCATCGCCGCCTGTCTAGGCTACTTGCTCGAACAATACCCGAAGGCGCGCGTGCATCGCTGTTTCGCCAAGATTGACGCGGCCGATGAAGATGCCGAGATCAAGACCTCCGATTATCAGTTCACGGTCGACGACTGGGAGCTCGAAGGCTTGGCTGACAATGTGCAGCTATATGGCAGCCTGGAGCTTGATGACGGCGGCGCCAGGCTTTGCATGACTTTGGACGGGGATCTGTTCGCTGCGGAAGCGGTCGATGAGTTCGCTTATGATTGCCAGTCCTTGGCGGAATTGGTTTCGCGCCTGCCAGAAATTGCGGCGAGCATCATGAATCGCTTGGACGAATCCAGCGGGCGGCGCGTTCTCATCGCCTATGCGCCTTTGCCTGAGGAAGCCCCGAGCCTCAGCAGCCTGCTGACCAGCGTCTTTGAATGGAATCTGGATGTATATCTTTGCTTTTGGGGCATCGATTGGACGGATGACGAGATCACAGAGCAGTTTGCCGAAGCAGCCGAAGAGGCGCGGAAATCCCCTGACGAGTTTGCCGGCTGGCGCCTGGGCATGATGGCGCGGCAAGTCATGCAAGCGGGCTTGGAAACTCACGGCGATGCGCTTGTGCCGCTTCTGGCAGATGCCTTCTCGCTCGCGCCCAAGTTCAAGCCAGGTTTGGCGGCGGCGGCTTTGGGCTTGGCTGAGCTGGGCTACGTGGATCGGGCGGCTGCCTGGCTGGCGCAAAACCTGACTGCGGATTCTCCCCCAAGTTCATGGATCAGCATGACAGGGATTCAGCTTGCGGCGGGCCGCTTGGAGGATGCGATTGACACGATCCAGGAGGCGTTAGAATCTGGGCTGGAGCATCCGGCGCTGTATTGGGAATACGCGCAATTGCTGATCCAGGCTGAGGCGCAGGAGTTGCTGGTCGAAGAATTGCTGCTCATCGACCCCGACGATTATGCCGTGGACTTGCAGATATCAGCCGAGATTGCTCAAGCCTTGAAAGGCTATATCAACCGCGCTTCCGGCGATCTGGGCGCATTGCAGCTGGCTTTGACCTACCTGATTGATATCGATGACGAGGAGATCTGGACATACTTCGAGCGCCTGGTCACGGAGGACTTGAGCGGTGATTTCGCCGGCGACATCATTGAGCGCCTGCTGGACATCGACGAGCGCGAGGCCGCATACGCGATCCTGGAACGGGCGGCGGATGCCAATGTCTACGCGCAGATCTTTCTGGCGCAACTGGCGCTGGCCGACGGAGACCATGAGCTAGCCAAAGCCACCATAGCCAAATGCCGGGGTCGTTTCGCTAAAATTGATGAGGAGCTCGAGGTTGAGCTGCAGCGGCTGGAGCTAAGCGCGCGCTTGCCCAACTTTGACGCCGAATTTGCGGAAATCAAGCTTCTCCTTGGCGGCAATCGCAGCGTATCGGAAAGGCAAGTCGAACTGCTGGAAGCCGCCATCGAAATCGCGCCCAAAATGGTCGATCTCTATGTGGCTCTGTCGCGCTGTTATTCCAGTTGGCAAGATGCCGAAAGCGCCTTGGAAGTGATGCAAGACGCGGAAAGACAAGCGGGCGAGCATCCACAGATCGATTTGCGCTTGGCGCAACTGCTTTGGGCGCAGCGGCAGCGTGAGGAAGCCATTAGCCGACTGAATCAGGGGCTGGCGGTTTTTCCCGGCGATGTCAGCCTGTTGGCGCAGATGGCCAACTTCCTCATCGCCAATGACCAACTTGAGGATGCCCGCGAATACCTTCTGCGCGCCGAGGCGATAGCGCCATCGCATCGCGCGATATGGCAGGCGAGGCATCTGGTCGCCCAAAAGCTGGCTGGGCGAAGCTAATCCAGCGCCACCGGCACGATGCTGCCCGCGCTAAGTTCGCGCAGTTCTTCGCCGAAGTTCGCCAAGTCCGTCACAACGAAGCGCGCCGTGAGCAGCACGTCAGCCTCGAAGTCTTGTTCAACGATCGCGCCATTGTGCGCCGCGATGAGCCTCTTAATGGGCTGGTAGAGCGAATATGGCAGTTCGATGCCGACCAACTGGCGTTCCACTTTGAGTTCGGTTCGCAGCCGGCTGAATGCCAACTGGGCGGCTTCCGTGTAAGCGCGGACGAGGCCGCCGGTTCCAAGCTTGATGCCTCCGAAGAATCGCGCCGTTACCAGGACAAAATCGCCGACATGGGAACCGCGGGCCACTGCCAACGTCGGCGGGCCGGCCGTGCCGCTGGGCTCGCCGTCATCACTCATGCCTTCAGTCACGCTCTTGCCAAATCCCACGCGAAAGGCGTAGACATGGTGATTGGCTGCTGGCATTTCCGCGCGCAAATCGGCGATGGCTTGGCGAGCGAGCTTGACCGTGGGCGCGCCGGCGATGCTGGTCAAGAAGCGCGATTTCTTGATGACAATCTCGCAGCGGACGGGTTCGGCGGGAATCAAGTAGGGCGGGGACATGGATTCAGCGGGAAGTTGGGTCGGCTGGTACAAATCATTGACTGCCGAGAATATAACGCGTTATACATCAGTTTCTATCGGGTTAAATGAAAGACGTTTTGCAGCTAACTTATTCCGTTGCCGCCCAAGAGCGCTCGGAGCTCAGCCATGTGCTCGGCCTCGAAACTGATGAGTTGCGGTTCACCGCAAAGCATGATCAGTATGGAATCTTCCTGACCTTGATTTGGTGAGGCAATCTGCTCGATAATGTCTGCATCGGGAGTTTCGAGCCTGCCGTGCAGGAATTGGGCGGAATGGTTTGCGCAAAGACAGATTGCATTGCGCTGGTCGTCCGCCCATTGCGCAGTTGTTCGTGAGATGAAATGTATAGCTTCAAAGTAGTCTGTTCCATTCCGCTGCTCGAACGTGTAGTCGCAAATCTGACAACGACCTTCATATTTCTGTTCTAGGAACTTCCGCGTCATGGGATTCCTAGGTTGCCAGCTTCTTGTGAACCTTATGTCGTATCTCTCTTCAGGATCCGGTTCGTTTTCGATGTCGTCCTCTAATCTCTCGTCTGGGGCAATATCTGGCAAATCAGCTGGAAAAGGAGGAGGTACACGCCGCCGAGTTCTGTTATCTGGTAGATTAAACCGATTCTCCAACTCTGACTCAAAAGACTCCGGCTCCAAAGTCTCGACGGTTTCCCTCTCCTTCATTTTCATTTCATCAGATAGAGCCAACGCTTCTAGCACCTCTTCTGGCGTGCGGCCCTTTGTCGCTGCCATCATTTCCTTTACTTCGTCTGGATAATCAGTGCTGGAGTCCATGCCGAGCGCATTGGCCAAGTCAGCGTCTCTTTGGAAACCGTCGGGTAATTCCTCCAGAGACAGCATTGACGGCCTAACGAAATGTCCCTTTCCGCCCGGTAGCCATTCAATCTCGCGCAAGAGCTTGCCTGCAATGGACAACACGTCTTCTTTTTTCGCAGTACGACTGTCGCTCGGATATGTCTGGACAGAGGAAGTTTCTACATCGCCAATTACGCTGTGCTTGCGTGGAATGAGCAACCTATTCCATATGTATGCTGACCGCTCAACACTTGGATTCATCAGGGCGAACTCAAGCCCGTCGATCCTGAAGTTGGGGTCAAATCCGTTCAAGCCACGTTTATGATATCCCCATTCTCTTGTGATTGATACGTGACCATCTCGAGGGTTTGCCTTGCGCAACGAATACGCTACTCCGTGGAAAACGTCCAGTTGCTGCAGATCATCGAAATACGGCTCATATTCTGAGGAGATAAACCAAGCATCGTGGTTACCTTCAAAGTATAGCTCTAGCGTTGGGTTGCGGAAGTAAATTACGTCGCCGGGTTCCCGAAAAGCAGATTTGCCTACCGCGTTTGTCGCCCAAAGAATCGGGGTTGACTTCAAGGCACTCAAAAGCTCCCGCTTTCTCGCTTGAGAGTCGCCTCCCAAGGCTTGCATTATCCGCGCGATATCTTTCTTGTGTTCGGCAGAGGCATGGTGGATTTCTTGCCCATTCTTGTACTTGGGCAGAATCAATGTCAGCACCTCGTCAACGTCGTTCGGTTCCTTTAGTCCGAGTTTCTTGAGAAATGCTAGCGATTCCTCGCTGTTGCAAACCTCGCGCTTTACTGTCGGAAAGCGACTTTCATCATCCTTGGGCAAGTAAGCTATTGGTTCGTTCCATCGAAACGGCTTGACGTGGCTTCCATCCGCGAGGCGGATAATCGGCCTGTCTCGCAAGATGTTCAGCATGGCGCTACCGCTTGGCGCGAACTCGTAAAAGCGTCGAATCCAGTCGTCGGACTGATTGCAAATGAAATCGTGGTCGATTCTCCTCACAAACATTTCGGCGTCAATTTCCTCCACTTCTAGAATAGTAGTGAGGTATCGCCAGAGTTCGCGCGTTCTGCCTTCGGTGATTTCTTCAGATAGCCACCGCGTCTGTTCATCGAATTCGAGAAGTTGCTGCAATTGGGATGTATCCAGCAGGTCACGCAGCGCTTCACTGCCCGCAATCCTGGCGTCTTTCGCCGAGACATAGCCGCCACCGTATGCCGGGATTAGGTCTTTGTTCATGAGCGCCTGCTTGACGCGCTCGTAGACTGGTTCAAACATAGTCCTACGGTATGGATTTATTTCCCACTCATAACCATACTCGCTTTGCATGTAAGTGAGAGGCATTGTATTCAATACGTCAGTGGTCAGCCAATCACGATCTCGCATCCATAGCAGTGCATCAACAACCAGTTCGCCGGTCTCTTTCGCGAGCGCGATATTGAAATTATCCGCCTGCGGAATATTGTCACGCGCCGGAGTTGTCCTATAGGGTCCCTGAATGAGAAAGCCAAGGTTTGTTTCCTTCTCCGTGGGGAACAATACATTGAGGTATGACGACCGCAATCTGACGATATTGGGTCGGCCATTGGGCTTGTAATCCGAAACAAAAAAGGCAATTTGCACCGCAAGTCCGATGTTGTCTGTAACCTGACGATTATCACCGATCAAGTGCGCTACATTCCGCTCGAATACCAGCCAGTTCTCTTCAATTTCGTTTTGCGATCCTCTGCCGATCAGGGTGACTCGTTTGGCGAAATTCATGTGCATTCCTCATCTGTTTGGCTCAGGTAAATGCCGCTCTCTCCGTCCTCAATCTCATAGGATATTTCGCGGATATGATTTAGAAACAGGACTGTGCGTACATCCAAATCCATAAGGCGATCCGCAATCTCATCATAAGATTCTTCCGGCTGCCTTTCCTGATGGTCGAATGGAAACACAAACAGAGTTCCTAGCGATGACGTCTTTGCTGGCACGGGACGGGGCTGCTCATAGTTTCCGATAGTGAAATGTGCATTCCCCGAATGAATAACGGGAGATCGGGTAAAAGTATAAACGGACATAAAGCCGATCCCAAACTTGCCATATTTGGTAGAATCATCCGACTTTGTCCCGAAAATCAACTTGCATATGGCCTTAACATCGTCTTCATTGAAATCGCACCCATCGTGCTCGAATTCAAGCCGGTCTCGATACAGCCTGAATTCCGCTTGAGTCGCGTTCACGTCTTCAGCGTTTTGTAGCAGTTCAAATATGAAGTGCGTCTGGTTGCTGTACATTCCGCTCAGAAATGACCCAACTCTGTCAACCAGCGCATCATGATCCTGTATGTTCTCTTCTCTGATTGCATCATAATCGACAGGCATATTTTTCCCCTTGGATACTCTCGTATTCGATACAATCTCAAGCGCACAGAGGATCCAAACTATCCCAACGGTGCGACTTGACCTCATGCGCCTCCGCCAAGCGCGCCCGAGCCTCCCGCCACATCCGCGCCCATTCCGCCGCATCATCCAGCACTGACTCAGGATCCAGCCGGCTCTGGGCGACGAAACCCGGGAAATGCGGTCGCCCCGTCGGCTGCCCAATCGGGTTGTAGCGCAAATCAAAACTCCAGCGGCAAGCATCGCTGCGGTTATCCAGCGAGGCATGCTTGCACAGCGGATGGAAGAAAAGCGCGCCGCCGGGCTGAAGCGGGACCGGAATGGCACGCTCCAACTCGATCAGCGCGTCGGGGATGCCCAGCTGGTCATTGCCGCTGCAATGCAAAGCCATGCCCTCGCGATGGCTTCCCGGCAAGACCTGCAGGCAGCCATTCTCAGCCGTCGCCTCTGATATGGCCACCCAGCAGGTCAGCATACGCGTATCATCGGCTTCGGGCAAGCTGACGCCATTGTCTTGATGCCAATGCGTTCGCCCCACCAGCGCCCGATTATGGTCACCCTGGTCGACAACGCTCATCGGCGGTTTGATGCGCACATGCTGTATGGGATTGCTGTAAATCTCGCCGCCAATCAGCGATTCGACAGCCGCCAGCAGGCGTGGACTGCGCAGAAGATTGAAGACGGCTGGGCCATGGTGCATCGGCGTATCGGCTTGCACAGCGCCATTGGGCAAGGCAATATCGATAGCTTGCTCATAGCTGCAGCCGGCGCGATAGACCTCTACCAACCGCTTTTCAAATGGCAGGTCGCTAAAAGTCTCGCTCAGCCGACCTTCAGCGACCCAGGCTCGGCAGAGTTCATCCAGCAGCGCTTCGTACTCCGCGATCACCGGTTGGACATCCAGCTCATAATCCAGCAGGCGGTCCACCGCCAGGTAGCCATCGCGCTGGAAACGGTCTATCTGCTCAGCTGACAACATGCCATCGCTCTCCAATTATCGGGGACCACGCGCTCGTTCAGCCGCTGGCCATCTTGCTTGTTGATTCCGAAGTCGCAGGCGCTGCCGAAACATAATCCGACCAGGCGCCCCGCCCGGCGCTGTTGACGGCAACGACAGAGAATTCATGGCTCAAGCCATTGGTCAAGCTGCCGATGGTGTACGATTCAGAGTTGATATTCGTGACATAGATCAACGCGTCTCCGCCCATCTCGCGATAGCGCAGCTCGTAATTAGCGATGGGTTCTCCACCAGGGCTCGGCGGATGAATCGTCAAGGCGACCTCGCCATCGCCAGCCGTGACGCTCGGGGGAGCTGGCTTGCCCGGCGGCGCGATACTCTTGGGAGGACCAGCTGATGCGATCCAGCCTTTGATGTGATCCGCCTGTCCGCTGTCGGCAGCCAGGATGCGAATCGGCATGCCGGCGGCGACCCCTTCCGGGCGCGCTGTCATGTCAAAGCCCAGGATATAGTCGCCGGCAAAACTGGCGCGGGAGATCGGAAACTCAAAAATCTCATCGGCGGCCGGCAGATAAATGTAGAACGATCCATCAGGCAGGAGCATGGGCAGCGATTCCCATTCGTGCTGGCCCCAGCCAAAGAACATCGGCTGTTCGCCCCAGGTATCCGACTCGTCGTCAGACCATTTCAGCGCCTGTACCTGAATCACCGTGCTTGCGTCATCATCACGCTGCGCGACCAGCCAATCGGTCCCGGTTCTCGCCGTTGTCCCATATTTCAGGGCGCTGGGATCTCCGGGGACCGCGATGGCGGTGAATTGGAAATCAACCAGAAGCCCGCTCGGCGCTTCGTAATATTGCACAGCCAGCCAGCCGGCTATGAAGGCGCTGCCGCCGTTGTAGGCGATTTCGTACCAATCGCCATCCGCCCCGATGACCGTGAATATGTCGCCGGGCTGCGCCTGGCCCACGCGACCGCAGGTGGTCGCTGCGCATTGGCGGAGGTTTACCGTAGTTGTCACCGTGATATCGTAGCTTTCCATCTGGGCCCGCCCGCTGGATTCCTGGCTGATGACGCATTCAGGCACGGTCAAGGCATGGTATTCCGCCAGCGTATAACTCTCATCGCCCAAACGAACATATTCGCGATCGCCATGTTCGGCGACCATTGCGCGGATGACGTCGCAGTTATATTCCGCATCGCGAGTGGCAACCGATACCCAGTCATCGGCCGCAACGGCGGAAACAGCAAGAATCAGCAAGAGCGGAAACAGGCATAATCTCTTCATTTCGATTGTCCTCCATATAATGCTGAACAGTTGCATAGCTCATATTTCACAATACGAGCTAGCGCGAAATGAGTTTCGGATGCCATATTCCAAAGCGAGCCGCCGCTGGCTCTGCGGAGTCTTGACAAAGGTCAGATGCCCCATAGGAGACTCGAACTCCTGTTTTGGCCTTGAGAGGGCCACGTCCTAGGCCGCTAGACGAATGGGGCGACAAGACTGATGATACATTATCCCAAGCGATTGGTCAAGATGGCGCCAGAAAACCCATCCTTGCCTGCGCCAGCTTGAGGGTGTCCTGGGCGATATCGGCGGCTTTCTCCCGCCCAATCTTCAGCACCGAATCCAGGTAACCGGCTTCGTTCATCAACTCATAATAGCGCGCCTGCAAGGGCTGCAGCGTCTCGACCAGACAATCGGCCACCGCCCGTTTGAGATCGCCATAACCTTTGTCCGCAAAATGCGCCTCGATGGTTTCGCGGTCATCATTCGTGATGGCTTGATATATCGTCAGCAAATTGTTGACGCCAGCCCGCGCCGGCTGGTCGCTGAAGCGGATCTCGCGCTGCGAATCGGTAACGGCGCGCATGACTTTCTTCCTCGCTCGCGACAGATCATCCAGCAGGAATATGGCGTGGTTATCCGCCTCGTCGCTTTTGGACATTTTCGCCGTCGGTTTGTCCAAGCCCATGATGCGCGCGCCCGCCTGGGGATTCATCACCGATGGCACGGTAAAGGTCTCGCCATAAGCATGGTTGAAGCGCTGCGCCAAATCCCGCGTGAATTCCAGATGCTGGTTCTGGTCATCGCCAACTGGCACCAACTCGGCATGGTAGAGAAGGATATCCGCCGCCATCAAGCTGGGATAATTGAGCAGACCCGCGCCGATGGATTCTTGTGACTGCTTGCCGGATTTGTCCTTGAACTGGGTCATGCGATGCAGCCAGCCCAGGGGCGCCATGCAGGTCAGCATCCAAGCCAGTTCCGAATGCGCCGGCACATGCGATTGCACAAAGACAGTCGAGATCTCCGGGTCGATGCCCGCGGCGATATACATGGCAGCGCTCTCGCGAGTTTTGCGCCGCAACTCGGCTGGGTCCTGGGCAACGGTGATGGCATGCAGGTCCACCACGCAATAAAAACAATCGTAGTCGTGCTGCACAGCCACCCATTGCTTCAGCGCGCCCAGATAATTGCCGATCGTCAAATTGCCAGAAGGCTGGATGCCGGATAGCACCCGCGGTTTGCCGCCATTATCAACAGTCATGGTATCTTCCAGAACATGTCGGAATCGTCAGTCCAGCGGGATTCTAGCAGTTGGGCGGCGCGCCTTCAACGGGAAATGGCGGCTCAGCGTTCTTTCAAAGCGCGTTCAATCTGCCGGTTGTGGTCGCGCTTGGCCAAGTCGGCTCGTTTGTCATATTTGCGCTTGCCGCGAGCCAAACCAATCTCCACTTTGGCCCGGCCCCTCTCCAGGTAGACTTGCAGGGGGATGGCGGTCATGCCATTTTCGCGCAGCTTGCTGATGATGCGATTGATCTCGCGCCGATGCAGCAGGAGCTTGCGGGGCCGGCGCGGGTCGCTGTGGCCGAAGTTCTGAGCGTCCTTATAGGGCGCGATATGCGCGTTCAGAAGCCAGAGCTCGCTGTCTATTTCGCGGACGTAGCCATCGCCGATAGTGATGTTGTGATTGCGTATCGACTTGATCTCCGAACCCAGCAGGACGAGGCCGGCGTCATAGCGGTCGCTGACATGATAATCGCGGCGCGCCTTGCGGTTCTTGGTGATGATTTTTCTGCTGCTCATGCCGCCAAATCAAACGCGGGAATACCGCCCGCCGCCAAGTCTGCCAATATATAGCAGGATACTATCGCGGCGCTGAGCTTTCAAGACAGGGGCTGCCAAGCTCTCTGGAAAGCTTTGGCATCAATCTCTTTGTTGGCGTATTGCTGAATAATATCTTTGGAAGCGCCTACGATGCGCAGCCGGGCATTGGGATCATCGCAGTTGAGCAAGCCGACAGCCACCGCGTCGATGCCAAAAGGGATCTCCGGGAAGACGGCAACCACGGCTTCCATGACAATTCTCAGGCGCTCGGTGAATTCGCTGCCCGGCACGGCGCAGGCTTGCAGCACCAAGGTATGCCCCAGCTCGGTGGCTCGCGTTAGAACCAGCGAACGATCAATGCTGATGTCGGTCAAACCATTTTCCACCAATATCACGTAGGTCTCCAATGTGCTCAGCGGGATGGCTGGCGTCGGGCTGGGCGCTGCCGCAACCGCTTGCGATTCGCTTTCCTCATCAACTGCACTGTCTGTAGCGAGGCCAGGAACGGCCTCAGTTAGCTGAGCGGGTTCAGATGTCGCTGTGACAGCTGGCGCAGGCGAGGCATCAAGCGGCGCGTCTTCTGTCACTGTGACCGCCGGCGCCGGTCCCGTGTCATCCGGGACATCTGTGGCATCCGGAACCTCTGGGGCATCCGTGGCGTCGGCTGGCGAATCGGTTGGGCTGCCTGGCAGATCAGTGGCGACGGCAGTGGGCACTGGCGATGTAGCATCCGCGGTCTCCGCTTGCGTGGCGGTCGGCTCAGCAGTCGCTGTCGTCACCACGATTATTGGCGGTTCGCTAGTGGGCAGGATGCCGCTGAGCAAGCCGGACACATCGACCAGACCAGAAGCCACCAGAGCCGCCCCCGTTGCCACTGCCAGCAGAACAACAAGCAGCGCGACGAATGCCCGGCGGCTGCTCGCGGATTCCGTTTCAGCTGGCAAAGAGGCCTGCAAATCTTCCCAATCGTCGATGTCCGCGTCCGTTGCCGAAAGCGCCACAGGCTCAGCCTCAGCAGCAGCGCCAAGCTGCGTCTCCTCCCGCGCTTCCAATTCATCCAGATCGGCTTTGAGCTCCGCGGCGCCGGGATACTCCGGGTCCAGCTCGATTACACGATCCAGCGCCATCCGCCCCATTGAGCGATCTCGCAAGGCATGAGAGTATACCCACCAGAGCGCCGGATTCTCGGCATCCGTCTCCAGCAAGGGCGTCAGGATAGCGCGCGCCTGCTCCAACTCGTCAATCTCGATGAGTTCATAAGCTCGCTGCAGGATCGCCTGGGTGGATTCGCTCATTGGCAGGTTCGTCACAATTGGCCGCCGCCAACAACCCGGTCGTCGCGCCAGCATGACGCGCTTCGCGGAAAATCGGGCGCAGGCAAAGTTTGCTGGCAGTGTACAGCCGCGATAAAATGCACGCAACAAAAAAGCTTACCAATGCCAGTAAGCTCTTGTTACTTGCCCTGAAGAGGACTCGAACCTCCACCCCGTTAAGGACACGGCCCTCAACCGTGCGCGTCTGCCAGTTCCGCCATCAGGGCTATCGCAGCCCAAGTATACGGACTTCCGCCAGCTTGTCAATGCCGCCTAGTCCCTAATCAACCTTGAGCGCCTGCCATTCCTGGCTTATGATACGGCGATACTTCGCGCGGAAGGCGAGATATTGATGCGCATTGCATTGGATGCGATGGGAACGGACAACCGTCCCTTGAGCGATATCGCGGGCGGCGTCCTGGCGGCGAATGAGTTTGGCGATACCATCGTGCTGGTTGGCGACGAGCGGATGATTGATGGCGAGCTGCGGAATCACGCCTTGCAATCGGGAAAAGTCGAGGTCCTGCACGCGCCCGACAGCATAGCCATGGATGCCAAGCCGACGGATGTGCTCAAGTCTGCGCCAACCTCCTCCATTCACGTTGCGTTGGACGCGATGAAGAAAGGCGATGTCGACGCTTTTGTAACCATGGGCAACACCGGCGCGGTGCATGCCATCGCGACGCTCAAGACCTTGCGGCGCATCCCCGGCGTGAAACGGCCCGTCCTCTCCGCGCTCTTTCCCGTCAACAATCACCGCATGATCTTCCTGGACGTCGGCGCGAACACCGATGTCAAGCCGGAATGGGTGCCGCAGTTCGCGGTCATGGGCAGCATATACGCCCAGCTGGTCCTGGGATACAGCCAGCCGCGCATCGCCCTGCTCTCAAACGGCGCTGAAGATACCAAGGGCAATCTGCTGATTCGCGAAGCCGCCGACCTGATGCGCCGCAGCAAGATGAATTTTGTCGGCAATGTCGAGCCCTTGCAACTGATGACATCTGTCGCCGATGTGGTGGTAATGGATGGTTTCGTCGGCAATATCGTGCTCAAAATGTTCGAGGCGACGGCGCATTATGTCGCCACGCTGATCCACCAGGAATTTCGCAACGATGTTGTTTCCATGGTCGGTGGCGCCTTGGCGCGGCCCGCTTTCAACCGAATTCGCCGCCAGGTGGATACTACCGAGATTGGCGGCGCTCCTTTGCTCGGCGTCAACGGCGTGGTCATCATCGGGCATGGGCAGAACTCGGCCATCGGCATCAAGAACGCCATCCAGCAAGCCCGCGCTGCCGTCCGCGAAAACGTCATCGGCGCGATTCGCAATGGCATCGCCAACGAAGCCGACTGAGCGGAATACGAGCGCATGGAATTGACACGGCATAATCGCAAGCGCGTCGTCATCACCGGTTTGGGAGTCGTCTCGCCCCTGGGGGCAAAGACCGCCTTCTGGGATGCGATCCAAGCGGGCCAATCCGGCATCAGAAAGCTGTCGAATATCGAGACTGAGCATCTTGACGTCAAGATCGGCGGCGAGATCCGCGATTTTGATTCCTCCGCGCATATACCGCGAAAACAGGCGCGGCGCATGGGCAGAGCCACCCAATTCGCCATCGTGGCGGCCATTGAAGCGGCGCAAGACGCCGGCTACACGGTCGAAGACATCAGCGAGATTGGCGAGCGCGTCGCCACCATCATTGGCACGACCCTGGGCAGCTATGAAGTTGGCGAGAGCGGCATCAACAGCTGGCGAAAATCCGGCTACCGGCATGCTAACCCGATGAGCATCGTCAACGCTCTGCCCAATATGCCCGCCCATTACGTCAGCAAATTGATGGCGGCCGTCGGGCCTTTGATCACGCCATCGGTGGCCTGCGCCACGGGCATCCAGGCGCTGGGAGAAGCCACGGATCTGATTCAACTCGGCAAATGCGATCTGGCGATTGCGGGCGCTTTGGACGCGGTGATTATCGATTATATTCTGGCGGGCTTCAGCGCCACCCGCGCCCTCACGCGAGATTTCAACGACGCGCCGGAAGCCGCCAGCCGGCCCTTCGATGCAAACCGCTCCGGCTTTGTGCTTGGCGAAGGCGGCGCCATCTTCATCGTGGAGAGCCTGGAAAGCGCGCTCAAACGCGATGCCCATGTCTACGCCGAGATCCTGGGTTATGCCGCTTCTTCCGATGCTTACCACGTCGCTGCGCCCGATCCCAATGGTGGCGGCGCCAAACGCGCCATGCGCTGGACCCTTGACGATGCTAAAGTGAATCCCGAAGAGATTGAGCATATCAACGCCCATGGCTCATCCACGCAAGCCAATGACGCCATCGAAACAGCCGCCGTCAAAGCCGTTTTTGGCGAAGCGGCTTATGCTATCCCGGTAACCTCCACGAAGAGCATGATAGGGCATGCCATGGCTGGCTGCGGCTCGCTGGAAGTGGCGGCCTGCCTGATGACCCTCGCGCGGGATGTCCTGCATCCGACTGTCAACTACCAGAAGCCGGACCCGGCTTGTGATTTGGATTACGTGCCCAATATGGCGCGGCATGTGCCGGGCATTCGCACAGTCATGTCCAACAGCTTTGGCTTGGGCGGACAGAATGCCTCGATCATCTTGCGCAGGCTATAGACATCGGGAGCGCTGATGTCGCGGACGATAAATGTTGTTGGCGGCGGCCTGGCAGGCAGCGAAGCGGCTTGGCAGCTGGCGGAGCGAAGCTGCTCTGTGCGCCTCTATGAGATGCGCCCGGCCAAATCCACTGGCGCGCATGTCAGCGGTCGCCTGGCGGAATTGGTATGCAGCAATTCGCTGGGCTCGCAATTGCCGGACCGCGCGACCGGCATCCTGCAGAATGAAATGCGCCTGCTGGGCTCGCTGCTGATCAAGTGCGCTGCGGAAGCGGCTGTGCCGGCTGGTGGCGCTCTGGCTGTCGATCGCGACCATTTCGCGGAACTGGTCACTGGGCATATCGCCGCTCATCCCAAGATCGAATTGCGGCGCGAAGAAGTCCTGAGCCTGCCCCTGGATGAGCCGACCATCGTGGCGACTGGTCCATTAACTTCGCCGGCTCTGGCGGCTGACATCGGCAAGCTGACCGGCGAAGACTATCTCTACTTCTATGACGCTATATCGCCAATTGTCCGCGCGGAGAGCATAGATATGAGCCGCGCCTTTCAAGCCAACCGTTATGGGCGGGGCGATGCGAACGGCGGCGACTACATCAACTGTCCCATGACGGGCGCTGAATATGCGAGTTTCGTCGAGGCGCTGCAATCTGCGGAAACCATCGAACTGCGCGACTTTGAACGCGAAGATCCCCACTTCTTTGAAGGCTGCGTGCCCATCGAGCAGCTGGCAAAGCGCGGAACGGATACGCTGGCTTATGGACCCATGCGGCCCGTCGGCTTGCGGGATCCGCATACTGGTACGCGCCCTCACGCCGTTGTGCAGCTGCGTCAGGATGACCTGGCTGGCAGCTTGTACAATATCGTCGGCTTCCAGACGAATATCCGCTGGAAACGCCAGAAAGAAATCCTGCGGATGATACCGGGTTTGGAAGCGGCCGAGTTCATGCGCATGGGGCAGATGCACCGCAACACGTTTCTGAACGCGCCTGCCCTGCTCCAGCCCAGCATGCGATTCAAGAGCCGCGAACTGCTCTATTTCGCCGGGCAGATCACTGGCATAGAAGGCTATGTCGGCAATATCGCCACGGGTTTGCTGGCGGCGCTGAACCTTTCGCGGCGTTTGCGAGGCTTGCCAGCTTGGCTGCCGCCGCCCGATACCATGCTCGGCGCGCTCTGCCATTATGTCACGGAGACGGATCCCCAACGCTTCCAGCCCATGAAAGCCAACCTGGGCATAATGCCGCCGCTGCCGGTCAAGATCAAGAACAAGGCGCAGCGCAAACGCGCTTATGCCGAACGCGCGGCCGAATCGATGCGGGCGTCGATAACCATGCTCAATGACAGTCCGCCGGCAGCCGACTGTTCCTCATGGCGAGCTCAGGCCTGATGCCGCGCCTGCAACACGAACAGCCGCTCCGCGAACGCGCCTTTCTCGTCGGCATTGGCTTTCGGGGGGAACGCGCCTTGCTCTCTGTCGACGACTCCTTGCGCGAGCTGGCGCTTTTGGCGGAGACAGCCGGCATCCCTGTCCTGGGCATGACCAGCCAGCTCATCCGCCAGGTCAACCCCAAGACGATGATCGGCAAAGGCAAACTGCAAGACGTCTTGGCCGAAGTCGCGCTGCTCGAAGCCAACGTGGTCATCTTTGATGAAGAACTGTCGCCGCGGCATCAGCGCGAGATCGAGAAAGAACTCGGCGAGTCAATGCGTCTGCTCGATCGCTCCGCGTTGATATTGGATATCTTCGCTCAGCATGCGCGGACCAGCGAAGGCGCGCTGCAGGTTGAACTGGCGCAGTATGAATATCGCTTGCCCCGGTTGACCCGGCAATGGACGCATCTGGCGCGGCAGGCGGGTGGCGGGGGCGCGCGCGGCGGCTCCGGCGGGGTTGGCCTGCGCGGACCCGGCGAAACCCAGCTGGAAGTGGACCGCCGCGAGATCACGCGCAAGATCTCCAAGCTCAAGCGCGATCTCGAGCAGGTGCGGGCGCATCGCAATTTGCATCGTCAGCGAAGAAAACGCTCGGGATTGCCGCTGGTGGCGCTGGTTGGCTATACCAACGCCGGCAAGTCCACGCTCATCAACGCCTTGACGGATTCGCATGTCTTTGCGGCTGACCAGCTCTTCGCCACGCTTGACCCGACCACCCGCCGCGTAAAGCTGCCCGATGGCGGAGAGATGCTTCTCAGCGATACCGTCGGCTTCATTCAAAAGCTGCCGACCGCCTTGATCGCCGCCTTCCGCGCCACGCTAGAAGAAATCACCGAGGCGGACCTGCTGCTGCATGTCGTCGATATCAGCCACGAGAACGCCATGCAACAGATCGAAGCGGTTGAAGACACATTGGCGGAAATCGACGCCTCAGCTATGCCGCGCCTGCTGGTGCTGAACAAAATCGACCGGCTGGGCGCTGGCTTGCCCGAGCTGCGCTTCGTGGATAGTTATGCGGGCATCGCGCCTATATCCGCGCGGAGTGGCGATGGGCTGGATCAGCTGCTGAGCGCGATATCCGAAGCCCTGGCGCAACAGAAAACCCGACTGGAAGTCATCATCCCTTATCACGAAGGCACAGTTTATTCAGAACTGAATGACAAACGCTATATCGAGGCGGAGGCGGCCGACGAAAGCGGCTGGGCGCTTACCCTGCGTCTGCCGGCTGTTGACAGCGAAACCTACCGGCAATTCGCCATCGACAAAGGCTAGCGCGCGGGACGCGTCCTGCTCAGGTCGGCAATTGAAGCCAGTAAATCTCCGGGCGGTAGCGGCTGTGCAGGAAGAGGCGCAGGTCATTGGACAGCGTGATGGCCAATGGCGCGGGGATATCGGAGAAAACAACCATCTCGATATCGCTGTTGCCGCAGCCGCTCTCATGGCATAGCGCGGGATCGACCCGGCCAACTACGCCGCGCGTCCCCAAGGCATAGGCGAAATACAGCTTGCCATCCTGCCCCATGACGATATTGCTGGTGTTTTGCAAGCCGCCGACCAGGGGCTTGATCTGCGAGTATTGGCCATTCGCCTCAACCTCGAAGTATTCGATGCCGCGCCTGGCGCTGCCGCCATTGGCGAAATAGACGGCGCTTTCGGAGGCGACGATGCCGGTTGGCGCGCGCAACTGGCTCTGAATCTCGCGTTGGCTCCCCGTTTCAGAGAGTTCGATGATGCTGCCTTGGCGGGCATCCGTGACCAGGTAACGCGACTCGTCCAGCCTGGCTATGCCCCAGGGCGCGTCGACAGCTGTGGTGAAACGGGCCGGCGCCGAACGCGATTGGTCAACTTTCCAGACGGTGCCGTGTTCCGCATCAGGCACAAGAATATCAAAGCCAGCAGCCGTGTCCTCGACGAGCAGCATGTTGCCATCGCGCGTTCCGAAGACGAAAGTGACGGTCTCCCCAGTGACATCGGCAATCTTGTAGATCGTCCAATCGCCATTGCAGACGGTGTACAAATTGCCGTCATGCCAAGCCAAGCCGTTGGGGCGCTGCACATTGCCAACGATCAACTCGAGATCGTCCTGCAAGAAAGGGCTATCCAGGTCCGCGCTTGAAAGTGGCGCGGGGTCATCCGCGGGCTTTTCTGCTGAAGCGGCGTCCTGGCTATAGACCGGGGCAGCCAGCAGCAGGGCGAAGAGCGCGGCGAGCAGTTTAATGGTCATTTGCGTTCAGGTTAGCCAAAGCGATCGGCATAGCATTCCTCTGTCACGGCAGGCATTGTACATCATGCCGCGGCGCTTCTCTAGCGCGAGAGCCAAGTCATTGCCGAATTGGCATGGGCTGTTGATGTGGCTGAAGTATACTTGCGGCGCCGCCCGACGACTTAGCATCCGAGACAGGGCTTGACAAGATGCCTGCTGCCAAAGCGAGATATGAAGCGGAGATCATCCCGGGCCTTGAAGCCGTCGCCAGCGCTGAACTGGCAGAGCGCTTCGGCGGCACTGTCAGCCGGCTGAAGAGAACGCGCCCGGGCGTCTTGCGTTTCCGCTATCGTGGCGAGCCTGCCGCGCTTGATTGTTTGCGCTCGGTTGTCGCGGTCTATCATGCGCATCATTTTGCCATTCCGCGTCCCAGAGCCTTGCTTGGGCATGAGCGCTTCACGCGGTTGGCCAATCTCCTGCGTCAGGCATCGGCCAATTTCGCCGCCAAACCAGCCAGTTTTGGCATCGGCGCGTCGGGCTCAGATTCGGCTGTCATGCGCCGCCTGCGCTCGGAGCTCGCTGATGAGCTGGCGCTATTGCCCGCGGAAGATGGCAAGGGAGAACTGTTCTTGCGCTTGCTGCCATCCGCGCGAGGAACGGGCTGGGAAGTCCTGATCCGCAGAACGCCGCAGCCGCTTTCCAAACGGAGATACCGCCTGGCTGACTTGCCCGGCGCTTTGAACGCCACGGTCGCCTATGCCATGACGCGCGTCGGAGATTTGCCCGAAGGCGCTTGCGTCGTCAATCTTTGCAGCGGCACATCGACAATTCTCATCGAGCATGGTCTCTCGCGTCCCGACGACCGCCTGCTCGCCATCGACAATACCAGCAGCGCGCTGGCCATGGGCATGCGCAACGCCGGCGCGGCTCAGCCAAACGTGGACATCAATCATCTGCTCGCGGATGCCGGACGGGCTCCCCTGCCCTCAGCTTCCGTAGACCGGCTCTACGCTGATTTGCCCTTTGGACATCATATCGGCTCGCATAAGGACAACATCAAGCTCTACCCTGCCCTGCTCCATGAAGCCGCGCGCTTAGCAAAACCGCTGGCGGCCTTCGTCGTCTTGACCCATGAATCGCGGCTTATGCGGCGCTGCCTGGACCAGAGCGTCTGGCGGATCCTGGACGAGCGAGCGATAAATCTGCGCGGGCTGCATCCGCGGCTGTTTGTGCTCATGCAGAATTCGGCTAGGATAGTGAAATGAGCGAATCGCGGAATGACGAATGCCAGCGCCAGTGAACCGCCTGCTGCCCATCACGCTGTTTCTGGCGCTCCTGGTTGGCTGCGCGCAGGCGCCCTCCGCGCCATCCTACGATGTGCGTGTCAACGTCGATGGCGAAGAGCGGCTGTACAGCTTGTCCAGAGCGCTGACGGTTGACCAACTGCTGGAATACGCGGGCATCGAGCTGGAAGCGCTTGACCGCATCAGCCATCCCCTGGTCGCGCAGATTGCCGATGGCATGCTGATTACTATTCGCCGCGTCCGTGAAGAGGAAGTCTGTGAACGACAGGAAGTCGCCTATGAGCGTCTCTTGCTGCCCAAAGAAGGCTTGCCGATTGGCGGCAGGCAGCTGGGCCAGGCTGGCGCGCCCGGCCTCACAGAAGCCTGCTATCGCGTCGTCTTTGAAGATGGCGAGGAAGCCCGGCGCGATTTGATCGACCAGCCGCTGATCATTCGCGAACCGGTCGCGGAAATCATGTATACGGGACTCGATCAGTCGGTAGCGGCGCTAGAGATCGCCGGCCGGCTCAGTTACATCAATCACAGCAATGCCTGGACCGTCGCCGGCAACACAAGCAAGAAAACAGCCTTGACCGCAGGCAAGCAACTGGATTCGCTGGTCTTTCATCAGAATGGAGCCGGCAACTTGCTCCTCTTCACCAGCGAGACCGACCCGACGGACGATTTCTTCAACGAATTGTGGATGGCGGCGACGGATGGCAGCGCCGCGCCACAGCGATTGGCTCCGAGCGATGTGCTCTACGCGGAATGGCGGCCCCGTTCCAGCAACACCCTGGCATATTCGACCGGCGAGCCCAGCCCCGGCGACCCGGCCTGGAAAGCGCTGAACAACTTGTGGCTGATGCGCGTAGACCTGGAAAGCGGGCGGGCTTTGACCATCGAAGAGGCTTTGCCCGAATCCAGCGGCGGCTTCTATGGCTATTGGGGCACGCATTTCGCCTGGTCTCCGCTTGGCGATCAGATGGCATGGGCGCGTCCGGATGGCTTCGGGCTGGTGGATTTTGAGCGGCGGCGCAACCTGAGCCTGGCTGATTATGCGGTCTTTCACAGTGCCAGGACCTGGGTATGGATCACGTCTTTGTCCTGGTCTTTTGATGGCAAGCTGCTGGCTTCCACCATGCATGGCTTGCCGCTGGGCAACGAGCCGGCTGAAACCAGCCCGATATTCAACATCGCGGTCACCAGTGCCGATGGCCGTTTTTCCGCGCCGCTAAGGCTGGAAACCGGCATGTGGGCATCGCCGAGGTTTTCGCCCCGCCTCCCGACGGCGACCGGCGACAGCGAGGGCTATCTGGCCTGGCTTCAAGCGCGGGCGCCACGCAACAGCATGAGCGGCGAATACGACCTGATGATTGCCGACCGCGATGGCAGCAACCGCCGCTTGCTCTTCCCGCCGCCCGGCGAACCGGGGATCCAAAAGCGCGACGCCGGCTTGACGCCGAAAGATTTCGCCTGGAGCCCGGACGCGCGCCATATCGCCCTCACCTACCTGGGCGATATCTGGCTGGTGAATATCGAGGCTGGCTCGTCAACCCAGCTCACGTTCGATGGCGGCTCGTCTAATCCAGTCTGGACCGGCTGATGCGCAAGCTAATTCTGCTGATCCTAAGCGCGCTGCTGGTCATGGGTAGCCTCGCGGCAACCTTGGGCACGCTGAACCTGCGCGACTTTGAACTGCGCGGCTATAGCGACCCGACGCAAGATCAGGCGCTCCCCTTCATTGAGCCGCGGATGGGCGTCAATGTGGAATTGCTGCAATATGATGCTGCTAAGCTGCAGCTAAACCTCAATATGATCAGCGAGGCCGGCTTTGTTTGGCTGCGCCAGTTCGCCTATTGGGATGCGATTGAGCCCGAACCAGGCCAGTTTGACTTCAGCGACTGGGATAGGCTGGCGGCCGCCATGCGCGACTTCCCGCATCTCCGCTTGGTCGCCGTGCTGATGAACTCGCCGGCCTGGGCCCGCGACATCCCCGGGCAGCCATCGCCAAGCCAGACGGCGTCGCCGCGAGACCCGGCCGCTTTCGCCGCTTTCGCCAGCGCCTTCGCCGCTCGCTATGGCGAGTGGATCCAACATTACCAGATCTGGGATGAGCCGAATCTGTTTGATGCCTGGGGCGGGCGGGACCCGCGCCCCGCCGAATATGTCGCGCTCCTGTCAGCAGCCCGCGATGCCATCAGGCTGGCCGATTCTTCCGCGATCATCGTGGCGGCTGGCTTGGCGCCCACCACTGAGACCGGCGGACGCAACATCAGCGATATGCGCTACCTTGACGCCCTGTATCGGCTCGGCGCGGGCGATCTCATGGATGTCGTCGCCGGCAAGCCCTATGGCTTCTCGCTGTCCCCGGTTGACCGCCGCGTTGATGAACAAGTCCTCAACTATTCTCGCATCATCGCTCTGCGCGAAATCATGGCGAGGCATGGCGATGGCAAGAAACGGCTCTGGGCCAGCAATTATGGCTGGAATGTCCTGCCGGATGATTGGGCTGGCCAGCCCTCGATCTGGGGCGCTGTCGGCGAAGCTCAGCGGACGCGGTACACGCTGCAAGCTCTGGACCGCGCGCATCGCGAATGGAGTTGGCTGGGCGCGATGTTCCTGCATCATTGGCAGCCGGCCGCGGCAAAGGCCGACGCGCAATGGGGCTTCGCGCTGATTGACCAGGCCGGGCAGCCAAGCACTCTGCTGCAAGCCCTTAGCGCCTATCCACAGCCGGTCCTGGCGCAGAACGGCTTGTTCCACGCCGTGAACGACCATGCGCGATACAGCGGAGATTGGCAATTCAGCGATCTGGGCGCGGATATCGGCCGGCGGCAGCCCAGCGACAGCCGGCTCGAGTTCGATTTCTATGGCACAGATCTGGCCCTGCTCCTGCGCGAAGACGATTATGTGGCTTTTCTCTATCCTACCGTCGATGGCCAGCCCGCCAATGCCACACAGCGCGACGCCAACGGCAACGCGTATATCTTCTTGCGCAGCAATTCTCGCGGACCAGAGAGCAATCTTGCGCCGGTGGCCAAGGCTCTGCCGCTTGGGCAACATCAGCTGCATGCCATGGCCGACCGCGGCTGGGATCGCTGGGCAATCGCCGGATTCGCCGTCAGTTCCGGCGACCTTAGCTTGCCCTATGACCGCCAGATCGCCTTGGGAGGCATCGCCACGTTCCTGTCGCTGCTGGCTTTCGCGCATACCGTATTGAGCGCGCCCTGGCGTCGCTGGCTGCCCAGGCTGAGCATTCTGACCAGCGGAATCAACGCCTCGCTGCACTTGCTCGTCACCGGCATTACCTCGCTTTTCATGATGCTGGCCATGCTCTTGACCTGGGATTCGCCGCGGTCATCCCTGCTGCTGCGCGATGACGTCAACATTGCGCTGGCGCTCATCAGCGGCGGCTTGCTCACCATTTCGCCCTGCCTGCTCCTTTCGCTGCTGTTGGCGCTTGGGCTCTTCGTCATGATCTATCAGCGGCTGGAGACAGGCTTGGTCCTGACCTTGCTTTGGGCGCCGTTTTTCCTGTTTCCGGTAGAGCTGTACCGCTTCGCTTTCCCGATGGTCGAGGTGATGATCCTCATCACAGCTGCGGCGGGTTTCTGCCAGTTCATGGCCTCGTTGGGCAGACGGCTGCGCGCGGAAGGATCAGATCCGGTTTCGCTATTCGCGCAATTGCTCGCGTCTCTGCGTCTGATGGATCTGGCGGTGGCTGGCATTGGTCTGCTGGGATTGCTGTCTCTGCTCTGGGCGGAGCAGCCGGCCATGGCGCGCACCGAACTGCGCACGTTGATCATCGAGCCGCTGCTGTTCTATGGTCTGCTGCGCGCAACTGGCATGAGCAAGCGGACCCTCTTGCGTCTCTTTGCCGCGCTGATTGCCGCTGGCGTCCTGGCAGCGCTCATCGGCTTAGTCATGTACTTCAGCAAGACGGGCGATTTCTATTCGGCGCAATGGGGCTTCCGCCGCCTGGATAGCGTCTATGGCTCAGCGAACAATGCCGGTCTGCTATTCGGGCGCGCCATACCCATTGCCTTGGCAATTCTTCTGGTCAATTTCGATCGCCGCGCCAAGCTGTTGGCGGGGCTGGCTCTGCTCATCATGCTGCCGGCTCTGGCGCTGACGCTGAGCTCGGGCGCGATTCTCCTGGGCTTGCCAGCCGGGCTGGTCACGGTCTTCATCGGAGCTTACCGGCGGCGGGCAGTGGCGCCCCTCCTGGCCATCGGCGCATTGGGAGCCGGGACATTCGCCCTGCTGGCGAGCCTCTCGGACCGCTTGGCCAATGTCATGAACTTCAGCAGCGGGACGAGCTTCGTGCGGCTGCGCCTGTGGGAAAGCAGCCTGGCCATCCTGCGCGAGCATCCGCTCACCGGCATAGGCATGGATCAGTTTCTCTATCAATTCGGCGGCGAATACCTCAAGCCGGACGCCATCTGGGACCGCGATCTATCCCACCCGCATAATTTTGCGCTGGACTTTTGGGTCCGGCTGGGCTTCCTGGGTTTGCTCTGTTTCATCGTGATCCAGCTGGCGTTTTGGCGCGGCTTGCACAGGCTCTTGAAACCGAGCGAGGGCGACCCGCAGATCTTCGCCATGGCGCTCGGCTTGGCTGGCAGCATGGCGGCATTGCTGGGTCACGGTCTCATCGACAACAGCGTCTTCGTCATCGATCTGGCTTTCATATTCATGTTCCAGTTGGCGGCCTGCATAAGGCTTGGCGAGCTTTCGCGGCCCGCTGGCCAATAAGCGTCGCCGGCTTGGCTTATGCGCTGAGAACTAGCTGTGGTAAACTTGCGCCATTATCGACGAGAGTAGGGGACTGGCATTGCGCGCGCTTATCACCGGCGGCGCCGGCTTCATCGGTTCGCATTTGTGCGACCGCTTCCTGCATGAGGGGCATCGCGTGGTGGCGATGGACAACCTCATCACCGGCTCGCAAGACAATATCGCGCATCTGGCTGGCAACAGCGACTTCGAGTTCATCTATCACGATGTCAGCAACTTCATCCATGTGGCCGGGCCAGTCGACGCCGTTCTGCATTTTGCCTCGCCCGCCAGCCCGATCGATTACCTCAAATATCCCATTCAGACATTGAAAGTCGGCGCGCTTGGCACGCATAACGCCTTGGGCTTCGCGCGAGCCAAAGGGGCGCGCTTCCTGCTGGCTTCGACGTCGGAGGTCTATGGCGATCCGCTGGTGCACCCCCAGCACGAAGCCTATGCCGGCAATGTCGATCCGGTGGGTCCTCGCGGCGTCTATGACGAAGCCAAACGATACGCCGAGGCTTTGGTCATGGCTTATCACCGGCAGCATGCGATGGAAACCCGCATAGTGCGCATATTCAATACCTATGGACCGCGCATGCGCCTGGATGATGGGCGAGTCGTGCCGAATTTCATTGGCCAAGCCATTCGGGGCGAGCCGCTGACGATCTATGGCGATGGCCAGCAAACGCGCTGCTTCCAGTACATCGACGACTTGGTGGAAGGCTTAATTCGCCTCCTGCGCAGCGAGTACGTGGATCCGGTCAACATTGGCACATCGCGTGAAATCAGCATGAGCGAGTTCGCGCGGATCGTCAACAAAGTGTCTGGCAACGCAGCCGGCACGGTGCAGGCTGCCGGCTTAAGAATCGAAGGCGATCCACAGACCCGCAAACCGGATACCAGCCGCGCCCGGCAGGTGCTGGATTGGATGCCGCAGGTTGAACTCGAGCTGGGGCTCGACCGCACGATCCGCTATTTCCGCTCGGCATTGGGCTCGCCCGCTTGACATGACCCGCCCTGCCCGACGCTCGCTCGTCATGGCGCTGCTGGCAGCATCGGCTCTGATTGGCGCCGCCCTTTTCTCAACCCTGCCGCCCTTGCCAGCCATATTAGCGGCTCTGGCCTGCTTCATGGCCGCGCTCGCGCCGGCAACTCCTTTGGCTATGCTTGTCATCTTGCTGACGCTCTCGCCACTGCGCGCATTGGTCGCCACCGAGACAGCTTACGCTTTCCCGCTTGATATCGGGCAAGTCCTGCTGCTGCTCTATTTTGGAGTTTGGCTGGCTGAGCGCATTCGCACGCGCAAGCCCATACTTGCCCTGCGCATGAGCTTGCCTTTGAGCGCCGCGCTTGGCTTGACATGTGTTTTCGCCTTGGGCGCCTGGCATGGCGCGTCGTTCTCGCATTGGCTGCGCGAATGGCTGAAGTGGCTGATTATCGCGCTGCTCATCTGGAATCTCACGCTTGCCTATGCCAATCACTGGCGCTGGCTGGTCTTCGCCATTCTCGTAAGCTCGACCGCAAACGCCATCGTGGGCCTCTACATATTCCTTGGCGGCAGCGGCGCCGACCACCTGGTCATCCTGGGCAATTTCTATCGCGCTTTTGGCACCTTCGGCCAACCCAATCCTTTTGGCGGTTTCATGGGCATCGCCCTGCCCATCGCCTTGATGACCGCTTGCAGCCAGGTCCAGCGGATATGGCGGCTTTGGCATAATCAGCGACGCCTGGTGCGGGGCGCGGCTTTGATTCTCGTCGCCTGTGGGCTGGCCTGCCTGCTCATCACTGCCGCTCTGCTGGCATCCTGGAGTCGCGGCGCTTGGCTGGGCACAGCCTTGGCTGTCCTGGTCATGCTGATCGCCCTGCCCCGCCGCCTGAGGCATGGCTTGGCGCTGACGCTGGTTATCGCTTTGCTTTTCACTTTGGCCTGGTCTCTGGGCATTCTGCCGGATTCCATCATCAACCGTCTGACAACCGCCGCCAGCGACCTGGTTACAGTTTCGGACGCGCGCGGCGTCGCCATCTACCCATGGAATTACGCCGTGATCGAACGCCTGGCGCATTGGCAAGCGGCGCTCAACATGGCGGACGAAGCGCCCCTGCTTGGGCTAGGCTTGGGCAGCTACGAAGTCGTTTATGATCAATTCCGCCTGATCAATTGGGAAGAAGCTTTGGGGCATGCGCATAATCATTATCTGAATACGCTGGCGGAGACCGGCTTGCTTGGTCTGGCCGCCTATCTGGCATTCTGGCTGCTTATCATCCGCGCGACCTGGTCCCTGCGGCGTCATCCGGATACGCATGCCCGCCTGACGGCTGTAGGTTTGCTGGGCTGCTGGTGCTACATCGCCGCGCACAGCCTGTTTGACAATCTCTTTGTAAACAACCTGTTTCTGCATATCGGTGTATTATTGGGTATCCTGGCGATATTGCGCAGGCAGTTGACGGCATCATTGAAGTTGGAGTGAGCATGGCGCGGGCGATCGGCTCAAACGCAAGCGACGGGGCGAAACGGCATCACAGCATGTCGACGCCTATCGACAGCCTCATCTGGTCGCTATCTCTGCGCATCGGCGGGGCGCGAGCCAAAGAAGTCGAGCGCTTCATCAAGTTCGGTTTCGTTGGCGTGCTCGGCTTTGTCATCGACGCCGGCACGGTCCTGATCTTGCAGAATACCCTCTTGCCGCCTGTAAATGAATTGTCGGAGCCCCTGGCGAACAACGTCGCCTTGACGCAGAGCATCGCCTTCGCGCTGGCGGTATTGAGCAATTTTGTCTGGAATCGCTTGTGGACCTATCCCGATTCGCGATCGCAATCGGCAAAGCGCCAACTCGCCCAATTCGCCATAGTCAGCGTCATCGGCTGGGTCATTCGCACGCTGTGGATCGCCTGGAGTTATGAGCCGCTTGGCGATCTCTCCACGGCTTTGCTGGTCGCAATCGCCCCTGATTATGCCCCCGCTCTGCTTGAACAGCACAAGCTCGGCACGATGGTCGCGCTTTTCTTCGGCGTTATTGTTGTCATGTTTTGGAACTTTTTGGCGAACCGCTATTGGACCTATAACGACGTCGACTAAGGCGCATAGAATCGCCATCGATTATACGCCAGCCTGGGAGCAGGGCGCCGGGATCGGGCGATACACGCGCGAACTGACAGCTGCCTTGGCTGAGCAGGCGCCCGCTGACGACTTTCGCTTGTTCGTCGCTGGAGCTTCTCGCGCTGAATTGCCCGCGCCGCCGGCGAACTTCAGCTGGACGCCCACAGCTTTGACGCCGCGCTGGCTGGCGAGATTATGGCATCGCGCCCGGATACCGCTGCCGGTTGAGTGCTTTACTGGACGCATCGATCTCTTCCATGCCACAGATTTCGCCCTGCCGCCTGCGTTGCCAGCCACGCGCGCTCTGCTCACCGTCCATGACCTGTCTTTTGTCCGCGCGCCCCAGGCCGCCAGCCCGCCGCTGAAAGCCTATCTGGATGCTGTCGTGCCACGCTCCGTGGCCAGAGCCGATCATATCCTGGCTGATTCAATCGCCACGAAAGACGATCTTATCGCGCTCTATGGCTGCCCCGAGGGCAAGATCAGCGTGCTCTACAGCGGCGTCGAAAAGCAGTATCAGCCCTTGCATGACCGGGCGCATCTGCAGGCTGTCCGCGCGAAATATGAGCTGAGCGGCTTCGACTACATCCTTTCGGTCGGCACGGTTCAGCCACGCAAAAATTACGCTCGCGTCATTGAGGCGCTGGCTATGCTGCGTGCCGATGGTCAGGAACTGCGCTATGCCATAGCCGGCGGCAAAGGCTGGATGGATGCTGAGATCGACCTGGCGATAGAACGCGCGGGCATGGGCGAATTTGTGCATCGATTGGGCTTCGTCGCCGATGAGGACTTGCCGGCGCTTTATAATGGCGCGCGCATGCTGGCCATGGTCTCGCTTTACGAAGGATTTGGATTCCCCGTGCTGGAAGCCATGGCATGCGGGACGCCTGTGGTCGCCAGCGATGTTTCATCTCTGCCAGAAGTGGCTGGTAATGCTGCTCTGCTGGTGGACCCCTACGATACCGCCGCGATTGCCAAAGCCCTGGCCAGGCTGAATCATGACAGCAGACTGCGCGAAAAACTGAAAGCGGATGGGCTCATGCAAGCCGCCAAGTTCAGCTGGCAGCTTTCCGCCAGGCAACTGCTCGGCATTTATGCGGATCTGCTGGGCGCGTGACAGACAGAGCGCGGTAGAATACGGCAAGCCGCGAAGCATAAAGGCAATCAGGAATTGAACGCAGACTCGCCACGATGGCAAACTCAGTGGACGCTAGTCCTGCTGGCAGCCGCCATGATCAGCTACTTGCTGCCCTGGCTGGTCGCGACGTCTGCGCCGCTGACACTGAACGCATACGACCTGGCGGAATGGGTCAGCTTGCATCCATCGCAGCGGCATACGTCACCGCCCCTGATGGCCACGCTCTTGCTGCGTCTGCAATTGCTGATGCTCAGTGTGATGCTCGGCGCCCTGCCCGCAAACAAGCCCTGGAAGCTGGCGTCGGCGATACTCATAGTCCTGCTGGCCATCGCGCAGCTGCCGCCGCTTGAGTTTGTGCTGGACCCGGGCAATCTCAATTATCGCCAGCAATTTGGCTTGGCGCTGGCCAGCCTGTTTTTCGGCATGCTATTCCTGCGATTTCTTCGGCCGCGTCTACGGAGTATCGCGCTGATTGCCCTGCCCATGGTCGGCATCGTTTCCGCGTTGATGGGCATGTCAAGGGCGCTTGAGGTATTCGCAGTTTTGCAAGTGGACGGCGCGACTGGTTTGGGCATGTGGCTGCTCATCGCAAGTTATCTTGGCTGCCTCGCGCTGGCCCTGCTCAGCTATGCCCGGCGTCTGCGAGCGGGAAGCCTAGACCGGCTTCGGCGAGAATCCGCGCCTGTTTACATTGCGAGATACAGACCCCACCCCCCGGCCCCCTCCCCGACGAGTAAGAGAGGGGGAGTTGAACCGCCGGGAAGCAATGGATTTTGCGTGGGCGGCGGCAAGGTCGGCCGGGTGTCTACAGCGTGCGACGCGGCTTCCAGGAAAGAAAAAAGGCGGCGCATGCCACCTTCTTGATCTTGCTGCCAGATTTCCCGCTCAGGCGTCCATGTTGGATTGGATATACTCCACAGCTTGCCCGACTGTCTCGATGCGCTGCGCATCCTCATCGCTGATTTCGCCGCCGAATTCTTCTTCGAAAGCCATGATCAACTCGACCAGGTCAAGCGAATCGGCTTCGAGATCATCGCGGAAGCTGGCGCTGGCGACAACGCGCTCTTCTTCTACGCCGAGCAACTCAACCACAATCCCCTTTACGCGATCTTCAATTGATGCCATATCTGCCCATCCTCCAGTTTCGGAATCCCGCTATGCGCCAACTGCTGCCAATTATACTTGGATTCATGCGCCCTGCCAGTCCAATTGTGGCAACTGGAGTGATTGACACTCGCCGCCATCGTCTGTAGGATACTCTCGCCCCGGCAAGACACGCTCTGGTAAAAGGAACACCGGTTGATGCCAAAAGTCACGCAAGAACCGACGACCGAAAGCCGCAAAGTCGATCATATTCGCATCAACCTCGAGGAGAACGTCCAGTTTCCCCGCCTGAGCACTGGGCTGGAACGCTATCGATTCACGCACCAAGCCTTGCCCGAGCTCAACTTGAAAGCCATCGATACCAGTACGATTCTCTTTGGCAAGCGCTTGAAAACGCCCCTGCTGATATCATCCATGACCGGCGGCACAGCGCTGGCTCGTGAGATCAACCGCAACCTGGCGCTGGCGGCGCAAAGGCAAGGCTTGGCTATGGGCTTGGGCTCTCAGCGAGCGGCGGTGGAAGACGCATCGCTGGCTGAAAGCTACGCCATTCGCGATGTCGCGCCCGATATTCTGCTCTTTGCCAACTTGGGCGCGGTGCAGCTGAATTATGGCTACGGCGTCGAGCACTGCCGGCAAGCTGTCGAAATGGCAGAGGCCGATGCGCTCATCCTGCATTGCAATGTCCTGCAAGAAGCCGTGCAAGCCGAGGGCGATATCAACTTCGCCGGGTTGCTTGGCAAGATCGAGCGCGTTTGCGCCAAGTTGAACGCGCCGGTCATCGTCAAAGAAGTCGGCTGGGGATTCTCCGAGCAAACCGTCCGGCAGTTGGCTGATGCGGGCGTGGCCGCAATTGACGTAGCTGGCGCCGGCGGCACATCCTGGAGCGAGGTCGAGTATCATCGCGCGCCAACATCGTTTCACGCGCGGGTGGCGCGCAGCTTTGCCGATTGGGGCATCCCGACCGCTGAAGCCATTCAATATGCCCGCAGCGCCGCGCCCAACTTGCCCATCTTCGCCAGCGGCGGCTTGCGTGATGGCATCGACATCGCCAAATGCCTGGCTCTTGGGGCCGACCTGGCCGGTTTGGCAGCGCCTTTCTTGCGCGCGGCCAACGAATCAGCGGAAGCGGTTGAATCGCTTATCCGCGAGCTCAATGCCCAACTGCGCATAGCCATGTTCTGCACTGCCTCGCCGGATTTGGCTGCCCTGCGCTGCGCCGATTTGCAGTTCAGTGCTTAATGCGCTCGACAAATTCGCGGATGACGCCATTGCTCAGCAGCAATCCGCGGCGGCTAAGCCTGACGCGATCAGCGTCCAGCTCGATCATGCCCAGCCCAAGCAGCCGCTCCACGACCTGCGGGAACATGCGTACAATGTCTTCGCCAAAGCGCGCGGAGAATCGGGCGCGATTGATGCCTTCAACCGTCAGCCGCATGCCCATCATGATCGTTTCATAGAGATCATCTGCTCGGCTCAGGGCGCTGTGCCTGGCGACGGCTGGCGACAGGGGGAAGCCGGGCGAAGCATCCGTTTCCGCTTCCAATGCCGCGATATAGCGCTGCGGCGCCGTCATCGTCGAATAGCGGATTCCGCCAGCGAAACCATGCGCGCCCGCTCCCAAGCCGATATAAGGCAGGCTGCGCCAGTATTGCAAGTTGTGGCGGCAGGTCTTGCCATCGCGGCGCCAATTGCTGATTTCGTACTGCGCATAATCAGAACTAGCCAGAGCATCCGCCGCGTACTCGTACATATCGGCGAAAACATCGTCATCGGGCTTCGGCAGCTCACCAGCATCGACGCGCTGCCGCAAAGCCGTGCCGCCCTTCAGCTCCAATCCATACATCGACACGTGATCCGGCGCGAAGTCCATGACCGTTGCCAAGCTGCGCCGCCAACTGTCCAGAGTCTCGCCCGGCGAGCCGAAAATGACATCCAGGTTCAAATTGTCAAAGCCCGCCTGGCGCGCTGCCGAAACAGCCTCAGCCACAGCTTGCAGGTCATGCAGCCTGTCAAAGAGGCGAAGGATCTCGGCGCTGGCAGATTGCATGCCGATGCTCAGGCGATTGCAGCCCAAGCTCCGCAGATCTTTGAGATAGGCGTAGTTCAGGTCATCCGGATTGGCTTCCAGCGAGACCTCCAAGTCCGCGCTCAGCCAGAAGCTGTCGGCGATGGCATGCAGCAGGCGCTCAACTTGCCGCGCGGTCAAGAGCGATGGCGTCCCGCCGCCGAAGTAGACTGTATGCGCCTGGCTGTGCGGGTTGCTGGCGCCGACGATCGCCAACTCCCGAGCCAGCGCCTCAACATAACGCGGTATCAGATGGTCAAGATCAATGTAGGTGTTGAAGGCGCAGTAACCGCAGCGCGCGCTGCAAAAGGGGATGTGCAGGTAAATGGAAAGCGCTTCGTCCGGCTGCATGAAGGGTGAGCTCGCTCAGGCGAATGATTGCGCCATTGTCAGTCCTAAAGTATCATAGTTCAAGTCGGTTTCTTAAGGTTTGTTCGTTTTCCGCGCCATTCTCGGCTTCGTCTGCCGTGTTTCTGCGCATGCACATCAGTTTTGGACCCTGCTCATGAGTTTACTTCGCAAAATACTCGGCAGAACTGACCAGGAGACCCAGCGTGGCGCCAGGCGCAGTTCGCATGTCACGCCCAGCCGCGCCCAGCCTCCCCCGCCTGGACCCGCCGAGCCTGAGCCGGAACCGCCGCCAGAGGAGCCTGCCGAAACAGACGCTCAAGCCCCGCAAGCCCAGGAACCTGCCATTGAAATCGCCAATGAAGGGGATAGCCCCGCTGCCGCCGAAGCCGAAGCGCCCGCAGCCGAAGCGCCAAACGAACCCGAGCCTCAGCCGCCGCCTGCCCCAGCGCCAAAGCCAAGCGAAGCCCGCAAGCGCCCCAGGCCGCCATCGCCCAAGCCCATCCTGACCCGCCAGCGCCAGCCGCTCGCTTATGGCATTGCCAGCGATGTTGGCTTGCTGCGCAACAACAACGAAGACGCCTGTTTCGGCATGCAATGGCATTCGATCACCGTGGACAACCGTCCGGATTTTGGCTTGTTTGTCGTCGCCGATGGCATGGGCGGGCACCTCGATGGCGAACGGGCGGCCGGCGCGGCTGTGCAAACTTTGGCTGCCGAAATGCTGGACAAGATATATGTGCCGCTGCTGCGCAACTTCAGCGCTGGCGACAGCCCAACCGTCCTGGAAGCGCTGGTGGCCGCTGCGGAACGCGCCAATCGGGCTGTCATCAAGCGCGTGCCAGGCGGCGGCACAACCCTGACTGCCATCGCTATCATCGGCAACCTGGCTTATATCGCGCACGTTGGCGACAGCCGCGCCTATCTCATTCACGACGACAAGATCGAGCAACTGACAACCGATCATACGCTGGTGCAGCGCCTCATCGAGATGAAGGAACTGACGCCAGCCGAAGCCGTATTCTATCCCCAGAAAAACGTGCTCTACCGGGCGATTGGGCAGAACGAAAACCTCAAGCTGGAGCGCTTGGTGAGGACGCTGCCGCCATCTTCGCTGGTCCTGCTTTGCACGGATGGCTTGTGGGACATGCTGGATGACAAGATGATCAAGGTCGTCGCCCAGGATGCCGCTTCGCCGCAAGAAGCTTGCGACCGGCTGGTGAGCCTGGCGAATGACCGGGGCGGCGCAGACAACATATCGGTGATCGCGCTAAAGGTTCCGGGCGGCGGCGCGGATTGAAGGCGCAGGTTCGAGACGCAGCGCGAAAACCCTGATGCGCATGCGGGAGAATGACATGATTCCCAAAGCCAAGATCAATCCCAAACGCAGCGGCAAAGTCATCCTGGTCGTCGATGATGAACCGCGCATGATCGGCTTCATTCGCATGAACCTTGAGCTGGAAGATCATCGCGTCATAGAAGCGCACAATGGCTTGGAAGCGCTGGATGCCTTGCGCACGCAACTGCCCGATCTGGTGCTGCTGGATGTCATGATGCCCGAGCTTGATGGTTTCGAGACCTTGCGGATGCTGCGCGAATTCTCCGATATTCCTGTCATCTTGCTGACAGCCAAGGGCGAAGAGAACGACAAAGTCTTTGGTTTGGAACTGGGCGCGGATGACTATATCACCAAGCCCTTTGGTCCGCGGGAGCTATCCAGCCGCATCAAAGCCATCTTCCGCCGCCTGGAGAAGCCCAGCGCAGAAGACGCCATCCTGCGCATCGACGAGCGCCTCAGCTTTGACCAGAATCAGCGCGCTGTCCTCGTGGATTGCGAACTTGTCAAGCTGCGCCCCACCGAATTCCGCCTGCTCTATCACTTGATTCGCAACGCCGGCTGGACTGTGCCGCATGATCAGCTTCTGCAAAAGGTCTGGGGCTATGAATATCGTGATGAAGCGCACTATGTCCGGCTCTATGTGAATTATCTGCGCGAGAAGATCGAGGAAGACCCCGCCAACCCGCAATACATCATCACGGAACGCGGCGTCGGCTATCGCTTTGTCGATTTCAGAAAGTGAGCGCCGCCGACTCTTGTCAATCCGGCAGGAAGGCGAAGTCAAGGAAAAGGCAGGTCTCGCCTGGCCGCGGTTTGCCCGTATGCCCACAGTCGATCTCGCCATACTCGCGGAAGACAAATATGCTGTGGTCGCGCCGTTTCAGCCGTTTCTTCAAGGTATTCCATTGCGACTTGCTTGGCGAAACCCGGCCCTCAGCGAGCTGAAAATAACGTATGGAGAATATCGCGCGGAAGCGACCATCAGCGAAGTCTTGCAGCTTAAGCAGCGTCGACCCGCTTGGACCAGAGAATGCGCCGGTTGCGATTGCCGCGGCATAGGCTCGTTTCACGCGGCGGAAGGGTGGCAGTTCGCTTGGCATTGTGATCTGGCCTTTCTTTTCATGGGTCTTGCGCTCAAAAGCGTCCTGGTTTCACTGGTGATTTTCCGCCCGGCGCGATTACAATGTCACGGACAAGGAGGCAAGCGCGATGAGCGAAGTTGATAGCCAGGCATTCAAGAATATACTGGCTTGCTGGACGGCCGGCATCACCGTGGTCACTGTGGCGTCGCATGGCGATTGGCAAGCCATCACCGTGAATTCCTTTGCCAGCGTGAGTATGGCGCCGCCCCTGGTTTGCCTCAATATCGCCAATCGGCTGGACACGCGCGCGTATATGCAGAGCGAAGGGCATTTCGCCATCAGCATCCTCTCCGACCAGCAGCTGGACCTGGGCAAGCGCTTCGCCGGCTACTTTGACCAGGTTTACGAGAATCGCTTTGATGGCTTGAACTGCCGGACGACGCAATTCGGCGATCCCATCATCCCCGATGCCATGGCTTGGCTGGCTTGCCGGGTCGAGCGGCATATTGACTTCGGCGAGAACACCATGTTCATAGGCCAGGTAGCGGGGGGAGGCGCCACCGATGACAAGCTGCCTCTTCTCTATCACAACCGCCAGTGGGGCGTCTTCCAGCCCACCGAAGACAAATGACGCGCCTAGCTCAATGCAGAAGCGGCGATGGCAGCGCCGACAATGCCCGCCCGATTGCGCAACTGCGCCGGCGCAATCTCGGCATTGCAATGGATATGCGGGAAGAACTTCTGATACTTCTTGCTGATGCCGCCGCCGATAATGAAGAGATCGGGGCTCATTAGCGCTTCCATATATCGCAGATGCTCGGATAGACGCTTGCCCCAGGCTTTCCAGCTATAGCCCTTGATTTGCCGCGCCCGTTCGGATGTGCGCCATTCGGCATCCTTTCCGCGAATGATCAGATGCCCAAACTCGGTATTGGGCACCAGACGCCCGTCGATGAAGACCGAGCTGCCCACGCCTGTGCCCAAGGTCAGGATGATGACCAAGCCGCGCTTGCCCCGCCCGGCGCCAAACTTCATCTCGGCGATGCCGGCCGCGTCGGCGTCATTCAGCACGATGACAGGCAGGCCCGTGCGCTCCTCGAAAAGCGCTTTGGCATCAGCGCCGATCCATTGCTCGTCGACGTTGGCGGCCGTCAGCGTGACGCCATGCTGGACGACGGCGGGGAATGTACAGCCGATTGCGCCATCACGGGCGAAATGCTCGGAGATCTCCGCGACGACCTGCGCCACGGCCCGAGGTTTGGCGGGTTGCGGCGTCTCAATCCGCAGGCGCTCGCTGGCGAACTCGCCGCGTTCCGTATCCACTATCGCGCCCTTGATGCCCGAGCCGCCGATGTCTATGCCAAGGATCTCCATTGCCTGCCCTTTATCGCTGCTTCGACCACAATGAGTTTACCACAACCTACGCTTTCTATGCGCCGCGCCGCCAGGCTCGGACTCTAACTTGTAGGGAGCGAAAATATCGAGTTTAATTGGGGCAATAGTCTGTAGACACCCGCGCCGCAATGGGACCGCCCACGCAATAGACCTTGCTTCCCGGCGGTTGAACTCCCCCTCTTTGACTCGTCGTGGAGGGGGCCGGGGCTGGGGTCTGAATCTCGCAATGTAAACAGGACGAGAACAGCCATGCGCCTGACTATCAGCTTTGTCCTAGCCCTGCTGCTCATGTTCAGCGCCGCGGCCGCGGATGCCCAAACCAGTTGCCTGCCGGATGCCTGCGGAATATCGGCAAGCGAGATAGAGCGGCATCGCTGGCCCAACGTGCGTTTGCTGGAACTTGACGAGGACTTGCTTGGCGATCGCGATTATCGCAAGATTGAAGGCGAGTTCGCCATTCACAGCGCGCCAGACAGCCCGGACAGCGAGACATTCGGCAGCGGCTTCACCTTCGTCACGGTCGAAAGCCAGCAGGGAGATTGGACGAAGATCGGCGAGAATCAGTGGCTGCGTTCGGATTTATTGAGCGAACCGGTCAGCCCTTCGCGCTTCCGCGGCGTCCTGTTGCCCACGCTGGATGGCTTGCCTTATACCGTGGCTTGGACCTTGCGGCATCTGCGCGGCGCAAAAATGCCCGGCGGTCCGGAATCGGCTGAAAATCCCTTTTATTATCGCTACACTCGCGTGTATATCTATGCCACGGTCTTGCTGGATGGCTACTCATGGTATCAGATCGGCTCGAGCGAATGGGTGCATCAATTCAAAGTTGCCAAGCTGCTGCCGGTCGCCAGGCCCGCCGAAGTCGATACGCATAAATGGGTCAGCGTCGATTTGTATGAGCAGGTCGCCATCGCCTACGAAGGCGCGGAACCGGTCTTCGCCACGCTGGTGTCTTCTGGCTTGGAGGAATGGCCCACCAACGAAGGCCTCTTTCATGTCTACGTCCGTTTCACCCGCACGATGATGAGCGGCGCGTACAACAAACCCGATTTCTATTACCTGCAGGAAGTGCCCTGGACGATGTATTATGACGACCAGATCGCCCTGCACGGCGCCTATTGGCACGACGGATTTGGCTATCGCCGCAGCCACGGTTGCGTCAACCTGGCCGTGATGGACGCGCATTGGCTCTTCAAGTGGTCGCAATCCGAATATGACTTCAGCGCCGGCGACTACACAGGTCCCGCCGTTTATGTCTATTCCAGCGGCGAATACGACTAAGGCTTGGGGCGCCTCGGCAAATCAAATCGCCAGGGCCGGCGCCATTTCTCGGAAACCGCGGACATAACCGGTCGCCGCCAGCAATTCGGCATTGAGGATGCTGCAGCCGGCCGCGCCCCGTATGGTATTGTGCGACAGCGTCGCGAATTTATAGCCCAGGACCGGGCATTCGCGCAGCCTGCCGATGCTGGTCATCATGCCCTTGCCGGCATCGCGATCCCGGCGAGGCTGTGGACGATCGATCTGGCGCAGGTATTGCAGCGGATAAGCCGGCGCGCTTGGCAGGCTCGGCACGGGAGCGGGAGCCTGGTATGCCTCCCAATCGGCGACAATCGCTGAGAGTTCGGGCTGTTCATCCAGCTCAATCGAGATATTCACCAAATGGCCATCCACCACAGGCACGCGCGTGCAGGTGGCGCTCACAATGGCAGGCAGCGCATCGACGCCCAGCCCGTTGAAAGTTCCCAGCATCTTGCGCGATTCGGTCTGCATCTTGTCTTCGTCGCCGGGCACGTAGGGCAGGATATTGTCAATCATGTCCATCGACGAGACGCCGGGATAGCCAGCGCCGCTGACCGCTTGTTCGCTGACAAGGTGCAAGCGCCGAATGCCATACTTCCGCAGGGGTTTCAGCGCCATCACCACTGGCATGACCGTGCAATTTGAATTGGCGATCAGCGCGCCGCTGTCCCAGCCTCTTCGCCGGCGCTGCACATCAATCAGTTCAATATGCTCGGCGTTGACTTCGGGCAGCATCAGGGGTACATCGGGCAGCATGCGATTGGCGGAAGCGTTCGTGCAGACCACATGACCAGCCGCCGCCAGTTCCAGTTCTCGCGTCAGTGCGGCTTCTTTGGGCAGCGCGGAAAACACCAGCGGCGAATGGATCGCGGCATCCAGAGGCTTGACAGTCAAATCGGCAATGCGCGCCGGGGGATTGCCAGCCAGCACCCAATGCGCTGCCTCGCCATAGGTTCTGCCTGCGCTTCGGCTCGAGCCGATGACTTCTCTGACCTCAAAATATGGATGCCCTTCGAGCAGTTCTATGAAGCGCTGGCCCACGGCGCCGGTCGCGCCCAGGATAGCCACATCAAGTTTCCGCATCGCCTTCTCCTGCCGTTACATGCCAACAGCGCCCGATTTCACCGCGGGGTAAGAACCCAGCATCTTCACGAAGGACGTCAATTGCAGCAGCTGGGTCAGCAGCTCCTGGCAGCGCGGCTCCTGCCAATGGCCCTCGAAATCAAGATAGAATAGCGGTTCCCAAGGGCGGTTGCGCCGCGGACGAGATTCCAGCTTGGTCAAGTTCAAATCGCGCTTGGCAAATTCGCCAAGGCATTCATAGAGCGCGGCCGGCCGGTTGCGGGTGGCGAAGACGATGGATGTCTTGTTGTAATCAGATGGCTCGGGGTCGCCATGGCCGAGCAGCAAGAAGCGGGTGTAATTGAAGGGCTCGTCTTCGATCTGCGTCGCCAGCAGATCCAGTTTGTATAACTCGCCAGCCAGCGTGGAGGCGATCACGGCGGCGCCCGGTTCGGGTTCCTCCGCCAGCTGTTTGGCGGCTCCAGCGGTATCATACCAGCCCACAGGGTTCAAGCCATGCCGCTTCAAGAAACGCTCGCACTGCATCAGCGCCTGGGGGTGCGAGCGGACTTCGCGAATATCTTCAAGCGCAGCGCCTTGATTGGCCAGCAGCGCGTGATGCACATGCAAGATGACTTCCGCCTGGATGCGAACGTCATGATCGAGCAGCAATTCATAAGCGCCGCTGACCGAGCCAGCCAGGGCATTCTCCACCGGCAGCAGGCTAAAGCTGACCGCATTGCGCTGGAGCGCGTCGAAGAGGTGAACGAACCCTTGGCAGGGGACTGCCTCAACAACCTGGCCAAAATGCTGGCGCAGGGCAATCTCGGAATTTGCGCCAGGTATGCCCTGGTAGGCGACTCGAATCATGCGCGTTTCGTCCACTTGTCCACAGCTCGGCGAATCATAGCCAATACCGCCCGATTCGTAAAGCATGGAATGCGCCGGGTGATTTGCCCGAGCCGCCGCTACCAATTTTGCGGGATTCCGTATAATGTTTTGATGAGCGGCTTGAGAATGAGGAAAAGCCATGAGCCATGAACCACGCTTCGACCCGATGCGGGAGCTGCAGAACCTGGGCGAGCAGATCAGCAAGACCGTCGAAAAAGGCATCCGCAGCATGACCAGCGGTCCAGCCGAATTCGCGCTGGATATGTACCAGGTGGATGAGGAATTGCGCATCTGCACGCAAGCCATTGACGGCTTGGTCAAAGACAGCATCGAGATCAGCCTGGAAGCCGATGTGCTGACTATCGGGCTGCGCTCCGAGCCTCAAGCCACGCCCACCACCGCCGTCTATCACTTGCAGGAATGTCGCTTTGGTCCCATGACGCGCCATGTGGAACTGCCCTGCGAAGTCTTCGGCCAGGAAGCGCGCGCGAGAGTCGACAGCGGCAACCGTCTGCATATCACGCTGCCGATCAACAGCGAATTTGGCAAGATTCAGATGACGCCGGTCGAATAGAAGCATTCGCGCCAGTTCAGGAGCCCGGCAGCCATCGCGCTCGGGCGGCGGTCACATCAAAGTCAAAGCGGCGCAGCAGCGCATCTTTGCGCTCGGAATCCAGGAAAGCCAGCTCAATGGAACGGCGCGCCAAGCCAATAAGCTCCTCCAGCGCCAGCCCGCATTTCTCATGCGCCAGGATGTATTCGTCAACGAGGGTCGACTTGTAGAGCGCGGGCCTGCCAGATGACAGCGCAAGCTCAACCTGGCTGTCGATCATCTGCTTGAGGGGATACGTTTCAGGAACTAGGTCCGGCGCCAGGCATCTCTCGCGGCTCAAGGAAATGACAAGGGGCTTGCTCTCCCCAGCCAGTTGGCTCAGCAGGTTCTCATCGTTGGCCAGCGCGCCAATATCAGTCAGGCGATGCGGATTTAACTCGTCCAGGATTGCCTGCATTTCGTCGGCTTCCATGCCACCGCCGGCGCTGACCACCGTGGTGACATTCTTCTTGCGCGCGGTAGCGAATGCCCGCCGGAATTGCCCGATTGGCTGCGGCTCTGGCGCTCCCGTCAGCCCCATGGCGACCACATTGCTCAAGCGGGCGGCGCTGCTCGAAGCCCAGCGCGCCACCTCATCGCCCGAGCGGGGATTATCCCGAGGGATGCACAGGATCCAAGCCATATCGACTTTCCAGCCGCGCAATGCCCGATCGCGCCCGTCATTCAGAGCGTCGATGAAAGTATTCATATTCATGCGCGCCGAGCCGATGAAATCCGGCGGTGTCACCGCGATCTCAGCATAGACCACATTCTGCTTGGAAAGCGCCACGCCAATGTCGTAGACCAGCAAGGCGATATCTTCCGGATACTGCGCCCAGCTGCCGGCTTCCCGGGCGATGGCTTCAAGGCGCGCATAATCTGGCTGCTTGAGCAAAGCCAGCCATTGCTCAAAGTCCTCGCGCTGGGCAGGGATGCCATTCTGCTTGGCGATCATCAAGAGATTCTCGGTTTGCAGCGCGCCTGTCAGCTGCAAGTTGAGCTCGACCTTGGGGATGGCTGTCAGAAATTCGCGGAGGGACATGGTCAATTCTCTATCTATTTCTCGTTTTGCCTGCGCCGAATCGCCAGGTATCGCCGGCCGAAAACGCTAGCTGCCTTCATAGCCCAGGCGGGAGCGTTCGCGGACGCGCCCCAGTTCATCGCGATAGGCAATCGAAGCTTCAATGAAAGCCGAAAAGAGCGGATGCGGACGGTTCGGTCTGCTCAAGAACTCGGGATGAAACTGGCTGCCCAGCATAAAGGGATGATCCTGCAATTCGGCAATTTCCACCAGGATGCCATCGGGGCTCAAGCCGCTGAAGTTGACGCCGCTCGCCAGGAATGCCTCTCGATAATCGTTGTTGAATTCGAAGCGATGCCTGTGCCGCTCCATCACTTGCGCGACGCCATAGGCATTGGCTGCCGCAGAGTTTGGCTGCAGGACGCAGGGATATTCGCCGAGCCGCATCGTGCCGCCCAGATCGGTTACGGCGCGCTGTTCCAACATCAGGTCAATGACCGGGTGCGGCGTGCCGACATCGAATTCGCTGCTGCTGGCATCATCCAAGCCCATGACATTGCGCGCGTATTCAATGCACATGACCTGCATGCCCAGGCAAAGCCCAAGATAGGGCGCCTTCTGTTCGCGGGCATACTTCGCCGCTTCAATCTTGCCTTCGATGCCGCGGTAGCCAAAACCGCCAGGCACAATGATGCCATCCAGCTCGGCAAGGTCTGCGAAACGCTTGCCTTTTTCCAGGTCTCCGGAGGGGATCCAGACAATTTCGACATTCTGATCCAACTGTACCGCGGCATGCACGATGGATTCCTTGACGGACATATAGGCATCGTGCAGCTCGACGTATTTGCCGACGATGCCGATGCGCAGCTTGTCCGTGACGCGGCGGCGCCTGCTCACGATGGCTTGCCATTCGCTTAGATCGGGCGGAGACGCCTCCAGCTGGAAACGATTCAATATAAAATCGGCCAAGCCTGTCTCTTCGATCATCAGCGGAACGGCATAGATGTTGTCGGCTGTCATTAAGGGGATGACGGCGTCTTCGTCCACATCACAGAAGAGCGCTATCTTCCTGATGATATCGTCAGTCACGCTGTGGTCTGTGCGGGCGATGATGACGTTGGGCTGTATGCCGATGCCGCGCAGTTCGCGAACGCTATGCTGTGTCGGCTTGGTTTTCAGTTCGTCCGTCGCGCCGATATGCGGCAGGAAGGTCACATGCACATTCAGCGTATCGCGGCGCTTGAACTCGGTGCGCAGTTGGCGCAGCGCTTCCAGGAAGGGCAAACTTTCGATGTCGCCGGCTGTCCCGCCTACCTCGACGATGACCACGTCCGCGTCCTCTCGTTTGCCCAGCAGTTTGATGCAGCGCTTGATTTCGTTGGTGATATGCGGCACTACCTGGATCGTCCCGCCCAAATAATCGCCCTTGCGCTCCTTCTCAATGACCGTGAGATAGACTTGGCCCGCCGTGACGTTGGAAAGCCGGCTGACATTTTCATCTACGAAGCGCTCGTAATGGCCCAGGTCGAGGTCCGTCTCCGCGCCATCCGAGGTGACGAAGACTTCGCCATGCTGGTAGGGGCTCATTGTGCCAGGATCGACATTCAAATAGGGGTCGAGCTTCTGGATGGCGACTTTCAAACCGCGTGCTTTAAGAATCCGCCCGATGGCCGCCACCGTCAGCCCCTTGCCAACGGAACTCACCACCCCGCCCGTGCAGAAGATGTATTTCGGTTTCACAAGCCCTCGCCGTTCCAATGCGTACTCTATTCGATAGTCTCGCCCCAGCCCGTCATCCGATGCCGCTCGCACGCAGATGGCTGGCGATCCGCCGCAGATCAAGAGTGAGCAAGCCCAGCTTGGCTTCGTCAGCCGTCAGCGCGCATAGCACCGCATTCTCATCCAGCGTCATTAGCAAGGCGATCCCGGCATGCCCTTTGATCACTATCTGGTCCAGCTTGCCGCGCTCCAACTCATCGGCGATGCGTTCGCCAAGCGCCAGCATGGCCGCGGACATGGCGCCTATCCGCTCATCGTCGAGCTCGCCCTGGCCCGAACGCGCGATGACCAGTCCCTCAATGCTGACGAGCGCCAGCGCGTCGATATCGGCGGACATATCCCTGAGCCTGTCCAGCCGCTTGCTGATGCGTTCCGCGCCAGTCGCGATCAAGGCTCGGTCCTTCTGGCTTGCCGCCTCGTCCGCGCATTGCCTGGACGAGCTCGCCCCAAAGCATACAGGGCGCTGGCGGGGTCATAAAGAGCTTCGGGCAGAAACAATCGGATGAGCAAGATTGCCATATAGCATCTCGCTAACCTTAATTATACTTGCCCCGCCCTGCTCGGCAAGTCCGCGTGGCGGGCGAATCCGCAACGAAGGGCTGGTATGGGCTACCCAATCGGCGCATTGGGCTATACTGATATTTACCAGCGAATGCAATCGAACGAGGCCGAATGAGCGAACAATTCCGGACGAAGCGCCGCGTCTCCCAAGTTAGCCAGGCGGCAGCGCCCGTGCAGGAGGTGGCAGAGCGCATCACCAGCAGCGTGGGTCAGGTCATTTTGGGCAAATCCAACGAGATCCGGCTGACGGCGCTTGGCTTGCTCTGCCGGGGCCATATCCTGCTGGAAGATATCCCCGGCGTCGGCAAGACCATGTTGGCAAAGTCGCTGGCGCGGGCTGTCGGCTGCACATTCAATCGCATCCAGTTCACGCCGGATATGCTGCCTTCAGATATCACCGGCGTATCCATCTACAATCCCAAAACGCGCGAATTTGAGTTTCGCCCGGGTCCCATTATGGCGCAGATCGTCCTGGCTGATGAGATCAACCGCGCCACGCCCAAGACCCAGTCGGCGCTGCTGGAAGCCATGGAAGAGGGTCAGATGACCGTGGACGGCGTCACCTACCGGCTCAGCAATCCCTTCTTGATCATGGCGACCCAGAATCCGATCGAATACGAAGGCACCTTCCCCTTGCCAGAAGCCCAGCTCGATCGCTTTCTGATTCGCGTGCAAATTGGCTATCCGCAGCCGGCCGACGAGCTGCGCATCCTGGCTTCGCAGCAATATCAGCACCCGATCCAAAGTTTGCAGCAGGTGGTCAGCTTGCAGGAGCTGCTGGCCGCTCAGCAGCAGATCAAAGACGTCTATGTGGCTACCGAAGTGCAGCAGTACATCATCAACCTGATTACGGCTTCCCGGCGGCATCCAGACGTTTACCTGGGCAGCAGCCCGCGCGGCTCCCTGGCCTTGTTCCGCACGTCGCAGGCTCGCGCAGCCATGACCGGGCGCGACTTCGTGATTCCCGATGATGTCAAGGCGCTGGCGGAAGTTACTCTGGCGCATCGCATCATCGTTGGTCCAGCCGCCCGCATCAAGAATATCACCTCGCGCAGCATCGTCCGCGATATCCTGGGAACTACGCCCGTGCCCGGGTCATCCGCGCGCTGATTGCCGATGCCGGGCCGCCGCAATGTCCTTTATCTCCTGGCGATAGTCAGCTTGTTGGCTGGGCTGGTCACCGGGCGGGCTGAACTCTTCAACATCGCCTATGTCATCGGCGCGATCATGCTGCTGTCGCTGTTCTGGACCTGGCTTTCGCTGCGTGGCATCGTCCTGAGCCGCCGGACGCGCAGCCTCCGCTCGCAGGTGGGCCGCGTCTTCGCCGAATCTTTCGCAGCGCGCAAGCGGGGACCCCTGCCCAAGCTCTGGCTGGAAATCCGCGATCATTCCACCCTGCCCGGTCATCAAGCCAGCCATATCGTGCCCAGCTTGCTTGGCGACCGCGAATACAGCTGGAAGGTGGAGACGGTCTGCGCCGCGCGGGGCGAGTTCCAGCTGGGTCCGCTGACGATCATCTCTGGCGACCCCTTTGGTTTGTTTCGCGTTCCCCGCCGGCTTGGCGCCACAGACAGGCTGCTGGTCTACCCCATGACGGTTGAGCTTGACCGCGTCATATTGCCGGTGGGTTTTCTCTCCGGCGGCGATGCCCAGCGCCAGCTGACCCACCAGATCACCACGAACGCCAGCAGCATTCGCGATTATGTGCCCGGCGACAGCATCAACCGCATCCATTGGCGCTCGACCGCCCGCACCGGCGATATCATGGTCAAGGAATTTGAACTGGATCCACTGGTTGATATCTGGCTATTCTGCGATTTTTCCGCCAGCTCGCTGATCGAAGATCCAGCCATGCAACGCGGAAGCCGCCCGCGCAGCCTGATCCCATCGCCGTTGCTTATCCCGCCGTCAACCGAAGAATACGGCGCCATCATCGCGGCATCGCTGGCAAAACATTTCATCGATGATGAACGCGTCGTGGGTTTCGGCGCCTATACGCCTTACCGGCAGGTCTTCCAGCCAGACCGCGGCAATCGGCAGCTCCTGCGCATATTCCAGGCTCTGGCTGTCGCGCGGAGCAGCTCAAACCTGTCGCTGCGTGAAGTGCTCTCGCTGGAGACGCATCAGTTCATCCGCGGCACAACCGTGATGATCATCACCTCGTCCCTGCAGCAGGAATGGATTCACGAAGCGCAAGTGCTGATTCGCCGCGGCATCCGCCCGATATGCGTATACATTGATCCGCAGACTTTTGATCCACAACTGGATTCGAGCGGACTGCGCGGTATGCTGCAATTGGCGAAAATACCCGCCATCCGCCTGGGCAAGGATGACGATATCGCCGCCGCCCTGCAGCAACGCCCGACCTAGCCATTGGGATGAGGAATCCGACTATGAGCAAGAACTACGATGCCATCGTTATCGGCGCGGGCGCCATGGGCAGCGCGGCCGCCTATCATCTCAGCCAGCGCGGCCGATCCGTCCTGCTGCTGGAGCAGTTTGCGCTGGACCACCGCATGGGCAGTTCCTATGGGCATTCTCGCATCATTCGTTATTCCTACGACAGTCCGCAATATGTCGACTTGATGCGCGATACGTTCCCGCTCTGGTTCGCGCTGGAAGAGCAGCTGGGCGAAACGCTTTATATGCGCGCCGGCGGCATTGATTTTGGACCCGCGGAAGACAAGACTCTGCAAGCCACTATCGCGGCGGTGAAAGCCAGCGGCATCAGCCATGAGCTGCTCTCGCCGTCCGAGGCGCATTACCGCTTCCCCCAATTCAGATTTGGCGATGGCTTCCAAGTTCTGTATCAGCCGGACAGCGGCTTCATTCGCGCTTCCAAAGCTGTGCTTGGGCATCTCAAGCTGGCGCGCGCGCTAGGCGTCGACATCCGAGACAATACCGATGCGCGGAAGATCCATGTCAGCGCCGGCAGCATCGAGATCGAGACCAGCAATGAGACCTTTGCCGCCAGCCATCTAATTGTCACGGCGGGCGCTTGGGCGAAGTTTCTGCTGCGTCAGACTGGCTTGGAGCTGCCGCTTTTGCCTTTGCGCTGTCAGCTGAACTTCATGGCGCCGGAAGACATCGCAGCCCATGAGGCGGAACGCTGCCCGGTCTGGATCGCGCATTTCCGCAGCGTTATTGGCAAGTCAATCTATGGAATCCCCTCGCATGAGGGCTCCGGTTTCAAGATCGCCTATCATGGGGGACCAGCCTTCAGCCATCCATCCAAGATCAGCCGCCAGCCCGAGCCCGGAGATGTCGAGAAGCTGCGCCCCTTCATGCGCGCGCATATACCGGGCATAGCCGAAGCGCCCGCCAAAGAAAGCCGCATTTGCCTGTATACGCAGACGCCGGATGAACACTTTGTGGTAGATGCCCATCCCGATTTCAAGCATGTCGTCATCGGCGCGGGATTCAGCGGCCACGGCTTCAAGTTCAGCGCCATCATCGGCAAAATGCTGGCTGATATCGCTCTGGATGGCAGCACGCCGCATAATGACGAACTCTTCACCATCAAGCGCTTCCTGGCCTGATTGTCCACCACTCATATTCGCCGATGCGCTGGAAGCCGCATGTTGTCAGCAGATCTATGGCATCGGCCTGCCCGGGCGGAATTAGCGCGCCAATCCGCGAGCGTTCTTCAATTCTGGCGCGGGTATAGGCCAAGCGGATAGCGCGGCTTGAGATCTGGCCTTCCAGCCAGATGCCGCCGTAAGCCAAGGTATCGACCGGTACAAGATGCGCGCCCCAAGCCTTAGCATCCAGCCCCATATCTTCTGAGGATGGCTGGCTCAAGCAAGGCTGGGATTCCGCTTCAAGCGAAAGCGGATTGCCCATATCCAATACATAGAGTCCGTTTGCTGGAGCGCTGAGCCTAAAGCCGGCCGCCCGACAGAGTCTTTGCATGCCGCGATTGCGCGCGGCCACCAATGCGCGAATCAAATCCACATTCCTCGCTCTGGCTTCAACCAGGCTCTGGCTGACCAGCTCTGAGCCTATGCCAGCGCCCCTCGCTTCCGCCGCCACCGCCAGCAAATCCAGCTCAAAGCGCAGTTTGCCATCATGCGATGTCGTCAGAAACCCGCCCGCAAAGCCGACGACGCGCTCATCGACCAGGGCGACGAAGTTGATGCCAGCAGCGAGGTTCTCTGCCAGGCGCGCCTCGGCGAGTCTTTCGCCAAAAGCCTCTTTCACGATAGCCGCGACGGCCTGCGCGTCCCTTGACCTGGCTCGTCTTATCGCTGCTCTCATTGATTTTTTGCCTCCGCGGGCGGATAATTGCGGGGTTGCTCCCCAAGTCAGTGGCGGGGATTTCGGGATAGCTTATGGCGCGCGAAAGCCAACTTAGCCGGCGCAGCCTGTATGGCATCGCCTTCATCAGCGGCATGACCACCTTGGCCATTGAGCTTTCGGCCTCGAGATTGCTGGGCAATGTCTTCGGCAATAGTAACCTGGTCTGGGCGAATGTCATCGGCTTGATGCTGCTATATCTGACGGTCGGCTATTTCCTGGGAGGCCGCCTGGCCGATCGGCTGCCGCGTTCGGATGTCCTGCTGCAGATTATATTGTGGGCGGCTTTTTTCAGCGCTTTGATACCGCTGGTCGCCCGCCCCATCATAAGTCAAGCGGCTCAGGCTGTTTTTGGGGCGCAGGCTGCCCTGGCGCTGGGCTCATTCATCGCCATCGTGCTGCTATTCTCGCTGCCCATCACGCTGCTGGGCATGGTCTCGCCATTTGTGATTCGCCTGGCAGTAACGGAGGTCGGCCGCAGCGGCCAGGTCGCGGGCCAAGTTTACGCCATCAGCACCTTGGGCAGCTTGCTGGGCACATTCTTTCCGGTGCTTGTCACTATTCCTGAGATCGGCACGACGCGCACCTTCCTGCTCTTCTCGGGCATGCTTTTCGCAGCCGGCTTCATCCCGTATTTAAGACGCAGCCGACGGCGAGCCATGCTTTACCTGCTTCTGGCGCTTATGATCGCCCTGCTGGCTGGACCGGCTTTGGCGAGTCCCTTGCGTTCTCCCGAGCAAGGCGCCAGGCTGCTGTATGACGGGGAAAGCGCCTACAATTATATTCAGGTCCAGGAAGATGCTGAAGGCTATCGCTATCTCTACCTCAACGAAGGCATCGGCGTGCACAGCCAATGGCATCAGACTGAGCTGTTCTATGACGGCGCCTGGGATTATTTCCTGGTCCCGCCATATTTCAATGAGCCGCCCTTCCGCCCAAGCCAGGTGGAATCCCTGCTGGTGATCGGCTTGGCGGCTGGCACTATTCCGCGGCAATACAGCGCGATATACGGCGAGCTGCCCATCACTGGCATCGAAATCGACCCGCGGATTGTGTCGGTCGGCGGCGAATTCTTCGGCATGAACAGCCAGTCCATGCCCAATCTGACGGTCAAGGTTGGCGATGGGCGCTTCATGCTCAACCAGGACCAGCGACGCTACAGCGTGATAGGAATTGACGCCTACCGCCCGCCATATATCCCTTGGCATCTGACCACGGTCGAATTCTTCCAAGAGGTCAAGGAGCGCCTGACTCCCGATGGCGCGCTGGCCATCAATGTCGCGCGCACGGAGACTGACCGCCGTCTGGTGGATGCGCTTGCGGCCACCTTGCTGGAAGTCTTTCCCAGCGTGCATGCCATTGACGTGCCGCGATCCTTCAACGCGATTCTGGTGGCCACGCGAATGCCAACCCGGGCGGAAAACCTGCGCGCCAACATCGCCTTGCTGGAAGATCCGGCTTGGAAGCCTTTGCGCCTGGTATTGGAATCTGCCGCCAGAGCCATCGCCCCGCTGGGCAGAAGCGATGTCATCTTCACCGATGATCGCGCTCCGGTCGAGCGGCTGGTGGATTCTATCGTGCTAGATTATCTGCTGGGCGGGGATGCTGAATGAGCCTGGCGGGATGATGACTGGAACGCGTTTCTTGTCCTGGCTGGTTGGCGTATTCGTGTCGCTAGCGCTGCCATTTCTGCTGGTGATGGCGAGCCTCCGCCTGCTGCTGAGTTATGAGTTTCTGCGCTTTGAGTACCAGCGAGCGGGCTTCCCAGCCGACTTTTATGGCTTCAGCACCGCGGACCGCCTCGAATATGGCATGCCGGCAATCGAGTATCTCTTCAGCGCCGAGGGAGTGGATACACTGGCTGGGCTGCGGCTGCCGCATGAAAAATGCTGGCGATTGACTGAGAGCGCTGCCGATTGCCCGCTCTTCACGGGGCGGGAATTGCGCCACCTGGAAGATGCCAAGCGCGTCCTCAGCCTGGCTTTTTGGGCTGCGACAGGGTGTCTTGTCTCGCTAGGCTGTTTTATGCTCGCGACACTCTGGCCATCGGGTTCAGCGCATTGGCGAGCGCGCTTGGGCAGCGAAATCCGGCGCGGCATGAAGCGGGGCGCATTCCTGACGCTGGGCATGAATCTGGCGCTGGCAACCGCGGCCGCCGCAGCCTGGGATCTGGCATTTGAGGTCTTCCATGGCATATTCTTCGCGGCGGGCACCTGGCGCTTTCCATTCTCGGACAGCTTGATCCGGCTTTACCCAGAGCAGCTCTTCGTTGATGCCGCCATTGCCTTGGCCGGCTTCGTGGCGCTTGGCGGGCTGGTCATGCTTGGCTTGGTCGAAATCTGGAGGCGGCTTGCGGCTTCGCTTTGAACATAACGGCAATCCGAATTTGAGAAGTCCTATGCAATTGCGCTACAGTGTGCGATTGCGAGTTGAAAGGAACTTGGTGGATGGCGCGTATAAGCAGCGCAAAACATGAGCGGATTTCGCGGCGGCAATTCATGCGGCTGGGCGCGGGTTTGGCGGCTGGCGCCGTCGGTGGCGGTTTTTCGGCTTGGGCGCATTCCGGCGAGGGCAGGCAGGCATCCGCGCCGGGCTCTTCGCGGATAATCCGCCATGTCAATACCAGCGAGCGCAAGGTCTGCTTGAGCTTTGACGATATGTGGAGCGAGTTCTACTCATTAAAGATCTGCCGCGAATTTCACAGGGCGGGCATATCCTTGACGCTTTTCCCGGCCGGCTTGGCTGTCCGCAACAACGTAGTGCGTCCGCTGGATGGTTACGAGAATATGTACGCCCGACTGCGCGCTATGGGCCATGAGTTTGGCTGCCACTTGCACACCCACCGCGACATCCGCGATTTCAGCTTGCAGCAGCTGATAGACGAAGAAATGGAGCCGTCGCTGCTGGTGATGCGCCAGGCGCTGGGCGCCGACTTCATGCCTGTTGGCATCCGCCCGCCTTATGGCACGGTCACCGAGCCGCTGGTGGAATTGTCGGCGCGTTATGGCATCCCCTTGATTCTCTGGGGTTTGGATTCGCAAGATTCAGTCTGCACCTGGAATTGCAAGGGCGCATGCCCGGAGGAGAGCGCCAGCAGCCAAGACGTCTACGCCAGCATCTGGGAGCAGGATCTTGAGGATGAGCTTTGCGCCAAATCCCGCTGCGTCGAGAAATGCGTCGAGCGCATCATGACGAATTACGAAACCTATATGCGTGCGGGCACGATCATATTGCATCACGCGCTGGAAGCTTCCTACTTGGCCATCAAGAGGATCCTGGCATTCCTGGACGCATGGAACTTGCAGGCGGTCACGCTGAGCCAGCTGCTCGCCGACAGTTCGGCTTGACGCGAGGAGGGGCAGCCTGCCATAGCGCGGCGCGTTTCAGTATTCAAATATCGTCTGCCCTGTACTAAGCTAGCGCCATTGCATTCCGGCAAATGCGCAAGGCGCAAAAGGAGAGCGGAAAATGACAGTTCGCGTTGGCATAAACGGATTTGGAAGAATCGGCCGTCAAGCGCTGAAGGCGATGCGCGAACGCTATGCGGGTGAGTTGGAAGTGGTGGCGTTCAACGATCTTGGCGATTTGGACACTATGGCGCATCTCTTCCGCTATGATTCCAATTATGGCGTATATCCCGGCGCGGTTGATGTGGCGGATGGCGCTCTGATTGTGGATGGCAGCGAGATCAAGGCGCTCTCCGAACGCGATCCAGCCCAATTGCCCTGGGGCGAACTGGGCGTTGAGATCGTCATCGAAAGCACGGGCATATTCCGCGATAAAGCCAGCGCCTCCAAACATATCGCGGCCGGCGCCAGCAAGGTCATCATCTCCGCGCCAGCCAAAGGCGAAGACATCACCATCGTCTTGGGCGTCAACCAGGACAAATACCAGCCAGCCGATCATCATGTGCTTTCCAACGCTTCCTGCACCACCAATTGCCTGGCGCCGCCGGCCAAAGTCGTCAATGACCGCTTCGGCATCCAGCAAGGTTTTATGACCACAATTCACAGCTATACCAATGACCAGAGCATCCTCGACCTGCCGCATTCCGATTTGCGCCGGGCGCGGGCGGCCGCCGTGAACATGATCCCCACCAGCACGGGCGCCGCGCAGGCTGTCGCGCTCGTCGTGCCCGAGCTGCAGGGCAAGTTTGATGGCATGGCGGTGCGCGTGCCCACGCCGACTGGCTCGCTGGTGGACTTTGTGGCCAGCGTCGAACGCCCGCCCAGCAAAGCCGAACTGATCGACGCTTTGGAAGAAGCGGCCGCCGGTCCCATGCGCGGTTATATGGATGTCTCGCATGAACCCCTGGTGTCGACTGACTATGTTGGCAATCCGCATTCGAGCATCATCGACGCCCTGGCCAGCGATGTGGCCGGCAACCTGGTCAAAGTCATCACCTGGTACGACAACGAATGGGGCTATTCCTGCCGCACAGCCGATCTGGCCAAGTTCGTCGGCGACCGCCTCTAGGCTGAGGCGCGCCACGAAAATAACGGGCGGGGCCGCTGCTCTCGACATTTTCGTGAAGACAGGCGCTGCGATATGAAAAAGCTGACTCTGCGCGATCTTGACCTGGCTGGCAAACGGGTGCTTTTGCGCGTGGATTTCAATGTGCCCATCGCCGAGGGCAGAATCACCGACGAGACGCGCATCCTGGCTGCCCTGCCCACCATCCGCGCCATACTGGACCGCCAGCCACGGTCAATCGCCCTGCTCTCACACTTGGGCAGGCCAAGAGGCCAGCGGCTGCCTGAACTGTCCCTGGCGCCTGTGGCGAGCGCGCTGGCGGAGCGCTTGGGCTTGGCAGTGGCATTCGCGGAAGATTGCGTCGGCCCAGAGGTCGAGGCGGCGCTAAATGATCTGCCAGCCGGCGGCATTGCGCTGCTGGAGAATACGCGCTTTCATGCTGGCGAAACCCGGAATGACCCGGAATTTGCGGCGGCTTTGGCGAGGCATGGCGACCTCTTCGTGAATGATGCTTTTGGCGCGGCGCATCGAGCCCACGCTTCCAACGTCGGGGTATCGCGGCATTTGCCGGCTGCGGCTGGCTTGCTTCTGGAACGCGAACTGGATTATCTGGCCACCGCGCTGGAAGACCCGGCGAAGCCTTTCGTGGCCATCTTGGGCGGCGCCAAGGTCTCCGGCAAAATCGATGTTATCGAGGCGCTGCTGGGCAAGGTCGACGCGCTCTTGATCGGCGGTGGCATGGCAAATACTTTCTTTGCAGCCCAAGGGCGGAATATGGCGGATTCGCTGGTTGAAGCGGAAGCATTAGATATCGCGCGGGAGCTGCTGGCCAAGGCCGGCGCCAAGCTGCGCCTGCCCCTTGATCAACGCATCGCAGATGACTTCCGAGACGACGCCAAACAGTTGATCATAGACGCGGACAGCGATGTGCCGGCCGGCTGGCAGTCTCTGGATATTGGCCCGGCCACGGTCGCGGCATACACGGAGGTTTTGCGCGGCGCCAAGACCATCGTCTGGAATGGGCCCATGGGCGTATTCGAGATGCCCAACTTCGCTCGCGGCACCTTTGGCCTAGCGCAGGCTCTGGCATCGCAGACCAAGCGGGGCGCAGTCGCCATCATCGGCGGCGGGGACTCGGCGGCGGCAGTAGAGCAGGCGGGCTTGGCTGACCAAATGTCGCATATTTCGACGGGCGGCGGCGCCAGCCTGGAACTGCTTGAAGGCAAGGAATTGCCAGGCATCGCCGCTCTGGCTGAACGCTAAAGGCGCATTGGCGGGCTCAATACCATTGCCTTGCGGCATGCGCTGCTAGAATGGCAGGTATAACCGGGCGGAAGTCAGGAGCGGATCATGGCGAGAACGCCGATCATCTGTGGCAACTGGAAGATGAACAAAACTCCGGACGAGGCGCTTGCCTTTGTCCGCGAATTGGCTGTAAAGGCTGCGCCTTATGAGAGCGTCGAACGGGTCGTCGCGCCAAGTTTTCTGGCATTGACGGCTGTGGCCAGCCAGCTTGCGGGATCCGCCATAAAAGTGGCTGCCCAGGATGGGCATTGGGCGGCTGATGGCGCCTACACCTCGCAAGTATCTGCACGGATGCTGCGCGGATATGCGGATTATGTCATCATCGGTCATTCCGAATGCCGAGCCTATCTCAACGAGACTGACGAGAATGTCAACCGCAAAGCCAAAGCCATCCTGGCCAATGGCATGAAGCCCATCATCGCGGTCGGCGAGAGCCTGGCACAGAATGAAGCCGGCGAAACGGTCAGCTTCGTGCGTTCGCAGGTCTGCGCGGCTTTGGCTGGCATAAGCGCGAGCGAAATGGCGCAAGTCGTCATCGCCTATGAACCGATATGGGCGATAGGCACGGGCAGAAGCGCCAGCGGACCGCAAGCTGACGCGATCATTAAATCGGCTGTACGCGATACCGCGCGCGATCTCTACGGCGTCGAAGTGGCGGATGCCCTGCGCATCCAGTACGGCGGCAGCGTCAAACCCGGCAACATGGCAGAGTTCATGTCGCAGCCCAATATCGACGGCGCTTTGGTCGGCGGCGCTTCCTTGCTGGTCGAAGACTTCGCCGCGCTCATCGAAATCGCCGCCCGCGTGAAGGGATAATGCGCTGAGAGAACTGGATTTTTTGTCCCTGGCTTTTGGGCTGGGTCTGCTCTTCCTCTTGTTTCGGCAGATTGAACGCTGGCTGCATCAGCATATCTTCAAGGTCAGCTGGCTGCTGAGCGACAGTTTCCAAGTTACCACTCTGCTTTACTACATCCTCTTCCTGCCGGGCATCGTCCTGCATGAGCTGGCGCTCTGGCTGGGCTCCCTGGCCTTGCGGGCGCGCGCGAAACGCAGGATAGAGTTCCCGGCCGCGCAAGATATTGGCGAGTTGCGCCTGAACTTCATCCGATTGCCCGATGATGCCGGTCTGCTTAAGCGCTTTGTCATCAGCCTGTGTCCATTGGCGGCTGGCATGTTCGCGTTATGGTTGATTGCGGCGCATGTCTTTCGCTGGGATGTCTTGCTGGCGCTGACGGCGGCGGGTTCACTGGATGCCATAGGGGCTGCGCTCAATGCCTTCTTGCGCACGGCGGATGTCTGGCTCTGGTTCTATCTGGCTTTTGCCATCGCCAACACCATGTTTCCGTGGCGCGCCATTCGCAGGGGCAAGCGCGAATCAGCCTTGGTCGCCTGTGTCGCGCCATTGCTGGCTTTTGGAATTTGGCGCATAGGCGGCGCCGCGACTCCGGCTCTGGCTGAGCTCATAGAAGCGCTGATGAGCGGCATCGGCTTGATCATCGCGCAGATCACCGCTGTCAATCTATTTGCGCTGGCAATCCTGGGCTTGGTCGAGGCCCTGGTTGAAGGCCTCACGCAGCGCAGCGCAAGTTTCCGCGATGGCAAGATGATCACCCTGACCGCCGGCGAAGCCCGAGAAGATAATCGCCAAGAGCAGCCATTCGCGCGACCGAGCCAATTGGACCAGCCCAAGCGCCCGCCAAAGACGCGCTCCATTTACGATCTCAAACTGCCGATTCCTGGTCCGCCGGGTCAGGAACCCGTCAGCCGCAGCGCCGTCGCCATTCTCAACCTGGATGAGCCCGCCAAAGCCGAGAATTCGCAGGCGGCTCCGGGCGATATGCGGCGTCAGAAAGCGGCTGACCCTGGTAAGCCATCGACGAAACAGGCGACCCAAAGCGATGCCGATGACCTGTCGTTCAGCGCGGACGCGCCTTTTGAGCGGCCCTTCGTGGCTCGCGGCGCGAGTGAACCAGCAAGCGAGGAATTGCGCATGGATGAGGATTCGCTGGAACCTGAGCCGTTCGCCAGGCCCTTCGTGATGGCGTCGCCCGCCAGCCCGCCTGTCGACGCTGCCAGCCAAGAAGCTGACGCACAAACCTGTCGCAGCCAAAGCCAGGCTGAGAGGCCCGCCAAGGCGAATCCAGCGCTCGCCGAGCCCAAAAACCGAACCCGCCCCGCGCCAAAGCCATCACAGCGCGAGCCGGCCGGCTTGCCCCGCGATATCGAAAGCGCGGGCGACGAACTGGTCTACGAAGCATTTGATGACGATGAACCATACGGGCGCGGCGACGAAGGCTAGAGTGACGCGCCAGGCTGCTTGAGGGCGGAATTTCGACCCAAGGCGACGAAGCCGATGGCGATGCAGATGAGCATGACGGCGAAAGCGATGAACTTGAACATCTCGCTGGTGGTGACCAAGGTCAGGATGCCAAAGAAAGCGCAGAATACATAATAGGAGAGCGCCAGTTGCCGCGGGGTCAGCAAGCCCGAATCCAGCAGGCGGAAGTGCAGGTGGCCCCGGTCGCCGCGAAACGGGTTGGCGCCGTGGCGCAGGCGATTGACCATCTGCCAGCCCAGGTCCATCAGCGGCAATCCCATGACCAGCAGGATTGTGGCCATCTTGGCGCCGCCGATAATGCTCAACGCGCCCAAGGCGTAACCCAGGAACCAGGCGCTGCCGCCCATGTAGACGCGAGCGGGATAGAAATTGTGAATCAGAAAACCCAGCAATGCGCCAGTCAAAGCCAGGGGCAGGAGCGCCACGCTGGTCTGGGCTGGCTCTTGCAGGAACGCGCTGTTGACGAAAAGCACAATGCCGGCGATCAGCGCGATGCCTGCCGCCAAGCCATCAGAGCCATCCAGCAGGTTGACCGTGTTCATCATCAGCACCAGCCAAAACAGAGTCAATGCCACCGTGACCACTGGCGACCAGGGATCGGTCTGCGCGCCCGTCAGCGGATTGTTGAAAAATTCTATAAAGATCTGAAACGCGATGGCGATTGCCGATGTCAGCGCTTGACCCAGAAAGATCTGCATATAGTTGAGATCCAGGACGTCATCGGCGATGCCCAGGATGGTGATGACCAAGCCGCCGGCCAGCAAACCAGCCAGGCGCGCCGCTTCGTTGGGATCCTGCCTGTCTACGGCGACGAATTGCGCCAGGATGATGCCCGCTGTGAAGCCCAGAAATATCGCCAAGCCACCCATCTTAGCCATGGGCGCGCGCTCTTGCCGGCGGCCCCCCGGCACAGAGATGATGCCGAAGCGAAAACTGAGGGCACGCGCCAAAGGCACAGCCAGCAGCGCCGTCGCTAGAGCCGCGTTGAACACAATGACAAAGGCAAAGAGCGCCAGCATCAGGTGCCAAACATGCGATCGCCGGCATCGCCCAAGCCCGGCACAATGAATCCGATGTCGTTCAGCCGCTCATCCAATTCGGCGACATGCATATCAATATCCGGGTGCGCCTCCGAAAGCGCCGCCACGCCCTCCGGCGCCGCCAGGATGCCGACGAACTTGATGCGTTTGGCGCCCCAGCGCTTCAATATATCGACCGTGGCAATCGCCGAGCCGCCAGTGGCCAGCATGGGATCCAGGACCAGGCAGAGTTGGACGGTCGGCTCTGCTGGCAGCTTGTTGTAGTACTCCACCGGGCGCAGAGTGGCTTCATCGCGGTACAAGCCGATATGCCAGACTTGGACGCTGGGCAGCAGCTCCTGGATGCCATCGACCAAGCCCAAGCCAGCCCGCAAGATAGGCACGACTCCGATGACCTCGCTGGCCAGCCAGCCCGCCGCCTGCCCCATCGGCGTATTTACCGTGGCCCGCGCCAAAGCCAGATCCTGGGTCGCCTCATAACAGAGCAGCAGCGCCAGCTCCCGAGAGAGCTCGCGAAACTTGCGATGGTCGGTGGCGGTATCGCGCAGCAGCGTCAACTTGTGCTTGACCAGCGGATGGGTGGATACGAAGAGATTCTTGGACATAAGGCGCTTGTCCTTTGCGGTTTGATATAGTGTCTAGTGTACGGCTTGCGCGGCGCTCTGTAAAGCAAGCATTGAATCAGCTGCTGGCTGGACTATACTGCAAGGCGCGTGAGAGAAATTGGAAGGGCGTCATGGCGCGGCAAGAGCGCGTGGTCAGCGGGCAGAAACGGGGTGGCGAGCGCGAGAATTTCGCCTTGCGTCCCAGACGGCTGGCGCAGATGGTCGGGCAAGATCGCGTCCGCGAGAACCTTAGCATCATCATTGAGGCGGCTGCCGCCCGCGACGAGCCCATCGATCATATCTTGTTTTATGGTCCGCCCGGTTTAGGGAAAACCTCGCTGGCTTACGTCATCTCCAACGAAGTCCAGGGCAACATCCGCATCACGGCTGGACCAGCCATTGAACGCGCTGGCGACCTGGCTGCCATTTTGACTCATCTCAAGAAAGGCGACATTCTCTTTATCGACGAGGTGCATCGCCTGGGCAAGGCGGTGGAAGAAATCCTGTATCCAGCCATGGAAGATTTTGTGCTGGATATCGTCATCGGCAAGGGACCGGCCGCCAAGACCCTGCGATTGAATCTGCCGCGCTTCACCGTCATCGGCGCGACCACGCGATTGGCTCTCCTGGCGGGACCCTTGCGTGACCGCTTTGGAGCGCGCTTTCGTCTGGACTTTTATGACGAAATGGCCATGGACCAGATTGTGCAGCGAGCGGCCGCCATGCTCAAAGTCGAGATCAGCTCCGAAGCCGCCCGAGAAATCGCCAGGCGTTCGCGCGGGACGCCGCGGGTAGGCTTGCGTCTGCTGCGCCGCGTCCGCGATTATGCCGAAGCCCGTGCTGATGGCAAGATCACCATAGACGCCGCGCAGGCAGCCCTGGCGCTGATGGAGATCGACGAGCTTGGTTTGGATGATGTCGATCGGCGCATATTGAGCATCATCATTGAGAAGTTCAGCGGCGGTCCCGTGGGCTTGGATACCATCGCCGCCGCCATCAGCGAAGACCGCGCCACCATCATGGATGTCTATGAACCCTACCTGATACAGCTGGGTTTCCTTGACCGCAGGCCGCGGGGCCGCGTCTGCACCAGGCATGCTTACGCGCATTTGGGCATCGAATACGTTGAAGAGGATGCTGATGGGCAGCAGCGCCTGCTATGAATGTCGCCGACTTCGATTACGATCTGCCGTCCCGCTTCATCGCCCAAAGACCGCTGGCAAAGCGCGATGCCTCGCGATTGCTGTATCTGAGTCGGCATACGGGCGCGATCTCCCATCACATCTTCAGCGACATTTTCAGCCTGTTGAAGCCGGGCGATGTCCTGGTTTTGAACGATACGCGCGTTATCCCGGCGCGGCTGCATGCCCGCAAAGCGGAAACTGGCGGAGCGGTGGAAATCCTGCTGCTGGAGCGGATTGCGGAGCGGACGTGGCGGTCGCTGATCGGCGGGCGCAATATCAACCCGAGCTTGCGACTGGAATTCGCGGCTGGCGAACTCAGTTGCGTCGTCGCTGAGCGTTTGGCTAGGGCGCAGCGCATCATCACGTTTAGCCGCGCGCTGACCAGCGAGGACATGGCGACTCTGGGCAAGATGCCGCTGCCACCCTATATCCGCGCTGACCTGAGCGATGGCGAACGTTACCAGACCGTTTACAGCAAGATCATGGGCTCGGCGGCCGCGCCAACCGCTGGCTTGCACTTTACTGACGAATTGCTGCAAGGTCTGCGGCAAAAGGGCGTCGTGCTGGCATCATGCACCTTGCATATTGGGCTGGATACCTTTCAGCCCGTTGCTGTCGAAACTGTCGCTCAGCATAAGATTCACAGCGAGTACGCGCGTCTGGACGAAGACAACGCCCAGCTCATAAACGATGCCAAGCGGGCTGGCGGGCGGATCATCGCGGTAGGCACGACGGCGGCCCGCGCGCTTGAGACGGCTGCCAGATGCCACGCTGGCTCCTCATCAAAGCGGACAGTGCGAGCCTTTGAGATGAAGACGGACCTGTTCATCACGCCTGGCTACCAGTGGCGCGCGGTTGATGGCATGATCACTAACTTCCATCTGCCGCGCTCGACCCTGCTTATGATGCTCAGCGCTTTCGCCGGGCGGGAACGCTTGCTGAATGCCTATGAAGCGGCGAAGGAAGCGGGCTATCGCTTCTACTCCTTTGGAGACGCCATGTTCGTCGCTTGACGCCAGTTCAGCCATATTCGCTCTTGACTGCCAGCTATATTGTCATTTAGACTGTCGGTTGCCCTGCCGAAAACAGTGGGGCTTTTGATGTATCGCCTGCTTTCCCCGCGGGCGGAGCTCGAGCGAGCTTCCGGCGTGGAGATGACAAGAGAAGGTTGGGAGATCCCGGATGTACGCAATTATACGCAGCGGCGGCAAACAATATCGCGCGGAAGTGGGCGCGACGATTGATGTCGACCGCTTGCCCAATGAAGTTGGCGATGTGCTTGATATCACGGATGTGCTGCTGGTCGCCAATGGCGAAGACACGGCAATCGGCCAGCCGAATGTGCCGGGCGCCTCGGTCAGCGCGACGGTTGTCGAGCAGTTTCGCGGCAAAAAGATCATCGTCTACAAATACCGCCAGCGCACGAGTTACCGGCGCAAACAGGGGCACCGCCAGTATTATACGCGACTGCGCATCGATGACATCAGCGTGCCCCAGGGCGCATAGGAGGAGGCAAGGGACATGGCTCACAAGAAAGGCGGCGGCTCATCCAGCAATGGGCGCGACAGCAATTCCAAGCGCCTCGGCGTCAAGAATTATGGCGGGCAGTTTGTCATCGCCGGCAACATCATCGTGCGGCAGCGCGGCAGCCATTTTCATCCCGGCGAGGGAGTCGGCATGGGCAAGGATTATACGATCTTCGCCACCCGCCCCGGCTTCGTAAACTTTGAGAAGATGCGCGGTCGCAAAGGTCAAAAGCGCGTATCCGTGCGCGACCGGCATGAGAAAACCGGACAAAGCATAAGCTGAAAACCTGAGTTAAGTCATTTGCGCTACTCGCGAGAGCCGCAAATGCGCGGAGGACACAATGAAACAGGGGATTCATCCGGTCTGGCATGAGACGCCAGTGCGCTGCATGACCTGCGGCACAACCTGGACAACCGGCTCGACAGTGCAATCGCTCACCGTCGAGATCTGCTCAAACTGCCATCCATTCTACACGGGCGAGCAGCGCATCGTTGATACCGAAGGCCGCGTGGACAAGTTCATGAAACGCTTGCAGCAGCGCGACGAGATTCGCTCGACCATGGAACGCAAGGTGGAAGAGCGCACCCCGCTCGACCTGCCCATAACCGAGTTAAATATTGGCGCGCGCTATGCCAGCATCCTGGAAGACAACGGCATCACAGTGGTCGCTGATGTGCTCGACAGGCTTGGCGATGAGGACGACGAAAGCAGCATCCTGAGCATCCAGGGCATCGGGCGCAAAGTTGTCAGCGATATGAAGAAGACGCTGCGCAACCGTGGCTATCAACTGAACAACTGAACTCGTCAGTCCACCAGATTGCGCTTTGCGCAGGCGAGGCTCGGGGCGTCGCAATGTTTGAGTTTCCGTAGAGGCGAGCCACTGTGTCGCCCATTCCCATAGACGAACGGCATAGAAGCTGGCATTGGTCCTATCCCAAGGGCAGATTGCTCGCTTGGCTTCATTGATGATATCCCGGACAGGCGCTGCAAGTCTTGGCCTTTTCTGATATGTCTATGCTAAATTCAGCTCTTATGTGAACGGCTGACTCGCCCGCTGGAAAAGAACCTATCCTGCCATTCGCGGCGCATGGCTAAATGGAGAACGCTTCAATGAAAGAGGAAGTCGGCCGGATTGAAGTGATCTGCGGCAGCATGTTCTGCGGCAAAACCGAAGAGCTGATCCGGCGGGTTCGGCGCGCCATCATCGCCCGCCAGCGCGTCAAAGTCTTCAAGCCCAAGATTGACGACCGCTATGGCATCCGGAGCATAACCAGCCATACAGGGCAATCGGTGGATGCCGTCGCTGTGGAAAGCGCGGCTGAGATTCTCGAACTAGCCAATGGCGAGACGACGGTCGCAGCTATCGACGAAGCGCAATTCTTTGACCCCGGCATTGTGGATGTGGCGCAGCGCCTGGTCGATAAGTTCAACCTGCGCGTCATCGTGGCGGGATTGGACACGGATTTTCGCGGCGAACCCTTTGGCGCCATGCCGCAGTTGATGTGCATCGCAGAAGAAGTTCTCAAGCTGCAGGCGATATGCGTCGTTTGTGGGGAAGCGGCCAGCCGCACCCAACGCCTGGTCAATGGGCAGCCGGCCGCCATCGATGATCCCATCATATTGGTGGGGGCGCAGGAATCTTATGAAGCGCGCTGCCGGCGCTGCCATGAGTTGCGGCCAGCCCAATACTAAAGCGAATCAGCCAGCCTAAGCCAGCAAACCGGGAATCTCTTCAGGGTTGGCGGCCACGCGAGCGCCAGCCGCCTCTAATGCCTGGATTTTCTCTTCCGCGGAGCCTTCGCCGCCATCGACGATCGCGCCGGCATGCCCCATGCGCTTGCCTGGCGGGGCGCTTCGGCCCGCGATGAATGCGGCCACCGGCTTGGTCATGGCGTTCTTGATGAAGTCGGCCGCCACGATCTCCGCGCTGCCGCCGATCTCCCCGAGCAGGGCGACCTTCTCCGTTTCCGGGTCATCCTCGAACATTTCCAGAACTTCCACGAAGGTTGTGCCAATGACCGGATCGCCACCGATGCCGACGATCGTCGAGATGCCGATGCCGGCGTTCTTCATGGCGAAGCCAACTTCGTAGGTCAATGTGCCGCTCTTGGATACGACGCCGACATTGCCTGGCATGGCCACCATAGCCGGGATGATGCCGACTTTGGCTTGCCCAGGCGTCATGATCCCCGGACAATTCGGTCCCAACAGGCGCGCGCCGCGGCTCTGGCAAAATGCCACCACTTGCATCATATCGGCGACCGGGATGTGCTCCGTCAGGCAGATGATCAGCCGGATGCCCGCGCTGGCCGCTTCCATGATGGCGTCGGCCGCGAAACGAGCCGGCACGGTGACCAGGCTGACATCGGCATTTGTGGTCTCGACGGCGGTGCGGACGGTATCGAAGACTGGCTTGCCCTCGAACCATTCGCCACCCTTGCCGGGCGTCACGCCACCGACAACATCCGTGCCATATTCCATCATCAGCTTGGCATGGAAGCCGCCCTGCCGCCCGGTGATGCCCTGGACCAAAACCTTGGATTGCCTGTCGATCAGAATTGACATCTTATGCCCCCTCCTTTACCGCAGCCACAGCCAGCTGCGCGGCCTGGGTCAAGGTCTCCGCGGAGATGATATTCGGGATTTTGGCGGCGCTGATGATCGCGTTGCCTTCGGCGGCATTGGTGCCCTGCAGGCGGATGACCATTGGCACAGTGGGATTCACCTCGTTGTATGCGGTCAGGATGCCATCCGCCACCTCATCGCAGCGCGTGATCCCGCCGAAGATGTTGAAAAGCACACACTTCACGTTGGCATCGGAAAGGATGATGCGCAGAGCCGCCGCCACCTGCTCGGGCGAAGCGCCGCCACCGATATCGAGGAAGTTGGCGGGTCCAATCCCCGCTTCATCGCCATAGAGCTTGGTCATGTCCATGGTTGTCATAGCCAAGCCAGCGCCGTTGACCATGCAGCCGATCTGCCCCTCGAGCTTGATGTAGGTGATGCCGGCTTCACGCGCCAGCCGTTCCGATTCGGGTTCGCCGCCGGTATCGCGTTCGGCGGTCAAAGCGGGCTGCCGAAACAGCGCGTTGTCATCGATGATCACTTTGCCATCGACAGCCAAAAGCTCGCCCTCGCCGGTGATGACCAGCGGATTGATCTCCGCCAATTCGGCATCGCTGTTGGTATAGCAGCGGTATAGCCCTCGCAGGATCTTGCCAAAACCGCGCCAGTGCGCCCGCGGCAAGCCCATCGCGCTGGCGATATAGGTCATCTGATAATCTTGCATACCCATGATGGGGTCGATATGTTCGCGTATGATGGCATCGGGGCGTTCGCGGTTGAGCTCTTCGATGTCCATGCCGCCTTCCATCGAGGTCATGATGAGCGGCTTCCGCGCGCCGCGATCGTTAGTGATGGCCAGGTAGATCTCCTGCCTGATATCCGCGCCGGGATCGACCAAAACCTTGTCGACTGTCAAGCCCTTGATATCCATGCCGAGGATCGCTTTGGCATGCGAGTGAGCTTCATCGCTGTCACGCGCCACTTTGACGCCGCCAGCTTTGCCGCGTCCGCCCACATGAGCCTGCGCTTTAACCACTACGATGCCGCCGAGCTCGTCAGCGATTTTCCGCGCTTCTTCAGCCGTCCTGGCCACCCGCCCCTGTGGGATGGGGATGCCATACTCGCGAAACAAGAATTTGGATTGATATTCATGCAGCTTCAATGGCGCAGTCCTCCGCGGATTCGATTCAGCCAAAAGCGCGTGCAAGGTTAGTCCAAGCCGGGCGCAATCTCAAGTGACAATCGTTGATTTGCAATCGAGGGAAAATAGCTTTGTGCGCTTTCGGAATATGAGTAGACTAAAGCCTATAGTCTCAGAAGCGAGCCATGCGCAGAGCAGGCGGAGGAAACGATGAAAAAGAGATGGCCGGCGCTTTTCATCGCCAGCATGCTTTTATCGCTGATTCTGGCTATTGGCCAGGATGATACGACCAGCAACTTGCTGGAAAATGGCGACTTCGAAGGCGACTTTGTAGAACTGACTGGCGCCGCGCCGCGCAATGTCGCCAAAAGCTGGACGCCCTGGCACATACCGCCCAGCGATACCAGCCCGTCCTTCGCCAATCACGATCCGCATTATGACAAGGAGACCGATCGCATCCATCTTGACGAGAGCGGCAATGCGCAGAAATACTTCACGCTCTTCGCCACGCACAAGGGCGGCGTCTACCAACAGGTGGATGACTTGACGACCGGGATGACCTATCGCTTCAGCATCTACGCCTATGTCTGGTCTTCCAGTTTTGAAGACGCGGACGTCAGCGAAGACCCCGGCGCGGTGGTTGTTCGCGTGGGCATCGACCCCAAGGGCGGCACTGATGGCGCCAGCGGTGACATCATCTGGTCGACTTCCGCCACATTCCTCTACGATGCCTACCGGCAGTACGCAGTCATCGCCACCGCGGAGACAACAACGATCACAGTCTTTGTGGAATCAACCGTGGGCGAGCCGCGCGCCAACAACTATATCTATCTTGATGACGCCGTATTGGAATTCGCCAGCGAAACGACAGTTGAGGCGACGCCGACATCCGAGACGAATACGGGCTTGGCGACAGCCACCCCCGTTGAGACCGCAACAGAAACCAGCAGCCCCACGCCAGTACATACGCATACGCCGACGCCTGAGCCGACAGCCACGCGCGAACCCACGCTTGAACAAAGCGGCGGCGCCAGCGGGACCGGCGGCGCAACGGACCCAAGTCCCACGGCAGAGGACATCGCGCGGCCCAGCCCGACGCCGACATCTACGCTGCAATCATCGGAGTCGAATCAAGCCACTGCCACAGCCAGCCCGGCGCCCACCGAAGCGCCCAGCCCAAGCCCCACAGCCAGCCCGCTGCCAACCGATACGCCCAGCCCAAGCCCCACGGCGACCGCCAGCCCAACAGGCGTCAGCGAAACCCCCGCCGTCGATCAAACGCCCGAGACGGTTACGCATGTCGTGGTCTCTGGAGACACGGTAAGCGCGCTGGCGCTGGAATATGGCAGCACGATCAGCGCCATCAATATCGCCAATGGCTTGAACGAAGCCAATCTGATTTATATCGGGCAGCGGCTGATCATCCCGATCAACCAGCCTGAGCCCTTGGCCGAAGCCACCAGCACGCCCGCCTTGACGCCTTCGCCTACGCCTACCATCGCGCCGACCGCCACGCCAACGCCGAGCCCCACAGCCACGCCGGTCACCTATCAGATTTTGTCGGGCGATACCTTGGAAACCATCGCCGCGCGCTTTGGCACGACTGTGGATTTGCTGGCCGCGCGCAATGGCATCGCCAATCCGCATCAGATTGATGTGGGACAAATTCTGGTGATTCCGACGCCAGCGCCTACCGCCACGCCTTGGCCCACCATCACGCCTTGGCCCACGGCGACGTTCATGCCGACAGCCACGCCAGCCGACGGCGCCGCCACCACCTCGACGACTATCTATGTTGTGCAGGCCGGCGACCTGCTCAGTAGCATAGCGGCGGAGTACAACACCACAGTGGCTGCCATCGCCCAGTTGAATGGCATCACCAACCCGAGCCGCATCTTCCCGGGCCAGCAGCTGCAGATTCCCACAGGCTCCGGGCAAGCCAGTCAAGCCCAGTTGACGCCGACATCCGCGCCAACGCCGACCCCACAGCCGACCAGCGTTCCCGTCACCTATTCGGTGCAGTCTGGCGATACGCTCTTTAGCATCGCCGCTTTCTATGGCGTGAGCGTTGTGGAATTGGCGCAACTCAACCACATCTTCAATTATGACCAGCTCAGCATCGGACAAGTCCTGACAATTCCGGGCTGAGCCAAGATTTGGCAGTCGTCAACGCTCGTACGGGTGAGATCATTCTGGCTCGCGTAGAAGTCTGCGCGGGCTTCTTTTCGCGCCTGGCGGGCTTGCAATTTCGGAGGCAGCTGGACGCGCGCTCTGGCATGCTATTCAGATGCCACAAGCAAAGCCGCCTCTTCTGCACGCCGCATACCTTTGGCATGCGCTTCGATATTGCTGTGCTCTGGCTGGATGGCGATCTCACGGTCGTCGACATGAGGCTGGCGCGGCCCTGGCGAATCGCCCATGTGCCAAAAGCGCCGGCAATGTATTATCTGGAAGCCGCTCCCGCCATATTGGATTGCGCGCGGATCGGTGATACATTGCGCATTGACGAGGCAATCTTTTGACTGGCCGCTTGCTAGGACTGCTAGCCATATTGCTGATTGGTTTCGGCGCGCTGCCGTTTGCGTCCTCGGCGCAGGCGCCCCAGGCGACGCCCTTAGAGCTGCACATCGTCAAGCCGGGCGAGACGCTTTTTCGCATCGCCTTGGCCTATAACTTTTTCGCCGAACAAGTGGCGGCTGCCAACGGCATCAGCGATATGAACAGCATCAGAGTCGGTCAGCGGCTCATCATTCCTATGCTCACCGACGGCTATGAGCAGCGCCTGACGCATATCGTCGCGGCTGGCGAGACGCTGGCCAGCATCGCGGCAGCCTATAGCCTAAGCCAGGGCGACCTGCTCGCGCGGAACAATTTGGCATCCGCTGAGGCTTTGCGGGTTGGCATGGAACTTGTCATTGTCGCGGGCAGCGCTGAACCCGCCATCTCGCCAGTCGGAGAGCGCGATGCCAGCACGGCAATCAGCGAAACAGGCGCGATTTCCGGGCCGCTGCCGGAGGTCGGGGGCCAGGCAATCTTGTTGCCTGACCAGCCCATGGAGGCTTTCACGCAGACTGTAGCGAGCGGCGATACGCTTTCTTACATCGGCTCGCGGTATGGCTTGAGCGTTGCTGAATTGGCGGCTGCCAACAATCTGCTGGATCCAAATGCGCTTCGCATAGGGCAGAGGCTGGTCATCCCGGGTATTCAGCTGCCGCGCCTGGGGCAGGCTTTGCCGAGCCTGGTGACTGCAATGACGATTGAGCCGTTTGTGTTGGAATCGGGTCGCAGCGCGCGCCTTGATATCGTCACCAATCAGCGAGCCAAGCTCAGCGGACAATTCCTGGGGCAAGCCTTGCGCTTCATTTCCGACGAGGCGGGCAAGCGGCACATGGCGCTCTTTGGCATCCCGATGTTCACAGGCGCGGCTGTCTATCCTCTGCGCATCGATATTGAAAGCGGCGATGGCGAAATCACAACCGCGACCGCGAACCTACAGGTGATCGGCGGCGGCTATGGCTATCAGACCATTACAATCAACAATAGCGAATTGCTGGCGCGGGAAGTTGAACATGCCGAGACTGCTCTGCTCATGCGGCAGACCAGCGATTTCACAAACCAGCGGCATTTTAGCGGCGCGCTGAACCTGCCTTCGGCGGCAGCCATGAACGCTGTCTTTGGCGCCCTGCGCTCCTACAACGGCAGCGGCTACGATCGCTATCACAGCGGCGTCGACTTTGCCGGCGCGCCGGGGACCTCCGTGTTGGCGGCGGCTGGTGGCCGGGTCAAGCAAGTCAACACTTTGCAGATCCGCGGCAATACCACGTTGATCGATCATGGCTGGGGCATTTACACGCTCTACGCGCATCAACAGGATACGCTGGTCCAGCCAGGCGAGATCGTCGCAGCCGGGCAGGTCATCGGCACGATTGGCTCAACGGGCCGCAGCACGGGACCGCATCTTCACTGGGAATTGTGGCTGAACGGCGTCAACGTCGACCCGATGCAATGGACGCGGCAAGTCTTCGTTTGAGCGCGCCAGCGTTTCAGCTTGCATAAGCGCCGTCAAGCGCCTCGAAGTCGGTGAAGAGAAAATGATCGTGATAATAATGAATCCACAAGAACGATAGAATCGCCGTGTAATAGGCGATGTCAAAATGCGTGTTGCCGTCGATGCCCGGTTTGACGATCCCCGCCAAGCCGTAGACCAATACGAAGATGGCGGCTGAGCCAATCAGCAAGGCGGCGCTGAAGCCATAGAGCGCGCGGGCGTCTGGACTGCGGCGGCTGAAACGAGCCACCAGCGGCGCGTTCTCATCCAGATCGCCAACCATTTGCCGAATCTTGATGATATAGAAGGTAATCGCCAGGTATTGAAAAGAATGCCAGGTGTTCAGCCCCTGGAAAGCCGTATCCAGGTTGGGCAGCAGCGGCGTCAGGAATGCCACAAGCACCGTCAGCGAGACAAAGGCGAACTTCGGCGCATTCAGGAGGCCTTGATGATATTCGTACACAGTCTTGACAATATACGCGAGAAGCGCGGCGCTGAAGATGAGCGTGACCAGGACGAAGAACCAGGGATTGTCCGGCTGCTGAAAGAGATCGGGGATGGCTTCGCCAAGATCGTTCTGGCCAATCTCGAAAGCCCCTTGGCTGATCTTCCACATGGCGACCGGGAACAGACTGGTGAGCACGACGGCGTAATCTATCAGGCGCGCCAGCGGACTAAGCGCGCTCTTGCGCACAAACTTGGCTTCCTTGTGATTGTATAGCTCGACGATATACGTCACCTGATGCAGCACATGCAAGGAAGCCCAAAAGAAAAAGAAGGTCAGCATCAAGCTGAGATTCAGGAAAGCCAGCGAAATAACAATGACCGGGATGATGATCGACGAGCGAATCAGCGTGGGATAACGTTCTTTGAAGCGCTCATCCAAACCTGTGCGCAGAAAGGTCGACATCATGTGCGGTCCGCCGATGGCCACGGCGACGAAGAAGTTCACCATGTTGCGGCTGGCGTCATCGTCTATGCCCAGTCGCACGCCCAGCAGATACAGCAGGTATGGCAGGGGGACCACCACGACGCTGAGCGTGATGAAGAAGAGATCCCAGCGCCGGTTGCGCAGCCAAAGACTGCCCTTGTCGATATCGTCATAGGCTTGGGCTTGAGAAAGCGACAGCGCCGAGGTCGTCATCAAGACTCCTGAGTGTGAACCTGCCCCGAGTATAGCAAAAATGTTTAGCGTAGCAAAGTATCTTGCCCGCCTCGCCAGCGTTTTCTCGCCTTAGGGCAGGAAACCGAACCACTGGCAGAAGCGCGTGGGATTGGCTGCGCAGCTCTCCGGCGCGTTGAGCGCGAGGAAGACCGCGCCAGCCCCCGCCAGCAGGAAGGCGATCAGCAGAAAGCAGCCGCACCAAGCCACCGGTCCCCCTTGCAGCAGATCGACGACGACTTCGAACAGACCAAAAAGCGCCTCGAAAATGCCGCTGATGGCTTGCAGAACAAAACCAATAACGACCAGCAGGACGCAAAGCAAAGCGCAGCCCGCCGCGATAATGGGCAGATGGGCTGGGTCGATATTCTGCAATAGATCCATCGTCGCTCCGCCTGGCGAATGCGCCTCTACTGCACTTCTACGGACAAGCTGATAATAGCGTCGCCAGCAAAGTCCAGCTTGTATCGGCGTCGGCGCGCGCATAGCATTCGCAATAGACCACATCCTGGTTGCCGCCGGCCGATGCCCATAACAGATAGTTGACCGCCGTTTCCATGCAAGCCTCAGTGTCGCCGGCTCCGCCAACGCGGGACGAACGCAGGAATTGCAGTCCGCGGTTATCGGGATCGTTGATCAACGTGATGAGCAGTCGCGGATGCGCATGCGGCTGGGGCGCGTCGGGCTGGCTCAGGCGGATCTCGCCATTGGCTGCCAGGTAGAATAGCGCGCAGGGACTCATCAAGAGCAGGAACCAGCAAGCCACAGCCAGGAGGCATCCCAGCCGGCGCAGTGGTCGCAGTGGCTGGCTGCGGGGCGGCGCGGCCTCTTCGCCAGTTTCTTGCCGCGTTTCAGCCGTCATCGCAAAATCTGAGGACAATCTGGTCAGCCTCATCATAGCTGACATGGGCGGAATAGGGCGGCTCGTCAGCGCTCATGGCCAGGATGCGCGGCAGAATAAGCGGCAGATCCTCAACCAAATCAAGCTGCCAGACTTTATCCAGCGGCAGCCATTCCAGCGAGCCTTCCGGTCCCTCAGGCCGGATGTCGCGGCTCTCGCTGATGGCGGTGTAGACAAATAGCATAATGCCGCAGGCGGCGCCGGCATCGATATTGTGAATGCCGCGCAGGCGCAGGGAACGCAGGTCCAAGCCGGCTTCTTCGGCGATTTCGCGTCGGGCGCCGCTGGCTGGGTCTTCATCGCGCTCGATATGCCCGCCCAAGCCATTGTATTGATTGGGAAAGACCCGTTTGTGGCTGGCGCGCTTCATTAGCAGCAGGTCGCCGCCATTGAAAACAAATGACAGCGTCCGCGGGATGGTCAACCATCGTCCGCTGGTGGCTCTGGCAGCCTGCTCTTTTGCGCCCATGATGCTTGCTCCACGGCGTCTGAATCGGCAATGCGATTGCCCAGCGCCCCACTTCATGTTAGGCTATTTGCGATCTCGTCTTCATTTTACTCGGGAAATCCCTGATTTGAATCCGCTAAGCGCGCCTTCGCCCGATCTGCGCATCCTCTCCATTGAGGCCATCTTGCCGCACGAAAAAAGCGACGCCCAGCGATCCGGTCCTTTGATGCGGCGGCTCAAGAACGCCGAGCATTTCACCAATCCGCCAATCGTGGCTGACCTGGCTGATGGGCGCTATGTGCTGATGGATGGCTCCAACCGGCATCTCTCTATGCGCCTGCTCGGCTTCAAGCATATTCTCGCGCAGGTCCAGGACTACGGCAGCGATTTTGTGCAGCTCGATACCTGGCGGCATGTCCTGGCTGATTGGGATGCGCGGCAGCTTATGCGGGAACTCGACGCCCTGACGGGAATACGCATCCATCCAGGAGAGGCTGCCGGCGCCATCGCCCAAATCCATCTGCGCGATGGTCAGTTGTATTCTGTACAGGCGCATAGCGAAGACCTGCTCCAGCGCAATATGACCCTGAGCCGGTTGGTCGATGTCTATCACCGGTCGGCGACTCTCTACCGCAGCGCGCTTGACGATACCGCCCAGATATGGTCGCTTTTCCCCAGCGGCATCGCCTTGATTGTCTTTCCCGTCTTCTTGCCCGAGCATATCATCGAGGCGGCATTGCACTGCGCTTATTTGCCGCCCGGCATCAGTCGGCACATCGTGCAGGGGCGAGCGCTCAACATGGATTATCCCATGGCGCGCTTGCGAGCGGATCTGCCGCTGGAAACCAAGAATGAGCAGCTGCAAGCCTGGCTGCGCGAACGTTATGCCGCCCGCAGCATTCGCTATTATGCCGAATCCACCTTCCAGTTCGCCGAGTAGCCCGCCATGACACAGAGCGCGGACGCTGTATTGGCCAGCACGGAGTTCCATACGGATGAGCATGTGTATCGCCTGCTGGGTTTGCCAGCCAATGGCATCTCTCTGGCATGCGCGATAGTGGCTGAAGCCGCCTCGCCATTCAGCGCGGTCATCGTCGATAAAGACGAAGTGAGCTTGCTGCTCCGCGAAGATATTTTGCAAGGGCATGACATGCGCCTGAAAGACGCTGCGCTAAGCGATACGGGTTATCGCCTCATCACATTTTCGCAAGCCCTCGAGCCCGACCTGGTCGGTTTCATCGCCAAAGTCAGCGCCTGGCTGGCTGCCGCCGGCATTCCGATTCTGGCGCTGGCGGCATGCTCCCGCGATCATATTTTGGTCCCGATGGCGGACTTCCCGAGAGCGCTGGCGGAATTGATAAAGCTGCAAGACATAATCAGGCGAGGACAATAAGCCGTGGAAATAAACCTCTTCAACGATCCCAATCTTGTGCCGCAGCCGAAACGCAAGGTCAGAATCGAAGATCTCCGCGCAGACGTCTATCCGGATCGTTTTCGCGTCAAGGCGACTCTCAAGCTGACGCCTTTTCAAGAGCGGCCCAACCTGCTGATTACCGCGCGGCGAGCTGACGGCTTGCTGGTCAGCGATCTGGATGTCATCGCCACCATGCACTATGACAACGAATTCACCATGCACATTCGCGGCCTGGATGAGCCCAGCGGCGAATACACGCTGGCGGCCGAGCTGTATTACGAATCGCGGGACCCGCCCCAGGACGCGGCGGAAATCGCCTTTAGCATTCCCCCGGAAGCGAGCTAAGCATGCGAATTGCTTACCCGGTCGCGCGCCAAATCGCCGATCATGCCCGGGCCGCGGCGCCCAATGAAGCCTGCGGATTATTGGCTGGCGGCGATGGCAAAATAAGCAGCGCCATTCCCCTGCGCAATATCGCCGATACGCCAAGCCAGCGCTTTCGGCTGGATCCACAAGAAGAATTGCGCGCTTTGAAGACGCTGGACGCTGGCGGGCTGGGCTGGATGGGCATCTACCATTCTCATCCGCATTCCGCGCCGATTCCTTCGCGAACCGACATGGTGGAAGCGGCGGATGCCAATTTGCTGCACTTGATCGTTTCGCTTGAGCGCAAGAAACCGCAATTGAAACTTTGGCGAATTGATGGCGATTCAGCCGAACCGGTCAACCTGGTCTTCGACGGCCAAGCGGAGAACGAAGAGGGCGGAAAGCTCACGAAGCGGCAGCGCATCGCCCTGATCATGGCTGGCATCTTAAGCGCCCTGATGCTGGTCATAACTGCGATCGCGCTCTTGCCTCCCCCGCCCGAACTCAGACCTCCAGCCTAGACGCTCTCCAGTCTGATGGTATGGATATAATCTTTACCGCGCTTGCGGGCTTGCTCATCGGCGGTTTGGTCAATGCCCTGGCTGACGATTTTCCGGCTGGGCGGCGGCTGGGTTTTCCGCGGTATTCTGATGGCAGTCCGCGTCCGTTTTGGGCTTGGCTGGGCATTACTGCTTTGATGATGCGCGCGTGCCAGCCAGAAGCCTCAGCCCAAGGCCTGTCTTGGCGATATCCCTTGACCGAAATCGCGCTGGCTGGCTTGATGGCGGCGACACAGGCCTTAGACGGACAGAATCTGATATTGCAGGCCTATGCGTCTGGCTTTGTTTTGCTGGCGGTCGCGGATATTGAGCATCGGCAGATCCAGATGGGCCCTTTGCTGGCTCTGGCTGCGCTGGCGCTAATCGACGCTGCCTTCATCACCGAGACCAATCCTGGCTTGGCATCATCGCTGGTTGGCGGCTTGCTCGGCGGCTGCGCATTTGCGGCGCTGTATCTCGGCGGCAGACTTTACGCTCGTCTGGCGGGCAGCGGCGAAGCGCTTGGGCTTGGCGACGTCTATGTCATGGGCGCGGCCGGCTTGATGCTGGGCTTTCCCAATGTGCTGGCGGCTTTGGTCTTGGCAATCGCGCTGGGTGGCTGCGGAGCGCTGGCTTTCCTGGCGCATCTCCGTCTGCGCAAGCGGCTCTGGCAGCGTCACGCGTCTATGGCTTACGCGCCGTATATCCTGGCTGCCACATATATCATGCTGCTATTCCAGGGCGATATCAGCCGCTTGGCGTTTGGGCTGCCGGGCTGAGCGTCTCGGATTCGTGTAACTTGGCGATGAGGCCTCCCCCAAGGCAGACATCATCCGCATATACGATGGCCCCCTGGCCCGGCGTGATATCGCGCTGGGGCTGGTCGAAATGTACCTGCATGCGATCATCAGCGAGAATGTTTATCTTGGCTGGCTGTGGCTGGGCGCGGTAACGAATCTTGACTGCGGCGCGGAATGAATCCGCCGGCGGTCCCCCGCTGATCCAATTGACTCCTTCCGCGGTCAGGCTGTCCCGGCCTAACTGCTCGCGAGAGCCAACGACAAGCGCATTGCGAACTTCATTCATTGCCAGCACATAGAGCGGCTGCGCTGCCGAAACGCCCAAACCCTTGCGCTGGCCTATCGTGTAATTCGCCAAGCCCTGATGCTCGCCCAGGATTTCGCCCGCGCTGTTCACGATCGGGCCAGGCCGCAGGGCATCCGGGGCATGCAGGCGCAAGAAGCTGCGATAATCGCTCTTGCCCAGGAAGCACAAATCCTGGCTGTCCCGTTTGCTGGCCACATCAAAGCCGAGCTCGCCCGCCAGCCTGCGCACTTCCGCCTTGGGATATTCGCCGACCGGAAAGAGCGTCCGCGCCAGTTGCGCCTGCCCCATCACGCTGAGGACGTAGCTCTGGTCTTTATCGCCGTCGATGCCGCGCCGCAGCAGCCAGCTTCCGTCAGCGCCCCGGCTTATGCGCGCGTAGTGACCGGTGGCCAGATAATCGGCATCCAGCGCCAAGGCGTTTTTCAACAGCCAGTCAAAGCGAATCCGCCGATTGCATTCCAGGCAGGGGTTGGGAGTATACCCCTCGCGATGCTGATCGATGAAGTATTCAACGACTGTTTTGCGGAAGATGTCCTGCGTGTCAAGGACATAGAAGGGGATGCCCAGCGTGTCGGCGACGCGGCGGGCATCGCTCATCTGGCTGGGCGTGCAGCAGCGATTGTGTTCAGCGCCGCCCAAGCGCGGCTCCGACCAGAGTCGCATCATCATGCCCACGACGTCATAGCCGGCTTCCACCAGGAGAGAGGCCGCCACCGAGCTGTCGACGCCTCCGCTCATGGCGACAACCACGCGGGTATCGGCGAGGCTCATGTCAGCGCCTCCCGCTGCAACCGGCGGAGTTTATCAACCGCGCTTGCCAGGACTTCGACCGTAGCGTCGATATCCGCTTCTGTCGTTTGCCTGCCCACCGAAAGGCGCAGCCCGCTCATGGCATCGTCGGCGGAAAAACCCAGCGCCAGCAGAATCTCGGAGGGTTCTGGGCTGCCGGTCTTGCAAGCTGAACCGCTGCTGGCGGCGATTCCATGCATATCCAGGTGCATCAGCAGCGCGTTGGCTTCCACGCCCGGGAAAACGAAGCTGGCATGCGATGGCAGGCGCTTTTCGCGGTGGCCGCTCAGCTGGGCATCAGGGATGCGCCGCAAGATATTCTCAATGAGCCGGTCGCGCATGCAGCGATAATGCGCCACGCAAGCCGCATTCTCCTCATGAGCCAATTCCAGCGCCCGCGCCAATCCTAGGATGCCGGGACTATTCTGCGTGCCGGCTCGGCGACCCTGCTCATGCCCCCCGCCAGTTATCGCCGCTGGCATGTCGATGCCATCGCGGACATAGAGGAGGCCTGCGCCTTTGGGTCCATAGAACTTGTGCGCGGACAGGCTGAGCATATCCACGCTAAGCCGCTCGACATCCAGGCAGAGCTGTCCGCCGGCTTGCACAGCATCGGTGTGAAAGAGGATGCCACAAGACCGGGCAATGGCAGCCAAGGCCGGCAAGTCATTGATGCTGCCGACTTCGTTGTTGGCGTATACGATGCTGGCGATGGCCCCGCCGCCCTGGCAGACTTGGCGAAAAGCCTCAATATCAACCAAGCCATCGCCATCCACAGGCGCGATCGCCATTTCGAAGCCCATAAGCTGGTTTAACTGGCGCATGGTATTGGTCACGGCGCTATGCTCAACCGGCGATGTGATCAGGCGCGTCGATTCTTTACGCTGCCGCGCGCGCCAGGCTGCCCCGCGAATGGCCAGATTGTCGCTTTCGGAACCGCCGCCCGTGAAGACGATCTCCGCAGCCCGGCAGTTGAGCAGGCCCGCGACCCGTTCCCGAGCCGCTTCTATAGCGCTTTCGGAGCGACTCCCCTGACGATGCGCTGAGGTTGGATTGCCGTAGACCTCGCTGAAGTATGGCAGCATGGCCTCCAGCACGCGCGGATCAACCGGCGTGGATGCCGAATGGTCAAGGTAAATTGCGCGTTGCGTTCTCATGCCGGCATTTCCGCTCGCTGTGTCTTGCTTTCGCATTCTAATGGATGAAGCCAGAATTCCAATGCCAAAGCCGATCTGGCGTTCGCATTGCGGATTCCCTCGCTGTATTTGAGGTGGGATTGCGCTGGAAGATATACTATCATATCTGGCTGTGGACGAAGGTCTGGCTGCCTCGAATGCTGGGAGCAGGCCGTTTCTGGAGGCGCATAAATGCCAAGCATCACTGCGGTGAAAGCTCGCGAAGTATTGGATTCACGCGGCAACCCCACCGTTGAAGTCGAGATTGACCTTGAGGATGGCTCAAGCGGGCGCGCAATCGTGCCCAGCGGCGCATCCACCGGCGAATATGAAGCTTTGGAAATGCGCGATGGCGACAAATCCCGCTACCTGGGCAAAGGCGTCCTGAAAGCGGTGGCGGCTGTCAACGATGTCATTGCGCCAGAATTGCTTGGCTCCCCGCCCTATGACCAGAAGGCGCTGGATGAACTGATGCTGGAGTTGGATGGCACGGCGACCAAACGGAATCTGGGCGCAAACGCGATTCTGGGCGTCTCCATGGCTCTGGCGCATGTCGCGGCCAAGAGCCTGAGAATGCCGCTCTATGCTTATCTTGGCGGCGTCCATGCCCATATCCTGCCGACGCCGATGATGAATATCATGAATGGCGGCAAACACGCGCTGGGCAGCGCGGACTTCCAGGAATTCATGGTGATGCCCACCGGCGCGCCAACTTTCCGCGAGGCGCTGCGCTGGGGCACGGAGATCTATCACCAACTGGCATCCGTCTTGCATGACCGCGGTTATCAGACGACTGTCGGTGATGAAGGCGGTTTCGCGCCCAGCCTGGGCAGCAACCAAGCCGCCCTGGACGTCATCATGGAAGCTATCGAAAAAGCTGGCTACCGCGCGGGCGAAGAGGTCTTCATCGCGCTTGACCCGGCCGCTTCCGAGATTTATGAGGACGGCCTGTACAAGCTGGATATCGAAGGCCGGCAGCTCACCGGCGAGGAAATGGTGGACTTCTGGGACGACTGGCGCCAACGCTATCCCATCATCTCCATTGAAGACGGCTTGGACGAAAATGATTGGGAGAACTGGATCCGGCTGGTAGACAGAATCGGCGACCGCGTGCAAGTCGTTGGCGATGACCTGTTGGTGACCAATGTAAACAAGGTACGCCGAGCCATCAGCGAAGGGGCAGCCAACGCGCTGCTCTTGAAAGTCAACCAAATCGGCAGCCTGACAGAAGCCTTCGCGGCGGGCCAGCTGGCGCAGCGGCACAATATGACCGTGGTCGCCAGCCACCGCAGCGGCGAAACCGAAGACAATACCATCGCCGATATCGCCGTCGCCATGAATTCGGGCCAGATCAAAACCGGCGCGCCGGCCCGCACGGATCGCATCGCCAAATACAATCAGCTGCTGCGCATCGAGGAGCGGCTGGGCGGCGCGGCCAGCTATGCCGGGATGAGCGCCTTCGCCAACTTGAATGCCGATGTGCAGTAAGTCATGAGCCAGCTGCGAAAGGGAAGCATGTGCGACCGAGTTTTCCTGACAAACATACCAAGATTGTAGCCACCATCGGTCCCGCTTCCCGCGAGCCGGAGACCCTGCGCGAGATGATCCGCGCGGGCATGAATGTTGCCCGAATCAACTTTTCGCATGGCGACCACCAGACCCACGGCCAGGTAATCGAGAATATCCGCCGCGTTTCCGCCGAAGAAGACAGCGTGGTGGCCATCCTCTGCGATATTCAGGGACCCAAGATCCGGCTGGGCATGATAGAGCCCGAGCCGATGATGCTGGCCATCGGCGATACGATTCGGCTGACAACGGACGATGTGCTGGGCGGCAATGGCGTGGTATCGCTGCCGCATCCCGAATTCGTGCGGGATATCCGCGCTGGGACGACGCTCCTGCTTGATGATGGCAACCTGCAATTCAGCGTGCGGGAGGCGGATGGGCGCAACCTGGTCTGCAATGTCGTCGTGGGCGGCGCCTTGAAGCCGCGCAAAGGCGTTTCCGCGCCCAACGCGCGTTTGACGCTTTCCGCCATCACCAAGAAAGACCGCGCCGATATCGAGTTCGCGCTGGACCAGGGCTGCGATTATATGGCCATGTCTTTCGTGCGCTCGGCCGACGACATTCGCGAGCTCAAGACCTTGATGGCGCGGATTGGCAAAGAAGCGGCCATCATCGCCAAGATTGAAATGGGCGAGGCGCTGGAAAATATCGAAGAGATCATCGAGATCTGCGATGGCATCATGGTGGCTCGCGGAGACCTGGGCATAGAGACGCCAGCCGAAGAGGTGCCCTATCATCAGAAGCGCATCATAAAGCTCTGCAACGCGGTGGCAAAACCGGTCATCACCGCCACGCAGATGCTGGAATCCATGACCGAGAACCCCCGCCCGACCCGCGCCGAAGCCAGCGATGTTTACAACGCCATCCTGGATGGCACGGACGCCATCATGTTGAGCGCCGAAAGCGCCAGCGGAAGCTACCCGGTCCGCTCCGTCGAAGTCATGAGCGAGATTGCCGCCATAGCCGAGCGCGACATGCAGAGTTTTCGCGCGCCAGGCGGCAGCGCAGTAAGCGCCAGCGGCAGCCCATCGCATATCGACAGTTCAATCGCCATCAGCCGCGCCACCTACGGTATCTCGGAAGCCATCAAGCCGACAGCCATTGTCACCACCAGCATGTCCGGCTTCACCACCAGGCGCGTGGCAAAGGAACGGCCCCGCGCGCCTATCCTGAGCATGACGCCCATCGTGACAACCCAGCGGCGCATGGCTTTGGTCTGGGGGGTTACTCCGCTGCTGGTCGAAGAATTCACCACCATCGACGAAATGATAAGCATTATCGTGCGCGCCGCTTATGACAAGGGCTTGGCGCGGAGCGGCGACCGGCTGGTCATCATCGCCGGACTGCCCTTTGGCATCGACGGACGAACGAACCTGATCAAGATTCACACGGTCGGCGAAGAAGGCGAAATCTGAAGCTGCGCTCCGCGGGCATTGGGCGCGAGGATCTTAATCCAATTGCTGCGAGGCGACCCACGCGGCGTCGATCGGCGCTGGCTCAGACGGTTTCACATGCCGCGAATTGGTGGCGATGGCGCCGTCCGATGTGGTGTTGACCTGGCTGGTTGTGCAGCGGGGGCAGATATTCCAGGTCAACTCAAGCAGATAATCGCAATTCACGCAGGCTTTCTTCAAGCGGTGATGGCAATGCGGGCAGGCTTGCCAGTCATGCTGGACCCGCTGTGAGCAGCCTGGGCAGCTGGGCTTCTCCTCTATTTCTTGCAGCAGCGCCTCTTCTTCCAGCGAGCGCTCATATACGGCTGACAAAGTCTCGCGCGGGCGCAGCAAGATATAGATCAGCAAGCCGGGCGCGTTCAGCAGCAGGACCACAAGCGCGGCCAAAAGCTGCGCCAGGCTGTCGCGCGAACGCGAGCGCATATCGCGGTATGCCCAAAGGACCAGCGCCAGCCAGAAGGCAGCGATGACAACCGCGCCGAAGAGCGTCGCCAGCAGCAGGATATCGTTGAGGCTTTCTGGCATGGTTCGCGTCCCTCAATACAGCGCTGGAATCGCAGGCGGGCGAATCATCAGCCCCCGGGCGATTCGCCCAGCAGCAAAATCATCTCACTCACGATCGTATCGAATTGATGCCCAGAGGCGTAAAACGAGACCGACTTGATGCGCTCGGGCCGCTCAGATTCAGCGATCAGATTAAAAAGGTTGTCAGAGTCGAAGGTATACCATACGCCCTGGTTGATATCGACGTGGTCTTCTATGCAGGTGTCGCAGCGCTTCCTGGCGTCTGCGGATACATCGTCCTCATAATAGAAGCCGCGGAACCAATGGCGCAGGCTGCGCCCACCCTGATTGAAATAAGAGATCTGCAGCATAAGCGGGCATTCGCTGGCTTCGCGGCCGCAGACGCTGAGCGATTGATAATTCGTCCGGAATGTGGTCAAGACGCGCAGGGAATCGTATTCGCTGACGGACAAGCCCTCGCCGGGGAAGGTCTGCGCGCAGCGCGCTTCGCCATTGGATTGGGCATTGTTAAAGCGGCTCAAGCGCAAGCCGACCCGCCCGTCAAAGCGCACAAGCGAGAAATCGCCCGGGGGCGCCTGCCGCTGCCTGACGCTGCATCGCCAATCGGTCAGCGCTCCGGCCGCCCGGCTGCCCTCGAGCAAACTGAAGCTGCCATTCCGCAAGACGCTTTCAGTCGCGCTGCGGAGTGAGAAACTGCGCGCGCCAATCCGCACGACCAGTTCCTGCCCGCTGGCCACCACCGCGCCGCGACTTTGCTCATCGCGAAAATAGGCGCTGGCTTTGCCTGCCAGATTGAGCACGCGCGCTTCGTCTTCGGTCACGCTTAGGCGGTAACGGCCATTGCTGCTTATCTCTACGTTGAGGCCTTTGTCCGAACTGAGGTCGTCAGCATAAATGTCCATCACAAAGGCGCGATCGCCGACTCCGCTGACCAGGACATCCAGCTCGCCTTTCATGGCTGAGAACAAAACGTATTGCGGGTTCTGGCTCCAGTCAAAACGCGGATGGCTGGCGCGGTTGAAAGTAACCTGCGTGTCGCCTTGCAGGGTTATTGCAGCCAGCAGCGAATCGGCTTCGGCGTTTTCCGCGCTGTCGCGTATCAGGATGGTCGCCTGTGAGAGCGAATCCGTGCTGATGCCCGTGATGGTATTGGTCAGCTCGCGATCCTCGCGGACGGCTACCACAGTCGGGTCGGCGCCCGGGACGATGCCGATAGTGCCTGTGCCCACTTGCAAGGACACCGGCATGGCGACCGCCGACTGGAAGAGATAATGATAGACGCCGAAGACAGTGCTCAAAGTGACCGTGCAGAAGAGCGCGAAAGCCGCCAGCATCACTATCCAGGCGATGCGGTCCGGCGGCAGGGGACCGGAATACGGGCTCAGCGAGTCTTCACTGGCCGCGGCCTCCAGCACCTCTTCCGCCTGCTGCATGACGTCCATTAGCAATAGAGCCCCATAACGCTCGAGAAGGCACATCAAGTATACCATTCCAGGCTGTATGACGATGCTCATATTGCGTTATAATCGGCGCAATCGCAAGCGCTGTTATGGCTGGGGAAGGGACGTTCTTATGTCTGGTCATAGCAAATGGTCGACAATCAAGCGCAAGAAGGGCGCGGAAGATGCCAAACGCGCCAAGATTTTCACCCGCCTGGGGCGCGATGTCATGGTGGCGGCTCGCGATGGCGGCGGCGACGAAAATGCCAACCCCAAGCTGAAGCTGGCCATCGCCAAAGCCCGTTCGGCGAATATGCCAAAGGACAACATCGAGCGCGCCATAAAAAAAGGCACGGGCGAAATCGCCGGCGGCGAAGTCATCGAGACGCTCTATGAAGGCTATGGACCCGAGGGCGTGGCCTATATCGTGGAGATACTGACGGACAACAAGAATCGCGCGCTGGCTGAGGTCAAGCACGCCTTCAGCAAACATGAGGGCAGCCTGGCCACCAGCGGCGCCGTGCTCTGGCAATTCGACCAGAAAGGTTATCTCACCATCAAAGGCGATTGCGATTTTGACGAGCTCTTCATGGAAGCGGCTGATGCCGGCGCTGACGATGTGGTCGAGGAAGATGGCGTGGTGGCCGTGTATACGCCGCGGGACGATTTTGCGTCAGTGGAACAATCGCTGACGCAAGCCGGCTATGAATTTGAAGATTCCGAGCTGCGCTGGTTCCCCCAGAACGAGCTGGATATTCCGCGTGGGAAGGCTCTGCAAAACCTGCGTCTCATGGAGCAGCTGGAGGAATCTGACGATGTGCAGACTGTGGCTTCGAACCTGAGCATCACCGACGAAATTCTGTCCGCCTTCCAGAATTGACATGATCTCGCTCGGCATAGACCCCGGCACGGCATCGCTCGGTTATGGCTTCGTCCGCGAACATGGCGATGGCTCGCTGGAGGCTCTGGGACATGGCGTGATTCGCACCAAGCCAGGCGCGCCAATGCCACAGCGTTTGCAGCAGATTCACCGAGATCTGCTCCGCTTGATCGCCGCATTTCAGCCGGACCGCGGAGCCGTCGAGGAACTTTTCTTCGCCCGCAATGTTACGACCGCTCTGGCCGTCGCGCAGGCTCGCGGCGTGGTCTTGCTCACCCTCGGCATGGCTGGCTTGCCTATCGCCGAATACAAACCGAATGTCATCAAGCGGTCGGTATGCAGCGATGGCAGCGCGGACAAGGCGCAGATGAAACAGATGGTCAGCGTCTGGCTGGGCATGGATGCAGTACCCAGCCCGGATGACGCCGCGGATGCCCTGGCTGTGGCCATTACAGATTTGCATAGCTTCCGCCTGCTTGAACTTGGCATGGTCTAGGGAGAGCGGTCGCGCATGATCACGACTATCGAAGGCCAACTCGCGCATAAAGCCGACGATCATCTGGTGCTCAACTTGGGCGGCGTGGGCATTGAAGTGATGGCGCCCTTCAGCACAATCGAGCGGCTGCAAGCGGAGCGGGTATTTTTGTACACGCGACTAATCGTCAGGGAAGATTCGCTGACGCTCTATGGCTTCGCCACCGTCGGCGAGCGCGAGCTATTCGACGCCGTGCTGAAGATCAGCGGGATTGGCCCAAAGCTGGCTGTGAGCATCCTCAGCACATTGAGCGTCGAGAACATTCGCCAAGCCGTCGCCAATGACCGCGCCGAAATCATCAGCCGCGTGCCCGGCATCGGCAAGAAGACCGCCCAGAAGATCCTGCTGGAGCTGCAAGACAAGTTCCCGGCTGGTTTGGGCAGCGCGCCGCAAGCCATCGATGATGATGCCAGCGCGCTGGTGATGGATGCCCTGACCGCTCTTGGCTACAGCGTTGTGGAGGCGCAGGCGGCTCTGCAAGCCATTCCTCGGGATGCGCCTGATGATATTGAAGAGCGCATCCGCCTCGCTTTGCAAAACCTGAGCGTCTGATGCTCTGCCTGCTCCGCGGGGCGCTCATTCACTGATTCTGGGCAGGAGACAATCATGGCTGAGCAACTGATCGGCAAGCGCGTCGCTGTCTTGGACAAGGGCTGGATTGAACTGGTCGACCTCATGCCCCACCCGGCCTCCGGCGTCAGTGGCGATCTGGCAATCGTGAACGCCGCGCGAGTCAGCTTCCTGGGCGAGAGCAAGGGACCGCAACGCGACAAGCGCCTGCTGCTCTATCTGTTGCGCAATCGGCATACATCGCCCTTCGAGATGGTCGAGTTCAAGTTCCGCGTGCGCGCCCCCCTGGTCGCCTGGTGGCAGTGGGTGCGCCATCGCACCTGGAATATGAACGCGCAATCGGGCCGCTATACGCCCTTCCAGGAAAACGACTTCTATGTGCCAGACATCTGGCGCAAGCAGAGCCGAGACAACAAACAAGCCAGCGAAGGCGCCATCCCGCCGGCTGAGAGCGACGCCCTGAACGAGAAGCTGCTGAATCACTATGATCAGAGTTATCGCCTGTATGCCGAGGCTTTGCAGCGGGGCGTATCAAAAGAAATGGCGCGGCTCTTTCTGCCAGGTTTCAGCGTGTATTACACCTGGGTGGCCAAGGTTGACGCCCACAACTTGATGCATTTTCTGCGCCTGCGCATGGCTGATGAAGCCCAATACGAGATTCGCGTCTATGCCCAGGCGATCCACGAGCAGTTTTTCAAGCCCGCCCTGCCCTGGACGGCTGAAGCTTTTGAGCGCTACATCATGAACCGCGGTTCGAGCTAGTCCGCCCTGTCACCGGGCTCGGCGCGATTGATAAGGAATGCCGAGGCGCGCTCGAAGTATTCAGTCATGCGCGATCGGGCCGGCTCCTGGATATCGGCGCTATTAATCGCCGCCAGCATGTGGCGCAGCCAATTGTCGCGCGCCGCTTGGTCGATGGGAAAGGCAAAATGACGCATGCGCAGACGGGGATGACCGCGCTCCCGGCTGTACTCCGGCGGACCGCCGAAGAATTGCACGAGAAACAGATAGAGCCGGCGCCTGGGCTCCGCCAAGCCATCGGGATACATCGGGCGCAGAACCGGATCATCGGCTACCGCATCGTAGAAAGCCTCCACCAGCGCGGCGATGGGAGCTTCCCCGCCAAGCAGTTCAAATACGCTCTGCGGCTCATAACTCATGAATTGGCTTGGACCATGGTCTTTCTTGTCGCATTCTGATGAACTCGCGCGGACGCGATGCCCGCCATCGACTGAGCTTAGCAGAAAAAAACGGCTTTACAATTGTTGCGCGGCTTGTACAATTATTGCCTTAGCTCAATCACATGCAAGGATATTGGCATTCATGGCAAGAATTGGACTTCGCGCTGGCATACTTTCGCTGCTCTGTTTGGTTGCGCTCGGCTTGAGCCTGGCACAAACGGATGAAATGATCAGCTCCAAGGGCTCGGCAATCGTCAGCGCTGCGCTTCGCGATCTGGCGGAAGCCAGCCAGACGGATAACCTGAGCTTAAAAGAACGCGGCACCTGGCGGGGCATCGAAGCCTTTTGTGATGGAGATACGGATCTGGCGCCGGCCCTGCGCAAGATGACCGCTGAGGAACGCGCCGCCTGCGAAGCCAACGGCATCTCGTATAGCGAACTCCTGCTTGGGCATCACATGGCCGCTTTCATCGCCAACACGGAAGCGCCAGCTCAATGCCTGCAATTCGACGCCCTGCAAGACCTCCTTAAACCCAGCGCCAGCCATGCGCTTATGGATTGGTCCTTCTACAGCGCAGACAATGCCGATCTGCCATTGCGGCTCGCGCTGCCCCAGGAAGACGCGCTGGCCTATCACATCGCCGATGGCTTGGTCGCCGGCGATGGCTTGCGGCTGGACGGCGTCCGCTATCAGGAGTCCGTTGACGCGGTAGCCATGGCAGCCGATGACGCGGGCGCTTTGGCTCTGATCCCCTGGTCCGGCCGTCTCGCGCTGGACGAGGCGACGCGGCTTCTTGAAATCGCCAGCGACCTGGGCTCATGCGCGCTGCCTTCGGCGGAAAGCGTCGAGAGTGGCGATTACCCCTTGGCGGCATCGCTCTATGTTTATGTGAATCGCGAGCGGCTGGAAGAAAAGCCCAGCCTGGCCGCCTTCATGCAATTCCTCTCCGGGAGCGAGAGCGCGGCGGTAATAGACGCTTCTGGAGCAACCGCAGCCACAAGCGCCATATTTGACTTGAACCGCAAACTGCTGGCTGATGCCGATGCTGACCCAGGCATGACAGGCAGCGCGGACGATTTGATGATCCCCGCCGACCTCAGTGGCGATATCCAGATTGTGGGCGCGGCAATCGCTGACCCGATTGTGAGCCGCGCGGCTGCCGGCCTGGGCGGCCAGGTCAATGCCATACAGCGCTACGCCGGATGGGCTGCCGGCATAAACCAGCTTTGCCAGGGCGAAGCCGATATCGCAGCGCTGGATGGGCGAACTGACGCCGATGCGCTTGAGCTTTGCGCGGAAAATGGCATCGAGACGGCGCCGATCGCCCTGGGCGCGCAAGCTGCCGTCCTCTTGGCGAACGCCGGCGATGAATACGCAGCCTGTCTGAGTACCGAGCAGATCAACAGGATCTGGCGGGCGGATTCGGCGGGAGCGGTCATGAACTGGGCGGATGCCGATGCTTCCCTGCCCGATCAAGCCATGACCCTCTTTGCCTCGAGCTCGCTTGACGTCCACAGCGATATTCTCTTGGGGACGGCTGATTCGGCCATCCCGCCAGTACGCCGGGATACCGAGAAAAACCGCGATCCGCTCTACCGGGCGGCGGCTGTCGGCAACGTCAGCGGCAGCCTGACCACTATGAGTTGGCATGAGTATCAATCCGTTCTCGAAAACCAGCAGGCGAGAATCCAACTGGTCGCGGTTGATGGCGGCAATGGCTGCGTGGAGGCGACCGCGGCTAGCATCATAACGGGCGAGTACCCCCTCGCGCGCTCTGCCAGCTTGCTGGTCCGCGAAGCGGCCTTGGCTGACCGGGCGGCGCAGGCCTTGCTCTGGCAAATCCACGCTGACGACAATTGGGCTGCTTTGCCAGCGGAGGGTTTCATCAGCGCTCCAGCTCTGGAATTGCCCATTCTGCGGCGCGATCTGCTGCGGCGCTTCGCTGATGCGGAGTCGCTTTACCCGCCTGCCACAGACAGCGATGGCGAAAGCGCTGGGGACTCAAATGCCGAAAGCGGCGGCTGACGCGCGCGTGCAGCCTTCCATCAAGCGAGACGGATTCTGCCATGCGCGGCGACCTGATCGCTTTTGACCTCGAGACGACTGGCTTAAACCCGGCCAGCGACGAGATCATCGAGGTTGGCGCGGCGCGCTTCCGTGATGGGCAGGTCATCGAAGAATTTCAGTCGCTGGTCAAGCCATCAATTCCTATCCCGGAAGACATCACGCACCTCACCGGCATACACCAGGAAGATGTGGATTCCGCGCCAAGCATCGACGCGCTTGGCCCGCGGATCAAGCGGTTCTTTGGCGACGCCACCGTCATCGCTCATAGCGCTCAATTCGATCTATCTTTCATGCGCAAGCAGGCTTTGCTGCGCAAGAATCGCGCCATTGACACTCTGGAGCTGGCCAGCATCGCCTTGCCTTCCGCCCCGCGTTATGGCTTGAGCGCCTTGACCGCTCAGCTGGGCATCGAATTGAAAGACGCCCATCGCGCCTTGGCCGATGCTGTGGCGACGGGCCATCTCTACTGGCAGTTGTGGACGCGGCTGCGGCAGCTGCCACCGAACATCCTCGCCGAGATACTCCGCGCCAGCCAGGGCAAGTCCTGGTCCCTGCAGGAAGTCTTCCAGGCGGCTCTCTCGGAATCCCTGCAAGCCGGCAACCCGCGGCGAAACGCCCTGCCCTTCGCTGCCGAGCGGCTGAGCGCGCCGGCTTTGGACATGACGGAGGCGCGGCGCGAGCCAGTCCCGCTGGAAATGATCGAAGACATCTTCGGCGCTGATGGAGCCTTGGCGGAGGATTTCGCCGAGTACGAAAGACGTGACGAACAGCTGGAAATGGCGCGGGAAATCGCCAGCGCTTTCAACGATGGCAATCAGGTGCTGATCGAAGCGGGCACCGGCGCCGGAAAATCGCTGGCTTATTTGCTGCCGGCCGCCCTCTGGACGCTGCGCAATGGCCAGCGCGTCGCCATCTCAACGCATACGATCAACCTGCAGGAGCAACTGCTGAAACAAGATATTCCGCAAGTTCAGCGCATCGTCGGCGGGGATCTGCAGGCAGCGTTGATGAAGGGCCGCGGCAATTATCTCTGCCCTCGTAGGCTGGAGACCTTGCGCCGGCGCAGCCCAGCCAACCTCGATGAACTCAGGGCGCTGGCGAAGATTCTAGTCTGGCTGCAAGAATGCGACACGGGCGACCGCAGCCAAATCACCCTGCGCGGCAATGATTGGGCAAGCTGGGCACGGCTAAGCGCCCAAGACGAAGGCTGCGCTAGCTTTCGCTGCGCCAGCGAAATGGCCGGCCTCTGCCCATTCTATCGGGCTCGCCAAAAGGCGGAGACCGCCCATATTCTCATCACCAATCACGCTCTCTTGATTGCCGATGCCCGGGTCGAGAATCGCGCTCTGCCAACCTATCACAACCTGGTCCTGGACGAGGCGCATCACCTTGAAGAAGCCATCACCGATGGCATGAGCCGCCGCATCGATCAGCGCCAGATCATGAGCCGGCTGCGCGACCTTGGCGATGGGCGGAGCGGCGTTCTGGGCGAGTTCCTGGCAGGCGCCCGCGCCAATTGCCCGCCAGATGTCAGCGGCAGGCTGTCCGCCTATATTGACACTGTTGCCGAGACGGTCGCGCAGATGAAGGCATTCATCCGCCTCTATTTCCGCGCGCTGCATGAAGTCGCCGGCAAGCGTCGCGGCGATAATCGCTATGCCATGCGCGTAACCGAAGCCACGCGCGATTCCAGCGGTTTCTCGGCTGTGCTGAATGCCTGGCGGCAGCTCGGCCCCTTTCTCCTGGCGGTTACTGATGCCATGGAACGTTTATGCGAGAACCTGCCGCGTTACGAGCGCTTTGACCTGCCCGATTTCGGCGACCACAGCAGTGAGATCCGCGCGCACTCGCGATACTTGTCCGATTTGCACGAAGGGCTGGAACAGTTCACGCAGGCTCCGCAAGCCAATGCCGTCTATGCCATGACCGCGGGCGAACGCGAGGACCGCCTGGAACTCAAGATCGCGCCCTTGCATGTCGGTCCCATGATGGAAGAATGCTTGAGCCAGCGACTGGAAAGCATCGCGCTGACGAGCGCCACCTTGCGGACGCGCGAAACCTTCGATCACATCAAGGAACGGCTCTATCTCGACAGTTTTCATACAGTCGCCCTTGGCTCGCCCTTCGACTACAAACATTCCACGCTGCTGTATATCCCGCAGGATATGCCAGAACCGCGGCATCGCTCTGAATATCAGCGCATGATAGGCCGCGGCGTCATCGAATTGGCGACGGCGCTGGACGGGCGCGTTATGGTCCTCTTCACCAGTTATGCCCAGCTGCGCGAAGTATCCAAAGCCATTACGCCGCGTCTGAAGCTAGGCGCTATTGAAGTCTTCGATCAAAGTTTTGGCGGCAGCCGCGAATTGCTGCTGGAGAAGTTCAAGCGGGCTGAGCGCGCCGTGTTGATGGGCACGCGCAGCTTCTGGGAAGGCGTCGATATCCCCGGCGATGATCTCAGCGCGGTGGTCATCACCAAGCTGCCCTTCGCCGTGCCTTCCGATCCCATATTTGCCGCTCGCAGCGAAACCTACAGCAACGCATTCCAGGAATACGCTGTGCCCGATGCGATTCTGCGCTTCCGCCAGGGCTTCGGACGTTTGATCCGCCGGCGCAGCGATCGCGGAATCGTCGCCATATTTGACAGCCGCATCATCAGCAAGAGCTATGGCGCGAGCTTTCTTGAATCCTTGCCCGATTGCACAGTACAATTCGGCAGCCTGGACAAACTGGCGGATGCCGCGTCCAGCTGGATCAACAGAGCCTAGGCAGACCAAGTGCGCACGCCGGCGGGCCGCGAGTGCCCACATTATTATGCCGATTTCAACCGCCACACGCGCGACATTGAGGAATGCCGCTTGGCCAACAGCAATCCCGATTCGGAGCGCTGGCATCCCAAAGATTGCGCCAGTTGCCCCGTGCCGGATATTCTGCTCGCCAATGCCAGCCGCGATACGCAACTCAAGCTGACCATCAAGTCCGGCTTTCTGGGTCTCTTTCGCCGGGTGGAGGTTGAGGCGATTTGCCTGAAAAACGGCGAAAAGGTCGACCCCTATGTTGGCTGCCCGGACGAGCATCCGGGTTTGGATCTCTTCCGGCGAGCTTTGGAAAGCGGCGATGATTAAAGGCCTGCTGCTTGACCTCGACAACACTTTGCTGCGCAACCCGGATCGGCAGTTCGCCGCGGCATTCACGGCGCGTTTCGAGCGGCATTTTCTTGACGAATTCGGATTGGCGGGCGGCGCGGAGGCTTTCCGGCGCGGCATCCTGGCGGTCCATGACGGCGCGCAGGGGCGGCTGAGCAATGCGGAAATGCTGCTGCGCTGCCTGGCTGATGGCTTGCGCCTGCCCGTCGAAACGGCATCCGCGGGCCTGGCAGCATTCTACGCGACTCCATACGAGGAACTGAGCGCGTTGACATCGCCTGTGGCTGACGCGGACAAGCTGCTGGCAGCGCTCTTGGAAGCCAATCTGCTGGTCGCTATCGCCACAAACCCCATCTATCCTCAGGCTGCCATCTTGCGGAGGCTGGAATGGGCGGGCTTGTCCGATATTGTTCCGTCCCTGGCTTTCATCACGCACAGCGAGAATATGCATTTCGCCAAGCCGCGGCGCGCCTATTATGCCGAACTGGCGGCCCGTCTCGGGATTGAGCCGGATGAATGCCTGGTCATCGGCGACAGCCGCAGGAATGACATCGCGCCGGCCAGCGCCCTGGGCATGCGCGCCTGGCAAATCAACCCTGAGCGCGGTTTGTCGCCCATTCTGGAGCGCCTCGGCAATGCCAGCTGGCAACATGATGTCATGTCGCGCGAACTCAACGCGGATATGCTTGCGCCGCAGTTCATGGGCAACCTGGGCGCGCTGGCTGGCTTGCTTAACGAGGTGAAGCCGCATCAATGGCTGCAGCGGCCCGACCCCGGCGAATGGTCTATTCTGCAAATTCTTTGTCATCTCTGGCAGGCTGAAAGCGCCGTGCATCAGCAGCGATTGCGCGCGATTCTCAGCCAGGACAATCCTTTCATACCCGCCTTGCCGCCGCCCGGACCGCATATCCCGGCTTGCCATGATTCGGGCTGGGAAGTCTATGAGTGGTTTCGCGCCAGGCGACTGGTTACGATGGACATGCTGGCTGGTTTGAGCGCTGACGATTGGGCGCGGCCCGCCCGGCACAGCATATTCGGCTTGACGACTTTGCTGGAAATGGCGCATTTCACCGCGCAGCATGACCGCCTGCATATCACGCAGCTCTGTCAAACGCTGGGAAAATGCGCGGATTGAGGCGGAAATCGGCAAGTGAAGCGGCGTATTCTGTTGACGAAAGCCGCGCTTTATGTATAATTGATTTAGATAGTTCTGAACTTCACAATTGCGCATCCGGAGTTTGCCGTGACCGCAGCAGCAGCCAGGTCCGCAAGCCTTGCAGCCAGCCTGGATGAAGGCTTGGCAGCGGTTGAGCGCGCCATGTTGGATGTTACCGACAGCCAGGTTGATGTCCTGCGCGAAGCCAGCCGACATATCCTCAGCGCTGGCGGCAAACGCATCCGACCGCGGCTCCTGCTGCTGGCTTACCTGGCGCTGGGCGGCAGCGATGTGACGCGCGTCGCTGAGCCCGCCGCCGCCATCGAACTGATGCACACCGCCAGCGTCGTGCACGATGACATCAACGATCATGGCATCTTGCGCCGGGGTCGCCCCTCGGTCAACGCCATTTGGGGGCGCACCTTCGCCCTGCTGACTGGCGACTTCCTCTTCACTGCCGTCTACGAATTGATGGCGCCGCATCAAGATCTCAATATCGATCTGGCTCGCGCCGCCACCGCGCTGGTGGAAGGCGAGACGCTGCAAGCCAGCGCCGTCAAGAATGGCCAGTTCACGCGCGATGTCTATATGCAAATCATCGCCTTGAAGACTGCCGCCCTGTTCCAAGCCGCCGCTGTCATCGGCGCGAAGATGGCGGAAGCCGGGAAGAGTCATGTCGACGCATTGGCGCATTTTGGCTTCAACCTGGGCTTGGCATTCCAGATCATTGACGACATCCTGGACATCGTGGCTGATGAGGAGAAACTGGGCAAGACCAGCGGCATTGACCTGCGGCAGGGGCGTGGCGTGGCGGTCGCCTTGCACAGCGGCAATGGCAACGGCAGCGCGGAAATGGCTGATCCTCTGGAAGCCGTCAAGCGCAAGATGCTGGAAGGCGACACCATCGAAAAGGCGCGGACACAAGCCGACCTGCTGGTTGAAAGCGCCATCGCTCGGCTGGCTATGCTGCCAGAATCGCCGGCGAAATCTGCCTTGGAAGCCCTGGCGCGGAACGTCATCGAACGCAAAACCTGATAGCAGATCGTAGCTAAGGCTTATCAAGACCTGTATCATGATGATGCGCGTCTTTTTTTCTTATCCAACGATGGTGGCGCATGACGATCAAAGTGGCCAGCGTGGCGGAAATCCGCGCCATAGAAGCGGCAGCCGACCGCGCAGGCCATAGTTACGCGCGCATGATGCTCAGAGCCGGGCGCGCAGCCAGCAGCTGCTTGCAATCCCGCATGGCGATCAACGATGCGACGGCAGCGCTTGTCCTGGTGGGCAAAGGCAATAACGGCGGCGATGGCTTGGTCATGGCGCTTGACCTGGCGAGAGAGACGGTCGCGCTGGTCCGCCTATACTTGCTGGAGGCTCGTGACGACCAGCATTTCCGGGCGGCCCGTGACGCGGGATTGCCAATCACGCTTGCGGCTGAGGACAGCGACGGCGCTATTCTTGCCAAGTGGTTAAGCGAGGCGACAGTCATCGTCGACGCGCTGTTCGGGATTGGGGCGCGGCTGCCACTGCGGGGACCAGCTGCCAGCTTGTTGGGAAAGATCGCCAACACTCTCGGTCAAGTTCAGCCGCCTGCCAGCGCCGGCGAGTTCGTCTCCGTATGCGCCCCGGCAAACCGTGAACGCCGCCGCCCATTTGTGCTGGCATTGGATTGCCCCAGCGGAGTCGATTGCGATGATGGCCGCGTTGATGCCAATACCCTCGCGGCTGACGCGACGATAACCTTCATCGCTGCGAAGCCGGGCTTGCTGACCTTTCCCGCGGCGGGCAAAGTTGGCGAGTTGGTCCTGTCGCAGTTGGGCATTCCGCCGGATCTGCCGGCTTTGCAGGCGCTCTCCACCAGCTTGGTAGATGGGGAGTTGGCGCGGTCGCTGCTCCCGCCTCGCCCCCTGGACGGCCACAAGGGCAGTTTCGGCAAAGCCATGCTGGTCCTTGGCTCGCCAAACTATATCGGCGCTGTGGCTCTGGCTGGCGAAGGCGCTGCCCGGTCTGGCGTCGGGCTGGTCACCGTGGCCGCGTCGCGTTCGCGGATCAACAGCGTTTCGAGCCGTCTTCGCGAACCGACCTGGCTGCCCCTGGAAACGGACGACGGCGCCATCAGCCAGCGCGCCAGCGAGACCGTCGCACAAGCGGCGCAAGCGTATAATGCGCTGCTGGTCGGCTGTGGCTTGGGCTTGCATGACAGTACGCGCGCGTTTCTTCGGCGGCTTCTGGCTGCCAAATCGCTGCCCCCGCTGATCCTGGATGCTGATGCCCTCAATGCCCTGAGCCAGCAGCCCGAGTGGTGGCAGTCGCTGCCAGCCGAAAGCATCATCACGCCACACAGCGGAGAAATGGCGCGCTTGACGAGCCTGTCGACGGCGCGGATCAATGCCGATCGCTGGCAGGTCGCCAAATTCTTCGCGGCGAAATGGCAAGTGGTCGTTCTGCTCAAGGGCGCGCATACCATCATCGCGGCGCCGACTGGCGAAACCAGCGTCATCCCCTTCAAGACCGACGCGCTGGGCACGGCCGGCACGGGCGATGTCCTGGCTGGGCTGATTGCCGGCTTGCGAGCGCAGGGCATGAGCGCTTATGACAGCGGGCGGCTGGGCGCCTATTTGCATGCATCGGCCGGCATGATCGCGTCTCAAGAGGTCGGCAGCAGCCGCAGCGTCATCGCCGGCGATATTTTGGCTGCGCTGGGCAGCGCTTTTTTGCGCATTGAGGGGGCTTAGGTCTGGCTTTCCATACGCTCTTTGGCGCTGGCTTTGGCTTCCGCGAGGCTGGCTTGCATTTCCGCTTCGCCGGTGGCTGCCCCGAATCCGGTCAAATCGCGGCGGCGGTCCGCGCCCTTGACTTTGATATGCAGCAGGGCATAGACTGCGCCAAGCAAGACGCCCAGCAAAATGCCGGCGAACGCGGCGTTTTCGTCCAGGTCAATCCGCTTCGGCATCATCGGCGCCATTTTCGTCCGCGGCCGTGATGGCGCGCAGGCGAATCAACTCGCGCAGGAAAGCCAGCAAGCCAGCCAGAAATGTCTTGATCTGAATCAAGGGATCGACGGCGTTGCCCTGCACGAATTGCGCGGTCGCCTTGCTGAGGCGCGTCGTTTCACGGGCATTTTCCAGGATGGGTTTGAGCTCCGCTCGCAGCATGATGAAGAATGCCGCCAGCTGCAGGAGCAGAATGCAAATCGCCGCGATGAGCAGCACCGATTCCAGGAGCAAGATCAATAGAAAGATATCGCGGAAGATCTGCAGGAATGGCGCCCAGGTCTCGGCAGCGGTCAGGGCAGCCGCCAGCGCCGCCGCAAGCAGCAGCAAGATGAGCAAAATGCCGATGAGCGCGGTGAACTTGATGACCCGCGTGATCGTGATGCCACCGGAGGCTGGAACATCAGGCGTCGGGGCATTGGCATCCGCCTCTCCGCTCATGGTTTAGCGCCGCGAGACCGGCGTATTGGGTTCCGCGGTCAAGACATGGGCGAAGATCAGCAGCGCCAATGCGCTCAATGACGCCGGCAGCAAATGCACCAAGCCAATTCTGAGCAGCGTGATGTCGATATGCCCGCCGATGTATTGCCCCAGCAAAAAGCCCAGCCAGCTCGTCACGACGAAGAGGACCATGCGACGCGCGTCGCCGCCCATCACGACGTGGAAGCCCAAGCCGTACATGGTGGCGATAACAAAGGCGAAGACGAAGATGGGGTTGGGCATCGTAGTTGCGATTCAACTTTCAGGTGGTAAAATCCCCAGCAAGTGTAGCATAAAGCGCAATTCCAGTCACGCCTTTGCGGCAGTAGCCATGAACGTCATCGATCTCGAAATCCTGATTCCCGCATCGCCGGAGTTTATTTGGCGTTTCCTGGGCGACCTGGCTGCCCTGCCCCAATGGCAAAAGAACGTCAGCTCGGTCATGTTTTTGTCCACGCAGCGTCAAGGCAATGGCGCTCGCTGGCGGGCGCTCTCCGATAATGGCGGCGATACAGTCGTGGAAATAAGCGCATGGTATGACACGCTTGGCTATGAATACAGCCTGATGGACGGGACAAACTTCGGCGAGAACCAGGGGCGGATTCGCTTGACGGAAGTGACGGACGGCACGCTGGTGCGCTGGACCTTTCAATATGATCACAAGGGCGTTCTTGGCGGTTTGCGCAACACCGTGCGGCTTAAGCGCGCCACAACCAACCAAATCCAGGCCAGCCTGCGCAACCTCCATCAACTCATCGCGCGCGAATCCGGCGGCATCTCCACGCACGAAGCCAAAGCCAGCGTCCGCGAAGCGCCAGATGTTGGCGAACGATCAGCCTATACGCCGCGGCATCCCTCAGCCTTCCATGAGCCGTCCGGGCGCGACGAGACCGAGGTCATTAGCGCTGGCGACACGGACAAGAAACCAGCCATCTTTGACTTTTCTGCCCTTCCCAATCTGCCGGCCGAAGATAAATCCGATACCAAGCCGAATCCTGTTGTGCTCGCGCCGGATTATGAACACAGCGAACCAGAAGCAGGCCTCTTTGATACCAAGCCCGTGATCATGGAGAGGCTGCCTGCCGAACCGCCAATGCCGACCCCGGAGCCCGAGCCCCCGGTTGAACGTCCCATGCCGCTGCGGGAATCGCGTGGCAGCTCAGAGCTCAGCGTGTTTGAGATTTTCGGCCTGCAGAAACCGAGCGAGGCGCAAAAGCAAACCGCCCCGCCAATCGAAGCCAGCCCAGTCTCGAGCCTGCCAGTCGCCCCCCTAGAGGAGCCGCCGCAGCCGGCAGTGAGCGCTTCGCCAGAAAGGCCTGTCAGCGCGCCGCATGAGGTTCCAGACAAGCCGCTTGATCTGGCGATTGTGGGATTGCGCCGCAGAAGACGCCGCAGCAGCATGATTCGCTCGCACAACTAGCCGCGCTCCTCTCCAGAAAGCGAAATGCCCGCCGATCACGGGCATCATCCTTTCACTATGGGGTGGACGAAGGGGCTCGAACCCTCAACCGCCTGAACCACAATCAGGTGCTCTGCCATTGAGCTACGCCCACCATGCTCAAGCGCCAAGTGTATCACGGCTGGTCTGTGTTTTCCAGACCGATATCGAATTCTTGTGAAAGCGGCGGAACGCGGCCCAGGGTGACAATCTGCGCGGATGAACTGCCGATGGCGATGATGTGGCTCGCGACCTCCAAGCCGGGAGATGCGAATTGGGCGCGGATGGCGCTTTCCTCAAGCGGAGCGTCGCCCTGCCCGCTTAGCCGGTACAAGAGGCGAATCAACTGGCTGGCCGGCCCTTTGCCATGCAGCTGCCCGGCGAGCGCGATTACTGCGCATCCCTCTGGCTTCAAGACGCGCGTCAGTTCTGCCAGCGCTTGCTCAGAAACGATGAACGCTGTCGGAAAAGTACAGACGATGGCCGCAAAGGCTGCATCAGCGAATGGCAGTCGCAGGGCATTGCCCCGGAGGAACTGCGCCTGTAGATAGGAGCGCGAAAGTTTGCGCTGTGCCAGCCTTCCCATGTTCGGCGAGAGATCAAGCCCAACAGTCCGATAGCCCTTACCCAGCAGATCCAGCTGCAAATCGCCCGTGCCATGCGCCAACTCCAGCAGCGCGCCGGCATCTGGCGGCGGCAAAAAGCCCAACGTCGCTCGCTGCCAGGCTCGCCAATGCCCGAGGGAGGCCAAGCGACTTACAGAGTCGTAAGTGAATGCCAGCTCGTGGTACAGCAGGCTGAAAAAGCAGCGCCAGAATCGCCTCAACATTCCTTCAGCGCGGTCAAGATTTTGGCGGGCATATCAGTGATAATCCCATTCACGCCCAGACCTTTCAACTGGCGGGCGCGCCGCTCATCGTTGACCGTCCAGACATTGACGAAAGAGCCGCTTGCTCGCGCCCCTTCCATGTAGGCGGCGTCGACCAACTCATGCCAAGGGTGCATGGCATCCTGATCCGCGCCATCCACCAGCCGGGCATCAGCGCCGCGATAATGCAGGAAGCCGATCATCGCCTGCGGGCAATGCGCGCGGAAGCTCCGCAGAAGCAGTGGATCAAATGAGGACACGATTACGCGGTCCAGCAAAGCATGTCTTGTGATGCAGTTTGCGACAGCCTGGCTCAGAGCATCGCGGCCGGACAAGCGCGATTTGATTTCCACGTTGATAAAGAGCTTGCTCCCGAATGCCGCCAATACATCGTCAAGCGCAGGAATCCTTTCGCCGGCGAATTCGGCCGAGAACCATGCGCCCGCATCCAAACGCTGCAATTCCGCCAGCGTATAATCGGCGGCGGCGCCTTGCCCGTCCGTGGTGGCGTCAACGCTGAAATCGTGCAAGACGATGGGCTGGCCATCTTTCGAGAGCTGCGTATCAAGTTCGACGCCCTGCGCGCCCTGCTCATAAGCCAGCTCGAAAGCGGCTAGAGTATTCATAGGCGCTTCGGCCATGGCGCCGCGGTGGCCAAAGATCAAGGTCTCGCCCGAAATCATCGCTGCGCGTATGGTGGGAAATGGCATGGGATTTTGGCATTCTGCTAGAGGCGGACTTGCAGCGAGCCGCCAACGATACGGGTTTCGTACCAGGGGACAGCGACTTCAGCAGGCCGGCGCGTGACCTGGCCATCGCGGACATCAAAGCGCGCTCCATGCCGCGGACATTCGACTTCGTAGCCGATCAATCTGCTGGGCTGGTCATAGTGGTCGAATGCCAGCGCATTGCCATCATGCGTGCACAGGTCTTCGATGGCGTAGACTTTGCCATCGATGTTGAAAACGGCGATCCAGCGCTCGCCGACGCCGAAGACTTCCCGCGCGCCCGGCGGCAATTCCGATCCATCGCAGAGCGTCACCCAATCGGCCATCGTCTCATCCCTCCAGCGAGTCCCAATGCTGGCTGCCAGCCTGGCCATAAGCGCCAACCACCAGCGTTTTTAATGGCAGCAGGGCGCATTTGACGCGATTGATGCTCAATGGCAAACCTATCGCATCAAGTATTTGCCGCTTGTCTATCTGCCGGGCATCGTCCAGGCGCATGCCCAGCAAGTCTTCGCCCAGCATGGAAGCGGATGCCTGGCAAATCGCGCAGCCTTCGCCATCCCAGCCCAACTCGGCTATCCTGCCAGTTTCATCCAAGCGCAAGGTCAGGCGCAGGCGGTCGCCACAGAGCGGGTTGGCTTCTTCGTGGTCGAAGTCGTTTGGCTGCAGCAAGCCCCAGTTGCGCTGATTCCGCGCATGATCCAGGATGAGCTCGCGATACATCTCTTGCATGGACTAGCCTGAATAGCGGCGCAACGACAAGTCATCCATTCGACGCGCCTGGCATTCTAGCATTGTTAGGCATGCGCCGCAATCGCAGCAGGTTGCAGCGACTCAGCCGATGATCTTGGCTTCTATCTCGTTCATGAGACGCTGGCGAACCCGCTCAAAGGGCACGCGCTGCAGCAATTCGTCGAAGAAACCTTCTATGATCATCAGCTGCGCCTGCGGCCGGGTGATGCCCCGGCTCATCAGATAATAGATCGGCTCTTCTTCGAGTGTGCCGAAGGTGGCGGCATGCGAGCAAGCTACGTCATCGGCTTCGATTTCCAAGCCGGGGATGCTGTCCATGCGCGCTTCGTCGCTGAGCATCAGATTGCGGCAGACCTGGTAGCCATCTATGCGCTGCATCTGCGGCAGAGATTTGATCATGCCTTGCCATAACGTGCGCGCCTGGTCGCGGGCCGCGCCTTTGAAGAGCAGGTCGGTATTGGTCAGGGGCGCATTGTGATTCTGCTGCGTATCAAGATCGAAGAACTGATTGCGGTCGGCGAAGAAGAAGCCGCTGACCCGCGCGTTGGCGCCTTTGCCCACGACATCCACTTCGATGAATGCTTTGGTGAGGCGGCTGCCCATCACGCCATTCACCCAGTCAAGCTGCGCGTCTTGCCCCACCACTCCGCGCTGATGGCTGAACTCGAATGTCTGGCGATTCCAATCTTGCAGCGAAACATATCGCAGATTGCTGGCCGCGCCGACGATCAGCTCTGTCGCGCCGATGAAAGCCGATTGCCGGTCGCTGTGGCCCGAGGCGTATTCCACCTGCATGGTGGCTTGGGCATTGTCTTCCAGGACAACCAGCACATGGCCCATAGCCGCTCCGGGCTTGCTGTTGTAGCAGACGACTTGCAACGGGAGTTCGGCAACTGTGTTGCACGGCACATAAACAAAAACGCCATGATCCCAAAGAGCCGCATGCAAAGCCGCGAACTTGCCGTCGCCAGGCCTGACCGCGCTCGTCATCAGATGCGCTTGGACGAGAGCCTCGTTCTCGCGGACAGCCGTTTGAAGGTCGGTGAAAACAACCCCTTGCCGCGCCAGCTTGTCCGCCAGATGATATTCCGCGACCTGGCCATCCACGAAGACCAGCAAACCGCCCTGTTCATCGCCCGTCAAGGGTTCCAGGTTTTTGGCCGGCACAGCCTCAGCTGTCGAGCCGTTGGCTGCGATGAGACGTTCCGCCTCGCGCCAGCGAATATGCCGATAGTCCGTGCGCCGCCATTCTTCTTCCATACGCGGCATAGGCATCTGCTGGTAGCGCTGCCAGGCATCCAGGCGGTTTTCCAGAAGCCAGCGCGGCTCTTGATTGCGGCGGCTCAGCCCTTCCACGTCGGCTTGAGTGAAGTTTGGCTTTTGGGGCAAGGCTGAACGTCTGCGTACTACTCCCACTTTGGCGCTCCTTATGCTGGAATTTGACGGGCGACCAAGTGGCTCGCCCCAACGTTTTGCGCTTCGGGCGGCCCGATGGCTCGCCCCTGTTTACATTGCGAATTGCATACCCCACCCCCGACCGCCAGTGTCTACGCGGCGCGGCCCCAGCCGACATCTCTATGTCGCGCATTCCGACGAGTCAGGGAGGGGGGTTCAACCGCCGGGCAATGGATTTTGCGTGGACGGTCGCATTGCGGCCCGATGGCTCCCCCTACAGATACTAGGTTGGCTGGCTATGACGGAGCCCCTTCACGCGCGCAGAGATGGTGCCAGGCTGCGCTAGCCGATCGAACCTTCAAGCTGGATCTGAATCAGCCGGTTGAGCTCCAGCGCGTATTCCATCGGCAATTCCTTGACCAGAGGCTCGAGGAAGCCATTCACGATCATGGCATTGGCTTCGTCCTCGCCGATGCCGCGGCTCATCAGATAAAAGAGCTGATCTTCACCGACCTTGCTGACCGAGGCTTCATGGCCCATGGTCACGTTTTTGGCGTCAATCTCGATAGTCGGGTAGGTATCCGAACGGCTGGCGTCATCAAGCAGCAAGGCGTCGCAAACCACATTGCTCTTGCTGTGACGCGCGGCCTCGGCAATTTTCAGCAATCCGCGATAGCTGGCGCGCCCGCCATCTTTGCTGATGGACTTGCTGATGATCTGGCTGGTGGTATTGGCTGCCAAATGGGTGATCTTTGCGCCGGCGTCTTGATGCTGCCCATCGCCGGCAAAGGCAATCGAGAGCACTTCGCCATGCGCGCCCTCGCCTGTCAGGATGACGGCCGGGTATTTCATGGTCAGGCGGCTGCCCAGGTTGCCATCAACCCATTCCATAGTCGCGTCTTCTTCGGCGACGGCGCGTTTCGTCACCAGGTTGTAGACATTGTTCGACCAATTCTGGATTGTCGTATAACGGCAGCGGCCGCCTTTTTTCACGATGATCTCGACGACCGCGCTATGCAGGCTGTCCGAGCTGTATATCGGCGCTGTGCAGCCCTCGACATAATGCACATAGGCGCCTTCATCGACGATGATCAGCGTGCGCTCAAACTGGCCCATATTCTGCGTGTTGATGCGGAAATAGGCTTGCAATGGCATCTCGACCTCGACGCCCGGCGGGACGTAAATGAAACTGCCGCCCGACCAGACCGCCGTGTTCAGCGCCGCGAACTTGTTGTCATTGGATGGAATGACTGTGCCGAAATATTCGCGCACAATTTCGGGATGTTCGCGCAGTCCCGAATCCATATCCAGGAAAATGACGCCCTGCTCTTCCAGGCTTTCCTGAATGTTGTGATAGACCGATTCGCTGTCATATTGCGCGGAAACGCCATGCAGGAATTTCTGCTCGGCTTCGGGGATGCCCAGCTTATCGAAGGTTTCCTTGATTTCGGCCGGCACTTCGTCCCAATCGTCTTCGGTCTTCTCGGTGGCGCGGACGTAGTAGTAGATGTCGTCGTAGTCGATCTGGTTCAAGTCGCCACCCCATTGCGGCGTCGGCTTGTCCATGAAGATATGATAGGCTTCGACGCGCCGGTCGGTCATCCACTGCGGCTCGTCTTTCATAGCGCTGATCTGGCGCACGATATCCTCGTTGACGCCCTTCTGGCTCTTGAAAGCGTAGTCAACATCATCGTCGGAGAAGCCATATTTCTCGGCATAACTCAAGCCGACGCCCTTCAAGGCTTCTTCTTCGCTGGTCAGCTGCTTTTCACTCTGGATTAGGTCGATCATGGTGCGGTCCTCATCAGCTTAGTTTTCAATTGCGCCGCGTGTTTTTCACGGATCCACTCGTAACCCTTGTCTTCGAGCTCATGCGCCAGCTCCGGTCCGCCGCTCTCTACCAGCCGCCCGTCATACATCACATGCACATAATCCGGCTTGATGTAATTGAGCATGCGCTGATAATGCGTGATGACCAGCGCGCCCATGCTGGGGCCTGTCAGGGAGTTCACGCCGTCGGCGACGATGCGCAGGGCGTCGATATCCAAGCCGGAATCGGTCTCGTCAAGCACGGCGATGCGCGGTTCCAGCACAGCCATCTGCAAGACTTCGGCGCGTTTTTTCTCGCCGCCGCTGAAACCTTCGTTGAGGTAGCGCCCGGCGAAGGCATGGTCGATATGCAGCTGCGTCATCTTTTGGCGCATCATGCGGGCGAACTTCGGGATGGCTATGCCTTTGGAGTCGGGATCATCGGCTTTCATCCGCGCGTTGATGGCATGGCGCAAGAAATTGGCCACGGTCACGCCCGGGATGGCCACGGGATATTGAAACGCCAGGAACAAGCCCGCTCGGCTGCGTTCGTCAGGCTCCATTTCCAGCATGTCTTCGCCATCCAGCAGCACTTGACCGCTCTGCACTTCATAGGCCGGGTTGCCCATCAAGACATTGGCAAGCGTGCTCTTGCCGGAGCCGTTGGGTCCCATCAGGGCGTGGATCTCGCCCTGCTTCACAATCAAGTCGACGCCGCGCAGAATCAGGCTTTCGTCGCCTTCCACACTCGCATGCAGATTTTGTATCTCCAATGTCGCTGGCATTCGCGGCGGGTCTCCCTTCCCTTGGATTTAATGTCGGTTAAACAATCTGTATAACCGATACGAACTTGCTGAAAGTTTAACAGCCCGCCAACAGCTTGTCAACGGCAGGCGGAGCCGCCAGCGCATCAGCCTAGACGACATGGCTCGAAAATGCCCGCAAGAATGGCGTAAGAAATATCGCCGCAACGCAAAATTGACAGAGCGGCGCGGCTATACTATGCTTCTGTGAGCCTGGCGGAAAGAGGACAATAGCATGAGCGATCGAGAAGCTGGATTATACGAAGCTTTGCGCGCAGTCATCGATCCTGAAATCGGCATGAATGTCGTTGAACTGGGTCTCGTGCGCGGCGTCGACATTGGCGAGGACAGCGCCCATGTGAATATGATCATGACCACGCCCTTCTGCCCCTACGCGCCGCAATTGCTCGAACAGACTCGGCGGACCGCGCAGGATTTCCTGGGCTTGCCCACCACCATCGAAATGGGCATGGAGATGTGGGACCCCAGCATGATGGAAGAAGGCGCCGCCAGTGATTGGGGGCTCTTCTAATTCAAGCTCAGGGACGATGTCCGCGGATCCATGCCCGAGGGTCAATATAATTGGACATGAGAGAATTGTAATTCAGCTTGGGCCAGCTGGTGGGCCTCGTCTCCAGAATGCGCGTCGGGCTCAAGTCAAAGTGGAGATGCGGCACAAAGCGGCCAAAAGCATCGCCGATTTCGCAGATGCGCTGGCCCCGCGCCACGCGGTCGCCTGCCGATACCCGCATGTTCTGCACATGACCATAGCGGCTGTATAGAACCCGGCCCCCCGGCTCATACAGCGGGTCATGCCGGATGATGACCAGATTGCCCCAGACGCCCATGCGCGCCGCCAAGGTGACGATGCCGCTGGCGCAGGCGAAACAAGCCATGCCGCGATCTTCATAAGGCTTGCCGAAGTTCAGGTCCGCGCCAGTATGGTAGGCTTCGTTGGGCGTGCCGATGAAATAGAGCTTGCCGAAGGGCGAAGCATCGTGCCAGCCGCGGGGCCAGACGGCCTCCCCGCGCCTTTGCTCGCTTGTGCCCACCGGCGAATCATAGCCATCGGCAACATAGACGCCATTGATAATCGTGGAACGCGGCGGTTCGGGCGCCGGCGCATACCCAGTTGGCGTATTCACGATGCGGCGGAAGCGAACGGCGTCGAAGGCGATCTCCTTGTTCGTCTCGCCAGTCACATCGTTGAGGAAGACGCGGCCCGCATTCTCCATTGAGCGATCCAGATCAAAGACGCCCAGCGACACCCAGCGGTTGCGATTCTTGTTCTGGTTGATTTCGACGATCACTTCGGTTGTCGTGCCCACGATGCCATGAATCTTGTAGCGAGCGCCGGCTGTGGTGGCTTTGCGGTTGGGGATGAAGACGGCGATTTCGTACAAGCCATTGCGCGGCAAGTCATCGCGCCATTCCGCCCAGACCTTGCTGGTGCGCTCCTGCGTCTTCACATACAGATAATCCCAGCCAAAGCTGTTGCGCCGCGCGCTGAACTCCGGCTGGCTCGTGTAGGCGCCGCTGCGAAATCCCTGCTTGCTGGGGAAGATGGTGACTTCGTCGGTGTAATTCTGCAGGATGTCGGATGGCGGGTCGGCCGGCGAGTTCGTCAATTCGATAGGCTTGTTGACGCCGCTCCATTGCGAGATGACGCCATGCCGCCACCAGCTGAGCCCCTTCGCGCCGTGGGCTTGGGTGGCCAGGGTATGCGCTTCTGTCTGTTCTTCCGCGCTTGTCGCGCCTTCCAGGACCGGGATTATGGGCTTGTCGAAACCGCCCCACACCCGCCAGACAGCCGCGAGCGCCTCTTCCGGCGTCTTGCGAAAGGTGCTCCAATAGGTTTGCGGATGCACGCTGTCAACGAAGGGATTCCATTCCTGCGGATGAATGCTGTGAAAATGTTGGGAGCGCGGGTCGACGCTCAAGCCGATATGAAAGCGCGTGCCCAGGCCGCGGCGCAACGCCAGCATGAAAGGCCGCACAGCCGATGCCCCGCCCTGCCAATAATCGCTGTATGGCTCGACATCCAGTATCAGCGAGGCGACGCCGGGGCGCTTGCAGGCTTCCACGATGATGGCGGCTTCCGCATCAACGTTCAGCCCCAGCGGCACAGCCCAGGCGTGAAACTCAATATCGGCGGCTTGGCAGGCTTCTACCCAGCGATCAATGCTGGCTGGTCCGGCGATCGCCATGTCGCTGGAATCATAATGCGCCATCCAGCGGCTGCCGTTCGTAACTTTGACCCAGACCTGGCTGACGTTGGGCGCGCGCAGCTTGATGGCATCCAACACTTCCGCGGCGCTATCCTGGCTGACCGCCGTGCCTTTCCAATGCCAGACAGCCACATGACCATCATAAGGAGTCGGCTGATGCGGCGACGGCTGCGCTCCTATGGCATCAATGAACTCGACATAACCGGCATAAAGCCAGCCCTTCAAGCCGCCCTTCTCGACCCATATCCAGTTGTTCTTCGTGCGCGTCTCGGGGTAATAGACCAGCAGCGCATTATCCAGGATGTCGCCGATATCGGCATAGTTGACGCTCGGTCCGCTGCGGATATTGCTGAGCGCGGAACGGGTGTTGGCGACAGCCACGATGCCGCCGCCAGACTCAGCGGGTTTGGGAACGGCTTTGGCGCTGCTCATGGTCAACATGATCTCGTCGGTCGCTTTTCGCGGATGTATAATCTGTTCCGGTCAGCGCGGCGATCACGCGAGCAGAGCCGGGCAGGCTCAACTCACCATCGACCAGCGGCATGACTTTTGCGGACAGCCCTCCGAATCAGCGTCGCGGAGAATCAAACGACAAATTCGCCGTCCTTATAGAAGAGCTGCCCATCGACGCGGATTTCACTGTCCCGGCGCATATCGCAGATCATATCCCAATGCACGGCGCTCTTGTTGCGGCTGCCGGTCTCTGGATAGCCCATGCCCACCGCCATGTGCACAGTGCCGCCAATTTTCTCGTCATAGAGAATCATGCCCGTGAACTGGCTGATGCCGAAGTTCGTGCCGATGGCGAATTCGCCCAGGTAGCGCGCGCCTTCATCAGTATCCAGCTGGGCATGCAGCAGGTCTTCGTTCTCAGCTGCCGAAGCCTCGGTCACTTTGCCATCGACGAAGCGCAGCTCAATGCCGTGGACCGCGCGGCCGCCCACGATCGCCGGATAGCTGAAGCGCGCCCAGCCATTGACGCTTTGCTCGACTGGGCCAGTGAAGATTTCGCCGCTGGGCATATTGCGCTTGCCATCGCTGTTGATGAAGACGCGGTCTTTGATGCTCAGCGACAGGTCAATATCCGGTCCCTGCAGCGTCACCTGATCCTTGCCAGCCAGGGAGTCCACCTTGTGCTGCTGCATCTGGCTGAGCTTCCGCCATTCGCCAGCCGGATCCTCAGCATCGCAGAAGCAGGCGCCATAGACAAAATCTTCATAATCTTCCAGGCTCATATCGGCTTCCTGAGCGCTGGCTTGCGTGGGATAGAGCGTCCCAACCCAGCGAAATTCGCCCTTGGCCGCCCGTTCCAGCCGGGTCTGCAGGATTGGGCTTTGCGCGGCTCGTTGAACCCGCACGCGGTCAGAGTCGATTGCGCTCATGGCTCGCGTGTTTTCCGGGGCGCCGACGCGAATATAGACATCGGCTTCTTCGGTGTAGAGTTTCAAGCCCGGGTCGATCCAAGCCATCTGCTCGTCGCTGGCATGACGCAGGAAGCAGCGCTGCATCCTTTCGTCGTTGATATACAGGCTGGGGTTGCCACCCGCGTCAATCACCGCCGCGTAGATATCGCGCAGGATGGGCAGCGCGCCAAAGTCGCCCAGAATGCCCACCCAATCGCCCGGCTGCACAGCCGTCGAATAATTGACCAGCAGATCCGCCAGCCGCTTGCGCCTCAAATCGCTCATGCCACGCCTATGCCAAATCCCGGGCAACCGCCAGCGCGGCTTCAAAATCGATCTCGTCGCCAATCACCGGCACATACTCGGCATGCCTAAGGACATTATCGCGATCCAGGACGAATACCGCCCGCTGGCAGAGCCGCCACTCAGTATCATGCACGCCATAATCATCGGCGAATTGCATATCGCGCTGGGCGCTCAGCGTCTCGGTGTTTTCGATGCCTTCCGCGCCGCAATATCGCCCGAGCGCAAAGGGCATATCCGCGCTGACCGTGAGCACGACCGCGCCGCTCAAGCTGGCCGCCTCCCTGTTGAAACGCTGCGTCTGCGCTGAGCAAACGCCGGTGTCGATGGAAGGAATCACGCTGATGACCTTGACCAAGCCAGCATAATCCGCCAAGGACTTGCTGCTGAGGTCATTGGCGATCAATGTGAAATCCGGCGCCGGCGAACCCACCGCCAGCATCTCGTTCTGTATGGGATGTTCGCTTTCGCCAACCATCATGCCCTTGCGCGCCATAGTCGTCTCTCCTTAGAATCTGTTCGTATCGTTCTGATGCCGAATCGGTTATCATGGCATTATAAGCGCATCGGCAAGTCTAGCAAGGCAGCATGTGGCGGAGGGATAATCATGCGGCGAAAACTGGCGATGATCCTGGCGCTGGCCGCCATTGTGACGGTGATCCTGGCGATTACCCGACCCTGGCTATACTTCGTGAACCGCGAGGTCAACGAAGCTTTCCCCGGCTTGTCAGCGCAGCAGCGCGAAGCCATCGGCAATATGCCCGAAGCGGAAAAACAAGCCTTGATCGCCATGGCAAAAGACAATCGCGAGATGGCCGAGCAGACAGCCAAGGCGCAAATCGGCGAAGACAGCGCAGCGCCGGCCGCCCAGCAAGCCATGCCGCCCGATATGCCCGCTGAGCCCGTGATCCTAGCTCGCGGGTCCTTCATCGACATCGACCCCATTCACGGCGCCGTGGGCACTGCGACGGTCTATGCCTTGCCAACTGGCGAACGCATCCTGCGCTTTGAGGATTTCCGCTCCAAGAATGGACCGGATCTACATGTATACCTGTCAAGCGAAGCGCCGACAAGCACTTTCGCCGGGCTTGGCGAGATGGCTCTGCACCTGGGCGCGCTCAAGGGCAATATCGGCAGCCAGAATTACGACATCCCCGCCGACGCGGATCTCAGCCAGTTCAAAAGCATCGTGATTTATTGCAGACCCTTCAGCGTGGTCTTCAGCACCGCCGAGTTCAGCTAAGCGCCTAATCGAAGTCGCGGTATCGCCACAAGCCGTCCACCATCGTGCCCAGCACAGATAAATCAGGGATGGCATTCGGCTCGGTCCGCGTAATATCGCTATCCAGAACAACCAGATCGGCCAGGTAGCCCTCGCTTATTTTGCCCAGGCGGTCTTCCAGGCCAGCGGCATAAGCCGGACCTTGCGTGAAACCCAGCAGCGTCTCATGCAAACTCAACCTGGCTTCGGGATGCCAGCCGCCCACGGGCTGCCCGTTGCGTTGCCGGGTTACCGCGGCATGAATCCCCAACAGAGGCGCGAATGGCTCCACTGGCGCATCCGACCCAAAGGCGATGCGCGCGCCGTGATCCAGTTGCATGCGCGGATTGTAGGCGTAGCGATTGCGCTCTCCCCAGTAGCGGTCGGCAGTGCCCATATCCGATGTGGCATGGATGGGCTGCATGGAGGCGATGATGTCCAGCTTCGCCAGCCGCCCGACATCGTCCGGATGGATGATCTGCACGTGTTCGATGCGATGCCGCCGGCTGCCCCGCGGAATGCCAGTTTGCGCCTCTTCATGGCGGACAATCTCGAAGACATCCAGCACATCGTGAACGGCTCGGTCGCCTATGGCGTGAATGCTGGTTGGCAAGCCGAAATTGCTCGCTCGGCGGGCGAGCTCGACCATATCTTCTTTGTCCACCACCGCCATGCCAAAATTGTCCGGCTCGCCTTCATAGGGCGCGAACATGAGAGCGGTCTTTGGTCCCAGCGCGCCATCCGCAAAGAGTTTCAGCGCGCCAATGCGGATCCAGTCATCGCCGAAGCCGCTTCGCAGGCCGGAATCAAGCGCCGCATCCAGCCAGGGTTGGTTGATTTGTTTGACCGCGCGCAGGCTCAAATCTCCCCGTTCGCGCAGGATCTGCAGCGCCGCCAGGCAAGATGGCTCGTCAAAGTCATGTATCATCGTCAAGCCGCTGCGCAGAGCCAAGGCCTGCGCCTCAGCCATCATATCCGCCAATTGCTCGGGCCTAGGCTTGGGGATCTGGTCTTCGACGATTTCCATGGCCGTCTCCAGCAAGATGCCATTCGCCGCTTCGTCGGCGTCGCGGAGGATCTGCCCGCCATCGGGGTCGGGCGTCGCGTTCGTGATGCCAGCCGCCTTCAATGCCGCCGAATTGACCCAGCCGGCGTGCCCGCTCTTGGCGCTGAGATAAACCGGGTTATCCGGCGCGACCTGATCGAGATCGCTTCGAGTCGGGAAAGCCCGGTCTGCCCAAAGGTCCTGCGCCCAGCCCTGCCCGGTGATCCATTCCCCGGCTGCCGTCCGCGCCGCTCGCTCAGCCACCCGTTCCAAAGCCAGCGACTTGCTCGCCACTTCAAAGACGTTTACCGATTGCAGCGCGCGGGATTGCGCCTCCCAGTGCAGGTGCGCGTCGACAAAGCCGGGCAGAACTGTCTTGCCATCCAGGTTGACTTCGGCGGTTCGCGCATTTCCAAGCCGGCGGATCTCCGCATCTCCGCCAAGCGCCACAATCCGGCCATAACTGATGGCCAGCGCGCTGGCTCGCGGCCGGCGCTCGTCCAAAGTGCGGATATTGCCGTTGAATAGAATCGTTTGAATCATCGTCAGGTCCTAGCTGAGTCGCCTCAATTCCATCTCGATTTCGCTTTGCTTCGGCGCGCTGGCCAAGCCCCTCCGCGTGACGGAGCAAGCAGCCAGCTTGCCAGCCGCTTTCGCCGCTTTCGCCACATCGCCATCCACCCTCGGCAGCGCGCCCAGCAGCGACGCCGCATAGACATCTCCCGCGCCGGTCAGGTCGACGGGTTTGACGGGCCGGCTCTCGTAATGCATCACGCCGCCATCATGATAATAACTGCCGCCTTCCGCGCCCTTGGTGACCACCAGATGCCGGCAGACGCGGCGAGCCCGCTCTGTAAGCTGCGGGTACTCGGCAATATCCTCCTCGCTGTAGACTACGATGTCGATGAGCTCCAAAGCGCCGCAATCAAACCAGGGGCGAAACTTGACCAGCCCATCGGCATCCCAGCGCCGCATCATGCCTTGCAGGGTCAGCATGATCGTGGATTCCGGCAGGTTTTCCGCCAGTTCGCGGGGATCAATCTCTGCGGCCAATGGACCCAAGTGCGCAAAAGGCGCCTTTGCCCAGGCAGCCGGCACATGCTGGAATCGCAGCTCGCGAGCCGTCGCCCGCACATATTGCTGCCGGCCACGATCGCTATAGACGTTTTCATACGTCAATGAGTCTGCGGATGGGATATGCGCGATTTCGCCAAATGGCTTGAGTTGGCTCAGCAGCGATTCGTCGTGGGCGGCGCTGGTGACGATGCCGACGCGCTGGCCAAAAGCGGCGTATGTCGCGGCCGCATAAGCCACTGTCCCGCCAAGCATGCGCCCGCTGGGTCCCAGATCGACGGTCATATGCCCAATCAGCAGGACATCAACCGCGCTTGTCATCGGAATGCTCCGCCGGCCAAAGACGGAGGATGCCGCTTATCTTGGGACAATGGTTACTTTGCGCGTTCTTCCCTCGCCAATGCTGCGCGTCATGACATCGTTGCGCCCCCGCAGCGTCAAGTGGATGATGCGGCGTTCGTTGGGTTGCATGGGCTCGAGGGTGATGGTCCTGCCTTGCTGCACGGCTTGTTTCGCCATGCGCGTCGCCAAGCCCCGCAAGCGTCGAGAGCGCCCCGACTTGTAGCCACCGGCGTCTATGACGATATTGGCGCGGCGTTCGAGGCGGCGGCTGCAGATTAGCCGAACGACATGCTGCAGCGCGGACAGGGTCTCGCCACGCCGGCCAATCAAACGATTGACGCGATCTCCGCTTATATTCAGCATCCAATGCGGCTTTTCGCCTTCATCATCGTCGTCGGTCAAGCTGACGTCGATGCGCGCGTCCAGGCGCATTTTATCGAGCAATTCTTCCAGGACCTGCTTGCCGACGCGGGCGTCATCATCCCAGTCCGCTTCGTCTACGGTTTCGATTGGAATGCTGGGAGCGCGCTCTTGCATCGGCTCTTCGCGGCGGCGGTTCTCATGGTGGCGTTTCTCATGGCGACGGGCTGGCTGTCGATGGCTGTCTTCACGCGGCTCATCGGAGCGCCGGCCTATCAGCACAAGCCGAACGCGGGCCTCGCGAGCGCCAAAGCCAAACAAGCCCGTATTCGGCTCCTCCAACACTTCCACAACGACCTCGCCAGGTCTGGCATTGAGCTGCGCCAAGCCTTTGTCTATCGCCGCCTGAACCGAGTTGGCGGTCACTTCAATCATTTCCATAGTTTCATCACCTGTTGTTGGTCTGGCAGCTTTGGCGCGGCATCATTTTCTGCGCGGCTTTTTCTTGCGTCGCTTGCGCGGTTTCCTGGCTGGCGGCTCGTCATCGTCATCGAAAATCACTTCCACTGGCGCCTCGTCCGAGCTCTTTCGGTTGAATAGACGCCCCAGCGCGCGCTTGCCCTGCGGGCTGTATTGCACAACGCCAATGAGATTGGATGTCACGAAATACACGGACAAGCCCACCGAGAAGGACAGCGAGAAGAATCCGAACATGATGGGCATTATCGTGGTCATGCTCTTGGTCATGGCAGCCGCCTGGCCGCCGGGCGCCGGGCTATCATCCTCGTCATCGTCATCTTTCTTCGAGTCCTTCTGGCCCATCGACGACATGGTCAGCTTCTGCTGGCCCCAGGTGGTCACGAGCACGAGCAGCGGCAAAGCCAGCGCATAAGTCGGGTTTTCAGTAGGCGCCAGCGTCAAATCCATCTCGGGCAGAATGGAAGCCAATTGCGGGATCGGCGTCCACATGCGCTGCAGCGGGATCAAGGAATCCAAACCTGGTATCAAGAGCCGCTCGGAGAGATCCACCAGCTGGAATGGCGTGGCGGCCAGCGCGAAGAAAATCGCCTGATACAAGCCAATCAGGATCGGAAACTGAATGAGCATGGGGAAGCAGCCGCCAACCGGATTGACCTTATTCTCCCGATACAGCTTCATCTGGGCTTGCGAGAGCTTCTCTTTATCGCCCTTGTATTTCTCCTGCAGCTTCTTGAGCTGGGGCTGCACCTGCTGCATCTTTTTCTGCGATTCCTGCTGCTTGGCGAATAGCGGGAAGGTCAAGAAACGGATGATCACCGTCAGCACGACGATGGCCAAGACGATGTCCTGGTTCAGCGCGGCATAGAGCCAGGCGAGAATCGTCACAAATGGGTTGAGGATTATGTCCCACATTCCTTATGCTCCAGTCGCCGGACTAGCGAGGATAGACCCAGGTTTGCCGCCCGTCGATGCCAAAGGCGATCAGCAGCCGGCCCTCATGCACTGAGGCAACCAGCAGCAGGGGCTCGTCGATATCCAAAGTTTCGCTGGGCTCAAGCAGCAGCATATCGCCGAGCAGCTCGGGGCGTTCATCAACTTCGCGGGCGTTGAGCAGCTGGCCATCGCGCCTGTCCAGCCAATAGACCTTGCCATCGCGGGAGGCCACGATGACGCGCTCGCCATAGACAATAGGACCGGCTCGAATGCCGCGCTCGGCAACCTGCGCAGACCAGCGCTCCTGCAAGCCCCGCTCGCTGTCAAGCGCATGCACGAAACCGCTCAAATCCGCCACATAGACGATGCCATATTCGTCGATGGCCGGCGTTCCCCATACCCAGTTCTGCGTAGCGTATTCACTGAGGATATCGCCATCCAGCGAGATTTCGAAGAAACTTTTATCGAAGCTGCCAATATACAGGCGGTCGTTGGCCAGCAGCGGCGTCGAAGCCACCGCCCCGCCCAAATCCACCGCCCAAAGCCATTCGCCCGTGGCCAGATCCAGAGCGTACAGATGATGATCAATGGAAGGCACGATGAGCATGTCGCCAGCCAGCAGCGGCTGCGCCCAGACGCCAGCTTCCGTGTTCAAAGTCCAGACCGTGCGATAATCTTCCAGTGAAATCGCGCTTAAACCGCCATTCTGCATGGGCGCGTAGAGCATATCGCCAGCCCGCTGCGTATTGGCCACCACCTTGTCCGCCAAGGGATAGGCGCGCTGGACATCAACGACAACCGAATCGACGCGCAGCAATCGTTTGTTGTTGTCAGCGATCAAGACCGTCTCGTCATCGAGCCGGATGGGCGCGGAGAAGAACTGCGAGCCTTCGTTGTCGGTCCCGCGCAAGACCCATTCCCGCGGATTATTCTCGTTATCGCGCAAGGTTTCGCCATTCAGCGGGTTGATTAACCGGGCTCGCGCGCCATTGATAGGGCTGACTATGGCGACTTCGTTGTTGTATGCCACCGAGATATGCGTCTCGCCATAGAGCTCGATCAATCCGACGGCGGGCCAGCTGACGCCCATGCGCGCCCCGACGCAGCCAGACAGAGCCAGGACGCCAAGCATCAGAAGCGAGAGTAAGAGCATGCGCTTGCGACTTGCCGTTTTCACATGTCACTCCTTGGGTGGCACGGGGTCAAAGCCGCCTGGGTGCAGCGGATGACAGCGCAGCAGACGCCGGAAACCCATCCATGTCCCAGTGATGGGACCGTAGCTTTCAATGGCTTCATAAGCGTACACCGAACAGGTAGGCGTGAATCGGCAAGCTGAGGGCAGCATGGGCGAGAGAAATCGCTTGTACATTCGGATCGATTTCAGCAGCATCCATTTGAACATGTCAACTGGTCTCGAAAAGCCGCGCCCGCCGGAAGAGTTCGTTAAGAATACGTCTCAATTCGCTGAAGGGTTGCGCCTGGACGCCGCCCCGCGCCACCACCACAATATCAAAACCCTGCCGCAAGCTGGGATGCAATTCCATCAATATCGCCCGAAGGCGCCGTTTGAGACGATTGCGAACGACGGCGATGCCATGCCGCCTGCCAACCACGATGCCATAACGATTGCGCAAATGCCGGTTGGCGCGGAAGCTGATGAGCAGGGCGCGATGCCGCTGAACTTTGCCGCATCGCCTGGCGCGCGCGAAATCTGACGACCGGCGCAACCTCAATGCCGATTTCATCGATCAGCTGGCGTTCCAATTGACTTTCTTGACGTGATTTGGCGTGACAGCCAGCTTGTGGCGCCCGCGCAGACGCCGCGCCTTCAAAACGTTCCGGCCCCCTCGCGTGCTCATGCGCTTGCGAAAGCCATGCACGCGTTTACGCCGGCGAACCTTGGGCTGCCAGGTGCGTTTGGTTGACATCAATCAGCCTCAATCCAACTTTATTGCCAGACACAATCGCGCAGTATAGCCCAGCTTTGGAAGCGGGTCAACAGCGGCTTGGGGTGGAACTTGCAGAGCGCGCTGGCCAGATGCATTCCAGCCTTTGCGCTTGATTTCGCGGCCGCAAGTCAATTCGCCAGGATTTATGCCATTTGCGCTTGACTATTCCTAGCGCGTTACTGTAGGATTGCGCTGGCATTGCGTCAGTTCAGGCGCGGCGAGCGCTTTGGGCGTAAATCCTTGCCGAAATTTACACTTCCGGGGGTGTCACACCTTGCTGCCGGCACAACACTGGGCATTCCGCTTCTCCATCAGCGCTGCAGATATTGATACTATTACCAACCTCCTGCTAGAAAAAGAGACGCCGCTTTCGGCCATCGAGCTAGCTGCCGAGATTATCAAGCAGCGCGAGGACGAAGAACGCAGGCGCTTCGCCCAGCAATACGAAGGCGCAAAAGTCTATCGACCGTCAGCCAGCTATCACGTTGGCGACCGCCTGACCTTCTCCAGCCTGGAGTACGCCACCGCTCGCGTCGTCAGTCTGCGCGATGGCAAAAGCACTGACCTCAGCCCCATCAAGGTGGCGGCTGTAGAATTTGATGATCCCCGCCTGCAAAGCGATGGAGCGCCGCGCGAATTCGTCATCGCCTTTGACGGCGATCATCCGCTGAATGATGTCGCGCTGAACCGCCACCCCAGCGAGCTGGATTCCGATCACGCCTTCACCGACATCCTGAATCACCCGGGCATCAGCATTATCGACCAGGTCAATGCGGCATTGGAAGGCAATCCCGATCTTGTGCGCTTGGCGGGCACCTGGTTCGTTCGCGATTTGCTGCTGGAGTTGGATATCGGGCACCTGCATCTGGCGGAAGCCGTGCTGGATATGCACGAAGGCGGACCGCTGACGCCGCAGCAGATTCTTGGCGAGATGGGCGGCTTGGGCGATGCGCCTCTGCCCCTGCAAGTCTTCTCTCTCAATTATTATATGAATCAGGATGAGCGTTTTGATGAGGTTGGTCCCGCTGGCCAGGTGCTCTGGCATCTGACTGGCCTGCTGCCGAGGTTAACGCGCGAGGCGCCGGATATCTTGCGTTATGAGCGATTGCCGGTGGATCGCAGCCTGCTGACGCGCGAACTCATGCAACTGGAATACGATCTCGATGATGAGCATTCGCCGGTCAATTCGCCCGCGCCCGAAGACGAAGTCAGCCTGACCTTGATATACCCTCATCGCCGCGTTGGCACCTTGCCCATCAATTCGGAGACGAGATATGTCTTCCCGGCCGCAAAGACGCCGCGCATCGCCATAACCATCGTCGATGCCATGGATCAGCAAGAGTTTCCCTGCTGGGTTGTGCATGAATTCAAATATGTGGTTGGCTTGGCGCCGCTGTACCAGAAGCATCATTTGCCGGTGGGCGCCTATGTCTACCTGAACCCGACCGCCGACCGCAGCCGCATCGAGATCGAGTTCGATACCTATCGTCCGCGCAGCGAATGGATACCGGTCGTCGAGCGCGCCGAAAGAGACCAGTTGCGCTGCCAAACCGCCAAACGCGCGATCGGCGCTGATTATGACGAGATGATCATCGTCGGCGTGACAAACCTGCCGGAAGTCGACAGCCTGGGCAAAGAACTGCAAGCCAGGCGCGTGCCGCTGGCTGATTTGCTGCGCGGGCTCGTCCGCGAGCTGAGCAAGCAGAACCCGCAAGGCACGGTGCATTCCAAAGCGCTCTACAGCACGCTGAATGTGCTGCGCCGCTGCCCGCCCGGCCCCATGTTTGCCACCTTGCTGGCCAACCCGGATTTCGATTATGTCGGCGGCAATTATTGGAAGCTGAGCAACTGATGACGGCGAGCGGTCCATGTCCCTGAGCTACCTCATAAAGCCAAGCGTTGAAACCAAGTTCTATATCGACTATGACTGGTGGGAGCAGAGCCGCGATGATCTGCAGGTCTATTTGCTGACGCACTTATCGCCTGAGCAAAGGGAAGTCATGCAGCGCCGCGACCTGCGCGAAGTCTTTGATTATGTGCATCCGGAAACCGGCGAGGTCTTTCAACTCGACAGCCTGCGCCTGGCCATCCGCGAATCCTCCAAAGGCGAAGGCTTTATAGGCGAGAATATCGGCTTGATCGACAGCGTTTTCCGCGCCCTGCTGGTCAACAGCAACCAGCCCCTCAGCGCCCGCGAATTGGGCGAGATCACCGGGCGCGACCCGGATAAGATACTCAAGACCATCGGCGGCCTGCGCGTGTATCGCGGAATCCGCCCGCATCACCCAAGTCAAGAAACGAATGCCTAGCCAATGGCGCGGGTAATCAACACCAACAGCCCGGGCAAACGCCGCAGCGCCCACATGCGCACTATCGCCGAGATTCTGCGCCGCCTGAGCCAAACCCGCGAGGTCACGCCGCAAGCCAAGGACGATGTCGCCTGGCTGGTCTACTGCCTGCGCGGCATAGACGGCACGGTCGAAGAATCCATGACCGCTTGGGAAAAGCGCGGCTACTGGAAAAAATCCGACGAGTTTCAGCAGAAGTGGTGGTGGGCGGCGCGCCTGGCAAAATCCCTTGAAGACCTAGTCAAGTCAGACAACTGGGACAAGCTCCCCGATGCTATGCTCAGCCTCTTCCCGCATGTCGCCGATATTCAGGTCAGCCGCATGACCCGCGACCCCAAAACCTGGCAAGGCGCTTACCAGAAGCTGATGAACGAACCCAAGCGCTGAGCCAGCCAGAGGACCTCGCGCAATCGGCTCCGCAGCCCCTGAATGAATTCGCCGATGAATTCTCGGCAAATTGCCTAAAAGACTGTATACTCTGTCCAAGCGGTTTTTGAATTAAGGCGCGTCGAATGCCCCGGCAGGCGAAGTGACATGACTACAGCGCGCGCAAGCGAGCTCTCAGTAGAAGAGATTCGCAAGCTGGCTCTGCCTTTGAGCACGCATATCGTTTCCGGCGAAGGCTTGCTGGACCGCGCCATCACCTGGACAACGGTCATCCACCCGGAAGACGACATCGCCTCAAAGTCCGTGCAGCGCCGCGAACTCATCTTGATCGCGCCAATCAGCAATCCGCCTCGGGCGCATAGCGATTCCGAGCTTATCCAGTGGGCGGCCAAGGTAGAGGCCTCGGCTCTTGTCTTCTGGAGCCAGGTCAGCGCGACTGCCCTGGCCGAAGCCAAGTCTTATAATATGCCGGTGCTGGCTCTAGCGGATGATGCCCGCATTCGTGAAGTTGAGAAGACGATCATCAGCCTGCTGGTCAATCGCAAAAGCCAGATCGACCGCCGCGGCACGCAGATCTACCGCCAGCTGACGCAGATTTCGTCGCGCAATGAGGGCATAAACGAGCTGATCGCCGCCATGGCGCGCTTGACCAAGAAAACCGTGATCGTTCAGGATAAACGGCTGCAAGCCATATCGCACAAGCTCCAGCCCAATCTCATCGGCATCTGGGATGACGTCGAGTATTTTCTCAAGAAACAGGACAACCTGCCCGTGGAATTGCATGACCGGCATCGCGTGGTCGAGGTCGATCCGCCGGTCTTGATGCAGGCGCTGCCCCTGTCCGGCGTGGCTCGGCTGGTGGCGCCGATTGTCACCAAGAATATCGGGCGCGGCTATCTGTCGATCATCGGCATGGAAAGCGACCTGGACGAAGTGGATCAGCTGGTCTGCGAACATGGCGCGGCCGCCTGCGCGCTGGAAATGGCCAAGCGCAAAGCCGTCAGCGAGACCGAGAAACGCCTGCGCGGCACCTTCCTTGATCGCCTGCTGCTCGGCGATGTTACTCAGCAGGAAGCCATCCGCCAGGGCGAGCGCTTCAATCACAAGATGACGCAGACTCATGTGGCTTTTGTATTGTCCTGGAGAGGCGATCAGCATTCTTTGCGCCGGCTGGAAACCCTGGTCAATGCGCTCATCGCCGCCAACGATGCCTCCGCCCTGGTCTGGACCCGCGAAAAAGAAGGCGAAGTGGTCGTCTTTCACGCCACAGACGATACTGACCCGATCGACCACAGCTTGCAGCTTGCCAATGCCTTCAGCGGTGAAGTTCGCCGGCAATACCCGCAGAACCGCGCGGTCATCGGTTTGGGCCAAGTCGCGCGCGATGTCAACGCCTGGCGATCAAGTTATCGCGATGCCGTGCAAGCCAAGCAACTGGCGCAGCGGCTGCAAACCAATATCCCGCTTTTCATCGGCGATCTCGGCGTCTATCAGCTGATACTGAACCTCAGCGACCGCGAGAGGCTCAGCGACTTCTGCGAGCGTACCCTGGGGCTGCTCAGCGAATATGACATGCGCCAGAACGCCGATTTGATCAAAACGCTGGAAGCGTATTTCAATTGTCACGGCAATCTGTCACAGACCGCCGAATCGCTAATCGTACATCGCAACACCTTGCTCTATCGCATGAATCGCATCAACGAGATCGCTGGCATAGACCTGAACCGCCCGGAGACCAGGCTGGCGCTGCACCTGGCGCTGACGATTCGCCGCCTGCTCGCCCTCGCCTAGCCTATGCCCTGGGCGCTGGAATCAACGGAAATGTGGACTTGCGCTAAGCTGCCGCCACCGTTCTCTGTACAGATTGCACAAAGCATCTGGCACTATGTCCATAAGTTCTAGCAATTGAGGCTGGCGCGGCCGCTGGTATACTTTCGGTAAGAATCGCGGAAGATGCGCGGTCTATGAATCAGGGGCGGATGATCGGCGCGGCGTCGCCCAATTTTGAATAGTGCTTATTGCTGGGAACGCGACCTTATAGAGAGGATGAGACATGAGCGCATCCGCCATTCCTCATTACGACGATCCCTTCGCCGATCTGCATCCCATCGATCGCCAGCATCGCGATGCCTGCGCGCTGATATGTTCGGTGCGCAAGGGGGGCCAAGCCACCCACGGCAACGTAAAGCGCACAATCGAAGCCTTGACGCGCATGGGCCACCGCACCGGCTACATCAACGGCGAGGGCGATGGCGTCGGCGTCTTGACCGATATCCCGCGTCAGCTATGGACGAAGTGGCTGGCTGAGGCTGGCTTGCGCTCGTCACTGGCAACCGACCGCAACTTCTGGGTGGGGCATGTCATGATCCCGGCGCATGACCGCGGGCGCGCCCAATATGTCGTCGATCAGATCTGCCGCCAGATCAGCGAAGCGGGCTTGCACATCCTGGTGGACCGGGCCGGCAAGGTTAATCGGCAGATACTGGGTCCCAATGCCGAAAAGAACGAGCCGGTCTTCTGGCAAATCGCCGGCATCAACGGCCAAGTGCCATCCGCCGAGCTTGACCGCGCGCTCTTTGAATTGCAGATCCAGCTGGAGCGCGAGCTTGAAGTGCATTTTCCCTCCTTCTCCGCGCACAGCGTCGTCTACAAAGTGCAGGGCACTATCGAGATCCTGCGCCGCTACTATCCGGAATTGCGCGACCCAGATTACGCCTCAGCCATCACCATGGGGCACGCGCGCTACAGCACCAACACCAATCCCATCTTCGAGCGCGCCCAGCCCTTCAACCTGATTGGTCACAATGGCGAGTTCAACACGATTTCGCGCTTCCGCCTGGAATCGGAAATGCTGGACATTCCCATGATCGACAGCGGCTCGGATTCGCAAGACGTCGACCGCACGATTTACGCGCTTTGCATGCGCCACGGGCTGGATCTAATCGAAGCCATGGAACATATCTTCCCGCCCTTCGAGCATGATTTGATGCAGAACTCGCCCGAGATTCACGAGATGTACACTGAGATTCGCCAGGCATTTGGACCCTTTGCCCAGGGACCCGCCGCAGTTGTGGCTCGGCTGGCCAACCAGACCGTCTTCAGCGTCGACGCCCTGGGCTTGCGGCCCCTCTGGTTCGGCGAGACCGAGAAGGAATACTTCATCACTTCGGAACGCGGCGTCTACGCGCTGGATTCCATGTCCGTCAGCCCCAAGCCCATGGCGCCCGGCGAGAAAATCGCCATGACCGTCAAAGCCGGGCAGCCCATTGAAGTCCTTGATCATCCCGCTATCCAGCAATATGTCTACAGCCGCTATCGCGAGCGCAAACCCTATAGCCCGGTCTCGGCGGGGATCTGGCTGGCCGAGCCCACAAATGGCGCTTCAAGATCGCCCCTGCCCTTCCCCACGCATTCGCCTGGCAACGGCGGGCGGCAGCAGCAGGCCCAGGCAGCCCCGGTCGCTGTGCTCGAGGAAGCGCCAGCGCCAATGAAGACCGCCGCCAAACTGCCCTGGTCTGACAAGCCCGTCAAAGTGAATGCCGCGGTCATGGCTGGCTTCGGCTGGGAGCGCTATCATGTCGAAATCGTTTCCAGCTTGTCGCAGAACGCCAAAGAACAGATGGGATCGCTCGGCTGGGATGGCCCCTTGGCGGCACTGAGCAATACGCGCGCCAATCTTGCCGATTTCTTCAAGGAGACCATCGCGGTCGTCACCAATCCGTCGATTGATCGCGAGCGTGAACAAGCCCAATTTTCCTCTCATGTCTTGATCGGCTGTCGCCCCGAGATCGCAGCAGGGCGCGATGACGACGCCACATTGATCCGCTTGGAAGTTCCTCTGCTGCTGGATGCCATCCCCGAATTCGATGACGTGGACACCCTCCGCGGGATCGCCGATGCGCATGGCGCCATGCTGCTGGAGGATTTGGCTGGCGTCTTCGCGGACAGGCTGGCGATCTTCTCTATGGGCTGCCCTATGGATACGACCGTCGACCTGGCGGTGGAAGCGCTGCAGAAACGCGCCCTGGAGGCGGTCATGGACGGGGCGCAATGCCTGATCCTGGATGACAGCCACATTGCCCGCGGCGACGAGATGTACATCGACCCGCTGCTGGCAGTGGCGGCGGTCGATAAAGCCCTGCGCCAATCGGACGTTCAACCCAACCCGCGCCGCCGCGTCGGCATCATTGTGCGTTCGGGCGCCCTGCGCGATTTGCATGATCTGGCGATTTGCCTCAGCCTGGGCGCCAATGCCATCCTGCCCTACGCCATGTACGCGGTGGGCTTGGGCACAGCGCCTCGCGGCAGCCGCAAACCGCTGATCGCCGAAAATGTCAAGACGGCCCTGGGCAATACGCTGAACGCCATTCGCGCTGGCTTGCAAAAGATCACCTCGACCGTCGGCTGCCATGAACTGCGCGGTTATGGCCACAGCTTCAGTTCCATCGGCTTGTCGCGGAATATCGCCAATATCCTGGGCACGCCGAATTATTTCGGCTCCACGGGCCGTGGGCTAACCTGGACATCAGTTTACGAAGACGCCCAGGCGCGGGCCCAAGAATTCCGCGGCGAAGTGCGGGCGCGGCTGAAGAACCCCGAACGCTTCTACCCCAAGATGTGGAAAAAAGCCGAAGCGGTCGCGCATGGCGAATTGCAATTCGACGCCTATACCGAGACCTTGCTCAAGCTGGAAGACACGATGCCGGTTTCGCTGCGGCATATCCTGGGTTTGAAGGAAGGCGACCAGCCTATCGCCACCGAAGACGTCGACATCAGCATCAAGGGCTACGATATGCCCGTGCTCATCAGCGCCATGTCCTTCGGCTCACAAGGCGAGCTGGCCTATCGCTCCTATGCCGAGGCGGCGCATCTGCTGAATATCATCTGCATGAATGGCGAAGGCGGCGAGATCCATGACCTCTTGGGCAGGCACCCGCGCAACCGGGGCCAGCAAGTCGCCTCCGGGCGCTTCGGCGTCAACATCGCTTTCCTCAACGCCGCGGATTATATCGAAATCAAGATCGGCCAAGGCGCGAAACCAGGCGAAGGCGGTCACCTGCCCGGCTACAAGGTCACCGAGCAGATCGCCGCTGTGCGCAGCACCACGCCGGGCGTCGGCTTGATCTCGCCCAGCAACAATCACGATCTCTATTCAATTGAAGACCTGGCGCAATTGATCGACGAGCTCAAGACCGCCAATCCCCATGCCCAGGTTTCGGTCAAGCTGCCGGTGGTGCCGGGCATCGGCATCATCGCGGTGGGCGTGGCCAAAGCCGGCGCGGATATCATCACCATCACGGGCTACACCGGCGGCACGGGCGCGGCGCGCGCTCATGCCCTGCGTCATGTGGGCTTGCCGGCCGAGATCGGCGTCTGGCTGGCGCACCGGCACCTGATCGAGAGCGGCCTGCGCGACGATGTCGAGCTCTGGGTGGATGGTGGCATGAAGAGCGGCCGCGATGTCATCAAGATGGTCTGTTTGGGCGCGAATCGGGTCGGTTTCGCCACGCTGGCTATGGTGGCTCTGGGCTGCACGATTTGCCGCGGCTGTCAGGACGGCGATTGCCATGTTGGCATCACCACCCATGTCAAGACCAAAGAAGAAGCCGAGAAGCGCAATTTCAAAGCCTTCCGGCCTTTCGAAGAACGCGGCTCGCCGCATAGCATCGTGCACATGTTCGACGCCCTGGCCGATGACATTCGCAAATGGCTGGCCAAGATGGGCGTCAGCAACCTGCAAGACATCGTCGGCCGCGCAGACCTGCTCTATCAACGTTCTCATCATGACCGCATTGACCTGAGCAACCTGCTCAAACCCGTGCCTGGCGCCCAAAAGACGCCCGCGCAGCCAGGGGGCCGCCGCGTAACCAGACCGCGCAATACCGTCAGCAAGCAGATCACCGATATCGTCGCCGAATATGTCGGCAAAGGCGAATACGAGTTGACCTATGACGATGAACAGGTGATGGCGATGGACCGCGCTTTGGGAACACACCTGGCCGGCGCGATCAAACGCAAAGACGTGCCGCATACCAACCGCATCCGCGCCATCAATCTGAGTTTCAGCAATTCCGCTATCCCGGGCAACGGCTTGGCGGCTTTCATTGACGATCCGGTCAATGTGCTGGTGGAAGGCGGCGCGCAGGATGGCGTCGGCAAATGCGCCGCTGGCAGCAAGGTGGCCATTCTCAAGGGGCTCAATCACAACGGGCGGCGTTTGGATGGCTCGGTGGGCAAGAGCTTCGCTTATGGCGCGCAAGGCGGCCTTTTCATCGTGCAGGGCGATGCCGATACCCGCGCTTGCATCCGCATGAGCGGCGCTGACGTGGTCTTTGGCGGCGAGATCAGCCAACCTCTGAATGACAGCCTGGGCGGCTTGGGAGCGCGAGCCAACCTCAAAGGTTACGCCTTCGAGTACATGACTTCCGGGCGCGCGGTAGTGCTGGGCGACCCCGGTCCATGGATGTGCGCGGGCATGACCGGCGGCGTCGTCTATCAGCGTGTTCAGCCGGAAAAGGGCTTGACGATCGAAGCCATCCGCAATCGCATCGCTTCGGGTTCAGTCGTGGAAATACAGCCTTTGGATGAAGAGAGCCAAGATGACGTGCGTGAACTGCTGAACGCCTACATCCGCACGTTGGAAGAAAATCACCAGTCAAAGGCTGCCGAGCCGCTGTATGCCCTCGTGCGCAGGCCAGGAGATCACTTCGTCAAAATCGCCCCGCCGATGGCGCATAAAATCGTCAACGAAAGCTGATCGCCAAATTTGCGGGAATCTCGAAAGCCACTGACTGCAAACTCAGTGGCTTTTTCTTTTCCGGATCGCGGGCAGCGCGCTCAAGCCTGCGGCGCCTCGCTGGGCAAGGTTGCCAAGACGCGCTGGGTCTTCAGCGCCAGGTGCAGGATGAGCCGATTGTCCGAATCATCCAGGTCCAGCTTGGTCAAGTCGGCGATGCGTTCCAGCCGATAAACCAACGTATTGCGATGCACATCCAGTTCTTGCGCCGCCTTGGCCAGGTTGCCATTTGCCGCGAAAAAGCCACTCAAAGTACGGATCAGGTCGCTCTGTTTGCGCTGATCATGCGCCACCAGGGGACCAAGCGCATCCTCATAGAAGCGCTGCAAATGCGCCAGATTGCGCCCCTTCAATGCCAGAAGCAGCTGATAGAGTTTCAGGTCGCCATAATACGTAGTCGAATCGCAATCGCCCAATTCATAGGCGATAAACACCGCATCCTTCGCCTCGCGATAGGCTTCGCGCAGGTTCGACAGGCTCTTGGCCGGTCTGCTGATGCCCGCCGCCACAAGCATGTCAGGCTCTCTCCTGGCTAACTGCTCGCGCACGGCTTCCACAGACATACGCGCTCGCGACAAGGCATTGGCATCATCATCATCCAGCGGGTACAGCGCCACAACCACATCGACATATTGGCCGATGGCGCCATTGACGCCCCGGCGTGAAATATCATCGCGAGCCAAAGAGATCACTCTGTCCAGCCGCATGGACCGGCCCCCTTCCCTTGTCGCGCGGTAGACCGTCACCACATATTGCGAAGCCGGTTCGAAGCCTGCCTGCTGGGCGCGGGCGCGCAAGAGATCATCATCAGCTGGGCTGCCGCTGAGCCACATTTGAATCCAATCGCCGCGCGTCTGCTCGACTGCCGAGGCGATCGCCCGGTTCTTGGCCATTTCTATCGCGCAGACATCCGCGCCATAAGTCAAGACCAGACGGTCAAACTCGTTCAGGCTGGCATCTCCATCAATCAGCGTCAGGTAGCCGGCCACCCGCTTCTCCACCTTGAGGACGATGGTATAGCCCAAGGGACTGGCGCTGATGACGCCGACTGCGGATGGGGCGTCAGTTTCCAGCCAGGCGCGGAATTCGTCGCTGCTCGCGGCAAGCGCCGAACTGCGCCCATTGGACGCGCGGCGGCCCACATAGGGCATAATCTGCGTGAGCAAAACGCCGGCTTCGCTGTGAATGGCCAGCGCTTTGCCTGTTGAGCGGGACATCACCTGCAAGAGGCTGTTGAGGTCGCGGTTTTCGGCCGCCAGCCGTGTCAGCTGCCGCTGAATCTCGATGGCGCGTTCTGTCAAGCGCGCGGACTGGTTCAGGATCAGCGCATTCACAGCGCGCTCAATCGAAGTCAAGCTGGCTTCGGCCGGCGCCGAAATCAAGCCGACGCCGCATTCGTTGGCCGCGTCAATCGCATCTTGGCTGGCGCTGCCCGTCGCCAAAACCGCGCTGACGTCATAGCCCGCCAATTGCCGCAAGACGCTGGCCAAAGTCAGCCGGCTATCAAAACTGCGCAGCACATCCATGGAGACCAGCGCCAATTCGCCGCCATAGATATCGGGGAAGACGGGTGGCTGCGCGCGGATGGTCACCGACCAATTCACCTTGATCTCGGGGTCGCCAGCGACGATGCTCGCGCCCAAAGGCAAACAATACCGAAGCAAGGATTGCAAAGAAGCGACGTTCTTATCGGACATGACCAGATCCCAATCCTGAACTCCCGCGATTATCGGCGCAATATGCCATGCTCTACCGCGAAATCCACAAGGAATCGCTGAGCATTTGTAAGTTATCACCAACTGTTGCAAAAATGCAAGGCAGAATCAGCCGGCAATTGCCAATTGGCTCAATGCGCATAATGCGGATTTGGCAATCTTAACCAAGCTGGTTGACGCGCTTAACGCCCAGCTTCAGCGATTCGCCTTTCACGTTCAAGGCTTCGCTGACGTAATCGCTGGTCAATTCGCCCGGCTCGAGGCGGTCGGCCAAGGTCTCCGCGCTGATATAGCCGCTGAAAAGCTGCATGACAGCGTCGACCGAACTGGTGGCATCGGCATAGACGATTTCAATGCGGTCATCGAGAGCGAAATCGGCTTGCTTGCGCAGGTTTTGGATGCGGCGCACCAGTTCGCGCGCCAATCCCTCTTCGATCAGGTCCGATGTCAAGCGCTGGTCCAAGACAACCACGTAACCGCCGTCTTCGATTGCGCCTTCTGGCGTCTCGATGCTGACCTTCACCTCGCATTCCTGGTTGAGAATCTCGAAGCTCGCGCCATCCAATTCCAGCGTGATATCCTCCCCAGCCAGCAGACGTTCGGCAAAGGGACGCAGGAATGCCTGCTCGCCATCGCGCAGCGCCGCCTGGATCGCCTTGAAGTCCTTGCCATGCTTGCGCCCAAGAAAACGCGGCAAGGGGTTCAGTCGATAAACCGTCGCGCTTTCATAGGCGCTGGCTTCCTCCGCGCCCATGACACTCAGGCTCTTGAGGTTGAGCTCGCTCTTGATTAAGTCCGCGTAGCGTTCGACGATGGCTGCTTCCGAGACGTCTCGCAGGGCGAACTGCGCGCCAGCCAGGGGTTGCCTAACGCCAATCTGAGCCGCGTTCCGCGCCGACAAGCCCAGGCTGACCAACCGCCGCGCCAATGCCATCTCCGTCACGACGGCGGCATTGAGCAAGGATTCGTCAACGGATGGCCATTGCGAAAGGTGCACGCTCGGGGCTTGCTCGCTGTCTTGCTCGGCGACCAGGTTGCGGTACAGCGCCTCGCTGAGAAAGGGCATGGTTGGCGCCAGCAGTTGCGCCAGCGTTGCCAATGTTTCATAAAGCGTGGCATAAGCCGCCAGCTTGCTCGCGTCCATCTGGCTCTTCCAGAAGCGGTCGCGGCTCAGGCGGACGTACCAATTGCTCAGACGCTCGACGAAGTCTTCGATGGGCCGGGTGGCGTTGACGGCGTCATAATCTTCGAAGGCAGCGGTCACGGAGGCGATCAGCCCATGCAGCTCAGCCAGCAGCCATTGATCGAGCAACTTGCGTTCTTCCGGCGGCGGCGCGCTGGAACGGGGAGACCAGCCATCGATATTGGCGTAGGTCACGAAAAAGCTGTAAGTGTTCCAAAGCGTCGACCAAAACTTCTTGATGACATCGCCCACGGCATTCAGCGAGAAGCGCCGCGAATCTCCCGCTGGTCCCGAAGTGTACATATACCAGCGGAAGGCATCCGCGCCATATTCTTCCAGCACAAGCCAGGGATCAATGGCATTGCCTTTGCTTTTGGACATCTTCAAGCCCCGCTCATCGAGGATATGCCCAAGGCTGATCACGTTTTTGAATGCCACTGTCTCGAATAGCATCGCGCCAATGGCATGCAGACTGTAGAACCAGCCGCGCGTCTGATCGACAGCCTCGCAGATATAATCGGCCGGATGCTGTTCTTCCAGGATATCGCGGTTATGTTGCGGATATGCCCACTGCGCGACTTGCATGGCGCCGCTGTCAAACCAGACATCGATGACCTCGGGCACGCGCCGCATCATCCCGCCTTCGCCATTGGGATTCTCGAAAGCGATCTCGTCGACATAAGGGCGATGCAAGTCCAGCTCGCTCAGGTCGCGTCCAGCCAACTGGCTCAGTTCGTCGACGCTGCCCACGCAGAGCATCTCGCCGGTCGCCTCATCCACCCAGACTGGCAAGGGCGTTCCCCAATAGCGCTCGCGGCCCAGAGACCATTCCTTGAGCTCTTCCAGCCAGTTGCCAAAGCGCCCGTCGCGCACATGCCCGGGCACCCACTTGATGGTCTTGTTGAGGTCGATCATCTTTTGCTTGTATTTCAGCGTGTCAATGAACCAGGTCTCGCGGGCGAAATACATCAAGGGCGAGCCATCCCGCCAGTTATGCGGATAGCTATGCTCGTATGTTTCGTGGCGGTACATCAAGCCGCGTTCGACGAGATCATTGATGATAGGTTCGTCAGCATCCTTGAACCACAAGCCGCGAAAGCTGGACACCGCGTCGACGAAGCAGCCGGTTTCATCGACCGTGATCAACACCGGCAGATCATGCTTGCGCCCGGTGGCCAGATCGTCAACGCCATAAGCCGGCGCGGTATGCACGATGCCCGTGCCATCGCTGACGCTGACATAATCGGCGCATATGACATAGGCATAATTCTGCTCGACCGGCAGGAACGTATAGAGCGGCTGATAGCGCCAGCCCGCCAACTCGCTGCCCTTGAAGCGCTTGACCACCGTGTAGTCTTCCGGCGAAGCCAGCACCTTGTCCATCAGGTCTTCGGCCAGAATCAGCTGTTCACTGCCCTCGCCATCGCTGGATGGGCCTTCGACCTGGACATAGCTGAGATTCTCGCCGACGGCCAGAGCCGCGTTGGCTGGCAGGGTCCAGGGCGTGGTCGTCCATGCCAGGAGATAGACGCCCGGCTGCCCCTGCACCGGAAAGCGCACAGTGATGCTGGGATCAACTATGGTCTTGTAGCCCTGTGCAACCTCGTGGCTGCTGAGCGGCGTGCCCGAAGAGGGACTGTATGGCACGACCTTGTAACCGCGGTAGAGCAAGCCTTTGTTCCAGAATTGCTTGAGGATCCACCAGACGCTTTCAATGTATTCGTTCGAGAAAGTGACATAGGCTTCATCGAGATTGACCCAGAAAGCCGTGCGCTCGGTCAGCTTCTCCCATTCATTGATATGCCGAAAGACATTGTCGCGGCACAAGGCGTTAAAGCGGGCCACGCCATATTCTTCAATCTGCGCCTTGGTCTCTAAGCCGAGTTCTTTCTGCACCTCAATCTCGACCGGCAGGCCATGCGTATCCCAGCCGCCGCGCCGCAGGCAATAATAGCCCTGCATGACCTTGTAGCGCGGGAACATGTCCTTGAAAGCCCGCGACATGACATGGTGGCTGCCCGGCGTGCCATTGGCTGTTGGCGGACCTTCATAGAATACATACCGGGGCGCGTCTTCGCGGCCTTCGGTACTGCGCTCGAATATGCGGTTGAAGCGCCAGAAATCCAACTGCTGCTGCTCCAGCCGATTGATCGTTTCACTGTTTACTCGCGAGTCTACTTCTCTAAACATGGCTCACCGCTTCTCCGTTGTCTTGATAGGCTTGCGCTATTCTCGGTTTCCAGCCTGATCCTGCGAAGCTCGTATCAAAACGGCAATGAACCGCGGCATGTAGGCATGCGACGCCACGAAAGCACCTCCTCGTGCCCCTGTTGGGGCGCAAATCCGCTGGGATTATCGCGTAAATCGCTGGCTTAAGAAAGGGTGGAATCAGGCCTCGGCGAACTGCTCCTCTAAGGTTTTGAGCGCATCGCGAAGAGCCAGCCCATAAGGCGCGCTCGCGTGCTTTTCCGCTTCCAAGCGCCAATAGTCAACGCCGGCCTGGATCATCGCCGCGCTTGGCGCCTCGCCCATCGCCATCTGATGCAGAGTGCAGGCGATCATCAGTTGCTGGGGCGCTTCGTCTTCCAAATGGGGTCTGGCCGCTTCCAGTTGAGCGCTTGCGCCTGTGATGTCGCCAAGCAGGTAGCGCGCCTGCCCCAGTTCAAAGCGGACAAGCTCCGGCGCCCCATACCGCAGCGCCCGCTCTATCAGCTTTATGGCAGACGCATAATCGCCCAGGATCAGGCTGAGTTTGCCGCGGCTGAAGAGCGCCAGATGATGTTCCGGCTTGATCTGCAGCGCCCGGTCCAATGCCGCGCCACTGCTGTCATAGCTGCCGAGATACCGGTAACAGTTGCCCAGCAAGACCAGCGCATCGACTGATTCGCGGGATGATTCGGGAATGGCTTCGAGAATCACCCGCGCGCTGTGATAGTCGCCCTTTATGAATTCGCGCTGCGCCTGGTGATAGGGTGAAATATCGCGGCGATTCGCCCAGAGAAACAGCCCTTGCAACGTGACCAGGATGCCAAATGCGCCGACCCGCGCCGGCAGCTGGATCTCAGCCGGTCCGCCAAAACCCAGAGCCGCCAGCGCCGCAAGCAATGCCAAGCCCAGCGCAAATGCCAGCTTGACCGACGCGTCCCATTCCGGCAGGCGCCGCGCCAGGTCATGCAGGAGCGTCATTCGCTGTTCTTCCGCTTGCCCTGCTTCTCGGCGATCAGATCTGCGATCTTTTCAATCTCATAATGCAGCAGGCTGCCATAGGCTGTGCCTTCGAGGGCGCGCAAGGTTGATTTCCATGCCTCCAAGCCATGACTGGCCTCGATCATGCCATCGGTCGCGCGCCGGGCAGCCTCCGCTTCGCCCTGCCGGCTAAAGTGACGCGACAAATAGTAATTCACGCGCACGGCATACATGGAGGGCATGGAATACAGCGCGGCATGTTTGAAGGCTTCGATAGCCAATTCATGCTCGCCTGCCAGTTGCTGCACAAAGCCCAACTCCGCCCAGATGACCGGCTGGTTCGGCGAAAGCTGCGCGGCAGTCTGCAGGGCGATGGCCGCCTCGCCATAACTCGCCTGCATGCGATAACCGGTCGCCAGCGTCATATAAGCGCCGGCATCGCCCGGGAACAACTCCACCGCGCGATCAGCTGTTTCCTGAGCCTTGGCCAGCTGTCCGTTGTAGGCGTATGCGCTGGTGAGCAGCATGAGCAGATCAGGCGTAACTTTGCCGCCAGCCAAGACCCGCTCCAGCAGACGTATGGCTTGTGGGAATTGCATGCTCTGTACCAGCCGATAGGCCTCGCCATAACCGGCGCCGTACTGTCGCGATTGCCGCGCCAGCAATACCCCAACCAGCAGAAATCCCAGCAGAATCATGGTCGCCGAAAGGCATAATCCAGCCAGAGACATCTGCATGACCGGCGAAATATAAGGGTCGAGCGGCTGCGTGATGCCATCAGCAAGCTCAATCAACACGCCAAGAATAAAGACGATGAAACCCAAAGCCGCGATGGCCACAAAGGCAAAGACGGCGATCCAGGCTATCCGCCGGCGAAATGACACGTTGCTACCCTGCTACTTCCGTCTTTCTTCCGCAAGTCCATCAATAAGCTGCCGCGCCTCTTCAATATCACCGCTTAGGACTTGGCGAAGAGCCCCCGCTTCATCCGCGCTCATGATGAGCTGCCACTCTTCCAAGCCCGCGCGCTCTTTCCGCAGCGCTGCCAAAGCCTGTTCTGCCGATGCGCTGTCCGCCTGCCGCGTATGGGCGCGCCACAAGTATAGTTGCGTCAAGAGCCGATGTCGAGAATCTGGCATCTTCAGTTCCAGCGCCTTCCGCAAATGCTCTATCGCCGCCGCGGCATTCCCAAGCCGATCGTCTATCATGCCCAGGTTATATGCCGCCACCCATTCCGCCGGCGCCAGCGACTGGGCTTTCTGCGCCGCCCGCCTCGCTTCCTGATAGCGCCCGGCTTGCAGCTCGACTTCCGCCAAGCCGTTGTGCGCCACAGCCGACCCGTCATCGCAGTCTATCATGCGCTGATAATCCCGCCGCGCCGCCTTGAGGTCGCCAGCCAGCCTATGCAGTTCAGCGCGAAAGCGATAATGCTCTGGGCGTTCTGGCTCCTGGCCAATCTGTTCGCTCATCGCGGAGATTGCGCTTTTGTAGTCGCCTTTGCGCATGGCTTTGACTGCCCGCTTATAATTCTTGGGTCCGCCCATGTTGCGGAAAATAAAAATGCCAGCGACTATCCAGCCCAAGCCTGCGCCGACGAAGGCACCCGAAATCGCTGGCATGATCAGCGACCCGCCGAGCATCACCACAATAGAGGGCGCGATCACAGCCAGCCAGCGCTTGCGTTCCTCGATAGGCAGGCGACTTAAGATCATATACGTTGCGCCGCCCGCGAAGACTAGCAGAAGCAGGGTCTGCAAAGCCGTGACAAAACCCGGCGCGCCAGTCACCGCGTTCAGCGCCAGGCTGCCCAAGCCGGTCACCGCCAGCAGGGCGATGAAGGCGCGATACCCGCGGGGACCCAGGAATATCTCAAATCTCTTCAGCATAAATGCCGCCTCTACTCCCCGCGAAGCGACGCGGATGGCATGGCATAATTGCGAATCTTCACAACGAATTCCTGTTGCTTGAAGGCGCTGACCCGCTTTATGACCACGCCATGCCCGTCTACCCAATAGGCCATGGCTTGATCGCGGTATGCATAACGCCGTGTTGGGATCTGCCGCTTGCCGATGCGGAGCCAGTCTTCGCCGGCAAAATCGACCGCTGCCAACGAATGGCTCAGGCGCCCCGGGAAGAGCTGCGCATGTTCAAACATCGGCACAAAGATCGCTTCTGCCTGCCGCAGGGGATCAGCCAGCGCCTGGATGGTCGCGCCGCGAAAGACGAGCAGAGGAATGTCTATCAGCGCGCCCCGCGGCAACTCAAGTTCCGCATACTCCCGCGAGCCGCCATTCATGGCGTAGCCGACCTGCAAAGCGCATTCGGCGAACTGGTAACTCGCGCTCAAGGTCTTGACTCCGCCTTCAAATCGCGCGTTCTCATAGCGGAGGTCCAGCCGTATCAGCCCGCCATCCGCGCCGTATAGAGCCTCCAGCAGAATTGAGGGACCTTCCGCCCGCCGCGCGTCAACATCAACTCGGACAAATCGCCCGCCATCGGGATGCCGGTGAATGGCCCAGGCTTCGCTCTTTTCCAGCGTCCGCCCGTCTTTGAAGAACTGATAGTCGCCGCTGGCCAAGAATTGCTCATGCGTTTGAACGGGATGCAGGTAGCGCATCAAGGCTCCAGCTCGATATACAGCCGCTTGTTGATGCCGCCTTTGCTCTTGTATTTCACGATACGCACCGCGCCGACTTCGCAGGTATTGGCCACATGCGTCCCGCCATCCGCCTGCAAGTCCAAGCCGACTATCTCAACCGTGCGCACTTCCTGGATGCCCGGCGGCAGGAGATTGATCTTGGTGCGAATCAAATCGGGGATTTGGAAGGCTTCTTCCCGCGGGAGAATCGCCGTCCGCAGCTCTCGCGCAGCCTCTACTTCCTGATTGACGCGTCCCTCAATAACTGCGATGACTTCGGGCTGTAAGCGCTCAAACTCAAAGTCCATGCGCCCGCCGAGGATGTCCATGTTGCCGCCGGTTACGCTGGCTTGATAATCGCGCCAGATGACGCCGCAGAGGATGTGCATGGCGGTATGCGTGCGCATGATCTGGTAACGCCGCTGCCAGTCCAGCTTGCCCCGAATCTCGCTGCCGATCGCTGGCAAATCGCCGTCAATGATGTGCAAGCCGCCGTGCCGCGCCCTCGTCACGCGATATTCGGCATCGTCTGCCAAGAGCCAGCCCTGATCAGGCTGCTGCCCGCCGCCACCGGGATAGAATGCGCTGCGGTCGAGCAAAACGGCATTCTTGCCCGCCTCATGCCCGATGACCCTGGCTGTGAATTCCTTGATGTAGCTGTCTTCAAGATAGAGCATTTCTGTCATGACATCACCCCCGCAACCCCCGCGCGCATGCGCAGAATAGTCGTTTCGCCGCCGATGGCTTCCCAAAATTCCAGCCCCGCCCGATTCTTCGCGCTGACCTGCCACTCAAAATGCGCCACGTCTTGATCGCGAAACCAGAGGCAGAGCCGTTCCACGAGCCGCCTGCCCAGGCCCCGCCGCCTGTATGCTGGCGCGACATAGACATCGGCGAGGAATCCGCAGCGCATCGGCAGAAACATCTCGGTCGTCATCTCTGCGATCATCCCGCATACATAGCCGACAACCGCGCCATCTTGCTCAGCCACCAGGACGCGAGCGGCAGAATCTTGCAGGCGGTCGCAGATCCGGCGGGCGTAAAGCTCGGCGCCATTCGCAGCCGGGCGGAAGGTCGCGGCATCTAGTTGCGCGTGATAGCCAGCCATCTCCGCCCAGAGTTCGCCAATGACTTCGGCATCGCCTTCATCAGCCAGCCGGATCATAATTTTAGCCAGAATCCGCTCCTGCGCAGCTTGGCGCCCTGAGCCCGCCAAAAAGCCTCTTCAACCGGATAGCAAGACCAGGACTGGATTTCCAGGATGGCGATATCCCGGGCGCGCAGCCAATCGGCAGCCCGCTCCAGCAAGGCGCGGCTCTGGCCCCGGCGGCTCTGATGCAGGTCCAGCGCCATCTCGACAAGCCTGCCGACCCTCGCGGGGAGCAGCCATGGCGGATTGTCCTTCGCGCCGACTACCAGAAATCCCGTGACTTCAGCATCAGCTATCGCGACATAAAACGCGCGGTCCCGGTCATGGATCCAGCCCATCGCCCGTTCCTGCCACAGGGCGACAGCTTTGGGCGCTAGGCGCAGATTTGGGTCAGATTCGCGCAAAAGACTCATGCGCTCAAACCACAGTTGAGCGGCAGCCGACAAGTCAGTCTCTTTTGCCGAGCGAATGCGCATCGCCGAAGTCCGCGTTCATATAACGGCGAAAGCATAGCATCAGCGGGCAATAGCGGCAAGATGTCGCCTGTTTCAACCGATAGGGATACGCCACCAATATATGGAGGGCGCTAGCGATTTGCCATGTTTGCGGTACAATAGCCGCAATGCCGCGCAGCCAGTTGAGTTGGGCTCGGCGGCTGCCAACGAGCGCGCTTGGAGGAGACATCATGGCATCAATGGCATCTGTGGAACGGGTTGGGCAGGCTTGGCGTTTGCATCGCGATGGGGATAATGCAGGCGCGATACGCATGTTTGACGACATCGTTACGGCGAATCCGGAGAATGTCGACGCGCTCTATGGCTTGGGTTTGGCGCATAAAGCCAGCGGCGATATGCAGGCCGCCGCTCAAGCATTCCAGCGGGCGCTGGAAACGACCGAGAGCGCCTTGGCCGCCGTCAAGACGACCTCGCATACCGAAGGCAACGTCGCTGACAATGACCTGGGGACCAACGTCGATGACCGCTATATGATGCTGACGCGCATGTTGTCGCAGCGCCTTGTGGATGTTGGGGCTGGCAATCCCTAAAGCCTCGCATGCATAAGCGTGAGCGGCTGGAGCGCGCCATCGGGGATCATAGCGTCGACCGGGCGCCCGTCGCGCTGTGGCGGCATTGGCCCGGCGATGACCAGCGTCCGGCCGATTTGGCGCGTTCGACGATCGATTTCCAACGCGATTACAATTGGGATTTCCTGCGCGTCATGCCAGCCCGCGGCTTCCAAGTCGTCGATTATGGCTTGCAAGACGCTTGGAAAGGCGACCCGCATGGCATCCGCCAGATCACCAAGCGCGTCGTCCATCGCTCGCTGGCATGGACAGAATTGCGTCCGCTGGCTCCTGACCGCGGAGCCCTGGGGCAGCAAGCGCAATGCCTGCGCCTGATATGCCAGGCAATGGAAGCCGATGCCACGCCCATATTGCTCACGATTTACAGTCCGCTGGTCCAGGCTTCTCAGTTGGCTGGCAAGCGGAAAACGCTTCGCGATATGCGCCTGCGCGCCGATCGCCTGCGCAGCGGCTTGAGCCAGCTCACCGAGAGTACTCTGCGCTTTCTGGATTCGCTGCGTAAATTCCCCGGCATCGCGGGCATATTCCTGGTGGCGGACTTTGCCAGCCATGACATCATGTCCGAAGCGGAATACCGCGCCTGCGCCCTGCCGCATATCCGCGCCATCCTGGCTGATCTGCCGCAGAACTGGTGGCTGAACATCCTGCAGGCGAACGGGCCATCGCCAATGCTGAATCTCTTTGCGGATCTGCCCATCCAGGCGCTGAACTGGGATTGTCGCGCCAATCCGGAGGCGCTTGCCAATGCCAAGAGCCTGTTCAGATTCGCAGCCTGCGGCGGCTTGAACGAATTCGATGACCTGCTGCACGGCAGTCCAACGATTATCCGCTCGGCAGCCCGCGACGCCATCAAGCAGTGCGACTCGCGGCGATTCATCCTGTCCAGCAGCGGCAGCGGCTATATCACGATGCCAGTTTCCAATATCCGCGCCCTGCGCAGCGCTGTAGAAGCGGTGAGTTAGCGGTGGCTCTGCGCGTGATTGCCGGCAAAGCCCGCGGCATGAAGCTGAAAGCCGTGCCCGGCGATTCGACGAGGCCCGTCATGGATCGCGTCAAGGAAGCGCTTTTCAGCATAATTGGCGCGGAGATCCATGGGGCAAACTTCCTAGATCTCTTCGCCGGCACAGGCAGCGTTGGCATAGAAGCCTTGAGCCGCGGCGCCGGCTTTGCGCAATTCGTCGACGTGAATGCTCGCGCTCTGAAAACCATTCGCGCCAATCTCGCCCATACGCGCCTCGGCGACTCGGCCCAAGTTATCAGGCGGGATGCTTTTCAACTCCTGGCAAAGCCCCCCGATCGCCTCTATCACTTCGTTTATGTCGCGCCGCCGCAATATCGCGGGTTGTGGCAAAAGACATTGCTGGAAATCGACGACAACGAAGCCTGGCATCATAAAGAGTGCCAGGTCATCGTACAGATTGATCCCCAAGAATACGCCAGAGAGCAAACCCTGCGGCGCCTGCAAGCCGTGGACAAGCGCAAATACGGCCGCACGATGCTGGTCTTCTACCGATTCACGAAAGCATCGAACAGCGAGAGTCTAGCAGCTGATCCGCCCGGCTGATTCAGCTTTGGAGTGCCTCAATCCGCCGCGAGACGAATTCGCGCGCATCGGGCTTGGAAGTCACTTGGCCGGTCGCCTGCGCTTCCCGCAATGCCTTCAGCAAGTCGCCGATCATCGGACCCGGCGCCAGATTTAGCTGCGCCCGAATCTCGTTTCCGTTGAGCAGCATCGGCGGATCAACTATTTCGGCGTAGCGATTGAAGTAAGCATCCAGCAGCCGCGTCGCGCTATCCACCTGCTGCAGCCAATCAGCCTGTTTCAATGTGTTGCCCCGCGCCGCCAGGTAGCGCGCCAATGCCAGCAAGATCACATCGATGCCGCCCCGCTTCAAATCATGCCAGAAACGATGCTGGTCGAGCGCGCTCCAGCTGGATTGAGCCGAGAAACGGGAGATATGCTTCACAGCCAGGCGCAGGCTGCGTTCTTCTTTGGCGCTAAGCTTCAGCGCGGATGCATCACTCTCTGTCTGGTCTTGCAGCAGAGCCGCCAGGATCAGCAATTCGCCATGGTTGCGAGCCCCGCCATATTCGCGGTTGATATGCGCTTGCAGGGATGCCCTGAAGCGATCCAGCTGAATCACCAACATGCCCAGGTCAAAGCTGGCCGCGGTATTATCCGTGCGCCGACTGCTGATCGCCATCAGCAGGTCAGCCAAGCGTTCAACAAGCGCGAAGTTCGCCGCCCAATCAGAATCGTCCTTTTCGCAAGGGGCGGAAGCCGGCAGGATCTCCCGCAGCAGTCCCAGCCGCTGGCAGACGCGCAGAGCCCGCGCCGGTTTATCCAGAGCCAGCAGCTTGAAGAACTCATCCCGGATGCGTTCGCCGGAGCAGCGCCGCAAGCCAGAGGCCTCTGCCCGCAGGTCCGCCGCCGTATCGGGATGGACCTTCAAAGCGAATTGCGCGCTCAGCCGGACGGCTCTCAAGGCGCGAATGGGGTCGTTTGCAATTGCCCGCTGCGAACAGCGCCGCAGGGTTTTCAGCCGCAGGTCAGCCGCGCCGCCCAGCGGGTCGATCAAGACTTCAATCCTGCCCAGCAAATCAGCGGCCATGGCGTTCATGGTGAAGTCGCGATCGCGCAGGTCCGCTTCCAGGCTGGCGCCACGCAATCGCGCGAAGTCCAGGCAGATGCGCTCGTCCCGCCAGCGATGCAAGACCCGCGCCACTCCCCGCTCGCGATCCATCACATAGACATCCGCCTTAAGCCAATCAGCCACTTGCCGCGCCAATGCCAGCGCATCGCCAGCAACCGCGATATCTATATCTGTGATCGCTCGGCGCAGCCAGGCATCGCGAACAGCGCCGCCAACCAGGTAGACCTGACAGCGGACATCCCGTTCGCGCAGCAAATCTGCCAGCTCAAGGACAAAATCCGTCCATGCCAGGCTGGGCGCGCTTTCAGGCATCACAGATGGCATCCGTCCGCGCCACGCCGACAAAGGGCAGATTGCGAAAGCGCTCATCCAAATCCAGCCCATAGCCGAAGACGAACTTGTTCTCGATAGTAAAGCCGATGTAATCGACCACTATATCCACTTCGCGGCGGGATTGTTTATTGAGCAGCGCGCAGAGCTTGAGGCTGGCTGGCTCGCGGTTGCGCAGAGTCTTGATTACGAAGGACAAGGTATGCCCGCTGTCGATGATGTCTTCGACCACCAGCACATGCTTGCCGCGGACGTCCATGCGCAGGTCCATATCAATGCGCACCGAGCCGGCCGACTTGCGCGCGCCCGCGCCATAACTGCTGGCAGCCATGAAGTCGATCATATGCGGCACATGCACATGCCGAGACAAATCGCTCATGAACATCACGCCACCTTTCAAGATGCAGAGCAGCAGCAGGTCATCACAATCACTGTAATCCACCGTGATCTGAGCGCCGAGCTCGGCGATCCTGGCTTGCAGGCGTTCTTCCTCTATGAGGACTTCGGCCAGGTATTTCTCGTAGGCTTTATTCATGACTCTGCCCTCATGCTGTCTTCGTTCACCTGGCTGAGGCGTAATGCGCCTGCAAACTGCGCACGGTCAGCGGCTCCTCGCTCATTCGTTTGATGCCTTGCGCGGTGGCGGCGGCCGCGCTCATCGTGGTGACAATCGGGATGGACAAGGCATAGGCTTGGCTGCGGATTTCCGCGCCATCGGCATGCGCTTGGCTGCCCCGCGGCGTATTGATGATGAGATCGATTTCGCCGCCGTTCATGGCGTCAATGACATGCGGGCTGCCTTGCGAGATCTTGTTGACGCGCCCGGCTCTTATCCCCAGCTGGTTGAGCCAGCGCGCCGTGCCATCAGTAGCCAGCAGTCTAAAGCCGCGCTTGCGCAATTCTCTGGCGATCTTGGCCACCACCGGCTTGTCAAAGTCGTTGACGCTGATGAAAACGCAGCCGTCCCTGGGCAAAGGCAAGCCAGCCGAAGCCTGGGATTTGACAAAAGCGTGCCCGAAGGTTGAGGCATGGCCCATGACCTCGCCCGTCGAACGCATCTCTGGGCCCAGCCGCGTATCGACGCCGGGAAACTTCTGAAATGGGAATACCGCTTCTTTGATGAAAAAACCTGACACGGCCGGTTCTTCAACGAAACCCAGCTCTTTCAGGCTTCTGCCCGCAGCGATCTGCGCAGCGTAACGCGCCAGCGGTTTTCCGGTCGCCTTGCTGACGAAAGGCACGGTGCGGCTGGCTCGCGGGTTTGCCTCCAGCGCGTAGACCTCATCGTCCTTGACCGCGAACTGAATGTTGAATAGCCCTTTGACGCCCAAAGCCAAGCCGATGCGCCGCGTATAATCTCGAATGATATCCAGATGAAAATAGCTGATCTTGTAGGGTGGCAGCACAGAAGCCGAATCGCCGCTGTGCACGCCGGCTTCTTCGATATGCTGCATGATGCCGCCGATGGTCACCGTCTCGCCATCGCATAAGGCATCCACATCCACTTCGTAGGCGTCATCAAGAAACTGGTCGATGAGCGTCGGATGGCCCAGCCATTCGACATGTTCATCCAGCCAAGCCAGCAATTGCGCCTCGTCAAAGACTATCGCCATGCCGCGCCCGCCCAGGACATAGCTGGGGCGAATCAAGACCGGATAGCCGATGCGTCCTGCCGCTTCCGCCGCCTCAGCCCGAGTCCGCGCGGTGGCGCCGGCCGGCTGCGCGATATTCAGACGCCGCATCATTGCATTGAAGCGCTCGCGATCTTCCGCCAGGTCAATAGTATCCACCGATGTACCCCAGATCGGCGCGCCCATTCGCTCCAGGTCGCCAGCGATGTTCAGTGGCGTTTGGCCGCCGAACTGCGCCAGGATGCCGGCCGGCTGCTCGCGATCCACGATGTTCATGACGTCTTCCGCGGTCAATGGCTCGAAGTACAATCGATCTGCCGTGTCATAATCGGTGCTGACCGTCTCGGGATTGCAATTGACCATGATGGTCTCATAACCCAAGTCCCTGAGCGCGAAACAGGCGTGAACGCAGCAATAATCGAATTCGATGCCCTGCCCGATGCGGTTGGGTCCGCCGCCCAGGATCATGACTTTTTCGCGCTGCGTCGGGGCAGCCTCGCATTCCGGCTCATACGTAGAATACAGGTAAGGCGTCAGCGCTTCAAACTCGGCCGCGCAGGTATCCACGCGATAGAAGTTGGCCGCCACATTCAGCGAGAGGCGACGGGCGCGAGCCGCAAACTGGTCAACCCCGACCATGCGGCCTATGGCGCGGTCGCTGAAGCCATATCGCTTGAGCTTCAGCAGGTCGGCAGTTTCGAGATCATATAGCTGCTTGCCAACGCCGGCATACTGATTGTGTACGTCAATCAGAGCGCGCATTTGCTGCAGGAACCAAGGATCAAAGCGCGTGCGTTCAATGATTTCCATGGGATCGACGCCATCGGCAATGGCATCCGCCACCTGGAACAAACGCTGCGCGGTGGGCACGCTCAAAGCCTCGCGCGGCTGGGGCGCCATACTGGGCTCGCCGAAGCCATCCATGCCAATATCCAGCGAGCGCACGGCTTTCTGCAGCGCTTCGGGGAATGTTCGCCCGATGGCCATCACTTCGCCAACCGCTTTCATCTGTGGTCCCAAGACCGGATCCGCGCCGGCGAATTTCTTGAAATCCCAACGAGGAATCTTCACGACGATATAATCCAGCGATGGCTCAAAACTGGCTGGCGTCACCCGCGTGATATCATTGGGAATCTCGTCCAGAGCATAACCCACAGCCACCAGCGCGGCAATCTTGGCGATAGGGAAGCCGGTCGCCTTGCTGGCCAAAGCCGATGACCGGGAAACGCGCGGGTTCATCTCGATGACATTGACTTCGCCGTCAGCCGGGTTGATGGCGAACTGCACATTGGCGCCGCCGGTTGTGATGCCGATGCGGTCGAAGAGCTTGCGCGACATATTGCGCAGCCGCTGCAGTTCCCTGTCCGTCAAGGTCTGGGCTGGCGCGATTGTGATGCTGTCGCCCGTATGCACGCCCATAGGATCCAGATTTTCTATTGAGCAGACGACGACGAAGTTGCCCTTGCCATCGCGCATCAACTCAAGCTCATATTCCTTCCAGCCCAGCAAGCTCTTATCGACCAGCGCTTGCCCAACCGGACTCTGCCGCAAGCCATTGGCCGCCACCTGTCGCAGCTCGTCTTCATCATAAGCCACGCCGCCGCCCGCCCCGCCCATCGTGAAGGATGGCCGGATAAGAACGGGATAGCCAATTTGCCCGGCGAACTCCAGCGCTCCCGCTACGCTGCTGACTACCAGGCTGTCCGGCGCCTTGAGCCCGATCTCGCGCATGGTCTGGTTGAACAGCCGCCTGTCCTCCGCCAGTTGGATGCTCTCCAGGCTCGCGCCGATCAGCTCGACGCCATAATGGTCCAACGCGCCGCATTCCTGCAGCTGCACAGCCAGGTTCAGCGCCGTTTGCCCGCCGACGGTCGGCAGCAGGGCATCGGGATTTTCCTTCTCGAGGATTTGCTGGCAGGTCTCGGCTGTCAGCGGCTCGATGTAAGTTGCATCCGAGAATTGCGGATCCGTCATGATGGTGGCGGGGTTGGAATTGACCAGCACGACGCGATAGCCCTGCGCCTTCAAGGCTTTGCAGGCTTGCACGCCGCTGTAATCGAACTCGCAGGCTTGGCCGATCACGATCGGTCCTGAGCCGATTATCATGACGCTCTTGATGTCAGCGCGTTTGGGCATGGCAGGCAGTCATTTCGTCGCAAGGTTGGGCTCGGCTGCCGCATGTTGACGCGCGGCCTCCACAAACTCATCAAATAGATAAAAAGAATCATGCGGTCCCGGCGCCGCCTCCGGGTGATATTGGACGCTGAAAGCGCGCAGCTGACGATGGCGCAGGCCCGCGACGCTGTTGTCATTCAAGTTGACATGCGTGATCTGGCCCCCGCTGAGCTCGCTGTCTGCGGCGACGGCGAACCCGTGATTATGCGTGGCGATCTCGACCTCGCCGGTATCCAGGTTCTTGACCGGCTGGTTGCCTCCGCGGTGCCCAAAGCGCATCTTCTCGGTGGCGCCGCCCAAAGCCAAAGCCAGAATCTGATGCCCCAGGCAGATGCCAAAGATCGGCAATTTCCCCAGCAAGCCGCGCGTATTGGCGATGGCATAGTCCACCGCCGCGGGATCGCCTGGTCCGTTGCTCAGGAAAAGGCCGGCCGGGCGCATGGCCAGCACATCGGCGCAAGGCGTCCAGGCGGGCAGGACCCTCACGCGCAAGCCACGATCGCTCAACATGCGCAGGATGTTGCGCTTGACGCCAAAGTCGTAAGCGACTATCAGCGGTCCTGCGGAGCTGGTCGCGCTCCTGCCAAACCAGTTGGCATCGCTGGTTTCATCCCAGTCGTAACTCTCGCTGACAGTCACTTCATCTACAAGGTTCGCGCCAGACATATCGGGCGTGGCTCGCGCATGGACGATGAGACGGTCGATATTCGTCGCTGAGTCGCCGCTGGCAATCGCCGCCCGCATCACGCCTTTTTCGCGGATATGCCGCACCAGAGCCCGGGTGGCCAGATCCGTAATGCCGATGATGCCCTGCGCGCGCAAATAGGTCGCCAGGTCGCCTCGTCCACGCCAGTTGCTGACGATGGGGCTGAGCGAGCGGACGACAAAACCCGCCGCCCAGACCTTGTTCGATTCCGGATCTTCCAGGTTGACGCCGGTGTTGCCAATATGCGGCGCTGTCATCGTTATGATCTGTCGATGATATGAAGGATCGGTCAGAATCTCCTGATAGCCCGTCATGGAAGTATTGAAGACGATCTCGCCAGTAGCAATGCCAGCCGCGCCGAAACCAGAGCCCGGGAAAACCCGCCCATCTTCAAGCGCCAGCGCCGCTTTCATTCCGCGCCTTTCTGCTGCGAATCAGGAACGATAGTCGCCGTTGATCGAAATATACTCGTGGCTGATGTCGCAGGTCCAGATGGTCGCGCTGCCATCGCCCAAGCCGCAATCCAGCCTGAATGTCATCGAGGGCTGCGCCATGATGGCAGCGGCCTCCGCTTCTTGATACTCGGTCGGCATGCCGCCAGCGAAGATTTGCAGCGCGCCATCCGCCGCCTCGCCCGGCGCCACCGAAAGCGAGCTCGCATCCGGGTCAAATGCCACGCCAGCTCTTCCAGCCGCCGCCACGATCCGCCCCCAGTTGGCGTCGCTGCCATAAAATGCCGACTTGGTTAGCAGGGAAGCGCCAATCGTCTGACCGATGCGCTCGGCATCAGCCATCGTAGTCGCGTTGAGGACCTCCAGCGTAACAAACTTGGTCACGCCTTCGCCATCGCGGACGATTTCCTGCGCCAGGAAGCGCGTCAAGCCATTCAATGCCGCCTGAAACGCCCGCAAGTCCTGGTCGTCAGCGACCGTGACGCCGCTCATGCCATTGGCCAGCAGCAGAACCGTATCGTTGGTGCTGGTATCGCCATCGACGACGATGCGATTGAAACTCTGTCGCGTGGCTTGCCCGAGCGCCGCGTTGGCTTGTTCCACGCTCAATCCGGCGTCAGTGACGATCAAGCTGAGCATGGTGGCCATATCGGGCGCAATCATGCCCGCGCCTTTGACGATGCCGGCAATCGTATAGCTGCCGTTCGCGGTCTCAACGGTCACCGAGCCAAGTTTCGGTCGCGTGTCGGTGGTCATGATGGCGGCGGCCGCGGACCGCCAATCCGAGCCCAGATTTGCGCTGGCCAGCTCGATGCCTCGCGCGATCTTGTCCATGGGCAAATGCGTGCCGATGACGCCGGTTGACATCACCAGCGCCTGCTCAGCCGCGATCTCAAGCGCTTCAGCCGCCATATCCGCCGTCGTCCGCGCGTTCTCCAAGCCGATCTTTCCCGTGCAGGCATTGGCGCTGACCGTATTGGTGGCCACAGCGCGGATGCCATTCGGATTGCGTGCCAGCCGTTCCATATCCAGCAGCACCGGCGCGGCTTTGACCTTGTTGCGCGTGAAGACGCCCGCCGCTGCGCAATCGACATCGCTTACCGCCAGCGCGAAATCCAGCGCGCCCGCTTTTTTCATGCCCGCATGGACGCCAGCGACCTGGAAACCGTTTACGGAGTCAATCGAGGGGTTAATCTTCGGCATCAATACCCTCCAGGATACTCGTCAGCTTCTCGATCAGCTCGTCCACATGCGCCTTTTCCACGATCAAGGGCGGCACGAAACGCACAACATTCACCCCCGAGCTCACAAGCAGCAGACCTTGTTCATATCCAGCTTGCACGACAGCGGCCGGCGCCACATCCAACTCGATGCCGGCCATCAAGCCGCGACCGCGCACATCGGTGATATGCGGGCTGTTCAGTTCTGACAGGCGCTCAAGCAGATACTCGCCTACTTCGCTGACATGCTCCATGAAGCCTTCGCTCATCACGCGCTTGACCACCGCTTCGGCCGCCCGCATCACCACAGCGCCGCCGGAGAATGTCGAGCCATGATCGCCAGGCTGTATCGCGCCAGCCACCGCGTCCGTGACCAGGATCGCGCCTATAGGCAAGCCGCCAGCCAGCGGTTTGGCCAGCGTCATAATATCCGGCGAGACCCCGGCGAAACTATGCGCCCATAATTCGCCGACGCGCCCCAAGCCGCATTGGATCTCATCGAATATCAATACGGCTTCATGCTCATCGCAAAGCCGCCGCAGCGCTTGCAAGAATTCGGCTGTGGCCACATTGATGCCGCCCTCGCCCTGAATCGGCTCGACGATCACCGCGACCGTGTCCGCGTCGATGACCGCTTGCGCGCTTTCTACGCTGTTGAATTCGCCGGTGACAGCGCCCGGCACCATGGGCTTGAAAGGCGTCTGATACTTTTCCTTCGGCGTCATAGCCAGCGCGCCCATCGTGCGGCCATGAAAGGCTTCGCTGAAGCTGACCATCTTGGTCTTGTTGGGCTTCTCGTTGACATAAGCCAGCTTCCGCGCGAACTTCAATGCGCCTTCGTTGGCTTCCGCCCCGCTGTTGCAGAAGTAGACCTTGTCGGCGAAGGATATCGAGCAGAGCAATTCAGCCAGCTCCACCATGGCCTGCGTATGATACAAGCCGCTGACGTGAATCAAGCCGGTGCTCATCTGCTTGGCGACGACATCCATGAGTTCTTGGTCGCCATAACCCAGGGCGTTGACGGCGATGCCCGCCACCCAATCGGTATAGGCTTTGCCGTCGGCGTCGTATACGGTGACGCCCTCGCCGCGAGCCAGCACAAAATCTGGCCGGCCGGCCACCGGGACGCTGTATTGCTGATCTTTCTTGATGACTTCCGCTGTAATTGACATGCTCATCCTCTTATTGCTTCACTTTTCACGAATGTCGTGCCGCCGCCGTTTGCCCAACCCTCCAGATTGGTAATAACCACCTGCCGCGCGCCGGCCCCCAAAGCCGCCAGCGCCGTCTCGACCTTGGGTATCATCCCGCCGCTGATAACGCCCGCCTCAATCAGAGTTTCGGCTTCCACGCGCGTAAGCCGGGCGACAAGCCGGTCCTCCACCAGCACACCGGCCACATTGGAAATGAAGATCACTTTTTCCGCCGCCAGCGCCGCCGCCAAAGCCCCCGTCACCGGGTCGGCATTCAGATTGTAATTTGTGCTATCGCCAGCGCTGACAGGGGCAATGACCGGCGTCGCGCCGAGCGCAAGCAACTCATGGATGACCTGCGCTCGAACCGATTCGACTTCGCCCGTAAAGCCCATATCGATTGCGCCATGCCGCATTTGCCGAGCGCGGATCAAGCCACGGTCTACGCCCGACATGCCAATGGCGTCGACGCCCGCCGCCAGCAAATGCCGCGCCAGCCGCTTGTTGACCAAGCCGCAAAGCGCCATCTCCACCAGCGCAAGCGATTCGCCATCGGTCACGCGCAAGCCATCGACATAGCGAGGCTGAATGCCCAGTTGCCGCTGCAAACGCGTGATTGCGTTGCCGCCGCCATGCACGATGACCAGCCGTTCCGCGCAACCCGCCACAATCCGCGCGAATTCGCTCAGCTGGCTTTCGTCATCCAGGCAATGCCCGGAAATCTTGAGGACAGTGATCTGCGCGCCCACTAGACTAATCCCAGGGTCTCGTCGATGCCATACATCAGGTTCATATTCTGCAGCGCCTGGCTGGCCGCGCCCTTGCGGAGGTTGTCCGTCACGCTGGTGATATGCAGGCAGCGATCGTGAGCGGGCGTGACGCTGATGACGCACTTGTTGGTCTTGACCGCGTGCCTTAGCGTGGCTTGCTCCCCCAGCGGCAAGACATCCACCAGCGCTTCGGAATCATATAACTCGCCGAAAGCCTCATGCGCGTCCCGGCTGTTCATGGAATCGTTCAGGCTGACGTAGATGCTGGCCATCAAGCCGCGGTCGACCGGCAGCAGATGCGGGCAGAATATCAGCGGGCCGACATCCGCGTTCAGCTTGTGCGTCTCCTGCTCAATCTCGCCAACATGTCGATGGGAGCGGCCTGTCTTGTAGGGGATGAGATTGCCATACACTTCTGCGAAATGCGTCGTCAAGGATGGCTTCCGCCCGGCGCCCGTGACACCTGATTTGGCGTCGATGATAATTGGCGTCCCCGGGTCTAGCGCGCCAAATCGCAGCAGCGGATACAAGCCCAGCAAGGCGGTTGTGGGGTAGCATCCCGGCGTGGCCACCACATCGGCATGGGCAATCTCGGCGCGGTTGATCTCCGGCAAGCCATAAGGCGCTGGCAGCAGGTCCGGCTGGGGATGCGGAGTCTTGTAATCCCGCTCATAGGCTTCCGGCGTATCCAAACGCAGGTCAGCCGAGAGGTCCACAACCTTGATTCCCGCGTCGACGCCTTGCCGCGCCACCTCGGCCGAAGCCCTGTGCGGCAATGCCAGGAAGATGACATCAACATCAGCCAGCGATGCCTCAGCCGCCGGCACATAACGCAGATCAGTGCCTGCCACCGCGTCGCCGGCATAGGTATTGGACGTGGCGAAAGCCAGCGCAACCTGTGGATGCCCTGCCAGGAGCTCAACCAGATCCAGCCCCGCATATCCCGAGCCGCCGAAAACCCCCGCGCGTATGCTGCTCATCGCTGCCGCCTCCACCAAGAAAAAACCCTGACCGCATTGGCGAGATCAGGGTGAGGGCAAAATAATGAATCAAGTCGTCATTTCAGCAAGACAATGCCACCACACTGAACTCATTTCGCGAGCGGCGCCTGGGCCTGATTTCAAATGAAGCTGATGCGTTTTGCGACATGGATGCCACGCTTTCCTCCAGCGACAAGGGCATTCTAATCTTGTAGCGCCGCCATGTCAATGACCGCGCCCGAGCTTAGGCAGTTTTGCGTTTCCCTTGTGCAATGTATACGAAGGCTCTGTCGATTTCCGCGCGCTTGTCACGAACTTGCCGCATGCTTGGCATTTGATTGTGAAAAACTTGACAAGCAATCAAATCCGCGTTAAATTGCTGCACGTGGGGCATATGGATGGACGTGAGCCGTCGAGGCTGCCCCCAGCGAGACTGACAGGGTGAATCTCTAAACTGAGCAAGACCATTGCGGCGAGCCGCTGTATATGAGTTGCGCGGCTCCCTTTGGCAAGCGATAGTCTACCCGCGTGGTTTCATTTGACCCCGAATGAGACTTCTGTTAGATTGCGTGAGTTGCGTCAAGGTCAGCAGCAAGCCGGACGAAAGGCATATCAGTGGTCGCAGTTTTGGATAACGTAACGAATTTGTCTCAGCGAGAAGCCATTCACAAGCGGCTGGTCGAAAAGTCGCGCAATAGCGGTTTCGTCACCTATAGCGATATTCTGGAGTTGCTGCCAGATGTCGAAGGCGATGTCGCCCTGCTTGATTACCTCATGGATGGCTTGCTGGAAGCGGGAATTGAAATCCTCCCGGCGCCAGTCAAGGTCGATGAGCCAGAGGCGGAAGACGAAGCCAAAGACGATAAGCCGCGCGCCGATGCGTTATCCATTGAAGCTGAAGACCCGGCCGTCGACGAGCGCGATGCCCTGCACACGGTCTTGAAGCAAGATCTGACCGCCGATGCCGGCTACCAGGCCGCGCTGGATACAGATGACGTCGTCGGGCTATATTTGAAAGAGGCTGGCCGCGTCCCCTTGCTGACTGCGGAAGAAGAAGTCATGCTGGCCAAGCGCATGGAAACAGCCGAATTCGCGCGCGAACGCCTTGAATACGCGGAATCCACGCAGCTGGAAATCCTCAGTTGGAGCGAGGAACAGAGCCTGCGCGGCTTGCTGATGGATGGCGAACGGGCGCAGGAACATCTCATCCGCGCCAACGCCCGCCTGGTCATCAGCGTGGCGAAGAAGTACATCGGCCGCGGCGTGCCCTTTCTTGACCTGATTCAGGAAGGCAATATCGGGCTGATCCGCGCGACAAACAAGTTCGAATATCAGCGCGGGCACAAGTTCAGCACCTATGCCACCTGGTGGATCCGCCAAGCCGTGAGCCGCGCCGTTGCTGACCAAGGACGCACAATTCGCGTGCCTGTGCACATGGGCGATCAACTGAATCGCATGCGCCGCGTCCAATTGCAGCTGCTGCAAGAATTGGGCCGCGAGCCCAAGATAGACGAGCTGGCGCATGGCATGGACACCACGCCCGACAAGGTTGAAAACCTGCTGGAAATTTCGCGCAGGCCCGTCAGCCTGGAGACGCCGATTGACGACGAGGGCGATTCCACCTTTGGCGACTTCGTCGAAGACAGCAATAGCCCGGCGCCATCGGAAGAAGTGGCCACGCACCTCTTGCACACGCAGCTGCAGCAGGCGCTGGACAAATTGCCCGACCGCGAAGCGCAGATTCTGCGTTTGCGTTATGGCTTGGCTGACGGGCGCGTCTATACGCTGGAAGAAGTCGGCCAGACCATCGGCGTGACCCGCGAGCGCGTGCGCCAACTGGAAGCCCAAGCGCTGAACCGCCTCCGCCAGTCCTCCGCCCATGTGATTCTCAAGGACTATCTCTACGAAATATGATCCGCGCGGATCGCCTCGGCGCATCATCAACGCATGACCGGCAAATGACTCCCCTCGCCCCAAAGCTCACAGCCGTATTTTGCTGGCGCTTATGCAACGCTTGGGCCGCTCGCGGTTGCCGGGTTCGAGGATTCCACCGATGAAGAACGCCACGCTTGATCCCGCGAGTCTCACTTTTCGCGACGCCGTCGAGGATGATATCCCCTTTTGCCTGGCGCTCGACAGCGACTACGAAACCGAGCATGTCTGGCAGATGACCGTGCAGGACAATGGCCAGGATATCCAGATCAGTTGCCGGCGACAGCGCCTGCCCCGCCGCCTGGATGCCCAGCACGTCCCAGACCCGGCCAAACTTTTCCTTGCTCTGCGCAGCGATTTCTGCTTCGTGGTCATCCAGGACAAAGCCAGCAGCCACCTGCTCGGTTACATCACCCTGCGCATAGACGGCAGCAGCCAGGTGGCTTATCTGCAAGATATAGTCATTGACCGCGCTTATCGCCGCCGCAGCTTGGGCGCTCGACTGGTGCATGTGGCGCGGATCTGGGCGGGCGAATTCCAGTTGCGCCAGATCATCTTCGAGATCCCGACGACCAATTATCCGGGCATTCTATTCGCGCAGGCGCTGGGCTTCTCGTTCTGCGGCTTCAACGATCATCATTTCGCCAACCGCGAGATCGCCGTCTTCTTCAGCTTGTCCGTCTGAGCGGAATGCGGCTGGCATTCTTTGCTACACTAGAAACTGATCGCTGGCATTATTTTGCTTGACGGGTGGGTCCATTGATTCTGCTGACCGCGCTGCTGCCAACAGTCAATGAAACGCTGACGGCGGGCAATGCCATCATCGCCTTTTCCCTGCTGCTCTTCAACCTCACGCGCAACCTCAACAATCGCGTGGCCAAGACATCCGCGTCTGTCCTGGCTTGCGTCACCCTGGCTTATGTGTCAGATGCCTTCATCGCCTTAGGACCGGACAGCGCCGAGCACGAAATCGCCTCGCGCTTGCAATGGCTGGGCATCGCTTTCATCCCGGCCGCCATCTATCACCTTTCCGACGCGCTGCTGGCCACGACGGGCTTGCCATCGCGGGGCCGCCGCCGGCGCGTCATCCGCCTGCTCTACCTGGTTGGCGCGGCATTCCTGCTGGCGGCCGCCTTCAGCGATTCGCTGGTGGAATTTGTCATCGCGCAGGATTCGCTGAACGTTCAAGCTGGTCCGGCCTTTGTTGTCTACCTGCTCTATTTCGCGTTGGCCAACGGGTTTGCCTTGCACAACGTGCAGCGAGCGCGCAAACGCTGCCGGACCCGCGCCACCGCCCGCCGCATGGGCTATTTGCAGATCGCCTTCTTAACGCCGGCCTTGGGCATCTTCCCGTATTCCGTCTTGCTCAACCCAGGCGACGAGCTGACCCTGTTTGGCTTGCTGCTCATCAACACCGCCAATATCATCATTATCTTGATGCTCTTCTTCCTGTCCTATCCGCTGTACTTTTTTGGCTCCGATATCCCGGACAGGCTGGTCAAGAAGCAGCTTCTGGACTTTCTGCTGCGCGGACCCGCCACCGGCTTGATCGCCCTGGCTGTCATCAACTTCACCGCCCAAGCCACGCGCATCCTGGGCTTGGCCAGCGACGCTTTCACGCCTATGGCAGTGGTGGCCGCCGTCCTGCTTTGGCAATGGTTCGTCTCCTTGGCGCTGCCCTACTTCGAGAAGTTCTTCATCTATCGCGATGACGACGAAGCGCAGATCACCAAGCTGCAATCGCTAAGCGACCGCGTTCTGACTCACAATGACCTTAGCCAGTTGATCTTGGCCACAACAGAATCCATCTGCGACCATTTGCGCATCGATTGCGCCTTTGTGATCGGCTTCGAGCGCAGCCAGCCCGAGTTCATCTGCAAAGTCGGCGCCTTGGACATCGCGGACGACGAATTGTTGACAGACAGCGCCGTTCTGCATCGCATCGCCGAGCGGCCTGCCGCGCCAGTCTTGTCCTGCCATATTGCCTGGCATGACTTTGCGCTCTTCCCATTATGGAGCCGCCGCGCCAGCCAGAATGGCAGCGGATCCTTGACCATGGGCGTATTGGGTCTTCTCAAAGGCGATGACGCGCTGGCAGACACGCTGGCTGAGCCGGGCGGGCATCTCCAGTCTTTGGCGAGCCGTCTCGAAACCAGCCTGGATGATATGCGCCTGCAAGCCGAGATCTACAACCTTCTGGAGGGCTTGCTGCCACAATTTCAGATGACGCGCTCTCGGGCGGAACAGGTCGAGTATCGGCAGTTGGTCGCGCTGACGCCACATGCCGACTTGCTGCCCGACCGGGGGGAACTTTTCGAGCAGGTGCGGGCCGCCTTGCGCCATTACTGGGGCGGCTCCGGCATAACACAGAGCAACCTGCTCAACCTGGCATCCGTGAAGCGGCGCATGCAAAATGATGAAGACACGCCCGTCAACGCTCTGCGAAAGCAGCTTGCCGATGCCATCAACGCATTAAAACCGCATGGCGAGCGCAACCTGATGAGCCCGGAATGGACTCTCTACAATATCTTGCAGCTGCGCTTCCTGGAAAATCGGCGCGTCCGTGAAGTGGCTCGCCGTCTAAGCATGAGCGAAGCCGATCTCTACCGCAAGCAGCGCGTCGCTATCGAAGCTGTGACCGACGTCATCCTCAAGCAAGAGCAGGAAATCCAAAGCTAGCCTCACATGCGCCTGGCTATCATGCGGCGCCCGCGCCTGGAAATCGCCTTCGCCGCCAGTTTTGCCATCGTTTCCGCCCTTGCCCAATTCTATTCTGATTATACTTGAGGAAGCCAAAGCCATAGACAGTTTGCGGAAGCCCAAGTGGAAGACCAGAGGCCAGAACCAAACGCGCCGATAGCCATCGATAGCGGACCCGAGCCAAACAGGCCATCGGCTGAAGACATCATCAAACCGCTGGACGAGAGCGCCCGCGATTTCGACTTCTGGCAGGACCTGCGCGAAAGCCTGCCGCCTTGGATAAACGAAATTGTCGGCTTCGCCTTGATTGTCTTCGGCGTCTTGTCCTTCATTTCGCTTTATATCGCGGCTGACGCCTTGGTCGCCGTCGCCTGGGCGGATATTCTCACGACGCTCTTCGGCGATGGCTCGGTGCTAGTCGCTGGGACCTTCTTCTCGCTTGGAGTCTTGCTCTGGCTGCCAAAAGCCGGCATACGCATTCCGGTAACATCCTCGCGCTTGCTGGCATTGGAAATCGCCTTTTTGGCTGCCCTGGCTATCTTGCATCTGGCGCATAGCGATACAGAATTGCGGGCTCTGGCGCGCGCTGGCCAAGGCGGCGGGCTGATAGGCTGGGGCTTGAGTTATCCGCTCTTTGAGATCCTGGGAAGGGATCCCGCGCTGGCGGTCTTTATCGCGATCGCCGCGATATGTCTTGTCATCGCCATCGGATTGGGCCGCCGGCAGCTGGCAGCGGTGATATCGCGCATAGGCGCCATACTGCAGCTATACAGCGAAGCGGCCAGGCAAGCAGCCCGCCAGTCAGCCAACGCGGAATCGCAAACGCTCTACCGACGGCTCGCGGAACAGCCGGGCTATCGCACGCAGATTATGCGCATCCGCCCCCAGCCGGACGAAACGGCGGTCGGGAACGCATCCAGCCCGATGGACAGAAGCCCGCCAGCGCAGACGGTCAGGCGGGTCCGCCCTGGTAAGCCGGAGCAAGACCCGACGCCTGGCAGCCCAAAGGCGGATCAGCCGCTACAAGACCCCGCCAAGCCCGAATCCGCCGCGAATGGCAAGAGTGATGCCGTGGCGGAATTGCCAAGCGACTCCCTGGCACCCGCAGGCGCGCCGAACCAGCAGCCTCCAGCGCTATGGTCTGCTTCGCTGCCAGCCGCGGACCTGCTCAATGCCGCCGATCTCAGCATGCCGCCCGTCGAAGAGATTGAGCGCAACGTCAAACTCATTCAGAACACCTTGCTCGAGTTTGACCTGGAAACGACTGTCGCTGAAGTCCAGGTTGGACCCACCGTGACGCGCTATGCCCTGCAGCCGCATAGAGCAGACGGCAGCGAGCGGATTCGCATGAGCAAGATCGCGGCGTATTCGCGGGACCTGTCGCTCGCCTTGGCGGCCAAACGCCTGCGCCTGGAAACTCCTGTGCCGGGCACAAACTACATGGGCATAGAAGTGCCCAACAGAGAGCCGGCTTTGGTCGCCCTGCGCAATGTCTTGGAGAGCGAAGCCTACCAGGAGCGAAAGCGGGGCCAGCGAGCGCCACTGCTTATCCCGCTGGGCCGTAACGTCACTGGCGAGCCGGTCTCGCTGGATCTATCGCAGATGCCGCATCTGCTGATCGCCGGCGCCACTGGCTCGGGCAAATCCGTCTGCATGGCAGCCATCGCCACCGCCCTGCTCATGCAATACAGCCCCGATCATTTACGGCTGGTCATGCTTGACCCGAAGATGGTTGAACTCTCTCGCTTTGATGGCATCCCGCATCTGCTTGGACCGGTCGAGACCGCGCCGGATCGCATCATTGGCGTCCTGGCTTGGTGTACGGAAGAGATGGACCGGCGCTACAAACTCCTGGAAGAACAGGGCGCGCGCAACATCAAAATGTACAATGAAACGCAGCTTGCGGGGGCGGGATCGGGCGCTCCATTGCCCTATATGGTCATCATGATCGACGAAATAGGCGACTTGATGCTGAGCCGAGCCGAGGAGACCGAACGCGCGATCACCCGGCTGGCGCAGATGGCTCGAGCCGTTGGCATGCACCTGGTCATCGCCACGCAGCGCCCCAGCGTGGATGTCATAACCGGCTTAATCAAAGCCAACTTCCCCTCGCGCATTGCCTTTTCCGTTGCTTCGGGCGGCGACTCGCGCGTGATAATCGACAGGACTGGCGCTGAAGACCTGCTCGGCAAGGGCGATATGCTCTTCATGTCGGCTGACGCCGCGGCCCCGCAGCGCATTCAGTGCTGCTTCGTCTCCGAAGAGGAATCGCGCCGCGTTGTCGCGCATTGGCGGCAGGAAAGCGCGAAACTGGCGGAAGCGGGAAGCTTGGGAGCGTCAAAAACCGTCCCCTGGGAAAGCGACTTGCGACGCCGCCAGTTCATCGCCGAAACCGACCCAATGCTGGCGGATGCGCTCAAGCTGATTATGCAGAGCGGCGAGGCATCGGCTTCGGTCATCCAGCGCCGCCTGAGCTTGGGCTATCCCCGAGCCGCCCGCATCATGGACCTGCTTGAAGAACTGGGCGCGCTCGGCGAGGAGACCAGCGGTGGGCGGGCGCGCAAAGTCATCATCCCGCCTGGCGAAGATCCGCTGGCATATTTGCAAGAACGGCATCAAAAGCGAGGCAGCCATGCCCCCTGAACGCGGAACAGCCGAGCAACAGCGGCGCAGCATCGCCCAAATCAATCGGACTCTTCGCAGCATCCTGGAAGCGGAAACTCTGGAACATTTCTTCTGGGTGGCCGGCAAAGTTGACCGCTTTTACAAATCCGACCGCGGTCATATCTACTTTGATCTGGTCGATGGCGATTTGCGAATCCGCTGCATGCTGCGAGAAGAACAGAGTGGCGATCTCAGCTTTGAGTTGCGCAATCATCTTGAAATCGAAATCTATGGCGATATACATTTCTACGAACGCCATGCCGAAGCGCAGATCAATGTGCTGAATGCGCGCTCCCTGGCTGCCATGCCCGATGATGTCAGCGCGATTGAAAGCTTGCGGGCAGAGGGCTTATTCCCGCCGAGACGCAAAGCCGCGCCAGCCCACATAAGCCGCATCGGCCTCATCACCAGCCGCAGCAGCCGCGCCATTGGCGACTTTGAAAACGCCTATCAGGGAGCGGGCGATCGAGCCGTTCTGGCGCCATTGACCTGGCAATACGTCCAACTGGAAGGCGAACGCGCCCAGCAATCCATCCTGGATGGCATTGTTCTGCTCGAAAGCCAAGACGAAATCGATGTCATAGCCATCATCCGCGGTGGCGGACGCAACCCGGAAATGGCCGTCTTCGACCAACTGGACATCCTGCGCGCCATCGCTCGCAGCTCAAAGTTCATCGTCACCGGCATAGGCCACCAGCGCGATCATTGCCTGGCCGACGATTTCGCGGATCATATCGCCGCCACGCCGACCGCCGCCGCGACCTTTCTGGCGCAACTGTGCCTGCGTTCAGCGCCGGCTCTGCATGCCTCACAAGCTCCGCGAACCTATGCTGAGCCAATCCCTCCGGCAGCATTCGAGCCGCCGCCATTTGATGCCGGACCGCCACCCGGCTACGACGCGCCGCCACATGAAGATGACTGGTCAGGAAGAATGGTCAGCCCACAGCCATCGCCCTCACGCGGATACAAGCTGCTGGCGATAGCGCTGCTCCTGCTGGCGATTGCGGCTGTCGCCTTTCTGGGTTACGCAGTTTTGCAATCACTCTAAATGCCGTTTCCGTGCGGGCCTTGTTCATGCGATTGCCAATTTTGGGGTCCTTCACCCAGACCGCCGCAAGTCCGCATTTCGTGAAAGATGGCGACTGCGGATTGCGAATGCCTGTCACCGCCGTCCGCTGCGTCGGCGCGATGCCCTAACGGGGCTGCCGCCAGCCGTCGACGTTATCCCGGTCTAAAACCAGTTGGATCGATTCCGCATCCGCCGTCAGCGGTTATCGCGCGCGCAATTCTATGACTTCTTCCCCTTGTCGTCTTTCTTGGGCTTGCCCAGTTCGGCGATCTGGCGCACCAAGCCGATGACCGCCACCATCAGAGCCAGCGCCTGGCCAGTCGATATCGACGCCGCTTCATCGCCTTCGCCGCGTTCCTGTGCCGCCCGCGTATACAGATAGCTTGAGACCAAGCCAAGCGCTGCTCCAGCGGTAGCGCAGATGAGAAATATCCGCGTATCCCGCGCATTTGCGTTGCGTTGCGAATCGCCTTCCATAGCCATGTTTATTCCTCTCCCTCGCCTGCATTGGCATCTTCCGGCGGGTCAAAGGCGCGCAGGAGCTGCCGCATTGGCGCAAGGCGCACCGCCCATTCCAGCACCTGTCCATCAATCTTCCCCAGCCAGCGTTCGACATTTTTTTCTGCCAGCGCCGTCCATCTCTCCATACGGCGCAGCGGAGAACGGGTTCTGCCATGCCAGCGGCTCATCAGCGCCACCAGCGCGATGCTGATGACCAGCAGCGGGAACAGAAGAACCGCCAGCGGGCAAAGCGCCAGCGCGATCAACAGCGCATTGGCGATGATGCTCACCTGGGCCGCCGCGCGCAATGACAGCGCAATCCCTATGAAGACCGCCACCACGCTCAGCGCCAGCCCAAAAGGCAGGATGACGCCCAACCAGATCCGCCGAGTCTGGGCGCGCTCCGAAGCCTGATGACTGTCTTGGGTTCTAGCGGCTGGCTCTTGCATCCGTCTTCCATCCAGGCGCTCCAGCGCGTACAATAGTGTAACGTAGCCGTCCGCCAGAATCCAGCGAGACCGCGAACAAATGAGCCATATCTCCCCAGTAGCGCAGCGCCTGCGCATCATCTTTGGCAAGTCCGGCACATTGAAATACACCAGCAATCTGGACGTCGCCAAGATCTGGGAGCGGGTCCTGCGCCGCGCAGACCTGCCCTTACTATATACACGGGGATTCAACACCAGGCCGCGAATTCAGTTGGCCATGCCGCTGCCCCTGGGCATCTCCAGCGAATGCGAGATCCTCGACATCGCCTTGCGCGCCTGTATCGTCTTCGACGAAGCGGAACTGCGGGATAATTTGCTGGCTCTATCGCCGCCCGGGCTGACGATCCAAGCCATCAGCCAGGTTGATCCCCGCGCGGCCAGCCTGCATTCCCTGGTGGAAAGCGCCGAGTATCGCATTCGCTGCCATGACCCGGTCGATGCAAAAATGCTGCGGCGCAAGATGGACGATATCATGGCGCGCGACTCGATCATCGTCGACCAGACCAGGCGGCGCAAACGCAGCGTCATGGACATCCGCCCGCTGATTCTCGCGCTCCGCCTCGAAGCGCCCGACGAGCTTGTCGCCCATCTCTCCGTTGGCGACCGCGGCAACCTGCGCCCCGATCAGATCATGGAATTGCTCGGCTTGGGGCGCATGCATTACAGCGCGCACCGTTTCCGCCTGCATACCCGGCCCGATTAGCCCGCAAGGACAGGCATGAAACCGACACTCTCCACAGAAGTTGAAGCCGCCCTGAATGCGGGGTCGCCGGTGGTCGCCCTGGAATCGACGCTGATCACGCATGGCTTGCCCTATCCGCTGAACCTGGAGACGGCGCTGGCCATGGAAGCAGCCGTTCGCGAAGCCGGCGCGACTCCAGCCACCATTGCCATTCTCAAAGGCAAGATCACCGCAGGCCTTAACCCCGCTCAGATCGAAGACTTGGCGCGGGCGTCAGCGGGCAGCGTGCGCAAATGCAGCCGCCGCGACCTGCCAATTGCCATCGCGCTGAACCAGGATGGCGCGACCACAGTGGCAGGCACCATGATCGTGGCGGCCATGATGGGCATCAAAGTCTTCGCGACCGGCGGAATAGGCGGCGTGCATCGGGGCCAGCCACTTGACGTCTCGGCTGACCTGCTGGAGTTTGGGCGCAGGCCCGTGGCGGTCGTCTCCTCCGGGGCCAAGTCCATTCTCGATCTGCCGCTCACTCTCGAAGTCCTCGAGACCCATGGCGTGCCTGTCATCGGCTATCAGACCGATTGGCTGCCGGCTTTCTATTCGGCGAAGACCGATCTGCCAGTTGACCAGCGGGTCGAATCTGCCGCGGGGGCCGCCGCAATCATGCGCGCCGCCGACGCGATTGGCGCGAGGCATGGCTTGTTATTTACCGTGCCTGTGCCCGCCGAAAAAGCGCTTAATGCCGAAATCGCCGAAAGAGCCATCCAAGAGGCGACCGCTGAAGCCGAAGCAGCCCATGTGGCCGGCAAAGACATCACGCCCTTTGTGCTGAGCCGCGTCAGCGAGTTGACCGATGGCGCGTCGATGGCAGCCAATATCGCCTTGCTCATCAACAATGCGCGCGTCGCCGGCCAGATCGCCCGCGAATACAGCCAAGCCTGATTCAATCGCCCGACCAGAGCTGCAGCATCAGATCCTGCTCAAACGTTGGCGCGCCCAGTTCATGCAAACGCGCCAGAATCTGCGCCCGATGATCCGTGCCGTGGTTTATCACGTGCAGCAGGATTTGCCAGCGCGGGTTGCGCTTTCGCCCGTATCGGCCTGGAAAATCCAGGTTAATGAATTCGTTCAAGTCAGCCGGGGTCAGGTCCTTGATGTATGCCATGAACTGCTTGCGGACCGCGATCCATGCCTGGCGCAATGCCGAGGCGTCGGGGTACTCGTCGAATGCCAGCTCGGGCGGCATCTCGCCCTGCAGCCGCGCCAGCCAGCGAATGTCAACGATCATGCAATGCGCCAGCTGATTGCGGATCGAGCCGAATGAGTAATCCGATGGCTCAAGGAACCGCTCTGGAGCCAGCCCGCGAACGCAATCCCAGATCCGTTCATGCGCGGCGTAATGATATTCGAAGAGCGTCTGAAACTGTTCTGGCGTCATCGGCTTTGCCCCTTGCGTTATGCTCGCTATACAAGTCGCTCGCCAACTGTTATACTGCAAGCAGCGCATACAATGAAGGTGTTCCGCCATGGACTCGCTCGAAATCCAGCGCCAGCTTGAGCGCCACCTGCTCAGTGTCGAGAAGCCGGGCAGATACGTCGGCGGGGAATACAACAGCGTCGTCAAAGACTGGGCGCGCGCCGATATCAAGGTGGCTTTGGCTTTCCCCGATATCTACGACCTGGGCATGTCCAACCTGGGCATAATGAACCTCTACCACCAGGTCAACCTTCAGCCGAACATGCTGGCGGAGCGCGTTTTCTCGCCATGGCTGGATATGGAAGCCATCATGCGCGAGCGTGGCATCCCGCTCTATGCGCTGGAATCCAAACGCAGCCTGCGCGATTTTGATGTGCTGGGCATCAGCCTGCCCTATGAGCAGCTCTACACCAACGCCATCAACATGCTGGATCTGGCTGGCATGCCCATCCTCAGCCGCGAGCGCGACGAACGTTACCCGCTGGTGATCGCCGGCGGTCATGCCTGCTTCAATCCCGAGCCCATGGCCGATTTCATCGACGCCTTTGTTATTGGCGAAGGCGAAGAAATCATCGTGGAGATCGCCCGCTTGATGATGCAGCTGCGGGGCAAGCCGCGTCAAGCCCAGCTGCGCGCCATCGCAAACCTTCAGGGCATGTACGTGCCGCGCTTCTATGACGTCGACTATTTCGAGGACGGCACAGTGCGCTCCATCCAGCCGAATACGCCGGGCATCCCCGCTCGTGTGCTCAAGCGCATCGTCCTGACCTTGCCCAAACCCTTCACGAAATTCATCGTGCCCAATATCGACACGGTGCATAATCGCGCGCCCATCGAGATCATGCGCGGCTGCACCCGCGGCTGCCGCTTTTGCCACGCCGGCATGGTGACCAGGCCCGTCCGCGAGCGGCCCGTACATGAAATCATGGAAGCCATCGGCGAGATCGTGCGCTACACCGGCTTCGAGGAAATCAGCCTGCTGAGCCTGTCCTCTTCCGATTACGCCTGGGTGGAAGAACTTGCCGAAGAAGTCAACCGCGTCTATGGCGAGGCCGGCTTGAGCCTGAGCTTGCCCAGCCTGCGCATAGAAAGCGCCAGCGCCGACCTGCTGGAGAAAATCGGCGGGACGCGCCGCAGCGGCTTCACTTTCGCGCCGGAAGCAGCCACCGAGAAAATGCGCGATCTCATCAACAAATACGTGCCGGACGACCAGGTCATCCAAACCGCCCGCGAGGTCTATTCCCGCGGCTGGCGCACCATCAAATTCTACTTCATGATCGGCCATCCGGCGGAGGCGCTGGAGGATGTGCAAGCCATAATCGATCTCTGCGGCCGCACCCTGCGCGAAGGCACGAAGATCCTGGGCAAGAAAGCCACGCTCAACGTCGGCGTCAGCACCTTCATCCCCAAGCCGCATACGCCTTTCCAGTGGGCGCCGCAGGATAGCCGCCAGAACGTGAACGAGAAACAAGCCATGCTCAAGCGGCAATTGCGTCGCGGCGGCATGCACTTGCGCTGGAACAACGTCGATGACAGCGAATTCGAGGGCTGGCTCAGCCGCGGCGATCGCCGTCTCGGTCCGGTCATTCGCCGCGCCTGGGAACTGGGCTGCAAGTTTGACGCCTGGCAAGATCAGCACAAGCACAAGCTCTGGCTGCAAGCCTTCGCCGAACACATTCTTGACCCCGACTTTTACAATCATCGCCAGCGGGACCTGGACGAGGTCTTCCCTTGGGATCATATTGACGTGGGCTTGCGCAAGAAATTCCTGCTTGAGGATTACCTGATGAGCATTCGCGGAGAGACGCGCGTCGATTGCCGCGACAAATGCTTCGCCTGCGGAATCTTGCCCAAGTTCGCCAAAGAACGCTCCACCACCGAAGATCTGGCATGGGAATGCCCGCCGGTCACGCCTGTCAGCGAGCGGAAGCGCGCCCGGCAAGCCGCAATACCCTTGAGCGCCATAGGCTAGCGTCAAGTGGCTGAAAGCTGCCAAGTCCAAATCCAGGGCATCGACATACGCCAGCGCGTCATCGGGGATGGGCCGCCCATAGTGATGGTCCATGGCTGGGGCGCCAGCATTGAACTGTTGCAGCCCTTGGCTCTGCGTTTGAGCCGCCTGGGCTATCGATGCCACATGTTCGACTTGCCTGGCTTTGGCGAAAGCGTCGAACCGCCGCGCCCCTGGAGCATTTTCGATTACGCCGAATTTGTCATTGCTTATATGGATGACCAAAGTCTTGAGACCGCGCGCTACTTCGGGCATTCGCTGGGCGGGCGCATCGGCTTGATCCTCGGCGCGAAGCATGCGGAGCGCATCGACAAGATGGCGCTCTCCAACAGCGCCGGCATCAAAGTTGCGCCGGCCACGGCCGCTCGGCTGCGTTTGCGCCTGTATCAGCATATCCGCGATGGCTTGCGGATCCTGGGCGCCAAGGCAATATCCGACCGTCTGCGCCAGGCCTATAACCAGCGTTTCGGCTCGGAAGATTATCTGAACGCCAGCCCGATCATGCGCCAGACCTTGGTCAATGTGGTCAATCAGGATCTGCTGGACTATGCTCAGCGCGTGGCTGTGCCCACGATTCTGCTCTGGGGGGACCAAGACCGCGATACGCCGCTTTGGATGGGCAGGAGGCTTGAACGCGCCATCCCCGATGCCGCTTTGATCAGCCGCGAGAAAGCCGGGCATTATGCCTATCTCGACTTCCTCGACGACAGCGCCGCCATAATAAACTCCCTGTTTCGCGCCGAATGAGGCGCTTTTGCCGCCAATCCGCATCAGCCCTATAATGCGCTTGTAATCGATCAAGGCGACGCGCCATGTTCATGCTCGTTCTCAGTTCCATTTGGCTCATCGGATCTTGGCTGCGCATCAAGCGGCAGGCGCAGTTCTACCAGATTGAAGAATACATGACCGGCAGGTACCTGCGCTGGCTGCTGGCGAGCCGCAGTCGCTGGCTGCCCCCGCGTCCGCTGCTTGCTTGGCTGGCTGGCGTCGCTATTGCTGCCTTGCCAGGCATAAGGGCGTCGAACTCGCTCGCCGCGCTGGTCATGGGGATCGCCGCTGTCATCGCTGTCTGGCCCCCCGCGCAGGGCGAAATCAAGAAGCCGCTCGTGCTAACAGCCCGCCTCAAGCGTCTGCTGTTTTGGGCAGGTCTGCTCGCTTTCGTTTCGCTAATCGCGAGCCTTTTTCTGCTGGACCGCGCCATCGGCAACCTCGGTACAGCCGCCATCATCGCGGGAGCGACATTGGCTATGGCTTGCTTCATGTTGGCGCCGATCTGGCTGGTGGCGGGGAACTTGATCGCGCAGCCTACCGAAGCTGTGATCCGCCGGCGCTATCTTCGGCAGGCGGCCGCCACGCTGCATCGCGTCAATCCCAAAGTCATCGGCATCACCGGCAGTTATGGCAAGACGACCACCAAGACCTTCCTTAACGATATCCTCAGCGCGCGCTACCATAGCTATGCCACGCCCAAAAGCTATAACACCTTGATGGGCATCTCGCTGGCCATCAACCGCGACCTGGCCGACGACTACCGCACGGAGTATTTCATCAGCGAGATGGGCGCTTATGTGGAAGGCGAAATCGCCCGCATCTGCCAGCTGACGCCGCCGGATATCGCCATCATCACTGAGGTTGGTCCGCAGCATTTGGAACGTTTTGGCAGCCTGGAAAACATCAAGAACGCCAAGTACGAGCTGGTCAAGAACCTGCCGCCGGATGGCTTGGCTGTTTTCAACTGGGACAACCCCTACATCCGCGAGATGGCGGCGCTGGGCTACCCTGCCAATCGCCTCACGGTCAGCCGCGAGCTTTCGCTTGACGTGGCGCGCGTGAAGGAGCTCGATTGGATCGCCTGCGACATTGAAGAAAGCCTGGCGGGCTTGGCATTCCGCGCCATCCATGTCCGCTCCGGCGAATCCGCGCGCATCAACACCAGCATCATCGGCGCGCACAATATCAGCAATCTTCTGCTGTGCATCGCCCTCGCCCATCACGAAGGCGTCTCCCTGCGGGATATTGCCACTCGCATTGGCAGTCTTCGCCCGGCCGAGAGTCGCCTGGTCAGGGAGATAACAGCATCCGGCATCGCCATCATCAATGACGCCTACAGCGCCAATCCGGCTGGCGTGGTCAGCGCTCTGAAGATCCTGGGCATGCACGAGACGGGCAGACGGCTCCTGATCACGCCCGGGCTGGTTGAACTTGGCGCATTGCAGGAGTGCGAGAATCACAAGCTAGGGCAGCTGGCCGCCCGGCATGCCACGGATATAATTCTGGTCGGCAAGTCGCAAACCGCGCCGATCCACGCCGGCATCCTCTCAACCGGTTTCGACCGCCAGCGCCTGCGCGTGGTCGACGCATTGCATGAAGCCGTGAGCTGGTATGAGCGGCATCTGCGAGCGGGCGACACAGTGCTCTTTCTGAACGACCTGCCGGATACCTACTAGCTCGGGGCGAGCGCCATGATTGACAGAGGCTGGCTTTGGACGCATAGTACGCGGGGTTCTAACGCGCATTGGGAGGCGCAGATATGAGCAGCCGCCGCCAGACAATCGCCGTGATCTTCGGCGGGCGCAGCGTCGAGCATGATGTCTCCATCGTCACCGGGCATCAAGTCATGGAGGCCATTCCCGCCGACCGTTACGCCGTGCTGCCTGTGTACATAAGCCGTGATGGGCGCTGGTTCACCGGCGACGCCTTGCGCGAAATCCAGAATTTCCAGGGCGGCGAGATCGCGCGGCGCGATGATGTATTCGCCTGTCTGCTATCTCCGGATACCCGCCATCACGGCCTGATCGTTAATCCGCTGGCTGGGCGCTTCCAAAAAAGCGAAGTCAAGCGAATCGACGTGGTCTTCCCCGCCCTGCATGGCTCGCATGGCGAAGACGGCAGCTTGCAAGGCTTGCTGGAACTGGCGGATATCCCTTACGTCGGTTATGCCACTCTGGGTTCGGCGCTGACCAATGACAAGGCGATGACCAAGCTGGTCCTGCGGCAGGCGGGTTTGCCCGTGCTGGATGACCGGGTATTTTCCCGAGATCAATGGCTGAGCGACCCCGATGGCATTATCGCCGCGATCTGCGCGCGCTTTGATTATCCCCTGTTCATCAAGCCAGCCACGCTGGGCTCGAGCATAGGCATCGGCCGCGCCGATTCACCCGAGCTCTTGCGCGCCAGCATAGACATCGCCGCCAATTTCGACCGGCGCATCCTGGTTGAGCCAGCTGTCACCGGCGGCATCGAAATCAACTGCTCGGTCCTCGGCTATGGCGGATCATACGAAGCATCGACGCTTGAGCAGCCGTTGGCTTGGGATGAGTTTCTGTCCTACGAAGACAAATACCTGCGCGGCAATGAAGGCATGAAAAGCGCCGAACGCCTTATCCCAGCGCCTATCAGCCCAGACCTGACTGAACGCGTCAAGCAGACTAGCATCCGCGCATTCAAAGCCGTCGACGGCCGCGGCATCGCTCGCATTGATTATCTGCTTCGCCCCGAAAACGATGAAGTCATTCTCAACGAGATCAATACCATGCCCGGCTCGCTGGCCTTCTATCTATGGCGGGAAGATGGCTATTCGCGGGCGGATCTGGTCGAGAAGCTCTTGCGACTGGCGCGCGACGCACATGTCGAAAAACGCCGCAATATCTATGATTATGAGACCAATCTGCTTGACCAGGCCAGCCAGCGCGGGCTGAAGACGGGCAAAGGCAAAGGCTGAGGCGAAGGCCTGCTTCTGTCTTGCTAGGCAATGCCCCTATGTTATGATAATCACGATTGACTTGGAGCGCATCCAGGCGATATGCCAACTCGCGCCCAAGCCATTGTCCACTTGCCAGCCGAGGGCAGGCGATGCGTCAGCTTGGCGGCGCCTGCGGCCAAATCGACCAGTGCCCTATACATCGAACAACCCCAGACCGCCCCGCCCGTCCGATGTTGGCACTTCTATCTGGCGTGGCGCGCCCCTTCCGCCGATCCCCGAACGCGTCTTGGATGGCATTCCCGGCTTCCTGGCATGGCTGGCTCTGCTGGTCTCCATAGCCAGCGCCGTGGCCTTCCCTCTGACGCTAATGCTGGCAGCCGCGCTGATCGCCATGTATTCGGCGCTGCGCTTTTTCCTGGCGGGCATCGCCAATGGCATGGGCATCCGCCGCATCAAGACCTGGGAAGCCATCGACTGGCAACAACGTTATCTGGACGAGCAGGCAGCCGGCGCCTTGGATTGGGACAGCGTTCATCACCTGGTCATCATCCCCAACTACATGGAATCGATGAAGATTCTCTGCCGCACGCTCGACCAGCTCAGTTTGCAGCATAAAGCCAAATCGCAGATCTCCGTCTTGCTGGCTATGGAGGGCGCTGAGCCACAGAGCTATCAAAAAGCCCAGAGCTTGCACAGGCAGTACGCGGACAGCTTCGCCAACGTCTATTTCACGGTGCATCCACGCGGACGCATCGGCGAGATGCAATGCAAATCCGCCAATCTCTCCTGGGCGGTCAATCGCTACCTGGAGAATGTCGTTGAGGAGATAGCCTTCCAAAGCGATCATGTGGTGATCACGACCATGGATGCCGATACGCGCTGGCACAAGAATCACTTCGCGGCCTTGACCTATCATTTCGCCACCAGCGAAGACCGCCACCGCACCTTCTGGCAGGCGCCGATCCGCTATCATGGCAATATCTGGCAGGTCAATCCGCTTATGCGCATCATCAATACTTACGCCACGGCTTTTGAGCTGGCGTATTTGGCCGCGCCCTGGTGGATGGCCATGCCCATGTCCTCATACTCGCTCAGCCTGAAACTGCTTGAGCAGAGCGGCAACTGGGATACCGATGTCATCGCCGATGAATGGCACATGCTCATAAAAGCCTATTTCGCAACCGGCGGCCAAGTCTCAATCCAGCATATCTTCCTGCCCTTCCTGGCGGATTCGACCACCGGCGGAAATATCTTCCAATCTATCAAGAACCGCTACAGCCAGACTCTGCGCCATGCCTGGGGCAGCAAAGAAGTCGGCTATATGCTGGCCAAACTCATCGAAAACCCGCAGGTGTTCTCGCTGACTTCGCTGAAGCTGCTATTGCGCATCGCCCATGATATTCTGCTGGCTGGGGCCGGCTGGGTCATCCTCACGGTCGGTTCGCAGCTGCCGGTCTTCTTCCATCCGGATATCGCGCCCGTCAAGGTTGACCAGTTCATGGCAGCGAGCGACAAATTGGCGCATGTCATGGAAGGTTTGGCAGCCAGCCACCCGGCTTGGATCCTGCTGACCATCTCCGGCTTGCTGATGCTCATTCTGGTTGTCGTCTTCCAGGTCCAGGATTACCGCGTTCGTCCGCCGCGCGTCGAGCCCTATACTTTCGGCGAATCCGTGCTTGAGCTGCTCAGCATCCCCTTCATGATTGTGTTGACGCTGCTGGTGGTGGCGCTGCCGACGCTGGTCGCCCAGACGCGCCTGCTGCTGGGCATTCCGCTGCAATTCATCGTCACGGACAAATCGGCTGAGCGCTAAGCCAATCGCATTCGACCGTTTCTCGTTATAATGACGCTGGGACTGTCGGCAAATGCACTTGAGAAAGGTCAGGCTGTGCCAAGCGAGCGCGTACAGAAGATCATGGCGCAGGCCGATATCGGTTCCCGCCGGCATTGCGAAGCGCTTATCAGCCAGGGGCGCGTCCAGGTGAATGGCAAAATCATCGCTTTGGGCGCAAAAGCTGACCCGCTGCGCGACCTCATCCTGGTCGATGGCGCGCGCATCCGCAAGTCATCCGCGCCGCTGCATATCGTCGTCAATAAACCCAAAGGCGTGCTCAGCGCCAACAAAGCGCCCGACGATGACAGGCCAACTATCCGCGAACTCGTCGACGTGCCGGGGCATCTTTTCACCATCGGCCGCCTGGATGCCGATAGCGAAGGCCTGATGATCCTCACGAATGATGGCGAGCTGGCCAACCGCCTCAGCCACCCGCGCTACGAGCATACCAAGACCTATAAGGTTACGGTCAAAGGCAAAGTCGCCCTACAGACGATCGAAAGCTGGCAAGCGGGCATCTGGCTTGATGGCAGCCGCACAGCCGCCTGCTCTGTCAAAGCATTGCAAACCAGCAAGCGCTCCACCGTGCTGCGCGTCGTCATGCTCGAAGGGCGGAAGCGGCAGATACGCCGCGTGGCCATGCAGCTCGGGCACCCGGTAATCCGCCTGGTGCGCACGCATATCGGGCAGCTGGGCTTGGGGACTTTGCGCAAGGGCGCCTGGTATCAACTGGACGAGGCTGAGATTGAAGCTCTGCGAATGCCAGCCCATGAGCTCAAGGACATCCGCCGCGCCCGCCGTCAGCGCAAAAGCAAAGCCCGGCGCAATTGACCGCCATGAACCGCGAATTGAGCATCGACGAATATCTGGCTCTCCAGCCGCAATACGAACGCAACCGCCGCTTGATCCACCCGATATTGCGCTCTGCGCTGCCCGCTTTCTGCAAGGTCGAGGTCGAGGGCTTGCAGAACGTCCCGCGCCAGGGGCGGACCTGCCTGATGATCAATCACGTGTCCTATCTTGATCCTATCGTCGTCACGGCGAGCATCCCATTTCGGCATACGGTATCGCTTTCCAAAGTGGAAAACTTCAGCATCCCTGTGGCTGGCTGGTTCTTGCGGAAATGGGGCCACTTTCCCATTCGCCGCGGCCAATATGATCGCAAGGCGCTTATGCAAACGATTGCGCTGCTGAAAAGCGGGCAGCTGGTCTTGATGGCGCCCGAAGGCACGCGTCACAGCGGCGGGATGCAGCCGGGCAAGGAGGGCTTGGCATTTGTCGCCAGCAAAGCCGACGCGGTCATTGTACCCGCGGCTATCTGTGGGGCGGAAGATTGGCGGCAGCGACTGCGCAGTTTGCGCCGCGCCTATGCCAAAGTCGTCTTCGGAGCGCCCTTCCGCTTCCGCAGCCAAGGGCATCGACGCATCCCGCGAGCCGAACTGTCCAGGATGACCCGCGAAGCCATGTACCAGCTGGCGCTCGCCATGCCGGAAGAATACGCCCACCTGCGGGGCGCCTACGCTGACATCGAAAATGCCAGCAGCGACACGCTCGATTTCCTCTAGTCGCCCTTGCTGTTCATGATCTCAAGCGCCCAAGCCGTCAGCCCTCGCACTGCTTCGCCAAGCGGGGCGAATCGTTCATCTTGGGTGAAGCCGCGGTGAAAGCGAATATAGATCTGCTGCAATATGACCAGCAGCCGAAAAATGCCCAGCACATGATAGAAGCGCATATCGGTCATATCGCGTCCGCTGCGCGCGGCATAGCGCTCAAGGATCTCTGGCCGGCTGTAAAACCCGGCGCCATTATCGGGCATCGTGCCAATCGCCTGGACCAGCGGCGGATCATCCGGCTGCGTCCAATAGGTCAGCAGCATGCCCACATCGGAAAGCGGGTCGCCAAGCGTGCACATATCCCAATCGAAGATGGCGGCGATTCGCGCAGGGTCATCATGCCGGTACATTGTATTGTCCAGCTTGTAATCGTTATGCGCCAGCGAATGATAGGCGCTCTGCGGCTGATGCTCCGTCAGCCAGCTGTGAATGGCGTCCACGCGCGGATCGTCCGTCAATTTTGCGCGCTGCCAACGGCGCTGCCAGCCGGCCACCTGGCGCTCGATGAATCCGGCCGGTCTGCCCAGATCAGCCAAGCCCAGCGACTCATAATCCACAGCGTGAAAATCAGCCAGGGCATCCACCAGAGCCGCGCTCATTTTCCGCGGCGCGTTATCAATGTCAATGAATGCGCCAGGCATGATTCCACGGACCACAATGCCATGCCGCCGTTCCATGATAAAAAAGGGCGCGCCAAGCACCGCCTCATCGCCGCAGAACAAGAGCGCTTCTGGCGCCAGGGCAAAAGCCTTATGCAAGACCGAAAGCACCTTGTATTCCCGCGCCATGTCGTGCGCGCTGGGGGCATAAGGACCAAGCGGCGGACGGCGCAGCACATATTCGCGGTCCTCCCCAAATGCGAGCAGGTAGGTCAGGTTGGCTTTGCCGCCGGCGAATTGGCGGACGCGCATGTCCTGCTCGGCGTCGGGCAGCTTCCCGCGCAGATAGGCTTGCAGGCGCGCCTCGTCAAAGCGTTCATCGGGTCGTACGGGGATGAGATCCTGTTCGACCTCTGCCATCTAGCCTCTCCTCCTATTGGTTATGGGATTGCTCTACCATAGTCTAGCATGGCAGCCTGAATTCGGCTTGGCAATGCGCCCGCTCGCCCTTGAGGCCACCATTGCGTCAGCCAGCCTGACAAGTATGATACTGCGCAACCATTATGGAGTCTGGCGGCGCCTTGAAAGCAAAAGCAGCATTTCCCATTCTCGTCGCTTATCTCATCTTTGTGGTCATCGGCATCGCTTCGGGATTGCTGAATATCGCCTGGACCTATATGCAGGCGACCTTTGGCGTCTCGCATGATTCGCTGGCCGCTCTGGCGCCGGCCGCAATGCTCGGGGGATTGCTGGCTGCCTTTCTCAGCGGGTCGCTCATCGGCCGCTTTTCGCTGGGACCGGTGCTTGTCGGCGGCATGGCCTTCGCCGGGCTTGGCTTGCTCGGCTATGCGATTGCGCCGGTGTGGATCGCGCTGCTGGCTGTGGCTTTTCTCGCCAGCATCGGCAAAGGCACAATCGACGCCGGCTTGAACAATTTTGTCTCGGCCAATTATGGCACGCGAGAAATGAATTGGCTGCATGCCGCCTGGGGCATTGGCTTGACCATCGCGCCAGCCGTGGTGACATTCTTCGTGCTGGATCAAGGCGGGCAATGGCAGGCCAGCTATGTGCTTGTGGGGGCAATCGTGCTGGCTCTCGGGCTGATCATTTTGCTCACCCTACCGCTTTGGCGCATCGGCGCGATTCGAGACCGGAACGCGGCGGAAATTATCAGCACGCCCTTGACCAGCAGCTTGCGCCAGCCCATGGTGCTTATTGGTTTGCTCTTCTTCTTTCTCTATGGCGGCATCGAGATTGGCACGGGCCAACTGGCCAACACCCTGCTCATCGAAGGGCGCGCCATCCCGCAGGAAATCGCCAGCAGCTGGGTCAGCGCATATTGGGCCAGCTTCACACTGGGGCGCATTCTGATGGGCTTGCTGGCCATGCGCCTGGGGGACCGCTCTCTGCTGAATATCTGCTTCGGCTCATCTTTGCTGGGCGCGCTGCTGCTCTTCCTCAACCTCAACGACATATTTAGTTTTCTCGGTTTTCTGGGCATCGGCTTCGGCTTGGCCGCCATCTTCCCCATCCTCATCCTGCAGACGAATCGCCGAGTCGGCGCGGAACATGCCGCTAATGCCATTGGCTTTCAAGTGGGCTGCGCGGGTTTGGGCGGCGCGGTATTGTCCGGCGCAGGCGGGATATTCGCCGAATACGTCGGCGCGGAATCCATCAGCCTGTTCATCTTTATCGGCGCGGTTCTCTCCGTGCTGGTCTACCAATTCATGATCCGCTGGGAAGGCAAGCGGCGCTCGCTGCAGCTGGGCCAGGCCTGATCATGCTTTCGCTTGAAGAAAAGATCGGCGCGATGATGATGGTGGGCTTTGATGGCTTGAGCGCGCCCGATTATGTGCTGGATTGGCTGGCGCGCGGTCGCATCGGCGGCATCTATCTCTTCGCTCGCAATGTGCATTCGCCAGCCCAGGTGAAGCGGCTGGTCGCCGAGTGCCGCGGGGCGGCCAAGTTCCCCATCCTGGTTGGCATCGATCAAGAAGGCGGCATCGTTGCGCGATTGCGTGCTGGCTTCACTGAAAGCCCCGGCGCCATGGCTCTTGGCGCATCGCGCGATAGCCAGCTCGCCGAAGACGTCGCCTTTACGCTCGGGCGGGAAATGGCTGCTCTCGGCATCAACTGGAACTTCGCCCCGGTCGCCGATATCGCTCATCAGCCAGATAATCCCTCCGTGAGCGCGCGTTCGCCGGGCGCGGATCATGAGTTGGTCAGCCAAATGGTCACGGCGCAGATCCGCGGTTTTCAGCGCGCTGGGGTGGCGGCCACCGTCAAGCATTTTCCTGGACTGGGCAATACCATCATCGACACGCACGAGGCGATGGCGAGAGTTTCGGGCTCGCTGGAGTATTTGCATGAACAAGACCTGCTGCCATTCCGCGCTGCCATTGAGGCTGGAGTGGCCTGCGTGATGCTCACGCACGTGATTTATGAAGCCCTCGATGAGATTCACCCCGCGACGCTCTCGCCAGCTATCGTCGCGGGTTTGCTGCGCTATGAACTTGGCTATGCCGGCGCGGTTTGCACGGATTGCATGGAGATGAAGGCGATAACCGATGGCTTTGGCGCCGGTGAAGCGGCTGTCTTGGCTGTCGAAGCTGGCGTCGATATGCCGCTGTATTCGCATACCCGCGCCAGCCAGGATGCCGCGTATGAGGCGCTGCTCGAGGCGGAGCAATCCGGCAGAATCTCCAGCGCTCGCATAGAGGAATCGCTCAGCCGCATCCAGAAACTCAAAGCCGATTACCCACTGTATGAACGTCCGCCCCTGGAACTTGTGGCTTGCGATGAGCATCAATCACTCTCGCTGAAGGCGGCGCGCGCGGGCACAGTCCTCTTCAAACGCGGTTCTGCGCTGCCAATCCAGGAACAGGGCGCAAATGTGTCGCTGCTTGAATTCGCCCCCAGCCGCATATCGGACGCGATTGACGCCGAAGCGAGCAGCGCTTTTGCCAGCCAGCTCAGCCAGCGTCTTAAGCTGGACGCCTGCCATCTGCTCGATCCCTTTGAGCCAGCAGGCGATGGCTTGGACGAGACTCTGCGCAAGGCTGATTTCCTGATCATGGCGACCCGCAATGCTCACCTGCATCCCGCCCAGCTTGACCTGGCGCGGAGCGTCATCCAGCGCGCCAAAGCCGTCATCGTGATCTGCGCGCGCAACCCGTATGACGCGGGCCTGCTCAAACAGGCTGACACGATCATCTGCAGCAATGGCGACAGCCTGCCCTCTCTGCAGGCGGCGGTAGAGGCGGTCTTCGGCGCGTTCCAACCGACTGGTCAGCTTGCGGCGCCTGTGGCATGAGCGCGGAATTCGCCCAGCCGGCTTTGAATCAGCTCATTCATCAGCATCTGCCGCGGACCTTCCCCGCGCTAAGCCTCTGCGTCATCCACCAGGGCGACATCCGCCTGCAAAAGGCATGGGGATGGATCGATCCGGACAGCCGCAATGTCCAAGTCACCGCGGAGACGCGCTTTGATCTGGCTTCGGTCAGCAAGCTCATTATCGAAACCTGTTTTCTAATCCTGGTCGAGCGCGGCGATATCTCCTTGGATAGTCAGCTGGTCGAGGTACTGCCGGAGTTTGCAAGCCTCAGCCCCAGAGCCATCGGCAGCGGACAAGATCCGCATAGTCGCAAATTCCTGCCAATTGATGATGCCCTGCGCGGTCATTTCGTAGAACCTGCTCATGTCAGCTTCCGGCATCTGCTGACGCATAGTTCAGGTTTGCCAGCCTGGCGGGCTGTTTATCTGCTGGCGGCCGATGGACCACCGCCAACTCCATCCTCCGGTCAGAGGCATTCTGAGGAACGTTGGCGGCGAGCGCTGGAAGAGATCGTCAGCTTTCCCTTCGTTTGCCCGATCGGCGAAACCCCGCTCTACAGCGACATCGGCATCATGCTGCTTGGGGAAGCTGTCTCTCGATTGGTTGGCGCGCCGCTTGACTCCGCCGTCCGCGAGCTCGTCCTGACGCCCTTGAATCTGGCGAGCTTTACCTACAATCCGATACAAAATGGCTTGCCGCGGGATCTGATCGCGCCGACGGAAAATGACGATCATTGGCGTTTTCGCCGCGCCTGGGGCGAAGTTCACGATGAAAATGCTTGCGGCATCGGCGGGGTCGCCGGTCATGCCGGGCTCTTTGCCACCGCCTTGGATGTCGCCCGCTTTGGGCAGGCTTGGCTGGCTGGCGATCCACGGCTTGCGATCGGTGAAGGGTTGAGGGCCGCAGCCACCAGCCTGCAGATAAATGGCGAGCAGCCGCTTGGCTTGGGCTGGATGCTGAAGTCAGGGAGCGATTCATCGGCCGGCGACCGCTTCAGCGCCGACTCCTTTGGTCACACTGGCTTCACCGGCACATCCCTCTGGATCGATCCCTCCCGTCAACTGGTCTGCGCCGTCTTGACCAACCGCGTCTATCATGGGCGCGATCCGCAGGGCATCCAGGCCTTTCGACGCGCCATTCACGACATCATCGCCGTAACTGCCGACACCCTATGAATGCGCCGCTTTTCATGGGCATCGACGGCGGAGGCAGCAACCTGCGCATCGTAATAGTTTCTGCTGAGCTGGATATTATCGGTTCATGCGTTGCCGGCAGCGCCAACCCCAGTCTCATTGGCGCCGACGCGGCTCAAGCAACGATTCGCCAAGGCATTGCGCATGCCCTGGCTCAAGCAGGCCTGGCGCCCGAGGCTATTGCCGCCCTGGCTATCGGCATCGCCGGCGCTTCCAAGACGCATAGCCAAGACTGGCTGCTGGAGACGGCAGGTCATTCCCTGCCAAAGAGCCTTATCGCGGCCAGCTCGGACCTGGAGATTGCCTTGGTTGGCGCGCATGCCCGGCGGCAGGGCATTCTTCTCCTGGCTGGCACGGGCAGCGCAGTGTATGGCATCGCGCGGGATGGCGGCGAATTGCAGATTGGCGGCTGGGGATACCTGCTCGGAGACCAAGGCAGCGGCTATTGGATGGGCAGGCAGCTTCTTCGCAAGATCATCGCGGAAGCCGACCGTGGCGCGCCCATCCAAGCCGAATCGCTGAGCCGGCAATGCCTGGATGCGCTTGGCATGAGCCAGCCCCGCGACTTGATACACTGGCTCTATCGCTCTGACGATTCCCCGATCGCCCAGGTCGCCAGCATGGCGGAAGTCGCGCTGAAGGCTGCCGAATCCGGCGACAGCCAGGCCATGGCGATCATTGCGGCGGCGGCTGAACATTTGGCGCGGCAAGCCCAACTCATGCGCGCGCGATTGGATTGGCTCACTGCGCCGATTGCTTTCGCTGGCGGCTTGCTGGACAATGACAATCCGCTTTCACTGGCTCTGACGAAAAGGCTGGGCTTGGACGGGCGGCCAATCGCCAAACACAAACCGGTCATCGGCGCGGCGCTCCTGGCAAAACGGCAATGGAACATGGCAAAGCAAATATGACGCTCAATACCGAAGCCGAGAATCCGCATAGCCGCCGGATTGACAAGCTCAAGACCAGCGAGATTCTGGCAATCATCAATGCCGAAGACGCCAAGGTGGCTCTGGCTGTGCGTCAGGCGATTCCGCAAGTGGCGCGGGCGGTGGACATCATCGTCAAGGCTCTGCAGGGTGGCGGGCGTCTCTTCTATGTCGGCGCGGGCACCAGCGGACGGCTTGGCATCCTGGACGCCGTGGAATGCCCCCCCACTTTCAGCGCGTCGCCAGACCTGATCCAGGGTGTGATCGCCGGCGGTGAAGGGGCGCTTACCCGCTCGGTTGAAGGCGCTGAAGACGATCCAGCCGCGGCTCGGCGCGATCTTATGTCGCGGGCTTTTGGTTCGCGAGACGTGGTCTGTGGCATCGCCGCTAGCGGTCGCACTCCCTATGTCATCGGCGCAATGACGTTCGCGCGCGAACTCGGGGCGGCATCCATCGCCATCGCCTGCAATCCCGATTCGCCCATCGCCAGGTTGGCGGATGTCGGCATCAGCGTCGACCTGGGACCGGAGGTCATAAGCGGTTCGACGCGCATGAAAGCCGGCAGCGCGCAGAAAATGATCCTGAACATGCTCAGCACGACGGTTATGACCCGCCTCGGCAAGGTTTATGGCAACCTGATGGTCGATGTCAAAGTCAGCAATCAGAAGCTCATGCGGCGCGCCATAGCGCTTGTGCAGCGGCTGGGCGATGTCAACGAAGGGCGAGCGCGGCAGCTGCTGGAAAGCGCGGACAGGGAAGTCAAAACCGCCATCGTCATGCAGCGCAGGGCTGTGGACCCCGCGGGCGCCAGAGCATTGCTGGCTGAAACGGGCGGCAACCTGCGCGCTGTCATCGGCGATATTGACTGATACTCTCAGTTGCCCTGCCAGTCAATCGGATAAGACTTTTCCAGCATGGCGGCCACGGCATTGCGGAAGTCTTGGCTGCGGAAGAGCTGCGCCTGCGCCCAAGCCTCGATGTTCTGTCCGCGCGAAGTTTCGGCGATGTCATTGACGACGCGCTTGGCATAGCTCAGGGCCAGCGGGGCCGAGGCAATCAGGGCATCGGCAAAATCATTTACGCCCGCTTCCAGCTCGGCTTTGGAGTAGACAGCGTGCGCCAAGCCCCATTCCAGAGCCTGCGCCGCCTCGAGGTTGCGCCCGGTCATGATCAGCTCTTTTGCGCGGGCGGGTCCAATGAGCTTGACCAGCCGGGCAGTTCCGCCGACATCCGGGATGATGCCCAGTCGCGCTTCCGGCAAGCCCAGCCGCGTCCGTTGCGCCGCGATCCGAAAATCGCAAGCCAACGCCAGTTCAAGCGCCAGCCCCAGGCAATACCCTTGGAGGACGCAGATTACCGGCAGCGATGAGCGCTCAATTTTGTTGAATACCGCCTGGTAGCGCGCCGTAAAGGGGAAGAGATTGTCAACCAGCGCTGGCACGGGCTGGTGAAATTGCTGGATGTCAATGCCAGCCGAGAAGACGCGCCCGGCCGCCCGAATTATGACCACCCGCGCCCCATCAGCGAATTGGGTTTCGGCCTGGTCGAAAGCCGCCGAGAGCGCTTCCATCATCTCGTCGGTGATGGCGTTGCGCTGTTTCGGGCGGTTCAGCGTCACCTCGAAGACCGGTCCCGCGCGGCGCGTGAGGATTGATTCCGACATTCGCTGGCTTTCCTCAAGCCTCAGCTTTGGCTTGCCAGAAAGGTTTCCAGCGCCTCGACCGTATCCAGGTTTATGCGCTGCTTCGAGCGGTCTATGCGGCGCAGCAAACCTGTGAGCACCTTGCCCGCGCCAATCTCGATGAAGGTCTGCGCGCCCTCGTCGATGATCGCGCGCATCGAATCTGTCCACTGCACGGAGCGCGTCAACTGTTGATCAAGCTCAGCGCGAATGGCGGATCCATCGGGCAAGGGCGATGCCTTCACGTTGCCATAGACGGGGATGCGCGGCGACGCAAACGCGGTCTCATGCGCGACTTCCAGAAATCCTTCCAATGCCGATGCCATAAGCGGGGAATGAGCAGCCACGCTCACTGCCAGCTTCATCGCTCGGCGCGCGCCGGCTTGCAGTGCCAATTCCATCAGGCGATCGACAGCCTCTCTCTCGCCGGAGACAACCGCCTGGCCCGGGCAATTGTCATTCGCCAGGACGACCACGCGGCCAGTATCCCGCATAACTTCAGCGCAAAGCTCCTCTATCCGCTCGGCAGACAGAGCCAGCACCGCCGCCATAGCGCCCGGATTTTCATCGCCAGCCCGCTGCATGAATCGTCCGCGAGCGTGCACCAGCTTCAAACCCGCTTCAAAGTCGAGCGCGTCGGCCGCCGTCAGCGCGCTGAATTCACCGAGGCTATGCCCAGCCAAATAAGCCGGCTGCGCAAGCGGCAGCTCCTCGTGCAGTACCCGCCAGATGGCTACGCTGCTGACATAGAGCGCCGGCTGCGTATTGACCGTCTGGTTCAATTCCGAGGCTGGTCCATCCCAGCAGAGACGCGAAAGCGGAAAGCCAAGAATCTCGTCCGCTTGGGCGAAGGCGTCGCGAGCGATGGGATATGCCCGAGCGAAGTCCGCGCCCATGCCCACAATTTGCGAGCCTTGGCCCGGGAAAAGGGCGGCAGTCCTGCTCCAGTCAATCATGGCATCGTCTTCAACTCAAGGGATTGCGGCAGCCGAGTTGCGCAACCCGGCAAGGGCGCGAAGAAAACCGCGCGGCGCCGGCACGGTTCATAGCTTGCCCCCGCCAAGACCTAGTCCTTTGTCTTGACTTCCATGACCTCCTCGCCATCATAGCTGCCGCATTTTGGGCATACGCGATGCGCGATATGATATTCGCCGCAACTCTCGCATTCGACCAAGTGATTTAACGTCAAGGCATCATGCGCGCGCCGGCGGTTGCGCCTAGATTTGGAGACTTTCCGCTTTGGAAGGGGTCCCATCGTCTTTCTCCTGTTTCTCCCGCTCGTTTTCGAGCATAATCCGAGCATTATACTGGTGGGGCGCAAAGGCTGTCAAGTTGCGACTGCTACGCGCCGCAAGCGAAGCAATGCTCACTGAGCGGCATCTGCGGTAACGTATTGAATTCGGTAGGCAATCTATTGTGTTAGATTCAGATTCGCCAGTGATGCAATGTCGCATTTGTTGGCAGGCAAGCCCTGCGAAAACCTAGAGAACGTTCTGTTGGGGGGCAAGTCAAGGGTCGCTTAGGTCTCGTAGGTCGCGTAGACACTGACCGTAGACACAGCCCGCCATTCGTCCCTGCATGCCGCTGGATTAGGCGGACACATGATGATCAAAATACTCCTGCTTTCCCTCGCAAGACTCGCTGCTCTCGGTATCCTCGGTGGTAATTCAGGTGTGTTACAGCCAAATTGGATGCGCTACCAAGCAATGCCCACTGAGCGGGAACCGCTGGCATGAGCGAATCTTCTCTGAATGAAAGAATCCGCGCGATTATGGGCGAAGAGCCGCTGCGCCCGCAAAGGCTCTCAGGCGGCATGATCAGCCAAGTCATGCGCGTCGACTTCGCCAATGGCAACTCAGCCGTTGTCAAGACGGGCGAAGACAGCCACGACCTGCGGATCGAAGCCTATATGCTGGATGCGCTGCGCGAACGTAGCGAACTGCCCGTCCCACGCGTGATGCATGCCGAAAGCGATCTCCTGATGATGGAGCATATCGCCGGCAGCCATGAATTGAATGCCAAGAGCCTGCGCCATCTGGGCAGGTTGCTGGCGTCTTGTCATCAGAATCGCGGGGAGTCATTTGGCCTAGAACGCCATACGCTGATCGGACCGCTGCATCAGCCCAACCCACCGATGGCCTCGTGGATAGATTTCTTCCGCGAACATCGCCTGCTCTATATGACCGGGCTGGCCAGCCAAGCGAGCGCGCTGCCGCCAGAACTTGAAGCTCGGCTGAGGCGATTGGCTGAGGACCTGGGGCGCTATCTGGTTGAGCCCGAGTACCCAGCGCTGATACACGGCGATATCTGGCGGACGAACATCATCGCTCGCGGCGACCAGGTGGCGGGCATAATTGATCCGGCTCTCTACTATGCGCACAATGAAATGGAACTCGCCTATATGCGCCTCTTTGATGGCTTCGGCGACGAGCTCTACCGCGCCTATCAGGAAATCATCCCCATTGACGAGGAGTTTTATCGGACTCGCGAGCCTATCTACGGGCTCTATCCGCTGCTTGTGCACCTGGTTATATTCGGCGAGAAATACCTCCAGCCAATCGACGAACGTTTGAACCGCCTCGGCTTCTAGTTTTGATTATGTTTCTAAGGTTGGTGTTTTCGTACAATCTTGCGCTAGTTAGAGCGGCGGCGAGAGGCTAAAGTTGGCGGGCAAGCAAGGAGTGGCAGAACGCATGACCCGCAGCTGCAAGAAGGATAAGAAGAACCGCACCCACTAAGCTTGGGCGATTCTGCGCTGTCTTATGAAGTGAACGCTAACCCGCCCGCCCGGCGGGTTTTTTGTTTGTGAGCGAATACACACAGGAGAGACGATGATGACTGCCGAGACGCCGCTCTGCCCCGAATGTGACGCCGAGGTGGATATCCCGGCCGACGCCATGGAGAACGAACTGATTTCCTGTGCCGATTGCGGCATGGAACTGGAGATTATGAACCTCGAACCCATCGAGCTGGAACTGGCGCCCGAGGTGGAAGAAGACTGGGGAGAATAAAGCTGATGCGCGTCGCCCTGCTGGTCACCCATATCCGCGCCGAAGAGAAGCTGATCCTGGCTGCATTCAACACACGCGATATCAATCCCGAAATCATCCTCGACCGCGAACTGAACTTCAATATCTCTTGCGGCGCCGAACAGCTTTCGCCCTCCGGCATCGCCTGGCGGGATTATGACCTGGTCTTCGAGCGCTGCGTCAGCACATCGCGCGGCATGTATGCCCTTGCAGTCTTGAATAGCTGGGGTTTGCGCACATTTAACACCTATGAGACAGCCGCCATCTGCAGCGACAAACTGCGAACCAGCATCGCCCTGACCCAGCATGGCGTTCCACAGCCGCATACCAGACTGGCTTTCACGCCAAGAAGCGCCTTGCAAGCCATCGAAGACGTCGAGTATCCAGCCGTGCTCAAGCCGGTGACCGGCTCCTGGGGGCGTTTGCTGGCTCGCGTGCACAACCGCGACAGCGCCGAAGCCATCCTGGAACATCGGCAGACACTGGGCGATTACAATCATCATATCTATTACGTGCAGGAATATGTCGACAAACCTGGCCGGGATATTCGCGCCTTTGTGGTTGGCGACCGCACTATCGCCGCCATCTACCGCGCCTCCAATCACTGGATCACCAATACGGCTCGCGGCGGACATGCCAGCAACTGCCCGGTGACTCCGCGCTTGAACGCGATCTGCCTGGCCGCGGCTGAAGCGGTCGGCGGGGGCATCCTGGCGATAGACCTGCTGGAAGACGCTCGGGGACAGTATGTCGTGAACGAGATCAATCACACAATGGAGTTTCGCAACAGCAGCCAGCCAACCGGCGTCGATATCGCCCAGGAGGTCATTGATTATGTCATCGCGCAAGTTGAGGTACCGGCGTGATACAAGCGGGCATCCTAGGCGGCAGCGGCTACACTGGCGGCGAATTGCTGCGCCTGCTGCATTTTCACCCCTCCGTAGACCTGGTACAGATCACCAGCCGAGAGCGGGCCGGGCGCTTCGTCCATGCAGTTCACCCGAATATGCGCGGCGTCTCTCGGCTCAAGTTCATCCATCCTGATGCTTTGGAAGCCTGCGACCTGCTCTTTCTGGCGCTTCCGCATGGCGAATCCGCGCGCAATATTGAAAAATACGCGGGTATCGCGCCCAAACTCATTGACCTGTCTGCGGATTTCCGACTCGATTCGGCTGAGGAATATCAGCGCTGGTATGGCGAAAAGCATCCCGCGTCTGGCTGGCTGGAGCGCTTTGTCTATGGCTTGCCGGAAGTCAATCGCGAACGCTTGCTTGACGCCGATTATGTCAGCGGCGTCGGCTGCAATGCCACGGCGGTCAACCTGGCGCTGCGCCCGCTGGTTTGCGCGGACCTGCTGGAAAGCGCCATGATCGAGATCAAGGTGGGTTCCTCCGAGGGCGGCAACAAGAACAGCGCCGGCTCGCATCATCCCATCCGCAGCGGCGCCGTCCGCACCTACAAAGCCACGCGGCATCGCCATCTGGCGGAAGCGCGCATGATCCTGGGCGAGAATGTCCAGATTCACTTCGCTGTGACCGCCATCGAAATGGTGCGCGGCGTGCATCTCCTGGCGCATTGCCGCCTCATGGAACGCCTGACCGAGCGGGATATCTGGCGCTTGTATCGCCGGAATTATCGCGATGAGCCCTTCCTGCGGCTGGTCAGCGGCAAACTCGGCTTGCATCGCCTGCCGGAACCGCGCGTCGTGGCCGGCACGAACTTCTGCGATATCGGCTTCGAACTGGATGAAGACGGCAGCCACCTGGTGGTCATCGCGGCGCTGGACAACCTGGGCAAGGGCGCGGCCGGCAGCGCTCTGCAATCCATGAATCTGATGTGTGGCTTTGACGAGAAGACCGGGCTCGAGTTCCCCGGCATCTATCCTTAGGGGCGGTTTTCAGATGTCTGAAAGTGGAATCCTGGTGGTCAAGCTGGGCGGTGGCGCGGGACTGGATACGGCAGCCGCTTGCAGCGACCTGGCGAGAATCGCCCAAGGCCGCTCGCTGGCGGTTGCGCATGGCGTTAGCGATGCCATGAATCGGCTTTGTGCCGAACGCGGCATCGAAGCGCAACACCTGACCTCCCCTTCCGGACACGTTTCGCGATATACGCCAGCGTCTCTGCGCGATGTCTACGTGGAGGCGGCGCGTCAAGTTAATGACAGCATCGTTTCGGCGCTGGACCTGCGCGGCATCTGCGCCAGGGGTTTCGCCGGCGACAATGTCCTGCTGCGCGCCGAACGCAAACGCGCCATACGCGCCCTCGTGAATGGGCGAGTGCGCATGATCCGCGATGATCACAGCGGCAGCATACGCGCGGTCAACTCAAAAGTCCTGCGCGAAGCCGTCAAGACCGGGCATGTGCCTGTCCTGCCACCCATGGCCACCAGCGATGAAGGCTTGCTGAATGTCGATGGCGATCGGGCGGCCGCGGCTGTGGCTGGCGCTCTGCAAGCCGAGACGCTGATCATCCTCAGCAACGTTCGCGGCTTGTATCGGGACTTTCCCAATGAAAACAGTTTTGTGCCTGCGGTCAGCCGGTCGCAGCTTGACCAGGCTCTGGATTGGGCGCAGGGACGAATGAAACGCAAGGTGCTAGCCGCCCAGGAAGCGCTGTCCGCCGGGGTTGACGCGGTCATCATCGCCGATGGCCGCGGGGAGAACGCGATAACGCGCGCGCTCGCTGGCGAGGGAACATGGTTCAGCCAATGATCGAATCTGGCGCAATTTTTGAGATTGAAAACCGACACGGCTCCGGCGCATATGCCAAACGGCCTACCGCGCTGGTCCGCGGTCAAGGCGTCTATGTGTGGGATGCCGCTGGCAATCGCTATCTTGACGCCACCAGCGGGCAGGGCGTGGCGGCTCTGGGCCATTGCCATCCCGCGGTCAGCCAGGCAATTCAGGAACAAGCGAGCGCGCTGGTCACCTGTCACGAATCATTCTATAACGACCGGCGCGCTGGACTGCTCAGCCTGCTGGCCAGCCTCATGCCGGGCGACCTCAGCCAGTTTTTCTTGTGCAACAGCGGCGCGGAAGCCATCGAAGGCGCGCTGAAAACAGCCAAGCTGCTGACCGGGCGCAGCGGCATCGTCGCGGCGAAGCGCGCTTTTCACGGACGCACAACCGGCGCGCTCTCCATGACCTGGACTCCCAAGTATCGCAAGCCATTTCAAGATTGGCTGCCCAATGTCACTCATGTGGCATACAACGACAGCCAAGCGGCTCGCGAGGCGATAAACGAAGGCACAGCCGCGGTCGTGGTCGAATCTGTACAGGGCGAGGGCGGCGTGCATCCGGCTGAGCCGGGATACCTGCGGTCCCTGCGCGAACGCTGCGACGCCACCGGCGCCATGCTCATCATTGACGAGATACAAACCGGCTTCGGGCGCACGGGCAAGTGGTTCGGCTTTGAGCATGCCGGCATCCTGCCGGACATCGTAGCGCTGGCAAAAGCTATTGGCGGAGGCCTGCCAATGGGCGCGGTCGCCTGGCGCGCCGCACACGGTCCGATTCCGCGAGCCAGCCACGGCAGCACATTCGGCGGCAATCCCCTGGCATGCGCAACAGCCATCGCCACCCTGAATACCATTCGCGATGAAGACCTGGTGGCGCGTTCTGGCGCCAACGGAGCCTGGCTGCTGGATGAGCTGGAGGCTCTTGGTCTGAGAAAAGCACGCGCCATTCGCGGACGCGGCTTGATGCTAGGCTTGGAGCTGCGCGGGCGTGTCACGCCGGTGTTGAAGGACCTGCAAAGCGCTGGCGTATTGGCGCTGCCGGCCGGCTTGAATACCCTGCGCCTCCTGCCACCGCTCATCATCAGCCGCCCGGAACTGACGGAGCTGCTCGCCGCTATAGACGAGGTTCTGGGCTAAGCCATGACCGCCATAAGCGATGCCTGCGCCGAAAAACTGCTGGCCGACCTGGTCGCTGTCCCCAGCCCCTCTTGCCAGGAGGCGGAGTCCGCGCGCTTTCTGGTGGCTTGGATGCGCTTCTCTGGCTTCGACGAAGCTTTCATTGACGAGGCCGGCAACGCTGTTGGCATCATCGGCGGGGGATCGCGGCAAGTCATGCTGCTCGGGCATATCGATACCTTCGCCGGGTTTCCGCCTGTCCGCATCTTGGACCGCAAGCTCTTTGGGCGAGGAGCGGTTGACGCCAAGGGACCTCTTTGCGCCTTTGCGGTTGCCGCTCAGCGCGCTCACCTGGCTGAGGACCTGAGGCTTGTTGTCATCGGCGCGGTGGAAGAAGAAGCCGCCACCAGCCGCGGCGCCCGTCATGCGCTAGGCAACTTTCAGCCGGATTATTGCGTCATCGGCGAGCCATCGCGCTGGGATCGCATTACTTTGGGCTACAAGGGGCGGCTGCTGCTCAATTGGCGTTGGGAAGGCGGCATGTCACACAGCGCTGGAAACCTGCCCAGCCCTGCCGAACGCGCCGTCGCCTACTGGCAGGCGGTCAATGCCAAACGCGACGATTTCAACGCGGGCAGTGATTCGCTCTTCAGCCGCCTGGATGCCTCCCTCCGCGACATCAGAACCTGGCAGGCTGGCGTCAATGGCCTGGCGGAAATGACCATCGGCTTTCGTTTGCCGCCGGGCATGGACCCTTCCGCTCTGATGAGACAGCTGCCCGATGCGGATGGCGCTTCCGTCAAGACACGAGGCGCCGAGCGCGCATTCACTGGCGACCGCAACAGTTCCTTGAGCCGCGTCTTCCGCCGGGCGATTCGTTCCACGGGCGGGAAGCCGCGTTTCGTCTACAAAACCGGCACATCGGACATGAACGTGGTGGGGCCAGTCTGGAATTGCCCCATCCTGGCTTATGGACCCGGCGATTCAACGCTTGACCATAGTCCCGACGAGCATATTGACCTAGACGAGTATCTGCGCGCGATCGCAGTTTTGACGCAAGTACTCGAGACCATTTAACAGACTGGCGGATTGCCGATGCACAGACGAGACATCCCAGTTGGCAGCTTCAACTTCATCGATTCCACCTTGCGCGAAGGCGAGCAGTTCCGCGGCGCGCATTTCACTCTGCATGACAAGCGCGAGATCGCTCGTATGCTGGATGCCTTCGGCGTCGAATATATGGAGCTTTCCACGCCGATAGCCAGCCCCCAAAGCGCCAACGCGGTACGGGCGATTGCCGATATGCCGCGCAATTTCAAGCTGCTGACGCATATTCGCGCCAACATTGATGACGCCAGGCTGGCGGTGGATTGCGGCGTTGACGGGGCGGATGTATACATCGGCACATCGGAATACATGCGCGAATACAGCCACGGCAAGAGCCTCGAACAGGTCATCGACATGGGCCAAGAGGTCATCGCCTATCTCAAAGCCAATGCCGTCGAAACCCGCTTCAGCACCGAAGATACTTTTCGCAGCAACTTCGCCGATGTCATGACGGTCTACCGCGCCATGGACCTGGCGGGCGTCGACCGCGTCGGCGTCGCCGATACCGTGGGCATCGCTGACCCGCTGCAAACCTATAATCTGATCTCGAACCTGCGCGATGTGGTCGGCTGCGATATTGAGTTTCATGGTCACAATGACAGCGGCTGCGCGGTAGCCAACGCCTTCAGCGCTTTGCAAGCCGGCGCTACCCACGTCGACACCACCGTCCTGGGCATCGGCGAGCGCAACGGCATCACCGCCATGGGCGCCTTGATCGCCCGGCTCTATACCTGCGACAAAGAATTGGTCGAGAAATATGACTTGCCCCTGTTGGCGGAGATTGAGCGCGTCGTGGCGGGTATACTTGGCATCGACATCCCCTTCAACACGCCCATCACCGGCTCAGTGGCTTTCCATCATAAAGCCGGCGTGCATACCAAAGCCGTGCTCAACAACCCGCTAACTTATGAGGCGATCCACCCGGAAGATTTTGGCATGACGCGGAGTATTGATGTGGCTCATCGCCTGGTCGGGCGCAACGCCATTCGCGACCGCGCGACCGGTTTGGGAATCGACCTGGCCGACGACACGCTCCTGCAGGTTACGTCGCAGGTCAAATCCCTGGCGGATGAGCAGCGGATCACGGCGGCTGATGTCGACCGCATTCTTGGAGAGGCGCTTCTGCCGCTCGATGATTAATCGGCTGGGGCAATGCCGATTGCGCCGCGCGGGTCTTGCATGGGAATGACAAAAACCACAATCGCCAGCAAGCCAGCCAGAGCGAAGATGCCAAAGGTCAGCTCAAAACTGACGGCATCCACCAGCCAGCCGCCTATTATCGGCGCGAAGACGGTCACCGGCGCGATCAAGCTGTTGGCCATGCCGATGTAGAAGGGCCGTTCCGCCACCGAGCAGAACTGAATCGTTATCGTCATGATGGTCGTCCATTGCGTGGCGTTGACGATGCCGGTGAGCGCGAAGACCAGGATCAGCCAACTGGCGTCGGCCGCCGTGAGCGCGATGACAATGCCCAGCACGGTCAAGGCGTTGGCGGCGATCAATACCCGCCTATGCCCCCAGCGATCGCCAATCCAGCCAATCAGCGTGCTGCTCATGGTATTGGAAAGCAGCAGGACGCTGGTCAAGACGCCAACCGCCTCGGGCGAAATCTCAAATCGGCGGATGCCAAAGATGGTGTAGAAAGAAATCACTGTCAAGCTCAGCGATGTCAAGCCGCGCGCTATCAGAAACCAGCGAAAGTTATGATTGCTGGCCAGGATCTGCCGCAAGCGCCTGCCGAAATCCCGCCAGTTCATGCGCTGCACGACATTCTTTGGCGCGCTGCTGTCCTCAAATGTCCAAGCCAGGAAAAGGAACGATATCATCAGGCTGATGCCGGTCAAGAAAAACAGCAGCGAGAAGCTGACTGGATAATCGAGCCGTTCCAGGATCAGGCTGGCCAAGAGCGCTCCACCCGCGCCCATCAGATTCACAACGGCTGACTGTATGCCAAAAAAGGCGCCAAGCCGGTGGACGGGCATAATCTTGCTGATCATGCTCTGCCAAGGCGTCCCGGTGAAGCCGCCGCCAAGCGATTGCACTGCAAGCAGCAGCAATGTCAGCGTCAGCGCAGCCTCAAGGCCAATCGCCGGGACGGACCAAGCCAGCAATGCCAAGCCGAAATATGGAACGCGTTCGATGAGCGTCATCGCCAGGACCATCGGTTTGTAGCGCCGCAAGCCCGCAACATAACTCGAAGTGAGCAGCTGCGGGACCTGCCAGCCGATATGAAAGAGCGCGGCCACAAAGCCAATCAGCGCCGTCGACTCGGTCAAGTAGGACAGGAAGAGCGGGATTATGGTAATATACGATGCCAAGCCCATTAAGCCGAAGCCAAAGAGAGCGCCATCCATAATGTTGACGAAGGCGTTGTGACGAATCCGTCTGTCTTGCTCAAGCGTGGTCATCGCGCCTTCCGCTCATGCGCTATTTTGCCAATGCGCCATTCTATCAGAACACTCGCGCGATTGAGATTGAGAGCTTGTCAAGTTCGCGCTCAGCCGAGGCGTCGCTCATGCCGCAGACCCTAACTGAGAAACTCCTGGCGAGAGCCGCGGGCAGGGACAGCGTCATGCCCGGCGACATCATCATTGTTGAGCCAGACGTCGTGCTCAGCCATGACAATACCGCCGCCATCGCAAGCATCTTCCGCACGCTTCCGCATGGCAGGGTCAAACATCCCGACCGTCTGGCGATCACGCTGGATCATGCCGTGCCGCCGCCAACAGCCAAACATGCCCGCAATCATGCCGAGATCCGCCAATTCGTCCAGGAGCAGGGCATCAGCAATTTCTTTGAGTTGGGCCGCGGCATCTGTCATCAGGTGCTCTGTGAAGAAGGTCTCATTGGGCCGGGCTTGACCCTGCTCGGCGCGGACAGCCACAGTACGCATTGCGGCTGGCTGGGGGCTTTCGGCGCGGGCATCGGACGCAGCGAAGTGGCGGCGCTCTGGGCGACCGGGCAACTCTGGCTGCGCGTCCCGGAATCCATGCGGGTCACTTTGAGCGGGGAACTGCCCAGCGGCCTCAGCGCCAAAGACCTGACCATTCAGCTAATCGGGCGTCTAAGAGCGGACGGGGCGACCTATATGGCGGTAGAATTCGCTGGCCATGGCTTGGCCAGCTTGTCAGCCGATTCCCGCGCTGTCCTGACAAATATGATGGCGGAGATGGGCGCCAAGAATGCCTGCATGCCGCCGGACGATGGCGCCTGGACCTGGCTGGAGGAGACTCTTGCGCGCACCAGACCGCATGACATCCAGGAGCGCCTGGATCACTTCCGCCGATGCGCGCTTTATCCCGATGCCGATGCCGCTTACGCCAGCGAGCATGAGATTGACCTGAGCGCCATAGAGCCGATGATCGCCTGTCCGCATGCCGTGGACAATGTGCTGCCGCTCTCCCAGGTAGCCAATACGCCAATCGACCTGGGTTTCATCGGCACCTGCACGAATGGGCGGCTGGAAGATATCGCCAGCGCCGCGAATATCCTGCGAGGGCGTAAACTGCGCAGCCGCCTGCTGGTCATTCCCGCCTCCTCTATGGTGATGCGCGATGCGGCCGAAGCCGGCTATCTGGTTGACCTGATAGACGCTGGCGCGACCATCGGCACGCCTGGCTGCGGACCCTGCATGGGCAATCACATGGGCGTGCTGGCGCCGGGCGAGACATGCGTTAGCAGCGCCAATCGCAACTTCCGCGGCCGCATGGGAGAGCGCGATGCCGAGATCTACCTGGCCAATCCGGCGGTGGTGGCGGCCAGCTGCGTGGCCGGCAAATTGACTCACCCCGCCGAACTGGCTGAAGAGAGCGCGCCAAGATGAGCAAGACCAGCCATCGCGTTTGGAAATATGGCGACGGCGTGAATACCGATGTCATCTTTCCCGGCAAATATACTTATACCGTAAGCGATGACGCGGACCAATTGGCGAAGCATGCGCTGGAAGACCTGGATCCGCAATTCGCGGCGCGGGTTCGCCCGGGCGATGTGATTGTGGCCGGGCGCAACTGGGGCAATGGCAGCAGCCGCGAGCAAGCCGTGACCTGCCTGGTCGCCGCTGGCATACGCGCGGTCATCGCTTGCAGCTTCGCGCGCATCTATTATCGCAACGCCATCAACAATGGCTTGCTGGTCATAGAATGTCCGGCGATTGTCGAGCTGGTCAAGACAGGGGATATTGTTGAGCTGGATGTGGATGCGCATCGTTTGCATTTTGAGGGGCGGGCCTTTGATTTTCCCGCTTTGCCGGCCCAGGTGCGCGAGATTGTGGAGGCAGGCGGGATTATTCCGTGGTTGGGGCATCAAGCATGAGCGCCTGGCTTCGCAATAGCACAGTGATTTTCTAGCGCGCAGCCTGTACACTAGGCGGCAGTATTCAGCGACTCGGAGCCCGCCCATGCTAGCCATCGTCAACACCTGCGCTGTCATCGGCCTCGACGGTCACATCGTCGAAGTCCAGACCGACTTCAACCCCCGCGCCCATCTGCCCAGTTTCCATCTGGTTGGCTTGCCCGGCGCCGCCGTCCGTGAAAGCAAGGATCGCGCCCGTTCCGCCATCCGCAACAGTGGCTTGCGCTTCCCCAACAAAGCCTATGTCGTCAACCTCTCGCCGGCTGATATTCACAAACACGGACCATCGTATGACCTGGCTATCGCTATTGGCGCGCTGGCGGCCACGGACCAAATCCCGCTGCACACGCTGGATAATGCCATGTTCATCGGCGAACTCTCGCTGGATGGCAGCATCCGCCATGTCAAAGGCGTTCTGCCTATGGCGCTGACGGCTATGGAAGCCGGCTTGGATACAGTTTATTTGCCGGCTGAAGATGCCGCCGAAGCCGCCTTGATAGAGGGCATCACGGTGATCCCGGTGCGCTCCATCGGCCAGCTTGTCGAGCATCTTTACCAGCTCAACCCCATCAGCCCTTATCATGCTGATCCGCTGGATTACTCTCAGCCCCGGTCACTGGAAGAGGGCCAGATCGACTTCGCCGATATTCGCGGTCAGGAACATGTCAAGCGCGCCTTGGAAGTGGCTGCGGCTGGCAATCACAATATCTTGATGTCTGGACCGCCCGGAGCCGGCAAGAGCCTGCAAGCCCGCGCCCTGGCTGGCATCCTGCCATCGCTGACGACGCAAGAAGCGCTGGAAGTGACGCGCATATATTCCATCGTCGATATGCTCTCACAGGATGAGCCGCTCGTCCGCCAGCGGCCCTTCCGCGCGCCGCACCACACTATCTCGCAGGTCGGCTTGGTCGGTGGCGGTTCAATACCCAAACCCGGCGAAATCAGCCTGGCGCATCGTGGCGTCCTCTTCCTGGATGAGATAAACGAGCATCCCAGCCGCGTCCTGGAAGTGCTGAGGCAGCCAATCGAAGACAAGATCGTCACCATCAGCCGGGCGAAAGGCAGCCTCACTTTCCCGGCGAATTTCCTGCTGGTCGGCGCGCGCAACCCCTGCCCCTGCGGCTTTTTTGGCGATTCCGCGCGCCGCATTTTTGGCGATCAGCTGCATCCTTGCCGCTGCAGTCCGAATCAAATCCAGCGTTATCAATCGCGTATTTCGGGGCCAATCCTCGACCGCATCGATATCCACATTGACGTGCCGCGGGTCGACTTTGACAAGCTGCTGGGCGAAAAGCGCGCCGAATCATCGCTGGATATTCGCCAGCGCGTTGAACAGGCTCGCGAGCGGCAGGTCAAGCGCTTTGCAAGCCAGCCCGGCTTATTCGCCAATGCTGATATGACTGTTGGCGAGATCGATGATTTCTGCGCATTAAAGGACGAAGCCAAACAGCTGCTCACGCTGTCCGTTCGCCGCATGCAACTCAGCGCGCGCAGCTATCACCGTGTCCTCAAGCTAAGCCGCACCATCGCTGATCTGGATTGCGCCGCCGACATTGAGGTGACGCATATCGCCGAGGCTCTGCAATATCGCGCCAAGGTGGAATGACCGCGCGTGTCCTAGCTCTCTGCCGGCGGGAGATAGCCATTGCGCCGGTCATATTCGATCAATGCCGAGTCGCGCTCATCAGGGTTGCCCCAGCCGCCGCCGCCCGCTGAACTCTGCGTGATGATATCGCCTGTGTTGAAGGGGCCAAAGAAATAGACGCGGCCCTGGATCTTCCGCTGGCGATGGCTGCCTGTCCAGGCTGTCAGTTCGCTGACCCCGGCATCCTCGCCGCCGTATAAGCCCCAAGGCGTCTCGAGCGTATTCTCGTTCATCGTCTGAATCAGGATATTGTCTTCCAGCATCTGATATTCGCGGGTTACGCCAAAGCCGCCCCGGTACTTGCCCTTGCCCGCCCCTTGCAGATTGAAACAATGCCGCAGGACGCGCAGAGGATAGCGGCCCTCAATAACTTCGGTCGGCGTATTAGGCGCGTTGCCATCGCCAACGAAGATCAAGCCGCTGGGTCCATCCGCATGAGGAAAAGCCCCGCCGCCGCCTGCCAGCGGATCAATGTAGATGAAGGGCTCGCCATGCCGCGGATCCATGCGGTATATCGCGCCGCCAAACATCTGATAGGAACAGGCCGGGCAGCGCTCGGGGATGGCTTGCGAAAGCGCCTTGACAATCAGATGAATGACCATTTCGCCAACGTAGCCATACGAATCGCTGGCGGCTGGATACTGCGGGCTGACGGCTGTGTTTTCTGGCGCCGTGACCCGCAGCGGGCGCAAATGCCCATGATTCATCGGGTCGAAGGGCATCGTCAGCGATTTCAGCGCCGTCTGCGCCATGGCAATCGTGCCAATGAAGGGATGATTGGTCGGTCCCTTGACCGTCTCGGCTGTGCCCGTCCAATCGATATGCATCTCATCGCCATCGACGGTTACCGTCACCGCCAGCCGGTATGGCTTGTCGAGTTCCACGCCGTCATGATCCATCATAATGCTCGCGGAATAGGCGCCATCGGGGATCTCGCGGATCTTGGCGCGCATCATCGCTTCGGATTGGTCGAAGACTTGCTCCATGGCTTGCCGCATGACAGTCGCGCCATATCTTTCGCATAAGGCGATGTAGCGCTTGGCGCCGGTGCGGCAGGCGGCGATCATGGCGTTCAAATCGCCATGCACAAGCTCAGGGAAGCGCACATTCTTCAAGATGAAACGCAGGAATGTCTGGTTCAGCTGGCCCCCTGCAACCAGTTTGTCATGAAAGAATATCATGCCTTCTTGATGAATATCGGTGGTATCCGGGCACCAGCCGCCGGGCGTTTTGCCGCCGATATCCGCCCAATGCGCCATCAATGCCGAAAACGCCACCAGTTCGCCATCAAAAAAGATCGGCATGTAAACAGCCGTATCGCTGATGTGCGTGCCTGTCTCATAGGGCTCGTTGGCCAGCAGGATGTCGCCCTCGGCAAAGCCATCGCCGCCCAGCTCGCGCAAGCCGCTTTGCACTGTCGGTCCCAGGCAGCCCATAAAGCCAGGCAAGCCGGAACCCTCCGCCAGCATCTCGCCAAGATGATTGGTGATGGCCAAGCCAAAATCCTGCACTTCATAGATCAGCGGATTATGTGCAGTCTTTATCAAGCTGATCATCATTTCATCAGCCGCCGCCTTCAGCGCGTTGCGGATGACTTGTGTAGTAATCGGGTCGACTGTGTTCATTGTTGCGCTCGCTTGAGTATCAGATTGCCATAGGCGTCCACTTGCGTCGTCTGGTCGGGCAGGACTAACGCGGTCGATGTCCACTCTTCGATGATGGCCGCGCCCGGGATCTGGCTGCCCGCCGTCAGCCTTTCGCGCGCATAGACTGCCGCTTCACTATCCGCGCCATAATCGCGAATGGTCACGTCGCGCCGGCCCTTCATGGCATCGCCTGTCGATTGTCTTGAGAGCCGCTTGAGCTTTGGCTTGCTGGTGATTCCCAGCATGGCGGCTTGCAAGTTGACGATTTCGGCCTCCGAATCCGGCAAAGACAGGGCATAGGCTCGCTGATGGAGCGCGTCAAGGCGTTTGCGCAGCGCCGGCAGTTCCCCCTCCAGGTCGCTGGACAGAATCGGTACCTTGACGGTGTGTTCCTGCCCATAATAGCGCATGGCGGCGTGGAATTGCGTCGCGATCCCCTCCGGCGCGATGCCATGATCGACGTAGCGCAGCCGCAGTTCCGCCTCCAGCGCAGCCAGGTCTTGCTTGAGCCCGGCCGCGGAAACATCCGCGAAGGGACGCAGAGTGGTATGGACGAGGTCTTCGCGGTAATCGGCGTTGAGCAAACCCCAAGCCGAGAATGTCGCCGGGTTGACAGGCACAATGGCGGAAGCCGCGCCCAATTCCTTGAGCAGGAAACCGGCAAACAAGCCGCCGCCGCCGCCATAACAGACCAGGGAAAACTCGCGAGGGTCGTGCCCGCGTTCAATAGTGATGTTGCGAATGGCATAAGCCATGTTCACGCTGGCCAGATGCACGATCCCGGCCGCTGCCTCCAGCAAGCTCATGCCCAGGGGGCGAGCCACGCGCTCACGGATAACCGCCGCTGCCCTGTCAGGCTGTAGCCGCATGCGCTCTCCAAGATAATAATCGGGGTCAAGATAACCCAGAATCAACTGGGCATCGGTGACAGTCGCCTGATCGCCGCCCATGCCATAGCAAGCCGGGCCGGGCTCGGCTTCGACGCTCTGCGGGCCGATATGCAATCCCCCCGCGTCATCGATCCAGGCGATGCTGCCGCCGCCCGCGCCGATGGATACGATGTCAATTGTCGGCTGCAAGACGGGACGGCGATTGATGCGATGTTCGCTCCGTTCAAGCGGCTGCCCATTGCTGACCAATGCCACGTCGAATGTTGTGCCGCCGACGTCCGCAGCCACCAGATTGCGTTCGCCTAACTGCCCGCCCAAAGCCGCCACGCCGATGACGCCGCCAGCGGGACCCGAGACGGTTGTGCGAATCGGTCCCTGCCGAGCCGCTGGCAAAGAGGTGATGCCGCCGGATGACTGCATGATGCTCAGCTTGCCGGCAAACCCGCGCCGCGCCAGTTCCCGTTCCAGCGACGAGAGATATGTCGCCAGCTTGGGCTTGGCATAGACGTTGAGCGCGGTTGTCGATGTACGCTCAAACTCGCGCCATTCACGGCAAATCTCGGAGGATATCGTCACGGCGGCCTTGGGAAACTCTTCCATGACCAGTTCGCGCATGCGCTCTTCATGGGCCGGGTTCACGTATGCGTGCAGAAATACGATGGCGATGCCGGCGACGCCTTCTGCCTTGAGCTGCCGGATGGCGATGCGCGCCTCGTCTTCATCCAGGGGCGCGACAACCTTGCCCCGCGCGTCCAGGCGTTCGCTGACTTCTAGCCGCAGGTAACGCTCTATCAGCGGCGGTGGCGGCTGGTAAAAGAGGTTGTAGATCTCTTCGCGGTTGCCCCGCCCCAGTTCCAGCACATCGCGGAAACCCTTGGTGGTGATCAAGCCGATGCGCGCGCCCTTCTCCTGCACGATGGTGTTGATCACCAGCGTCGAGCCATGAATGATGGCGCCCAGCGCTTTCAAATCCAGGTTCAGGCTGTCAATGCCTTCGAAGAATCTGTCTTCCAACAATCCGGATGAGGGCGCTTTCTCGATGCGAGTTTCGCCGGTTGCTTCGTCCAGCGCGACAAAGTCGACGAAGGTCCCGCCAACATCAATTGCCAGCCTGCTTCCCGTCATCGTTACACTTCCTTGTCATCATAGGCACACAGTTTCATGCGCCCCCGTCGGCGTACAGGTGGCAGCTCACGCGATGCCCCGGGCGAACCAGGCGCAGCTGCGGGTCTTGCTCCGGGCAATGGCTCATCATCTGTGGGCAGCGCGGATGAAAGGCGCAGCCGGCTGGCGGATCGGCCGCGCTTGGCACGCTGCCCGGCAGGATGATGCGCTGGACCTTCGCTGCTGGGTCTGGCAGGGGCGTTGAGGACAGCAGAGCCTGCGCATAAGGATGAAGGGGACCGGCGAAAATAGCTTCGCTGCTGGTTTCTTCGACGATCTTGCCCAGGTACATCACAGCGATGCGATCGCTGATATGCTGCACCAAGCCGAGGTCATGCGTGATGAACAGATAGGTCAAACCCCGCTCGCGCTGCAAACGCCCCAGCAAGTTGATGATCTGCGCCTGTACGGATACATCCAGCGCCGATGTCGGCTCGTCCAGGATGATGAGGTCCGGGTTCAGCGCCAAAGCCCGCGCCAAGGCGATGCGCTGCGCCTGCCCGCCGCTCAACTGATGAGGATGCCGCGCCAGGAATTCCGCGCCCAAGCCCACCTCGGCCAGCAAACTGGTCACGCGCTCTCGCATCTGTTTCCGCGACATCTGGCTGTGAGTCTTGAGCGGTTCCGCCACCAGCTCAAAGCCGTTCAAGCGCGGGTTCAGCGAAGAAAAAGGATTCTGCAAGACCAGTTGGATGCGCCGCCGCATGAATCGCATAGCTTCGTCATTCAGCGCCAGCAGATCCTGACCATCGAAGACGATGCGGCCCCCGGTGGGCGCGAGCAGGCGGATGAGACAGCGCGCCAGAGTGCTCTTGCCGCAGCCGGATTCGCCAACGATGCCCAAGGTCTCGCCGGCTGCTACCGCGAAGCTAAGCCCATCCAAAGCGCGGATACGCTGCGCGCCACGCCCGAAGAAGCCGGCATTGCGCTTGTAAACCATCGTGAGATCATGCACGTTGAGCAGGGCGCTAGACATCGGCGGAAACCTCATGCAAGTGGCAAGCCGCTTGATGCCCGGCGCCCACAAAGCTGAAAGCCGGCTGCTCCTGATGACAGATGTCCATGACAAGCGGGCAGCGTGGCGCAAAGGCGCAAGCGGCAATGCGCTCCAAGCCGCTGGGCACGTTTCCGGGGATGATTCTTAATTCGCTGCCGCGGCTGCCTGGCCTGGGCAAGGCTGCCAGCAAACCCCGCGTATACGGATGCTGGGGCTGGGCGAAGATCGCCTCGACCGCGCCCTTCTCCGCCACCCGCCCGGCATAAAGCACGACAACCCGCTGGCATGTCTCGGCGACGATGCCCAGGTCATGGGTGATGAGCACGACGCTGATGGCTCGCTCGCGCTGCAGCCGGCGCAGCAAATCCAGAATCTGCGCCTGGATGGTCACATCAAGCGCGGTGGTGGGTTCGTCAGCGATGATGACATCGGGTTCGGCTGCCAGGCTCATGGCGATCATGGCGCGCTGCTGCTGCCCGCCGGATAGCTGATGGGGATAGACCTTCATCATCTGCGCCGGCTCAGGCAAGCCCACATCGGCAATCAAGCTCAGGGTTCGCGCCTTCATGTCGCCGCGCTGGATGGCAGCCCCCGCCCGCAAAACATCTTGGATCTGCTCGCCGATTGTGAAAAGCGGGTTCAGCGCCGTGGCTGGATCCTGGAATATCATGGCGATGCGCCGGCCGCGGATCTCGCGCATTTCCGCCTCGCTCAAGCTCAGCAGGTCCTGCGATTCAAAGAGGATGCGTCCGCGGCTTTTGGCATTGTCCGGCAATAGGCGCATGACCCCCCGCCCGGTCACCGATTTGCCGCAGCCGGTCTCGCCCACCAGCCCAAGTATCTCGCCCTTGTTCAGCGCAAAGTCAATGCCGCGCAAGGCATGGACGGGGCCGAAGGGCGTGCTGAATTCGACGCGCAGATTCTCTATGCTCAGGATCGCCATCAGATTGTCCTGCGCAGGCGCGGGTCAGCCGCCACGCGAATGCCATCGCCGAGAAAGTTACATGCCATCGCCGTCAGAAAGATCGCCAAGCCAGGAAAGGTGGCCAGCCACCATCTGCCCGACAAGAAGTAGAGCCGGCCATCGCTGATCATCACGCCCCAATCGGCATAAGGCGCCTGCGTGCCCAGCCCGATGAAGCTCAAGCCAGCCGCCACCAGGATCGCCGTGCCAACATCAAGCGTGCCCTGCACCATGATCGGCGTGAGAATGTTCGGCAAGACATGGCGCAGCATAATGACGCGATCGCGGACGCCAATGCCGCGAGCCGCCTCGATATACGCCCGTTCCCGCACGCTCAAGGTCTGCGCCCGCGCCAGCCTGGCGTACCAGGGCCACCAGGTAGCCGCGATGGCCGCCAAAGCGTTGACATAACTGGCGCCCAGAGCAGCCGCGATGGCGATGGCCAGCAGCAGGGGCGGGAATGCCAGAAAGACATCCGTCAGCCGCATCAAGGCTTCGTCCACCCAGCCGCCAAGATAACCGGCGATGAGACCCAGCGGAGTGCCGATTACGATTGCCGCCGCGACCACCAGTATGCCCATCGACAGCGAACGGCGCGCCCCGAACATCAATCGCGCTGCCTGGTCCCGGCCCAAGCCATCCGTGCCAAAAGGATGCTCAATGCCCGGCGCTGTGAACTTCCTGCCCAAATCCGGATCGCCCCGGCCTTGAGCCGCGTAAGGAGTGAGCAGTGGCGCGAAGACCGCCGCCAAAGCCACCGCCAGCAAGAAGACCGCGCTGAAGACCGCCGCGCGATCCCGCAGGAGGAACCAGAGCGTCGAGCCGACCGCAACCTTCACGCCATACTCCCTAGCCCAGCCGAACGCGCGGATCCAGCAGAGCTTGCGCCAGATCTACCGCCAGATTCACCAGGATGTACACGATCGTCACCACCAGCGTAACCGCGATGATGACCGGGAAGTCGACATTCAGCACCGCTTCCGTGACATATCTTCCCACGCCGGGGAAGGAGAATATCGTCTCCACCAGGAAGGCGCCCGTGATCGAATAGGCGAAGGACAAGCCGACGACCGTCAGCGCCGGCATGATGGCGTTTTTCAGCGCCAGCTTGAATAGGATGACGCGCCGGGAGATGCCCGACGCCCGCGCCGCCATAATATAGGGCTCTGCCAGGGCTTCCAGCATAGAGGCTTGGATCATGCGGATAGTGACGCCCAAGGGATAGGCGGAAAGCGCCATTGCCGGCAGAATCAGATGATGCAGCGCGTCGAAGAAGGCTCGCCAATTCCCGCTGATGGCGGAGTCGATGAGATAGAAGCCGGTCTGCGCCGCGATGGGATTGAAGAGCGAGACATCCCGGCTGATTCGCCCGCCCAGCGGCAGCCAGTCCAAGGTGCTGAAAAAAACGAATTGCGCCAGCAATGCCAGCCAGAATGATGGCACCGACACCCCGGCTATCGCCACAAACCGGGTCGCGTAATCAAAGACGCTGCCCGGATAGGCGCCAGCGAGGACGCCAGCCGGTATGCCGACAACTAAGGCGATGATGACAGCCGCGATGACCAGCTCCAAGGTAGCCGGCAGATAGATGCTCAGATCCGTGTTGATCGAGCGGCGCGAATGATAGGACTCGCCCAGGTCGCCCGACAGCAGATCGCTCACGTACAGCCGAAACTGTTCATGCAGCGGCTTGTCCAAACCCAGCTTGACTTCGATGGCGGCCACCTGTTCCGGGCGCGGACGGGCGCCGGCATAGAGCGCGGCCGGATTGCCCGGGATGACCCGCGAGACCACGAATGTCAGGATAAGCACGCCGATGAACACAAAGACCGACAGGCTCAAGCGGCGCAGCAGCCACGTCAACCCGCTCATCAATGCGGCTCAGATGAAAAAGGCTCAGCGCAGCCTTGACCGCGCCGAACCAACTGGCAGCCTCTAGCGCGATAAATCGTGAAAGAAGACCACATGCGGATAAGCCGGATTGTTGACATAGCCGCTGACGTCCGCGCGAATCACATGGATATCTGGCAGATCGACCACGAAGATGGCAGCCGCGTCGTCGAGCAGCATCTGCTGGGCTGCGATGAACATGGCTTCGGCAGCGGCGCGATCGGTCCCGCTGAGCGCTTCCGCCTCGTCAATCATGCTGTCGAAATCGGGATTGGCGTAATAGCCCAGGTTGAAGAAGGGCTCTTCTTCGGTGCGGAACATGCCATAGAGCCAGGAGTTTGGCGTGATGTAATCGGGCCACCAGTAGAAACCAAAGGCATCCTGCGCCGTCGCCGGGTCATTTATCGCCAGATCCCACTGCGCTTCCCAAGCCAGGCCGCGGATCTCCAAATCAACGCCGATTTCAGCCAGGCTGGCTCGCCAGAGTTCGCCGACCTGCTGCTCGTCAAGATCGCTGGCCACATGCGTATACACCAGGCTGATATCGCCATCAGCGTAGCCCGCTTCCGCCAGCAATGCCCGGGCTTTGTCAAGGTCCTGGCTGAACTGCGTGAGCGAATCGCCATGCCCCCACATATTTGCAGGAATAGCGCCGCGCGCTTGCGTGCCCATGCCAGCGTAGAGGCTGCCCACCACGTCGGCGTAGGGGAAAGCATAGGATATGGCCTGGCGCACGAGAGGGTCGCTTGTCGGCTCCTTGACGTTATTGAGCAGGATGAGCAGATTCTGGAAACTCGGCGTTACATCTACTGTCAAATCGGCCGCCTCCGCCAAGGGACCATAATTGTCGAATGGCAAGCTGTAGGTGAAATCGGCATCGCCGGAGCGGATCATCTGCTCAAGCACGGTGCTGTCTTCGCTGATGTCAAAGACGATGGTGTCGAAGGCGCCGTCTCCCCAGCCGCCCCAATAATCCGGGTTGGCTTCCAGGATCATGCGCTGGCCCGGCTCATTGCTGGCAATCATGTAGGGACCAGTGCCGGCCGCGTTGCCATCGTTGAACCAGGCGCTGTCTTGATCGGCGGCGTTCGGGCTCATAATCCAGGCGGCATAGCCAGCCGAAAGCACCAAATCCAAGGGCTGCGGATAAAACAGATTGAACTGAACAGTCAGATTGTCGACCACTTCAATCGAGTCGATCGCGCCGAAGATCCAGGCTGAGCCTTCGCCCATAGCAATCGTGCGGTCCAGCGCTTTCTTGACGGCTGCGGCGTTGAACTCCGCGCCATCATGGAAGGTTACGCCCTCGCGGAGATTGAATGTCCAGGTCGTAGAATCCTCCGAAGCTTCCCAGGAGACCGCCAGCTTCGGGCTGAGTATCGCGTCGCTGCCCGGCGCATTGTAGAAAGTCAGGGTCTCATACACATTGCCCATCACGACATTTTCGTTGGAGTTGCCGGCGCTGGGGTCGAGGTTGGGGAATGCCACCGGATGCGCGTAGACAAAGATGTTGCGCTCTTGCGCCACGCTGATGAAGAGCGGCGCCGCCAGCAGAGAAAGTACGAGCAGAGCTTGCAGGAGTCTTTTCATTGTATTCATCCTTATATCTGGTCATTGGCATGCGGACATCGCAGGAATTGCCATGTGGCAGGAGAGTATACTATGTCGCAGGCAATCTCACAAAAACGCGCGCCCAGGGCAATTGCTTCACAATCCAATATGCCCTGTTCTCCACGAATAATGAGCAATTTGTAGGGGCTACACTGTGTGTCGCCCATGTGAACAGCAGAATAATTGCGGGCGAATCACAGGGGGGCGTAGACACAGCCCGTCAATCGTCCCTGCGGACCACGAAATCTGACAGGGAATTGTAGACTCAGGCCCATCTATAATTTGAAGCGATTGCCCTGCCCCGGCGCAGAGCTGGGCTGGAATTGCGCCGAATCTCGCGCTATAGTGCCTGGCAGCGTGAGCGACGGAGCATGACATGCGCGACGGCAGGAAAGCCAGCAGTTCGCCCCTCAGCCAGGACATCCGCACCTTGGGAAATTGGCTGGGCCTCATCATCCAGGAGCAGAACGGCATGGCGGCTTATGAGCTGGTCGAAGAGATCCGCGCCATGTCTAAAGCCCGCCGCAATGGGGATGCCAGCGCCGCCTTTCAACTGGCCGATCGGCTGGAGAACCTCCCTCTGGATTCCAAGAACGTGCTGATCAAAGCATTCTCGAATTATTTTCAGCTCATCAATATCGCCGAAGATCTGCAGCGCATCCGCGTCATCCGCGAGCGCGAAGCCAGAGGCACGCTAAAAGAGTCCATCATCAACGCCATAAGCGCCTTGAAAAACAGCGGCAAGAGCGCCGGCGATATCCGCGCCCTGCTTGAGCAAACGCGCCTGCGCCTGGTGCTGACCGCGCATCCCTCCGAAGCCAAGCGGCAGGAGATCCTCATTAAGCTGCGGCATATCGCCCAGATGATGCAAATGCGCGACCGGCAGCGGCTCCTGCCCCGGGAGTTGAAGCGGCTTGAGCTCAGCCTGGCTGAAGAAATCGAAGAACTCTGGCAGACGCGGCTCCTGTGCGCTTCCAAGAAGCGAGTCGCCGACGAGGTCGATTTCGGCATCTATTTCATCCGCTCGGTCATCGTTGATGTGGTCATTGACATTTACGAAGAACTGCAAGCCACTCTGGAGCGCTTCTACCCCGACGAAGACTGGTCGGAGCTGCCGCCCATATTGCGCTATGCTTCCTGGATTGGCGGCGACCGTGATGGCAACCCCAACGTGACCACCGATGTCACTCTGCAGACCATCGCCACCCTGCGCAGGACCGCGCGCCAGATGTACCTGGAAGAGATCGACTTCCTCGAACAGCATCTCACGCAAGATACCGACAGCTTTGGCGCGACTGAGGAGCTCAAACGCTCTTTACCCGCCCAGGAAAGCGCAGCCAGCGCGCGCAGAGGCGAACTCTACCGCCAGAAAATGGCGCTGATTCGCAGCAAGCTGGAAGCCGACGAGTACCGCTCCAGCCGGGAATTCCTGGGCGATCTGCTGCAAGTCCAGGACAGCCTCAAGCGGCATCGCGGCATTCGCGCGGCTATGGGCGCCGTGCAGCGCTTGATCCGCAAGGTGCGCCTCTTCGGCTTGCATCTGGCGCCGCTGGAAGTCCGCGAAGACGCCAACCTGCATCGCGCAGCCCTCGATGAAATCCTGGAATATTACGACATCGCCGCCGATTTCAGCAACCTGCCCGAAGATGAAAAACAGACCTTGCTGACCGCCGAGATACGCAGCAAACGCCCGCTCTTCCCCAGCGGGATCGATGTTTTCAGCGAGACCACCCAAAGCGTCATTCGCACCTGGCGCATGATAGCGGCCGCCCATGCCAGCTACGACAATATCGTCATCGACACGGTCATCGCCAGCATGTCCCGCCAGCCCAGCGATGTCTTGGCCATGCTGCTCTTCGCGCGGGAGGTGGGCATTGCTAATGATGTGTATATCGTGCCGCTTTTCGAGACGATTGACGATCTCTACCGCGCGCCCGAGGTCATGGAAGCGCTATTCGATAACCCGGAATATCAAAAGCATATGCTGGCTCGGGCGGGCAAACGCGGCTTGAGGCAGCAGGTGATGATCGGCTATTCCGACAGCAGCAAGGACGGCGGCTACCTGGCTTCCAACTGGAATCTCTACAACGCCCAGCGCATCCTCACCGAGAAATGCGTCGAAAAAGGCGTCTCGCTTGAGCTGTTTCATGGGCGCGGCGGCAGCATCGGCCGAGGCGGCGGGCCGACCAATCGCGCTATTCTCTCCAACCCGCCGGAATCCCTGCGCGGCGGCGTCAAGATCACCGAACAGGGCGAGGTCATCGCCTATCGCTACAGCAATCGCGGCATCGCCCATCGCCATCTCAACCAGGTGATGAACGCCGTCTTAATTGGCATGGGCATGCAAGAAAAGCGCCATGTGCCCGCGCATTATTTCGAGGCCATGGCTGCGCTTTCCCATCACAGCCAGAAATGCTATCGCAGCTTCGTCTATGAGAGCGACGGCTTCCTGGAATACTGGCAGCAAGCCACGCCCATCAGCGAATTGAGCCAGCTGCAGATAAGCTCGCGGCCCGCCAAGCGCAAAGCCAGCGGGGGTTTCGCGGCCATGCGCGCCATCCCCTGGATGTTCAGCTGGATGCAGAGCCGCGCCATCGTGCCCAGCTGGTTCGGGCTCGGCACAGCCTTCCAGCGTTTCGCCGATGATGACGAAGCCGGCATGCCGCTGCTGCAGGAGATGTACCGCAGCTGGTCATTCTTCCAGGCGCTGATCGACAATGCCCAGCTGGACGTCGCCAAAGCCGATATGGGCATCGCCGAGCTTTATGCCTCGCTGGTGGAGCCGCCCGAGCTCAGGGAGCGCTTCTTCAATCGGATAAAGACTGAACACGCCCTGAGCAGCGAAATGATCACCCGCGTCACGGGCCGCGATGAACTGCTGGCCAATATGGCAGCCATCAAAACATCCATCCAGCGCCGCAACCCCTATGTCGATCCCTTGAATTTCATGCAGGTGGCGCTCTTGCGCGAACTCCGCCAATTTGACCCCGCGGATCCCCAAGGCCTTCCGGTGCTGGAAGCCACTCTCGCGACCATCAACGGCATTGCAGCCGGCATGAAAACTACCGGCTAGGTTCCGGCTGGTCCCAATTCGGGCTGTCAAATCGTTGAATTTCTATGCGATAGCCAGCCGGATCGCGGATGAAAAAGTGATAGATGCCATAGGTCTCGTTGCGCCGCGGCGGATGCTCGCATGACCAGCCAGCCGAAACGATGCGCCTGTGCCAGCCATCGACATCGTCCGTGACCAGCGTCAATATGATGTCCGCCTCTGCCGCCTTACCGGCGCGATTCTGACAGATGCCAATGTATGCGCCACCGCCAATCACGCGATATATGCGGCAGCCGCCTTGGTCAAGCGCCAGCTCCAAGCCCAGCGCGTCCTCATAGAAGCGGGCTGATTGTTCCAGGTCGTCCGTATAGAGGAATGTAATCTGCGCGTCAATGTTCATGGCAAGCTCCCATGCTATTCTTTTGCTTCCGCCACCTGCGGATCGCTGAAGAATTCGCGTCTGGCGCCCTCAGACCTGGACAGCAGATCCGCGCTCAGTTGTCCCCAAAACAAGTTGGGTTCAGCAATGCGCTTGTCACCGGCTTGATAATAGGCGCGCAGCAGAGCGAAGAAGGCCGCATTACCGATGTCCTCGCGCAGGTTCTGCAGCATTTGCGCGCCCCGCAGGTATATGGCGTTGATGTATTCGCGCGGCGTGCTGAACTCATAGACCGGGTAATCGACATTGCCCTGCGGAAAATACACAGCCACGCGGAATGTCCACCACCAATTCATATCGGCGGGATGATTCGCTTCAATGAAGAGATATTCGCTATAGGTCGCCAGCGCTTCATCCAGCCAGGGATTGATGGCCGCGTCATTGCCAACCCGGGCATACCACCATTGATGGGCGATTTCATGCACGGATATCAAGCTCAGATAATTGCGGATGCTGCCATCAAAGCTGTAGAACCATGCGCTGCCGACAAATACCAGGCCGGAGAATTCCATGCCATCGGGAAAATCGCCCTGGACGATTGCCAGCCGCCGCCAGGGATACTCGCCGAAGAGCCGCGTGAAGGTGGCCATTGCCTTTTCAGCCTCTTGCAGGACATGCGCCGCGCCGTCGAGCTCAAGGCCCCGGTCATTCACCACGGCGTCGGCAAAGGCATAGACAGCCAGAGTGATGCCGCTGTCTAGCCGCCGCTCCCGCAGGACGAATTCCTCGCTCAAGCTGATGGTGAAATCCCGCGAGCCAGGCAGCCAAACCGTCCAGCGCCCGGACTCGACTTGCTTGACCGTCCCCGGGGCCGCCAGCTGCAGGGAGTCAGCCGCGCCAGTCACGTGAATTTCCACATCCCAATCGGCCACTTCATAGACGATCTGCTCGCCGATGCCAATGGGCTCATGAATCCGCCAGCCGCCTTGGTAGCGCGGCGCGACAGTCAGCAGAAAATGCCCCAGATTCAATTGTCGCGAGCTATAGCCAAAGTAGCCGCGGTAAGAGCGCAAGCCATCTTTGATCGCCTCTGGCTGCAGGCGGAATTCCAGCTCAATCTCCAGCCAGCAACCGCTTTCCAAAGCGCTGGCCAAGGCAATCTCCAGCCGATTGCGCTCCAGCCGGTACTGGGCGCTCTGCCCGTCAACCCGCAGCGATTCCAGCGCAAAGCTGCCCGGCCATTGATTGGCTTGCGCATCCAGGACGATATTCTTGAGCGGGGCGCCTTCGCGATTGAGAAACGCAATGCGCTGGCTGACCAGAACCCTCTTGCTCGCGAAGTCTACATCCACAGACGCTTGGATCTGGCGCGCAAGTCTTTCAGCTTCTGGCTTGCAGTGGCTTGGCATGGCTTGAGTAGGCGGCGGCGCGGGAGCGGTCCTGGCTGTCGGCCTGGCAAGCGCTGGACTTGCGGACGCCGTCGGAGGGCTGTCGCTGTCGGCGGAAACTGGATGAGGCGGGCTTTCTACCCTGCTGAGGTTGCAAGACGCCAGCAGCGCGACAATCAGCAGCGCCATCGCGATACTTCGAATCATGCGCCGAATCATACAAGCCCGCGCCCAACGATACAATGCAGCCTTGAAAAGCCAGCTATACTATTTGTCTACGCAGCAGAGATGGGCATACGAGGGCAAACTCCGGACAAGGGACATGAGCGGCGAAACCACTTCCATTCAAAGCGAGCCAGAATCTTCATGGCGCGGCAGAATCTTGGCGGTTGTTCGACTCACGCGCTGGCGAGAACACTTCCCCTTCACGGTGCCCCTGACCATCGTGGGCGGCTTGCTGGCTCTGGAGCCATCGGCATCGTCAGTCGATTGGCGCCTCTTTGCGGTGCTAATGGCGAACCTGCTGGCGATGTCCTTCGCCTTCATGCTCAATGATATCGAAGACGCCCCGGATGACGCCCTGGACCCTGACAAACGCGCGCATAACGTCATCAGCAGCGGCTTGCTGGGCCGGCGCGAGGCTCTGGCTTTCACCTGGGCGATCTTTCTTGCCTCATTTGCGCTCTATGCCGCGGGCGGGACATGGGCTCTTCTGCTGGGCGCGGTCACGCTGGCGCTCTGCTATCTGTATTCGGCGCATCCCTTTCGCTTCAAAGCGCGTCCGCTCACTGATGTCATCTCACATGCCTTGATGCTTAGCGGTTTGCTCATCGCCACTGGCTATTTTACCTACGACAGTCAACCGAGTTCTGCCTGGCTCGTCATCTTAGCCGCTTCGCTCTTCTCGGCTTATGGTCAATTCTACAATCAGGTGGCTGACTTTGAAGTGGACAAGAGCGCTGGTTTGCGCAACACAGCCGTGCTCCTGGGCAAGCGCGCCACCGGCCTTCTGGGCTATCTGTCCATTGCCCTGGCATTGATCTTCATGCTGGCCGCCATGCTGCAAGGGCTTTTCCCCGCCTGGCTGGGCACGATCCTTGTCATCGGCATCATCGCTTGTCTGCTCTTTCCCTGGGAGCTGGATATGCGCGGCAACCTGGCGCAGGATGGCGGCAACCTGCAGCGCCCGGCGCTGATCATCGCCAATCTGCTCGCGCTGACCTGGCTGGCGGCCAACCTGGGGCTGCTGGCCATCGGCTGACATTCAGTGGCGCATTATGCTAGAATTGCAGCATAGTCAGGAGCGTGACAGTGGCGGAAATCCATCAGATTCTCTTCAATATGCACATTCTGTACTCGCTGGCGCTGGGCATCTGGGCAGCGGTCCTCGCCGCGCGCGATGAAGCGGTATCCGGGCATTATCTTGGCGCCGTGGCCACCTATGCGCTGCTGGCTGGCGCGACCCTGCTGGTCGGCATTCTGATGCTGCTCAGCGGCTATCAGCCTCGCTCCGAACGCGTAGTGGTGTATATCCTGTATCTGCTTTGGCTGGCCATCATCATGCCGGGCTTGTTCAGCTTGATGCATGGGCGGGATGACCGCCGCGCCGCCCTGGCCTTCGCCATGCTGGCTTTCTTCAACGCCACGACTTCGCTTAGCATGATCGAACGCGAACTGGTGGGTCCTTGGATCCCGCTGGCATGAGCCAGTCATGTTGCGCGCGGAGATCCCCAAAGTCATCAAAAGCCAGGCGCTTCGCCATGTCCTGGGCGATGCCAGCGCTGACCTGGTCGACAGGATCGCCAGCCAGGCCAGGGCTCGCGGGCTTCACCTGTATCTGGTTGGCGGCGTCGTCCGCGATCTCCTGCTGGGCATTGCCAATCACGATTTGGATTTCGCGCTTGAATCGGATGCGAAACGCTTCGCTGATGAACTCGCGGTTGAGTATGGCGGGTCCGTGCTGGCGCATCGTGCTTTTGGCACGGCTGTCTGGACGCTGGAATCGAGCCTGACGAGCCTGATGGAGGCTGGCAAGCTCCCCCTGCACATCGACTTTGTTCGCGCGCGCTCCGAAGCCTACGCTCATCCAGGCGCGCTGCCCACGGTCGCGTTTGCCGATATCCAATCCGATATGCGACGGCGCGATTTTGCCCTGAACGCGCTGGCGATACAGCTCAGCCCGGCCCCCGCTGGCTACCGGCTGTTGGATGCCTGCGGAGGATGGGACGATCTGCGCAACCGGCAGATCCGCATCTTGCACAAGCGCAGCTTCATCGACGATCCGACGCGCGTCATGCGGGCGGTACGGCTTGGGGAGCGGCTGGGCTTCGCGATCGAAACTGAGACGCTGTCGTTGCTGATGGCATCCATGCCCCTGCTCAAGCAGGTGACCGGCCATCGGCTGGCGCGCGAGCTGGACCTCATCCTGGGCGAGCCCAAAGCCGCGGACATGCTGCGAAGATTGGACGAATTGGGCGCGCTGCGGGAAATCCAGCCAGCCATTCGCATCAGCCCGGACCTGCCGAGGCATTTGGCGCGATGGCATGATTGCGCCAGCGGCGACCGCGCAACCGCTTGGAGCCTGCTCTTGGCGGGGCATAACGAAGTCGAAGCCGCCGCGATATGCCAGCGCCTGGACCTGCCCAAGGCATTGACCCGGTCCGTAATCGCCTGCGCCGCTTTGATGGGGAAAGCCGAGTTGCTTAGCGATGCCAATTCGCCGCCAAGCCGCTCAGCGCGTCTGCTGGATGGGCTGCCATATTCCGCGCTGGAGGCCGCGAGCATGCTGCTGTCGGAATGCCCAATCGCCAAAGACCGCATCGGCGACTATCTGCGAAAGTGGCGGCATCAGCGCGCGCTTATCACGGGTCATGACCTGGCGCGGATGGGCTTGCCGCCTGGTCCCCGCTATAAAGAGATCCTGAATGCGCTGCGCTCCGCCTGGATAGACGGCGAGATACAAAACGCGGACGACGAGCAGGCGGCATTGCGTCAGCTGCTCGCGCGGGATGCTTGAGCCAGGCACGAGCGAGCAAGAACAGAAGGAATTCAAAGTATTAAATCGTAGGGGCGGCTCGCGGAATCGCCACCCAACAGAACGGTCACGCAAATGAATCGCGGAAAGATAATGTCCCAGCCACGAGCAGCCGGAGGATTCTCTAAATGGAAAATGTAACGATTGGCTTGGCGCTGATTGCCGGCTTGCTGTCCTTCATATCGCCTTGCGTCTTGCCGCTTGTGCCGGCCTATATCGGATATATGGGCGGGCGACTCGCGCACAGCGTCAGCCAGCAGGCGGCTTTGGGCGGGGTCCACACAGGCGGACTCCTTTTGCGCGCGCAGTTGCTTCTGCATGGCATCGCCTTCGTCTGCGGCTTCACGCTGATCTTTGTCCTGATTGGCTTGTTCACCACAGCCCTGTCGACGGTCGCCGGGCAGCACGTCGCCGCGTTCACGGAAATCATCGGTCGCTTCGGCGGCTTGGCGATCATTTTCTTCGGCTTCCAGTTCATGGGCTTGGCGCCAAAAGTCTTCGCCTGGCTGCGCAAAAAGAGCCAATCCGGCTTGCTGGATAGCGGCCTGCTCAGCATCCTCGGCCTGGCTTTGGCATGCCTCATCCTCTATTGGGGTTTCCTGGGGCATGCGCTTATCGCCCTGGCTTTGACCGCCGCGCTGGCAATGGCGATGTTCAGACAGGGCGCATTCACAGAATCGGCTGTCTTCTGGCATGGCCTGCTGGAGTGGCTGGAGTCGGCAATGTACGCCGACACCCGCGGGCAAATTGGCGCGGGCGGACGCGATGGCTTGTTCGGCTCGGCATTCATGGGCATGGTGTTTTCGGCCGGCTGGTCTCCCTGCATCGGTCCGCTGCTGGGCACGATCCTCACGGTGGCCGCGACCTCGGGCGCCTCAACAGGCCAGATCGCCCAGGGCATGCTGCTGCTAACGGCATATTCCATTGGCTTGGGCATCCCTTTCATCGCAACCGCTCTGCTGCTGAACAGCGCCCAGGGACTCTTGCGCCGCCTGCAGCGCCGGATGAAGACGATAAATCTCTTCAGCGGCTCCCTGCTGATCGTCATAGGCCTGCTGGTGGCCAGCGGGCAGCTGCAAAGCTTGAGCCAGACATTTTCGCGCGGCGACTTTGCCGATTTCACCTATCGCGTCGAAGAATGCGGCGTCGGCTATTTTCAGAACCGCCTGGGTTTCAGCCATATTGGCGCCTGCCTGGGCGGCGCATTAGTTCCCGTCGCCATAAACCAGAGCGCCAGCGGGCATTTCTCGCCTGAGGCGGACCAGCAAGAATTCCTCTTCCCCGTTGCGGCGCCCGCGACCATCGATATCGAACTGCGGGGGATCAATGACGCCATTCCTGACTTCACTATCCGCCTCTTCGGACCGGATGACAGCGAACTCGCCCGCGGCAGCAAATCGGAAAGCATCAGCGCCGATGGCAAACTCTATCCCTTGGCGGCTTTCTCGCTGACCGAGGCGGGTCTCTACCGCGTCGCCCTGGAAAGCGTGGATGCCATAGCGACGGCCCGATTCCGCCTGAAGATCCGCGAATCTCAGCCACTGACTCCAGAGCCCGCGCCTCAATCTTTCGCAAGCGGCTTGCTGAACAGCCTGGCGGAGATCGCCAGTGACCTGATGCCGGCTGTTGGCTTGGCGGAAGGCAATCGCGCGCCCGATTTCCAGGTCCGCTCCCTGGATGGCGTCGACATCAGGCTCAGCGACCTGCGCGGGCAAGTGGTTCTGCTGAATTTCTGGGGTACCTGGTGCGGTCCCTGCCGGCGCGAAATGCCGGAGTTCCAGCGCGCTTATGCGGAATGGGCGGGGCGGGGCTTCGAGATCCTGGCCATCGCATACAATGACAGCGAAAGCGCCATGGCCGATTTCCGCGATGATTTCGCTTTGAGCTTCCCGCTGGCTCTGGATGCCACTGGCGCGATCAACGATGCCTACGCCATTCAGACGCGACCCAGCTCCTACCTGCTTGACCAGGAAGGGCTTATCCTGGCGCGCCACTTTGGCATTATGACCGAGGCCCAGCTCAAGGAATTGCTGATGGATGCCTTGGGCGGGGAATAGCCCCAGCGCGGACGCATGAGCGGACTGAAGCGGGTTATACGCATCCTGGTCGCCTCGCTGTGCATAGGCGGATCCCTGCAAATCATCATTGGCGCGGGCTTGCCGTCGCCCAGCGAATCGCTTTCGATGAACTATTATGTCGGACTAGGTTTGCCTGCGCCAAAATTCACGCTGCGCAATCTGAAACGGGAACCGGTATCGCTGGACTCGCTGGAACGCAAGCTGACGATTCTCAACTTTTGGAGGAGCGACTGCGCGCCCTGCCGCCGCGAGATGCCAGATCTGCAGCGCTTCTATGAAGAGCATCATAGCTCTTTGCGCATATTGGCTATCAACTTGGGCGAAGAACCGGCGGTCCTGCAAGACTGGCGCTCTCAGTTAGGGCTGAGCTTTGATCTCCTGCTTGATCCGCAACTCAGCGTCGCCCGGCAATATCAGATCCGCGGTCTGCCCACAAGTTTCCTGCTGGATGAGCGCCAGGTTATTCAAGCCATTTTCTTCGGCCCGCTCAGTTTCAATCAAATGCGCGCTCATCTGCTGCGGCTTTCGCTTCAGCCTTAGGAGAACGCGGCGATGACCAGAGCTATCAAGGCTATGGGCGAGATTGGAGGCCGGCTGCTGCTCAAAGTTGCGCGTTATTGGCTGCGCATCGCGCTGGTCATGCTCTTTGCGTATAGCGCCTTGCCCTGGCTTGCGCCGACCCTTGTCAAACTGGGCATGCCGGGTCCCGCCGATTTCCTCTACACGATCTACAGCCCCTTCTGCCATCAATTCGCCTTCCGCTCGGTCTTTGTCTTTGGCGAGCAGGCATTTTATCCTCGCGGCGCCGCTGACAGCGGTTATCTGGCATTTGAAGATTTCGCCGAGCGATCGGAAGCATTTCAAGCCCAATATCGCTACTGGACCGCCTACTATTATGGCAGCGCGGCGGAATCTGTCAGCGCGGAGGAATTAAATGAATTCAGCGTGCCACAGCAGATCGCCTCGCGCCATTTCATCGGCGATGAGAGCTTCGGCTACAAGACCAGCCTCTGCGCGCGCGATCTCGCCATATATACCATGCTATTCGCTGGCGCTCTCATCTACGCGCGGTTTCGCTGGCGCATCCGCCCCTTGCCGCTATGGCTTTATGTTTTCGCCGGTCTGGGTCCAATCGGCTTGGACGGCTTCAGCCAACTGCTCAGTTACCCGCCCTTTGAGTTTTGGCAGGTTCGCGAATCCGTGCCGATCTTTCGCCTCATCACCGGCGGTCTCTTTGGGCTGATGAGCGCCTGGCTGGCGTTCCCGCATATCGACCGGTCTATGCAAGACATCATCGAAAGTTTACAGCGGCACACGCGCGGAAATGACTAGCTGTCATCGCCATCCGGCTTGCTCAAGCGGGTTAGCCGCCGGTTCATCTTCTTCCGATCGCTTTGGAGCGGCTTGGGCTGGCGCGGGTCCGGCGCTTCATCCACGATGACAATGCGTTCTCGCTTGCCGCCGCTCCGCCGCTTGTCCTCTGTTGGCGCTCCTGTGAACAGCGTCTCGATGCCTTCGCGAGCTTCATTGAGCTTCTCAGTCACGCCGTCGACGATGGCATCGACTGGTCCAGCCTTGTCGAGCGGAATGCGGGTCCGGCTCTCCCGCCTGCCTTCATCGAGTTTCGAATGTCGGCTATCCAATGCCGATTCCAAATCGCGCATTTCCTGCGCAAGGTGGCGGGTAACCCGGCGGTGATCGCGCAATTCGGATTCGGCAATGGCAATCTGCTGCCGCTTCATATTCAGCTGACCCTGCAGCCGGCGCGCTCCAAACTGGTCGCCACGCTGCAGGCTGGCGTCGACGGCCGCGTCCATTTCCAGAGCCTCGCGCATCAAGCCATCAATTTTTACCTGCAATTGGTCTTCGTATTCGCTCGCTTCATCCAGCCGCTGGCGCAATGAACGGGCGGCCCGCCGGGGTTCTTTCTCGGCGCCTTCGGCATCCAGACGGATTCGCGCCAATGGCGAACGCGGATTCTTGCCTAGCAGGTCATTGACCTGGGCATTGACCAGCGTTCCGATTTTGTCGAATAGGCTTGACATTGCGCCGCTCTTCCGAATCCCCGCCGACTGCTTAAGCGCTATTATACAGCAAAGTCCGCGACGGATGGCTGAGAACATGCTAGCATATCGCTGCGACTGGGCTTGCGACGCTCTCAAGCGCTGCGCTTGCCGATCTCCATGAGCGCGGCCTTGGCCACCATGCTCAGGCGAATATCATCAGCTTCCGCCCAAGAAGCCAGCAACTGCGCGACTGCTCCGCTCTCGGGGATCTCAGTTCGCGGGAGCTCGTCGCCTGCCAGCCAGCGATGAAGCGCCCGACAGGTTTGATAGGCGGATTCCCGATCAAGCTGCGCGCCAAAGGCGGCAATCAATGTCAGGGTCGGCTGCCAGCCCGCGGCCGCGGAAACCTGGCCAAGCGTCCAGAATGCCGTCGCCCGATTTTCGCGCTGCGCCGCAATCAGCAGCGAAAGCCGCTCGACAATCCTGCGCTGCTCTTCCGCTCCCAGCCGAAGACGACGCAGGTCTCGCGGCAGACTGTCACTATCCGCTTCTGGCAGGTCGCGCCGCCTTCCAGCCCGGTTGACGCGCCCAAGCAGCATCGCCAGTTGAAAAAGAGCGTATTCGCGCTCGTCAAAATCCGCTGAATCCAGGCTGGCGAACACAGCATTCAGCGCCTTGTCCCGGTAACGTTTCTTCATGGCGCGTCGCTCCCTTGCCTGGCATAATCAAGCGCATAAACGCTGGCCAGCGCATCGCGATAGATTTGCCGCCAGCGAACGTCAGCCTCAAGGCCTTGGTCCAAAAGCCCGCCCGTTTCGATGAGCGCTATGCCAATGTCGCGCCGGGCAAAGATTTCATCCCAGGCTGGCGCCCCAAAGGCCGCGGCCACATAATCCGGCAGAGTATCGCGATGCAGATCCGCGCGCCCGTCGATGAAAACCGGGTATTCCGGCAAATTGAACAGCAAGTAGCCGCCCCAGTTGTAGCTGTTGAAGAGCCTGCCATCGAGCTGCGAATCCTTGAGATGCTCGACCGCGCCAACCGGATAATTCAATGCCAAGGCTTCGTTGAGCGTTGCCCGGCTCGTCACATGGGCGACATGAGCCAGCGTACCGAGCGCGACCAGGCTGATCAGCAGCGCGTTCAAAGCCGCCCGCAGTGGCGTCTCTGCTTTGCGACGCGGGATGACCCAGCCCTTGCGCTGGCATAGCGCATCCAAATCGGCGCAGAGGATCGGCAGGGCGGCAACGACAAAGAGCGAAACATGACGCGCGGAGACCAGAGCCATCGCCAGCGTCCCGCCAACCAGCAGCCATTCGCCAAGGTCAATGCCCCGGCGGCTTGCCCGGCTAGTGGCAAGCAACGCGCAAAACAAGATGACAAGCGGCCAGTTCATTGGCTGCGCGAAGTCCGGCGCCCCCCATTCCTGGATATACTCGCGCAGGCCGCTGATGCCCAGGGTCTCGAATGGCGCATTGAAGACATCCAGCCCCAGCGGATGAATGGGAAGCACTGCCAAAGACAGCAGCGCCCAGCCGCATAGCCGCATGAGCCGCGGCCCAGATATGGCGCTTTCCCGTCCACCGAAAACGCGGTTCAAGCCTTCGCCGAGCGCATGCCCCGCGATGAAGAGGCCGGCCACGATGTAACCGCCATGCAAATTCGCCCAAAGCCAGATGAGCAAAGGCAGGCTCCAGATGGGCGCGCCGCCTTCGCGCTTCATGCTCCGCAGCAATAGCATAAGCAACGCGGAAAAGAAGAAGGTGAACATCTGCGGTCGTGGCGACCAGAATGCCGCCGCGCAAGCCGCCCCCAGCGCCAGCGCAAATCCACTCGCATAGACGCTGCCGCCGCCAGCCCAATAGAGCGCCAGCATGCCCGCCACCGCCAGCGCCGCCACGAACAGCGTCATTCCCAGATGCCCGGCCGCCTGCCAGGCAAGCGCCATGACAACTTGAGCCAGCCAACTGTGATTCTTGTGAACCTGGCCCGCCGCGCTATGCGAGAAGCTGTCGGCATACACGAAGGCGCCGGTCTCCAGGCTCTGCTGTCCAAGGCGAATATGCCACCACATATCCGGATCCAAGGCGGGCCGGCAGGCCATAGCGAAGAGCAGCATGACAAGTATCGCGACTGCCGCTCGCTCGGTTGTCAAGCGCCGCAGGATTCCTGTCATTACGTCTCCATTTTGCGCGCGCCTTTGGCAGGTTGCGCCGAATCCACTCGCGTCAAAGCCAATGAACGCGATTAAGTTTTCATCAAGCAGCCATCTTGCGTTATTATAGGGGCGCAAGCAAGCGACCCGGATTCCATAACAAGGACAAGGCTCATGTCAGATGTATTGGCGCTCTATCGCGTTCAATTGCTCGAACTCGAAATCATTGATCATACCAAGCGCATCAAGACCATCAATCAGCTAATCGAAGATGACGAGTCCCTGCGTGAGGTTGAGGCGAATTATGAAGCAGCCAAGACGGAGCGCGATGAGGCGGCCAAGCGCGCCAATGACATGGAATTGGAAATCGCCGCGCTGGTCGATAAGCGGCAAGCCAGCGAGTCAATGCTTTACAGTGGCGAAGTCAGGAATCCCAAAGAATTGCAAGACCTGCAGATGGAACTCGAATCCTTGACCCGACGCCGCGATGTGCTCGATGACGAATTGCGGCGCATCGTCGACGAGCGCGATGGCTTTCAGCAAGCGCTGCAAGAATGCGAAGCCAGTCTGGAAGAAGCGCGCGCCTCCCGCGCTGCCGAAACAGAAGAACTGCTGCAAGAGAAGGCGGCGCTGACAACGACGATCAATGAGCAGCTGAGCAAACGCAAGACGCAAGTCAAGAAGATACCAGCCGATATTTTCCAGGCTTACAACCGCATGCGCGCCAAGAATGCCAACCGGCCCGTTTCCGTCTTGAAGGACGATGCCTGCACGGTCTGCGGCATCGAGCAGAACAGCATGGCCATTACCGCTATCAATCGCAGCGACGACATCGTGAACTGTCAAAGCTGCGGGCGGATCTTGATCAAGCTTTAGAGCGCCAGCTGCATCAAGACGCTTATTCCCAGAAATACCACCAGCGGGCTGAGGTCTATCCCGCCCAGCGTCGGCAGCGCGCTGCGAATCGGCGCCAGCACCGGCTCGGTCACCTGATAGAGAAAACGGGCGATGGGATTATTGGGATCAAGGTTCGGCAGCCATGTCATCAAGACTCGAGCGAGCAAGAGCAGCTGATAGATATTCAGCGCCAGGTAAAGCACTTCAAACAATGCGGACATCAGGGTCACAACCTTTCCTTATGCTCATTTTGCTTTCGTTTTAGGCTCGATCTCCAAAAATCGCCCGCCCGACGCGAACCATCGTCGAGCCCTCGGCAATCGCCAATTCGAAATCGTCCGTCATGCCCATGCTGAGCACAGGCAAGCGCCTTTCGCCATGCGCCTCCAAAGCCTCGCGCAGCGCGTACAAATCGCCAAAGACCTTCCGGACGGTCTTCTCATCGGCATTCAGCGGCGCCATGGTCATCAAACCGCGCAGCCTCACGTTGGGCAATGCCGCAATCTCCCGCATGGCTGCCTGCAATCCCGCCATAACCGCCTCATCCCGATACCAATTGTAACCCGCAAATCCGTATTTCGATGCTTCGCCGGAGACATTGATTTCCAGTAGCGCCTCCAATCCGGGCCCAGCTTCCGCCGCCAGCCGTGACAAGCGCCGCGCCAGGCGCAGGCTGTCTATAGATTGCACGACATCAAAACTCCTGGCGACCAGCTTGGCTTTGCGGCTCTGCACATGACCCACCATATGCCAGGTGAGCGCGTCGGCGGTCATATCGCGAACCTGCGGCATCTTGCTGATGCTTTCTTCTACGCGGTTTTCGCCGATATGTCGCAAGCCAGCGGCGTATGCGCTGACGATGTCCGCGGCCGGCTTGGTCTTGCTTATCCCCACAAGGCTGACATCGGCGGGATTTCGGTTGGCTCGCGCGCAGGCATCGGCTATGCGGTCTTCCACGCGCCTGATGTTATCGGCGATGCTCATAGCGATATCACCACGCCGAATCTCCCGGTCCTGCCATGCTCCGCGCGATGCGAATAAAATTCATCGGTGTTTGCGTAGGTGCACGTATCCATCACTTCCACCTGGGTCAAGCCATGCCGCGCCAGGTCCAGCCGGTTGGCGCGCCACAAATCGAATGTCTGCCTTCCGTTCACTCGGCCTGGCGCAATGAGCCCCGCATCCTCGCCGAAGAATAGATTGGCTGCGTTCACAACGTCCTGGCCAACCGCATAATTGCGCGGCGAGATAGCCGGCCCGATGAGGACCTGGATATCTTGCGGCGAGGAGCCAAATGCAGCCGTCATCTCCCTTGCCATCTTGCCCGCCATGCCCTTTACCGTGCCGCGCCAGCCGGCATGCCCCAAGCCAATCGCTCGCTTATGAGGATCATACATCAGCAGCGGAGCGCAGTCGGCATAGCGCATCACCAGCGGCAGATCGGCTTGATTCGTTATGATGGCGTCGGCTTTTTCCAGCTTGCCATTGACGGGTCCCCCGCCCCTGATCACCAGAATCTTGACGCTATGGACCAGCCAGCAACTGACAGCGCGCCGCGGGTTTACGTCAAGCGACCGATACATTCGCCGATGATTCTCCCGTACAGCGGACAGGTCATCGCCGATGGAAGCGCCCAGGTTCAGCGAGGCGTAAGGATGCTGGCTGACCCCGCCATGCCGCGTGAAGATGCCATGCCGCAGGTCCCCCCAAGCCGCCTTGCGATAAAATGTCAAGCCCGCCTGACTGACCCGCTCCAGCAATTCGCCCTCCCAGTTCGCTGCCATTTCCGCAATTGAGCCATCCCGCTAACTATAGCATGAATCGCCCGTTGGCATGATATCGCGCTCTCCTTCGCGCTAGACCAGCAAGACGGGCTCAGCCAGCCGTGATACAATTGTGATGCGGCGACGCATTGTCCCAAGCTTGGAGACCGACCGTCATGACCTGGCAATCGGCATCAGATGCGACTCCACTGGCCAAACTCGAATCCGCTCTCTACGAGGCGCTCGATTGGCTGGTTGATCTGGTCTTTCCGCCCCGCTGCGGAAACTGCGGCCGCGTCGATCAGCGCTTCTGCCCCGAATGCCTGGCGGAGTTGGCTGCGCTCCCGCTAAACATTGTCAACAGGTTTGATGCCGACCTGGATGGCGCTCTGGCCACCGGCCGGCATTCGGGCATCCTGGCAGAGGCTGTCAAGTCATTCAAATATGAGGATGCATTCGAACTATGCGCGCCCTTGGCCGCACGTCTGTCAGCCTGCTTGAATCGCCTGCCCTGGCCGATCGACGCCATTGTGCCAGTGCCGCTGCATACTGAAAGGGAGCGGGAACGGGGTTATAATCAGGCGAGTGTCTTGGGCGAACGTATGGGGACCGCCACCGGCTTGGCTTTCCAACCTGGCTGGCTTGCGCGAATCCGCGATACCAGCCAGCAAGCGCGGCTGGAGGCGGCGCAGCGGCGTCAGAATGTGGCCGGCGCCTTCCTGGCCAGCGCGGAAGCGGCGGGAAAGTCGCTCTTGTTGGTTGATGATGTCGTCACCACCGGCTCGACGCTTGAAGAATGCGCCTCGGCTTTGCGCGCCAAAAAAGCCAGAGCCGTCTATGCCTTAACTCTCAGCAGTTCGTGAGCAATCAATCTTTGCGCCAGGAGGATCACTATGGACATCAGCATTCACGGCGACGGAATCAGGATATCCGAGTCATTGGATCGCTACACGCGGTCGCGAGTGGACAAGCTTGATCGCTACCTGCCAAACATCGCCAATGTCGGCGTGGAACTGGCCATCATTCGCACGCACCGGGGGGCGGATATCGCCATCGCCCAAATCACCGTGCAGCATGCCCGGGGAGCCATCCTGCGGGCGGAAGAGCGTATGGACATCGAAAGCCGCGATACCATCCGCTTTGCCATCAACAAAGCCGTCGACAAGCTGCATCGGCAGATTGACCGCTTCAAAAGCAAACGCAAATCCAAAAATCAGCGGGTGCGCGACCGCTATCGGGCGACCATGGCCGAATTGGTCATCGCCGAAGACGTGCCGGAATACGCCCTGCCCGAGCCCGAAACCGCCGCATCCGCCGAGATTCTGCGCCGCAAACAGGTCGAGCTAATCCCCATGAACGAGGACGAAGCCATCGAGCAGCTGGAATTGCTGGATCACAACTTTTATATGTTCATGAATGCCGAATCGGCGCGCGTCAATGTGCTTTATCGGCGCGAGAACGGCGGTTATGGCATCCTCGTCCCGCAATGATCGCAGCGGCTGTGGCTAACGTCCGCGCCAGAGATCCCAAAGCTTCTGATACTTGCGGAATTCGTAATATGCCATCAGCACTGAAAGCCGCAAGCCATGCCAGCGATCGCGATAGCCGCGCAAGGTTATGAATCGCCAATAAAAATGCCGCAGCGGCTGCGAGAGCAAGGTATGCGGCCGCGGCTGCATTCCCTGGGCAAAGAGGCTGCTGGCGTCAATGTCTGAGTAGGTCTCCTGCTTTCGCTTGAACTGCGCCAGATCCACATAATTGTGGTGGATGATGGGGCTGCGTATCGTGCCCAGCTCGCCATAGAGCTTGACCACCTCGTGCACGGGTTTGCGCCGGTCATACTGCGCCTGCCCAACGCGCAGCAATCGCGTCTGATAATCGGGATACCAGCCTGCGCCCTTGGTCAAAACGCCGAAAATATAATTGTGCCGCGGCAATCGCCAGCCAGCGAAAGCGCTGTGATTGATCTTCTCGCGGATCTCGGAAGCCAGCGCATCGCTGATCCTCTCATCGGCATCGACGAAGAGAACCCAATCGGTCATCTCGTTGACCGCGTCGAGTGCCGCGTTGCGCTGTTCAGCGAAATTCACGAACTCATGCTGGAAGATATCCGCGCCCAGAGCCTGGGCAATCGCCACGGTGTCATCCGTGCTGAATGAATCAAAGACGATGATGCGGTCGGCGAAGCGCAGCGTCTTCAGGCAATCGCCGATATGCTCCGCCTCGTTGCGCGTCAGGACGATGGCGCTCAGATGCATCATGATTTCGCCATCTCGATTATGCGCAGGCAGGCACAGCCAAGCTCGCTATCGCCCCCGCCCAGAGCCCGCATTTGCCGCCGCATGCCCGCCCGCAGCAGACGCCGCGCCGCCCGGCTTTTCCAACGCGGATAATGCTTGTCATACAACAGCAAGCGGCTTTTCCACAGATTAATCAGACTGCGTGGACGCGCCTTGGAAGTGCTGCCGCCTCCGAAATGCGTCACATGGGCGGATGGCGCGCAGAGGACTCGCCAGCCTCGCCGCTTGATCCGCCAAGCCCAATCCACTTCTTCGCAATAGATGAAGAAATCCTCGTCAAAGCCGCCGGTTTGCAGGATGACTTCGCGCTTGAGCATCATGGTGGCGCCCAAGGTAAAGTCCACCTCGAATGCTTGGCCAGCAGCATACCAGGCGCGGGGGTAGCGCCCGTTGAAGCGCCCCTCCAGCAAACGGCCAGGAGTGGGGAAGAACTCGCTCCAAATCTGGCGCAGATCCGGAAAGCGAAAAGCGCTGTGCTGGAAGCTGCCATCGCCATAGCTCAGGCGGGCGCCAACCAGCCCGATATCATCGCCAGCCAGCAGCGCGTCAATGAGCCGCTGGCAAGCCCCAGGCTGGGTAACCGTGTCCGGATTGAGCAGGAATACCGCCCGGGGCAAGTCCTCAATCCGCGCGCCTTCCACAAATCCCATCCGCCGAAGCGCCAGATTGTTGCAAGCGCCAAAGCCGATATTCCCCGCATGGGCGATCAGCTTGACCTGTGGGAAACCCTCCCTGACGATGCGGACAGTTGAGTCAGTCGAAGCGGAATCCACCAGCCAGACCCGATGTCGCATGCCGCTATCATGAAGGTCGCGCAAGACACTGCCCAATGCAGCGGCGATGCAATCTTCGTTGTTCCAGCTCACGATAACCACCGCCAGGTCAAGCGTTTTGCCGCTGCCGTCCATCAGTTGGCTCCGCCGGCTTCGGGGTCGGCAATCATGATGGAGCGCATGCCGACATGGTTGTTGCGGAGGCTGACGGCGACATCCTCATGAATCAGCCCAGCCCAGCAATTCTGCGGGTTGCGCGCCAGGGTTTCGCTGAACTGGATGCCACCCCAAACCACCGCTCGCGTGTTTGGAGGAAGGTAGCTGTAACTATTTCCGCTGGCTTCGTCAAAGACCTTGAGGAGCGCGTCATCCGCCGCGATCGCCCAGCGATAGGGAAAGCTGACCATCGACGTCTCGCACTGTATGCCGACGCGCCAGACGCCGGATTCGTCGAAAGCGCCCAGGCTGCCAGCCAACTGATGCTGCTGGTAGACCGTGCCCGGCGGCGGACCGCTTGTGCGGATTGGCACATCGCCATAGTTGTCCACCGTCAGCCGGAAGACCAGCATCTGCCCCAGCGGCAACGTGATCTGCTGTGAAGGCGCAAAAGCCGCCGAATCCTCCGGCAGCGGCAAGAGATCGCCGAGCGAATCGGCGGTCGAAGCAAATCGCATATCAAATTCCTGGACCTCAAATGCCACTTCCATGCCAACGGCTTGCGTCTTGATCTCGGCGTAGGGTTTGCCGCCCTGCTCTATCGTGAGCTGGCTCTCGATGCGCACTCGCTGGCCCACCTTGTCCTGCGCCAGGGCCACAACCTGGTATGTCCCGTCGGCTGGCGGATCGACGCCCAGGTCTATTCCACCCTCATAATCGAAGCGGTGCCGCCCCGCCTCGCCATATTGCCGCTCTTCGACGCGCGCCGAGATGGGAATGCGAGCGCCATCTTCCGCCAGCAAGAATACATCCAGCCGCTCAACATCTTTCGCCAGGTAGACATTGATGCTTACTCGGTCGGCCACGCCGTCTTGGTTCGGCGAGAAGACGGCCGGCGCCACCCGAAACTCCGACATGATCGGCAAGGGACTATCGCCCGCTTCCACGCGCAGACCGCCAGTTAGGCTCATGGCCTCGCCGGTCTCAGAAGTCGCCTCGAGAAGCCAACTGTATTCGCCATTGGGGATGAGCCGCCGCTCGACCATGCCGTTTACCTGCTCGCCCTCATGCAGGAATCCATCCACAACGCCGCTGAAGAGCACGCTGAACTCGTCATCATTGCGGGGCTGGTCGCGCCGGAAAGTGAATGTCGCGCCTGCTTCGCTCGTCAAGGCGAGGCTGATGCTGGCTGGGCGCGAGAGCCGGTAGCTGAAGACTGCGATATCGTCTTCGCCATCCGCATTGGGGCTGATAGCCGGGCGATCAAAGCCGGCGGCGACAATCAATGGCAGTGGCGGCCGCAGCAGCAGAGTCCCCAGGATGATCAGGACAATCGCGCCAGTAAGGGCGGCTATCGAGATGAGCGCGCGGCGACCTTGCATAAGACGGCTTCCCCCGGCGAGCAGCGTTTCTGAAACAACCCTTGCCATTTTACACTATCTGTCCGCGAATGGCGCTTGCGGAAACTGCCCGCTCAGATTTCCTCGGGCTGCTGTTGCTGGCGGCAACCACGGTTGGCATTTACATCGGCGCCGCAACTGGATTACACTATGTCAATTCGCGATGGGAGCGGATTCCCAGCCGAGGTGTCGCCGTGTCAAATCAGCTTGCGCTGCGCTTGAAACGCATCGCCAACGCCAAACCCGCTGAGGGCGGATTGCTGCAATTGCCGCTGCTGCCCTTGCGCGACCAGGTGGTCTTTCCGCAGGTCTTGAGCTTGATTCCACTGCGCGACGAAGCCGCTCTGGATGCGGCCGCGGCCGCCAATTCGCGCGACCAGACCTTGATCGCCTGCCAACTGCGCCCGGCAAGCGATGCTGATGCGCTCATTGATCGCTTTCATGCCGTCGGCACGGAGATTGCGCCGGGCAGGTTCGCCGATCTCATGGAGAAATCGCGAACCCTGTTGGCACAGGGACGCCGCCGCGTGCAGATTGTCGCCATCAGCCCGGGCCGCCCCTTCCCAATCGCAACCGCGCGCCCCATGCTGGAAACGCGCGAAGACAGCGCCGAGCTGGATGCGCTGGCTTTGGACCTCGTCGAGCTATTCAAACACAGCAGCCAATACAACGAAGCCATGTCCGATGGCGTCATCAAGCATATTCTCGCGCTCAAGGAACCTGGCCTGCTCTGTGATTCGCTGGCGGCCATTCTGCCCCTGCCGCCCGATGAGTTGCAGCGCTTGCTGGAGCTTGAGAATGTCGCCGAGCGCCTGAGAAGGCTGGCTGGCACCCTCAGCGCGGGCCTGCGCGATAGCGAACTGCATGACGAGGTGCATACGCGGCTGCAAGACGAAATCGCCGCCAACCAGCGCGAAATGTACTTGCGCGAGCAGGTCCGCGTCATCCAGCAGGAATTGGGCGATGGCGATGTCTTCAGCCAGGAAATCAATGAACTCAAAGCCAAGATTCACAGCGCGGAATTGCCCGCCGAAGTCCATGTCAAAGCCCTGAAAGAAATATCGCGCCTGGGCGCCATCCCGCCCATGTCGCCTGAATCCGGCGTGATACACACTTACCTGGATCGTTTGCTGACCCTGCCCTGGCATGCGCTCAGCGATGAAAATCTGGATTTGACGCATGCCGAAGACATCCTGGAGCGGGCGCATTATGGCTTGAAGAAAGTCAAGGCGCGCATCCTTGAGCATATCGCCGTGCGCAAGCTGGCTCGCGACAAGATGAAAAGCCCGATTCTCTGCTTCGTCGGTCCGCCCGGCGTGGGCAAGACATCCCTGGGCAAGAGCATAGCCGACGCGCTCGGCTGCAAATTCCTGCGCATCAGCCTGGGTGGCGTACGCGATGAAGCCGAGATCCGCGGGCACCGCCGCACCTATATCGGCTCCATGCCAGGGCGCATCCTGCAGCAGATGGAACGGGCGGAGACCATCAATCCTGTCTTTATGCTCGACGAAATCGACAAAATGAGCTCCGATTTTCGCGGCGACCCAGCTTCAGCCATGCTGGAAGTCCTCGATCCGGAGCAGAATCGCAACTTCGTCGACCATTATCTGGAAGTGCCTTACGACCTATCCAAGGTGACATTCATCACCACCGCCAATGATCTCTACTCGATTCCGGAAGCGTTGGAAGACCGCCTGGAAGTCATCGAGTTCAAAGGCTATTCCGAAGAGCAGAAACTGCAGATCGCCCGGCGCTTTCTGATTCCCAAGCAGATCGAAGCCAATGGCATCGCATCAGCGCGCATTCAGTTCACGACGCCAGCCTTGATTCATATCATCCGGCACTATACGTATGAGAGCGGCGTGCGCAACCTGGAACGCGAAATCGCCAATGTCTGCCGCAAGGTCGCCCGGCAAGCCGCGGCCGAACGCAGAATCCCCCGCCGCATCAGTCCGACGGTCGTCGAAAAGCTGCTTGGGCCTCCCCAACTACTGGGCGCGAAGGTCAATCGCCAGGATGCCGTCGGCATAGTCAGCGGCTTGGTCTGGACACCGAATGGCGGCGAGATCCAAACTGTCGAGGCGACGCTTGCGCCTGGCAAGGGCAATCTCATGCTCACCGGTCAGCTTGGCGATATCCTGCAGGAATCCGCGCATATCGCCTTGAGCTACCTGAGGTCGCGCGCGCATGAATTCGGGCTGCCAGCGGAGGACTTTGAGAATTACGACATTCATATTCACATGCCCGAAGGCGCTGTGCCCAAAGACGGGCCTTCAGCCGGCATCACCCTGGCGGCAGCGCTGCTCTCGGCTTTCACTGAACGCGCGGTAGCCGCCGATTGCGCCATGACCGGCGAGATCACCCTGCGGGGAGCCATTCTGCCCGTTGGCGGCGTGGTGGAGAAAGTGCTGGCTGCGCGACGCCGCGGCCTTCCGCGCATCATCCTGCCCAGCGACAACACTAAAGATCTGCGCGAGCTGCCCAAAGCGGTCATGCGGGATGTCGCCGTATGTTTCGTTGATGATATGCGGGAGGTATGGGAACTGGTCCTGCAGCCGCCGCCCTCCAAGCGACAGCGGGATCTGGATGCCGAAACGCCACAGCCTGAAATGACCGCCCAAGCCGACCCGGCCGAGTAAAGCAACGGAGATGCGGAGCGAGCAAATGAGAACTCCCCGCCTCGCTGTCTCTGCGCTGAAGCAAACCTGCCTCGCCTGCATGATGCTTGTCGCCCTGTCCGCATGCAGCGCGCTCAGCCAGCCGACTCCAACCGCCAGGCCAAGCGAAACGCCAAGACCCAGCCAGACGCCCAGCCCGACCGCATCCAGCACGCCTACTGCAACACCAAGCCCGAGCCCCAGCCCAACCGCCAGCAATACGCCAACCATAACGCCGTCGCCCAGTCCAACGCCGACGCCTTCCATTACTCCTTGGCCCGCCAGCGGCTATGTCTTTGACAATTGGGATGTCTCCGAATTGCCGGCCGAAATCAAGGATGGCATCGCCAATCAAATGATCGCCTTCCTCAGCGTCAACCGGCAAGATTCCATCGCCAATATAGCCACCGCCCAACCTTTCACCGGCGTGCAGACAGTCTACTTCGCCTCGCCATACAGCGCGCGCAGCCGCATTCCCGTGCTGGAATTGCAATCGACGGGGCCCCTCGAGATCTTCCTTGCCAAACCGGGCAATGCCCTGGCTTATGCGCAGTCCAATGGCGATCCGCGCGAGGACGGCTTATACATCCTCGACCTGGCCACCGGCTTCGGCGCGCGGGTTTTGGCGGGCGGCAATCCTCTGGTGCAGCGAGGCAGCTATATGCCGCCGGCCTGGTCGCCCGATGGGGAACAGCTGGCTCTCGCTCTGGCCACCGGCTATGACATGGACATCTTTCTCTATGCCAAAGATGGCTCGGGCCGCGTGAATATCACCGATCATGGCAGTTTCGACTTTTGGCCCAGCTGGTCGCCGGATGGCGCGTATATCGCCTTTGTATCCGACCGCGCTCAATGCCCAAGCTGGCAGCCTGGCGAGCGAGATTTCTGCGACGCCCTCAGCCAGCAGACGCCCAGCAGCGGACAGGTTTATCTCTATGAGGTCTCCAGCGGCAGCGTATCGCTCATCGCAGACTTGCCGGTGACCGAAGCGCCCTACTGGATCAACGCGACACTGCTGGCTTTGGCCACAGGCGACCCGTTTGACCTGCTCAATCCCCAGCGGCGCATCTGGCGAGCCGATATCAGCACAGGGGATACGCGTGAGATCCGCCCGCCTGAAAGCCCGGATGGCGCCAGCTATCTATCCGAAAGCTGGTCCCCAAGCGGCCATGCCACGCTCGCGCAAATCACGGACAGCGAGAATCGCCTTCTGCTGCTCAGCGCGGATAACACAGTGCTGGGCGCTGACGCTGACCTGGATTTCCCGCGTTACAGTCTTTCAGCTGCCTGGTCGCCCGATGGCTCTCGCATAGCCATAGGCGGCGCCGGCGGGCACTGTCCCTATGGCGTTCGCGTCCGCGACAGACGTCTGCGCACTGTGGCCAGCGCCAATCCGCCACCGACCATGTGCGATCCGCGCTACTCGCCAGATGGGCAATTTATCGCTTTCGCCGGCGTCAATCCGCGCGTGGACGGGCGCAATGACATTTATGTGGCCAGCGCCAACGGCTTCGGCGCAAGCAGCATCACCAGCGACCTGCGTGGCCAAGTCAAGTTGCTCGCTTGGGTTGGCGGCTCGGGCTGATGAACATTCTAGAGACTAATCCCCGCCGAGATCATCTGGATAGCCGGCGGATTCAAGCGCATAATAGAGCCTGTGAGGAAAGGGGGCTTCATGACTCGATTTGAGAAGCAGACGGCTTTGGTCACCGGCGGCAGCCGCGGCATCGGAAGAGCTATCTGCCTGGAATTGGCGGCGGAGGGCGCGCACGTAATCGTAAACTATCTCAGCAATGCCCAGGCGGCGGAAGCCACAGTTGCGGCCATTGAAGCCATCGGCGGATCCGCTATCGCCCTTAAAGCCGATGTCTGCGATGCGGACCAGGTGAGCGCGCTTTTCAAGAGCATCCGTTCGCAGCATGGCAAGCTGGACATCCTGATCAACAACGCCGGCATCACCCGCGACAACGTTATCATGATGATGAAACCGGCTGACTTCGATATCGTGCAAGCCACCAACCTGCGCAGCTGCTGGCTCTGCTGCAAGGAAGCGGCTCGGCTCATGATGCGCAAACGCGCGGGCAGCATCATCAATATCACCAGCGTCGTCGGCATCGCTGGCAATGGCGGGCAGACCAATTACGCAGCCAGCAAAGCCGGCATAATCGGGCTGACCAAGTCGCTGGCGAAGGAAGTGGCGCCGCGCGGCATCCGCGTTAATGCCCTGGCGCCGGGCTTCGTGAATACTGACATGACCGCAGACCTGTCCGCGGAGCTGAAAGACAGCGCAATCGCAGCCATCCCGCTGGGACGCATGGGCGAGCCAGCCGATATCGCCAAGGCAGTGGCTTTCCTGGCGTCGCCCGATGCCGCGTACATCACCGGGCAGACGCTGGTGGTGGATGGCGGCATGGTGATGTGAGCCGGGCTTATTCCGCGAGCGAAGCCATTCACGCATTCAAAAGGGTCAAGGCAAATGGGGGCAAGCGCGTGAGCACGATATTTTCCAAAATCATCTCCAAAGAGATTCCCGCCGATATTGTCTATGAAGACGAGCTGGCGCTGGCATTCCGCGATATTGCGCCGCAAGCCCCGACGCATATCCTGATCATCCCCAAACGCGAAATCGCCACAGCCAACGATGTCGCCGAATCCGATGAAGCGGCTCTGGGCAGGCTCTTCCTGGTCGCGGCGCGGATCGCCAAAGACGAAGGCATCGCAGAGAGCGGCTACAGGCTGATCGTCAATTGCAATGCGCATGGCGGGCAGGAGGTCTTTCACCTGCACATGCACCTGCTTGGCGGGCGGGCGCTGGGTCCCATGCTGGCGCGCTAGCTCGGCTAGGCGTCGGCATCTTCCGCTGAGGTCTCTTGCGCGTTGGCGGGCTGGCTCGTCGGCTCATCTACCGCTGTTTCAGAGTCGCTGGCTGGGGATTCGCTCTCAGTTGGTTCCACATCATCAGCGGGCTCCGGGCTTTCTTCTTGCGCGGGCGCAGGTTCTTGCGGCGTCTCGGTTGCAGGCGCGTCCACTTCGGCTTGAGCGGCGGCTTCGCTTTCGGCTTCCGCGTCTACAGGCTCTTCAGCGGGCAAGCCCCAATCCGCCGGCGTGGCTTCATCAATCGCGCGCAGGATGGCTTCGGTCGATGGAATGGCTTGCCCGGCTTCCAGCGTGACGCCGTTCACCCGGATGGTCGGCGTTGTGCTAACGTCTTCGTTCAGCGCGGCATCCAGGATATTGTTGATGGCGGCCGAATTGAAGCAGTCGGTGAATGCGCCGGCGCTCAGGTCCAGCGCTTCGATGCCAGCCAGCAAGCGGTTCTGCGAGAAGGCCGTATTGCCATAGCGCGTCTGCCAATCGAAGAGCACATCGTGCATTTCCCAGAACATGTCCTCTTGGCCAGCGCAAAGCGCCGCCCGGGAAGCGCCCTCAGCGTTGGGCACGGAACCGGTCTGCAGCGGCACATAAGTAAAGCGGACCTGCCCATCCCGTACGCGCTCCAGTATGGCGTCGATGCTGGCGCTGTGAATAGCTTCGCAGCCCGGGCAGGCAAAGCTGGCGTATTCGGTCAGATTCACTGGCGCGTCCGAATCCCCCAGTCTCGGGTAACCTTCGGCAGAAAATGAGCGTTCAATGTTCTCATAACGCGCCGAAAGATCCTCCGCCACATAAGCCTCGACCGGCTGGTTGGATACAACAAAGACGGCGATGGCCACCACCGCCACCATCACAATCGCGATGAGCAGGGCGAGTCGCCGGTTCTGGCGGCGCTGTTTCTGGCGGCGTTGCCTGGCTTCGCGCGTGCGGCTTCGTCTCTTGGTCATTTTGGCGGGCGCCTCTTGCATTACGCGGTTCAAGTCAATTGGAAATCGCGGCTAGTCTACTAGAGAGCGCGGCGCTTTCACAGTGAGAACTTCTCTGCCTTCATTCGCGCCTCTCGCGCTCGAGTCGCGGTAACACAGCGCGGGATTCTTTGGTAGACTAGACGCTGGCAGGCTTACAGATCCGCGGGCATCTCGCCGCGCCAGCAGCCAGAAAAGGACAGCGCCATGCATGACAGATTCGGAACACGCGGCAGCTTCACGAGCGGGGGCTTGCGAGTTGGCATCTATCGCTTGAACAAACTCTCACAAGCCGGGATCGGCGACATCGAAAGATTGCCATTCAGCATCAAGGTGTTGCTGGAGAATGCCCTGCGCAACCAGGACGGGCGCCATTTCCAGCCCGAGGACGTTATCAACCTGGCTTCCTGGGGCGCAAGCGATGCCCAGCCGGTGGAGATTCCTTTCAGCCCGGCGCGGGTCATCCTGCAGGATTTCACCGGCGTGCCTTCTTTGGTGGATTTGGCGGCTTTGCGCAGCGCCATGGCTCGCATGGGCGGCGATCCGCAGAAGATCAATCCCAAGACGCCGGTAGACCTGGTGATCGACCATTCCGTGCAAGTGGATGTCTTTGGCTCGCCAGACGCTATCCAACGGAATGCCGAAATGGAATTCGTGCGCAACCGCGAGCGTTACGAGTTCCTGCATTGGGGCCAGAAAGCTTTTGAGAACCTCAAGGTTGTGCCGCCGGCCACCGGCATCGTGCACCAGGTCAACCTGGAATTCCTCGGCAAGGTCGTTCAACTGGCTCCGGATCCCCAGGGCGATGGCTTCGTGGCTCTGCCCGATTCGCTGGTGGGCACGGACAGCCATACCACCATGATCAACGGCTTGGGCGTGCTCGGCTGGGGCGTCGGCGGGATAGAAGCCGAAGCGGCCATGCTGGGCCAGCCTATCTATATGCTGATGCCGGAAGTGGTCGGCTTCAAGCTCATGGGCCAGCTGCCCGAAGGCGCCACCGCGACCGATCTGGTGCTGGTCGTTACGCAGATGCTGCGCGAGAAAGGCGTGGTGGGCAAGTTCGTCGAATTCTATGGACCCGGCTTGAGCAGCATGACCCTGCCAGACCGCGCCACCATAGCCAATATGGCGCCGGAATATGGCGCGACAATGGGTTTCTTCCCCGTGGATGAGGAAACGCTGAGCTACCTGCGCCGCACGGGGCGTGACGAAGCGCTCGTCCAAATGGTCGAAGTGTATTGCAAAGAGCAAGGGCTCTTCCGCGCCGACGAAAGCCCCGACCCCGCCTATAACGACGCCCTGGAACTGGATCTGAGCACGGTCGAAGCCAGCGTGGCAGGTCCTCTGCGCCCCCAGGACCGCATCCTGGTCAGCCAACTCAAACCGCGCTTCAACCAGGTCTTGACAGCGCCGCTTGGTCCGCAGGGTTTCGCCTTGTCGCCAGAACAGCTGGGGGCGCTGGGCGAAGTGCGCAACAATGGCGAGAGCGCAATGCTCAAGCATGGCTCCGTCGTCATCGCAGCCATCACCTCATGCACCAATACCAGCAATCCCTCGGTGATGGTGGCGGCGGGCTTGCTGGCCAAGAAAGCCAATCAGCGCGGGCTGCGGCGCAAGTCCTACGTCAAGACCAGCCTGGCGCCTGGCTCCAAAGTAGTGACCGAATACCTGGATAAAGCCGGTTTGACGCCGCATCTGGAAGCGCTGGGATTCCACACGGTTGGCTATGGCTGCACGACTTGCATCGGCAACAGCGGTCCCTTGCCCGAACCTGTCCGCGAAGCCATACACGCTGCCGATATCGTGGCGGCCTCCGTGCTCAGCGGCAATCGCAACTTCGGCGGGCGGATCGGACCAGACGTGCGCGCCAACTTCCTGGCTTCGCCGCCGCTGGTGGTGGCTTATGCGCTGGCTGGCACCGTGGATATCGACCTGAACAGCGAGCCCATCGGCAGAGACGACGAAGGCGAAAACGTATTCCTCCGCGATATCTGGCCCAGCCAAGAAGAGATCCTCCAGACCGTGCAAGACAGCCTGGACGCCGGCATGTACCTGGAACAATACGGCAACGTCTATGATGGCAACCCGCAATGGAACGCTATCCCCAGCACCGATGAGCCGGTTTATGCCTGGGATGCCGAAAGCAGTTATATCCAGGAACCGCCCTTCTTCCTCGACCTGCCGCCAGAAGCGCCGCCAATTGAGCCGATCCTGGGCGCGCGCGTCATGGTCAAGGGCGGTGATTCTGTGACCACAGATCATATTTCGCCGGCCGGCGCCATCGCCATCAACGGGCCAGCCGGGCAGTACCTCCTGGAACGCGATGTCAGCCCGCAGTACTTCAACAGCTTTGGCTCGCGACGCGGCAACGACAGGGTGATGACGCGCGGCACTTTCGCCAATGTGCGCCTGCGCAACCTGCTCGTGCCCGGCAGCGAAGGCGGCGTGACCTTTTACCTGCCGACAATGGAAAAAATGTCGATTTATGATGCCTCGCTGCGCTACCAAGCCGATGGCAGCCCGCTTATTGTGCTGGCCGGCAAGGATTATGGCATGGGCTCATCGCGCGATTGGGCGGCCAAGGGCACGCTGCTGCTGGGCATCAAAGCCGTCATCGCCGAAAGCATCGAGCGCATCCACCGCAGCAATCTGGTCATGATGGGTGTGCTGCCACTGACATTCGCCGATGGGCAGTCATACCAGTCGCTGGGCTTGAGCGGGCATGAGCGCTATGACATCCCCGTGAGTGACAATATCAAACCGATGCAGCGGCTGACGGTCACGGCGACGGATGAAGCGGGCGCGCGAAAAGAATTCTCGGTGATCGCTCGGCTGGATACGCCGGTCGAGGTCGATTATTATCGCAATGGTGGCATCCTGCATACCGTTCTGCGCAACTTCCTGGCTGAATGACGCTGTGTCCGAACGCAATCAACTTGCCTGCTCGACAGCCATGAGCCCGGCGGAACCATCTGATTCCGTTGCCGGCGGTCGGGAGCGCGCATGAAATATCCCCTAAGGGTGAGCCATCGTCTGCTGGTCACGATTTTCGTGGCGCAGAGTTTGTTCTCGGCAGCCCAGATCTCCATCATTACTCTGCATTCCATCGCCGCAGGCATCCTGGGCGGGTCGGACGCGGCTGCTGGATTGCCAACCACCATGGTCACCTTCTCGCATTCCTTCATGGCTTACTTCATGGGGCTGATCATGGGGCGCTTTGGCCGCCGCAACGGCTTGTGCGCGGCTTATGGCTTGGGTTTGCTGGGCGCGATTCTCGGCACATACGCCGTGCTCAATGGCATGTTCGCGCTGCTGCTGATCAGTTCGGCGGTCATGGGCATGGCGCGCTCGGGCTCGCAGATGAGCCGCTTCGTGGTCGGCGAGATGTTCCCGGTCGACAAGCGCGCGCAGATGATCGGCCGCGTGGTCTTCGCTGGCACGATTGGCGCGATCTTCGGTCCCGCTCTTGTCGAGCCCAGCAGTCAGCTTGCGCGTTTGCTCTCGCTGGAGATCGTCGCGGGTCCCGCTCTGGCGCAGACGCAATTCATCCAGTCGGTCTTGCCGAGGGCCGGCGCGGCCGGCGAATTGACGACCGGACCCTGGGTGGTCGCCTCATTCATGTACGCGATTTCTTTTCTGATCACCTTCTTTCTGCTGCGGCCCGAACCGGCCCTGGTGGCTGAGCAATATTCGGAATTGCGCGCGAGCGACAAACGGGCTGATAACGCGCACAAACTCTCGGCATTGCTGCGCCTGCCCAATGTGCAGCTGGCTATCCTGTCGATGCTGATAAGCCAGACGGTGATGAGCACCTTGATGACCATCACGCCCTGGCACATGCACCTGGCTGACCATTCCAACGCCCAGGTTTCGCTGGTGATCGGCGCGCATGTCCTGGGCATGTTTGGCTTGTCGCCGCTTACGGGCTACCTGATTGACCGCTACGGCCGGGTGACGATGATGATAGTCGCCGCCCTGATTCTTATCGCCTCGACCATCATTGCGCCTCTTTCCACGCAGCTGCCCTATCTGGTGGCCGGGCTCTTCCTGCTGGGCTTGGGCTGGAACTTCGGTTATGTGGCGGGTTCGTCGATGCTGGCTGATGCGCTGAGCGGCGCGGATCGCACGCGGGTGGCCGGCTTCAACGATATGCTGGTGGCTTTTTTCGCCGGGCTGGGCACGCTGAGCTCCGGCTTCCTGTTCAGCCTGGGCGGCTTCCTCTTTGTCAGCGCTGGCGGCGGCTTGCTGGCATTGCTGCTGCTGGCTCTGGTGCGCGCGCTGACGATGCGGCAGATGGCTTTGCAGCGCGCTTAGGAGGGCTCGGCATCCCGCAAGAAATAATTCTGCTCAACAATGGCCAGCCAAGCCAAGCCCACGATGAAGGTCGAACTGCCGAATGCGATGCCGGTGATGATGGAATTGGCGATAGGCAGCTGCTCAAGAATCTCCGAAAGGATGGCTTGAGCCAGGCGGATGCCCACATAACCGGCGATTCCTCCTCCAAGCACGATGATGCCGGTGGTCTGGAACATCCGCGCCAGGTCTTGCTTGGTCAGATCTTTGCCAAAATAGGTGCGGTAAATATCAAAGCACATCCAGGCGTCGGCGATGGAAATGCCCAATTGCTTGGCCAATTCCAGCGTCGGCGTCGGCACAGCGCCGGACAAAGCCGCCCCGCCCATCGTCCTCGTTATCTTGAGCAGCGCGTCATAGCGCATCTTTTGCAGGTCGGCCTCTTCAGCCATCGCGGGCAACCCTGTCGCTTCTCGATTCGCCTGTGCTAGACTGCGACACAATCATAATTCAAGTGGCTGATGCAATGCAAATCACAATCTACACCGATGGCGCATGCGATATTCACGCGGAGAACCGGCCCGGCGGCTGGGCGGCTATATTGCGCGCGACTGATGAAAATGGCAAACTGCTCAAGGAATCCGTGATCAGCGGCGGCGAAGAGCAAACAACCAACAATCGCATGGAGTTGCGCGCGGTGATTGAGGGCTTGAGAACCTTGAGCGAGCCAGCGAAGGCGACACTCCTGACGGATTCGCGCTATGTCCTGGACATCGCCTCAGGCAAGAAAAAGCCAACCCGCAACAAAGCGCTATGGCAAGAGTTTCGCGCTGAAGCGCATAAGCATGCCATCAGCTGGAGCTATGTCGCCGGGCATTCGGGCGACGAGCTCAATGAACGTTGCGACAGGCTGGCCGTCGCCGAGAAGCTAAAACTGGCGCGAAGTAGCGGCCATGCTGACGAAGAAGCAGTTCCAGCAATCCTGGCCGCCTATGAAGTTTACCTGTCCACGCAATACTCGGGCAAAGCCAAAGCAAGCGCCTGGTCAGCTATAGTGCTTCACGACAGCCGCAGCGCGGAATTGAGCGGCAAGCTGGTTGATACGCGCGAGCCGGAAGCCGTTCTCATCGCCGCCATCGAGACTCTGAAAACTTTGCCAAGCAGACAATCGGTAGCGATATTCACCGCGCAGGAATACCTGGCCAAGGGCATGAACGAGTGGCTGGCTGGCTGGGTCAAGCGGAATTGGCGGGTCAAAGGCGGCCAGCCGGTCAAAAACAAAGCGCGTTGGCTGGCCCTTCGCGACCTTGCGCAAGGACGTCAGGCGCAGTTTGTGTTTGTGAAGAACCGAGCCGAATGCCCCTGGTTTCAGCGCGGCAAGGCTTTAGCGTCTGAGCGTTTGACTGGCGCTTGACACGCTTGGCTGTGATATAGTCAGCGCGGGAATTTCGACAGAAAGCAGGAATCAGCCCATGCCAACATACGCAAAACGGGTAGCGCCATTCGGCACGACCATCTTCACCGAGATCAACCAGCTGGCGGCACAGCACAGCGCCGTCAACCTGGGTCAAGGCAAACCCGACTTCGATGGTCCCCAAGAGATCATTGATGCGGCCGTCTCCGCTTTGCGCAGCGACAGCGCCAACCAATACGCGCCCAGCCCGGGCCTGCCCGCCCTGCGCGAAGGCGTCGCCCGCCACGCCGGCGTCTTTTATGGCATGGATGTCGATCCCGAGCGGGGCGTCATCATCACCGCCGGCGCCACGCAAGGCGTCTACAGCGCCATCATGGGCTTGGTGGACCCCGGCGACCAGGTCATCGTCATCGAACCCTATTACGACAGCTATGTGCCGGGCGTGCAAATGGCGGGCGGCACACCGGTCTACGTGCCCATGCACCCGCCCAATTGGACGTTCCAAGAAGCTGAGCTGCGCGCCGCCTTCAATGACAGCACCCGCGCCATCATCCTCAATACGCCCAACAACCCTTCGGGCCGCGTCTACACCCGTGCAGAACTCAAACTGATCGCCGAGCTTTGCATCCGGCACGATGTGATTGTGATATCGGACGAGGTCTATGAGCATCTTTATTTCGAGGGGCATCAGCATGTGGCCATCGCATCGCTGCCAGGCATGTTCGAGCGGACGGTGACGATAGGCAGCGCGGGAAAAACCTTTGGCATGACCGGCTGGAAGATCGGCTGGGTATATGGACCGCCCGAACTGATCACCGGCGTTTGGCGCTCGCATCAATTCATCACCTTCGCCACCAACCATCCGACGCAGGCGGCCGTGGCTTACGCCTTCACGCTGGGCAGCGGCTACTACGAAGAATATCAGGCGCTGTATTCGCATAAGCGCGACTTGGTCATGCAGGTTATTGAGGCGGCTGGCATGTCGGCCATCCAGCCCGAAGGCACCTATTTCATTATGGGCGATTTTTCCGATGTCTTTGATGGGAACGATGTCGAGTTCTGCCGGCATTGCATCGAGACCATCGGCGTGGCCACCATCCCGCCCTCGGCGTTCTTCAGCGCCAGGCACCGGCATCATGCGGAGAATCATGTGCGCTTCGCCTTCTGCAAGAGCGATGAAACGCTGGAACGGGCAGCTGAGCGGATGCGCGCCCTGCGGTCCTGAGATCTGCCGCTGGCGATACTCCCCGCTTGTCCTCACAATTGTAAGAAAAGCGCAAATTGTCCCTGTCGCCTATGGACAGGCGCAATAGACAATGATAGAATTGATTGCATCAGTCAATTGATAGCATTCATCCTACGAATGACAGACATCAACCTCGGCTCCGACTTTCTCAACTTCATCATCCGGCGCGGCTACCAGCCGGGCGATCGCCTGCCCTCCATTCAAGAGTTGACCGATGATGCCCATCTGGATATGAGCGCCAACAAGGTGCGCGAACAGCTTGAGGTGGCGCGGACGATGGGCTGGGTCGAGGTGCGCTCCAAACGCGGCACGCGCATCAAAGAATACGCCTTCACGCCGGCCGTGCGTTTGAGCGCGCTTTATGCCTTGGCTTGCGGCGAACAATTCGAGGCATTTGCGTCGCTGCGCAATCACGTCGAAGCCGCCTATTGGAGTGAAGCCTGCGCCCAGCTGACCGAAGCGGATTTGCGCTTTATGCAAGATTGCCTGGATAGCGCCTATAAAAAGCTGGATTCCCGGCCTATTCATATCCCCAACCCGGAGCATCGCCGCTTTCACCTGCGAGTCTTCACGCATTTGGATAACAAGTTTGTGCTGGGCATCCTGGAAGCCTATTGGGATCTCTACGAAGAGGTCGGCGTCAATCGCTATGAGGATTACAGCTATCTGCGCAAAGTCTGGGATTATCATTCGCGGATACTGCGCCTGATCCGCAATGGCGACTTTGATGGCGCGCGCCAGGCTTTCCTCGAGCACACCAGTTTGCTGCGTTACGAAAAGGACAGCGCATCATGGGAAATGGAAGCGGGCGCATGAACGCCCCTATCAAAACCACGTTCAACCCCTGTGAAAGGAGAAGTACGCGCGGTACGGCGTAGAACCCCATGGCAATCAATGAGCAAATTCAACCCAGAATCAGCCAGCGCGAGCCGGTCATCAACGACTTTGCCTTTAGCGTGGCCACCAAGAATGGCTCCGGCAGCCAGACTTCCAACAACGTGCTGGTGATGTCCCTGTTCCGCATGGGCATCCCGGTCAATGGCAAAAATCTCTTCCCCTCCAACATCAAGGGCTTGCCGACCTGGTATACCATCCGCGCCAGCAAAGACGGCTACACGGCGCGCAAGGCGGTGACCGAAGTCGTTGTGGCTTATAACGACGCCACAGCCACCGAAGACGTCTCCAACCTGCCAGCCGGCGGCGTCTGCATCACCACGGACAAGATCGCCCGGGTCATCAAACAGCGCGATGACATATCCTATTATGAGATACCGGTCACCAAGCTGATGCGCCAGACCAAGGTGCCCTCGGCTTTTCGCAAGCTGGTCGAGAATATGACCTACGTCGGCGCGGTGGCTCAGCTCTTCGATATCTCGCTGGATCTCATCTATCAGGTGCTGTTGGACAACTTCAAAGGGCGCGAGAAACCGGCGCGGATGAACCAGGACATCGTCGAGCTGGCTTATCACTGGACAGCCGACAATATCGTCAAGACCGATCCCTACCGATTCGAAAACATGGACGGCACGCATGGCAAGATCATTATGACGGGCAATGAAGCGGGCGCATTGGGCGCGGTCTTCGGCGGCGTCAACGTGGTCGCCTGGTATCCCATCACGCCTTCGACCAGCTTCGTGGATGGCGTCATTGGCTATCGCGGGTTGCGCCAAAATGACAAGGGCGAAAACACCATCGCCATAGTGCAAGCCGAAGATGAACTGGCGGCGGCTGGCATTGTCGTCGGCGCTGGCTGGGCGGGCGCGCGCTCGCTGACCAGCACCAGCGGTCCCGGCATCAGCTTGATGGCTGAGTTCGCCGGCTTGGCGTACTTCGCCGAGATCCCAGCCGTCTTCTGGAATATCACGCGCATGGGACCCAGCACAGGCCTGCCGACGCGCACCAGCCAGGGCGACCTGCTCTTCACGCATTTTCTGGGCCATGGCGATGGAAGACAGATCTGCCTGATGCCCGGCAACTTGCAGGAGGCTTTTGAGTTCGGCTGGAAGTCATTCGACATCGCGGAGCAGCTTCAAACGCCGGTCTTCGTCATCAGCGATCTCGACCTGGGCATGAACAACTGGCTCTCCGACCCCTTTGAGTATCCCGACCAGCCCATCAACCGCGGCAAAGTCCTCAACGCCGCCGACCTGCAGGAGTTCATCGACGAGCATGGCAAGTGGGGGCGTTATCTGGATGTCGATGGCGATGGCATCCCCTATCGCACGGTGCCAGGCACTGATCACCGCTTCGCCGGCTATTTCACGCGCGGCACGGGCCACGATGAATTCGCCGCGTACAGCGAACGCAGCGACGACTGGATCGAGAATATGGCGCGCTTGCGCATCAAGATGGATACAGCCCGCGCTCTGCTGCCCCAGCCTGTGATTGATGCCGGAGATGGCGCCGATATTGGCATCATCAGCTTTGGCACCAACGACGAAGCCATCCGCGAAGCCCGTGATTGGCTGGCGAACGATGGCATCAAGACGAATTATCTGCGTCTGCGCGCTCTGCCAATGGCGCCGGCTGTCTCGGACTTCATCGACGCCCACAAAAGCGTCTTCGTCATCGAGAACAACTTCGACGGCCAGCTGACGCAGCTGATCCGCCTGGAACATCCTGAAAATATCTCGCATGTCAGGTCGCTGGCGCTTGGCGATGGCTTGCCAATGACGCCCACTTGGATCTATGAGAACCTGAAAGAACAGGAGGGCTAACGATGCCACCACGGACTAATCATCTGGGCTTGAGCCGCAACGTATACAAAGGCAAACCCAGCACGCTCTGCCCCGGCTGCGGGCATGATTCCATCTCGAACCAGCTCATCAGCATGGCTTATGAACTGGGCTTGGAGCAGCACAAGATCATCAAAGTCAGCGGCATAGGCTGCTCGAGCAAGACGCCGGCCTATTTCCTGGGCGGCTCGCATGGCTTCAACGCGCTGCACGGGCGCATGCCTTCTGTGGTCACCGGCGCGCTGCTGGCCAATACCGATCTGGATTGCATCGCGGTCAGCGGCGATGGCGACAGCGGCTCCATTGGCATGGGGCAATTCAAGCATGTCATCCGCCGCAACGTGCCTTTTGTCTACATCATCGAGAACAATGGCGTCTATGGCTTGACCAAAGGCCAATTCTCCGCCACCGCCGATGAGGGGCAGTTCCTCAAATATTATGGCACGAACCACATGCCGCCGATTGATCTGGCTCTGGAAGCGGTCATCGCCGGCGCAACCTTCGTGGCGCGCAGCTTCAGTGGCGATGCCAAGCAGGTCCAGGCTCTGCTGCAAGCGGCTGTCCGCCACAATGGCACAGCGGTGCTCGACATTATCAGCCCCTGCGTGACCTTCAACAACGCCGAGACATCGACCAAGAGTTATCCCTACGGCCGCGATCACGAGATCCCTCTGCACGAGATTCAGATCCTGGCGCCGGATTATGTGGATGCCAAAGAAGAGATCGAGATCGACGATTATGAAGCGGGCGATATCATCGATGTCGAAATGCACGATGGCAGTTATATCCGCCTCAAGAAGCTGGATAATGACCACGACCCGCGCAACCGGCGCATGGCTATGGACGTGCTGGAACGTTCCATGCGCGAGCAGATCTTCTCGACTGGTTTGATCTACTATGAAGAGCCGCGCCCGACCTTGGCCGAAACGGAAGAGCTGGTGTCGACTCCGCTGGCTCGGTTGGGCGCGGAGCAACTGCGGCCTTCCAAGGCGGCGCTGGACGGGCTGATGCAAAAGCTGATGGCGGGGTAGATCTAATTTGCGGAAGCGGGAGACTTGGAACTAGCGCGCATGAAGGGGTCAGTCTTAGGCTGACCCGCCGTTACTATTCGTATTTCTTGCAGACACGTTCCAATATCGCCAAACCTCAGCGCATTCTTGCGGCCGTGATTTTGCAGGAAACGCTAATACTTCGCCATCGCTGGGTCAATCTCGTCCGCCCAAGCCAGAATGCCACCCTCGACATTGTACATCTTGTCCAGGTCATAGCCGATTTCCGACAAATAGGCGATGCTGTCCGCGCTGCGCTTGCCACTGCGGCAATGCACATAGAGCGTCCGGTCCTTGGGGATCTCGGTGAGCACGGTCTCTTCCCAGAGCTTGCGGCCCGCTTGAATGCCATTCTTCGCCAGCTGAATATCCGGCTTGGGGATGCGCAGCGTACCTTCAATGGCGCTGATATCCCATTCATGCGGATCGCGAACGTCAATGACCAGCACATCATCGCCATTCTCCAGCGCTGACTTGACATCCTGCACGGTGACCGTCTTAATCTGCATGTCATCGCTGTCCTCGACGGCGCTGAACTCGCTGTGATCATGCGCCGGCATGCCGCAGAACTGCTCATAATCGATTAGCGTGATGTCATCTTTGGCGATGCCGCAGACCGGGCAGCGGGGATCTTTGCGAATCTTGATGGTATGAAAGCTCATCTCCAGCGCGTCATAGAGCATCATGCGCCCGATCATGGGGTCGCCGATGCCCAGCAGCAGCTTGATGGCTTCTGTGGCTTGCATGGTGCCGATGGTGCCCGGCAGGATGCCCAAAACCCCGCCTTCCGCGCAGCTTGGCACCAGACCAGGCGGCGGCGGCTCCGGGAACATGCAGCGATAGCAAGGACCCCGCTCGCCATAGAAGACGCTGAGCTGGCCCTCGAAACGAAAGATGCTGCCGTAAACGTTGGGAATGCCCAGCTTGACGCAGGCGTCGTTGACCAGGTAGCGCGTGGGGAAATTGTCCGTGCCATCAATGACGATATCCCAATCTTCGCTGAATATGCGCAGGGCATTCTCGGATGTGAGCGGCTCATTGTATTTGACGACTGTTATATCGGGATTGAGATCGAGCATGCGCGCCGCGGCGCTATCCAGTTTTGAGCGGCCGACCGTGCTGACACCATGGATGACCTGGCGCTGCAAGTTGGTGAAATCGACCACATCATAATCCACCAAGCCAATGCGACCGATGCCCGCGGCCGCCAGATACAAAGCGAGCGGACTGCCCAAACCGCCCGTGCCAATCAGCAAGACGGACGAGGCTTTCAAGCGGCGCTGCCCTTCCATGCCGACTTCTGGCATGATGACGTGCCGGCTGTAGCGCTTGACCTCGTCTTTGCTCAATGCTGCCAGTCGTGGATGCAAAGTTGACATTGGCGTCGCTCCCTTATTTTCCGCCGGCGATGCTGGGGATGATGCGCAAGCTGTCCTCGCCCGCAATCTCGGTTTCCAAACCCTGCAAGAAACGGATATCTTCGTCGCCGATGAAGATATTGACGAAGCTGCGCAATTCGTCGGCGTTGAAGAGGTGGTCGCGCAATTCAGGATGCCGCTCGACCAGATTGTTCAGCGCGTCGCCAACGGTTGCGCCATCGACAGCGATATTCGCCTCGCCATCGGTGAAAGCCCGCAAAGGCGTGGGTATGCGGATGCTTGCCATATTTCTCTCTCCCGGTATCTATTTCACTGCTGGCATATTCATAATCATTTGCCACATGCTTTCATCAAAAGCCCTCAAGGCGTGGCGCATCACTCTTTCGCGCGTCAGTTCGTATGCTTCCATCTCGCCCGCTTTGCCCGCCTCCACCGACACGATCACATAGAGAAAGTTTGGCAGCGAATGCTCGCGATCAAAATCAGAGGGCACAGCAGGTGAATCAGGATGGCTATGATAGCAGCCGATCAGCCGCAAACCGCGCTCGTCCGCCAGATCTTCCAAACGCGCCCAATCCTGTGGGGTGACCACGAAGCGGTTATGCTGTTCTTCGGCAGTATTCTCGACAGGGATTACCTCATCGATAACGACGTCGGTTGCGGCGATATACCCTTCGACCAGATGGCCCAGCAGGAAACCCGCGCCCTCGTTTGGATAGGCGGCTTCCAATTGCTCGAACATTATCGTTTGTTGAGCCTCGCTCATATAGATTCTGCTCATAACATTCCCTCGCGCCCTGCCTCAATGAAAAAGCCAACCGCTTGGGCTGGCTCGCGTCTCATTCCTCTATGCAATCATGCAATCGATTCAGACAGCCGAAATCCCGCGGCGGCAGTATTTTGCGCCCTCCGGACAACAACAGATTTCCCGCATCAAACGATAGCTTGGTTTGGCAGCATTCATGCGCAACAGGGTAGCACAAAGTCGCCATTCTGGCAAGCGCAAGTTTCTCGCTGAGATTCTGCGGCAGGCAAGCGCGCTCTCATGCCAGACATATCCAGCTTGAAGCCCGCCCAGCCCAGTGCTATACTAGCGCGCGTTGTTTTGTGGGCAGAGTTGGCGCATTGCTAAGCGCTGGCATCACGAGGGGGCAAGCGGATATGGCTAACAATGGCGGGCTTGAAGGCGCGGTCGTCGCGGATATCACTACCAGCTATATTGATGGCGGCATCGGCAAGCTGGTCTACGCGGGTTACCCCATAGAAGATTTGGCGGAAACGACCTCCTTCGAAGAGATCCTCTTTCTGCTCTTTAATACGCGCCTGCCCAATCGCGCCGAATACGAAGAGCTGCGCGCCATTGTCGCCGGCGGAGCTGCCTTGCCCGGCCCCGTTATCGACATGATGAAATCCCTGCCCGCGGATACGCCAGCCATGGCTGTCCTGCGCACCGCAACGTCCATGCTCTCCGCCTTTGACGCCGACGCCGAAAACTTGTCGGACAAAGAAGTGGCCAAAGCCAAAGCCTTCAGACTGACGGGCCAGCTGACTGCGATTTGCGCTGCCTGGATGCGCATCGCCAAAATCCAGGAGCCGATCGCCCCCCGCGAAGATCTCAGCGTGGCGGAGAATTTCATCTATATGATGACTGGCGATGAGCCGGACGCCACCGCCTGCGCCGCCCTGAACGTCTACCTGGTTCTGCTTGCCGAACATGGCATGAACGCCAGCACATTCGCGGCCCGCGTAGTCACCGCCACCGGCTCCGACATGCACAGCGCGATAACTGCGGGCATCGGCGCATTGAAGGGACCCGCGCATGGCGGCGCCAATTCCGAAGCCATGAAAATGTTCATCGAGATCGGCGATGTCGACACTGTCGAAAGCTGGTTCCAGCAGAACATAAAATCGGGCAAGCGGCGCATCATGGGCATCGGCCATCGCGTCTACAAATCCAATGATCCGCGCGCGGCTATCCTGCGGCGGCATGCCGAGGCTCTGGCAGCCAGTTCGGGCCAATCCAAGTGGCTGGATATCGCAGTCAAGCTGGCCGAGACCGCCCGGGCGGACGAGTATTTTGTGCAGCGCAAACTCTACCCTAATGTGGATTATTACAGCGCCATTTTGCTCTACACGCTGGGCTTGGACATCGATATGTTCACGCCGCTTTTCGCCATGGCGCGGATATCCGGCTGGTCAGCCCATGTCATCGCGCAGATGGGCGGGCGTCTGATCCGCCCCAAAGCCAACTACGTCGGACCGCTGGACCTCAAGTTTGCGCCCTTGGACGAGCGATAAGCTCCGGCGGGTTTCCGGCTCGTCTTTATCCGCCACCGGTTTGATTCGCCCTATGTTGCCATAGCCGCGTCACATGCGCTAATCTGAAGGCGCGTAATTGCTTGGGCTGGGCAAATGATCCCCTACAAAATCGTCGGCGCCTCAGATTATAGACCCTATGTGGCCTTCTTTATCACGGTCGCCAATGTGCTTTTCTTCGCCTTCGTAATGTCTTTCGCCTTCCTGGGCGGCTTGCCGCTGGAAGAGGTCTACCGCAGCTACGCGCTTGATATTTGCGCCGTCCGAGCGCAGCCGTTGGGGGAGACCCTGCTTGATGGCGCGCGCAGCATCTTCCTGCACATGAGCTTTGTGCATCTGACCTCGAATATCATCATCTTTTATGTCTTCGGCTCGCGGATCGAGGAGCATCTGGGACGTTTGCGCTTTCTGGCATTCTATTTGCTGGTCGGCTTCGGGGGCCATGCCGGGCATCTGCTCTTCGATAGCGGCAGCTGCGCGGAACCGCTGTACATGGTCGGCTCCAGCGGCGCGATATCTGGCATCATCGGCGCTTTCCTGTTCCTCTTCCCCGCCGACCGCATCAAGTCCAAGATCGTCATCCTTAATGTCTTCAAGTATGACGTCAACGTGCCCGCCTGGGTCTACCTGGTGTATTGGTTCTTCCTGCAATTCTTCTACCAGGTGGGCTCGGTCGCTCCGCGGATTAACGTGCATTGGGGCCATGTCGGCGGCTTCATTAGCGGCTTGGGGCTGATCTTCTTGCTGTCCTTCTTCATACCGCCGCCGCGCATTCCCCGTTTGTAGGCGGAGCCAGAAAACTTGCGCGCAACCGCAGCCCTGTGCTATCGTAGTAAGCGACAAGGCATACGAGGCAACCGTCATGTTTCCCATAAGCGTTGTCGGACGCGAGAAATCCATCCCCAAAGCGACTATCCTCATCATCGCCATCAACTTGCTGGTCTTTCTATGGGAGCTTTCGGTTAATGCCCGGGGCGATGGCTTCCTCAAAGCGGCGCTGCTGGATTATGGCTTGGAAGTCTGCAAGATTGGCGAGCAGTCCCTGGCCAGCAGCGGTTTGGATAGCTTCCGCAGCCTTTTCCTGCATGCCAGCGCGGCGCATGTGCTGGGAAATATGTGGTTTCTCTTTATCTTCGGCGGCTTGGTAGAGCGTTATCTGGGCAGCCTCAAATTCGTCCTGGCTTTCCTCGGCTTTGGCGCGGCGGCCACCCTGGCGCATGTGCTGCTGAGCGAGACGGTCTGCACAGTCAGCGACACCGGGCTGATCATCGGCGCCAGTGGAGCTATCGCTGGCATTATGGGCGGATTCCTGGTGTTGAAGCCGAATGCCAAAGTGCGGACGATGCTGGGCTTCTTCCGCCCCTTCGTCTGGACGATCAAGCTGCCGGCGGTTGTCTTCCTGGGTTATTGGCTGCTGGTGGATGTCTTGCAGCATGTGGGCTGGATTGGCGTCGAGACCGACGTGGCGCATTGGGCGCATATCGGCGGTTTCCTGGCTGGCGTCTTGGCCATATTCGCGGCCGGCTTCGTCAAGCCCATGCCCAAGCCCGATCCCCTGGAACACCTGGCGGAATAAAGTCGACCTGCGCGGATAGGCTAATGTATCGCTGCTGAACTGTAGCGGATGCTTCTCGCTTTGCGCTCTTCGCTTACTGAATGAAGGGGATGTAAAGAATAACCAGATTGGCGACGATTTGGCAGATCCAGCTGGCTGCCAATCCGTTGCGCCGGCGCACATAGACGTAGAGCAGATTCATCGTCAAGAGCAAAATCACAATGACCACGGTCACAGCCGGATAATCTGTCACCGCCTGCCACATGACCGGGAAGAAGAGCACGATATTCCAAAACGTGGCCAGCAAGCCCACCAGCCAGAAAACCAACTGGCTCTGCAGCAAGCCGCGGAAGAAGAGCGTCTCGGCGATGGGCATGACAAAGACAAGAAATGCCAGCAGGCTGCCCGCGGTCATGCCCGGGAAGAGCCGATCGCTGGCTGGCTCTAGGATCTGCTGGCTCAGGAATACCAGAAAAGGAATGCCCAGCATCACCGCGTAGAGGATGCCCCAACCGAGATTTTCCGGCTGCTCTTGCCCGATGCGCTCCATATTGCCCAGCAGCCAGGACAGTACGCTGACGCCAGTTAGCGCGCCCCAAGCCAGCGTATAACGCAGCTCGACGCTATCAGGCAGAAGCGGCGTCAAGCCAATGCTTAGCGCGGCGGCGATGACAAAACCGAAGAGCGGGTCGCTTGCGCCGCGGCTGGGTGAGCTGCGGGCGCTGGGGGGAGCTTCCGCGGATGGTTCCGGATCGCCTGACGAGGGAGAGCTTTCCGTTTCTTGCGGCGGCGGTTCGTCCGATTCATTAAGAGGCTCGAAGGGCGCTTTGGGCATCATGACAGGATTGCGCTCACCGCCGAAATGACCTTGTCAATCGCGTTTTCATCGATCCAGTAGTGCGTCCGCAGGCGAACCAAACCCTGATCCCCGCTGTAAGGCGACATGAGAACATTGTAATCCTGGCGCAGGGCATGGACAAACTCGTCCAGGCTGATGCCAGCGTTTTCAGCCAGCGCGAAGAATATGAAGTTGGTATGCTGGCTTATGATTTTCAGGCTGGGAACCTCGCTCAAGCCTTCGGCGAGCAGCTGCGCGTTGTGATGGTCGTCGCTCAGGCGGTGGCGCATTGTGTGCAGCGCGATCAAGCCGGCGGCAGCCAAAATGCCAGCCTGGCGCATGCCGCCCCCCAGAGCCTTGCGAGCGCGCCTTGCCCGGCGGATGAAATCCTCGCCCCCCGCCAAGACAGAACCAGCCGGCGCGCAGAGCCCCTTGGATAGGCAGAAAGTCACGGAATCCGCCCCATTCACCAGGTCTCGGACATCCACATTCAAAGCGGCCGCGGCGTTAAAAATGCGCGCGCCATCAATATGCAGCAGCAAGCCATGGCTATGCGCGAAGTCGCTGACCGCATCGGTATAAGCGCCCGAAATGGCGACGCCGCCCGCCATATTGTGGGTATTCTCCAAGGCCACCAGGCGAGTCGCCGGTTTGTGCTCGTCATCCGGGTTGATGGCGGCCTTCAGGTCGCTCATGCGCAGGGTCCCGTCGGCTTGCACGGGCACGGTATGCGGGAGGATGCCGCCGAATTGCGCCGCCCCGCCCTGCTCATAGCGGAAGATATGCGAAGTGTCGCCGAGAATGATCGAGTCTCCGCGCTGGCAATGGGCAAGCAGGGCGCAGAGGTTGCCCTGAGTGCCGCTGGTGACCAAGACCGCCGCCTCTTTGCCCAGGATGGCAGCCGCGTCCGCTTCTAGCCGGTTTACGGTCGGGTCATCGTGGTAGACATCATCGCCGACTTCAGCATCCGCCATGGCTGCGCGCATTTCCGCAGTCGGATGGCTAACCGTGTCGCTTCTCAGGTCAATTGTTTTCATGCGTTTTTCCGCCAAACCTGCCGATGCGATGCGATACTAGACAGAAACAATCCGCTTTACAATGGCAAAGACCGACGCGTATCTTCTTCAGGCGGGCAGCGCAGGCCATCCGCGGCGCGCCAGGAAAGCGGGCGATTCCCCAAGCCAACGGGATTACTGTAGCGGCAATCAGTTTGCGATAGAATCTGCGCTGGCGATCCGCCGGGCTCATGTGATTTTCCCTTGCAGTCGGCGGAGTCTTGCGAGGATCCCGGGATGGCTGAGTTCTTCCGACAAGACATTCATGAGGCAGTTGCGCGGCTTGAGGTCGATCCCGCCCAGGGCCTCAGCCAATCCGAAGCGATTTCGCGCCAGAGCCAATATGGCAAGAACGCCCTGCCAAGAGACGAGGGCGTCAACTGGGCGCGGCTCATCCTCGGGCAATTCACCGATGTCATGGTCATCGTGCTGATAGTCGCAGCCGCCATATCCGCGCTCCTGGGCGAAGCTACCGATGTCGTTGTGATCTTGGCTATCGTCGCCTTGAATGCCTTGCTGGGCATCTATCAGGAATATCAGGCGGAGCAAGCCTTGGCCGCCCTGAGCCGCCTGCAAGTGCCGCGAGCCCGCGTCCGCCGCGATGGCCAGGTGCATGAAGTCAGCGCGGAAGACCTCGTCCCAGGCGATATCGCCCTGCTTGGCGAAGGCGACCGCATCCCCGCTGATGGCCGTTTGATCCTATCCATCAACTTGCAGACCGAAGAAGCGGCGCTGACCGGCGAATCCCTGCCAGTCGAAAAGACAACCGCGGTCATCGAGACAACTGGCAAGCCGCCGCTGGGCGACCGCCTCAATATGGCTTACATGGGCACGACGGTCAATTATGGCCGCGGCGAAATGCTTGTGACCAGGATCGGCTTGCAAACGGAAATCGGCAATATCGCCACCATGCTGCTGCAAGTCGAAGAAGGCAGCACGCCCCTGCAGCGCCGCTTGAATCAGCTTGGGCATATCCTGGCGACTGCCGCTCTGATTGTGGTCGCCATCGTCTTTTTCGTCGGCTTTCTGATCCAGGGCATACCAGCCGAGCAGATGTTCCTGATCGCTATCAGTCTGGCTGTGGCTGCCGTGCCAGAAGGTTTGCCCGCCCTGGTCACCATCGGCTTGTCACTGGGCGCAAACCGCATGGTCAAGCGCAATGTGCTGATTCGCCGTCTTCCCGCCGTGGAAACCCTGGGCTCAGTGAATGTCATTTGCTCGGACAAGACCGGCACGCTCACCAAGAATGAGATGACCGCCACCAGACTCGTTCTGCCAAAGCGCGATGAGATCCGCATTGAAGGCACAGGCTACCGGCCCGCGGGCGGCTTGTTCTCGCTGGACGAAAAAGTTGACGTTAAGCGGGATCTGGCAGCCCAGCGCATGCTAAAAGCAATGGCGCTTTCGACTGATGTCTACCTGGAGACTGTTGACAGCAGCGGTCAAATCAAAGTCGTCGGCGACAGCACAGAGGCGGCTCTCCTGGTCGCTGCTCAGAAAGCCGGCTTCACGCGTGAAGGGCTGGAACTGGATATGCCGCGGGTGGCTGAACTGCCTTTCAGCAGCGAGCGCAAAGCCATGACCACTGTGCATGAGCTCCAAGGCGAATCAGCCCGTCGGCTCTTTCCCGATGCCAAGTATGTCGTCATCACCAAGGGCGCGCCCGACCAGCTGATCGGCTGGTCCAGCAGCGAGCGGGGTCCTCAGGAAGCCGTCGACATGAACGGCGACCGGCGGGTGGAATGGCAGCGGCGCGTGGACAGCATGGCCAATGATGGTTTGCGCGTGCTGGGCATCGCCTGGCGTCCGCTGGATGATTTGCCAGCGCGGGTCACAGCGGAAATCGAGCGCGAACTGGAGTTGATTGGCTTGATAGGCATACTGGATCCCGCCCGGCCCGAAGCCAAAGAAGCCGTTGAGCGAGCCCGCGAAGCCGGCGTGCGCACGATCATGATCACCGGCGATCATGCCTTGACCGCGGAAGCCATCGCGCGCGACCTGGGCATCATCGCGACGGGGCAGAGCGCTATCACAGGCAGCCAACTGGATGACCTGTCGGACGATGCCCTGGATGAGGCACTGGAGCGGACAGCCTGCTTCGCCCGCGTCTCGCCCGCGCATAAGCTGCGGCTGGTGCGGGCTCTGCAAAAGCGCGACAACATCGTGGCGATGACTGGCGATGGCGTGAACGACGCGCCCGCCTTGAAGCAAGCCGATATTGGCGTGGCCATGGGCATCACCGGCGCGGACGTCAGCAAAGGCGCGGCTGAGATGATCCTGACGGATGACAACTTTCGCTCGATTGTCGCGGCGATAGAAGAGGGCCGCGCTATCTATGACAATATCAAGAAATTCATCAAATACATGCTCAGCTCGAACGTCGGCGAAATCCTGGTGATGTTCGTGGCGCTGCTGATCAACTTGCCGATACCGCTGCTGGCGATACAGATCCTATGGATCAACCTGGTCACCGATGGCTTGCCGGCTATCGCGCTGGGCTTTGAACCCGCTGAAGAGGGCGTCATGCGGCGGCGGCCCCGCCCCACCAACGAGAGCATCTTCGCCCAGGGCGCGGGACTGCATATCGCGCTGGTCGGCATTCTCATCGCGATTCTGACCATCGCCAGTTATGCCTGGGGCTATACAACTATCAATCTGGACGCCAGCAGCCCGTCGCTGGGCTTGGAAAGGCTTGATCGCGCGGCTGTGGTCGAGTTGGCTGGCGAAGAGGCCGCGCCTCCCGCTTGGGATGCCTGGACAGCCGATGAGCGCCTGGCTTTCCTAGGCTCGGCGGAAGCGGGCGCCAGTTTCCTCGAAGGGCATGGCGATGGTCACAGAAACGCCGGGCGCCATCTCTTGAGCCAGGTGGAGCGCATCCCGCGGACTATCGCCTTCACCGTTCTGGCATTCACGCAGATGTTCCAGGTCATGGCCATCCACGCGGGCGATCAGACGACTTTCTGGCGAGCCGGCTTCAAAGGCAATCCGCTGATGTTTTGGGCGGTGCTATCGACCTTTGTCCTGCAATTGATCGTGGTGTACATGCCCTTCTTCCAGACCTTCTTCGACACCCGCGCGCTTGAACTGAGCCACATCATCATCAGCGTGGCGGCGGGCATCTTCGTGCTGCTGTTTGTTGAAGTTGAGAAAGCGCTTTTCCGGCGGCTGCTGCTTGATAGTGCCGGCTGAGAACCTTCAATCATCCGCGCGCAGGAAGCCCAGCGCCATGAGTTCGTTCACGATGAACCGAGCGTTGTCTTCCGCAGTTCTGCCTTCAGCCGTCAGCATGAATTCGGGGTTCAGGGGCGTCTCATAGGGATCGTCAATGCCCGTAAATCCCTTGATTTCGCCGCGCCGCGCCTTGGCGTACAATCCCTTGACGTCATGCGCCTCCACGTATGCGAGCGGCGTCGCCATGTGAATCTCCAGGAAGCCCTCGCCGACCAGGTTGCGCACATCCTGCCGAGTCGCGCGATAAGGGCTGATGGCTGCGCAGATCACTATGCCGCCATGCCGGACGATTTCGCTGGCCACGTAGCCGATGCGGCGGATATTCGTATCGCGATCCTCTTTGCTGAAGCCCAGCCCTTTGGAGAGGTGCGTGCGCACGACATCGCCATCCAGCAGGGTCGCGCTGCGGCCCTTTTCCAGCAGCAGATTGACGATATGCTCAGCTGTCGTGGACTTGCCGGAGCCGCTCAAACCTGTGAGCCAGAGGCAGAAACCGCGGCGGTGGGGCGGCGGATAACTGTCAGCGAGGATGCCCGCGACCTCCGGGCGGGAGAACCAAGCCGGCAGCGGAACCCCCTTGCCCAGGTAGTCCTCGCGCACCTGCGTCCCCGATATCTTGCGCGTTTTGGCGCCATGCGGGAGCTTGGCGCTCTCTTCATAGCGGTCTTCATCTTCCAGGTAGACCATCTCGGTGAAGGGCACGGGCTGCACGCCAATTTCATCAGCATATTCCACCAGCAAGTCCTGAGCCTCATAAGGACCATAGAATGGCTGGCCCCGCGAATCCGCGCCCGGGCCGGCATGATCGCGGCCAACGATGAAATGATTGGCGCCATAATTCCGCCGAATGATGGCATGCCAAACCGCCTCGCGCGGTCCCGCCATGCGCATGGCCAGCGGCAGCAGCGAGAGCAGGCTGCGGTCATCCGCGTAATAATTGTCGATCAAGGTCTTGTAGACGCGGACGCGCGTATAATGATCGACATCGCCCGGCTGGGTCATGCCCACGACAGGATGCAGCAGCAGCACGCCATCGACATTGGCTGCGGCGCGCTTGGTCAAGGCTTCGTGGACGCGGTGCAGGGGGTTGCGCGTCTGGAAGGCCACCACGTTGTCATGCCCATAACTTTCGAGGACCTGGCGCGTCTGGGCTGGCGTCCGCCGCAACTCCGCAAAATCCAGATGCGGCGGCAGCTGCAAAACCTCGAGTTGACCCGCGATATTGACTTTGCCCCAGCGGTGCATCTCAGCGATGATGGGATGGCGCGGGTCATATTTGCCGAAGACCTTGTGCGCCATCTCCTCCATGTCCCAAGGGTAGATCTCCTCGATTGTTTGGATGGCCAGGATATTGTTGCGGCTGTCCCGCAGCGCGATGTCCATGCCCGGCTCAAGCTCTTGGCGCGGCTCAACGGGCAGCGTGATCGGCATGGGGAAGAGCCTGCCATCAGCCAGCCGCTTGGAATCCAGGGCGCTCTGAAAGTCAGCCGCGTTCATGAAGCCGCGCAGGGGCGAAAAAGCGCCAACCGCCAGCAGCTCAAGATCACAGACGACGCGCGCGCTGACCTGAAGTGAGGGCAGCGTATTGGCATAAGCCGCTCGCTCCAGCAGCGCCCGCCGCGGCGTCAGCAAATCCACCAGTTCGCCACCATAAGGCTCGATCAATCCGGCTTTTTCGATGCTCATGTACCTCTCCAGTTATGCGCAGGCTCGGCTCAGCCTCTATGTGCAAAGCGGCGATAGTGTAGCACAGCCAGGAAAAGGAAGTTAGCGGAATATCACTCTTTGCGGTCGATGCCGGACAGCTTGCGACCGAAAAAGACCAGCACGATGCTCAAGGCATAGAGCGTCAGCAGCGGCGCCATGACCAGGAACATGTTGACCGGATCGATTGTCGGCGTGATCAAGGCGGCGGCGATGGATGCGCCAACGATGGCGATGCGCCACTGACGGACCAAGGTGCGGGCGCTGACCAGCCCCAAAAGCGAAATCAAGAAGAAGATCAGCGGCGTTTGGAAAGCCACGCCCATCCAGAAAAGCAGCGATGTGACGAAGCTGATATAGCCATCAGCCGTCCATTCCGGCTCGAAGATCTGCGCCTGGAATTCGCTGAGGAAACCGAGCGCGGGCGGCATGAGAATCCGCCAGGCGAAGAAGACCCCCACGATGAAGAGCGCGGTCGTGGCGGGAATCGAAAGCAGGACGTAGCGCTTCTCCTTACGCGTCAAACCCGGCAGGATGAACATGAGCAGCTGATAGGTGACCATCGGGATCGCCAATATCCCGCCCACCATCAGCGCCACTTTGAAATAGATGAGGATGTTGCCTGTCGGGTCGAGGATGATGAGTTCGCAGTTGTTGACGCTGGGGATGCGGCAATAGGGTTCCTGCAGCAGCATCAAGACGCGGTCGGTGAAAAAGACGCCGATAACCGTGCCCGCGACCAGAGAAAATACCGCCCGGGTCAGGCGCTGGCGCAACTCATCGAGATGCTCGAACAAACCCATGCGCAGGGAATGGCCATCTTCGAGCGCCTCTATGTCGGCAACTTCGGTCATGATGCGGTCGACTTGTCCCGGGCTCGGCGCGACCAACTGCCCAGGTTTGCCCCGCTGCCGTTGGACCCGGCATTGGGATCAAGCCCGCTCCAGGCCCCCATGGCTACCGGCTCGGGGGGGCTAGCCGTCTTGGGCGCCTCTTTCGGCTTGGCTTGCTTGGGAGTGGCTGGCGTTGACTTTTGGTTGAGCGTATCGCTGACTTCTTTGACAGAATCCAGATCCTTCTGCACTTCGCCAAGCGTGTCTTGCACGGGCTTGGTTATCGGCTTCACGGCTTCGCTGACCGAGCGATTGAGGCTCTGGCGCGTCGGCGGCTCCTTGGGCAGCTGGATGCCGACGCCGGCATCGTCAAATTCCTTTTGCACCAAGTCAACGGTTTCTGACCAGATTTTGCGGAATTTGGCGACGTGCTGGCCCAACACATAAGACCAGTGAATCATGCGCTTTGGACCCGCGAAGACCAGCATGATGAGCAGGATGGCCACCAGCTCCCATGCGCCGATGCCGAGGAAGTTCATAGAGCCTCCGCCTCTTCTGGCGAGCGATGCAGCAGCGGCTCCAGCTCCGCGGTAATCGCGCCGATGACGCCATGCACGAAGCTGTGAGCGTTCTCCGCGCCAAATATCTGCGCCAGGCGCACCGCCTCGTTGATGATGACGGGCACTGGCGTGCGCCGCTTCTGCAACAAGAATTCGTAGATGGCGATGCGCAGAATGTTGCGGTCAATCACAGCCACTTGATCTACGGGCCATTCCGGCGCGAACTCTTGCAGGATGCTGTCTATGGTGGCGCGCTTGGCGATGACGCCTTCCACGAATCGGCGGATATGCTGGCGCACGGCGTAGGCTTCCGGGCGTTCGGCAAAATGGGCTTCCAAAGTTTCAGCCAGAGGATGATCGGTGGTGTCCAATTCATAGAGAATCTGCAGGCTTGCGCGCCGCGCGACCGACCGATCAGCCGGGCTTTGCGCAGGATCGACAAGCTCCGATGTGATGGTGTCGACAGCCGGATCAAAGTCGCCTATCGCAAAGGGGTAGCTGTCTAAAGCCAAAGAGTCGCTCATGCCTCGCGCCCCGAGAATGACTTCCGCCTGAGCCTAAGTGTAACGCAGACAAGGCGAGAATTCCACGCTGAAAGCGGCAGCCATCAGGGCAATCGCATCAAAATCACTATGCCCCGTTCTGCGCGCAAACGACGGTTTTCGTAGGGGCTGGTCGGTGACCCGCCCATGTGTTGACCAGAACATTCGCGGGACGAGCCACCGGCTCGCCCCTACGGATGACATATTTTGGGGGAATTCTGTCCCATATCAACGGCGTTCCAATTTGGTGCGATTGCCCTGCCGCCGCCTTGCCTGATGTCGCGATTGCCCGCTAGAGCCTTTGACCTGTTCGATTGCGCTTGCCAAGATTACAATGCGCAATCGCGCCCAGCGCAAAACCTAATACCATTAGTGCGAAGACGCAAGCAGGAGTGAATTGTGGCGGCGAATGCGCTGCCAGACCCGCAGCAGGCTCTGGCTGTCGATAGCATAACCAAGTATTTTCATCTGCCAAAGCCGCCTTTTTGGAAGCGCTTGTTTGGCGCAAAGACGCGCTTGCCCTTGCCCGGCGCGCTGCCCGCCGTCGAGAGCGGCGCCAAGCAGACCATCGCCGCTGTCGATCATGTCAGCTTCGTGGTGACTCGTGGCGAAATCTTCGGCATCCTGGGACCCAATGGCTCCGGCAAATCGACCTTGATCCGGCTGATATCCACACTGCTGAAAGCCGACCGGGGCAGCGCCAAGGTCTTCGGCATCGACATTGCGGACGACGAAATGGGCGTCAAGCAGCTCATCAGCCGCGTTTCGGTGGATGCCGCCTTTTTCAAGAAACTCAGCCCGATGGAGAACCTGCTCTATGGCGCGCGACTCTATGGCGTGACCGGTCCGCAAGCCACGGTCAAAGCCTATGAAATCATGGGGCGGCTGGGTTTGAAGCGCTCGACATTCAGCGAACCCATGGAAGAGATGAGCCGCGGCATGCAGCAGAAAGTCGCCATCGCCCGCGCCTTCCTGACATCGCCGATTTTGCTGCTGCTGGATGAACCGACAACGGGCTTGGATCCCCGCTCCAAGCGAGATGTGCGCGCCTTCATCGAAGAACTGCGCGATTCGCATGACGCGACAATCTTGATAACCACGCACGATATGGAAGAAGCCGATCTCTTGTGCGACCGCGTAGCCGTCATTCACAACGGCAAGCTGGTGGCGGCGGGAAAACCCGACGAACTCAAACGCGGCATCGGCGGGAATGGCAAGCTGCCCAGCCTGGAAGAAGTCTTCATTCACCTCACCGGCGAGCCATTGACCGATGAAGACATCGCCGAAGACCAGCCAGCGAGCTAACGGGGAAGCGAGATGCCCAAAATCCTGATGCGAGGTTTCGGCGCGGCGCGGCTGAATGCTCTGCAAACCTATGCTTTCCTGGCGCGCAACTGGCATCTGACCCGGCGCTACTGGGGCTGGGAAGTGGTCTGGTTTTTCTATTCGTTGACCAGCGGCCTTTCTGTCGTGTTCATCGCCCAGGGCGCGGAAGCTTTGACCGGGCAAGCCGTCGGCTTCGATGTCCAGTATCTGACCATGTACCTCATCATCGGCACGCTGGTCTGGCGCTATCTGTCCGCCATATTCATCCTGACCAGCGAAGTCATCGCCTGGGAGCGCTGGGAAGGCACGATCGAATACACGCTCATGGCGCCGGTGCATCGCTGGGTGCATCTCGTGGGGCAGACCGCCTATTCTTTGACCTACGGCATGATCTCAACCCTGATCATCGGCATCGCCATGGCGCTATTCTTCGAACTGGATTTGTCTAACGCCAACCTTGTCGGCGCGGCGGCGGTCATCCTGGCGGGCAGCCTGTCGCTGGTGGCAATCGGCATAGTAGCCAGCATCCTGCCCCTGTTGTATCCGGAACGCGGAGCGCAGATGACAAACGTGGTCGAAGCCTCATTTCTGTTGATCTCTGGCGTCTATTATCCCATCAGCGTCTTGCCCGATTGGATGGAAACCATCGCTCGCGTCTCGCCGGTGACTTATGTTCTGGATGGCACGCGGGCGGCGGTTCTCGATGGCGCTCCCACCAGCGATATGGCGCAATACATCCTGCCCTTGCTGGCGCTTGGCGCGGTGGCTTTGCCTTTGGGCTTGCGAGCATTCGTGGCCGCTGAAAACTACGCCAAGCGCGCGGGCAAGCTCAAGCGGGTCGGCTAGCCTGCCAGGTCTTGCGCGCGAGCTCGGCATAATTGTCGCCGGGCGTGATATTGCCCAGCACGGTCGGGTGGCGCGCTCCGGTTAAGGCGGGCAAGGCAGCCTCTCGGCCATGCCAGCTTTCATGCGCCAGCGCGGCGAAGACCAGCGCTTCCTTGAAATCGCTGTCCATGCCGATGTCTTCATGCGTCAGTACATGCGCCGGAGCCAGCAGATCGCGCAGCATTCCCACGATGACCGGATTGCGCCGGCCGCCGCCGCCCAGTATGACTTCCTGGATTGGCGCTGGGGCGAAACGCTGATAAGCATCGGCGATGTTGCTGGCTGTCAGCGCGGTAAGCGTGGCGATGATCTCGCCGTCCGCCAGCCCGCGTTCACGCGCCTCTACTATCAAGTTGCGCGCCGCGGCTGTGCCAAAGGTCTCGCGCCCGGTCGTCTTGGGGTAATCGCGCGCATAATAAGGATGGCTCAGCAGGTCATCCAGCCACTCTTCATCGACTCGCCCCTGCCTGGCCAGCGCGCCATCGCGGTCGAATTTCCAGGCGCCATCCGTCAACGTGTGGGCAGCGATATCGAGCAGGGCATTGCCCGGTCCCGTATCAAAGGCGACTGGAAGCGCCGTATCATCAGCCAGCGGCGGCAGAAAGGTCACGTTGCCCATGCCGCCGATATTTTGAATCGCCCGCCAATGACGGGGATGGCGGAGCAGCAGCCAATCGACATAACTGGTCAAGGGCGCGCCCTGCCCGCCAGCGGCGATATCGCGAGCGCGAAAATTGCTGATGGTCGTGATGCCCAGGCGCTCGGCGATGACTGCGGCTTCGCCGATCTGCAAGGATGCGCTGACTCGCCCGCTCGGCATGACATTGTGCCAAAGCGTCTGCCCATGCGAGCCGACCAGGTCGATGTCCCGGGCGCTTATGCCAGCGTTATGCAAGGTTGCCAGCGTGGATTCGGCGAAGACTTGCGCCAGATCAACATTAAGCGCGGCAATCGCCTCGACGCCGCTCTTCTCCGGATCGCAGCAATCCAGGATCCGCTGGCGCATGGACCTGTCATATTCGCGGGTTTCGCCATGCAGCAGGCTGAGAGCCAAATCGCCCGGCGCGCCAGTGATCTCGCAGATCGCCACATCAACGCCATCCGCCGATGTGCCTGACATCAAACCGATAATTTTCATTGCGAGCGCGGATCAGATATGCGGCCAGCCTTAGCTGGATTCGGCATGGCGCTTGAAGTTGTTGAGGATGGCTTGCCAGCCGGCCCGCTGCATCTCGGCGGGGTGTTCTGATTCGGCGTCAAAGACTGTGCCAATTCTGGTGGAGCCGCCCAGATCTTCAAAGGTCATCTCTACCAGGCGGCCATCTGGCATGGTGAACGCCAGGCGGCTCCCGGCAATCACTTCGTCGTAGACGCCCTCAAAGTCGAAACCGAAGCTGCCGTCTATGGATTCCATGCGCCACAGAAGCCGGCCGCCAACCCGGATATCGTTTTCCGCGCTGGGGCAGTGCCAGTCATCCGTGGCGAAGTTCCACTGGGTGATATGCTCTGGATCGTTCCAAAGCCGCCAAACGCGCTCCCTCGGCGCCTCGACCGTCGCTTGTATGGCGATCTTTTCGCTCAATTGCGCTCCTTGCGAGCAACTTGCAATACACCGTGGCGGAGAGGACAGGATTCGAACCTGCGGTACCCTTGACAGGTACAACCGCTTAGCAGGCGGCCCCAATCAACCACTCTGGCACCTCTCCAGTAAGAGCTATTCAACTGTAAAGGGTCTAAGGCGGAGAGGACAGGATTCGAACCTGCGGTACGGAGGACCGTACAATGGTTTTCAAGACCATCGCCTTAAACCACTCGGCCACCTCTCCAACAATCAGCCCTGACGTGGCAGAGCCTATGCTAGCACGGCGTCAAGCGCCTGTCAACGCCCAGCCCGTTGCGCCCCAGGGCAATCGCCTCAAAATCCAATATGCCCGTTTTCCACGAATAATGAGCACTTTGCAGACAGCCGCGTCACCTTGCGACGGCTCACGCAAAATACATTGCCCGGAGGTTGAACACCCCCTCCCTGGCTCGTCGGATTGCTCGACTGAGGCGCAGTGTCTACGCGCGCTAGAGATGTCGGCTGGGGCCGGGGGTGGGGTCTGTATCTCGCAATGTAAACAGGGGCTACACTGTGTGGCGCCCATGCAAACAGCAGAATAAATGCGGGCTATTCACAGAATCGCCCCTAAAGCTCACGAAGTCTGGGAGAAAAACGTGGACTGTGCCTCATCTGCAAGATGAAGCGATTGCCCTGCGTTGCGCACGTTGAGTCTAGCAGCCTATTCATCTATACTGGCATACAATCGTCCAGGCAAAACTCAATATGTCCGGAATCCTCCTGATAGCTATACTCACTCTGCCGCAAATCTGCGCGGCCAACCTGGCAACCAAACGTCCGGGTCTTTCCTCGCTTCTGGCGATCCTGACGTTAGGGCTGGTGAACATCGGCGGGCTTTGGCGAGCTTGCGCAGCTGCTGTAAATCGCTTGAGCTTTGCCGAATCGCCGGCCTTTGACCCCGACAAGCCAGTGCATCGATCCGCCGCGCTCCTGCTTATTCTGGGATTTCTCATGACGATCCTGAATATGCTGTTGCCGAGCGAAGGCGAAGAATTCGCTGTGGCGCTGCGCGACGCCTTGCCGGAGTTGCTAGGGACGGGCGCGCTCCACTTGGCGGCGGCTTTCCTGGGCGTCGGCTTGCTCACGCGAAGAGGGCTGCCGGCGATTCTGCATCGCCTGTGCCTGCGCATGCCTTCACTCAAAGAAGTCTGTGTCAGCGTCGCTGTCGGCGCTGGCTTGTGGCTGCTTATGATGGCGGCTGTGGCAATCTGGGAGCAGGCTGTGCCCGCGGATGTCTTCGAGCGGCAGACCAAAGCCGCCCGCCAGTATTCCGAGGCCTTTTCGGGGTCGCTGGCCGCTTCGCTGATTTTGGCGGTCGTGCCAGCCGTTTCCGAAGAGACCTTCTATCGCGGCGCGCTGCAGCCGGTCTTCGGCATGTTTCTGTCTTCGCTCTTCTTCACGGCGACGCATCAGCAGTACGCTTTGACGCCAGCGCTTTTGATCTTGTTTGGCGTCTCGCTGGGTTTCGCCTGGCTGCGAACCCGCTATCACACCAGCGCCGCCATAATCGCGCATGCCGTCTTCAATTTCTTGCCCTATCTGGCCGGAACATAATGCGCTGACTGGTCCCCCCGCATGATCAACCTGTATGCCTTGTCATTTGAGGAACTGGCTGAACTCGTCAGCGCGCTTGGCGAGAAGCCTTTCCGCGCCCGGCAAATCTGGGATTGGCTCTACAAGCGGCGCGTATCCAGCATTGACTCCATGAACAACCTGCCCACCGCCACCATCGCCGTACTCAAGACGCGAGCGACCCTGGGCAGCCTGGAATTGGCCGCCCAACAAACCAGCCGCGACGGCACGGAGAAACGACTTTATCGCCTCGCCGATGGCCAGCTGATCGAGTCTGTCTTGATGCCCTATGCTGACAAGCGCCAGACAGCCTGCATTTCCTCGCAAGCCGGCTGCGCCATGGGCTGCGTTTTCTGCGCCACAGGCCAGATGGGCTTCGGGCGGCAGCTGAAGGCGGCGGAGATCTTCGAGCAAGCCATGCTCTTCGCGCGGGATCTGGCGGCTCGGGGCGAGCGCCTCAGCAATGTGGTCTTCATGGGCATGGGCGAGCCCTTTCACAATTATGAAGCCACCATGGAAGCGGTTCGCCAGTTGATGGACAGGCTGGGCATTGGCGCGCGCCATATCACCATCAGCACCGTCGGCCTCGCGCCACAGATTCGCCGATTCGCCGATGAGGGCAGTCAGGCCCAGCTCGCGGTCAGCCTGCACAAAACCGATGACGCAGCCCGTTCGGCGCTGCTGCCGGTCAATCGCCGCTGGAATATCGCCGAATTGTTGGATGCCTGCAAATACTATGTTTCGCGTACAAATCGGCGGATCAGTTTTGAATGGGCAGCCATCGCCGGCCAAAACGACAGCGAAGCCGAAGCGCGCCGCCTGGGGCAACTCCTGGCTGGCTTGCTCTGTCATGTCAATGTCATCCCGCTGAATCCGACTGAACGTTACACCGCCCAGCCGGCATCCACTGCCAAGCTGGACCGTTTCATCGCCATTCTGCGCAGCTATGGGATCAGCGCGACCGTGCGCGTCCGCCGCGGGATCGATATCGACGCCGGCTGCGGCCAGCTCATAACCGCCGTCGTGTCCAGAGAAGACATCGCCTGATTTCGGTCCCCTCCGCCGCGCTATGCAAGCTTTCCGCTGCTGGAGAAGCGTATCGAATTCGGTTGGAATTCTATTGGGCTAGATTCAGGTTCTCCACAGATTGGATGACGCATTTGTTGGCAGGCAAGCCCTGCGAAAAACTGGAGCCCGTTCTGTTGGAGGGCCAGACTTGGGGCGCGCAGATCGTGGCGATGCTGACCGTCGACGAAGCCCGCCTCTCGCCCCTCATGACGCTGGTTTGGGAGGACAAGCAGCGATCAAATTGTTCTTGCTTTCCCTCAACATACTCTTTGTTCTCGGTGTACTCGGTGACAGAACAGTTGTGATTCAACCGTAAAGGGCACACTGCCGCTGCTGGCGCTGTATTGCGTCGGCTGGCTTTAGGCTGTAATATCAGAGGCGCAAATGACGCGGACCTGCGAGCGCCACAATGCCCAATGCGAGGATCAAGATCGCGCCATCGATATTGGCCGCAGACTTCCGACAGCTTGGCGACCAAGTTATGGAAGCCCAGGCAGCCGGCGCCGATCTGATTCATATCGACGTCATGGATGGCCAGTTTGTGCCCAATATCACCATGGGTCCTCTGGTGGTCGAGGCGGTGGCCAAGGTTGCGGAAATCCCGCTGGATGTGCATCTGATGATCGAAGAACCGGAGAATTTCTTGGAGCGCTTTGCCGATAGCGGCGCCAACAGCATCACCGTGCATGTGGAAGCCTGCCGGCATCTGCATCGCGCGCTGGCAAGGATCGCCGAACTAGGCTGCCAAGCTGGCGTCGCCCTCAACCCGCATACAGGCGTTCAGTCCATCGCGGAAATCCTGGACATGGCGAGTCTCATCAATGTGATGACGGTCAATCCCGGTTTTGGCGGCCAGCGCTTCATCACCGGTACGCTCCCCAAGATCCGCCAGCTGCGCGCCATGGCGGATGCGCATTCCAGGCGGATCGATATCGAAGTGGATGGCGGCATCAACAGCCGGACAATCGGGAAGGCGATCCAAGCGGGCGCCAATGTGGCTATCGCCGGCGCCAGCATCTTTGGGCATGAGCGGGGCATCGCCGCGGGCATTAGCGAACTGCGCGAGGCCGCCAGCGATTGTGATGACGAGATCCGATGACACATATTCCCTTTGACGGTCAGTGGCTGAAAACCCTGTTCGGCGCTGGACTGCAAAACGTGTCGAATAATGCGCCGCTGATCAACGATCTCAATGTCTACCCCGTGCCCGATGGCGATACCGGCGTGAACCTGCATCACACCTTGCGGCGAGCTTGGCAGGAAATCGCGGCCAGCGAAGATGCTGCCCTTGGCGCGGTCGCTCAGCGTTACGCTTATGGCGCGTTAATGGGAGCGCGGGGCAACAGCGGCACAATCATGTCGCAGCTGCTGGCTGGCTTCGCGGATGGGCTCGGGCAAGCCAAGACCTTGACTCTTCCGCTTTTCATGCAGGCATGCAATGAGGCGGTCGAGCGGGCTTACGCGGCTGTATCCCAGCCGGTGGAAGGCACCATGCTGACGGTGGCCAGGGAAGCGGCGCAGAGCCTGCCCGCTGATGGCGAGCTGGATGAGGCCTTTGCCTGCCTGGTGGAAGCGGCCCAAGTCTCGCTGAACAACAGTCCCAATCTGCTGCCGGTCTTGCGGGAAGCCGGCGTGGTTGACGCGGGCGGGATGGGATTGCTCTGTTTCCTGCAGGGCATGCTGCGGCAATGCGCGGGCGCGGAAGTCCTGGACCTGCCAACTGCCAGCGATTTCCAGCGACCGGCGCATGAAATATCGGAACGCGAAGAATATGGCTACGATGTGCAATTCCTGATGCTAGGCAAAGGGCTGGATATCATGGCGGCGCGGAGGGCGATGGAGCGCATGGGCTGGTCCGTGATCGTGGTTGGCGATGCCGCCGCCATCAAGGTGCATGTCCATGTCGAGAATCCCGCCCTGCCCCTGGACTATGCCGTGAGAGCCGGCGCTGCGCTGACCGACGTAGTGGTCGAGAATATGGGGATACAGGCGCATGACTTCGCCAGTCGAACGCGGATGCTGCCCCTTCAGGACGACGTGGCGATCATCGCGGTGGCGGAGGGCGACGGCATGCAGGCAATCTTCCGCGACCTGAATTGCAGCCATATCATCACCGGCGGCGCGGGCAGCAATCCAGCCACTGAAGACTTCATCCTGGCCATAGAAAGCCAGGCGGCGCGGAACATCATCATCCTGCCCAATCACAAGGACATTGCGCTGGCAGCCGAGCAAGCCGCGAGCATGCGGCATAGCAGAAACGCGACCGTCCTGCCCACGAAAACCATGCAGGCAGGCATCAGCGCTCTGGTGGCTTATGGCGACGCCAGAGACCAAGATGCCGACTTTGATGCCTGTATCGCTGCAATGGAGCGGGCGCTTCAAAGCAACGTTGCCATCCAAATCACAATCGCCACGCGCTCAGCCAGACTGCCGGAAATGGAGATCCGCCCAGGCGAGTATATCGCGATAATCAATGGCGAGATTCGCGCAGCCAGCGGCGACATCAAGAGCGCTCTGCATGAGGCGCTTCGGCTCGCGCCATTGGACGACAAAGACCTGGCCACCCTGTATTGCGGCGCGGACCTGGATATGGATTGCGCCAGCCAAGTCATCGCCGCGCTCGAAAGGACATTCAGCGAAATCGAATTTGAAGCCCTGTATGGCGGCCAGGCATTGTATCCGCTACTGGTGAGCGTGGAATGAAGACGAGAATTCACATCGTCACCGATAGCGGGGCGCGCTTTTCCAACCCGCGCCTGGTGCGGCATTTCCCCGTGACCATCATGCCAAATATCATAGAGATCGGCAGCCGGCGATTTCAGGAAGATATTGACATCAGCACCGAAGAAGCTTTCAGGCGGATTTCCCAGCTTGAGGCTCCGCCAAGGATCATTCCGCCATCGGAAAATGAATACGCGGAGTTGTTCGCCCGCTTGTCGCATTTTTGCGATGCCGTGATCTCGGTCCACCCGTCGCGCGAACTCTCCGAAAGCTGGCGCAACGGCCGCTTGGCTGCCCAGCAGGTGAACAGCGGCTGCGAGATCGCCGTAATTGATTCGGGCAGTCTCTGCGCCGGGCAAGGCATGCTGATACGCGTGGCGGCGCGCGCGGCTGAGGAACATAACAATGCCGAAGACATTATTCAGACCGTGCGACAAGCGGTCAACAGGATCTACTCGGTCTACTGCATTGAGGATGTCAACTTCTTAGGCGCCAACGGCTTCATCAAGCCCTCGCACGCCATCTTAAGCCGGCGCCTGGAAATCAAACCGCTTGTTAGCCTGGAAGAGGGCCAGGTCATCGTCATCGAGAAGGCGCGAGCCAGCAGTGAGATCATCGAACGCATCGTCGAGTTCCTTGTCGAGTTCAATGAACTGGAAGACGCCGTCGTATTGCAGAACAAGTGGCATATCAGCGAAGAAACGCGCATCTTGCAAGATCGCCTGGCGCTGGAATTCCCGGGACAGCATTTCCCCTTCACCATGTATAGCGCTACCATGGCCGCGTACCTGGGCACAGCCGCCACCGGCGTGGCCGTCCTCGAGAAAGAATCCGAGCCGCTTGATTATGACTTCTAAGCCGATTGCAATCGCCGCGGACAGCGTCTGCGACTTGCCGCCCGATCTGGCGGAAGCGCTGGGCGTTCACATCATTCCTACCTATGTCAATATCGACGGAGACAGCATCGCCGATGATGGCCAGCAGCTTGATCGCGCGGAGTTTTATCGCGAATTGCCCGGCATGACATCCCAGCCGACTACAGCCGCCCCATCGCCCGGCGACGCCGCCCTATTTTACGAAGGCATCCTCAGCGCCGGCTTCGATGAGATCATCTCCCTTCACGTGCCTGCCAAATTGAGCGGCACATTGAACGCCATGCGGCTGGGGGCTGAATCCGTCGCCAAAGACCGCATCACCCTGGTGGACAGCATGCAGCTGGCATTTGGCATCGGCTTGCAAGTTTGGGCGGCGGCTGAGCTGGCAAACAATGGCGCGGGCGCGCAGACGATCCTGGCCGCCATCGAAAACGTTCGCCGTCATACGCGGGTATATGCCGTAATCGACACCATGGAATACCTGCGCCGCAGCGGCCGCGTCACTGCGCTGGCGGCCAGCCTGGGCGGAATCTTGAGCATCAAACCCGTCATTGAAGTGGCCGAGGGCGAGGTGCGTTCAATCGGGCGTCTGCGAACCTGGAAACGGGCGGAACAGCGCCTGCGAGATTTAACGCGCGAGCATGCGCCCCTGGAAAGGCTTGCGGTCCTGCATGTGGCCAATCGCCCCGGCGCGGAAAGTTTCTTGCGCTCCATACAGGCTATCGCGCCATCTGATACACTTGTCATTGAAACAACGCCCACAATCGGCACGCATATCGGTCCCGGCTCGATAGGCCTGGCCGCGCTCAACCGCGACTGGAGGCGCTAAGCTATGCCATCCGCCCTGGAAACGCTGATAAAGATTTTGAAGCTCGAACGCTCTCAAGGCGCAAAGGACAGCGCTGTGGTTGGCGGCCTGAGCGCTTTCGCCGCGAGCTGGCAGCAAGAGGCTCGTGAACAGGCGCGCCGCCCCCAGCATCAGATTCTTATCGACGAGATTGTCGACGCCTTGATGGATTACCCCAAGATCAAGGCGCCTGAGACCCGCATCGATACTATTAATTATTTGCTCGACCGGGTGGTAGATCGCCAGAAAGCGCCGCCCGAATATCAGAAGCGGCTGGCGGAATGGCAAGCCAAGATGCAAGCCAGCTCCAAGGCGCCGGCGAAACAGAGCCAGGCGCGCTCTCGGCGAGATCATGTCCACTGGAAACCGGCCCGGCAAACGCGTTCTGGCGGGCGCAATCGTTTCCCGGGCGACGACAGCGCCTCATTTGATGAAGACTTCACCGGCGGGCTCGGCGACCACAGCCTGGATATCCCCCCGCTGCCATCGCTGGATCGTCCGCCTCGGCATAAGCGCGCCAACCAGAGCCTGGATGCCCAGCTGGCTTTTCATGAAGAATTAGACCAAGCCACCAGCTCCGTGAAAGGCATCGGGCGGAAATACGCCGAATTGCTGGGGCAGCTGAACCTGCGCTCTGTCCGCGACCTGATTTACAACTTGCCCCGCGATTATGTCGATTACACACGGCTCTCGCCAATTTGCGATTTGCAGCCAGGCGAGACTGCCATTGTCATCGCCACGGTGAGCAGCGCTCGCTCGATAATAGCTTCGGGCGGACGAGCCGACCTGGTCGTCGATGTCACGGACAATAGCGCCGCTCTGTCCATCCGCTTTTTCAGCCAGCCCTATCTCTCCGCCAAGCTGCGACCGGGCATGAAGCTGCTGCTGCGAGGCCGCGTGGGCTATTTCCGCGATCGGCCGCAAATGGCCAACCCGGAATGGGAAGAGCTTGACCTGGACAACTTGCGCAAGGCGGGCATTGTGCCGGTCTATGGCATGACCAAAGGATTACGGCCCCGTCTCTTGCGCCGGACGATGCAGGCGCTAACAAGCCAATGGGAAAAGCGCATTCCCGATCCCATGCCCGAATCCGTGCTGGAGCGCAATGACCTGGCTGACCTGGGCTGGGCGATCAGGCAGGCGCATTTCCCCGCCGGCGACGATCACAAGCATCATGCCAAACGCCGCCTGGCTTTCGATGAGCTCTTTATGCTGCAATTGGCGCTGATGGGCAAACGCCGCGTCTGGCAGGCAGCGCCCGGACCGCAACTGAATATCGACGAATCAGCCATCGGCCAATTCATGCGGGAAGCCTTTGACTTTGAGCTCACGGGTGGCCAGAAACGCGCCGTAGAAGAAATCCGCGCCGATATGTCGGGCGCGCTGCCTATGAACCGCTTGCTGCAAGGCGATGTGGGTTCGGGAAAGACAGCCGTCGCCCTGGTCGCGCTTTTCATCGCCTATGCCAATGGCAAACAGGCCGCGCTCATGGCGCCAACGGGCATCCTGGCGGAACAGAATTTCCGCGCCGTAACCCGGACCTTCGCGCGAATAAGCGGCGAGGCAAAGCCAAAAATCGCTTTCTTGACCAGCGCCTTGACCGCCAGCGAGCGCGAAAGCGCCTATCGCCATATCGCTGAGGGCAGCATCGACATCGTGGTGGGCACGCAAGCGCTAATCCAGGCGCCTGTGCAGTTTGCTGATCTGGCTGTGGCGGTCATCGATGAGCAGCAGCGCTTCGGCGTCGAGCAGCGTTCTCATCTGCGCGGCAAAGGCGGCAATCCCCATCTCCTGGTCATGTCGGCCACGCCCTTCCCGCGCAGCCTGGCGCTAACCTATTTCGCAGACCTGGATTTATCCATCATTTCTGAGAAGCCGGCCGGGCGCAAGCCGGTCAAAACCTGGATAATCGACCCGGCTGCCCGCGAACGCCTGAACGGTTTCGTCGTCGAGGAGCTTGAGCAAGGGCGGCAAGCCTTCTTCATTCATCCCCTGGTCGAGAAATCCGCATCGCTGGACACGGCCTCGGCGGTCGAAGCCTTTGAAAAGCTCAGCCAGGTATTTTATCGCTTTCGGGTCTGCCTGCTGCATGGGCGGATGAGCGCTGCGGAAAAAGACGCGCTCATGGCGGATTTCGCCGCCGGCAAATACGATGTCATGGTGACGACATCGGTCGCGGAAGTCGGCGTGGATGCGCCCAATGCCAGCATCATCGTGATAGACGGCGCGAACCGCTTTGGCTTGGCGCAGCTGCATCAATTTCGCGGGCGGGTTGGCCGCGGAGAGCAGCAGTCATATTGCTTCCTGATTCCCGACAGCGCAAAGGATATCGATATCGACCGCATCCGCGCGATGCAAAGCGGCGATATCAGCGAGGGCGCGTTGAGCATTGCCGAGAAGCGCCTGGCCGCCATGGAAGAGAGCAATGACGGCTTCGTCTTGGCGGACCGCGATTGGCAGTTGCGGGGCACGGGCGAATTGCTGGGCACGCGCCAGAGCGGCATACCGGATATCGACCTGCTTGATCCAGCCTATGCGGACCTTGTGGAGGTCGCCCAGCAAGAAGCGCGCGCGCTGTATAGCGAAGACCCAAGCTTGGAACAACCGCCCCACCAACTGCTCGCGCGATTTATCGCCAGCCGCTATCCCACAACAGCCGATTTCAGCTAGAGCATCGCCAACGCTGAACGACAGCCCGGCGCCCAAACGCTCCCCAGCCAGCCGAGGCCAGAATCAGTGGAAAATCTGCCTGCCTATCGATTGGCGCGAAATTCTGACTGCCACTACAATGCGCTGGTAGCGCGGGAGAAATTGAATGGCAGGCCGTGGCATTGCGCTCTATCCGGCATCGCTCGACCCAATTCACTACGGACACATTGATGTCGCCCTGCGCGCTTCGCGGCTTTTTGAGAGGCTTGTCGTCGCCATATACGCTAATCCTAACAAGACACGCCTCTTGTTTGAAGTCGACGAGCGCGTATCTCTGGCTCGGGAGATTTTCAAGGAATATCCGTCCATTTCGGTGGCGCAGTATGATATTCTCACCGTAAAATATGCGCAGTCGATTGGCGCGGAAGCGTTGATCCGCGGCTTGAGGGTATTTGGCGATTTTGAGTTTGAGTTTCGCATGGGCATGGCAAACAAGAAACTTGCGCCTGAACTGGAAACTATCATGATGCTGGCTGACGAGCAGTATATGCACATCAGTTCAAGCACGATTCGCGAGATCGCACAGCTTGGCGGGGATGTCAGTTCAATGACGCCGCCGATTGTTTCAGAAGCCTTACGCGCTAAATTCGCAAAGTGATTACGCAAGCAACGGCAGGGGCTCTCTGGGGGGAGGACATAGATGGATATTCAACATTTGGTGGATCGCCTGGAAGATTTGGTGGATGAGGGCCGGCATCTCTTCGGCACGAAGTATACAATGGTGGATGAAGAGCGGGCGCTGGAAATCATTGACCAGATGCGCATCTCGATCCCGGAAGAAATCGAAAGAGCCGCTCGCACGATTCAGCAGCGCGACCGCGTCCTGGCGGAAGCCAACGAAGAAGCCGCCCGCATCGTGCAGCAGGCGCGCCAGCACAGCGAAGACCTGATTGACGAACAGGAGATGGTCAAGCAAGCCAAGGTTCGCGCCGAATTCGTGATCGAGCAGGCCAAGATTGAAGCGCAAAAGATCACCCAGGAAGCCGATGATTACGTCTTGACGCAGCTGAGCCAGCTTGAACAGCGTTTCGCCCAGACTCTCGAGGAAATCCGCAACGGCATCCAGATCATGCAGACGCAGGAGCCGGTGGCTCTGGAAGTTGAGCCGGAACGGCAGCCGATGCCCGCGCCAGCCAGCGAAGAAAATGGCGATCCGATCCGCTTCGACCGGCCCGCGCAAGCGCCGATGGGCAGCCGCATCTAAGCTACCCGCCAGCACCCCATAGCTCACGCAGGCATCCGTCGCGCGATGCCTGTTTGCGCTTGCCAAAGTTTTCGCGCTTATAACCTTGCCCTAATGGCGCGTTACTCACTGTTTGCCAGATGCGCTTGATCATCGTCACGCTGGCTTGGGCGCTGGGAATCAACCTGGGGCGATTCCTCCCCGCGATAGGGTTTTCGGTTTATGCCCTTGCGCTAGTGATCGCGGCTGCATTCGCGCTGGCGCTGCCACAAAGGGCATTGCGCAATCTGATCATCGCTCTGATATTCGTCGTCGCCGGCGCAGCCAGACAATCGCTGGTGCCGCGCTCAAGCGAGATCGCAGCCTTCAACGGCTATAGCGGCTCCGTCACGGGAATCGTGATCGCCGAGCCGTCCCAGCGAGATGATCGCATTCAGATTCGGCTGGAGGTTGACTCGATTTTCGTCAACAACCGGCATCTGCCCTCAAGCGGGCTTGTCCTGATGGAAGCCTTTCGAAACGCGGATATCGTCTATGGCGATCGGGTTCGCGCCACCGGAGCGCTTGACCCGCCAGGCGCTGGCGATCGCTTCTCATACGCCGATTATCTGGGACGACAGGGCATCTTTACGGTCATGCGTCCGGCCGCGCTGGAACTGGTCAGCCAGGGGCATGGAACTCCCGTGGTGGCCGCGCTGCTGGAGCTGAAAGGCGCTGTACGCCGCCTCATCGCGAACTCCCTGCCCGAGCCGCAGGCCGGTTTGCTGACCGGCATCCTGCTTGGCGATGAACGCGGCATCGCCCCCGACTTGGAAGCTGCCTTCGAGCGGGTTGGCGCATCGCATATCATCGCCATAAGCGGCTTCAACATGGTCATAGTCAGCGCTATGGTCTTGCGCGTCTTTTCCAGCGCTATGGGCGAGCGGCGGTCGGCTGCCACGATCTGCGCGGTGGCGGTCATCGGCATCTATTCGCTCTTCGTCGGCGCCAGCCCGGGCATCCTGCGCGCGGCATTGATGAGCAGCCTGCTGGTCATCGGCAATCAACTCCGGCGCGAGACCTTCCTGCCGGCGTCGCTGGCATTTGCCACCTTGCTATTGTCGTTTTTGGATCCCAATGTCTTGCTCGACCTCGGCTTTCAGCTCAGCTTCTGCGCGGTACTGGGCTTGGGCATATTCGCCGATCCGCTCTCGGTCCGCTTCCGGGCGCTGCTAGAATCTCTCCTGCCGCCCCGGTACGCTCGCCCCCTGCTCAGCTTTCTCAATGAACCGCTGATAGTCTCCTTCGCGGCCCAATTGGCGACTCTGCCGCTGATTGTCTTATATTTCGGCCGCCTTTCCCTGGTGGCGCTGCCGGTCAACCTGTTGATCGTGCCGGCGCAATCGGCAGTGCTCCTGCTCGGCTTCGCAGCTGTGGCGGCATCAGCATTCGCGCCAGCTATCGGCGTGCTGCTATTCTGGGTGGACTTGGTTTGCCTTTCCTGGACGATAGGCGTTGTCCGCGCCTTCTCGCAATGGGAATACGCGGAGCTCATCGTGGATTTCGATGGACGCCTGATTCAGATTTTCTACCTTCTGCTGATAGGATTCGCCATGCTGCAGGCTCTTCGCCCATCGCTTTGGAATCGCCTCGAAGCTTTTGTCCGCCGCAGCGGAATAGTCATAGCCGGTTGCGGCTTTGCCATAGCGGCGCTGGTCTTGATGTGGGCGATGCTGCTGAGCCGGCCCGATGGACATTTGCATGTCTGGTTTCTGGATGTCGGGCATAACAATGCCGCGCTCATTCAGACGCCGGGCGGCGCGCAAGTTCTGGTCGATGGCGGGCGCTATCCTGCGCGTCTCCTGAGCGCCATTGGCGACCGCCTGCCCTACTATGACCGCGAAATCGAACTCCTGGTGATAACCCAGCCGGATGAATGGGATATTGCCGCCTTAAGCGCCGTGCTGGAACGATATGACATAGGCGCCTGGCTCTATCATGGTCAAGCCAACCGCGGCGCTGTCTTCACGGAGCTCAAGTCTCGGCTGGAGCGGTCCGGCGCGCAGTATATTGAAGCTCAAGCCGGCTGGCGCTTTGATTTTGATGACGGCGTCGAAATCGAAATACTGCACCCGCCAGCCAAGCCTACCATCAGCGACAAACTTGGCGATGTCGTTCTGGTACTGCGCATCAGCTATGGGGATGCGACCTTTATGCTGACATCTGATTTGAGCGCCGATGGTCAGCGAGACATGCTGGCGCGGGGGATATCTCCAGTGGTGGCGGTGATGCAAGTCCCGCAGCATGGCGGGGTTCGCGCGCTGGATGAAGGTTTCCTCAAGCTGGTCCAGCCCCAAGTGGCGGCGCTGCAGGTTGATGCCGCCAATCGCCGCGGCGACCCTGACCCGGATACGCTGGAGCAACTGGATGACCTGCTCCTCTTCCGCACGGACGAAATGGGAACGATTCATCTGCGCAGCGATGGCAAAGCGCTCCACATCGACTGATCGACCAGGGAGCCGGCAACAAAAAAGAGGAGGCAAGCGCCCCCTCTCCGGTGTCGCTGAAGCCTGAGCCTAGTAGCGGATATCGACATGCCGGCGCGCGGCCGCCGATTCCATGATGGCATCGCAGATGACAGCGTTGCGATAGCCATCGACGAAGGTGGCGCCCAAGGGAGCGACATCACTGTCGTTGACGATGGCGGCGAAGAAGTGATGGAATTCGTGGGCGAAGCTGTGCTCCCAGCCGAGCATGTGACCGTGGGGCCACCAATGCTCCCAATAGGGATGATGCGCCTCGCTGACCAGCACGTTATGGAAGCCTTGGGTCGTAACAGGATTCTCGCCCTTCCAAAACACATTCAGCTCGTTCAGCCGCTCCAGGTTGAAGTGGATGGAGCCATTTTCGGCGTTGATCTCGAATGAATTGAAGTTCTTGCGGCCCTGGGCGAACCGGGTGGCTTCGACAGTGCCCAGCGCGCCATTTTCAAAGTCCAGCAGCGCCACGAAGCCATCATCGACATCGGATTTCACCATGCCGCCGGCGCCATCGGGCCGCTCGGTGATCCAGGTTTGCGCCAAGCCCGAGACCGCTTTGGGTTCGCCAACCAGGAAGCGCGCCAAGTCAATGATATGCGCGCCGAGATCGCCAAGCGCGCCGCTGCCGCAGATGTCCTTTTGGAAGCGCCAACTGGTTTCCATCTGGCGGTCCATGCCCCATTCTTGCAGGTAAACCGCCCGCCAATGATAGATCTGCCCCAGCTTGCCGCTGTCAATCAGCCTCCTGGCTTGCTGCACGGCGGGGACGAAGCGGTAGTTGAAAGCCACCATGTGCTTGACGCCGGCCGATTCCACCGCGTCCAGCATGGCTTTGGATTCTTCGGCGGTGCGCGCCAAAGGCTTTTCACAGAAGACATGCTTGCCAGCCTGGGCGGCGGCGATGCAAGGTTCGGCATGGGCATCGTTGGGACCGCCATTATCGAGCACATCCACGGCGTCGTTTTCCAGCATGTCGCGCCAATCCGTGTAGGCGCTCTCGTAGCCATAGCGCCGCGCGGCATCCTTGACGGCCGCTTCGTTGCGCCCGGCGATGCCCACCAGACGCGGTATAGCCGCGGGCGGGTACATCATGTAGGGGATCGTCTTGAAGGCGTTGGTATGCGCCTTGCCCATGAAGGCATAGCCGATCATGCCGATGCCGATTTCGGGCGCGTCGGCAGCCGGGCCGCTGGCCGCCATGCTGGTGAAGGAGCTGCTCACTTGTTTTTCGTCAGCCATTTGTGTTCTCCTGTGTTGATGTTCTGGATCAGTTGCTGTCAGAAAACGGGCGATTCACTGAACCGCCCCTACAAGGTTGCTGGTGGTTTGCGGGATATTCGATGAACCGCCCCTGAGTGGGTGCTGGTGGTCTGCGGGCGAGACATTACTAGCCCAAACATGAATACAGGCGCTATTCGTCGGCGAAGGCGGCGTCGAATGCAAGGTCCGAGGCCGGGAAGTCGCTGGCTTTCACCCATTCAGCCGCTTCTGTGGCGCCAAATTCGCGATCCATGCCGCTGTCTTCCCATTCCACCGAGAGCGGTCCCGTGTAGCCGGCGCGGTTCAAAGCTCGGATCATGGCGTCAATATCCAGGTCGCCATGCCCGGGCGAGACAAAATCCCAGCCGCGGCGGGCATCCCCAAAGTTCAGATGCGAACCCAGGATGCTGCTGACATTGTCCAGCGTCACTTTCGAGTCTTTGATATGCACGTGGAAGATGCGCTCGGCGAAGCGGTCGATGAACTTGACGGGATCGAAAAGCTGATGAATGAAATGGCTGGGATCGAAGTTGAAGCCAAATGCCGGGTGATCATCCAAAGCCGCGAGCGTCATTTCCGCCGTGTAGATATCGTATGCAATCTCCCCTGGATGCGCTTCCAGCGCGAATTTGACGCCCTCGGCTGCATAAGCGTCCAGGATGGGCTTCCATAAAGCGGCGAAGTCGGCATAACCGGCCTCGATCATCTCGTCCGATGTGGGCGGGAAGCGATAGATCAGATGCCAGACCGTGCTGCCGGTGAAGCCGTTGACCACATCGACGCCGAAGGCTTTGGCGGCGCGGGCGGTGTCTATCATTTCCTGGGCGCAGCGTTGACGGACGCCATCGGGGTCGCCATCGCCCCAGAGCCGGTCAGGCAGGATGGCGCGATGCCGCTCGTCGATGAGGGCGTCGGCGACGCACTGGCCCACCAGGTGATTGCTGATGGAGTAGAATGCCAAGCCATGCTGTTCCAAGACATCCATGCGCGATTGGATATAGGCATCGCTGGCCAGCGCTTTGTCGACCTCGAAATGATCGCCCCAGCAAGCCAGCTCCAAGCCATCATAGCCAAAGCTGGCGGCTTTCTCGGCAATGATCTCGAAGGGCAGGTCCGCCCATTGGCCTGTGAAGAGGGTTACCGGTCTCGGCATAATCCTTGTCCTTTCATCCTTGCTGCGCTTTGGCATATAGCGGACAAGTATAGCGAGCAAAGCGCAGATGTCCAATACCGCTCCGAGCCGAGAGCGAGCTAACGCCAACAGTCAGCAATTGGGAATCGTTGAGTCGCTGCGTTATCATCATAGGCGATTCGCATCAAACACGGCAGACAGATGAGGACGGCGGCTTATGTATAACGGACTAGAGGTGATTGACTTTCACTTGCATTTTCCGACGCAAAGCGGGATCGGCATCGAAGGCGCGCCCAACCCCCGCCAGCAATACATCGAACGGGTTGGCGAAAAGCGCGCCAAAGTCGCCCGCGAGCTGGCCATGAATTACAACCGGCAATGGCGAGCCACCTGGGGCTTTGACCCGCCGGAGCGCAATACTTTCAGCGATGAGGAACAGGCAGATCGCTGGGCGGCCGAGGTTGATCGATATGGCTTGCGAGCGGTGGGTTTTGTGACCGGCGGCGGCAACCGCAACCTGGCAAAGATCATCCGGCGGCATCCGGATATCTTCATCGGCTTCGCCCACAATTATCTCTTCGGCGAAGGGGCGGCGGCCGAACTCAAGCGCGCCGTCGAAGAAGACGGCATGAGAGCCTACAAGCTGCTGGCGCCAGCTCTGGACCGCCCAATAGAAGACGAAGCCGGTTACCCGGTCTGGGAGATGTGCGCGCAGCTGGATATCCCCGTGCTGGTGCATTTTGGCATCCTGGGCAGCGGCGGCGGCGTGGCTTGGCATGAGAATATCAACCCGCTCAAGCTGCACAACGTCGCCAAGGATTTCCCGGATGTGACATTCGTTGTGCCGCATTTCGGCTGCGCCTGGATCCGCGAGACGCTGCAGCTTTGCTGGGCATGCGGCAATGTCTGCATCGATACATCGGGGTCGAACCAGTGGGTGAAGTGGGTGGATGGCGAATGGGACACCAAGAAGCTCTTCCGCAAATACATGGAGACGATTGGGCCCGAGCGCATCATATTCGGCACGGATTCCAGTTATTTCCCGCGCGGTCTGGCGGAGCCCTACCTGCGCCAGCAAGTGCGCGACGTGCGCGAGCTCAATATCCGCGAGGAAGATATTCAGATGATCTTCGCTGGCAACGCGGCTCGGCTGTTGAAGATCGAGCTTTGAGGCGCCTTCGGGATTTGGCATTGCGCCGCAGATGCGTTACAGTCTTGGCGGTCAAGCATCTTTAGCAGAATAAAGGAGAGAGAAATGCGCAAAATACTCGCGATACTGGCAGTTATGGTCATTGTGATGTCGCTTGGCGCGGTCGCCCTGGCGCAGGACGACGTGGTCGAAATCGAGTATTGGCAATACAACTTCGGCGCGCGCGTCGATGCCATGAACATGCTGATTGAGCAGTTCGAAGCAGAAAACCCGGGCATCAAGGTGCTGCACAACAGCGATATCCCTTACGCCAACTTCCGCGATGAGCTGGCGGCCTCCGCGCCGGCCGGCGTCGGTCCCGATGTGGTGACGCTCTTCTATGGCTGGATCCCGGCTTTTGTTGACGCGGGCTATCTCGTGCCCTTGCCGGAAGACCCCTTCAGCGAAGATTTCGTGCTGGAGACTTTCTCGCCGATGGTGGCCAACTCGAAGTTTGAAGGCAGCTTCTGGGCGATTCCGACGGCTGTGCGTTCGCTGGCATTATTCTGGAACAAGGACATCTTCGCCGACGCCGGCTTGGATCCCGAAAGCCCGCCCGCCAACCTGGATGAGTTTGTCGAAGCCGCCCTCGCCACGACTGTCTATGACGGCGACGCCAGCGATGTCTACAACATCACCCGCCAGGGGCATGCGCCAGCCCTGGCCTCGCAGGATCATCACTGGTTCCGCGAAGTGCTGATACGGCAATATGGCGGCGCGCCCTACAGCGATGATGGCCGCACCGTGACCTACAACAGCGAAGAAGGCTGCGCGGCTTTCAGCTGGCTGGCCGCCTTCGAGACCGAGCATGTGACGGGCAGCAACGATATTCTGGATGGCGCGACCAATGCCTTCGTCAATGGCGAGAGCGCGCTGCATGTCGATGGCTCTTTCCGCGTCGGCACGATCGCCCGGAACAATCCGGACTTGAATTATGGCGTTACCGAGCTGCCTGTGGGACCAAACGGCGAGCGGCATACCTTCGGCTCCTACTGGACGCATGGCATCACGCGCCGCGCCAATGCCGACCCGGCTCGCCTGGAAGCCGCGGTCAAGTTCTTGCAGTTCATCACCACGCCAGCGGCCGGCACGCTCTGGGTGAACAACGTGGGCGAATTGCCAGCCCAAGCTGACGCTGCGGCTGATGAAGCGATTCTGGCTGACCCAATCCTGGGCGCTTTTTCGGCGGGCTTGGCGTATTCGCATGCCACCTTCTTCGTCGATGAAAGCGCGCAACGGCAGGTATTGATCGACGCCTTCGACAACATCCGGCTGGGCGGCATGGATCCCTGCGACGCCCTGGACGAAGCGGCGGCCTCCGAACAAGAGCTGATCGACAGCTTCTGGGCTGATCGGGAATAGCCGAACAGCATCGCAACCGAAATCAGACTGCGCCGGGTGATGCGTCGCCTGGCGCGGTTTGGATGATTCGCTAGTGGATTGATCGCTGGCGGGGCGCAACCACCATGACCCTGGCGCGGAAAAAGATCTTCTGGGCTTATGTCTTTCTGGCGATTCCCATCGTCTTCTTCGCCTACATCCGCATTTACCCCACAATCTTCGCCTTCCAGATGAGCCTGCATGACTACAATCCCATGGCCGAGGAGCAGCCCTACGTCGGCTTGGAAAATTACGAAAAGGTCATCACGGAGCTTGGCAAGAAGAAATCCGCCACCAAGTCGGGCTTCAGCAACACCATCAGTTATGTCGCGCTTGGCGTGCCCATTCAGCTTTGCCTGGCATTGCTGATCGCGCTGATGCTCAACGAAATCCGCTTCATGAGCACGTTGTATCGCATTCTGTTCTTTCTGCCCTTTGTCACGTCGACGATCGCCATCGCCTGGGTATTTCGCATGCTCTATCAGCCGCGCTTTGGCTTGTTCAACGTCGTCCTGCAATTGCTGGCTTTGCCGCAGCAGCCTTTTCTGCGCAGCCCGCAGCAAGCTTTGCCGTCCATTCTGGCGCTGGTGATATGGCAGGGAATGGGCTTCGCCGTGATCATTTTCCTGGCGGGCATCAAGCAGATCCCGCGCCACTATTACGAGGCGGCCGAGGTGGATGGCGCCAGTCGCTGGCACACTTTCCGCTTCATCACCTTCCCCCTGCTCAACCCCAGCATCGTCTACCTGCTGGTCTTGCAGACGATATCGTTTTTGCGCATGTTCGCGCCGGTCATCGCCATGACGGAACAAGGCAGCGGCGGTCCGCTCAATTCGACGACGACTGTGGTGCTGCGCGTCTACCGCGAGGCCTTCCAGAGCTTCAATATGGGTTACGCTTCATCGATGACCGTTGTGCTATTTGGCATGATTCTCATTGTCACCATCGTTCAACTCAGGTTCACGACGCGGCGGATCAACTGAGGTTGCCAGTGGAAGCGATCACGCCTTCGAACATCTTCAAAGACCAGGCGCGGGGCAGCGCGGTTGGCCGGGTCGGTGGCGGCTGGGCGCATAAGCTCTTCTCCTACCTGCTGCTGACGTTGATCGCTTTCACGATGATCGTGCCTTTCATCTGGATGCTCTCGACATCGCTCAAGCCGGAGACGGAGATCCTGCGGCGCAACATCCTGCCCATAGAGCCCACGCTGGACAATTTCACCGAGGTGATCAACGAGACGAATCTGCCGCTATGGTACAAGAATTCTTTCATCGTCGCCGTCATCAGCACGGTGAGCGTGGCATTCTTCGACGCGCTGGCCGGCTTCGTCTTCGCCAAATATGAATTCCCCGGCAAGCGGCTGATATTCATTCTGTTCTTGAGTTCGCTGATGGTGCCGACTGAGATGCTGCTCATCCCCTGGTTCATCATGTCGTCGAATCCGCCGATTGGTCCCAGCTGGGTGGATACCTATTGGGGAATCGCCTTCCCGGGCGTCATCACGGCGGCGGGCATCTTCCTGATGCGCCAATTCATGCAGGGCGTGCCGGACGAATTGCTGGATGCGGGCCGCATCGACGGCGTCAGCGAATTTGGATTGTTTTGGCGAGTGGCGGTGCCGCTCAGCCTGCCGGCCATTGGCGCGCTGTGCATCTTCAACTTCCTGGGCAACTGGAATGCCTTCATCTGGCCCCTGATCGCCACGACCAAAAGCGAAATGTTCACGCTGCCGGTGGGCATTCAGCAATTCTCGTCGGAAGCGGATACGCCCTGGAATCTGATCATGACGGGCGCGTCGCTATCGGTGGTGCCGCTGCTGATCGTGGTCATTATCTTCCAGCGCTACATAATCGAAGGGATCGCGCTGACGGGCTTGAAAGGCTGAGCCTTGTCCGCCTCGTCGCCATCTTTCCCGCACGCGCTCTATGACAAATTCGTCTTGCAGCCCTTCTTTGAGGATGCCAAGACTTATTACTACCATCCGATGCTGGCTGCCAACCGCGCCCATGTGGTCATGCTGGAGCGCTGCGGGGTACTCACGCGGGAGAATGCCAAGGCGCTGCTGGATGCCCTGGCGGAGGTGGAGGCGATGACCGTCGAAGCGTTGAGCGGCCAGGTAGGCGTGGAAGACCTCTTTTTCGCCATGGAAGGCAGGCTCATCGAACTGGCTGGCGCGGAATATGGCGGCAATTTACAGCTGGCGCGCAGCCGCAATGACCTGGGTTACGCCCTGACGCGGCTGGCGCTGCGCCCGCTGATTTTGGCTGCCCTGGATGATCTGATCGCGCTGAGAACGAGCTTGCTGGCGCTGGCTCGCGAGCATTTGCATACCCTGATGCCCGGCTATACGCATACCCAGCCCGCCCAGCCCACTACGATGGCACACTATCTGGCGGGCATTCTGGCTGCTCTGGAACGCGACGCAGAGCGTTTTCAATTCGCTTATCATACCAACAATCAGAGTCCGCTGGGGGCGGCCGCCTTGACCGGCACAGCCTTCCCCATCGATCGCCAAATGAGCGCGGAACTGCTCGGTTTTGACAGCATCCTGCTCAGCACTTATGACAGCATCGGCGCATCGGACAATCTGACGGATGTGGCGGGCTTCTGTGTCAGTCTGGGCGTCAACCTGTCGCGCTTCACAAAAGATATGCTCTTTTGGGCGACTCAGGAGAGCGGCGCAATCCGCATCGACGACAGCTTCATCCAAATCAGCTCGATCATGCCGCAGAAGCGCAATCCGGTCGTTCTTGAACATCTGCGGGCGCGCATCAGCCGCATGCTGGCGCTGGCGCAGGGCATCAGCCTGCAATGCCACAACATCCCCTTTGGCGATACGCAGGACATCGAAGACGAGATCTTCCCGCTGCTTTTCGGCGCGCTGGAAACGGCGAACGCCATCTTGCAGCTCTATGCCGCGGTCATTGATACCCTGCAAGTCAATGTCGAACGTCTGGCGCGGCGGGCAGGAGCCGGCTTCACCACCGTGACCGAACTGGCGGATTCCCTGGTTCGGCATTGCAACCTGCCCTTCCGTCGGGCGCATGGAGTCGTCTCGGCACTGGTGAGCTATGCGAAGGAGCATGACCTGGCTCCGCAAGACCTTAGCGCGAAGCTGCTGCGGGATGTGGCGGCTGAAAGCATGGGCTTGGACCTGGATTTGCCCGAAGCGCAGTTCAAGCAGGCGCTGGATCCGCGGGCATTCGTGGAAGCGCGGACATTGCCCGGCGGGGCCGCCCCAGTGGCCACAGCCAAGACGCTGGATGCGCAAAGCGAAACTCTGGATGGGGATCGCGCCTGGCTGCAGGAAACGCGGGCCAAGCTGGCTAGGGCTGATAGAATGCTGGGCGACGCCGTCAGCGATTTGCTGGCTTGAGAGCGGCGGCTCGCCTAGCCCTCGCTGTCTTCCGCCTCCGCATCGCTGTTCATGGGATCGGGATCGTCGATATCCGACCTGCCCTCCAGTGTCAGCAGGTAGGCGACGATGTCGAAGATTTCCAGATCGCTGTAGATATCCGACCAGTTCTTGGGCATGAGTTCGGCATCAAATCCCTCGACCAGGAAAGCTATGGGGTCGGTGATGGACTCATAGATGTATTCGGCGGCGCTCATGCCATCGACGCGAGTCAGCGCGCGGTCTTTGATGTTGAGCAAGCCGGGACCCAGATTGGCTTTCTCGCTATCGACCAGGTGGCAATTCGAGCAGGAATAACCGCTGCCGGCCGCTTCCTGGAAGAGCGCGAATAGCTCCGCGCCCCGTTCGGGGTTGCGCACAGCCACCAGGCGGTCAATGGGCGAGAGGGCTGGCGGGTTTGTGGGCTCAGGCGTTGAGGTCGGCAGGTCCGTGGGCGTGGCGGATGGTTCGTCTGTTGGCGTGGCGCTTGGCAGCTGCGTGGGGGTGGCGCTGGGCTGTTGAGTCGGCTGGGCGACGCTGGCTTGTTCAGGCGCGGCTTCTTGCGACGGCGCTTCGGCTTGCCGCGTGACTGGTTTTTCCAGGCTGCCGCAGCCTACAAGAGCGACCAATAACGCCAAACAGATGCCGATGATAAAGACGCGCTTGCCCGAAAGCTTGATCATGGTTGCCATCCTGTGGGAATTCTCGCCGGTGCAATCGCCCGACATTATCGCAAATCCCGCGGCGCTCGTGTAGGGCAAGCCGTGAGCAGGTGGTTGCGGCTAAATGGATACCGAAGCTAGTATTTTCAATGGCAATCCCACAAGCTCAACCTGCTTGAAGTTTTGGATCAATTGCTATACTCTCTGTCTTGAAGCCTGCATTCGTCTTTCAGTTACAGCCGCGTCCAAAGGACTATCTAGTTAGAATGCTTCTATGCGTGTAACATTCGTCTTTCTCCTCGCTATGTTTACCGCCTCGTTCGCTCAAGCTCAGCAGCGCCTCGACCGCCCGACAGGTCTCCAAGTCAACAACGATATCCTATCATGGAATTCCGTCGAGAACGCCGGCGGCTATCAACTGCGCTGGTGGGCGACAAGCAGCAACGTCCAGACCGCAGACCTGCCGGCTTCGCAGACAAGCTATGATTTCAGCTCTTTGCCATAAAACGTGACCTACGCAGTGCAAGTCCGCGCTCTGGCGGATACTTTCGGCTCATACACGAACAGCCTCTGGAGCTTGCCCGAAGCGATCATTCGAGTACCGGCAGCTACGGCAACGCCAACGACAGCGCCAACTGCCACAACCGCGCCTACTTCTGCGCCAACGGCGATCCCAACAGTGATTCCAACATCCATTCCAACGAATACACCAGCGGCCACTGCCAGTCCCGCTCCGCCCAAGAATCTGCCCGCGCCTGGCAATTTCCGCCATCTTTGGGGCACGACCGTTGGCTGGAACAATGTCGATGGCGCGACAGGCTATCAGCTGCGTTATGGACCGCCAAACCGAGGCCGTCGCTACGTGACCTTGAGCGCGTCGGCGGCGCAGTACACGATCCCGGATCTCGACGTTGGCCGCAGCTACGAGGTCGAAGTCCAAGCGCTGGGCGATGGCACTTCATACGAGACGCACGGGCAATGGTCAGACAAGGTGACCATAACGGCAGCATTCACGCCAACGCCATCCAATACGCCAACCGCGACTCCGACGAACACGCCGACTTCAACGCCGACGAACACTGCCACCGCTACGCCTACCTCGACGCCTCTTCCGCCGAAAGACCTGGCCAAACCGCAAAATCTCTACCAGCTTTGGGCTGGCGCCGTCGCTTGGGCGGCTGTGACCGGGGCGACCGGCTACCGCGTCGAATGGCAGATCGAAGGCGGCAAGATCGAAACGCATGACATTGGCTCATCGCCAACCCAGTACAACATCCCGGACCCGACGGCCGGCGCGAAGTATCTCTTCAAAGTTCGGGCGCTGGGCGACGGCAAAATCTACGAAATGTTAGGACCCTGGAGCGATGTATTCACGGTCACAGCTGCGCCTTTGAAAGACTTGGCGGAGCCGCAGAATCTTCGCCATCTTTGGGGCAGCGCGGTGGCTTGGGATGCTGTGCCCCATGCGACTGGCTACCGCTTGCGCTGGAGACATGAGGGCGGCAAGGTGAACCACGACTCCGTCGGCAAATCGACCACGCAGTTCCAAATCCCGGGCACGACGGTAGGGTTGAAGTACCTTGTCGAAGTGCAGGCTTTGGGCGATGGCATTGAATACGAGGAAGAGGGTCCCTGGAGCGCGATATTGACGGTCACGGCCGCCTTCACGCCAACGCCGTCCAACACGCCCACTGCAACGCCGACAGATACGCCGACGAATACTCCCACGCCCACTGACACGCCGACGAAAACGCCCACCAAAACGCCAACTTTCACGCCTACTGATACGCCGACGAACACACCAACTGATACACCGACCTTCGCACCTACCTATACACCTACGCCGACGCCAACGGATACACCTACGCCGACGCCCACTGACACGCCAACGAACACGCCAACGCCAACACCCACCGATACGCCGACAAACACGCCAACGCCCACCAACACGCCCACTCTTAAGCCGACGCCAACACCTGCGCCAAAACCGTTGAGCGCGCCGGGCAACTTCCGCCTGGTCTCCGGCACGACGGTCGCTTGGGACGCGGTCACCGGCGCCGCGAGATACCACTTGTATTGGTATGGTCCAAATGGGGACTATCACTCAGCTGACTTGGATGGGTCAATAACATCTTATGCGCTCACGAACATAACCGTCGGTCTCACTTATGATGCCTATGTGCAAGCGCTGGGTGATGGCAAGAACTACGAAGGGGAAGGTCCCGTGAGCGCGAAGTTGCAGGTGACGGTGCTGCCGACAGCCACGCCGACGCCGACTTACACGCCGACGCCGACTGCGACCTTCACGCCGAGCAATACGCCGACTCAGAAACCGACTGCCAAGCCGAATCCGACGAGTACGCCGAGACCGACAAATACTCCCGCGCCTCCCCCGCCTGCTTCGCCCGAGCCGACGCCGTGTGATACAAAGAGACAGACTGGAGTTGAGACCCAGATCAGATTCGAAGTAATTGGTGACAAATGCCATGAGAATCTGTACGATCGCAGATGGTGGCACAACGATTGCACGAATACACCCTATACTGAGCCTTGGAGGTTCGTCAGAAACATAAGGGTGCATAACGGCGGTTGCCCGGCTCCTCCTCAATAGGTGAATTCAAAGCGAGAGCAGGGTCACGTCCTGGGCACGGATGAACTGGGCCGCGACCATCTAAGCCGCCTGCTCTATGGGGGCCGCGTCTCGCTGGGCATCGCTTTTGCCGCGGCTTTCCTTTCGCTGGCTATTGGAGTCGCGGTAGGCGCATTCGCCGGCTTCTATGGCGGACCGCTAGACGACGCCATTATCTGGTTGATCACCACGCTGAATTCCATCCCGGGCTTGTTTCTGCTCATCCTCATCACCGCCCTGCTTTCGCCGACGCCGCTGACATTGGTGATAATCATCGCCATACTGGGCTGGACGGGCACAGCGCGCCTGGTTCGCGCCGAGACCTATTCCATCCGCGAGCGCGAATATGTCATCGCCGCGCGCGCCATCGGCGCTTCCAACTTGCGGCTGATGTTCTTGCATATCGTCCCCAATATCTTCTCGCTGCTGATTGTTGATCTGGCCATTTCAATTGGCGGAGTGGTCTTGGCGGAGTCATCGCTGAGCTTCATCGGTTTCGGCATCCGCGCGCCCATCCCTTCCTGGGGCAATATGCTCAGCGGGGGCTTGGATTATATGCGGCGAGCGCCCCATTTGATGATGCTGCCAGGCTTGTTGATAACGATCACGGTGTTCTGTCTCTTCTTGATCGGCGATGGCTTGCGCGACGCCTTCGACCCCAAAATCGCCGACTGATCTCACCCAGGCGAGGCGGCACTGGACAAGCGGGCGATTGGCTGCTAACATGGCGTACTGAACCTGCCAAAGAAGAGGCTGATCCGCCTCATAAGTTGCTCGGAAAGGGTCGATGGGAAGCGCGGCTTCCCCAGGACTGAGATTATGGCAAATCACAAATCGGCAATCAAGCGAATCCGACAGAATGAAAAGCGCCGCCTGCACAACCGGCACTATCGCAACCGGGCGCGCACACTGGTCAAAAAAGCCCGGGCTGCCATCGCCAGCGGCGAAGTTGAAGAAGCCCGCGAAGCGACGCGCATAGCCGTCCGCGACCTGGACAAGCTGGCCACCCGCGGCGTCGTGCACAAGCGCAATGCAGCCCGGCGCAAGAGCCGTCTGATGAAGCAGTTGGCGGCAATGGGCGGCTAAAGAGACTCGATCAAGTTTAGTACGCGGTCTATTTCGGCGCGAGTATTGTATTTCGCGATGCCGATGCGCAGCATGCCCTCTGGACGTTCCAGGCGCTTCATGATTTCCGGCGCATAATAATCGCCACTCCAAACATAGACATTGCGCTCCGCCAGCGCGGCGGCCATCCCGTCGGGCTGCTTGCCCTCTTTGGCGATGGACACGGTCGGGACGCGCCAGGCAAAGCGCTCTTTGTCGACGATGCCCGCTATTCTTAGGCCAGGAATCGCCTCAAGCCCTTCGATCAGCTGTGTGACCAGAGCGGATTCGTAGGCATTCACCAAAGTCATGGCGCTTTTCATATTCCGCCGGTTATCCGGAGACAGTGACAAGCCAGCTTCGGCATAGCGCTCGCCGATGCCCCGCCAATGCGCCAGGCAGGCGCGCAGCCCATTCCAGGTCTCGTAGCTTGGCGTGCCATTCTCCCAGCGGTTGGGCGCGACATCTTTAGCTGGGCGCACCTTGTAGGCGGGCAAGCTGTTCAGCAGCTCCTCACGCCCCCACAGGATGCCGAGGTGCGGTCCATAAAACTTGTATGAGGAGCAGAGCAAGAAGTCGCAGCCAATTGCTTGAACGTCAAGCGGGATATGCGGCGCGCTTTGCACAGCATCCACCACATGCCAGGCGCCAACCGCATGCGCCATACCGGCGATCTGCTTGACCGGGTTGATGGTGCCGACGGCGTTGGAAGCGTGCGCGGTGGCCACGATTCTGGTCCGCTCGCTCAGCGCCTCTTCCAGCGAGCCAATGTCCAGCGTGCAATCGCTTGTGTCGATCTCCACCCATTTCACCCGCAAATCATGGTCGCGGGCAATGAGCGTCCAGGGGCTGAGGTTGGCATCGTGATCCAGGCGCGTCAGTACGATTTCGTCGCCCGGCTGCAGGCGGCGAGCCAGCGCGCGGCTCAGGGCAAAGTTGAGCGAGGTCATGTTGGGACCAATGACGATTTCTTTGGGGCTGTTGGCGTTGAGGAAATCCGCCATGCTTTCTCGCGTCTGCTGAGCCATGTCTTCGGTGCGGCAGCTGGTGGCGAATTGACCGCCCGAATTGGCGTTCATCGTCAGATAATACTCCGTCACCGCTTCCATCACGCTGCGCGGAACCTGCGTGCCGGCCGGGTTGTCCAGGAAGATAGGCAAGGAGCCATCATCGGCGGGCAGGCTCAGTGAGGGAAAGAGCGCGCGAATCTCATCAATGGGAAAGTTCATCGGGTTAACCTCGCTGTATTTGACTGACATGGAATAACCGCTGTGCCTATAGCTTGAGTCGTCGGGCAAAGTTCATGGGCGCTGGTCTTCGATATATCCGCGGATGCGCTTGCACAGGCGCAGGTAGGCTCGCTCATAGAGCATTTCGGCTGAGCGCGGACGCGGCAAGTCAATTGCAATATCGGCCACCAGGCGACCGGGCCTCCGCGACATCACGATGACGCGATCCGCCAGCAAGACCGCTTCGTTGATGTCATGCGTTACCAGGATGATCGACTGCCGGGATTGTCCGCGCAAACGCAGCAATTCCAGGCTCAGCGCTTCACGCGTCAAGGCATCGAGCGCGGCAAATGGCTCATCCAGCAGCCAGACCTGCGGCGCTTGCAAGATAACCCTGCCCAATGCCACGCGCTGCGCCATGCCGCCGGATAACTCGGCAGGATAGGCGCCTTCGAAGTTTTCCAGCTTGAGCTGACGCAGCAGACGTCGAGCGGTGGCGTATCGCTGCGATTTTGGCAGCCCGGCGATTTCCAGCGGCAGGGCGATATTGTCCAAAACCGTGCGCCAAGGCATCAGGTTGGTATCCTGGAACATGATAGCGCAGCCGGACCAGGGGCGTTCAATGCGCTCGCCGTCTCGATAGGCTGCCCCAGCCGTCGGCGCGAGCAAACCCGCCATAACGCGAATCAAGGTGCTTTTGCCACAGCCGCTTGGACCCAGCAGACAGACAAATTGATCGTCCGGCAGGCTGAATGAGATGGGACCCAGAGCCGGCAGCTCCTCGCCCTCTGGCGCCCGAAAGCTCACCGCGAGGTTTTCGACGCGCAGTCTCACTCGGCATTGACCGGCAGAAAGTCGTTGCTGAAAGCCAGGGACAAATCGCCAAGACCATCGCCGAGCAGGTTCATCGAGTCCAGGGTATCGCGCATGGCTTCCCATGAGCCGTGGTCGCTGTAGCCGAGGGCAGCGGCATCCCACATTTCGATCGAATTGAGCAGCACCTGGAATTGCAGCAATTCCGCGCCGGAAAATTGCTGCGAAAGCTCTGCCAGCAAGGCGCGCCGGCTTTCGGCAATGGCGGCACGGGATGGTCCGGTTGCCAGGAAGTCGGCTTGGCGCGCGGCTGCTTCGCTCAATGCGCTGTGCAAGTTTGTTTCGCCCGGCAGCCCCTCGACATAAGGCAGGCTGACAAGGTAAGCCCAGGCCGGGTTGTCAATCACCTCGCGCAACCCATGAGCCAAAGCGCTGACCATGCGGGCGACCTGCTCCGGCGCGGACTGCATGTGATCCCGGCTGACGATGAGACCATTGGAAACCAGATCGACCAGCGAGGCGATCTTCAGCACTGCCGCGTCTTCATGAGGGCCGCATTCGCCGGCCGCCGCCAGGTTGCGAATCTGCAGCGGTTCGTTATTGGCGTAGACAACCGCCGCGTCCACCCCGCCGAGGCAAAAGACCTCCGGCGCGCTAAAGCCGATTTCCTTGACTTCGATGTCGGATTCGCTCAAGCCAGCGCTATTGAGCAAGGTTGTCAAGCCACTGTAACTCGCGCCGAAACGCCCGGGAATGCCAATAGCCAGACCGCGCATCCCTTGCAGATCACTGAGGTCCAGGTCGCTGGCGTGAACCAGACCTACGGGATATTGCTGAAACCATTCAAAGACATAGACCACATCACGCCCGCGGGAGCGCGCCAGAATCACTTGTTCGCCACTGACCATGCCATAGTTGGCTCTTCCGACCGCGACCAAATCCAAAACTTCCGGTTCCTGCAGGTGCTCAAGCGTCAGATCAAAGCCGGCTTCCGCGAAAATGCCCTGCTCAATGCCCACATAAAAGGGCGAAAACTGGACGTTGGGGATGAAAGTCAGGAGGATGCGCTCCTGCGCCAGATCTGCTTGCGCCCCGACAATTGATGTGAGGCAGAGCGCGAAAAATGCGGCGAATCCGAGAAGTTTGCTCATGGAAATTATGCTGTCTCTCTCTAATTTGGTTCATGATGCGGCGCGGCGCTGCCAAAACAGCAAGCGCCACTCAGCCAGGGCAACCAGGCTGTACAAGCTCAGGGCAATGGCTGTCATGGTAAGCACGGCGACGACGACCAGCGGCGTATTGTATTGGCTGCGCGCAGTGATGACCAGGACGCCCAAACCGCTGCCCGAGCCAACAAACTCGCCAACCACCGCGCCAATGACCGCCAAGGTGGCGCTGGTCTTCAAGCCGGCCAAGATGACTGGCAGCGCTGATGGCAACTCAAGCAGCCAGAACATACGCCAGGCGTCGGCATTCAAGGAGCGCAGCAGATCGCGCAGGCGAGGCGAAACGCTTCGTATGCCGACGATGGCGTTCACCAGCGCAGGAAAGAATACGATGACTGCCGTCGTGACGACTTTGCTGGCTGGCCCCGTGCCAAACCAGATGACAAGCAAGGGCGCGTAAGCTACGATCGGCGTCGATTGAATAGCCACAATGATGGGCGCCAGGGCATTCTCCAGCAAGGGCGCTTTGGCGATGGCATAACCCAGAGAAAGCCCCAAGCCCAAGCCTGCCAAGAGCCCATACATCATCTCGCCCAGGGTAACGGCTGTGTGCCGAGCCAAGCTGCCATCTTCCAGCGCGGCGCTGAAAGCCTCGTAAACATCCCCAGGAGCGGGCACCAGGATCCGCGGAATCAGCGGCGGCTCGCTGACCCAATGCCAAAGGAGCAAAAGCAGCAGCAGAGTCAAGAAGGGCGTCGCGCGGCGCAACAAAACCTGGCGGCGCTCGCGGGTCCTGAAATCGATTGGCCTGTCGCTGGCTGGCATATCGCGCTACCTGAGCGGCTTAAATGCTGGTCGTTTCGCGAATCTGGTCATTTGCCAAGTCCACGCAGATCATGATGCCTGGTCTCGCCTGGCAGTGCGCTAGTATAACTTTGGGTTTGCAAATTTCAAGCGGAAGACTATATCGGCGCGACAGTCTCAGCCACATCTGGCGCGTAAGCAGGATCATCCAAGTTTGCATCCGGGAGTTGGAAGTCGGCATCGGCTTTGAGCGCGGTAAAGACAAATTGCCCGCCCATGCCCTGGCTGTTGCCGGCCGCCCAGATCCGCCCGCCATGCGCCTCGACGATATGCTTGCAGATTGCCAAGCCCAAGCCCGTGCCTTCATCGCCGGAGCGCGACACATCGGCTTGGTAGAATCGCTCGAAGATGCGCTCGCGCACCTCATCCGGCACGCCGGGACCATTGTCAAACACGGTAACGATGATTTCCTCGCCCTCTTCGGCGGCGGTGATGGTGATGGCTTCGTTGGCGGGCGACCACTTGATGGCATTATGCAGCAGGTTGACCAGGACGCGCTTCAGTTGGTCGGCATCACAGAGCACAGCGTACTTCTGCGGCACATGGCTGACGATAGTGAGATGCTTGGTCCGCGCCTGCGAATCCAGCCTTTCGATGGCGTCGTCGATGACCTGCTTCAGCGGCGTCTTGACCAAGCGGAGAATCGCCTCGCCGGATTCGATCATGGAGAGATCTAGCAGCTCCTGCGCCAGCCAGAGCAGCGCGTCCGTCTCCATGGCAATCTCTTTCAGCGATTGGATGCTGGCTTTGCGTTTGGGTTTATCGGCATCCAGGAACAGGCTTTCGATGATCAGGCGGATGCGCGTGATGGGCGTGCGCAGCTCATGCGAGATATTGGCCACCAAGTCGCGCCGGGCGCGGTTAAGCTGCACAAGGTCAGTAATATCGCGCATGGCGATGCCAACGCAGCCCGCCTTGCCCGGGCAACCCAGAGCTTGCGCGCGAATGCGAAAATGGGAAGCGCCGATGACTATCTGTTCTTCCAGGCGCTCTTCTTCCGATTGAGCCAAGGCGGCCAGGCTGAGGATCTCGGGCGCGTCAATGACCTGCGAAAACGGTTTGCCAATGCACTTCTCATCAGCGACGAAGTGAGCAGCCGGGTGATTCAGAGCGAGTACCCGCCTCTCCGCATCCAGCAGAAAGAGCATATCAAATACGATGTGATTGGCTGCTTCCAGCAAGCCCGCGCGTTCTTGCAGCTGGCCTCGACTGTCGGCAAGCCGGGAGCGCAAAAGGCTGATTTCGCCAGCTTGATGGCGCATGGCTGCATGGGCTCTTTTCAGCCGCCGAGCCTGGGCGCGGAGGACGAATGCCATGCCCAGCAGCGAGACGATCAAGAGCGCTAGAAGGCTCTCCATATTAGCCCTCGAATCTGTAACCGACGCCGCGCACAGTGATGATGCGCTCGGGCTTCGATGGATTGTCCTCGATCTTTTCCCGCAGCCAGCGGATATGCACATCGACGGTGCGTTTGTCGCTTTCGCCGATCAAATAATCTTCGCCCCAGACGTTGGCGATGAGAAAATCCCGCGAGAGCACGGCGCGCTTGTTGCGCATGAAGACCGCCAGCAACGTATATTCCTTGTTGGTGAGCTTGATTTCGCTTTCGCCTTTGAAGACGCGCCGGCCAGTCAGATCCAGGCGCAGGTTGCCGGCTTTCAATTCGTCATGCCGGCGGCCTGGTTCGGGCGCGGGCTGGCGCATCTGCACACGGACGCGTGCCAGAAACTCGCCCAAGCCAAAGGGTTTGACGATATAGTCGTTCGCGCCGCTTTCCAAACCGACGATCTTGTCAACTTCTGCGCCCCGCGCAGTCAGCATGATGATAGGCACATTGCAGGCGACGCGGTCCTTGCGGATCATGCGGCACAAGCTGAGGCCATCCAAGCCCGGCAGCATGATATCCAGCACGATCAGATCGTATCTGGCTCCCCGCGCCATATCCAAGCCAGCCTCGCCATCGTGAGCCATGAAGACGTCGTAGCCTTCGGCGCGCAGCTTGTCGGCCAGGCTGGACGCCAGTTTGATTTCGTCTTCAACGATCAGGATGCGCTTTCTCTCTGCCAAGAGGCTTTTCCCCGCTCCCCGATGCCACTCAGCCAGGAAGCTTACCGGACATGCGCTAAATCACTGTTAAGGCAAATGGCGAACCTGTTTAACATTGTCAGCCCGGCAGGCCGCGACAGGCTTCAATCATCGGCGATCGCGCGGATGCCGGCCAGCGAGCTCGCGAAACGGGCGGCGCGGCGAATGGCTTTTGCCGTCATTTCCGCGGCATAGGCGCCAACCAAACTGGTATCAGCCGCCACTTCGCCGGTAGCCAGGGCGAATATCGTATCGCCATCGTACATGGTATGGGCGGGATTGACCGCGCGAGCGATGCCGTCATGCGCCATCTGCGCCACCTTCTGGGCTGCGGCCTTGTTCAGACGTCCGTTGGTGGCCACGATGCCGATCACCGTGTTCTCAGCTCTGGGGCCATCGCCAGCCATCCGCGCCATCGCATCCAGCGTTGATGCAAATCCGCCGCCATCAGCCGTCCGCAAGCCCGCCAGGATGCTGCCGTCTTCGCCGATGACATCGCCGACAGAATTGACAGCCATCAGCGCGGCGACAACCAGCCCCTGGGGCAGCCTGATCGCTGCCGAGCCGATTCCGCCTTTGCTGGCGCGTTCATTGCCTCTGATCGCGGCGATCCTGGCGCCTGTTCCCGCGCCGACGCTGCCCATGACAACCGGCTGGCTGGAGGCAGCCTCGCAAGCCTGATAACCCGAATCAGCCGTGGGCAGGCGACCGGGCAAACCGACATTGAGATCAAAGAGTATGGCCGCTGGCACGATGGGCACAAGGGCGCCGGAGCGCGAATGATAGCCCCTGCCCCGCTCCACTAGCCAGCGCATCACGCCGTCAGCCGTAGCCAAGCCAAAGGCGCTGCCGCCAGAGAGAACAACCGCGCTGACTTCTTCCACCAGGTTATGCGCTTGCAGCAGGTCCGTCTCGCGGGTGCCGGGCGCGCCGCCACGCACATCGACCGCGCCAACAGTGCCGGGCGGGCAGAGCGTCGCCGTGCAGCCGGTCGCGCCTTCAATATCCGTAAAATGACCGACCTTGATGCCCGCTACCGCTGTCAGCGTGTCATTATTCCTCATCGTCGATGTAGTACTCGGCGCCATCGCCATCGTCCTGCCAGATCAGTGTGATCTTGCTGTTATCCGCTTCAATTTGGCTGTCATTCTCAGGGTAAAGCAGCGCGGCCGCCCGGTCATAATCGGCGGGCGATACCAGGATTTTGATCTCGCCCAGGTTGCCCAAGGTGATGCCCAATGCCATCGCGCCGGCTTCCTGGTGGATCATGGCGGGCACTTCATGCGCGCGCAGCTTGCCCAGCAGGATATGCGCCTCCTGCAGGTTATGCGTGATATAAGCCACGATCCACTGGGGACCCTGATTCGCCTCTTGTCTCTTGCGCAGGCTCACGAACTGCCCTTCAGGCTGGATTTGCAAAATTCACTCTGGATTCATTAAAGCATAATCCAGCCGCCTGAACCTGGCAAGGAGTATGGACAGAACGGCGAAAGCGCTTCAGCCGCCCATACGCAAGCGGGAGATTTCCACATCGCGCTCGAATCTGGTTTCGCTTGGCAACAGAATGCCGCCTTGGCTCTGGCCAGTTTCAAAGTCGTAAACAATTAGTTTGGCGGTGTATTCCTCCGCTGGCAGGCCGGCGATGTCCAGCCGGTTGCGAGCCAGGGCGTCGCCGCCAATGACATCATCCAACTGCGCCGCCATGAAGCCGGAAGCGTCAAAGATTTGCAGGGAATAGGCGTTGGCGTTGGCCAGGGTATGGCTCCACCAAAAGCTGACATGGAGCTCGCCCGCCCGCTGCTCCAGCAAGATATTCGCCAGTTCCGCGCCATTATCGTAGCGAATCCCAAGCGGCTGCTCGGAAAGCAGCAATTCGCAGGGATAGGCGCGTCTGACATATCGGTCGATGGTTGAGTTTTCACTTTCCAGGAAGCGGCCGCAGGATTGGAATTGCGGCGCGAAGGCATCGCGGAAAGCTGGCATCGTTTCCAAATCAGTCTCCATCGGATTGTGTATCAGCCAAATTGGGAAGTTCCAATGCGCCATGCTGTGCAGGTCGAAATAACGCGCGTCGGTGCTTTGAACCTGTGCGCCGCCATCAGCATCGTGCCAGATGTGAATCAGTCCGCGCCAGTCGCCGGCTTTCCTGCCGTAATAATCAAGTTGTTTCTTCTCGTTCAGCGGCTCATGGCTGTGAAAGCTGAGGATCATGTCGCTGCCGCGCGAGACGATTCCTGGCGTATAGAGCAAGTCTTGATAATGCGGCACGGAATCCTGGCGCTGGTCCAGCTGATTCGTATAGAGATAGAGCGCATCCGACCGCCAATAGACGAAACAGAGAAGCAGCCAAAGCGCCATGGCCGGGATGCGCAGCCGAGGCCAGCGAGGCAAGAGATTCAGCCCGATGGCGACGACAAGCATAAGCAGGATGCCGGCGGCAATCGTATATCTGATGCGCCTGGCGATGATCAAGGCGGTGAATTCATTGGCGACCAGCAGCAGCGAGAAGACCAGCATAGTCAGGACGACAATGAAGAATTGCGCCCGCGAGAGCTGCCGAATGCGCATGAGCAGGCAGAGAGCCGCCATAGCCAAAATGATTGGCGCGCCGTTTGCATATATCGAGCCGAATGCCGCCAGCGATTCGCCCAGGGGCAAGGCATCGCTGGCCGGCACATCGCGGATGCTCAATATGGCCATGGTATAGGGCAGCCACGGCAAAAAGAGCAGACCCGCGCCGGCCATCGCCAAACAGACCTGCAGCCAGCGCCGGGTCTTGGGCGCGAACAGCAAGTGATATAGGCCGATTGCCGCCAGAAGGAAGAAAGCAAAATAATGCGTATAGATGATGGTCAGGCAACTGGCGAAGAGCGAGAGCAAGGGAGCGCGCGCCTGAGCCGGACCAGCGACCAAGCGCCAGTATGACCAGATGACCCAAAGCGCAGCCAGGCTCAGCAGGGCGTACATCCTCGCTTGATGGGCGTAGAAGTTGAAGAAAGCCAGGCAGGCCACCAGCCATACCATGTCCAGAGCCGCGGACTTGCCGCTGGCATCGCGAGCCAGGCGATATGCGAAGGCGATGGCCAGCAGCCCAGTGAAGAGCGACAGCAAGCGAATCGTGAAAAGGTCGCGGCCCATATAGCGCATCCACAAGCTGAGCGCCACATGATACAGCGGCAGATGGCTCGGATCTTGATGGGCGACGAATCCTATCACCTCATTGATGCTGTAATTGGGCTGGTCGCGCGCATTGTACATGGCCTTGATGGAGTTGATGTCGGCGGGCCTGGCTGGCTCGGATTTCAAGACGCGCAATCCGAATGCGAAGAAGAAAGCCAGGAATAGCAGGACAATCGCATAATGCGCGATAGCTAGCCGATCCAAAATGCCAAAGCCGCGACTCAATGCGTTCATGCTGTTCGAAGGCGGGGCGGAGCCAACAAGCGCCGCTTAGGCCCGCACATTGATCGAGAAAGTCTCCAGGGTCAGGCTGCGCGCGAAGGGAGTCTGGCTGCCTATCACGATTCCCGACACGCTCTTTCGACTTGCAAAGTTATACACGATTATATCCAGCCGGTACTCGCCGGGAGGCAAGTCAGACAGGTCGAAAGCAAAGGCGTCGATCGGCTCATCGGCGATGACGGCATCCAACTGCCCTGCTTTTTGGCTGGCTTCATCAAAGATCTGCAGCGAAACCGAGAATTCGTCGCCAATGGTCTCATGCCACCAGAGATGGACAGTCAATGCATCCGGCGTCTGCTGGCTATGCGCGTTGGCCAGGCTCATGCCATTGTCGTAATGGACTGTGAAAGGCGCGGCGTCTGTGATCAACTCGCAGGGGATCGACGGGCTGAGGTAATAATCAATGATCGTGACATCGGTTTCGTGAAAGCGCTTGCAGAATTGGTAATGACGCAGGAACCAATCCGAAAATACGGGCAGAGTTTTCAGGTCGGTCTCACTCGGGTTATGCAGGATCCAAAGGGAGCGGCTGTTGTTGGCAATCGCCTCCAGTGATTCATATCGGGAATGGCCGCTCTGAATGAGCAGCTCGCCCGCGTCATTGTAGGTGATGTGCGCGATATAATCCCAGCGGGGTATGATTTTGCGATAGTAAGGCAGCGTTTTGTTGGATGACAGGCGCATATTGGGGTGGAAACTGAGGATCAGTTCATTGTGACCGGGCAGCTTCGCGGCTTGGTATACAAATTCCTGATAGTTAGGAATCTTCTTCGTCTCATGCTGGGCGATATTGGTATAAACCGCATACTCATCGCTCCCCAGATAAACAAAGAATGACAGGCACCACAGGATCATGGCTAGCCAGCGCAGGAATTTCCAGCCGGGCAGCGCGCGCAGGCATATCACGGCGCAGCAGCAGAATGGCAGCGCCAGCACAACCGTATAGCGCATGCGATTGGCGATGAAGATGGGCGCGAAGATATTCAGCAGGCCAAGCAGAGCGAGCGCGAGAATAGTGACAGCTGCCAGGAATTTGGCGCCATCTCCCAGCCGCTTGCGGTGAACCAGCGCCAGCCCGGCCACCAGCGGCGCCAGCAACCATGCGCCATTCGAGCCGACGGATAGGACCGCGCGAACCGCCTCCAGCAAGCTCATGCGAATCGCCGAATCATCGCCCACATGTTCCGCCAAGCCGCCAAGCACCACCGGCAGCCAAGGCAGAAAGCAGAGCGCGGCCAGAGCCATGATCAGGAAAACCTGCCGCCAACGCCGGTCGCGGGGTCTCTGCGCGATGTGGTAGATGACGATGGCGGCCGGAATGATGCTGCCGAAATAATGCGTGTAAGGGATTATAGCTGCGGAAGCCAGGAGCGAAAGCCATGCCCAGACGCTCGGGGCTGGACCGCGATGAACGCGCCAATATGAGCAGAGAAGCCAGCCGCAAGCCAATGAGAGCATGGTATACATGCGCAGGTAATGCGAGAAAAACATGGCAAAAGCCAGATATGACAGCGCAAAAGCCGCGGCGAGGCCGTCTTCGCGCGCGCCCAACAGGCTGGCCAGCCGATAAGCCATGGCGATGGACAGGATGCCGAACAGGGTCGAAAGCAGGCGGAGCGAGAAGAGATCCGCGCCGACAAGTCCACTCCAGATGTTTAGGACGATGAAGAAGAACGGACCATGTTGCGGGCTAAGCGCGGCGACGCTTTGGACCGTCTCCGGGAGCGTGCGCGCTTGCGTGAGCCAGACAGGCTCAATATGATTCAGCGAGCGGAATTCATCGTTTTCGATAGGATCGGATTTCAGATTGGCGAGCCCAAATGCGAACACAAAAAAGACGCAGAGCAGCGCCAATATCCACTGAGGCATGATTGCTGCGCGCTTGGGCATCGGATCTCCGCTTGAGCTTTAGGCAAGGCCGAATCACAAGTCTAGCGCATGATGACTGCCTGCGCTTTTGGCAGCGGCATGGATAGCCGAGAGAGCCGAATCATGCAAAGCTAAGCTCGGATCATCAGCACCTGCCAGCCAGATCAGCTCCCTGCGCTTTCGATGATACCCGGCTTCGGCAGCAGACCAGAGTCGTCAAGAAAGGCGGCATAGCGCCTGGCTTGTTCGTATGTGCCCGCCGCCACAAGATGGACGCCGTCAATCTCCCAATAGCTGCCTTCAACCGGCAAGTCCGCCGCCAGATCAATGTAGGGGATGTCCATATCCGCCGCGATTTGGCGCGTGACCGCGTTGTGCTGGGCTATCGACTCTCTCCACAGTTGGGGGCGTTCGGCTGCCGCATTGTAAGCCCAGGACGAGATTACCGGCTGCACATCATGAGCCAGCGCCAGCGTCATGAGATTGCGTATGTTTCGCTCGAAGTAGACGGGAGGGTTGGCGGCAAGGCGTTTTTCCAGGGTGGTATCGCCGGGATCGCGCTGGCACTGCACGCGTGACGGCTCGAAGGACGCATCCAGATCTATGGGATTGCTCATCCAGCCCGACATAATCGCCAGCAAGCGGTACAAGGCTGAGGCTGGCAGCTCCGCATTGCGTTCAACAAACAGGCCGCGATGTCCATTCAAGCCCCGTTGTGGATTCAGGCCGCGATAACAATCGCTGTCGAGCCTTTCGCGCACGGTCAGATCGTTGAGGGCTGCGTAATAGATCAGCATGTCCGGCTCAAGCTCTAGCGCTCGGAACGCGAAACTGGATAAAACTTCCCAGGAGGTATAACCGCTCACGCCAGCATTGATGACTTCTACATTGCCATAGCTGTAATCCTCATGCAGGATTGCTTGCAGGAAGGCCGGGTAGGATTCCGCATCTGTGGTGCCCGTGCTATAGGTAGTTGATCCACCCATGGCTACGATGCGAAATGCGCCCTGTGGTTTGGGGATCTCGATCTCAGGTCCGCGATAGCCAAGCGCGTTATGGCTCTCATAGGCTGGATTTGGCACATAGCTGACATAGGGTACGGGCATTACATTCCTTTGCAGCGCGCGTATCTCTTGAAGCGAATAGAGATACATGATCTTTTGCTCGCGACTGCCCGCTGCCTGAAAATACGTTGATAGCGCTATCTCAAGAACTGCCAGCGTGATAGCCACGGCAATCAGGATTGCGAAAGCGGCTTTGGCGATGGCGCGCACGGTCAAGAGCCGCGCCGCCTCAGACCCCGCGCGCAAGAGGATTTCACTGAGGCTCAGGCAAAGCAGCGCAAGCGAGATCAATGCGATGGTCGCAAAGGCTGGCTGCGTCGCCAGGATAGCAATCGGCTGCGTCACCGTAACTTCGCTGCCATCCATGAGCATGACTTGAAGCGTCGGCTGCATATCCGCATAAATGCACAGCGTCTTCTCACCGATAGCGGGCGAGAGTACCTCATTGGCGAGAACGCGCAGGCCATACTCGACATGCCAGCGCATTTCTACGCAGTCCCCGGGAAAGAGCACGGCGCCGCTGCTGACTGTCAATTGAATTGTGGTATTTTCCTGGGCTGAGTTCTTCGTGACTGGCTTTGGATTGTAGTGCCAGTACAGCCCAGCGATCAGCAGCAGGGGCAATCCTAACTGGAGAAACCGTCTCAGAGTTTTGCGGCGAAACATAAATGCCTCACATCAAGACAGCTGTAAACTGCGTCATGGATGCCGCGGCTGTTGGAATAGGCCTGTATTCGGTGGAGATCATCTGATTGTGGGGGGAAACGGAGGGCTTGTGCAAAGCAGAGAGGTGTTGGCGGCGGCATACTCTCCCACATCGTTTCCAATGCAGTACCATCTGCGCTCGCGGGCTTAACTGCCGGGTTCGGGATGATGCCGGGTGTACCCCCGCGGCTCTAGCCACCAACACGTCTCTGCCTTGCTTGAATGAAGCCAGAGTATACTCAACGCGAGGGTTTCCTAAAAGCGGCATATAGCCAAAAGCGTTGGAGATTCCGCGCAATAGATACGGAAAGCCCTCGACCATTAGTACGGGTCAGCTGCGCGCATTGCTGCGTTTGCACCTCCCGCCTATCTAACTGGTAGTCTCCCAGCGGTCTTACCTGGTCAATGCCAGTGGGGAATCTTTTCTTGAGGATGGCTTCCCACTTAGATGCTTTCAGCGGTTATCCATTCCGAAGGTCGCTACTCAGCTATGCCGCGGGCGCGACAACTGACGCACGAGCGCTTCGTCCACCCCGGTCCTCTCGTACTAGGGGCAACTCCTCGCAGATTCCCAACGCCCACAGCGGATAGAGACCGACCTGTCTCACGACGGTCTGAACCCAGCTCACGTACCGCTTTAATGGGCGAACAGCCCAACCCTTGGGACAGGATTCTGCCCCAGGATGCGATGAGCCGACATCGAGGTGCCGAGCCTTGCCGTCGATATGAACTCTTGGGCAAGACTAGCCTGTTATCCCCGGGGTAGCTTTTATCCGGTAAGCTACGGCCATTCCACTCTGAGCCGTAGGATCACTAAGCCCGACTTTCGTCTCTGCTCGACTTGTCAGTCTTGCAGTCAAGCTGGCTTCTGCCTTTACACTCTGCGATGGGTTTCCATTCCATCTGAGCCAACCTTTGGGCGCCTCCGTTACTTTTTCGGAGGCGACCGCCCCAGTCAAACTGCCCGCCTGCCACTGTTCCTAATGCTGCTCGCATTCAGGTTAGGGCCAAAGCGCTGCCAGGCTGGTATCTCAACGATGGCTCCTCTCAATCTGACGACCAAGATTCCATGCCTCCCAGCTATCCTGCACAAACAGCGCCCTAACGCAATGGCAAGTTACAGTAAAGCTCCACGGGGTCTTTTTGTCCTGCTGCGGGTAATACGCATTTTTACGCATACTTCAATTTCGCCGGGTCCCCTGCTGAGACAGTGCTCCACTCGTTACGCCTTTCGTGCGGGTCGGAACTTACCCGACAAGGAATTTCGCTACCTTAGGACCGTTATAGTTACGGCCGCCGTTCACCGGGGCTTCATCTCGCTGCTTGCACAACTCCACTTAACCTTCCGGCACTGGGCAGGCGTCAGCCCCTATACTTCAGCTTGCGCTTTTGCAGAGACCTGTGTTTTTGGTAAACAGTCGGCAGAGCCTTTTCACTGCAACCCGTTATTGCTAACGGGCGATCCTTCTCCCGAAGTTACGGATCCATTTTGCCTAGTTCCTTAGCAGAGGTTCTCCCGTTCGCCTTCGTATTCTCTACTCGTCTACCTGTGTCGGTTTGCGGTACGGGCGGCATGCTTCAACGATTTAGCAGCTTTTCTCGTCCCATGGCACTTGTCACTTCCTGCGCAATTGCACGGCTTCACGGGCTTGCCCCGCTTGCCACCTCAATCCACTCAGAGGCTGACTTGCCCACAAGCTACTGCTATCTCTCCACATGCCGGTACGGGAATATTAACCCGTTGTCCATCGCCTGCGCTTCTCAGCCTCGGCTTAGGACCGACTAACCCGACGCGGACTGACCTTCCGTCGGAAACCTTAGACATCCGGCGAATAGGGTTCTCACCTATTTCTCGCTACTCATGCCAGCATTCGCACTCCCATGCGCTCCAACGCACCTCGCGATGCGCCTTCGCCGCGCATGGAACGCTCCCCTACCATAACTTCCGTTATCCCTGTCTTCGGCAGTATGCTTTAGCCCCGTTACATTATCCGCGCAAATGCGTTTGACTAGGGAGCTGTTACGCACTCTTTAAAGGATGGCTGCTTCTAAGCCAACCTACTAGCTGTCTCAACACACTCACCTCGTTTGCCACTTAGCATACATTCCGGGACCTTAGACGAGGGTCCGGGTTCTTTCCCTCTCGACTGATTAACTCATCTCAACCAGTCCAACTGCCGCGCTTGGCATGCCGGCATTCGGAGTTTGTTTGGGTTCAGTAAGCTTGACGCCCCCTAGCCCATACAGTGCTCTACCTCCCGCACCCATCGCGCAACGCTAGCCCTAAAGCTATTTCGGGGAGAACAAGCTATCTCCAGGCTCGTTTGGCATTTCACCTCTAACCACAACTCATCCCCCGATTTTGTAACATCGGTGGGTGCGGGCTTCCATTACGCGTTACCGCAACTTCACCCTGGCCATGGTTAGCTCGCCTGGTTTCGTGTCTAATATGCGCCACTATATCGCCCTGTTCAGACTCGGTTTCCCTGCGCCTCCGACTGTCTCTGTCTTAAGCTCGCCACGCACATTAACTCGCTGGCTCATTCTCCTAAAGGCACGCCGTCAGGATGACCTCTCATCCCTCCGACCGGTTGTAAGCACACAGTTTCAGATTCTCTTTCACTCCCCTCGCCGGGGTTCTTTTCACCTTTCCCTCACGGTACTGCTGCGCTATCGGTTATCTCGCGTATTTAGCCTTGGTGGGTGGACCCACCTGCTTCACACAATGTTAGCGTGTATCGTGCTACTCAGGATCCTCGCCGATGCGGTCGCTTTAACCTACAGGGCTCTCACCCCCTATGGCTGACCTTCCCAGATCATTCGGCTGACTGCTCCCGCATTCTCTCGCAAGTCCTACAACCCCATGCGCCGTAACGCATGGTTTGGGCTCCTCCGCTTTCGCTCGCCACTACTCGCGGAATCTTCTCTTCTCCTCGCCCTACTTAGATGTTTCAGTTCGGACGGTTCCCCTCCCCATCTCCAGGGATGACGATGCATTACCACCGCCGGGTTTCCCCATTCGGACACCTTCGACTCTTACGGCTTTATACGCCTCATCGAAGCTTTTCGCAGTATAACACGTCCTTCTTCGGCGCGAGATACCTAGGCATCCACTGTGTGCCCTTAGTCGCTTTCCGTAACCATTGTACGGAATCTCCGGCTCTCTTGGCACGCGCTTTTAGGTATTACCTTCGCGTTGATTATTCTCATGGTAAGACGCACCGAGCGCCAAATCGACGCCCATCTGAACCTACTTTAACCCATCACGATGACAAGTTCAAGGCCAAGTTTTTTCGCTTTTTTGCTTGCTTGACCAGGATTTGTCCTGTACCCTGTTTGCTGATATGCATCTTGGCCAGCTTTGCTCAAGGCTTGCGAATTCCATGCTAAAGAGACACGCCAGCGCCTGGCGCTTTCCATATTACGTGTGGATCCTCGCGGTTTATCCGATCCTGTATTTGTATTCGGTGAACTTTGGGCTGGTGCGAGATCGCGAAGCGGCGGCGACAATCATCGGCATGCTTGCGCTCGCGACCATTGCGTACTGGTTAGCGGGTCGCGTGATTCGCGAACAACACAAGCGAGCGTTCTATTTGTGCCTGGCGAGCCTGGCATTTTCCTTGAGCGGGCATGTTTATTTGATTGCGTTCATGCCAAAGTCGCTGCTGGTGTGGAACCTGTTGAGCGGCGCTGGCTTGATCGCGCTGTGTCTGGGAATTCACCGCCTCATCAAGCGCCCTGAGGATTACGCCAAGCTCACCTCGCCCTTCAATCTCATCGCCCTGATTCTGCTCACAGCGCAGATCCTTACCCTGGTCAGCCAGATTGCGGCGGCGCAAGAGAATGCCTCGATATTCTCGGCATACAGTAGCGCAGAGAGCATAACGCCAAGCCAGAACAAAGTCATGGATTCAGTGAGTCGCCCCGACATCTATTACATCATCCCGGATGCGTATCCCAGCGACGAGTGGCTGATGTCCGCGATGAACTATGACAATTCCGAGTTCACCGAGGCGCTTCGAGAGCGCGGATTTGTCATAGCGCCGCATGCCCAGAGCAATTACGCCACGACAATGCTGTCCTTGCCCTCTGTTTTGAACATGCGCTACATCGACGAAAACCCGTCGGATTATGGCGACTCGGACTATCTGCACCTGTCAACCGCGAACAGCGAAGTCGCGCGAAAACTGCTGCGTCTCGGCTACACCTATGTGCAATTTCTTTCGGGATTCTTGTATCCCAGCCCAATCGCTGACATCATACGCGATTTTACAAGCGACGGTCCTGTTGACATTACAGTCAACGAATCCTTGGCAGCGGGCAACATGATGACGGATCGGCGTCAAGTTTCTCGAGTCTACCTGAACGATCTCCTGTTTCGGCAACCCTTCCTGCCTGTTTACATAGACACAACCGCCCTGCGCATTGTCCGCAGCCAACTGCAGAAGATCGCGCCGCCGTCCCAGAGCAATACGCTTGATAGATTATCCGCCGAACGCTTCCTCGCGACCATCGACGAGATCGAGACAATAGTCGCCATGCCAGAGGCGACATTCACGCTTGTTCACTTGCTTAAGCCGCATTATCCGGTTCACTTCAACGCAGATGGCGACATCATTGGACAGATCAACCGGCCCAGCCCAGAGGAATACTTTGCCGACTTTCGATATGCCAATTCGCAATTCTTGCGCCTTGTTGATACGATACTGGAAGGATCATCTCATCAGCCTATCATCATATTTCAGGCGGATCACGGGAGTTCTCTCGGCTATGCGCGCTCTGAGGACAAGCGCTTGGTGCTCTTTGACGTCTACGCTGCTTATTACTTGCCAGACGTTTACGATATCGAATTCCCAGGGACCTATACGACCATCAACACTTACCCGCTGATTTTCAACGAAGTTTTCGGGACGGATTATGAGCTGCGGGAAAACCGGCTGATGGAAGTGATTGAATACAAGCATCTCTTTGTGCAACAGGATGTAAGCGACGCATTCCTGCGGGCTCGTTGAATCGGCTTGGCAAGCGCGCTTGAGCGGAAGCCTAAGACAGCAGGCTGACATGCGTCAAATCGCGAAGAACGGCATACGAGGCTGAAATGGTCGGAGCGGCATCCAAAGCCTTGAGCTTGCCTTTCTATCCCTGGCTGCTGATCACCATCCCCATTCTCCACTATTTCCGGGAGAATCTCGGCCTCGTGAAAGACGCGGAGGTTCCGCCCGCCATCCTTCTCGCGCTGGTCGGAACCAGTCTGGTCTTTGCATTGATCAATCGGCTGATTCGCGACAGTTATCAGAGCGCCGCCATCACAAGCCTCTGCGTTCTGGTGTATTCGCTCAGCGGGCATGTGTATGTTGAACTGTTCATGCCGCGTTCTTTGGGCATCTGGACTGTCATGGCGCTGCTGGCGCTCGGCATGGCAAGCATCGCGCTGCTCAAATGGGGCTCGCGCAGTCTCATAGCCCAAATGACGCCGGCCTTTAACGCGGTCATGCTCGTCTTGCTTTTGCTTCAAGCCATTCAGCTTGCTATGGAATTGGCAGAAATATCGCGTTACGTAGATGAGATTCCCGTGTACAGCATAGTCGACTCTTATGAATTTGATGCGCCGAAAGCGACTGACTCGGCTGCCAAACCCGACGTCTATTACATCATTCCCGATGGTTACCCGAGCGATGACTGGTTGGCGAAGACGGCGAACTGGGACAATTCCGCGTTCACCGCCGCGCTGAGGAGCGAGGTTTCGCCGTGGTGGGCCACGCGCAAAGCAATTATCCCATTACGATTATGTCATTGGCTTCCACGCTGAATATGCAATACTATGACTCTAACACTACGCCATACAGTGATAAGATGTACCTGATGCTGGAAACAGCCGACAGCAAAGTCGCGCGATTCCTCCTGGGTTCGGGCTACACCTTTGTTCAACTGCTGACAACCAGCTTTGTGCCCAGCCCATTGGCGGACATTGTCACAGATTTCACGCCGCGAGGCGCCATCGCCTTCAACCGGGAGGGCGCATTCAGAGCCGTTGGAATCGATCGCGCAATGCGCTTAGATTCGCAGAGCGACGGCTTGATGCGCGATCTGACCATTAGCGCGCATAAACACCCGTTTATTGAAGGCTACATTGACACAACGTTATTGCGGCTGGCCCGTTCTCGGCTGATTCCACTGTTATTTGGCGATCCAAAGGCTGATGCGCCGCTGAACGATAGATCGCCTGAGAAATTCTTGCAAACGCTTGAGGAAGCGATCAAAATTAGCGCAATGCCCGAGGCGACATTCACGATCATACATCTGCTAAAGCCACATCTGCCGATAGTGTTCGATGACAACTGCGACATAATTCCCCCGATCAATAAGCCAAACCCCAAGGAGTTCGGCGCGCAAATGAAATGTATCAACTCTAAATTCCTGCACATGATTGATTCTATACTGGAGGCATCGGACAACCCGCCAGTGATTCTTTTCCAAGCCGATCACAGCAGCATAATGGGAGAAGGGCCAAAGGGGTACCGATTTGCCTTCTACGATATCTACGCCGCCTACCATCTTCCTTCCGCATACTCTGTCGATTTCCCGAAGCCATTTACAACGGTCAACGCCTTTCCGCTGATCCTGAATGCAGTCTTCGGCTCGGAGTTCGAGCTACAGCCCGACAGGCTCTTTGAGTTGATGCAGCGCTATGACGCGCCCTTTGCGCAGGTGGATGTGACAGAAGAATTCTTGCAGGGCGCATTGGCGAAAGATGCCGCTTGATCCGCCGATCGCCGCAAAGGCAAATGATCGCAAGCAAATCAAGTAGGGAGGGACACGTGCAAAAGCGATATTATCTCGTAAAACTGGGGATTGCCTGGGCAACTTTTAACGCTCTGCGCGCTTACCTGGATCCTGGTTCCGGCAGCCTCATCGTACAACTGCTGATTGCTGCCATAGTGGGCATTCTTGCTACGTTTCGCCTCTGGAAGGCGCGGCTGCTTGCGCTCTTTGGCATCAAGCAAGAGAGCGAAGACGACGAAATCGACAAGCCCGAGCCTGCTGATGGCGATTCGCAATGACAGAGGCGCGCCGGGTCAAGGGCTCGTTCCGAGATCCCAGTGGCTTCGTCTTCAGCCAGGACGGAATAGTTTATCGACAGGTCAATCCCAGCTATCGCGCGCACTTCGACCATCTGATAGACAGCGGCCTGTATGCCGATTTGAGCGGAGACGGCCTGCTCCTGCCGCATGAAGAAGCGGGCGAGCTTGCCCAGAGCAGCCCAGCAGCCTACACAATCATAAAGCCGCGGCGCATCCCTTTCATCTCATATCCTTATGAATGGTGTTTCAGCCAGTTGCAGGACGCGGCGCTGCTGACGCTTGAACTGCTGAAGCGGGCTTTGGCGCATGATATGACTCTCAAGGACGCCAGCGCATACAACGTGCAGTTTCTGCATGGCAAGCCGGTATTGATCGATACTCTGTCTTTCGAGATTTATGAAGCGGGGCGGCCCTGGCAAGCCTATCGCCAATTCTGCCAGCATTTCCTGGCGCCGCTGGCCTTGATGTGCTACAAGGACGCTCGCTTGAGCCAGTTGCTGCGCGCGCATATCGACGGCATCCCGCTTGACTTGGCTGCGACGCTCTTGCCGAAGCGCGCCTATCTCAATTTGGGTCTCATCATGCACTTGTTTCTGCATGCCCGCGCGCAGCGCCGCTATGCTGGCAAGGCGCCTGCCAGCGAGAATCGGCGGACTTTGGGGAAACAGGCTCTGCTCAACATCGCGGACAACCTGCGCGCGACGATCGCCGGTTTGCGCTGGGAGGCGGGGAAGACTGACTGGGCGGACTACTACCTTGGCGACAGCTATCGCGAGGCGGGTTTCGAAAGCAAGCGGCGGATCGTGAGCCGTTTCATTGACCGGGCGAGTCCGCAGCGCCTTTGGGATATGGGCGCGAATACTGGCCTCTTCAGCCGCATCGCCAGCCAGCGCGGCATCTTCACGGTATCCCTGGACAGCGACCCGGGCGTGGTTGAAGCCAACTATCGGCAAGCGAAACGCGAGGGCGACCAGCAGCTGCATCCCTTGGTAATCGACCTGAGCAATCCATCGCCGGCTATAGGCTGGGCAAACAGCGAGCGGGAATCGCTAAGCGAACGGCGCGGCGCGGATTGCCTGCTGGCTTTGGCTTTGGTCCATCATCTCGCCATCGGAAATAATCTGCCCCTGGATGACATCGCGCGCTATTTCGCCATTCTGGCTGAGTGGCTAATCATTGAGTTTGTGCCCAAGACGGACGGAAAAGCGCGGCAACTGCTGGCGACCAGGCAAGATATTTTTGTCGACTACACGCGGGAAGGTTTCGAGCGGGCCTTCGGCGAAGTGTATGATTTTGTTGATCAAGCGCAGGTAGAAGAATCGGAGCGGCGCGTCTATCTGCTGGCGCGGCGCTGAGGGCTTGATTTCGTCAGGCTGGCGAGGGATGTCTAATGTGGAGACAAGGGGACTCGAACCCCTGACCTCCTCGGTGCAAGCGAGGCGCTCTCCCAACTGAGCTATGTCCCCGTGATGCGGGCGATCCAACTCGCCGCCGCAGAGACTTGGCCGCCGACGGGCTGCTTGCCGAGCCTTTCCGCCAACCGGAATGCTGTGGGGCTGGCAAGACTTGAACTTGCGACCTCACGCTTATCAGGCGTGCGCTCTAACCGGCTGAGCTACAGCCCCAAATCCACCCGCGCCTCTACTCTCTTACGATTAACAGCAGAATAGCAGGCTAAGACCGCGCAAACATTCCCTTTGTTTTTGCACAGACGACTTGGTCGCCGGCGCAACACATCCTGTAACTTGCGCCTTGTATGGCGCTCCCTTAGAAAGGAGGTGATCCAGCCGCAGCTTCCGCTACAGCTACCTTGTTACGACTTCGTCCCAGTCATCGACCCTGCCCTAGGCAGTAGCGCCCCCGAAAGGTTCGCTTCCCGACTTCAGGCTCGACCAACTCCCATGACGTGACGGGCGGTGTGTACAAGGCCCGGGAACGTATTCACCGCAACGTGCTGATTCGCGGTTACTAGCAACTCCGACTTCATGCAGGCGAGTTGCAGCCTGCAATCCGAACTGAGAACGGCTTTGAAGGATTCGCTCCAAGTCGCCCCTTCGCTACCCATTGTACCGTCCATTGTAGCGTGTGTGTCGCCCCGGATATTAAGGCCATGCTGATTTGACGTCATCCCCACCTTCCTCCCATTTGTCATGGGCAGTCATGCTAGACACTTGTAACTAGCACCGAGGGTTGCGCTCGTTTGCGGACTTAACCGAACACCTCACGGCACGAGCTGACGACAACCATGCAGCACCTGTGACGGCTCCCCGAAGGGTCCTTCCGCTTTCGCTTCCGTACTACCGACATGTCAATCCCAGGTAAGGTTCTTCGCGTAGCCTCGAATTAAACCACACGCTCCGCTGCTTGTGCGGGCCCCCGTCAATTCCTTTGAGTTTTAGCCTTGCGACCGTACTCCCCAGGCGGTACATTTATCGCGTTTGCTGCAACACTCAATTACTTGCGTAACCGAACGCCTAATGTACATCGTTTACGGCGTGGACTACCGGGGTTTCTAATCCCGTTCGCTACCCACGCTTTCGCGCATCAGCGTCAGACAAAATCCAGGAAGCCGCCTTCGCCACCGGTATTCCTCCGGATATCTACGCATTTCACCACTACACCCGGAATTCTACTTCCCTCTATTTCTCTCTAGTACGCCAGTTTCACCTAACTAATACAAGTTTAGCCTGTACCTTTCATAGGCAACTTAACATACCGCCTGCACGCGCTTTACGCCCAGTAACTCCGGATAACGTTCGCGTCCTACGTTTTACCGCGGCTGCTGGCACGTAGTTAGCCGACGCTTATTCCTATGCTACCGTCCTTCCTCGTCACATAGAAAAGGACTTTACGATCCGAAAACCTTCTTCGCCCACGCGGCGTCGCTGCGTCAGACTTCCGTCCATTGCGCAATATCCCTTACTGCTGCCTCCCGTAGGAGTCTGGGCCGTGTCTCAGTCCCAGTGTGGGGGGCCACCCTCTCAGATCCCCTATCCGTCATCGCCTTGGTGAGCCTTTACCCCACCAACTAGCTGATGAAACGCAACCTCATCCCATATCGCTTACTCACTTTAAGCGCGGCTCTCTAACAACCGCGCTGCTATCCGGTATTAGCCTCTGTTTCCAAAGGTTATCCCAGACTACAGGGCAGATCAGTTACGTGTTACTCACCCGTGCGCCACTCTCCAGCGCCCGAAAGCGCCTTCCCGTTCGACTTGCATGTATTAGGCACGCCGCCAACGTTCATCCTGAGCCAGGATCAAACTCTCCGTATTCACAGGGTTTGATTCGCTCTGTCTTAACCTGCTATTCTGCTGTTAATCCGCACTCGCCACAGCTTGCGCTGCGACAAAAAGGGCGAGGCGCCTGCCCCACCATCACAAACAGAATATACGCCTGCAAAAACATTGTCAAGTGCGAGTTTTGCGGATGCGGCAAAGATCAATCGCAACTTCAAGTTCCATGACGAAAGAAGCGAGGGATTAACCTCCCGCGCCAGTGCAGGAGCAGCGCCAGCTTCTTGCCAACCAATAGCAGAGCAGGCCGGCGCGGCTAACCAGGACTCGGCGCAAGTTCTTCGGCGATTGCCTCCGCTTGCGACTGCGCCTCTACGCGCGCGCCCTCCTCAGCCATAGCGCTATCGCCCAGCACATCCTTGACATACATCTCGTCGACAAGCACAGCCACGCAGGCGCTTAGCGGCACAGCCAGCATCAGACCAAGGAAGCCAAAAAAGAAGCCGAAGATAATCTGCCCCAGCAAGATCAGGATAGCCGGCATATTCATGCGTTCGCTGGCCAGCACCGGGCTGACCACCTGGCTCTGAAAGAAAGAGACGCCATAAATGATGACAGCCGTCCACACCACATTGTGGGGCACCTGCACAAGCGCCACAGCTACAGAAGGAATCAGCGCGACCACCGGACCGAAGTTGGGGACGAATGACAACACGCCCGCCAGCACACCCAGCGCAAGCCACTCGCGAATATCCAGGATCGCCAAACCCAAGCCAGTCAAGACAGCCACCACAATCATGGATACGCCCGTCACGCTGAGCCAGGCGCGCAGGGTAGTATCCAGCCGCAGCAGGATTACCGACATGCGGTCGCGATACCAGACCGGCGTCAGTTTGATAATGCCATTGACATAGAGCTCGGGTTCAGCCAAAAGGTACATGCTCAAAAAGAAGATGATCAGCGCGCTCAGGATGGAATTGGCGACGCCGCCCACCACCGGCAGCACAGACCCGCCGAGCCGCCCAACCGCGTCTGTGACCTGGGTGACAACCTGATCGATCAATTCATCGGGCAGCAGGTTGTTGCCCTCTCCCTGCAGAAAATCAGCCAGGAAAGGATATTCCTGCACGATGGCTTCCACAGTGATGGTCGCGCGAGCCTGCTCCAAGCCAAGCTGCACCTGTTCCGCCAAGACGCCGTATTGGACAAAGATGGTGCGCAGGATAGGAATGCCTATCAAACCCAGCACGATGAAAAAACCCGCCACGCTGACTATGATAGCCGCTATGCGGTGCATGGCGAAGCGGCGCACCAGCAGGCGCACGGGCATGGTGAAGAGGATGACCAGCACAACCGCAGCGAACGTCAGCATCAATGTGCCGCGGATTTCCCAAACGAATACCAAGCCCAGAGCAATGAGAATGGTAGCGACCACATTGCGCAGCCCTATATTGATGGAACGGCTACTCCGAGTGTTCATCCCAACTCCATGATTCTCGCCATCAAGCCTGCCGGCTCAATGCTTTCAACACACAGCCTATTATTGTACCATTCATAATCCCGCCTGCCGAATTTCGATTTGCCTTCGCCAGCGCGATACAATGCTCGCGGATGCCGAGGATGGCTCATGAAGTTTGATGTTACAGTCTTCGCCAAGGATCTAAACGACGCCGCGGCTCTGGCGCTGTCCGTCGAAGAGCGCGGCTTTGATGGCTTGTGGGTGGCGGAAGCGGCGCATAATCCCTTCTTGCCGCTGGCGCATGCGGCCGCATCCACCGAGCGCATATCGCTGGGCACAGCCATCGCCGTGGCTTTTCCACGCAGTCCGCAAGTTATGGCGCGGACAGCCTGGGACCTGGCGCAAGGCTCGCGAGGGCGCTTTATTCTGGGCTTGGGCACGCAGATCAAACCGCATATCACCAAACGTTTCAGCGCAAGATGGGGCAAGCCAGCGCAGCAGCTCCGCGAATACATCCAGGCGCTGCGCTTGATATGGCAAGGTTACCGGACCGGCGCGCATCCAGGATATCGCGGCGAATACACCAGTCTCGCTCCGCAAGCTGGCCTGCCGCTCGCGCAACTCAAGGCGAACCCCGAGATCCCCATATTCATCGCCGGCGTCAACACGGGCTTGGCTCGCTTGGCGGGCCAAATCTGCGATGGCTTCCATGTGCATTCTTTTCATACGCCGCTCTACCTTCGCGAGATTCTGCTGCCCGCCTTTCGCGAGGGAAGAGTGCGCGGCGCGTTGAACCAGCCCTTGACGCTGTCATGCGCTGTTTTCGTCGTCACCGGCAGCGATGATGACGAGATTGCCGAGAGCAAGCTGCTCACGAAATCGCAGATCGCCTTTTATGCCAGCACGCCCAGCTATCGGCGCGTCCTGGAGCTGCATGGCTGGGCGGATATCGTTCCCCGCCTGAACGCACTGCTGCGGCGCAATCGCTGGACTGAACTGCCCAGTTTGATCAGCGATGCGATGCTGGAGGAATTCGCCATAGTGGCTTCGCCGGCCGATCTGCCCTTTGCGCTGCGCGAGCGTTATGATGGCTTGCTTGACCGCGCCGGGTACTATTTCCCCTACGAACCATCCGACAAGAGCAAAGATCTGATCTGGCGGCATGCAGCCCATGTCATGCGGGAAGGCGGGCACTAATGCCAGTGATTGAGTTGGCGGGCGAATCGCTAGCCTATAGCATGCGCCAGAGCCGCCGAGCCAAGCGCATCATCATCAAGTATTGCCCGGAACGCGGCCTGCAGTTGGTATATCCCTTGGGCGCGCGAAAGCCGCCGCCAGAAGAAGTGCTGCGCGCGAAAGCCGACTGGATCATCGAGAAAATCCGCCGAGACAGAGAGGCAAAACGCTTTCGCCGCCACTACGAAGAAGGCGAGTGGTTTCTCATCAGGGGCCAGCCCCATACGCTTAAGCTGCGCGATTCAGATGAGCCGGGGATGGCAAGCGCCTATATGCGCGACGGCGAGCTTGAAGTCAATCTGCCCGCCCTGCCAAGCGATTCCGTGGCCAAGGTAACGCGCGAGCTAATCGTCGGCTTCTATCGAGGGCTGGCGCATAACTACCTGCCGAGCCGTCTCGACGAGCTGGCGGCTGAACATGGCTTCCGCTACAACCGGCTGCGCATCAAACATCAGAAGACCCTCTGGGGCAGCTGCTCCGCCAAGCGCAATATCAACCTGAACCTGCGGCTGATGATGGCGACGGACGAAGCGATCGACTACATCATCATTCATGAGCTCTGCCACCTGCGCCATCTCGACCACAGTCCAGCATTCTGGGGTCTGGTGGAGGATTGCTGCCCTGAGTACCGGAAATGGCATGACTGGCTGAAGACCAATCACGCGCGGCTAACCTTGTGAGGCGGAGCATGGCGGCTGAAGCGGTCAAATTGGGCATCCTGCTCGCTTCGTCCGGCGATTTCGCGGCGGAAGCCAAGCTGATTCAGGAAGCGGAGGCGCTGGGAATTGAGTCGGCTTGGGTCCGCGAGGGCGCCGGCAACCCCTTCTTCGCGCTGACGATTGCCGCTTCGGAAACGCGACATATTTCGCTGGGCGCGCTGATTGCCGCCTTTCCGCGCAGCCCGATGGTCACAGCGCAGATCGCCTGGGATTTGGCGCGGCAATCCAATGGGCGTTTCATGCTTGGCTTATGCGCGCAAACTTCATCAGGCGGCGATCGAGACCAGGCAGATCGCTTGGGGCGCATGAGCGAATACCTGGAAAGCCTGGGAGCCATTTGGAATACCTTCCAGACCGACGCTCGCTTGCGCTATCGTGGAAAGCATTACAACTTCCGCTTGATGGCCCCCTTCTTCAATCCTGGTCCCATCGATCATCCTGAAATTCCGCTGTTTCTCGAGGGCGAAAGCAGCGCGCTTTGCGAACTGGCTGGCGAGGCCGGCGCTGGTCTCATCATGCCCGTTCCCCGCAGCAGCGGCGCCATGCCAGATGAGCAGCTTTCAGCCTGGAAGCGCGGCATGAACCGCGGGGACCGCAACCGAATTGACAGCCCAGTTATCGCGCCTGTTCAGCTCGCCATCAATGCCGAAACAGCCGAAGCCTTTGGCCAGCTGCGAAAGCGCTACGCGGGCATGGCCGATCAAGTCTGCCTGATTATGGATGGGGGCGACGCCGCTTTGATGCGGGCAGTCATGGAAGCTGAAAAATCATAGCCAGCGGGAGCGGCTAGAGATACTGAGCCGGCATCGGCTCTTCAACGACTTTGAAAATGCGGAAGCCGCGCTTCTGATAATTGGCCAGGGCATGCGGTCCATCCAGGTTGCAGGTATGCAGCCAGACGCGAGCCGCATCCATTTCCCAAGCCCGCGCCACGCCATAGCTCAGCAGATGTTTGCCCAAGCCCCGCCCCATATAATCGCGCCGCAAGCCAAAATAGGCGATCTCAACCGAGCCCTCGTCATGCTGATACAATTCGACATATCCGCCGGGCGAGCCGCTCACGTACATCACATGCACTTGGGTGCGCGGCGAACTAAGGATCCGCCGCAGATCAGCACTGGGAATTTGCAGACGGTCGCGCCAAGCCCATTCTTCACCGACCGACTGATAGAGGAATTTGTAAAAGCCCAAATCCGGCATTTCCATTCTGACGATCTCAACATCATTCGCCCGGACATAGGCAGGCGCGAAGTTGGCCGGGCTGGTCATTTCCAGGTAAGTGGTTACGAGCGTTTCCGCTTGGCTTGTCGCAAGGACCATTGGCGCGCGTCGCTGGCTGCTTCTTTCGCTGGGGACATTGGTCAGCATAACCGATTCGACGCGGCGGTCTTATAGCACATTGGCACAAAAATAGCTTGGCAGTCCTAAACAATCTCACTAACTGGAGCGGCAGGATTATGCCAAGTTGGCAGGTTCAACCTTCGCTGCCATAATTGGCGCATGCAACCGCCTAGCGCCTGCGGAGGCTGCAGTGTTCCAGCGCCTGCGCCACAGACTCGCGATGATGCGTTATCGCTTCGTGCCGACAGTTCGCCTGATTCAGGGCATCGCCGATGGCGGCAAGCCGGGCGCAAGCCACATTTTGATCGAGGCTCTGCGCGAGCGGCTGGCGCATCAAGACGGCAGCCTTGAAGGCAGCGATTTTTCCGGCGCATCGCTGGATGGCGCTCTGTTGGCCGCTTGCCGGCTGGCTGGCGCGCGCTTTGCTGGCGCTGCACTGCGCGGCGCATATTTTGGCTATGCGGATCTGTCATACGCCGACTTTACCGGGGCTGACCTGCGGGATGCCAACTTCCGCGAGGCGCAGCTCACTGGCGCGGATTTCACTGGCGCGGACCTGCGCGGCGCGAACTTCGCCCGAGCCAGGCTGAAAGAAGCCAAGCTAAGCGAAGCCGACCTGCGCGGCGCGAATTTCTGGGGCGCGGAACTGGATTGGGACACTCTCCAGGCAGTGGGCAAGGCTAATGCGGATCGAGGCGCTGCCACAAGCCAGGCCGCAAAGCAGCGCGCGGGAATCCCGGCGAGGGAACTTCACTTGGCAGCTGAGGATTAAGTTTGGCGGCCTTTTCCGATACAATTAAGGTCAAGCAATCTGGAGGTCGATACTTGTGCATGTAGTCAGTTTCACGCGCAGCACGCCGGATACCGCCGCAAAAGTCTGGGTGGATGGCGAGGGCGCGGTCACCTGGGGCGATGTCGCCACGGTGGTCAACCCCTGGGATGAGTATTCTCTCGAAGAGACGATCGTTCAAGCCAAAGCGGCCGGCGGCATATCAACCGTCATCGCCATCGGCGGACATATCAACGACGACGCCTTGAAGCACAGCATGGCCATGGGCATCCAAAACATCCTGCGCATAGAAGAACCCGGAGCGGATATCCATGACAGCCTGCTATGGTCGGCGCTGGCGGCCGGGGCTATCAACAAGCTTGGCGATGTCGACCTGGTCATATTCGGCAAAGAGAGCGTGGACGTCGCTACGGATCAGCATACCTACCAACTGGCGCGGCGTTTGGGCTGGACGATGCTGAGCTATGTATCCGCCATTCTGGAAGTGGATTATGCGGCTGGAGCGATCAAGGTAGAGAAGATGCTGGAACAGGGGCGGCAGGTCGTCGCAGCCAGGCTGCCCGCTGTGATCTCGGTGATGAAGGGCATCAACGAGCCGCGCTATCCCAACTTCCTGGGCATTCGCAAAGCGGCGCGCGCCAAGATCCCCGTCTGGTCCGCGGATGACATGGGCATAACTCTGCCCAAGCCAGCCACCAACGCCCTGCGATATATGAATCCGCCGGCGCGGGAAATCGTCAATGAAATCATCGCGGGAGACGATGTGGCTGCGAAAGCGGAGCGGCTGGCTGAAAGACTGTTTGAGGAGAAAGTGCTTTGAGCGTATTCGTTTGGATTGAGACTTTCGCTGGCGAGGCTGTCCCCAGCAGTTGGGAAGCGCTGACCGCGGCCCGCGACCTGGCGGATGCCTATAACAGCGCGGTCACGGCACTGGCATTCGGAGCAAATGCCGCCGAGATCGCCGAAGAAGCGCAGCGGCGCGGTGCGGAGCATGCCATCGTCTGCGCGGATGACAGCCTGCAAAGTTATCGGCTGGAGGCTTATGCGGCTCTCTTGAGCGCTTTGGTTGTCGAGCGCCGGCCGGTGGCGGTCCTTTCTGTTGCGACCAGCCGCGGGCGAGAACTGCTGGCCAGCGCGGCCGGCGACAGCGAAAGCGGCCTGATCTCGGATGTCATTGAGATGCGCGTCGAAGCGGGAAGGATCATCGGCAAGCGCCCTGCCTATGCTGGCAAGGTGCTGATGGAAATGACCGCCAATACGGTTACGCGCTTCGTCACCATCCGCCCCCGCGCTTTTCCCGCGCCAGCAGCTGGCAAGCCGGCGGCCGGCAATATCGAAGAGGTCGCCGCGCAGCCCGTACCGGCTTCCATTCAGACCGAAGCCCTTGATTTTGCATCGGAAGCGGGCAAGGTAAACTTGAGCGAGGCGGCTATCATAGTCAGCGGCGGCCGCGGCATGGCGAATAACCCGGCTGACCCGCCAGCCGATACCAGCGGCGATGCAGCCAACATCTGGAAAGCGCGGCATGGCTACGCCAACACATTGACCCCGCTGGCTGAAACCCTGGGCGCGGCTATTGGAGCCAGTCGCGCGGCTGTCGACGCCGGTTATATCCCCTATGAACATCAAGTGGGGCAGACAGGCAAGGCAGTCAACCCGGATTTGTACATCGCCTGTGGCATTAGCGGCGCCATCCAGCATCAGGCGGGGATGCGCAACAGCAAAATCATCGTAGCCATCAACAAAGATGCCGAAGCGCCGATATTCAAGCTGGCGCGCTATGGCATTGTCGGCGACCTCTATGATGTTGTGCCGGCTTTGACCGCAGCGCTCAGAAAGCGTTTGAAGACTTGAGACTCGCCATTCGCTTGTTGGCAATGACCATTGACAGCGCCTTTTCAGTTGGCTGTATTCACTATAGTTTGCTCCATGACCGCAAGTAGGCTAGCGGAGGGCGCAACAATGATTCTCAACAAGCGACAGAGCGCTCGCCTGAACTCCTAGCCGGGCGCTCTCCCAAAATGCCATGGAACTCCTGATTGCAACTGCGGCGCCTTTCCTGTTAGCGGTTTTGCTGGCATTGCCGGGGACAAGCTCAGCCTTTGGCAAGCCGGCGCGGACCCTGCTTTCAACGCTGACCATGGCTGGCCTGTTTGTCTGGTTCCTGAGTTTTGCGCCGCGCCTGCAAAGCGAGCCCGCCATCCTGCAGACTATGCAGTGGATCCCCTCTATGGGGGTCTCGCTGACATTCTATCTTGATGGCTTGTCCTTGCTTTTCGCGCTGATCATCACGGGCGTCGGCGCGCTGATTTTCCTGTATGCCGGCAGCTACTTTGACGACGCCGCGGAGCACAACCGCTTCATGGTCTGGCTGACCAGCTTTGCCGGCGCGATGCTGGCTCTGGTGCTGTCCGGCAATCTGCTGATGCTCTTCGTCGCCTGGGAATTAACGAGCATCACATCCTTCTCGCTCATCGGCTTCAAGGGCGCGAAAGACGCGGAAGCCCGGGCAGGCGCGTTCAAAGCGCTCTTCGTGACTGGCGGCGGAGCGCTGGCATTAATCATCGGCATCGTCATGCTAGGCGTGGCGGCCGGAGAGACCCTTTACCCGGATGACGGGATCAGGCTGGTCGCGGATATCAGCACGCTCCTGGAAGCCAAATCGCTGGCGCAGCACGAGTGGTTCACGCTCTTCGCCGTTTTGATCATGCTGGGCGGCTTCACGAAAAGCGCGCAATTCCCCTTCCATTTCTGGCTGCCGGGCGCCATGAGCGCGCCAACGCCTGCCAGCGCCTACCTGCATAGCGCCACCATGGTCAAAGCGGGCATCTATCTCTTCTTGCGTTTGTCGCCGATCATGTATCAGAACGCGCTTTGGACGAGCATGCTGCTGACCGTCGGTTTGCTGACCATGCTGGTTGGCGCCTATTTCGCCGTGAAACAGCCCGATCTCAAAGGTTTGCTGGCTTATGCCACAGTCAGCAAGCTGGGCGCGATTGTCGCCATGATAGGCTTGCCCGGGCAGAACGGCATGAAAGCGGCGCTTGTCGGCATAATCGCCCATGCCCTATACAAGTCGGCCTTGTTTCTGGTTGCCGGCGCGATTGACCACTCCACAGGCACGCGCGCGATTGTTCGGCTGGGCGGTTTGCGCGAACGCATGCCAGCGATGTTCTTCGTCACTCTGATATCGGCGCTATCGATGGCTGGCTTGCCCTTCTTGCTGGGTTTCGTCGCCAAAGAAGTCTTGCTGGATGCCATGCTGCGCTATACGGCGCCCTGGACGGGTCTGGTGATGCTGGTGGTCGTCTTCAGCGCGGCTTTCACCGCCCTGGCTGCATACATGCTGATTTATGATGTATTCCTGGGCAAGCCGCGGGGGGAAATCCACTTCCACGCGCCGTCCGCGCTTTTGCGATTCAGCCCGCTGCTGCTCTCGCTGCTTTCGCTCTGCCTGGGCTTCTTGCTGGAGCCGCTCATTCTGCCGCTGCTGCGCTTGGCTGTTCCCAAAGAATTTGAACTGCATCTCTTCGCTGGTTTCAACGAAGTATTCTGGCTGAGCCTGTTCATCTTGATTGCCGGCTTGCTGCTTTTCGCAGCGCGCAAGCCCTTGATCTCCCGCATCACATTCCCGATCTCCTGCGACCACATCTATACCGAATTCATCGCCTATATTCGCTGGGCTGGCGCGACCGTCTTGCATACGCAATCGGGCTTCGTGCGTTATTATCTGGTTATCATCCTCGGCGCGGTGGCATTTGTCCTGATCGCTTCGGGTACGCTTTCGACGCTGACGGCTGGCCAAATTCTGCTGCCGGCCGATCTGTCCGTCACCATCACCGACCTCGCCAAGATTTTCATGCTCTTCCTGACTGTGGCGGCGGGCATCCTGACCGTCATCGTTCGCGAACACGTCAAGGCGGCAATAGCTTATGGCGTCATCGGCTACGCAATCGGCGTGATATTTCTGATCGATCACGCGCCTGACGTCGCCCTGGTTCAGCTGCTGGTGGAGACGATGGCGACGGTATTGATCATCGTCATGCTGGGCCGCATCCGCGCGGGCATCCGCCTCAAGATGATCACCGGTCTCTGGCAGGGCCGCCACGAGCACAATATTGGCCTGCTGCGCGATCTGGGCATCTCCATCGTGATTGGCGCTGCTGTATTCGTCTTCGCGCTGATCGCCCTGCAGAACCGCCCCGAGCGGGACAGCATCGCCCAATGGCACCTTGAGAACACCAGTTCGCTGAACACGGGCGACGTGGTCGGCGCGATCGTGGCGGACTTCCGCGGGACGGATACGCTGCTGGAAATCGCCGTGTTCACCACAGCCGCATTGGGGATGCTGACCTTGCTGGCGCGGGGAAGACGAACGGGCGGCGCCTTCCTGCCCCAATCCGTCCAGCGCGCCGCGCATCGCGAGTTTGATGAGGCAGTCGTGGACGAGATACAAGACGCCACCAGCCTGTCAACGCCTTTCACGCGCTCGGTTTCTTATATCGTCTTGCCAATCGCCATCCTCATCGGCATAGAGCAGATACTCTATGGCGGGCTGGGACCCGGCGATGGCTTCACGGCTGGCGTCACCATCGGCCTGGCGGTTTCGCTCTGGTATATCGTCTTCGGGTATTATGACGCCAAGCGGCAGCTGTCCTGGTTCCGCCCGGAACTCATCACGCGCCTGGGATTGGTCATCGCCATCGTAAACGCTCTCATACCGCTGCTTATGGGCAAGGGATTCATGGGGCATGCGCAATATGACAAGGCACTGGGGATCTATGACCTTGTGGAAGCCTTTGGCTTGCATATCACGTCATCTCTGATATTCGAAATCGCCATCGCCATCACGGTTATGGGCGGCTTGGGCATCATCATCGAAGCCATCGCCTATCCTACAGCGCGGTCGATTGGCCTCTCGGACGAAGCCGAATCCGCACATAGCGGAGAAAGCGAAAACCATGATTGAGTTTATGTTCGCCCTGGCGATAGGCATCTTATTCGGGATCGGCGTATTCCAACTGCTGCGCCGCGACTTAATCAAGGCGGCTATCGGTTTCGCCATACTATTCTCGGCTATCAACTTGTTCTTCGTGGCGGCCGGCGCATTTGAGGGCGAGTTCGCGCCCTATGTGAGCAACGTCGAAGCCGGGCGACAGACCAGCGATCCCCTCGTGCAAGCGCTGATTCTGACCGCAATCGTGGTGAGCTTCGGCAGTTTTTCGCTGGTGCTGGGTTTCGTGAACATCATCTCCCGCCGCTACGACACCATCGACTCCAACGAGATCAACAAGCTCAAACATTAGACCGCGAGCCAGCGGCAGAGAGACAAGCGCTGAGGAATATGGCGGACAATCCACTCTTGATAGGGACTTTGGCGACGCCGTTGATTGGCGCGATAGCCGCTTTGCTATTCGCCAAATCGAACCGCAGGCAGCGTTCGCTGGCTGTATTGACGGGCTTGCTGGCTTGGGTCTTCAGCGTGGCGCTGCTGGTGCAGGTTCACGACAGCGGCATCCAGACCTATGCGCTGGGCGGTTGGGCGCCTCCTTATGGCATCATTCTGGTGGCCGACGCTTTGGGCGCTCTATTCGGCTTTATGGTCACAACCATCATGATTGGCGGCCTGCTCTATACTTTTCACAGCCACGACAAGTGCATGACCTACCCAGCCTTCGTGCCGCTCTTTCTGCTCATGGAAGTGGGCTTGGTCGGCGCGATGTTCACTGGCGACTTATTCACGCTCTTTGTGTTCATGGAATTGATGGTTCTGGCTTCTGTCTCGCTGACTGCTATCTCGGATGACAATTATGGTTTGGAAGCGGCGCTGAAATACATTCTGATCAGCTCGATGGGCACGCTTTTCCTGCTGCTGGGCATTGCCGCTTTGTACGCCACCTTTGGCACGCTGAATATGGCGCAGATCGCCCAGATCTTGCAGACTGGCGAGCGGCCCTTCCTCGCGCCAGCTTCGGCAATCATGCTGCTCTGCGCCTTCCTGCTCAAGAGCGCAGTCTTCCCCTTTCACTTTTGGCAGCCGGATTTCCACACCACGGCGCCGACGCCCATCAGCGCCATGCTGTCGTCGATCGTGGTCAAAGTCGGCGTGTATGGCATCTTGCGCCTAGTCACCCTGCTTTTCATTGAAGAAGCGCCGATCCTGGAGCGACTGCTGATGAGCCTGGGCATCGTCGGCATCCTCTTTGGCAGCCTGGGCGCGCTGCGCACCTACAACGCCAAGCGCATGCTGGCCTATTCGACCTTCGCTCAAATTGGCTTCATTCTTGTCGGCATTGGCTGGGGCGGGACATTGGCATTGATCGGCGCGATCGTTTATGCCTTCAATCACGCCTTCATCAAATCGTCGCTGCTGATGCTCATCGGCGTTGTATCCAGTTACACCAAGATCAAGACAGCCAACTTCGCCGATATCAGCGGGATCGGGCAGCGCTTGCCGGCGGGGGTGGGCTGGCTGGTTTTGCTGGGCGGCTTGTCGCTTGCTGGCGTCCCGCCTTTCAACGGCTTCATCAGCAAACTGGCGCTTATACAAGGCGGCGTTGAAAGCGGCGACTGGCTGAATCTCATCATCATGGTCAGCGCGGGCATCCTGACTCTGATGTATATGATTCGCGCCTGGCAGCGCATCTTCCAGCAGGCGCCGCTGCCCGATACAGCGGAAACCAAGCCGGTTGGCGACAGCTTTTTCGCTCCGCTGCTCTTGATAATCGTATGCTTGCTGCTGGGCACGCTGCTGGCCGAGCCGCTGATTCAGCTTGTCAGCGCGACGGTCGCGCAGATGCAAAACGCCAATCACTACATCGCGGCGGTCTACCCGAATGGATTGGGACAATAAGATGACGAAGAGATCGGCAGGATTGGGGAGAATCGGCAAGCTGGCTCTGCTGGCATTGCCGCTGGCCTGCGCCTGGACCATCTACACCGCGCAGCCGACGCCGGGCAATTTCGCGCTGGGTTATCTCTTCAGCTTGCTGGGCATCCTGGCGACCGGCTTGCGTGGCGACAGCTTGAAGATACGCAATGCCATTCGCCAAGTCTACAATCTATTCGCCTACACTCTGTTCATGTCCAAAGAGATATTTGTGGCCGGCTGGAATGTCGCCATGATCGTTTTGGCGCCCAAGATGCCGATCGCGCCTGGCTTGACCCAGGTGAACACCGGCGATGAAAGCGAGAACGAGCTCATCTCAGCCGCCAGCGCGCATGGCATCACCATCACGCCCGGCGAATTGGTCGTCGACTTTGAAGAAACCAGCGAAGATGGCGTTTTGATGATCGTGCACAGCTTGAATATGGATGCTTCCGGCGGCAACCTTGAGCGCGACCAGGCATGGCGGCTCAAACGTATCAAAGGAATACTGGGACATGATTGAGAGCGCATTCGCCCAAGGCGCCATACAGCTCATCTTGCTGGCGCTGGTCATCTTGCTGATTCCGGCTTCCTGGCGGGTCGTGGCCGGTCCCACGCTGCCTGACCGGCTGGCGGCGGTGGACCTGATCACGACCTTGCTCATCGGCATTATAGTCATGCTGGCATTGGTCGAAGGCACGCAGGTCTTCGTCGATATGGCGATTGCGCTGGCCGCCTTTGCCTTCGTTGGCACGATCAGCATCGCCCGTTATATCTCGGAAGGCCGGGTGTACTAGCCATGCTGGAGTTGCTGGGCGTTGCCGCCTTGATATTTGGCCTCTTCTTCAGCGCCGTCGGCGTCATCGGCGTCATTCGCTTGCCGGATGTCTTGACGCGCCTGCATGCCTCAGGCAAAGTGGCGATACTGGGTTTGTTTGGTTTGCTGCTCGGCGCGGCGCTCTTGATGCCCTCATCGGCTTTGCGCTTGCTGACTTTGGGCTTGTTCGTACTTCTGACCAGCCCGGTCGCCACCCATGCCATCGCCGCTTCGGTGTATCGCCGAGAAGGGATCGCCCAGCAATTGGCTCAAGAAGCGCAGGAAACGCTGGAAGAACCGCCCGAAGAAGAATTGCCGCCTGTCCCCGTCGATGTCACCGCCGTGCTGACTCGCTCGCGGATTCAGGACATAATCGAAGCGCAGGAACGCGCCTTGCGGCAGCGCTCGCCGGGACCAGACAGCGACGCATAACCAGCACAGGCGCGGAGTTTTTCAAGGCAGCAGGCGCTTGAAGATGGGGTTGTCTTTGCTCTGCAGGTGATCAAGCAAATTCACCAGCAGAAAACCGCCAAGCAACAATCCAATCGCCGGCAGGAAGGTCTCTGAATCCCCACCGGGGGGTATATTCCGCTCAACCAGGCAGCGCATATCCCCATGCCGATCCAAATCGCTCGCCAGGCATTCCTTCCAAGGATAGATCTTCCACAATGAGCCCGCCATGAAGCCAACCAGAAGCGCCACCGTCAGATTGTAATAGTGACGCAGCAGGTAGCTCAGCAGGCGCGAGAAGGCGATGATGCCCACCACAGCGCCCAAGCCAACGTAAATGATTGGCGGCAGATCGCGATTGCTGACCGCCGTCAATACAAAATCATATTGCCCCATGATGAGCAGCATAAAGGAGCCGGATATGCCCGGCAGGATCATGGCGGTTATGGCGATCATGCCGCTGACGAAGAGAGCCGGCGCGCTGTGATCGGCTTGAGCGGGCACAATGTTGACGATGACAAAAGCGGCGACCGCGCCCAGAACGAAGATTCCCAAGGACCTGCGCTCCCAATGCGCCTTGCTGCCGATTGTCTGGATGGAAGCCAGCACCAAGCCGAAGAAGAACGCGAAGAGCAGCGCCCGGCCATGCGCATCGTCCAATGTCGCGCTGAGGAAGCTGGAGAGCGCCAGGACCGCCGCCGCCAAACCCAAGCCCAATGCCAGCAAAAATCGCAGCGACAGATGATCAGCCAGCGCTCGCCATTTTAGCGCAAGCGCCATGCGCAGAGCCGCAATGTTGAAGGACTTGATAGCGTCGATCAAACTTTCATAGACGCCAAGAATGAATGCCATCGTGCCGCCACTGACGCCCGGCACAATATCAGCCGCGCCCATGGCAAAGCCGGTCAAGAACAAGCGCAGATATTGCCGGAGCGTCTTAGGCTGGGAGATGTCGGGTATTTCCTTGCTCACGAGAGAGGCCTTTCCTGTCAGTGGCTCAGCAGCGACATATCATGCACGACAATTGTATGCGCGGTCAATAGGCGAGGCGCTTGATATACTCGCAGTCTGGCGTGTTTTGAAGGACAATATCCGCTGGCGCTGGCATTCGCCGGGGCTGCTAGCGGCGGCCGAATAGCATCCCGCCAAAGATAGCTTTGCGCGCCAGTAGAGTGAAACGGAGCATCGCCATGCCAGGATACGCCAACTGGAAAGACCTATTTTCGCTCGAGTATCTCCAGTTATACGAAGAGGGTTACGCGGTCGGCAGCGGCATCAAACCTGACTTCAACGCCGATTACCTGCCAGCGTCAGTGCGCGAAGCCAGCGACCGCTCGGCATTGACCGAAGCCGATTGGGAAGAGGCATACAAGCGGCTATGGAGCTTGCGCGACCAGGGAATCCGCGCTGATTTCCCCTTCGTCGAGCCGGACGATTATGACGCGATTATCGCGGACGCCGACGAATTGCCAGCGCTGGCTCCTTTGGATGACGAGGCTTATTGCGAGCGAATCAAAGGCGCCTGGTTTGGGCGCGCGGCCGCCGTAGCGCTTGGCAAACCATTCGAGATTCATGTCGACCAGAAATGGATCCAGCGCTACCTGGAAAGCGTCGACGCCTGGCCGCTGGACGATTGGGCGCCATACCACTCGCCCAAGCTGGATATCACCTTGCGCTGCAAGCCATCAACGCTGGGCAATGTGCAGTACGCCGAGCCGGACGATGACATCCACTACACGATTCTGGGCTTGATGCTGCTGGAAGAGCGCGGCTTCGGCTTCAGCAAACTGGATGTGGCAAACAATCATCTGCGAAATATCCCTTATCATTGGCTCTGGTCCTGCGCGAGGCAATCGTATTACCACATGGTCAACCTGACCGCGGACCGTCCAATTGACGAGCAGATCGCAGAATTCCCCACCAAACTCAATCCCTGGCGCGAAGGCATAAACACGGCTATTCGCGCCGACTTCTGGGGCTATATCGCGCCGGCTGACCCACGCCGCGCGGCTCGCATCGCTTATCGTGAAGTGACGCTGAACGCAGTCAAGAATGGCGTCTACAGTTCCATGTTTGTGGCTGGCGCCTTGAGCGCCGCTCTCAGCCAGAACCCCAGCATCGACAGCATCATGCAAGGCGGGCTGGCGGTGATTCCGCGGCGTTCGCGCCTGGCGCATATTGTTCGGGAAGTCCGCGAATGGCATGCCGAAGCCGGCGATTGGCTGCCCGTCTGCGAACGCATCTATGACAAGTACGGGCATCTGCCCTTCCTCAACGCGCTGCACAATATGGCTTTTGTCACGCTGGCGCTGCTGCATGGCGATCTCGACTACAGCAAGACCATCACAACCGCCGTCATGTGTGGGATGGATACCGATTGCACGAGCGGCACGGCTGGCAGCATCGTCGGCGCGGCCGTCGGCTATTCTGGGCTGGATCAACGTTGGATCGCCCCTTTGAACGATCACGTTAAGACTGTGGTGGCCGGCTTTGGGCATGGCTCGATCTCGGGTTTGGCGCGGCGCACTTTTGATCTTTGGCTGAAGCTGCGCGGCGAAACGGTGGACTAGGCAGGTGGACGGATGCCGCTAGTCGAGACCAGGCGCGGCGCAATCTTCTGCGCGATCCATGGCCGCCGGGCGGATGCGCCAAAGGCACTCCTGATTCATGGCGCGGGCGGCTCGCATCTGAGCTTTCCGGCTGCTTGGCGTCGCCTGACGTCGATAGGCGCGATCTTGCCGAACCTGCCCGGTCATGGCAGCAGCCCGGGCCAGGGGCGCGACTCCATCAAGGAATACGCGCTGGACATGCTCGCTATGCTGGACGCGCTGGGGATCGAATCGGCTGTCATCATCGGGCATAGCATGGGCGGAGCCATCGCGCAGCAGATCGCCATTGAAGACTCGCAGCGCGCGCTCGCTCTGGTCTTGGTCTGCACGGGAGGGCGTCTGCCGGTCAATCCCGCCTTGATCGCTGGAATAGCCTCCGATACTGAAAGCACTCTGGAGAATCTCTCCCGCTGGATGTGGCCGCGGGATGCGCCGGCCGCAGCCATCGCAGCCACAAAGGCGATCATGCGGGAGACGCCGCCGACGGTTTTCCAGCGCGACCTGAGCGCATGCAGCCGCTTTGACCTGGTCAGCCAACTGCCGGATATCATAGCCCCCGCTTTGGTCTTGGCTGGCGAGAAGGACAAGATGACGCCGGTCGCGCTGAGCCGGGAAGTACACGCGGGCATCGCTGGCTCGCATTTGCGGATCTTGCCCGGCAGCGGTCACATGCTCCAGCTTGAACAGCCGGCTGAGACGGCGCGGATAATCGACGCCTGGCTGGCGAACCTCAATTTGTGACGGCGGGGGTCAGTCCATGGGCTTGCGGAAATCGTACACGCCACCCTGAATGGGCCAGCGCAGTCCGTCGGCGTTGACCAGCGCGTCGCCATCACGCCTGAGCCTTGAGCCAGTTTGCGGGCAGCGCAATATCGCCAGCGGGTCAGCATTTGCCGTTAGCGTTGGGCTGCCAGGCTTGTTAAGACGCAGATCAAGAAAGATGCTTGGCGAGAGCTTCCAGCCGGTTTCCTGCATTGCGCTGTCAAGCCGAGCCAGCAACTCCGTGGGCAGCGTCCGTTTGAGCAGCGCCAGCCGCAGCCAGGATACCGGAATCGCCCGCTGGACATCGAATCCGCATTGCATGACTTGCCGCTCTATATATTGCGGATGGAAATTGAAATTCAGCTCGACGAACTCGACAGGCTCCAGGCAGTGGGGATTCCAGGCGCTGCGCCCCAAGAGATAGCGCAGGATGGCTTTCAGATTGCGTTTGTTGGCGTATTCGAGGATGAAGCGGCCGCCCAGACATAGCGCCTTTTCGATTTGCATCAGGACAGCCGGCGCGTCTTCGAAGTGGTGGATGACGCGGATCATGGTTGCGGCATCAAAAGCGCCCGGCTGAAAGGGCATCTTGTAAGCATTGGCAGCCACGTAGAGGCAGCGGTCGTCGCCGAAGCGTCCGCGCGCGTATTGCAGCTGCTCAAGCGAATAATCAAGCAGGACGACCTGGCGGAACATCTTATATTCGCCGGTTATGCGCCCAAAGCCCGCGCCTATTTCCAGCAGCCTTTCGCCGCGCTCGGGCAGCAGCTTTGCCAAAGCCTTGCGCTCAACCGCGTCTTCATAATCGCGCCCCTGCCCTTCCCAAAAATCCTGCCGATAGCTGGAGTCGCCATAATCGCAGATGCGCGGTTCTTCGCTCCTTGGGCTCAAGGCAAGCCCGCCCCCCGGCGCAGGCTCTCGGCCAGGTCGGTCATCTCCCAGGGCAGGGCGATATCATCGCGGCCGAAATGCCCGTAAGCAGCCGCCTGCCGATAGATGGGCCGGCGCAAGTCCAGGTCGCGGATGATGGCGGCCGGGCGCAGGTCGAAATGCTCCTGGATCAGAGCTTCGATCCTGTCATCGCTCACCGCGCCGGTGCCAAAGGTTTCCACGGCGAAGGAAGTCGGCTCGGCTTTGCCAATCGCATAAGAGACCTGCAATTCAAAGCGCTCCGCCAAGCCAGCCTTGACAACATTTTTGGCTACATAGCGAGCCATATAGGCTGCGCTGCGATCGACTTTTGTGGGATCCTTGCCAGAGAATGCGCCGCCGCCATGCCGCGCTGCCCCGCCATAGGTATCCACGATGATCTTGCGGCCCGTCAAGCCGGCGTCGCCCAGCGGTCCGCCGGTGACAAAGCGCCCGGTCGGATTGATGAAAAAGCGCGTATCGGCATCTATGAGCTCGGATGGAATAACCTCGCCGATGACGCGCTCAATGACTTGCTTGCGGATCTCTTCGCTGCTTATTTCTGGCGCATGCTGGGTGGATATCACCACAGTGTCCACGCGGCGCGGTTCGCCACAGCAGTATTCGACCGTCACCTGGCTCTTGGCATCGGGACGCAGCCAAGCGAGCTCGCCGCTCTTGCGGGCATCTGCCAGCCGCCTCGTCAAGCCATGAGCCAGCGAGACCGTCAGCGGCATCAATTCCGCGGTTTCCTTGCAGGCGAAGCCGATCATCATGCCCTGGTCGCCAGCGCCAGTCGCTTCGATATCCGCCTCCCCGCCATCACGTACTTCCAGAGCGGTATCCACGCCTTGCTTGATATCAGCCGATTGCTCTTTGACAGCGATAAGCACCGCGCAGGTAGCGGCGTCGAAGCCGAAGTCGCCGCTGGTATAGCCTATCTCCGCCACGGTCCGCCGCACGACGCTTTCGATATCGACCAGGGCTGAGGTGGTGATCTCGCCGAAGACGAAGATCAGCCCGGTGCTTGCGGCCACTTCGCAAGCCACACGCGCCAGAGGGTCCTGCGCGAGGATGGCGTCGAGGATGGCATCGCTCACTTGATCGCAGAGCTTGTCCGGGTGGCCCTCGGAAACGGATTCCGAGGTGAAGAAATACCTGGGCGAGGTCATGAAGGTCGTCGTCATGGTCAGCCTTTCTCGGCAATAAAAAACGCCGTGCCAGGCAGCGGGCGTCGATGCGTTGCAGTCGAATGCGCTCATCTGCCAGAGTCTAAACCCTGCCGGAATTAGCACCGTCCCGAATGCCAGGGGGTTGCCGCGAGTTCTTTGAGCCGGTTCTCTCACTCGCTCTTGATGAGTGTCGCGGTCTTTCACTCCGCGACAAGACGATTATAGCATAAGCGACGACTGCCGCAAGCTGAATTGCGGCTACTGATGGCTGGAAGGGCAATCCGCGCTGGGGGGGCGCCAGCCTGTTTGAATGGCGGCTTATTCCTGCTTGGAACGCTGAATGTGCATGAGGAACTCGTTGCGCGTTTCCTGTTTGTGGCGGAAATCGCCCAGCATGGCGCTGGTGGTCATGTTGGAGTGATGCTTCTTCACGCCGCGCATCATCGAGCACATGTGGCGCGCTGTCATCACCACCGCTACGCCCTTTGGCTCAAGCACGGCAAGCAGGAACTCGGCAATCTGCCGCGTCAGCCTTTCCTGGACCTGCAAGCGCTGCGAGAACATATCGACGATGCGAGGGATCTTGCTGAGCCCGACGACTTTCTTATGCGGCATGTAGGCCACGTGCGCATGCCCGACGAAAGGCAGCAGATGATGTTCGCAGAGGCTGTAATACTCGATGTCGCTGACGATCACCATGTCGTCATACTCAACATCGAAAATGGCGTTGTTCATCAATGCCACGGGATCAGTCCTATAGCCGGCGACCAATTCGCTATAGGCTTTGGCGACCCGCCTGGGCGTATCCAGCAATCCTTGACGGCTGGGGTCTTCGCCGATGGCTTGGAGCAGCGCTTCCACCGAATGCTCAACCGCGCTTTCGTCCACAGGCGAGGCGTTCAGCCCAAAGCGGGAGAGCAGCGCCGGCGATTCGAGCCGCTGCTGGAGACCGTTCTGCTCAAAGCTCTTCAATTCCGCGTTCTTTTCATTCATAGTGAGCCATTCCGCTTCCATGCGAGGCGCCGCGAAAACCAGAGTTGCTAGCTGCAGCAGCCTGGACTTTGATGTTGCCCATGCTGCGATTATAGGTCACTTTGCCGCGCGACGGCAAGTGGTCTTGAGCCCGGCTCCGGGCAATCGCTTCAAAGTCATAGGGCGCCAGATTCCGAGAAAATGGAAAATTACAGAGGCGTTTCGCAACGTAGCCTCTGAAAATGGCCTTCGGATCGCGGGCGTTTCAGCGAAACAGCCCTACAGATAACCAGAATGTTAATGAGAATATCGCAGATCAGCATGATTCAAGTTTGAAGCGATGGCTTTGCGCCCGGCTCGCCCATGCCATGCTAGCCGCCGATTAAAGCGACAATCCGCCTTCCATGCTAAACTGCCTGCGGAGACGCGGGGAAAACAGGCTGATGGACATCATCGAAATCTCCAATCTGCGCCTGCGAACGGTCATCGGCTTCAGCGCGCATGAACTTCTTGAGCCGCAGGATATCGTCGTCAGCCTGCGCCTGGGCTTCGAGCGCAATCTGGCCGGCGAGAGCGATGACCCCGCCGAGGCGCCGGATTACAAGCGCGTCAGCAAAGCGACGATCGCCCTGGTGGAAGGATCGCGCTTCTCGCTGGTCGAAAAGCTGGCGGAGCAAATCGCCGTTCAAGCCATCATGGCTCATGGCGCGATTTGGGTCGAGGTCAACGTTCACAAGCCTGGCGCCCTTCGCCGTTCGGATTCTGCGGGAATCCGCATTCAGAGGCGTCCCGGCGACTACGCCAAGAATCTGGCTTACATTTCAATCGGCTCGAATATCGAACCGGCAGCGAACATCGTAGCTTGCGTCCAGCTCTTGCGCCTATATACGACGGTGCTGGCGCTTTCGCCTGTCTATCGCAGCGCGCCGCATGGCTTTCGGGAGCAGGCAGCCTTCTTGAATATGGCAGCCAAAATACACACTTTGCGCGAAGCCGCCGATTTCAAATCCGCAGTCATCGACCGCATCGAAGCGGAACTCAAGCGGGTTCGCGATCCCGACAACATCAATGCCCCGCGCACGATCGACCTGGATATCGCGCTTTGGAACAGCGAGATCATGCGCTATGGCAGCAAGCCCTGGCGCGCGCCCGACCCGGACATCCTGCGATTCGCGCATGTGGCTCTGCCCCTGGCTGATATTGCCGCGGAGCTTCCGCATCCCGAAACTGGCCAGACTCTTGGGCAGATCGCCGCAGGTCATGATGGGAATAGCCTGGAGCGCGTCGACCTGGATCTGGAGATGGCGGCTTATTGAGGCATGGCGGGCGCTGAAGTGTAGGTATGCTGGGAAGCCAATTTCGCTCTGACGACAGCCGCGGGGATGGGCTAGAATAGGCGAGAAACCTTCGCGCTCATAATGGGAGCAGACATGGCGAACGTCAACCTGATAACGCTTTCGCAGCCGCGCTCGGCCGCCGCGGAAGCCTATCGCAGCCTGCGCACCAACCTGATGTTCAGCAGCGTGGAAGAACCAATCGGCGCCCTGCTGGTGACCTCGGCCGCCCGCGATGACCAGAAGAGCGTTACCTTGGCCAATCTCGCTGTCACCTTCGCCCAAAGCGGCCAGCAGACCATCTTGGTTGATGCCGATTTGCGCCAGCCCAAGCAGCATGAAATCTGGGATCTGGATAATCGAGCCGGCTTGAGCGCGATGATGCTGGATGCCGAAGCGATTAGCCAGCCGCCGCTGCAAGCCACCGAAGTAGAGAACCTGCAGGTTATCACAGCGGGCGATTTGCCGCCCAACCCGGCCGATCTTTTGAGCGGCAAGCGCATGGACGAGATCATCAGCGCGCTGCGGGAAAGAGCCGATTATGTGCTCTTCGACAGCCCGCCTATCCTGGCCGCCACCGATGCGGCGCTGCTCGGCATCAAGCTGGATGGCGCTCTGCTGGCCATTCGCGCTGGCGATACCCGGCGCGATCACACTGCGCAGGCACGGCAGGCTCTGGAACGGGTGCATGTGCGCATCGTCGGCGCTGTGCTCACGAATGCCCCGCGCGAAAACCGCATCGCCTACTGAAGCCGCTCCTTTAACCGCATGCTATATCTCTGTCCTGAGTTCATGTCCGCGCCATGCAATGACCTGGTCCTGGGCGAGAGGCCGCAAGCCGGCGCGAAAGGCCATCCAGCATGACTATGAAGGGGCTTATCCTAAGCGGCGGAAAAGGCACAAGGCTCTATCCCTTGACATTCACGCGCGCCAAGCAGCTGATCCCGGTGGCAAACAAGCCGGTGCTCGTCCGCGTCATTGAAGCTATTCGCGAGGCTGATGTGCGCGAACTGGGCATCGTCGTGGGACCGACAGCCGCGGAAATAAAGGGGGCACTGGGCAGTGGCGAGCGATGGGATGTCAAGCTGACCTATATTCATCAGGACAGCCCCGATGGTTTGGCGCATGCCGTCAAGATTTCCCGCGATTTCCTGGCTGATGATCCCTTTGTCATGTTCCTGGGCGACAATGTCATAGAAGGCGGCATCAGCAGTCTCATCGCTGAATTTGCCGATAAAGCCTGGAACAGCCAGATCGTGCTGAAAGAAGTTGACAACCCCTCGGCTTATGGCGTGGCGCAGATGCGCCCGGATGGCAGCATTGAGCGGCTGATCGAGAAGCCCCCGAAGCCGCCGAGCAATCTGGCGCTGGTCGGCATTTATATGTTTGACGCGCATATACATGAGGCCGTCAACGCGATTGAGCCTTCCGCGCGCGGCGAATACGAGATCACTGACGCCATCCAATGGCTGATTGACCAGGGACATACCGTCTACCCGCATATTCACCGCGGCTGGTGGATTGATACCGGCAAGCCGACTGATATGCTGGAAGCCAACAGCCATGTCCTGGAAGAGATTGATCCCTGCCGGCATGAGAGCGCCAGCATTGATGCCAATTCGACCGTCGATTCCCGCGTGACCCTGCAGGAGGGCGCGAAAATCGTGAACAGCATCGTGCGCGGACCCACCATCATCGGGCAGAATACCGTCATCGAAAACAGTTATATCGGACCCTTCACCAGCATTTATCACGGTTGCCAGATTCGCAATTGCGAGATTGAACGCAGCATCATCCTGGAGAACAGCCGCGTCATTGATATCGATGCCACCCTGCGCGACAGCCTGATAGGCCGCAAGGCCTCGGTCAAGCGCAGCGCCGGCAAGCCCAGCGGAATCAAGATGAATCTCGGCGATCACAGCCGGTTATGGGTATGAGGATTCGAGAAGAAGCACTGGCGAGAGGGCAATGAAAAACATCCTGGTGACCGGGGGCGCCGGCTTCATCGGCAGCGCCTTCGTCCGACACATGGTCGCGAAGTATCCCGATTACAACATCATCTGCTTTGACAAGCTGACTTATGCCGGCAATGTGGATAACCTGCTGCCGGTCAGCGACGAAGAGAATTATCGCTTTGAACGCGGCGATATTGCCGAGCGTCGGGCAGTCCGGCGAGCGCTGGAGGCATACGCCATCGATACCGTAGTCAATTTCGCCGCCGAAAGCCATGTTGACCGCAGCATCCTCGCGCCCGACGCATTCATTCATACGGATGTGGTGGGCGTCTACATCTTGCTGGACGAGAGCCGCAAGCATGGCATCGAACGCTTCTGCCAGGTATCCACGGATGAAGTCTATGGCGATATTGAGCATGGCTTGTCTTCTGAGGAGGATCGCTTCCTGCCCAACAGCCCTTATGCCGCCAGCAAAGCCGCGGGCGAGCTGATGACGCGAGCCTATCATGTGACCTATGGCATCGACGCGGTGATCACGCGGGGCAGCAATACCTATGGTCCTTATCAGTATCCGGAGAAGCTGGTGCCTTTTTTCACGACCGAGGCTCTGGATGACCGCCCCTTGCCGGTTTATGGCGATGGCAGGCAAATACGCGATTGGCTGCACGTCGAGGATCATGCCCGCGGAGTTGATTGTGTTTTGCATTATGGCGAAACTGGCGAAGCCTACAATCTGGCGGGCGAAAACCAGCGCAATAATATTGAGGTGACACGGCGCATCCTGGAATTGCTGGGCAAGAGCCAAACGTTGATCCGCCATGTCCCGGACCGCGAGGGCCATGACCGGCGCTATGCCATGACAGCCGAGAAAGCCCGCTCCCTGGGCTGGCGGCGGCAATACGATTTCGAGTATGGCTTGGCGGCCACTGTGCGCTGGTATATGGAAAACGAATGGTGGTGGCGGAAGCTCAAGACCGGCGAGTATCTCGAATATTATCAGCGCCAATATGCCGAGCGGCTGGAAGCAAAAAGCTGAGCGCGGCGACATGAGGATTCGCCTGGCATGAAGATCCTGCTCACTGGCGCGGCTGGCAAACTTGGCGGGCAGCTCAAGAACCTGCTGGCAAATGCGCACGATGTCATAAGCACGGATATCGTCGGCGATGTCAGCTATCGGCTGGATCTGACCGATTATTATGCGACCCGCGACCTGGTCAAGCGCCTTTCTCCGCAGATCATCCTGCATCCCGCCGCCTGGACCGATGTCAACGGCTGCGCGTTTGAGCCGCAGAAGGCGCTTCTCGTCAACGGCGTCGCCACCGCTCACCTGGCTGCCCTCTCGGCGCAACTTGCGATCCCGATACTATACGTGAGCAGCAACGAAGTCTTTGATGGCAAGCTGGGCAGAGCCTGTACCGAAGCGGACTTGCCCAACCCCCAGAATCCTTATGGCTACAGCAAATGGTATGGCGAGCGCGCCATCAGCCAGATCAACCCGCGGCATTATATCGTCCGCTCAGCCTGGCTCTTCGCGCATGGCGGCGGCAACTTCGTCCAGGCGATTCTCGATGCGGCTCGTGCTGGCAGGGCTCTGCGCGTGGTCACCAACGAAGTCGCCAACCCCACCTATACCAATGACCTCGCGGCCGCTATCGTCCGGCTTATCGAAACCGAGCGCTTCGGCATCTATCACCTGGTCAACGAAGGCGCAGTGAGCCGCTGGGGCTTCGCGCGAGCCATCCTCGATCAGGCCGGCTATGCCGATAAGCCCATCGATCGCATCAGCCGACACCAATGGCAGCGCGCTTCTCTGCCGCCGGAATATACTCCGATGGCGAATATCGCGGGGGCCAGCATCGGCCTCAAGATGCGCCCCTGGCAGGCTGCGCTGGCTGATTTTCTGGCGGCCGAGGCGGATGCCTGATGGCGGCGGCGCGCCTGTCCATTGTCATCCCCAACTGGAATGGCAAGACATTCCTGGGAACCTGCCTGAACAGCCTGCGCCAACAGAGCGAAGCCAGCATCGAAATCATCATCGTGGACAACGCTTCGTCAGATGGCTCGGGGCAATTCATCGCTACGAGCTATCCCGAAGTCCGGCTGATCGAGCTGGCAGCCAATCGCGGCTTCACCGGCGCCTGCAACATCGGCATTGAGGCCGCGGCTGGGGAGTTCATCGCCCTGCTCAACAACGATACCGAGGTCGATGCCAACTGGGCAGCGGAGATCATCGCCGCTTTCGACGCGCATCCGGAAGTGGGCATTGTCGCCAGCAAAATGCTGCTCTTTGATCAGCGCGACCGCCTGCATACCGCCGGCGATTTCTTCACCACAGACGGCCAAGCCGGCAATCGCGGCGCATGGCAGCGCGACCAGGGACAATATGAGCGTGCGGAAAATGTCTTTTCGGCATGCGGGGGCGCATCAGCCTATCGCCGCGCCATGCTGGAAGAGATTGGCAGCCTGGATGACGATTTCTTCTTCTTGCTGGAAGATGTCGATCTGGCTTGGCGCGCCCAGCTGGCTGGCCATCGCGTCTGGTACGCGCCAAAAGCCATCGTCTATCATCACCTCTCAGCCACAGGCGGCGGAGTCACAGCCAGTTACTACGCGGGCCGCAACGGCATCTGGCTGATAGTCAAGAATATGCCGGCGGGCTTGCTGCGGAAATACTGGCGGTTGATTGTGAGAAGGCAGATGCGCCTGGCATGGTCGGCGCTGCGAGCCTGGCGCGGGGCAGAGGCGCGAGCCCGTTTGCGCGGCATGCTGGCTGGCCTGCTGGGCTTGCGCGGCGTCATCGCCAAACGCCACTTCATTCAAGCTCGGAAACGCGTGGACGACGAGAGCATCGACCGCCTGCTGACGCGCCCGTAATCCGCGCGAGCCGGCCGCGGCTGATCAGGCGATGCAAGTGTACAAATGACTATATTGGCTTATTATAGTGCGCAGCCTGTGAGCAGGTCCTTTCTTCGCTGGTGGAGACCAGACCGTGACCCAGCCATTCCTGAGCATCGTGATTCCGGCGCATAACGAAGCGTCTCGCCTGCCGCCCAGCCTGGCGGAGATTGACCGCTTCCTGGGCGAGCAGCCTTTCCGATCCGAGGTCATCGTGGTCGAGAATGGCAGCCATGATGGCACCTATGAGGTCGCGCGGGAATGCGCCGAACGCTATGACTACTTGAGAGTCTTGCGCTCGCCCGGCAACCAGCGCGGCAAGGGCTTGGCGGTCAAACAGGGCATGCTGGCCGCAACCGGGCAATGGCGCTTCATCTGCGATGCCGATCTGTCCATGCGGATCGATGACCTGAGGCTTTTCCTGCCGCCAGCCTCGCAAGACTATGACATCGTGATTGCCAGCCGGGAAGCGCCGGGCGCGCGCCGGGTCGGCGAGCCGGAATATCGCCACATCATGGGGCGCATCAACAATCTCATCATCAAGCTGGCCGCCGTCCGGCAGTACGAAGACACCCAATGCGGATTCAAACTCTTCAGCGCGGCCGCGGCGCAGGATCTCTTCCATGTGCAGCGGATGAGCGGCATCGGCTTTGATGTTGAGCTGCTTTATCTGGCGGGCAAGCGCGGCTACAAGGTCAAAGAGGTGCCGATCACCTGGTATTATGATCCCTATTCCACCATGCGGCTCTGGGATGATTCTGTCAATATGCTGCGGGAAATCTGGGAGATACGCCGAAATTGGCGCAGAGGTCTATATGACAGGCGCGACGCGGAGCATGCGGACAGCTAGCCTCAGACATGAGCGCCACTTCTACCGCGCTGGCTGCCATGTCATCTTCGGGCTGGACGAGGCGGGCCGCGGTCCCCTGGCTGGACCGGTGGCGGCCGGGGCGGTCGCCCTGCCCCTTCAGCGCGGCGACTTGAGCAAGACCCTGCGCGGCGTTCGCGATAGCAAAGACATGCGCCCAGCCCAGCGCGCCGAGCTCGACTGCCAGATCAAGCATATTGCGTTGGGCTGGGGAATTGGCTCGGTCAGCGCGGCTGAGATCGACCGCCTGGGCATCATGGCCGCCACCAAGTTCGCCATGCTGGCTGCGCTGGATCAGGCGTATGCCCATGCTGATCTCCTGCCAGATTGCCTTTTCCTGGATTACCTGCTCATCCCCGAGCGGCGCGATATTCCGCAAGTCAGCATCGTCAAGGGCGACAAGCATTCGCTCAGCATCGCCTGCGCCAGCGTCATCGCCAAGGTCTGGCGGGACAATCACATGCTGGTATTGGATGCCCAATATCCGCAGTATGGCTTCGCAGGGAACAAGGGATATGGCAGCGAGGCGCACCGCCAAGCCATCCAGCGGCATGGACCTTGCGCAGAGCATCGTCTCTCATTTGCCCCGCTCAGCGACATGAATCCGCGCCGGGAAAATGGAGGCGGAGTAGCAGCGGCGGAAATACATGATAAGGCGATTGGCGAGAAAGAGACAGCACTTTGAAGCTCGCGCTGGCGCATGACTGGCTCAACCAGATTGGCGGCGCCGAAGATGTGCTTGAGGTACTGGCTGGGCGCTTCGCGGGCTGCCCAATCCATACCAGCATCTACGCGCGGGAAAGCATGCCGCCGCAGTATCGCGATTGGGATATCCGTCCGCTATGGCTGGACAGGCTGCCCGCCATTCACAGGCGCCATCAACTGTTTCTGCCGCTCTATCCGCTGGCTTGGCAGAACCTGTCCCTGAGCGAATATGACCTTATCCTCAGCAACAAAAGCGGCTTCTGCCACGGCTTCCGATTTGACAAGCGCGCCCTGCACATCTGTTATTGCCTGACGCCGACGCGTTATGTCTGGCAATTGGACAGCTATCTGCGTGGCGAAAACCTGGGCAGCGCCGCCAAGCTGCTGCTCAAGCCCTTGAATGCCTGGCTGCGCAAATGGGATTATGCCGCCGCCCAGCGCGTGACGCATTTCATCGCCATAAGCAGCGCCGTCCAGGAGCGCATCAGCCGATATTATCAGCGCGAATCCAGCATTATCTTTCCGCCTGTGGATACCGGGCGCTTCCAGACAGCGCCGCGCGACGCCATCGGAGATTATTATCTGCTAGTCTCGCGTCTGATTCCTTATAAGCGCATTGACCTGGCTGTGCGGGCGGCTGCGGAATTGCGCCTGCCCCTCAAGATCGCCGGCAGCGGGCGCGACCTCGACCGCTTGCGATCATTGGCTGGCGACTCGGTCGAGTTCCTGGGATTCGTGCCGGATGAAGTTTTGCCGGAGTTGATGGCGCGCTGCCGAGCCTTGATCTTCCCCGGCTTGGAAGATTTTGGCATCACGCCCGTGCAAGCCCAAGCGGCCGGCAGGCCCGTCATCGCCTATCGCGGCGGCGGCGCTCTGGATACCGTGCGGGCGGGCATAACCGGGGAGTTCTTCCGTGAAGCCAGCGTGGACAGCTTGAAAGCGGTCTGGCGCAAGTTTGACCCCGACGCGTACAATCCAGAGGCGATACGCGGTCAAGCGCTGCGATTCGATCGCTCAGTTTTCATCGAACGCATCAGCGCCTTCATCGACCAGGCTTGGCAGGCGCATCAGGCGAAGCGGATCTTTCGCTTTCAGGATCCCTTCAACGCGGACTCAGGATGAGCGCATGGATACCATCGAACTGATTCGCATCCTCATACGCCGCTGGTGGCTTATCGGCCTGCCTGTCCTGCTGGCCGCCGTCATCGCCATCCCCGAACTGGTCAATGCCATAGGCAGCGAGCCAGCCGGCTTCACCGCCCAAGTGCGTTACAGCGCCGCGCAAAAGCTGAACCTGCCCGAACGCGATGGCGATTATACCGATGTCTGGCAAGCCTCTGAGCATACTGTGGACGCGCTGACCGACTGGGTGCGCAGTTCCAGCTTCCGCGATGAAATTCGCGCGCAACTCGCCGGCGATGAGCCGCCGCTGGCTGGCCTGGGGATAGCCGCGGATAACGCCCGCAATATCGGCGCGATCTATTTCAGCCATCCGGACCGCGAGGCTCTGCGCAGGATCGTCGACAGCGCGCTGATCGTTTTGGCTTCTCGCAGCCAGGTCTATTTCCCGCAGTTCGGCGGCGAATCGGCATTGGTGACCCTATTGGAAGAAGCCACAATAGCCGCAGCGCCGCCCGGTTTGGCATCGCGCCTGAGTCCCTTGATTCAACTGGGCATCGCGCTGCTGCTGGGTTTGGCGCTGGCATTCATCGCCGAATATCTCGATCCGACCATTTATCACCAAGATGACCTGCGCCGCATGGGCATGACCCTGCTCGGCAGCATCCCCGGCGATTGATCATGAAGCGCAAGCGCATACAGGATTCCAAACGTGACAGAATATTTTGATCTAACGAGCCGCGTCGCCATTGTGACGGGCGCATCGCGGGGGATCGGCAAAGCCATAGCCATGCGGTTCGCTGGGACGGGCGCCAAGGTCGTCCTTTCCAGCCGCCGGCAGGAATCGCTGGATGAAGTGGCGGGGGAGCTGCGCGCCAATGGCTGTGACGCGATTGGCATCGCCGCGCATAATGGCGACAAAGCCGCGCTGCAAAACCTGGTCGAGCGGACGCTTGGCGACTATGGACGGCTGGATATTCTGGTCAACAACGCCGCTACCAACCCCCATTTTGGAACGATTCTCGAAGCCGATGACAGTTACTGGCGGAAAACTCTGGAAGTCAATCTAATGGGCAATGTCTGGCTTACGCAAGCGGCTGTCCCGGCGATGCGCGCTGGCGGAGGCGGCAAGATTGTCAATGTGGCGTCGATTGTCGGCTTGAATCCGGGACGTTATCAAGGCATATACAGCATCACCAAGGCGGCGGTCATCAGCTTGACCAAGACACTGGCTATGGAATTGGGCGCGGACAATATCCAGGTGAATGCCATCGCGCCGGGTTTGGTGAAGACGAAGTTCGCGCGGGCGCTTTGGGAGAATGAAGACTTGCTGGATCCGATCCTGGCGCGGACGCCAGCGGGCCGCGTCGGACAGCCACAGGATATCGCCGGCATCGCGCAGTTTCTGGCTTCGCCCGCTTCCGATTTCACGACTGGCGCGGTCTTCGTGCTGGATGGCGGCTTAACCGTCAGCGACATCTGAAGTCGCCAGGCAGCGCAGCCTTCTAACCGCTCTTGTCAGGGGCTGCGGCTCCCTCGGAATCATCGGCTGTTTCGGCAGGCTGCTCGTCATCCAGCGCGCCGCCATCTTCGCCAGCCGCATCCTCGTCGACCTCTTGCTGGCGGGTGGCAGCATGGCCCACCATGGCGATCTTGCCATCAATGAAAGCGCCTTCTTCCGTGGTCAATGAGGCCGCGCTGATATCGCCCCAGATGCGCCCGGTGCGCAGCAACTGCACTTTGTTGCCGCTGATGTTGCCGCGGACCGTGCCGGCGATGGAGATATTGCGCGCGTTGATATCGGCTTGAATCTGCGCCGATTCCCCAACCAGGATATTCCCGCTGATCTCGAGCGAGCCGATAAATTGCCCATCCATGCGCACATTGCCCGAGCTGGAAAAAGCGCCTTCGAACTGGGTATTGGCGCCGATGACCGTATCAAAACCCACCGGGCGCTGCGCCGGACCGACCACATCGGTCTCCGGCTGTTCGAGCTCTGGCTGGCCCCGGCGATTGGCAAAAAACGCGCTCATGCTTTTCCCTCTGTTCTCGCTATAACCAGCTTGAAATGTCCGCGTTCAGCCAAGCCTGGCGGCATGAAGATGAAAATGCTCAAGCTCGGATAATGCCCGCACTTGTTCCGCAGCGCGATAACTGCTGCGCACCAGCGGACCGCTCTCCACCCACTTGAAGCCCATCGCCAAGCCCCGCTCGCGCAATTCGGCGAACTCGGCGGGCCTATAATAGCGTTCAATGGGCAGGTGTTTCTTGCTTGGCTGCAGGTATTGCCCCAAGGTCAAAATGTCCACGCCGATGGCGACCAGATCCTCCATGGTTTCCAAGATTTCGGCGGTTGTCTCGCCCAAGCCCAGCATGATGCCGCTCTTGGTCAACACCAGCGGGTCCATGGCTTTGGCGTTGCGCAGGGTCGCTATTGCCCAGTCGTAGCGGTCTTGCGGCTGTACGCGTTTGAAGAGCCGCGGCACGGTCTCCACATTATGATTGAGGATTTCCGGCTGCGCGTCCATGACGATTTTCAGCGCCAGTTCGCTGCCTTTGAAATCGGGGATCAAGACTTCGATAGAACAGCCGGGCTGCAGCTGGCGGATGCGCCTGATGACCATGGCGAAGAGGGGCGCGCCGCCATCCGCGCGATCATCGCGATTGACGCTGGTGATGACCACGTGCCGCAAGCCCATGGCATGCACGCTTTCGGCGATGCGGTTCGGCTCGCGCCAATCCAGCGGGCTCGGTCTGCCCGTCTTGATATCGCAGAAGCCGCAGCTGCGCGTGCAGGTGTCGCCCATCATCAGAAAGGTGGCTGTGCCCTTGCCCCAGCATTCGCCAAGGTTGGGGCATTGCGCTTCTTCGCAGACCGTGTGCAGGGTTTTGCCGCGCATGAGCTGACGCACTTGCTGGTAGGTCTCGCCACTGGGCGCCCGGACGCGGATCCATGGCGGGCGACGGCGGGGAAACTTGGGATCGGGCTGCCAATCCGCAGCGCTGGCGACGGGGATCAGATCCGGCTCGATAGTCTGGGTCAAGGCAGGTCTCCGCGGAATCGCGAACGGTATTTCTGGTTCAGTATACATCAATTGCCTTGCGGATTTCCATAGCGGCTGGCGAAATGCGGTCGATAAAGGCGAGTCGCGAGAGAGGCTGCAAATGCCGGGCTGGCGAGAGGGGCAGGCGGAAAATATGGTATGCTTTAGCTTGTCACCCATGGCGGAAAGCCTTGCCATGCGCGCCATCACACTCAAAGACGTCAACAAAACCTTCTATGACAAGAGCCGGAAACTCACCCCAGTTCTTGCCATCAAGGATTTCAACTTGCATATCGAAGATGGCGAGGCGGTTGTCCTGCTGGGGCCCTCCGGCTGCGGCAAGACCACGCTGCTGCGCCTGATCGCCGGTTTGGATCAACCAGACAGCGGCACGATCTATTACAATGGCGAGCCTCTGGATTCCATCCCCATAGAAGAGCGCGGCATAGGCATGGTCTTCCAGAATTATGTGCTTATCCCGCATTGGGAGAGCCGCCGCACGGTGGGATTTTTCTTGCGCCTGCGGGATCGTGAAGACGAAGTGCCAGCCCATGTCGCGACAGTCGCCAAAATCACCGGCGTCGATATCGACAGCCTGCTGGGGCGCTTCCCGCGGCATCTCTCCGGCGGCGAGAAGCAGCGTGTCTCCATCGCCCGGGCCTTCGCCCGCGACCTGGAATTGCTGCTTTTTGACGAGCCCTTCGCCAACCTGGATGCCAAGTTTCGCGGTCAAGCCCGCATCGAGCTCAAGCGGCTCATCCAGGAATTCAATGTCACGCTGATTTATGTCACGCATGACCAGGTGGAAGCCATGAGCATCGCCGACCGCATCGTGGTCATCAACGCCGGGCGCATCATTCAAGCCGGGACATATCAAGCGCTGCGCGATGACCCGGACAGCCTATTCGTGGCGGAGTTCCTGGGCACGCCGACCATCAACGCTTTCTGGGGCAAGGTCAGCGGCGGCGCCTGGGACGGCAGCTACATGGGGCGGGCGGAATTGCCCAGTTATCGGCGCGATGGCATGGAGATCATCGTGGGTTTGCGCCCGGAGCATATCGCAATCTGTGATGCGCAGTCCGGCATCCCCGCCATCGTCGAGCGCGCCACGCCCTATTTCGCCGAGAAGTTCACGCTGCTGGAAGTCTGGCTGCGCAAACGGCGCTGGCGCATAAAAGTCCCGCTGGGCGACATGCGCCAGCCCGGCGACACGGTCTACTGTCAGCTGGATTGGACGCGAGCGCTATTCTTTGAAGCCGGCTCCGGCGCGCGGATTCGCTAATCAAAAGCCACCAAGTCTTTGAGTTTGTCAATCGTGGCGGGACCAATGCCGGATACCATATCCAGGTCTGTCAGGCTGCTGATCTCGCCGACCAGCTCGCGATATTCGATGATGCGCTGCGCAGTGGCTGGTCCGATGCCGGGCAAACTTTCCAACTGCGCCTGACTTGCCGTGTTCAGGTGGACTCGGCGCCCGCCGGATGGAGTCGGCAAGCTGGAGGCATAGACGCTGTCCCCGACTGACCGGATATGAATCTGATCGCCATCGCGGACTATAGCCGCCAGATTCACCAGTTTCTTGTCCGCGTATTCTGTCAAGCCGCCGACCGCCTCCAAAACATCGACCACGCGACTGCCGCGCGGCAATTGGATCAGCGATTCCGGCTCCGCGACAGCGCCCGTGACAAAGACGGTGATTGGCGACGGCGTCTCGGTTGGCGGGGCCGTGGAAGTCGGCGCGGGCGGATGAATCGTGATAGTGACAGGCGGAGTCCGCGAAAGAAGCAGCAATGCGCCGCTGACAGCCAGAAGGATGATCAAGACCATGAAGGCAAGGACATAAGCGCGCGAATTCGACGTTTCAGGCATCTGTGGGAGCATGGGCGCTGGGCAAGCAAACGTCGGCGGCTCAGTCTTCAACCCAGACGGGCAGATGTCCCAGGGCGATGATGTCATGCCAGGTGGCGCGGTCGCCTTCGGTGAAGATGGCGGCTTCAGCCACGATATTTGCGCCGGCTTTGTTCATAATCAAGCGCATGCCCTGGAGGGTGCTGCCGGTGGAAATCACATCGTCGATCAGGGCGATGCGTCTGCCGGTGACCAGCCGGCGGTCTTTGGCATCGAGGAAGAGGGTCTGCGGTTTGCCGGTGGTGATGCTGAGGGTCTCGCTTTGCAAGGCATCCCCCATATAGGGCTTGTGATCCTTGCGCAGGACGATGTAGGGCAGCCCCAGCGCCGTGCTCAGGGCATGCGCCAGCGGGATGGCTTTGGCCTCGGCTGTCACCAGAAATTCAATGTCGCGGTCTGACAGCAGCGCCGCCAGTTCATGGCTGGCCGCGTTGACAAATTCATAATCCCCCAGGATGTTCAAAATCGCGATCTTGATGCCCGGCTTGATCTCCATAAGCGGCAGATCGCGCTTGATGCCGGCAACTTCTACCGAGTAGGTTTCCTCAGCCATGGCATATCCTCAAATCAGCATCGTAGCAGGCGCGCACAGTATAACGCGCGACGGGATTATTCCATAGGCGGAAGCGTTCTCGCCGGCTCTATCAAACATCCGGCGATTGGCTGTACTTGATATGCGCCGCGTCTATGCCGTTGCCGGGCTCGATGACGCCATCAACCAAGGTAAGAACGCGGTCCATCCGTTCAGCCAGAGTGGGATCATGCGTGACCAGCACGACGGTCGTGCCATTCTGCTCGCGGATGGCAGCCAGCGCTTCCAGCACAGTCTCGCCGGAGCGGGAATCGAGATTGCCGGTGGGTTCATCAGCCAGCAGGATGGGCGGATCGTTGGCGAGGGCGCGGGCGATGGCGACGCGCTGCTGCTGCCCGCCGCTGAGTTCGTTGGGGCGGTGATGCAGGCGGCTGCCCAAGCCCAGCTGCTCCAGCAAGGCTTCGGCGCGTTCAAAAGGCTTGTGGCGGCGTACCTGCGCGAACTCGACTGGCAGCGCCACATTCTCAATCGCGGTCAAGGTCGGGATGAGATTGAAGAACTGGAAGACGAAGCCGATTTTCTGGTTGCGGATGTCCGTAAGCTGGCTTTCGCTCATGCGCGTGATATCTACGCCGTCAATGGCGATTGTGCCTTCGGTTGGGCTGTCCAAGCCGCCGATGATGCCCAGCAGGGTGCTCTTGCCGCTGCCGGAGGGACCGATGATGCCGACCATTTCATTGGCATAGATATCCAGGTTGACGCCGCGCAAGGCATGCACGATATGGCTGCCCAGCTTAAGCTCGCGGGTGACATTGCTGGCCTGGATGACTGGCTGTTTGCTTGACATGGATGCCTCATTGAGTTTGCGCTGCCACGGCGGACGCCCTGAAGACCGCCCATAGATTGAGTACGCGGCTGCGCTGAAATCGTCGCGGTCGGGTTCGGCGCTGGCTTAGATTTCGTTGACGATGCTGAAGATCATCGGCCGGCGCTTGGTCTCGGTGTAGATGAGCTTGCTGAGGCTGTCCTCAACAGCGCTCCGACGGCTGCCATTGAGATTGCGAGCGCTGCGATTGACAACCTGGGTGACGTTTTCGCGTATCTGATCAAGGAAGTCTTCGGCATCTCTGAGATACACGAATCCGCGCGAGACGATACGCGGCTCGGCAAGCGGCCGCCCGCTTAGGCGATCGACATTGACGCTCACCAGCACGAAGCCGTCTTTGGCCAGGATTTCGCGATCGCGGATGACTGCCCGCCCGACATCGCCAACGCCGCTGCCATCCACGAAGACATAACCGCCGGGCTGCCTTTCGCGCACAGCAACGCCGCTGCCATCCAGCTCCACGGTCGTGCCATTCTCGATCACCGTGACCTTTTCGGGCGGTATGCCGTTGTCGATGGCCAACCTGGCATGCTGATGAAGATGGCGTATCTCGCCGTGCATGGGGATGAGGTTCTTGGGCTGAGTCAAATTGAGCATCAGCCGCATCTCCTCCTGGCAGGCATGACCCGAGACGTGCACCGCTTCGATGGCGTCGTAGATGACATCCGCGCCCCGCTGGATCAAGCGATTGATGGTGCGGTAGACCATCTCTTCGTTGCCGGGGATGGGATGCGAGGACAAGATGATGGTATCGCCCTGGCGCACATCAAGCTGGCGATGGCGGCCGCTGGCCAGCTTGCCCAGCACAGCCGAGGGTTCGCCTTGCGAGCCGGTGACCATGAATACGACCTTGTGCGGCGGCAGGGTCTGCGCCTGGCTGATATTGACCAGCATGCCCTCATCCACATCCAGATAGCCGAGCTTGCGGGCGATTTTGGCGTATTCGGACATGGTGTAGCCGGTGATGCAGATCTTGCGCTTGTGCTTCTGGGCGGCGTTGACCACCTGCTGAACGCGCGAGATCAAGGAGGCGAAGGTGGCCACCATGATGCGCCCTTTTGCCCCGCGAAACACGCGATCGAGCGCGCCATCAATGACCGCTTCCGATTCTGTCCAGCCGGCTTTATCGGAGTTGGTGCTATCAGCCAGCAGCAGGGCGACGCCGCGCTGCGCGAAGCCGGCCAGGCGCGCGTAATCGGTCTTGCGGCCATGCACTGGCGTATTGTCAAACTTGTAATCGCCGGTATGCACAACTACGCCATAGGGCGTGTTGATGCCATAACCGACGCAATCAGGAATGCTGTGGCAGACGTGAAAACTCTCCAGCTTGAAAGGACCAACCTTGATGCTATCGCCAGCATTAAAGGTCTTGATCTTGGTAGATTTGAGCAGGCGGGCGTTCTTGAGCTTGACCTGCAGCAAGCCAGTCGTCAGCGGCGTGGCATAAAGCGGCAGATCGGGGAAAGCCTTGACCACATGCGTCACCGCGCCGATATGATCTTCGTGGCCATGCGTGAAGCAGATGCCATGCAGGCGGATGTCATCGCGCTCTTCCAGCCAGCGGAAATCCGGAATGATATAATCGACGCCGTGCATGTCGTTGGCGGGGAACATGATGCCGGCGTCTATCAGGAAGCCATCGCCGCCCGATTCGAAGAGTGTCATATTCTTGCCGATTTCGCCCAACCCACCGATGGGCGTGATTTTGAACTTGGGATGCTTTGCCATTTTGAGTGAGCTCCAAACTGCAACAGCCCGTCAGCAGATGCGCAAACGGGCCAGCAAACTTGATATGGTTTTGAAGTTGTCGATGACGATGCGGGGTCTCCTTAGGGTTATGGTTTCGTTTCCGCTTAAACGCGCCGGCGCCGGGCGCGAATGAGTCGATGTGGCGCTGATGCCAAGCAGGCATCCGCTCGCATTGTATCACAATCGGCGCTGAGGGTTAGTCCCATTCCTGGAAGGCTTGCAGAGCGGCGATCACTTCCGTTTGTTCCTCCGGCTGAAGATGATAATGAAATGGCAAGCGCAGCAAGCGGTCGGCCAGGTCTTCCGTTACCGGGCAATCGCCCTCTCGTCCCCCGTAGCGCCTGCCCATCTCGGATAGATGCAGGGGCAGATAATGAAACACCGCCAGGATGCCCTGACGTTTGAGATGAGCGATCAAGGCGGAACGGACTTTGAGCGAGGGCAGCAGCAGATAATACATATGGTAGGCTTGCTCACATTCCGCCGGGATGACAGGCAGACGCGCATTATGGCAATCCGCCCACTCTTGCAGGCTATCGTCATACATCTGCCAGACTTGCCGCCGGCGCGCCTGGATCTCGTCGGCTCTTTCGAACTGCGCCCAGAGATAAGCCGCCAGCATATCCGACGGCAGATAGCTTGAGCCCAGGTCCACCCAGGTATATTTGTCCACCTGTCCGCGGAAGAATCGGCTGCGATTGGTGCCTTTTTCACGGATGATTTCGGCGCGCTCCAAAAGGCGCTCATCATTGATCAGCAAGGCGCCACCCTCGCCGCAGGTGAAGTTTTTGGTTTCATGAAAGCTGAGCGTGGCCAATTCGCCAAAGCTACCCAGCAGACGCCCCCGATAACGCGAGAACAAGCCGTGTGCGTTGTCCTCGACGACGGCGATGCCATTTTCGCGCGCCAGCCGCATGATCGCGTCCATCTCGCAAGCCACGCCGGCATAATGCACCAGCACGATGGCTTTGGTCTTTTCGCTGATGAGATCGGGCAGCAGTCGCTCATCAAGGTTCAACGTATCGGCTCGAATATCAGCGAAGACCGGCTTCGCCCCGCGCAGCGCAAAAGCATTGATGCTGGAGACAAAGGTGAAAGCCGGCGCGATGACTTCATCGCCTGGCTGAATATCCAGCAGGAGCGCCGCCATCTCCAGAGCATGCGTGCAAGATGTGGTCAGCAGCGCTTTGGGCAGATCCAGCGACTCTTCCAGAAACTGGTGGCAGAGCCGCGAATACTGCCCATCGCCAGAGATATGCGCCCTGGCGATGCTGTCGCGCATATAGTCCAGCTCGGGCCCTAGGCAGGCGGGTTTGTTGAAAGGGATGCGGTATTGGCTCATTTTCTTCCTTCCTGCGTCCCTTGCAGCGCAGCTCAGCCACGCTCATCAAACCACTTGTGAAACCACAGCTCGACAGAGCGCGTTTTGAAGCCCAGTCGCTGATATATTCTTTGCGCCACGACATTGCTGCCCTGCGTGACGACATTCACGCGCTCCAAGCCTTGCTGCTGGAACCAAGCCAGCGCGTATTGGAATATGCCGATGCCGATGCCTTGCCCCCGCGCCGCTCCGGCAATGCCAGCCAAGCCCATATTGCCTTCCGCGGCGATGGGCCGATCAACCATACAAGTCAAGTAGCCGACGCTTTCGCCAGCAAACTCGGCTACCACGACTGCGTCAGCCATCTCGCCGGCCATGCTCTTCTCCAGCCAGATTTCGTACATGCTGTCGGCTTTGCGGCGGCCGAAACGCGCGTCGGCATAGAAGCGCGACAGACGGTGGCTTGCGCTGGCGATTGGCAGCAGACTTGGCAGATCCGACTCCCGCCCGAGCCGGTAGGAGACATTTGGGGCTGGCGGCGGCTGGCGCTCGCATGCGGGACCTACCATGGTCAGCCGAATATCGACGAAATCGAATCCATTAACTTGCGCGAGCGATATTGTTTTGTGATCGTTGGCATCAACCAGCAGATACAGGCAATCAATGGCTTGCGAATGGCAGGCGGCCAGCATGTTCTCACAGGCGCTTTGATCGATCTGCCTTGGGGTTGCTCGGGCGATGCGGCAGCCAAAATGAGCCGAATCCCAGGGCAGGAACGTGATGAGACCGCTCACGGCGCAGCGCTTTCCGAATCGTCTGTGAATTCCTTCACGATATAAATCGGGCGGTCCATTATGCGCAGGTGAATCCTCGCCAGGTATTCGCCGATGATGCCCAGAGCAAACATTTGGGCGCCAGCGAATATGGCAATCAGCGAGACTGTGAAGGTGAAGCCAGGCACCTCAAAGCGGAAGGCGAAAAACTGGCTGAGAATGATGTAGACCAGCACCGTGAAGCCAAAGGCGGTCATCAGCAAACCCAGCGCGCTGGCCATCCGCAGCGGCAAGGTGCTGAAACCGGTAACCATGTTGAAGGCATGGGTGAGCAGCTTGCCAAAAGTATAATTGGACTTGCCGATTGCGCGCGATTCATGCGCCGTTGAGACAGCCGCGAAGCTGGTCGTCGACCAGGTCAGCAAGACATCGATATTCACCAGCGGTCCGCGATACTGCGCGAAGGCTTCCCGCAGCTCCGACCTAAAGGCGCGGAAGGCGGAAACCTTGCGGGCTGTTTTGGCGCCCATTGCGCTATGCAGAGCCAGCTTGGTCGTCAGCGAGGCCAGATTGCGCAGGAAACTGTGGCGCTCGGCAACAGGCCTGCCATAGACCACATCGCAGCCCTCGGACAATTTGTCGAGCAGGTCCTTGATATGCCGCACAGGATGCTGGAAGTCGTCGTCCATGGTCACGATGACCGGGTAACGGGCCGCGCGAATGCCGCAAAGCAGGGCGTTATGCTGGCCGAAGTTGCGCATCAGCTTGAATCCTCGAACGAAGGCATATTTTTCCGCCAGGGCCATGATGACCGCCCAGCTGTCGTCGCTGCCGCCGTCTTCAACCAGCAGGATTTCGTAAATTCCCGCCAATGCGGGCAGCGTCCGCGCAAGCTCGTCGACCAGCAGTCCGATGCTTTTTTCGCTGTTGTAGACGGGTATAACGACGGATACATCCGGCATCAGCGATTCCTGTCGCCCAGGGTCAGCGATGGCGACCGCAGCAGAGAAGCCGCGTTGACAATCGGCTCTCCTTCAAGCTGGACGGACTGCAGCAGGATGACGCCGTCGCCAGTCAGAACTGTCGCGCCCAGACCCGGCTGGCAGCGCAGCACCCGGCCCGGCGCCTTCGTCACATAATGTCGCGCGTCCCGCGGCAGCGCAGCCGACCAGACGGTAAGTTTGCGCCCGTCAAGAAATGTGTAAGCGCCCGGGTATGGCCGGCTGGTCGCGCGGACCAGATTGTGGATAGCGCGCGCGCTGGAATTCCAGTCGATACAGGCGTCGGCAGGGGTCCACTTGCAGGTATAGGTTGCCTCGCTGTGATCCTGCGGAGTGAGCTGCACGCTGCCGCTCAGCAATTCCGCGATTCTGCATTCCGCTATGTCCAGATATGTTTGGGTGACGCGCTCCATGACAGCCGCGATGGTATCATTTTCGCCGATGGCGACGCTGCGCTGCGTGACGATGTCGCCGGCATCCAGCTCGTCGGCGACGCGGAAGAGGCTAACGCCGGTCTCCCTTTCGCCATTTATGATCGCCCAGACCGTCGGCGCAAAACCACGATAGCGGGGCAGCAAAGAATCGTGGAAAACATAACTGCCGCGCCGAGCCAGCCCAAAGATCTCCCGCGGCACAATATACCGCCAACTGATCATGAGCATAAGATCGACCGGGTTATCGCGCCAGTAGCTGGCCAGCGAGGCTCTGGCGACATTGCGCGCTTCAATGAACCGTTGATTGTTCGCCAGAGTCAGCGCGCGAATATCATCCAGAAAGGGCGGCTCCCAGGCGGTCTCGCGAAAACTGAAGATGGTGTAGCTGTGCCCGCGCTCAAGCTCAAAGAGCAGCTTGGCAAACCTGTAGCCTCGTTCCGTCGCGCATAAGAGTGCAATATGCATAGTGGGCAATAAACCGTGCGAGCTTGCGTCCGCCCAATTATGGAACAGACGGGCAAATTGGCAAGGGGCAGGCGCGGCGCTTTGGGCATAAGCCATTATGATTGCGGCTGAATTATGCTATAATGCCGCGGATTGTGGCAAAGCAGCGATACACAGGAGACAAGCGAGCAATGGCTTACGACAAGATCAAGGCTCCCGATACAGGAGAAAAAATCAGCTTCCGCCAGGGCAAGATGGCAGTGCCGGACAATCCCATACTGCTTTTCATCGAGGGCGATGGCATAGGCTACGACATCATGACCGCCAGCAAGCGAATCTGGGACGCGGCTGTGGATAAAGCCTACGGCGGCAGGCGGCGCGTCTCCTGGATGGAAGTCTATGCCGGCGAGAAAGCGGCCAGCCTCTATGATGGCGATTATATGCCGGAGGAGACCTTTGAGGCTTTTCGAGAATTCAAAGTCGGCATCAAGGGACCGCTGACCACGCCAGTCGGCGGCGGCTTCCGCAGCTTGAACGTGACCTTGCGGCAAGTGCTCGATTTGTACAGCTGCGTGCGGCCCGTGCGCTGGTATAAAGGCGTGCCCAGCCCCTTGAAGCGCCCGCAAGACGTCGACGTGGTCATCTTCCGCGAAAACACGGAAGACACGTATGCGGGCATCGAATTTGAATCGGGCACGGAAGAAAACCGCAAGCTGGCGGCTTTCCTGCGCGAAGAGATGGGGGCGGAGAATTTCTTTGAAGACGCCGGCCTGGGCATCAAGCCGATAAGCCCCTTCGGCAGCAAACGCCTCATCCGCGCCGCAATCCAGTACGCCATCGCTCGCGGCAGGAGCGGCGTGACGCTGGTGCATAAAGGCAATATCCAGAAGTTCACCGAAGGCGCCTTCCAAAAGTGGGGTTATGAGCTGGCGAAAGAAGAATTCCCGGATCAGACGATTTCCTGGGAAGAGGCGGCCGCCAATCACAATGGCGACGTGCCCAACGGCAAGATCCTCATCCAGGACACCATCGCCGATATCATGTTCCAGAAGATGCTGCTGCGCCCCCGCGAGCACGATGTCATCGCCACCACCAATCTCAATGGCGATTACCTTAGCGATGCCCTGGCGGCGGAAGTTGGCGGAGTCGGCATTGCGCCGGGCGCCAATATCGGCGACGAGATCGCGCTCTTCGAAGCCACGCATGGCACCGCGCCCAAGTATACCAACCTGGATATGGTCAATCCGGGCTCGCTGCTCTTCAGCGGCGTCATGATGCTGGAACATCTGGATTGGTTTGAAGCGGCCGACCTGATCACGCGAGCCTATGAGATGACAATCGACCAGCGCTATGTAACCTACGATTTCGCGCGGCAGATGGAGAATGCGACCAAAGTTCCCACCAGCGAGTTCGCCTCGCGCATCATCGAGAATATGGACACCGCATAAGGCGACGCGACGCAGCCACTCAAAGGGAGCGATCGGTATGGTCGCTCTTTTTCTTTGTCATGCCGGTGGCGTCTTGTAGCCAGCTAAGGATATTGAGCCAATCGCGCGGCATTCCAGCGCTGTTCCGCGATTGCGCAATGCTCTCAATTGGTCAGCCTATCTTGAGCGCGTCCGAATGCCTGGGAGAGAAATAGCGCGATCATGGCCAGCCCGATCAGGATCAAGCCGGTCCATATCGCGGCGTCGATATCCCGTTCGAAGATGCTGTAGACCAGCAGCGGCATGGTCTGCGTTTTGCCTTGCAGGTTGCCGGCGAAAAGGATGGTCGCGCCAAATTCGCCCAGAGCCCGCGCCCAGCTGAGAATCATGCCGGAGATGAGCGCGCGCCAGGCGATAGGCAGGATGATGTACCAGAACATGAGCCAGCCATAAGCGCCATCAACGCGAGCGGCATCTTCGATCTCCGGCGCGATGCTGGCAAAGCCAACCTGTGCCGAGCGAATGTAAAAGGGCGCGGAAATGAAGAACTGGGCGATGATGACCGCCAGAATCGAAAAGGGAATCAGTATCCCCAGGTCAAACAGGAATGCGCCAACTGCGCCCGCCCGCCCGAAGGTCAGCAACAGCGCCAGACCCGCCACGGCCGGCGGCATGACAATCGGCAGCTCAATGAAAAGGCTGACGAAGCGCTTGCCCCGGAAATCGTAGCGCGAAAGCGCATAAGCCAGGGGCGTTCCCAGCAGCGCGGCCAGGCAGACGACGGCGGCCGTCGAGGCAAAGCTCAAAAGCGTGGCCGAAAGGATCGCCTCTGAGGCTGGCAAGCCTTCCCATGCCCGTGAACTGAAGCCGCGCGCCAGCAGAACCAGCACCGGCCCCGCCAGAAGCAGAAAACCCAATGCGCTGAGGGCGAAGACAAACAGTCTATTCGCCGGGAGGGTCTGGCGCTGGGCAGGCGGCAGGCGGCGTTTCGGCGCTGTCAGCAGCTTCAAGCGCGGGCTCCAGGGTGGCTTCGTCGGCTGGCATGGCGCTTAGTATAGCAGGTGTGCAGAAGCCGTAAGCGGCGAAAAGCGGCTGGGCATCCGCTGAACGGATGAAGTCGATGAAGGTCTGGGCAAGCGGCGGATTGGCTGCCCCAGACAGCGGCGCTATTGGATAGGCGGCGATTTGATTGTGCTCTGGCTCAATGTCGATGACTTGCAAATCCTCGCTGAGATCGCCGATGGCGTCGGTCTGGTAGACTATGCCGGCGTCGGCTTCGCCCAGAGCCACCCGCGTCGCCACCTGGCGGACGTTGCTTTCTTCGGATACAAGATTGCCCATGACGCGCGCAGTGAAGTCGCCGCCATATTCCTCCGCATGGGAAAGCAGCATGGCATCGGTATAGGCGCGGATCGGCGTGCCCGGCGCCGCCAGCACCAGCAGGACGGATTCCTTGCCAAGGTCGCTCACGGAGGCGATATTGGCTGGGTTCTTGGCCGGCGCGATCAGAACCAGTTGATTATGCGCGAAGATTTCGACAGCCGCCGGGGCGATCAATCCGCTGGCGATGACCAGGCCCATCTGCGCTTCGTTGGCGCTGGCGAAGACATCGGCCGGCGCGCCCTGGACAAGCTGGGCGGCCAGGGTCGACGAGCTGGAGAAATTCAAGAGGATCTCGGTATCCTGATTGGCTGCGATGAAGGCATCGCGAAGCCCCTCAAAGACATCCGTCAAAGAGGTCGCGGCGAAGACTGTCAAGCGCTTTTCCCTGTTTTGGGCGCCGACGCTGAGGGCTGAGGCAAGCAAGACGATCGCTATGACAAAGCGAATGGGCATTTTCCGCTCCCTGGACCTGCGGCAAGATGATATGCCATGCCGCGCAATTTGCAAGCGTCATGCAGCTCGCCCAAGCCTGCGATAAGCAAACGCTTATTTGAAAGCGCGCCGGTTTCGATTATGTTTAAGTCTGTCAGGCAACTGAGGGCAGCATGAGGATGGACCAGCGATCAGGCCCGCCATCCTGGTTTGTGATACTCGTAGGCATCGCCATTGTCTTCGGGCTCTATTATCTGTGGCTGGGCTTGCGCAACTTCATGGCTTCGGGTCTCACCGTGCATGAAGCCACTCAGCAGGCGATTGAGCAAAGCACGGCGACGGCTTTTCGCATTCAAGAGATCGTGCGGAACGCGCCGACGCCTTTGCCGAGCTTGACGCCGGTGCCGCCCTGCCAGGATTTTGCAGTGCGCGTGCCGATAGCGATTGTGCGCGCAGGACCCAGCACGGATAGCCAAATCGTCGAAGGCTTGGAGGAGGGCGAGACCGTCTGCGTGATTGCCATGCTGCCGGATTCCGAATGGTATGTTATCGACCAGAATCGCGGCACGCGCCGGCTAGAGCGGGTGTATATGCATCGCGATATCATTCGCGCCTTGAACCCCACGCCCAAGCCTAGCGCCACGCCTGTCCCCAGCGATACAGCCACAGCCACCAAGACGCCGACGCCCAGCCATACGCCGACGCTCAGGAATCTTCCCGCGCAAGAAATCCCGCTGCCAGCCAGCCCTGCTCCCCGCCCAAGCGCCACAGCCGACAGCGCCTTGGGGAGCGTCAGCCTCTAGCTTGCGGCGCTTGACGCTTCGACTATACTGATTGCAGCGCGCTTCTCCAGGCGAGACAGGGCAACGGGAAAGGATTGAGCTTGGCTGCCATTCTGCAGGTCATCGCCGGTGTCATCTTCGTTTATACGCTGCTGAGCATCGTGGTGACGGAAGTGAATTCGCTGATCGCCCGGGCGACCAAACTGCGCGCCAAGAACTTGCGCAATGCCATCGACCAGATCCTCGAAGACCCGGTCATCCGCGCCAAGGTTTATACGCATCCGCTGATTCAACTGGTCAAAGCCGCTCCTGTCGCGCCCAGCCAGCGCGTCTCGCGGGAAGAAGCCAGGAAGATCGCCAAAAGCGCCATCGCCGGGATCGACTATATCGAGCCCAGCACCTTTGTTGACGTCGTGCTGAACACCATCAAAGCCGAGGCCGACCAGCAGCTCTTCGGCTCCCTGCTGACTGTCATCGACGCCATGCCCGCGGGACCGGAGCGGCGGGGACTGCGCGTCATGGTGAATCGCATCGTCGCTTCGGGGCAAGGCATGAAAGAATTGCGCTCCGCCCTGCCCTATATCCAGGATCGGCGCTATCGCAGCGCGCTGACCCGCATCGTGAACGAGATCGATGAAGAAGTCAGCCTGCTCGGTTTGCAATCGACGGACAATATCGCCTTGATGGCCGGCATCCGCCAGATTGAGCAGCCCAATCTGCGCAATGCTCTGGCCACTGTGATGTACAGCGCGGAGAACATGGACGCGGCCCGCGGCAACCTGGAAACCTGGTTCAACACTTCCATGACCGGCGCCCGCGCAGCCTATGCCTCGCGCATGAAACTCTTGTCGGTAGTGGTGGCGCTGGCTTTCGCGCTGATGCTTAATATTGACACGTTGAATATCGCCCGCGTCCTATGGGAAGATCCGGCCCAGCGACAGGCGTTGAGCAGCGAACTGAACTATGCCGTGCAGAGCGGCGACTTGCAGGCTCAAATTGACAATGCGGCTGGCGACGCGAGCGGCGATTACCAAGCCAGCCAGGTCCAAAGCGAGACGCCGCTCCAGGATGCCCTGGGCGCCGGCGCGGATATCGCCTGGCAGCTGCAAGAATTAGAGAACCTGCGTTTGCCCTTTGGCTGGACGTTCCAGAATGTCGCTGAGCAGCCCCTGGCGCAGAGCGACCCGAACAACCTGTGGAATTATGCGCCGGAGAACAATCCGCAAGGCTGGCTGGGTTTGCTGGGGGCGAAGCTCCTGGGCATTGCGGCGACGGTCATCGCGGCAGCGCAAGGGGCGCCATTCTGGTTCGGCATCGTCAACCGCATCCTGCGCCGCTAGTGAACTCGTCAGCCAGCTCGCTCGCAAGCCAGCAAAGGCTAAGCAGGCTCGATGGTTCAAACCGGCTGATGAATCGCCGGCGCGTCCGCTGACCTGGCATGAGTGCGATTTGGACAGAATCTGTATAGATAACTCTACGAATTGGCCAATTTTATCGGTTGACATCGCGGCGGGATTCCGCGCAAAATAGAAATCGTAAAGTCGCGGGATTGCGGTGGAATAGTGCGCTTAGTCGTTTTCATCCAAAACAGTCGAGGGACGCCGTGATACAAGCACTTGTTGAACTGGCAGACAAACGCGGATATGTCACATACGAACAGATTATGGAAGCGCTTGATGACGATGGCGATGACCGCGCCGCCTTGCGCAACCTGCTCTACGAACTGAATGAACTGGGCATCGAACTGCGCCGGGATGGCGAGAGTTCAGCGCCAAAAGCCGCTGGCGATTTCGTCGAGAATGACTTCGAGAGCCGCCCGCCCATCCCCAGCAGAGTAGTTGCCGATCTGAGCGCCGTCTCGTCCGACGATCCCGTCGGGCTGTATTTCCGGCAGATGGCTCAAGAACCGCTGCTCACCGCCACCGACGAGATTGACCTTGCGAAGCGCATCGAACGCGGTTTCAAAGCCAAGCGGCGGCTGGAAAACCCGGATGTGCTGGAGAAGAGCGCGCGCTGGCGGCGGCACCTGCGCCGGCTGGTTTTTGACGGTCAATGCGCCCGCGAGCATCTGGGCCGGGCGAATACTCGGCTGGTGGTCAGCATCGCCAAGCGGTATATGGGCCAAGGCTTGCCCTTCCCGGATCTGATTCAGGAAGGCAACGTCGGCTTGATGCGCGCGGTGGATAAATACGATTATGCGCGCGGCAACCGCTTCAGCACCTATGCCACCTGGTGGATCCGCCAAGCCATCACGCGGGCATTGGCGCAGAAGACCCGCACCATCCGCATTCCCCTGCACATGACCGAACGCATCCGCCAGATGTATCGGGCGGCGCAAGACCTGGAGCAGACCCTGGGGCGCCGGCCCACCGCCGAAGAGATCGCCACAGCCATGGAAGTCGCTGCGGACGCGGTCCGCGCAATGATGGATGCCAGCCAGCATGCCATCGCACTGGAACGGCCCGTCGGCGAAGACGGCGACAGCGAATTTGGCGACTTCATCGAAGACCAGGACTCGGTCAGCCCGGTCGAATCGGCGACGCAGAACCTGCTGGAAGAAGCCATAGAAGAAGTGCTAGCCGAGTTGACGCCGCGCCAGAGCCACATCCTGCGCTTGCGCTTTGGCTTGGGCGGTGGCGAGCCGCATACCCTCGAAGAGATCGCCAACAAATTTGGCTTGAGCCGGGAACGCATCCGCCAATTGGAAAAAGAGGCATTGAGACGCTTGCGGCATCCGCAGCTGGCGCACAATTTGCGGGACTATCTTGGCTAGGTTGGAATCGACTTCTGGATGATAGCGAATTGCCGGAACATACGGGTTTCGGCATTTTTGTATCGGAAAGGCGAATATTGACCCAGAAACTAGAGCGCCTGCTCAGCCGGCGGACCGCGGGCATGCAGCGCAATCAGATACGCGAGATTCTCAAGGTCGTATCGCAGCCGGGCATGATTTCCCTGGCTGGCGGCATTCCCGCGCCGGAGACCTTCCCTATCGAAGAATTGTATCGCATCAACGAGCAGGTCCTGGATCGCCATGGGGCGGCGGCGCTGCAATATGATCTCACCGAAGGCTACGCGCCCTTTCGCGAGGCTCTGGCGGGCTACCTGGCTGGCAAAGGCATCGCAGCCGACGCCGAGCAGCTGCTGGTCTTCAACGGGTCGCAGAGCGCGCTGGATACCCTGGGCAAGGTGCTTATCACGCCGGGCGACCTCATCGCCATAGAATCGCCGAGTTACCTGGGCGCGATATCGGCTTTCAGCGCCTATGGGCCGCGCTACGTCAGCATCGCAACCGATGACGAGGGCCTCCTGCCGGATTCGCTGGAGCGCGCGCTGGATGCGCAGCCGGTGAAGTTCATCTATCTGGTGACGACATTCCAGAACCCAACCGGGCGAACGCTCAGCCTGCAGCGCCGGCGCGAGATCGCCGAGATCATCATTGCGCGCGATGCCCTGGTCGTCGAAGATGACCCCTATAGCGACCTGCGTTATCGGGGCCAGGCTCTGCCGCCATTGCAAAGTTTCGCGCCGGACAACACGGTTTATGTCAGCACTTTGTCGAAGATATTCGCGCCCGGCCTGCGGCTGGGATTCTGCCAGGCGCCGCCGCTGATTCGCGAATGGCTGTACACAGCCAAGCAAGGCGCGGACCTGCACAGCAATACTTATGCGCAAGCCCTGGCCACAGAGTACATCTGCGGCGGTTATATCGAGCGGCAGGTGCCCAAGATCATCGCCTTGTATCGCCCGAGGCAAGAAGCCATGCTGGCGGCAATGGCGCGGCACTTCCCGCCCGAGTATCGCTGGATACAGCCCGAAGGCGGCATGTTCATCTGGGTGGAGGGACCGCCCGATGTCGATGCCGAGCGGATCTATTGGAAAGCGGTCGAGCGCAAGGTCGCCTATGTGCCCGGCAAGTACTTCTACGCGAATCCGGACGATGGTCTGGCGACGATGCGCTTGAATTTCACGCGCGTCGATGAAGAGACCATCACGAGAGCCATCGCCGCCCTGGGCAAAACGCTGTATGAATATGGCGCGGGCTAAGTCGCTTACGATGTACAGCCAGGCGCGTGTAGCGAGTTATGACTAGAGCTCGCAAAGGGCGATTCGCATTGGAGTGGGCAGCCGGTTTGCGCGGGCTGATCCTGGCTTTCTATCTGCCGGCATTGATGGTGACGGTGGGCCAGGGCATCCTGGTGCCGATCCTGCCGCTTTATGCCGCGGACTTCCAAATCGGTTACCTGCTGATAGGTTTTGTGCTGGCTGGCGAAGGCTTGGGCGGGCTGCTGGCCGATGTGCCGACGGGCTTGCTGCAGCGGCGCTTTGGCAACAAGCAGGTCATGATGATGGGCTTGCTTATAAAGACGCTGTCGATCCTGCTGCTCTTCTTCGCTGGCTCGGTCTGGATTGTGCTGCTGCTGCGCTTGGTATCGGGCTTCGGCCGCGCCATGTACACCGTCTCGGCGCATGTCTATGTGACCAACCAGGTTGATCTTGAGCAGCGCGGCAAAGCCATTTCGATGTTCGGCGGCACTTACCGGCTGGGCGGCTTCATCGGGCCGGCGGTCGGCGGCCTACTGGCGGGCTGGCTGGGCTTGCGGGCGGCTTTCATCCCCGTGGCTCTCGCGACCGGCCTCGGCCTGTTGCTGGTGGCGCTGTACACGCGGGCGGGCAAGCGCGAAATAAGCCATTCCCGTTCGCCAAAGCGCCATTCGCTGCATCTGCTGGGCGTCCTGCGCGCGAACCGGCGCGTGCTGGCTTCGGCGGGCTTGGCACAGCTCTTCGGCCAGACCGTGCGCGCCGGGCGGACTGTGGTGATCCCGCTATTCGCCGCGGATGTCTTGGGTTTGAGCGTTGACCAGATCGGCCTGATCGTCAGCCTCTCGGTGGCTGTGGATTTCAGCTTGTTCCTGGTGGCTGGCTGGCTGATGGACCGCTTCGGGCGGAAGTTCGCAATCGTGCCCTGTTTCGGGATTCAGGCTTTGGGCATGGCGCTGGTGCCCTTTACGGCCGGCGCGGCTGGCTTGCTGTTTGCGGCGGTGCTCATCGGCATCGGCAACGGCTTGGGCGCAGGCTCCATGATGACCCTGGGGTCAGATCTGTCGCCAGCCCGGTCCCGCGGAGAGTTCCTGGGCGTTTGGCGCTTGATTGGCGATATGGGGCATACCGGCGCTCCCTTGGTGATCGGCATCGTGGCTGACGCGCTGGTATTGAGCTCGGCCATCTTCATCATCGCCTTGTCGGGCATGGCCGCCGCCAGCATCTTCCTCTTTATGGTGCCGGAGACGCTGAAACGGTCGCATTCGCTGGCAACCGCCGGATGACGCCCCCATCCCCTTGCCAGCCACCTCATCTCTATGAGGAGCATCCCCAAGCATGAGGGAAGGGGAGTCACTAGATCCAGGTCTCCCGAAGATCCTCTTGCGCAAGCTGAGTTATCTCACAGTTGATTGGCCCCTGCGGCAGGCTCGGCTTTTCCCGCAGGTTTGCCCGCTTATCGTGGAAATCGGCTTTGGCAATGGCGATTTTCTGCTGCATCTGGCGCGGAAGCAAGCCGATTGCAATATCCTCGGGCTGGAGATCTCCAGCCAATCCATGGCACAAGCCGAAGCCAAGATCGAGAAAGCCGGCCTGAAAAACGCGCGCGTTATTCACAGTCGGGCGGAGACGGCGCTGGCGCATCTGCTTGAGCCGGAGTCCGTTCGCGAGTTTCACATCAATAATCCCGATCCCTGGTTCAAGAAGAAACATCATCGCCGCCGGCTGATTTCGCGAAGGACGGTCGAGTATCTCACCAGCCGGCTGGAGGTCGGGGGCATGCTGCACCTGGCCACGGATATCCGCGAGTATGCTGATATGGCGCATGAGTTCCTGGCTGCGACGGCGGGGCTGCAAAATCAGTTTGGCGCGCCCTGGCTGCACACTGTCCCTGGTCGTCCGCAGACCAAGTACGAACGCAAGGGCTATCGCGAGGGGCGGCAGGCGCATTTTTTCTGCTATGCGCGGGATGAATCGCCGGTCGCGCATCTTCCGCTGATCAAGGAGTTGGACATGCCGCATCTGATTCTGCAATCGCCATTGGACGCGAGCCAGGTTGTCGAGCGTTTCGAGGCGACACGGGTATCGGCGGGCGGCGCGCATATCGCCATCCTGCGGGCTTATGCCAACACCAAGCGGGATGAGGCGGTCTTCGAAGCCGTGGTGGAAGAGCCGACGATCGAGCAGCATGTTTTGATCGGGATGTCGCCGCGGAAAGAGGCTGGGCAGTATATCGTGAAGCTGACGGCGGTTGGGCATGCCCGGGCGACGGCTGGGGCGCACTTGGCGGTGGCGGCGGTTGGGGAGTATGTGGCGGGTTTGGATGCGGGCGGGCGGGTGTTGGAGCGGCGGTTGCGAAGCTGAGGTTATTCGTATTCGACGTGCCAGTCTCTGTTGTTTAAGCCAGCGCGAAGCGAGAACTGCTTGCAAAACTCGTAGATCTTCTTGTTGCTATGATTCAACTTCAGCCAGTAACCATTCGCGAGTTGATGCTTCGCCAGAAAACCAGCACCAGAGTGTGACAAGAAACTCTCAAATCGCGCGGTTTCCGCGCCAAAGTCATCAAAGCGGTCAGCAATCGCTTCAACTGTCATAATCAAGACTTGCCGCCAAGACTCCACCTCGAATCGTTGCCCGTCGACAGCGAGCAAAGTGGGTCTAGCGTCTTCTATATCGCTCCGTGCCGGCGAATAGCCTCCAAAAGGCGCCCACACTTGAATCGCGACTTGTGCAAACCAATCCGAGCGATCCACAATAGCATCGCCATCCCAGCACTGAATGTCTCGTGCAAAGTAGTCGCTGTTTATCTTTAGGGCATGGTCGGCGAGCTTTGCTTGCTTGGCCACGAAAGAGCCATTGGACATCGCCGTATTCCACTCTTCGGTAACCAAAGTTATGTTGCCAATTCTGTCAAGATATTGGTCACGCACTTGCTGCCATTCCGAGCCAAGGTGTTCCTTCCACGACTTATCAGGATTCTTTGGCAAGATATGTTCAATACTTGGCTCATCGTCAAGTACAGAGAAGCCGCCTGAATCTCTACTAAGATGTCGCTCAATTGACCGTAGTATAAATATGATTCGTTCACGGGACCGATTGGAATACTCGAATTTGTGCAACATGTTCTGTCGAATATCCGAGTTTCGAGGATATTTTTTGCTACGCAACAGCTCCGTCATGGTTGGTATGAAGTTCTCAACATCCAATTCGCCCGGAAGCGCAGCAAAGATGTTATTTAATGAATTGGTACTTGCACCTGACAAGAATCTTCGAGTTGAGTAATTCTCTATTATTTCCAATGCATTCACGAATTCTACGTCCGCGATAAGACGTTCATCGTGGAATTCAAAGAATTTTAGTAGGAGCGGATAACTCACTGATTCCAAAACAATGTTCAAGCGACTAATGCCTATTCGAATGCCAGCGTTGGATTCATTCTCTGGACGAACCAGCCTGTCGTAGAACTTGGCAAACCGATTCAACTTCCTCAATTCCGTAATGAAGTCTTCTGGCGTAGGGCAATTCGTCTCAACATGAACTCTGAACCGCGTGTAAACCCGTTTCGTCTTTGGAAGCACTCCACTGTTCATTGCCAAGTAGTGCCGCAGGAAGGCCGAAAGCTCGCCCATTCGCGCAACTTTCCGCTTCTCATGGAGCAAGTTGTCTATCTTGTCCCAATGTTCGTTGAACGCTCTCTCTTGCCTTTCCAACGGGAGCTTCATGGCTACATAATTGCGTACAAGATCTGCCTGTGTTAGGTCTCTACCTCTGGCATTGAGGCTCTCAAAGATTCTATGCGCCTGCTCGCTTCGTTGCAGCTTTATGAAAACGACCTGCATGCCGGACACAATACACCTGAAGAACTCCGCCGAATCGATGCCAGGCGAAGCGTCGCGCAAGCACTTTTGGTAGTGCTTCCATGCCTTGACAATTCCTGACTCATAGGTTGGATTAAGCTCGCCATTCAAGATGGCAAAATAGGCTTGACTGTCCGAATACTTGCTTGTTGGGAGAATCTTGTAGCGCGCTCTCCCTTCCTCCTTCGGATTCACCAGGAGTCTTTCAATTGACGCACGAAGAGAATCATCGGCACTTAGAGTGTCTCGCAGCGCACAAAGCAAGAGCGAAATAGATGTTAGGCGTTGCTGTCCATCAACCAGCGTGTATTTCTGACGTTTTCCTTCGGTGCCTTCATGTTGGATCACCACCAGCGAACCCATGAAGTGCTCGGGTCGTGGCTGGGCATCAGACTGGTACACTTCCATCACATCGTCAAATAATGTCTGCCATTCCTCCTTTTCCCAAGCGAATTCCCGTTGAAAATGAGGCAAGACATACTGTAGCATATCAGTACTTTCAAATACTGACTCAATAGTCATCGAAGCGGCATTCATGGTCCTGGACCTTCGCGCACATAGTTTTGCATTGACTATAGCGTATGCCGATAGATTGGGCAAGTCGCGAAAGGGCCATGGTGTGCTAGACTGTGGGCACGAATCGCCGGTTCAATTGCAAGAGTTGCCCATGCCCCCACCCACCCACCACACACTCCCAAACGGACTCACAGTCCTCCTCCGCGAAGCCCACGCCGCCCCTGTCATCAGCTTCTGGCTCGCCTACCGCGTGGGCAGCCGCAACGAACCTACGGGCCTCACCGGCATCTCGCACTGGGTCGAGCACATGATGTTCAAGGGCACGCCACGCTACCCGGCCGGCAGCCTCGACCGCGAAATCGACCGGGCTGGCGGGCAATGGAACGCCTTCACTTCCATGGACGCGACCAAGTATTTCGAGACGCTGCCGGCTGAGAAAATCGCCATCGCCATGGAGGCCGAAGCCGACCGCATGGTCAACGCGCTCTTTGACAAAGACGAAACCGAATCCGAGCGCACGGTCATCATCTCCGAGCGGCAGGGGGCGGAAAACCAGCCCACCTTCTGGCTGCAGGAAGGCGTCCGGGGCGCGGCTTTTCGCGTGCATGGCTATCATCACGAAATCATCGGCGATGAGGCGGATTTGCGCTCAATGACCCGAGACGATCTCTACGCGCATTATCGCGCCCATTATTGCCCGGCCAACGCGGCGGTCATCGCGGTCGGCGCATTCGACACTGACGAGATGCTGGCGGAGATCACGCGGCTCTTCGGCGTTATTCCAGGCCAGGCGGCGCCTGAACTCTTCGCGCGGCAGGAACCGGACCAGTCTGGCGAGCGGCGCATCACCGTGGAGCGGCCGGGCAAGACGGCTTTCCTCGAAGTCTGCCACAAGGCGCCAGCGGCGACGCATGACGATTGGCTGAAGCTGAAAGTGCTGGATGCCGTGCTGAGCGGCTCCAGCGGCGCATCCGACAACAAGACCAGCCGGCTCTATCAAGCCCTGGTCAAGACAGAAATCGCGGCGGGCGTCGGCGCTTGGCTGACCCCGACCATCGATCCCTACCTCTACAGCATCCTGGTGACATTGCGCGAAGGCCGGGAGCCCGCGGAAGCCGAAGCCGTCCTGCAGGATGAGATCGCGCGCTTGCAGGCCGATGGCATCAGCGACGAGGAGCTCAATCGGGCGCGCAAGCAGAGCCGAGCAGCCTTCGCCTACAGCACGGAGAGCGTCACCGAGCAGGCCTATTGGCTGGCGCAATCCTTCATTCTGGGCGATGTCGGCTGGTTCGATAGCTATGCCGAGCGCTTGATGAAGGTGACGGCGGATGATGTGCTGGATGTGGCGCGGCGCTGCCTGGTCAGCCAGCAGCGGGTGGTCGGCGTCTTGCAGCCGGTCGCAGCCCCCGAGGAGGCGAGCGCATGACTCCAGGTCAAGCGAGCATCCCCAATTCCAGCAATATCACGCGGGCGACGCTTGACAATGGCGTCACGGTGCTGGTGTATGCCAACCCGGCCGTGCAATCGGTCAACCTGATGGGCTCGCTCCATGCCGGCAGCATTTATGAAGACCCGGCATTAAGCGGCTTGGCGTCGTTTGTGGCCAGCGCCCTGATGACGGGCACAGCCAAGCGAGACTTCGACGCCCTGCACGGCGCGCTGGAAGATATCGGCGCGGATTTGAGTTTCCGCGGGCATGCGCATAAGCTGGGCTTCTCTGGCAAGGCGCTGGCGGAAGACCTGCCAACGCTGGTCGAAATCGCCAATGACGCTCTGCGCCAGCCCGTCTTCCCCAGCGAGCATGTCGAAAGGCTGCGCGGCGAACGTTTGACCTGGCTGCAATACAGTCAGTTCGATACCCGCTACCGAGCCGCCAAAGCCATGCGGGAAGCGCTCTATCCCCAGCCCCATCCCTACCACTTCGGCGCCTATGGCAGCCAAGAAAGCATCGCCAGCATAACGCGCGAGGACATGGCGGCATTTCACGCTCGGCAGTTTGGACCGCGCGGCATGATCCTGGCGGTCGTAGGCTCCGTGCAGCCGGACGACGCAATCGAGCTTGCGCGCGAGGCTTTTGGCGATTGGCGGAATGATGACCAGCCGCCGGTCATGACAGTGGACGCGCCAGAGACACGCAGCCAGCGGGAGCGCCAGAACGTCTTCGTGCCCGGCAAGACGCAATCCGACATCAGCATGGGCATCGTCGGACCGGCGCGTCGAGCCGATGACTACCTGGCGGCCCAGCTGGCCAACAGCGTTCTGGGCGAGTTCGGCATGATGGGGCGCATCGGCAAGAGCGTTCGTGAAGAGAAGGGGCTGGCCTACTATGCTTTCAGTCGGCTAGGCGGCGGGCATGGGCCGGATGCCTGGACGGTCAGCGCCGGCGTCAATCCCGAGAACGTAGATCTGGCCATCGCCTCCATCTTAAATGAGATCGAGCGCCTGACGTCATCGCCAGTTAGCGAAGAGGATCTGACGGACAACCAGAGTTATTTCATCGGGCGCATGCCCCTGCGGCTGGAGAGCAACGAAGGCATCGCCTCGCATCTGCACAGCATGGAGAGCTTTGGGCTGGGGCTGGATTATCTGCTCAATTACGCGGATATGATCCGCCAGAATACGCGCGAAGATCTGCTGGCGGCAGCCCAACGCTATCTGAAGGTCCAGGACATGGTCATCGCGGTGGCTGGCCCAAACGGATCGCAAGCCTAAACTGCTGATATGATGGACGCGTCCGCGGAATTGCTGAAGCTCAAGAACATCGGTCCGGACTCCGCCCAGAAGCTGCAAGCCGTCGGCATCCATTCCCGGCGGCAGATCGAGTCCTTGGGCGCGGTGGCGGTCTACTGGCTGCTTCGCGAGCGCTATCCGGTCAGCCTGAACATGCTCTGGGCTCTGCAAGGCGCCTTGCTCGACCTGCCCTACAATCGGCTGCCGGAAGACATGCGCGAGGCGCTTCTGGCGGAACTGGCGGAAGACCCGGCCTGATGAAATGGACAATGCAAGTCCTGCGCGCAAGCGGTATAATCAAGCGGAAGAATCTGCAAGCGCGATGGCGATGAAAGCGTGAGCATGGCCGAGAAACGGGTAGTCATTACCGGCATGGGCTTGGTTTGCCCGGTCGGGAACAGCGTCGAAGAATCCTGGGAGAATATCCGCGCCGGCATATCGGGCATTGATTGGATCAGCCTGTTTGACGCCGACCTGGTCGAGAATCGCGTGGCTGGCGAGGTCAAAGACCTGGATCTGCAAGGCATATTTGGCCGGCGCGAGATGCGGCGCATGGATCGGGCGCAGATGCTGGCTCTGGTGGCCGCTGACGAAGCCTTGAACGACGCCGGCATCACCATCACTGATGACAACAAATACGACGTTGGCGTGGTCGTCGGCTCCGGCATCGGCGGGATCGTCACTGTCGTGCAGGCGCTAAATGGTTTCCAGGCGCGCGGGCATCGCGGCGTCAGCCCTGTGATTGTGCCGGCTCTGCTGCACGATGGCATCAGTTCGCGCGTGTCCATGCACTTCGGCTTGAAGGGTCCCAATTACAATATCACTGCGGCCTGCGCGACCAGCAACAACTCCCTGGGCGACGCGGCTGATCTGATTCGCATGGGACGGGCCAAGGTCATGGTGGCTGGCGGCAGTGAAGCCTGCATCATGCCCATGGTCATCAGCGGCTTCAATAATATGAAGGTCTTGACCAATACCGAAGATGTGCCCGAACGCGCCTCCCGACCCTTTGACGCCAGTCGCGACGGCTTTGTGGCGGCAGAAGGCGCTGCTCTGATGATCCTGGAAGACCTCGATCATGCTTTGGCGAGGGGCGCGCCGATCTACGCCGAGCTAACCGGTTATGGGCATACATCGGACGCTTTTCATGTCACGGCGCCCAACCCCGATGGCGTGGATGCGGCTGAAGCCATGCGGCGCGCGCTGAAGGAAGCGGGCATCAGCAATCAGGAAATCAGCTATATCAACGCGCATGGCACAGCCACGCAGCTCAATGACAAGAGCGAGACCCTGGCTATCAAGCATGCGCTGGGCGAAGACGCTTACAAAATCCCCATCAGCTCAACCAAGTCGATGACCGGGCATATCCTGGGCGCGACGGCTGCGGCCGAGGCGATATTCTCGGTCAAAGCGCTGCTGAATAATTTCATCCCGCCCACTATCAACCTCGAGACGCCCGATCCGGAATGCGACCTGGACTATACGCCCAATATCGGCGTCGCCAAGCCCATGCGGCATGTGCTCAGCAACTCATTCGGCTTCGGCGGGCACAACACGGCCGTGGTCATCAGCCGCTACGAGTGATCTCACAAAGGCTCAGGGGCGACCAACTGCGCCAGGATGTCTTCCAGAGCGGCATCAGCCAGAGCCTGAATCTCCGCATCGCTGCGATCCTGGATGGGATGCGCCACATAGCAGGCGGCCGGCTCAAAACCAAGCGCCTTGCCTTGCGCCGCTGCCGCTTCGACGAATTCGCTGGACGCCACGAACATGCCGGGGATGCCGCGATTTTCCATTTCAGTGATGTCGTGCACACTGCACGACGTGCATGATCCTCAATCGGCCAAGGCTTCGATGACCAGGTCGCATTCGCTGAGGATCCGCTGGCGCAACTCGGCTGGCGCGATGCGTGTGAATGTCGGCTTTTGATAGCGGCGGGTTTCGATGTCCATTTTATCCAGGCGGGCAGCCAGCCTATCGAGAAAGACATCGCCGCGCGGCTTGGAGATATCGAGCAGGGCTATGCGTTTCTCCGCCAGGCTTTCCGGGCGCGGCAGGCGCGCTCGCTGAACGGGCTGGCGCTCGGATGTTGGGTCTAGCAGTTGCATGATTCGTTACTCCCTTATGGTACTTTGTCGGTTGCGCGGGCGACTCAGCGAGTTGCCCCTACAGTTGGATGAAATTGGCGAGTGCGAGTCGCCCCTACAATCGAAATGATTGGACGAATCAGCAAGTCCCCCTACAGTTGGATAAAATTGGCGAGTGCGAGTCGCCCCTACAATCGAAATGATTGGACGAATCAGCAAGTCCCCCTACAGTTGGATGAAATTGGCGAATCAGCGTGTCGCCCCTAAAACTTCATTTTCGAACCCATTGGACGCCCTAACGAATAGCCCATACATTTTGTCCTGGATTCAGGGTTTGATCGCCACGGTCACGGGCATGCTGCCTTTTGGTCCGCTGCCCGCCCAGCCGGTGATGGCTGCCGTCCACATGCCAGCCGCTCCGCCAGCATGCGCGATCAGCAAGCCGCCAGGCCGAAACTTGCGCAGGCGCGTCCCGGCGAAACGCTCAGGCATGCCTTCCGCTATGCCGGCTTGCCCAGCCAGCACGGCGTCCCCGTCAACCGAAAGCTCTTTAGCCAATGCCTCGCGAAACCGCGCCTTGCTCCAGCTGGCCTCTCTGAATACCCGCATGTGCTCCGGCGAGATAACCAGCAGAGCGTCGACCGCGCCATAGATCTTGGCATGATGCACCGTGCGCAGGCTAAGCGCCAGGCTGCGCGTCAAAGAGTCGGGTTCGCGCGATTTCTGATCGGCGATAGGATGAACGCCGCCGCCGGCAAACAGCGTCACGGTCGATTCTTCGGGATGGAAGCCGCGTTCTACCGCCAGCGACTCCCAATATGAATCTTGCTCGCGCTCGGCGATGCAGAAGCTGAGCTTGCCAGGCGTGCCCAGCGCCGCCCGGTCGACGCCGCCCGGAACCCCGCCGCCGACATTGCGGATGATCAACTGCAAGGCTCGCCCGATCGTCAAGTTGGCGCGGCTGCCCTGCCCCAAGGCGTTGTGGCCGCTGTTCAAGCCGATGCGCTCGCGGATAGGACCATTGACGATTATGATGGGACCCGCGAAATACGTGGTCGCCAGGACGCCATGCATGCAGAATTCGTCCAGGCAGGCCGCCTCCACGGCCGCCAGCACAACCGGCAGATACTCGGGTTTGCAGCCAGCCATCACGGCGTTGATTGCCGCTTTTTCAACCGTGCAGGGGGCATTATCGGGCGGGATGATGCCGATGATTTCGTCCGGGGCGCGCGTTGTGCCTCCCAGCATATTCAGGACGCGCGCTTCCGTGGGCGGGATGACCGGCAAGCCATCCGACCAGCCTCGCTCGAAGGCAAGCTCATGCGCATCCTGCTGGCTGGCGATGTCGATGCGCCGCGCCTGCAAATGCGTATCGCCAAATTTGTAAGCCAGCTTCTCTGGCATGCCCGGCTCGACTGACTTGGAGCCGCAGCCGGGGCTGAATGCCGGCAGGTCTTCGCCTAGCGCCGGCAAAGCAGTCAGGGCGCGCCAGGCATCGCGCTGCCAGCCGACCAACCTTTCCAGCTCCCGCCCAGCCTCAAAGCGCAGCAGCGTCGGCACAATTTCAATTTCCAGGCGATACGAAAGCGCCAACTCGCGGTCATCGCGGACGTCGCGAATGCCAGGCGGAAAAGCCGGATCATCCTGCGAGACTATCAGCAGGCCGCGCCTTTCGCTCAAGGATCGCAAGACCGGCGCTATCAGCCGGCAGGTGGCGCAGTCCTGTTTGACGATGGCCAGCAAGCCACTGTAGTCAGCCTGCAGCATTGAGCCGATGAGCGCGTCGCTTCCTATCATAAGCTTATTGTATCGGCTGATTGCGAAAATTGCAGTCGCTGGGCAGCGGAAGCCAGGCGCAGTATGCTATGATTGCGCTGTCGGCAATGAAATCCCGCGGTTATCGTGAAACTGTCTGAGATATTCAAAGAAGGCTCAGAAGCAAGGCGCATCTTCGGCAAGCTCTACGCGCTGGCCGCCATTGGCATCATTCTGGCGGCGCTGGTTTTGCTGGCTTTGGCGACCCGCGGCGGCTAAGCGTAGTCTTCTTTGCCTTCGCGCCAGTAGCCTTCGAGCGCCACCCCCAGCCCATCGGCAATGCGATTGACATAGGCGTAATAGGCGGTGACCAGAGCGATATCCAGGATTGCGCGGTCATCAAAGCCAGCCTTACGCAATCTCTCAACATCATCCCGCTTCATATCGCCGGGCGCGCGCGTCAGCCTGGCTGCATAATCCAGCATGGCTTTGTCGCCTGCTTGCAGGTCCGCCGCGCGATAATCGCATTCGATTTGCGCGACCAGTTCTTGATCTCCAGTCAACTGACGGAGGTTGCGCGCATGGTGGCGCAGTCAGTATTCGCAGCGGTTGATGGCTGAGACGACAACCCCGATCATCTCGCGCTGGGCGCGGGACAAGGGCGATTCGCCATACATCAGCGTCTTGTACAGATGCTGATGATCAATCAGCGAGGCGGGATTGAGGCTGTGGATCTTCATGATGTGATCGACTTGGCCGCTCCTGGGGTCGGCCGCGCGGCGATAAGCGCGTAGCAAGTTACCCGCAGCCTGAGATTCGGATATGGTCTCGATGAACGCGATGGGCTGGCTTTCCTCATTCATGATCGGCGCATCCTCCCGGATTCTCGCTCAGGCATCGACAAAAAGCGGCTGGTCAAGTTTCCAGGCGGTATACAGCGCCTGAAAGAATGCGATGAATTCGCTGGCGCAGGCATCGGCGTCGTTCATGGTTGGCATATCAAAGTCGATGCCCTCGCGGCTTTTCGCGTCGATGGATGAGATGTTCTGAATGGCTGGCGCGTCCAGATCGCGCTTGATGGCGGCGAAAAAGAGCAGCAGAACGCCGGCGTGATTGGGAATGATGCGCTGGCCGACGCCGAAGATCATCTCGAGGGCTTGATCCGCCGAGACCCGCAGTTCGCCCAACCGCCTTTGGGGCGCGACCGGCAGCTCAAAGTATCTGCGCTCAGCCTGCTCATCCGCCGCTTCAGCCTCGCGCAGCGCCTTGACCGACGCGCCGTCGTAGCCAAAATCGCGGATGCCCTTGCGCAGCAGAAGCCAGACCAGCGGCTCATCGGGCACTGGCAGACGTTCCAGAAGCCAGACCTCAGCCTGCGCGCTGATCGGATAGTTTATGAAGCCCATGCAGCCATAAGCCTCGCCGGAAATGTTCGCCGGGCAATTCTGACAATGCCCGGCATGCTCATCAAGCGCGGCGGCGTGATCGAGCAAGTCTTGTACGATGATGAGCTGCTTCTCGCTGCTGGCGCTGTGGCTGAACTCGAAGCCCATCTCGGCGGGCGGGCGTTTGTCGCCGGCGGCGCGAAACCATGCGATCACTTCAGCGGCGCGCTGGCGCTCCTTGAGGCGCTCCAGAATCCCATCCGCGCTCAAGACCCGCTTGGGCGGGCAATCTAGCTCGATGATGTAATCTATCGCCACAGCGGCTCCAAGCGTCCATGCAAATGCTCTTGCCAAGCGAGTATAGCACAGCGCCAGTGGCCAGCGGCTCAAAGGCGGCCATATCGTCGCAGCGCCAGCAAGCTATTGATGGTCGTCATGGGATACCACTGCGGCAGGTTGTGCTGGTCGCGCCAGTTTCCCCCCGCTTCCTGCGAGCTTTCCAGCGTGTCAAGGCAGCGCTCAATGAAAGCCCGCGGCAGACGCTGGGCGATCACGGAGTCGGGGCTTGGCGCAAAAGTGAATACCGTGGCCAGCTGCTCAACCGGCGCGGCCAACGCGCAGTTCAGGATATTCTGTATAGTCGCCTCTTGAAAGCGCTGCAAGCCGGGCATGTCATCCACAGCAAAGAAGAAGTCGAAGGCGTGGTAAGCCATGAAGAGCCAGTCATTTTCCAGGATCTTCTCGGGCGAGCTATTGGCGATGACCCAGCTCTTCGCACGCTCGACCAGTGAGGGCGTGGCGCAGCCGAGATGGATCAGGTTGCCGACAATGGAATCTGGCTGAGTTTGGCCGCCCCAGTCTTGCCACCAGGGCGCCAGCGGATAATCGCGTATCTCGGCGGGATTGCGCAGGCTGCCATCGCTATTCATCTGGCTTTCGACCCATTCGGCACAGCCAGCCAGAACATCTCCCGGCGGGATCTCACAGTATTTCAGCGCGCCCAGCAAGTATTCCAGCGCCAGCGGATTGGACTGCGGGGCTTTTAGATCGTGCTCGAAGCCATGCCCAAAGCCGTCGTCCGGGTTCTTGTAGCAGAGGATAATCTGATGGAGGCGCTCCAGGCTGCCCGCATCAAAGAGCCAGGCGAACAGGGCGCGCTCAAAGAGCGTTCCATTGCCATAGATATAATCACGCGCTGCGGTCTGGTTGATTGCCATGTCCGTGCCTCCTTAACTATGCGCGAGCCAATGCGGAATGATATAGCGACCAAGCGAGTCGCCCCTGTTTTCGTTCCCCCCGGCCCCTCTTGCCGTCTCTATGGCAAGGGTCCCGAAATGAGGGAGGGGAGTTCGAAGCCGCGAGCCGCAAGGTATTTTGCGTTTGCGGTCGCATTGTGGCGCGGGTGTCCACAATTATTCAGATGATGTAAAGGCCATTCAGATGTACTGCCTGATAATCTTCAGCAACTCACGGGCGCGATGGCGAAAAGTATGCTGCTTCAAGACGCGTTCGCGAGCCGCCTTGCCGATAGCCTCGCGCCGGTCCTCATTGTCGAGCAATGCCTGATAACTTGCGATGGCTTCCTCCGCCGAGTTGACGATGATCACTTCTTTGCCCGGCTCAAACCATTCTTCAATTCCCGAGTAGGGGTTGGCCACCATGCAGGCGCCAAGCGAAGCCAGCTCGAAAGGACGCGATGAGGACGATGCGTATACGCTGGCATGCGCGCCGCGGGTGATGCATAGATTGATCTTGCTGCGACAGACATATTCGCGCAGCTTGCTGAAGCTCAAGTAGGGCAGCGCTTGGGCATTGCCCAGGTCGCCCAGGTTTGTCCCGCGCGCGGCGAAACGCGCTTCGGGCAACTCCCGCGAGGGAATCGCGATCAACTTGTCAATCCATTCGCCGCGGTATTCCCGGCCATGCCCATAGAAGAAGAGGTCGATGTCCTGGGCGGGCACATCCACAGGGCAGAATACTTGCGGGTCCGCGCCATACCAGAGCGTGTGAACATTGTCGGCGCCAAGCTGCCGCAGCAGATCCGCCCCGCCCGAGCTATTGCTGATGAATGCTGTGTATTCGGAGAGATCAGCGCCTTGATAGATGCGGAAGCCGGATGCGAAGCCGCGCATGCTTGGCAAGCTGGCTGGCACATCGCCATCGAAATAGAAAACGGGCAGATGGAACTTCCGCGCGATGAAACTCGGCAAGCCCACGAGGTGATTCAGCGGCACGGTCAGGAATATCAGCGCCTCAACATCCGCTTCCTGGCTCAGGATGCGCTCCAGATGCCGCTGCCAGACCGGCGCGATCATCGTCTGCGCGGTCTTGCGAATAGCCCGGTCGGCCAGACTGTCTTCCGCAATGGATTCTGTATCGCCGGAGCTTCTGGCTGGCAAGAGCCCCCGCGCGCCATCCCGAAGCGCCTTGAACGCATCGCCCTGCCAACGGGCTGGGTTGGGCAAAGCCCGCCACCACAAGCTCTCCACAGCCGCGCCTTGATATGGCGTGGCGATGACTTCGATGCCGATCTCATACAAGCCTTTCATCAACTGCCACCAAGCCGGCGTGGCGCTGAACGGCTCTTTAAGATCCAATGAGGATACAACTATCAATATCTTCATAGCATAGAGCTTGTTGAGACGGCTCCGAGCGCGGGATTTCAAAGAGTTGTCATTGTACACCAGCGCGGCCAAATTGCGGCGGTTAGTGTAAACGCGCCCGAAATACTGTATAGTGGCAGGCAGTTTTAGCCATCGACCAGGCAATGGAAGCCAAACCATGACCAAAACACGTCTGACATTTCTCATTAGCCTGTGCCTCGCCCTGGCTTTGATGCCGCCTGTCCTGGCGGAGGGCGATTGCATGGACGAGCTGGGCTGCGTCGAGCTGGGGACCGATGACCCCGTTGTCATCGGCGCGATGCTGGCGCAATCCGGCGCGACCGCTTTCTTCGGCGAAGACTCGCTAGGCGGCATCGAGCTGGCGATACTGGAACGCGACAGCCGCCTGCTCGAACGTGACATTGAGCTGATTGTGGAAGACAGCCAGTGCGCGGTGGAAGGCGGACAGATAGCCGCGCGCCGCGTGACAGCGGATGAGACTGTGCTGGGCATCATCGGCACAAACTGCGCGACGGCCGCTCAAGGCGCCATACCCGTCGTCAGCGAAACGGGCTTGTTGATGATCTCTCCATCCAACGCGGCCACCAGCGTGACCAACGACGATATTCAGGCTGGCGGCGTCTGGCAGCCCGGCTATTATCGCACCTTCCCCAACGATCTTTTCCAGGCTGCGCTGGCTGCCCAATTCGCGGTACTGGCGCTGGATGTCTCCACGGTGGCCACCATTCACGATGGCAGCGATTACGCCGAAAGCAATGTCGGCATTATGAGCGAGGCATTTGTGGAACTGGGCGGCGAGATCCTGCTGGCTGGGGCGATCAACCGCGGCGACACCGACATGAGCGCCATCCTGACCGAGATCGCGGCGGTCCAGCCGGAGCTGATATACTTCCCGCTCTTCCCGCCCGAATCCGAGTTTGTGGCGGCGCAGCTGCCGGGCATTCCGGGCTTGGAAGATGTGGTCGCCATCGCCTCGGATTCCAGCCTGGTGGCCGATTTTCCCATCAATGTGGGCGAGGGGGCCATCGGCGTTTACATGACCGGGCCTTTCTCGCAGGGCGCAGCCTACAGAGACTTCCTGGCAAAATGGGACGATGAATATGGCGGCAGCCCGCCAAGCGGCTTCCACAGCCACGCCTGGGACGCGACCAATATCTTGCTGGACGCCATTGAGCAAGTCGCGCAAGCCAGACCAGACGGCAGCGTGATCATCGGACGCGGGGCGCTGCGGCAAGCCATCTCGGATGTGGAGAATTATCCCGGCTTGAGCGGGACGCTGACCTGCCTGGACGAATCGCCCCATGCCGGGGATTGCGCCTCTGGCTCAGGCTTGGCCATCTACCGGATGACATCCCAAGTGGTGGCTGGCGAGGTCTGGCCCCCGCCCGTCGAATGGCACTTGGGCATGCTTGAAGACAGCGACTAGGCGCGAGACGACGCGCAAGCCACAAATCGTTGCGCCAAAACGCCAAGCGCCTGTATAATGAAACCAGTCGCGTCGATCGCGCGATTGAATCGCTCACAAATCACGGAGATGAATGCCATGAAACGTATCTTGCTTGTTCTCACTATGTTCTGCCTGCTGATCGCCTTTAGCGTCCCGGCGCTGGCGGACGGGCACTGCATGGACGCGCTGGGCTGTGTTGAAGTGGGTCCCGATGATCCGATAGTCATCGCCTCCATCTTGGCCATGTCGGGTCCGGCGTCCTTCTATGGCGCGGATTCTCTCGGTGGCGTCGAGCTCGCGATAATCGGTCGCGACGGCATGCTGCTGGGCAGGGATATTGAAGTGGTCGAAGAGGACAGCTATTGCGCCGCCGAGGGTGGACAAGCGGCCGCTCAGCGCGTCGCCGCCGACGAATCCATCGCGGGCGTCATCGGGACGACTTGCTCCGGCGCTGCCCAAGGCGCTATGCCGATCATCAGCGAAGCGGGCATGCTGATGATATCCTCATCTAATACATCGCCCAGCCTGACCAACAACGATTCCGACGCGGGCGGCACCTACTATCCCGGCTACTTCCGCACGGCGCATAACGACTTGTTCCAGGGCGCGATGGGCGCGCAATTCGCAGTCGAGGTCTTGCAGGCGTCGGCTATTGCCACCATTCACGATGGCGATCCGTATACCGAGGGGCTGGCGGTGGTCTTCGCCAATACCTTCGCCGGCATGAATGGCGATGTGGTCTTCCAAGGCGCCGTCAGCAAGGGCGATACGGATATGACCGCCATCTTGACCGAAATCGCGGCCAGCGGACCGGATGTCGTCTATCTGCCGGTCTTCACCCCCGAATCGGACTTCCTCGTCTCGCAGGCGGCGCTCACCCCTGGTTTGGAAGACGCGGTGATGATGACGGCTGATGGCAGCTTCTCGGCGACCTTCGCGCAGAACACGGGCGATGCCGCGGCTGGCACATTCATGACTGGACCGCATGTGTCTGGCGATGCTTATGACGCCTTCCTGGAGCTTTGGGCGGAAGAGCAGCCTGGCGGGTTGGAAGCGCCTCCCAGTGGCTTCCACGCGCATGCTTATGACGCGGCCAACCTGCTGATGGACGCCATCGAAGCGGTGGCTGAGGAAGCGGATGACGGCACGCTGGTCATCGGACGCCAGGCTCTGCGCGATGCTATCGCGGCGGTTGAGGGCTACGCGGGCTTGACCGGCTCGCTGACCTGCCAGGAAGAATCGCCCTACGCCGGCGACTGCGCTACAGGCACGGCTCTTGCGGTCTTCGAGATCACTGAAGCCCAAGTCAGCGGGGATTCCTGGCCGCCGCCAATCGTCTGGGATCTCTCGATGTCCATGGCATTGAAAGCGGAAGAGTAAGCCATCGCGGCCTAGCTCTTGATTCGATTACCCGGACAAGTCGGGGCTGCTATCCGCTTCGGCTTGTCCTTCACTTGTATGCTTATGGCGCGCATAAAACTGCGCCAGCCAAGAAGTCCTTATCCAAATCATTTGACTAGCGTTCAATCATGAGGAATGCCTGATGCTTGCGAGATTGACGAATCTACTCTGCCTGTCCCTCCTGCTTCTGACATGCGCCTTGCCTGCGCTAGCTGAAGGGCATTGTGAAGATCAGCTGGGCTGCGTCGAAGTTGGCGCGGATGATCCGATAGCCATCGGCGCTATGCTGGTCGTTTCCGGCGCGAGTTCGGCTTTGGGCTTGGATGCGCAAGGCGGCATTGAACTGGCCATCCTGGCTCGCGAGGGCATGCTGCTAGGCCGGGACATCAGCCTGGTGGTGGAAGACAGTTTGTGCTCAGCCGAGGGAGGGCAAGCGGCTGCCCAGCGCCTGGCCGCCGACGAATCCATCGCAGGCATCATCGGCACCAGCTGCTCCAGCGCCGCTCAAGGCGCCCTGCCCATCATCAGCGAAGCCGGCATGCTGATGATCGCCCCTTCAAATACATCGCCCAGCTTGACCAACGATGACAGCGAAAGCGGCGGCGCGCATCTGCCCGGCTATTTCCGCACCAGCCCGAATGATCTTATCCGCAGCGCCAAGGCCGCCGAGTTCGCCATTACGCAGCTGGGCGTCGGCAAGCTGGCGGCTGTGCACGATGGCGATACTTACACCGAAGGCGCCACCCGCGTGATGTCCGAGCATTTCGCAACTCTGGGGGGCGAGGTTGTCTTCCGCGGCGCCATCAACAAGGGCGATACCGATATGACGGCCATCCTGACCGAGATCGCCGCCAGCCAACCAGATATCGTCTACTTCCCCCTGTTTGAGCCGGAGTCGAACTTCTTAGCGGCGCAGATGGCTGCCATGCCCGGTTTGGAAGAAGCGGTGAAGTTCACGGCGGCCGCCAGCTTCGTGGAGACCTTCCCGGCCAACACCGGCGAGGGCGCTATCGGCGTTTATATGGCGGGACCGCTGGTGAGCGGCGCTGCTTATGAGGAATTCCTGCAAACCTGGCACGACGAATTTGGCTATCCTCCAGCCGGCGGTTACCATGCCCATGCCTATGACGGCGTAAATATTCTGATGAACGCCATTGAAGCTGTGGCTGTCGAAACCGAAGATGGCGCTTTGCTTATCGGCCGTCAGGCTCTGCGCGATGCTGTGCGCGCCGTTGAGAATCATCCCGGTCTGACTGGCGAGCTGAGCTGCCAGGACGAATCGCCCTTCAATGGAGATTGCGGCAGCGTCACCGCCATCGCCGTCTTCAACATCACGGAAGCCGAAGTTTATGAAGGCAGCTGGCCACCGCCGGTGGTATGGAATTTCGCGACTGATTCGGCTGGCTAGGCTGGCGGAATAGCGCCACGCTGCCCTTGACATCTATTCGCGGCAAGGGAGTCGCCTATGTTCAAATGGGGATCTGAGGACTTTTCCTGGGTCGACTTCACCATTGACGTACTGAGAATTGTCATCGTTTTGGGCGTGGTCATCGGCGCTTGGAACACCCTCTCGTCGGGGCGCATCTCCGTCGCGCAGTGGGTGAATCTCTTCGCGGCGGGTTTGTCCCAGGGCAGCATCTACGCCTTGATCGCACTTGGCTACACGCTCGTTTACGGCATCTTGCTGATGATCAACTTTGCCCATGGCGAAGTCTTCATGGCGGGCGCATTCTCGACGGTCTTCCTGGCGGAAGCGCTCAACCGCACCGGTTTCCTGAACGAGCAGCCGCTGCTGGCTATTCTGCTGATGATCATGTTCGCCGGCTTGGTGTCCATGACCGTGGCCATCCTGGTGGAGCGCCTGGCCTATCGCCCCTTGCGCGGCAGCCCGCGCCTTGTTCCGCTGATTACCGCCATCGGCGCCTCCTTCTTCCTGCAATATACCTTCCGCGGCTTGTATGGCTCCGGCTTCAAAGCCTATCCCGGCGTCAAAGCGCTGCAGGGCGTCATCCAGGTTGGCGGCATAAACATCCCGGTGGTGCAGGTCTTTGTCTTTTGCGCCGCGCTGCTTCTGATGTTCGGTTTGTACTGGCTGGTCGAGCGGACGCGGGTCGGCAAAGCCATGCGGGCGGTATCCGAAAACAAGGAAGTCGCCCGCTTGATGGGCATAGATATCGACTGGGTGATCTTGTTTACCTTTGGCGTTGGCGGCTTCCTGGCTGGCTCGGCAGGCGTCATCAATGGCTTGTTTCGGCCCCAAGGCGTGAACTTCTATATGGGCTTCATTCCCGGCATCAAAGCGTTCACCGCGGCTGTGCTCGGTGGCATCGGCAATATCCCCGGCGCCATGCTTGGCGGCCTCTTCCTGGGCGTGATCGAAGCCATCGGGCCGAACCTGGTGCTGGCCGGCCTGGGCATCCCCGGCGCGAATCAGCTGAAGGACGTCATCGCTTTCACCATGCTGGTGCTGGTTTTGATCTTCCGTCCGCAAGGCATCCTGGGCGAACGCCTGGCTGAGACCAAAGCCTAGGAGGCTGGCATGGATATGCTGAAATCGCAAACTCCCCGCACAGTCATCATCCTGGGTTTGCTGGCCGGCGGCTTCATCTTGTACACCGGCGCGGTCGGCATGATCGCCGCTTTTCATGAGCGCGAGGTTGTCAACGATGTCTTCACCTTGGGTCAACTGCTGTTGATGCTGGCGCCATTTGCGGCTGGCTTCGTGGCGGTCGAGCGCATTGGCGGGCGCCAAACCGGGCTCGGCACGGTCATCGCCAGCGGCCTCGTCATCGGCTTGCTCACCGCGCTGCCGACGATCGTGCTGCTGCTCTTCAATTCGGAAGAGTATCGCGACCTGCTTGGGATGACCCTGCGGCTGATTCCTTTTGTGGCGGCGACGCTCATCGCCTGGCAAATGCAGCGCCATGGCCGAGACCGCCAGCTGGTCATCGGCAGTTGGCTGGCTATCGCCGCGCTCATCGGCGTCGTGACCTTTTCATTCGCGCTGATCTTCGAGATCAAGGGCGATTTGCGCTCCGTGCTGGTGAATATCAATCGAGACTGGGTTGAGGTGGTGACATTTAACCATCGCAAAGAATTGCTGACCGGCATTGCGATTTTGGCTCTGGCTTCAATGGCTGCTGGCTTGAGCGGGGCGGTCTTCCGCATCCTGCCGCCGGTCCCCCGACGCGCCCTGCTCTATGGCTTGAGCGTGACTTTGCTGGCGGGCGCATTTGGCGAGACCGTCCGCCTCATCCTGCAGGAAAACCTGGATCGCGATACCATGCGGCAGCTTTTCCAGCGGGATACCTTGCGGCAGGGTCCGGCTTTGTCGCTCTTCATCGTCAGCACGGCGGCCGGCTTCCTCTGGGCGATGTTCGGCGCGCGAGCCAAGTCCAGCTTTGCCGTCGTGCCGCAATCCCGGAAGCGCGTCTTGAATGGCTTCGGCATGCTGCTCCTGGCTGGTTTGCTGCTGATGCTGCCCTGGCTTATCGGCCGCACCTTGAGCGATGTGGCGGTGACAATCGGCATCTTTGTCTTGATGGGTTTGGGCTTGAATATCGCCATTGGCTTGGCGGGCTTGCTGGATCTGGGTTATGTGACCAATTATGCCGTTGGCGCGTATATCCTGGCTGTGCTCACCTCCATCGGTCCTCTTGGCAGGCTGGATGGCGTCTTCACTTTCTGGATGGTGATACCGGTGGCGCTGCTGGCGGCAATGTTCGCCGGCTTCATATTCGCTGTGCCAGTCCTGCGCATGCGCGGCGATTACCTGGCCATCGCCACCTTGGGTTTCGGCGAGATCATCGGGAAGCTGGCCATTTCCGACTGGCTGAAACCGCTGATTGGCGGCGCGCAAGGCGTACAAGCCATTCCCAAGCCGATCTTCCTGGGCACGGAAATGAAGAACCCCGAACAGCTCTATTACATCGTGCTGGTGGCCAGCCTGGTCACGCTCTTTGTCTCCATCCGCTTGAACAATTCTCGCACCGGGCGCCAGTGGATGGCCATCCGCGAAGATGAAGACGTGGCCACGGCGATGGGCATCGACACGGCGCGAGCCAAGCTGCTGGCTTTCACGCTGAGCGCGGCTACCGGCGGCGTGGCTGGCGCGATATTCGCCGCGAAGGTGGGCACCGTCTTCCCGAACAGCTTCACGGTCTTCATCTCGATCAACGTCTTGAGCCTGATAATCGTTGGCGGGATAGCCAGCAACCCTGGCATCGTCATCGGCGCGGTTGTGCTGATCGGCTTGCCGGAGCTGCTGCGCGAATTCTCGGATTTCCGCTTCCTGCTGTATGGAGCGCTGCTGATCATGATGATGATCAATCGTCCACAAGGCATGATCCCCTCCAAGCTGGTCATGCACGAAGTCCGCGCTTCGGTCAAAGCCAAGCCGGCTCTGGCGGAATAGGCGCGAGGCAGGTCAATATCAGATGGAGAAAAACGGGCGCAAGAGCAGAAGGCGCATCCTCGAAGCCAAGGGCATGACCAAGCGCTTCAGTGGCTTGGTGGCTGTGGACGACCTGGATTTCTATATCCCCGAAGGCGCGATAGCCAGCATCATCGGTCCAAATGGCGCGGGCAAAACCACCTTCTTCAATTGCATCACCGGCTTCTATCAAATTGACGAGGGCGAAATCCTCTTCGATGGCGCGCGGCTCAACGGGAAATCGCCCGACCAGATCACACGCTCCGGCATCTCCAGGACCTTCCAGAACATCCGCCTTTTCAACAATATGTCCGCCATAGAAAATATCATGGTGGGCGAGGAGCCGCATCTCAGGTCCAGTTGGCTGGGGGCGATTCTGGGCCTGCCCGCCACGCGCCAGGAAGATGAGGACAGCGAAGAGCGGGCGCGTGAACTGCTGCGCTTTGTGGGCTTGGAGGGCAAGGGCGATATGCTTTCCAAGAACCTGTCTTATGGCGACCAGCGGCGCCTAGAGCTAGGGCGAGCCCTGGCCAGCAAACCCAAGCTGATCCTGCTGGATGAGCCGACGGCCGGCATGAACCCGCGCGAGACCATAGAAACGACCGGCTTCATCCGCCGTTTGCGCGACGAGCTGGGCATCACGGTGGTGCTGATTGAGCATGACATGCGCGTGGTCATGGATATTTCCGAACATATCACCGTGCTGGATTATGGGCGGAAGATTGCCGAAGGCTTGCCCGCCGAGATTCAGACAAATACCGATGTCATCGAAGCCTATCTGGGGCGGGGCGCGGCCGCCAGCGTTCAGAAAGCATAAGCGAAACCATAAGCGGAAAGCTGCCATGGCGCTGCTCGAAGTCAACGAGATTCATACATTCTACGGCAATATCCACGCTTTGAAGGGCGTATCCTTCGAGGTCGAAAGCGGCGAAATCATCGCGCTGATCGGCTCGAATGGCGCTGGCAAAACCACAACCCTTCGCACGATATCCGGCTTGATGGCGCCCCGCGACGGGCAGGTGCTATACGATGGCGAGGATATTTCCGGCGCCCGCGCGGACACGCTGGTTTCACGCGGCATCTCGATGGTGCCAGAGGGCCGCGGCGTCTTCGCCAAGCTGACCGTCGAAGAAAATCTTGATATGGGCGCTTATACGCGGCGCGACAGCCAAGTGAAAGATGACCTCAACGCGGCATTCGAGCTCTTCCCGCGCTTGCAGGAACGCCGGCGGCAAGTGGCGGGCACGCTCAGCGGCGGCGAGCAGCAGATGCTGGCCATTGCCCGGGCTTTGATGGCAAAGCCGCGATTGCTGCTGCTGGATGAGCCGTCGATGGGCTTGGCGCCGGTCCTGGTTGATGGCGTCTTTGATACCATCCAGCGCATCGCCAACGAAGGCATGACTATCTTGCTGGTCGAGCAGAACGCGCACATGGCGCTGCAAATTGCCGACCGCGGCTATGTCCTGCAAAGCGGCGAAGTGGCCATCAGCGATACAGCCGCCAACCTGCAGCAGAACGAAACCGTGCAGAAGACCTATCTCGGCATAGACTGAAGGCCATGCCCAGAGACGCGCATCGTTTTGGCATTGAGAATCCCCAGGCAATCCTCACAAGAGCCTATCTGACGCGGCTGGCAGAGATAGCCTGCTATGATGAGGCGGCTGAAGTCGACGGCTGGACTCATGAACCGGTGCATGGCGGCTTCGGCGGCGCGATCGGCGGCACGGCATTATACCGTTTCAAACTGGCGCTCGCATCGGGACGGTCGCATTCGCTGATACTCAAGATCTTATTTCCGCGCCCGGGAGAGACGCCGGAATCGCCCTATTACTGGAAGCGGGAATATGAGATTTATCGGGCTGGATTGCTGGAGAATTTGCCGGCCAATACCGTGAGATTGCCGCGGATCTATGCGGTCGAAGATCATGGCCCCGCCTGCTGGATCTGGATGGAAGACATCCGCGACAAGAAAGACCGCTGGACCCTGAACGATTATGCGGACTTTGCCGAGCGCTTGGGCCGCTTTAATGGCGCCTGGCTGCTTGGGCGCGCGCTCCCGGAAGCTGACTGGCTATCACAGAGTTGGCATGCCGCCATCGCGCCAGCCCTTGGCGATGCCTTTGCCCAGCTTGATAACCTGCTGGAGCATCCCCTGGCGCGGATTGGCCTGCCCTGCGCCGCCAAAGACGAGATCATGGCGATCTGGCAGGACCGGGAGATTTTCCGCCAGGCACTGGCAGGGCTGCCGCGGACCTTTTGCCATTTCGATGCTTTCCGCCGCAATGTCTTGACACGCGGGGACGAGCTGGTCCTGATAGACTGGGCGCTGGCGGGGATAGGCGCGCCCGGCGAGGACCTAGTGTCGCTGGTGGCTGTCAGTCTGTATTACCGGGGCTACAGCGAAATCTTTGCCAGCGAGTTGGATGAGCGCGCCTTCGCCGGCTACATGAAGGGATTGCGCGCGGCCGGCTGGCGGGGCGATGCGGATCTGGCGCGGATCGGCTATACCTGCGGCATGACCCTGCGCGGATTGGCGGGAGTCAAGCAGGACATCAATCACCTGCTCGATAAAGCCATTCACGCGGAACAACTGGCGATTCATGAAATGGAGCGCATAGAAGACTTGGCGCGCTTGTTCGCCGAGATTCGGCAGTTTCGATTGCTGCGAATGGCGCGCGAAGCTAGGACGCTGCTGGCTCGCTAGCCGGGGGACGCGCGGGGCGCAGCAGGGAAATCAGCAATCCCAGAGCGATCAAGCCGCCGCCAAGCCATAAATTCGCCGTCATGCTCTGACCAAGGAAGACAGCCGCGAGAAGGGCGCCGGCCAAGGGCTGGGCAAAGAAGCAAAGCGATGCCACCGCAGCAGGAACCATGGCGAAAGCGCGATTCCACAGCAGCAAAGCAAATGCCGTGCAAATCAGCCCCAGATATAGCGCGGCCAAGACGATGCCGAAGCTGAGGCCGCCGATGCCGCCTTGCGACAATTCCAACACGCTGGCTGGCAGCGAGACCAGCAAGCCGCCCAGCAGCGCATAGACCGTCACTCGCAGCGCGGGGATGCCATGCCGCAACGAGACGCGCCGCACCAGCACGGAATACAGACCCCAGGTTACCGCCGCCACCGCCAGGAAGACATCGCCCGCGAAGGTCTCCGAGCCAAAATCGGCCTTGGCTGGGTCGAGGATGATGATGACGCCTGCGCTGGCCAGGCAGATGGCAATCAAACTGGCTGCCCGCAGCTTCTCACGCAATATGAACAGGGCGAACAGAACTACAAAGGCCGGCGACGCGCTGGTCACCAAGGCGCCATTGACAGCCGTTGACAGGTCCGTGCCCAGGAATTGCGCGCCCAGGCTGATGCCAATGCCGATTATGCCCAAGCCTAGCAAACTTGGCAGGTCCCGCGGCGAAGCTCTGGCATAACCTAGGTGTTTAGTCTCGCAGTGAGATGGTGTGGGTTTTGATGAAAGATGTCCGGTGTATCCAGCCATCGCTCGCAGATGTATTCGTAGGGGCTTCTCCCCTTCAGCGTTTTGAGCCGCTTGGCAAAGTTGTAGGCTTGCAAGAAGGCCCCCAGGTGTTGGCGCAACTGCGCGTGAGTGTGGTAGAAGTACTTGTACACAGTCTGCTCCTTGAGGGTCCTATGCATCCGTTCCACTTGCCCGTTTGTCCATGGATGATAAGGCTTGGTCAGCCGGTGGTCGATGCCATGGGCTACGCATATCTTACCGAACTCCCGCTTGCCCTGCTGCTTGGCATTCGGAGGCGGGGCAAACACGGAGCCATTATCGGTCAAGATCGTATGAATCCGATAGGGCACTGCTGCTATCAAGCGGCGCAGGAAGGCACAAGCATCTGCGCGCTTGGCGCTTGTCATGAGCTCTGCAAAGACAAACTTGGAGGTGCGGTCAATGGCCACAAAGAGACTTAGTCTGCCTTCATCGGTGCGAACCTGGCAGATGTCCACGTGAAAGTACCCGATGGGATAGTCCTTGAAGCGCTTCTTCGCCGGCTTGCTGTCCGATTGTGGCAAGCGGTTTACCCCATGCCGCTTAAAACAGCGATGCAGGCTAGCGCGGGTCAAATGGGGGATCGTCTCCTGCAGCGCGTAGAGGCAGTCATCAAGCGACAGCAGGGTCTTGGTACGGAAGGCCACGATCATGGCTTCCTCTTGCTCGGTAAGCACGGTCGAGCGCGGCTGTTTCGGGCCCATTGGCAAGTCCTTGACAGAAACTCGATTCTTCCATTTGGCGACAGTCTTGGGGTTGATGCCGAAGCGTTTGGCCAGCTTGGCTATGCTCTCTTGACTATCTTGTATCTCTCGGCGGGTCGCCTCTGTCGTCCTGGCCTGAGGGTGCAGTACCTGTCCCATAATGCTTCCTTGTCGCTCTTTGACACCATCCCATGAGAACATGATACTATACACCTAGGCGCCGGCTCAACGGCAGCAAGACCAGCAGCGCCAGCAGAACGCGAATGCTCAGCAAGGTGAAGGGCGGGATGACTTCCAGCGCCAGATCCGAAACCACATACATGCTGCCCCAGATGCTGGCTGCGGTGATGCCATAAGTTGTGCCGCGCAGGAAATCGCCATTCGCCACAAATGATTTGCCTTAGGACCTTGCGCCCCCCGTAATCAAAAGATCAGCGCTAACTGCCGACAGGATTAACTGGAACGCGGGCGGAATTGCAACTGGATTGGACAACGCCGATGCGCCCCAAGAGTATAATTGCGAGTGAGACATGCCATCATTGGATTTGCCGGGAGTTCCGTCATCAGCGAGAGCTTGATTTATGTATCCTACCATAACCTGGATCTCGCCTTCGCCTTTGAGCTTTCCAGGCTGCTGATCCGCTGCTATAGAGAGGCTTGGCTGGATCGTTTTGAGATTGCGCCAAACGAGGACTGGGCGGCTGCCATGCGCGACGCGCGCGGACGAGCCACTGGCGTCATCGCTATCGTCTCCGATGATTATCTTCGCTCGGCGTACTGCCGCTCGGAATTCGATGACTTCATAGCCCGCGACATTCCCGTCACCGCCGTAATAGCCCGTGATTTCTCCACCGAAGCCATGAACGATTTCGCCTTCAGCGATTGGGTGGATTGCCGACGCACCTTTGATGATCCAAGCGACCTGAACGCCGAGCGCCTGCTCCGTCAGTTTCCGCATTCGGAGGCCGCCCGGCAACCCGGCGAACGCCTCGACTACCTGCTGCAATTCATCCAGGACAGCGTATGCGCCCTCGCCAAGATGCCAACCGCCTGGGCAGCCATGCGCATGGACGGCGATATCAGACCGCGCCTGCTGCCGACCAATCTGCTGCGCGATTGGCATTTCACTGCGATCCAAGATGGAGAGCCAGAAGAGCTCCCCGACCTCCAGGCATGGGCGGAGCGCCAAGCCAGGTTCCGTCTCAGCGGCGCGGCGGGCAGTGGCAAAACTTGCTTCGGGCGATTGCTGGCGCTGGCACAGGCGCATGCGGCATTGCGGGATGAGGGCGCGGGTTTGCCCATCTGGCTGGATTTGGCGCTCTGGGATGCCACAGAGCCTAGGATTGACGATTTTATGGAAGCCAACTGGCGCCTGCTCTCCTATTGGCGGCACTGGACCGCATCCCATCCGGGTTTGTTTTTCCTCGACAATTGGAGCGACCTGTCCGACGCCTGCCCGCAGCTTGCAGAGCAGTTCATCGGCTGGATCAATGCCAGCCCCATGCAGCGATTTGTGTTGCTCGCCAATCAAGACTCGGGCTTGAGCTCAGCTATGCCAAGGCTCGAGCTCCAGCGCCCCAGCGCGACACGAGCGCAGAAATTCGCCGCTGAGGCCTTGACGCTTGAGCAGCAGAACAGCTTTCGGCAAATCCTCAAGCAAAAGCGCGCACTCATCGAAGACAGCCCGCTGGCATATCTGACGATCGGCATCGAACTGCTCTCTGCGGACCGGGCTCTTGCCAACACTCAGTGGCAGCGGAACCCCCTTGCGGCTTTGCTGCGCCTGCGCGGTCAGCATGTGCCAGCCAGCCGATTTGGCTTACGCATGGAGGCGGTCTTGATTGGGCTGGAGGAACTGGCTTGGGCGATGACGCAGCCGGATAGGCGGCGCTTTATTTCGCAATCTGAGGCGCAGGACACACTGCGCGATCGGCGGATCATCGAATACGCGCTGGAAATCGGCATATTAGTCGAAACTGGCGCGAAACTGCGCTTCGAATCGGAAATGATGGCTTGCTGCCTGGTCGCTGAAAAGCTGAAAAGCGCCGGGATCATGGCGCATCTCAGCCCGCCGGCTTTCGATGCGGAAGCGTGCCGGCTGCCCAGCCAATGGGATCTGCCAAGGATGCTGCTGGTGGATGGCATGGATGAGGATGAGCGGCTGGAGGCTGCCAGCCAAATTGCCGATGTCGATCCCATTCTGGCTGGCTACTGCCTGCTGCGGCATCCGGACTCCTTCGAAAGCTGCTGCGCAATGCTGCTGGAGAAGCTGGTCGACCGCTGCGCGGAGGAGCCCGCTGCCCGGCGCGCATTCCGCAACGCAATCGACGCGTACCCGCAAGCCGAGCGCATTGCTGAACTGCTGATCGGCCAGATGAGACGCCTGAAGAACGAGCGGCAGCTATGGCTTTGGCATGAGATCGCGAAATTGCCGCTGGAGCCGCCGCCAGAATTCATTGAACGCATCGCCAACGCTGAGAGTGAAGCCACAGAATTCAACGAGCCATACAGTTTGCCGCGCGCGCTGGCTTATCTGGTCGCGCTATCGCAATGCGAGGATGCCAACCTGCGCCGCAAAGCCATACTGCAAATGAGCAAGCTGAAATACCTGCCCGTTTCTCTCCTGCTGCTTGATTATCTGGACAGAGCGGATAGTGGCGATATCGACGCCATCCTGCTTTCGCTGATCAATTTCGCCTATTCCGAGATCCTCTTTCGCCTGCTGGATTGGCCGCAGGCCGAGCCCGGGCGCAATGCCTCGCTTGTCGCGGCGCTGGCTGCTGGCAAACGCCGGGTGACCAGCCGCTTGCTGGCTTTAGCGGAGGCGCGCGGACTAACGTTGCAGCCAGCCTTTAGCCATATCGCCGCTACCTGCTCCGAGACCGATATTGCGCTTGGCCTGGCGCAGGTCGCCGCCAGATTCGTCGACTTGCCCGAATCAGTCGAGCTGGCCATAATTTCGGCTGCCAATCCCGAGCGGCTGCATCAGCAGATTGGGGGCGCCATCAAGCGCCAACCCAACAAGGCGGCTTTCCGGCAGCTGGTCCAAGACATCGCCCTGGTGCTGGAGGACCCGCCCGAAACGACCATCATCGCCGGCAGCAAGCTCGATGCCCTGCTCTACGGCGAAGCGGCATTCAATGACATCTCAGCGCGGGAGATAGAGTCATCCGCAACGAACAGTCGGAACCCCACGGTACGCATGCGCGCTTGCAAGCGATCGCCTCCATGCGCGGCTCGCGAGGTGAAGATGCCCTGCCACTGCTCCTGGAAGCGACGCACGATGCTGAGCCGCGCGTCCGGCTGGCGGCTTATGAATTGCTGGCTGAGCATGAAAGCCAGGTCGCGGCGCAGAAGGCATTGCTGGCGGGCTTGGCGGATGCTGACAAGGCGGTCGTCGCAGCGGTTACCCACTTGCTGCAAGAAATGGCGCTGGCTGATTACGCTATCGTTTATGAATTGCTGGATAGCGCCAATCCGGACACGGTCGCGGCCGCCATAGGCATCCTCGGCCGGTCAGCTCAAAACGATGCCATCACGGCGCTGAGCCAATTGCTCAACGATGAACGCTTGCCCTCGCAAGGCGGACCCGCTATCGGCGCGCGGGCGCGGGAAGCTGTCGCCAGTCTGCAAGCCGCCGAAACCCAGCCGCATGACCAACGGGAGGACACAGGCCGTCAAAGCGAGTACAGCGACGAGGAGAAGGTTCGCCGAACATTGCAGGTCCTGCGCGATGACGATTGGGGGAGGACGCAAAAAGCAGCCAAGTTCTTGCGCAGCTTCGCCCGGCACTCGCGCGGGGCAGGCAGCGGCGCAATCCGGAATTTGCTCTGCCAGGCATTGGGCGACGAAAACTGGACTGTGCGCTGGGCGGCGGCTGAAGCTCTGGGCATTCTGCATGATCGCGATGCCATTCCGGCATTAAGCCAAAAGCTGGGCGATGACAACTGGATCGTGCAGGTGGCGGCCGTCCGCGCCTTGGTCGTGTTGCGGGCGGCTGAAACGGCGGCGCAGATCCTGCCGCTCCTGGCCAGCCGGCGATCACAGCTGCGGGAAGCGGCTGCCGAAGCGCTGGGCGAGTTCCATGCCCCGCTAGCCATTGCGCCATTGAGCCAGACGCTGGCTGATGATCCGGATGATTTCGCGCGCCTGGCCGCCATAAAAGCCATCTGCAAAATCGGCGCGGAGGATCTCCGCCCCTCGCTGGAATTGGCGCTGAGCGACAACTATCTCGCTATTCGCCTTTTCGCCATGCGGCTGCTGGCGCCCCAGATGGACGAGAGCGACTTGCCGATATTGCGCAAGCTGCTGGATGAGGACCGCGCGCCGGCTTATGATAACCAATCCCTGCGCGATCTTGCGCTGGAGACGCTAGAACGCATTGGCAGCCAAGAATGTCGCGCCCTGCTGGCAGCGCATTTTGACCTGGCTGAACGGGCGAGCGCATGAAGATCTTCGTGAGTTACGCCCGGGTGGATAAACCCTATTGCGTGCGCATCATTGAGACCTTGCGCGCGCATGATGTCTGGTATGACCAGCGCCTGTATGCCGGGCAAGATTGGTGGAAGGAAATCCTGCGCCGCCTGGAATGGTGCGAAGCCTTCATCTACCTGCTGTCGCCGGATTCGGTGGCTTCGCTCTATTGCCGCCGCGAACTGGAGTTGGCGCTGCGCCTGAAACGCCACATCATCCCCGCGCTGATTGACAAGCAGACCATTTTGCCGGAGTCAATGAAAAGCTGGCAATACGTCGACCTAAGCCGCAGCTTGACCGTCGAGAATGTCTCGCAGCTGCTCAATGCCATTCTGGTGCTTGAACGACAACGGATGAAGGAGCCGGCCCAGCCGATCGCGGTAGATGAGGTGAAAAGCAGTCCAGCGCCCGCCAAGAATCCCGCCGGCTTGATCAGCGAAGGCTTAAGCGCTTTGGAAGATGGCCAGTATGACAGAGCCGTGATGCTGCTGCGGCAAGCCAAAGCCAGCGGATACGCATCGCGCTTCGTCAGCCTGGAAAAACTCTTGCGCATCGCCGAGGCCGGGCTGAGCGAGCGCAGCCAAAGCCGCGAAATCGAACGCGAATACCAGCATATCGTGGCGCTCTTCGCTTTCGAAAGCACGCGCGACCTGGCTTGTGAGGCGCTGGCCGATTTCCAGCGCGAATTCGGCGATTATGATCCGCAAAATCTGCGGCGGCATTGCGGGTCCCTTGCCCTCTTGACCAGAGAGAGCGAAACCCGCCGGCATCAGGCTGGCAACCACAGCACAATGCCTAACGCGGCCGCGACAGCGCCAATCGTGAACCCGCCGCCCCCAGCGCGCGTCAGCAGCCAGGCAGCGCCCCGCCGGCAAGCTGCCAGCCCGTTCGCCAGCGCCCAGGCCGAGCCTCCGCCAGCCTTGCATGCCGACGCGCCGCTATCGACAAAAGATGTCCTGCCCATGCTGCAATGGCGGGATATTCCGCATGGCGCGGTGACCCTGTCCAGCATGGTTGGCGCGGATGAAGACTTTGGCGAGATGACCGTGAACGTCGACAGCTTTGTCATGAGCAAATATCCGGTCACCAATGCGCAATTCGCCATATTCGCGCGCGCTCAAGACGGGTACAGTAATCCGCGCTGGTGGAACTTCTCGCCGCATGCCCAGCGTTGGTTTCAACTGGGCAAAGGAGAGGCGCAATCGCGTTTCGCGGGCGACAATTTGCCGCGCGAGAACGTAAACTGGTATGAAGCGATGGCATTCGCGAACTGGCTGGGCAGCCTGCTCAATATGAAAGTGACCTTGCCCAGCCTGGCGCAATGGCAGCGGGCAGCCAAAGGCGATGACGACCGCTATTATCCCTGGGGCGACGAGTACAGCGAGGCGCATTGCAACACGTTGGAAACGGGCTTGAAGACGACCACGCCGGTCAACCGCTATGGCAAAGGCGCCAGCCCCTACGGCGTCTACGATATGGCGGGCAATGTCTGGGAATGGACGCTGAACACGGCAGCCGCGGCCGAAGAGGGACGCGACCATCGCCGGGCTGTGGCGGGCGGCAGTTTCGTAAGCCCCTGCGACAGAGCGCAAACCGCTTTCCGCTATTATCTGGATCCGCGGGTGCGCTATTCTTCTATTGGCATTCGCCTGGTCGGCTTGACCTAGCGGATTTCGCGCATTTGAATGGCAGGGCAAAGGAAGGGATTATGACGATGGAATCGAGTGAGCGCGGCTTGGCGAACACCCTGCCCATGCGGCCCGATATCAACATTGATATCGACAGCCTGTCCGTCACCGGGCATGTGGTCTTCGCGGGTCGCGATGGCCAAATCAAAGTGCAGACCGGTGGCGATGTGGCGCAGCATACCCACCAGACCGTCACCGTCGGCGGGGTGGAGACGACGCCGCAAGAGTTTGACATGATGATTCAATGCTTTCGCAAGATGGAAGACGCCATCAGCCAAGAGAAGCGGCTGCCGGCCGATTCGCGCGAGGCGGCATTGCAAGACCTGAAGACCGTCGAAGCGCAGCTTACCACATCGTCCAAGCCAAACCCGCGCATCCTGCTTCGGGCGGCCAAATCCCTGCTGCGGTTTTCGCCCGCTTTGACCGCCGCGGCCTTGACGCTCTTTGACCAGCCGCTGGTTGGCGCTATCCTGGCCAGCGCCGGCGAGGTGGCCATCAATTTTCACGAAGCCATCATGCGCCACCGCCCAGGCAAAAAAGTGTGAAGCAGAGCGCCAGCACAAGAATCGCGGCATGAACCGACAGCATCGCGCCAGCATTCAGGCGGAAAGCAGACCAGCCAGCCCGGCGATGATCGCCTCGCCGGCCGCATGGCGCGCCTTCGTGCAGAGCAACTGGGCGCAGCTCAAGCGCCTGGCCGATCAATCGTCGTTGGAGTCGCCCTACCAAAAGCTGGTCATGATGGTCTTCACGCCGGTCATGCCCAATCCCGGCACGAAGCTGACTGTGCTGCGCCGCCTCTTGAAAAAATACCGCTATTGCGAGGCGCTCAGCAGACGCATTGCCGAGATCTACCGCGACCGCAACTTTCGGCGCGCGGCGGAAGACCTGGCGCGGGATGAACTCAAGCCCGAGCGGCTCAGCCAGGAAGAAGTCATCGGCTTGGATTGGCTGATCGTGGCCACCGGCGGGCTGGATGGCTCGGCGAACCAAGGCGCGCAAGCCATTCAATTCGCGCGTCATCTGCTGGAGACCATGCGCGAATATGGCGATTATCCATCGGCGGTGCGCGTGCAGGCCGGCAGCATATCGGCTGGCGGGCATGTCATCTTCGCCGGGCAAGACGTGAACATCGTCGCCGAGCATTATCAGGGCAGCAAGTCCGCGCTGAAAGCCTATCTGGCGGCTGCGCGCACGGAATGGGACATCCCCACGACCACCATTCATCCCGCCTCCCAGCATCACAGCCCTGCACCGCTGCATCAACTGTATACGCCGGTCGATATCTGGACGGACCAGCGGCAGTTCCACACTGTCGGCATCGAAGAGCTCAATGCCCGGCGTTACCAAGCCATCGAGAAAGACTTGGGTTATGTGCGCCAATCAGTCTTTGAAGTGATCGCGGCGCATCCGCTGATTGTCATCACGGGCGCGGCTGGCACGGGCAAGAGTTCGCTTTGCCGCTTCATCGTTACCGCGCTGGCTTTCGCCTGTGACCCGCGCGCGGAACGCCAGAGCAATGTCAAGGGCTTGGAGATGCTGGGTCCCTCCTGGATTCATGGTCCGATCCTGCCCATCTATGTGAGCTTGCGCGACTTTGCCAATAGCCCCGAGCTCTTCCCGAAGTCCCTGGGGGCCGGCTCTGCCAATCACCTGTTGGAGTATGTCAAGCGCGCCACCGGCAATCTCGCGCAGCATATCGAAGCCTATCTGACGCAGAGCGACGTGCCGACGCATGGCAGCCTGCTTGTGCTGGATGGCTTGGATGAGGTCTACGAAGAGCAGGACCGCCTCATCCTGCAGCGCATCATCGAAAACTGGGCGGATCGCTTCCCTAGCTGCCGCATCATCGTCACCAGCCGCACCTACGCCTATCGTCATGACTCGCGCTGGCGGCTTTCGGGGCGATTCGCCTCGGCCGAGCTGGCGCCCTTCACCTGGCGACAGGTCAAGACCTATATCGAGCGCTGGTATGCCAATGTAGCCGAGACTCGGCCCGGCGTCCTGGGCGGTCGGGCGGTGGCGAAGAAGCAGGCCGCGCTGATGGCAGCCGACCTCAATCGCAATATCCGCGAGACTCGGGCGCTTTGGCCCCTGGCGCGGCAGCCGCTGATGCTGGCTTTGCTCACATTGATACACGAAGATTACAAGCAGCTGCCCAACAAACGCGCGGAACTCTATGAGCATACTGTGGAATTGCTCGATCGCTGGAACATCCCCTCCCCGGCCGACAAGCTGCATGAAAAGCTGGCGAATATCAACCTGGATCGCATGCGAGCGGCGCTGAAACTGATCGCCTTTGAGCTGCATTCCGAGCAGCGCAGCGCGCAACGATACCCGACCATTATTCAGCGCGGGCGTCTGCTTGACAAGCTGATCGAGCAGCAGGCGCTAGGCGGCGGCTTGGGCGCGGGCATAGAAGATGTGCTGGAATATCTGGCGACGCGCAACGGTATCCTGGTATCGGACGCGCCGAATCTCTATCGCTTCCCGCATCTGACCATTCAAGAATACCTGGCGGCTTGCGCGTTGCTGGAGTTTTATGACGAATGCAAGATGCCAGCTGGCTTGGGCATGCCCGACGGCGAAGGCTGGACCTTCCCGCAGAACGCAGTCGCCCTGCTCTGCCACGATTATGCGCGCTGGCGGAATGTGGTTTTGTTCGCGGGCGCAATCATCGCGGCGGGCAAATGGCAGGATATGCGCTGGCATCTCATAGACGAGCTGCTCCCGCGGCATCCCGATGGCGGACTTTCCGAGCAGGCTTTGCATTGCATCAGCGTAGCCGCGGAGATCTGGGGCGAAAGCTGGCTAAAATCGCGGACGCGGAGCCAGCTCGTCATCGAATCGCATTTGGCGCTCTGCCTGCGAAAGATTCATGGCGATGAACGCATCGACGCGCCGGAACGCGCCAACAATTATGCGATCCTGTCGCAGTTGATCAAGAACCAGCCAGCCCGCGCTTGAGCTGGCGCATTGGCTCCGCTCGCAACTAGCAACCGAGGAGGCGGAACATGATAAAAACACGCATAGCCGCTGCCATCTGCGCCGCGCTAATGGTCTGCGCCTTGACGCTGGGGCAGAGTACCGAGATTCTCATAACGCGGGACAGCGCTCCGAACCCGCAGAGCTTCAGGCTGACCGTCGTGGCCAGCGGATTCAATCGCCCGGTCTTCGTGACACAGGCCGGCGACAATTCTCAGCGGCTCTTCCTGGTCGAGCAGAGCGGCAAGATCTGGATCCTCAGCGATGGCGAGCGCTCAGCCCAGCCTTTTCTGGATGTCTCCAGCTTGATTTCGCCCTCAGCGCTGCGCCCCGGCTTCACGGAACAGGGCCTGCTCGGCTTGGCATTTCACCCTGATTATGCGGAAAACGGCCGCTTCTACGTCAATTTCACCGACAGACGCGGCGAGACGGTACTGGCTCGCTATCTGGTCTCGGCTGACAACCCCTACCTGGCCGATGCCAACAGCGCGCAGGTCATCTTCCGGCTGGCGCAGCCCTACCGCAATCACAACGGCGGGCATATCGAGTTCGGTCCGGATGGCTATCTGTATATCGCGCTTGGCGATGGCGGCTCAGCCAACGATCCGCTGGGCGCGGGGCAGAACCGCGGCTTGCTATTGGGGACGATCCTGCGCATTGATGTCGATGGCGGCTCGCCTTATGCCATCCCTCCCGATAATCCTTTCGTCGATGACGCGGCGGCGCATGAGGAGATCTGGGCTTATGGCTTGCGCAACGTCTGGCGCTTCAGCTTTGACCGGCTTACCGGCGACCTGTACATGGCCGACGTGGGGCAGAATCAATGGGAAGAGATCAATTTCCAGCCCGCCGACAGCCCCGGTGGCGAGAATTATGGCTGGAACGTCTGGGAGGGCAGGCATATTTTTGCCGGCGGGAACGCGCCGAATCATGTGCCGCCGATATTCGAATACACCAGGAATATGGGCTGCTCGGTGACTGGCGGCAGCGTCTACCGCGGCCAAGCCATCCCAGATTTGCAGGCGCGCTATATTTTCGGCGACTACTGCTCGGGGCGAATCTGGGCAGCCTGGCGCGATGACGCCATGAACTGGCAGGCGCGGCAAATCATGAATACGGACATGGCCATCAGCAGCTTCGGGGAGGACGAGGCTGGCGAACTTTACCTCATTGATTACGCCGGCGCGCTCTATCGCTTTGACGCGGCGAGCTAAGCCAGGACGGGCGAATCGCTTTCAGTTCTGATGCCGGCTCTGGTCCGCTTGTACTGCGCGATGAGCGTCTTGATTTGCAATTCAATCGGGTGATAGCGCTTCATCACCTGCTTGCCTTCGGTCTGCAATTGGCGCATGCGCGTCTCGGTCTGGCGAAGCTTTGATTCCAGCTTGCCGTCATAATTCTTCCAATCAATGTAGGCCAGCGGGACTAACAGAATGCAGAAAGCGCCGATGCCATAGAATAACGACGCGTAATCCGGCTCGTTCGTGTATTGCATATAAAAGCCCAGGCTGCCGCTGGCCAAGACCAGCATAAGATGCAGGAACATGCGCCGGGCAAAAGCGCCGCGCTTCCGCCGCCGGTCGAGCTTATTGCGCAGCCTGTCGCGACGCTGGCTCAAAACATCAAGTTCGCTGCGGATGCTGTTGACCCGCTCGCGCAGGGGCTGACCCTCTTCCATGAAGCTATCGAGCCGCTTTTTTACCAGGCGGGCTTCTTCCCAGCCGTCCATCATGCGGCTGTAATGGACTTCCAACGCTTTGATCTGCAGTTCCATAGGCTGATAGCTCTGGCGATACTGGCTGCCAGCCTGTTTGAGCTCAAGCATCTCCTGCTCCAGCCGGCGCTGCTTGCGGGCGGTGCGCGTTCGCGGGTCCTTCCAGTTGGCGATGACCACCGGGATGAGCAATCCACAAGCCAGCGCCACTCCGAAGGCCAGCAAACTCAAATCACGCAGGGTCTCGAAATAGTGATAGCCGATGACGCAGCAAATCGCGAGCAAGACAATCAGCAAGGCGATGCGCTGAAGGACAAAGCGGCGTCGCTTGCGCTTGTCGATCTTCTCCTGGCTCTTCTCATGCGCCGCGGAAAGCGCCGTCAGCTCGCCCATGACCTGGCCAAGCTGCTCGCGCGCGGGCTGGCTCTTGACCCTCAGCGCGTCCAAACGCTGCTTGAATTGCTGAATCTTGAGCCATTCATCGTAGTCCTCCTGCCCCCCGACAAAGTATTCGCCGCTGCCTTCATCGCCAAAAATGTATGCGCCAAATGAAAAGCTGTAGGGCAAAGGCTTGCCGTTGCTCAAGCAGCGCTCCAGGTCATTGACCTCAGCCACCAATTGCTCATGCAGCAGCAGCAACAGGTTGAGAGGCGCGGCGCGGCGACGCAAATCCACAGCGGAGAGCCGGTCATGCTCCTGCGGCAAGCTGTCGCGCTGCGTGACGAGTTCGCTGCGCAAACGCCCCAACTCCTGGCGAACGCGGCGAATGCCAGCGGCTCTATCGCGCGCGGTGAGATGCGGCTGGAAGAGGCGCGGAATGCCGATGGCGTGCATATCATCCAGATAATCTTGGGCTGTAGGCTTCGCAATCATTGCGCTGGTCCGCGGTTTCTCACCACATATCAATACAAAACAAACCGAAAATTAACTCGCGCTGACTCAAAGTCATTATAGCATAAGCCTATGCTGGCATAAGATAATCGGGCGCTGGCGCGAGGAATGGCTTACTCGCTATAGGAGAGAAAAATGCCCGACCAATCGCTGTATCCACTGAAGCTTCAGCCGACCCTGCATGTCAAAGTCTGGGGCGGGCGGCAGCTGGAGCGATTGCTGAACAAGCCGCTGCCCAGCGCAGAACCCTACGGAGAATCCTGGGAGCTGCATGGCGGGGCGCGGGTCATCAATGGCGACTTGCAGGGCGCGAGCCTGGACCAGCTGACGCGCGAGCACGGCGCTGAACTGCTTGGCATGGGCAGCGATCCAGCCGCTGGCTTTCCCCTCTTGGCCAAGTTCATCGACGCCGGCGACTGGCTGTCCATCCAGACTCATCCGAACGACGAGCAGGCGCAGGCTCTGGAGAGCCAGCCGCGCGGCAAAACCGAAGCCTGGATCGTGCTGCATGCTGAGCCCGGCGCCAAGCTGGTCATCGGCCTCAAACCCGGCAGCCAACGGGCAGATCTGGCAGCCGCGATAAAGCAAAACCGCCTCGAAGCGCTGCTGGATACTGTCGAGGTCACAGCCGGCGATACGCTATTCATGCCAGCCAATACCATACACGCGCTGGGACCAGGCATTTTAGTCTACGAGATTCAGCAGAACAGCGATATCACCTACCGGCTCTATGACTGGGGGCGGCTGGGGCTGGATGGCAAGCCGCGCGAACTGCATATCGAAAAAGGCCTGGCGGTCGCCAATCTGGATGCGCTGCCCCAAGTTCAGCGCTCAGCGGGCGATTTGCTCTTTGATTGCGAATACTTCCAAACCTGGCGGCACGAACTGCGGCGGGATGAGCTGCTCTTGGCCACGCATGGGCGCTTCCAGGCATTGACCTGCATCGCCGGGCGGCTTGAGGTCGCGTCCGCTGGGCATGAGCCGATGACGCTGGCGCTTGGCGATACCGGCATGATCCCGGCTTGCCTCGGCGAATTTGCGCTGCGTGGCGATGGAATTGTGCTGCGCGCCTGCCCGGGGAACGCGTAAGGCTCCTCAGATATTCGAGGATTGTTGCGCAATCTGCCCCCCAAACCCGAGCGACACTGCCCATGCGCCGACTTTGTCTCGCTTCCCTCAACTTGTGGACATCCGCGCGACAATGCCAAAGCGCGCAAATTACATTGCGTCCCGGCGCGATACTCCCCCTCCCTGACTCGTCGGAATGCACGACATAGAGATGTCGGGCTGGGGCGCCGCGTACCCAACCCATTTACAGGCTTCTTACAAGTTGCATACACGCTTCCAACAAGCGCGCCACACAATTTTGGCAAGCGAATCTCAAAGGAAGCGCTATGGACTTCAGCCGCTACACGAACAAAGCCCAGCAAGCCATCCTCAAAGCCCAAGGCATCGCCGGCGAATATCATCACCAGGCGATAGAGCCTCTGCATATCTTCCTCGCGCTGATGACCCAGGACGATGGCTTGACGCCGCGAGTCTTGCGGAAGATCGGCGCGGGTCCCGCCACAACGCAAGCAGACATCGAGTCCGCGCTGAGCCAGCTTCCCCGCCTCAGTCAATCCGCCAGCGACATGCATATCGCGCGAGCCAGCCTGGAACTCTTCGCCGAAGCGGAGAAAGCCGCCAGGAAAATGCGCGACGAATACACCAGCACGGAGCATCTGCTGCTGGCTTTGGCAAAAGACCCGAGCGCCGGCCCTATCCTGGCTCGACAGGGCATCAGCCAGGACGACATCTTGCAGGCGCTGAAAGCCATCCGCGGGCGACAGCGCGTAACCAGCCAGAACCCCGAATCGACTTATGACAGCCTGGCAAAATTCGGGCGCGACCTGACTGCCGACGCGCGCCAGGGCCGGCTTGATCCTGTCATCGGCCGCGACCAGGAAATCCGCCGCTTGATTCATGTCATCAGCCGGCGCGCCAAGAACAATCCCGTGCTCATTGGCGAAGCTGGCGTCGGCAAAACCGCTATCGCCGAAGGGTTGGCGCAGCGCATCATCCATGGCGACGTTCCCGAAAGCCTCAAACGCAAGACGATTATCGCCCTGGACCTGGCGGCGCTGGTGGCCGGCAGCAAGTTCCGAGGCGAATTTGAGGAACGATTGCAAGCGGTGCTCAAAGAGATCGCCCAGAGCGATGGCGAGATTATCCTCTTCGTCGATGAACTGCACAATATCGTCGGCGCGGGCAAGGGCGAAGGCGCTATGGATGCCGGCAATATGCTCAAGCCCATGCTTGCGCGCGGCGAACTGCGCATGATCGGCGCGACCACGTTGGACGAATACCGCCAGCACATCGAGAAAGACGCGGCATTGGAGCGGCGTTTCCAGCCCATTTATGTCGACGAGCCCAGCATCGAGGATACCATCAGCATCTTGCGTGGTTTGAAGGAGCGCTATGAACTGCATCATGGCGTGCGCATTCAAGACGGCGCGGTGATTGCCGCGGCTACGCTCAGCCAACGCTACCTGCCCGAACGACAGTTGCCGGATAAAGCCATCGACCTCATCGACGAGGCGGCCGCCCAACTCAGAATGGAGATCGACAGCAAGCCGGCTCAGCTGGACTCTCTGGAACGGCAGATCATGCAGCTGGAGATCGAAGGCGAAGCTCTGAACCAAGAAAAAGATGAGGCATCCAAAGGCCGGCGCGGCGACATTGAACGTGAATTGGCGGACGCCCGCGAATCGCTCAACTGCCTGCTGGCTATCTGGCAGCATGAAAAGGAAGCCATCGAGCGCATCTCAGGCATCAAAGCCAAAATTGACGATGCCCGCGGCCAGCTGGAACGCTCCGAGCGATCCGGCGACCTGGAAGCGGCCGCTCGCCTGCGTTATGGCGCCCTGCCCGAGCTGGAGCAAGCCCTGCGGCAAGGCGAAGCCAAGATTGAAGCCATGCGGCGGAATGGCTCGCTGATGCTCAAGGAAGAAGTCGATGCTGACGAAATCGCCGCCATTGTCAGCCGCTGGACAGGCATCCCGGTCGCGCGCATGCTGGAGAGCGAGATCGAGAAACTGCTTGATATGGAAGAGCGCCTGCATGAGCGCGTCGTGGGCCAAGACGATGCCATCAAAGCGGTCTCGGCAGCGGTGCGACGCAGCCGGGCTGGCTTGAACGACCCCAACCGTCCGGTCGGCAGCTTCCTTTTCCTGGGACCTACCGGCGTCGGCAAGACGGAATTGGCGCGGTCCTTGGCGCATTTTCTCTTTGATGACGACGCCGCCCTGACGCGAATCGATATGAGCGAATATGGCGAAATGCACAGCGTCGCCCGGCTGATTGGCGCGCCGCCCGGCTATGTAGGTTATGAAGCGGGGGGTCAGCTCACGGAAGCGATGCGCCGCCGACCGTATAGCGTCCTGCTCTTCGACGAGATCGAGAAAGCCCATCCCGATGTCACCAACATCTTCCTGCAAGTTCTGGATGAGGGCAGGCTGACCGATGGCCAGGGGCGGGTCGTCAACTTCAGCAATTGTCTGATCATCATGACCAGCAATGTAGGCAGCGCCTTGATCAAGGGCATGGGCGAGCATTTCGACGGCGAGGCGCAGCGCGACGCCTTCATGCGCGAACTGGACCGGCATTTCTTGCCCGAATTCCTCAACCGGCTGGACGAGATCATCCTCTTCCACGCGCTCAGGCCTCAGCATATCCTACGCATTGTGGATCTGCAGCTGAACAAGCTGGAGCGGCTGCTGCATGAGCGGGATCTCAGTATTAAACTCAGCGCGGCTGCCAAAACGCTGCTGGCGGAGGCGGGCTGGGATGCGGTCTTTGGCGCGCGCCCGCTCAGACGCGCCATGCAAAGGCGCCTGCAAGATCCGCTGGCCAACGCGCTGCTGGATGGCACTGTCAAGGATGGCGATCAGATCCGCGTTGATGTCGATGCGAGCGGGAGCGAACTGCAATTCGCCCCGATCAAGCGCGAGTTGGCGACCGCCTAAGCGCTGGAAAGGCTTTGGCTGCGGGCTTGTCCTTGCCGCGGCTTATTCTTCGGGCGGTGGCACGGGCAGGCTGTCTTCGGCGGTATCTTTCCACTTCACGCCTTCATCAACCAGCATGACCGGGATGCCCTCGCGGATGGGGTATTTGTAGCCGCTGTCATCGCAAACCAGCCAACTGTCCTTGACCAGGCGCAATCGTCCAGGGTCGTCGCCCTTGTCGGTGTAATGCACGGCTACGGGGCAACGCAGGATGCTCATCAGTTCATCAGAGACGGGGGGCATGGCATTCCCTCTCGGCGGAGCGATCAAGCTGGCATAAGTATAAACGCGGAGGGCAATCGCGTCAATTCAAGCGCAGTCGCCGCTGTTGATTCCCCGCCCAGCCACTATAATCAGAACGATCTCATACACGGGAAGCCTCTGGATGCTGGAAGGTCACGCTTTGGCGAAACCCGCGATATGCCTCGCCCTGCCCTGCGCGCCTCAGCCGCTTTTTCGCGCTTTGATCATTATTCTGGCGCTCATGAGCCTGTCAAGCGGCACTCATGCGCAGGCGCCGCCGATAGCCACCACGGCCCCCGGAGCGCTGATAGGCAGAGATCAATACCTGCGCGCTGACCGCCTGGGCATCACCTTCATCAGCTATGTCGACAATACCAGCGCGGAACGTTACCGCAATGCGCTTATCCTGGGCGCTGGCTGGAATCGCTGGCCCCTGTATTGGGATCGCGTGGAGACGCAGCCCGGAGATTATTACTGGCTGGCTTATGACCGCCTGGTCGCTGCCGATATTCGCCAGGGCTTGAAGACCAATGCGATACTGCTGGGCCGGCCCGCCTTCTGGCAAGATGGCGACAGCGTGAGCAACCTCTTCGCGCCCATCTACGCCAATGGCAGCGACGATGCCGAAGGCGACGAGCCAATCCATAGCGAGAATCCCTGGGCCCGCTTCGTGCATTATGCCGTGACCAGATACCGTCCCGGCGGCATCCTGGCGCAGAATAACGGTTTCACAGAACGGCAAGGCATTCGCGTTTGGGAAGTCTGGAATGAGCCGGATCTGCCACAGTTTTGGGCTGGCGGCGCGGAAGCCTACGCCCGCTTGCTCAAGGTGGCCGCCATCGTCATCAAAAATGTCGATCCTGGCGCGCAGATCCTGTTCGGCGGCTTGCTCTTCGCCGAGGATCAGGGCTTTCTGGCGCGCGTCTTGCGGACAATCAACACGGACCCGCTGCGGGATCGCTATAACTGGTTCTTTGATATCGCTGCGGTGCATAGTTATGACGACCCTTGGCGCAGCGGCTGGCTGACCAAAGTTGTGCAAGATACCTTAGAAGTGTTTGAGATCTCGCGGCCCGTCTGGGTCAACGAGACCGGCGTATCCGTATGGAATGATTATCCGGGTCCGGTCTGGGCAACTGCGCCGGAACAGCGTCTGCGCCTGGCCACGCTGGAGCAGCAAGCCCACTTCCTCATAATGAGCGCCGCCTTCGCCTGGTCCAAGGGAGCTGAGGCGGTCTTCTACCATCAACTCTTTGATGATTGCGGCAACTACCCCGCCGGGACCGATTTCCCGCCGCATACCGGCGAGCATTGCGCGCAGGGCGTCTGCTATGGCGATGCCTTCGGTTTGTATCGCAACCAGACAGATTCGCATTGCTTCAGTCAGCATCCGCTGGCCAATACGCCACGTCCATCCGCCCTGGCTTTCCAACTGCTGGCCCGCGTCTTTGGCACGATGCCCTTCCATGCGGTGAGCCTGACCGGCTTCACAGAAGACGTCACCCGGCTGATCTTTCGCCGAGACAATGGAGAGCGGATCAGCGTCATCTGGAACAATACGCATGAGCCGCGGCAAGCGCTGATCGCGGCGCTGGCCGGGCAGGCGACCGTCTATCATCTCAATGGCGAAACTTCCACGCTGCCGGCAACCGCGGGCGGCTATGCGCTGGATCTCAAGCCAGCTGGCAACTACAGCTTCCCCGACCTCGAAAGCGCGCGCAAAAGCGCCATAGGCGGCGAGCCGGTCATCCTCGTTGAAGCGGCAAGCCAGTGAATGAGGTGGCTTGAGATGTCGCGGCGGCGCCTGTCGCTCGTCTTGCTGAGCCTGGCAGTCAGCCTGGTCCTGCTGGCGTTGATCCTGCGCGACGTTCCGCTGGCGGATGTCTGGGACAGCCTGCGCCTGGCGGATATTGGCTTGACGCTTGCTTCGCTGCTGATGGTGGCGCTTGGCTTGGTCGTCCGCGGGATTCGCTGGGCAATCCTGCTGGGCGGGCGCATCAGCATCCCGCGAGCCACGCACCTGGTGAATATCATGTTCTTGGGCAACCAACTGCCCCTGCGTCTGGGCGAGCTGGCGCGGGGAGTATTGGCGGCGCGCTATGGCGTCCCTCTGGCCACGTCGGCCAGCAGCATCGTGGCTGAGCGCCTCATCGACGCGCTGGCGGTTGCGCTGGTCATCGCTTTCTCTCTAAGCCGCTTGCCGGATGCGCTGCCGGAAGTGGCTCGGCAAGCCACGCTTTTCGGTCTGCTGGCGCTGGCCGGCTTTATGAGCTTCTTGGCATTGGCGCGATTTCCCGAGCTGGCTTGGAGCTTGCTCAACGCATTGCACAAGCTCATCCCGCCCTTGCGCCGCCTGCCGCTGGAAAGTTTACTGGCTGACCTGCTCAAGGGCTTAAATCCATTGGCAGACATGCGCGCCCTGTTCATCATAAGCTTCTGGACGCTGGTCGGCTGGGTATTCTCCTGCGCCACATTCTATTTCCTGCATCTGGCATTGGGCATCGAAACGGATTACAGCCTTAGCGTTCCGCTGGGCATCGCTTTGGCCGCGCTGGCTATCGCCTTGCCCATCAGTATTGCCAGCATGGGTCCTTTTCAAGGCGCTGTTGTCCTGGCTGGGCAGATGGTCGGCATGGAGCCCCTGGCAGCCATATCGCTGGGCTTCCTGTTTCATGGCGTGACGGTTTTGAGCTACGCGCTCTGGGGCAGCCTGAGCTTGCTGGCGCTTGGCGTCTCGCCCAAGGCGGCCTTCGCGGCGGGCGATGAAGCGAGCGAGCAGCCTATCCCTTCCGAGTGAGGAATTCCTGCACCAGCGACTGAAAATGGTGGACGCCGTTTTCGCGCAAGACAGAGAACCTGCCCCTGTCATAGGCTTGTGAGCGCAAGCCGCGCTGCACCCATTCGCAAAGCTCGATGTCTTCAAGCTGAATCTCGTCGCTGAATGCGATTATCTGCTGCATGCTCTCCCAGCCTTCGCCAGTGCCGGGCGATTCAAAATACCATTCGAAGCGCGTCAGAGTCTTGTCATGGCTCAAGGGGATGATGATATTGATTGAGGTGTTGTCGAGATAGACATTGAGCATGACATTGGGGAATATCCAATAATAGAGCGCATCCTTCTCGCCCTCGCCGCTGCGTACGTAACGCCGGTCCCGCGCCTCGCCCGGCTCGACATCGCGGATGGGCGCGTATTGCTTGGAATAATGTCGAAAGGTATCCACGCGGTATTGATCATAATCAACTTCGCGGAACAGGCCGGGATGCGCGATCGGCAGGTGATAGCCTTCCAGATAATTATCGACGTAGACCTTCCAGTTGCAGTCGATAATGTAATCGCGGCTTTCGACCAGGCGCATCCTCCCCAAATCGAAGCCGGCTCCGCGGATCTCGCGCTCGATTGCGCCATAGCTCTCGCTCATAGAGGGGGCAGCCGGATCCAGGTTGACAAAGACCCAGGGTCCCCAGGCTTGGACGCGCACTGCCTTCAGGCAGACCTCTTGGGCGTTCCAGTTCCGCACGCCTTCGAACTCGGGCGCGCGCAGCAGCTTGCCAGTCAGGTCATAAGTCCAGCCATGATACTTGCATTGCAGGCTCTTGCGGTTGCCGCGGCCCTGCGCCACGACAGCCGCGCGATGCGGGCAGACGTTGTAGAATCCGCGCAGTTGGTTGGCTTGGTCGCGGACGATGACCAGAGGCTGATCCATAACTTCGCAGCTGAAATAATCGCCGATGCGCATGACATCTTCGACGCGGCCTACCGGCTGCCAGGTCTTGGTGAAGATCTTCTCCGCTTCGAGGGGCAGAAAGGCTGGGTCGATATACCAGCGCGCGGGCATGGTCTCGGCGCGAGCCAAGTCATGGGCGGGCTGGTAATCGCTCAGGTCCAGGCTGGTCATGGTCGCCTCCTAGGCTGGCTTGACGCCTGCCGATATTACACAAATTTTACCAATGCGGAAACGGCAGCGGGGCAGCTTCCGTATAATGAGTGAAGAGTGTGGTATCGGAACAGCTTGCATTGTCCGCTTTAGCCATGCAATAATGCAGGCGCACTGTCAGAATGCGAAGGAGATTAACCAAGTTGCGGGCATTTACGAGATCTCTGTGGGCATTGATACTCTTGGCAAGCGTCGTTTGGATGGTCGGCGGCGCATTCATCACATCCGACAGCAATGACGAGGGTCAAGTTGGCAGCGATGTGACCAACAGCATCCAGTCGCTGGCTTCCGATGTCAACATTGCGATTCCCGCCTCATTCCCCCTGCCGCTTGTCTTCGTCTTGACCGGTTTGCCGCTGGCTTTGCTCTCTCTGGTCATTTTGTGGCGAGGAAGGCGCGCGGGCGCTTCAGCCTCCGCCGCTCCTGGCGAGCCGAACATCCGCCGGCGCACGATTTTGGTCACGGCTTTGGCTATGCTCTTCGCGCTTGCGCTCTGGAACGCTGGTGATATCGGCGGCGCATTAGGACAGTCGGAAGCCACAGCGCTCATCCTGTTTCCGGTGCGCCTCTTTGTCACTTTTGTGCACGAAGCCGGGCATGCCCTGGCTGGTTTGCTGACCGGCGGGCAGGTCCAGGGCTTCGAGGTGTCGCTGGATGGTTCCGGCCTGGCAAACATCAGCGGCGGCAGCGTCTCCTTGATCGCGCCAGCCGGCTACTTGGGGGCGGCGCTCTTTGGTTCGCTGCTCTTTTTCTTGTGCAATCGCATTCCCAGATGGACGCGGGCATTGTCCTTCCTGGTTGGCGTGGCAATCATCGTCTTGTCGCTGGCTTTTGCCATGCCCAGCGCCGAACGCAGCGCCACCGCGCTCATCGTCGGCATCGGATTTGGCGTCGGCTTGATGGCTTTGGGCTGGTTCGCGCCGCGCATGGTGAATGTCTTCGTCTTGAATACCCTGGCTGTCTTGACCGGCTTGAACGCGCTCTTTGACCTCTGGCTCATCGTCAGCAATCCCGGCGCCGGCACAGAAACCGCCCTTAACGACGCCGCGCGCTTCTCCAGCGAGATAACGCCTTTGCTGTCGCCGGCTGTGGTGGCTTTCATCTGGGCAGCCATCGCGGTGGGCATGATGGCGCTGGCCATGTATTTCGGCTTGATCAAACAGGTGGAAGGCGAAATCAAAGACAAGATCGGGAACGGGACCTAGGTTTCGATCGCTCTTCACAGAGTGACCGGCAAGAAAACTTAGCCCATCACAATCGCAAATCTAGATTCAGGAGTGACAGCATGTTAAGAAAGTTTGTAGAGCGCAAGGTGCGCCGGCAGGTCATTCACCGCAGCCTGGCGATATCGGCGATGGCTTTCGCCGCAATTCTGGCCCTCTGGTACAGCGAATCAATGGCGAGCATTGTGCATCCCCTGCGCATGTTCATCAACAACATTCACGGGGGCCTCAGCGCCTTCGCGATTCAGATCAGCGGCGGGACAGTCGACAGCTTCACGCTTTCGCCGGTGGGTTCCTATGTCATCGAATTCAGCGGCGGCAATGACGCATTGACGATGTCGGCAGGCTACCTGGGTTCGGCGCTATTAGGCTCGGTCCTGTTCTTCCTGGTCAATCGTGCCCCGCATCTGGTGCGTGGGTTGGCTGCCATCACCGGCGCTTTCACGGTCGGCTTCCTGGCGCTTTTCATCCGCCCGGATGAGGCTGGCGGCTGGATTTCGATGTTTGTATGCATCGGCTTCGGCATCGCGCTGATTGCCTTGGGCTGGAAGGGGCGCGGCGATATCAACCGATTGCGGTCCTGGCGCTCGGTCACGCAGATCCTGATGACGATCATCGCGCTGATGACCGCCTGCCATATCTTGCTCGACCTGCCGACCGCGCTGAATTCGCCCGCTTACGCCGGCGACGCCATTACTAATCCGGTCGCCTATTTCTCCGAAGTTGTTATGCCGGGCGTTTCGGTCGAGGTAATCGCCATCAGCTGGTCAGCCATCGCGCTGATCCTGGTGGGCATCGCCTTCTATTGCAGCATTCCGCGCCAACTCAAGCAGATCCCCGGCAACGACGACATCCTCTAGCCCATCGCCGCAGTTTCAATCTCAGCGAGCGCGTCGCCAAGGCGCGCTCTTTTTGCGCTTGCCCGCAGAACCCGCAGCGCAAGCCCTGCCAAAGCGACTTCAGTAAACTTCCCTTTCAATCTGATTTGCATTTGCAATTAACTTATGTTAAACTATTTGTCATCTGACTGTGGACTTGGGATTAACGGTGATAGCGCTATGAGCGCGACGACTGCGCGAAAGTTGGAATATGGGCGGCGAATGGCGCTGCCGAGGCGCTTGCATAGCCAAGATTGGCTGGCGCCGCGGCTGGTCGCGCTGACGCTTCTGGCGATCGCGCTGAGTTGGCTGGCGGAAGGCGCTGGCTGGCCGGCTTCTGTCGTGCTGGCCTTGAACCTGCTGTCCTACCTGGCGGGCGGATTCTTCGGGGCGAAGGTGGCGTTCACGAGCCTGCGCGCCGGCGATATTGACGTCGATCTGCTGATGATCCTGGCGGCTCTGGGCGCGGCTTTCATCGGCCAATGGCATGAAGGCGCTGTGCTGCTATTCCTGTTTTCGCTGAGCAATGTGCTGCAGGAGTATGCCATCGGGCGCAGCCGACACGCCATTAGCAGCCTCTTCACGCTCTACCCCGAATCAGCCAAGGTCAAACGCGGCGGGGCGGTCATTGAAGTGGCAATCCATGATATACGGCTTGGCGATACCGCGCTGATCGAGCCCGGCGAGCGCATCCCGGTCGATGGCTTGGTCATTGGCGGCGCTTCGGCTGTGGATGAAAGCCCCATCACCGGCGAATCCATGCCAGCCGACAAATGCCCGGGCGCGCGCGTCTACGCCGGCAGCCTGAACATACATGGCATGCTGGACGTGCGCGCGGAACAGCTGGCGGGGCAGACGACTCTGTCGAAGATAATCAAACTGGTCGAAGAGGCGCAGGAGAGCAAAGCGCCAACCGAACGTTTCTCGCCCGCTTTGAGCAGCGCTACGCCAAGCTGATCATCTTTTCGGTCGCGCTTTTCTCCCTTGTGCCGCCGGCCCTGGGCTTGGCGGATTTCCCGAGCAATTTCTACCGCGCCATGGTCTTGATGACCGTGGCATCGCCCTGCGCGCTGGTCATCAGCGTGCCTTCCGCCTTCATTTCAGCCATCGCTTCGGCAGCCCGCAGCGGAATCTTGCTGAAAGGCGGCGCCAGCTTGGAAATGCTTGCTGCCACGAAAGTCTTCGCATTCGACAAGACCGGCACCCTGACCCGGGGCCAGCCAGAAGTGACCGATCTGGCATGCGCAGAGGGGATTGCCCAGCCTGACCTGCTGCGAGCGGCGGCATCGGCTGAGGCGCGGTCCGAGCATCCGCTGGCCAAAGCCATTGTGGCTCACTGCGCGCGGACTGGCATCTCATCGGCCCAGCCAAGCGCGTTCCAAGCCAGTCCCGGGCAAGGCGTCACGGCGCGACTGCATGGGCAAGAAATCCGCGTGGGCAGAATCTCGCAAATGGCGCGGGCTGCTGACATGCCAGAAGAACTCAGCCTGGCTCGCGCCAAACTGGAAAGGCAGGGCAAGACGGTCGTGGCAGTCCAGCGCGATGAGGTCTGGCTGGGCTTGATCGCGCTGGCCGACCAATGCCGGGCGGAAGCGGCACCGCTGGTCAAGGCGCTGCGAGAAGCCGGCATCGTCCCGGTCATGCTCACCGGCGATAATCGGGGCGCCGCAAATGCCATCGCCGCCGAACTGGGCATAAGCCGGGTATACGCCGAATTGCTGCCGCAAGACAAAGCCGCTCTGATTGGCCAGCTGCAAAGGGAGTTCGGAGTTGTGGCGATGGTTGGCGATGGCATCAATGACGCGCCGGCCCTGGCAAAAGCCGATGTCAGCATAGCCATGGCTGGCGCGGGTACGGATATCGCCCTGGAAACCGCCGACGCCGCGCTCATGGGCGATCAGCTGGAGCGCCTCCTGGACGCTATCAGGATCAGCGCCCGAGCCCGCCAGGTGGTGCGCCAGAATATCGCCTTTTCACTCGCGGTCATCGTCATGTTGATCGCTGGCGTCTTTGTCATTGATCTGCCACTGCCCTTGGGCGTGCTGGGGCATGAAGGCAGCACGGTGATCGTGGTGCTCAACGGTTTGCTTAGCTTGCTGATCCTGCCTGAGCTCACACGCCGCCGGCTCTCCCGCTAAAGTTAGGGGCGGAACTGCGTGTCTTTCCAATCGGCGAAGAGCGCGCGCAGCTTCAGGCGCTGATATTTGCCGGTTGAGGTAACGGGGATCTCGCTGCCGAAGACCAGCGCTTTTGGCGATTTTTCAAACGTCAGATGCTGGCGACAGATGGCGATGATCGCGTCAGCAGTGAGTTGCGCGCCAGCCTCAAGCACAACATAGGCGCCGACCTCCTCGCCATAATAGACATTCTCGAAAGCCACCGCCAAGCCGACCTTGACGCCGCGGATGCCTAGCAGAACCTCTTCAATATCAAAGGGGCTGAACTTGACGCCGCCGCGGTTGATCAACTCCTTGATGCGTCCGCTGATGAAGAAGAATGGGCGCTCCCGCTCATCCCGCAAGTAAAACCCCTCATCGCCGCTGCGAAACCATCCGAACTTGAAAGTCTCGGAATTGGCATCGGGCCGATTGAAATAGCCTTGCATGATGTTGTGCCCGCGGATGCAGATCTCGCCGCGCTCGCCCTCTCCCAACTGTCTGCCGCTGCCATCAGCCGCAAAGATGGCCATCTCATTCGGCTCGATTGGGCAGCCGATGCTCGGGTAGGCATGATTGAGCAGCCAATGCTGGTTCGCCCGCCAGGCCAAATTGATTGGCAGGAAGCAAGAATAACAAGTCGATTCGCTCAATCCATAGCCATGAAGGAGCGTGATCCCAAAAATTTCGCTGAATTCTTTTGCCAGAGCCACGGAGAGCGTGCCGGCGCCGCAAATCAGATGACGAAAATGCGCCAGGTCGCGGCGGCTGATGTTTCCGCCAAATATCGTATTGCCCGCCTGGCGCTCGCTCTCGCCATATTCGATGAGAAATTGCAGCAGTGTTGGCACGACGCTGACGACATGGACGCGCTCTTGGACTATGCGCCGCCAAAAATGCCTGACGCTGAAGCGGCTATTGAGCACGGTTGAGCCGCCGACGTACAAAGGCGTCATCAGCGTCACCACGATGCCATTGACATGATGGATGGGCAAGACGCACATCATGCGCTGATTGCCGGTGATCGCCTGCCATTGGCTGATGCCCTGCGCGTCGACCAGCAGATTGTATTGCGACAGGATCACCCCTTTGGGCGCGCCGGTGGTGCCGCTGGTATAGACGAGCAAGGCTTCGTCCGCCAGGCTGGCGCTGGCTTTGTTGCCATAGCTGAGCGGCGTATCAGCCGATTTGGCGCCGGATTCGTCCGCGAGGTAGGTCGCGGGTTGGTTGACCAGCCCGGAATGGAAGTCGACGTGTTTGCCGCCGCCACTCCCGCCAACCGCGACAATCCGCCGGATATTGGGCGCGCCTTCATCGCCATCCGCTCCGCTGATGATCCTCTCGGCGCGTTCCAGATATTCCTGGCGAACAAAGCAGACTTTGGCTTGGCTGTTGCGCAGGATGAAAGCGATGCGCCGGTCATCTTCCGCGACATTCTGGGGCGCGACGGCCGCGCCGATCACCCAGCAGGCGAAATAGATCAGCACGGTATCGACATGATTGTAGGCGATTGTCGCCACGCGGTCGCCACGGCGGATGCCAAGATCTTCGACCATGAAGTTGGCTGCCTGATGCGCGCGGGCGTTAAACTCGGCGTAGCTCAGCGCTTGCCGCTCGCCATCTTCAGCATAAAAGATCAGATAGGTCTTGCCGCCCGAAGTCTTGCTATGGAGCGAAAGCAGATCGCGGATATTGCGAAAGGGCGTCTTGCGCGTCTCCGGCGGGATGCCATCTTTCACCTGCGCTTGGCGGATATTGGCGGCTGTCTTGGCATCCATTGCGCTCTGAGTCTCTCCGGGTTGTTCAAGCGGCCGCATCAGTATAGCAAGCCAACGCCAGAAGTGTACGCGGAGTTCGCGCAAGGCGCAGTCGGAAGCGGGCGGCGAGCTCGAATGCGTATGCCTTGAGCAAAGCCTGATAATGCCTGCCAAGCTCTGGTAGACTGGCGCGGTACAGAGGACAATAGCGCGCTGGCGTGTAATGAACAGAGTTGCGCGCATCAGCAAGCCATCAGAGCGAGAGCGAAGCGATATGAGACAACTTTCTGTGATTGGCACAGGGTATGTGGGCTTGGTCACCGGCGCATGCTTCGCCGATATGGGCAACAGCGTGACCCTGGTGGACATCGACGAGCGCAAGATCGCCATGCTGCAGGCGGGCGAAATGCCCATCTATGAGCCGGGCTTGGCTGAGATTGTGCGGCGCAATGCAGAGGCTGGGCGGATGCGCTTCACCACTTCCTATGCCGAAGGGCTAGAAAAAGCCCTGTTCGTCTTCGTCTGCGTCGGCACGCCTTCGGGGGTCGATGGCGAGGCGGATCTGCAATTCGTCCGCGCGGCCGCCAAAACCATCGCCGAAACCATGCGCCGCCATCTGATCGTGATCAACAAGTCGACCGTGCCGGTTGGCACTGGCGATTGGACCGCCGAAATCATCAGCGCCAACCAGCCCGAGCCGGTGGACTTCGCCGTCGTATCTTGCCCGGAATTCCTGCGCGAGGGTTCCGCCATTGCCGATTTCATGCAGCCGGACCGCACGGTGCTGGGCTCCTCAGACGAGGCCGCGGCTGCCAAAGTGGCTGAACTCTACGCCCCTTTGAACGCCCCGACCGTCATCACCGACATTCGCACTGCCGAGATGATCAAATACGCTTCCAACGCTTTCCTTGCGGCGCGCATCAGCTTCATCAACGAGATCAGCATCATTTGCGAGCGGTTGGGCGCGGATGTGACCGAGGTGGCCCGCGGCATGGGCTTTGACAAGCGCATCGGTCCGCATTTCCTGGAGGCGGGCATCGGCTTCGGCGGCTCCTGCTTCCCCAAAGATGTGGTGGCGCTGGCGAATATGGCCAAGACGCATGGCATGCACCCCCAGCTGCTCAACGCCGTCATGGAGATCAACGCATTTCAGCGGCGGCAGATCGCCTTCAAGGCGCGCGAACTGCTGGGCGGCAGCCTCAGCGGCAAAACCCTGGCTCTGCTGGGTTTGGCATTCAAGCAGAACACCGATGACATCCGCGAATCGCCCTCGCTGACCGTCGCCCGTTCGCTGCTGAACCAGGATGCCATCGTCAAAGCATACGACCCCGTGGCCATGCCCAACGCCAGCCGGGAATTGCCAGCCATCGCCATGTGCGACAATCCTTACAGCGCGGCTTCCGGCAGCGATGCCCTGCTCGTGCTGACGCCCTGGAATGAATTCAAACAACTGGATATGCGGCGCGTGCTGCGCTCTATGAAGCAGCCGAATATCGTAGACGGGCGAAATATGTACAATCCCGATGAGTTGAAATCCATCGGCTTCACTTATCGGGGCGTGGGTCGCGGCTTCAATGGCGAAGGCCGGCTAGCCAACGGCGATGCGTGAATCAGTCGACGCGGCACTGCCTGGCGAGGTTTCGCAAAGCGCGTATATCCGCCTCGCTCGGCTGACCCCGCAAACCGCCAACGTCGCTGGCCACTGATCGGCCGCATTGGCAGGCTATCTCCAGGCTAGTCCCCAAAGGCAATCCATGCAGCCAGCCAGCCAGAAAGCCGGCGTCAAAGCTGTCGCCAGCGCCAATCCCATCGCCCCGGCTGTCCGCCAGTTGCACGGTCTGGGTCGTCGCCTGTCCGTCTTGCCAAGCCATTGCGCCCGCTTCCGCCCGTTTGATGACCAGCAGAGGCACGCGCTCGCATAACCAGTCGACGGCGGCGGGGAAATTGGCTTGCTTGCTGAGATGCAGCGCTTCCTGCTCATTGGGCATCAGGACATCGACATGCTCCAGAGCCCGCTCAAAACCGTGATTCCAAGAGCCAGCCGGGTCCCAGTTGCTGTCCAGCGAGACGGTCATGCCCAGCCGCCTGGCGCGCCGCAGAATCGCCAGCCAATCCGGCAGCAAGCCAACCTGCAAGAAGGGGCTGCCATAATGCAAATGCCGCGCGGAAGCCAGAATCTCATCTGTAACATCGCCGCCTGTCAGCGCCTTCATGGAGCCGGGATAGGTCAGCATGGCGCGGTCCTGATTGTCGACCAGGTGTACGGTGACGCCGGTGCGGAGGTGCGGGTCAATCGTTATGAGTCGCGTATCGACGCCGGCTGCGGCCAGGGCATCGATGACGAGCTGCCCGAAGGCATCCTTGCCGACCTTGCCCAGCAGCGCCACTTTCAAACCGAGCTTGGCGGCTTGCGCGGCGAAGATGCAGCAGGAACCGCCCATCTCAATATCATAGTCGGCGACGATTTGCTCGGCTTGCCCAAAACGCGGCAGGATATCGCCATCGCGCAGGATGAGGTCGACGCAGGTATCGCCAAAGACCAGGATATCAAGTGGCTTGGCGCTACTCATCTTCAAGGACGCTCAATGCCAATTCATGAGCCAGGCCGATGTAGGTCGCTGGCTTGAGCGCGAGAAGGCGCTGCTTGTCTTCTTCGGGGATGGCTAACTGCCTTATGAATTCATGCAGGGCTTCCCGGCTAATCCGCGCGCCGCGTGTGAATTCTTTGAGCTCTTCGAATGCGCCGGCGATTTGATGCTTGCGCATGACGGTCTGGACTGCTTCCGCCAGCACTTCCCAGTGATCTTCCAGATCGTTCGCGAGTAGCTCAGAATCAACCTCCAATTTGCTCAAGCCGCGCTGAATCGCATCCAGAGCCAGGTAGCTGTGGGCGATAGCCACGCCATAATTGCGCAGCGCGGAGGAATCGCTGAGGTCGCGCTGCAATCTTGAGACGGGCAGCTTGGCAGCCAAATGCGCGAAGCAACTGCTGCTGATGCCCAAGTTGGCTTCGGCGTTTTCAAAGTCAATTGGGTTGACCTTGTGCGGCATGGTCGACGAGCCAACCTCGCCTGATCGCGTCCGCTGCCGGAAATAGCCAAGCGAAATATAAGTCCAGCAATCGCGGCATAGATCCAGCAGGATGGTGTTGAAGCGCGTCAGTGCCTGCGCCAGTTCCGCCAGCGCGTCATGCGGTTCTATCTGCGTGCTCAGCGGATTGAATGCCAAGCCAAGGGATTCCACGAAGCGCCGCGAAAGGCTGAGCCAGTCAAGATCGGGATAGGCGATGTGATGCGCATTGTAGGCGCCAACCGCGCCGTTGAACTTGCCGAGATATTCCTGCGATTCAATAATCCGCAGCTGCCGCCGCAGCCGATGCGCGAAGACCGCCATCTCCTTGCCCAGGGTCGTCGGGCTTGCCGCCTGGCCATGCGTCCGCGCCAGCATGGGCATCGCAGCCGTGTCGCGAGCCAGCCCAGTCAATTGGCTTAGCAGCTTGCCGGCTTTTGGCTGCCAAACTTCTCTCAGAGCATCGCGAATCATCAGCGCATAAGCCAGGTTGTTGATGTCATCCGAAGTGCAGGCGAAATGAATGGCTTCCGAGACCTGGCTCAAGCTGCCGCCATTTATCCGTTCGCGCAGAAAATACTCGACCGCCTTGACATCGTGCCGCGCGCGCGCTTCGATTGCCTTGACGCGCTCCGCAGCCTCATCATCGAAGCCGGATACGAGCTCCGCCAGCAGTTGACGCTCGGCTGCCGTAAACGGTCTGACATGCGTGATGTCTGGGCATTCGGATTGCGCGATCAACCAAGCTATTTCGACGCTCAGCCTATACTTGATCAGCGCCTGCTCGGAAAGATAGGTTCGTAATGGCGCTGACTTCTTCGCGTAACGCCCGTCAATCGGCGAAAGTGAATACAATTCTGTTGGCACTTTGCGGAAACCTTTTGATTGCCAAGCGCCGATATTGTACACTGAATGCCACGCGATTTCCTGTCGGGCATCATGCCAGCCGCGATTCGCTGGCGAAAGCGGAAGCTCATTGTGTCCCAGCGTATACACTCTACCCCGCGAGCGGATGGCTTCTTCATGCCGGCCGAGTGGGAGCGGCATTCCGGCTGCTGGATGCTCTGGCCCCAGCGGCGCGATACCTGGCGGGACGGCGGCAAGCCCGCGCAACGAGCCTTCGTCGAAGCAGCGGCGCAAATCTCAGGTTTCGAGCGCGTCACCGTGGGCGTCAATGCCGAGCAGTTCGAGAATGCCCGCGCCATGCTGCCCGCTCGAGTACGGGTAGTCGAGCTATCCAACAACGATGCCTGGATGCGCGATATGGGCGCGACCTTCGTTGTGAACGCGAATGGGCAGGTCCGCGGCGTCGACTGGCAGTTCAATGCCTGGGGCGGCTTGAGCAAGATGATGTACTTCCCCTGGGACAAGGACGAGTTGGTGGCGCGAAAGATGCTGGAAATTGAATCGCTGGATCGTTATCAAGCGCCCCTGGTGATGGAAGGCGGCTCAATTCACGTCGATGGCGAAGGCACGCTGCTGGCCACCGAGCAATGCCTGCTGCATCCCAATCGCAATCCGCAGCTGTCCCGCGCTGATATTGAGCAGGCTCTGGCCGACTACCTGGGAATATCGCGGATTATCTGGCTGCCACGCGGCGTCTATGAAGACGAAACCGATGGCCACGTTGACAACCTCTGCTGCTTCACGCGCCCCGGCGTGGTGGCATTGACCTGGACCGAGGATCGCGGCGACCCGCAATATGAGCGCTCGGCAGAGGCGCTTGAGCGGCTGCAATCGGCTCGCGATGCCCAAGGGCGGCGCCTGCAAGCGCACAAGGTGCATCAGCCCGACCCGATGTTCATGAACGCGGAGGAGGCGGCCGGGCTGGATGTAGTGGATTCGGCATTTTTGCGCCCGGCTGGCGAACGGCTGGCCGGCTCATACATCAACTTTTATATCGCCAATGGCGCGATCATCCTGCCGCAATTCGCCGACCGGCATGACCAGGCTGCTTGCCAACAGATGGCGCAACTCTTCCCCGATCGCGAAATCATCGGCATCCCATCGCGCGAGATCCTGCTGGGCGGCGGCAACATTCATTGCATCACCCAACAGCAGCCGGCCCCACTTCAGGCACGAACAGGCGAGAGCTAACCATGTCCGAATATGTCACGGTCGAAGTGGAGTTTGGCGAAGACAGCGATTGCGCGGATCTCTATGTCAATCAGCGCTTGACCGACGAAGACGAGGAAACCTACGCCAGCCCGGCCGAAGGCGACCTGGGCTCACCCATCGCGCAGATGCTTTTCGCCGCCGTCGATGGCATCAGCCAGTTGACAATCCATCCCGACCGGCTCGCCATCACGCGCGACAGCGACGCGCCTTGGGAAGCGATTATTGACGAAGTGCGCGATGCCCTGCGCGATTGGTTTCTGTGAGGCCTATTATGTTGCGCTCTGGGTATTTTCGTTGGGCGCGGAAGGCGGCAGCTGGGCGGATGCGCTGCCTGTGACCTGCTCAAACATATCGCCAACCTGGCTATGATCGCCCGATTCCAAAACCGAAAGCATTTCGCCACTGGACATTTGGCGGTAATCCCGCTTGAGACCGGCGATGGCCACTTGCGATATCACCCGCGCCAAATCCGCCGAGCCACAGTTCGGGCAAACGGGCGAGGACTGGTCATAATCGGCAAAGCTGCGGAAGCTCAGCGTGAAGCGCCGCCGGCAATTCTCACAGCGAAAGTCATATTGTGGCATGCGCAGGTTCGCTTTCTCGCTCAGTCTGGGGCATGGCTTGCGCCTGGTTCTACGCGGCGCCGCATGGCTTCTGTCTGCCCCATATCGGGATGCCATTCGTCGAGCAGGGCGTCTTTCTGCCGTGTGGCGATCCAACCGCCCAAGTCACGGGCGACCCGCTCCAGCATTTTTGGCTGCGCCCAGGTCGCCGTATCTACTTGCACGGCGATGGCGCCAGCATCAATATAATCGCGAGCGTCCTGGGGTGAATGGATGCCGCCCGAGCCGATTATCGGCAGATCAGCCGGCAGCTCGCGGCGCAGCCTGCCGACCATGCGCAGGATCATGGGTTTGATCAAGGGTCCGTAGATGCGCCCGCTGACCAGGCGACCCGATTGGGCATCGCGCGCGGCGCCACGGGGCGCGGCGGAGACCACCAGCGCGTCCGCCCCGGCTTCGGCAACCGGCCCCGCCAGCTGATAGCATTCGTAGAATGGCAAGCGCGCCAGCAGCGGCTTCTCCATCTTGGCGGCAGCGCGAACAAGCGTCAGTGCCTCGCGCTCGCTCAGATCATCGCTCAAGCCCAATTCCACCGCCGCCACCTCATCGACCTCGTCAAGCATTTGCGTCGCCCGCTCAACCTGCCGCGCTGTCGTAGCCGCCAGGTGCAGGATGACGGGTATGGGCAGCTTCGCCCAGGTCTGGCGATACTGCGCGATGACCTTGCGCAAGCCGGGGTTGGGCAAGCCGGTATGCAGGAGGATGCCAGCATCAAGCGGGATCATGCGCGTGCCAGCCGCTGGTCGCCAAGCGTCCACGGTGACCGGGTTGGTCACCAGCGCGCCCAGATTGTCATAGTCGATCAATGCCTTGTAGCTATCGGCGAAACCGAGCGTGCCAGCCGCGGGCATCACCGGCGTCGAGACGATGAGGCTGTATTTTCCTGCGCGCGCGATCTCTATCGCCATGGGTCTGACCTCAGTTCAGACGCAGCGTGGTCAGGTCAAAGGCGGGACCATCCAGGCATGCCAGCTTTCGAGCGCCGCGCAGCTGCAGGATGCAAGCATGGCAAGCGCCGACCCCGCACGGCAGGGCGCGCTGAGACAAGCCAAAAACGAAATTGGCCGGCAGCTCGTTGCGCCGCTCGCGCATCAAACGCAGGATATCCGCGAATAAAGCCGGTTCATCGCCCGCGCCAACCGTGGCCAAGACCTGGTCAGCCCAGCCCAAGGTCATAACCATATCGCTCCAGGTGTGATTGTCTTCCGCGCGAATGATCTCGACTTCGCCCGGCAGATGATCGGTATCGTATTGACGCGCGCTGCCCAGGAGGGCCAAGGTCACGCCAGCCTGCCTGTCCAACAATGCAGGCAGCGTCATCAGCAGCGGAATCGGCGGGGTTTCATAAGCGATGAGCAGGATGTTGCGCAGCTTCTGGCGGAAGCGCAATGGCTTGCCCACCGGCCCCATGAGGGAGAAGAGCTGGCCGGGAACATATTGCTCGCGCGCGGGCCGCTCGATTGTCAAGATATTGCTGGCCAGATAACCGACCGGGAACCACAACTCGCGCAGGTAGGGATGCCAGATTTCGCGCTCATAATCCTTGTTGACGCGCCGCGCCAGCAGCGATTGCCCGGCCAACAGGGAGGAAAGCGACGTGTCGACCGCCAAATCCAGCCGCTGATACCCGCGGTTGACGCGCTTGATCCGCTCAATATAGGCTTGCGACTCTCTCATGCGCTGCCTGCTCCCCGTTGCCTGGCATTATAATCGTATACGCTGGCCAGGACAAAGCGATTGGCAAGGCGCGCGCGAATTGCCTCACGTTTCCGGTATGTCCCGCTGGCCATGCTCAAAGCTGTAGAGTTCAAAAGGGATCTCGCCGGCGTCGTCAACATGGGCGGCCAGCTTGAAGCGGGGGTCGCTTTCGCTTCCCAGGTAAAGCGGATCCAATGCCGGGCGGGCGGCTGGCAAAAGCAAATAATCGATCTCGAATTGCCTCGCCAGGTCCAGCGTATCTTCGCGGGATGCCAGGGGCGTGACCACAGAGGAATAGCCCAGCGCGCTCAAGATGTAGGGATCCTGCGACATGAGCCGAAGTTCGCCATCGCCGGTCTGGTCTGGCAGCGTTTCCAGCCGGTCTAGCAAGACCTGCATGCTGGCGTAGAATCTATCGGCGAGGACGGTCTCGCGCTTGACCAGGTCATAAGAACTCCAAGCCAGCCAGACCAGCGATATGAGCAGAATCGCATTGCGCCAGCCCGCGCGCCGGATCATGGCATGCAAAGCCATCGCGCCAAGCGGAATGAGCAGCGGAATGATGCTGATAAAGAGCTTTTTGAAGCTGCCGCCCTGGTTGTGCACGGGCATCAAGATAGGATAAATGATCAGTATGGCGGCGACCCAGAGCATGACAGGCAGGATTTGGCGCAGCAGACCGCGCCGGCTCCTGGCAAAGAGCAGAAACAAGCCGGCTGGCGCGAGAATGACCAGCGGCAGCTGAAGAGCGGCGCCCATCTGTTTCCAGGCAGCGGCGAATTCAAATAGGCGCTTGCCCAACAACTGCGCAACGCTCTGCCGCTCCAGCAGGGATTCCAGCGTGATGGGAATGCCATAGGCATAGAGATCGCGCGGCTCGACCATGAAGGGCATGCGGCTCATCTGCGGGCTGCCCAAGCTGCCTATCGCTTGCAGATTGCGGATATGCCAAGGCGCGATGCTTAGCGCAAACGCGAGCAAAAGCAGCGCCAGGTGATTGCGCCGCAGCCGTTGCCTGCCCCGCGCATCAGCCAGCAGCAGATAGGCGGCGTACAAGCCGAAGAGGATTACTGAGTCGTTGCGAGTCAGATGCGCCAAGCCAAAGGCGATTCCGCCGAACAGGGCGCCAAGACCGCGGCCGCTTTTTGCGGACTCCTGCGCAAACAGAAAGCCCGAAACGACAAACACGACATTGAGGATCGTGGTATCCGTCCGCAGCGAATTCAGCGTGAGCTCGGGCAAGAAAGCCGCCAGGGCCGCGGCCGTCAACGCGCATGAATCCGCCTGGCTCAGTTGTTTCGCGGCGACGAATGCCAGCGCAGGCGTCAGCGAGCCAGCCAGGACAAAGAGCGCCAGCGCCGCCGGGATGTTGACTCCGCCGGCCAGCATGCCCAAGGCGACCGCCAGCCCGGGCAGGGGCATCCAGTGATCGGTGGCATGCGGCAGATCCACCGGCATGCGCCCATAATGCCACACATAGTCTATCGTGAAGCCGTCGCCATTCTGCAGCCGGCGTCCCAAATTGTAATAATGCGCGGGATCGCTGATGCCCGGGTTCTGCGCCAAGCCCAGAAGCGCCAGCCGCAAGCCCAGCGCCAGCAAGATTATCAGCAGCAGCTTGAGGAATGTCGCTCGCATTGCGCTATGGCGATCCTTGTGTTTTGCTTGCCACGATACTACCATTCCGCCTAGACTAACCGTATATCAAGAGTTGACTCTGCTTTCAACGGGACTTCGCATGTCTCGATGGGTTTGGATAATTCTTCTCGCGGGTTTGCTGCTCCGCCTGGCTTATGCGGCAGCTCAGCCGACATACACGCGGCATGACCTCGCTCGCGGCGGTGATGCCGGCTGGTATCTGACCAACGGCTATGGCTTCTTCAGCGGGAAGGCGCATGGCTGGGTGCAGCGGACGCCATTCTACATAGAACGGTTGCCGACGCCGCCGCTCTACATTATTTTCGCTGGTTTGGTGCAGCAATTCGCGGATATCCAGACGAGCGTCGTCCTCATGCGTCTCTTGCAGTGTCTGGCTTCGATTGCGACAGTCTATCTGGCTGCCCGAATATGCCTGCTCATCACTGGCGATCAGCGCGCTGTTTTGGCGGTCGCCATCTTGGCCGCCTTTCATCCCAGCCTGGTCATTGAACCAGCCAATATCGCCACGGAAACAGTGTATATCTGCTTCCTGGCGCTGGGCTTCTGGCTCTATATGGAATATGTGACTCAAGCGGGCTTCAAGCCAGCCGCAGCCCGCATCGGTCCCAAAGCCGCCATATCGCTGACGGGTATGGCATTGGCATTGGCTGCCTTGACGCGGGCGGTTGCTGTTCTCTTCCCATTTGCGCTGGTCATACACCTGCTGCTGCTGGGGCGCTGGCGCCGGCTCGATAATTGGCGGAGCTTGAGCCTGCTGCTGATCGTGTTCTACGCCGCCGTCGTCTCGACCTGGACGATCTATAATGTCGCGCTTTGGGATCGCATTGTCATCGTCAGCGACCAATTGCTGCCGGCGCTTTGGCGGGGCGCGGAAACAGACGATGGCTCTCCGGCGGAGAATGACGCGCTGCTGAACCCGGAGGCGCTGCCCAACGCAAGCGACGACTGCCATCCCGATTGCCGGTATCAGCATCCCGCCGAACTGTATATCGAGCGGATTCGCGCATTGGCGGGCGCGGACCTGGCTGGATTCTTCGCGCGCCGCAGCCATGAACTGGCCGCCTCGCTTATTCAGCCGCATGGCACGACGGCCTTCGGCCAAGTGAGCATCCGCGACGCGGCCGGCGATATGCTGAGGCAGGGCATAACCGCTGAAGGCGCGCTTGAGATTCTCAAGATTGAAGGCTTTGCCTTGAAGCTGGCCGCCTGGCTGTTCCATCTCGCTGCAATTGGTTTTGGGCTGCATGGCATGTGGCTTTCGCGCCGGCGCATCGAGCTGGCAGGTCCTCTGATAGCCTTCGCGCTATATACGCTGGCGGCGCATCTTTTCCTGCTGGCTTTGCCGCGTTATCTCTTCCCGCTTGAGTTCATCTGGCTTATCTTCGCCGGCATCAGCCTGGTCGCCTTGTTCGACCGTCTGTCGCCTGGCAAAGCTGGCTTGGCAAGCGATATTCCGGCGCAGACCTGAGGAGAACCGCTGACGTGAAGATCTACACCAAAAGCGGCGACGGGGGCCATACCTCCCTCTTCGGTGGCGGACGCGTGCCCAAGACACATCCGCGCGTGGCAGCCTATGGCGCCGTTGATGAGCTGAACTCGCTGATAGGCGTCGCCCGGGCGGAGGCAATCAGCGAACGCGGCGACAGCCTGTTGGCGCAGGCGCAAAGCCAACTCTTCCAGCTTGGCGCGGATTTGGCCACACCCCAAGAAGCCTCAGTCAACTGGATAAGCAGAATCAGCGCCGAAGATATTGCCTGGCTCGAAGCCACGATCGACGAGATGACGGCGGAATTGCCGGCGCTGAAGAATTTCATATTGCCGGGCGGCACGAAAGCAGCCGCCAACTTGCAGCTGGCGCGGGCGGTATGTCGGCGAGCGGAACGGCTGCTGGTGGCTTTGAGCGCGGAAGAAGCCATCGGCGAGCATCCGCTTGCCTACCTGAACCGTTTATCCGATTGGCTCTTCACGTTGGCGCGCTATGAGAATATGCGTGCGGGCGAACCGGAAACCAAGTGGAGCACGCGCTGATGGAGCGCCGTGGAAGCGCTGCGCCTTTCGCTGAGGTGCCGGAGGTGGGAGTCGAACCCACACACCCGAAGGTACACGAGTTTGAGTCGTGCGCGTCTGCCAATTCCGCCACTCCGGCCTGCGGATGGGAAGTCTACGCGCGGACCGCCGCAATGTCAATGCCCAAGCGGATTCTGGCGCGCCTGCCATGACGCGGACCGCCAAGTTCTGCGCGCAATGCGGACATGCCTTGGAAATTCGCCAGCATAGCGGCCGCGCCCGCCCCTATTGCGCGATATGCCAGAAGCCGGTGTTCTTTGACCCCAAAGTGGCTGTGGTGGTTTTCATCCAGCGGGCTGGCAAACTCCTGCTCATTCAGCGCGCCATCGAACCGGGCATGGGCAAGTGGGCGCTGCCGGCCGGTTTCGTCGACCATGACGAAGCGCCGGAAGCGGCTGCCATCCGCGAGACATTCGAAGAGACTGGCTTTTGCATTCGCATCGACAAGCTGCTGGCGGTCTACCCTCGGCGGCGGGGCGGCGGCTTGGCGGATATCTCGATTGTCTATAGCGCGTCAATTGTCTCTGGCAAAGCGCAAGCCGGCGACGATGCGGCAAAAGCGGCTTTCTTCGCGCCAGCCGATCTGCCGTCTTTAGTCGAGTTTCCCTCAAGCGACTTGATTATGGCTTGGCGGGATGGAAATTAGTACCTGTGAGCCAAGGCGCAAGGCTCATTTGCCAGCCGGCCCCATGCCCAGAAGGCGCATAATGCCGGAGGCGAAAGCCAGCAGATAGGTATAGACGATAGAAGCGCGGACCCGCGTGGCATTGCGGCCATCGTCCAATGCCAGGTAAATGGCGCGCGCTTCCCGATATTTTTGGCGAGCGCCGTCAAAATCCCACTGCGACTGGCAGACAGCGCCGAGCGCATAAAGATAGCGGGCTTCACTGGCGGGATTCTGTACGGACCGCGCCATCTCAATCGCTCGCAGGTAGCAGGCTTTGGCGGCCTCCGGCTCTTCTCGCAGTTCTTGCCAGCGCCCAAGCAAACCTAGCGCGTACATTTCATAAGGCGGGTGCTGGATATCCTGGGCGAGCGCCAGCATCTGGTCGAAGCAATCGCGGGCATCCGATAGATCCTGGGCCGCCAGCATGGTCATCGCCAGCGTGTACAAGCGCATGAATTCATGAAAGACGGCTTCCATCCCGCGGGCCACTTCCAACGCTGTCCGCTGCTGCTGGATGCCGCGTTCATAGCTGTCGCTGGCCTGAGTCAAGACCAACCCCTGCTGCCCGATGATGACGGATTCCAAGAGGCGATCCTTGACCGATTGCGCCAGGCGCAGCGCGACCAGCAGACCATCGCTGGCTTTGCTGTGGTCCCCTTTGCGTATGAAGGCGTTGGCCAGCAGCAGAGCAGCCCGGGCCTCCAGCTGGGCATCACGGAGCTCGCGCGCGATGTCTATGGCTTTCCAGGCATGCTTGCTGGAGTCTTCGGGGCTGGCGGAGATTTCGCCAAGCCCGAGCAATCCTTCAGCATAGCGGCGCATATCGCCGGCTTCAAAGGCAATATCAACCGCGCTGGCATAGTCTTCGCTGGCTTCCGCATTTTGCAGGTAGCCCTCGCGGGCGATCCGGGCGCGGACGTTCAGCGCGTCTGTCATCAGGCTGGCCGAGCCGATGACGTTGGCGCCATCCACCGCCTGGTTCACATAATCCCTAGCGAAGTCGAAATGCCCAAGCGAGCATTGTCCCTGCGCCAAACCCAGCAGCGCGATGATTTCCAGGCTGTGATTGCTCTCGCGCCGGGCCATGGTCAGCTCAACATGGCAGCGATCGACGATTTCATGGAAACCGCCGCATTTCATCAGTTGCTTGATGTCATAACGCAGGCTGTCGACTTTGGCAGGCATCTGGCGCTCCCTCTTGGCGCGAATCGTCACCATCTATTATACGCGAGGCATAGAGAATTGGTTCACGCTGATTTGCCCGCCCCGCCCCGCCGAAGCAGCTTTCTGATCAGACGCGCCATGCCAAGCGTCCAATCCATGGCCGCCGCTGGCAGCAGAAATGTATACAGCGCGAAGAGCCGGCGTTTGTGAGCATCGGGCTTGCATATCGCTGCCGCGCGCAAGAAGTGCTGGCGGGCCGCCGCCCGTTCGCCCTCCGCCCAGAGATAGGCGGCGTAAACGTGATGCCGGGCAGCCTCTTTCCGATCAAATTCAGCATCCGCCATACACTGCCGCCAGCCATAAGTTCGCGCCCTCTGCACGGTCTTCAAGCGTCCAAGCGCGCCATACAGGCGATCATCCGATATCATCCCGTCATGCATCCGACGATAAACCAGAGGCCTGTCTATGCCGTGGAACTGGAATTGCAAAGCCAGGCGCAGGAAGAGATCCCAATCTTCGGCGCTGCGAAACTCCGGATCATCAGCGAAGCCGCCAACTTCCCGCAAGGCGGCGCTGCGAAACATGCTTGAGCTGGTCAGAATCCGGCAGCCTGTCTGACGCAGGAGCTCGCAATAGACATCTTGGGAGTATCGCTCGAAAGGCGGCGTATCCAGCGGCGTCTTGCCATCGGGCGCGACATATTGATAATGCGAGTAGAGCACCGAGACCTCGGGATGGCGCTGAAATGCCGCAATGCCAATGGCGATCTTGTCATGGCGCAACTGATCATCAGCATCGAGAAAATGAATGAACTCGCCGCGAGCCGCCTCAATGCCACGATTGCGGGCGATGCCGGGTCCTCGATTGGCTTGCGTGATGAGCCGCGCCCGGCCGCCATAGTGAGCGCGGATGAATTCGGCGCTGCCATCGCTGCTGCCATCATCAACGACAATGATTTCGACAGGCTGATAACTTTGCGCCAGGCAGCTTTCTATCGCGTCGGCAATATAATGCCGGCGATTGTATGTAGGGATGACGATGCTGACGAGCGCGCCGCTTGACATAATGCAATGCGTTTACTCTGTCTTCATGAGTACACAAGTCCGCTCAAGCAGCCTCAGGGCTGTCGCAGAGTCAGCGCGCCGTTGATGTTGCCGGCTATCCAGCCAAAGGCGCTGTCCGCTGTCTGTACGCGCCACCAGCGATAGCCATCCTGCTCATGCGGTCCCGCGAAGATGGCCACGAAATCTCCGCTGACCAATCCGCCGAGGATCCGGCCTGTTGTGCCGGGTTCTTGTCGCAGATTGAGATAAGGCAGAGCCACGCGCAACTGCTGACCCGGAGTATACTCAGAGTCGGCGATGACCGCATCGGGGATTGAGGCGCCAGCCGAGGGCGCGGCGATGAACCGCGGATTGCTGGTCAGACCTGCATAATTGGCTATGACGTTTCCATCCATATAGACGGTGAACTGTTGGTCGCGAACGGCAAGCACGGCTGCGCTGCGGTCGGGGAACCAGCGCACGGCTTCCGGCGGCGCATCGCCAATGAAGTCGCTGATCTGCTGGCCCGCGCCATCAAAGAGCGCCAGAGGACCGCTGCCTGGTCCGCCAAATCGCCCCAGCGCCACATAGCGCCCATCGGACAGTTGAACGGCATCCCTTAGCCATAATCCCCGCGCGCTGCCATCCAGGATGACTTGCAGGTTCTGCAGGCTTCTGTCCACGACTCCGATGATCGCCCGGCCGCCTGGATCGCGACCGCTGACGGTGATCGACTGCCCATCGAGGTTCCAGCTTGCGTAATCATAACGGGTGAAAGGCGGCGCATAATCGGCAATCGTGGGATCGCGAATGGCTTCCGCCAAGGCTATGGCGTTGCGATTCTCCTGCGGCAGGCTCAGCGTCAAGAGTACCATGTTGTCGCCGGGGATTGGCGACCATTGCACGGAGACGGTTTGCCAGTGCTGCGCGCTGCTGGGGTAAACGATGTCGCAGGATCTGTAGCGCGCCGCCGGGCAATCGCGCATGATAGTATACGTTGGGTCAGTCTCCAGGTTGTCGGCCGGCTGCCAGAACCAGACACCGGCGTTGGAGCTGTCCGTGCCCGCGGGGGGATCGATGCGGAAGCTGAAACGCTGGCCATCAGCCGACCAGTCCAATTCGACGATGCGATTCTTGTTCTGATCGATGCTGCTGATGCCGCCCGCGAAACCCGCGAAGAACGGCGAGTAGGCCATTTCAACTTCCCGCGCGGCATTGATGGCTTTGAAGCGCAGCATGCCCTTGGCGTCCGTGCGCAAAAAACTGCCTGGATCAAGCGGATTCCGCAAGAAGAGCCGCAGGCCGCCGCTAAGCTGGATATCCTCGAAATTGAATATCTGCCCCGCCCCGACGTCATATTCGTATGCCGAGGCGCCGGCAATGTCGAATGCGCTGGGCTGCGAGACCGGCTCTATGACTGGCTGCAGCAGATCTCCCCGCAGGGCAACCGTTGGCTGGAGGCGTGTGGCGGTTGGCGATGGCGTGGCTGTCGGCGCGTTGAGCTGCGGCAAGGGCGTCGATGGCATGGGGCTGGCCAAAGCGACTGGCGCGAGCGTCGGCTGCGACACTCCAGCTGGGGCGCGAATTGTGCGGGTCGGCAGCTGGCTTGGCGCGGCTGTCCAGGTCGGCGGCGGACTTGGCCTCGGCGGCGGAGTCGCCAGAAGCCTGGCCAGTTCGGTCGCGTCCAACGTAGGCAAGGGGCTGAAACTCTCTTCGGACTGAGCTGGGGATTCGAGCCATTCGGTCGCTGGCTGGCTGGGAGAAGGCGATGCAAAATGCGGCGGATGGCTCGCAGTGGCAGCAGGCGTCGGGGTGGCCGTATCGAAAATGACGCGCGTTGGCCTGGCTTGAGCTGTCGCGCTTGGCCGTTCCGGCGGCGCTTGGGTGGCTGTCGGCTTTGGGCTGGCGGCGACGGTTGGAGGGGCGCTAGGGGAAGGCGACGGAGATATGGCGAAGACGCTGGTCGCGGTTGGCATTTGCATCACGGCGGTAGGTCGTGGCAGGCGCGTGTCAATGGGCGCGAGTGTCAAGGTAACTTCCGGGCGGCCAAGATTGCAGGCGCAAAGCCAGCCAGCCAGAAAGACAAGAGCCAAGGCCCTCCAGATTCGCATGACAAGCCCCCAGCCTGTTGCCCAGGGCGGACAGATCATGCGCGATTATATCAGGCATGTGAACGTAGGGATCGTAGCGAGACGAACCGCGCTGGGAGGCGGAGCGCCAGAATGCTAGCTGAGGATAAGCGCCTCTAGCTCAGCGCTAACCCGGGATTCATCGATGCGCCCAAACCAGCGTCCGACGATCTCATTCGCCGGATTGACGAGCAGGTACTGGGCTTGGGCGGTGATGCCCAGCTTGCGGCGAATGTCATCCTGCGAGGCATCGTCAAGGTCCAGCAAGACGAATTCCATGCGATCCGCGAATGTCTCCATAATCCCGCGCACGGCGGGCGCATTGGCGCGGCAAGTCGGTCACCAGGAAGCCCAGGAATCGTAAAACGTGAAACGCGGCGCGCCCGGCGCTACCGCCACAGTTTCGGCTGTTTGGGCAGGCGGGTCGCTGTAGCCGACATCGCGCACAAAAACCGAGCGCAAGGCCGAACAGCCACAGAAGGCGATCAGCCCAAGCAGGACCAAGCATATCTGGCTTGCCTTCGGCTTCATGGTCAGGTCCTATCGTCTTAATGCCGTACACACGATCTTGACGCCGGCTTCTGACTGGCGACTGGCGAATCCATCAGCGCAATGTACCCATTGTACACCATAATCCGCCACCGGGCGCGAGTTTGCCTGGTCAACGTCATCCTCAGCTAGCCGGAGCGAGCCGCCAGCGTTTCAGCAAATTGCTTCTCGGCGCGCCGCCTGCGGTAAGCCAGCGGAGCCGGCAAGTCATGCGTATCAAAATGCCCGACCAACTCGCGCAGATAAACTTCCAGCGGCGTATAGCTGATGCCCAGTTCCGCTTTGCCCAGGCTGTTATCCAGGGCGCTCATCCAGCGTTCGCCGAAGGGCGCGCAATCCGGCAGGAAGCCGTTGGATATCAAAGCGCTGCGTTCGGCGGTGAGCCACTGCGCCTCGACGCCCATGATGCCGCCGAGCAAGATCAGGAAGTCGGCATGGCCAAGATGTTCATCCTGCGCGATGTTGTAGGTTTTGCCTTTGCCCTGGCCGCTTTCGATGAGGCTCTGAATGATATCCACGACATCCAGGGCATAGACATGGTTCAGGGCGAAATTTGGCTCTGATGGCATCAGAATAGGTCCGCCATCTCGCAGGCGCAGATAATAATTGTAGAGCCGATTGTAGGGATCGCGCGCGCTGTTCACCATCGGCAGCCGCAGCAGCGTATAAGGGAATCCTGACTCCCTGCCAGCGGCGCGCAGTTCGTCCTCCGCCTCGCGCTTTTGGATGCCATAGAGCCATTCTTCATAATGATACGAAGATTCGGCCGGCGCCGGCAGCAAATCGCCAGCATAACCGGATTCGCGGAAGGGCCGCGGCAAATCCTCGCGCACGAGGTAAACCTGGCCCGTGCTCAGCGCGATGTAATGCTCAACGTTGTCGCGAAAGAGTTCAATCGCGGTCAGGGCTTCATCCCGCCGATATAGCACAAAGTCGATTACGATGTCAAAGGACTTGGCCAGCAAAGCGCGCCGCATCTGCCGATGGTCTGTTCGGTCGACGTTGAGCCGGTGAATCGACGGCGGCAAGTCTTCTTTGGTGATGCCGCGGTTGAGCAGGGTCAGGTCGCAGCCGGCGCGAGCCAGACGTTCGGACAGGTAATAGCCCATGTTGCCGGTGCCGCCGATGATGAGAATGCGCTTCGTCATGGTATCCGCTTTTGCCGGTTTCGCCCGAGGCGCGCTACTCGATTCGCTGTCTCTCAACTTATTGTAGCACTGGCTAGTGGCGATAGACAAAACTGGCGCCGGCTCTGCGCGACTAGGGTTATGCCAGGGCTGCCGGGCGCACTTCCCCCTTGAAGCCCGGCGCTGTCTATCGCTATAATTCGCGCTCGCAAGCGGAATTGCTTGGGGCCCTGTAGCTCAATTTGGCAGAGCAAGCGACTCTTAATCGTTAGGTTGAAGGTTCGAGTCCTTCCAGGGTCATACAATTTGTGAAGAGCGTTTCCTCCCCATCAGGCTGAGCCGATGGCGCGTTTCACCGCATCGCGATAGGCTGTTCGCATCCTCGCGCTCACATCGGCGGCCGGCGCAGACATCTCCGCTCCGTGATACATGCCGGGGTAGACCTGCAATTCTGTGGGTACGCCAGCCTCCATCAGCCGTTGCGCATAGAGAATATTCTCGTCTCGGAAGAGATCCATCATGCCTACCGTGACGAATGCGGGCGGCAATCCGCTCAGGTCAGTTGCCCGCATGGCAGCCGCATAAGGCGATACCCTGTCCCCGCCATATTCCTCGCCCAGGTACATTTGCCAGGCTTTGAAGGAGACATGCCGATTCCACACCGTAGGATGAGTGATCGCCCGGCCAGAAGGCGTATCATGCCGATCGTCAAGCATGGGATAAATGAGCAGCTGCAAAGCAAGGTTGCGCCCGGCATGATCGCGATTGTGCAGAGCCAGGCCGGCCGTGAGCCCTCCGCCCGCGCTGGCTCCGCCAATGGCGATGCGCTTTGGATCCACGCCCAGCTCAGTGGCATTCTCAAAGAGCCAGTCCAGCCCGCCAACGCAATCGGCGACGCTGGCTTGGTAGGTATGTTCTGGCGCCAGGCGGTAATCCACCGAGACGACTGTGCAGCCGACATGCTCGGCGAAGCCAATGCCATGCGGGTCGTTGCGGCCCGAGCCGACGATGAAGCCGCCACCATGGATCCAGAGCAATCCCCCGCGCGGGGCTGGCGTCTGTGGATGGTAAATGACCAGCGGGATTTCGCCATCTGGGGCTGGCACGGTTATCTCCTCAATAGTGACATCGGATGGGGCAAGCGAAGCCGCCTCGGCATCCCATAGGGGCTGGAACATTTGGCGCGCCAGGGTCGGGTCGTCGCCAATGGCGGTCATTAGCTCGGCGGGGAAGTAGTCGAGGGCGAATCGGATTTCGGGATCGATATGGTCGATGAATGGCATGGGCTGCTCCCGCGTTGGCGGCTCATGGGGGATAATTGGCTACGATGCGCCAAACTAGCTTATCGCAATCCGCATACTGAGGCAACTGCCGCTACGAAAGCGCCAGGAGCGGTCCATCCGTCTTCCTCGCCATTGACAAAGCCCCCGATGACAGCGTCGACTGCGTGTCAAAATCATGCCTCGCTGTTGCAGTCTCAGTCCGGATGCGCTACATTGCCTCTGCTGTCGCATCAGAAATGGAACAGTCAGAACATGGAAATCACCCGCATCGCCGCGTACCAGGTCGACCTGCCCCTCCACGAAGGCAGCTACAAGTGGTCGGGCGGCAAATCCGTCGACGTCTTCGACAGCACCATCGTACGAGTCGATACCGACTTGGGCATCAGCGGCTATGGCGAGGTCTGCCCGCTGGGCCCATTCTATCTGCCCGCTTATGCCGAGGGCGTGCGCGCTGGCATCAAGGAGCTCGCCCCACACCTGCTGGGCGCGGACCCGACGGCGCTCTCCCCGCTCAACCGGCGCATGGATGCCGCGCTCAAGGGCCATCCCTATGTCAAATCCGGCATCGACATGGCTTGCTGGGACATCTTGGGAAAAGTGGCTGGCTTGCCGGTCTGCGCGCTGCTGGGCGGGCGCTACGGCGACGATTTTGTCTTGTATCGCGCCATTTCGCAGGAATCACCCGATGCAATGGCGGAAAAAGTGGCGGGCTATCGCGAAGAAGGTTATCGGCGCTTTCAGCTCAAAGTCGGCGCGGACCCGCAGATGGATATCGAGCGCATCCGCCTGGTGGCTGACTTGCTGCAGCCCAGCGACAAGCTCATCGCCGATGCCAACACCGGCTGGCTGATGCACGAAGCGGCGCGCGTCGTCCGGGCGGTCGACGATGTCGATGTCTATATTGAACAGCCCTGCCTGAGCTACGCGGAATGCCTGGCAATCCGCCGGCGGACTGACCATCCCTTTGTGCTGGATGAAGTGGTTGATGGCATAGACATGCTGATGCGCGGCCATGCCGACCAAGCCATGGATGTGGTCAATATCAAGATCAGCAAGTTTGGCGGCTTGACCAAAGCCAAGCTGGCGCGCGACCTCTGCGTGTCCATGGGCATGGCTATGACCATCGAAGACAGTTGGGGCGGCGATATCACCACAGCCGCCATCGCTCATCTGGCGCATAGTACGCCTGCCGACTTTTTGTTCACCGCCACAGATTTCAACAGCTATGTCACGGTCAGCGCGGCGGATGGCGCTCCGCAACGCGTTCAGGGACGCATGGCGGCTTCAACAGCGCCTGGTTTGGGCATAATTCCCAAGCGAGAGGTAATCGGTCCACTGATTGTGGATGTGCATTGAGCTGCTGAGTCAGAGCAATGCCGAGAGCAGACCGCCATCCACGCGATAGAATGCGCCTGTGATGAAGGAAGCCTCGTCGCTTGCGAGAAAAAGCACGAGATTGGCGACTTCATGCGGCTGCCCCACCCTGCCAATGGGATGCATTTCGCCCCAATCCGCGATCATTCCGCTGGGATCCTGCGGACCGAAAGTGTTGGCGGCATCATCCAGCATCGGCGTATGAATCGAGCCGGGCGCGATGCAATTGCAGCGGATGTTCTCGCGGGCATGATCAAGCGCCACAGTGGTGGTGAAGCTGACGATTGCGCCTTTGGAAGCTGAATAAGCCGCCACCCCGCGCTGGGAAGCCACCGCCTGCGCCGAGGCTGTGTTGACGATTGCGCCACCGCCGCGTTTGCGCATCTCCGGTATGCTGTATTTGCAAGTCAGAAAGGCCGCCCGCAAGTTGATGTTGATCTGATAGTCCCAATCGGCTGGCGACATATCCACAACGTTGCCATAACGCACGACGCCGGCATTGTTATGCAAGACATCCAAGCCGCCAAAATGAGCGACCGCCTCGCCAACCAGCGATTTCACATAATCCTCGTCGGCAATATCGCCGGGCAGAAAGATGGCTCGTCCGCCCGCGTTTATGATAGCGTCCCGCGCCGACTCGCCGGCTGCCCGGTCAATATCGGCGATAGCCACGTTGGCGCCTTCAGCAGCGAATGCCAAAGCGCAGGCTCGTCCGATGCCCTTGCCAGCGCCAGTCACGATGACTGCTTTGTCTGTGAAACGTTTGCGCATATTCGCTCCCATGCGGATCACTTAAGGCGGACGACGCCCGCGTCATTGATGTGCTGGACTCCCGCGCTGGATTCATAGAAGACCGCCGTCATCGAAACTTCGCGGCTTTCACCGGGCGCCAGCGTCAAGTGCGTGCCGGTCTTTTTTATGACGGCGCTCAAGCCTTGCCCGGGAATGGACGAAGCCGGCTCGATGGCGATGACATAGCTGCATTTGTAGAAGGGGAAGCCGGGCGAAGAGTTCAGCTCCTGCCAAAACCAGGCGTAAGGAAAGACCTCTATATCCCAACTCAAGCCGATGCCGAAGCCCAACTCCGTATTCGTGATGCTGTACCAACCGCAGTCGAAATCGCTGAGATAAGCCAGCAGGTCTCGCGGCTGCCTAGGCGCCGCCACGCGGGATAGATCGAGCTCGCCCGCTTGGGGCCAGGCATACTTGCGCCCGGGCGCCAGAGGATTGTTCTCGCCGGCGTAGTCATCGTCCGCGAGCAAGCTGCGCGCGTCGCAGTCGATCCGGCAGGCATCGCTTAGGAAGGGCGCGCCAAAGGCCGGATGATGGCTCCACATGCATTCCATGGATTCGCCGGCATGATTCGTGATCCGCTCGCGAAGCGTCAAAGCCGGGCTGCCCGCTTCCAGGCTCAGCCAGCGTTCGAGCGAAAACGGACTGCGGGAGAGCCGCAGGCGCAGCCGAACTTCCAGAGCGTAGGCTGTGGAGCGCATGATCTCGCAATCCCAAGCCTTCATCGAAGCCTCGCCGTGGTAGCCGAGTTCCGCTCCCTTGTATGTATTAGCGAAGCCGCCATTCGGGAAGAGCGCCTGCCAGCCGCCCGCGTAGGCTTCCAGCCAAGCCGTTTGGGAATCGGCCGCGGAATCGAAGCCGCGCCCGCTTTCCTTCAAGCCCCAGGGCGATTTCCAGAGCACATCCATGGCTTTGGGCTTGTAGACGAGGCGATAGATATCCGCGCCTTTGTCAAGCAGGATGACAGCAGCCAGGAGATCATTCTCGATCTTCAGAGCGCGCATCGTCCTGCCCAGGAGTATCTCCGAAGCCTTGCAGGTCATATTCAGAAGCCCTCGCGATTACAAGCGAATGGTCAAGCCACCATCCGCAACGATTGCGGCGCCGGTGATGAAGGAGGCCTCATCGCTACAGAGGAAGAGCGCCACTTTCGCCATTTCTTCTGGCTGGGCGATCCGCCCGAGGGTGTGCAGGCCGCCCCATTCTTGTAGAGCGCCATCAGGATTGTCCGGGCTGAAGAGCTTGGCTGAATGCCGCAGCATGGGCGTATCCACCGAGCCGGGGCAGAGGCTGTTGGCGCGGATATTGTCGCTGGCATGGTCTATGGCCATCGTGCGGGTCATGGCGATCACCGCGCCCTTGGAAGCCGCATAAGCCGCCACGTTGGGCTGGCTGAAGAGACCCTGCACCGAAGCGACCGTGACTATCGCCCCGCCGCCGCGCTTGACCATTTCGGGAATGCTGTATTTCGCCGCCAGATAAACGCCCTTCAGGTTGATGGCAAGCGTACGATCCCAAGTGTCTTCGTCCGTGTCAACCACCGTGCCATAGGTCTGAATGCCGGCGCTGGCGACCAGATAATCGATGCCGCCGAACTCCCGCGCGGTCTCTTGCGCCGCCCGTTCCGCATCGGCTGTCTGACTAATATCAGCGACGACGGTCACTCCCTTTCCGCCAGCCGCCTCAATCTCAGCCAGCCGCTCATGAAGCGCCGCCTCGTTGATATCGCAGAGCGCCACTGACGCGCCCTCGGCCGCAAATGCCAAAGCCGTCGCCCCGCCGATGCCGGTGGCCGCCCCGGTCACCAGCGCAACTTTGCCCTCAAAGCGCATGCTCGCCCTCCCGTTCACCGCAGAGCCAAGCTGCGGGATACTGACAATTTGCCAACTCGTCAAGATTCTGGCACATTCAAGCGCATTCGTCCATTGTCGCGCCGCCAGCGCCATGACTGGCAATATTTAACTGGATTCTTTATCGACAAGGCTTCTCCGCTGTGGGATCAGGGCGAGTTGCCGCTTTCGCATGGGCGCGGAATCCACTACATTTTAGCCTCCGCGAATAGGAACGGGGAAACCGCCGCGTGGTGAAGACGGAATCCGGCAGCCAAAACGCTTTCAACATCAGCCAGCCCATGCGCTATCGCTGCCAGGCGCATCATTACCATCGCAAGCTGTCGCGCCTCTACTTGAGCGTCTACAAAGGCCAGCACAGCGAGCCCGCCTTCTACCTGCTCTTTTCGGATGTGGCTTATATTGACGCGCCGATGAGTTGGCATGGCGCCGATTTTGAGATCGCCCCAAGGCAGGAATGCATCGACCTGCTGCTGAAGCTGGGTCTGGTCGGGCAAGCCATTCAACAGTTTCCCGATGCCTACGCCGCCATCACCGATTACGCCAGGCTGTATCGAGCGAGATCCGTGAACTGCCTGGTCAGGATAATCGCCAGCAGCGCCGCCATCCTGCAAGACATCCCCGCCGAGATAAAATAGCTCAGGCGCCCAATCGCCTATTCCGGGCTGTGATATAATCCGGCGGATATAATGTATAAGCTCAAGAGAGCCAGCCAAACGACAAGATTCTTATGAGACACCCGCCTTCGCGATCGCCAGACCCCAACGCGCCAAAGCCCAGCCTTAGCGTCGTCATCCCCTGCTACAACGAAGTCAACACCGTGCGGGATGTGGTGATGCGGGTGCTGGCTGAAGATCTGGTCGATGAAGTCATCCTCGTCGACGATGGCTCCACCGATGGCTCGCGAGATGTTCTGCGCCAGCTGGAAGCGGAGGCGCATGACCGCCTGGCTCTTCTTTATCACGAGCGCAATCAAGGCAAAGGCGCGGCTTTGGTCACCGGATTCAAGCGAGCCAAGAGCGACGTGATTGTCATTCAAGACGCTGATTTTGAATATGACCCCCGCGAGTACGCCCTCCTATTAAAGCCGATCCAGGAAGGAGTGGCTCAGGTAGTCTATGGCTCGCGTTTCCTGGGCGGACCGCGCAAAGCGATGAATTTCTGGAATATGGTGGCGAATAAATGTCTGACGCTCTTCACCAATATCCTCTTCAACGCCATCCTCAGCGATATGGAGACCTGTTATAAATGCTTTCGGCGCGAGGTCGTCGAGGGCATGACAATCAAGGCGCGCGGCTTTGAGTTTGAGCCGGAGTTCACCGCCAAAGTGCTTAAACAAGGCATCCGCATCGTTGAGGTGCCGATTTCCTATTACGGCCGCGAATATGACGAGGGCAAGAAAATCAAATGGACGGACGCCCCAATCGCCGCCTGGACGCTCTTGCGCTACCGCTTCTTCGACTGATTAGCCAACCGCGCTTACATAGGACCAATCCGCGGCGGGCCGGCATAGAGGCTGGTCATGTGCGCGTCAAAGCTGCGCTGGATTAAGTCCGCCTTGAGCGCGGCATGCCCGGTGGAATCCCACAGGTTGACGAATTCGCCCGGATCATTTTGCAGGTCGTAGAGCTCTCCCAAGCCATGATTATGGTAAATCGCCAGCTTGTGGCGGCCATCAAAGGTCATGCTGGCGACGCTGCCATCGGGCAGGTCGAGCGCGTCAATATATTCGCAGCGAACATAGTCGCGATGCCGCTCGGGCGATTTTCGTCCGCACAAGATGGGCAGGAGGGATATGCCCGTCATGTATTCTGGAATAGGCAAGCCGCAGAACTCCAGAAGCGTGGGAGCGATATCGGTCAGCTCCACCAATGCCGGGCTGCGCAGGTCGGCGGAGATTCGGCTTGGCCATGACCAGATCAGCGGCACGCGCGCCAGCCCGTCGTAGAAGCGGCAGCCTTTCTGAATCAAGCCATGATCGCCAAGCATTTCGCCATGATCGCTGGTGAAGATGACCAGGGTATTTTGGCGCTGACCGCTATTTTCAAGCGCCGCCATGATCCGCCCGAGTTGGTCATCGACAAGTTTGATCATGGCGTAATAGGCGGCTTTCAAGCTGGCTGCATCGCGGGCGCCGGCGGTAGCGGGTTCTATCAGCGAAGGCGTCGGCGATTGCGGCAAGATAGGGCTGCTGATGTCCAGTTCGCTGGGGTGGCGGGCTTGGGACTGGAAATCGACAGCCGCTAGACTGGCTTGCTGCGCCAGGTCAGATTCGCGGAAGAGCGGCGGGGGCATCTCCCGGGGGTCAAACATTTCGCGATAGGCTTGCGGCGGATTGAAGGGCGGGTGCGGGTCATAGATGTTTACGCTGGCGAAAAATGGGCGGTCGCGCTCGGAATGCATGAACTCGATGGTTTTCTCCGCGCAAAATGTCGTCTGATGCAATTCCGCTGGCGCGCCAGCTGGATCCTTGATCAGCTCTGCCAGATCAGCGCCTTGTTCGCGTACCCAATCGGCATAGTCGTGGCCTTGCCGCCAATCATCGCGCGGGGCATGGCTGTACTGCCAATAGGCGTACCCATCATCGGCGCGCGCCTCCATCCGGCCAAAAGCGCTGGTGAGATGCAGCTTGCCGATCAGTCCGCATTCGTAACCGGCATCAGCCAGCAGCTTGCTGATCAGCGGCGGGAAATCCGGAAAAGTTGGATTGCCATTGCGATTGACGCGAATCGAGCTCGGGTACATGCCCGTCAGGAAGCTGGCGCGGCTCGGCGTGCAGATGGGGCTCTGGCAATAGGCGCGTTCAAAAGCGACGCCCTCTTCGACCAGTTTGTCGATGTTTGGCGTCGAGACCTGGTCATTGCCCAAGGCGCCGATGGTGTCATAACGCTGCTGGTCGGTGCAGATCCATAGGATGTTGGGGGGCTTCATGGCATTCGCTTTCGCTTGCGCATACTCCTGACTGTAAGGATTCTAGCGAAAATCTTGACAGTATTGCGAGTGCCGCGGCAATCCGCATGCTCTCCCGCGAAATGAAAATGCCCCTTGCGTTCACAAGAGGCATCATCAACCGGGTCGACCGCATAAGCCGCATTCTGTCGTGGGGAATCATCTATCTGGGGTCGCCGTCGCCGCCGACCTCAAGCGGTGTACCCGGCGCTTTCTGTGGAAGGGGTCCCTCCGCTGCGCCTGCTTCACCTTGCTCCCGATGGGGTTTGCCTGGCCAGCCACATTGCTGCGGCTGCCGGTGCGCTCTTACCGCGCCTTTTCACCCTCGCATCTCATGATGCAATCCGCTCTCTGTTGCACTTGCCGTCAGGTCGCCCTGCCCGGCTGTTAGCCGGCATCGTCACCCTGTGGAGTGCGGACTTTCCTCGACAGGCGCATGACCTGCCGCGATTCCCTCGGCCAACCCGGCAAGAGCATTGTATCACAAGAATTGGCTTGCTTGCCGCATGGCGTCGGCGGAGCGTCGCCCGGTCTCGCTTGTCAGCCCGCCCTACTTGGCATAAGCTACAGATGAGCATTCAACGTGAGCGATGCATGAGCGACATTGCCATCAACGCAAGACGAACAAGCCGGCGGCGTTCGCGTTGGCGCAGCCCGATTTCTCTGGATACTGTGGCGAGCCTGGGCATGGCTTGCCTGCTGCTGCTGATGCCTCTGGCCGCCATTGATATCGCCGGATGGGCGGTCGACCAGGATATCGTTCTGCCGGTCACGCTCGTCGGCGTCTTCCTCGGCTTGATCCTGGCGCGCAGCCGCTTTGGCGAATTTGCCGCGCTGCTGGTCAGCCTGCTTTATTGCCTGCTGGTCGTTTTTCTGGCTGCCGCATTGCGCCAGGACCTGCCCTTCCGCGAGGCGCTGCAGGCTGTCTTGGCTCGCTGCTATGAATGGGCGCTGGATCTCGTCAGCGGCGGCATCAATACCGATGAGCTCGTCCTGACGATGCTGGCAGGCGCGCTCTTCTGGTTTTTGGCTTTCAACGCGACCTGGCATATTTTCCGGATGGATCGGGTCTGGCGCGTCATCCTGCCGCCCGGGCTCATTCTGCTGATCACCATCATTTTCTTCAATGGCGGCGAAGCGCTTGACCGCTTCTTGTTCGGCTTTCTGCTGCTGTCCTTGGCCTTGATCGTCCGTTCGCATCTGGACAATCGACAATGGGAATGGGCTTTGCAGGGCGTAACCGTTCCGGCGGTTGTACGGCGGCAATTCGCGACGATTGGCTTTGTCTTGTCGCTGCTGGCTTTGTTCTTCGCCTGGAGCCTGCCGAGCGGCGCGCTGGAAGAACGCCTGGAGAATTTTCAGCGCTTTCTCGCCTCTGACCCCATTCAGCAGCTAGCGGAAGCCTGGAGTCGCATGTTTGCGCCCCTGGAAGGCGACGGACCTGCCACATCCGATTATTATGGCGCGGACCTGCTCAACTTAAGCGGCGCCATCAGCCTGGGCGATGATCTCGTATTCACTGTGGAAGCGCCTTTGGGCAGCCAGCGCTATTACTGGCGTTCGCGCGTTTTCGAGCGCTATACCGAGAGCCAGTGGTCGCCATCGGCTGATCTGCGCGTCACCGACCGATCGCCGCCCGTGAGCCTGCTGATGAATAGCGAGGTCATTGGCGGCAGCCGCCAGCGAATCCGGCAGCGCTTCACAATCGGGACGGCCAGCTCGCGCATATTTTATGCCGCGCCCCAGCCGGAATCATTTGATCGCGAAGGGCGAATCGACCTGATTTACACGGACCGACCGGAAAACCGCTCGATGAATGTTTCGGTTGCGCGGCCCCTGAAGGCTCTGCGCCGCGGCGAATCCTATTTGGCGACCAGCCAGATAAGCGTGGCGACGGCGGCTGAACTCAGGAGCGCCCCGGCGGTCTATCCCGATTGGGTTAGCAGCCCGAATCTCTACGTTGGCTTGCCCAATGCGCGGGTGCTGGAGCTGGCGCGCCGCATCGTGGCCGAAGCCCAGGCCACCAATCCGTATGACAGCGCCAAAGCCATCGAAGGCTGGCTGCGGCAGAATATCCGCTACAACGAGACCATCAGCGCGCCGCCGCCCAATGTGGACACGGTCGAATGGCTGCTCTTCGATGTCCGCGAGGGCTATTGCACCTATTACGCCACGGCGATGATTGTCATGCTGCGGCGCCTGGGCATCCCGGCGCGTCTGGCAGCCGGTTTCTCACAAGGCGAATACGACGCCGAAGCCGGTCAATTCGTCGTCCGCGAGCGCGACGCGCATACCTGGATAGAAGTTTATTTTCCCGGTTATGGCTGGATCGAGTTCGAGCCGACATCCGCCCAAGCGCCAATTCACCGCGAAGGCGATGAGCGGGCGCAGGAGCAGGAGAAGCCCCTTGAGCCAGAGCCGACGTTCACGCCCTCGCCAATGCCTTCGCCCACGCCTTTACCCAGCCCGACCGCCCTGCCCAACCAGGCGCAGCGTGAACAAGCATTGGAATCTCCAAGCGCCACGCCGACGCCCACCGCCCTGCCCTCGCCATCGCCGACGCCCTTCGTACTGCCGACCGTGCAGCCGCCTGTCTCGCCCGATAATCCGCCGCCGCTCAGCACGTTGGAGCCGATCATTGTCATCGCTCTGGTGCTGTCGATATTGCTGATTGCGCTGCTCATCCTGGCTTTGATGGTGTTCTGGTGGTGGGAATGGCGCGGCATGGGCGGGCTAAGCCCGGTATCGCGAGCTTATGCGCGGCTGGAACGGTATATTCAGCTGATCGGCATCAGTATCGGCGGCAGCATGACCACGTTGGAGAAACGCCGGGAACTGCAGCGCCGCATCCCCGCCGTAAGCGAGCCGATACGAACCATCAGCGATCTGTATACGCGCGAACGCTATGGCGTCAATCGCGAAGAACTGGGCAGCAGCCACTATGCCGAAAGCGCGGAGCAAGCCTGGCAGCAGACCCGCGGCAACATCCTGCGGCGTTGGCTGCGCCGGCGCATCCCCTTCTGGCGCCGCGGCTAATCAACGCTTTTCCAACACCAGAAAATGCGACAGCGCCCAGGTATCCAATGGCGTGCCTTCACATCGGTACAGCAGGTCGCGCATGAGGATTGCGGGCGCGCCGATTCTGGCGATGATATTATCGTAGCCGCCATAAATGCGCGAATGATGCAGGACTTCCGCTCCCTCATCGGGCAGCAGGCGCTTGATATCGCCGGCTGTATAGGCGCGGACATGCGGCGCCAGCCTGTCGCGCCAGCGGCTGGGCAGATAATTGATCAGAGGACTATTGCCAAAGCGATATTGCCCCCGCCAATAATGCCCATGCGTCTCAAAGGGATACCAGCGGTTCGGGCAGAAAAGCAGGATGCGACCGCCCGGCTTTGTCACACGCAGCATCTCACGCAGCGAAAGCCCATCATCCGCGACATGCTCAAGCACCTCATGCGAAAGGACCGTGTCGAAAGAATTTGCGGCAAATGGGATGGATTCTCCAGCCGCGACCAGAGCGCCCGCTATGCTGCCGCGAGCGATCTTCACGCGCTCAATTTCGATGTCGAGAGCCTCAACGGATTTGGTGTATCGCGCGCGAATCTGCCGGGCGTACATGCCGACGCCGCAGCCAGCGACCAGGACATGAGCGCCTGTCAACTGCGCCCACTTCGCCATCATGCGCAGGCGACGTTCTTGGCCGGCGCGCCAGACATAGCTCGGTTCGCCACGCAGCGGAGCCAGTTCTGAGCGGGACATGACTGTTTACCGCTCGGTTGGTCAGCCGCCTTGCGCCAGCGAAACCAGGTATTGATAGAGGTTGCGGGAACCGCTGTTGCTGAGGCGATCGGTCGAGAATTGATGGCTTGTGCCCAGCGCGCCACCCGAGCGCATGAAAGTGACGAAATCCTCTTCGCTCAATGCGAAATCCAGCAAGCTTTTTGCGCTGTCACTGCCTTCGCCCGCGGGTCCATGACAGCTGCCGCATTCCAGAGCCTCGTAGCGGCCGCGCCCGCGATTCACCAGTTTAGGATCCAATTCCGCAGCGCCGCCTGCATCCGCCTCGCTCGAGCCAGCGCCCGTCTGGCCAAACACCTCGGCTTTGGTTGGCTCGATGAAAGCGAAGGTGGGGAATGGGCTGGCCGTGGGCGGCAGATCCGTGGGTGTGGCTGCTGGCTGGTCAGAAGCGCCGGCGCAGGCGACGAGCAGAAGTGCCGCCAGAGACAAAATCGCGGCCAGTGGAATGCGTCTTGGCATCGTCATGTCAATCTCCCGCTTAATCGCCGCGCGACGGATCCAGCGCTTCCTGCAAACCATCGCCGACGAATGAAAAGCCCAGCAGCGTCAATGCCACCAGCAGCGTCGGAAAGAGCGCCAAATGATAATCCACAATCACTGTCGATGACTTGACGCTTCCCCCCACCATTTTACCCCAACTCGCGGTGGGTTCTGTGATGCCGATGCCAAGGAAACTCAAGCCGGCTTCGGCGAAGATCGCCAAGGGCACGGCAAAGGTGAATGAAACCAGCAGGGGCGTCAGGGAATTGGGCAGGATATGCCGCGTGATGATGTTGCGCTCCGAGGCGCCAAGGGCGCGCGCCGCCACCACAAACTCAGCCTCGCGATGCTTGAGGAATTGCGCCCGGGCTATGCGCGCTGGTTCTATCCAGGAAGTGACGGCCAACACGAAGATCACATTGCCCAGGCCGGCGCCGGTTATGCTGATCAGAAACATGGCGAAGAGCAGGGGCGGAATTGCGGTAGCGATCTCGATGACGCGCAGGATGGCGAAGTCCCATGCGCCGCCGCGATACCCGGCGATGGCGCCCAGGGGCACAGATATACCGAAAGAAATCAGCGGAACGAGCAAGCCCACGAAGAGTGAGGTTCGCGCGCCATAAATTAGCCTTGTGAGAAAGTCCCGCCCGACTCCGTCGCCGCCTAGGATATGCTTGGGGTCTTCAAAGGGTCGCAGGCGCACGATGGAGAAATCGACTTCGTTGAGCCCATAAGGCGCGACCATGTCCGCCAGCGCTGCGACAATGACCAAGAGGCATAACAAGAAAGCGCCCAGCATGGCCAGACGGTTGCGCAGAAAACGCCGCAGGGCATCGCGCAGCAATGAGCGCTGTGGCAAATGCTTCGGCATATCGGCAGCCAGGGGGGACGGTTTCGCGGGCAAGGCGCTCAGGCTCCTTTCGTTTCACCCAAGCGGATCCGCGGATCGATCACGGTGTAGAGAATGTCGGTAATGAGATAGGTCAAACCCCAGAGCAGGGCGATAAGCAGCACCAAACCCATGATCATGGGATAATCGCGATTGAAAATGCTGGTAACAAAGAATTTGCCCAAGCCCGGCACGCCATACACCACTTCAATGAAGAGCGATCCCGTCAAAAGATTGGGCACTTGGGGCAGCAAGACGGTAATCATGGGGATGAGGGCGTTGCGGAAAACGTGGCGCAGCATGATGAAGCGCTCGCTCATGCCTTTGGCGCGCGCCGTGCGAATGAAATCAGCCGAAAGCACATCGGCAAAGCTGGAACGCGTATAGCGAGAGACCAAAGCCAGCGGCGCCAGGGCGTATGTCACGACTGGCAGAATATAATCCCAGGACAGGAGCGCCGCGCCATCCGGGGTGAGCGGACCGATGATCCATTTGCTCTCTACGCCCCAGCCATTTTGAAAGCCAAAAACCAGCAGGAACCAGGTGGCTATGATGAAGTTGGGAACGGCGATGCCCGCCAAAGCGACCAAAGTGACCAGATTATCGACTGGTCCGTTGCGATAATATGCGGCTATGATGCCCAGGGTAATGCCCAAGCCGAATGAGAGCAGGATGGTGTAGAAGCCCAGTTGAAAGGTGACGGGCCAGATCCGCGCGATCAATTCCGTGACCGGGGGGTTCCCCGCGACAGAGAAGGAATTGCCGAAGTCGAAGCGCAGCGCGCCCGCCGCAAAATTGAGGTAACGGACGTGCAGGGGCTTGTCCAAGCCATATTTGCGCTCGAGGTTTTCCAGAGCGGCGCCGCTATAGCCGCGGTCAGCCAAGGTAAATGGCCCGCCGGGGACCAGGTTCATCAAGATGAATACCAAGACCGAAACAACGAACAGGACGAAGCACAGCGAAAGCAAACGGCGCAGCACATAGCCAATCATGGCGAGAGACTGGCCTTGCCGCGCTTGGCTGTTATAGTTTCGCGCAATTCCACGGTCATATTGGGCATCAAGAGCCGGGCAATCAAGTCGCCGCCAATGAGCAGCTGTACTGAACAGGCGCGGACGAAAGACCAACGGAGCGGGAGCGAGCCATCAATCAAGCCGCCCCCGCCGCGTTTTGGCTGTATCTCAGCGATTACTCATTGCGGTGGGTATCGTAGTTCAGCACCTCATCGCTGATGTAGTATTCGCCCCAGCAGTGTTCGTTGCCCCAATGGGTGGTTGACAAGCCCTGGCGATCCGGTTCCCAGCAGTTGCCGGTCGCGGCCATGTAAGGCTGCCACAGGTCGCCCTGAATGCGGTGGACCAGGAAGATGCCGCCGACGTCCTCAACCATCATGCGCTCGGCTTCCTGGTACATGGCGATGCGCTCGGCGGGGTCGCCCGTGAAGGAGTTGGCTTCGCGCACCAGGCTGTCGAAGGCTTCGTTGCGCCAGGAATGCCGGCCAGTCGATACCCAGACGCCCATCATATTGGCGGGATCCAGGTAATCCATGCCGTAGGAGACGCCGCCAAACTGCAAGGTCGTGGGCCGTTCGAGCAGGCGAGTCATATAATCCTGGAATTCCAGGTTGTTGACCGTGATCTCGACGCCCAGGCATTGGCTGATGGAAGCGGCCGCCGCGATGAACCAGTCCTGGATAAATGCCGATTCGCCGCGCAGCGCCAGCTCAACCGCCGGGAAACCTTCGCCGCCCGCGTAGCCAGCCTCAGCCAGCAGACCTTGCGCCGCTTCGCAATCGTAATCCTGGATGTCCTGCAAGCCCGCGCTGTTCGAAGCCGGGAAGCCGGGCGCCAGGAAAGAATAGGCTGGGATGCCAACGGTGGCGCCGACAACGTTTTCGACGATCGACTCGCGATCAAGCGCCTTGGCGAAAGCCAGGCGGACATTGACGTCGTTGAAAGGTTCGGTGTAGGTGTCCATCAAGAGGTAATCCGTGCGGAAGTCGCCGGCATGCTGGCGATAATTCTGCGACATGACCTCATCGGCGAAAATCACGTCAAAGTCGGCCGGGCTCAGCAGGGATTGATGCACCTGGTCGATTTCGTGATCCTGGAACGCCAAGAAGCTGCTGTTGAGCTTATCGCCATAGACAAATTCCATGCGCCGCAGCCAGGGCGCGCGCGGACCGACATAATCGGGGTTGGCTTCGAGCACGACATGGCTGCCGGGTTCAAATTCGCGCAGGACGAAAGGACCGGACGAAACATGCGTCTCGGGGTCGAGGATGTAGTCGGGACCGATCTCCGCCAGCGCCTTGGCTTGCATGGGAGGCCAGAAGAAGAAGGTGGCGGGCAGCGGCGGGAAGGGCGTTTGCGTGGTCACCGACAGCGTATTGTCGTCAACGGCAGACAAGCCGATCTCTTCGACCGGGATTTCGCCAGCGACAGCTTCGTCCCAGCCATCGATGATGCCCAGCCACAGCCAGACGAAATCGTAGGCGCTGTCGGGATTCGCCATGTGCCGCCAGCTGGCGACCCAGTCATGGGCGGTCACGGGCGTGCCATCGTTCCACATTTGGTCGCCGCGCAAGTTGAATGTCCAGGTCCGGCCGTCGTCGGAGACAGACCAGTCGGTGGCCGCCGACGGGATGATTTCCATGTTGTTGTTGAGCACGACCAGCGAATCGGAGAACTTGTCGAAGGCGCCCGTGTCGCAAATCCGCGAGTAGACGGAGGTGATCGAAGACAGCGAAGTTTCCTGACGCGCCGAATCGCAAAGGTTGCGGTAGACCTGCATATCGTAGGGCGCGGCATCAGCCGGCAGTTCGCGACCGTATATGTCGACGTTGTCCTGCGCCACAGCCACCGACAGCGCGATCAACATCATCAGCGCCAGACATAGCGCCAGCAAAGCGCATTTTCTGTACATGTGAAGCTCCTTTCACGAAGGGATTCTGATAGCAAAACGGCAGGAATTTGCCGTAGGTATTATAGTGATTGCGCCGTGCGCAACAAGTGCGCGATTGCCCGCCATGCGCTGCCTGCCCACCCTTTTATCCCGCGCTCATGCGGGCTACACTTCCCGCGCTATTGATTGAACATGGGCTGACGAGGTCAAGATATGCCTGAACCAACTGTATTGGCGCGCAAGATTTCCAAGTCGCCAACCATTGCCATGAATGACAAGGCGAAGCAGCTCGCGGCGGAAGGCAAAGCTGTCATCGGATTGGCTGGCGGGGAGCCGGACTTCGATACGCCGCCGCATATCGTCGATGCCGCCGTCAAAGCCATTCGCGATGGCGAAACGCGTTATGCCGCGCCATCCAAGGGGATTCGCCCGCTGCTGGAAGCCATCGCCGTCAAAACCGAAGCCGACAGCCAGGTCCGCCTCGACCCCATGAGCGACATCATCGTGACGCCCGGCGGGAAGCTGGCTCTCTTCCTGGCATTAAAAGCCATGCTCGACCCCGGCGACGAAGTCCTCATCCCCGCGCCCTACTGGGTCAGCTACCCCTCAATCACTACTATGGTCGGCGGCATTCCAGTTCCCGTCGAGACCAGCAGCGCCGACAATTACCGCCTGCGCCTGGAGCATCTGCGCGAACACGTATCGCCTAAGAGCAAGGTCATCATCATCAATTCGCCCTGCAACCCGACCGGGCACATGCTGTCCTCAGCCGAGATTGAAGCGGTGGCTACGCTGGCGCAGGAGAACGATCTCTACATCATCTCGGATGACATCTACGAGAAGCTGAATTTCGACGGCCGCCCGGCTGCGTCGCTGGCATCGATACCGGAAATCGCCGATCGCGTGGTGATCATCAACGGCATGTCCAAAGCCTACGCGATGACCGGCTGGCGTTTGGGCTGGCTGGCGGGGCCAACAGCGTTGATTGGCGTGGCGGGCATGTTCAATTCGCAGACAGCCACATCAGCCGCCACTTTCACGCAGCATGCCGCCGTGGCCGCGCTCACCGGTCCGCAAGACTGCGTCGAGACAATGCGCCAATCCTACCAAGAACGCCGCGACTTCATGGTCAGCGCTTTCAACAGCATTCCCAATATGTCCAGCCCGGACATCGAAGGGGCTTTTTACGCCTTCCCCAAGGTGGATGAAACCAGCAAGACCAGCGATGAAGTCGCCAATATCATCCTCGATGAAGCGGTGGTGGTTGGCGTGCCGGGCAGCGCCTTCGGTGTCACGCGGGATGCTCACGTTCGCTTTTCCTTCGCAGAAGATATGAACAAGCTCAAGCAGGCAGTGGAGCGGATCCGCGCGATCGCTCACTTGCTGGCTTAGAATCCGCGGCTTGGATTTTCTTCGAGCCATGTCAGGAAGCCTGCTCAAGCTGAGAGTGCCGCTGCTTGTCATGCTTGCGGCTGTTATGGCTTGTGGCTGCCAACTGCGGCAGGAAGCGCTGGCTGGGCTGGCCACTCAGGCGCCGGCCAGTCCCACTCCGCAACCTGAGTGGGAAGCGCTGGCGAAAGGCTTGGAATGGCGGACATTCGTACCGGATGGCGACGAACTGGCGCAGCTCATCGTCATTCGCATAGACCCAAGCTTCTTTCGTTTCCGCGCGCTCTACAGCCCGGGCAATCCAAAGCCGCTGTCCCAGTGGCGAGACGAAGAAGACCGAGCGGCGGTCATCGTCAACGCCAATTTCTTTGATGAAGCGCGTCATATCCTTGGGGCGCTCATCAGCGATGGCAAAGTCTATGGCGAGCCGGACGAGTATGGCGGCGGCAGCTTTCTCGTGCGCGGCGGGCAGCCGGCGGTGATCGCCAACCGCCCAAATGAACCGAATATCACGGACGCGAGCATTGAACAACTGGTGGAGGGCTGGCCCCTCCTGGTGGACCGAGGGGATCCGGCTTATGTCGACTGGTCAGACAGCCAGCGTTCTCGCCGGACGATAATCGCCGGTGATTCAAGCGGGCGCATCTTGATCATGGCGGCGCCCTGGCTGGGTCTGTCTTTATCCGAGCTCGGCGAGTACTTGACCCAAGCGGGCTTGAATATCCTGCGCGCAGTCAACCTTGATGGCGGCCGCTCGACCATGCTAAGCCTGCCCGCCGCCAGCATGTTCCTGCCCTCTTTTGATGCCGTGCCTGCCATACTGGCTGTCTATCCACGCTGAGGTCCGCTGCGGTCTATCCTGCCGGCGCAATATCCTGTAAGCTCTAATCCGCTAATCCATTTCGGGGTGAAAATGCCTAGATTGGCGCAAGTTGCCACCGCCCGGCAAGCGAAACTGCAAGATGGCAGGCGCATGGGCTTCGCGGAATACGGTCCGCCGGATGGGCGGCCCGTGCTGCTATTTCACGATCTTTGGGCGAATCACAAACTGCGGCATCCGGACGACGCCATCTTGAAGCGCCTGGACATCCGCCTGATCGGCGTCGACAGACCCGGCTATGGCGCGTCCACGCGTCATCCCGGCCGCGGCATAATGGATGTCGTTGACGATGTCATGCTGCTGGGCAAGGCGCTGAAGCTGGAGCGATTCGCCGTCTTGGGCTACTCGGCCGGCGGTCCATACGCTTTGGCATGCGCCTGGCGTTTCCCCCAAATCCTGACGCGCTGCGCTGTCGTCGCCAGCTGGCCCCCGCTGGATCATGCCTTGGGCATCCGCGCTCTGCATCCGGTCTATGGCCGGCTTTTGCAGTTGGCGACCGGCAATGAGACGCTCTTTCGACTGTTTCTGCGCGCCTTCCTCATCTTTGACGCCAATCGCGGACCTGAGCAGTTTGTGCGCGAGTTCGGCGGTTCCATGTCGCGCTCGGATCAAGAGGCGCTCAGCAATATCGACCTCTTCATCAGCCGGCGGGATATGTGGGGTGAGATTCGGCAAGGGAGCAGCGAAGGCTTGGCGGATGAGATCCTGGCGCTGGTCCGCCCCTGGGGCTACCACTTGCAGTCGATCCGCGTGCCTGTCGATGTCTGGTGGGGCGAGACGGATCGCTTCTGCTCGCCGGTCGTCGGCAGTCGCATGGCGGAGATGATCCCCAATGCTCGCCCGCATCGTGAAGCGCTGGGGGGCCATCTCATGCTCTACACGCACTGGGAGGCGATCCTGCGAGCGCTCACGGCGGATTAAGCGGGCCGCCTCAAATTGCGCTGCCCGAGCCGTTGATGCGGTCCTTTTCCGCCGTCTCCAACGCCAGGCTGTGCAGTTCGGTGACGGCTCGCTCCAGATCGCGCTCGGCCACGATAAATGAAATGCTGCATTCGGATGAGCCTTGGGCGATGGCCAAGACATTGATGCGCTCTTCGCCCAGCAGCGAGAAGACCCGGCCAGCCACGCCGGGCGTCCCGCGCATGCCCGAGCCGACGACGGTGATAATCACGATATCGCGCAGCACATCCACGCTGTCGACGTTGTTATGCTGGATCTCGCGCTGCAATTCTGTCTCCACCGCCGCCTTGACAGCCTGGGCCAAGGGGTCCACCACGCTGAAACAAAAGCTCTGCTCCGATGAACTCTGCGAGATCATCAAGATATTGGCGCCGGCTTTGGCGCAAGCCAGAAAGGTCCGCCCGGCGATGCCCGGCACGCCAAGCATGCCGCGGCCGCTGACCGTCAGCATGGAGACGTCGCGGATGCCCGTAACGGCTTTGATGACCGTCTCGCTGGGCCGAGTCGTCGCGCCGATCAAGGTGCCAGCATGGCGCGGATTAAACGTGTTGCGCACCCGCAGCGGAATGCCGCGATTGATGATGGGCTGCACGGTTTTGGGATGCAGCACCTTGGCGCCATAAAATGCCAGCTCGCCAATCTCCTGATAGGAAACATAAGGCAGGACGCGGGCGCGCTCATCCAAACGCGGGTCAGTGGTCATCACGCCGTCGACATCGGTCCAGATAATCAACTCGTCGCAATCCAGGTAGGCGGCGAATATGGCCGCGCTGAAGTCGCTGCCGCCCCGCCCCAGGGTCGTTATCGTGCCATCCGGCGTCGCGCCGATGAAACCGGTGATGATCGGCGTGATGCCGGCTTCCATTTCAGAACGCAAGGCTCCGCCGATCCGCGCTTCGGTCTCATCCCAAATCGGATCTGCATCGCCAAATTGATTGTCGGTGATGACGAACTGCGGGGAATCGAATTGCTTGACCGGCAGGGAGCGCGCTTTTATGGCGGCGGCGATGATGCGGCTGCTCAAGCGCTCGCCAAATGAAACCAGGGCATCCGAAATCCGCGGAGTGAACTCGCCCAGGATAGTCACGGCTTCGCAAAGCTCAAGATGGCTGCGCAGCAGGGCATTCACTTCGGCAGTCAGGGCTGCGCGTTGGTCGGCGCGCTCAATCAAATCGGCAATAGCGTCTTCGTGCTTTTGGCGGATAGCCGCATTGATTTCAAAGAAGGCATCGCGGTCTTGGTTTGCTGCGGCAATCCCGGAATCGTAAAGCATATCGGTTACGCCCGACATCGCCGAGACGATCACCGCCATCTCATGCCCATCCGCCAGGAATTCTTCGACGATCGCAGCTGCCCTCCCAATCGCCTGCGCGGAGCCGACCGATGTGCCGCCGAACTTCATCGCGTATCTAGCCATTTTCCGTACCCCCCTGGCGATGCGCCGCCTGCCAAAACAAAAAGAGCGCGTGGAGGTTTTCCACACGCTCGTCTGCTGCCCGTTTGATTGCGACTACAGCAAAGCAAAACCTCCACGTTGCGCGTCAATGCGCATCATAGTCATGGTCATGCTTGTGCTGGCAGTCGTGAGAATTGCCATACTCGATCCAAACCACTTGCGATTCTCCAAGACTTTACCGAGCAAGCGCCCGGCTGTCAAGGCTGGTTTGCGGGTTCGCGGCTTCATATCTCTCATCGTTTACGCCGATATGCGCCTATGCTAGAATCGCGCCGTCCCTCCACCATGATTCAGGGCTTTCCAGGTGTCGGAACCCAGCAGCGCCTCACTCTCGCAATATCGCCATCCGCTGGTCTTTTGCGTCTGTCTGCTGGCAGCGCTTGTCGCAGCCAACCTGGTCTACAGCGCCATAAGCAGCGACAAGCCGGTTTTGAGCGGCGCGAATGGCGAGCTGCTGTATGTGGCGACATTTTCTGGCTACGAGGACGAGTGGGAGCTTTTCGAGGGGATGCAAAGCGCGCGGATCGTTGACGAGCAATTGGAAATCACAGTCTCCGACGCGCAAACCGCCGCCTGGTCCACTGCCAAACCGCGTTTCGCGGATTTCGATCTCAGCGTCACGGCGAGCGCGCAGGCAGGTCCCATTGACAACGCCTTTGGCTTCGTCTTTTATGTTGATGATGAGGAAAGCCACTGCGACCTGCCTGCGATCATACTCTGTGGCATTGGCGATCTGCTGCCTTTGGCTGGCGCGGCTCTGCGCCAGGTTTTCGGGACCGCCGACGGCGCGGATTACAGCGCCTTCATGATCAGCAGCGATGGCTATTATTCGCTTTGGCGGACGGAAGAGGGACGCAGCGCAGCCCTGAGCGCCTGGATCCCTTCGCCGCATATCAAGCAGGGCTTTAACCAGCCAAATCGGCTGCGTATCGTGGCGCGGGGCAAGGTGTACCAGTTCAGCATCAATGGCGCGCCAGTACCGCTTTGCATTCCCAAAGACCGGGCTGCAGCCAGCACTTATGCCGGCGGCCAGTGCATTGACGGCAGCCTGCGGTCCGCCTACCATGACAGCGAGCGGCGCAGCGGTAAGATTGGCTTGATCGCCCAATCTACGGCGACCGGTGGCGGCGGGCTGGTCTTGCGCTTCGACGACATCATTGTTCATGCGCCGGCCGCGCCCAAGAGCGGAGAGGCTCGTTTATGAAAGTGCACCTGCGCATGGTCGGCTGCCGGCTGAACCAGAGCGAGATCGACAGCATGGCGCGGCAATTCGCGGCGCAGGGGCATGAAATCGTCGCCTCGCCCGAAGCCGCTGATCATTTTGTCATCAATACTTGCGCCGTGACCAATGAGGCGACCAAGACCAGCCGCAAACTGATTCGCGATTTTCAGAGAGCCAACCCCAATGCCAAGACCAGCGTGACCGGCTGCTATGCCCAGATTGCGCCGCATGAACTTGGCCAGCTGCCCGGCGTTGCGCAGGTCATCAGCAATCGCGACAAAGCCGGGCTGGTAACGCGGGTCACAGGCCAAGCCGTCGCCGAGAATGACCTCGAGCCCATCGCGCGGTCGGCTGGAGTTGGCCTGCTTGGCAAGACGCGCGCTTTTGTCAAAGCCCAAGACGGCTGCGATAATGCCTGCACATTCTGTGTGACGACTGTGGCGCGGGGCGCGGGGCGAAGCCGGCCCATCGCCGAAATCATTCGCGAGGTCAACTCTCTTGAGTTGTCAGGCTATCAAGAAGTTGTGCTGACGGGCGTGCACCTGGGCAGTTATGGCTACGACTTCGGCGACCGTCAAGGGCTGAGCCATCTCACTCAGGCGCTGCTGGCACATACTTCCCTGCCGCGGATCCGCCTGTCTTCGCTGGAACCCTGGGATTTAGAGCCCGATTTCTTCGCCCTGTGGGGGGATGCCCGGCTCTGCCCTCATCTGCATTTGCCCTTGCAATCCGGCTGCGACGCCACACTCAAGCGCATGCGCCGCCATACGAATCAGCGGCAGTTCCGCGCGCTGGTTGAGGCTGCCCGGGATGCCATCCCCCATCTGCGCCTGACCACCGATGTCATCGTCGGCTTCCCCGGCGAGACGGAAAGCGAATTCGCCGAATCCGCAGATTTCATCCGCGAGATCGATTTCGCGGGCTTGCATGTCTTTCGTTACAGCAGCCGGCCCGGCACGCCAGCCAGCCGCATGCGGGATCAAGTCAGCAGCCGCACCAAGAAAATCCGCAGCGCCAAACTGCTGGATTTGTCGCGGGCGAGCGAAAAGCGATTTGCCGAGCGCATGTTGGGCAGGCAGCGACCGGTTCTTTGGGAACAGGTCATCGGCGCCACGCCGGCCGGCTTCATCAACAGCGGCTACACGGACAATTATCTGCGCGCGCGAGCCATTCACCCGCGCGACTTGAGCAATATCATCACCCGCGTCGCGCTTCAAAGTTACGCTGGCGGCGAAATTCATGGTAAAGTGGAAGATACTGATCTGATTCCAGCTTGGCTCGAAGCGCCCGGCTAAGCAGGCGAAACCATCATGCCCGATGCCAAACAGCAACTGCAAGACGCGCTCAAAGCCGCCATGCGAGCCAAGGATCGCCCGCGCCGCGATGCCATCCGCCTCTTGCAGAGCGCCATCAAGCAGGTGGAAATCGACGAGCGCAAATCGCTGGATGATGATGCCGTCCTGGCAATCCTGCGCCGCGAAGCCAAAAAACGCCGCGAAACCATCGCCGAGCTGGAAAAAGCCGGGCGCGCGGACGAAGCGGCCGCCGAAAGCTTTGAATTGGCTCTTACCGAAGAATTCCTGCCGCGTCAGCTGAGCGAAGACGAGCTGCGGCCAATCGTGCGGGAAGCGATAGACGAAGTTGGCGCCGCCAGCATGAAAGATATGGGACAGGTCATGCGCGTCGTCATGCCTCGCCTGCGCGGCTTGGCGGATGGCCGGGCGATAAACACGCTGGTGAGAGAGTTGCTGGGTTAGATCGTGGTTGTTCAGGTCGCCGATCTGCTGGATGAGCGCTTCAACATTCGCCCGCAAAGGACGGAGGCGGCTGCGCGCGTCCTGCTCCTGCTGATGGCGGCAGCGGTCTTTGCCCTCTGCTGCACCGTTGTCATCGCCCTGGACGACATCTTCCTGCGCTTCAACAGCACAGCCAACCTGGGCATCGGCCGCGTCCCCACCGAAGACATCATCGCCCGCGAAGAAGGCAGTTTCATCAGCGCGATCCTGACTGAGCAGGAACGCAGCCACGCGCTGGCTCAGGTGTCAACCGTATATGCGCCGGCCGACCCCGCCGTGGCCCGCCGTCAGCGCGACCTCGCTGAGAAAATCCTGAATTATATCGACAATGTTCGCGCCGATTCTTTTGCCTCGCTGGGGCGCCAGGTGGCCGATATCCAAGCCATCACGTCGCTGCAGCTTGATGATAATGAAGACACCATCGAAGCGATATTGCAACTGCCCGAAGACAGTTGGTCGCTGGTCCGCAACGAGATCGCGCTCGTACTGGAACGGGTGATGAGCGATGAGATTCGCGCCGCTGATTTGAACCGAGCCCGCGAGCAGCTGCCGAACCAGGTCAGCCTGCGCCTCAGCGAGCGGCAGAGCCAAATCGTCACCGAAATCACCTCAGATTTGATCCGCGCCAATACTTTTGAAAATCCTGAGCAGACAGCCGCCAACCAGGCGAGCGCCCTCGCCCAAATCGAAAATCAGCAGCGTCAGTTCATCGCGGGCCAAATCGTCGCCCCGGCCGGGCAGCGCATTGACGCGCTTTCTTATGAGGCACTGCAAGAACTGGGGCTCCTGGCGCAGACCAGCAACCGCCCCGCCAGGATCCTGCGCGCCTTGGTGGCCAGCAGCCTGGCGACCTTCTTGCTGGGTTTGTATATCAGCCGCTTTGAAGCCCAATTGCTCACGGCGGGTTTTCAGGATCTGCTGCTGATCGCGGTGCTGTTCCTGGTGGCGCTGGGGACGATGCGCGCATTTGGCAGCGCCAATATTTACCTGATGCCGGCCGCCGCCCTGGGGATCGTATACGTGGCCATCAGCAGCCCCAACCTGGCGATCGTCGCCGCTATCGGCTTTGCGTTCCTCAGCAGCCTGCTCAGCCGCAGCCCGTCTCTGGAGATCGCCAGCCTGGTGGCAGCGGGCAATCTCGGCGCGATACTGAGTTTGCGCAACGCTGGCCGCCTCAACAACTACTTTCTGGCGGGTTTATTCGTTGGCTTGGCCAAAGCCGGCGTCGTCGCCATTTTCGCTCTGCAAATCGGCTTCCGCCCCAGCGACGCCTCCAACATGCTGCAAGCCTTCTTCAGCGGCTTGCTCATCGTGCCGACCGCTTCTTTCGCTGTGATGTACGCGCTGACCGTGGCTTTGAACCTGGCGACTCCCTTCCGCCTCATGGATCTCAGCCAGCCCAGCAAACCTCTCTTGCAGCGCCTGTTGCGGGAAGCGCCTGGCACCTATCAGCATTCTCTGCAGGTGGCCAACCTGGCGGAACAGGCTGCCCAAGCCATCGGCGCGGATTCCCAGATGACTCATGTCGCCGCGCTCTATCACGATATTGGCAAGATGAGCAATCCCTTCTTTTTCACGGAGAACCAGCAGCATATCCAGAACCCGCATGACGCCCTGGACGACCCCTATCGCAGCGCGGACATAATCATCAACCATGTCGTCGAAGGCGACCAGATCGCCAAGAAATACAAGCTGCCCAACCGCATCCGCGATTTCATTCGCGAGCATCATGGCACCACCGAGGTCTTCGTCTTTTATCAACGGGCGATGGCGGCGGCCGGCGATGGCAGCGGCGTCGATCCGGCTGAATTCCGCTATCCTGGTCCCATTCCGCAGAGCCGCGAAACCGCCATACTCATGATGGCGGACAGCTGCGAATCGGCTGCGCGCGCTATCAAGCCACAGACGAACCAGGAAATCGCCGAGTTGGCGCGCAACATCATCGACGCCAAGCGCCGCAGGGGCCAATTGGACGATTCCAATCTCACGCTGAACGAGTTGCGCACTATCCAAGAGACCTTCACCGAGATCTTCCGGGGCTTGTTTCATCCCCGTCTGGATTACGCCAAGGCTGTGCAGAGACGGTCGCCGCAAGAAAGTCGCCCCGCCGCTGGCGCTCCCAAAGACGCTGCCCCGCCTGCCAGCCCAGTCTCGCCAGAAATGCCGCATGCACCGGCAAGCAGCCTGCCAAATGGCTTGATGAGCGAGCCAGAGCCGGACCAGGAAGAAGCCCCGCTGCCTGCCTTCGAAGCCCCGACGGTTGACGAGCCCAGCGAATTGGAAGATGAAGAACCCTTGGCCGATGTGCCTGTCTTGCCCAAGCGCAACGGCAGCAAAGCCCAAGCCAAGCCCCGCGTCCAGCCCGCCGACGCCGCGGAGTAGCCTTCGTGGCGCCCAAGATCCAGATTCATAACCCGCAGAAGCATCTCATTGACGAAGAGCGGCTGATACAAGCAGCGCGAACTGTCCTCGAAAAGCATCCCGAAGATCGCAGCGCCAGCCTGAGCATCGTCATCGCCAGCGCCGAGCTAAGCCGCGAGCTCAACAGACGGCACCGCCAAACAGATGCCCCAACCGATGTGTTGTCATTCTCCGCGCCTGCCTTGCCCGAAGTCATACAACCCGCAGAGCGCTATCTTGGCGATATTGTGATCGCCGATGACATCGCAGCTGCCCATGCCAGAAACCGCGCCGCGGATCTTGACGCCGCGCTGAGCCTGCTCGTCATCCATGGAACGCTGCACCTGCTGGGCTATGACCACGACAGCGTCGAAAGCCAGGAGCGAATGTGGGCAGCCCAGGCCGAAGCGCTGACGAGCCTGGGCATCGACCCCGCGGTTGTCAGCCGGTATGAGACGGTCACAGATGGCTGATCCCTCGCCAGCCAAGCCGCCGGTGGAACGCAGCGGTCAAGCCAGCGCGAATCGCCGGCAGAGTCTTGGGTTTGCCTTGGCCGGCTTGCGCTATGTGCTGCAAACGCAAAAGAATACCCGCATCATGTTGGCCGCGACCCTGGCGGTTATGGGGCTTGGATTTTGGCTTGGGGCAGACGCGCAAAGCTGGACGGTCTTGAGCCTGGCTATCGCGCAGGTCTGGATCGCCGAGTTCATCAACTCAGCGATTGAAGCCGCTGTCGATCTCTCTACGCAGACCTATCATCCCCTGGCCAAAAGGGCGAAGGACGCTGCGGCCGGCGCTGTCTTGCTTGCGTCGCTCGCGGCCGCCATCGTTGGCGCCCTGGTCCTGGCGCCGAAATTGCAAGAGAAACTGAACGGGATACTCGCTCTGCCAACCAGCTGAAGCCGCGCGCCATGCCAAAGCGCAACGGGCGATCTGTGCTACAATGGCTGCTGATCACTTGTGAAGCGACCCCGCGGATCTGGCCATGTCCTTGAGGGACGAAAGAGCAGCAGAGACAGCCTCATCGGGGCTTGGTATCCGCAGAATCCGCGATTCAGCCCGCGCCTCTTTGGCCAAACTGGCGCAGGATTCGCGGGACCAAGCTGACGGAGATCATCGAGGCTCCCGGGGCATCCTGCTGGTTTCCGCCATGTTAGAGCCAGGCAATCGCAGGACCGTGGCGCTGCTGGCTGCGCTCATCTTCATTTTAGGCTTTGCATTGAGCGCGCTGATCAATCGCGATGCGCTGCAAGGTCCGCTGAACAACGCCATTTGGCTGGACCGCACCTGGATATATGGCGAGCAGGCCGACGCGCGGCTGGATGAGTTGATTGAGCGCCTGACCGCTCACCGCATCGGCAAAGCGTATATCTACGTCAGCTCGCTCGGCTTGGGCGAACGCTGGTCCAGCGGGCTGGATGGCGAGATCGAGTTCATGACTTCACGCGGGACCGTTGGCGGCTTCGTCGAAAGCGTCCGCCAGAAGAATGAGGCTCTGGAGTTGCTGGCATGGGTCGAAATATGGACGCACCTGGACGCTGAAGATGGCTACCGCCTGGACGATACCAACTTGCAGCAAAACATTGCCGATTTCTCGAGACTGCTTGTCGAACAATTGGGATTTGACGGCGTCCTGCTCGATGTCAAGCCGATGTTCACCGGCAATGACGATCTGATTCATTTGATCAATCGCGTTCGCTCGGCCATCGGCGTCGATTCGATTATCGCTGTCGCCGTCACGGCTGATCTGATGCCGGATGATCTGCCAGGGCAGGATATCCCCGCTATCGCCCCAGGCACGATGTGGTCGCCATTTTTCAAGCAGCGGGTATTGGTGTCGGCTGACCAAGTCGTCTTGCTGATGTACCAAAGCTATCGCCAGGACTTGCTGGATTATGTCAACTGGGTGGCTTATCACGTCAAAACTTATGTCCATCTCCTGGAGAGCAGCACCGAGATCCTGGTCAGCATCCCCGATTATGGGGGCCTCAGCGCAGCGCATAATCCGGAAATCGAGACCATGATCCATGCTCTGGGCGGCGTGAAAGAAGGCTTGCGCCAGTTGGAAGAAGAGGCGCGCCAATCCCTCACCGGCGTCGCCATCTATTCCGATGAGCCGCTGAGCCAGGCTGATTGGGATCTGTTCAGCCAAGAGTGGCTGCAGCGCTAGGCTGGCCAGCGCGATGCCCACTCTCATCAAGCGCCTGACTCCTGATGGACTTGTTGACGTTAGCTATGGCGCTGATACCCTGCGCGATGCCGCCAAACACGAGCCAAAAGCCGGCGTCTACACGGTCAGCAACAGCTTTCAGATGACGCGGACCCTGCTGCTTGGGGCGCATCTTGACCGCCTGGAAGATTCGGCGCGGCGCGAAGGCATCGCACTGGCGCTTGACCGGGAGAGCCTGCGGAAAGCATTGCGGGAGATGGTACTCGTTTCCGGCTTTGGCGATGTCCGCTTTCGAATATCCGTTCCGTCAGCCAATCCCGATTGCCTGACGCTCACGCTTGAGCCCTACCAGCCGCCTTCAGAGGATCTGCTGCGCAAAGGCGCGCGCTGCCTGACAACATCGGCATTCGCCCGGCGCAACCCGGCTGCCAAATCCAGCGAATGGATGAGCCAGCGGGAGACTCTGCTTGCGGAAATCCCCAGCGGCATCTACGAAGTCTTCCTGGTCGATAAAGACGGCGCCATCCTGGAAGGCACGGGCAGCAACTTCTACGCCATCCGCAAGGGCGAACTGCTCAGCGCGCCGACGGGAGTGCTGGCGGGAATATCGCGGCGGATTGTGTATGCGGTCTGCGGCGGGATCGTCGCGCCCCGGGCGCAAGCGCCAAGGCTGGCTGATCTGCCATATATTGACGAAGCCTTTCTCACCAGCAGCAGTCGCGGCATCATCCCCGTAGTGGAAATTGACGGCATCATCATCGGCAATGGCAGAGCCGGTCCTCGGACAAACCGGCTGCGCCAGGCATACGACGGATGGGTCGCCGCCCATTTGGAAGAATTGTGATGCGCCGCCTGGGCAAATTGTGGCAGGCGCTCAAGCTCGTCAGTGCCGCGCGGGAGCTTGCCGCCGAATCCCGCCAGTTGGAATGGACGGTGAGCCTGCCCAATACCGTCTTTCTGCAAGCGGAACATTGCGATATCACGCTGGCCTGGCAGGAAGACGCTCGGGTCATAGCGCGTATGGAACTGCCGGTTGGTTTCGGCTGGCTATGGACAAGCGACCAGGACGAAGCCGGGGTCTATCTCATCGCGCAGCGCAAAGCGCTCATCGGCGGCATGGCGCGCGGCCGCATCGCCCTCAGCCTGCCGCGAGGCATTCACATCTCGCTGAAGCTGGCGAGCTGCCAACTCTGCTGCCAGGGCCTGGATGCCTCGCTGGAATGGCCGCCATTCCAAGCCGACGCGCCGAGCCAAATCATCCCCTCTTGAAAGCGCGCCGCTTCTGTGATAAGCTGATGGCATGAGCAAATCAGCCATCGCCAACGCATTCTTCATCTGTTGTTGTCCGTTCCCAGGCGAATAGGCGGGTATGTTCGGATTGTCAGCGCGATGAGCCTGCGTTGCAAACAAGTCAGCCCGCAGAGGTTGGCTTTTTTTGATTTTGCGGCGAGCCTTCCAAGTCAGCCGCGCAATCCGCCAAGGCAAGCATAAAAGGAGAGATCAGCATGAGTGATATCAGCAGCCGCGGGTACGCCTATCCCGATAAGCTCGTCTCAACGGACTGGGTCGCGGCCCATCTGAACGACGAGAACGTACGCATCATCGAGTCCAATGAAGACCCTTTGCTCTACCCAAGCGGGCATATTCCGGGCGCGGTCGAGGTCGATTGGGTGAAGGATCTCAACGATCCGCTGCGCCGCGATTATCTCGGCAAAGACGGCTTCGAAGCCTTGGCCAGCCGCATCGGCATCAGCCCCGAAACCACCGTCATTTTCTATGGCGACAAGAGCAACTGGTGGGCCACCTACGCGCTCTGGGTCTTCGAGCTCTTCAACCATAGGAACGCAAAAATCATGGATGGCGGCCGGCTCAAGTGGGAGGCGGAAGGCAGGGAGCTCACGCGGGAACGCCCGACGGTCAGCGCGACGGCTTACAGCGCGCCCGAGCGGGACGACAGCCAGATCCGCGCCTTTCGCGATGGCGTCCTGCAGCATATCCAAAGCCAGGGGCAGTTGGTCGATGTGCGCAGCCCGGCCGAATTCAGCGGCGAGAAGCTGCACATGGAAGGCTATCCGCAGGAGGGCGCCGTCCGCGGCGGGCATATTCCGGGCGCTTCCAGCGTGCCATGGTCGCGAGCAGCCAACGAAGACGGCACCTTCAAAACCGCTGGCGAGCTCAGCGCCATCTATCTCGATGAGATCGGCTTGAATCCCGTCCAGCCCACCGTCGCCTATTGCCGCATTGGGGAACGCAGCAGCCACACCTGGTTCGTCTTGACCAACCTGCTCGGTTTCGCCGATGTGCGCAACTATGACGGGTCATGGACGGAATGGGGCAACAGCGTCGGCTTGCCTATCGAGAAATAGCGCAGATTAAAGACACTGGCGCGACGATGCCGCCTCCCAAGCAAATTCGCTTGCGGCTCGCAGCATTTGACTCCCCTCCCTGATGCTTCGGGGAGGGGCCGGGGGCGGGGTTTGGCTCTCGCCAAGGTAACAGCGAACCGAGGCTTCCATGGCCGATTACCCAGCCAAGCTGCAAGAGTACCTCGAAGATTTCAGCTTCATCAGCTCGCGGGAAGAGCGCGTCGATTATCTGATCGCCATAGCCGACGAGTTCAAGCCAGTGCCAGCAACCATCGCCAGAAAACCCTACGATGAAGCGCATCGCGTGATTGGCTGCGAATCCGAGGCTTTTGTCTGGGCGATTGACCGCGCTGATGGCACAGTGGATTTCTACTTCGACGTTCTCAACCCGCAGGGGCTCTCCGCCAAAGCCATGAGCGCCATCCTGGATCAGGCTTGCAGCGGCGCGCCACTGGAAGAGGTGGCGGCCATCAATGGCGAGGTAGTCTTCACTTTCTTCGGCAAGGGCATATCCATGGGCAAGGGACGCGGTTTGACTGAGTTGGTCAACGCGGTGGTCTATCAAGCCAGCCGGCGCTTAAAACTCGCCTGATTCAACTGGTCTCCATGAAAGAACTGGCGGGCGCGCGCCCCGCGTAAATGGCGTCCGTGCCCAGCATGCCGCGGTAACTGCCCGGCGGCTCCGTTTCGGCTATGACTGTGGCGCCTGCCGTTTTCTCGTAGTAAGCCACTGGTCCCGCCCAGCCGATAATGCCATACATATAACCCGCCGCGCGCATATCATGCAGCGCCGCCAAAAGCAAGGCTCTGCCGATGCCGCGACCTCGCTCCGCCGCATCCACGCCTGTCGGACCGAAGAAATTCTTGTGCGTGGTATCGTAGCAGGCAAAACCCAGCAGCCTATCGCCCTGATGCGCCAGGAAAATCGTGGACGGATTGGCGGCGAAAGCCACATCAGCTTCGCTCACCCAGAATTCGCTGAAATGCTGGCGAATCCATTCCAGAGCGATATGCTTCTCCGGCGCCAGGCCCCGGCGGATGCGGACGCCGCTTGATAGCTGCTCCGCCAAGGCTGGTTCAAGCTCGGGCAGGTCATAGAGTTTCACAAGCATATCTGGCATGATGCGCCTCGCCGTTTCCGGTTCTTCATCACTTGATTCTACAGCGCATTGGCTTGGCCGCGCTGGAAACTGAGGGCAATCCCGCCTGGGCTTGGCAGAGCCGCGGCGCAGCCTGTATGATTGCCGACAGAAAAATATGCAAGGAAGCCGAAGCATGAAACTGCGACCAGAAACCGCTGCCGTGCACAACGCCGGGATTGATCCCGCCAGCGGCGCCATAGTGCCGCCCATTGTGCTGAGCACCACCTTCGAATATGAGACGACCGGGCAGGAGCATAGCGCGGACGAGTTGATTTACACGCGCTATCAGAACCCGAATCGCGCTGCTCTGGAAACTTCGCTGGCCAAGCTGGAAGGCGGCGCTGTCGCCCATGCCATCGCCAGCGGGTCGGCCGCCATGCTCACCCTATTCCAGGCGCTTGAGCCGGGCGCGCATATTATCTCCAGCGATGATATGTACTTTGGCATCCGCGTCCAGCTGAACGAATTCTTCGCGCCCTGGGGCTTGGAAACCAGCTATGTTGACATGAGCGACCTGGAAGCCGTCCGTGACGCCATCCGCCCCGAGACGCGGCTGATCATCTTCGAATCGCCAACCAATCCCATGATTCGTCTGGCTGACATCGCCGCCATCGCCGAAATCGCGCAAGAAAGCGACGCCCGCCTGCTGGTGGACAACACCGTGGCCACGCCCTGCGCGCAGAACCCGATCGCCCTGGGCGCGGACATCGTGGTCATGTCGCTGACCAAGTACATCGCCGGGCATCATGATGTGCTGGGAGGAGTCATCATCTTCGCCGAAGAAGACGCTTTCGCCGAGCGGGTCATGCGGCTGGTGCGGATAGGCGGAAGCGTCCTTTCGCCGATGAATTCCTGGCTGGCGGCGCGCGGCTTGCAAAGCATGAGCTATCGCGTTCGCGGGCACAGCGAAAACGCCCGGCAAGTCGCCTGCTATTTGGCTGAACATCCCAGGATAGAGCGGGTATTCTATCCCCATCATCCCAGCCATCCGCAGTATGAATTGGCCATGCGGCAGATGCGCCTGGGCAGCGGACTGATGTCGATCCTGGTCAAAGGCGGGCGGTCGGCTGCCATTGAGCTCGTCAACCGATTGCAGATCTTCACCAGCGCGACCAGCTTCGGCGGCACGCACAGCCTGATCGAACATCGCGAATCCATCGAAGAAGGCTCCAGCACGCCAGCCAATCTCTTGCGCGTCTCCATCGGCTTGGAACATCCGGCGGATCTGATTGCCGACCTGCGGCAGGCTCTGGCATGATCTATCACATCACCAGCCGCGAAGCCTGGCGCGAAGCCCAGGTCAAAGGCGAATACACCGCGCCGTCCCTGGCCAGCGAAGGCTTCATTCACTGCTCGCGGCCTGAGCAGTTGGCAGGCGTGATCCGGGAATTTTACGCCGATGCCGCTTCTCTGCTGCTGCTCATTATTGATGAGAAACGTTTGAGCGCCGAGCTCCGCTGGGAAGCGCCCGCGCATCCTAATTCGACGGCTGAGCCGCCCTCGCCCGGCGACCGTTTCCCGCATGTCTATGGCGCTCTGAACTTAGGCGCTGTCCTGAAAGCGGTAGATTTGCCGAAGTCCGCTGGAGGTTTTGCGCTGCCGCCCGACCTGAGCTGAGCGCGGCTAGCCGACTCCAGTGGCATTGGCGCTGTAATCCCATAAGGCGCGCTGCTGTTCTTCGTCGTAGGAGATGTCGCTGCTGCGTTTCTGTTGTTTGTCAATGAAGTATTTGCCGCTTATGCCCGCAACTTCCGGCGAGGCAGCCAAATAGATCAAGGTTTCAGCGCCCTTTTGGGGAGAACGCCCAGCGACCTTTTTCATAAGCCCAAACAAATAGCGCATGAAACCCGTCATATTGTCGCCGAAACCGGTATTGACCAAGCCGGGATGCGCGGCGTTGACGCTGATGCCAGCGCCTTCAAGGCGGCGCGCCAGCTGATATGTGAAGAGCAGGTTGGCCAGCTTGCTCCCGCCATATACGCGAAAGGCGCGGAACTGGCTGCGGTCATTTATGGCATCAAGGCGGAGGCCGTCATTGCCCGCGGCGCTGTGTGCGCTCGAGGATACATTGATGATGCGCGCCTCGCCATGATCCCGCGCTGTCAGCTTGATGATGTCCAGCAGCAGCATAGTGAGCAGATAATAGCTGAAATGGTTGAGCGCGAAGGTCATTTCATAGCCATCGACCGACGTCTCGAATTTTGAAAATAATGCGCCGGCGTTGTTCAACAAGACGTCCAGACGATTGAACTTCTGGCGAAACTCAGAGGCGATTCGGCGAATCTCCTCCATGGACGACAGGTCCGCCACAAGAATGTCGATATCGGTATTGCCGCTGACCTGCATGATGTCCCGCGCCACCTTGACAGTCTTTATCTCGTCGCGGCCAATGATGACCAGGGACGCGCCCATCTTGGCCAGTTCCAGCGCCGCCTGTTTGCCTATGCCATTGGTTGCCCCGGTGATGAGAATCCGCTTGCCTATCATGCCCTGCCATTCTTTCTCGCGCTGCTCGCCAGAAAAGATTGTACACCAGGCGCGGCGGACTAGGCACTATCCTTTAATGTTTGCGGTCTATGACGGCGATACAGGGGGATGACGGGCAGCAGAGCCAAGCTCGCGCAAGAGAGCGCAAGTCGCAGTGAACTCAGAGTCCCGACTATGCCAAGCAGAGGCGCGCACACGATCTGCCCGATGGCGTTGAATTGCCAGTAGAGTGAAATGCCGGTGGCTCGCGTTTCGGAGGGCAGGTGGCGATTGATCCAAATCATGAAAATCGGCTTGCTGGCTGTGCGCAATACCTGGCTCATGCAAAACGCTAGCGCGGCAACCGGGAAACCCGGCGACCAGACAAAGACCAGATTGCCCAGGATCGTGCCGCCGGCGAAGACGCTCAAGAGCAAGGTCACGCCCTTCTCCCGCCCTATTTGCAGCCAGCGCCGCGCCAGCTCGATTGCCGGCATGGTGAGGAGCGTAACGCTGGCCAAAAGGATGCCGAACCATACTTCCGATTCGAAAAACGGCAGGCTGTAGTTGCCGATGATATGCGCCGCGTACATGGCGTCAAAAGCGCCGGCCGAGCTGCCGATGACCAGACCGATCAAGATAACCAGGCGCAAGAAAGAGCCGCCGCGCAGCATGGATCTGGCGACTGAGACTGTCCGCCGCAGGCGCGCGAATGAAACGCCCTGGTTTGCCGCGCGCTGGAAACCTGTCTCCGGCATGACCAGCGCCAGCAGCAAAGCCAGCATGATCGTCGAGATGCCTCCAATGGCGATGGGCAATGCCAGATGCAGCGACGCCAAAACTGTCGCCATGGCTATGCCCAGCAGGGTTGATGCCTGGCCCAGCTGCGCTCCGCGGAGGAATAGCGCCGAGGCTTCTTCCTGCCCCACTTCGTCAACCAGCCAAGCCTCCGGCGCGCCACTGACGAAGGTAAAGCCCAAGCCCCAAATCGCCTGCGAGAGCAGCGTCGCCTCATAGATCGGCAGGAGCGCCTGTAAAAGAAAGCCGCCGCCCCAAATCACATAGCCGATGACCATGGACCATTTGCGGCTGAAGCTGTCGGCTATCAAGCCCGTAGGCAGTTCAAAGACGACTGTGGAGCATTCCAGGACGACCAGCAGCAACGTCAGACGGAAGGGATCCGCCGTGATGACCGACACAAAATACAGATTCGCGATGGTCAGCCACATGGCGAAGACAAAGGGCGCGACCAGGCGGAATACAAAATACGCTCGTCGGGCGCGTGAATGCGAAGCTTTCATTTGGCTGGGTTCATGCTAGCCGAGGCCCGGCGCTAATCGTCCTCAGCGCCATAGGCATGCCCGCCAAAGATGGCGCGAATCTCGGCAGCCGACTTGGCGTTTTGCAGGGCATGCATCCGCGCGGCTTCTTCTTTCTGCAGGGCGCGGGCATTCATCAGCACCGCTTCCAGCTGATCGGCAGGGAACTTGCAGGCGCCATTTTCATCCATATGAATCAGCTCGCCCGGCGCCACATCCATCCCGCCGATGGACACCGGCACATTAACGGCCCGCACAGCCATAGCGCCATGCCCGGCTGTCACGCCGCTGAGCATATACTGGAAATCCATCTCGCGGACCTCATCCAGATCGCGCGAGGGTCCATTCGAAATCAAACCAAGGCAATCCAGCGAGCGCATAGCCGAGACCATGTTGCCGCCAGCCAAGCCCACCTTGCCGGCGATCTCTGGAGGGAACTTCTGCTCAAGCGCCAAAATAGCCGGCTTTGGCGAGGCTTCTATGGCATCCAGAACGTCTTCAAAGCTCAGCCGCGTGAAGTTGGCGTCCGGCAAGCCATATACGCAGGTCACGGCATAGCCAACCCGCCGCCCCAACTCGGGATACATGCAGCGGATCGTCTGATCGGTATACCAATTCTCAGTCCAAGGGTTGTATAGCCCCAGGCAGAGAGGCGATTCAGGATAGGTCGCGACCACGTTGGTGATAGATGGCGTATCGAAATTCTTGAGTTCTTCCAGCATTTGCTCGCTGTTCATCTTCGGCTTGTCTCCCCGTATGTCACTTGAGCCGATTCTACAGCGCATAGCCGCATAAGTCGAAAGCAGTTCGCCGCTCTCTTTATGGATTGTCGTCTATACGCTTAAGATCCGCTCTCAGCGTTCGGCGGAAGACCAGCAATATGGGCAGCAGCATGAGCGCCGAAAAGGATATCGCCAGCCGCACTGAGCCCCATAATCCGACCGCGCCAACCACCGGCCCGCCGGCGATCTGTCCGAATGCGTCCGCCTGCCCCTGGAAGGACAGCACTGTCGCCCGTACATCCGATTTCACATAGAGGTTGATCCAGGCTTCGAGCAGCGGGTTGCGGAGGCCGCGGGCCGCTTGCGCCAGCCAGAAGCCGATCAAGATGAGCGCGAAGCTCTCGCCCAGCGTGAAGAGCAGGACGCTGCCGATCAGGACGATATACACAGCCATCAGCGTCAGAGCCACCAGCCGTCCATCGCTCAAATCCAGCCGGCGCCGCGCCAATTCCATCGCGCCCAGGCTGAGCGGCATGGATACCGCGCTGATGATGCCGAACCAGACAATCTCATTCAGCGGACCCAGGGGCGGCAGATTGAAGCTCTCCAGGATATGCGCGGTGGACAGGCGATCAAAGCCTTCGCTGAATGCGCCATGTATGACCGTCGCCAGCATGATCAGCATCAAGATCTGCCGAGCGCGAATTAGCCGGGTGCCCTCGCGCAGCATCGAGAGAAAGGCCCGCCAACTTTCGCGTTCCTCGGGAGGCGACCGCCTGAAGCCGCGCTCTGGCATGACCAGGACAAGCAGGCAGCCCAGGGCGAGGAGGATGAAGCCGCCCGTGATTATGGCAAGCTGCAAACTGATGCTGGCCAAGAAGACGCTCAAGGCAATCGCCAGGAAGCTCGCCACTTGCGCCACTTGTGAGGAGCGCAGGAAAGCCTGGCCAGCCCGTTCCAGCCCAATCTCATCAACAACCCAAGCCGATGTCGCCCCGCTGAGGAAGGTATAGCCCAATCCCATGATGACCTGAGCAGCCAGCAAAGCCTCAAAAACCGGCAAGCCGCCCTCGATGATGAAACCCATGCCCAGAAGGAAAAATCCGGCGATGACCGAAAGCCGCCGGCTGTACAAATCGGCGACCAGGCCGGTGGGAATCTCCATCAAGAGAGCCGTCATCTCCAGCGTCGTGCCAACCAGCACCAGCTGCAAGGCATTCAGCCCAACCTGCTGAACCTGGTAGACCATGTTGACTGTGAATACCGTCGTCAGCGCCACCGCCTGCACAGCCGTCATCACGAGGTAGAGCTTGTAAGCATCGGCGCGCGGCCTATTCATCAGGCGAGTTTTCCCAGTCATTTTCTATAAGGTGGCTGTCCGGCGCCTGAGGATGCCGCTGGCCAAGAATCGCTTGAGTTCCTGGCAGCGGGCGTCGATCAATGCCGGCGCAATCTCGCGCAATTTGCCTTGGCTCATGTTGAGCAGCAGCCAGCGACAAGACAAGACTTGCCGCGCGGCCAGCAAGGTTTCCATCTGCTCGCGCTGGCTTTCCGTCGTTTTCACAAGCGAGGCATATCCCTGCCAGAGGGCGGCTTCGAGCGGCGCATAGTCCCCGGCGCGTTCGCCTTTCAGCTGCCAGAGCAGGGGCGCCAGGTCATAGAGAAAATAACCCCAGGCGCAGTATTCGAAGTCCAGCGCGATCGCCGACGCTCCATCAAACAGGATATTCTTGCTGAGAAGGTCGCCATGGATCAAGCCAAAGCCAGCATCCCTTTCCTCAAGCGCCGTCATGGCTTGAGCGACGCGCTGGCTGACCGCCAGGAAGATATCGCGCTGCTCGAGGCTCAAGATCTCTTCTTCGCCAGGCACATAATAAGCCGAGTCGCGCCCGTAGAAGCCAGCATAATCCAGGCGATGGCGGGTAAAACCGGCGCCTGGCTTCATCTGCGCCTCGCTATGCAAACGAGCCAGGTAGCGGCCGACCGCGCGTAGATCGCCGGCTGTCAAGTCCGTGGCCGGCTTGCTCTTGCCCGGCAGACGCTCAAAGAGCACGCAGCTGATCGGCGCGAACTCCGACAGCCGAACCACAGCGAATAGCCGTCCTTCGGCTGTCCGCAAAGGCATTGGCGCAAGCAAGCTGGTCTGCCGCCGAATCGCGCGCAGCCAGATCAATTCCGAGCGCAAACGCTCTTCCGCGACAGCGCCCGGCGCATGCAACCGCAGGATATAGCATCCGCTGGCTGTGGCGACGCTGAACACGGCGTTGCTGCTGTAGCTGATCCAATCCAGTTGACAGGCATCGAAACCCCATTGCGGCAAAGCCTGCCGGGCGGCGCTTTCAAAGAGACTGCGCTGCAGCGGGACGCTCATCTCAGCGAAGGTTAGCTGTTCTGGCATGAAGCGCCTGCGCCACGGTCTTGTCGAGCGATATTCCGATAGCCCCGGCTCCGGCGCGGCGGCTTTCTGCTAGAATACATCCTCAGGCATCGTTCATCGCCGGGGCGCCACATGCGAAAATGGATCATCTTGGGCAGCTCGCTCGTCCTGACTCTGGCCGCCGATCAAGCCAGCAAGCGCTTCATCGTTAGCGTTCTCGATATGTATGAAAGCGCGGCGCCCATCCCCGCCCTGGCGCCATTTTTCCAATTCACGCGCAGCAGCAATACCGGCGCGGCATTTGGCATCCTGCCCATGGCTGGCGATATCTTTCTGCTTGTCGCCTTGCTTATCGTGGGCGTCCTGTTCTGGCACTTCCGCAATAGGCCTGCGGATGCGCGCCTGGCGCCATTTGCCATCGGGCTGGTCATCGGCGGAGCGGCTGGCAATATCCTCGACCGCCTGCAGCACGGGCACGTCATCGACTTCATCCATTATCAGATTCCAGATCTGATTTCAAATGTGTCCAACCTCGCCGATCATGCCATCGTGTTTGGCGCATTCCTGTTGGTGGCGGAGAGTTTCTGGCAAGACTATCGCGCCAAGAAAGACGATGCCGGCGGGCAATAGCCTGTAAATTGTCAGCGGCGGCTAGAGGCGCTTTTCCAGCTCGATCTCGTCGCGAATCGTTATGCCATTCAAGCCGGTGATGGGTATCTGCGGTTTGATGCGCCGGGCATCGGCAATGGCGTTGCGATGAATGGTGACCAGTTCGTAGCCGCGCTTCTGCCAGAATTTCAGCGCCGCCAAGTTGTCATTGGTTGTAACCAGCCAGAGTCGCTCAAGACCGGCCTCGCGAGCCCACTCCTCCACTGTCTCAACCAACGCGGAACCTACGCCGACGCTTTCCCGCAGGCTGTTCAACGTGGTGATTTCGCATTCGCGACCGCCCACATGCAGGGTGACCAAGCCGATATTCTCGCGCTCGCCTTCATCCTCAGCCGCGCCGTCGTCAGCCGGCTGGATGGGCGCTTCCGCCATGAAGCCGGGCAGGAGATGCCCATAGAGCGCCTTGCCCCGGGAGACGATCTGCGTCGTGCCCCAGCGTTCATCCAAAAAATGCGCCACCCATTCGCGGTCCGCGCGCTCCAAGGGACGGATGTGGAAATGAGCCATCGGCTAGACCTCTCATGCCAGTGCTATGTCATTATAGCCATTTTTGAGCGACAAGAAAAATCAACGCGGCTATTCCGCCCGCGCCTGCCTGACCGGGCCTGCTGCGCTGCCAAGCAGGTTCTTTTCCGCCGGTCCCCTTGGCTCAAACCGCGAAGAGGAGCGCAACCCCCGCCACAGCCACAAGCGTGCCCAGCATGGCGCGAAGGCTGACGCGCTCGCCGAAGACCGCGTATGAGAGCGGAATCAAGAATAGCGGAGATGTGCCCGTCAATGTCGATGATATGCCGACGCTGGTGAATTGCAGCGAGAGCAGCACAAATGTCGCGCCACCCACGGGACCCGCCAGCGCCGCCAGCACCGTCAAAGCCAGAGCCCGCGGCTCGGTGGAAATCAGGCGGAAATTCTGCCGGAGCCTGCCCCGCGCGCCGATGAACGCCAGGAGAAGCAGCAAACCGACGACTGTGCGGATGAGGCTGGCGCTCAGAACTGGGTAGCCGCCGGCCACGCCTTGCGACATCAACACGAAGGAGGCGCCTTGCATGCTTGCCGCGCCAAAAGCCGTCAGCAAACCCCGGCGATAATTAGCTTGCCGCGCCCGGAAAGCGCCAACAGCATCTTCGGATACCACCCAGATTACGCCGCTCAGCACCAGAGCGATCCCGAATATGGTGGTAGTCGCCATGCTTTCGCCCAGCAAGAGCCAAGCCATCAACGCCGCGTAGATAGGCGAGGTCGAGCCAATCAGCATGGTCAAGCGCGGACCAATCTGCTGAAAAGCGCGCAGAAGAAGCAGCGCGGAAATGACAAAGCCCGCCAGGCTCGACAAACCCAGCAGCCACCAGCGCTGCAGAGACGCGGCAACAGGGAAGATCTGTCCCTGCGTCGCCAAGTGCATTGGCAGCAGGAATGCCAGCGAAATCACCAGGCTCAGCGCCATCGAGACGCTCGCGCCAAACTTCCGCCCCGCCAGCGTATAACTTGTGGATGCCAGGCTGAAAGAGAGCGCAGCCGCCAGCGCCATGATCTCGCCGAAAAAGTTTTCCAATGGGGGGACCGCGCCTTGGGCTACGAGCTACAGGGAGATCAATTCTAGTCTCTCGCCAAGGCCAGCGCAATTCTCGGATCCGTCGGGCATTTAGGTGAAGCGCCTCAGAACTCGATGATGACCAGGCTCTGCGGATCAAGCTGAGGCAGGGGCTGGTATTCCCTGAAGCCGCCATCGGCAGAGATTTCCGGCGCCATGAGACCGCCCTGCCCAACTATCAGCCGGGGCGCGCCAAGCAACAGGTCGTCGCCAGCCAAATTCAGGTGGTAATCCGCAATCACATCGCCCGACAGATTGATCAAGACCAGCAGCGCCTGCTCAGCATCGTGGCGCAGAAAGGCGTAGACCTGGCGCGGGATGCTGTCGACTGGCTGGAAGTTGCCACGTCGCAGGGCGGAATGGCTGTTGCGCAAATGAATGAGCGCGCGGTAATGGCTGAGCAAGGAATCGGGATCCTCGGACTGCGCCTCTACGTTGTTGCTTGTGCCATCCGCGGCGTCGTTCAGCGGCTGCCATAGGGCGTCGCCCGTCGTGAAGCCGGCGTAAGGCGACCCGTCCCAGCGCATCGGCGTCCGCAAACGTTCATCCGGCTTCGCGCCGGTCATGCCGATTTCCTCGCCGTAATACAAGAAAGGCACTCCCGGCCCCGTCAGCAGCAGGGAGGCCGCCACCTTGTTCTTGCCGCTGTCAAAGCGCAGTCGATTGGCCAGGCGGTCCTGATCGTGATTGGTCAGAAATGCCGCGAATTGGTTGAGCGGATATTCGCGCATGACTATCTGGTGGGCGCGGGCGATCTCACGATTGCTTCCCCGCTGCGCCGCCGAGATTATTTTGTCCGCCAGGTTAAAATCAAAGCCCAGGTCAATCGCGCCATCATTGACATAGCGCGCGACGATGAAGGCCGCCCCCCCAAATACCTCGCCGACCGTGAAGCTATGCGGCTTAACGCTTTCAAGATGCGCTTCGTATTCAGCCAGCCAGGCGCGGCTCTCTGGGCGGTTTTCCTGCGATTCGTCCACTTCGATCAAGTGCTTGATCGCATCCAGCCGGAAGCCGTCAACGCCGATGTCGCGCAGCCAGAATGTCGCCACATCATAGAGCTCTTGCGTTACGGCGGCGCTGTTGAGATTCAGATCGGGCATGCCATCCCAGAATACGCCGTAATAGTATCGGCCGCCCGCGCTATGCCAGGCTGGCGCGCCCCAGGGACCGGCATAGCCCGGGTCTTCCTCCGCCCAGATGTGCCAATCGGCGTATTCAGGCTCGCCAATCCGCGCGGACATGAACCAGGGATGCCGGCTGGAGGTATGATTTATCACCATATCGACGATGACGGCGATGCCCCGCTGATGCGCCTCAGCCACCAGACGCCGCATATCCGCCTCGCTGCCATATTCGGATTCGATGGCATAATAATCGGTCACGTCATAGCCATGGTAGCTATGCGCTTCGAAAGGCGGCATCAGCCAGATGCCCGTGACGCCCAGGTCATCGTTGGTCGCGGGGTCGCCATCGTTGAGATAATCGAGACGGTCGATGAGCCCCTGGATATCGCCGATGCCATCGCCATCGCTGTCCTGGAAGCTGCGGATGAATATCTCGTAAAAGACGCGGTCATTCCACCATTTGTCAGCCAAGCCGCCTTGAGCCAATCGGAGCGACTCGGAGGCTGATGGTCCGCCAGCCAGCCAGGCGATCAACACGGCGATGAAGCCAAAGAGCGCCAGTGCCGGCAGGGTCTCGCGCAGAGTCTTGTCCTTCTGTTGGTATTCGCTTGTCATATACTTGCGCCTGAATAGCCAATCGCCTCAAGGAAAGCGCCATGAACGCGGGGTTCATTCGGGCTGGAGCAGCTTATTGAATTCGCGGGACCAGGCGCCGCATTGTGACCCGCGCCGGTCGCCCGATTTAGCGAAACCTTCCTCAGCCTCGCCCATCCAACGCAGAGCTTCCTGGTTGTCCCCAAGCCGATGATGCGCCATCGCCAGATAGTATTGCGTCTCAGCGCGATTGGGCTGGGCAGCCAAAGCAGTCTCGAAATAAGTCCGCGCTTCCTGCCAGTTCTTTTCGCGATAGGCAATCATGCCATGCCCATAATTCGCCAGCATTTCCAGCCGGTTCAAGCCCAGCGCGCGCTCAAAGGCCTCCGCAGCCTCGTGACGGCGCTTGTCATTCAAGAGCAGAAAACCCAGCGCGGCATGGTATTCGGCATGCTTGGGCAGGAGCTCAACAGCAGCGTTCAATTCGCGAATCGCTGCTTCCGGGTCTCGCGCTGCGAAGGCGGCCAGACCGGCGCGATAATGCTCATCCGCCCGGTAGCGCGCAATTCCCAGACGGCTGGCGAGCGTCGCGCGGATCATCGCTTGGGCGAGCTCTGTAGCGGTTTACAGCTGGACGGTGTGGCGCGTCTCCTGCCGGCGCACGACGTAGGTGCGCGCCAGCTTGTCATGCCAAGTCTGCTTGTTTTTATCGAAGATCGCCCAGAAATAACCGAGGCCGAAGACCAGCGAGCTGACCTGGTAGCCAATCGCCCGAATGACAGCATCGACATCGCTGATCGGCGAGCCATCGACTTTGACAACCTGGATGCCCATAGCGAACTTGCCCGGACTCTGCCCGTTGCGGCGCGTCCAGAAATACCAGTTGTAGCCAATCGGCACAATCAGCGCGGCAAATTGCAGGAGGAACTCGGCGGCGTCTCCCCATACCAGGCTCATGAGCGCGACTGTCACCACCAGCGTGAAGGCTTGCAGGAAGCCGTCGATGATTCCAGCCAGAAAGCGCGGCGCCAGGCTCGCCAGTTCCAGGCTTTCGCCGCTGCCACGTGAACTGTTTTTCGCTTTCTCTTCCATGTGAACCTGCCTCCAGCTCAGCCTTAGGACCATACGAGACATTGGCGACTCGCCACCAGTGTACACCGAATTGGCCTAGCCGGTCAATCTGAGCTTGCGGGACCGCGCTCGCCTATTCATTGAGCAGATAGAGAATGGCTGGGTTGGGCTGCGCCTCGAACTCGCGCAGATTGGCTATCATCAGCTGTCCATGCTGATAGAGATATTCAACATGGGCGCCAGCTTCTTCCAGCGCCAGCAAGACGTGGTAGCCATCGACATCGGGGTACATCTTCTGGGTGATCTCGTGAATGGTCATAGGCGCGCCATGATCGCGCATGATCCTGCGAATGCGCTCCAGTTTGCGATTGTGGCTGGCGCGGATGGCGTGGATGCGCCCATAGAGATCATGAATCGCGTCCTCGTGGCTGCCGAGAGCCAGGCGGATGCCCGCGACGCGCAGCAGCTTGCGGAGCGAATCGGCATAATGATCCAAACCCATATAGTGGGTGATGCTTTCGGGCGATTGATGGGGCGTCGTGCGCGAGAGCACATGGTCAGCGCTGAGCAGGATATCGCCCAGCCGGATGCAGACCTGGCCCGGGCAATGCCCCGGCGCATGAATGAATTCCATGCCGTCCATGACTTGCTCGTCCGCCATGCTGAAATCGACGTCAATTGACGTGACATGCCGCTTGGCAAAGCCGTACATGGAGAAAAGCGCCTCCCGCACGGATGCTGGAATGCCCGCGCGATCGAAGAAAATGCCCAAGGCCTTGGTCGCCACGATCACGCGCTCTTCATAATTGGTCAATACGCGCCGATCGAGCTCGTGAATGCCGACGGTCGCCTTGGTCCGCGACTTGACAAAAGCCAGCCCGCCGAAGTGATCGATATGCCCATGCGTGATGATGACGCGCTCGATATCGTTCAGGGCGATCGATTTGCCATAGCGCTCGCCAATTTGCTCGAAGCCGGCCAGCAGGTCCTCATTGCTGCGCCCCATGCCCGAGCCGGTATCAACCAGGGTCAGGGGACCCGCCCCATCCAGGACAAAGGCATGGCCCGAGAAATCGTTGGGGAAGAGCATCAAAGGCAGGCGATAAATGTCGACGCCGCTGCTGCTCGTGAAGCGCTCAACGGGTGGCAATGCGTTCATAAATCATATCTTCCCGATCATGCCGCTTGTCATTGTAACAGATTGCCGCCGGCTGGAGAATCGCCAGCCAGGAAGCTGTACGCGATGAAGGCGCAGTATGCCAGGAGAAAGAAGGCCGCGGCCTTCCGCCCCAGACGCCGCTCGCGCATGAAGGGAAGCAGCAGAACGGCAAAGGCGATCATGACCAGGAACTCGAACTGGACTTCCGCCCGCGCTACCGGGATGGGCTGCAGGGTGGCGGTCGCGCCCAGAATGAGCAGGAGATTGGCGATATTCGAGCCGACCACATTTCCAATCGCCAGATCCGTCTCTTTGTGCCAGGCGGCGGATATTGAGGCGGCCAACTCGGGCAAAGACGTGCCAAAGGCGACCAGGGTGATGGCGATAATCAATTCGCTGATGCCCATGGCCCGAGCCAGGACAACCGCGCTCTCAACCATGATGCGGGCGCCAAGCACCAGCGCAATGATGCCGGCAATGAGATAAACCGCTTCCTTGCGCCGGGCAAACTGCTCTTCTGCCGGGTCCTCAACCTCAGCCAGCAGTCGTTCGCGCGTGTCGGATTCTCGCTTTGCCAAGAAGTAGAAGATCAGATTGACGCCGACGAATGCCAGCAGCAGGACCAAGCCGTCCAGGCGATCTATCCTCCCGTCAAGCGTCAGAGCATACGCGCCGACCGAAATCAGAATCATAATGGGGATCTCGCGGCGCAGCAGAATCGCCTTGACAGCCAGGGGCGTCATCAAGCCGGTCGCGCCCAGGATCAGCCCGATGTTGGCGATATTCGAGCCGATGACATTGCCAATCGCCAGATCGCTCTTGCCGCTGAGCGCCGCCTGTACGCTCACCAGCAGCTCGGGCATGGATGTGCCAAGCGCCACGAAGGTCAAGGCGATGATGAGCACGGAAACGCCGAAGGAATGCGCCAGGTTGCTCGCGCCGCGGACCAGCCAGTTGCCGCCATAGAAGAGCGCTGCCAAGCCGGCGATGAGCAGCAAGACGTGAATGAACACTAGGCGAAACCCCAAGAATCAGGCATAGATCACATGCTGCAGCAGAAAACGGTCGATCTTGCCGTAATAGGTCTCGATGGTTTCCGGCTTGCGCCAGCCATGCCCCTCGCCCGCGAAGAGATGATATTCATGCGGGACGCCGCGCCGCTTCAAGGAGGCCACGATGCTGTCGGATTGATCCTGCGGCACTACCGCATCGTCCGCGCCCTGGAAGACTATGATAGGATCGACTATCTTGTCGGCATGAAAGACCGGCGAGCGCGACCGATAGGTCTCAGCCGCTTCTGGCAGTTCGCCAAGCAGCCAATAGGTATAGCGCTCCTCAAATTTGTGGGTGTCCATCAGCAGGGCGAACTGGTTGGACACGCCATAAGAGCAGATGCCCGCGCGGTAAAAGCCGGGATGCTCGACCAGCGATTGCAAGACGGTGAAGCCGCCCGCGCTGCCGCCCATGATGACCGCTTTGCAGGCATCGACGAGTCCCGCGCTGGCCAGATGATTCACGCCGGCAATGGAATCGCTGACGTCATAGAGCCCCCAATTGCCGCGGTGCATATCCATATAGGCTTTGCCATAGCCGGTGCTGCCACGATGATTGACTTGGAGGACAGCATAACCGCGGGTGGTGAAGAATTGCGTATCGCTGGCGAAACCGGACAGGCGCTGCGATGTAGGTCCCCCGTGAATGTTGACGATTACCGGAGGCTTGCCGGGCGGCATGACTTCCTTGTGTACGGGCGGGTAATACAATCCATGCGCTTCCCCGCCGTCATCACAGATCCAGCTGATGGCTTGTGCGGCAGAGAGCTGATTGGGCTGCAAATTCTCCGCGCCGCGCCGCCGGTGAATAGTGACTTTTCCGTCTGTGTCCACCGAAAGGACGCGCGGCGGAATCAGCGAGGAGGAGGCGATCAGGGCGATGGCGCCATCGTCGCGAGCGACCGAAATTTGCTCATGCTCGCTGTACTCTTCCAAGCCGCGGACAGTTTCCTGCGCGCCCGTCTGCATGACAAGCCGCTTCAGGGAAATGAAGCCGCGCGAGTTTTCCAGGGTGAAGATTGCAGTGCCGTCGCCGCTCCATCCGTATGTTCGCATGCCCTGCGCCCAAGCTGGCCTGCCATGTTCCGCCGCATTGCAGGTCAGCTGTCGATGCTCGCCGCTTTCTAGGTCATAGACATAGAGTTGGCTCCAGCCGCTGGCATCGCTGATATAAGCCAATTGGCGGCCATCGGGCGAGAATTCCGGCTGAAAGATGGCGGTTTCCTGGTCGCCAGCGATAGTAACGATGTCGTCGGCATAAGGCAGGCCAGCGTCGTCTTCCACCAGCTTGACCAGGCGCAGTTCGCTGCCGTTCCAGGGCATCTGCGGGTGATTCCAGGCGATGAATGCCAGGTATTCGCCAGAGGGATGCCAGCATGGCTGCATGACGAAGTCGCTGCCATAAGCCAGCTTCCGCGGGAAGAACTCGCCTTCGGCATCCACAAGGGCTATGCCATCGACATGTTCATAACTATGCGCGAATGCCAGCCAACGGCCATCTGGGGATAGAGCGGGCGAGGCGCAGCTGCCAAATGCCGGCGTGATTGCTTTGGCTTCTCCGCCCAGCAGCGCTTGACTATAGAGCCTGCCGTCAGCAGCGAAGAAAACTCTGTCGCCCCCAAGCGTGAACGCGCCGCCGCCATAGCCAACCCTCCCGGCCACGTTCAAGCGCCGGTCGGTCAAATCGCGCGGGGCTTGCGCGCCCGTTTGCGCCACCAGCGCGCCTGTCTTGCCGCGGCCCTCCTGCCAGACCAGCGTATCGCCGCGGCGATTCCACTGTACGTCGCGCAAGCTGAGCCCGCTGGCAATTGAGACGCCGTCGATGGGGCTCTTCCAGGCGCCATAAGGTTCGCTCATGCCAAATGCCTTTGCGCTGAATGGCCTATGGCTTCTGATTGTACTTGAGGCGCGGCAAAACTAAATGCTGATTTTTTAGCTGTGGCTCAAGCCTCGTCGACGATCGGCGAGGGTCCGCCGGCGCGGAAATCACAGTCTCCGACTATTGGGGAGGCTATGCAAATGCTCAAGCCGAGATCGGGCGGTAGTTGGTATCGATGGTGGCGATATAGGCTTTGGCATAATGCGCCAGGTCGCTTTCGGGAGCGAATTCGTCCGAGATGATTTCGACCATGGTGCCTTGTTCCGCCCAGTCAAAGAGTTCGCGCGCGCGCCCGTCAACGGACATGATGCAGCCGAAGGTAGTGGGTTCATAGACTCCGCCGCCGCCCAGATAATTGCCATTGGGCAAGACGACCGCGCCATGAAAGCCGTTCATCAAGCCGGGCACGACTTCATAGATGCCCATGAACCAAGCCATCTCCCATTGATTGCAATTGGTGCCGGCTTCGTTGCAAAGGGCAAAGCTGCCGCCAAAAGCCTTTTCGTTATGCGTCAAGATCTGGAAGATGCCGGGATAGGTCGGCGCTTCCTCCCGCCCGGAGGAAATGCCCCAATCAAAGAGCAGCTGTCCATTCTCAAAACCAACCAGCCACTGCGCTTCCAGGTCGACTATGATGCGTTTGTTTGGCACGGGATCTTCAGGGATCATGACATCGCGGGAGGGGATCTGAATGCGCTGGCCCACGACCAGGCTGCTCCAATTCACCGTAGGATTGGCATCGCGAATCAACTCATAAGGAATGCCCCGTTTGCGGCCTATGCGATACCCGGTGTCTTGGCGCACAATCTCATAATCATCGGGCAGATAATTGAGGCGCAGGGTGAAATCTGGTTCGCCGCGGGTCAGCGCCAATTGCAGTTTCTCTATGGCGTGCAGCTTGTCGATATAGCGCCCTCCGCGCACCAGCTTTTCATTTTCGGCGGCTATGAACCTGGCAAAAGCCTCTTCGCGGACTGCCAGGCCGTTATTGCCGGCGATCAGCCATTCGGCCGCCAAAGGCTGGTCGACATCGAAGGCGATCGTCTCATTCTTGAAGGGATCATATGCCCGAACGCGCAGCCCGTCATTGAGGAATACCAGAGCCGCATCCAGGAATGGCGAGCTATCGGCGACGGTCGGGTTCAGCGAGATCGTCCGCAGCTCAAAGCGCCCTTCAGAGACCACTGACGCGGCACCGGTCTTGAGTCGCTCAAGGCTGGCTTTGATATCCAGGTGACGTCCGCGCCGCCCAGGCAGCGTGACCAGGCGCCCGCCCGACCACTTATAGCCGGCTTCCACCTGCGGCACATAGATGGACTCGGTGAGATCCAGCAGCAGGCTTTGCGCGCGGCTATGCGAAACGTTGACGATGGGCTCGACGTTATAGCCAAAGGGGATGCCAGCCAGGCCTGCTGTCTTGGCGCGGTCCGCCATGGTCGCCGCGTCAATGGACAAGCCGAGTTCTTCCGGGCTGACCAGGTCCACCTGTTCGCCATCAACGTGAATTGTGATGCTCAGCATGGTGTGCCAATGGTCAAGAATGGCTTGCTCGGCATCAGCCGGCGTCAACTCGCCCACTGGCAAGCTCATGGCATAGACATTGGGGAAGACGCGGTCGGAAAGCACATAATTGCTGACGAAGAAAATCAGCACGCAAGCCGTTACCAGCGCGGTCAGCTTGGCGACGGGCGAACGGCTGGAGAAGAGCCAAGCCAAGGCGCGATGGGCGGCTTTGTTCTCGTCATAAGAGGGGAAGCGCTTGCGAAAGAAGGCGTGATCGTCGCCGCTGTTCACACGGCCTTCCATCATGGCGATGCGCCGCTGCTGCCGCGCCAGATTACGGTCGCGGGCGCGATTGCCTTTGCGTTTTCGCGGTCTGCCCAGGTTGTCTGTCATGGCGCGCGCTTCCTGCGTCAACTGCCGGCGCTTCTGCTTCCATTGTACGCGGACGCGCAAACCTGGCAAATCACAATGCGGCCAAGATGCGCCCTTGCCGCGAGATAAGCCGCAAAGTCTTAGAATCTCATCATAATTGCTGGCGCCGGGCGAACGCTGATACCAATTTTGCTCGTCAACCTGTAGAGTAAGCATGGAATCATTGCGGAACCACTGCGCAAGACAAGGAATTGACTTGATGACCTATTGGGATGTGTTTTTCGATGACTTGTCGGAGCCGCCGACCAGGATCGAGGTGGCCATCAGCGATGAGCTGGAAGAAGAGGGCGCGGCAGTAGACTTGCCGGAAGAATTGCCCATCCTGCCTTTGCGCGGCTTAGTCGTCTATCCGCAGACGGCAATTCCGCTGACCGTCGGCCAGGAACGCAGCATCCAGTTGGTGGATGAGGTGGTGGCTGGCGACCGGCTGGTGGGCTTGGCGGCTTCCACGGATCCCAGTTTGGGTACGCCCGGGCCGGATCAAGTGCAAACGGTGGGCACGCTGGCAGCCATTCATCGGCTTTTCCGCACGTCGGATGGCACGGTGCGCCTGCTGATCCAGGGCTTGCAGCGCATACGCATCGACGAATTCGTGGAGACCAGCCCCTTCCTGCGGGCGCGGGTGACGCGCATCCCGGAAGATGAAGTTGTCTTCGCCGATGATATCGAGATGGAAGCGATGATCCGCACGGTTGTAGATCGCTTCAGCGCTCTGGCGGAGCTTGTGCCCAGCATCCCGCAGGAGCTCGTCAGCAATGCCCTGAACGTTGAAGATCCGCTGCAGCTGGTCTATTCCATCGCGACTTATGTTCGCATAGACCTTGATGACGCGCAGGCTCTGCTCGAGATGGACAGCGTGGGCGACAAGATTCGCCACCTGCTAAAGCTGCTGAGCAAAGAATATGACGTCTTGTCGCTGGGACGGAAGATCCAGGAAGACGCGCAGCAGGAGATGGAGAAAACCCAGCGCGATTATTTCTTGCGCGAACAGATGAAAGCCATCCAGCGCGAACTCGAAGAAGACGAAGATCAGCATGAGATAGAGAAGTTTCGCGGGTTGATCGAAGCAGCCAATATGCCCGAAGAAGCGCGAAAGGAAGCCGAACGCGAGTTGAACCGCCTCTCCAAGCTGTCGGTGGCGGCAGCGGAATACGGCGTCATCCGCACCTATCTCGATTGGATCTGCAGCCTGCCTTGGGACAAGCGGACCGAAGACAAGCTGGATATCGCCAATGCGAGAGCCATCCTCGACGAAGATCATTATGGGCTGAAAGACGTCAAGCAGCGCATCCTGGAGTTTCTGGCTGTGCGCAAGCTTCGGGCGGAACGCGCGGCTGACTTTGCCGATGGCGCTGGCTTTGACCCCGTGCGGCGCGACCGAGCCGGGGCGATCCTGCTCTTCGTCGGTCCCCCAGGCGTCGGCAAGACATCGCTGGGCGCTTCCATCGCAAGAGCCATGGGCCGCGAGTTCATCCGCATGAGCCTGGGCGGCATCCGCGACGAAGCAGAGATCCGCGGTTTCCGCCGAACGTATATTGGCGCAATGCCGGGGCGCATCATCCAAGCCATTCGCCGTGCCAAATCCCGCAACCCCCTGATCATGCTGGACGAAATCGACAAGCTCGGGCGGGACTTCCGCGGCGATCCCGGCTCAGCCTTGCTCGAGGCGCTGGATCCGGAACAGAATGCCGAGTTCCGCGATCATTACCTGGATGTCGCCTTTGACCTCAGCGATGTCATGTTCATCACCACCGCCAATTCGCTGGATACTATTCCTGGTCCCCTGCGCGACCGCATGGAAATCATCCCGCTCAGCGGCTACACCGAGCAGGAAAAACGCGCCATCGCCGCCCAATATCTGGCGCCAAGGCAGCGCCGCGAGAATGGCTTGCGTCCCGAAGAACTGGATTTCAGCGATGAGAGCCTGCTGCAGATAATCCGCGACTATACGCGCGAGGCGGGCGTCCGCAACCTGGAGCGCGAGATCGGCAAGGCGGCTCGCAAGGTGGTTACGCTGATTGCTGAGGGCAAATTAGAAACAGCTTTCGTGGATGTCGCGGAGGTGAAGGAATTGCTGGGCAACGCGCGCTTTGGCTACCGCAGCGAGCTCAAAGAGCGCACTGAATTGCCCGGCGTGGCCACGGGACTGGCTTGGACGCCTGTCGGCGGCGACGCCCTCTTCATCGAAGCGACTAAGATGCGCGGCGGCAAAGGCTTCGAATACACCGGGCAACTTGGCGAGGTGATGCAGGAGAGCGCCAAAATCGCTTACAGTTTCGCGCGTTCGAGAGCCGAGCAACTGGGCGTCGATCCAGCATTCTATGACCAGTACGATATCCACCTGCATGTGCCTTCGGGCGCGGTGCCCAAGGACGGGCCAAGCGCCGGCGTGACCATGGCGACCGCGCTGACCTCGCTCCTGACGGGTAGAACGGCCAAAAGCAATATCGCGATGACCGGCGAGCTGACGCTGAGCGGACAGGTCCTGGCGGTTGGCGGGATCAAGGACAAGGTCTTGGCGGCCCATCGCCTGGGCGCGGATACGGTGATTCTGCCGCGCAAGAACAAGAATGACCTGGACGATGTGCCGGAGGATGTCCGTACAGAGTTGCGCTTCGTGCTGGTGGAGCATCTGGACGAGGTGCTGGATATCGCGCTGGCTGAAAGGCATTAGATCTTCTGGGCGGGGGAATTGCCATGCCGCTTGTAGACCTCAAGACGGGCGCCAGCCTCCATTATGAAGACATGCGACCCGGTAGCCCGCAGCTGCCGGCCATTCTTATCCACGGAATGCTGGGCACGGCGCGGAGCCAGTTGGGTGCTGCCATGGACTGGCTGCATGGGCGGGGCTTCCGCGTCATAGGGCTGACCTTGCGCGGTTATGGCGATTCGCTGCCCAAGCCACGCGACTTTCCGGACAATTTTTATCATCGCGATTGTGAAGATTTGCTGGCTTTCATGGACGCGCTGGAAATCGGGCGGGCGCATCTGCTCGGCTTTTCTGATGGCGGCGAGGTTGCGCTGATCGCCGCGGGCAAGCATCCCGAGCGCGTCGCTTCTTGCCTGGCTATCGGCGCGATAGGTCACTTCGGACCAGAGTTGCGGCCCGTCTTCCAGCGGGTATACCCCGGCGAATGGATCACCGATGAAGACAAGCGCATACATGGCTTTACGGACGCGGCCAGGTTCACGGGGGAATGGCTGCGCTCGATGACCAGGACGATCGACGCCGGCGGAGACATCAGCTTGAGTCTTGCGGATAGAATCGGATGCCCTCTGCTGATCATGCTGGGGCGCAAAGACAAACTCAACCCGCCGCAGTATGGCCAGCGTTTCGTGAGCCGCGTCAAACGGGGCAAGCTGGAGCTTTACGATTGCGGGCATGCCGTGCAGGATCAAGCGCGTGGCGAGTTCCATGCTAAAGCGCTGCGCCACCTGCTAGCTGCCGGCGCAACCAGTGATGAGGATCGTGATGGCGCCGGCTGAGCATAGCGAGAGCAAATCTGGCTTCTGGCGATTCATGCTGATTCTGGCAGGCTTAGGCATTCTGCTGTGGTCGGGCTGGGAAGACAAAGATGCCAGCGGGTCGGCGATTCTGGGCTTTTTTACTGCCAGCGCGCTGACCATGTTTCTGCTTGCCAGGCGACCAGGCGGCGGCCTCAGGTCAAGACCGAGGGCGGCTCTGGCCGGCGCTTTGACAGGCGCTTTATCCAGCGCAATTGCAGCCGGGCTGATGATATTCAAGGATCTGCGACATGCTCATGCATTTCCCGATTTTCCGCCGGCGATGATCCTGGGCATGCTGGAACGCCTGCCGCATTGGGCTTTGGCGGGCGCGCTGGCTGGCTTGGGCTTGAGCATGCTGCTTCATCAAAAACATGATGAATGACGGCTGCCGGGCGACTGAATTTGCGCCTTGCGTTACAATAGTTGCTGGACAGAATACTAGAATCCAAGGACGGGCTCTGGCATGAGTTCTACAATTCTTGCGCTCGATCAAGGCACGACATCATCGCGAGCCATCCTCTTTGACCGCGCGGGCAATATCCTGCGGGGTTCGCAGAAGGAATTCCCGCAGATTTATCCGCAGCCGGGCTGGGTTGAGCATGACCCGGCCGAAATCTGGAATTCGCAGCTGCAAGTGGCGCGAGACATCGTGCGGGATCCGCGGGACATCGCCGCCATCGGCATAAGCAATCAGCGGGAAACGACGTTGATATGGGACCGGGCGACCGGCAAACCGATTCACAATGCCATCGTCTGGCAAGACAGGCGCACATCCGCATTCTGCGACGCTCTGAAAGCCGAGGGCTTTGACCAGCTTATCCTCAACCGGACTGGCTTGGTCACGGACGCTTATTTCTCCGGGACCAAGGTGGCATGGCTGCTGGACAATGTGGCAGGGGCGCGAGACCGGGCGGAAGCCGGCGAATTGGCTTTTGGCACGGTCGACAGCTACCTGGTCTGGCAGTTGACCGGCGGCGGCCTGCATATCACCGATGTCAGCAACGCCGCCCGCACCATGCTCTTCGATATCCATAAGGGCGAATGGTCGGATGCCATTTTGGAACGGCTGAGTATCCCACGCGCGCTCCTGCCAGATGTTCGCCCTTGCAGCCAGGTTTATGGCGAGAGCGCCCCAAGCCTGTTTGGCGAAGCCATTCCCATAGCCGGCATGGCGGGCGACCAGCAGGCGGCCACATTCGGGCAAGCGGCTTATGGGGCGGGCATGGCGAAAAATACCTATGGCACGGGCTGCTTCATGCTTATGAACACCGGCGGCGCGCCACAACAGTCTCTGAACAACTTGCTGACGACAATCGCCTGGCAAGTCGGCGACGGGGCGATGCAATACGCGCTTGAGGGCAGCATCTTCATGGCTGGCGCGGCGGTGCAATGGCTGCGCGATGAGATGCGCTTGCTGGACGACGCCGCCGAAAGCGAAGCCATCGCCAAGAGCATTGATAGCGCGGATGGCGTCTATGTCGTGCCGGCTTTTGTGGGCTTGGGCGCGCCTTATTGGGATCAATACGCCCGCGGCACGATCGTCGGCTTGACGCGCGGCAGCGGGCGCTCGCAGATTGTCCGCGCAACCCTGGAAGCCATCGCTTATCAGACCCGCGATGTCGTTGAAGCCATGTGCGCCGATTCGGGCTTGCCGCTGGAAGAATTGCGAGTGGATGGCGGCGCGGTGGCCAACGATTTTCTGATGCAATTCCAAGCGGATATCCTGGCTGCGCCGGTGCAGCGCCCGGCGGTTACAGAGACGACGGCGCTTGGCGCGGCCTACCTGGCTGGGCTGGCGACGGGTTTCTGGGGTTCGCAAGCGGAGATCGCCGGTCAATGGCAGGTTGAGCGCGTATTTGAACCGCAAATGTCGGCTGACCAGCGCGAGAGCTTGTACGCCGGCTGGCAGCGGGCTGTGGAGCGGGCTCGCGATTGGGCGGGGGTTTAGCCTCGCCTGGCCCCATCCCGCTTGTTTCGTCTATACTTGTGGCGCCCAAGCGTCATGGACCGCAGACATGCTCAAATTTGTCATCCGCAGGCTGACGTTTTCCCTGCCCGTGCTATTCGGGATACTCATCGTGACCTTCACTCTTGCGCGGGCGATCCCGGGCGATCCCTGCCTGGCGGTGCTTGGCGAGCGGGCGACTGAAGATATCTGCGAGGCATTCTTTCGCCGCAATGGCTTGAACGAGCCGCTGCCCATTCAACTGCTGATTTATATGCGCAACTTCGCTCAAGGCGACCTGGGGGATTCGCTGCGTTTTCATCGCCCGGTGATGGACTTGCTGGTGGAGCGCCTGCCGACGACGGTCGAGTTGGGGGCATTCGCGCTGCTCTTCGCCATCAGCCTGGGCGTGCCGCTGGGCCTGCTCAGCGCCTATCGTCACAAGTCGGCGCTGGATGTCGGCACGATGATCGGAGCGAATATCGGCGTGTCCATGCCGGTCTTCTGGCTGGGCTTGATGCTGGCTTATCTGTTCGCGGTGCTGCTCAAAGATACCCCCTTTGCCCTGCCGCCCTCGGGCAGGTTGACGCCGGGCGCATCGCCGCTGCCCTTTTATGTCGCGCATGGTTTTGTGGCCGAAGGCGAGGAACCGCTGGGCATCCTCTTCTTTCTCTCGCGGATCAACACCTTGAACGCGGCGCTCACCTTGAATGGCGAATTGCTGATAGACGCGCTGCGGCATCTGATTCTGCCGGCTGTGGCGGTTGGCACGATTCCGCTGGCCATCATCGCGCGGATGAGCCGTTCCAGCGTCCTGGAAGTGCTGAACCAGGATTATGTGCGCACGGCGCGCGCCAAGGGCTTGCCAGAAAGCCGGGTCATAGGCAAACACGCCTTGAAGAATGCCATGTTGCCGGTGATCACAGTCATCGGCTTGAACTTCGGCTTGGTGATAAGCGGCGCGGTATTGACGGAAACGATATTCAGCCTGACCGGCGTCGGGCGGACGCTGGTGGATAGCATCACATCCCGCGATTATACGCTGGTGCAAGGCTTTACGGTGGTCATAGCGGCTGGCTTCGTGCTCATCAACATGGTGGTCGATATGCTCTATGGCTATCTCGATCCGCGCATCCGCTTCAATTAGCGGTCCTTGAAAGCCTAATCGCATGGCTAGCACGGCAACATTAAGCCTGGCAGGCGAAACCGGGGCACGGGCATCGAACCTGTGGCTGGAGGCGCTGCGGAATCTTCGGCGCAGTCCATCGGCTCTGCTGGGCATGGCAATAATCGGCTCGCTGGTCATCATCGCGATTGCCGCGCCCGTCTTCGCGACGCACGATCCCATCAAGACGATGATTGGCGTCCCGGGCGAGGTGGGCAGGCTGCCCAGCAAACCGCCTTGCATCCCTATCCTGGGCTGTGAAGACCCGCAGCATATACTCGGTCTGGATTTGAACGCGCGGGATCTCTACAGCCGCGTCATCTATGGCGCGCGCACATCGCTTTCGGTGGGCGTCATCACCATCAGCCTTTCCATCCTGGCTGGCACGGGCCTGGGCTTGACAGCCGGTTATATGGGCGGCCGCGTCGACAATCTGATCATGCGCTTGATGGATGTGGTGCTGGCTTTTCCCGCGCTGCTGCTGGCTATCTCCATCGTGACGATTTTGGGACCCGGCTTGACCAATGCCTTGCTCGGCATCACCATCACCTTCATCCCGCAATATGCCCGGCTTTCGAGAGCCAGCGTCTTATCGATCAAGGAGCAGGAGTTCGTGGTCGCTGAGCAGGCTCTAGGGGCGAGTCCGCTGCGCATAGTCATGGCGCATATTCTTCCTAATGCCATCACGCCGATCATCGTGCAAGGCACACTAGGGATTGGCACGGCGATACTGGATGCGGCGGCGCTGTCATTCCTGGGATTGGGCGCGCAGCCGCCGACGCCGGAATGGGGGCAGATACTCAGCGAATCGCGCAATTATCTCTTCACATCGCCGCATCTGGTCTTCTTCCCCGGCATCGCCATAATGATTACGGTGCTGGGCTTCAACCTGCTGGGCGATGGCATGCGGGACGCGCTTGATCCGCGGTTGAATCGGAATTAGGAAATGCCCCCGTCCTTACGAAGTCTTCTGTAGGAGCGAGTCGGTGACTCGCCCGATGCCGCATAAACAGCAAATGGGCGACCCAATGGATCGCCCTAAAACGTTCAGTCGGCTAGCACTGATCGGCGTTGATGAACTGCTGGAAGATGGACTTGTAGATGGCGAAGCCCTGGCCGGTGCCGGTGTGGTTGGGGCTGGCGCAATCCGCTGAGGCATGCCAGGAGACCACTACGTCATTGGCGTCCAGGCTGGAGCCATCGTGAAAGACGACGCCCTCGCGCAGGTGGAAGGTCCAGACCGTGCCATCGTCCGAGACTTCCCAGGTTTCCGCCAAGCCGGGTATGACATCCACGCCGCCCTTGGCAAAGTCCAGCAAAGATTCCGATACCTGGTGGCAGGCGCGGAAAGACTCGCCATCCCAGGTGTCATTGCAATACAGCGAGATGGGCTCGGCATTCTGCATATAGATGACGTTGTCGTCGTCAGGGTCTTCTATGCGCGAGAATTCTTCTGTGCCATCCAGCACGCCAGGGTGGACGCCGATGATATCCGCCTGCCAGACATCAGCCGCGCCGGCATGACCGAATGGCACCCAGGGAACCGCCATCGCCATGCCCTCGGCCACCTGCTGGAAGAGTTCCATGCGCCGTTCGGGATCGAGCACCTGCCCGGCTTCGATAAGCGGCTCATAAATCTCGGGATAGGGCTCGCCCATCTGAGCGTAGTTGGGACCATGGCAGCAGGTCAGGAAGTTGGAGGCATCGGGGAAATCGGCATGCCAGCCCAGGATATGCAGCGGCTCGTTGCCTGAAAGCGCCGAGGCGATGAAGGCGCCGGACTCGACGACCTGCACATCGGCATTGATGCCGATATCAGCCAGCTGTGAAGCGACATCATTGGCGATGATGCCGGGGTTGGGCAAGTACCCGCGGACGACATCGCGCCAGGTCAGCGTCAATGCCCGCGATTCGCCGGTGCGGGAATCCACGACCGAATCCAGCGGCAGGGAGAAGCCCAGATCCGCCGCGGCTTCTTCCAGTAGCGCGCGAGCGGCGTCGCCATCAAAGCCGGGCACGCCACCCTCGCCGACATGGCCAAAGACAGCCGGCGGCACGAAGTCTGGCGTCAGGGGGGAGCCGGGCGGGAAGAAGTTATCGACGATCCGCTGCCGGTCGATGCCCATGGCGATGGCTGTGCGGACGCGGACGTCGTTCAGCGGCTCATAGAAGTTGCTCATGGCCACATAGACGCCGGTCAAAGGCGGGATATCGATGAGATTGAAGTTGGGGTCGGCGCGGAAAACCGGGATGTCATCGGGATTGGCGAACTTCATGCCGTCAATCGTGCCGGCGCGCAGCTCAGTGGCGCGGGCAGCCGCCTCGGAATTCCAGCGCAGGATAACCGTCGGCTCGATCGAAGGCTCGCCCCAATAATCGTCAAAGCGCTCGAAGACCATTTCATTGCCTTGGTCCCAGTTGGTCAGGCGCAGGGGTCCTGTGCCGATGGGCTTGGTGAGGATATCGCCATGCCCGCCGGTCGCGTTCATGTATTCGCTGGGATGGATGGACAAGCCCAGGCTAGCCATCTCCTGATCAAAGATGGCGTCCGGGTTGCAGAGGGTAATGCGGACGGTCAGCGCGTCGAGAGCCTCGACGGATTTGAGGTTGCCGCCATAATCGCAATCCTCGGCCGCAAAGCTGAGCAGATCCGCCTGGCTGAGAGCCGGCGCGATGGCCAGCCCCAAGGCAAGCAGAGCGAGCACTGGCAAAATGCGAAAAATCGTTTTCATCACGTTTCCTCCATATTGGTTGACATGGGTGCAACAGTTGCAACTGCCTGGGTGCAGGCAAGCCCGATTGTAGACTATCCGGGCTGGAAATCAAAACGGCGCCGACGAGCGTAGCCAAAACCATGTCTAGGTCCTTGGCAAATCAAATCATGAGAACTGAAGGGTCGACTCGGCTAGTCGCCCTCGATCTGTTCTTTGCCTGACTAACTTGGGATGGCTTAGAACTCGAACTCGTCAAAATCACGGCAGAGATGGACGGGACCCGAGTAGGCTTCAGCCGCTTCTTGCACAAGCGGTTCCGGGTCTTGATTCCAGACCTGGTAGTGAATCAGCCGCAATTCTTTGGCGCCGGCTTTGGCAGCCGCCTCGCCAGCCATGCGCGCGGTGCTGTGGCCCGGTGGCGGTCCGCCCGCTTCATGGATGAAGATGTCGGAGTCCTTGCCGATGACCAGGGCATTCGCGCAAGGTTCGGTATCGCAGCTGTAAGCCAGCACCTTGCCATTGTGCTTGTTGGTGATGCGCATGCCTATGGTGGGGATGAAATGCACGACGGGGAATGCTCGGATGATGAAGTCCTTGTTTTCGAAGAGCAAAGTATCGTCCCGCAAGCCAATGCGCGTGAAGGACACCGGGAAGAAGTTGGGCCAATACTCCCAGCCGTACATATCCATGGCGCCTTCTACGCGGTCAATGCAATGAGGAATGCCGTAGAAGCGCATCGGTGTTTTGCGCCCCATCTGCCACATGTGCATGAGCATATTGGGGATGCCGGCGACATGGTCGGAATGGAAATGCGTCACGATGATGTCTTGCAGCTGCCGGTCATCAATGCCCAAAGCCTTGATCTTGTCGAGAGGATTTGAGCCGGCATCAACCAGGACTGGTTTGTCTTCGTCGCCGATGAGCAGGAAATGCGTATAGTCGTGCTGGGCGCTGTTGACTGCGCCGGCTGAGCCCAATATCACCACGCGCGCCATAAACTCGCCTTTTCGCTGCCTGGAGACGCTGCCAGGAGTGTAACAGAGCCAGACAGCGTCGCTTTCATTCCTCAGACGATACCATATTACGGCGAATATCGAAACTTGGCAGGGCGCGGCCAGATCTGCGCGGGCGGCAAGCCGGCAGGCTTCAGCTGGATTCCGTCGGTCGCGCGCGGCGCCGGCGAAAAAGCAGACCAGCTGAAATCACAAAGGCGATAAGCGTGATGGCTTGTGAACTGTTGATGCCGGTCATGCCGATATGCGCCACTTCGACGCGCAGGAATTCCAGCAGGAAGCGGATGAAGGCGTATTGGGCGATATAGATCAGGAAAACATCGCCACTGAAGAGGCGGTCGCGATATTGATGGTAGACGCGCCAAAGCACGTAGAAAGCGACCAGGCTCCAGAGCGCTTCATAAGCCCAGATGGGGTGGAAGAGCGTATCTATGGGATAATCGATCAGGCTTTCGTATGGCGCGACGCGCATGTCGCGGGGGATCTGAATGCCCCAGGGCAGATTTGTGGGCGAGCCATACAATTCTTGATTGACATAATTGGCGAAGCGGCCAATCGCCTGGCCCAGCGGTATGGCGACAGCGGCGATATCCATCCATGGACCCAGCTCCATGCCCTCGTCGGGGAAGGCGCTCTTGGGTCGCTGATAGCGGAAGGGCTCAGAATCCTGGCCGCGCAGACGCGCAAGAACCCAATTGGCAAGCCATTCCAAAAGCTGGTAGAGCCATATCAGGGGAGTGAGAATGGTCGTGAATAAGCCAATGATGCGGTTATGCCAGCGGCTGAGATAGAGCCAGGCGCCGAATGCCGCGCCGATCATGCCGCCAAATATGCTCAAGCCGCCGCTCCAGATCGCAATGGCGCCATTCTGCGTATCAAAGAAGTTCTCCAGGAACCAGGCAGTGTCCTGGCAGATTTCGCCTTCGATGCCACAACCGGCGATCAAGGACACCGGCGGGAAGAGCAGAAACCAGAGGCGCGCGCCGATGATGCCGGGCACGATGGCCCAGGTCAAGCCGCCCCAGATATGATCGCTGTCGCGGCCGTCGCGGCTGGCCAACAGGGAAGCCACATAAGCCCCCGCCAGCAGCGCGATAACGATGATGATGCCGTAGTAACGCACTTGCAGGTTGCCAATGACAAGATGGGCGGATTCAAATTCCATTTAGTCACCTCGGTCTTTCAGCCTAGTGTATACATGCCGCAGCCGCTGCAGGGCTGTCAGGTTTGTGCCCAGCGCCAGCGCCAGGATGCCAATTTCCAGCGGCAGCGAACTTCGGAGCAATCCGCTGCTTATGGTCATGGTCAAGATGACCGCCACGCGCTCCAAGCGAGTGAAGAGGCCCACGGTAGCGCGGACATTGACCGCCTGGTCATCTGCGCGAGCGCGGATATAACTGACCAGGAAGCTGCCCACCAGAGCCGCCAGCGCCAAAGCCAGCATATCCAGCCGGTCCTTCGCGGCAAAATAATACCCGAAAGCGGCGAAAATACCACCATCGGCATAGCGGTCAAGCGTCGAATCGAGGACCATGCCAAATTTTCCTGCGCGCCCGCTGGCTCTTGCCACCGCGCCATCAAGGGCGTCAAGCGGCAGGCTGAGCAAGAGAATCAGTCCGCCGGCCAGGAATTCGCCCTTCGCCAGGAAAAGCGCCGCAAGCCCCGCCAGCAGCAAACCCGCGACGGTGACCCAATCGGGATGGACGCCCAGTTGAGCCAGCGCGCCGCCGATACGCTCCAACGGATCTTGAACCAGCCGCCTGAGCCGGTCTGTCACTGTCTGCGGGGGTGATTCTGGCATCATTTTGCCTTGTCAGCCTCATCCGCCTTTGCTATGCTAGCCGCGTCAACGTCGGGGCGTGGCGCAGCCCGGTAGCGCGCACCGTTCGGGTCGGTGAGGTCGTGGGTTCAAATCCCGCCGCCCCGACTAAGTTCCTCCGACTGCCAAGCTTGCATCGGCAGTGTCTTCATTGTGGCGAGAGCAGCCAGCTTTCGCCCTCTTCCCGCGTTCTTTCGCGCGTCCATTGCCAGAGCAGAAGCGCCGGCAAGACCGATAGCAAGTATAGGATGCCGCCCGTCCAGTTTGGCAGCGCCGGATGCATGGCGAAGAGCGCCCCGGAAACGGCTGTGGAGATGATCACGCCCAGGTTCATCGCCGATTGTTGAATGCCCAGAATCGCGCCGCGCAGCTCGGGCCTCACCGTCTTTGTCACCAGGGATTGCAAAGCCGGGATAAGCAAGCCGCTGCCGATGGCGATGAAGATCATGCTAAGCGAGCCAAGCATGGGTTCAGTCGCCAGGGCGAAGATGAACATGCCCAGGGAGCGGGCGCCCGCGCCGAGAATCACGATCAGCGGGTCGCTGAGCTTTTTCAGAGCGGCCGGCAAAATGACTATCTGGGTGAAGAATTGGCCCAAGCCCACGAACATCAGCATCAAGCCGACGCCCAGGCTGACCGCGGCGAAGTCATACCCGGCGAAGATGATCTTTTCGGCGAAGAGCGCGAATGTGGCGATCAGCAAGCCAAAAGCAAAGCGTCCCACAAATGCCACCGTCAGAGCGGCCATCAGGGGCGCGTTCCTCAGCAGCTGCCCGGCGCTCAGGCGAGCCTGCTTGCTTTCGCGGTTGCGCGCCCTGTCGCCCTCGCTCAAGGTTTCTTCCAGCGTGAACCAGGTCAAGATAACCGTCGCCAAAGCCGCCAGCGCCGCGAAGAGAAAGGGCATGCTGGGTCCCATCTGGCTGGCCAGCAAGCCGCCCAGGGCAGGCCCAACGATGAAACCGAGGCCGAAAGCCGCCATGACATAACCGAGGGCTTGGGTGCGCCGGTTTTCGGGCATGATATCGGTGACGTAAGCCTGGGCGACGATGATGTTTCCGCCGGTGACGCCATCCAGCACGCGGGCGAAGAATAGCAGGAAGGTCGATTGCGCCAAGCCAATCATGAGAAAGGCAATCACAGTGCCGACCTGGCTGAGCAGCAGCACAGGCAAGCGTCCGCGCCTGTCTGACAAGCGCCCGATGAAGGGGCCGGCGATGAATTGGGCGGCGAAGAATGCCGTCAGCAGCAGCGTGATGACCTCTGGACTAAGGTCGAACGCGCTCTGCGCATAAAGCGGCAGGATGGGATTGACCATGGATGTGCCGATCATCTGCACAAAGACGATCAAGAGGATGGTCGTGAATCGGCGGTCAAGCGCCCAATGGCGGAACTTCAAATCTTGCAGACCCTGGAATGCCAACTGTTGCAATGCGCTTCATGGTAAGCCAGCTTATGGCGGAAAGTAAGTCGCAATCGCTGGCGGGGCTTTGGGCAGCGTATGCCCTACAATTGAATCACCGCTGTTTTGCCACCGAGGACACCGAGATCACCGAGTCAATTGAGGGGATAGAGCAGCGCTTTATCCACTTCTAGCCCGGCCAATCCAGCGCAGTATAGCGGCGAGTGGCGGGCTGAATCTTCGCGCCCCTTGTCTCGCCTTCCAACAGAACGCTCTGCAAATGTTCCTCACGGCTTAGGCGCCAATACGTCTTTACATCCATAGTGAAGGTGAATATGGCGCAGAGGTATTTCAACCGATTTCGATACACTTTCGCGCTTTGCCCGCGGGCACGGGAAGCGCTAGACTTTTGGGCAAGTTGAGGGCGGGATGAAGCTTTGGAGCCGATGATGACAACCAGTGTATACATGATGCGCCATGGGCAGGCGCATAACCCCGACGAGATTCTTTATGGGCGCATGCCCGGCTATTACCTCAGCGCTGAAGGCATCGCGCAGGTGGAGGCGGCCGGCGAATGGCTGGCTGACAAGCGGATCGCGGACATCTATTGCAGCCCGATGGAGCGCGCCCGGCAATCGGCCGATATCGTCGCCGCGCGCCTGGGCAAGCTGAAGCCGATAATCGACAAGCGCATCATCGAGGTGTACACGCCTTATGAGGGGCAGAAGACCGCCAAGCTGGCCGCCAAGGGCTGGGATCTGTACACTGGCAATCAAGCGCCATATGAGCTGCCCGCGGACGTTTTGGAGCGCGTGCTGGATTTCTTTGATGCGATTCTGGCGCGTCATCCTGGAGAAGCCGTCCTGGCTGTGGCGCATGGCGACATCCTGGTTTTCCCCTGGCTGCATTCCCAGGGCGCTGTGCCGGAGGCGCTGATGAAAGACCGCCTGCTGGATTATGCCCTGCCGGTCGCCTACCCGGCCACGGCATCGATCATGACATTTGAGATGGAGTCATCGCCGCGGGAGTCGCTGCCGAAAGTTCGCTATGACTGTCCCTACTAAGCGAGGGGGTCTGGGGGCTGGCAGGCGAAACCGGTCGCAACGCTGCAAGGTTCGCTGGAACTGGCGCTGCTTAGTCCCAGAGAGGCGCGAAGGGATTGACCTCGGTGAAACGCGCGGCGGCTTCTGCCAGGCGGTCGCGCTGCACCTGGACGCCGATGCCCGGCCCGTCCGGCAAGTTTATGTGGCTGCCTGGCGCCAGCTCGAAAGGCGGCTCAGTGATATCGGGATTGAAGTAGCGGTCAGTTGCGGAGATATCGCTGGGCAGGGTGACGGCCGGCAGCGCGGCGAATGACAAGTTAGCGGCTCGGCCGATGCCCGTTTCCAGCATGCCGCCGATCCACAAGGGCGTATCGCTCTCGGCGCAAACCCGGTAAATCTTGAGGCATTCGCTGAAGCCGCCGACGCGAGCCGGTTTGAGGTTCAAGATTCTGCCCGCGCGAAGCTGCATCGCCACCAGCCAGTCATGCGCCGAGTGGATGCTTTCGTCCAGGCAGATGGGCGTTTTCAGTTGCGTCCCCAAGCGGCTGTGTTCCAGGATGTCATCGTGGGCCAGCGGCTGCTCTATCATCAGCAGGTCGAATTGGTCGAGTTCTTTGAGGCGCGCGGCATCTTCCAGGCTGTAAGCGCTGTTGGCATCCAGCATGAGCGCGATATCGGGAAATTTCTGGCGGACGCTGCGAGCCAGATCCAGATCCCAGCCCGGCGCAATCTTGAGCTTGATGCGCCGATAGCCTTCGTCGAGACGCTTCTGGATCAACGCCAATTGAGCTTCCAGCGAGTCTTGAATGCCGATGCTGACGCCAACAGACGCCGCGGCGCTTGTTTATGACCGGGCGGCAGGTGAGCGGCGAAATAATCCGCCAGGCTCATGTCATTGGTCTTCGCCATGAGATCCCATATTGCCGCTTCGACGCCGGCCCGGGCATGCCGATTGCCGCGGGCCGAAGCCAATAGCGCCGGCAGCTCCGTCGGCGAATTCAGCGTCGCCCCATGCAGCTTGGGCAGCAGGAAATCGCGACTTATGTGCCAGGCAGTCAGCAGCGTCTCCGCGCCATACGATGGCTTGGTTTTCACCGAGATCTCGCCCCAGCCCGTTTCACCCGCCTGGCTGATCGCTTCGACGATGATGGCGGTTTTGAAGGGCTCCGCGCCATAGCTGGTTTTCAGCAGCTCCACCAGCGGCAGCGCCAGCACATGCAGCTTGATATCTTGAATGACGACTGTCTTCACGATTGCGGCTCCTTTGGCGGACGGATTCGATATTGTACTGTTGGCCGGCGCAGAAAACAGCCTGGCGATTGCTCAGCTGCGCCCAAGTGGACAGAACTCCATTAGATTTGTATAAATTGCCAGAGGGATCAGTAAGATATCCTGTGCAAAGTATATCAATATGGTAGACTAGCGCCAAGTCTGAAAGGCGAAAAGGAGAAACAGCATGCATGACTTGACCTTCCTCGCATCCCGTTTGCACAGGCAGCGGACGCAAGAATTGCTGGAAGAGGCGCGGATTGAGCGCTTCTTGACCGAGAAGAAGAATCGCGACGCCATAGCCTGGCAGCAGCGGCGTATGCAGCGCCAGCGCCACCAGAGCTGAGCCGAAGGCATCCCCTCCCCTTCCAAGCCAGAGAGCCTCGCCAACGCGGGGCTTTCTTGTTTTCTGGCAAAGTTTCGGCGTCGATTGCCGCGTATCTGACTTGCTTCTATAATTATCCCAAGTGACAAACGAGTTGCTGAGCGCGGTTTTGAAACATCTATTTCTGTTGATCTTCAGCGCGTTCCTGACCGCCACAGTCGGCGGACAAGCCGATTTGCAGCCGGCCATCGCTAGCCAAAGCTGGGAAGTCTATCTCCAGCCCAGCACAGAGGATCCAGACTTTTCAACCCTGATATTCACGGATCTGCTCACTGGCGAAAGTACCAGCGTGGCGACATCCGGCGAGCGCTACACGCTTTTTGACGAGGCGGCGCTCTACTTCGACAAGGACGAGCGCCTGGTCAAGCTGGTGAAGCCAGACGGCATCATTCGCGACCATCCATTCATGATGCTGAGCCAGGAGGACTATCGCATAGACTGGGCGGTTTCTGGCGATGGCCAGCGCATCGCCTGGGCGACGAGCCGGGTCAACGATGAGGGCAAGCTCAGCACAGCGCTCAGGCTGGCTGATGCGGCGGGCTTCGAGCTTCGCCAATTGCTGGAATATGGACCGCGGGCAGGCATCCGCCTGATACCGGTAGCTTTCAACGCCAGCGGCGACAGCCTATACGTCGAGGTGCATGCGGAAGGCACGGAAGAAGCCAGCGCCTACCGACAGCGTTCGGGCTTGTTTGCGCTGGACATTGGCGCGGAAGGCTTGGCCACGCGGGCGCTGCCGGGCGCTCAAACCTGCTTCTGCGCGATTGGCTTTGGTAGCGATGTTATGCTGCGCCTGGAATCGGACAGCGAGTCGCCGGGCATTTCGCTGGAGATTCACGATTTGAGCAGCGGCAGCCAAATAACTGCGCCGCCTGTTTCCCTGGGCAGCTATGATGAAGCCGGCAATATTCTGGTAAGCCCGGATGGCGCGCTGGCTGTCTACGCGCTTTCGCAAGTCAGCGGATTGCCGGACCAGGACAAAACTATCAACACGGTCATCGTGCTGGCTGACCTGGAAAACGCCAGCCAGATGGTTATCAATTATCCGATGTCGGCTTTGGCGCGTCCCATCCGCTGGACGGAAGACAATACTGCCATCCTGCTGACGCAAGAGGGCCATGGCGGCACGTGGAAGATGCAGGTGGACGATGGCGCGACCGTCAAGCTGACGGACAGCGTGTATATGGGTATGATAGGCGGGGCAGCCGCGCGCTAGTCAGGGTGCGCATGCCCTCTTCATCGCTTGGACCTGCCTGACAGATCTTGTCGCGGTTCGCGGCAACTTATCGCCTCAGTTTTCAGAGGAGTTACCGCTATGCCTATTCCGTCTGATTATGTCGAGCGAGTTTATGCCGGTGTATTGGGCAAGATGATTGGAGTTTACCTGGGCCGCCCAATAGAAGGCTGGTCCTATGAAATGATTATGGAGCGTTTTGGCGAGATCAATTATTACGTGCATGAAGCGCTGGATGAACCGCTAATCGTGACCGATGACGATTTGTCCGGCACATTCACCTTCGTCCGCGCCATGCCGGATTATGGCAACAGCCTGGATCTGACCGCGGCGCAGATCGGCCAGACCTGGCTCAATTATATCGTCGAAGGCAAGACTATACTGTGGTGGGGGGGCATTGGCGATGTAACCGAGCATACCGCGTATATCCGGCTGAAGAGCGGCATCCTGCCTCCGCGCAGCGGCTCGATGGAGCTCAACGGTCCGGTCATGGCTGAACAGATTGGTTCGCAGATATTCATTGATGGCTGGGGCATGATCGTGCCGGGCGAGCCCGAACTCGCTGCGGATCTGGCGCGGCGGGCGGCCAGCGTCAGTCACGATGGCGAAGCGATCTATGGAGCGCAGGTGGTCGCGGCTTTGGTCTCCCAAGCTTTCGTCGAGCCGGATATGGACAGGCTGATCGACGCCGCCACATCGCTGATCCCCGCCGATTCGCTAATCTACCGGATGATCGAAAAGCTGCGTGATTGGCGGGTTAAGCAGCCGGATTGGCATCAGACGCTGAAGTGGATAGACAGCGAATACAGCCGCGAACGGTATCCGGGCAATTGCCATATCGTGCCGAATCATGCGCGGATTATCCTGGCGCTGCTCTATGGCGATGACGATTTTCAAAAGTCCCTGATGGTCGTGAATACTTCTGGCTTTGACAGCGATTGCAATTCGGGCAATGTCGGCTGCATCATGGGGATAAAGAATGGCTTGGCTGGCATCGACGCAGGACCGGACTGGCGGAGCCCGGTAGCCGATCGCCTGTATCTGCCTACGGCGGATGGCGGCAGCGGCATCAGCGATGCGGTCGGCGAAACCTATAAGCTGGTCAATATAGGGCGGAGCATTAAAGGCTTGACGCCCCTCAGACCCAAAAATGGCGCGCGCTATCACTTCTGCCTGCCGGGCTCGACGCAAGGTTTTGAGCCGGAAAACCTGCCTGAATCCAGGAATGCCGCGACGATCGAAAATGCGCTGGGGAGCAGCGAAACGGGCGAGCCTTCGCTGGCGATTCACTTCCACCGGCTGGCGAAGGGGCGCGTAGCCCGAGCCGCCACATTGACGTTTATCCCCTCAAAGGAAATCGCCGAGTATTTTGACAAACGCGGCTACCGCTTGCTGGCGTCGCCAAGCCTGTATCCTGGACAAGTGGTCCGGGCAAGTCTCGCGGCCGAGCCAGACAATGCGGATGCGGTGACGCTGCGGCTCTATGCCCGGCATTACAACGAAGATGACGCCCTGGAGATATTCGGCAGCGAGCCGGTCCAAGCGGCGCCCGGCGCAAACGTCACGCTTTCGTGGCGCGTGCCGGAGACCGGCAACCAGCCCATTGCCTGCATCGGAATCGAGATTGCGGGCGAGAATGGCAGCAGCGGCACAATTACGCTGGATTGGCTGACCTGGGAAGGCGCGCCCAAGATGCGGCTGAACCGGCCCTTCATCAGCGAAGCGGGCAAAGAGAAACGCAAACGACCGAAGTTCTGGAAAAAAGCCTGGATATACGCTCTGGATTCAAGCGAGCGGTTCGATTCTTGGGACTACTGGAAAGAAGCCTATCGACTGATTCAAAACGAAGGCCGCGGTCTACTGATACAGGGAACGCGCGAATGGGGCGACTACAGCATAGCGGCCACAGCCATGCCAAGAGTCTGTGAGGCCGGGGGGATCGCCGTGAGAGTGCAGGGCTTGCAACGTTATTATGCGCTGCTGCTCGACCAAGAAAAGACTCGCATCGTTCGCGTCCTGGATGGCGAGACCATCCTGGCGGAATGCGACGCCGGCTGGGCATTCGAGCGGAATTACGAACTCAAGCTGGAGGTCAAGGGCAACCAGCTGACCGCTTTCGTCAATGGCGAGCGGGCGCTGCAGGCGATAGACAGGGACAATGCTTTAACTGCCGGCGGCATCGCCCTTATCGCGCAAGCCGGCTTAATCACCTTTGATGATGTTGCCCTTGAACCGGTCTAAATGCCATTAGCGCGGCCAGATAGAGCGCATTGGCCAAGCTGACAGTGTCTTGACTCGACCAATGCCAAATAAGCGCAGTTCCCGGCTATCAGATCGTGATGGGTAGATGCGGCTGCATATGCTTGAGCGTCCATTCGCAATGATCTCCAATACCGAGCCGTCAAGCAGGACGCGCAAATGCAAATCTTCGCCGGGCGCGAGTTTATGCGGCGCTTCATGGGCAAAGATTTCGTTCTCAGAATCCTGGCTTGAGCGCTCGCGGTTCACGCTGAGCAGTTCTGCGCGCGGATCGTAACTGACAATTGTTTCTTCGCTGCCATCCGGGGCGCAGGCGAGAGCCAAAGAAACTGCGCCATCCACTTCAATTTCAACCTCAATATCCAAAGCCAAGCCAGCGATATCTAGCCGGTGTTCGCCGCCAGCCAATTCGAGATCGCTGATCACAGTGGGGCTGCCACGAAGTTCTTTGAGCTCCGGCACGGGCTCCATGCGCAGCTGTCCATCGCGCAGGCTCAGCACCCGCGGGATGGAGTGGCATCCAGCCCAGCCGGCGGCCGCATGGGCGTCTTCGCTGCGGCCCTCGCGCAGCCAGCCCCAGAGCAAGCGGCGGCCCCGGGTGTCTTCCATCGTGAAAGGCGCGTAAAAATACGCGTGATCGAGGATGCCGCTGGTCTCGGGCAGGAATTGCTGATCAACATAATCGCCAATGAAGTAGAAGACGGTGAATGGTATGCGGCGTCCCTTGCCCGCCACAATCAGCACCCACTTGTCATCCAACGGGAAGAAGCTCGGACATTCCCAGACGCAGCCAGTCTTGGCATAGCTGCCAGTCAAAAGCGGATGCAGGAATTGCCAGTGGAACAGGTCAGTCGAGCGATAGAGGAAAACTGAACCGCCGACCGATTTGATGCGTGAAGCGAGCAACATGTACCAGACATCGCCTTCGCGCCAAATCATGGGATCGCGCAGATCGTAAGGCTGGTTGGATATGGCCGGGATTTCGCTCAAGATGGGATTGCCGCTGTATTTCGTCCATGTCAGCAAGCCATCCCGGCTGGTGGCCAGGCACTGTGATTGCTGGCCGTATCCCTCGGGTCCTACGCCTGTATAGACAGCCGTCGGCAAGCCATTGTTGTCTACTATTGTGCCGGACCAGCAGCCGGTCATATCGGGCCCGCCGGGAGTTGGAGAAATCGCGACAGGCATATCCCGCCAGTGAATCGCATCCTCGCTGACAGCGTGCCCCCAGTGCGCCAAGCCAAAGCGCGGACTTTCAGGATGGTATTGGTAAAAGAGATGATACTCCTCGCCCCAGTGGATCACGCCGTTGGGGTCGTTCATCCAGCTTGAGGGCGCGATAAAATGATAGACGGGCCGGTGGAAATCGCCCGCCAGCTTGCGCCGTTCCTCTGCAAAATAGTTGATGGCGAATGACATAGCTTGGTATCCGTATAGGCTTGAGATCGATGCTGAATGAAGATCTGTCTTCTGTATGCGTTAGTTTCGGGCAGTCGCTCGGCTAGCCCTTCAAGCCAACAGAGGCAATGCCGCCGATGAGCTGCTCCTGGGCGAAGAAGAATACGACGATTGGCGGAATCATCATCACCAGGTTGGCCGCCATGAGCAGATTCGTGTTGGGATTGTAACGGGTGGCGAAGTTAGCCAAGCCGATGGCGATGGTAAACTGATCCGTATTGTTGAGGTAAATGAGCGGTCCCAACAAATCCCCCCAGGAACCGAGGAACATGAAAACGACGACCACCGCCAGCACTGGCCGGCACAAAGGCAGAATGATGAAACGAAAGATGCCGAAGTAACTGCAGCCGTCTATTTTGGCGGCTTCGTCCAGATCCCGCGGGAAGGTGCGCATGTATTGACGTATGAGAAAGATGAAAAAGGCGTTTCCCGCGAATGAAGGCACGATCAAGGGCAAGTAAGTCCCATACCAGCCTAATTCGAGAAAAAGCAAAAACTGGGGGATCATCTGCGATTGCCAAGGGATGAGCATGGTGATGACAAGGACGTTAAACAGGAAGGCGCTGCCGCGAAAGCGCAGCCTGGCAAAGGCGTAAGCCACCAGCGTGCAGGAGATAATCGTGCCGGCGACGCTTCCGCCAAAAATTATCAAGGTATTCAGCGTGAAGCGCAGAAACGGTCGCACTGGGTCCAAAAGCGCGGTCTCGAAATTGCGCCATTCGAAATGCTCTGTCGGAAACCACTCCGGAGGTATGCTGAAGAAGGGTACGCCGCTTGGCTTGAGGGCTGCGGTCAGCATCCAGGAAACCGGCAGCAGCACAAAGCCGCACAGGGCGATGAGAATCGTGTATAGCGCCAGCAGTCGGAGGCTCCTGCGCCCGCGGGGGAGGATGTCATCGCGCAGCCGCCGATCAAACGAACTATGGGAGCGATTCACAGTTGAGACGCCGCGCAAGCTCAAGCCTTGTCTTCCTCGCTCTCGTAATACACCCAGCGTTCAGAGCTGCGAAAGGTGATCAGAATGACGATCGTAGCGATAACCACCAACACCCAGGACAGCGCGGAAGCATAGCCAAAGCGCCCGTTCTGAAAGCCTTCTTCATAGACGTTGAGCAGATAGAATTGCAGCGCGCTGGCTCTTGTGCCGCCTCGGCCAGCCAGGACGTAAGCCACATCGAAAACCTGGAATGCCGCCACAAGACCCGTTATGAGCTGAAAGAAGATGCTGGGCGTCAGCATGGGCAGCGTCACGAAGCGGAACTTCTGCGGTGAATTCGCGCCGTCAATGGTCGCGGCTTCATAAAGGTGCGGAGGGATATTCTGCAAGCCGGCCAGGTAAATGATGACCCCGCCGCCGACGCCCCACAAGCCCATCAGGATAACCGCCGGGATAGCCCAGTCGCGGCTGGCCAGCCAACGGGGCGGGTTCGCGATGCCAAAGGACTGCAAGACCTGGTTGACCACGCCAACATCGGGATTCAGCAGTATCGACCACAAGACAGCGACAGCCGTGCCAGCGATAACGGAAGGCATGAACAGCACCGTGCGAAAGACGTACATGCCGCGTATGCGCTGGTTGAGCAGCAGCGCCAGCGAGAGGCTGACCACAGTATACACGGGCAGCGACAGCGCGACGAACCGGAATGTCACCCGAAGCGAGTTATAGAAGTCGCGATCGGATAACATTTTCTCATAATTCTTCAAGCCGACCCAGTTAGGCGGCGTGAGCAGATTCCAATCCGTCATGCTGATGAGCAAAGAGGCGAAGACCGGACCGATTGTGAAGATGACCAGACCGATGAGCCAGGGCGACAGGAAGAGATAAGCCGCGCGTTCCTCGCGCCGTTCAATGACTCCCAGCACGCGTTTGCCGCGAACTGGGCCGCTGTGGCGAGCTTGCTTGAGCGCTTGCATGACCTGGGGATCAGGACATAGGCGCTGCAGGACAAGCGTATGCCCCACAGCGCCTTGCCATTGTGCGAATGCCTAGGCTTCGAAGTTGTCCCAGGTTTCCCAGAGTTCGTCCAAGTCCTCCTGGATAGCCGGCGCCACTTCATCAAGAGCCTCTTGCGCTGGCATGCCGTCTTCGATCATCAGGCTGTTGATCGCCTCGGCAATCTCTCCATAAGCGCCCCAGACGGTCGGGACGAAAACGGTCGAGCGACCCAAACCAATGGCATCCAGCAATTCCTGGCGACCCTCGCTGCCTTGCGCCCAGTTCATCTCCTGCGCCATGCGCATATTCATCGGCAGTCCGCCAGCCTCGGCGCGCATGCGGTTGCCTTCCGTCGCCCAGAAGAGAATAAATTGCAGCGCTTCTTCCAGGTTGTCGCTGCCGCTCAGCGCCATCAACTCATCGGAGCCTGTGTAGACCCAGGCTGGATCGCCCTCAGATTCCACCGGCGGAGGCGCGGCGCCCCAATTCACGCCGGCAGCTTCCAGCAAGGGCTGGGCAATCGGGCTGTCAGCCATAGCCATCGCCAACTGTCCGGAGGCCAACATATCATTGGCGGAGTTGCCCACCAGGCTCAAGTCAGCAGAACTCAGGATGGCATCCGTCGCAGCCATATCCGCCACGACCTGATAAAAATGCGCGGTCGCCTCGTCATTGACATGGCCCATGACGCTGCGGCCATCCTCGCTGAAGTAATTGGCGGCATCCATCCACCAGGGCATCGGCAGCGTTCCGCCCCATACCCGCTCCGACATATCATCGCTGTAGGCAGCAAGCTGGGCGACGATATCGGCGTATTTGTCAATCGTGATAGGCACAGTCGACGAGAGATGCTCCACGCCAGCGGCATCAAAGAGGTCCTTGTTATAGAACAAGTTGTACCCGGCGGTGAAGGTGCCCAGGCAGTACACTTGACCGTTCAGCGAGCAATTCCTCGATACCGCGCCGGCATTGTAGTCTTCGAGATTGACGCCCGCGGACTCAAGCGCGCCATCGATTGGAGCGACCAACCCAGCCCTGATCCAGCGGATAACGTAGGGGAAAGCAATATCTGGCGGCTGCCCAGCCAGGAGAGCCGTATCCACCTTGGTGACGTATTCGCCTTCCGGGACATCGGTAATCTGCACCTTGATATTGGGATGCGCTGCTTCAAACGCCTCGACCACAGAGGGCAAGAAGCCGGTGCCATCCAGAAACATCCACAGGTCAAGCGTAACAGCGTCGTCCTGCGCGACAGCCGCCCCAAAAGTCGAGCTCAACAGAATTGCGATGGCTGCCAATAGTAGAATTCGGGTGAAGCGGGTCATTTCCGATTGCCTTTCTTCTCAGTAAGTTGCGCGGTCAATCCGATACGATCTGTTTATTCACCTGGCATAGTCGTTCTCCATTCTCATCGGCCAAAAAAGTCGCCACGATGGTATCGGCTTTTGCATCGCTTGTCAAAACGAGCGCATAAAGAGAGAAAGGTGAATTGCGATCCTGGTATTAGTGTAACGAGTCAGCATAGAACAGGATGGTTCGCTCTGGCTCGTTTGCCGCCAAGGCCATTGTTCGGCTGCCAGAGACTTTCGAGAATGCCCGTCTATGAGCCGTTTTGGCGCGCCAGCTTGGGACGGTTCGCCCAATCCCAGACGGCATCGGCAATCTCCCAGACGGCATCCGGGCGGGCGATGCGTTTGGCATTGGCGGCGCGTCGCCTTAATCCCGCCTGTCCTTCGTTAAGCCACTCTACAATCAACTCGGCGACCTGGTCCGGCTTGGGCAGGTAAACGCCGGCGTCGTTTTCGGTGACCAGCTTGACGTTGCCGGATTCTTGGCCGGGTATGCGGTCGCTGATGATCATGGGCAAGCCAGCGATGGCGGCTTCGCTGATTGTCGAGGGGCCGGCTTTGGTTACTATGATATCGGAGGCAGCCATGATGCGCGGCATTTCATGATAATTGGTGACGTAGCCGAAAGTATGATGGATATTGTTCCAACTGCGCTTATCCAAACGCGCCTTGAGGTCGGCATTCCGGCCGCAGACGACGACCAGCTGCGCGTCCAGGCGCTGGGCATCGAGCGACTGAACCAGCTTGAAGATGGCGCCCATGCCCTCGCTGCCCGCCACTATGAGCACAGCCGGCAGATCGGGCTCAAAGCCCAGTTCAGCGCGGGCGGCATCCTTGTTGGTCATCGCATTGACGAAATGCGGATTGACTGGCAAGCCGGTGATTTGCATCTGCGCTGGCGACATGCCCAGGCGCAATCCACGGCGATAGGCGCTTTCGGTCGGCACGAAGCAATGGTCGACGCGCGGGTCATACCAGAAAGAGGGCGTGGTCACCAGATCGGTGACGACGGTCAAGAACGGCGGGCGCTCCGGCAGGGTGAGAAAGGCGCGAAAGGTGGGGTTGGCGATGACCGAATGCGTGCAGACAGCCACATCTGCGGGATGTTCGGCGACTATGCGGCGCAGGTTGCGGCGGTTGTTGCGATAAATGAGGTGGCGAGCCAAACGCGACCGGTGCTTGCCATCAAAGCTGTAATACATCAGCGCCCAGAGCGATTCGGATGTGTTGACGACGCTGGGATACATCTCGGGCCAGCGATTGAGGGGCCATTTGCATTCGCGCAAGACGTCCACAGCATCAAAGCTGACGGCATCGCCATAGCGCATCTCCATGGCATCCTGTATCGCCTGGAAAGCCGACCGGTGGCCCCCGCCGGTATCAGAGAACAGGAACAAGACTCGTTTGGCTGCCACAGTCTCCCTCGCGCCTCATGAACGCAGGCTCATGCCCATCCCAATTGTACATCGGCGGCGAACATCCTAACAGGCGACGGGGCGCCATGCCGCTTGGGCTGACAGAACCACGGCGGAATTCCACGCGATTATCGCGCAAAGGACTGCTCATTCGCGGCAAATTCAGGTACAATTGCGGCGATGACCAGAATGAGCGAGACAAAGCGATGCTCTTTGATTTGCATCCCATAACAATCGCAATCAACCTTATCGTGCTGGGCGCTGCCATGACCGCGCACGAGTTCGCGCATAATTTTGTGGCATGGAAAATGGGCGATGATTTGCCCAAGCTGCAAGGGCGATTGACCTTGAATCCGCTCGTGCATATCAACTGGGTCGGCTGGCTGATGTTCGCCATCATCGGCTTCGGAATCCTGGGCAGCGCGCAGATATCGCCAAATCGCATGCGCGATCCTCGCCGAGGATTCCTGGCGGCTGTGGCGGCCGGTCCCCTGGCCAACCTGGGGCTGGCGCTGGTTTTTGCTTTGCTGCTGCGCCTCAGCGGGCTGGCTGTTGACGGCTTCTACGCATACAGTTCGCCCGATCTTGTCACGGGTCCGCTGACGCTTTTGGCGGCTCTGCTCTATGCGATGGTCTTTTGGAATGCGCTGCTCTTCATTTTCAATCTGATTCCGCTATTCCCGGTCGACGGCTGGCATATTGTGCTGAGCCTGCTGCCCGGCGCCTGGCTGACGTCCATGCAGATTCCAGTGGTCATTCAGCGCAGCCTGAAGCCCCTGGCTGAATTCTTGATGCGCCCAGCCTTCAAATGGCGCGATTGGCAGATGGCCAGCTACTATGTCTTCATAGCCTTGATCTTCCTGTCCGTTCTGCCGTTCAGTGGCTTCAATCCTTTTGGCCTCTTCATTGGCCATCCGACCGGCGCGCTGCTGCGGATCCTGCTCTTCTAGGCGCGCGCGTGATTCGGCTGCGTCTGTCGCAAGGCGGTCGAGCATTGCTGGCTTTTGCGATCGAGCCAGATCTGGCGCTGGCCGGGCGATACCTGAATGAACGCGAGCTGGCTGCTTTCAATGCCATGTCGCGAGCCGACCAGTTGCACAGCCTGAAGGTCTTGCGCGCGCTGCTGCGGACGCATCAAACGGCGCCGGATATCTTGCTCAAGGCGGCTCTGCTGCATGACGTGGGCAAGTCCCGCTGTCATCTGGCCGTCTGGCAGAAGACTCTGGCTGTGCTGATGGCGCGATTTGCGCCGGGTTTATGCCGGCGGCTTAGCCAGGGTGGATCCCTGAGCATCTGGCGCGCGCCATTTGTAGTCAGCCGGCGTCATGCCCAGTGGAGCGGCGAGATTCTTCGGGGAATTGGCGCGGACGATGCCTTGGTCTGGCTGGCGGAGCATCATCATGCGGACCAGGAGCTTTTCCAGGAACATCAGGGACTGAAACTGCTGGCGGCTTTGCAAACGGCGGATAGCGCAAGTTAAACGCGCAGACTTGCCCCGTTTAGAAAAACCTCTGGCTGCGGTATAGTCATCTGCGGCGCGGCAAACTGTCGATAGCGGCATCGCAATTGCGTTTACACAAGGGAGTTCATGGTATGGCAAAGCTGACAATCGCCATTCTTGGGCTGGATCGCCTGGGCCTTTCGATTGCGCTGCGTTTGCGCGCTTATATGGAAAAGGGCGGCCAGCATCAGTTCGCGCTGACCGGCCATGACAGCCGCGATGATCACGAGAAGCCGGCGCGGAAGCTCAAAGTTCTGGACAAGATTGAGCGCAGGCTTGGGGCGGCCGTCGAGCGCGCCGACCTGGTCATCATGAACCTGCCTTATGAAGACCTGCGCGCCGCTTACGAACTGATCGCGCCGTCGCTGCCGGATGGCGCTGTTGTCCTGGATACGGCGGTCATTAAGCAGCCCTCTTTGGCATGGTCAGAGCAACTGCTTGGCGCGGACCAGCACTGGATTGGCTTCACGCCGATAATCAGCTCCGCCTATATGTTCGAGCACGAGCTCAGCCCAGAAAACGCCAGCGACGATTATTTGCATGACAGCGTGATTTACCTGTCGCCATCGGTGAGCTGCCTGCGCGAAGCCATTGATCTGGCGGTGAATTTCTCGCTGATTTTGGGCGGCAAACCGGCTTTCCTTGATCCCGCCGAGCATGACAGCCTGACCGCCATCAGCGAGGAGATGCCACAGATTCTTAGCATCGCAGCCTATACGGCAGCCATGCGGCATATCGCCTGGGGCGACGCCCAACGCTTGACCAACCCGCCTTTCAACGCGCTCACGCGCTATTTGCTGACGCATCATCCGGATGCCCTGCGCGATGAATGGCTGGCCAACCGCGAACGGCTGGCGCGGCTGCTTGATGATTTGGTTCGCGTCCTGGCTGACGCGCGCGATAGCCTGACCAGAAATGACAGCGCGGCGATAGAAGCTTTCCTGATTGAGGCTTCCGACGACTATCAAGAATGGATCAATCGGCGGCACAAAGGCGAATGGGACGAGCATGCCAGGCAAAGCCCGACCATCGAGACTTCCATCGCCGGGTCGCTCTTTGGCGGCGCGATCACCAAACGTCTATTCGGTCGCAACGACGACAAACGGTGAGCGCTTCGCATGGCATAGACCAGATACTGCTTATGCGAGCGAGCAGTTTGCCCAAGTTAGAGACAAATGTTTGACGACTGGCTGCAAATCGTATACAGTATGCGCAAGCGCGTTTTCTCTGCTTGATATACACGATTCCGAAATCGCAAGGAACAGCAAGGGGGCTGGCCGATATGAAACCTAGACTGAGCATTCTCATACGCTTGTTATGCCTTTTGGCGCTTATGATGAGCGCCGCAGTGGTTTTCGCCCAAGACGAAGCCAGCCTGGAAAGCAGCGATATTCCCTTCATGGGCATTCGCTATTGGGGCGTCGAGGCGGGTTTGCAGGTCACCGGCGTTATCGCCAATACCCCGGCCGCGGATGCCGATCTAAAAGCTGGCGATGTGGTGACGGCGGTCGAAGGCGAGGCGATCCAAGTGGATACAGTTCGCGATGTCGTCTGGAAGCACGCGCCGGGCACAACCGTCGCCTTGAGCTTGCAGCGCGACGGGCGGTCTTTGCAAAAAGATCTGACGTTGATGGCGCGCCCCGAAGATCTCTTCGAGAACGAGAAATACGCCATGCCGCTGGATCTGGCTTCCGTAGGCTTGTTCGTCGGCGAATGCGATGGCCGCTTGCTGGTCATGGGCGCCTTGGCTGGCTCCCAAGTGGCGACGGCGGGCTTCCAACTACATGATCACATTCTCGAGATTGACGGCGCCGCGGTCAGTACGATTGGCGAGGCGGACATTGCCGTATCCGATTTGTCGGTTGGCGATACGCTGGGCTTTGTCCTGCTGCGCGATGGACGCGAAATGGTGATCAAGGTCATCACGGAAGATCATCGCCGGCGTCCTCCGCGGCATCGTCCACGCCCCCGCCCGCGCCTGGAATACAGCGACAGCTATGTCAGCGACAGCATTGGCTTGGGATATGGCGATGGCTTTATCGAGGTGCAGACGCTAAGCCCGCAGCATGATCTGTATGCCGCTGGCATCCGCCAATATGACCTGATCACAGGCGCAAATGGCGCGCCGATTGCCGAAGCCCAGAACCTATTCGCCGCCGACGAGATCCGGCTGACGGTGCAGCGCGTGAGCGGCACGCTGGACTTTGCCGCGCCGGGTTCGGTAGCGCCGCTGCTGCTCTATGGGCAGGCTGGACCAATCGAGCAGGATCGGTCGCAATGGCTGGGCTTGCATGAGAAGCAGGTGACGCTTGGCGTGCGTTACGTGCAGATTGACGCCGATGATCCCATCTTTGACAGCTTGGGCGCTGACCGAGGCGCGGTCATCGTCGAGGTCATTGAGGGATTGCCCGCCGAGAAAGCCGGCATCCTGGTTGGCGACATCATCTTGGCGGTGGCTGGCGAAGAGACGACTGTAGAGCTTGACCTGCGCAATCGCATCTATTTCCACAAGCCGGGCGACCAGGTGACGCTGGATGTCATGCGGGATGGCGAGCTTATGCAGGTGGAGGTTACGCTGCGCGTGGCGCGATAGCATGCGCGGAACTGTTGGATTTCAGGAAACCCCTGTCATGTTGGCGGGGGTTTTTTGTATTGATAAGAAGCGAGAATTGATGATGGCTTATTCCCTGAGAGAGTCCGCGCAATTCGTGAGTGACCTGCAGAACCTGGATCCGGTGATTCGAAAGCGAGCCAACAAGAGCTTGAAACAGCTCGAGAGCGACCCGTACTATCCCGGCTTAGCTTCACACCCGCAGGATTCTATTCGGGGTCGCAAGGCAATGCGCTCGCGCGTCAATGACAATTTTCGCATTCTTTGGGAATGGGGCAACGGAGGCGTAATCAATCTCTGGCGCGTCGCGAAGCATGATGTGATCGACGCGATGTACACGCTACCGACGGAAGCGGGCGCTAACTGGCGTTTCATTGTCCGTAACAAAGCTGACGGCCGGTCGGCCCTCCAGCATGATTGGCGCGAAGATCTTCGCCGGCCGCATCCCTTCCGCAATGTGCCAGAGAACCATTTACGGTTGTTTGGCGTTCCCGATGAGCATATCGGCGCGGTCAAGGCGCTACTTGACGCGGAAGAACTTTGGGACATGCCCATCGCTGAAAATGTGCAGTACACGTTGTACGACGTGCTTTCGCAGGCAGAAGATTGGACAGCAGACGCGCTCCTGGACACCGGTCAATTGCTGTACCGCGCCACAGCCGATCAACTGGAAGGTTACTGCGAAGGCAAGATAAAGCGGCTCTTGCTCAACTTGAATGACGAGCAGGAAAGATATGTGACGATAAATGCCAGCGGGCCCGTGCTTATCAAAGGCGTTGCTGGCAGCGGCAAGACAACCATCGGCTTGTATCGCGCGCATTATCTCGCCAAGCACATTGAGGCACGCAGGCGGATGTTCGGCGATGCCGCCTCAATTCTGCTGCTGACATACACCGAGACTCTAACCAAGGCGCTGCAGCAGCTATATCGCGAGTTATACGGCGACATGACTCATTCGATCGCCGTTCAAAGCTGCAAGGGATGGATGCTCGAGCAGTTGCGCAGTCATGGCGTCCACCTTTCGGAAGCCAAGCGGGAAGAGCGCGCGCAGATAGTGGACACTGCCAGGAAGACTGTTGCGCGACAGTATCCACATGACAGCGTAGTAAACGCCCGCCCCGTCGCCTATCTGCTGGATGAGTTTGATCAAGTGATTCGGGCAAGAAGCGTGACTTCAATGCGGCAATATCAAAGCATAAGGCGGGTTGGCCGTGGAATGGGCTTGGATCGCGCAAGGCACAGACCAATTGTGTGGCAGATCTATGAACTCTATCAGCAAGGATTGGATGCGCGCAATCTCTTTGATTGGGCGGATCTAGCGCGCCTAGTGCAAATTCATTGCCGGCCATTGCCAAAGTATGATGTTGTCCTTGTGGACGAAGCCCAGGATCTGCCTCCTAGCGATCTTCATCTGTTGTCCAGATTACTACCGGATTATTCCGATTATCGCAGTCTGACCCTGCTGGCTGACCCCGCACAGAGCATCTACTACCGCGGAATCCCTTGGAAGGAAGCCGGCATCAGCATACAGGGCCGCACGCGCATCTTGGCGAAGAACTATCGCAATACCCGGCAGATTCTTCTTGCAGCCGAGCATATAGTCGAAGGCTGCCAGGACCTAAAAGACGAGCAGGAGTATATTCCAGCAAAAAGCGCGAATCGGCCCGGCGCAAAGCCCTTTGTGGCGAGTTACGCTTCTGCCGCAAAGAGCAACCAGTTCCTTGCCAGCGAGATAATCAAGCTTTGCCAGAGCGGGCGCTATCGCCCGGGAGATATCGCTGTTATTTCGCGCAGGAAACGCCTGCTTACGAGCTATATTGAAGGCTTCTTGCGCAGCCGGAATATTCTCTGCCGCTTTCACCGGGATAAGGATTTCCACGTCCTGGAAAACGAAGTCAAGCTTATCACTATGCATTCCGCAAAGGGGCTGGAATTTCCTGTCGTTTTCATAATCGGTTTGGATGACGACTATGTACCCGACATCAGAGTGGACTCGGACACTAAGGCCGAAGACGAACTCCAAGAGCGGAAGCTCTTCTACGTGAGCATGACGCGGGCGGCCGAAAGGCTCTACCTGCTTCATCCCAAGCGCAACCGCAGCCGATTTTTGCACGACCTGGATCCGGCTACGGTCACTCGAAAAGAATGCTAAGCCCTACTTCGCATACTCCACGCGCCGCGTCTCGCGGATGACATTCACCTTGATCTGCCCGGGATATTGCATATCGCTCTCGATCTGCTTGGCGATATCGCGCGCCAGTTGAATCGAGGCGTAATCATCCACCACTTCGGGCTGCACGATGATCCGCACCTCACGCCCGGCTTGAAGGGCATAACTCTGCTCCACGCCATCAAAGCCGTTGGCGATATCTTCCAGCTGCTTGACGCGCCGGATGTAAGAATCCAGGCTTTCGCGCCGGGCGCCCGGGCGAGCGCCGGAGATGGCATCAGCCGCTTCCACGATGAACGCTTCGACGCATTCTTTCTCGACTTCGTGATGATGAGCGGCGATGCAATTCACGACCGCGTCGGAGCCGCCGCAGCGCCGCACGAACTCCGCTCCGATCTGGGCATGCGTGCCTTCGACATTGTGATCTATCGCTTTGCCCAAGTCATGCAGCAAACCGCCGGCTTTGGCGATATTGACGTCCGCGCCCAACTCCATTGCTATCATGCCGGCGATATGCGCGGTCTCGATGGCGTGGGCATGCTGGTTCTGGCCATAACTCGTGCGGAACTTCAAGGCGCCAAGCAGGTTGAGCACGTCGCCATGCAAGCCATGAATGCCGGTCTCATAGGCAGCGCGCTCGCCTTCTTCGCGGACGATCTGCTCGACTTCTGCTCGCGTGTCTTCAACAAGTTTTTCGATGCGCGCCGGGTGAATCCGGCCATCGACGACCAGCTTGGCCATGGCCCGCTTGGCCACCTCGCGCCGAATGGGATCAAAGCTGCTGATGGTGACGGATTCCGGCGAATCATCAACGACCACATCGACGCCCGTAGCCAACTCAAAGGAGCGGATGTTGCGCCCGTTCCGCCCGATGATGCGCCCTTTCATGTCATCGCTGGGGAGATGCACAACGCTGACCGAGATCTCGTTCACCTGTTCGGAAGCCAGGCGCTGAATCGCCATGGCAATGAGGCTGCGGGCGCGCTGATCGGCGGTTTCCCGCGCTTCAGCCTCGACCTGGCGAATGATGCGCGCCATATCGTTGCGGGCGTCCAATTCAATGGAATCGAGAAGCTGCTGCCGCGCTTCATCAACGGTCATCTGCGCGATAACCTCGAGCTTCTCTATCATGGTGGATTCGGATTTGCGCAGCTCGTTTTCTTTGCGGTCGAGCCGGCTTTGGCGCTTGTTGAGCTGCTGATCGCGATTTTCGATGCGCTCCATGCGCTTGTCGAGCTCGCTTCGGCGGCGGCGCACCCGTTCATCCTCATCATCCAGGTCGCGGCGGCGGCGGGCTATCTTGGCATCGGCATCGCTGATGCGCTGGCGGACGTCGCTCTCAGCGCCCGAGAGCAGTTGGTTTTTTTCCGCCTCGGCAGATTTTAGGATGTCTTGCGCCTGTGATGAGGCCTCTGCGAGCGCGCTTTCCCCTTCTTCCTGCTGCTTTTTCAGCAGCGCTTCTACGCTCCTGCGGCTGCCGAGGGCATAACCCGCGCCAATCCCCAATACTGCGGTAACGATTGCGATTGCAATTCCAATGGGTTCCATACTCGTCCGACGGTATCCAAAGGATACATGCGTCTTTGCTCCTTCCTCAACTAGATTTGGCGCTCCGAGCGTCCGCGTCAATCGCCAGCATCGCGCCCGAAGCAGCCAGCTTCCGATTCGTCGAGCTCTTGTAAAACCTGCATGACAACATCTTGAATCGTCTCGCCGTCAAAGCCGCGGCGATGCAGCGAAGCGCTCAACTTTCGCCTGAACTGCTGGCGGGAACATCCTCTATAACGTTGGACCTGGCCTTGGGCGGCGCGGTAGGCGGCAGCTTGCGCGTCCAGGCCAGAAAGTACAGCATCGATAATCCCTGCCTCTACGCCCTTCCGCCATAATTCATAGCGCAATGCGCGCGGTCCCATAGGCTTGAAGCGGTTGCGGTTCTCCAGCCAAAATCGCGCGAAAGCCAGATCGTCCAGGTAGCCGCCTTGTCGCAAACTCCGTATAACCGCCGCGATGTCCGCTTCAGTCAGTCCCGATTGGAGCAAGCGCCGCCGTACTTCTTCGCAGCTGCGCGGGCGTACTGCCAAGAATCGCAGGGCGCGGTCATAAGCGCTTTGGAATGACCCAGCCTGTTCGAGGGCATCCACTTCGGGCTGGCTGAGGGATTGCCCGGTCCGCAATCGCGCCGCTTCTAGCAACGGCAGATCCATAGCGAAGGCATCGTCCAGGAAGAGCTTGACCCGTTCCTTATCTCGCTTATGGACTTGCAGAGCAGTGACTACCGGCATGACACAATCCAATGCATAGAGCCGCAATTGATAAATGTCAGCGGTCTTTGCAAACAGATTTTGGGGCTGATGTCAAGAATTCAGGTCAATGGATTGCGCGGCAGCGAAGAGCGCAACTGGCTTGGCTGCCGAAAACCCGATGTTAAGCGCAATCTTGATCTAGCGCTCGCAACTCAACATCTCGCGGGAGATTGCCCGCGAAATCATCCACACCTGATTTGCCTGTTCGCCTGCAAAACTGTTAGGCCTGACCGCAGCAGCCAACTCAGCCCCATCCTTTGTTTCGCCTTATGGCTGAGCCTGCCGCTCTCCGCCTCGCTTATGCGCCCAATTTGCCTGCTTCGCAATTGCCGCGCGCGAGCGGAGGTCTTCAAATATCATGTTCTCGGGTTGGCGCTGACGCATTTGCCATGCGCCATCCGTCGCTTATTATACAAGAAAATGCCAGATGGCAAAATCGCGTTGTCCCCAAGATGGCAAAACGCTAAAATCGGTTCACTTGGAAGCCTTAATGCGACCCAGTGGATAGCGGGGGCATGCTCGTCAATGAACGTAAGTTCACGCGAGCGCTGGCCAGAGTAGAGGCAGGATGAAACGATCACGCGGGATATTGGTGACCGGCGGCGGCAGCTTCCTGGGAGATAATATCGCCGCGGCTTTGCTGGCTGAAGGCAGCCAGGTCACGCTGCTGGCGCGCGCGGGAGAAGAAGACAAGCTGGGACCGCTGGCGCAGCAAACGCGCTGGTCCACCGCTGACGTCTGGAGCCCGGCCAGCCTGCGCGGCAAAGCCCGCAACCACTCCGCCGTGATTCATACCGTCGGCAGTTTGCTCGCCGACCCCAGCCAAGGCTTGTCCTATGATCGGCTGAACTTTGTTTCGGCGCGGAATGTCGCCAATATGTGCGTCAGCGATGGCGTCGAACGCATGCTGCTGGTCAGTTCTGTGGGCGCGCCTTGGATCAGCCGAGCCTATATTCGCTCCAAGCGGAAAGCCGAAGATTTCCTTGAGCGCGCTGGCCTAAACGTTCAGGTGATTCGCGCGCCGCTGCTTTATTTGCCGGGCGGGCGGCGGCCGCTGTTTTATCGGGCGCTGTCGCTGTTTGGAGCGATCCCTCCCTTTGCCTGGCTCTATCCGGGACGGGTCGCTCCGATGCCTATTGACGTCTTCGCGCGCGGCCTGGCGCGGCTCGCCCTGGACGACTCGCCGGAAGCCAAGATCTTCACCGCGCGTGATTTGCGGCGCCTGGCGGGCAGAACTGCGGATGGGCGGCGCAGGACCAGCCCAGGGGCTCCGCCGGACACTGAAGACAGCAGCCCCTTCGCGGCTTACGAAGAAGACCTGCCATTTGGCTGGACGCCTGCCGATGAGCAAACTTAACTCAGCCTTGAATCCGCAAGGGCGCGTAGTATACTACGCGGTGCTGTTGGCGACGTAGCCAAGTGGTAAGGCAGAGGTTTGCAAAACCTTCATTCGTGGGTTCGAATCCCACCGTCGCCTCTCGCTCGCCAAGCCTTCAGCGACATAGTTCATGAGACCAAAACCAGCGCTGCGCCACAAACCGCCCAGCCAAGCCCAAGCTGGCGCGCGCCGCTACTCCAAGAAGCCGAGCCTGCCCCTGCCCAACTACAGCCTCAGCAGCGTATGCCCGGCTTGCAACGGAGCCACGCAGCGGATCGCCTGCAAAGTGCGCTGCAACAGATGCGGCTTCATTTGGGATTGCAGCGAGTTGTAATCCCTTCTCAATGCGACGCGATTTTCCAGAAGCGCTCGACATATTTGCCGGTCTCGGCATCGGTGAAGGCGCGGCGCACATCGGCTTCCATGCTTTCCAGGCTATCCCAAAAAGTGCTGATCTGCGATTGGTAACAGGCGATGGCGGCTATCTTGGCGCGCATATCGGCGTCGCTCAGGAAGTTATCGTCTCGCTCAAGCGGCAAGCCTAAGTCGGCGATGGCAAGCTCGGTTGAGCGATCGGCATTGGAATAGGGAAACTCGGCGTAGAAGCGCAGAGCCGCTTTATCGGGAATATCGCGGGCTTGCGTCATGCCCCAATCGCGGGCGATCTGATGGTCGACATGATGGCCCACGCCCAGCGGCAGAAAGACCGTCGTGGCAGTCTCCAGCTCGGGGATTTGAATGCCTTGCAAGAGACGCGGCGCATAATCGGCAGGGTGAACATCGCCAAATAGCGACTCTTCGGAGGGGTAGAGCGCCAGGTCGCCCGCCAGCCGATAGACGCAATCTTGCAGCGGCACGTGCATGTAGTCGACCCCGATGTTCCGCGCGGCTTCTTCGTCTTCGAGCTGTCGCCGGCGCAGGGGATTTTCGCCCGCTTCCCAACGGCGGTGCAAATCAGCCAGGATCGGAGTATCCGGCAGTTCGCCATCAAAGATTCCGCCCATGATGGTCATAATGGTCAGGGCGTCGCCGGCTGCGCTGAGCTTTCGCGCGGAGCCGCCACAACTGAAGATGCCGTCATCAAAATGCGGCGAAATTATGACATGGCTTCGCTGCTTTGGCATGGCGATCAAGCTTTCCCTGTTTTCCGGGCTGTCTTCAGCTGGCCTTTGCGGCGAAGAAGTCGCAATGCGCGGCAAGCGGGCAGCGCTGGCAAGCCGGTTTGCGCGCATGGCAGGTATCGCGCCCATGCTGGATCAGTTGGATGTGGAAGGCATAGTAGGCTTCGGGCGGCGCGATGGCTTCCATGACAGGGTGCGCGTCATTGGCGGAGAGTTTCTGCGGGATAAAGCCGAGGCGCTTGCTGACGCGATAGATATGCGTATCCACCGGGAAGGCCGGCAAACCATAGGCAAAACACAAGACGATGGCGGCTGTTTTGGGTCCGACGCCGCGCAGCGAACAGAGCCAGGCTTTGGCTTCGTCCAGCGTGCGTTCCAGCAGGAAGTCGATGCTGTACGCGCCGGCTTCTTCGAAGATTACTTGCAGCGCCTCCTGTATGCGAGGGGCTTTCTGGTTGGCCAAGCCAGCCGGGCGGATCGCCTCCGTCAGCTCATCCAAATCGGCAAAGCGCACGGCTTCCCAATCGCCGAAAGCGGCTTTCAATCGGGCGAAGGCGAGGTCGCGGTTGTTGTCATTGGTGCTTTGGCTGAGGATGCAGCTGATGAACTCGTCCATGCCGTCTTGACCGCGGGACCAATCTGGCAAGCCATAGACTTCGCCCAAAGCAGCGGCGACTGGCGGGTATTTCGCCTTGCGCGCCTCAAAATTATCCACTTTGTCCAGCGGGTTTTTCCGTTTGGCCATGCGCCAATTGTAGCCGTCAATCCCGTCGCCGCAAGCGATTGCCCGCTTAGGTCTAGCTGCCGCTGGTCGCGCCGGCCAGCATGCGGATTGATGCGCGGCCTGAACCTGGCAAGAGGCAGGCGCTGATGAGCAAAATGGCCAGATAATAGATGGCCACTGCCGCGAATACCGCCCGCAGGCCGAAGAGCGCGGCAATAACCGATGCCGTCAGCGGCGCCATGCCATTGGCGAAAGACGATACTGAGGCGTCAAGCCCATATACTGAGCCTTCGTTGCCCAGATCGGTGAACTTGGCCAGCAAGGCGGCCGGCGCCGACAATACCCCGCCAGCGAAGAAACCAGCCAGACCTTGCAGCAGAAGAAACTGCCCTATGTTGCTGACGAAGGCTTGCGGAACATAGACGATGACGGCTGCCAGAGCCGCTCCCAACAGGATATTGCGATGTCCCCAGCGGTCGCTGAGCCAGCCCAGAATCAGCGAACCGGCCGTGGTCGTTATGGCGGAAACTGTCAGCGTCAAGCCGGCGTAACTGCTCGCTCCAGCCGCCACAGCGCCGGGAAGCAGCGCCAGGACGAAGAGAGGCGCAATGGGCATGACCGAGCGCTGGGCGAAGCCATTGAGGAAACGCAGCGAATATACAGTCTTGACGCCGCGGGACTGCAAGATGGCTTTCCAGGCGCGGATCATCCGCACAGGGTTCAGGTTGGCTCGCGCTTTCGCCGGCGGTCGATAAGTTTCGCGCACGCCAAAAGCCACCAGCAAACCCGCCAGAATGAGCATGATGGACGTGAAGAAAAAGGGCGCTTGAAAGCCGAGACGTTCCGCCAAGACGCCGCCGATCATCGGGCCGATAGCCACGCCGCCAAAAAGGCCCACTTGCAGCGAGCCCAAAGCGAAGCCGATGCGCGCCCGCGGGGTTTCGCCAGCCACCAGCGCCATATTGGCTGCGATGATGCCGCTGGTCAAACCTTGCAGCGCGCGAAGAATGACCAGAGCCAGCGCCGTCTGCGCCAAGCCCATCAATGCCAGGATAATCGAAGCGCCAAACATCGCGCGGAGCACCATCTTCTTCCGCCCATATTGGTCCGCCAGACGGCCCCAAAATGGCGTGGCGATGGAAGCCACCAGGGGCGGCGCGCCGATTACCAGCCCAGCCAGCAGCTCGGGGCTGATGAAATGGGCGTCTTTGAGCGTCTGAATATAGAGGGGCAAAAAGGGATAGACGAGGGATATGCCGCCGGCGCCCAAGCCCTGCGCCATCGCCACCACAATCAAGGTACTCAGCCAGCGATTGGGCGGCTGTGAATCCTCAGAATCTTGCATATTTTCGCGCAACCGGCAACAAATTTTGCAAACTCGCCCAGAATACTCGCTTGGCTGGGAAATGCAAGCGACAATCCAGGCAATTGCCAAGATTCAATCTAACCTGTATTTCCGCGGCGGATTATACTAAGCTCGCCTGAAACGGCGGTTGCGGATGCTCTTCGGAGCGGGCAAGCCCCGCTTTTCTAACTAGGGATCTAAGTGAATCAAACAAAGTAAAATGAACTGTAGGGGCGACTCGGCGAGTCGTCCGCCGGCTTTTAACATCGGCATAATTCGGGCGAGCCACCGGCGCCGGTCAGTGTCGCCGGTCAGTGTCGCCGGTCAGTGTCTACGCGACCTGCGCGACCTGCGCAACCTGCGCGACCTCGCCCTACAGCATGCGAATTGTTTGTTGCATGACTTACCTGCATCTACTTAGTTTTCGCGGGGACGAGATGTGGCAACCTGGCAAGCTTGAGCTTGAGCGGCTGGACAAAGCGGAAAGACTGCTGGAACAGGGCATTGAGCTCTTTCCGGCGCGTGTTCAGCGCAGCCAGCGCATCGCCGACGCAGTGACTGCCTTCCTGGCGCATGAACAGCGAGAACCGCCTGAGAATGAGGTCATTGAAGCCACGCTGGCCGGGCGCGTCCGCCGCTTGAACAGCAAAGGCAAAGTCTCCTTCGCGCATATTGAAGACGAGAGCGGCCGCGTGCAGCTTTTCCTGCGCGTGAATGACCTGGGCGAGGCGGCCTACAACCTGGCGCGGCGCAAGCTGATCGATGTCGATGACTTCGTGCAAGCCAGCGGTTTTATGATGCGCACGCGCGCTGGCGAAATCAGCTTGAGCGTGAAGACCTTGCGCCTGATAAGCAAGTCGCTGAGCCCCTTGCCGGTGGTCAAAGAACAGCGCCTTGATGACGGCAGGACGATCGAGTATGGCGAATTCAAAGATGTCGAGACGCGCTATCGCCAGCGATATGCGGATTTGGCGGTCAATCGGTCGGTACGGGATGTCTTTGTGCGGCGGGCGCGCACGATAAAGGCTCTGCGCGACTTTCTGGATGAAGAAGGCATGCTGGAGGTCGAAACGCCGATTCTTCAGCCGCTCTATGGTGGCGCGGCCGCTCGCCCCTTTGTCACGCATCACAATCAGCTGCATCAGGATCTTTACCTGCGCATCAGCTTTGAGTTGTACTTGAAACGTCTGCTGGTCGGCGGATATGACGCGGTCTACGAGATTGGGCGGGATTTTCGCAATGAAGGCGTCAGCTTCAAGCACAATACCGAGTTCACCATGCTCGAGTTCTACAAAGCCTATATCGATTATGCCGGCGTGATGAACATCACCGAGCGCATGTACGCTTTTGCCGCTGAGCAAGTCACCGGGTCGCCGGAAATTGTGTATCAGAGCCAGCCAATCGATCTGCGACCGCCTTGGAGGCGCATGAGCATTCGCGAGGCGGCGCAAGACCTACTTGGCTTCGACTATATGGACTACCCCTGCAGCGAATCCCTGTATGAATATCTTGCGGCGCGGGACTTGGCGGATGGCTTGGACCCGGCCGATACCTGGGGCCGCATGATCGTTGAGCATCTGCTCGGCAAATTTATCGAACCCCAGCTCATCCAACCGACCATCATCAAGGATTATCCGCGGGATATGTCGCCCTTTGCCAAGCGCTTGCAAAGCCGCGAGGCCGCCGCGAGCGACAAAGAACGGCGCTACATCACAAGCCATACGGAGCGCTTCGAATTTTTCATCGCCGGCATGGAAATGGGCAACGCCTTCACCGAGCTCAACGACCCGCGCGACCAGCAAGACCGCTTTGTGGAGATGAAGCGGCTGTATGCCGATGACGCGGACGAGACCGCGCCGCTGGATGACGATTATCTGCGGGCGATGCGTTATGGCATGCCGCCAAACGGGGGCTTCGGCGGGGGCGTCGACCGGCTGGCCATGCTGCTGACAGACCAGGTGAGCATCCGCGATGTTCTGCTGTATCCGCATCTGCGCGAACCGGCGCTGAGCGAACGCGACCTGCGCGGACGGTTCATGCTGGAAGCCGCTGTGAGGGAATGCGAGTATCGGCTTGACATGCCGCTGGATAAGAAACGCAAGCTCGCGCTAAGCCTGCCGGCGCATAACGCGGCTGTGGAATTTCGGCTGGCGAATGCGCTTGAGGGCGCGCGGCGGCAGCTGAACAATCTGCGCAAGGCATTTGCAGGCGCGCTTTATGTGATGACCGAGGATGGCTTCTACCGCGTTGAGGAGGAACTGGTCGAGCTTGATCTTGCCGAATTCTGGCGCTCCTTAGGTCTTTGAGGCTACGCGCATGGGCATAGATTTCCTTAGCCCGCAAGTCTTCGACGCGTTTATCATCATCAATATCGTACTTGGCGCCGCTTTGGCTCTGCGTCGCTTTGTCAAAGACTTGAAGCGGCCTTTGCAGGGTGATGCGCCGGTTTGGGCGCGTGAAGGCTTGGATGATACTTCGCCCAGCGATCGCGCTTAGCAGCCGGCAGCGTTCTGGCGGAGCTTTGCAAGGACAAATGATAATCAGCTTCACAACAGCAGCGAGTTGACCGCGAGAGGTAGCATACATGCTGGATATTGCGCAAATCCGCGAAAAGCCCGATTGGGTCAAGCAAGAGATCGCCAAGCTGAATGACCAAGCGGCGCTGCAGCGTATTGACCGCATCATAGAGTTGGATGCCCAGAGGCGAGCCACGCGCGCGCAGACCGAAACAGCCCAGGCCGCCCGCAACAAGCTGAACCGCGCCATGGGCAAGCTTCGCGGCAATCGAAACATGGAAGCGTCAAAGAAGGCGGCTCGCTTCTCAGCGGCAACATCCGCGATTGCGCAATCAAAGTATGACAGGGCAATCGATCTGCTGGATGGTTCTCTGGCTGCGTTTGAGCGCGCGGCCGATGCTGATTTCGATGTCCAGCTAGCCTTTGATGGTCTGATCAGACAACTGCGCGGCATGGGCGACGAAATCGGCGCTGGGTTCCAGCGAATCCAAGCTCTCGAAGCCGAATTGCGCGAGAATATGCTCTGGCTGCCCAACCTGCCCCATGCCAGCGTGCCGGTCTTTGACAGCGAGGAGCACAATGTCGCGGGCGCGATGCAAGGCCAGCTTCGCGAATTTGACTTTGAGCCCAAGCCGCATTGGGATCTGGGGCCGGCTTTGGGCATCATTGATTTCGAGCGCGGCGTCAAGCTGGCCGGCAGCCGCTACTACTTGCTCACCGGTTGGGGCGCGCGATTGCAGCGAGCGTTGATCAGCTTCTTCCTTGATCGGGCGCGGTCCAACGGTTATACCGAAGTGTATGCGCCTTATATTGTGCATGGCGAGATGCTCTATGGTTCGGCGCAATTCCCCAAGTTCAGCGACACGGTCTATGGCATCGAGGGCGAGGACAAGTACCTGCTGCCGACGGCTGAAGTGGCCATCACCAATATGCATCGCGATGAGATCCTGGAAGAAGCCGAACTGCCACTGAATTACGTGGCGCATACGCCCTGCTTCCGCAGCGAAAAAGCCAGCGCCGGGCGGGATGTCCGCGGCATCAAACGGGTGCATCAGTTTGAGAAGGTGGAGATGTACAAGTTCGCCCTGCCCAAGACCAGCTATGAAGAACTGGAAACCATGACTCGGCAGGCGGAAGACATCTGCGCGCTGCTGGATATTCCCTATCGCCGGCTGGAGATTGTTACGGGCGACCTGGGCTTCAGCGCCACCAAGAAATACGACATCGAGATGTGGTCGCCCGGCTGCGCGGAGTGGCTGGAGGTCAGCTCCTGCAGCAATACCGAGGCTTTTCAAGCGCGGAGAGCCATGCTGCGCTACTACCCCAAGGGCAGCCGAAAGACGCGCTACCTGCATACGCTGAATGGCAGCGGCCTGGCGACGCCGCGGGTGATGATCGCCATCATGGAGAACAATCAACAAGCCGATGGCAGCGTCATTATTCCCGAAGTCCTGCGGGGCTATCTGGGCGGCGCGAAAGTGATCAGCTAGCCAGTCGGCTTTGGGCTTGAGGACACGGACCGCTCCAGACTGACGATGGCGCGACCGTCAAGACCCAATTATTGGGGGGACTCGGTTTCGTTGACAGCCTGCCCGCGCGAAGAGTATAATCATGCTTGTCTTGTAGCGCTTCTCAAACGAGACACTTGTGGCAACGTTGGCGATTAGGAGAGACATATGGCCTCCGATGCCGTCCTCGAAATCAAAGGCCTTTCGAAGACTTACGGCTCCGGCAAGAAGCAGACCTTGGCATTGAATCGTCTTGACCTGAGCGTGTACCGAGGTGAGATCTTCGGCTACCTCGGCCCCAACGGCGCCGGCAAGACGACCACCATCCGCCTGCTGCTGGATCTCATCCGCCCGAGCAGCGGCTCCGCCAGCATATTCGGGTTGGATATCCGCGCCGACAGCGTTGACATACACCGGCGCATTGGCTTTTTCCCCGCCGAGCTCAGTTTATGGGAGGGGCGCAGGGGGGACCAGATCATCCACTATATTGCCAGCGTGCGCGGCGATACCAAAGGGATTGTTAAGCAGGCGGCTGAACTGGCTGAACGGCTGGATCTGGACATCAGCAAGCGCGTGCGCGACCTGTCCTCCGGCAACAAACGCAAACTTGGGCTGGTCATCGCCATGATGCACTCGCCGGAACTGCTCATCCTCGACGAACCGACTGGCGGGCTTGACCCCCTTGTGCAGCAGACCTTTCATGAGATGATGGCGGATTACCGCGCCAAGGGAAAAACGGTATTCCTGTCGTCTCATGTGCTCAGCGAAGTCCAGGCTATCTGCGACCGCGTCGGCATCCTGCGCGATGGCGAGCTGAAAGCGGTGGAATCGGTAGAAGACATAACCAACGTCGAATTCAACTGGATCGACGTCACCTTCCGCGATGCCCTGCCGGTTGGCTTGCGGGACCAGCTGGAGGGCATGCCGGCGATCACCAGTCTCAGCCAAAACGGCCGGCGCATCCGCATGCGCATGGTCGGCGACTTTGACCCCCTCCTGAGGGCGATTAGCAGCGGATATGTCGAATCACTGCATGTCGAAGAGCCATCGCTGGAAGAAATCTTCCTGGCATTCTACAGCGGCGCCGAGGAGGGCAGAACATGAGCGGCATCATCACCGGCAACACGCTGCGCGCATCCTGGAAACAAATCCTCTATTGGGGTTTGGGGCTTGGGGCGCTGGGCTTGTATATCGTCTTCATCGCCTCCAGCCCGGATATCATCTCGGGTTATGCCGAACTCTTGAGTTCCATGCCCCCAGCCATGCTCAAAGCCTTTGGCGTCAGCGGCGTTGAGCTGCTCACCACATCTGAGGGCTGGATCGTCTCGGTCTTCGTCTCGGAGGCGGCGATCTTCCTGTCCGTGTTCGCGGTGATGGCTGGCTTGAACATCACCGCCAACGACGAGCAATCCGGCGTGATGGATGTGATATTGTCGCTGCCGATATCGCGTTCCGCCTACATTGTGGAGCGCTGGCTCGGCTATGCGTTGATCGGCTTGGGGATCATCCTGGTCTGCGCCATTATCACCGTGGGCGGTTTGATTGCAATGGCAATCGACGCGCCGGCCGATGTCATTTTCGCCAGCATTCTCAACATTTATCCCAGCATGTTGCTGGTGATGACAGTGACCTGCCTGCTGGCTGCGATTGTGCGCAGGCGCGCGCATGTGATGGGCTTGTCCGCCGCATTTGTCATAGTCAGTTACCTCTTTAACGCCATTGGGGCTTCCGCTGGCGGCGCAATGGCGGATCTGATGGAGACCCTTTCCTATTTCAGTTATCTTGACGGCGAAGGCTTCGTGCTGGGCGTTTATGACCCAGCCAACACCATTGTTGTGCTGCTGGCCGTAATCATCGGCTTCGGCCTGTCCATGAAGCTTTTCGTAAGCCGCGATATTGGCTTATAGGAGGCTGCGACATGACCGGTTCCGTATTCCTAGAGACTTTGAAGCAGACCTGGAAGCAAATGGTCTATTGGGGCGTCGGGCTGGCGGCGATGGCCATGCTCGTGGTCATCATGGTGCCGCTCTTCAATATGCAGGATATGCGGAAACTGCTGGAGAGCTTCCCTCCGGTGATCCTCGCTATGGTCGGCGTCGGCAGCGACTTGGAGATCTTCGCCACAAATGAGGGCTTCGTGGCTATGGGCTTCTTCGGGAAATCGGCGCTGATCTTCGCAGTATATCCGGTCGTCATGGGCATGCGCATCACCGCGAACGAAGAAGACAGCGGCACAATGGATGTGCTGCTGAGCCTTCCGCTGGAAAGAGCGCGGGTTGTCATAGAAAAGTTCCTCGCCTATGGCTTGAGCTGCATCGGGGTGGTCATTCTGATCTATCTGGGGATGCACCTCGGCGTGATCCTCGGCGGCGTGGAATTGGATGTGTCGCGCCTGGCGGAAGTCACGTTTTACCTTATCCCGCTGATGGTATTCATCATGGCTGTCACGCTTTTGATCGCGGTCGTCGTTCGCCGGCGGACGGTTGCGCTGGGCATCATCACCGCCTTTGTCATCATCAGCTATATGCTGCAGACGATAGGCGCGGCCGCGGAAGGCACCATGGCTGAACCGATTGGGGCCGTCTCCTTCCTGACGTATTACAATGCCGGCGAGATTCTGGCACAGGGCTTCATCTGGACGCATATCGCAGGTTTTGTCGGCTTGTCGCTTGTCCTGCTGCTGGCTTCGCTTTATGGCTATGAACGGCGCGATATCGGCCTCTGATGCCCCGAGCCTATCCCCGAGTCTTCATCGAGCAAGTTTAAGAATGAGGTCGCCTGTTTTGCGGAGCGGGCGGCCTTTGCGTTATCATAGCGATTCAGGCATGAATTGCCCTAGTCGATAGCTAAGGAGACAGGCTTATGCATCGCATTTCAAGGTTCGCAATTTTCTTGCTGATGCTGGCTATGCTGGCGCCAGCGGCTCTGACGCAGGATGACATTGTCATTGATTTCTATTTCCCCTCGGCTACGGCGAATGATGCCGAAGGGATCTTCCAGCGCTATGCCGATATGTTCCAGGAAGAGAACCCCGGCATCGCCATCAACCCGGTCTTCACTGGCAGCTATACCGATACCCGCACGACAATCCTGACGGAATTGCAGGGCGGCGGCGCGGGACCCGATGTGGCGGTTATGCTATCCATTGATCTATACAGCTTTGCCGAAGAAGGGCATATCATCCCGGCCCAGGGCTTCATCGACGCCATGGACGATGGCGGCGCCTATGCCAGCGATTTCTTCCCGGCTTTGATGCAAAATGGCGTGGATGCCGAAGGCAATGTTTGGTCGATTCCCTTCCAGCGCAGCACGCCGATTCTGTATTACAACGCCGACATGCTGGCTGAAGCCGGCTATGACTCTCCGCCGACAAACAACGCCGAACTGGTTGAGATCGCCCAGGCTTTGACGACGGAAGACCGGCATGGCTTGCTGGTGCCCGTGGCCGGCGGCTTCCCCATTTGGATGTATCAGAGCTTCGCCATCGCTTATGGTCGCAATATCGTCAGCGATGACCCCACCGAAGTTTTCTTCAATACGCCGGAAGCGGTTGAAGCGGTCGAGTTTGTGCGTTCCCTGGGCGACGAGCTGGCTGTAGGACCGGCCGGCGGCGCGGCCTGGGGCGATACGCCGATAGCCTTCCTGGCTGGGCAAGCCGGCATGATCTATCACACCACTGGCAACCTCACGCGAATCCTCAACGATGCTGAGTTTGAAGTGGGGGTTTGGTATCTGCCCAGCGGGCCGGCCGGCGACGATGGCACAGGTTATGGCGCGCCAACCGGCGGCGGCAACCTGTATGTCTTTGACGATGGCAGCAAGAGCGATGCCGAGCTGGACGCGATTTGGCGCTGGGTCATGTTCTTGTCCTCGCCAGAGATCCAAGCCGATTGGGGCGCGACAACCGGCTACATCGCCGCGAACGCGACCGCCTGGAACACTGAGCCCTTGGCCTCGCTGGCGATGGAGCATCCGCAATATGGCGTGGCTCGCGATCAGCTGCAGTTCGTTGGCAAAGAGTTCTCGAGTTACGCGACGATCACCATCCAGGGCATCATCAACGGTACCTTGCAGAGCATTCTGACGGGCGAGGCGGAAGATGCCCAGGCGGCGATGGACGCGGCTCAAGCGCAGATTGACGGGATTCTCGCCGAATACCGCTAGACAACCCGGGGGCGCGTGAGGCTGCGCGTCCCCTTCCCAGCCATTATCAGCCATGAGCGCGCCTATGCCCGGCAGCCCAGCGCGACGAACCTTCGGCGCTCGTTTGCAGCCCTATCTGCTCATTGCCCCGACGCTCATCCTGGTTCTAATGTTTAACGTCGCGCCGGCGCTGAGGACGGTCAACGACAGCCTGCACAAACCGGCGCGCGGCTTGAACAGCGCGGGCAAGCCGCCAGACTTCGTCGGGCTGGATAATTTCGGCGATCTGTTTGACGACGCCCATTATATGGGCATGCGTTTCCTGCGCAGCTTTCGCAATACGCTTGTCTTTGCTTTAGCGACCGTCGGGATCGGCTTGCCGCTGGGTCTATTGCTGGCATTGATGCTGAATGGCGAGCAGCGATTGCTGGGCTTATGGCGCTTCGCCGTATTTTATCCGTCGCTTCTGCCGCTGATTGGGGCAGCCAGCATCTGGTCATTCATCTTTTCCGACAGCATCGGCTTGGCCAATGCGATACTCAAGAGCTTTGGGCAGCCTGGCTTAAACTGGCTGGGCGACCGCAACCTGGTCTTGCTTTCCGTCATCATCGTCAATATCTGGAAGCAAGCCGGCTACTTCATGATCTTTTTTCTGGCGGGCTTGCAGAATATCCCCCGCGACGTCTATGAGGCGGCCGCCCTGGATGGCGCCGGAAGGCTGCGGCAATTCGCCAATATCACGCTGCCATTGCTGCGCCGCACCCTGCTCTTTGTGACAGTCATCTCTTTCACCTTCGCCTTTCAGACAGTGGAGCAGCTGCAGGCATTGGGCGAAGGCGGCCCGGCCGATAGCGCCAATCTGCTGCTCTATCTCATATTTCAAAACATATCCGAGCGCCGCAACTGGGGCTACGTCAACGCCATGACCATCGTGCTTATCGGCGTTGTCCTGGTCTTCACGCTGAGCAATTTCCTGCTCTTTGAGCGCGACGAGGCGGATTGATGTATCGCTCAAATGCGCCCCTGTCGAATCTGGCCTTTGCTTTGAAAGCGACCATAGCGGTCTTCTTTATTCTGCCGCTTTTCTTCACGATCCTCGTCAGCTTCCGGCCCGAAGCGGAACCCGTGACCAAAGGCAATATCTTCTTTGGCAGCCACATCACCGGCGAGAATTACCAGCGCGCCCTGGCCATCGCGCCCTGGAGCCTGCACTACCTTAACAGCCTGGCATTCGTCGGCGGGACGCTGGCTGTGCAGTTGGTCACGGTGACCGGCGCGGCTTATGCCTTTGCGCGGATGAAGTTCTTCGGGCGGCGGTGGCTGCTGCTCATCATATTGCTGCAATTGATGATCCCAGCCGGCGTCTTGCTGGTGCAGAATTTCCGCATGATTAACCTGCTTGGCCTCTTTGATACCCGCGTCGCCTTGATGATTCCTTATTGGGGCTCGGCTTTTGGGGTATTGCTGCTGCGACAGACCTTCCGCGAGATTCCCATTGAGCTTGAAGAAGCGGCGAAGATTGATGGCGCGGGGCTCCTGCAAGTGATTCGTCATGTTTATGCGCCAAACGCCATTCCCGCCTACCTGGCTTTCGCATTGGTCTCGGTCAGTTCGCACTGGAATGAATTCTTGTGGCCCTTCATCATCACGCGCTCGGAAGAAATTCGCCCGCTGACCGTCGGGCTGAACAAGCTGATCAAGACGACCGATCAAGGCGCATTCTACGGTCAACTTATGGCTGGCACGCTGATCGTCATCGCGCCGCTGGTGATCCTGTTCCTGCTCTTCCAGCGGCAATTCGTCGAGAGTTTCGCGCGCAGCGGCATCCGCTGAACTCAGGCTATAGACATCCGCCAGCGCGTACTATAATCGCCGGGCGCGCCAGGCATGTTACAGGACGGCGATGAGCTACAAAGCGAGACTCCTGGAAAGAATACACAAACGCGAAGCCAGGCTGGCGGTGGTGGGGCTGGGCTATGTGGGCTTGCCACTGGCGGTGGAGTTTGCCGAAGCCGGCTTCCATGTCCTGGGCTTGGATGTGCAAGCCGAAAAAGTCCAGCAGATCAACGCGGGCCTCAGCTATATCGACGATGTCGGAAAAGAGCGAATTTGCGCGCTCAGGCAGTCGGGCAGGCTGCGCGCCAGCTGCGATTATGAGGAACTTCGCGAGGTGGACGCCATAAGCATCTGCGTGCCGACGCCTCTGCGCAAGACCCGAGATCCGGATATGTCATTCATCATCCAGGCGGCGCAGTCTATCGCCCGAGTATGCCAACCGGGCATGCTTATCGTGCTGGAAAGCACAACCTACCCCGGCACGACGGAAGAGATCATCCTGCCCGAGATCGCCGGCGATGAGCTGGTTGTGGGCGAAGATGTCTTCGTGGCTTATTCGCCCGAACGCGTCGATCCGGGCAATAAGGTCTATACCGTGCGCAACACGCCCAAGGTTGTCGGCGGCATCACGGCGCATTGCGGCGAAGTGGCCAAGGCTTTGTATAGCGCGGCAGTCGATACCATCATCGAAGTGAGCTCGCCGACGGCAGCCGAAATGGTCAAATTGCTGGAGAATACCTTTCGCGCGGTCAATATTGGGCTGGTCAATGAGATGGCGCTGATGTGCGACAAGCTGGATGTTGATGTCTGGGAAGTCATCGAAGCCGCGGCCACCAAACCCTTTGGCTATATGCCCTTTTTCCCGGGACCCGGGCTGGGCGGGCATTGCATCCCGGTCGATCCGCATTATCTGAGCTGGAAGCTGAAGACGTTGAATTACAACGCGCGTTTCATTGAGCTGGCCAGCGAGATCAACACATCCATGCCCTATTACGTAATCGAGAAAATCACCAGCGCACTCAACGCAAGAGAGCGGTCGGTGCGTGGCTCGCGCATTGTCATCCTGGGCGTGGCATACAAACGAGACGTGGATGATGTCCGCGAAAGCCCAGCCCTGGATATCATCAGCTTGCTGCGGCATCGCGGCGCGGATGTCAGCTATTGCGATCCGCATGTGCCTGAGATCAGCCTGGAGAATCATGTGCAGCTGCGCTCGGAAGAGTACAGCCTCGGCTTGCTGCGAGATGCCGACCTGGTTGTTGTGGTGACGGACCACTCCGCCTTTGACTGGTTGGAGGTCGCCGCAAACAGCCCGGCCATCGTCGATACGCGGCATGTCTTCAGCGAGCGCGCGGGCCGGCATATCATCGGCTTGTGAGGCGCTTGCTTTGGACCGCTCGCCTTCGTGATGGCATAGAGCGCGGCGAAACTTGCGATGAATCAAGCGTCATTCCGGATCGCCATTGACGCCAGCCGCAGCACATCCATGCAGCCGACTGGCACCGAGACCTATGCCCGGCGGTTGATTCAAGCGCTGGCAGCAGCCAATGACAAGGCAGCCATTCCCGCCGAGCTTGCTCTGTATTTCCGCGATAGGCCGCCGGCTGGGCTGTTCCCGGCCTCGGATCATGTCGAAGAGAGGCTGATTCGCCTGCCTAGAATGTGGACGCATCTGCGCTTCGCCGCCGAATTATGGAAGACGCGCCCGGATATCACTTTTGTGCCGGCGCATACGCTGCCCTTGGCATTCCCGGGCAAAGCCGCTGTGACGGTGCATGATCTGGGTTTCAAGCGTTTCCCGCAGGCGCACCCGCCCATGCAGCGCATGTATTTGGACGCGAGCACGCGATTCAGCCAGGCGCGGGCAGATCTCGTCTTCGCCGATAGCCAAGCCACCGCCGCCGATCTGACTGCATTCTATGGCACGCCCCAAGCCAAGATTCGCGTCGTCTACCCGGGCCTGGTGGATTCCAAGCGGGAGGTTTCCCCCGAAGACATAGCCGCAGTCCGCGAAAAGCATCAGCTGCCGAAACGATTCTTCCTGTTCGTCGGCACCTTGCAGCCGCGCAAGAACATCAGCCGCCTGGTTCAGGCTTTCGCGCGTTGGCAGAGACTCGAAGGCGATGATAAATCGGAGTTGGTGCTGGCTGGCGGAAAAGGCTGGCTCTTTGATGAGGCTTGGCTGGCGGGCAGCCGGCAAGTTCGCCTAACCGGTTACGTGAGCGAGGCGGAGAAAGCCGCGCTGCTGGCTGGCGCGATTGCCCTGGTTTTCCCCAGCTTGCATGAGGGCTTCGGCTTCCCCGCCCTGGAAGCCATGCGAGCCGGGACGCCGGTCATCGCCAGCAATACATCCAGCCTGGCGGAGATCGTCGGCGCGCATGGCTTGCTGGTTGATCCGCTGAATGTCGAAGCTATCGCCAGCGCCATGAGCCGGCTGAGCGGAGACGAGCGGCTGCGACAAGACTTGATCGCCCGCGGCAAGCTGCGCGCGCGGCAATTCACCTGGGCAGCGGCGGCGGAGCAAGTGATGGCTGCCTTTCGTGAACTCGGCGCGCCCGATTGAGGGATTCGCCTGTCCATCTGCTAAAATGGCGGCAGGCGATAGGCGGACCAGCGTATGGCGAGCGAACGCATTCTCTTGGCGCAACTGGCGGATATAGGCGACCTGGTCTTGGCGACGCCGGCCATGGCTGCCCTGCGTGAGGCGCGCCCGCAAGCCAGGATCGACCTGTTCGCCTCGGCGCATGCCCTGCCATGCCTGCCCGATGATCTCGTTGACGAGCGCATCCCCTTTCAAGGCGGAGCGAACGCCAGCAGCGCCCTCTTCACCCGCGCCAACCTGTTGAGCCTACTTCAGTTGCGCCGGCAAAACTACGAGGCTGTGGTCTTCTTCCACCACTTCACGATGCGGGCCGGCGCGCTGAAATTCTGGCTGATCGCCAAGGTGACAGGCGCTCGGCGCGTCATTGGCTTGCAAAATGGAAGAGCCGGCTTTTTGACCGAATCGATAAGCGATGGCGGCTTCGGCGCGGCGCATCAAGCCCAGTATTGGCTGGATCTGGTCGCTTTGCTGGGCGCGGACAATTCCGCTCGGCCCGCGCGAGTCAAGCGTGAAGCGCTTGAATGCCCGACGTTATCCCATTCAGGCTCGCCCAAGGTGGTCATGCATGCCGGCAGCGGCGGCTACAGCCGGGCGAGGCGCTGGATGCCAGAACGATTTGTGGAAGTGGCGGCGCGTTTGCGGCAATCGCATGGCGCGCAGATCATCCTGGTGGGCAGCGACAATGATGACAGCGCCAAAGTAGCCCGGTCGCTGCCAGGGAAGTGCCTCAATCTCGTCGGCAAGACCAGCCTTCCGCAACTGGCTGATGTCATCGCGCGCTGCGATCTCTTCATCGGCGCGGACAGTGGCGTGATGCACATCGCGGCAGCCACCGATACGCCGGTAGTGTGCATATTTGGTCCCAGCAACGACGCTGCCTGGCGTCCCTGGCGCCAAGCCGAAGGGACCTTCGTGCTGCGCAGTGGCGTGGAATGCAGCCCTTGCAGCTATATCGGGCATCGGATTGGCGCGCGGGAAGGCTGCCAGGCGCGAACCTGCATGAAGCTGGTCACGGTGGCGCAGGTCACAAGAGCAGCGCGCGCCCTGCTGGATGGCGAGCCTGCGGCCGGCGCCATTCGCCCGACAATGCCGCGTCCATCAGCCAACATCAAGCGGGTGGAGATCCTGGGCTTTCCCGCGCATGCCGTGACCTATAAAAGTTGGCTGGACGAAATTGAGACTTGGATAGGCGACCATGGCAGCGCGCGGCATGTTTGCACGGTGAATCCCGAGTTTATCATGATCGCCCGGCGAGACGCGGTCTTCGCGAACATTCTGCGGCGGGCAGCACTCTGCGTTCCGGATGGCGTGGGCTTGATGTGGGCGAGCCGCCGCCTGGGCGCGCCACTGCCGGAGCGGGTCACTGGCTCGGATGGCTTGCCGCGGATCGCCCAATTTGCGGCTGAGCATGGCTGGAGAATCTTTCTGCTCGGCGCGGAGGAAGGCATCGCCAGCCGGGCTGCCGACATATTGCAAGAGCGCTACCCTGGCTTGCAGGTGGCGGGAACATACAGCGGCAGCCCAGCCGAAGGGGAAGAACAAGCCATCGTCGAGCGCGTCAACGCCAGCCGCGCGGACATCCTGTTTGTGGCTTATGGCGCGCCCGAGCAAGACAAGTGGATCGCCCGCAACCTGCCGCGCTTGCAGGTATCGATGGCCATGGGCGTCGGCGGCGCTTTCGACTTTATCGCCGGGGTGACGCCGCGCGCCCCAAACTGGATGCGGCAGCGTGGCTTGGAATGGCTGTTCCGCCTGCTCAGGCAGCCCTGGCGCTGGAAGCGGATGCTGCGCCTGCCCCGCTTTGCCATCGCCATTCTTTGGCGCACAAGCCGCTGAACCTCGCAAGCCCGCCTTATGCGCGCGGGCAAGCCTGGTGTACACTGAACGGCGCTGTCATTAGCGGATACGCGAGCCTGCACATGCCCGAAGGCTTAACTGCGCAAGTGGCCGCATTGGCAAACAGAACGGTGCTCGTCATCGGCGATATCATGCTGGACGAGTACATCACAGGCAAGCCGACGCGGATCAGCCGGGAAGCGCCGGTTCCGGTGCTGGAACTGGAATCGCGGCAATATATCGCCGGCGGCTCCGCAAATCCGGCTGCCAACATCGTCGCCTTGGGCAGCCGGGCGATCCAGGTGGGCATCATTGGCGATGACGCGCCAGGCAAGCGCTTGAAGCGGATCCTGGGCGAGCAGGGCATTGACGCCAGCGGAATATTGACCCTGAGCGACCGCCCGACGACCGTCAAGACGCGGATATTGGCGCAGATGGGTTTGCGTTTTCCGCAGCAGGTCACGCGCATCGACACGGTCAGCCGCCGCCCCATCGACCGCGAAACCCAAGCCGCCATCATGCGCTTCGCCAGCGGGGTGATCGCCCAGATTGATGCCGTCTTGCTATCGCATTATCATGGCGGGCTGTTGACGCCGTCACTGGTGGCGGAATTGCGCCTGCTCTGCCATGAGAACGCGGTTCTGCTGACGGCTGACGCGCAGGGCCAGTTCGAAACTTTCCGCAGCCTGGACGTCCTCAAATGCAATGCGCAGGACGCTCAGCATTATTTGAATCGCCTATTGGCGAGCGACGAGGATTTCAGCCGCGGAGCCGAGCATCTGCGCGATCGCCTCGACATCAGGCGAGCCGCCATAATCACCCGGGGCAGCCATGGCGCGACGCTGGCTTATGAGGGCATGACGGCGCATTGCCCCGCGCCCAAGGTCAGTGATGTCTATGACACGGTCGGCGCCGGCGACACGGCAATCGCCACAACGACGCTGGCTCTGGCGGCCGGGCAATCTCCACCGGATGCGGTCAGGTTGGCCAATCATGCCAGCGGGATCGTCGTGCGTCACCTGGGGAATTACGCGCCCAGCCGAGCCGAGCTCAAACGCAGCATCCGCGGCGACTTATGAGAGAAGCTCGACGAACTCTATCGTATTGCCATCGGGGTCAGCCAGCGAGGCCACCTTGGCGCCTTTGTATTCATCGACGGGGTTGATTTCGCTGCCATGATTCGCCAAGCCCCGCGCCATGACGGCATCGATATCGCTGACCTGAAAGCGGAATTGCTGGCGGTTCTGTTCGGCGACCACGCCGGCGATGGCATTCGGGCAGAGGGTCAATTCAACCTCGCCGATTTTGCCGCCGTAAAATTGCTCAGCGCCGATGTGCACTGTCTGTTTGAGTCGCGCGCCAAAAACGGCATTGTAGAAGGCCACCATCTCGCGCATGTTCAGCGCGGCAATCGTCAATCCGGTCATTTTCATCTGGGAATCCCGTGCTGTACTCTGTCCGCATTTGAGCGCAATCCCTGTTCAGTTTCGTCCAGTTTTGCAGGCGTCGCCAATGTTTAATCCGCCAAATGCCCAAGCATTCTTCGCGTTAGTCTGGGATATCACGCGGCAGATCCCGGCTGGCAAGGTGAGCAGCTATGGGCAGATCGCCTCGATGATCCCGCCGGACGAGCTGATGGATGCGGCCTCGCTGCGCAGGCTGGCGCCACGCTGGGTCGGCACGGCATTGCGCAAGACGCCGCGTGGTTTGGCTATCCCCTGGCACCGCGTCATCAACAGCCAAGGCGGGATCAGCTTTCCGGCCGGCAGCCCGCAAGCGCTGGAACAACAGCGCCTGCTTGAGCGGGAAGGCATCGAGTTTGATCGGCGCGGCAAGGTCAACTTCAGGCGCGTTGCCTGGGCTGGCCCGTCTGAGGAATACCTGCTGGCGCGCAATCTCCTCCCGCCGAAGAGATTGGGCTAGCGGCTAGAATTGCACATAACTGTTTTCCGCCAAGACAAAGCGATGCGCATCCGGCATGTGCGTCGCCGAAGTCACGCGGGCATTATCCGCCAGCAGGCTGCGATCGATCCTCCCCAGGATATTGCGGATCTCGCAGTTTCGCATGATGATGCTGGCTTCGATCTCGCTGCCCTCCACCGTGACATTATCGCCTATCGAGGTATAGGGTCCAATATAGCTGCTGCGGATGACGGTGTTGTCGCCGATGATGACGGGACCGCGGATGACGCTGTCGATGACGCGGCTGTCGCGCCCGATGAGCACGCGATGCGAGACTTCGCTGCTGCCAATGATTTGTTCGCTCTGCTCCGGCGCGGGCGTATAGGGCAGCTCTTCCAGCACCAGTTGATTGGCCATGATGATGGCGTCGGGTTTGCCCGCGTCGATCCACCAGCCATTCAGCCTGTATGAGGCGACTGGCAAGCCCTCATTGATGAGCGCCTGGATGGCGTCCGTGATTTCGAGCTCGTTGCGGCCCGATGGTTTTATGCGCTGGATGGCGTCAAATATCGAAGCGCGGAAGAGATAGACGCCGGCGATGGCCATGTTTGATGGCGGGTTCCGGGGCTTTTCGACCACGCGCAGGATGTTGCCGTTGTCGATTTCCGCGATGCCGAAGCGCGTCGGGTCGCCAACCGCCCCAAGGACAACCGCGGCTTCTTTATCCGATTCGGCAAAAGAAGTCAGCAAGCCGGTCATTTTATCCTGGAAAATATTGTCGCCCAGGAAAACCGTGAAGGGCTCGCCACCGACGAATTCGCGGCAAAGCGCTGTGGCATGCGCCAAGCCGAGCTGCTCATCTTGCACGATGTACTCGATGTTGACGCCGAGCAAGCCGCCATCGCCCAAGTTGGCGACGATGGGAGAATCCAGGCTGTTGACGACAATGCCGATGTCGGTCAAGCCGGCTTTCTTCAGCGCGTCCAGGGCATAGTTGATCAGCCAGCGATTTGCCACTGGCACAAGAGACTTTGGCATAGTCAGAGTCACGGGCCGCAATCGCGTACCCTGCCCCGCCGCCAGAATCACAGCCTTCATCCAGTCACCCCGCGTCCCTGTCCGCTATTTCAAGAGGCATAGTAGCATTGCTTGGCACTTTGCGACAGGCAAACAGGCGCTACTTGGCGGAAGCGGATTGGAAGTTGCGCTGGCGCATGATTTCAAAGGCGATAACCGCGGCCGCGCCGACAGTCCCCAGGGATTGGGCAAAGGTGCGGGCGTAAGGGATCTGCAGCTTGAGATCGGCGGATTGCAGGAAGGAACGCGTAACGCCACGGCGCTCCCCGCCCAGCAAGAGGAAGAGCGGTCCGGTCAAATCGGCTTGATAGATCGGCAGGGCATCTTCAGATTTGGCTGCGATGGCTATGCGCAATCCCCGACCGCTGAAGAACCTGGCCGCCGTCTCCGCGTCATCCGCCAGAGCCAGGGGCATGCGTTCAATGGCGCCGGCGCTGGCTCGCCCGACCAGAGCAGCCGCGCTGGTCCAGTTGCGTGGGCGAAGCGCGATTCCAGCGACGCCAGCCGCATACAAGGCGCGAACCACGCCCGCGAAATTATAAGGATCTTCTATGCCATCAAGCATGACAACAAGCGGCGGGCTGCCAGGCTGGAGCAAATCTTCGAGTTCGCAGAAGCGCCGCGCGCCAACCCGCGCCAGAATGCCGCCATGCGATGTGCCATTTGCCAGGCTGTCAATCCTGTCGTCGGGCGCGAAGTCGGCCGGGATGCCAGCCGCCGCAACTCTGCGCATCAGGGCAATGGCGCGCCGGTTGTAGCGTTTGCGCTCAGCGATGAGGATCTCATGCAGATCGCGATAGCCGGCTTCCAGCGCCGCTTCTATGGAAAGATGGCCCTCCAGGATTATGGATTCGCCGGCCAGCATCGGTTTGCCATTACTTGTCGCGGTCCGGGGATGGCTTGGGCAGCAGCTTGGCTTCCCGCCACCAGACATCGAGTTCGTCCAAGGTGAAGTCAGAGATTGGCTTGCCTGCCGCGCGCGCCCGCTCTTCGACGTGCCGGAAGCGGCGAGAAAATTTGGCGTTGATTTCGCGCAGCAGGCTCTCCGGGTCATCCATGCCAAGCCAGCGCAGCCAGTTGACCAGCACAAAGATGAGATCGCCAATTTCTTCGGCGCGTTCTTCGCGGGTTTCCGCCGCGTAGACTTCGGCCAATTCTTCCTGGAACTTGGCTTCAACGCCACTGATGTCATGCCAATCAAAGCCTATGCGGGAAGCGCGCGCGGAGTATCGCTGCGCCACAAAAAGCGCCGGCGCGCCGGCCGGAATGCCATCAAGGATGGACTTGGGCGCATCGTCCTCGCCGGAACGTTCAGCCGCCTTGGCTGCTTGCCAGATCCGCGAAAGCTGGCCAAAATCGCCCGTCTTTGGCTCATCACCCCAGACATGCGGATGCCGGTGAATCATCTTTTTGTTCAGATGCCGCAGGACATCCGCCATCGTAAATTCGCCTTCGTCGATGGCAATCTGCGTGTGCAGGAGGATTTGCAGGAGCAGGTCGCCCATTTCCTGGCTGAGCGCTTGGGAATCGCCAGAGTCCAGGGCCTCCAGCACTTCGTAAGTCTCTTCGATCAGAAAAGGGCGCAGAGACCTGTGCGTCTGCTCGCGATCCCAGGGGCAGCCGGCCGGCGAGCGCAAGTGAGCGATGATATTCTGCAAAGCCTCGAAGCTGCTGAAGGCGTCCAGGGGCGGCAGGTAGAGCGAGGTTGTGATGTCTAAATGGCGCGAGCGGTCGATCTCATAAAGCGCGAGAGATTCCATCCGCGCGTCATCGTTGCCGGCCGAATGCACAAGATTCACGGCGAAATCATCAGGATATTGATTCATCAGCGTCAGCTTGAGGTCAGAGGCGACGTCGCGGCTGTAAACCTGCGCCAGCAAGGCGGGCAGGCTGGGATTGATGGGCGGATGATATTGGGCAGCCACGCTGAGCGCGTCGAGCAGCTGCAAGCCATCCAGCGCGTCAATGCCCAGCAGCGAAAGGCAGGGCTCGATGAAGCTCAAGCCCGGAACGATTTCGACCTCAATTGCGGATTCCCGAGCGCGCTGCAAGATCTTGGTCACGCTGGCTTCGCCGACCAAGGGATGGCCCGGCACGGCATAAGCGACTTGGCCATCCCGCCGAGCCAATGCCAGCACGCGATCGGCGATTTCCTCATAGACCTGGTCGAATTGCTCATGCGCTTCGTAGACATCGTCGAAGCTGAGGACTCGCAGCCCATCTGGCAATTCCGCAAGGCTCAAATGGCGCGCCGTGCGCAGCGCAAGCGTATCGATACGCTGCAGGGTATCCCAGGCGCCTCGGGTGATGTGCTTTGCCGAGCCAGGTCCCAAACCGATTATGGTGATCATCTGTCGCAAAGCCCGCCCGTTTCTCTGGAAAATAAAGTTGGTCCGGCGCTAACTGATTGGAAGTCTATGACAAGTGAGTACAAACCTCCGCCTCGCTTGTACATACCGGGGATATTTCTATTTTGCCGCAAGCATTCGCATTTCGGTCTTGGATGAACATCTGTGCCGAAGCGCGCCATTTCAGTGGAAATCGCATGCAGCTGATTCGGCCATGACGCATAGTCTATCATGCGGCGCGTACGGGCGATCTTCAAGTAAGTGACACAGCTGGAGGAGATCGCGCAAATGAAAAACAGCCAGATCCATGATATGAATCCAGCTGCGATCAAGACTGGCGGAAACTTCTGATTAGCGCTTGGTATAGGTCGGCGCCTTGCGAGCGCGCTTCAAACCCGGCTTCTTGCGTTCTTTGACGCGGGCATCGCGGGAAAGGAAGCCCTCCCGCTTTAGAGTACCGCGCAAATCCGGGTCGATTTTTTCCAGGGCTCGGGCTATGCCCAGTAGGATGGCGTCGCGCTGGCCCGTGATGCCGCCACCGTTGACATGCACGGAGACATCATAGCTGCGTTCCTGCCCGATATGCGTCAATGGCGCCAGGCATGTCTGCATATCGCCGAGGCGCGGCAGGTATTCTCCGCCTTCTTTGCCGTTAATGATAAACCTGCCCGTCCCGCCGGGAAACAGCCTGACGCGGGCAGATGCCGACTTGCGGCGACCGATTCCTTCATAATACTGTGCTGACATGCAATCTCTCCTCAACTTGCCCCGCACGCGAATCGCGAAGGAGGCGCTGTCATTTCCGGGCGGGTCAAATCACAAGCGCTTCCGGCTGCTGGGCTTGATGCGGGTGCTCCGCGCCGGCGTATACTCTCAGCTTCTTGGCCATCTGTCGCCCCAGAGGCCCTTTGGGCAGCATGCCCTTTATGGCCAGAGTCAAAGCGCGATTGGGGAACTTGGACATCATCTCGCGCAGGGTCATGCTCTTCAAGCCGCCGGGATAGCCGCTGTGCCGATAGTAGAGCTTCTGGTCCAGCCTTTTGCCGGTGACGCGGATCTTGTCGGCATTCACGATGATCACATAGTCGCCAGTATCGAGATGCGGCGTAAAGTAGGGCTTCCGCGTCCCGCGGAGTATCGGCGCAACCTTGGAGGCGACGCGCCCCAATGTCATGCCTTTGGCGTCAATCAGCCACCAGCGCCGCTCTATGACGGCCGGCTTCGTGGCATAGGTCTTCTGAATGGCTTGCTTCATAAGGTTTCCTCCAGCGCCGCCTCGATAGCGCGTTCTGAGGCTGCGCAATCCGATCTGCGTTCCGCTATCCGCTGCGGATACTTGACTTCTTCCAGCACCAGCCCTTGCGGCGGCGCCAAGACTTTCGCCCGTTCCAGGTCGCGGCTGCGCAAGATGTCCGCAAAATCCTCGACTGTTAGCCTGCCCCTGCCCACCTGCGCCATCATGCCTACCAAGCGTCTCACCATGTGATTCAAGAAAGCAGTGCCGCGAATCCGGTATTTATAGGCTGTGCCGTATGCTTTGTCCTCAATCTCCCAACGCGATACGAATAACCGTCTAACAGTATTTTGGCTGCCAGGTTGCGGCGCTTTGCCAAAGGCGGCAAAATCATGCTCGCCCAGACAAATGGCGGCCGCCTCTCGCATGCCGCCGATATCCAGGCGCTCGCCGATCAGCTGCCAAGCCTGCCGGTTGAGCAGTGGCTGACGCGCTCGGACGACAGCGATGCTATAGGCATATTGCCGCCACAAAGCATCGTAGCGCGGATGAAAGCCTGCCTGCTTCCATATGCGCTGCAGGGCGATGTCCAGCGGAAGCTGCGAATTGATAGCGGATAACAATTCCCTTTCATCATGTTTCCAATTCACTTCAAAGGCTATGACCTGCCCGGTCGCGTGAACGCCCGTGTCAGTGCGGCCCGCGGCGATGATTCTCGCTGGCTCCCCGGTGATAGCGCTGATCGCCGCCTCCACAGCCGCTTGAATAGTCGGCGTCGGTTCGGGCTGCCGCTGGAAACCCTGATAGGCGGTCCCGTCATACGCCAGGATTGCGCCATAAGTCCGGCCGCTAATCATCCCATTCGTAATCAACCAGCTCAATCAACGCCATTTCGGCATTATCGCCTTTGCGGGGACCCAGTTTCATGATGCGCGTATACCCGCCGGGTCTATCGGCATAGAGCGGCGCCAATTCGTCAAAGACCTTGCCAACCAGGACGCGGTCATTGTTCAAGCGGCGCGCCACTTGACGCCGAGCGTGCACAGCCACCATCTGGTCGCCCCGGGCATCGGCTCTCGCCAAACCCCGTTTGGCAAGCGTGATCAGACGCTCAGCATGGCTCTGAACAAACTTGGCTTTGTGAAAGGTCGTGCGGATGCGCCCATGCGTCAGCAGCTGAGTCGCCAGGTTCATGCGCAGGGCTTTGCGGTGGCTGCCGCTGCGATTGAGTTTCTTGCCGTGATGTCGATGTCGCATGATTGCGCCTCGCTAAGCTCCTATTCAGCCTTGTCCTGGGGCCAGTAGTTCTTCTCGCTGAGCTTCTGCTCCAACTCATCCAGAGATTTCTCGCCGAAGTTGCGGATGGCCAACATGGCATCCGGTCCGCGGTTGAGCATATCAAGCACATCGCCGACCGAAGTGATGCCGGTGCGCTTCAAGGAGTTGAAGACGCGCACGCTAAGGTCAAGCTCTTCTATCGGCTTGTCATAGAGCGGCGGGTATGTCGGCTCGTCTTCGATTTGCGGCGGCAGCTCAATAGATTGGAACCAGTCTTCATCGACGCCGGCGATGACTTTGAGATGGTGCATCATGATCTGCGCGGATTGGGCGACGGCTTCTTCGGGCCTGATTGTGCCATCTGTCCAGAGTTCCAGAACGAGCCTGTCATAATTGGTGCGCTGGCCGACCCGCGCCCGTTCCACATCAAAGTTGACGCGCTTGATGGGGCTGAAGACGGCATCAACGGGCAGCTCGCCGATGGGCAGGCGTCCGCGATCCTCCGCGGGGCTGAAGCCGCGGCCCGATTCGACCGTAAACTCCATCTCGATATCGACGTTTGGGTCGTCCACCGTGAAGAGATACAGGCTGGGGTTCTCGATCTGCACTTCGGGCGGCGCCCAGATATCGGCTGCGGTTACGATCCCCTCAGCGCCACGGTGCTCCAGGCGCAGGCGCGCATTGTCCACGCCCAGCAATACCAGGCGCAGTTGCTTGACCTGGAGGATCAACTGGGTCATATCCTCGCGGACATGCGGGATTTCAGAAAACTCATGATGCACATCGGAGACGCGGATGCTGGTCACGGCCGCGCCCGGCAGCGATGACAGCAAGATGCGCCGCAGCGCGTTGCCAAGCGTCAAGCCATAACCGCTCTCCAAAGGGCTGATGACAAAGCGCCCATAATCGCGGGTGATATTCTGGCTCTCCACCTGGTGTGGCAGCACCATATTGGCGGTCACGAGATTGGCGTCAACCGCGCTCGCGCTGAGGGATGCGGGTTCTGCTGGAAATACCATGGTCGCGGGTTTCCCTTTCGCTTATACGCGCCGGCGCTTGGGCGGGCGAACGCCATTGTGCGGCACAGGCGTTACGTCCGTGATGGAGCGCACCTTCAATCCGCTCTGCTGGATGGAACGAATGGCTGCCTCGCGCCCGGGTCCTGGACCCTTGACGAAGATGTCCACTTCTTTCATGCCATGCTGCTGGGAGTTGGATGCGGCTGTCTCCGCCGCCATGCGCGCCGCATAGGGCGTGTTCTTGCGGCTGCCGGTGAAGCCGGAAGTGCCGGCGCTAGCCCAGGTGATGACGTTGCCCGATTGATCCGTCATGGACACAATCGTATTGTTGAAGGTGGCATAAATATGCGCCTGACCATAGGGTATATTTTTGAATACTCGTCTGGCAGCGCTGCGACTGCCTCGTCTTGCTCTCGCCATTCAATCGCTCCAGATGGACTAAGATTTCCACTCGTGCCAAGACCCCGCCTCGCGCGGAGATAACCGGCTTGCCTCGCTCGGATGCCTGCCTGGCTCTTTGCCTGCGCAGTGACGGCGCCAGGTTATTTCTTGGTCGCGCCGCGCCGGCGGCCCCGCCCGGCCACGGTCTGCTTCTTGCCGCGCCGCGTGCGCCCATTGGTGCGCGTGCGCTGCCCGCGGACGGGCAAACGCCGCCGATGACGCAAGCCGCGATAAGAATTGATCTCCATCAAACGTTTGATGTTCAGCTGGGTCTGCCGGCGCAGGTCGCCCTCGATGGTCAAGCCGCCGATGAGCTCGCGCAGGCGCTGGACTTCTCTTTCGCTGAGGTCGCGGACGCGCGTACTGTAATCGATGCCAGCTGAATCCAGCAGTTTTTGGCTGGTAGACCGGCCGATGCCATAGATATATGTCAAGCCAATGACAACGCGCTTGTCACGGGGCAGATCGACGCCTTCAATACGTGCCATCAATCAAACTCCTTGATTATGTCGGGCGGGCTTAGCCCTGCCTCTGTTTATGTTTTGGGTTCTCACAGATGATCATGACACGCCTCTTGCGCTTGATAACGCGACACTTGGGGCAGCGGCGTTTGACACTGGCGGATACTTTCATGCCTCGGTCCTCAACTTCGCCTGGCGATTCCAGGTTACATGGGCAAGCCGCAGCGCGACTGGCTTGATGGCGCGCGGCAGACATGCGATTCTTGCTCGATATGCGCCGAAGCCAGCAGCCCCGACACCAAGCGCGTAGCATAGCATAATCGCGGCGCTTGTAAAAGGCTGATTCTGGCTCACTTTGCCAGGAACTCCGGGATATAGAAATCGGGCGCGCTTAGGTTTGCGATGCAGCCCGAATCGGGTTCAAGCATGGGCTTGGCAAGAAACGTCCACGCGATGGCATCTGGGCAGTCGCCTTCCAGGAGCGCGCCATGGCCGATGTTGGGAAAGACAAAATGCCAACTGTTTGCCAGATGCTTGGCCGCCTCGCGCCCCCATTCCGGCGGAGTGATGGGATCGTATTCTCCGGAGAAAAGCAGAGTCGGGATGTCGCTGCTCACCGGATCATTCTCCCTTGTGTCCGAGGGCGGCAGCGCCCAGGTATCGCAGGCGGAAAATGTCTCCAGAGCCTCGCGGACAAACACCCTTCGGATCGCATGATGCAAGCCAGCTGAGAGACGCTCGATCTCGGCCGGATCATTGAAGTGGACTTCGTCGGCGCATTCGATGCTGTAGTAGAGGCCTTCGCTGTCATCATCGTAGATTCCCAGCGCCTCCGTTTCCAGTTGGGCGTATTCGGCTTCATCCAAGGTCGCCAAATGCTGCTCGAGCGCAGCCATGCTGGGCAAGCCCAGGAAGTCCTTAAGCGCCTGATTTTCCAGGATGTATTCGATTTCCGCGAGCAAGGCTTGCGGGCTCTGGTCCTCGCTCGAATCCAGCAGATCTTGCAGCGCCCTGCCATCGGCGGCATCCAGCAGTTGCATGACCAGAGACTCGACATTGTCCGTCTGCCCGGCGCCGGCGCCCACAGCAACTTCGGCTATCGGATCGTAGCTGTAGTCGGCTCGGCTGAACGCGTCAATCAAGGCCGGCGCAAAGCGCAGGGAAGCCGAATCGTAAAGCATGTTGAAGATCTCGTTGGCGAAATCCGCGCCGCTCATGAGCGCTCCGTCGATCTCGGCGGGCTGTTCATCCAGACGCTGTATGACTGCCAAGAAGCTGTCTCGCAGTGTCGGGAAGGCGCGCCGGCAGCTTGGATCGCTGGCGCAATCGCTGAAGAGCCGCTCAAAGGCGCGATTGGCAAAGCTGGGCTGCGTTTCCAAGGCATTGACCTGGGGCGGATACACGCCATCCAGGATCATGGAGCGAATGCGCTGCGGATAATCGCGGGCGAGCGTCATAGCCAGGCGCGCGCCATACGATATGCCGTAGAGATTGGCTTCGCTGATATCAAGCGCAGCAAGCAGGTCATGCATGTCACGGGCGTTTTCGGCGCTGTTGTAGGCAGGCAGCCAAGCGCCTTCAGCCCGCAATCGCTCGTAACAGTCTTTCAGCCAGGCGAGCTCGCTCTCGACAGCCTCGTCCTCAGCTTCATAGCAGTTCAGCGATGGCCACGACAAGCCGCTGCCGCGCTGATCGATGACAATAAAATCGTAGATAAGGTTCAGCGACGATTCCGCCAAACTCTGGATGGCTTGCGAGGCTGCGCCGCCTGGACCGCCCTCAAGGTAGAGGATGGGCGCATTGCCTTGTGGCGCTCTGGCGGGCAGGCGAGCGACGAAGAGCTCCAGCAAGCGGCTGGTTGCTGGCGAGCTGCGGTCTTCCGCGACCAGCAGATATCCGCAGGCGATGGGCGAATTGCTGGCGCCTTCCATTTGCATGATGAAAAAGGGACAGTCAGCGTCAATGAAACTTGGCTGGTCAGCTTGTGTTTGACCGCGGCCGGCGATGACGAGCAAGCTGAGCAGCAGCGCGCGCGCAGCCAAGGCGATTCTCGAGATGGTCATGGCAAGGTCAAGATCAGTGGACCATCTGCGGTGATGGCAACTGTGTGCTCAAAATGCGCGGTCAGCGAGCCATCTTTGGTCACCACCGTCCAGCCATCATCCAGCTCTAGCAAATCCGCGCGCCCGGCTATCAGCATGGGTTCGATGGCATAGGTCATGCCGGCTTGCAGGTCATAATCCTGCCACTTGACGCGGCTCTTTTTGCTGTGCCACCAGTTGGGCACCTGCGGCTCTTCGTGCATGGCGCGGCCGACGCCGTGCCCGGTGTATTCGCGAGCCACGCTGTAGCCCTGGCGGGCCGCCGTTTTGGAGGTGGCTTTCGCCACATCGCTGAGCCGGTTGCCGATGATCGATGCCGCAGTGGCTGCATCCAGCGCCGCCCTGGTGGCATCCAATAGCCGCTTGGCAGAGCGCGAGACCTGGCCGACCGGGTGCGTAAATGCCGCATCGCCGACCATTCCCTGATAGAAGCAGGCCAGATCCAAGCCGATGATATCGCCTTCGTACAGGATTCGCGCGTCCGAGGGGATGCCATGCACGAGCTCGTGATTGATCGACGCCGTGATGGTGGCGGGGAAAGGCGGATGCTCGCCCGGCGCGTAACCCAGAAAGCAGGGCTCAGCGTCATGATCGCGCAGCACAGTCAGGGCAATGTCATCCAGGGCTTTTGTGCTTATGCCCGGCTTGATGGCGCGGCGCATCTCCTCGTGGGCGATGGCGACGATGCGCCCGGCCTCGCGCATGATTGCCAGTTCCTCAGCCGACTTCAGTACCGGTGGCATGGTTCTTGGTCTCGGCAGCTTGTCGAGCGCAACGCTCACTCCAGGGCGCGCCGGATATCCGCCCAGACCGCCTCAATGCTTTGGTCGGCATTGATGCGGCGGACGATGCCTCGCTCCTCGAAGTAGTTGATAAGCGGCTGCGTGGTTTCCAGATAGGTATCGAAGCGCTTGATGATGGCATCGGCGCTGGCGTCATCGGGGCGCCGCTTCAGTGATTCGCCGCTTGCGCGCATTTTCGCTTGCAGGCGGGGCGGGAAGCTGCCGCTGGGATCTTGCGCCCAGCAAAAGTCAATGCCTTGCGCATTGGAATATACATTGTAGCTGCGGCCATCGGGAGCCGAGACACGCCCGAAAGCCCGCTTGAATGCCGTGAAGAGGTCCAGTTCCAGCAGGAGAACCGCGCCCACCCGCTGTTCCTGAGCCGCCAGATGCGCTTCCAGAAAAGCCGCTTGCACACGATTGCGGGGATAGCCATCCAGGATGACGCCGCCCCGGGCATCGGCTTGGGACAGGCGATCGGCAACAATAGCGTTGGTGGTATCGTCATCAACAAGGATGCCAGCCGCCATAATTTGCTGGACCTTGCGCGCCAGGTCATCCGTGCGCGTCTGCATAGCGCGGAAAAGATCGCCAGTCGAAACCTGCGGGATGCCAAAATGCGCTTGCATCCGCTTCGCCTGCAAGCCCTTGCCGGCGCCCTGAATCCCCATCAAGATCACATACAGACTCATAGTGCTTGCTCCAGCGAATCTACTGCCTGCGACGGCTCGCGCGTTAAGCTGACAAAAACAGAGCCGAGCAATGACCGCGCTCGGCTCCCAAATCTCGTCGCCCAAGCCAGCCTTAGCGCATGAACCCCTCGTAGTTGCGCATAACCAGCTGCGCTTCCAGCTGGCGCATGGTGTCGATGACGACGCCGACGACGATGATCAAGCCGGAGCCGGATATCACCAGGCCGGCATTGATGACCGCGCCGGATGTCGATGCCTCCAGCGGGAAGATGATGCGGTTCACCAGGTCCACCATGCCGGGGATCACCGCTATGACGCCGAGGAAGAATGCGCCGACGAACGTGATGCGGCGCGTGGTCGTCTTGATATAGTCTTCCGTGCGTTTGCCCGGTCTGATGCCGGGAATGAAGCCGCCATTTCGCTGCAGCGATTCAGCCAAATTCTGGTTGCCGACCATCACTTCGGAATAGAAGAAGGTAAAGCCGACCGTCATCAGGAAGAATGTTCCCCAATAGAGCAAGCCCTGCTGATTGCCGAAGGTCGTTTGAATAGTGTTGCCGACGGCGCCCGGCGGGAACAAACTGGCGATGATGGCCGGGAAGGTGATGATCGACTGAGCAAAAATCAGCGGGATCATGCCGACCGGGTTGACGCGCAGCGGGATGAAGCTGTCTTGCTGGGCGAATTGGCGATTGCCGCGCACGCGCCGCCCATACTGCACGGGGATGCGGCGGACGCCTTCTTGTATCACCACCACTGCCAGTACGCTCAGCACGGTGATGACCACAAAGAGCGCCAGATTGTAGATGCTGCGGTCGGGTTGCTGCGTCAAGAGGCGTATGAGATTCTGCGGCGCCTGAGCCACGATGCCGGCGAAAATGATAATCGAGATGCCATTGCCGATGCCTTGCTCGGTGATGAGCTCGCCAAGCCAGATGGCGAACATGGTGCCGGCGGTCATGGTCGTTAGCACGGATACGGTCAAGAGCAAGTCGCTGCCGACGCCGAAGCCGAAGCCGGGTATGATCTCCGCGCCTGTGCCCGTCGCCAGATTAAAGATGCTGATCTGCCCCAGAGCCTGCAAGACCGCCATGGGAATAGCCACATAATAGGTATATCGCTGGATCTTCTCTTGCCCGCCCGGTTCGCGCTGGATGCGTTCAAGGGCTGGCACGATTGGCACCAGCAACTGGAAGATAATCGAGGCTGTGATGTAAGGGTAGACGCCATTGGCAATGACGCTGAAGTTGGCCACCGCGCCGCCGGAGAGCAGGTTCATCACCTGGATGAGATTGCCCGCGCTGCTGCCGCTTTCGAAGACCTGGCGCAGCACATTGCGATCGACGCCAACCACTGGCACATGCGCCGCAAATTGGTAGACGATAAGAATGAAGACCGTGAAGAGCAGCTTGTTCCGCACATCTGGCAAGCGCCAGGCATTTTTCAATGCTTGAATCATAAGACCGTTTCCCTATCCAATCTGATCGGCCGCCGCATGAAAGGGATACGCGAACCGGCGCCAGGCTGTTGCGTCAAAGGCGCTCAGGCGCTGGCGGTTCTCAATTGGCATCGCCATGCAGGCGTTCCAGATCGACCTTCCGCATGCGCTTGACCGTGGCCCGCGCGCCGGTAACTTTCAAGGCATGACGGTTGACGCTGCCGCCTGCCTGCTCAATCTTGGCAGCGGCGCTCTTGGTGAACTTGTTGGCGTGGACGTCCAGCTTCTTGCTCAGGTCGCCGCGTCCCAGCACTTTGATCGGCTCGCCGGCATCGCGGACCAGCCCAACTGCCGCCAGCGCCGCCCCATCGACCAGCGCGCCCTCGTCGAAGCGCGCCTCCAGCGTATCGACATTGACTTCCTGATAATGGATGGCGAATATGTTGGTGAAGCCGCGTTTGAATGGCAGGCGCCGCACCAAGGGCAGCTGACCGCCCTCGAAGTAAGGCCCTTTGCCGCCGCCACTGCGGGCGCCCTGGCCTTTATGGCCCCGCCCGGCTGTCTTGCCCTTGCCAGCGGCGATTCCACGGCCCACGCGGGTTCTTTTGCGCTTCGAGCCCTTGTCTGGCTTCAAATCATGCAGTTTCATTTTCAGCGACCTCTTCGACCGTCACCAGATGTCGTACTTTGTTGATCATGCCACGTATCTGCGGCGCATCGCCAATCAGCACGCTCTGGCTCATCCGGCGCAATCCCAGCGACTGCACCGTGGCTTTCTGGCGGCTATTGTAGCCGATCGGGCTTTTGACCAAGGTGACTTTGAGCAGCTTGCCGCTTTGCTCAGGCATGCTCGCCTCCTCGTTCGCCGCGCCTTTCCCAAACTGGGGCAACTTCATGCGGGAGTTTGCCGCGCATTTCCGCGAGTTGTTGGCTGCTGCGGAGCTGCTTCAGCGCGTCCAGCGTGGCCATGGTGACATTCAGCAAATTGGCGCTTCCCTGGCTCTTCGTCAGGATATTGCGCACGCCAACGACTTCCAATACAGCGCGCACGCCGCCGCCGGCGATGACGCCCGTGCCAGGCGCGGCCGGTTTGAGCAAAACCCGCGCTCCGCCATGACGCCCAATCACAGTATACGGTATCGTCGCGCCGGATAGCGAAACGCCTTCGATGTTGCGCCGGGCGCGCTCGGCCGCTTTGCGAATGCTATCGGGGACAGCCCGCGCCTTGCCTATGCCGATGCCAACGTTGCCTTTGTTGTCGCCGACAACGACGACTGTGCGAAATGCGAAGCGCCGCCCGCCTTTGATTACTTTGGCGACGCGCCGGATATCCACGACGCGCTCGTCAAATTCATCGCGCTCTTCTTGATTCCTGCGCGAATCTCGTCTGCCTCTGTTGTCCGCCATATAGGACCTCCCAGCCTAGAGTTGCAAGCCAGCTTCGCGCGCGCCCTGAGCCACCGCAGCGACGCGACCAGTATACTTGAAGCCGCCGCGATCAAAGACGACGCGTTCGATGCCAGCCGCTTTGGCCCGCTCGGCGACGGTCTGCCCGACCAGCTTGGCCGCCTCGATTTTGTTTTTGTCGCCCAGGGCCGGCGCCAGTTCTTTATCGATCGTCGAGCAAGCCGCCAGCGTGCAGCCGGCCACGTCATCAATGACTTGCACAAAGATGTTGCTATTGCTGCGGAAGACATTCATCCGGGGCCGCCTGGCGGTGCCGGAGATATGCTTGCGCACTCGCCGATGGCGCTTCTTCCGCGCGACGTATTTCTTGCGTCCAGTGATATCAGCCATTTCTGTTTTCCCTTGCCTTTGCCCGCTCGCGATTATCAGCGAGTTTCAAGCGCGCCGCCGAGCATTGACGAGCTCTAGCGTTTGCCGGCTTTGCCAGCCTTGCGCCGCACATATTCACCCAGATAACGCACGCCCTTGCCTTTGTAGGGCTCTGGCGGGCGCCACCCGCGGATATTGGCCGCGACTTGCCCAACAACCTGCTTGTCTATGCCATCGACATGGATGATTGTGCCGCGCGAATCCTTGGGTACGTCAAAGACGACGTTCGCCGGCGGCTCCACGATGACCTCGTGCGAATGCCCAAGGCGCAGCTGCAAGTTTTTGCCTTGCAAAATGGCTTGATAGCCGACGCCCTGGATCTGCAGGGTTTTGCGAAAGCCCTGCGAAACGCCGAGCACCATATTCGCCAGCAGGGAGCGAGTCAAGCCATGCAAGGCCTTGTGATGCCGCAGGTCCGAAGGGCGCTCGACGATGATCGCCCCATTCTCCTGGCGGATCGTCAGGTCAGGATTGAAATCCTGCGAGAGCGCGCCTTTGGGACCGCTGATTTTGACCGTGTTGCGATCTATGGCGACGCTGACCTTGTCCGGCAGCGGGACGGGCTGCTTACCTATGCGAGACATACAAACTTCCCTTCCATCACCAGACGTAGCAGAGCACTTCGCCGCCGACGCCGCTGCGCCGGGCTTGCTGAGCCGTCATCACGCCCTTGGGGGTGGTCACAATGGCGATGCCGGTGCCGCTGAGCACGATTGGCAATTCCTTGCGCTTGCGATAGACGCGCCGCCCGGGCTTGCTGATGCGCTGCAGTTGAGTTATGACCGGCTTGCGATCGCGCCGCGTGCCGAAGTATTTCAGCTGCACGGTGATCAGGCGCATCGGCTTCTCATCGCCGACGGAAAAGTCTTCGATGTAGCCCTCTTCTTTGAGTATGCGGGCGATCTCGATTTTGATTGTGGAGACCGGCACGATAACTTCGGGCTTGCCGCGGGTCAAGGCATTGCGAATGCGCGTCAACATATCGGAAATTGGATCGTTCGTCACGAGTGACACTATTGCTGCCTCCTACCAACTCGCCTTTACAACGCCAGGAATCTCGCCATTCAGCGCCATCTCGCGGAAGCAAATCCGGCACAAGCCGAAGCGCCGAATATATGCGCGCGGACGACCGCACACCTTGCAGCGATGGCGGACGCGCACAGCGTATTTGCGTCGCTCTTCCCGAAATTGCATACATTTTTTCGCCATGTAAGCCTCTCTAGTTCCCTTGGAATGGCATACCGAGCAGGGTTAGCAAACGGCGGCCTTCCTCATCTGTTTTGGCAGTGGTGACAATTGTGATCTCCATCCCGCGTACTTTGTCGATCTTGTCAAAGTCAATCTCCGGGAAGACAAGCTGTTCGCGCAAGCCGACGGTGAAGTTGCCGCGCCCGTCCAGCTTGTTGGGGACGCCGCGAAAATCACGGATACGCGGCAGCGCGATATTGACCAGCCGGTCATACAGCGCCCACATCCGCTCCTTGCGCAGGGTGACTTTCGTGCCGATGGCTCGCCCTTCGCGCAGCTTGTAGGTGGCGATGCTCTTCTTGGCGCGGGTGACGACCGGCTGCTGCCCGGTGATGACCTTCAAGTCCTCAACGGCGCCATCCAGCGAGCGCGGCTCGTCGATGGCTTCGCCGACGCCGATATTCAGCGTGATCTTGCTGATGGTGGGCACCTGCATGGGATTCTTGTAGCCAAATTCCTGCGTCAAGGTCGGCACGACTTCTTCGAGATAGCGGGTGTACATGCGGTTTTCCATTTTTCACCTCGCCTTAGGCGCTGATATCGGCATTGCATTTTTTGCAATAGCGCGACTTCCAGCCGTCGTCGCTCCGGCGGTAGCCGACGCGCGTTCGCTCATCGCAACTGCCACAGACCACCATCACATTGGATAGATGGAGCGGCGCTTCAAAGTCGATGATCTGCGCCGGGATTTGCTGCCCGCCTGGGGCTGGTCGCGCTTTGCGGTGGCGCTTCATTATGTTGACGCCATTGACGATCACGCGATTCTTGCGGACCAGGACGCGCACGACCTCGCCGCGCAAGCCCTTGTCCTTGCCCGCGATGATCTCAACGGTGTCGCCTTGCTGCACTCGTTGCATCTCATACCCCTCGCTTACAAGGTCTCCGGCGCCAGAGAGACGATCTTCATGAATCCCTTGTCGCGCAATTCCCGCGCGACGGGCCCAAAGACGCGCGTGCCACGGGGATTTTCCAAGTCTTCCGCCAGGACAACCGCGGCATTGTCGTCAAAGCGAATCGTCGAGCCATCGGAGCGGCGGTATTCTTTATGCGTCCTCACGATGACCGCGCGCACCAATTCGCCCTTTTTGACGCCGCCGCTGGTCGAAGCCGATTTCACAGAGCCGACAACGATATCGCCGACATAGCCATACTTCACCCGCGATCCGCCAATGACGCGGATGACCAGGATTTCTTGCGCGCCGCTGTTATCGGCAACTTTCATTCGCGATTCAGTTTGGATCATCGCTAGCATTCTCCGTTCAGGCGACTGGCTTCGGCAAAGCCGATTCAGCCGGCCGCCGTTCCCGCTTCTTCCAGGATCGCTTCCACCACCCAGCGTTTGCGCTTGCTGATGGGGCGGCTCTGCACGATGCGCACGAGGGCGCCTATGCCCGCGCCAGTTTCGTCATGCGCCATCACTTTCTTGGTGGAAGACACCACCTTGTGATAGACCGGGTGCATCTTGCGGCGCTCTATGGCGACCACGACCGTCTTTTGCATCTTGTCGCTGACCACAGTCCCGACCATGCGTTTGCGATTGTTAGGCATTCTGCCCCCCTTGCGCGATCATTTCCGCAGCCAGTTCCCGTTCGCGCAGCGCCGTCTTCAAGCGGGCGATATCGCGGCGGGTCTTGCGAAACAGCGTGGTATCCTTGAGCTCGCCCGATTCTCTCTGCAGGCGGTAGGTATACATCTCGACCTTGAGATCCTCAATCTTGTCGAGGATTGCGTCATTGGACATGGCGCGGATTTCGTCGATGTACATCAGCTGACCTCCCGCCCGGAGATAGGATCGAAGCGTTTGACAAACTTGGTTTTGATAGGCAGCTTATGCGATGCCAGGCGCAGCGCCTCGCGGGCGTCGCTTTCTGGCACGCCACTCATTTCGAAGAGGATGCGCCCGGGCTTGACCACGCAGACCCATTTCTCGACCGAGCCTTTGCCGCTGCCCATGCGCGTTTCGGCGGCTTTCTGGGTCACTGGCTTGTCGGGGAAGATGCGAATCCAGACTTTGCCGCGACGGCGGATATATCGCACCATAGCGCGCCGGCAGGCTTCGATCTGGCGGCTGGTCACCCAGCTGGGTTCAAGAGCCTGCAAACCGTAATCGCCAAATTGCACGACGGCTCCGCGCCGCGCCTTGCCGCGCATGCGCCCGCGCATCTGCTTGTTGTACTTCCTGCGTTTTGGCATCAACATCGTGAAACGCTCCTAGTGTTGCCGCTGGGATTGGGCAAGCCGCAATCTCGCTCTACATGCGCGCGATAATCCAGTTAGTTCCGCCGGCCGCGGCGGCCATCTTGCGGGGCGCGCCTCTGAGCTCCCGTACTGAAAGGGTCCTCGCCCGGCAAGATATCGCCTTTGTAAATCCAAACTTTCACGCCGATCTGTCCAAATGTCGTCAAGGCTTCGGCGAAGCCATAATCAATATCCGCGCGCAAGGTGTTGCGGGGCACGCGCCCGTCAAACATCCATTCGCGCCGAGCCATGTCACCGCCGCCAAGCCGCCCGCTGACTTCTATGCGGATCCCGCCGGCGCCTTGCCGCATGGCTTGCATGATGGCGCGTTTCATAGCCCGGCTGTGGCCGATGCGGCGCACCAGCTGAGAGGCGACATTCTCCGCCACCAAGGTCGCGTCCAGATCGGGCTTTTCGATCTCGCTGACCTCGACCTTGACCTTTTTGCCGGTCATATCCTGCAGGGACTGCCGCAATTCCTTGACCGCTTCGCCTTTACGGCCGATGATAAGCCCGGGGCGCACGGTGTTGATAGTGATGATGACGAGATTGGGATGGCGCTCAATCTCTATGCGTGAGACGCCGGCGCGGGTTGTCTTGGCTTTGAGATACTTGCGGATTTTGCGATCTTCCATCAGCAAGTTGACATAGCGCTCGCCCTCGGCATACCAGCGCGCGTCCCATTCGCGGATGACTTTCAAGCGGAAACCCTTGGGATGAACCTTACGACCCATTTTCGTCTTCCTCTCGTTCTTGCAGAATCACCCAAAGGTGCGAAGTGCGTTTCAAACGCGGCTTGAAGCGTCCGCGCGCGCCGGCTTTGAAGCGTTTCAAGGTCGGTCCATCGCCGGCGTAGATCTGCGACACATAGAGCTCTTCTCTGTTCAAGTCAAAATTGTTCACCGCGTTCGCCATAGCCGAGTTCAAGGTCTTGCTCACAAAAGCGGAACCTTTCTGCGGCATATAATCCAGCACGATCAAAGCCTCTTCCGCATCCATCCCGCGCACCTTGTCGCAAACCAGGCGCAGCTTTTGCGGCGAGATGGGCAGATAACGGGAAATAGCGCGAACTTCCATATCAACACCCTCTATCGTCTACTATCCGTGATATGACCGCGGAAGGTGCGGGTCGGCGCGAATTCGCCCAGCTTGTGCCCGACCATGTTCTCGGTGATGTAAATCGGCACATGCCGCCGCCCATCGTGCACGGCTATGGTATGCCCGACCATCTGCGGGAAGATCGTGCTCGCCCGGCTCCAGGTGCGGATGACGACTTTCTTGTTCTGCTGGTTCAGCCGCTCGACTTTTTCGAGCAGCTTGGGCTGAATATAGTAGCCCTTCTTCAATGAGCGCGACATATCGGTCTCTCCTGATTAGCGGCGCCGGCCTCGACGGCGGATGATGAAACGGGTGGTGCGTTTGTTGCGCCGAGTGCGGACGCCAAGCGCTTTCTTGCCCCAAGGCGTCTTGGGGGCAGCCATGCCGATGCCGGATTTGCCCTCGCCGCCGCCATGTGGATGGCTGGCCGGGTCCATGGCTGTGCCGCGGACTGAGGGCCGCCAGCCCAGCCAGCGCCGCCGCCCGGCTTTGCCCAGCTTGACATTGGAATGCTCGGCATTGCCGACTTGGCCGATGGTGGCGCGGCAGGTGGCCAGCACCATGCGCATCTCGCCGCTTGGCAGGCGCAAGGTGACATACTTGCCTTCCGAAGCCAGGATCTGCGCGGATGTGCCGGCCGAACGCGCCAACTGACCGCCTTTGCCGGGCCGCAGTTCGATATTGTGCACCACCGTTCCCAGCGGGATCTCCTTGAGAGCGAGGCTGTTGCCGGGGCGCAGCGCGCTCATGACGCCATTGCCAAGCGTATCGCCGACTTGAACGCCCATTGGCGCGATGATATAGCTCTTGACGCCATCTTCATAACGCAGCAGGGCGATGCGCGCCGAACGGTTGGGGTCATATTCGATGGCGATGACCTCTGCGCGGCAATCTTCCTTGTCTCGCTTGAAGTCAATTATGCGGTAACGCCGCTTGTGCCCGCCGCCGCGATGCCGCACGGTGATGCGCCCGGTGTTGTTGCGGCCGCCCGTCTTGCGCAAAGCCACGGTCAAGGAACGTTCCGGTTTGTTCTTGGTGATCTCTTCAAATGTATAGCCGGTCATATCACGGCGACCGGGCGATGTTGGCTTGTAGACTTTAATGGGCATTTTGAATGCACCCCCTAAACATCAAAGAGCTCGATCGAGACGCCTTCTTCCAGCGTAACGATGGCTTTTTTCCAGGCGCGGGCGCGAATGTACTCGTTGCGGCCCCGGCGGCCCCGCTTGGCTGGCATCATCATCGTGCTCACCTTCAGCACTTTGCCTTCCAGGTCGAATATCTCTTCGACGGCTTCCTTGACCTGGATTTTGTTGGCTTCGCGCGCCACTTCGAACACGTATTTGTTCTGCGATTCCGCCATCCCCGCGGTTTTTTCGGTGATGAGCGGACGGCGAATGACGTCATAGAGATGCAGTTCAGCCATATTAGGCTCCTTTGCCCCATATGCTCTTGATGACATCGAGAGCGTCCAATGACATGATCACCTTGTCGTATTTCAGCAGGTCGCGGACGTTCAGATAATTGACCATCAAGGTATGCGCCGCGGGCAGGTTGCTGGCGCTTTTGCGCAGCGCCTTTTGCTCAAGCGTGAGCACAAGCAGAGCCGACTGATCGCCAACCAGCGCTTCGATGAAAGCTCGCATCTCGCGGGTTTTGGGGACTTCCATATCCAGGCTGTCGACCAATACCAGCTGGCCATCCCGCGCCAGCGCGCTGAGCGTCGAGCGGATGGCGCCCTGCCGCATCTTCTTGGGCATGCGCTTGGAATAATCGCGGGGTTTGGGTCCATGCGCCAAACCGCCGCCAACGAAGATAGGCGCGCTCTGTGCCCCGTGACGCGCGCGCCCGGTGCCTTTCTGCCGATACCACTTTGCCCCGGTCGCGCGGATTTCACCGCGAGAACGCGTGTTATGCGAGCCTTGTCGGGCATTGGCCATCTGCCGCACAAACGCCTGGTGCATCAAACCCACGTTTATCTTCGCTTCAAAGATATCAGCGGGCAGATCGACCTGGGCCACTTCCCGACCGGCGCTGTTCATAACTGGAAACTGCATGGCGAATACTCCTCTGCTCCTCGCCACTCAGGCGCGCTTGGCGGCGGGGCGGATCATGACTATGCTGCCTTTGGCGCCGGGCACCGAGCCCTTGACCGCAAGCAGATTGTTCTCGACGTCCACGCGCACGACAGCCAGGTTCTGCACTGTCACGCGGTCATTGCCCATGCGGCCCGCCATGCGTTTGCCTTTGAGGGTTCGGCCGGGCGTGGCGCACATGCCGATGGAACCCGGCGATCGCATGCGGTCGGATTGGCCATGCGTTTTGGGACCGCGGGCGAAACCGTGCCTCTTAATTGTTCCGGCATGGCCCCGGCCTTTGCTTGTGCCAATGACATCCACCAGATCATCGCGCTCGAAGACGTCAACCTTGATCTCCTGGCCCTCTTCAACAGCCAGCTTAGCGCGTTCAGCCAGGCGGAATTCGCGCAGGTGGCGCAATGCCGGCAGGTCAGACCGCTGCAGATGCCCCAATTGCCCCTTGGATAGCCGCCGCGGTTTGGCTTCGCCATAGCCAAGCTGCACGGCGACATAGCCATCGCGCTCGACGTTGCGGATCTGCGTCACGTAGCAGGGTCCAGCCTGAATTACAGTGACTGGCACCACCGTGCCTTGTTCGTCAAAGACCTGGGTCATGCCCACTTTCTTGCCAATCATGCCCTTCATGAGCCTAGCCTCCACTTGGATGCGAGCGGATGCCCGTCTATGGGCTTGCCGCATTGCTCGCTGCGCCAGCGACGTCAAATCTTGATTTCGATATCGACGCCCGCCGGCAGGTTCAGCCGCATCAAGGTATCAATCGTCTTGCTATCCGGCTCCAGCACATCGATCAAGCGTTTGTGCGTGCGCACCTCGAAGTGCTCTTGCGAATCCTTGTCGATAAAGGGCGAACGCCGCACGGTGAAGCGCTCGATCCGCGTTGGCAAAGGCACCGGCCCAACAACCCGCGACCCCGTCCGCTCGGCTGTGTCCACAATGCGCTGAGCCGATTGATCCAGCACTCGGTGGTCATAAGCCTTCAGCCGAATACGTATCTTGTTCTTTGCCATTCCGTCACCTTTATCTTTTCAATCAGGCTCGGAGCCTGCTTGGGCGAGCCAGGTTCGGGACCCGGCTCGCAAGTTTGCGTGTCGCTTTATTCCAGGATCTCGGTGATGCGCCCCGCGCCGACGGTCAAACCGCCTTCACGAATCGCGAAGGACGAGCCGCGTTCCAGCGCCACCGGCGTAATCAGTTCGACATCGAGATTCACATTATCGCCGGGCATGACCATCTCCACGCCATCGGGCAGCATGATCGTGCCGGTCACGTCCATGGTGCGGATGTAGAACTGGGGCCGATAGCCGCTGAAGAAGGCTTTGTGCCGCCCGCCTTCGTCGCGCCGCAGGACGTATACCTCGCATTTGAACTTCTTATGCGGGGTGATGGAGCCGACTTTGGCGATGACCATGCCGCGCTGCACTTCGGTACGCCCGATGCCGCGCAGCAGGATGCCGGCGTTGTCGCCCGCCTGCGCCTGATCAAGTTCTTTGTTGAACATCTCGATGCCGGTCACAGTCGTCTTGACGATCTCATCGCGCAAGCCAACGATATCGACCTCGGTGCCTTTGAGCAGGGTGCCGCGCGCCACGCTGCCGGTGACCACTGTGCCGCGCCCCTTGATGGAGAAGACATCTTCAATCGCCATCATGAAAGGCTTGTCCACATCGCGTACTGGCGTGGGGATCCATTCATCCACCGCGTCCATCAATTCGACGATGGAGGCGTATTCCGGCGCATCGGGATCGCCGCTGGCGCTTTCCTGAGCAGCCAGAGCCGAGCCCTTGATGATGGGCGTATCCGGATCGAAATCGTAGCCCTCGAGCAGCTCCGCCAATTCCATCTCGACCAGTTCGATGAGCTCTTCATCGTCCATCTGGTCGGTCTTGTTGAGATAGACGACCATGGCGGGCACTTCCACCTGCTTGGCCAGCAAGACATGCTCGCGGGTTTGCGGCATGGGACCATCGGGCGCGCTGACGACCAGGATAGCGCCGTCCATCTGCGCCGCGCCGGTAATCATGTTCTTGATGTAGTCGCGGTGGCCCGGGCAATCCACGTGGGCGTAATGACGGTTGTCGGTTTCATACTCGACGTGGCGGATATTGATGGTGATGCCGCGGGCGCGTTCTTCCGGCGCATTGTCAATATCGCCGTATTCGCGTTCCTGCGCCTGCCCCTTGAGCGCCAAGACTTTGGTGATGGCGGCCGTCAGGGTCGTCTTGCCGTGATCGACATGACCGATCGTCCCAATATTTACATGCGGCTTGCTACGCTCGAATTTTCCCTTTGCCATTTGACAATCCCTCGTGTGAACTCCCCAACTTGAAAATGCTTGACCGAACGAATGCTGCGGACTGGACCTGCCAGCCCATATCTAACGCGCGCCAGACTTGACGGCTTCCGCTATGCTCTCCGGCGCGACCGTATACGTATCAAATTCCATGCTGAAATTGCCGCGGCCCTGAGTATTGTTGCGCAGGTCATTGGCATAACCGAACATCTCCCCAAGCGGCACCTGCGCGTTGATCACCGATATGCCTTCGCTATGCGGTTCCATACCCTGGATCAGGCCGCGCCGCGAAGAGATATCGCCGATGACCGCGCCGGTGTAGCCATCCGGCACCACCACCTCAACGCTCATCGACGGCTCCAGGATGACTGGACCGCCCTTCTGTATGCCCTCTTTCAGCGCCATGGAGCCGGCGATGGTGAAAGCGATCTCGCTGGAATCCACCTCGTGATAGGCGCCGTCGACCAGGCTGGCTTTAATGTTCACCACCGGATAGCCGGCAATCACGCCGCCTTGCATAGCCTGGGCGATGCCTTTCCTGACCGCCGGGATATATTCTTTGGGAACGTTCCCGCCGCGGATGCTATCCACAAAGAGCAATTCCCCATCAACCGCTTCGCTCTCATCATTCGGGATCGGCTCAAAGCGAAGGATGACCCGCGCATATTGCCCAGCGCCGCCGGTTTGACGCCGGAACGTGGTATCTATCTCCACCGAGCGGGTTACAGTTTCACGGTAAGCCACGCGGGGCCGCCCCACGCGCGCCTCGACGCCATATTCGCGCATCAGGCGATCGACAAGCACTTCCAGGTGCAACTCGCCCATGCCCTTGATCTTGGTCTGGCCCAGCTGGTCGTCCACTTCAATTTGAAATGTGGGGTCTTCTTCCGCCAGCTTGCGCAATCCCAAACCCATCTTGTCCTGATCGGCTTTGGTATTGGGCTCGATGGCGACTTCCACGACCGGATCGGGAAAGGAGATGTTCTCCAGCAGAATCGGCTGGTTGGGCGCGCTCAGGGTATCGCCGGTGAAGGTCTCTTTCATGCCAATGACAGCGGCGATATCGCCGGCATGCACCTCTTTGACGTCTTCGCGCCGGTCGGCAAACATGCGCACGATGCGCCCGATGCGCTCGCGCTGGCCATTGGCGGTATTGACGACCATCGTGCCGGCTTTCAGCACGCCGGAATAGACGCGGGTGAATGCCAGGCGGCCATAGGGATCGGAGACGATCTTGAATACCAGGGCAGAAAGCGGTTCATCATCATCGGCATGGCGGATCTGCTCCGCGCCGTCTTTGGGATGCTCGCCTTTGATCGGCGGGATATCCAGGGGCGAGGGCAGCAAAGCCACAACCATGTTCAGCAGCGCCTGCACGCCCTTGTTCTTCAATGCCGAGCCGCACATGACCGGATGCAGTTCGCCGCTGATCGTGCCGACGCGCAAGCCCGCCAGGATCTCGTCGTCCGTTATCTCTTCTTCTTCGAGGAACTTCATCGTCAAGTATTCATCGTGCTCGACGACTTGCTCGATCATTTCGGCGCGGCGCGTCTCAGCCATTTCCCGATGGCTCTCGGGGATGGTGTGATAATTGATGTCCGTGCCTTCATCGTTGCCATAGGTGATCAACTCCATATTGAGCAGATCGATGATGCCTTCGAAGTTTTCGCCGCTGCCATAAGGCACTTGAATCACGACCGGGTTGGCTTTCAGCCGGTCGATCATCATATTGACGCAGCGGTCGAAATCCGCGCCGATGCGATCCATCTTGTTGACGAAGCACATGCGCGGCACGTTGTACTGCGAAGCTTGACGCCAGACGGTCTCGGATTGCGGCTCTACGCCCGCCACGCTGTCAAAGACGGTGACGCCGCCATCCAGCACGCGCAGGCTGCGCTGCACCTCGGCAGTGAAATCGACATGACCCGGCGTGTCGATGATATTGATCTGGTGATCGTCCCAACTGGCTGTGACCGCCGCCGATGTAATGGTGATGCCGCGTTCCCGCTCCTGCTCCATATAATCGGTGGTGGCTGAGCCTTCGTGCGTCTCGCCGATCTTGTGCACCATGCCGGTGTAATAGAGAACGCGCTCGGTGACCGTTGTCTTGCCGGCGTCGATATGCGCGATGATGCCGATGTTGCGCACTCTGTCGAGATCAAAGCTGGGTGTGATGGTCGCCATTATCCTGTCGCTTGCCGCCAGCCAGCGGGCTGCATCCTAGCGAAAATGCGCGAAGGCGCGGTTCGCCTCAGCCATGCGGTGGGTTTCGTCTTTGCGGCGGATTGCGCTGCCCTGCCCGTTGTAGGCATCCAGCAGCTCATTCGTGAGCTTTTCCGCCATGCTGCGTCCGCTGCGGTCGCGCGCGAACTGGATAAGCCAGCGCATCGCCAAGGTAACGCCGCGTTCATGCGAGACATCAATTGGCACTTGATAGGTCGAGCCGCCGACGCGCTTTGGCTTGACCTCGACGGCCGGCGTCACATTGCGGATGGCAATTTCGAAGACGTCGATCGGGTCTTTCCGGGTGCGCTCGCCCATGGAATCCAGCGCCTGGTACATAATCCGCGTGGCCAGGCTTTTCTTTCCGCCGCGCATCATGCGATTGATGAACATCGCCACATGCAGGTTGCCAAACTTGACATCGGGCGGCGGGACTCGCTTGGGCGGACGATTTCTCCTCGGCATGCTTTAGCTCCTTATCTCGCAAACCGCGCCAGCGCGCTCCGGCTGGCTTCGGTCCGCTGCCGCATCGCGACTTATTTGCGGCGCTTGGTCCCGTACTTGCTGCGTCCCTGCTCACGGCCATCGACGCCGCTGGTATCCAGGGTGCCGCGCACCACATGATAGCGGACGCCGGGCAGATCTTTGACGCGCCCGCCGCGCACCAGGACGACGCTGTGCTCCTGCAGGTTGTGCCCCTCGCCGCCGATATAGGCTGTGACTTCAATGCCATTGGTCAAGCGCACTCGAGCCACCTTGCGCAAAGCCGAATTGGGCTTTTTGGGCGTCATGGTCTTGACCTGCGTGCAGACGCCGCGTTTCTGTGGCGCGCCCTTGAGCTGGCGCGAGCGGCGATTTTTCAGCGCGTTAAAGGTGTATTGGAGCGCGGGCGCCTTGTTCTTCTTGCCTTTGCTCCGGCGGCCCTTGCGCACCAACTGATTGATCGTTGGCATCATTTACTCCGTCAGTCTCTATGCAGAACTTTCTTTTTGACATGCAAACAGGCGTATTATCACGCCTATCTCTTCGGGTTCATGGCGAGCCGTCCAGTTTATCCCAGGCGCTTTCGCCATATTCGCTCTGTTCAGCCCGCAGCGCCTCAGGCTTGAGGTTGCTGGCTGGGTGTGCAGTCGCGCATGGTAGCAAGAGGAAAATGCGCTGTCAAGGCAGACTTTTGGCAATTGCCGGGGTGTAACGCGCCCCGCAGGATCAGGCGCCGCGGAACAATTCCCGAACGATGATATTGCGCTGGATCTCGCTTGTGCCTTCATAGATCTGGAAGATCTTGACATCCCGCAGCAGCTTCTCGACCGGGTATTCTTTCATGTAGCCATAACCGCCGAAGACCTGCACGGCATCCACCGCCGCTTTGGTGGCCATATCAGCCGCAAAGGCTTTGGCATAAGCCGGGATGCGCGGATTTCTGATGCCGGCATCGACCTGCCAAGCCGCTTGCCAGGCCAGCAAGCGTGAAGCCTCATAATTGATCGCCATATCAGCGATTTTGTGGCCCACCGCCTGATGCTGGTAGATGGGCACGCCAAAAGCCTCGCGTTCGCTGGCGTACTTGACGCTCTCGTCCAGAGCCCGCCGCTGCAAACCACAAGCTGATGCCGCCACGCCCGGACGGCTGTAATCAAAGACCTGCATGGCGATATAAAAGCCCTGCCCGACCTTGCCAACGATATTCTCTTCGGGCACTTCGACATTCTCGAAGACGATCTCCGCGGTATCCGACGCGCGCTGCCCCAGCTTGTCGAACTTCTTGCCCACGCTGACGCCGGGCGTATCGCGGTCGACGATGAAGCAGGTCATGCCTCGATGACCAGCCGACAGATCCGTCTTGGCAAAAATGGTGAAATAATGCGCATGGCTGGCGTTGGTGATGAAGGTCTTGCTGCCATTGATGATATATGCCGCGCCCCGTTTGTCCGCGCGCGTCTGGATCCCCGCCACATTGGAGCCGGCGTTGGCTTCCGTGACGCCGTATGAACAGAACTGCCCCTGCTCGCCCGCCCGTTCGCCAAGCCAATAAGCTTTCTGCGCTTCGCTGCCGGCGATCAGAATCGGCAGCATGGCCAGGGAATTGACGCCCAGGCTAGAGCCGATGCCCGTGCAGCCATAACCCAGCTCTTCGGATACTAGCGCCTCTTCAAAAGCCGTCGCGCCGACGCCGCCATATTCTTCGGGTATCAGCATGTTCACGATGCCCAGCTCACGGGCTTTATGGAAGATGTCTTCGGGGAAGAGCGACTTTTCATCGTATTCGGCCGCCACCGGGATGATATTGTCCGCGACAAAGTCGCGCGCCATCCGCACCAGCATGTCTTGTTCTTCGTTCAGTTGAAACTGCGGACCCGCCATCGCTGCCGTCCCTCCCTTGTCATTTCCAGCGGACTAATCTAACAGGCATTTGATTTATTTTCCAGCCTCATGCAGCAGAGCCAGGATAGCGGCGGTGGTGTGTTCATGCTGCGCCTGGCGGCTGATCTGCGCGGGCTTGTCGCCGGCCTGCTCGCCATACCAGCCGAATTGCGCGTGATTGGCGCCAGGAATCAAGATTTTCCGCGCGTCCTGCGGCAGCTTTGCAAATGAGCCTTCCACCTCTCCCAGGCTGGCCAAGCCATCTTGATCGCCGTATATGGTCGCCAGCGCCAGGTTTGTTCCTCGGAAATCAAGCTCCGCTTCAGGGTAGGCGGCCAGCAATGCCAAGCCGGCGATCTTGTCAAGATTGGCATGGGCATAACGAGCGGCCATCGCCCCGCCCAGCGAATGCCCGGCCATGACCCAGGCGCTCACTTGTGGATGCGCTTCAATGACAGCGCTGGCGGCCTGCCAGTTCAGAATTGCCAGGTTAAGCGGCATGGGCGTGATGACCGCCAGGCTGCCGGCTTCCGCCAGGGATCGCGCCAATGGAGCATAGGCTTCTGGCGCGACTCGGCCGCCGGGATAGAAGATGAGACCGCTGCTGACGTCTTCGGCTTTGGGCATGAATGCCAGCCAGGGACCGCGCTCCACCCGCACAAGCTGGTCGGATTCGAGCGCCGCTTCCGCCTCTGACATGATTTGGCCGATGGGCGACGCCAGATGAACAGCCAGCGCGATGACCAGGATCGCGAAGAAAGCCAGCAGGAACAGCGCCTGCCGCTTCACTCGCCGGGCGGAAAACGCCCGATTCATGGCTTCAAAACCTTCGCCAAAGCCTCCCCGGCCGCGATGCCGGACATAAACGCGCCTTCGACTCGTCCGCGCCCGCCAAAGGCATCCCCGGCGAAGACCAGCGGCGGCATATCGAGAGCCAGCAAGCAGGGCTGCGGATGCGTGGTCAGCGGCACAGAATAGCGCCATTTCTTCAGCTGCGTATTGGCAATCTTGGCGCCAGAACGCAGATAAGGCGCGACGGCAGATTCCAGCTCGCGCAGGATATCGGCTTCGGAGGCGTCCCAGTTTTGTCGGCTGAACTTGGCGTTGGCGTGGCTGGTGACGATTGTTCGCCGCGAGATGCCCTTGGCATTGTTATCCGCCACCCAGTAGATATCGCTATGGAAATCTTGCACGGCGCCCGGCCGGGGCAGGTCTAGCTCGCCATCAATCTCATGTATGCCACAGAGACAGGGACCAAAACGTATCCGTCGCAATTCTGCCAGGTCATCATCGTGCAGATGCAGCGCGCTCCGCGTGAGCAGAGCCAGCGTCTCGGGCATGGGCGGCGTCAGTATCAAACCCGCGCCGGCATAGCGCTGGCTCTCGCTGTCATCAAGCGCCCAGCCGTCGGCGGATTTCGCAACCGCCATGACACGCCGATTGAGCCTCACATCTAGCCCCCTAGCCAAATGCTTGGCCAGCTTGTTCATGCCGCCGCGCGCGGCATACCTGGGGTGGCCATCGCCGGCGGTCCGTTTGGTGCTGCCATCGGACCAGCCCATGCCCCAAATGTAGACCAGGTCCTGCGCGAGCCACTCCTCCACATGAGCTTGCATCGCCGAGCCGCGCACGGTGAAGAATTGCGCGCCGTGGTCAGCCAAGCCGCCCTCGCCGACCCGCCTGGTGGCCATGCGCCCGCCGACGCTGCGCCCGCTTTCGATCAGCCGCGCAGATATGCCGTGGGCTTGCAGGGTCCGCGCCGCCATCAAGCCCGACATGCCCGCGCCAACAATCAGGACGTCCACGAAGTTGCCTTCCGCCATTGATACGGCAATCATACCGCAATCGCGCCATTATGTTAGGTTGCGTCGCGCCACGGCCTGGCATGCCGACCTGGCAAAGAAGGTGGCGTATCGAATTCGGTTGAAATTCAAATGAGCCAAAGTCAACTTGACTACCAAGGCGCGAAGGTCACAAATAGAGTGGCAGATTTCGACACTATTCTCGGTGCGCTCGATTTTCTCGGTGTACTCGGCGGCAAAGGCTTATGTGTTTCAACCGAAAAGGATTTACTTCCTAGGAAAGAAATAGCGCTTGACAAGACGCGCTCAGCCTGTCATACTAAGGTTGCGTGGTGACATTGGCTGGGTTGGGTCGGCCAGCGTCGCCAGCCATCATGGGGGCGAATTAGATTCGACGTTGGTGGCTGAAGCCGCACAGCAAGCCGTGGCGCCAAGACACGTTAAACTGGCAACGCACATAGGTGCAAAACCCAACTTCAAACCCCTTGCCTTGGTAGCTTAGGCGACCGGCATGTGGGTGTAGAGGCAGAATGTCCTCTACCGCTCCCGCGGCATCGTCTCCCTTCACGATCCGCGATGAGTGTCATAAAAAGCTAGGGCGCTCGCCATTCACGCCGATATGATGGCGCCAAGACCTTTCGGCTAGCCTCATGCCCGCCGCGCGCTCTGGGTACGTATGAGGCGAAACCTTTCAGGGCGCTAAGCTTGTAGACGTGCGAGATTCGAAACCAGCGGACCCGGGGGGCAGGTCCCCGGCGCTTCCACTAGCAATTGCCGCTTTGCCATGCGCAAGGCGGTTTTGCTTTCTTGGGCTATAATCCGCCGCATGAATTCTTCGCTCGCAGCCTTCATCGCAGTGACCGCCATTTTTCTGGCTGCAATGTTGGCCGGCTGCGGTCCCAGCGATAACCAACAGACCGCCACCGCCGTTTATGCCCAAGCCCAAGCGGATATCGAGCGATTGCGGGCCACAGCCACAATCCTGCGCGCCCGCATGAAGACGACGCTGGAGCACGCCGGCACGCGAGTTGGCCAAGCGGAAGACGCGGCCGGCTTGCTGCGCTTCAGTTTGATCAGCCTGGGCACTGATGCCGACTTCGTCGAGACAAGCGTCAGCCAGATTGAGCGCATGCCAACTGCCCATGCCGAGGCGACCCGCGCCGCCACCCGCCAGCAAGCCATCGGCGCGATCAGACCTGTGGCTCGCCCCACGGTTAGTCCCGCCGCAACTGACCGGCCCGTCGCCAGCCCGCAACCCATAGTTGACAGCAGCCAGCCGCGCCTGGAAGACATCGTTATGGCATCGGGCGTTGATAATGCCGACTGCGCCATAGACGCCAATCCGCTATTCACGCCGGCTTCCCAGGCGATTTATGTGGTCGCCGAAGCCTACAATATCGCCGCGGGCGCCAAGATATCGTCGCGTTGGTATCGCCGTGGCGCGGAAGTCGCCTATTTCAGCTTTGAAGCCGAAAATGCCATCAATGGCAATTGCATCTGGTTCTACATCGACCAGACGGACACGGTCTTCGTCCCCGGCGCCTGGAACGTGGAGGTCCTGTTGGATGATGTCAACATATCCGGAGCGATTGTCTTCCAGGTCATTGACAGCTAGAGCCCGAGCCTGCCGGGCAGCCCGCGTCCGCTCAAAGCAATTTGAGACTGGCATAGCCGGCAACCGCTGGCATAATAGGGCGTACTAGAATCAGGCAGCGCGGTCAAAATCAAGGACAGGCGAGATGGCGATTGTCACCCGCTGGGACACCAAGGCGAAGTCTACTATCCTGCTCGAGTTCGAATCGGAATGGACTTGGGAGGATTTGGAAGCGGCTGTTGCGAAAGCCGACGGCATGATCGGCAGCGTCGAGCGCCGCGTGCATTTCATCGTTGACCTGGAAGGCGCGTCAATTCCCGGCGATATCTTGTCCGGCGCCAAGAAGCTGCTGGCGAATGGCGAGGCGCGGCCAAACGAAGGCTCGCGCGTTGTCGTCGGCGCGAATGGCGCTTTGGTGACCATCTATCAGACGCTGAAGAAGACCCTGAGCGGCGACGTCCAGGATCGCGAAGTCCTCTTCGCTTCCAGCCTGGCCGATGCCCGCGCCATCCTGCGGGGCTTGGATATGGATGGCTGAGCCGGCCAATCCCGCTGATTGCAATTCATCTCCTCCAGCTTCGACATCCGATTCATGCTTGCCCTGCAATTTCCTAGACCATTAGGCAGTAGCGCGCAGCCTGGCCATTCCGCTATGCTAGGATTGTAGCTGGAGGCGATAAGCTGAAGATGATGAAGGGCGGCGGCTGGTTCCGCTATTGGCATGCGCACGAGGCGGCCAAACCGAATGTCACGCGGGGCTTGCTGCTGCGCGTGCTGGCTTATGCGCGCCCCTATCGGCTGCAGATCGCCGGCATGCTGGCCACCATCCTCTTGACCACCGGGCTCGGCTTGCTCAGCCCGCTGATCTTCCGCGAAATCATCGATGTGGCCCTGCCCGAGAAAGACCTGGGCAAGCTGAACCTGCTGGTGCTGGGCTTGCTGGCCATCCCGCTCTTCAGCGGCGGCATCCGCGTCATCCAGCGCAAACTCAACGTCTCCATCGGCGAAGGCGTGATCTATGACCTGCGCGTCTCGCTCTATCATCACTTGCAGCAGATGTCGCTGCGCTTCTTCACCAATACCAAATCGGGCGAGTTGATGAGCCGGCTGAATAACGATGTGGTCGGCGCGCAAAACGCCATCAGCAACACCATCGTGTCCATCATCACCAACGTGATCACCGTCATCGCCACCCTGGCGGTCATGATGAGCATGAAATGGGAGCTGACCATACTGGGCGTGCTGGTTCTGCCGCTCTTCATTGTCTTCGCCCGCCGCATAGGCAGCCGGCTGAAGGAGATTGCCCGCGAGCAGATGGGTTACAACGCGCAGATGAACGCCATGATGAGCGAGACCCTAGATATAAGCGGCGCGCTGCTGGTCAAGCTCTTTGGGCGCATTGACGCGGAGGTCGAGCATTTCGAGAAAAGAGCCGCCGATGTCCGCGATTCCGGCATCCGCCGCGCTGTCCTGGGCACGCAATTCTTCGTGCTGATTGGGCTGGTCAGCGTGGCTGGCACGGCGCTGGTCTATTGGATTGGCGGCATCCTGGTCATCCAGGACCAGTTCACGATTGGCGACATCGTCGCTTTCGTCACCTACCTGACGCAGTTGTATACGCCACTGCAGGCTTTGACGAACGCGCCGGTGGATTTCGCGCAGTCTATCGTCAGCTTCGAGCGCGTCTTCGAGATCATTGACCTGCCTCTGGAAATCGATGAGAAGCCCGATGCCATTCATTTGAAGAACGTGCGGGGCGCGCTTAGCTTCGCCGATGTTTCCTTCCGCTATGCAATTGACCGGCGGCAACTGCTTTCGGATGTCGAGCGCATCGGGCGCATGGACAGCATCGCGGCGACCCGGTCCGGCCAGCCCAGGCAGCGCGAGAATGGCAATACCCTGCCCCAGCCACAGCATCAAGCGCGGGAAATGGCGCTGGACAGGCTGTCCTTTGCTATCGAGCCGGGCCAGCTGGTGGCATTGGTGGGGCCGAGCGGCGCCGGCAAGACCACGCTGACCTATCTGATCCCGCGCCTCTATGACCCAACTTCTGGCAGCATTACGCTGGACGGGCAGGACCTCCGCGAGCTGACGCTGAGCACCATGGCGGAGAACATCGGCATGGTGACGCAAGAGACCTATCTCTTCCATGACACCATCCGCACCAACCTGCTTTATGCCAAGCCAGATGCCACGCAAGCCGAAATCGAAGGAGCCGCCCGCGTCGCCCATATCCATGATTTCATCGAGGGGCTAAAGGACGGCTATGAAGCCATCGTCGGCGAACGGGGCTATCGCCTGAGCGGCGGCGAAAAACAGCGCATGGCCATAGCCCGCGTCGTCTTGAAGGATCCGCGCATCCTGGTCCTGGACGAAGCCACCAGCCACCTCGACAGCCAATCCGAAGCCTTGATCCAGGACGCGCTCAGCCAGATCATGCGCGGGAGGACCAGCATCGTCATCGCCCACCGCCTGAGCACGATCCTGGCCGCTGACCTGATCCTGGTGCTCGACAGGGGCCGCATCGTCGAACGCGGCAGTCATGCCCAGCTTCTGGAGCGCGGCGGTCTGTACGCCAAATTGTACGAAACGCAATTCAGCCAGCAGCGCGAACCGGCATAGAATGAAAGGCGCGATGAAAGCCACGGTCACGCAGTTGAACGCGGGTTCGCTGGAAGAAGACTGGCGCGGCCTCAAGAGCCACCTGGCTGAACAAGGCTCGCAGTTCGTCTTGCTGCCGGAGATGTGCTTCGCGCCCTGGTTCTGCGCTGAGCCGAAACGGGATGAGCGCGTCTGGAAGGCGGCTGTCGCAAGCCACGAAGCCTGGTTGGAGAGGCTGCCCGAGTTGCCTGTGGCTCTCATCGCCGGCAGCGCGCCCCGCAATATCGCTGGCCGGCCTCAGAATGTTGCCTATGTTTGGTCGCGGGAGGCGGGCTTAAAATGGACGCGTTCCAAAACCTACCTGCCGGTGGACGAAGGCTTTTGGGAGGCGAACTGGTACGATCGCGGACCCATCGATTTTCCGCTAATTCGCGTTGACGGCGTGAATATCGGCTTCATGATCTGCACCGAGCTCTGGTTCATGCAACATGCTCGCGAGTATGCCAGGCTGGGCGCGCATCTGCTGCTGATACCGCGCAGCACCGGCGAGGAGAGCATCGCAAAGTGGCTGGCTGGCGGGCAGGCGGCCGCGGTCATCTCCGGCGCATTCTGCCTGTCATCGAATCATGCGGGCGAGGCCGGGCGGATGCGGCTGGGCGGCGCGGGCTGGATCTGCGACCCGGATGGCGCGCTCTTGGCCATAACCAGCAATGCCGAACCCTTCGTCACTCTTGAACTTGACCTGGCGGAGGCTGAAGCGGCCAAGTCCAGCTACCCGCGTTATGTCGACGACAACCCGATCTGACCGCCATCGCTGGACAACGCGGCGCGGTCTCTGCTAGGATACGGCTCACGCAGCACAGACGAGCGCGTTATGTCCGCCATACATTTGATCGTGGGCTTGGGCAACCCGGGTCCCAAATATGCCGGGACGCGGCACAATATCGGCTTCCAGGTCATAGACGAGCTGGCGGCGCGTTATGACCTTGGCTCGGGCCGGCGCGAAAGACGGGCGCAGACCTGGGACGGCCGCATCGGCAAGGCGCGGATCAAGCTGGCCAAACCCTTGACCTACATGAACCGCAGCGGCGAATCCCTGCGCCAATTGATGGATTATTACGATATTCCGCTTTCGCAATTGCTGGTCGCGCATGACGATTTGGATACGCCTTTTGGCATGTTGCGTTTGCGGCAATCGGGCGGGCATGGCGGGCAGAATGGCTTGCGCAGCATCATCCAGCATCTGGGCAGCCGGGATTTCGCGCGCCTGCGCTTTGGCATCGGGCGGCCCCCTGGCAGGATGAATCCGGTGGACTATGTGCTGCAGAAGTTCAAAGGCGACGAAGCCATACGCGCCAGTGAGCTGGCTGGCATCGCCGCTGACGCTATCGAAGTCTGGCTGAACGACGGCATCGAGATCGCCATGAGCCAATTCAATGGCGATGCGCAGACTGGCAAGACGCCGCCCAGCAAAGCCGAGCTTGAGGCGCGGCTGGCGATATTGCTGCGGGCGCATGAGCTGGCGCCTGACGACGCAAGAGCGCTGGCGCAACTCATCGCCTTGCAAAAGAAACTCGGGCGGATCGACGCCGCTGTCGAAAATCATCTCAAGCTGGCGCGCCTGCTGGAAAGCCAGGGGCAAGCCAAGCTGGCCATCGCCGAGAAGGTGAAAGCTGTCAGCATCCGCCCATGCCTTGTCACGGAACAGCGAGAAATCGCCAACTGGCATCTGGCGCGGGAAAACAGCAAGAAAGCCGTGGGGCGCATGCTCATTCTGGCGCAGCATTTTCTTGACAGCGATGAGCGCGCCGCCGCCATAGCCGAAGTTGAGCGGGCGCTGGACCTCAATCCGCAGCATCCCAAAGCGCTGGCTATGCGCCGAATGCTAGGGACGGAAGCGGAAGCAAAATAACGCGGCTCGCAGTATTGCTGTAAACAGAAGGAGCGCAAAATGCAAACAATCGCGCCGGCTGCCGTCGGCATGTCCGCGAAACGACTTGAGCGCATCGATTCCCGGCTGCAAGAGTACGTCGATGCAGGCAAAGCGGCTGGCTTCGTCAGCTTGGTCGCTCGCGACTCTCAGGTGGCGCATTTTCAGGCTTGCGGCTGGCGAGACCCCGAAAACAAGCTGCCCATGGGCCCGGACACCATCTTTCGCATCTACAGCATGACCAAGCCGATAACGTCCATTGCCCTGATGATGCTTCACGAAGAAGGCAAGTTCCAGCTATTCGAGCCGGTGAGCCGCTACATCAGCGCCTTTGGCGGCAGCAAGGTCTTGATCGGTCATGATTTCATGGGACCAAAGCTGGTCGCGCAGAACCCGCCCATGACCATTCGTCACCTGCTGACGCATACGGCCGGCTTGAGTTATGGCTTTCATTATGACTCGCCGATAGACGATATGTACCGCGATTCGATCTTCCGCAGCGAAACCGCCAGCCTGGAAGAGAAAGTCACGGGCATGGCGGAGCTCCCCTTGCGTTTCCAGCCGGGCAGCGCCTGGCATTACAGCATCGCCACCGATGTCTGCGGCTATCTCGTGCAGCTGCTGGCGGATATGCCCTTTGAGGATTTCCTGGAAAAGCGCATCTTCCAGCCCCTGGGCATGACAGACACGGCATTTCACGTCAGCGCGGACAAGCTGGAGCGCTTCGCCAAGCTCTATCAGCACAATATCCAGGATGGCAGCTTTCATGAATACCGAGGCGAGCCGCATATCCCCGCGCATGATTTTACGAAGCCGGCCAGCGCGCCTTCTGGTGGCGGCGGCTTGGTCTCGACCCTGGGCGATTATTGGCAATTCGCGAAAATGCTCTTGAAGCGGGGCGAAGCGGAGGGCGCGCGCATCATTGGGCGGAAAACCCTGGAGTTCATGACCCGCAACCATATCCGCGCGGAATTGCTCCCGCTGGCGATCGGCTTCGGCGCTATGCCCGGCCGCGGCTTCGGCTTGGGCTTTGACGTCATCCTGGACGCGGCGCAAACCGGCGTGCTGAACTCGGATGGCGCGTATGGCTGGAGCGGGGCGGCCGCCACCAACTTCTGGGTTGACCCGCAGGAGCGCATGGTCGGCATCATCATGGTCCAGCTCATGGACAATATGCTGCCATTCCAGCAAGATTTCCGCGCCTTGGCATATCAGGCTTTGGTGGACTAGGTGTATAGTCTCGCAGTGAGATGGTGTATACCCTTTGGTTGAAACACAACTGATTTACCGCCGAGTACACCGAGAGCGCCGAGTCACTAAAGGGAAAGAAGGAGCAATGTAATTACTGCTTGCCCGCCCTATCCAGCGTCATGCAAGGCGAGAGGCTGTCTGTGTCGCCGGTGGCTCGTCCACATTATGCCGATGCTATAGGGCGAAGGGCGACCCAGCGAACCGCCCCTGTTTACGTTGCGAGTAGCAGACCCCGCCCCCCGGCCCAGCCGACATCTCTAGCGCGCGTAGACACTGCGCATCTGTCGAGCATACCGACGAGTCAGAGAGGGGGAGTCAAAATCAGTGAGCCGCAAGGTATTTTCGTGGGCGGCGGCATTGTCGGCCGTGTGTCTACAGTTCTCATTACTTTGTTTGATTTATTTTGTTCAAATGAATTCCAACCGAATTCGATACACTAACGTAGAGGAGCGCGGCTAGCCCGGCGAGCGGGCCTCTGATATACTGTTGCGCTGCCAATTGCCAGCCGGGAATGCATTCATGTCGCAGAAACTTGGGGGCTTGCTGGACGCGCTTCGCGGCGAGCCCAGCTATCAGCGTCTGATTAGCCAACTCCGCAACAAGCAGGCCAGCGCAGACTTCAACATCGCGCGTTCCGCCCGCCCGTTCCTCTTGGCGGCATTAGCGCGAGATTGGGATGGACCGCTGATCTACCTGACCTCGGCCGCCCGCCGCGCCTACAACGTCAGCGAGCAGCTGCCGCTCTGGCTGGATTGCCCCGCCCGGCTGCATCGCTTTGCCGAGCCCTCCGCCTTATTCTATGATCGCGCGCCCTGGGACGCCGGCGTCATCCGCAGCCGCATCGCCACCTTGTCGGCTTTGTCGTTTCCGCAGGGGGCAAGCCAGCCGATAGTGGTGGCCTCCGCTCGCGCCATGATGCAGAAGACGCTGCCGCCCGAGCGATTCCGCGCAGCCACAATGGAACTCGCTCCCAGCCAGCGGCACAACATGGAAGCGCTCATCCTGCGCTGGATTGGCATGGCTTATGAACCGGCGGCGCTGGTCATGCAGCCGGGCCAATTCAGTCGGCGCGGCGGCATCCTGGATATCTTTCCGCTGGCCAGCGACGCGCCTTTGCGCATCGAATTCTTCGATGACGAGATTGACAGCCTGCGCAGGTTTGACCCGACTAGCCAGCGCAGCATTGATCGCGTGGGTTCGGCGCGAATCGTGCCAGCCCGTGAAGCCTTGCCGGCCTCCGCGAAGCCGATTGGCGCGCAGCTGCAGCAATGGGCGGGGAGCAATGGCATCGACCCGGCCGATCTGTCCAGCGCCGGAGCCGACATTGAATCCTTGAAGCAGGGCAGCGCTTTCCCCTGCCTGGAACATTACCTGCCCTATCTTTATGAGGCCGACGCCAGCTTGCTCAACTACGCGGGTGAGCGGGCATTGATCCTCATTGAAGAGCCAAATTATCTTGAAGAAACCATCGCCGAATCCGCCTTGGCGGCCGAAGTCAATCGCGGAGAAGCCCAGTCGACGGGGCAGATCGCGCCCGGGCATCCCAGGCCCTACCTCGCGCAGGCAGAGCTGAACGCTGTGATCGAAAGTCATTCCCGAGTGTCGCTCTCAACGCTGACGCGGGCAGAGGCGGCGCCGGTCTTCTCGCCGGGCGAGCGTTTCGGCGGGCAGCTGCGCCTGATGTTGAATCAAACGCGCCAACGCATGCAGAGTGGCGACAGCGTAGTCATCATGACCGAGCAGGTCGAGCGCCTGCAAAACCTCTGGTATGAGCAAGACGCCTCGGCATTGATACCCAGCGTGAATGTCATTGACGCGCCGCCGCCTGCGGGCAGTTTGCGTTTCGTCCCGGGCGCGGCAGCGGAAGGCTGGTCGCTGCAACAGGCGCGGGGCAACTTGCACTTCATCACCGATGCCGAGATCTTTGGCTGGACGCGGCCAGAACCCCGCCGCCGGCATGAAAGCGCGGGCGGAAGCCCTGGCAAACCAGTCGATACCAGCTATGCCGACTGGCAAGAGGGCGCCTACGTCGTGCATGTGGATTATGGCATCGGCCGGTTCAAGGGACTGCGCGACCGCCAGGTCCTCAACAGCAAGCGCGAATATTTGCTGGTCGAATATCGCGGAGAAGACATGATCTACGTGCCAATTCATCAAGCCGACCGGCTCTCGAGGTATGTCGGCGCAAACGACAAAGCGCCGGCTTTGAACCAGCTGGGCAGAGCCGATCAGTGGATCAAAGCGCGGGACAAGGCGCGGCGCGATGCCGAAGAAGAAGCCCGGGAATTGCTTTCGATATACAGCAAGCGCGCGCTGGCGCTTGGGCATGCCTTCAGCGCGGATACGGCTTGGCAGCACGAGATGGAAGCCGGCTTCCCTTTCGTCGAAACCGAAGACCAGTTGCGCGTCATCAACGAAGTCAAAGCGGACATGCACAATCGCAAGCCGATGGATCGCCTGATATGCGGGGATGTCGGCTTTGGCAAGACAGAAGTCGCCCTGCGCGCCGCCTTCAAAGCCGTGCAAGATGGTCGCCAGGTGGCGGTGCTTGTGCCCACGACCGTCCTGGCGCAGCAGCATTTCGACATTTTTCGCGCGCGCCTGGCAGCTTTCCCGGTCGAGCTGGAGATGATGTCGCGCTTCCGCAACACCAAGCAGCAGAAGGGCATACTCAGCCGGCTGGAGACGGGCGAAATTGATATCGTTATCGGCACGCATCGCTTGCTCTCCGCCGATGTCAAGTTCAAGCGACTGGGCTTGATGATCATCGACGAAGAACAGCGCTTTGGCGTCAAGCATAAGGAGCATTTCAAGAAGCTGCGCTCGCGCATTGACATCTTGACGCTGACCGCCACGCCAATCCCGCGGACGCTCTACCTCAGCCTCAGCGGCATCCGCGATATCAGCATGATTCAGACGCCGCCAGAAGAACGACTGCCGGTCCTCACCCAGGTGGGCGCCTGGGATGACAAGCTCAGCCGGCGCGCCATCATGCGCGAGCTGGACCGCGGCGGGCAAGTCTTCGTCGTGCACAATCGCGTCCGGTCGATACATATTCTGCGGGCCATGCTTGAGCGCATCGTGCCAGAAGCCTCCATCGCCATCGCCCATGGCCAGATGACCGCGCGGGCTCTGGAAAGCGTGATGTCCGAGTTTTCTCGCGGCCAATATGACATTTTGCTTTCGACAGCCATCATTGAAAATGGTATCGATATGCCCCGCGTCAACACGTTGATCGTCGACCGCGCTGATCATTTTGGCGTCGCCCAGCTCTACCAGTTGCGCGGGCGGGTGGGTCGCTCGGCTCAGCAAGCCTATGCCTATTTCTTCCATGACCGGGGAAGGCTGACTGAAGAAGCCCGAACGCGGCTGGAGACGCTGGCGGAGAACACCCAGCTGGGCGCGGGCTTGCAGATCGCCATCCGCGACCTGGAGATGCGCGGCAGCGGCGATATCCTCAGCATGCGGCAATCCGGTCATATCGCCAGCGTGGGATTGCACCTCTACACGGAAATGCTGCAGCAAGCCGTTAAAGACCAGCGCGGGGCGGATCAGTCAAGCAGCGAACCGGCCGCCGCCTCCGCCCGCGAACGCATCATCATTGACCTGCCCCTGCCGGCTTACCTGCCCACCGATTGGATCCCGGAGATGGCGCTGCGCCTGCAGCTGTATCGCCGCATCGGCAACATCAAATCGCTGGACGAGGCGGATGCCATGGGCGCCGAGCTGGCCGATCGCTTTGGTCCGCTGCCGGCCGCCGTCGAAGGCTTGCTTTACCAGATCCGCGTCAAGGTCATGGCATTGGCTGTGCGCGCCACGCATGTGCGTCTGCCGCGCGAGCATGTCATCATCAAGCTGCCTTATCTGGCCACGGTGCGGCGGGAATTGCTGGCATTAACGCTGGGGCGGGATATCGAAGTCACGCGGACAGAAGTGCGCATCCCGGCTGCGGATGATGAATGGCAGGAGCGGCTTCTGGATATCCTGTGCAAGCTGGCGCAGCGCGTCAAGCTGATGAGCAAAGCCAGTTGAGATCAGAGCTAGCATGCGCCTGGGAGGCAGCGGCGGACGAATTGACCGCTAGATCCGCGCCAGATCCGCGAAATTGCCGCCGGTGATGGCTTGCAGCCGCTCCAGCCGGATGGGAAACAAAGCGTTGCCCGCGCCCCCAGCCGCGTAGACCGTGTCGAAGCGCTTCAGAGTCTCGTCCAGGAGGATGACGATGCCCGCCTTGCGATGCGCGATAGGCGGGACTGCGCCGGGTGGATAGCCCAGGATGTCCAGGCATTGATGGCCCGTCATCATGCGCGTCTGCTTCCGCCCCACTGCAAATTGCGCCGCCAGCTTGCGTTGGTCCAGGGTCTTGTCGCCACTGACAAGCGCCAGCGCGGGCTGAGTCTTTCTTATCATGTAGCCGAGGCTCTTGACAATCGCGCCCAATTCGCAGCCGACGCGATCGGCCGCCTGCTGCGATGTCGCCGTCGACTCTGCGAACTCGAGCACGGTTATGCCCAGACCCAGCCCGTCCAAAGCCGCTTGCACATCCTCGATGCCCATAGCTTGCACAATGCCGCCCTTGTCGTTTACACTTAGTCGCAGGTATTGTATGAGATTCCAGCGATTGCGCAACTGATGGCGCGGGAGGCGCGGACGATGCAAGTTGATGTACAGAGCTTCCGAGAGCGGGGCTGCGTCACCGTGTCCGGCTTGTTCACGGATACGGAAGTGGCTGCCTACCGCGAGCATTTCATGGACATGCGGCATAGCGGCAGTTATGAGGGCGATTTCCCCGCGGTGGATTTTGCAAGCAGCGACCCCCTCAAGCGCTATCCCCGGCTGATTCACATGCACCGCTGGGATCAGCTCAGCCTCGACTGGTTGATAGACGCGCGCTTGGGCTATGTCTTCCGGCAGCTTCTGGGCGAAGCGCCGCTGGCTGTGCAAACTATGCTGTATTTCAAGCCGGCCGGCGCCCGCGGGCAAGCCTTGCACCAGGATCAATTCTACCTGCGCGTTCAGCCCGGCACCTGCATCGCCGCCTGGATGGCTCTCGATGACTGCGATGAAGAAAACGGCTGCTTGCAAGTTGTGCCGGGCAGCCATACCCTGCCGGTGCTATGCCCCGTCGAAGCCGATGCCAAAGAGAGCTTCACCGATGTCACCGTGCCGCTTTCGGCTGATATGCGGCCCGAGCCGGTCCTCATGAATGCCGGCGATGTCTTCTTCTTCAACGGGCAGCTCATTCATGGCAGCTTCCCCAATCGCTCGGAATCGCGCTTCCGCCGCGCCTTGATCGGCCACTATATCAATGCCGATGCTGAGAAAGTGGCAAAGTATTATCATCCCGTGCTGCGCTTTGACGGCGGAGATGTCGAGTTGGAGATCGCGGAAGGCGGCGGCCAATGCGGTGTCTGGGTGGATGAAAACGGTCGGGAAGTGCTTGAGCTCAGCGGCCAGTTGGCTTAGTCGACGTAGACCGTGCCGCCAGCGCGCTCAAAATGCGGGCTTGGTTCCGCAAGGTCAGCTTGCGGGTGGCGTTCTGGCAGCATGCTCAACAGGATTCGCCGCCCGCCCGCCTCGGCATAATAGACATGAAGCGCTTGATCTGGCTTGAGCTTTTGCCGTTCAGCCAGCCGATGATCGAAGCGCATAACCTGGCCAGATTGGCTGGACAAGCGGGTCTTTCGCCAGAACTTCCAGCGCGCCGGCAGTCTTTCGGCATAAAGCAGGCGATAGCTCAGTTTGACGCGGGCAAAGAGCAGAGCGCGCAAGCCCATAGTCAGCGCGAAGCCGGCAATCAGCGCCAGGACGATGACGCGCCCGGCAATTCCGTAACGCGCCACCAGCAGGATCAATGGCACGGAAAGCAGCAGCAAGGTCGTCAGCGGCTCGGTGATGAGTTGCCGCCACTGGCGCGACGAGAGCCGGCCCTGGCGGTTGCGCTCCAGGTCAGTGATGAGTTCGCGCGAGAGTTCGCTTTCGATCATGAGCCTGCTCTTAACCCGCTTCGTGAGCGATGCTGATATCCAGCCGATTGCGCGGACGCAGCTGCAAGACGATGACGCTGCCGACGATCAATGCCGCGCCCAGCCATTGTAACAAGAATATCACTTCGCCGAGCAATAACATGGAGAAGATCATCGAAAGCGGCGGCTCAACCGTGCTGATCAACGATGTGCGCGCGGCGCCAATGCGCTGGATGGCAGTGTTGATTGCGAAGACCGGCAGAACCGTGCCAAAGACGGCTATGGCAGCGAGGATCAGCAGCATCTCTGGATTCGGCGGCATCCGCAAACCGCGCAGAGGCAGCAGGCATAGCATGACCAGCAGCGTGCCCAGCATCATCCAGGCGCTTGAGCCAGCCATATCCAGCACGCCGTTCAGCGCGCGCTTGGATAGTATGTAAAACAAGGCGACAGTGGCGGCATTGCCCAAGACCAGCGCCAAGCCCAGCGTATCGCTCGCGTCGAAGCCGGCGAAATCGGGCACGGTCAGAAATACACCGGTCAGCGCCATCGCCAGTGCCAGCCAGGCGCGGTAGCCCAGCTTCTCGCCCAGGGCGGCGGAAAGCAAAACCACCATGGCCGGATAGGTATAGAAGAGCACGATATAAGTGCTTGCGGGCAGGCGCTGCAAAGCGAAGAAAGCCGCCAAGACCGACGTGGATAACATCGCGCCGATCATCAAAGCCAGTTTGACCGGGGCGTCGCTCGGGCCACGAGCTGGGTTGGCGCGCCGGAAGATGATGACCACTGCCCACATCAAAGGCGCGGCCAATATGAAGCGCCAGATGGCCAGGTCCACCGGCTCAAACGCGGAATGCAAATAGACGATCTTCACCAGAGGCGGAGTGATCGAGAAGCAGGCCGCCGCCAGCAGAACCCAAAAGATGCCTTCGCGCTCGCGCCTGGTCATGGACCTGCGGCAATCCTATCTCATAATGGGCTGTTCTAGGCAAGCCAGCGGCAATACGCCCCCGATGATATGGCGGCGGGTCAAGCGATGCTCACCATGCTGACCAGGTTGGCGGCCAGGGGGTAGAAGATGCCGAAGACCAGCGTGCCAGCCAGCGAGATATTGATCGCCCAGCGCGCCAATTGCGTATCCAAGGGCGGAATCAGCGGGCTGTCGCTATCGCGCAGGTACATGTTCACCACCACGCGGATATAGTAGAAAGCGCTGACGACGCTGGTGAGCACGCCGATGACCGCCAAGCCAAAGAGCCCAGCCTGCACAGCCGCGGAGAAGATCATGAACTTGCCGACGAAGCCGGCCGTCAGGGGAACGCCCGTCAGGCTGAGCATGAAGACCGCCATGGCCATGGCCAGCAGGGGCCGCGATTGCGCCAAGCCGCGCAGGTCATCGATGTTGCCGCCGCTGCCATCTTCCCGCTCGATCGTCATCACCACAGCGAAGGCGCCAAGATTGGTGAACATATACGCCAACATATAGACCAGCGCGCCTTGCGTCGCCGCGTCCATGATATCCGCGCTGCCGGCCGCCGCCACCGCCACCATGATATAGCCGGCGTGGGCGATGGAGGAATATGCCAGCATGCGTTTGAGGTTGCGCTGGGATATGGCCACGAAATTGCCCAGAATCAGCGTGAGAATGGCGATGATTGTGGCCGTCGCCTGCCAAGCCGCCACATCAGCTTCTGCAATGATCAGCGCGGACAGCCCGGTCAAGAGAACGCGCAGCAATGCCGCGAAGCCGCCGATCTTGGCTGTCACGCTCATAAAGGCGGTAACTGGCGTGGGAGCGCCTTCATAAACATCCGGCGTCCACATATGGAAGGGCACAACCGCCACCTTGAAGCCCAAGCCCACAATCAAGAGCGCAGTCCCAACCAGCAGGTAGAAGGTCGCCGATGAGGTTGCGCCGACGATGCCAGAGGCGACCGCGAAAATCTGCGGGATACTGGTTGTGCCGGTCGCGCCATAAATCAGCGCCGCGCCAAAAACCAGGAATGCGCTGGAGAAAGCGCCCAGGATGAAATACTTCATGCCGCTCTCTTCGGATTTCAGCGCCAAATCGCTGCCATCGTTCTTGATGGAGCGGAAGGCAGCCAGGATGTAGAGCGGGATGCTGAGCAGCTCGAGGGCGACGAAAACGACAATCAAATCGTTCGCGCCGATCATGAACATGCCGCCGGCCGATGAGAGCAGCGCCAAGATGTAGTATTCGCCGCGATGGATGCCCGCGCGCCGCAGATAATCCCAGCTCATCAATATGGCGATCAGCGTGGCGACCAGGATGACGCAATTAAGGAAGCCGGTGAAGGCATCGGCAATGAACATGCCATAAAGCGCTGCCTGCTGGCTTTCAGCAAGCGAATACACAAAGATATTGGCGATGAAGCTGATGCCCAAGCCGACGCAAGCCAGAACCGGCGTCCAATGCTGGCGCTCCTCATCAACAAAGAGATCGACCAGGACCAGCAACAGCGTCCAAGCCAGCAGCAACGTGCCGGGCAGCGTCGAAGCCAGGTTGGATTCGGCGAGAAACTCCGCGATTGTCGGCGATTCAAACATGCGCTCTCCTAGCCAAGAAACATGGCGGCGATCTTATCCACCGACAGGTCCAGCAGGTTGAAGAAGACGATCGGCTGCAAGCCCATCCAGAAGATCATGATGATAATCGGGATATAGGCCGCTTTCTCATACCAGGTCAGCTTGTAGCCGGCTTCATCAGCCAGCGGTCTTTTGAGTTCGCCCATGAAGACATGCTGGAACATTTTCAGCAGGTAGATGGCAGCCATAATCACGCCGAGCGTGGCGAATAGCGTGAAGGCGAAACCGAGATAGCCGCTGCCCAACGAGCCCAGCAGGATCGTGAATTCGCCGATGAAGCCGTTCAAGCCCGGCAAGCCCATGCTGCTCAGCGAGATGACCAGGCTGATCGCGCCGAAGAGCGGCATAACTTTCCAGATGCCGCCATAATCCGCCATTTCCTTGGTATGCCAGCGCTCATAAAGCATGCCCACGATGAGGAAGAGCCCGCCCGTGCTGATGCCGTGATTGACCATTTGCAGCGTCGCGCCCTGCAAGCCCTGCGCGTTCAAGGCGAATATGCCCAGCACAACAAAGCCCAAGTGACTGACCGAGGAATAAGCCACCAGCTTCTTGACGTTGTTCTGCGCATAGCTGACCCATGCGCCATAGATGATGCCGACGACGCCCAGGAAGGCGATGGTCGGCGCCCATGCCACCGTCGCCTCGGGGAACAAGTTCAGGTTGAAGCGCACGATGCCATACGTGCCCATCTTGAGGAGCACGCCAGCCAATATCACCGAGCCAGCTGTTGGCGCCTGCACATGCGCGTCGGGCAGCCAGCTGTGGAAGGGGAAAATTGGCACTTTGATGGCAAAAGCCACCAGGAAACCCAGGAAAAGGAAACTCTCCACCGAATCCAGCAAGAAGCCCGCCTCTTCGGCCTCGCCTTCTGGACCCAGCGCGTCCCAATAGGTGCCGTCGCCATCAAATGTCTGCGCCTTTTCGATTATGCCGATGTCGCCGCCGGCGCTGTAAGTGCTGAATGTGCCGGAGCGATTGCCCACGTACAGGATGGCGATCAGCATGAGAATCGAGCCGGCCATGGTGTAGAGGAAGAATTTGACAGCGGCGTAGATCCGCTCTTCCGCGCCCCAGATGCCAATGAGGAAATACATCGGCACCAGCGTCACTTCCCAGAATACATAGAAGATGATCAGATCATGCACGACGAAAACGCCGATCATAGACCATTCGAGCAGCATCAAGAAAATGTAATAGAGCTTTTCGCGCCCACGCTCTGCGAAGATCTGGCTGCCGAAGGAACCCAGGATGGCGATGGGCATGATAAACGCGGTCAGCAATACCAGCAGCATGCTAATGCCATCGACGCCGACAAAGTAGCTCACGTTGATGACGGATTCGCCCAAGGAGATTTCCGCCCAGGTGTTGCGCTGGACCATCTGCAAATCAGCCGAACCCGGATCAAAGTTGACCCACATGACCACCGACGCGACAAAGGTCGCCAGGCTCGTGACAAAAGCCACCCACTTCAGGTTGTTCTTCTGCGTCTCGCCATTCATGAAGACCAGGATAGCCAGACCGATCATGGGCAAGAATAGGGTGATTGTCGTAAGCGAAAGTCCAGTTACGTCCATGAGAACGCGTTCTCCTTATGCGCCACTTTGGAGCAGAGCTTGAATGAATGGTATGAGCATGAACACAATGACCGCCATAACGCCGATGAAGAGCGCCACCGCGTAGAAGCGCACGTAACCGGTTTGCGAGCGGCGCATCCAGTTGGAGGCTCGCTGCACAAAGATGCCGATGCCGTTGACCGCGCCATCCACGATGCCCAGGTCAATTGGCTTGCTGAGCAACTCCCCGATGGCGTCGAAGCCACGCTTGAGAATGCTGTCGTGAAAATAATCATGCAGAAAGTCCCAATCCACGCGCACAGCCAGGAAGTCGGCCAGCCGGTTGAAGGGTCTCTCGAATACAGCCGTATAGAACTCGTCCCAATAGAGCCGTCCATTCGCCAGCCGGAACAAGCCGCGGGCCGGCGCGCTGGTCTCCAACTGGTCGCGATTGTCGGGCGCCAAGCCCCTGCCCTTGTATACGCGGTTGGCGATCACGATTGAGACGATGCCCAATGCAAGAGCCAGGCCGGCGATCAGCAGGTTGAAATCCAGCGAATGCCCGCGCGAAACGCTGACCAGGCTGTGCTCCAGGAAGTACTTGAATTCATAAGGATGATAGATGCCATCGAATATCGGCGTGGCTTTTGGCACGTTAATGAAGCCGATGATGCAGGTGAATACCGCCAGAACGAACAATGGCAGGAGCATTGCGCCGCTGCTTTCGGGCGCGCGTTCAGCCGCCTCGCTGCGGGCATCGTCAAAGAATACCAGCACAACCTGCCGCCACATATAGAAAGCCGTGAAAGCCGCCGCTGCCAGCAGCACGCCAAAGGCGATGAAGCCGCTCAGCTCGTTCAGCTCAAATCCTTCGTACCAGGCGTCAGCCAGAATCTCGTCTTTTGACCAGAAACCGGCGAAGGGGAAGATGCCCGCCAAACCCAAAGTCCCGACCAGATAGGTCAAATAGGTGATGGGCATGCGCTTGCGCAATCCGCCCATATTGCGCATGTCCTGGGGGTCGAAATCCCCCTCGTCGCCATGCTCATGCTCATCGTGTCCATGCCCATGCGCGTGATGCCCATGCTCGACGCCGTGAATGACCGAGCCGCTGCCCAGGAAAAGCAGCGCTTTGAAGACGGCATGCGTCACCAGATGGAACATGGCGGCCACATAAGCGCCAATGCCGACAGCCGCCACCATGAAACCCAGCTGCGAGATCGTCGAATATGCCAGGACGCGCTTGATATCCCATTGCCCCAGCGCGATGAAGCCAGCCACAAGCGCCGTGCCCGCGCCGACCAAAGTGATGATCAAGCCCAGCACATAACCGGCATGGTTAAGCTCCCACAAGAAGACATTCGAGCGCACCATCAAGTAGACGCCCGCGGTGACCATGGTTGCGGCATGGATCAGCGCGCTGACCGGCGTGGGGCCGGCCATGGCGTCGGGCAGCCAGATGAACAGCGGAATCTGCGCCGATTTGCCGGTAACTCCCAACAGCATGAAAAGCGCGACAAGGAAGATGACATCTTCAAACGCCAGCGCAAAGCCGCCAAAGTCGACCGTTTCGCCCTTGCCAAAGCGCTCGGTAGTTTGCCCGAAGACGCCAAGCAGAGTGGTATCGAAGCGCTGATTGTCGCAGTATTTTGCGCGAATGTCCTTTGCCAGCGGGTTAGCGTAGCCATACTCGTCATCGCCATGAGAATCGGCCGCGGGTACGCAGACATATTTCGCGTCATGCTTGTCGTCCGCGCTCTTATCCGCGTCGGTTTCATGCGCCAGCAATCCGTTATTTTCGCGCCATTTGACCAGGTACTTGGCTTCCGTGTTGGGCAGCTCGCCGGCTTTGAAGAAATCCAGCGTGCCAAAGGTCCAGAAGATCAAGAACATAGCCATCAGCAAGCCGAAGTCGCCGATGCGGTTGACGATGAAGGCTTTGCGCGCCGCATTGCTGTTCTTCCAGCCTTCGGGCGCTTTCTTGTCCCACCAGAAGCCGATGAGCAGGAAGGAGCAGAGCCCGACGCCTTCCCAGCCCACAAAGAGCATCAGGAAATTATTCGCCGTGACCAGCACCAGCATGAACGCCAGGAACATATTGAGATAGGCGAAGAAGCGCGGATACCACTTGTCGCCGTGCATATAGCCGCGGGCATAGAGGTGGATCAACGAGCCAACGCCGGTTACCACCAGCATCATGGTCACGCTGAGCGAATCCACGCGCAGCTGCCAGGCTATCTCCAGGTCAATAGATTCGATGCGCAGCCAGCCGTCAAAGAAAGGCGGGTTGACCACAGCCGCGCCGCCATTCGTGCCGGTTACATACGTAAGCAGCAGCAGCGAAATCACAAAGGCGAAGACAGAGGCGAAGCAGCCGATATAACCCGACCACTTCTCCTCCAGGCGCGCGCCAAAGAAAAAATTGATAAAAGCGCCCAGCGCGGGCACAAATATCACCAGTGGAACCAAGAGTGGCAGATTTTCCATATCTCAAGCGCCTCGTTGGACGGGTCCCCCGCTAGCCTTGCATCTGGCGCAGTTCGTCGATATTGATGCTTTGACGTTCGCGGAAGATATTCACAATCAGCGCCAAGCCGATAGCCACCTCCGCCGCCGCCACTGTCATCACGAAGAAGACGAAGACATGGCCATTGACATGCCCCCATTCGCGCGCGAAAGCCACCAGCGCCAGGTTCGCCGAGTTCAGCATCAATTCCACCGACATAAAGAGCAGGATGGCGTTGCGCCGCATGAGGACGCCAAGCGCGCCCATCAGAAACAAGACCATGCTGAGTACGATGTATGGCTCGCTGCCGATTGGGTTCATCCTCAACACTCCCCGCGGTTATTCAGCAGCGCTGTCATCAGAACCGCCGGTCAACTTGGCCAGGTAATCGCCACGCAAGACGTCCGAGCCAGTCTGCTGCGAGATCACGCTGACCAGCGGACGGTTCACGCGGCGGCGGCGATTGATTCTGCGGCGCTCAGCCTGGGCCAGGGCATCGGGGCGAGCCAGGACAATCACGCCGATCAAAGCCACCAGCAGCAGAACGCCAACCAGCATCACCGGCAGCACATATTCGATGAAGAGCACCTGCCCCACCGCCTCGGGGCTGCCAAAAGCCGGGCTGGCCATGGCATGGAAGACGGCGGCGCGATAACTCGGCTGGCTGCCCGGTATGCCCGGTTCGCGCACGAGGACGCGGGTCTCTATCAGGCCGCGCTGAGCATCGTAATCCGCCAAAGTGCGCAGAATCGTCTGATCTTGATCCACGAATGCCAGATTGTAAGCGCCTTCTTCAAGTTCGAGGCTGGTCTGCTGGCCGCCCGGCAGTCGCTCGATCAGGATGCGATGGGGTATCAGCGAGGAGCAGGCATCGTCCTCACAGAGGCTGCGCCGCGCGGTATATTGCCCGACATCGACCAGCGAGACCCGTTTACCGGTCACGGCATTAAAGACGGTTAGCCGCATCTTGCCAACGTCGGGCGCGGCCAGGTCATCTTCCACCAGCGCCACTTCGATCAGGTCGTCGCCGCTCTCATATATGAAGACCGTGCGCGCGCTATCTGCCTCCAGGTCAACGCTAGCGGAATACACAGGACCGGAAACATAATTGCCATCGCCCAAGCCAGCCACCAGCGTGTAGGCGCCGGCGGGCAAGTCCAAATAAGCTTGGACAGATTCGCGGGCGTATTCATAGACGACGCCATCCAGCCGCAGATCCTCGATAGCTTCATCGGCGCTATCCAGCAGCACATTGGCGCGGACCGTGCCTTCCAGGGGCATGGCGAAGCCGCTCTCCATCACGGTGAAGGTCTGGTCTGCGCCGCCGGGTATGGCATTGATGACGCGCAGACTGGCTTGAGCGTCCAGCGATTCGATGTCCTCGTCAGCCAGCATGTCCGATGCCAGCGGGAAGGCGAAGATAAGCAGCAATATGATGGCGACGGCTGTTCCCGCGAAGCCCAGCCAGCGCATCCGCCCGGAGGTATCGCTGGTGACTTCCGCGCCTAGCAGCATAATCACAAACAAGAAGAGCACCATGATGGCGCCGGTGTAGACGGTGACCTGCACCATGGCCAGGAAAGGCGCGTCCAGCATCAAATAGAGGAATGCCACGCAGCCAAAATTGACGATGAGGAAGAGCGCGCTATGCACCGCGTTTTGCCGTGTAAGCATCATGCCAGCCGCCAAGACCGCCACGAAACTCACCACCAGAAACAACCATTCCATAGGAGTTAAGTCCTGCAATGAACGCGATTGTGCATTTTAGCACAATTGCCGTCGTCAATCAATTTGCAATGCATAAATCGCGACCTCGCGCGTCTTTACGACGGGTCTTCCATATCCGGAATCGAGCGATCATAGCTGCCTGGCTCAACCTTTTGCGGGCTGCCCGGCGCGCCTTCAAGCGGCGGATCAATCAGCATGTCTTTGACATAGATGGCATCGCGCCGGTCTGTGAATGACATCTGATGCTCATGACCCAGCTGGATAGCTTCGGTGGGGCAGGCGTCTTCGCAGTAGCCGCAGAAAATGCAGCGCAGCATGTTGATTTCGTATGTCTTTGCGTAGCGTTCGCCGGGGCTGTAGCGTTCTTCGTCGGTGTTTTCAGCCGCTTCCACCCAGATGGCGTCGGCCGGGCAGGCGGCCGCGCAGAGCGAACAGCCTATGCACTTCTCCAGCCCATTCTCATAGCGGCGCAGATGATGCCGGCCTTTGAAGCGATCCTGGAACTTCTGCACCTGCTCGGGATACTGCACGGTGACGGCATCATCCATCAAGTGCTTCAAGGTTGTGGCGAATCCTTTGACTACATGCATAATTGGCAACCTCTGGCTTTCCAGTCTTGTATGCTATTGCCGCGTCTTTCAGTCGCTTGCCCGCTCTATGGCTCGCTCGCCGCTTTCCAGCCGGCGATCTTCTTCCGGCGTCCGCCCGAAGCTGGCCAAGCCTTCCAGCGCTTTGACCTGGAAGCGGATATGCACAAGCGGAATGGCGATCAACATCCCGACCAGATGCACAAGCGCCCAGCCCAAGCCGCGCCGCTCGCCCGTGTAGGCCGGGTCATCTTCCAGCGGGATGGCTTCCTCGCGGTCCTGGTCTCGGCTCATCCGCCGCAGCGCCAAGCCGCCGATGATCAGCGCGATGCCAAAGACCGCGCCGGAGAGCAAAGGATAGGCATCGCCGCCCATAGCATCGCCAATGACGATGGAGACAGCCGTCCATGCCACCGCTAGCAGCGCCAGGGGAATCATCACCTTCCAGCCGAATTGCATCAGTCGGTCATAGCGGATGCGCGGCAGGGTAGCGCGGATCCAGATCATGCCGCAGAGCATCAAGACGACCTTGCCGATGAAGATGACCGGCGCCAGAATCGGCAAGCCATCCATGGGCCAAAGGTGGTATCCGCCGAAGAATACCGCCACCGCCACCAGGCTCACCGCGATCATGCCCAGGTATTCCGCCATCATGAACAAGGCGAACTTCATGCCGCTGTACTCGGTCATATAGCCTTGAGTCAATTCCTGCTCGGCTTCGGTCAAATCAAAAGGCGCGCGGTTGGTCTCGGCCAGCAGCGCCAGCAGCAGCACAGCCGCCGCCAGCGGATTCTGAAAGACGAACCAATCCCAGATATTGCGTTGGGCGTCAATGATATCGCCGATGGCCATGCTGCCGACGATCATGACCGGCACAGCCAGCGTCAAGCCAAAACTGAGCTCATAACTGATCATCTGGGCGGAGGCGCGCAGGGCGCCAAGCATGGCGTATTTGTTGTCGCTTGACCAACCCGCCAGGACCACGCCATAAGTCGCGATGCTGGTGATGGCTATCACCCAGAGGATGCCCACGTTGGAATCCACCAAACCCTGCGGGACCTGATACCAGACATCGCCAAGCGAAGGCGCGAACCAGGGCAGAACCAGATCGGGCCCCATGGGGATGACCGCGGCGATCATCAGGATCGGTATCACCTTGATCATCGGCGCGAGCCGAAAGACCCATTTATCCGCGCCTGCCGGAATCAAGTCTTCCTTGAAAACCAGCTTGACGCCGTCCGCGGCCGGCTGCATGAATCCCAGCGGACCCACGCGGTTTGGCCCCACGCGATGCTGCAGGAAAGCCAGCAAGCGCCGCTCCAGCAAGGTCGTATACGCGAATCCAGTGACGATGACAAAGGCGAACCCAGCCGCGAAGATGATGGGCCAAAGCGCCGAGCAGCCGGCGTCGGCCTGGCATTGAATCACATTCTGCGCCCGCGCTTCCGGGTGCAGCAGCATGCCTATCGCGCCCGAGCGCCCGTCGAGGTTGCCGGCCTCGTCAAAGCCGACCCAACTGGCGATTGCGCCGAGGTTCGCCAATAGCAGCGCCAGGGTCACAAGCGCGCCTATCAGGGCGATTGCGCCAATGCCTATGCCGATCTTCAGGTTGCGGCTCATAGATGTCTTCCTCTAAGTGTCAGTCGGCCACGGCGACCGCTTCGCCAACCCGGCTGATGGTCCCGCGGGCAATCGTCAGCGGCACGGGCGCATCCGTCATGTGCCTTGGCAGCGCCGCCACGCCAGCCGCAATGTCCTCGCTGATTGTCGCCCGCGCGCGCACAGTTGACTCGCCAGCCGTGATTTCAACCACATCGCCTTGAACAATGCCCAAACGCCGGGCATCGTCAGGATGAATAATCGCATAGGGCGCGAGTATCCGCGGCTCCATCAACAATGAAGGGCGGAAGTTGCGCTGACGATTGTACAAACGCGTGATGGGCATGATCAAGACTTCGCCATCTTCAACCGTCGGCATATCATCCGAAGCCAATGGAGCCGAGGCTGCGTTTCCCTGGTCCGCGCTTCTGGGAATCTGAACGCCGAGGCCGCCGGTGTTGGCATAGGCTGTGCCGCCGTAGTACTGGTCGCGCCCGCCAACATCGGGGAATTGCCGCTTGGTCTGCGCCAGGGCTTTGTAGCTGATGCCCTTAAACGCGGCGATATTCTTGCTCAGCTCAAGCATGACCGCGGCCGCCGAGGGTTTCAGGTGGCTCATGCCCATCTCCTGGCGGATGCTGCCGAAGAGCTTCCAGGCTGGCAGCGCCTGGCCCATCGGTCCCTGCGCCAGGCTGAAACGCTGGACGCGGCGCTCGCCATTGACGAAGCTGCCATCGCGTTCGGCAAAGGTCTGCAAAGGCAATACAAAATCGGCCAGCTCGCCGATGCCATCATCAAAGAAGTTGGCGTAGATCACAGTCTCGACCTGGCTGAGCCAGCGTCGCGCCGTCGGATCGTCATCAAGCAGCTCGGCCTGCGCCACGAAGAGCGCTTTGGGCGGGTTCGCCAAAATGTCCAGGCTGTCGTCGGGACTAAACCCCAGGTAATGCAAGCCCATGCCGTTGGCGCCGGGCAATGGAGAAAGCAAGCCGCTGTTGCGCCGCTGCGCATGGCCGCTCTCGCTCAAGAAGCCGGCTGCCGCCTGCGCCAGAGCGCGACTGCCTGCCAGGCTCAGCCCTTCCGCGCCAGCCACAATCACCAGATTCTCGGCACTCCGCAAGCGTTCGGCGATTTCGGGATGCCTTGCAGCCAGGTCGCGCATGACAGCAAGCGCTTCGCCGGCGCCATAACGAATGGCATCGCCCTCGACTACCTTGTCGTTGCGGGCGCCATCCAGCGCGAAATCTTCCAGGCGCGTCTCACGGGCATTGGCCACAACCAGATAAGCGCCGCGGTCCTGGGCCTGCTTCAAACGCAGATGCCAAATCGGCGCCTCTTCTTCCAGGTCGCAGGCGATGACCAGGATGGCGTCGCCCCGCCCCAGCCGACCGAGATTTCCTCCTAAGCCCATGCCAGATTGCGCCACAGCTTCCGCGCCGCCATGGCTGGGGGGCCAAGCGCCCATGCGCGACCCGCCCAAGCCTTGAACCAACCGCCGCAATTCCCAAAGATCTTCGTTCGTCAAGCCGCTTCCCGCGATAGCCGCCACATCTCCGCCGGCATCCCGCAAGATCTGCGCGATGGAGCCAATGGCGCTTTCCCAGCTGGCATCGCGCAGTTGGTCGCCGGAACGGACACGCGGCGCATGCAATCGGTCTTCGCTGCGGGTGAAATGATGCCCGAAGCGGGTCTTGTCGCTTATCCAGATTTCGTTGACCAGTTCGTTCTGCCGCGGCATCACCCGCTTGATTTGCGCTCTGCCGGCGAAGTCGCGGTCCAGGCGCATGCTCAACGTGATATTCTCGCCGGTCGCGTCCCAGGGCGAGATGCTGGGCACATCCGTCAGTTCCCAGGGTCTGGCGCCAAAACGGAAGTCCGCGGTGGTCAATGCGCCTACCGGGCAGATATCGGTTGTGTTGCCGCTGAAATAGGTATCGAAACCCGGGTCGGAATTGGTGATGATTTGCAGCCGCCGCCCACGCTCGTGGAAAGCCAGAACATCGTCGCCGACGATCTCGTCCTGAAAGCGCACGCAGCGGGCGCACTGGATGCAGCGCTCGCGATCCAGGAATATCAGATCGCCCAGCGGATAATGTTTCTCCAGCAGCTGCTTGTCTTCAAAGTACATGCGCGAGGCTTGGGGGCCATGCCGCATGGTCAGATTCTGCAAGGGGCATTCGCCGCCTTTGTCGCAGATCGGGCAATCCAGCGGGTGGCTGCTCAGCAGGAATTCCAGCACATCGTTGCGCGCGTCGATGACCTGCGGCGTATCCGTCTTGATGTGCATGCCATCGCTGACCGTCGTGGTGCAAGCCGTCTGCAATTTGGGGAAGTAGCGTATCTGCGGCGAGCCATCGTCATTAAGCATGACCTCGCCAGTCGCGCGGTCCCGGGCTGGACTGCCCAACTCGACCAGGCACATGCGGCACATGCCCACCGGCTCCATCTTGGGATGGTAACAGAAGACGGGAATGTCATTGCCGGCATGCCATTTGGCGGCATCCACCAGATTTGACCCAGCCGCGACTTCAAAATCTGTCCCATCGATGTTGATCCTCGCCGTATCGGACATTCATGCCTCCACATCAGCGTCTTTAGCTGTCCGCGTTTGCTTTCGCATTCGCCATTCTTAAGCCCCGCAGCGCGCGGTCGCGCATCACCTGTTCCACGATCAGCCAACTCTTCGCGCCATCCATTGCCTCTGAAAGCGCCAAAGCCGCCTGAAAATCCGCCTTCGCCCGCGCCATCTCGCCCCGTTCCAGATAGAGTTCGCCACGCAATACCCGGCGCGTCAGGGATTCCGGCGCTTCATCAACTGCGGCGCTCAACTCGCGCAATCGGTCATAAAACTTGCGCTCGCGCTCCACAGCCGGCTGGTACACCAGGCAGACCAGCCAACGAAGAATGCCGCGCCGCCTGTGTTTTCCGCCCTCGGCTCCTGAATGCATAGCTCACTCTAGGCTTTCACGTGCTGCGCGAAATCGTCGGGAAAATGGCGAATTGTATGAATGATCGGGTTGGCGGCAAAGTCGCCCAAGGCGCAGAGCGTCGTGCCCGCCATATTTTCAGCCACATCGGCGATGCGTTTGACATCAGCCGGCGAGCCGCGGCCATCAAGAATCCGGTCTATCACTTTGTCCAGCCAATAGGTGCCCTCGCGGCAAGGCGTGCATTTGCCGCAGCTTTCATGCTTGAAGAACTTGGTCACTTTGGAAGCCACCCAGGTCATATCCACCGATTCGTCCATGATAATGATGGACGCCGAGCCGATGATGGTGCCGATGCTGGCGCAATCTTCGTAGCTCATCGGCGTATCCAACACTTCGTCGGTCAGCGGCACGATGGGGCCGGAGCCGCCCGAAGGCAGCATGGCTTTGAAGGCGCGCTCTTCATGCAGCGGTCCGCCAGCATGCTCATACAGCAGCTCGCGGAAGGTCGCGCCCATGGGCAGCTCATAATTGCCCGGTCTCTTCACATGCCCGCTGACGCAGTAGATTTTGTTGCCGGCGCTCTGCTCCGTGCCGATGGCTTTGAAAGCCTCCGCGCCCTGCGCCATGATAAAAGGCACGTTGGCCAACGTTTCCACATTGTTGACGACTGTCGCTTCTTTGTAGAGCCCGCCGCCCTTCTGCGCCGGGAAAGGCGGTCGCACCCTGGGCTGACCCAGATAGCCTTCCAGGCTGTTCAGCAGCGCGCTCTCCTCGCCGCAAATATATGCGCCGGCGCCCAGATGCGTATAGACCTCGCAGTCATAACCGGAGCCCAGGATATTCTTGCCGACCAGATTTTTCTCGCGCAGGGCTTCGATGCAGGCATCCAACTGATCGCCGATATCCCAGAATTCGCCGCGCAGATAAATGTAGATGGCTTTCGCCTGAATGGCATAAGCGCAGATCAAAGAGCCTTCGATCAGCTGATAGGGATTCTCTTCCATGATTTCGCGGTCTTTGAAGGTGCCGGTCTCGCTTTCATCCGCGTTGACCGTGACGTATTTCACCGGCTCATGCTGGGGGATGAAGCTCCACTTCAGGCCGGTGGGGAAGCCCGCGCCGCCGCGCCCGCGCAAACCCGAGGCTTTCACCTCATCGATGACCTCGGCCGGCGTCATCGCCAGGGATTTGCGCAAGCCGGCGAAGCCATCGTGCGTCTCGTAAACATCGAGATCTTTGAAGTTTTCGATTTCGCGTCCGCGCAGAAGAATGTGCATATTCGCCTTCAGTTCCCAATGTCTCGCGCTGGGCAGGGTTTAGCGATGCCCGTTTTGCGCTTCCCGCCGCCATTTCGCCAGCAGCCCGCGCATCTTGTCTTGATCGAGATTTTCCACATAGCGGAAGTTGCATTGCAGCATGGGCGCTTTGTCGCAGGCAGCCAGGCACATCACGTGTTCTACCGTGAACATGCCATCTGCGCTGGTGCCGCCTTCTTCGACGCCCAGCTCGTTCTTCAGCCAGGCGTGAAACTCATCCGCCCCATTGAGCGCGCAAGGCAGATCCGTGCAGACTTGCAGCCAATACTTGCCCTTGGGCTTCTCGGAATACATGGTGTAGAAACCGGCGATGGACTTGACCTGGGTCGGATCCAAATCCAGGATCTGCGCCACTTCGTTGATGCCCTGCGGGTTCACCCAGCCGTATTCTTCCTGGGCGATGTAGAGCAAAGGCATAACAGCCGAGCGCTTGGTCTCGTATTTGGCCAGGTGTTGCTGGATGCGCTCCGCGTATTTCGGATTGTCGATTATCGCCATTCGCAAAGTTCCTTCACAAGCGGATTACCAGCTGCGCCGCGGGATAGCCTGCCCGAGCCAGCCGCCAGCTATCTGTCACAATCGCCCAAAACAATATCGACGCTGCCAATTATCGCCACCATATCGGCCAGCAGGTAGCCCTTTGACATGACGGGCAGCGCGCTGATGTGAATGAAGGATGGCGTCTTGAAATGCACGCGGCGCGGTTTGTTGGCGCCTGTGCCATGGATATAACAGCCGATCTCGCCGCGAGGGCTTTCGATGGCGTTATAAATCTCGTCATCCGGCGCGTCATAGCCATAAGTCCAGAGTTTGAAATGGTGGATCACCGCCTCCATGCTCTGCCCCAGTTCACTGCGCAGAGGCGGGCAATACTTGCGATTCTCCGAGCGGTAGGGACCCTGAACCCGTTCCAGCCGGGCAACCGCTTGATTCAAGATCTTCATGCTTTCGCGGAATTCCTGTATGCGAATCAGATAGCGGTCATAGACATCGCCATGCTCGCCCAGGGGCACATTGAAGTCGTAGGTCTCATAACCCGAATAGGGCTGAGCCTTGCGCAGGTCCCAGTTGACGCCGCTGCCACGCAGAGCCGGGCCAGTCAAGCCATACGCCAGAGCCACATCCGGTTCGATGACGCCGACGCCCTGCGCCCGGTCTTTCCAGATCGGGTTCTGGGTAAGCAGCGCCTCATAATCATCCACTTTGGCGGGAAAATCGTTTAAGAATTGCTTGATTGTGGGCAGGAAGTCGGAAGGCACATCGCGCCAGACGCCGCCAGGTCGGATATAGCTGCTCATCATGCGCTGGCCCGAAAGCATCTCGAACATGCCCAGGATGCGTTCGCGCTCGCGGAAGGCATAGAGCAAGACGCTCATGGCGCCCATGTCGATGGCATGCGTGCCCAGCCAGACCAGGTGGCTTGCGCAGCGGGCCAGTTCCAGGCAAATCACGCGGATGATCTGCGCCCGCTCCGGCACATCCAGGTCCAGCAGCTTCTCCACCGCCGCGGCATAAGCCATGTTGTTGGACATCGGCGAGAGATAATCCATGCGGTCGGTCAGCGGCAGGGCTTTTTCGTAGCTCTTGTCCTCGATGGATTTCTCGATGCCGGTGTGCAGGAAGCCGATATCGGGCAAACAGGATACGATCTGCTCGCCATCCAGCTCGAGCAGCAAGCGCAGCACTCCATGGGTGCTGGGATGATGCGGACCCATGTTGAGCAGCATAGTCTCGCCGGTGATGGCCCGCTCCGAGACCAAGCCGCGCAGCTGATCGAGGCTGCCTTCCCAGCGGCGCTGCTCTTCTATGGATTGCTCTGCTGTCGCAACTGCCATAAGGACCCCGCGAATTAGTCGGTGGCGAAGGGCTTGTGCTTGCGGATTTCCGCTTCATTAAAGGAAAAGGCGACCGTCTCCTTGCCGAGCGGATAATCGCGCCGGTGCGGGTGGCCATGCCAATCATCCGGCATCAGCAAGCGCCGCTGGTCAAGATGCCCTTCGAAAACGATGCCCATCATATCGGCGATCTCGCGCTCCAGCCAATTGGCGGCCGGGAAAATCGCCGTCGCCGTTGGCAGGCGCGGATCCGCTTCATCGGCGAAGATCTTGATGCGCAAACGGCGGTTATACAACATAGACAAAACATGATACGACACGGCGAAACGCTGCGGACGATAATCGCCGCCATCGCCGTCAAAACGCTCGCCATAATCATCGGGAAAATAATCAACCGCGCTGACATCCGAGAGCATGTTATAGACCAAGCCCGAAGACGCGCGCAGGAAATCCAGAACATCAGTGGCTCGGTGCGCGTCCACCACCAGCGTCGTCTCGCCGCGGAAGTGCTTGACAAAGAGAAGCGCCTCGCCAAAAGCCTCGCGCAAGGCATCCACCGGGTTTCGCGCCGCCGGGATTTCCATACCGTTTGCCATCCTCGCTGCCCGTTTTCGCTATGCCCAATCGGCGATGCGCTCGCCCTTGACTTTCTCATGCAGCGTCAAAATGCCATGCAGCAGCTGCTCCGGGCGTGGCGGGCAGCCCGCGATATACACATCGACCGGGATAATCTCGTCGACGCCTTGCACGATGGCGTAATTGTTGTATACGCCTCCGCAGGATGCGCAATCGCCCATGGAGATGACCCACTTCGGTTCCGCCATCTGGTCATAGAGCTGCCGCACGACCGGCGCCATCTTTCGCGTCAGCCTGCCAGATACGATGAGCAAATCGGCTTGCCGCGGCGTGGCCCGGTTCAGTTCCATGCCAAAGCGCGACAGGTCATAACTGGAGGCTTGCGAGCTCATGTATTCGATGGCGCAGCATGCCAAGCCGAAGAGCAGGGGCCACATCGCGCCCGTCCGCGCCCAGTTGACGGCGTTTCCACCGTGGTAGTGACGACGCCCAGATTGCCCAGCTTTGAGCTTACTCCCATTCCAGACCGCCTTTCTTCCATTCGTAGACGAAGCCTACGATCAGGATTACCGTGAAGACCGCCATGACCGCCAAGCCATAGACGCCGAGGTCGCGCATGGATACCGCCCAAGGCAAGAAGAAAATCACTTCGATATCGAAGATGATGAAGAGCACTGCTACCAAATAGAATTTGACCGGCAGGCGGCGCGTGGCTGGTCCGATCGGTTTCATGCCGCTCTCATAGGGAACGGACTTGCGATAGCTGGGCTGCTGGGGGCCCATCACGCGCGAGATATTGGCGATAATCAGCGCCAGGACGCAGGAAATGACGAGCAGCGCGGTGACGGGACCGAATTCCAGGATCGTTGACATCGGGCGGAAACCGTTTGTGCTTTTTGGAACAATCCGACTGGCAGTGAGCATATCACAGCATTGGCGCGCGCGCAAGATTGGACTCTCGATTTCTCCTAAGGCTGTCTTTCGTGCTAAGGCTGTCTTTCGTGGATTGGGCGCGCTTGCGAGGCAGTCTGGAGCTAGGTCTTGCTGGCCAAAAAAGAACCCCCAGCAGATAGCAAGCTGCGCATATCTTGGAAAGCCACAACAGCACACGACAACAAACCATAATATCCGTCCTTGACAAGGCTGGACAACATATCTACAATGCGCCACACAACTGAAAATACCAGAAAGGCAAAGCACAGATGAACATGAATGACAACGCTGAAGATGATGTCTTTTTCCAGCAGCTGCGGCATCAGCGCGACAAGTTGGAGGCGGAAATCGCGAGTCTGCAAGTCGAGATCGAAGCAAAGGAGATGGCCCGCCGAGGCAAAGAAACGCAGCTAGGTCACATTACTGCCCTGCTGGCCGCCGAGCCGTCCGCAGAGAACAAGAAACCATCGCAGTCCAGACGCGGTTATCGCGCTTCCGACTCTACGCAAACGCCGCAACTCATGGACATGGCTGTGGAGGTTTTGCGCCGGAATCAGGGCGATCCAATGCACTATCGCGAGATAGCGGATGCCTTGCTTGGCCAAGGCGCGGTCATCAAAGGCAAGGACGCAGCCAACGGTCTGCTGTCGCGCATGACTCGCGATGAGCGCTTTGTTCGCCCGACGAGCAAGGGATTCTATGCGCTGCGGGAAGATTATCCGAATGCGCGGAATGTTGGGGCGAAGCGGCGCGGCAAGGGTAAAGAAGCATAAGTGTCTGGAGACTCAGGAAAGGAAATCAACCATATGAGCATCGGTCAATTCACAAACACATCCAGCCACATGGTCCAGGAAGTCATAAACATCATTGATGGCTACAAAATGGGGGCTCTACGTGCGCTAGCGCAGGAGCCTGTGCAGAATGCGCTAGACGCTGTCCGCAGAGGCTGCAAAACAGTAGAAGTGGAATACCGCCTTCTGCGACGAGTGAGCGATAGCGGCGAATCCTGCTTCCTGCTGACGGTAACCGACAGCGGAACGACTGGCTTGCGCGGGCCCCTCGTCAACGCTCAGGAACTTCAGCAGCGGAATTACCAGCTCAAGCCTGAAGAGAACTGGGCGGCGTTTGAGGCGCAAGGCTACACTAAAGAAAACGAAGACGCGCTCGGTTCTCGCGGGCAGGGCAAGTCAGCATTTCTCTATCACTCGCATGTCCCAGGCGATACGCGCCGCATGCTGATGCTTTACGACTCCTTGCTTGAAGATGGCGAATACCGCTTAGGCATGCGTTTCGCGCGTCCCGTCGATCAGGTCATGGCGCCGCCCTTATATGGTGAAGAGGCCCGCCAGGCAATTCGCAGCGCAGATTACTCTATTGATGGCGACATGACTGTTCCGCTTGGCTTGGAACCGTTGCGAGACATCGGCACTCGAATCATTGTTCCCTACCTCGACCATGATGTGGTCGACGCCATTAGACCAGGCGGCGAACTCGCTAGCTGGTTGGAACGCTGCTGGTGGCGGGCCATCCAACTTGGCAGGTTGAGTATTCGCGTTGTCGACGATACCAGTGGCGAGCGCGAGGAAATCGCCGTTCCGTCTTGGTGGCAAGGCATGCCGCGAATCAAAGGGAAGCCATCAAAGAAAGGCCGTTGGTTCGACTCGCACAATGGACGCCGCTCTTGCGAATGGCGCGATCTACCATTTGGCGATGAGCACAGAATCCGCCGTCTGGTCATGCTGCACAGCGATACACTGGAAGCTGACGAATTATCCAATGAGCCAGAATGGGCTGGTATTCAACTGCTGCGCGGCTCACAATGGATTGAGACCCGTGGCGCTCGCCAAGACTATGGAGATCTGGTCCCGCGAGATAAACGCACGGGATTCCGCGGCTATGTCGAATTCGACAAGAGCACAGACAGTATGTTGCGCGCTGCCGAATACTCGCAGCATGACGGCTTCGACGCGCGTGGAAAGAAAGGCGAAATCGTGCGCGCGCTGCGCCGAAAGCTGGATGAGATTGTGCGCGAGTTCAGCGATGGTATGGGCTGGGAGTCGTCGCCGTCTCGTGATTCGCAGCAAGCAACTCGACGCGAGAAGACTACGCATGCTCGCTTATTGGAGACTTTCCTGAGCCCGAAGGCGCGCAAAGCAAATTCATTGAAGCCGGGAGAAGCCCCAGACAGCGACAAACTGCTTTGGGATTGTCGCCTTGATCTGGAGTATCCCGACCCAAAGAGCGCCCGATTCGATTGGGGGCAATCCATCAGCAGAGTGTATGTCGAAGTAGGAGCAGAACCGAGCGAAGCCTTGAACGGCAGCGCCGATCTGATCCTGGAATGGGTAGACGACGCTGGCAAAGCGCAAGAGCTCCGCAGATTTCAAGAAGCCATAACAAGACAATGGAATACGGACCGCGTGTATCGGCAATTTGAGCTTGGTGACTGGCAAGTGCTTCGCGGCCGAGCAAGACGCGAGCAACAAATCGAATGTCCTGCGCCAGGCCAATGCAGGCTGCGGGCTGTGGTTGAACATCGCGGTGAGCGGGTGAAGAGCGCCGCACGTGCTGTTTACGTAGAGTGCGAACCACCGCCGCCTCCGGAGCAGAGGCCCGTCACGCTTTCCATAAGCGCCAAGAATGTCAGCGTCAAGAACCAGAAGCGCATCGACCACGGCCAAGTGCTGATGATTCACATCAGCGCGCGAAACCGTCGACCCGACGCTGACACGCTGTACCTCAGGGCGACATTTGCCGACGAGGTTCTCGCCAGACATGAGCAAGTCGAATTGAGCGGAACGCCGGCCGGCGATACTCCTTACAAGCATCCAATCCTGACGATCAAGCGCCAACTGCTGGATCCGCTTCAATCTGCCCCATCGAAAGTCGACGACGTTCAATCGATGATAATGGACGATTCTAGCGGAATCTATCACGTCCGTGCGGAGCTCGTTGACAAGCATGGCGAGTTCGTGGCCGCGGCCAGCGAGCGCGTGTACTTTCAACGTGATCCAGGCAAGGCCGTCAACAAGATGCCTTTCGACATTGAACAGAAGGCACAGATACCAATGTGGGAGCTAAACGAAGATTTGACCATCCTATCCTACTGTGGCGAGCATCCGCTCTACAAGGAATTGCCGTACCCGCAGCGACAGCATCGCTCGCTCCATGGTCGGCTTGCGTTCATCGCCGAAATCAGCGCAAATGGATTGCTTGAGTGGGCATTGCGGCCAAAAGAACATGGTGATGACAGCCACTACGACCATCTGTATGATGAAGGCCGCGGCGACGGCATGTGGGACGCGTTCAATAGGGGGCTGGAGAATTTGAGCCAGACAGCTGAGTCTCCCATCAGATTTTCAAAGGCTTGGCGCGAAACAGTCGCAATCATGCTGAGTATTTTCGCACAGGAGAACGACTAATGCCCGTCCTCATCTGGAGCGACCGCGACGGCATCCTGGGCAATTCCATCCGCACGGGCCGCCGCTACTCCCTGAGCGCCGAAGAATATCGCCACGAAGCCGAAGCCCTCGACCAGGCTCTTGACGACCTGCTGGACATGGCTTGGCATGCGCTGAAGCTCATCACCGAGCACAAGGAAGGCAAACCGCGTTTCAATTCCTTCGAGCAAGTCTGGGTCTTGGGGCGGGCAATTCACATCAGCGACATCATGCGACACGAGGCGATGCAGGGAGAAGTTCGCCACTTGCTCTGGCAAGCCCTGACCGCCAAAGCCTGGTATGGCGTCCGCCATGACACGACGCGATCACCGAATTGGCGCAATCTTATCCCAAGTAGAAACACCAAGTGGCTTACCCAACCTCGCGAACCCAGCGCCTATCGATTCCTGGAAATAGGCTACTGGCTGCGAGAACAGCAACTGCATGACGCGGGAGAAGTTTTCGGCTGGAAATATAGCAACGCGTATGATCTCTTTCACAGTGCGCCGTCGTTGCGCTCTTTCGAATTGCGCCATTCCCTGCTTGCCTGGCTTAGACGCCAGTCGCCGGAATTACGCGAGAAATTCGCCAAGTCCAGGAGAGGGCAAGGCTTTGACATTCTCTGCAAAGCGCTAAGCAAACGCTTCCCCGCCAGCGGCCCCGGCTCGGCATTGCTGCCCCAACATTACCCGCCCGACGAATTGCAAGCTATTGTAAACAAAGTGCTGGACGAAGCCCGCGACGCCCATTTCTAGCCCCAAGGCAAAAAAAGGGGACCCGCCCCACAGGACGCATCCCCCTTGCTGTACCGGCTGCAGGTCTATCCGCTAACGCGTACCCAAGCCCAGCAATCCCGTCTCCGGCTGTGGCTTGCGCGCCTGCTCATCGTATTTGCCAAAGCGAATCACATCGCCGCCGCCCGTGATCGCCTCCACAGACAAACCCAGGCTCTGCAATTCCTTGACCAAAACGCGGAAGCTGGTCGGGATGCCCGGCTCCTCGATCGGCTCGCCCTTGACGATACTCTCATAAGTCTTCACGCGGCCCTGCACATCATCCGACTTCACCGTCAGCATCTCTTGCAAGATATGCGCCGCGCCATAAGCCTCCAGCGCCCAGACTTCCATCTCGCCGAAACGCTGACCGCCGAACTGCGCTTTGCCGCCCAGGGGCTGCTGCGTCACCAGGCTGTAGGGACCAGTCGAGCGGGCATGCGCCTTATCCTCGACCAGGTGCGCCAGCTTGAGCATGTGCACATAGCCTACCGCAACCGAGCGATCAAAGGGCTCGCCCGTGCGCCCGTCAAAGAGGGTCTGCTTGCCATAATGCGGCAGCGGCTTGCCCGTGGCGAACATGACGCGCTCGCCTATGGCAAAGAGTTCGCGGATGCTGAGCTCGTCGTCCAGCGCAATCTCTTCGGGCGACGACTGCTCGATCCATAGGCGCAGCGAGACTTCCAGAGCCTTCAAATCACGCCTTTCGCGAGCCTCCGCGCTGAGATCATCATTATTGTAAACCATGATCTCGTCGGGGTCATAACCATGCTCGCGCAGGATCTCGGCCACAGCCACGCGCCGCACATAAATCGGATCGCGCTCGAGAATGATCTTTTCGCTGTCATAATTGCCGCTTGCGCCGACGCGCTCGACCAGGTAGGCGGCGATGACATGCATATCATCGTCGAACTCATCTTCAGCCATGCCGACGCTGGCGGCCAGCCGCCCCTGATTCGCCCAGGCGCGCCCGGTCGTCAGTCGCCAAGCCCAATCGATCATCCAGGCTCGGCCCAACTCAGCCTGAATCTCATGCTCCTTGACGCCGTCGAAAACCGGCGTGATAGCGCGGAAGCCCATGCGGTCAGCCGCCCAGCCCAGATGCAGTTCCAAAATCTGCCCGATATTCATGCGGCTGGGCACGCCAAGCGGATTGAGTATCACTTCCACCGGCAAGCCCCCGTCGACGTAGGGCATGTCTTCAACCGAGACAATCTTGGAGATGACGCCTTTGTTGCCATGCCGCCCAGCCATCTTGTCGCCAACGGTGAGCTTGCGGCGCTGCGCCACGCTGACGCGCACCATCTTCTCCACGCCAGCCGGCAGATCCGGATGTTCATCGCGGGTGAAGACTTTGACGTCGATCACCTTGCCACGATCGCCATGCGGCAAACGCAGCGACGAATCTTTCACTTCGCGGGCTTGCTCGCCGAATATCGCGCGTAGAAGTTTCTCTTCCGGCGAGAGCTCTTTTTCGCCCTTGGGCGTGATCTTTCCCACAAGGATGTCGTTCGGTCCCACTTCCGCGCCGATGCGCACGATGCCATCCTGGTCGAGGTCTTTCAGCGCTTCCTCGCCAACATTGGGAATATCGTAGGTGATCTCTTCCGCGCCCAGCTTGGTGTCGCGGGCTTCGATTTCGTGCTTTTCGATGTGGATGCTGGTGAACTTGTCATTGCGCAGCATATCTTCGCTGACCAGCAAGGCGTCTTCATAATTGCCGCCATCCCAGGACAGGAAGCAGGTGAGCACGTCATGTCCCAGCGCCAAATGCCCATCATAAGTCGACGAACTGTCGGCTATGACATCGCCCGGCTTGATCCAATCGCCCTTGCGCACGACGGGCCGCTGGTCTATGCAGGTGGACTGATTCGAGCGTTCATACTTGCGCAGTTGGAAGGTCTCTTCTTCGCCATCAGCTTTGCGGACGATGACGCGATGGCCCTGGACGCTGATAACTTCAGCTTCGATATCCGAAACCAGCACCTGCCCGCTATCCGAAGCGGCCTGGCGCTCCATGCCCGTGCTGACCACGGAGACATCAGGCGTCAGCAGTGGCACAGCTTGCCGCTGCATATTCGAGCCCATCAAAGCGCGATTGGCAGCGTCATGCGACAAGAACGGAATCAGAGCCGCGCTGATGCCGACGATCTGCCTCGGGGCGATGTCCATATACTCGATGCGCTGCGGCGGGACGGACAAGAAGCCCTGCTCATAGCGCGCCGAGACGCGATTCGAAACAAACTGCTCAAGATCGTCGAGGACGGCGTTGGCTTGCGCGATGATGAACTTGTCTTCGCGGTCTGCCGAGAGATAGTCAATCTCGTGCGTGGCAAAGGGCGTGACCGGCAGCTGGCTCAAGCCATAGCGCCTGGCTGTGGCGATGGTGTCGGCGTCGATGATGTCGCCTTCGTCGAGGATGAGCAATTCGGCGCTGATGCTTCTGCCAAGCTGCTCGCCGATGAGCTCATGCGCAATCAGGACATCGCGGATTATGTCATCGTTGGCGTCATCGTCGCTGAGGAGTGTATGGAGTGCCGCATTGGCTGCCTTCTGGTTGGATTGAACCGCCGCCAAATGATCGGGATAATTCAGCACGTCCTTGCCCCAGCGCGTTACACGATCGCGCAGGCTCTTGCGCGCGTCCTGCCCATTCAGCTTGGCGATGTCTGAAACGGCGTTCTTGAGGTTTTCGAGATGCCGGGCAATATCGTCGTGTTCTTCTCTGAGCGCGCCCAAAATCGCGCCATATCGCCTAGCCGCCTCTTTATGATCTGCTGGCGCTTCCGCCTGCGCAGCCAGTTGATCAACCGCGTCAAGCAAGTCCGTCCGCGCTTCCACATAGTCGCTATGCACCTGGTCGATTTCGCCCATGCGCCGTTCATAGAGATCAAGAAACTGCTTGGCTGCGCCTTCCTTGTCCTCGGCGCCTTTCAAACGCAAAGCGAAAACAGCGGTATCAAGCCGGGCATAATCGCCGGCCGCGTTCTGGACGAAGGCGTCGAAATCACGCTGGGTAGCGTCCAGAGCCTCGGCTTGGCTGAGCTCGGCGATTTGCGCGTAGATGGCGCTGAGAGCATCGTTCTTGGCGAGAATGGGAATATCTTCCAGCTCATCGGCAAAGAGGCGCAGCCGCTCCAGAATCAGCTCGTCAATTGTCGTGCCGCGCTCAAGCTCCAGCTCCACTTCAACATCATCGCGCAGCGTCCGCCCGATGAGCCCCGGATCATCGAGATCCATCGCGCTGATTACCCGGCGATAGGGCGTCTCGATGAAGCCCAGTTCGTTCACCCGCGCGTAACTGGCCAGCCGGCCGATCAAACCGATATTTGGTCCCTCAGGCGTCTCGATTGGGCAGATGCGCCCATAATGGCTGTGATGCACATCGCGCACGTCAAAGCCGGCCCGCTCGCGCCGCAAGCCGCCCGGACCCAATGCCGAAAGCGTCCGCTTGTGCGTCAACTCCGAAAGCGGATTCGTCTGTTCCATGAATTGCGAAAGCTGCGATGAACCGAAGAATTCGCGCACAGCCGCCACAATCGGGCGGATATTGACCAGCGAAACCGGCGTCAGCTGTTCGGCTTCGCGGATGGACATGCGCTCCTTGACCACCCGCTCCATGCGCCGCAAGCCGATGCGCAGCTTGTTGCCGATGAGCTCGCCGACAGTCTTGACGCGCCGATTGCCCAGGTGATCGATATCGTCTTTGACGCGCCCGCCGTTGTTGATGGCGATCATCTGCTCGACCAGTTTGACGAGATCCGCTTTGGTGATGGTACGCTTGGACAGGTTGATGACGTTTTCCAGCCCCAATCGCTGGTTGAGCTTGTAGCGCCCGACGCGCTCCAGGTCATAGCGCCGCTGGTCGAAAAGCTGGCTTTCCAGGTATTCGCGGGCGGCCGGCAGCTTTTGGGGGTCGCCCGGGCGCATGCGCGTGAAGAACTCGATCAGCGCGGTTTGCCCGATGGTCTCGGTAGCGTATTTTTTCTTGAGCGTTTCCCAATCCGGCTCATTCTTGAAGGAGCTCTCGATATACCTGTGCGTCTCATTATCGTCGACATCCGCGAAGAGCTTGAGGATCTCGGCGTCTTCGCCCGTCTTGATTGGCGATTTCGATTTGGGCAAGCCATCCTCGACTTCAGCCAGCGCCCGCAGCAGGATCGTCACGGGTATCGTGCGCTTGCGATTGAACTTGATAGTGATGTAATCGGTCTTGCGGGTCTCAAACTCCATCCAGGCGCCGCGATCCGGGATCAGCTTGGCGTTGGAAAGCTGGCGGCCCGTGGCCCGCTCTTCGTCAGCGTCAAAGTATACGCCTGGCGAGCGAATAAGCTGGCTGACGACCACCCGCTCCGTGCCGTTAATGATGAAGGTGCCCTTCTCGGTCATCAGCGGGAACTCGCCCAGAAAGATATTCTGGCGGATTATCTCGTCGCCCTGCTCATGGTTGACCATGGCCACCTGCACATAGAGCGGCGCCGCGAAGGACATATCCCGCTCGATGCACTCGTCTTCGTCGTATTTCGGTTCTTGCATGTAGATCTGCAAGCCCCTTTTCGGCTTCTGCGTGGCGTTAAGCAGCCGATAGGGCGCGTGGTCATCCGGCGGCGGCGTGAAATCAAAGGCTTCCGAATCCGGATCGTTGCCGGGGAAATACAGAGACAGATTCTGATTGAAACTCTTTATCGGGTTGATCTCGTCGAACAATTCCTTCAACTTGCCGCCATAGAAGAATTCCTCAAAGGAGGCCTTCTGAATATCAATCAGCGACGGCAATTCCTGGATCTCTGGCGTGCGAGCGTAATTCTTCACGTTATAATACTGTTTCAAGGCAGGGCTCCTTGGAAGCTCAGATGAAGCGGCGGATGAGACAAATGCAAAACACTGCCCAGGCCAAGTCTCGCGACCGGCTCATGGGACAGCTAAAGCGCATACAACACAGAATGCGCTTATGACCTTCTATCATGCATCCGATAATGTGTGACCGCATGAGGGCTGCAAGCCTGCAATATACAACACGAAGCAAGGTCTTGTCAAGACTAAGTTCAACTCCGTCCGTCAGATGCAGTTGCTGATGCGCAGTATACCACAGCCTGGCCAGCGCGCAAGGGATAAACGCGAATGCCTCTCGCCGAAAGCTGGGGGCAAGCCTAACCGCCTATGACCATGATCGACGCGCGAGACCAAGTTCAGCAGCGCTTCGGGGAAGTCGCCGCCAACTATCGCCTCAGCAAGGTGCACGCGGCCGGCGCGGACCTGGACCTGATGGTCGAATCGGATCGCCTGGATCGCCAGTCCATTGTCCTGGATGCCGGCTGTGGCGCGGGGCATACGTCGCTGGCATTCTCCTCGCAAGCCCGCCGCGTCGTCGCCTGCGATTTCACGCCCGCCATGCTCGCTCAAGCAGGCCAGCTGGCGCAAGAACATGGCGCGCAAAATATCCACATGCAACTGGCTGATGTCGAGAGCCTGCCCTTCCCAGCGGCCAGCTTCGACCTGGTGGTCACACGCTACAGCGCGCATCACTGGCTGCAGCCGCAACGGGCGCTGGCGCAATTCCGCCGAGTGATCAAGCCGGGCGGGGAGCTGCTCGTCAGCGATATCATGGCGCATGAAGATTACGCCCAGGACAGCTTCCTGCAAGCCTTTGAACTGCTGCGCGACACGTCGCACGTTCGCGATTATCGCCTGTCGGAATGGCGAGCCATGCTGGAGGACGCTGGCTATGCTGTGGATGTCCTGCTGCGCTTTGATCTGCGCCTGCACTTTGCGACTTGGACGCGGCGCATGGCCACCCCACGGCAAAACGCCGATATGATCAAGGCGCTCTTTTCCGGCGCTCCGGCGGATATCAAGCGCGCCTTTAGCCTGCCAGAGACTATCGCCAGCGACGACTTTGATTTCACCATTCCCGGCGCGGTCATCCGAGGCCGCCCGTTGCCCGGCTAATTGACAGGCAATCGTCCGGTCGCCGCCAGGTATTCGCTGTAGCCGCCGGCAAACTCGCGCAATCGCCCATTCTCGATTTCCACCAGGCGGTCCACGGTCTGATCGAGAAAATAGCGGTCATGCGAGACGATCAGCACCGTGCCGGCAAAGCCATCCAGCGCGTCTTCCAGCACTTCGACCGAAGCGATATCGAGGTTATTTGTCGGCTCGTCCAGCAAGAGCAGGTTGGGCTGCCGCAGCATGACCAGAGCCAACTGCAAACGGCTGCGCTCGCCGCCAGAAAGCCTGCGCACCGGCTGCCGGACCTGTTCGTAGCTGAATGCCATGCGCAGCAAAAAATTCACGGCGCTCTGCTCGCTGCTGTTCTGCAAACTGCGGATGAGCTCCAGCGAGGAACGATCCAGCCAGTTTTCCAGGGTTTGATGCTCCTGCGAATAGTAGCCGATGCCCGTGCTTGGACCGAGCTTAACGGCGCCGGCGCTCGGCTCGAGCTCGCCAAGGATCATGCGCAGCAGCACGGTCTTGCCCGCGCCATTTGCCCCGATCACGCCGACTCGCTCGCCATGCCGAAGCAATAGATTGGCATCGCGTATCAGGGGCGCATCGCCAAATGCCAGCGAGACGTCGATAAGTTCAAGCGCCTTCTTGCTGCCGCGCCAGCCCTCGACCTTGAAGTCCATCAGCCTGGCTTCAACTGCTTTTTCAATGATTTCGCCGCGTTCTTCCATCTTTTGCAGCATGCGCCGCCGCTGTCGGGCAGCCAGCATGTGCTTTCGGCTCAAAACTTGTTTCGCCCAGCGTTCAAAGCGCTCGATCATAGCTTCAATGCGGGCGATCTCCTTCTGCTGGGTGACGTATTGCTGCTGCTGCCGCAAGCGCTGCAACTCGCGTTGATTGACGTAGTAGGAATAATTGCCGTGATAAATCTTGAGCTTGCCATTCTCCAGCTCGACCGTCTTGGCAGCCACTTCATCCAGCAAATAGCGATCATGCGAGATGATGACGATGCTCTTGCGGTAGCCCAGGATAAAGCGCTCCAATTGCTGCTTGCCATGCATATCCAGGTGATTGTCCGGCTCGTCCAGAAGCAGCAAATCCGGCGTCGAAACCGCCAGCTGCGCCAGCGCCACCAGTTTCTTCTGCCCCCCCGACAAAGCCTCGGTGGGCAAGTCATAATCGCCCGCGCGGAAGCCGAGCATGGCCAACAGTTCGCGGACATGGCTGGCATGGCGGCTGCCATTCATCCTCTCAAACTCCGCCAGCTTGCTTTCATGCCGCGCCAAGGTCTGCGTCAGTTTTTCTTCGTCGCCATAGACCTCCGGCTCAGCCAGCCGCGCTTCGATGGCTTTGAGATCGCGCTCGGCTTCGGCGAGTTCGGGCGGCTTGATCATGGCCGCTTCCAGCAGCGTCCCGACCGGCAAGCTGATATCCTGCGGCAGCCAACCGATGCGCAGCCCATTGCGGCGCCAGATATTCCCGCGATCGGCTTCAATATCGCCGATAAGCAGCTGAAAGAGCGTGGACTTGCCCGCGCCATTCGCGCCCACCAAAGCGATGCGTTCGCGCTCGGCGATAGCCCAGTGCAAGTCGCGATAGAGCTCGCGGCCCGCCATGGTGACAGTGATGTTGTTGACTTCCAGGATGCGCATGTCTATGCCTGCTTGAATCAACGCGCTATGGTACACCAGGAATCCAGCCAGGCGCGAGGGGAGTCCTGCCGTTGTCATCGCCGCGATGATTCGCCGCGAGCGACAAATGGCCCTGGTCAGCATTGGCGGTCAGTGTCGCCGGTCAGTGTCGCCGGTCAGTGTCGCCGGTCAGTGTCAACGCGACCTGCGCGACCTGCGCGTCCTACGAGGCCTCGCCCCTACTTGACAAATCTGGCGCGTACAAGAAAAATCCTGGCAGCCGCATCAAGGACCCGGCGCATGCTCATCGTCGACGCCCAGCAGAACATCGCCTTCAACGCCCAGCAATTGGAGCGCGACTTTGGCATCTGGGCTTGGCAGCAACGGGGGAGGGACCAGGGGAAAGACTGCCCTCCCGCTACCGCCAGCCTGCCCGATAATCTGCTGGGGCGCGTCGCAGTCGTCTTCGGCAGCCTGCAAGTCATCGCCGAAACGACGCCCTTCAAGCCAGCCTGGCAGCGCTATGCCTGGCGCAGCCTCAGCGACGCGCAAATCCTGGCGGGCTGGCAACTGGATCACTACCATCGCCTGGCAGACGAGAATGACCGCATCGAGTTGATTCTCACGCAAGCCAACCTGGCAGAGACGCTGGCTTCCTGGAACGACGACAAGACCCTGGATCAGCGGAAACTAGGCATCGTCATCTTGATGAAGGGCGCAGCGTCCCTAAGTGAACCGCGACAGCTTGAAGACTGGCTCGAGCGGGGAACGCGCATCGTCGCGCCAGCCTGGCAGCCAAACCGATACGTCTCCGGCGAGCTGAGCCTTCTCGGCTATGAACTGCTTGAGGTAATGGCCAATTACCGGGTCCTGCTGGATATCGCCGGCATGAGCGACCGGGCGGCTGCGGAAGCGCTGGAAGGTTACGAAGGTCCCGTCATCGCCAGTCATGCCAATCCACGTTATTTTCACGCGAGCGAGCGCTGCCTCGCCGACGAGATCATCTTGCGGCTGGCCGAGCGCGGCGGCGTCACCGGCATCATGGTGTATAATCGCTATCTGAGGAAGGATTGGCATCCCAGCGATCCCAAGCGCCGCGTCACGGTTGAGCATTGGGTGGATGCCGTGGATTATGTCTGCCAGTTGACCGGCTCTGTCGCGCATGTCGGGCTGGGCAGCAATATCGACGGCGGTTACGCCTACAGCAGCTTGCCCGCCGAGATCGATACCAGCAGTGACTTGTGGCTGCTGAGCAGGGCGCTGCTGCAACGCGGCTTTAGCGAAACCGAGGCCGCTGCCATCCTGGGCGGCAATATGCTGCGGAAATTGCGGGAATCCTTGCCGGAGGAGTAGACAGTCATGTGGCGGTTCGCGCAAGTCGGCATCGCATTGGGCGCTTTGGGCATAATGATCAGCTTTATGGGCTTGTTCCCCGGGGTGACAGGCGCCAAAACCACGGCCGGCATCGGTCTCATCCAGGTGGCCATGCTCATTGTCGGCTATGGTCTGCTCATCTTGGGCGCCTTGATCTATCTCAAATGCACCTTCTATCTTGGTGTGCCCGCCACGTTAAGCCAGCAGGTTGGCACGCGCCTGGCTTTGACCGGTTTGCTCTTCGCGGCTATGGCCGGCTTGGCGGATATCCTGGGATTCGGCAGCCATATCCGCAATGAGGCGGGCGATATCTTCTTTGGGCGGCTGCAAATGATCGGCATCCTGGCATGCTTCGGCTTGTCGTCATTCGGCGTGCTGGTCTATGTGCTGGCTGGCGCGCGACTGGCTCGCCATGCCCCGGTGGAAGCCCTAAGCGAAAGCATCGCCGGCGTCGACGACACCACTGAGATCCCGCTGGTCGATATCAGCAAAACTTGATGCAATCCGCCTCAGCGTTGTCCCGGTCTTGCTCAGGCGGCGCCAATGCAGGATAAGGCCTTGCCCAATACACCTGTCAAGCTGCTCTATGTCGTCAACATTCCGCGCTTCTTCGTCTCGCATCGTCTGCCTTTGGCGCTGGGGGCTCGCGAGGCTGGCTTTGAAGTTCATATCGCCACAGCCGACGGCGACGACGCATCCATCAGCCATATTAAAGCGCTGGCTTTCCCCTTTCATGCCCTGCCGCTGAGCCAGCATGGTCTCGATCCGCTTGCGGAACTGCGCGCTCTGCTTGCCCTTCGCCGGCTCTACGCCAGGCTGAATCCGGACCTGCTGCATCACGTCAGCATCAAGCCAGTGATCTATGGCGGGCTCGCCTCTCGCCTGGCTGGGGGCATCCCAACCGTGCAAGCCATGAGCGGCTTGGGTTATATCTTCGCCAGCCAGGAGCGGCGGGCAAAGCTGCTCGCTGGCCTCGCGCAGCCGGCATTCCGCCTGGCTCTGGCGCATGCCAATACGCGCATGATCTTCCAGAACCCGGATGACCGGGAGGTTTTCCTGGAGCGGCGCTTGATCGCCCGTGAGAAGACCAGCGTGATCCGCGGCTCGGGCGTGGATGAAGAGCTGTTCAGCCCGCGTCCCGAAGTCAGCTCAGGGCTGCCCGTCGTTCTCTTTGCCGGGCGCCTCTTGTGGCAGAAGGGCTTGGGCGAATTTGTCGAGATGGCTCGCCGATTGCGCGGCAGAGCGCGTTTTCGCGTGGCGGGTTATGAAGAGAGCAGCAGCCCTGTGAACGTCCCGGTTGCGCAGCTGCAAGCCTGGCAGGCGTCTGGACTCATCGAATGGCTGGGCAAACGTGATGACATGCCGCAGGTCTATGCCGACAGCCATATAGTCTGCTTGCCTTCAACCTACGGCGAGGGCCTGCCCAAGACGTTGATTGAAGCGGCTGCCTGCGCGCGAGCCTGCGTCGCCACCGATAGGCCAGGCTGCCGAGAAATAGTGCGCCACGAAGTCAATGGATTGCTTGTCCCGCCGAATGACATCGACGCGCTGGTCGGAGCGGTCGAGCGGCTCATCATGGACTCCAGCCTGCGCCGTGAGATGGGCAACCGGGGACGCGCCATCGTGCTGGCCGACTTCACCGCCCGGCAGGTCATCGAAGAGACGCTGGCGCTTTATCGCTCCTTGCTCGACGACGCGGGCGCCTCAGATCGCGCCTGAATAATGGCGATCAGCTTATGGCAGCCGCATTATGCGCCGCGCGGATGGGCTCGGGCAGGCGATATCTCGTCACGCAGGAGAGCGCCAAAGCGACCGCGCTTTCGTGATCGCACAAATGCCCTGCCGAGATGTAGACTGGCTTGACTGCCCGGCGCGTGCGCAGGACCATGCCAAGCCGTTCTCCCTTGTAAGCGAGCGGTTCGCAGCTGCCTTTCTCCATGCCCGGCTGCTCATGCTCGCCAATATAATGCGATTTGCCGCAGCCCACAGTCGGCAGGCCCAGCCACAAGCCAAGATGCGCCGCGATGCCCAACCGGCGCGGATGAATCTGCCCCATGCCATCAAATAGACAGACATCCGGCGCATGCTTTATCTGCCGCAACGCAGCCAGGAGGGCCGGCGCCTCGCGGAAAGCCAGCAAGCCCGGGATGTAGGGATACGCAACTGCGCGCTCAGCCTTGGCGGTTTCGACAAGGGCGAGACTCGGGTAGCGCATCACCACGGCGGCCGCCCGCGCCTGACCCGCTTTGACGCTGACATCCAAGCCGGCAACCAGGCGAATGTCTGCCAGGCGCAAGGGCATATCGCTGACCAGACGCTCGGCTAGCTGGCGCTGCAAGGCGATGGCTTCCTTCGGGCGGAGGTCCCAGGCATGCAGCGGTTCGATCTTCATCTTTCGCTGTGGCGCATCAACTTGACGGCTAAATCTCGAGGTACTCGCGCAGCTGCTTGGAGCGCGTGGGATGGCGCAGCTTCCGCAGGGCTTTGGCTTCAATCTGACGAATGCGCTCGCGCGTGACGCCGAAAAACTGCCCGACCTCTTCCAACGTATTGTCGCGCCCGTCTATCAAACCAAAGCGCAATTCCAGGACTTGACGTTCGCGCTCGCTCAAGACGCCCAAAGCCGAACGGATCTGTTCTTTCAGCATTTGTCGCCCGGCCGCGTCCACAGGCGTGATGAGGTTCTCGTCGGGAATGAAGTCGCCCAGTTGGCTGGTGTCTTCCTGGCCGACTGGCATATCCAGGCTCATGGGCTCCTGGCTGATGCGCATGATGCGGCGCACTTTCTGGGTGGCGCGGCGCAGCTTGCGGTTCAAAGCCGGGTCCAGCTTGTGTTCCTCGCGCAGTTGCCGCTTGATTTCGCTGCGTTCGGCATCCGTGAGGAAGTCCATCTCCAGCGCGACATCTTCGGTCTTGGGCTCCGCGCCCAGGGTCTGCAGCAATTCGCGCTGCACCCGCATCATGCGGTTGATCGTCTCCACCATGTGCACTGGAATGCGGATGGTGCGCGCTTGATCGGCGATGGCTCGGCTGATGGCTTGGCGGATCCACCAGGTGGCATAGGTGCTGAACTTGTAGCCCTTGGTGTGGTCGAACTTGTTCACCGCCCGCAGCAAGCCGATATTGCCTTCCTGAATCAAGTCCAGAAAGTTGATGCCCCGCCCCAGATAGCGCTTCGCCACGCTGACCACCAGCCGCAGATTGGCTCTGGTCAAATCCTCCGAGGCCATGGCGGCATGCTGCTCAACCTGTTCCTGCTGCTGCTTCGCCAAGCTGATGGGGTCCACGGTGTCTTCGATCCAGCTGTCAAACTCGCTCAAACTCGGCAGCTGACGTTCCCGGCGGAAATAACGTTGGATGCGCCGCTGGTGCTCAAAGGGGAACAAATACAGGGCATGCACGACCTCAAAAAAGGCTTGCGCCAAGAGCGTCCAGTCGTCGTCTCTGCCCCATTTGCCTTGCTTCAGATAGGCGCGGATGTAGGAATCGGCATCGCGATCCCAGTTGAGAATCGTCTCTTGCGCCTCGACCATGACTTTGATGAAATCGGGCGCGCCCACATCGCGCTGGGCGGCGGCGTTTTGCAGCTTCTCCCAATCTTCTCGCAGCCTCTTATAGGCAAAGCGCTCCACATCGAGATAGTTGGTCTGGCGGCGGTTGAGCGAGGCTTGGTCCAGGCTCATCAATTCATCGCGCAAGCTTTCCAGGTGGCGCTCAGCGGCGATCTGCGTGCTCAGCCACATCTCGCGGTTGCTATCGAGCAGCGGCACAAGCCCAATCTCTTTGAGGTACATGCGCACCGGATCATCGGACATGGGAAGGCTTTCACGGGCGGCCGCTCGCGTGTCTTCGCCGCCAAGCTCATCGACCTTGAAATCGGTGGTTGTCTGCCCGCTTTCTCGCCGGTCATCGCCATGGGCAGCGCCTGCTCTGGCGCTCTCATAGCCGACGTATCGGCGGATGCCCTCTTCGGTGTCTGTCGCCATGGTTCAGATTCCTTGCCAGGCGGGTCGCTTCGCCAAGGGCAAAGGACCTCAGCTGACTGCCCGGTTGATGCGGGCTTTGGCTCGCATCGACAGCATGATATTCTGGTTGATGCGCTCGCTCTGGGCGTCATCGCCGGAGCCAAGGGCTTGCGCTTCTTCCTGCAGATACTGCAGCTCGATCCTTTCATTCTCGAGGCGCTCCAGCCGCAGCTGCAGCGCGCGGCAAACCAGTTCGTCTTCGCTGTTCATGCGCGCCCCGGCGCCACGCAGGCCTCTCTTGACTATATCGTTCAAATCAACCTGAAAGTTTCCGCGAATCCGCCGCGACATCTTTTCCGGCTCGTCCAGCAGCAGAGCCAGATAATCGGCGCGCAAATCGTCTTCGACAGCGTCTCCCAGATACTCCAGCGGCTCCTGGTCATCTTGCGTCAAGGCGGCTTGAAAATGGCTCATCAAGGCGCGGTACTGGCTCTGGGTGAAGTCATCCGCGCCCAATTCGCGCAAGGGTCCGCTCAGCATAGCCTCGTCTTCGCCAGCCAGCTCGCGCAGTTTCCGGTTGACCAGGAAGAACATATTCGGATTTTTGAGCAAAGCGCTCAGGCAATAGGCTTCGGCCGCCCGGTTCACGGTCTTGGCGGCATATCCCTCTGGAAGTTCGCGCTCTTCCGCCAGGCTCGGATCAAAGTCCTGAGGCGTCTCTTCAAAGGCCTCTTCGTCCCAATATGGCGGCGGTATAGCGGAATCGGGATGGCTTGGCCGGGTTGCCGGCTTGCGCGGGCGGGTTGCATTGTTGGCTGCCTGCATCCAAGCCAGCATGTCGCGCTCGCCAACCCGCAGCCGCCGCGCCAGCTTCTGGATATTCTCCTGCCGGTAGACATTGTTCTCCGAAGCCTGGAGGATGGGAAATATCGTCTTCGCCAAAGTCTGCCGCGCCTGCAAACCGGCATCGGCTGGCAAATCCGCCGTTTCCATAGCGATGACAAAATCCGCCACGCCCTGAGCGCCCTCGACAAGAGCCTCCCAGCCATCTGGCTTTTCGCGCAGGAAGTCGTCCGGATCCTGGCCCGCGGGAATGCTCAATACGCCGATGTCAACCGCCAGCTTGCCGGCATAATCTTTTGCGAGCGCCTCCCGCGCCACTTCAAGACTGCGGCGAGCGGCATTCTGCCCGGCGGCATCGGCATCCAAAGCCAGCAGGACCCGGCTGGCGAAACGCGGCGCCACCAGACGCAGCTGCGCCTCCGTCATCGCCGTGCCCATCTGCGCGATGACATTGGCGTAACCGGCTTGATGCGCCTGGATCACATCCATATAGCCTTCGACGATGACCGCCAGCCCGCGTTCGCGAATGCTCCCCTTGCCCTTGTCCAAGCCATAGAGCAAGCGGCTTTTGTCGAATATCGCCGACTGCGGCGAATTGATGTACTTCGCGCTGTCATTGGCATCCAGAGCCCGCCCGCCAAAGCCAACCGTCCGCCCGCGGTCATCATGGATGGGGAAAATCAGCCGATGGCGAAAGCGGTCGTAGATCTTGCCTTGCTCGTTGCGGACCGCCAAGCCCACTTCGATGATGTCCTCATCATTGTGCCCGAGTTCGCGAAGGAACTTGAGCATGAAATCCCAGCTGCGCGGAGCATAACCGAGCTGAAAACGTCTGACTGTCTCGGCAGCTAAACCGCGCTGCTCGCGCAGATATGCCTGCGTTGAAGCGCCCGCCGGGCGATACAGTTCCCGCTGAAACAGTTCGGCGGCGCTGGCCGCAATGCCACGCAGATGCTCGAGCCGCTCCGTGCGGTTCTTCTCTTCGGCGCTTTGCTGGCGCAACTGCAGGCCCGCCTCGCTGGCCAACTCGCGCAGCGCCTCCTTAAAATCCCAGCCGTGCAGCTTCTGCGCGAAACTAAAGATGTCGCCGCCTTCCGCGCAGGCTCCAAAGCAGCGCCAGGTTTGCCGCGCCGGGTTCACCACGAAGGAGGGCGTCTTTTCCGTGTGAAATGGACAGCAAGCCTTGTGATTCCGCCCGGCTTTCTTCAAGTCCGGCACATAGCGCTGGATATAGCTAACTATGTCGATGCGAGACTTGATTTCGTCCGTCACGGACATCGCCGGGCGCTCCTCCATGAACTTTCGCCTAGATTATAGTAGCTGGCGGCGCTAAGGCAAACTTGGCGGGAAATAGCCCAGGGCAATCGCCTCAAATCCAATATGCCCCGTTCTCCACGCATAATGAGAAATTTGTAGGGTCTACACTGCGTGTCGCCCATGTGAACAGCAGAACAATTGCGGACGATTCACAGATTCGCCCCTACAGCTCACGAGATCTGGGAGAAAATCTTGGACTGCGACCCATCTGCATTTTAAGCGATTGCCCTGGGAAATAGCCAAGCCAGCAGGCGCTAAAACTAGAAATTCTCCAACTGGCTGAGGTCGGCTATGCCCGACTGCATGCCGCTAACGAGCTGGAGCAAGGCGATGCGGTTATTGCGTATGGCGATATCGTCCGCATGCACCAGCACATTATCGAAGAACGCGGTCACGGCCGGCGACATCGCCTCGAAGGCTGACAGGAATCCATTCACATTGGACGCCAGATCAAGCTTTTCAGAGGCGAGCGAGTAAGCGGCAAAGAGCGCCTTTTCTTCGGGCAAGGCAAAGAGGTCCGGTTTAACTGGCATTGGCTGTTCTGAGCGGGTGATGCGCACGCAGCGCGCGAAACTGTCCAGCAGCCCCTCCCAGCCGTCTCGCCGCGTCCATGCCGCCAATTGCTCAACTCCCATAACTGCAAAATAGGGATTATGCGCTTGCTCAGCCAGTACCGCGCGGATGACGTCGCGTTGCGCGGAGCTGCGCTCGGCCAGCCAATTTTCCAGCCGCGCTCGGATAAAGTCGCTGACCTGCCGTTTGACCCCCGCATTGACCGGCGTCGGCTGACCACCGGCTGCTCGGTTGATGAGCGCCGCAAGGTCTGCTTCGATCTCGCCTTCCGCCAGAATCCGGATAATGCCCAAAGCCGCCCGCCGCAAACCAAAGGGATCCGATGTCGATTTGGGCAGAAGACCGACGGCAATTAAACCAACCAGGCTATCCAGCTTGTCCGCCAATGCCAGCAGCTGGCCCGCCCGGCTCTGCGGCAGATCGTCATCCGCGCCTTCTGGCAGCCAGTGCTCGCGAACAGCCACAGCAACCGCCGTATCATACCCTTCGCGCAAGGCATACTCGCGGCCCATGATTCCTTGCAGCGATGTCATCTCAACGACCATGCTGGTGGCCAGATCTGCCTTGGCTATCTCTGCCGCTTCGCGCGCGGCAGCAATGTCATCCCTGTCGAAGCCAAGCAATTCGCCAAGATCATCAATAGTAGACGCTACTCGATCATTCTTCGCGCGCATAGAGCCCAGGTCAGCCTGAAACGTCAGGGTCTCCAGGCGCTGCAAATATGAGCGCAGCGGCTTTTGAATATCCGCCTCATAGAAAAAGCGGGCATCCGAAAAGCGCGCGCGCAAGACCTGCTCGTTGCCATGGATCACCTTGTCAAGGTGCTCGCCATCGCCGTTGCGCACAGCCACGAAGGCGTTCATCAACTTGCCAGCCGCGTCTTCAAGAGCGAAATAGCGCTGATGTTTGCGCATGACCGTTACCAGGACATCGCGCGGCAAAGCCAGGAATTCGCTCTCAAAGCGGCCAAGGAAAGCCGTCGGCGCTTCCACCAAATTTGTCACTTCCTGCAGCAGCGCCTCGTCATGGGCAACCGTGCCGCCGACTTGAGCCGCCAATTCCTGGACCTGCCGCTGGATTGCTTCCCGGCGTTTGCAGGCGTCCAGGATGATGCCCTGCCCGGCCAGCTGTTGCTCATAATCCTGGCGGCCAGCCACTTGACGGCATGGCGAGCCAAGAGGCCGTAAACCCTGAGTCTCATTGCTGCTGGCGACTCCCGCATATTCAAATGAAATCGGCGCATCGCCAAACAATGCCAGCAGCCAGCGAATAGGCCGCGAGAAAGCCACGCCAGAGCTGTTCCAGCGCATCGCGCGGTTGAACTTTAATCGCGCCAGGAAGTCAGGAAGCGCCGCCGCCAGAACTTTGGTAGCGGGCAGCCCGGGATTGCGCACGGTCGCGGTAACATAAGTTCCGCCATTGATCTCGACGACCTGCAAATCGGCCAGATCGACGCCCTTGCCGCGCGCGAAACCCAGTGCCGCCCGCGTCGGCTTGCCATCGCTGTCATAAGCGCGGTCGGCCGGCGGACCCTTGGCGATGAACTCCTGATCTGCTTGGCGCGGCGCGACATTTCTCGCCATGATCACGATGCGCCGCGGCGTCGCATAGGCCTCCAGGCCACTATTCTCCAAGCGCAATTCCTCAAAGAGAGCCGGCGCTATGGCCTGAACCTGCGCCAGGGCAGCCGCCACATCATCGGCCGGCATCTCTTCCACGCCGATCTCGATCAATACATCGGCCGCTCCCGAGGGCGGCTCGGGCATCGGACTGGCTTCCTGCGGCGGGGCGCCTGCCCATTTCCGCGCCATCTTCATCAGCGGAAAATCCAAGGCTTCCCGCTGCGCCACATAAGCCCCGGCGATCGCCCGCGTCATCTCGCGCATGCGCCGGAAATAGGCCGCGCGTTCCGTCACGCCTATCGCGCCACGAGTATCCAGCACGTTGAAGAGATGGCTGCATTTGAGCACGTAATCATACGCCGAAATCAGGGCGTCGCCTTCCAGCGCCCGGGCATATTCGCGTTCATAGGTGTCATAGATCAGCTTCAGCGCGCCCACATCGGCCACGTCAAAGTAGTAGCGGCAATGCTCAACCTCGTCGTTGAACATCACATCGCCATAGCTGAGGCCATCCAGCCAGTTGATGGCCCAGGCGGATTCTACCCCTTGCAGCGCCAGCACGATCCGCTCGATGCCATAGGTGATCTCGACGCTGACCGGGTCAAGCGTTTGACCGCCAGCCTGCTGGAAATAGGTGAACTGGGTGATCTCCTGCCCATCCAGCCAGACTTCCCAGCCCAAGCCCCAGGCGCCCAAAGCCGGCGATTCCCAGTTGTCCTCGACAAAACGAATATCATGCTCACGCGCCTTTATGCCCAGCGCCTCCAGCGAAGCCAGATACAACTCTTGCGGATTGCCCGGGTCCGGCTTCAATATCACCTGATATTGATAATATTTCTGCATGCGGTTGGGGTTTTCGCCGAAGCGCCCGTCATCAGGCCGCACCGACGGCTCGACATAAGCCACGCGCCAGGGCTCGGGACCCAGAACGCGCAATATTGTGGCGGGGTTGCCCGTGCCCGCGCCAAGCTGCACATTGTAGGGTTCCCAAATCAGACAGCCCTGCGCCGCCCAGAAATCGTGCAGCTTCAAGATAACTTGCTGAAAACTCAGTGGCGCCGGCATCACCTGTCCTTGGCTCGTTTCTCACATCGGCTGGAGATCCCGATTATACGGTCGCAGAGGCGCATAATCGAGGGTAGGGCTGGCTCAGTCGCTCTCGGGCTCGGGCTCGCTTTGCTTCACAAAATCCTCATGCTTGAGGTCTTTGAAGGCATTCAGCGCCGTCTCGCGGACCAGCACATAATAATCGGCATCGGAAGATTTCAAGACGATATCGCCATCAGCCAGTTCCGCGCCAAAACGCAAGCGATATGAACGTTCCGCGTATTCGATCTCGGCTTCTTCGCTGGCTTCTTCACCGCCTGCAGTTTCGGAATCGTCATCAGCCGCCGTTTCCGCCTCGACGCTCTGGCGATAGGTCACGTCGACAACGGCTTGCGGCGCATCCAGCCCGTATTCAGCCAGCGCTTCCAGGCCGAGGGGCTCCTGCAGCCGAATGCCAGCCGCATTCCTGAGGATGACGGGCATCCTGGTGTCTTCAAAGATATCGCCATCACCAAGGCCAGCGTATGTCCAGGCATCGCCATCGCGCTGGAATGCGAAGGTTCCTTGGGCATTGCTCACGACAATGTCAAGCAGGTCCGCCTGTGGCGCGCTGACGTATTCCGCATCCAGCCAGGTCGAAACCTGCGTCGAAAGCTCCCAGGAATTCAGACCGCTGGCCAAGTAGACTTCGTTCTTTTCCGCCCGCCGTACGTAGACCGTGTCCACGCCGCCGCTGCCGCCCAGGAAGATCCTTGTCGCTATTCCGTCGCCAGTTACAAATTCGATGCGCCGGCGGAAGTCGTCTTCCTTGACTTCCAGGCGGGCAAAATTGGCGGGATTGGAAGCCACCAGACGCCGCGTATCCAGGCTCGCGAGCTTGTCCAGAATCTCGTCAACCTGCTCGCCATTGAGCGGGAAATCATCGGCTTCGGGCAGGACCCAGCCATCGCCGGCCCGCGCGAAAGTCATGCTGTTGTCAAGGTCATCGGCAATCGCGAGCCGCTCCACATCAGCGGGCATGATATCAGCGAGCAGCGGCTGAATCTCGCGGCTTTCGCTGCCGCCAGCGATCAACACGGAGGCCGCCAGCAGAGCCAGCTGCAAAGCCAGCAGCGCAAAGAGGACAAGATTGCTGCGATTCAACATCAGGCTTCTCCTTCGCTCGTCTGGTCAGCGGAGGTTTCGCTGAGCGGAAGCAGTTGCATGGGTTCTTCGGCGCGGCGCTGGATCTGCCAGAAGCCGGCGATCAGCAGCAAGCCAATCAGAGCGACGGCATAATTGATCAGCACCCAGCGGTTCTGCGCGGCTTCATCAATCAGCGGAAGGAGGCGCGCGGCGCTGCCACGACCGCGAATTGCCGCCAGCGATACATCTTCCGTGAACCAGTCGATGGCGTTGGCGATCATCTGCAAGTTGCTGAAGAAGCGATCGCCACCAAAATTCGCCGATATTTGATAGACGTTGTCATTCACAAACTCGGCGCTGCCCAGCGCAATCAGGCGCGTATTGCTGGGCGAACGTTCAATCAGCCCGATTGGGACCGTCTGCTCGGCCGGCTCTTCGGTAGCTGTCTCAAATGGCGATGGCAGGTCAATGAAGTGACTGCTGAATGAGCCTTCAATAGCCAAAGCCAGAATGTAGGACTGCAAATCGTCGCCCGCAGGGAAACCGAAGTCCGGGTACAACTCCAGATCCGGCTGCGGATCGGCTTGAGTAGTCACCCAGGCGGCGTCGCTGGAGCTTGCCAAGGTTGACACTTGCGCATCGGCGAGCAGGCTCTCGTCAACAGTCAGCGGCGAAGTCCAGCTCATGGTCAGCAAGGGCAAGCCATTCACCACCGGGCTGTCGGCATCCAGCTTGTTCGGGCGCAGATCCACAAAGAAGGGATAATCCAGCGCCTGAATCTCACTGACGATCATGCCGCCAATATCACGCTGCGACTGCAGGGGAAATGGCGCGTTCTGATAATCCATGACCAGGCTGTCGCCGACGAGGATGCCATAACTTGCCAGCAGATCAGATATGCCGCCTTCGTTGGCATCCAGCAGCAGATTGCCAGCGTAGGGGTCGATGCCGAGGCGATAGTGGCCAGCCGCCGCCAGCACTGAGCCGCCCCGCATGAGGAATTGATCAATCGCATAGCGCTGCTTGTCCGTCAAGCTATGCGGCGCCAGCAGGATCAAGACGTCAATGTCCGCGCTGATTTTCCCTTCGTCCAGCGTCACGCGCCGCAATTCGTAATGCTCGCGCAGGCTGTCTTCCAGGATGCTGTATTGCTGCAGGCTGGGCAATTGCTGCCCGAACTGGTCAACTGAACTTGGCGGCGGCGTCCACAAGCCGACGACTTTCAAGAAACCCGGCGACGCCCGCTTCAATGACGCTTCGATGGCATTGCGAATCTCAACACGGCTCAATTCGCCAGCCGGATAGATCACCTGGACATCCTCGCCCGCCTCGATGACCAAGTGCAGATAGAAGGTCTCCGCGGCAAAGAAGCTGGTCGCCACCGGCTGGATTTGATAGCGGTCAAAGAGCTCCTGCTCGCTGATGGCTGTTTCCGCCGCCGACATATCGACGACTTCAAAGGCGACTTTCCGCGGGTTCAATTCGGCGATCTCCCGCGTGACCGCTTGCATGGTCTGGCTGACCTCGCGCATCATCTCGGGCATGGTCGCCGATGACAGATACAGCGTCAGCCGCGCGGGCTCATCCAAAGCCGCCAACACAGCGTCAAGGCTCTGGAAACCGTAGACGACCCGCTGGATGGCGCTGGTCAAGTCATATTCCAGGTTGCGCAGGCGCACTTCCACGCCCATCGGCCGGTCATCAATCTCGATGAGGTCGGCAAAGCTCAGCGCTACGGTCTGATCTCCATAAGCAATCAGCACGTCAAAATAGACGTTGACCAGCGATACCCCGCCGCGATCGCTGACCTGCAGGGGCGTCGGCCGGATGCCGTAGATCTGATTGGCTTCGCGCTCCAGCTCCGGGCTGGTCAAGGGATCGATGAAGTCCAGGTCCAGCGCGCCATCCGCCGCCAGCTGATATTCCCGCAGCGTATCCTTGACGCGCGGCACAAGGGGCGCCAAAGCGGGATGACTCTCCTCGCTGAAATAGCCGCGGATCAACATCGGCTCGCCCAGGTCAGCCAGCAGGTTCCGCGTCACATCGGACAAGCTGTATTCGCTGTATTGCGTCAAGTCGAAGCGGGCGCCGCTCAGGTTGGCTATGAGCAGGTTCAGCGCCATCAGGTTCGCGCCGATCAGCGCCAGGCTCACGCGCCCATTCAAACGATGCGCGCGCAGATGCGCCCCTTTGCTCCAGCGCTTGCTATCCAGCGACAAGATGTTCAGCGCCAGGAAGAAGACCGTCAGCGAGACATAATAGACCAGGTCGCGCAGGTCAATGACGCCGCGTTCTATGCTTTCGAAGCGGCTGCCCGTGCCAAACTGACGCAGCAAATCGCCCATGGTCGCGCCGGCGAAATCGGTGACTGCCGGCGAGCCGATAGCCTGAAACAAGCCGCAGACCGCCGCTGTGCCGATCAGCGCAACCAGCTGATTATCGGTCCGCGAGGAAACAAACATGCCTATGGCGATATAGCTGGAAGCCAGCAGCAAAGCCGCCAGATAGCCGCCGATGACCGGTCCCCAATCCAGGTTGCCCAACGATGCCACCGTTATGGGCAGAAAAAGCGTCAGCGCCAAAGCCAGCGCCACCAATGCCAATGCCGAAAGGAACTTGCCCGCCACAAGCTCAACCAGGCGGGCCGGCATAGTCAGCAGGACTTGCAGGTTGCCGCTGTCTTCTTCGCGGCTCCATAAGTGCATCGTCAGCGCCGAGACCAGAAAGATCATCAGCAAGGGCATCCAGGCGAACAAAGCCCGGGCATCGGCAATGCCCCGCGCGAAGAAAGAATCCACCCAGAAGAATACAAAGAGCGTCAAGACCAGGAAGACGCCGACAAATATCAGCGCCATCGGCGAGCCAAAATACAGTTTCAGTTCTTTGCTTGTGATGGAGAGTATCTTTCGCATGCCGCCCGCCTATGCTGTCGTCGCCAGTTGGTTGAAAAAGCTCTCAAGCGTCGCCGCATCACGCCGAAGCTCGCGCAATGCCCAGTTTCTGTCGCGCGCGGCGGCATAGATCCGCGGCGTGATATCGGCTGCGCCACTGACGCGATAGGCTGGATAATCATCGGCGGAGCGCATGGACCGAATCGCCTCCACGCCCTCCAGCCCCGCCAATGTCGGCGCGATATCCTCGCTGTCAGCTTGCAAGACCAGAGTGGCTTCATTGCTCATGCTCAAATCGCTCAAGCGCTGATCGGCTTTCACCTCGCCATTGATGATGATTATGACCCGGTCGCATAGCGCCTCGACTTCGGAGAGGATATGCGAAGAGAAAAGTATCGTGCTACGGGAAGCCAATGACTTGATCAAAGCGCGGATTTCCACAATTTGCGTGGGATCCAAGCCCACCGTCGGCTCATCGAGGATAAGGAAAGGCGGCTTGTGCAGGATGGCCTGCGCCAAACCCAGCCGCTGCCGCAAGCCTTTGCTCAGCGAGGCGATTGGCCGCGTCAAGTAGTCCTGCAAGCCCGCGCCATAGACCGCGTCCGAAAGCAGGCGAAGAAAGTCGCCGGCCGGCAGCCCGCGCAGATCCGCCATCATGCGCAGGTAAGCTTGCACGGATAGCTCGGGATAGAGCGGCGTATTCTCGGAGAGGTAGCCTATCCTGGCTTGCACGGCTCTTAAATCACGCAGGACATTCAGCCCGTCGATCTCCACTGTGCCATCGTCGGGATGCAGGAAGCCGGTGATGATCTTGATAGCCGTGGACTTTCCCGCGCCGTTTGGACCCAGCAAGCCCACAATCTCGCCCGGCTGAATATCAAAACTGATGCCGCGCAGAGCCTCGATTGTCCCATAGCTCTTGGTGATATTATGCGCATGAATCACAAGAAAATCCCCCCGCCAGGCGCAACCAGCCGATTTCGCGAGCCATAGTAGAAAGCGCCAGCTATAAATCCAGCCACAATGTTTTAACTTTCTGTAAAATGCCGCGCATTCAATCCCCCCAGGCTTTCCACGCTCGTCCTCGCCAGCACGCTCTGGAATGCTACCAAAGGAAATTGCGCGCCTCCGGCATAGAGCGCGTTGACCGTGCCGGCCGCCACGCCCCGGCGCAAAGCCTCCGCCAAGCCCATGCCCTGCCCCAGCGCGGTCACGATCCCGGCGTGCAAACAGTCGCCGCTGGCCACCGGATCCAGCATCTGAATCGCCGGGGGCGTCGCCTGGAACGCGCCGCTCGCCGAGACCAGCAAAGCCCCCTCCGCGCCAGCCGAGACGACTACAATCTCGATGCCTTCCGCGTTCATGCGCCGCGCCAACGCGACCAGTTCGGCTTGCGTCCGCGCTTGACTGCCCAGAGCCTCCAGGATTTCTTCGCGATTTACCTTGATGGCGTAAGGTTTCGCCGCGATCGCCCGTTTCAGCCATTGCTTGCTGGTATCCACCCAGATTCTGATGCCCAGATCTTTCATGCGCTGGATCAAGTCAGCCGGCGCGCTTTCGGGAGCGCCATCGGGCAAGCTGCCGCAGAGGCAAACGACGGGCGCTGCCTCGTCTTGAGCAGCCCGGCAAATATCATCGACCAAAGCCAGCCAATCGCCCGGCGCGATCCTCCCCGATTCGTTGATGACCGTCGAGCTGATATCCGGCTTGGCGATTATCGTGCAGGTGCGCGTCTCGCCATGAAACTCGGTCCACTTGGCACGATAGCCATCTTCCCGCATCATGGCGGCGATTGTCCGCCCAGTGTGCCCGCCCAGCAAGCCCATAGCCAAAGCCCGCCCGCCCAGGATCTCGGCAGCCCGCAGCACATTCAAGCCCTTGCCGCCCGGCACGGCGATGGCATTGGGCACGCGCGAGATATGCCCGAGGGCGAAATCCGGCACGACCAAGGTCCGGTCCAGCGCCACATTCGGAGTCACGCAGATTATAGTCTGGTCAGCCATGCGCGTCGTCTTTGCCGTCCGCTCCGCCAAGCATTATACAGAAGCGGACCGCGCAGCCATAGACGACGCTTAGCCAACGATTATGCGCCGAAAACGCCCCGCCCAAAGCCATGCGCTGTCAGACGCCCGCCTTCCGCTGTACCATGAGATGATGAATGCCAGTCACGCAAATCGGGCAATGAGCGAAGAGTCGCAGGCCGCCGCGCCAATGATCCGCGCTCATCTCGATGAAAGCTCTGTCACAGTCTTCCCCGGCTCGAGGGCCACCGTCCGCGTCGCGATCAGCAACAGCAGCGACGCAGATGCCGAGTTTCATGTCGAAGCGGCCGGCTTGCCAGCTGATTGGGTCAAGCCCGCCGGTTTGCGCTTTCCCTTGCCCGCGCATGAGACGACGCAGCTGCAATTTCTCATCAAACCCGAACGCCGGGCGGAGATCGCTCCGCAAACATTTCGACTGGATATCCTCGTCAGCCGTCTGGACTATCCCGCGAGGCAACTCCGGCTGAACTGCGCGGTTGCGCTGGGCGACTTCGGTGGGCTCAGCGCCGAAATCGAACCGAGAGCTTGCCGGAATGGGGGCAGCGTAAACCTCTATCTTCTCAACCAAGGCAATAAAGCGCTGGATCTTGAGCTGGCTGGCCATGATCCGCAATCGCGACTCGATTTTCGCATGAGCCAAACCTCGCTGCGCCTGCCGCCGGGGGGCCGCGCTCAAGTCGTAACCCAGGTCCGCGCGCCCCGCCCCATGATCGGCCAGACCAGCCAGGCGCCCTTTGCCATCGTCGCCAATGCCGCCAACGCCGCGAATTATCGTGTGCCGCTGCAAGCCTGCGTCATCATTGAGCCGCGCTTTTCCAGCCGAGCCGCCTCTCTGCTGCTCATGCTCTGTTTGGCAGCAGCCGTCATAATTGCCGCGCTCGCCTATCAAGCGCCGCAGCCCAGCATCGCCAGCTTCAGCCTGTCAGAAGAGACTGTCGCCCGCGGCGCGCCGGCGCAGCTGGCTTGGCAGGCGGAAAACGCCAGGCGATTTCTCATCGAGGTCGACGGCGTTCGCCTGGCTGAACTTTCTACCGAGGCGCGATCGTTTCGGCTGGATACAGGCGCCTACCGCGAGCCCATCGTCATCGCTCTGATTGCCGAGCGAGGCGACGCGATTGCCATGACCTCTCGCCGCCTGGACATATACGAGCCGGTCATCATCGCCGAATTCACTGCCGACCGGCGCTCCATGCTGCGCCATGTCACCGGCACATTCACCATTCGCTGGGCTGTGAGCGGGGCGCATACGCTTGAAATCAGCCCTCCGCCCGGCTTCGCTGTCCTGAGCGAATCGCCGCAATCCAACCCCAGCGGCTGGCTGACCCTGCGCGGCATGCCTGATACTGCGATTGTGGCGCGCCTCCTCGCCAGCGACGAACGCGGCAATGTGACCGAGCGCAGCCTGCAAATCGGCATTCGCGACCCCGAATGTTCGCCGCGGCAAGATGTCTGGCTCTATGCCGGTCCAGATTCTCGCCATGCCCGGCTGAGCATCGCGGTGGCGCATGTGCCGGTTCTGGCTCGCGGAACTAACCCAAAGCGCGACTGGCTGCAGGTGGAACTGGCGCGGGGCGAGATCGGCTGGGCTGCCTACAGCAATTTCTTCTGCCAAGGCTTTTCTCCGGCTGGGATGAAGATCGTCACTGAGCTGCCCGCCTTGCCCACAGCCGCGCCCGGTTTTCGGCTCAGCCCAAGCCCGGCCCCGCCGGAAGACCCCTATTAAGACATCCCAAAGATTCCGCGCTTCCTGCCAAGCCAGCAATTGTCAGCCTGTGCTGGCTCATTTATAATGCTCGTTTCATCGCCATTGAGTGAGCAGGAATCCGAATCTTTCATGAGCAACAGACCGCCTGTCTATCCTTTCACCGCCATCGTGAGCCAGGACATGATGAAGCTGGCGCTGATTCTAAATGCCATCGACATGCGCATCGGCGGCGTGCTGATCCGCGGCGAACGCGGCACCGGCAAGTCCACCGCAGCCCGCGCCCTGGCTGCCCTCCTGCCCGAGATCAATGTCATTGCCGATTCGCCCTTCAACGATGACCCCGCTCATCCCGAATCCTGGTCAGATTTCGCTCGCCAGAAATATCAGGACTGCCCGGAGATTCCCTCTTCGCGCCGGCGCATCAGCTTTGTTGACCTGCCCGTCAGCGCCACCGAAGACCGCGTCGTCGGCACCTTGGATATCGAAAAAGCCATCCAGTTTGGCGAGCGCCACTTTGATACCGGCGTGCTGGCCAACGCCAACCGCGGCATCCTCTATGTCGACGAGATCAACTTGCTCGACGACCATATCGTCGACCTGCTGCTGGATAGCGCGGCTATGGGCGTGAACATCGTCGAGCGCGAAGGCATCAGCTTCAGCCATCCCGCCCGCTTCATCCTGGTGGGCACGATGAACCCCGAAGAAGGCGACCTGCGCCCGCAACTGCTGGATCGCTTCGCTTTGTCCGTCGATGTCACCGGCATCAAAGACGCCCGCGAACGCATCGAGATCCTAGAGCGGCATATCGCCTACGAGAACAGCCCGCTGGATTTCAAAGCCGAATGGGACCCAGTTGATCAACAGCTTTCCGCCCGCATCGCCGCCGCCCGCGAAATCATCGACCAGGTAAGTCATACAACGCATGACCTGCGCGTCATCGCCAGCATCACCAGCGACCTGCGCATCGATGGCCACCGCGCCGACCTGGTCATCCTCAAAGCCGCCCGCGCGCACGCCGCCTTTGAAGGCCGCACCGCCATCAACGATCGCGACATCACCATCGCCATCCGCCTGACCATCCCGCATCGCCTGAAACGCGGTCCCTTCAGCGACGCCCAGGCCGACCTCAACGCCGTCGAATCGGCTGTGGATGAAAAACGCCAGGAAATCGGCGAAGGCGACGAAGAGGGCGAGTTCAGCGAAAACAGCGACGAACAAGCCGCGCAAACTAAAAAAAAAGTGACAATCTGAGCGGCGAGGGCGAACCGCAAGAACAGGAACTCGGCCAAAGCGAAGCCGCCCCGCAAGACGTCTTCCCCAGCGCCGACGCCCGCTGGTGGGAAGGCGGGCAGCAGATCGAATCCAGAGCCGAGTTCGAAACGCGCAAGCTGAATACCCAGCTCGACCGCATGACCCGCCGCCAATCGGGCCGCCGCAGCACGACGCGAACCGACCGCAAACGGGGCCGCTACGTCCGCGCCAAGCAAGCCGGCGAGAAACCTCGCGATATCGCCTTCGACGCCACCCTGCGCGCCGCCGCCCCATTTCAAGTCGAGCGAGTCGAACAGAAGCAAGAAACCGGCATGGCCTACGCCCTGCGCAAGAGCGACCTGCAAGAGAAGGTCCGCGTCCGCAAAGCCGCCAACCTCATCATGTTCACCGTGGACGCCAGTTGGAGCATGGCTGTCTCTGAGCGCATGCAAGCCACAAAGGGAGCCATCATGTCCCTGCTGACCGATGCCTATCAGCGCCGCGACCGCGTGGGCTTGGTCGTCTTCCAAAAAGACCGCGCTTCGCTCGTGCTGCCGCCTACCAATTCGGTCGTGCTGGCCAAGCAAGCCATGGCAGACATACCGGTCGGCGGCAAGACTCCATTGTCCGCCGGCTTGCTGATGACATACGAAGCCGTCATGCGCGAGAAGCATCTCAATCCCGATGTCATGCCCATGATGATCCTGCTCACCGATGGCGCGGGCAACGTGTCCATCAGCGACAGCATTTCGCCGCAGGACGAAGCCCATTCCATCGCCCGCAAGATACACGAAGCCGATATTCGCACCGTCACCATCAACATGGAGCATGTGGCTTTTGACCAGGGCTTGGCGCAGCGCCTGGCTGACCAGATGGGCGGCCCCTGTTATACCCTGGCGCAGATCCGCGCGGACAACCTGCTGAACACCGTGCGCGCCGAGATGGACAAGATGTAGGCATAAGCCCCACTGCGCGCTGTAGGGGCGAGTCGGTGATCCGCCCTCTTTCGCCAATCTTTTGCGCTACAATTGCTTTAATGGCAAATGCAGGCATAAATCCATGAACAAAATCCGCCTCATCAATCTCAGCGGCAAACCCTACGACATGGGTTACGCGCATGGCAAGCGCTTCCATGACGAAATCCACATGTTCACCGAAGAGCGCGTCCGCCTCTGCCAAGACCCCAACTGGACGGGCCACAGCCTCTCCCGCGGCGCCGTCATCGACCTGGCTCAAGCCTGCGTCGCCGAACACATCGCCTATGCGCCCGAGCTCATGGAAGAACTGCGCGGCATGGCTGACGCGACCGGGCTCAGCCCCGCCGAACTAGTCATCAACAATGGCTTCACCGACTTCATTGATACCATCTACAACCTGGGCGCTGAAACGCCTGTCCCCGCCCCCGCCCTGGCAGCTGACAATTGCACGGCTTTCATGCTGCCCGCCGAGAATAGCGCCGATGGCAAGCCCTACCTGGGCCAAACCTGGGATATGCACGCCAGCGCCACGCCTTATGTCATCCTGCTGCATGGCAAACCCGATGACGCGCCCGACTTCCTGACATTCACCATCACCGGCTGCGTCGGCATGATCGGCATGAACAGCGCCGGCATAAGCGTGGGCATCAACAATCTTATGGCGGCAGACGGCCAAATTGGCGTAACCTGGCCCTTCGTCGTGCGCAAGATTCTGCAGCAGACCAGCCTCGATGCCGCCCTCGACTGCCTCACGGGCGCCAAACTGGCCGGCGCGCACAACTACCTGCTCATGGACAGGCAGGGCAAGGGCTATGAGGTCGAAGCCATGTCCACCAGCCAGCACATTCGCGAGCTCGGAGACGAGACAATCGCGCATACCAACCATTGTCTGATACAGCAGAATATCGATGTCGCCCGCGAACGACCGCCAGCCTCGCGGAACAGTTCAGAGAACCGCCTGCGCCGCGCCAAGGAGTTGCTCGCTCGGTCTGATATCAGCCTGGGCGACCTGATGGCGCTGACACGCGATGACGTGGCCATCTGCACGCGTCCCAAGCCGCCGATGCACGTCGAAAGCTGCGGCGCTGCCATCATGTGCCCGGCCAGCGGCGACTTCTGGTCCGTATGGGGCATCCCCGCCGACAATGCGTATGAGCGCTTCGTCATCTGATGGCCCGCCCGTAAACATTTAACCACCGAGGACAACGAGAACACCGAGGAATACGCCCGCCACCCCAACACAAACCCCGCCAAACCCTACATCTGTGACATTTTAGGCACTATGTACGAAATCTCTTGACACTCTTCCTACATCCTGTACTATGAAGGAAAGAGAACAGCGAGGGATTGACATGAACATCGGCATCCCCAAAGAGATCAAGACCGAAGAACATCGCGTGTCCCTGCCGCCTTCTGGAGCGCGTGAGCTGGTCGCGCATGGTCACAGGGTCTATCTCGAATGCGGCGCGGGCGAAGGCAGCGGCTTCCACGATGCCGAATACGCGCAGGCCGGCGCCATCATTTGCGATTCCGCTCAAGCCGTCTGGGCAAGCTCGGATATGATCATCAAGGTCAAGGAACCGCAGCGCTCCGAATACGCCTATCTCCGCCCTGACATGATCCTCTTCACCTACCTGCATCTGGCCGCCGAAGAAGCGCTGACCCTGGCGCTGCTTGATCGCGGCGTCGCCGGCATCGCATATGAGACGGTCGAGGACAATCAGGGCCGTCTGCCCTTGCTCGAGCCGATGAGTGAAGTGGCCGGGCGCATGGCAGCCCAAGTCGTCTCGCATTATCTCGAGCGGCACAAGGGCGGGCGTGGCCTGCTCATGGGTGGCGTGCCGGGCGTGGCGCCGGCGCATATCGTCATCCTGGGCGCGGGCACGGTGGGCGCGAACGCCGCCAAGATCGCCCTGGGCATGGGCGCGCGCGTCACTTTGCTGGATATCAACCTGGACCGCCTGCGCTACCTTGATGATGCGCTGAGCGGCAGGCTGACCACGCTCTATTCCAACAGCATCAACATTTCCCGCGCCATTGCGACAGCCGACGCGCTCATCGGCTCCGTGCTTATCGCCGGGGCTCGCGCGCCCATGCTGGTCACCCGCGATATGCTGCCTTCCATGCCAGATGGCAGCGTGATCGTCGATGTCGCCGTCGATCAAGGCGGCTGCGTCGAAACCACTCGCCCGACCACGCACAGCGACCCCACCTTTGTCATCGATGGCGTGCTGCATTATGGCGTCGCCAATATGCCTGGCGCAGTGCCGCGCAGCTCCAGCCTGGCTCTGGCCAACGCCACCCTGCCCTTTGCCCTCAAAATAGCTGATCTTGGCTTGACCGCCGCCCTGGATCGGGATGTGGCTTTGCGGCGCGGCTTGAATACCTTCGCCGGATTATGCGCGCATCCGGCAGTGGCGGAGACCTTCGATTTGGACTATGCGCCGCCGGAAGACGCGTTGGAAGCCGCCCGCATCGACGCGCTTCTGCCCATCTAGACAAATGAGCCAATTCCTGAGCATGTAGACAGTTTTGGCGGGGAGCTTGCCCGCATCTGTCGCTTGTGTCCCGCGTATGCTACCCTGTCTGGCAAATGCTCGCGCCGCCTTTGTTCAACGCCGCATGAAGATCGACAGACAGAAACTGGCTTTCCTGGCCGGGATGGCCATCAGCGCGTTTTTCCTGGCGCTGGCTTTTCGGGGTTTGCAGCCGGAGCAGTTTTGGGCATCTCTCAGCCAACTTGATCCATCGCTTCTGCTCATCTCTTCGCTGGTGTATTTCCTCGCGATGCTGATCATCGCCTTTCGCTGGCAAATACTGCTGCACTCGGTCAAACGCGTGCCCTTGGCCGCGCTCTTCAAGCTCGTCGCCATCGGCTACATGGGCAACAACGCCTATCCCTTGCGGGCTGGGGATGGCCTGCGCATTGCGCTGCTAAGCCGAGAGCATCATATCCCGCTGTTGCGCGCCACCACAATCATCGCCGTCGAGCATCTTTACAATGGCACGATCATGATGGCTTTCATCCTTTTGGGCTTGGCTGCCATCGACCTGGAATCGCCGACGGTTGAGGCCATCTTCGGGCTGACTGCGCCGCTGGTCAGCATGGCCATTGCGGCCGCGCTCTTCCTGGCGGCGAAACCGACTATGCTTCGGCGGCTGGTCGGCTGGGCGGTCATGCGCTTGCCGCGGGCTCTGGGCAAGGCAGCTCAGCGTTTAAGCGAGGATGTCATCGCCGGCTTGGAAAGCCTGCGCAGCCCTCGCCATTTTCTGGGCGCATTGTTGGCCTCCTTCCTCACCTGGGGCGTAGAAGCCGGCACATACTGGCTGGTGATGTTCGCTTTTGGCTTGGAACTGAATTACGCGGTCGCCCTGCTGCTGGTCGGCGCGGTCAACCTGGCTGGCTTGATTCCGGCCTCGCCCGGGCAGGTCGGCGTCAACGAGTTTGTGGTCATCACAATTCTGACTGCTCTTGGCTTGCCGGCCGCGACCGCCACAGCCTATGCGGTAGTTGCGCATCTGGTCATCTGGCTGCCGCCGACGGTCCTGGGTTTTGTGTTTCTGCTGCGCCAGGGCTTGGGCTGGTCGGATATCGGCCGCGCTCGCAAATCACAGGAAGTCAGCGCCTAGAGGCCGGACGAGGAAGAACAGAGCTTAAACGGCGACGGCAGTGTCGAAATGCTTGACCAGGGGCGCAAGCTCATCCCAGAGCGCTTCGGGGATTTCCATCCGGGCGGCTGCCATGCTGGATCTAGCTTCGTCAGGCGTACGAGCGCCGGGTATGGTCGAAGCCACTTGGGGATGCCGCGTACACCACTGCAGAGCCACCGCCAGCATGGGCGCTTCAAAGCGCGCGCAAAGCCGCCGAATCTCGCTCACTCGGTCAAGGCATTCCTGGCTGAATATCCGATTTAGATACTTGGCATCGGCCTGCGGGCCTGTCACCAGCAAGCCGCGCTCCAAAGGCGTCGCCGCCACCAAGCCAACGTCATGTTCAGCCGCCGCAGCGAAAATCTCGCCCTGCGCTGTCTGGTTGATCAAACTCCAGGAATCCGCAATCACCGCCGCCGCGAACACGCCGGTCTTGATGTAGCGCAGATTGGTGGCCGGATCATTCGAGGCAGTGCCGATATGCCGCAGCAGGCCTTGAGACTGCAGATGCCGCAATGCCCCAAGCGCGCCATCATCCGCCAGCACCCGCTCCATCGGCTGACCCATGGCATCGTGAATATAGACGATATCCAGGCTCTCCAAACCCATGCGCTCAAGGCTGTCATGCACGCTTCGGACAACGGCGTCAAAGCTGAAATCGTAGCCTGCGTGGCTGCGCCCGGCTTTGGTGGAAATCGTCATCTGGTCTTTCAGATGCGGCCTCTGGCGGAGCGCCTCGCCGATCATGCTTTCGCTGAGGCTGCGGCCATAAAGAACGGCGGTATCGAAGAAGCGGCAGCCCGCGTCCATAGCCGCCACCAAGGTCTCGACGCCCAAGGCCGGATCAACCTTGCTGGGCGCGCCTTCATATTCGCTAACCGTCTCGTTCTGCGACGGAATGCCGGTGAAAGCCGTGCCTATGCCCACGATCGGCAGCTGCAATTCCGTCCGCCCCAAACGTTTGCCGCGCATCAACGCCTCCTCGGTGAAGGGGCGCCGGGCAAGCGGAAGTCCGCCTCGATCTGCTCGTCCGTCCGCCCGAAGCGCCGCCGCCGATTGCCATATTCTTGCAGCGCTTTATGAAACTCCGTGCGATCAAAGGCGGGCCAGAAGGTCTCGGTGGTATAGATCTCGCTGTATGCGCCTTGCCAAATCAGAAAATTGCTCAAGCGGAACTCGCCGCTGGTGCGGATGATCAAATCCGGATCGGGCAAGTCGCTGGTATAGACATAATCGCTGATGGTGGCTTCGGTGATTTCATGCGCGGGGATGCCATCGCGGACGATGTTCCGCAAGGCATGCACAATCTCATCGCGGCCCCCGTAATTGAAAGCGACATTGAGGATCAAGCGCTTGTTGTCCCGCGTGTAGTCGCAAGCGGAGCGCACCTTGCGCGCCAGGCGGCTTTCGATGCCATTCAACTCGCCGATATGGCGAATCTGCACGCCTTCTTCATGCAATTCCTCCAGCTCGCGGTCGATCATCATCTCAAGAATCCGCATCAAGAGCATGACCTCGCGGCGGGGGCGCGACCAGTTCTCGGTCGAAAAGGCGTAGATGGTCATGATCGGCAATCCAAACTCGACGGCTGCGCGGATGATCTGGCGCAGGTTTTCGGTGCCCTGCCTGTGCCCTTCGGAACGCGGCAAGCCACGCTGCCTCGCCCAGCGCCCATTGCCATCCATGATTATGGCGACATGAGCCGGCACTTTTTCCAGCGCTGGCAGGCCGATGCGCGCGCGGCCATTTTCTCTTGTCAAAACTGCCATGAAAACTGTCCGTGTACCCTGTCCAGCCAGCTGCATACTCCTGTACACAGGCTGGGCAAAATCTGCTTACTCGCGCCAGCTGGTCCGCCCGGCTAGACCTCCATGATGTCCTTTTCTTTTGCCGCTCCCAGCTTGGCTATCTGGGCGATGAAATTGTCCGTCAGCTTCTGCACTTCGCCTTCGCCCCGCTTGCGGTCGTCCTCGGAGATCAGCTTTTCTTTCTCAAAGTCTTGCAAGTCGCTGTTGGCTGAGCGGCGAATGTTGCGGATGGCGACGCGATTGTCTTCCATGCGCCGGTTGAGGAACTTGACCAGCTCCAGCCGCCTTTCGCGCGTCAAGGCGGGCATATTCAAGCGGATGTTCTCGCCATCGATATTGGGGTTCACGCCGATATCCGACATTTGGATGGCTTTTTCGATGCTGCGTATGGAGCCTTTGTCATAAGGTCTGATGAGAATCTGCATGGCTTCTGGCGTGGATATGCTGGCCAGCTGGCGCAGCTCGGTATCCTGGCCGTAGTATTCCACCATCATGCGGTCGACCAGCGCTGTGCTGGCGCGCCCACTGCGCATGCGGCTCAACTCATCGCGGAATACCGACAAGGTCGAGGTCATTTTGCCCCGGGCTTCGTCAAGAATTTCTTCAATCATCGCGCGCTTCCCCGTTGTCGGCAAGCAAACGTCAAGCTCGCCGCCTCGCAAGCCTGATGATTTGCGCCGTCAATACTAACTTACGATTTGGCAGCTATCCAGCCATGCCGCGATAAGCTGCCTTCGCCACCGAATACGTCCATTATAGCGTCATTTGTCTCGCAGCGTAAGCGGCGGTAGCGTATCCTTTGCGGTTGAATCGCGCCTGTATTGCCACCGAGGACACCGAGAACATCGCGTAATTTGAAGGAATGCAGGAGCAATATGATCACTGCTCGCTCGCCCATTCCAGAGTCATGCAGGGCGAGTGGCGAACTGGGGGCTGAGTTCGACATGACCGCGACCTTCATCGGCATCGTCGCGCCCCTGCTGAAGACCCGCCCCATGCGGCTTGCGCCCTTCTGCTGAGGTCTCATTGGCGGCCAGCAGCCTGCCCAATCGCCCCAGTCATTTGATTGTCGGCCTGGCTGGGAAATTCTTTGCCTCCTCATCGAAGCGGCGGAAGCCAGGAGGCATAAGCGCCGCCAGTTGTCGTGATCTGCCGCGCCTCCCCTCCGCGAGCCGGCATCGCCAGGAGCTGATCCTGCCCGTCTATTGTGGCTGTAACAACAATGAAGCGCCCATCGGGGCTGTAGCTGCCCGCCCAGACGCTGCCAGGTCCCGTATACAGAATCTCGCGGTCGCCTCCGGTCAAATCCATGCTGGCCAAGGCGCGCGTCCCGCCTATCGCGGTCACGTAGAGAATGCGCCCTCCTGATGGACTGAAAACCGGCGAGGCATCGCGAACATCGTTGTGGGTGAGCAGCCGCGTATCGCCACCCGGCAGATTCAGCAGGCGCAATTCCCAGCTGCGCGCATCCCGCAGGTTAGCGCCCGCCGTGAAGACGATAGCGCTGCCGTCCTGTTTGTAACGCGCATGGCTGTTGCGCCAGCCATCGCTGTACAGCGGCTGCGGAGCCGAGCCATCGGGACGCATGCGATACAGATCGAAGGTCCCATCGCCGCGGACATCGGTGGAATAGCCAATCCAATCCCCAACCGGCGACCAGGCCGGCAGGCGATCCCAGATATTGTTGCCCGTAAGCTGCCGCAACTGGCCGCCCAGGCGATTCATCACAAATATTTCAAAATCGCCATCGCGGTCGGATTGAAAGGCGATCCAGCGGCCATCGGGCGATGCTTGCGGATAGCTGCTGCTGCCTGGGCCGGCGGCAAATCGGCGCGACTGCCAGGTTTCCAGGTCGCGCAGGACGATCTCAAATCTCGGCTCGCCGTCCACAGCGTTCAGAACCGGCGCGAAGTAGAGCAAGTCGCCGGACAGGCCCTGGAGAGCTGGCGAGAGCGCTGGCCTATCGCGCTGGCCTACAGGCTGTATGGCGACGACAGTGGCTGATGGCTGCGCCAGCTGGAATTGCGCTTCGGCAGTGAAAGTGGCGTCCGCGGCGGCATTCAGCGCGTTCAGCCTTAGCTGGATGGGCTCCGCCGGAGGAGCGGTGGATGTGGGCAAAACCCCGCTCAGCGTCGACGCCGCGGCTATTGGCGTCATCGTCAGCGCCGGGCTCTCGATGGCAAACGTTCCGATCAGCGACAGAAGCAGCGCCAGGACGATGACCAGCAATCCGCAGCCCAGCGCGCCGCCGGCCGCCATGCCCAGCCACATGCGCCCGCGTTTGACCGGCTTTACCGGGCGGGAACGTGGCGATGTCTGGACATTCTGAGCCGCATTGCCGAGCGAGCCCGTCCAGCCCTTGGTCGCCAGAACTGCTCGCCCGGGCGATGGCTCGGCGATCAGAACGTTGCCCTGCCCCATAGCGGGATAGGCGGAGGTGGACCTGGTCTCGCTGTCCATGGCATTGCGCAGCGCCCGAGCCAATTCCGCGCCACTGGCGAACCTGGCCTGCGGGTTCTTGCTCAAGGCGCGCATGATGACCCGCTCGACCTCGCCCGACAAGCCCGGCTCAAACTCGCGCGGGGAGGGTGGCGGCATGGTGACATGCATGACAGCGATGCTATAGGGCGTTTCGCTGACGAATGGTCTACGCCCGGCAGCCAGTTCATAGAGCATGACGCCCAGAGCATAGACATCGCTGCGGCCATCCAATGGCTCGCCTTGAGCCTGCTCCGGCGACATATAACTCGGTGTGCCGACGACGCCTTGGGTGGTGATTTTTCCCCCGCCTTCGCTCAGGATCCGCGCGATGCCGAAGTCCGTGATGAAGACGCCGCCGCCATCATCCAAGAGGATATTGCTGGGCTTGAGATCGCGATGCAAAACGCCGTTTTGATGCGCGTAATCCAGCGCCGACGCCACCTGCTCGACGATGCTCAAAGCGCGCGTCAAGGGAATCCGCCCGGCGCTGATCAAATCCTCTACCGAGCCGGCCGGCATATAACGCATGGCGATATAAGGCTGCCCCTGATGATCGCCAAAATCATAGACTGGCACGATATTGCGATGTTCCAGCTGGGCGACGATCTTGACTTCACGCGCGAATCGCTGCAGATAAGCCGCGTCATTCAAATAGGCGCTGGGCAAGAATTTGAGCGCCACATTGCGGTTCATCGATTGCTGACGCGCCAGGAAAACCGTCGCCATGCCGCCTTGCCCGACCTGGCTGAGAATCTCGTAGCCGTTGACAACCTTGCCGATGAGATCTGCTGACATCCTGCCAACCGATGCGCTGAGAGCCGCGCGTAAGCGATGATAGGCGATTATATGCCATGCCATGCCCGCGACAAAACACCCAGACAGGGCTCATAACCCTAATCAGCGAGTTGCAGCTGGCGCCTTTTCGCGCATTCGGGCGACCCCGAAAGCCGTCAGCCAACTTGACAGAATCGAAGCGCGGAATGAAAATTGAAGCGAGGATGATCTAACTTATGGAGGCTGGTGACATGCGGGAAGATCTCGTCACCGACTCCGCGGAAGCCACCGAGCTGCGCGTTCGGCTCATCACAGCAAGCGTACTGCTCCCCATTGCCATCCTGGTGTCATTCGCCGGCGGCGGCTGGTTCTTCGGCATAATCCTGCCCGTCATGGCGATCGGCATGCTCGAGTTTTATGTCATGGAAAAGGATACAGCCACGCAAGGCAGTTCGCTGACCGGCATACCTACCGGCATCGCTGTGGTCAGCGCATTCTATATTCAGGATGACCGTCTTTGGCAGGCAGCGCTGGCGCTTTGCGTCTTCGCCACCTTTGTTCTGGAATTTGCCCGCCACCCCAAGCAGGCGGGAAGAGCCTTGGCGCAAGTCTTGACGACGCTCTGCGGAGTAGTTTATGTCGCTTTCCCCGCCGCCTTCATGGTGGCCATCCGCAACGTTTCGGATGATGGATTGATCTGGCTCTTTATGATTTTCGCCATCACATGGGGCACGGATACCTTCGGCTATGTCTTCGGGCGAGCCTTTGGCAAGAAAAAACTGGCGCCAGCGATCTCGCCCAACAAAACAGTCGAAGGCGCATTAGGCGGGATCATGGGCGGCTGGATACCGGCTCTGCTGCTGCTGCATTTCAGCGGCGCCTGGCTGCCCATGCTGCTGCCCATGGTCGCGGTCGCTCCGCTTTTGGCGGTTGGCGGGGATCTCTTCGAATCCGCCATGAAACGTTTCTTCCGCGTCAAGGACAGCTACGTGGCCGGTTTCAACGTCTTCCCCGGTCATGGCGGCGTGCTGGACCGCATCGACGCGCTGGTCTGGGTGACCTGCTGGGTCTTTGCGTACCTGTCATTGGCTGGCATCCTGCAGCGCTGAACCCGCCCGGGGAGCCGTCATTCGCGCGATAAAAGCAGCCGCTTTGTCGCCTGGCATGGATTAGGCTACAATAGATTGACTGCGCGCCCGATTGCAGCGCAAGACTGATGGACCGCAAGCTAAACGAAAGCAGGCGATCGATGCCGAAGTTTGAGACACAAGTGCTGATCAACCGACCGGTCTTCCAGGTCTTTCGTTATGTCGGGGATTTCAACAACGACGCGCATTGGCGCAATGTATCCAACATCGGCATCACCAGCGGCGACCCCATCCGCGCCGGCTCCATGGTGGCGATGACCCGCCGCATTATGGGACGCAAAGGCTTTGTCAACTGCGACGTCACGGATTACGAACGCAACAAAAAGATCGAACTCAAAGGCTCCTACTGGGGCTTTCCCTTCGTAAGCACCATGACATTTGACCACCGGGGCCAGCAGACCAGCGTCAAGGAAACGCTGGACATCCGCACGCGCTGGTTTTTCTGGTTTGGCATCTTCTTCAATGTGACGCTGAAGGGCGTGCTGCGCCGCGAACTGGATCAGCTTAAGCGAGTGCTGGATGCCCACAGCGACCGCAAGTCAGCCGATCCCTCGCCCATTCCTAGATGATCTTGTCTTTTTCCGCCTCGCCGCCAGGCGCTATGCCGATGCTCAGGGCGTATTGAGCCAGCAAGTGCTGCGTGGAGAAATGCTGGAAGAAATTGAACGCGAAGGCGACGACGATGAGAATGGCGAAGTCCAGCACGATATCGCCCGCCATCACGCCACCAACGATGCCATCAACGACGCCGGACGCCACCTTGTAGACCAGAGCCAGCACAATGCTCCAGCCGGTCAGCGCCAAACCCTTGCGCCAATGCAAACGCGCGGTTTTCATGTTATCCATGACGGCGAGCAGCGCGCCCATGCCCTCGCCCACCGCATAACGCGCCATGCCAACGTAATATGACCAGCCCAGCAGCGCGCAGAAAGCAATGAACAGCAGAAGACCAAGCAATGCCGCCAATCCGCCTAGCCCAGCCACAATCACAAAGACCAGCATCGCCAGGCAGGCCACAATGCCATAAGCAAGACATGCCAGAAACAGCTGAAAACCTTCACGCAGGTTGTCGCCATAATTGAACTCCGGCATGGCTTCCTCTTCAGCCATGACCGCGCGCATGACATCCAGGCTGTAACCCGAAAACCAGAAGCCGCCAAAGACAGCCACCAGCAGCATCAGCAGCAAGCCCAAGCCCGCGCCGGCTGGGAATACAAATGACTCCATCCCGTCTGTGCCAGCCTCGTCGTGGGCGGCGGACCAGGCATCCGGCTGCTCCACCATGAAATGCAATTCTTCCACCCAGGCAGTCCAATCGGCCGAGCCGACGACCAGCGCCAGGCAAATGACCAGCGCGATAGACATCGCCAGCACGATGGTCATGACCTTGGCCACGCTGTTGAAGGGATAACGCAAGGCGCTTCCGATATCCATGAGACCCTCTTTCTTCTTTCGTCTTTCCAAGCCTTCAGCCAAAAGGCTAACACAGAATCGGCATTGACGGCAAACGTTCAGCCCAATTCCTCAAGGCGGTCATGCGCTGGCGGCGGCGCAGGCGATAGCGACGCGATCTCGGCATGCCATTCGGGGCTCATGTCTATCTCCAGGGCGGCCAGCGACGCTTCCAGCTGGTTCAGGTTGCGCGCTCCGATGATTGGCGCGGTGACCGCCGGATGCGCCATGACCCATGCCACAGCCAAAGAAGCCGGATGAACCCCGCGGTCGCGGGCATGCGCGCTGAAGTCGGCCGCCGTCTGGTAATAATTCGCCATGCCATAACGCTTCTGATACATGGCATTCACCAGCAGCCGGCTCTCTTCGGGCTGTGTATCAGCCGCATATTTGCCGGTCAGCAAGCCGCCGCCGAGCGGACTGTAAGGGATGACGCCGATCTCTTCCTGCGCGGCCATAGGCAGGATCTCGACTTCCGCCTGGCGCTTGACCAGATTGTACATCGGCTGCAGGCATTCGATGCGCGTCCAGCCTTGGCGAGCGGCAATGCCCTGGGCTTTCATCACCTGCCAGGCTGCCCAGTTGCTGACGGCGGGATACAAGACTTTGCCCTGGCGAACCAGATCGTCCATAGCCCGCAGCGACTCTTCGACCGGCGTATCGGCATCATAGTGATGCAGAAAATAGACATCTATGCGGTCGGTCTTCAGGCGGCGCAGGCTGTCTTCCACGGCGATCTGAAGATGCCTGCGGGAAGCGCCAGCCTGGTTGATATCGGGACCAGTCCGCGAGACGGCTTTGCTGGTCAGCACGATCTCGTCGCGGCAGCCGGCGACCAAATCGCCCAGGATTTCTTCCGAGCGCCCGCCGGCATAGGTATTTGCGCAATCGAAGAAGTTCACGCCAGCCTCGCGACAGCGATTGAACATCCGCGCCGATTCGGCTTCGTCGGCGATATCGCCAAAAGACATCGTGCCAAAACACAAGGGCGATACCTTGACGCCCGTTCGCCCCAGCATGACATAATCCATTGTTTGCCCCTTTCCACCCGCCTAAATTGCTTGCCTGTTATTCATCGGCAGCCAGCTGGCCCCGCGCCACCAACTCGACGCGCCCGCCGACGCGAATAACCATCTCGCCGCCACTATGACGCGCCTGCAGATGCAGCAGCGAGGGACGCCCAATCTGATAGCCCTGTTCGCTGCGAAGGCTGATGCCGCCGCCGCCCATGACCTCGTGCTTCAGCAAGTAGCCGGCGATGCAGCCGTTGGCGCTGCCGGTGGCTGGATCCTCGGGCGCGCCATAGATGTCATCCAACACGCGGACGTGAATGTCGTTGTCATCGTGCAGGGTCTGCGCGCAAAAGATGGCTGGCGCAATGGCTTCATGCGCGCCAAGCAAAGCCCGCAGACGATCGAGATTGACCCGCGCCTTTTTCACGGCGGCCAGCGAACGCAGCGGCGCGATCACAAAGGGCAAGCCCGTCGACACCTCTTCAATCGGATAGCGGCTGTCAAAGTCATCCGCGCTGATATTCAAAATGCGCGCCAGATCCTCCGCAGCAAAGCGCGCTCCAAAGACCGGCGGCTTCTGCCGCATCCAGAGGATGCCATCCGCGCCAAAGCTCACTGGAATCTGCCCGACCGGCAGGTTAAGGCGCAACTCTTTCACCGGTTGGCGGATAATCTCGCGCTGAATGACAAAAGCTGTGCCAAGCACCGGATGCCCGGCGAAATCCACTTCCACTTCGGGCATAAAAATGCGTACGTTGTAACCGCCTTTTTCCGGGATCGTTGAGGTGACGAATGTCGTCTCCGAAAAATTGATTTCTTTCGCCAATTGCTGCATCAGCGCGGCCGGCGGATCGCCAAGATAGACCGCCAGCTGGTTGCCGGTGTACTTCCGGCCGATGGTGAAAACATCGACGATATAGAATTCCATACGTGACATTTCAATCGCTCGCTTCACTCGAAAGCGCATCACCCCAGCGACTTGGCGGCGCGTCATTGACCCCGCCCAGCAGACGTCCATAATGCTGGGGACGGCGCTGATGCAAAAGCGGGAACAACTCCAGATATTGTTCGCGCTGAGCGGCGCTCAGGACGGCATGCGCGACTTCATCACGGTCGCGACTGGCCTGCGCCAGGATATTGCCCAGGGGATCGCAGATGAAACTGCTGCCATAGAATCTCACCGCGTTCTCCACTCCGATGCGATTGCAAGCGGCGATGAAGACCCCGTTGGCGACGGCTTGCCCGCGCATCACCGTCTGCCAGGCGGCCGCTGAATCAAAATCCGGCGCCGTCGGCTCCGAACCTATCGCCGTGGGGTAAACGATCAGTTCAGCGCCTTCCAGGGCATAGATGCGTGAAAGCTCCGGGAACCATTGATCGTAACAGGTTGGCGCAGCCAGCTGGATTTCGCCGATATCGTGCACGGGGAAATCGCCAGCGCCCGCGAAATAATCCGTCTCATGGTAGCCTTGGCCGGCGGGGATATGAACCTTTCGCGTGAAATGCCGCAAGCTGCCGGAGGCATCATGCACGGTGGCTGTATCCCAGTGATTGCCGCCGCTGTCCCGCTCGAACAGGCTGCCGATTAGGCTGACCTGATGTTCCCGAGCCAAGTCGCCAAAGAAACGCTCGGATGGGCCGCCGCGCAGTGCTTCCGCCCAGCGAAAACCGGCTCGGTCGCGTATGCCGGGGAAATAGGGCAGGATGCTGAATTCGGGCAGGCAAATCAACATCGCGCCGCTGCCAGCCGCTTCCGCCACCAGCTCGCGATACAGCGCCTTGGTGGTCTCCTGGTCGCCCGTCCAATGCCCTTGCGCCAGGGCGATATGCAAGTCTTTCATGCGTCCTCGCCTCGCCAGTTCAGAACTTCATTGGCGGCTCGCTGCCCGGTGAAATAAGCGCCATGCACCGTGGCCGTGAGATGATGCGGCGCGCTGGCTTCCCCCGCCCAAAACAGCGGCGGACATGGCTGAGCCAGTTTGTCGCGAGCCTCATAATGCCCGGGCAGGCAGACGCTGTAGCCGCCGAGCGCGAATTCGTCTTCGGGCCAGTTGACCCAGCGCGCCTTGACATACTGAAGATCGGGCTGGCCAATTTCTTTGCGCAAGGTCTCCAGCCCCGCTTGCAGAGCCGCTTCTTCGCCCAAAGGCAGCAGTTCCCGCGCATAATCGCCAGTGAAAAAACCCGTCCAGACGACCGCACCCGGGCCCCGCCCCAAAGAAGGCGACCACCACATGGGCGGGTTGCCGCGAGCGTATATCGCGCCAATTGACGGGTCAAGTATCGGCGATTTGAAGAGATAAACCATCTTCATCACCGGTCCCATCTTCAAGCCAACCAGCGCTTCATTCTTGATGGCGGGCAGCGGCGGATTGAAGGCGACCCGCCCGGCCTGCAAGACACCCAGTGGCAACGTAATGACAGCGGCGTCTGCGGCGAATTCTCCGCATTCCGTGCCCACGCGGATGCCATCTGACCAGTCAAGCGCGCGGACCGGGCAATGAAGCCGAACGTCAAGCCCTTCAGCCAGGCGCTCATAATAGGCGTCGTAGCCATCCAGAATGCGATGGTCGCTGTAATCCGCTTCGTCGTCATGCATGAGCTGGGCATGCGCCTTGGCATTGAGATAGCGGGGGCTTTCGCCCTCGGCATTGGCAAAAGAGCGCTGCACATAGCGCATTTGTTTCTTCGTAAAGCCTATGCGTTTGAGATAGTCATCCAGGCTCTCGTCATCGCGCGGATCCTCACCATCGCCAAGGTCCCAGGAGCGCGTCTGTTCCAGTTTCGGCGAGCGTTTTCGCGCCGCGTCCATGGTCAGCCATTCGCCTTCCTCAGTGCGGATCATCGAATCGTCGCGCTTGTTCCAATGCCAGGCGCGCAAGCCCAGCTTCCGCACCCATGCCCAGGTGTTGACCGCGGCATGTTTGCCATGGATGAGTTCAGCGCCAAATTCGACCGGGAAGCCGGCAAAGTCGCGATCCGTCCAGACCCGGCCGCCGATGCGATCGCGCGCTTCGATGACCGTCGCCTGGTTGCCCGCCTCGCGCAGATGCCAAGCGGCCGACAGGCCAGCCATGCCCGCGCCGATGACCAAGACCTTCATGTCGCCCTCGCCGGATCATAGTCCGAGTTTTCCCAAACCAGCAGGACGCCGGCATTGCCAGCCGCTTCTTCCTCCACATAATCCCGGATCACGCGGATGGGTCGAAATCCGCGGTTCATCTGCATGGTCACCGTCGGGTCCGTGAGCTCGCCAGCGATGACTCTTTCCCCATATTCAAGCGCGCTCAGAGTGTCGGAATGGTCTCGATAGCCCATCAACATGCCGACGAAATACCAGCCGCGCAGATTTAGCGAGGCGACCAGCCGCTTCCGCGCTTCATACATAGCCGTGCCAATGCCCCGCCGGCGATACATGGGGCGCACCGCCATTTCGACGCCATAAAGCCAGTCTCCAGCATCCTCGTGCGCAGACAGCCGCATATCGCCAATAGCTTCATGCCAGCTCATAACCGGCGCTAATGGAGACCGCGATGCACGCAGGGTAACAGCCATGGCGATGGCATGCCCCGCGCCCATGCCGCTGATGCGAATCGCCACGAACTGGCCTTCTGGAAAGCGCTCGATATGCGCCAGGATGTCGTCTTGCGTGAAGCAGTCATCGCAATCTGGTCAAATCGGCGCAGGCCATAGGCTTCTCGCAGGGTTTGGGCGGCGGCGTCCACATGCCAATGCTGGGTGTTCATGACACAGACGCCTGGCAGAGCTATGATGACATCCTCGCGCCGGAATTCTCTCAGCCACCAACTGTCAGAGCTCATGTGCAGCACGCGCGTTCCGTCTTCATTTGTCGTCCAATATGGCTCGTAGGGGTCGCCTTTGTGGCCGCTCTCTTTGGCGCCTTCTTCAATGAGATGCTTTTGAATCTCGGGCCAACTGGTGTTTAGCGTTTGCTCCAGCGCTTTCCGCTCGTCTTCACTCATGGACATAATGCTCGCCTATCCATCGTCTTGCGTTGCCAGCGCATGGCTTATATCCATACGATACGTTACTATCTTGTTATAGACTATAGCAAGTCCATGACGCGCAGGCAGCCAAAACCCGTGCCCGAACGAATCCTGCGAATGCGGCAAAACGGCGTATTCCTCGCCCTCCCCACCATTGCCTGGCTGGGCATATTCTTCGTGCTGCCCCTGGTGATTGTGCTGGTCGTCAGCGTGATGTCGCGCGGGCGCGGCGGCGTGGCCGAGTTGCCCTTCACCCTGGCGCATTACGAGCGAAGCTTCGGCGTATTCTCGATTATCCTGTGGCGCTCTATCGGCTTGGCGGCGCTGACCACGGTTGTATGCCTGCTCATTGGCTATCCGCTGGCATTCTTCATCAGCACGCGGCGGCGGCGCTTCACGCAGCAGATCGCGCTATTCCTGGTCATCCTGCCATTTTGGACAAATTTTCTGATTCGCACGTATGCCTGGCGCATCCTGCTGGGCGAGGAAGGCACAATCAACGGCATCCTCATCAGCCTGGGAGCGATCACGGAGCCGCTGCAGCTGCTGAACACGCAATTCGCCGTGCTGGTTGGCTTGGTCTATGGCTTCCTGCCCTTTATGGTCTTGCCGATATTCGCGTCGGTCGAGCGCTTCAACTTCCGATTTGTGGACGCGGCGCATGACCTGGGCGCGAATGACATGCGCGTGTTCTGGCGGGTTGTCCTGCCTTTAACCATGCCCGGAGTGCTGGCTGGCTGCGCGCTGGTCTTCATCCCCTCCGTCGGCGCGTTTGTCACGCCGGATCTGCTGGGCGGCACAAAAGGCCTGATGATCGGCAATCTCATCAACAATCAATTCGGCGGCTCGGGCAATATGCCCCTGGGTTCGGCCCTGTCCATCGTGATGATGGCGGTGGTCATGCTGTCGCTGATGGTCTATGTCTTCGCAAATCGCCGCGGTGGCGGAGCCTGACATGCATTCCGCGCTGATCAACGAAGGCGCCATAGGGCGCAACCGCGCAATCCGCCGGCTGGGCAAAGCGGGCTTATGGCTGAACCCCGCAGTCGCCTATTTCTTCCTCTGGGCGCCGATAGTGATCCTGGTGCTCTTCTCCTTCAACGAAAGCCGCTCAGTGGCTTCCTTCACTGGCTTGACCCTAAAGTGGTACAGCAACATCCTGAACAACGTGATGGGGGCGGAGAGCGCCTTTTCGACTGAGATCATGCTGAACGCCTTCCGCAACAGCCTCTTCGTCGGGGCGATAGCCACCGCCATCTCGACGGTATTGGGCACGATGATCGCTCTGGCGATGGCTAGGGGCCGGTTTCGCGGCAAGCGTCTGCTGGATGGACTGCTCTTCCTGCCGGTGGTCATCCCCGAAATCACCCAGGCGATCTCCCTGGCGATTTTCTTCAAAGTGGTCTTTGACTGGGTGGCGCTGGTCAGCGGCGAGCGCCTCTTCCCCGGCTTTCATACCATCATCGCGGCGCATGTCACCTTCAACATTTCTTATGTGGCCATTGTCGTGCGGGCGCGGCTGGCGGATATGAACCCGCAGCTGGAAGAAGCCGCCAATGACCTGGGCGCCAATCCCTGGCAGACCTTCTGGCGCGTGACCTTCCCGCTGATTTTGCCCGGCGTGATTGCCGGCGCGCTGCTGGCTTTCACGCTCTCGCTGGACGACTTTGTCATCACGTTCTTCACCTCAGGCGTCGGCACATCCACGCTGCCGGTCTTCGTCTATGGCTTGCTCAAGTTGACCGTGACGCCCGAAGTGAACGCCATCTCGACAATTATGATGGTCTTGAGTACGATTTTGATTGGCATATCGTTGGCCATGCAGGGGCGGAGTTCGTCCCGCATTTAGTTCAATGATGACAAACGGAGGAGAATCTCATGAAGAAAATTGTGCTTGTGATAGGCTTGCTGCTGCTCTTGGCGCCCGCGTCGCTGGCGCAGGAAGCGGATTATGAGGCTTGGACCTGCCCCGATGGCTACGAAGGGGGGACGCTGAGCATCTTCAACTGGTCAACCTATATCGCCGAAGACACCGTGCCAAACTTCGAGGCGGCTTGCGGCGTCACCGTCAATTACGACATTTATGAGAGCAACGAAGCCATGCTGGCGCGCATCCGCCAGGGCAACCCGGGCTATGACATCGTCGTGCCCAGCGGCGGCACCGTGCAGCGCATGGCGGAAGAGATGCTGCTCATCCCGCTGGATATGGACATGATCCCCAATGTCGCCAACGTGATTCCGGACCTGCTGGGCGCGGCTTATGACCCCGACAATAGCTATTCGCTGCCTTATCAATGGGGCACGGTCGGCGTCGGCTACCGCACCGAGGTCTTCCCGGATGGCATCACCTCCTGGGATCAAGTGTGGGAGCATGACGGACCGGTCGCCTGGCTGGATGACCGCCAGACTATGCTGGGCATCGCCCATTTGTTCCTCGGCAACGACCCGAATACCACCGATGGCGATGAGATCAATGCCGCTCGCGATTATCTGCTGGAGCGCGGCGGCAACGTCGTGACGGTGGCGGCGGATGATGGCCAGGTGCTGCTGGAACGCGGAGACGTCGATATCGCTATCGAATACAATGGCGACATCCTGCAGATTTCCTGGGATTGCGAATGCGATGACTACGCCTACGCCATTCCGGAAGAAGGCAGCAACGTATGGATTGACAACCTGTCCATCCCCGTTGACGCGCCCAATCCGGAACTTGCCATGGTCTTCATCGACTACATTCTGGATGCCAAGGTCGGAGCGGACTTGACCAATTACATCTGGTACGCCTCGCCCAATCAGGCGTCGATCGAGTCAGGCTTCATTGACGAAGAGATTCTCAATGATCCAGCCATTTTCCCGCCGGCCGAGCAGGTGGCCAATCTCTTCGCCATCATTGACGTCGGCGCGGAAGCCGAAGAGTTGATCAACAACGCCTGGGATGAACTGCTGATTTTCCTGGGGCAGTAGCCAGGCTTTGCATTAGCGGGCGATTCACAGAGTCGCCCCTGTTTACATTACGCAAAACCAACCCCGCTCCCGGCCCACCCCGAAGCATCAGGGAGGGGAGTCAACTGCAACGATACGCAACGATTTTGCGTGAGTCGTCGCAGGGCGGCGCGGGTGTCTACAGTTCGCTGCTCTGTTGGGCTGGACGACCAATGGCAAGTTTCGACGTCGAGTTGCGGCATATTGTCAAAGACTTTGATTCCTCTGGCGGTCGCGTACGGGCGGTGGATGACCTCAGCATCGAGATCGTCGATGGCGAATTCTTCGCACTGCTGGGTCCCAGCGGCTGCGGCAAGACCACCACCTTGCGCCTCATCGCCGGCTTCGAGCAGCCCACCAGCGGCCATATTCTGATCCGCGGGCGGGAGATGCAGGGCATCCCGGCTTATCATCGGCCCGTCAACACGGTCTTCCAGGATTACGCCCTCTTCCCGCATCTCACAGTCGAGCAGAATGTCATGTTCGGCTTGCAGATGGAAGGCGCCAACAAACGAGAAGCGCGCAAGCAGGCGACTGAAGCGCTGGAGATGGCGCGTTTGCCCGGCGTCGGCGCGCGGAAGCCCAATCAGCTTTCCGGCGGGCAGCAGCAGCGCGTGGCATTGGCGCGGGCATTGGTCAAGAAGCCGGCTGTGCTCCTGCTGGATGAGCCGCTGGGCGCCCTGGACCTCAAGCTGCGCCAGAATATGCAGGTCGAGCTCAAAGCCTTGCAGCGCGATGTGGGCATCACGTTCATCTACGTCACGCATGACCAGGAAGAAGCCATCACCATGGCCGACCGCATCGCCGTTATGAAAGATGGCAAACTGCTGCAAGTCGGGACGCCAAAGGAGATTTACGAACGGCCGCGGACGCGCTTCGTGGCGGACTTCATCGGCGAGACCAATTTCTTGCCGGCGACTCTGCTGGAACGCGGGGACGATGGCTTTGGCATGGCGCGACTGTCAACTGGCGCTGTGGTGAAGGCGGCGCTGTCGGAGGCGCTGGATGCGAACTCGGGCGCGGTCACATTGGCGGTGCGGCCCGAGCGCGTCAGTCTGTTTACCCCCCCCAGCCCCGCTGAAATGTCTACCGCCCTCGGTCCCCCCGTCGAGACAGGGGGAAGCATGGATGCGCGGCTTGAGGCTGTGGTGACCGACGCGCAGTATATCGGCACGGATACGCGTTACAGCTTGCGCATCGCGGACGAATTAGAGATTGTGGCGCGTTTGCAGAATACTGGCAACGAAATGGCAGCCGCCTTCTCGCGCGGGCAAACCGTACGCGTAAGTTGGCATCCCTCCAGCGCGACCATTCTCGATAGCTAGCAACTCCTCCCAAAGGCTGCTAAACTGTTAAGAATGGATAAGCAGGATGATTTGCCATGTCACTAAGACTCATCGCCGCGCTGATCGTCGCGCTGTCCGTCGTTGGAGCGGGTCCCGCCTTTGCTGCTGACCCGCCGCAGATCGACTTCATCTCATTTGGACCCGATCAGACATCCAACTTGACCGCAATCGGCATGCTGCATTCGCTGGCCTCTTACGGCTTCATAGGCAAGGATGATCCGACAGCCGTAGTGCTGGTCGAAAGTGACTACTCGGGCGAAAAGCTCGCCATAAACTGGCATAATGCCAACTTCGACCTGCCGACCGCCAATGTAGTCGTGGACTCCGCGATAGACTCCGGCGCGGACATAATCGTCGCGCTTACGCCAGCCATCGCTCAAATCGCCGTCGGCATCACATCCGAAATGTACGAACCTTTGCCAGTTTTCTTTGCAGTCATCGAAGATCCATTCCGGCTCCGCATCGCCGACTCGCCTTGCATCAAACCAGCGCATGTGACGGGCACTTTGGCGCCCGTGCCTTATGCCGAAATCGTGAGTCTGATCCTGGCGCAAAATCCTGAGCTGCAAACCCTGGGCGCGGTTTATGCGCTTGGCGATGGTTTGGGCGAAGTCAGTACGCGCCAGTTGGAGGTGGCGGCCGAGGCGCATGGCTTGCTCACCTTTTCCGAGGGCGTCGCGTCAACGGCGGACATAGGCGCGGCGGCAGCAGGTCTGCTTGCGGATGGCGTACAAGCCTTTGTGCAGCCCAGTGATTCGCTGGGCTTGCAAGGGCTGCCGATCGTCAGCGCGGCGGTGGAAGGCAGCGGCATCCCGGTTTATCACAGCGATCCGATGGGAATATTCTGGGGCGCGACTGTCAGCGCCGGCTTCTTCCGTTGGTACGATCAGGGCAAGGATATCGGTTCCATGATCGCCGCTTATCTTAATGGCGAACTAGACATCGCGACGACCGCCATTAACCAGCGCAGCAGCGCCGTCATCTACGGCGTCAATCACATGGCGGCGGCCAGCGCTGGCGTTGAGCTAAAAGCGGAAGTGGCGGATGGCGCCGACTTCGCGTTGTCCGCGGAGGGCGAAATCGAGATATACTCGATGGAAGCCGGAATGGAATTTGCGCGCGTCAATGTCCAGCACGGCGGTGGCGGCGTACCGGACGAAGCCACCCAGCGCGCCGAAGACGCAGAGCTCTTCGCTTCGTTGGCATGCAGCGACGAGCGAGTCGCGGCGGAAAAGGCGGAGCTGGAAGGCTAACCGAGCGTTGGCGTCAGAGTAGGCTTCAGGTCCTCCTATTTGGTCTGTTCCTTTCGGCCCCCCATATCCATGGGGAGAAGGTTATGGTGGTTGCCGCCTTCAACGAGTACAATCGGTGTGATCGACTTGAAAGTAGCGAGCCAGAGATGATCGCGCCCGAGAGCATTGAAATCCTGGATTCAGGTCAAAATGGCACTGGCTGGCACAGAGCCATCGACGCCGCGACAGGCTTCGCGATTACGGACGAGTTTCTGCGCTTCAACCAGAAATACGATATGTTCAACCGCGCCGTCTGGGATGAGAGCGTCCGCTCAGATCGCTCGCGCAAGTTCTTCGAATCCTACTTCACCGATTTGGCGCAATTCCGCAAAGTCGAAGGTTTCCAGCAGCGCGATTACGCCCTGCGCAACGCCGCCTGGTATATCGCCGATTTCACCGCCGACCTGCTCGAGACCAGCGGTGACCGCAAAGAAGGCTTCCTCGATACCTACACCATGTTCCGCGAAGGCGCGACGCGCAAGAGCCAAGCCAGCGCCGAAGAGCATACCGCCGAGCTCAAACGGGCCGGCATATTCCTGGGCGCGGACGCCATCGGCATTTGCGAATTCGATGAGCGCTGGGTGTATTCGCATAACTACAGCCGCCAGAAGCTTCAAGCCAAACCCATGGATCTGCCGCTGGACATGAGCTACGCGGTAGTCATCGCCAACGAGATGGATCAGGCCACAATCGAGACGGTGCCATCGGCATTGAGCGGCGCCGCAACGGGCCAAGGCTACAGCCGCGACATCATCGCCGTCCTTTCAATCACGCAGTACATCCGCAATCTGGGCTATCGCGCGGTGGCCAGCCTCAATGACACGGCGCTGTCCATCCCGCTGGCTATTCAAGCGGGTTTGGGGCAGTATGGGCGGCATGGCTTGCTGATCACGCCGCAATTTGGCCCGCGCGTGCGCATCGCCAAGATCTTCACCGATTTGCCTTTGATCGCTGACCAGCCCATTGATTTTGGCGTCGCCGAGACCTGTGAAATCTGCCGCCGCTGCAGTGATGGCTGCCCTGTCAAAGCCATTCCGTTTGACGCGCCCAGCTTCGAGAGGCATGATGGCATCTCGCATATCCGCGGCGTTAAAAAATGGACGGTCAATGCCCGAAAATGCTTTCAATTTTGGGCGAACCAGGGCACGGATTGTTCGATCTGCATCCGCGTCTGCCCCTACAATCGCGATATGTCGAATGCCCTGAACCGGCTTCTGCGCTGGATGCTGGGCAATCGCTGGCGCAGGTTGGCGCTCTGGCTGGACCGCAAGCTGAAACGCGGCGAACGCAAGACTGCCCGCTGGTGGTGGAGCCGCGTCGCCAACAAATGACCCGCCTGACGATTGGGCGACGCCCCCGCTGATCTCTCTTGACCGGCGATTCGCCTTTCTGATAGGCTGTTTTCAGTTTGCATGCGGTTTGCATGCGCGCGAGGAATTGTGGCGATGGACCCGCTCATGGCAATATTTCGCGCCTTGCCCGTTCGCCTGGCGCTGGCAATCGGCTGGTCTCTGCTGCTTTCGGTGCTGCTCCTGCAAGGCGAAGCGCATCCGCTGATTGATCTGGGCTTGCCGCGCGGGGACAATACGCTGCTCCGCGAGCTGGCTTTCAGCACGCTGCATCTGCTGGCATTTGGCGCGACATTGCTTTGCTGGCATTGGGCGCTGCCTCGCGGCTGGCATGGTCGGTCACGCTTAGTCGCCGCCTGCTTCATCACCTTGAGCCTGGGCATCGCGACCGAGATCTTGCAAGGCTACACGCTGGATCGTCATGCCTCATGGCTGGACCTGGTGGCCAATATCAGCGGCGCTCTCATCGCAGCCAAGCTGATCAGATTGCGGGAAGAAGCGCGCTGAGATCGCGCATTGCCGGGGCGCGACTGCCTGGAGGATGACAACGATGAAACGGCTACTCTTGCGGGTCGCGCTGGCTCTGTGGACGGTGGGTCTGGCTATGGCGGTTTCGGCGCAATCCGGCTCGCAGCCTGTCTATGCATATATGCGCGGCAACCTGTGGAGATTCGACCTGGAGACCGGCGCGTCGGCGCAGCTGACAACCTGGGGTTATTCTGGCGGACCCATCCTGTCGCCTGATGGCGCGAAGCTGGCATTCCTTTCCACATCCCCCGGCTTCATTGAGCAATGGGAAGCCGGTACAGCCACACAGAGCGGCGGGACGCCATCAGCCGATATCATTGTCATGGACTTGGCCAGCGAGACCTTCACGCGCATCGCCGACCAGACCGGCGCCAGCCCGGCCGGCTACCTGCGCTCCCTGCCCGTTTGGTCGCCCGATGGCACTCGCCTCGCATGGATCGAGCTGGACCCGCAGCGGCAGCCAATCAGCGCGGCGCGATTGCAGATCTATGATGCCCAAACTGGCGCGCGAACAGAATTTGGACAGCCGCTTGACCTCGGCATCCAGGGCGCGGACATTCACATGCCGAGTTTGCGCTGGGGCGGCGGCGGCTTGGCGCGCCTCCTGTACATCAATAAGAGCAAGTCCGCGGAACCTGCTCTGCTCGTCCAGTTCATCGACATCGCCAGTGGCGAACTAACGCAGGTTGACCTGGGCTTGAATGCCAGCCGCAGTAACAGCGTCCGCGACTTCATTTGGGTGAATCATCTCGGCGCGAGCAAGCTGGCTCTGCAGATTCAGGATTACTGGGAACTGCTGGACCCTGCCGACGGCTCTCGCTCGCGATTGCTGGATCCGCCTCGCTTGAAGAACCGCGGGATAGCCGGCGCCATCCAGCTCATCCCGGCTTCTGTGGCCAACGGGCGCGGCGATTGGGATATGCACTGGTACGCCACCAGCGGCGCGAACCTCTATCACACCGGCTACGAAAGCCCGCGCGTGAATCGCAATTATCTGCCCGCCATCTCACCGGAGGGCGCGCGCATGGCTTGGCATAATGGCGATCACATCGGCGGCTGGCAAATCGGCTTGGCGGACGCGGACCCCGTCATGGCCAGCGACGCCAGCCACCGGCGCGCCTTCCCGATTCCCGAACCGGTCAGCGTCGTTTGGGCGCCTACAGAGTGGATCACAACCGGCGCTGTTGTCGGGGCAGTGGCTGGCTCCTACTCGGTCAACTGCGTCATGACACCGCTGCTTTCCGCCGGCCAGACTGCCATCGTCACTGGCGATACCACGCTGAAGATCCGCAGCGAAGCCACCATCAGCGGAAGCCAGCTTGGCAAGGTCGAGGGCGGCGCCGGCCTGTCTATCGCGGCTGGTCCAATCTGCGCCGACGGCTACAACTGGTACGCTGTTTACAACGATGTCCTGGCCGGCTGGTCGGCTGAAGGCGGCGACGGCCAGTATTGGCTGCTCTACCATGTTGACTGCTCGGCGAGCCCGCCGACGCGCTTGACGGCTGGCATGAGCGCGACCGTCGCTGGTGAGCAGGTCGTCAACATACGCAGCGGTCCAGGCGCTGCCGAAACGCAAATTATCTGGGCGGTGGCGGCCGGCGAGGAGTTCAGGATCACCGGATTGCCACAATGCGGCGCAGAGGGTTTGCGCTGGTATCCTGTACGCGTCAACGAGATAAGCGGCTACATCGCCGAGGGCCAGGGCGAGACTTACTGGATCGCGCCAGTCGCCGATTGGTCCACCCAATAATCCGGATTATCCCAGACGATCAAGGTGGCCCAATTGTCTGATGCGTCGTCCTCAATATAATCCTTCAGCAGACCGCGAACCACAAAGCCCCTGCCCAACTGGAAGGACAGGGTGCTGTCGTAGATCTGGTTCCTAATGACCCGATTCACATAGGTCTTTGGGGTCATTTCACGCTTATAATCCGCATAGCCCGGGATAAGCCCGCCCGCCACAATGCCGCGCCGATTCAAGCGCTTCACGATGTCCATACGCGCCGCATATAGCCGCGAGCCGACGCCGCGCCGGCGAAAATCCGGGTGCACGCTTATGTCCCCGCCGTAGTACCAAGCGCCGGCCGGGTCATGATGACTGTAGTAGCCGCCGTCGATGATCTCCTGAAAGCTGTGCTGGGCATGGTCAAAGTCAAAGTCGATGAGAAATCCCGAACCCAAGCCGATGACCCGCTCCTCTTGCAGGGCGACAAAATTGCCTTCGGGGAAGAGCCGGCAATGATTCAGAAAATGCTCTTCGCGCATCAATTCGCTATCGTCGAGCGTCGGGAAACATTCGCGCTGCAGCTGCTCAAGCGCGGCCGCATGCTTCGGCTGAATCGTCTCGATGCGTATGGACATCTCGGCTCCAATGGACATTCGCGGCAAACCAAGTGTAGCCACTGCCAGCGCGAGCGGTCAAGATTCCATGCCACCAGGAAGGACGACTTAGGCGGTATCGCCAAGTCTGCCCCCATCCCCCCGCCCCTTGCCCCCAAGACGAGGGAAGGGGAACTTTCCAGCGGGTTTGCGATTTCATCAGCCCCGCCCTGGATCAGGCGCTGCCAGCGTTTCGCGCGGGGGCGGAGCGATTGGACTGCAATGGACATACATAATCGGGGCGGCATGCCCTAGGATTGTCTCAGCATAAAGAGTTTCAGCGAAAAGGTGGGATATGGCCAACAACGGACATCAGCAGAATGGCAGCGAAATAGGCGGCGATAAGGTGAAGCGCGGTTTGGCGCAGATGCTCAAAGGCGGCGTGATCATGGACGTGGTGACGCCGGAGCAAGCGCGGATCGCCGAAGAGGCCGGCGCGGTGGCGGTTATGGCTTTGGAGCGCGTGCCGGCCGACATCCGCGTGCAAGGCGGCGTGGCGCGGATGAGCGACCCCGACATGATCGAAGGCATCATCAATGCCGTGTCTATCCCCGTCATGGCGAAGGCGCGCATCGGCCATTTTGTCGAAGCGCAAATCCTCGAAGCCCTGGGCGTAGATTATATCGACGAGAGCGAAGTGCTCACCCCGGCTGACGAAGAGCACCATATCAACAAGTGGAAATTCTCCGTGCCCTTCGTCTGCGGCTGCCGCAACCTGGGAGAAGCGCTGCGGCGCATCAACGAAGGGGCGGCTATGATGCGCACCAAAGGCGAGGCTGGCACCGGCGATGTTGTGGAAGCTGTGCGCCATGCTCGCGCGGTCAATGGCGAAATCCGCCGCGTCAGCTGCCTGGATGAAGACGAGCTCTACACCTACGCCAAGGAGATTCGCGCGCCTTTCGACCTGGTCAAAGAAACGGCTTCTCTGGGGCGCCTGCCTGTGGTGAACTTCGCGGCCGGCGGCGTAGCTACCCCGGCTGATGCCGCCCTGATGATGCAGCTTGGCGTGGATGGCGTCTTTGTGGGCAGCGGCATCTTCAAAAGCGGCAGCCCGGAAAAACGCGCCAGAGCCATCGTCAAAGCGGTTACGCATTATGCCGACGCCAAGATCCTCGCGGACGTCAGCCGCAACCTCGGCGAAGCCATGGTGGGCATCAACGTGACGCCCGACGAGGTCATCCTGGGCAAACGCGGTTGGTAAGCGCCGCGACAATTCTGTTTGATTGGAGCCAGCCTCAACGCGGAGACGCTGGCTCCTCCCCTGTAGCTGACCCTCAGCGATTGATCTTGCGCGCAGAGTTTGCCGCGCTGGTATGCGTCGGGTATCCTCGCCGAAAATATCTGCCCGGGAACGAAAACGCCCATGACATTCAAAACCCTGCAGGATCTGGAAACGCCCAGCGTCCTCATTGACCTTGACCGCATGGAAGACAACATCGCCATCATGCAGGCGCGCTGCGATGCGCTGGGCATCCAGTTTCGCCCGCATATCAAGACGCACAAGATCCCCGATATCGCTCGCCGGCAGGTCGAGGCGGGCGCGGTCGGCATAGCCTGCCAGAAGGTCAGCGAGGCTGAGGTCTTCGCAGCGGCAGGTTTCGATGATATCCAAATCCCCTACAATATCCTCGGCAAACGCAAGACTCGCCGCCTGGCTGAACTGGCGACGCGCGCAAAAATCTGCGTAACCGTAGATAGCCAAGCGGTGATTGATGGCATCGCCGAAGCGGCTCAGGAATGCGGCGCGCGCATCAGCATGATGGTCGAGCTGGTGTCTTTGGGCGAGCGCACCGGCACAAGCCCGGCCGACGCCCTGGCTCTGGCGAAGCATATCCTGGCGACTGACAACCTGCATTTCGCCGGCGTGATGATCTATCCCTCGGATGCGGCGATACGACCACGCTTGCTGGAGACCTTGGATTTGCTGGCGGAAGCAGGCATCAACGTCGAAACCATCAGCGGCGGCGGCAGCGGAAGCATCAGCCAAGCTCACCTGCTGCCTGAGCTGACCGAGCTGCGCGTCGGCACCTGCGTCTTCTGGGATTGGAACAGCGTGGCGGCCGGTTACGCCAGCTTTGAGCAGTGCGCCATGCTTGTGCGCGCGACGGTGGTCAGCGCCAACGAAGCCAGCCGCGTCATCCTGGACAGCGGCAGCAAAGCCATCAATTCCGAGACTATCGACGGGCAATTCGGGCGCATCCTGGAATATCCCGAAGCGCGCATTCACAAAGTGAATGAAGAGCATGGCTATGTCGATTGCCGCGCCTGCCCCAGCCCGCCGGCCGTCGGCGACATCCTGCATATCATCCCGGTGCATACCTGCGTGGTTACCAACCTGCACAATCAGCTTTATGGCCATCGCGGAGACGCCATCGAAGTCATCTGGAATGTGGCCGCGCGGGGATTGGTCTGGTGAGCGGGCCGCGCCTGGTTTCAACTAAAGGAGACGAAACGCATGCTTGTTATTGACGCTCACCTGGACCTGGCATGGAACGCCCTGCAATGGAATCGCGATCTGCTGGGATCGGCTTATACCATTCGCGGCAGAGAAACGCGCATGAGCGGCAAGGGTCGCGCGCAGAATACGGTCGCCCTGCCAGAAATGCGCCGCGGACGGGTGGCGCTCAGTTTTGCCACCGCGCTGGCTCGCTCCACCGGGCAAACCGCAGAGCACATCGACTTTGGCTCACAGGCTCAGGCCTATGGCATCGCCCAAGGCCAGCTGGCCTATTATCGCGCTTTGGAAGCGGATGGCGAGATCCGCATAATCGGCGACGCTCCACAGCTGCGCGCGCATATCGCCGAATGGGAAAGCTGGGAGGCGGCTGGCGCCGATGAGGGCAGCATCCCGCCCTTGGGCTTTGTCATCAGCATGGAAGGCGCGGACCCAATACGCGACCCCGCCCAGCTTGAAGACTGGTGGGAAGCCGGCTTGCGCTTGCTCGGTCCAACCCATTACGGTCCCGGCCGTTATGCCGGGGGGACTGGCACGGAGCTCGGTCTCACAGAATTGGGCGAACCCCTGTTGCTTGAGATGGCGCGCCTGGGCATGCTGCTGGACCTGACGCATTTCTCGGACGAAGCCTTTTGGGAAGCGGTGGCGATTTACGCCGGTCCGGTCTTGGCCAGCCATAACAACTGCCGGGCGCTCGTGCCGCATCAGCGTCAGTTCAGCGACGAGCAGCTCAAGCTCATTTTCGAGCGCGATGGCGTCATCGGCGCAGCCTTTGATATCTGGATGCTCAAGCCGGGCTTCCTTTCGGGCAGCGGCAACCAAGACGTTTTCATTGACGATGTCGTCGATCACATTGACCATGTATGCCAATTGGCGGGCAACAGCCGTCATGCCGCCATCGGCACGGATCTGGATGGCGGATTCGGCCGCGAGCAATCCCCTTGCGATCTCGATACTATCGCGGACCTGCAGCATCTGCCGGCCAAGCTCAGCGCGCGCGGCTATGGCGAGGGTGATATCAAGAACATTATGTACGGCAATTGGCTGCGACTGCTCACCGCCGCCTGGGAGCGCTAGCTTTCGCGATCAAGCGCTCAGCATGGCATCGAGCTCGGCGCCGGCCTGTTGCAAGACCTCGCGCAAGTTGTAGTCGCCGCCATGCGGGATCATCAGCGAGCCAGCCCGGCGATAGCGATCGACTTCTTCAATGGATTCCGCCGTACGCCCCCAGACTTTGCCATGCGCGTCCGCAGCGGCCGCCACCTGCGACACCGCCTGCTCCATGGTCATGGCAAGCTCCGGGTATGCGCCCAGCCGCAAGCCCAAATCCGCTGGACCCACAAAGAGACAGTCGATGCCGGTTACAGCAGCGATCTCGCCGGCATTGGCGACTGCTCCCGGCGTTTCGATCTGCGCGACCAGGAAGGTCTCGCGATTGGCATCATCAGTATAGCTGCTGTCGGGCGCGTAGAATGCCCTGCCAAAATCCGAATCCAAGCCGACGCCATCCAAGCCGCGATTGCCAACCGGCGGGAACTTGGCAGCCGCCACAATCTCGCTGGCCATGGCAGCATCTTCGACGAAGGGGATCATCAAGCCGGTCGCGCTATCTTCCAGGTAGCGGTAGAGCCGCGTCCGCTGCATGGTGGGCGGGCGAACCATGCAGTCAATATCATAATGATGGCAGAGCGCGAGCAAATGCTGGACTTCGCGGTTATCAAAATTCTTGTGTTCCAGATCCAGCCAGATGCCGTCAAAGCCGAATTCCGCCGCCTGACCGATGAAGAAGGGCAAGACATGCCCCAGGCAGCAGAAACGGGCGAATTCGCCGCCGCGCCATTTCTCCAGAACCTTGCTCGTTCGCATTTTTGCCTTCCTTCTCGGTCTATTTGGCAGTTTGTGGCCGATACGCCTAGCCGCCCCAACAGCTTGCGCATTGAATGGCTCAGTCGTTCAAGCGTCTTTGTGCAGGTAGCCGCCATCGACGCGCAGAATCGCGCCGGTGATATAGTCGGCCTCGGGCGAGGCCAGGAATGCGGCAGCGCTGCCAATATCCGCTGGCGTACCCAAGCGTTTCCAAGGCAGGGTATGGGCCTGTTCCGCCAGGAAATCCGCGCCGAAGTCCGCTCGCTCGCCCGGCGTATCTATCCAGCCCGGCTCGATGACATTGACGTTTATCTTGTGAGCTGCCAGCTCGCGGGCGATGGACAGCGCCAGGTGATTGAGGCCCGCCTTGGCCGCGTTGTAGGCGATAGCGCCTTGATAAGGCATGGCCGCGTGCACGCTGGAAATGAAGACCATCTTGCCGCCGCGATTCCGCTCAACCATGTGGCGGGCGACAAGCTGGCTGATATGAAAACCGGCAATCAAGCTGCCGTGGATGACCTTCTCAAAGACTTCGGGGTCAACCGCCAGCAAGCCCTCGCGATTGCCATAAGCCGGGTTGCTGACCAATATGTCGATGCCATCCGCTTGGTCGAGCGCAGCCTGCAGAAGCGCCTCGCAGCCAGCCCGCCTGAAGACATCGGCTTCTAAGCCCTGGGCCTCGCCGCCAGCCGCCTGGACTTCCGCCACAGTAGCCGCCAAGTCCGGGCTGCCGGGCCGATCATTTATCACGACTTTCGCGCCTTTCGCCGCCAGCGCCAATGCGCAGCCCTTGCCGATTCCGCGTCCGCCGCCCGTGACCAAAGCAGTCTTTCCCGATAAGCTCATATCCGCATCTCCAGTCCCTAATCCGCGACTTATATCAGCAGTGGGCGCATCTGCCGCAGCGCCCGCTCCAGCAGGGGCAACTCCACCGCGTAGCATAAGCGCAGGTAGCCCTCGCCTTGCGGACCAAATGCCGCGCCCGGCGCCAAACCAACGCCAGTTTCGCGCAGGACCCGCTCGGCAAAGCTGTAACTGTCGCTGATGCCCTCGACGGCGAAGAAGGCGTAGAAGGCCGCCTGGGGAAGCACAAACTCTACCCGCGGCATGGCAGCGAAATCCCGAGCCAGCAGGTCGCGAGCGGCTCTGTAGCGCTGGCGAGCCGCAGCCACGAAGGCTTCTCCCTCTTGCAGCGCGGTGATGCCAGCGACTTGCGTGGGCGCGAATATGCAGGAGAAGTTGAATTCACTGACCGCGCCCAGGGTATCAATCAGTGATTTTGGCGCTGTCAGCCAGCCCAATCGCCAGCCGGTCATCGCCCAGGATTTCGAGAAACTGTTGATTATCAAGTATTTGTCGTCGTCAGCGACCTTGTCGGCGAAGCTCGGCGCATAATCGCGGTCATAGACGATGCGGCTATAGACCTCATCGGCGATCAGCCAGATATCGCGCTCGCGGCAGAACTTGAGGATGCGCTCTTGTTCATCGTCCTCCAGCATCCAGCCGGTGGGATTATTGGGCGAATTGATGAGCAGCGCCCCGGTATGCGGCGGGCAAGCATCGAAGAGCTCATCAAGATCAAGCGACCAGGCGTCGTCAACCGGGCGCAATGCCACGCGGACAACTTCCCCGCCCAGGATTTCGGCCGCGGCCGGCAGGTTGGGCCAGACGGGCGATGGCACAATCACCGCCTCGCCATCCGCCACTATGCACTGCAAAGCCACAGCCAGAGCCGTCATGCCCGATGGCGTCACCGCGATATTCTCGCTCGCGAAGCGCGTCCCATAGAGCCGATTGCTGTAGTCCGCCAGGGCGGCGCGCAATTCCATGAGACCGAGGTTGGGTTGATAAAATGTCTGCCCCTCGTCGATGGCGTCTTTGGCCGCTTGGCGGATGAAATCGGGCGTCGGCTTGTCCGGCTCGCCAAACCAGAGCGGTATGACATCGCTGCGGTCCATGGCGGTATTCGCCAGCTTGCGAATCAGGCTTGGCTGCAAGGCGCGCACAGCGGGCCGCCCGGCGCGAATGGTCATTTCAGCTAATCCCCTTCTTGTTTGTAGAGCGCCACCGCCGCGACGATGATCAGCCCTTGGATAAGTCCCTGAATGAATTGATTGACGCCCAGCATGACCAGCAAGTTCGCCGTGATGCCCAGCAGCAGCACACCGCCTAATGTGCCGAGCACGCTGGCGCGACCGCCGAAGAGGCTTGTGCCGCCGATGATGACCGCGGTGATCGTCTGCAGCTCGATGCCATCGCCTATGGCTGGGTCGCCAACGCCCATGCGCGAAAGCCAGAGCAAGCCCGTCACTGACGCCGACAAGCTGCAAAGCGCATAAACGCCATAGCGCACCGCCTTGATGGGCAAGCCAGACAGACGCGCCACCTCGAGATTGCCGCCCACCGCGTACAGATATTTGCCGAATACCGTGTAGCGCAGCAGCAGCATCGTCAGCAGAACCAGCGCGAAGAACATCCAGGCGATTATAGGCAGGGGACCGATCTTCTGCACATAAAACATCATGACCTCGCGGCTGGCTTTGCCCACAGGCGATGAGGAAATGGTCAAGCCGATGCCGCGCAAGATCACCAGCGAAGCCAGGGTCACGATAAAGGGCGCGATTCGCAGTTCATTGATGAGGAAGCCGTGAATCAAACCGACCAGCAAGCCCAAGCCCAGCGTGGCAATGATGGCCGGCAGGACATTTGCGCTCTCGCCATTCATGACAATCGCCGAGACCAGGATGGACACTTTGACCAGCGAACCCACCGAGAGGTCTATGCCAGCCGTCAGAATAACCAGCATCTGGCCCAAGGCGACGATGCCCAGGAATGCTGATTGCCGCGCCACATTCGCCAGGTTTCGCTCGGTGAAAAATCGCTCGGATTGGGTAATGCCGATGATGACCAGCAGCAGGATAAAGGCATAGACCATAATGATGGGACCATTGCGGCGAAAGAAGACCGCTCGCCTTTTGGATTGCCCTGCAAAGACACTGACAAGCTGGCTCACGACCGGTTTGCCTCGTTCGCGCCCATGGTCGCCAGTTCAATTATCCGCGCCTCGCCCGCCTCTTCCTGCTTGAGCTCGCCGACGATCCGGCCATCGTTCATGACCAGGATTCGGTCGCTCATGCCGATAATCTCCGGCAATTCCGACGAGATCATCACAATGGCGATGCCGCGGTCGTTGAGCTGGCGCATGAGCTTGTAAATCTCGAACTTGGCGCCGACGTCCACGCCGCGCGTCGGCTCATCCAGGATGATCACCTGCGGATCCGTCGAGAGCCACTTGGCCAGCACAACCTTTTGCTGGTTTCCGCCGCTCAGGTACTGCGTTTCCTGGTCAAACGAAGACATGACGATGGACAAGCTCTGCTGCGCGCCCTGCAGGACAAGGTCCTCAGCAGCCAGCCGCAAAATGCCCAGACGCGTCAATGTCGACAAGATGGGGATGGTCATGTTGACGCGCACGGACAATGCCGTGAACAAACCCTGGGCTTTGCGGTCTTCCGGAGCCAGCGCCAAACCGGCCGCGATGGCTTGAGCCGGGCTGCTCCAGCTGCGCCCTTCTTTGCCGACCAGCTTGATAGAGCCGGCTGTCAAGGGATCCGCGCCAAATATAGCCCGCGCCAGCTCCGTCCGCCCCGAGCCAACCATGCCGGCGATGCCCAGGATCTCGCCCGCGTAAAGCTCCAGGCTGACGCCATCGAGTATGGTATCTGTGGCCAGATCTTCCGCCACCAGCACAAGCTCGCCCTGTTCATGCTCGGTCTGCGGGAAGATCTCGTCCAGTGGCCTGCCTACCATGTATTCAACCAGCGTGGCTCTGTCCAGCTCTTCAATTGGCTTGGTCGCCACCAGTTCGCCATCTTTGAGCACGCTGACTTCATCGGCGATGCGGAAGACTTCTTCCAGCCGGTGCGAGATGTAAATGACCGTGACGCCCAGCGCTTTCAGCGAATCGATTATGCGAAAAAGTTGATCAAGCTCGCTGCCCGCGAGGATGGCTGAAGGCTCGTCCATGACGATGAGATCGGCATTATGCGAGAGCGCTTTGGCAATCTCGACCAGTTGCTGCTGCGCGATGGTCAATTCGCTGACGGGCAGGCGCAGGTCCAGCCGGATGCCCAGCCGTTCCAGCAAATGGCCAGAGCGGCTGTACAACTCATCGAGATCCAGAATGCCCAGGGCTTTGCGCGGCTCCCGCCCCAAGAAGATATTTTCGGCGACCGACATCTGCCCCACCAGCGCCAACTCCTGATAGATGATGCTGATGCCGCTTTCAATGACCTCGCGCGTCGAGGCTTGCTCGCGTCGTTGCCCTTTGTAGACGATCTCGCCGCCATCCGCCCGATAAGCGCCCGCCAGGATCTTCATCAGCGTTGACTTGCCCGCGCCATTCTCGCCCACCAACCCGTATACCAGCCCGGGCATGCAGCGAATCGAGACGTCCTGCAATGCCTGCACGCCGGCGAAGGACTTCGAGATATTCCGCATTTCCAGGATGTATTCGCTCATAGGCAGGCAAAAGCGGCAGCCGACGAGAATGCTTCGCGCCAACCGCCGCTCGATTCAGCTTGCGTTTTCCAGCGGCTTAGCCATCGCCCGCCATGGTTGTGAAGCCGAGTTCAGCCAGCTTCTCGTCCGGCATGGTGATGGGACCATGCACGTCATCGCTCCATTCTTCGCGGAAGTAGTCCGCCCCTTCGACATCGGTGAAGGGTTCGCTGTTGGGGATAACGCCCGAGAAATCGATGAAACGCGCGATTGGCTCGCCCGCCAGAATCTGCAGGACAGCGTCGATGCACATGGTGATCATGGCGTTGGGATATTGCCAAGCCAGGTACTTGATATCATGCTCAAGCGCCAGGCGCAGGAAGCCGTTCTGCCATTCGCCGCCGCCAATCGGGGGGATATCCAAACCGGCGTCCAGGTAAGCGCTGATGATGCCCTGGGACATCTGCGCGCCGCCCGACCAAATGCCATCGATCTCATCGCCATGCTGCACCAGCCAGGTTTCCATGATGCCTTTGGCGTCGGCTGGCGACCAGTAGCCGGGCTGTTTATCCAGCACGTTGATGCCCGGGTTGGCGTCGAAGACGGCTTGAGCGCCCTCTTCCATAATGTCCGATGTGGTTACGCCGGGTATGCCGGTCATGAAGACGACATCGCCTTCCCCGCCCAGCTGGTCAACCACATATTGCGCCAAGCTCGCGCCGACGACCCAGAGGTTCGTGCCCACTTCGGTGACGAAATTGTTCGTCTCGACGGCGCTGGCGCAAAGCACGACGGGCACGCCCTGCATCATCGCCCGCTCAACTGGCGCAGACAAAGCGGCCGCGCCCATGGGCACCAGGATCAGCGCGTCAGGCTCTTGCGCCAGCAAGTCTTCCACCTGCGGCACCTGCACATCAGCGCTGGCTTGGGCATCGCCATAGAGCAGCTCGGAAACGACATCCTCGCCCAGGTGCTCGACGTACCAGTAGGCGTGCGCGTCCATCAGCGCGGACCAGGCGTTGCTGGTGCCCTGCGCCGCAAAGGCGATGCGATAGGGTCCCTCTTTGGCGAAGTCGCTGGTGTCGTAGGTTTCATCCAGCCGCGACAAGACGCTCTGCAAATAGGGCGAGGCTTCGATCTGTTCGTCCGTGAACTCGAAGCTCAGCATATCGCCGTCGTCCTCGGCCAGGGCGGCCGCGCCCATGCCAGCCGCCAAAGCCAGGATCAGCAGCAAGCTTAGTAAGGTCTTCATGATGAATTTCCTTTCCTTGATAATCCGCTTATGCGTTCTCAGCGATTAAAACGATTGCCGTCAATAAGCCGCCTCCTTCCCCGTTTATGATTCAACATGAGCGACGCTGTAAAGCGTGACCGCCCCCAGGATGACCAGCCCCTTGATGATGAACTGCACCTCAACATCCAAGCCGAGCAAGACCACCATCGTGCTGAGAATCTGGATGATCAGGACTCCGGCGATAGTGCCCAGCAAGCCTCCGCGCCCGCCTACGAAAGCCGTGCCGCCAACCACCGCCGCCGCAATCGAATCCAGGTCCAGCCCGCTGCCGATGAAGCGATCGACGTATAGCACATAACCCGTCAGCACGACGCCGGAAGCCACCGCGAACAAGCTGCCAAGCACGTAGACCGAAATGCGAATGGCATCCACAGGCAAGCCCGAAAGCCGCGCCGCCTCGGTGTTGCTGCCGACAGCGTAGACCTTTCGCCCGTAGCTCGTGCGGCGCAGGATGAAAATGAAGACCGCGTTCAGCCCCAGCCACAGTATCAGAGGTATGGACAGGAATGACCAACTCTGGTTCACGATGCCCAAGACTTCCGGCACGAAACCGCCAGGCACGCCGCGGGTCCAAGCCTGTGTGGCGCCCTTGACCAAAACCAGCATGCCCAAGGTGGCCACAAATGGCGGAACGCGCCGCTTGGTGACAAGCAAGCCGTTGCCCAAGCCCACCAGCGCGCCCAAAGCCATGGCTGCCGCGATAGCCGGGATGACCATCTCGTCCCGCCCGTTGCCCACTTCCGCCACGACCACCGACGTCATGATGAAGATGCCGCCGACCGACAGATCCAAACCAGCCACCAGCAAGACCAGCGTCTGCCCGATGGCCACGATGCCCAGCTGCGACGCCTGCCGCATGACCACCGCGATGGTATCCACCGCATAGAGCTTGGGCGTCAAGACCGCGCCGACCAGCAGCAGAATCAGCAGCGCGATATACACTCCATAATCGGCGACGAATTTGCGCGTCTTCCAGCGCCGGTCCGCGCCCCCGCTATCGAAGGGTCTTGCGATGCTCATAGTGCCAAGGAGCCTGTTCGCGGCTTCCGCGCCTATTCATCCAAATACTTTGCCGCCCATTCAACACCCTCCCAAGAGATGGTCTTCTCGGGCGTGATCTTGACCAAGTAACGCGGACGAACTCGTGAAGGCTCAAGATATTCGGGCCCGCGCTCGCCGAGGTAACGCACCGCCATGCGCCGGGCGATCTCCAGCCATTCGCCGTGCATCAAAGCCGGTCCCTCGACGATTTCCGCCCCGCCGCGAAAGAGCGCCCGGGTATAGGGCGCGCTGTCCAATGCGCAGGATACCGAACAGCGCGGGAAACGCAGCAGATGCCGGGCGAATATGGTCCTGGCTCTCGGGATGACCCACATTGCCTCGCCATCCCATTCCTGCCAGACGGGCGTCACATAAGGATCGCCCTGGCTATCGACCGTGGCGATACGCGCGACGACTGGACCATCGAGGAACTCCTGCAGCTCATCTGCGTATAAGCCGCGCATTTTGCCCATCCATTCCGGGTATTCTCGTTTGGCGCTCATATTCGGTCCTTTCGACAATCGCCATGCGCGGGATCTTGCCGATTCCCGCAGCTAATGATTTGAACAGAGTATAGCCAATCTCGCGGGCAGCGCCAAAAGGAGCGCGGGATTCAAACCAACTCAACCCTCACGCCAGCCGCGTCGCCAGGCGCTATGGTTCTTGGCTCGCCAGCCGTCTTGAAACGGACACGCCAGGGCAAGGGCGCGCCAGACGCGAGATATTCCGCCAGGGGGCTGCCCTCATCATCCGGCGCCAGATACTCCAGGCGATGCTTTCCCGCCTGATAGGCAATGCCGCTGGCTCTCAGTTCGGCTTCATGTACCGGCTCGCCAGCCCGGCGCAGGGCAGCATCCATAATCCGGCGGGTCATGTCGAAATCGCGCGTCGCCAACGTGATCGCATCTATGCCGGTCACCCCGTTTGCATGCTGATTCTCTTTGGGGACGCGCTCCTCCCGCGGGGTCTCATCCTCTATGACGAAAGGGATCAGCCCTTGATATACGCCAGTGATCTCGTTGTTCAGCCAAGCCAGCTGATAGCCATCGTGGCGCATGCGACTCAGCGGGACTAGCGGGCTCATCTCCACGCCCTGGGCCTGGAAGACCGCATAATCGCCGCGGATGTCGTCGGTGCGCATGCAAAAGTCGATCAAGCCGCCGCCGCGCTCATGCACCGCATCCCACCAATAATGCCGCGGGCTGGGTTCATAAAATGACAGCAGCTCAATATAAGCGCCATCCTCCAAGCCTATCAGCCGGTTGTATGAGCCGATGGGATGCTTTCCGCCATCGACCACAGTGAAACCCAGCCGGCTGAACGTGGTGGCAAGCGCGTCCAAATCCGCGCCCGCGATGACGATATGGTCTATGCCTTGAATCATGCCGATTTTCCTTGAATTACGATGCCTGACGAGAGTATATCACGCGCTCGCCTTGACGAATCGCGCTGAATTGGTTCTAGTTGGGCGGAGGCTAATGGTCTGGAGCGATTCCATGAAACTGACAAGCGACTTGCATGTCGTCGGCGGCGGCTATTTCGGCTTCGGCATCTCCGGTCATTTGGATTGCCATGTCTTCGTGCTCAACAGCGGCGCCGAGCTGGCATTGCTGGACCCAGGCATGGGCATGGGGCGCGATTTCGATACTATCCTGGAGAATATCCGCGGCGATGGCTTGGATCCCCGGAAGATTCGCAAGCTGATCCTGACGCATTATCACTGCGATCATATCGGCGCGGCGGCGGAAGCCCAAAGCAGGCTGGATGTCGAAGTCTATGCCTCGGCTTTTGCCGCCCCGGTCATCCGCAATGCCGATGAGAAGGCGGTCGCGCTGGACGTCGCCAAAGCCGCCAAGTTCTATCCCGACGACTACCGGCTGCCCCCCTGCCCGGTCGATGTCGAATTGGCGGAAGGCGATGTGGTCAAGGTCGGCGGACTGGAGCTGGAGACATTTGAGACGCCGGGCCACTGCGATGGCCATCTCAGCTTCCTCATGCGCGGTGGCGACCGGGTCTATCTGCTTGGGGCGGATCTGGTCTTTTGGGGCGGCAAGGTCGTCTGGCAGAATATCCACGATTGCCGCATCGACGCTTACGCCGACAGCATGTTCAAGATGGAGAATCATGACTTTGACGCGCTTGTGCCCGGGCACCTGCAAATTTCGCTGAGCGGCGGCAAAGCCCATCTGGACGCGGCTTGCGCAGCCTTCCGCCAACTGGGCATCCCGCCTAATCTTCTGTGAGCGACCGCTGCCCAACCAAGCAGTTAGCGCGTTCCCCAGGTATCCGTCAGCCGATAGCCATGGGGCCAAGGGTCGTCAGGGTCGAGCATAAGCTGCTGCGTCCCCGTGATCCAGGCGCGGCCGCGTATGCTTGGGATTATCGCCTCTTGGCCAGCCAGGTCCGTAACCTCGACTATGCCACAGTCAAAGCGCGAGCCGATGATGGAATGCGCCACAAAACGGTCGCCCGCCTGCATCTCTCCGCGGGCATGCAGCACCGCCATCCGCGCTGAACAGCCCGTGCCGCAGGGCGAGCGATCCAGCTTGCCGGGGTCTATCGCCACGGTATTCCGCCCGCTCAAGAGGCCCGCGCGCTTTTCAGCAGGCAGCGTAAATTGACAGAAAGAGACATGATTCCACTCCTCATGCAGGGGATGTCGAAAGCCGATTTGCTCATTGGCGGCCGCCGTGATGGCCGCGCCCACCCGCGCCAGATCCCGCGCTTCATCGGGCAGAATCTCAAAACCCAGAGTTCGCGCGTCCACCAGCGCAAAGCTGTCGCCGCCATAAGCGATGTCTACGTTGAGCGTGCCGAAGCCCGCCAGTTCCAGCTTGGCATCCAGCTTCTGCGCGAAAGAGGGCACATTGTGAAACTCGATGCTGCGCGCCTTGCCATCGCTGCAAGTTGCCCGCACCTTCACCAGACCAGCCGGCGCCTCCAGAGTGAAGCGGGTTTCCGGCTCCCGCATTTCCACCATGCCCGTATCGAGCAAAACCGTCGCCACGCAAATTGCATTCGACCCGGACATGGGCGGCGTATGCTCGGGTTCCATGATGATGAAGCCATAAGCCGCATCGGAATGCTTCGGCGGCACAAGCAGGTTGACATGCTTGAAGACGCCACCGCGCGGCTCGTTCAAAACAAAGCGCCGCAAGCTCTCATCGCTGGCGATATGCCGCGATTGCTGCCAGAGGCTCTCTCCAGGCGGCGGAGCGACCCCGCCGACGATCACATTGCCGACCTCGCCCTCAGCATGACAGTTGACCAGATGGATTACTTTGCTCGCGCGCACGGTCGCCTCGCTTGGACAAGACTTCACAGAAATACACCGCATTGAATGTATAAATCAACTTGGCTGAATCAACAAGCATCCAGAGTAGATCTCCACATCCTCTCCAGGCTATGAGACGCGAGGAGACTTGCCCGCCTGCTATTTCTCGTTCTCGGCGTTTGGACTGGCGACTCATTGCATTACAATAGACTGTTGAATATGCCCATGCCCAAAACAGGAGGCGAGGTCCCATGCCCGAGTACATCACAAGCACCCTGGACAAGCTGCGCAAATTCGACAGCGCGACCGTCGCCAATGTGATTGAGCTGTTTGAAGTCCGTCCGCGCAATCGCGGCTTCATGGACCGCCGAGTAAAATCCATGTTCCCGGGCTTGCCGCCCATGGTGGGTTTCGCCTCCACCCTAACCTGCCGCAGCTTCGCCCAGCCGCCCGCCCGCGCCGTGCCAACCGTGCCGGATCTCATCGCCCGCTTTGACGAGTTGTCTGGTCCCGCCGTGGTGGTGATGCAATGCCTGGATACCGATGGCTCGGCGGCCATCGTTGGCGATGTATTTTGCAATTCCTTTGCGGCATTCGGCGCGCAGGGATTGGTTGCCGACGGGCCAAGCAGAGATCTGGCTGGCATAAAGCCGCTGGACTTCCCCGTCTTCTGCAATGGCATCGTCAGCGCCCATGGCTATATGCACCTGCTCGAATTGCACGGGCCAGTGCAGGTAGGCGGCATAACCGTAAATGCTGATGATCTGCTGCATGGCGATGCCAATGGCGTAACCACCCTGCCATTGGATATCGCGGCTGATGTCGCCGATGCCTGCGCCGAGTTCGCCGCCACGGAAGCGCTCGTGATCAACCTGGCGCAAAGTGGATCGGCCAGCCTGCCAGCCTTGCGCGAAGCCTACCAGGAGATGGCTCGGCAACAGGCGGAACTGGGCAAACGCGTCCGTTCATCCTGAATTCTCAGCCATGGAACGAGGAACAACGTTATGCGACTGTATGTCACCGGCGGCACAGGCTTGGTGGGCAGCAATGTCATCCGCCTGGCTCGCCAGCAGAACATCGAGATCATCGCATCGCAGTATGGTCCGCCCCCCGAATGGCAGGTCGATTATGAGTTGGATCCGCTCGACCTCTCCAACCATGCCGCCATTCGCCGCTCCATTCTAAAATACAAGCCCGACGCAGTCATCCATGCGGCCGCCATCCTCGATCAAATTGTCATGGATACGCGCCGCGAGTTCTGCTGGTCGCTCATGGTTGATGGCACGCGGGTTATGGCGGAAGCCTGTCGTGAAGTTGGCGCGCGCCTGGTCTTCGTTTCATCCGACTGGGTCTTTGATGGGCGAGCCGAGATCGTCGATGAGACTTCGCCGCCCAACCCGGTCAACTTTTATGGCGTGATGAAGGCGGTCAGCGAGCGCGAGCTTGGCATTATGTCGGGTCTGAATTATGGCGTGGCGCGGCTGGCTGGCGTATACGGCTTGAACTACGCGGCGCCGTCCCTTCTGCGGGCGGAAAACGGCTTGGGCTTTGATTTCTCGGTCTATGTAATCCACCGGCTGGCGGAGCGCTTGCCGGCTATCGTCTGGACGGGTCCCAAGGTCAATGACGAGGCGCATCCTACGCTGGCTTCCGATGCCGCGGATATGCTGCTGCGGCTGGCTCGCCACGATGGCAATTCCATCTTCCATTGTTTCGGCAGCGAATGCGTCAATCGCATTGATCTGGCGCATCAAATCGCCAGCGCCTTTGATGCCGACCCCGCGCTAATCATGCCGACGCGCACTGACCAGGCGGTTCTGGACGCCATGCGGCATATCGGCATCCCCTACCGAACCCGCGCCAGCACGGAGCGCGCAGCAGAGGCTCTCGGGCGCCGCGCATTTGACGTGGCCGAAGGCTTGCAGGCTTTCCGCAAGGAGTGGGAGACTTTTCACGGCTGAGCGCATCCTTCTGTTAGCCGCGCGGCTCTCCTTTGGCTACACTCCCGGGGGCAGCATCCTTTGCCGCGCAGCCAAATTCAGGAGTAGTCCAATATGCATAGAGCAAAGGTTCTTCTGATTTGCCTCGTTTTCGCGCTTGGCATCCCAAAGGCCATGGCGCATCCGGACGGCTATGGCAGCTTCAAGCATCCCGTTTCCTTTGGCGAAAACGCCGTCGTCGGTGGATTGACTGTTGCTGTGATTGACTTCGAGCGGCCAGCCGCCGGCGGAGATATGCCATCCAGCGAAGATCAAGAATATGTCCAGGCGCTCGTCGAACTGGCATGCCTGAAAGACCACGTCGCCAACTGCCAGATTTACCCGACCGATCTCGAAATGGCTGGCGATTTGGGCTTTGTTTATGAGAATCGATCAGCCTTTGAGTCCATCGAACTGGAACCGGGCGAGCAGACCAGCGTCATCGTCAAGAGCCTGGTCCACATCGAAAATACGCAGTTGCTTCTGCTATTCACGCAGTTCGGCGTAACTCCTTATACTTTTCCGATGGTTTTCCATACGGAGCCGCAGCCCCAGGCAATGCCGAGCATCGAGATCAGCCCGCTTGTGAGTTTGATCGCGCGCTCTGGTCCCAGCGCTGACATGGGCTTCACTGGCGTTCTGAGGCGCGGCGAGCAGCTCACAGCCAGCGGACGCAATGAGGCCGGCAGTTGGCTGGAGTTGGCTTTCGGCTGGGTAGCCGCTGAGCATATCGAATCCGACGGTGAAATCATGAGCCTGCCGATTACCGGTTGAACGCAGCAGAAAGGGCCAGACGAGAATGCCCAAGCCAAATGTCGTATTCCTGCTGACCGATCAATGGCGCTTGCAGGCTCTGGGCTATGCCGGCAACAGCCAGGTTCAGACGCCGAATATCGATCGCCTGGCCAGCCAGAGCGTCAATTTCAAGAACGCCATCTCCGGCTACTCGGTCTGCTGCCCCTGGCGCGCCAGCTTCCTGACGGGCCAATATCCGCTGACGCATGGCGTTATCGTCAATGATGTGCCTATCAGCAGCCAGCCGGTTGGCTTGGGCGATGCTTTCAAGCGGGCAGACTACAATACCGCATTCATCGGCAAATGGCATGTCGATGGGCATGGACGCAGCAGCTATATCCCGCCCGAACGCCGCCTGGGCTTCGATACTTTCCTGGCGCTGGAATGCAGTCATGACTACAATCGCTCGGCATATTACGCTGGCGATGATCCGCAGAAGCGCTACTGGGAGGGTTACGATGTCTTCGCCCAAAGCGAAGCGGCGCAAGCCTATATCCGTTCGCATCAGGGAGATCAGCCCTTCCTGCTCGTGCTGAGCTGGGGTCCGCCGCACAACCCATACGAGACCGCGCCGCAGGCATACCGAGAGATGTATGAGGCGAGTGATATCAAGCTGCGGCCCAACGTCCCTGCGGATATAGCCGATGAGGCGCGCGAGTGGCTGGCCGGCTATTACGCGCATTGCAGCGCCATCGACGCAGCCGTCGGCGATATCATGAGCGCGCTCGACGACCTGGGCATCGCTGACGATACCGTGCTGGTCTTCGCCTCTGATCATGGCGACATGCTCGGCTCTCAAGGCGCTGTGCGCAAGCAAAAACCCTGGGACGAGTCCATCCGCGTGCCTTTCCTGCTGCGTTACCCAGCCCGGCACGGTCGCGAGCCGCGCGAAGTCGCCCCTTTCCTCAACGCCCACGACATCATGCCCACCCTCTTGGGGGTTTGCGGGCTGGAGATCCCCTCTAGCGTCGAAGGCTGTGATTTCTCGGCGGCGCTCCTGGGGGGTGATCTCGCCAGCGATGGCGCGCTGCTAGCCTGCTTTCATCCCTTCGGCGAATGGCATCGCGGATTGGGCGGGCGGGAATATCGCGGCATTCGCACGGAAAGGTACACCTATTGCCGGTCGCTGGCCGGCGCATGGCTGCTCTATGACAACCTGGAAGACCCCTATCAAAGTCGCAACCTGGCGGATAGCCCGGAGCATCACACGCTGCAAGCCGAATTGGACGCGCTGCTTCGGCGGGAATTGCATGCCATAGGAGACGATTTCCGGCCGGGCATGGAGTACATCACACGCTGGGGCTACCCGCTGGACGACAGCGGCACCGTGCCCTTCCGCTGGTGACAGCCTATTGACAATTATTGCCGTCGGCTGCGAGGATAAATCAGCGGCGTCTGCCCATCATCGTCCAGGACATCGCCAATGGCATAGCTCTCCGCCTGCTCCGGGCTCAGGATGTTCTGCTGGCCATTAAAGACGCTGCCATCGGGCATATAGGCGCAGGTCATGGCGCGCCGCGGCCGAGGCGTCATATTGGCGCCAGCCCCATGCGCGACCAAGCCGTTGTGAAAAGAACATGAGCCGGCTTTCATCTCCACCGCCGCAGCCTCCTGCCCCGCCCATTGCGGGTAGGCATTGAAGAGGTCGCCGATATTGCTGCCAATGCCAACGTTATCGTAGGTCGCGCTGAGGTGGCTGCCCGGCAAGAAATACAGGCAGCCGTTATCCCGCGTGACATCATCCAGCGCCACCCAAAGGCTAATGGCATCGCGTGAATAGAATGACCAATACGGATTATCGAGATGCCAGGCGGTCGGGTTGCCCCAGGCCGGCTTGATCAACGCCTGGTCATGCCAGATGCGAATGCCCTCAAGGCCGGCCAGATCAGCCGCCATCCTGCCCAGCCGCTCATCGATCATCAGGCTTCTCATGCCCGCGTGATCCGTCCAGAGGTTGATGCGCTGCGCGAAGACCCGGGCATAATAGTTGTCCTCTTCCATGGAGCGGCCATCCGCCAGCTTGCGTTTGCCGCGCCGCGCCACCGCTTCGTCAACGTTGCGCCGCCAGGTTTCCAGCTCGCCGGGCTCCAGGAAGTCGTCGATGAGGACAAAGCCGTTCTCGCGATAGAAAGCAATCTGCGCGTCTGTGACGATGTGATTCATGTTTGAGCCTCCTTTGCGGGCGAGTCGCCGCCATGTCCCTAAAATCGGAAAAACTGGATACCAAGGGAAGACAGTGGCCAAGGACGGCAATGCAATAGAGTTTACCAAGTCTTGACGATATTCTCGGCTGTTCGCCAAGCCAGCGCCATGATAGTCTCCACCGGATTAAAACCGCCATTGGTGACATGCGGCGAGCCATCGGCGATGAACAGGTTGGCCTGGCTGTGCACGCGGCAATGGGCATTCACAACTGATGTCTCTGGATCCTCGCCCATGCGGCATGTGCCCGCTTGATGCTGCCCGCCGGAAAGGTACCGCGGTGGCGGACGCCCCCAAACCTTGACCGCGCCCGATGCCCACAGCCATTCCTTGGCTCGCTCGTGCATGAAACGCGCCGTGCGCACCGTCTCAGGATGCGTCTTGCCAGAGAGATGCGCAACCGGGATGCCATAGCGATCTTTGATCTTGGGATTGATCGATACCCGCGCTTCCGGACTGGGGATCTCCTGGACGGGTCCCGTCACATCGTTGATGCGGCGGTAATTCTCGCGCATGAACCGCTTGGCTTCAATCCCCCAGCGGGGCGCATCCGGCGGATAGAAACGTTTCCACATCGTCACCGGCGTCACAATATCTTCATCGCCCAGGAAGCCGCCGCCAATCAAGCCATCATTGCCATGATTGAACTGGCAGGTCGCCACAGAGCAGCCAGGCCCGACGCCATCAAACATCGCCTCCGGGAATAGGCCAGCCGCGCCCGGGTAATAATGACCTTGCAAGTTGCGCCCCACCTGGTCGCCGCCATTGCCGATGCCCGCGGGCTCCTGCGGCGTCGCCGAGTTCAGCAGCAGGCGCGCCGTCTCCACCGCCCCGCAGCTCAGCACAATGACATCCGCCTTATAGGTCTGGCGCTGTCCAGCGGCGTCGATGACCGTTAGGCTCGTCACCCGCCCGCCAGCGCTGCAAACGAGCCGCTCGACCATCACCTCGGTCATGAGCTTGCAATGCCCGGAGCGCAAGGCCCGCGGCACAGTCGTATTATGGCTGCCATTCTTGGCATCGACCGGGCAGGCGAAGCCCACGCATTGCTGGCAGTTGACGCAGGCCAGGCGACCATTGTAAAGCTGGGAATTGATCAGCCGGGGCACGCGCAGAGCCTGCCAGCCCAAGCTATGCAAACCGCGCTTGTGCACGGATGACTTGTAAGGCAGCGGCAAGGCCGGCATCGGATAGGGACGCCTGTATTCCGGCAAGTGCGTCATCGTTTGATGGTCGCCGCAGATGCCAATCTCCCATTCGACCTTTTCGTAATAGGGCGCCAAATCTTCGTATGTGATGGGCCAATCAGCCAGGGAGGAACCTTCAGGCTGGCCATATTCGCTGGCCATGCGGAAGTCCTGCGGCATGAAACGCCAGGCTTGCCCGGCATAAACGCGCGTCCCGCTGCCCAGACAGGCGGCATTATTCTGATAGCCCGGCTCATGCGGGCGCAGCAAGCGATGCTCGCCAAGCGCCTGGCCAACGAGCATGGGGAAGGAATCGGCCTCTATCGTGCGCGGATTGCCTTCGATATCTGGTCCGGCGTTATGACCGTAGACCGGCATGCGCTGGTTGCGCAGATGATCGCGCCCTACCGCTTCAAAGGACAGGCTGCGCCCCCGCTCCAGCAGCAAGACCGACTTGCCCGCCTCCGCCAAGACAGCCGCCGCGACGCCGCCACCGGCTCCGGAACCAACCACGATGGCGTCATAGCGGCTCATGCGCTCGCCTCGAAGCCAATCATGCGCCAGGCGACGCCACCGCGATTGCCGCCGTTGCCGGGATCGCTGTAATAGCCTTCCGCGCAAACTTCGACGATTTGACGGAAGAACCCGCCAGCCTCAAGCGACCAATGTGTCTTGAGATCGGCCTTCTCAACAGATTCCAGAAGCGCCCTGCGTTCATCATGGCTCAAGCCGGCAAAATCACGGGAATGGCTGGCTTTCGCTTCCGCATCCAGGCAATCCAGCCAGGCGCGGCAGGCCGGCAGCATTTCAGCCAGGTCTCCCTGCATTTGCCGCTGCAGGTAATCGCCGACGCCGGCCTCCCAGGCGCCGGGGAAATCGTCAGGCGGGATGATCGTATCCAGCGTGGCGCGCAGGCAGCGCATTTGAGCATCGTCAAACATATATTGGCTCCCGCGCGATCTTCGTCGGCTTGGCGCCCGTCATCTGTCGCGACCAAGCGCCCTTGACCAGGGTCCGCCGCTCTGCAGCAGATCGTCTTCGTTGAGCTGATGCAGGAGCAGCTGCCATAGCGCCGTGATCAGGCCTTCGCGGAGTAGCAGAAAGAGCGCGAAAACCATGCCGAGCTCAAGCGCCCCCAGCGCCATAGCCAATGCGACCGCCAAAGCATAGCTCAGCGCCTGCAATACTGTGAAACCAGCCACCGCCGCGGCCGCCTTGTCGAATAGGCTCTGCGAGCGCGCGCAGACAATGATGGCGCTCAAGCAGGCGATAATCACCGATTGCCTGTGCTCAAGGGGAATGACCAAGCCTATCATCGCCAAGGAAGCCAGCAACGCGCCAAGCTCAAGCGGAGCGATGCTGCCGATCTGCGCCGCGGCGATCATCAGCGCCATCGCCAAGCAGAATAGCGCCAGCCCCGCCATAATCCGCCGCAGCAAGCTCAGCCAAACCAGCGTCTCGCCTTCGTGCAGCGCCAGCTTGCATATCAACAGCCAAATGAAGACGGGACCCGGCGGGATTACGTTAAGCTCATCCATCGCGCCCGGTCCATTCTTCCGCCGTCCCATCGCCGCGATCCGCAATATCCAGCCGACGCAGCCCCAAGCGCTGAAGCCCATCAGCCAGAGCGGCAGAGTCCAGATGATGCCCGCCCCGACCAGGCTGTAACCCTGCCCCAGCGCGAGCAGAAGCAGGAATCCCCAAGCCAGGCTGCCTCGCAGAAGCGATCCGCTGGGCCGCCCGCGGAGGCGTCGGCCACCGAGGCGAAAATGCCTGGCCAGCGAACCGCGGCCATCCCGGCATAAAACCTGCCAAAGCGCGGGACCTGCGCAGAGCTTCGCCAGCCATTGCCGCGCGTCGACAGAGCGGGTCGGTCGCCAGATCAAACGCTGGGTTGGATTCTGCGGACGGGTGTAGACGGCGCCAGCCTGCCGGGAGATCATGCCCCGGCGGTCCCGGCAGAGACCGAGTCGTCATAAAGGAAGCACTTCACGCTGCGGCCCTCATGCTCCACGCTCGGCGGGATGTTGTTATGGCAAATATCCATGACAGCCGGGCAGCGGCCCGCGAACTTGCAGCCCTCGCGCGTGTATTCGTCGGTTTCAATTACGGCGAGGTCGATGCGCTCATTCCAGGCTTCATCGGTGCGGATGCTCGGTATGGATGTCTTGAGGTTCTGCGTATAGGGATGCAGGGGATTGCCCAGGACCTGCTCGGTGGGGCCCATCTCGACGATCCAGCCGCGCAGCATGACGGCGATGCGGTCCCCGGCATAGAATGCCGTCGCCAGATCATGGGTGATATAAATGACGCTGACTTCGTTGTCTTCTTTGAGCTTGCGGAACATATTCACAATCGACATGCGCAGGGAAGCATCCAGCATCGAAACGGGTTCATCCGCCACGATAAGCGATGGCTTGGTGAGCAAAGCCCGGGCGATGGCGACGCGCTGCGCCTGCCCGCCGGATAGCTCATTGGGGTAGCGCCCGGCGATCTCGGCCAGCGTCAAACCGACTTCGCTGAGCACTTCGTTGATGTAACGCGGCGCTTCCTTCTTGTCGGCGACCATCTTGTAGTTGTACACGGTCTCATACAGGTAGCGGTCGATCTGCTTGAGCGGGCTGAATGCGGCGAAGGGATCCTGGAAAACCGGCTGCACCTCGCGGTAGAACCAGTTCTTCATCTCTTTGGCGCTGATGTCGTTGATGACGCGATCCTTGTAGCGCAGGATGCCGAGCGAGCCCGTCTCCATGCCCAGCACCATCTTGGCCAGGGTGGTCTTTCCGCTGCCGCTCTCGCCGACCACCGCGAAGATCTCCGGCTTGTCCGAATCGATCACGATCGACGCCTCGTCCACCGCGTGAAACTCCCGCGAAGAGAAGCCCTGGCGGATGTGGAAGATCTTCGTCAGGTTCTCGATTTGCAGCAGAGGCTGCGCTTTGGAATCAGGCTGGCGCATGGTTGCGGTCCTCGTTTGGGCTGGTCATCGACTCGCCCCTGCTTGGCTTCGGCATAGTTCAATTCCTCTTGCCTCACCCTGACGCATCGGGGGGACTGAGGGGGGTCTACTGGCTCAATTCCTCTTCGACCACATGGCAAGCGGTGAAATGGCGCGGCGCGATCTCGATCAGATTCGGCTCAATCGTCCGGCAGATGTCTTGCGCCAAAGGGCAGCGCTCATGAAACCGGCAGCCGCTCGGCGGGCGATCCAATGCTGGCGGCCGCCCGGGGATGCTCATCAACTCTTCGCGCGATTCCAGGTTGGGCAGCGATTCGATCAGATAACGCGTATATGGGTGCTTCGGCTCTCTGAGGATGGTGGCTGTTTCCGCCTCTTCTACCAGCTTGCCGGCGTAGAGAATGGCGATGCGGTCGGCCAGGTTGGCATGCACGCCAATATCATGCGTGATCAAGACCAACGTGCTGCCCTCTTTCTGCTGCACGTCCTTCAGCATCTGGATCACGCCGCGCTGCACGACGACATCGAGGGCTGTGGTCGGCTCATCGGCGAAGATCAGCTTGGGCCACAATATCGTCGCCAGGGCAATCGTAACCCGCTGGCGCATCCCGCCGGATAGCTGATGCGGATACGATGTCAGCACTTTTTCCGGCAAACCCAACTCGCGCAGGTAATTCGCCGTGAGCTCATAGGATTCTTTCTTGGTGACATCGCGGTGGGCGCTGATGAAATCATGGAAGCTGTCGCGGATGCGCCGCACGGGGTTGAGCACATGCATCGAGCCTTGCGGGATATAGGAGATCGTCCGCCATTTGAGATCGCGCTGTTCTTCCTCGCTCATGTCCGCGGCGTTCAGCGTCTCGCCATCGAGATGATACTTGACCTCCCCGCCGACGACGGTCAGCGGCGGCTGATATGCGCCCAGCAGGACGCGCAGCAAGGTCGACTTCCCGCAGCCGGATTCGCCTGCGATGCCATAAACTTCGCCTTCCTGGATGCGCAGGGTGATGTCATCGACGGCTTTGACCGTGCGCTCGACGCCATAAGCCTTGGTGATGTAATAGGCGCGCAGGTTATTGGTTTCGATTATCGTGCCCATCAGGCGTCCTTTGCGGCTACGAGTCCGCGCCATTGGCTTGCGCTGTCAATCGCAGCAAGCGTTTCCGCGGGTCGAGGTATTCGCCAAGCCCGACCGACATGAGATAGAAGCCCAGAACCAAGAGGACTGTCGCCACAATCGGCGCGATGAGGACCCAGGAACGCCCCACCCAAATTGACTGATAATAGTTGCCCCAGTAAATCATTGTGCCGATGGTCGGGCTATCCAGGTTGGCCAAGCCGAGATAGGACAGCGTAACCTCAATGCCAATGGAGAAGAGGAAACCGCTGAGGACATCCGCCAGCATGAATGGGATGATGAAGGGCATGTGTTCGCGCAAGACGATTTTGAAGGTGCTCATGCCGCTAAAGACCGCCGTATGCGTGAAGTCGCGCTCGCGCAAGCTGAAAATCTGGGCGCGGTACCGTTTCGAGGGGAATGCCCAATCCAGCAAGCCTATGAGCAAGCCAAGCGAATATATGGTCATGCTGCCGCGCAGGATGGCGCCTATCAGAATGAGCAAGGGTAATCGGGGAATAACAATCACGCTTTCGACGATTGACTGCGTCACGCGGTCAAATGTGCCGCCGAAATACCCGGAAATCATGCCCAGCATGACGCCGATGCCGCGGCCGATCAGGACTGCGATGCCGGAAATGATCAATGTATTTCGTATGGCGAAGGTCATCGTCCAAAAGACGTCCTGGCCCTGGGATGTCGTGCCAAACAGGTATTCAGCTGAGGGCGGCTGATTGCGCTTCACTTTGCGCCGCAGTTTGTCCTCCTCATACGGGGAAAAGGCGGAAAGCGCCAACATGCTGGCCACGAGCAGCAATATCAGCGAGCCAAAGCGAAAAGAGGGACTGAATTTGAAGAGGTCACGCAGCGTAGTAAACAAGGCTTCCCCCTATCGCAAGCGCACGCGCGGATCAAATATGGGATAAAGCAAATCAATGATGAGCGATGCCGTGGCCACGCCTACCACCGACAAAATCGCGATGCCCATTATGACGTTGTAATCCCCATTGTAGATGGCGTTATAGAGTACAAAGCCTATGCCCGGATAAGTGAACAATACCTCGGTGATAAGCGCGCCTTCGAAGATTAGCCCCAGCGAGAGCGCCAGGTCCGTCACCTGTGGCAGCATGGTATTGCGCGCGACATAAAACAAGATGATCTTGCGCTTTGGCACTGCCGCCAATTCCGCGTATTGCACGTAGTCGCTGGCGATTTCGGTCGTCGTCAGGGATTTCGCCATAATGAAGCGGAAAGCCGTTGCGCCGATGACAATCGACAAAGCCGGCAGAAAGCCAAAATACAGCAGGGTGCTGATATATTTCCAGGTGAAGGCCGGTTCCCCGCGGGAGCCGCCAGCCAGGGGGAACCACTTCAACTCGGCAACGAATATGAGAATCAGAATAAAAGCAATGATGAGATAGGGCACGGGGTAAACGGTCACAACGAAGCGCTCCAGGACTTGCGCCCAGCGCCGGTTATGGAAGTAGCCGGCCAATGCGCCCAGCAGCACGCCCGAAGTCCAGGAAATGAAGGTCGCCGTCAGCAGGAGCCCGATAGTCCAGGGCAGCGCGGTGGAGATGATATCGAGTACTGGTCGCGGGAAGTTGCCGAAAGAAGGACCGAGATCGCCCTGCAGTAGACGCCCCCAGAACGCTATGTATTGCTCGATAAGCGGTTTATCCAAGCCGTACAGCGCCAGCGTCGATTCTCGCATGACTTTGAAAGCTTCGGGGTCCATGGACTGGAACGCGGTCATGCGCGCCAGGATTTCGTCCACAGGATTGATCGGCGAAAGACGCGGGATCAAGAAGGTGGCGGTTATGCCGATAAAGATAACCAGAAACCACTGCAAAATACGCGGCGCAATGTACGATCGTAATAGATCCATCAGTCGCCCTTTCGGACCTTGTTCTGATTGCCGGGGCCAGCGCAGCGCCGACCCCGGTTTTCGCCCGTGAGATCCGCAGGGGCGCCAGCAGCAGGCGCCCGCATGCCGGATGCCAACTTAGGACGTCGACGTCAGGTTCTGGATGGCGAACTTGCCGCCCATGAACCAGTACAAGGGCTGGTAGTTCGGGTTCTCGGCAGTCGGGAAGCCCGTCCAGTATTTCTCGTCCCAGGTGACGAACTTCTTGAAGGCGATGGTGGTGATGTCGACCATGTTCGTAACCCAGTGCTTGACGAACTCATGCGCCAGCGCGAGGTTCTCCGCTTCCTGCGACACCGGGTTGATGCCTTCCATCGCGTCAATCAACTCATCCAGCACGGTCTCTTGCTGGCGGCGCAGCGAGTTGCCGCCGAGCGGATTGTAATCTTCGCCGCTGGGCGCATAGTAGCGCGAATGGTAACCGCGCACATTCGGCCACATGTCGCCGGATGCCAGCGCGAAACTCTGCCAGGGCGTGCTGACCTCGAAGGCGCCTACGCGATGATTTTGGGTCCAGGTGCTGCGGTCAAGCGTGATGAAGTTGACGTCAATGCCGAAATCCGACCACATATCCGCCGCCGCTTGCCCCATGCGGTACGCATCGTTCTCGCTTGGGTCGGACTGGATGTCAAGGCTCCAGATTTCGCCATCGGGCGTCAGCCATTGGCCGCTGCCATTTTGGCTCAAGCCAGCTTTCATCAGCAGCTTGGAGGCCGCATCCGTATCGAACTTCCACCAGCCGGTTCCAAATACTTCACGCGGCGTACCGGGCACGGTGTGGCCATAATCTTCCGCCCATGCCGCGATCTGGTCGGGCACTGTCGGGTCGTAGGGGTTGTACATCTCGCCATCGCCCAGGTCGATCTGCAAGTCGATTAGCCATTGCTCCAGCGGCTCATGATACAGTTCGTACAATTTGGGGGTTGGCGGAATGTTGAAGGGCGTCACCTTGGCTATGCCGCCGATGTATTCCGTCTGCAGCTCGACGATATTAATCGCCAGCGCCAGCGCCCAGCGCACGTCCTTGTTCGCTGTAAGGGGGTCGCCCTCCAGGTTGAAGCTCATGGCGCGGCTGCTGACTTCGTTGGGATAAGCCCATGGGAAAGCGGTGAACCAACTGCGGGCGGTCGGGGCGGTATCCAGCGTCGTCTCGAAAGATTCGATATCGACATCGAAGTACACATCCAACTCGCCGCGAGACATGGCGATGGCTTTCTTGATGTTCTCATTGCCGTACCAAATGCCCAGGGCATAAGGCGGGCCCGAACCGCCGGTGATGATGCCAGCCAGCGAGTTCTCTGGATCTTCACGGCGCTGGAAGAGCTGCCAATAGCCATTCTCATCCCAGTCGATGGGCAGGTAATTGCCCAGGACAACCATGTCAGCCGCATCCCAATGCCAATCACTCAGGCTCTGGCCATCTTCCAGGTTGGCTTCCACATCGGCAACCACATGGCTTGGCATCATATAAATGCCATTCCAGCGCGATTCGAAGAGGGTGTGGAAGCGCGGGTTGGATTTGCCCAGGCTGAACATGACGCTGAAGTCGCCGGTCTTTTCTACCGACGCGCCATTCTCGCTAAGCTGCACGGACCAGCCGCTCTGTGTGCCGCCGGGGAAGCTGTTCATTAGCGCGTTGATGGTGTAGACAACATCATCGGCATTGAATTCTTCGCCGTCGCTCCAAAGAACGCCCTGACGCAAATCCACGGACATCTCGGTGAAGTCGTCATTGTAGACCGGGTCGCCAGCGGCTAAAGCATGGATGAATTCGCCGGTTTCCTGATCGCGATTCCAGAAGGTCTCGTGCATCAGCGCGTGGAAAAAGGCTGTGTGGATGCCGCTTTTCCAGATATTCCAGTTGGCTTCTGTCGGCAGACGATAGATGCGATCGAAAACCCACAGATTCTCACGCCCGCCCGGCACTTCTACGGGCAAGCCCTGCGGCTCCTGCGCGAAGCCCACAAGCGTTGGCACTGCCAAGAGCGCCAACAACAGCAACAATACAAGTTTCCTCGCCATAGGTAAAACTCCTCACATAATGAAACGGATGCGAATCGGGATGCTCTTGCGCAACCCTTCCAGCCTGAAACAGGCAAGCATTCCAGTATAGTAACGCAATCTGCAAACTTCGCAAGGTTGCGCTTCTGATAGATTGCAACTTGAAGAGGAATTGCTGACAATATCGGCACAATTCTGTGCATGCTTGCCGTAGCGGCGCAAACCTGGCTATGCTAGACTAGCGCCGAATCAGGGAGACATTACCTATGCCCGAACGACCAAACATACTGCTGATCGCCATTGATTCCATCCGCGCCGACCACATGTCCAGCTATGGCTATGAGCGCCTGACCACGCCGCATATTGACCGCTTCGCCAAGGGCGGGACCCTCTTCGAAAACACCTTCAGCGCGCATATCCCCACGACGTCCGCTTACGCTTCCATGCTGACCGGGCGGGATTGTTTCGGCACGCAAGTTGTGGCTCTGCGGCATCAAGGTCCCTTGCGCGCGGAAGTTCCCACGGCGGCCGAGATCTTCCGCGGCTATGGCTATGACACCAGCTGCGTCGGCTTCACGGGCAACCCTAGCGCCCGCGGCTTCGACAGCTATATCGATTATGCCGGCTGGGGCAGCTGGTCCCAGGGGCGCAGCCATAAAGCCCAGAACCTCAACGCGGTGGCCATCCCCGAGTTGGAGCGGCTCTGCGCCAAGGACGAGCCCTGGTTCGTCATGCTGCGGCACATGGATCCGCATGCGCCTTACCTGCCACCGGCGCCCTATGAGCGCATGTTCTATCATGGCGATGAATGCGACCCTGCCAACCGCTCGATGGAGCCGGTGCTGGATTTCAAACCCTTTGGGACATTCTTCAAATCCTGGATGCCGCCGGGCATCACAGACAAGGATTATGTCATCGCCCAATATGACGGCGCCATCGCTTATATGGACGCGGCCATCCAGTCGATCTTCGCGGCGCTGGAGAACCTGGGCGTCATGGACGAGACCATCGTCATCGTCAATGGCGATCATGGCGAGACGCTCTATGATCACGAGTGCTGGTTCGACCATCATGGCATCTACGACAATGTCCTGCATGTGCCGCTGATCATCCGCTATCCGGGCAAAGTTCCGGCTGGCATGCGCGTCCGCGGCTACAACCAGCACAAAGACCTGCTGCCGACGCTGCTGGATTTGGCTGGTCTTGACCAAGCACAACCCCACCCCCCGGCCCCCTCCCCGAATCATCAGGGAAGGGGAGTCGAGGATCGGGCTTTTGAGTTCGACGGCAGGAGCCTGCTGCCCATGATGCGCGGGGAAGTGGCATCGCATGAAAGCGAGTTCTTCATCAGCGAATGCACCTGGATGCGCAAACAGGGCTGGCGGACGCCCGGCTGGAAGCTGATGATCGCTCTGGAACCGGATTTCCATTTCAAGCCGGAAATCGAACTCTATAATCTGGTGGAAGATCCGGATGAGAACAACAACCTGGCTGAGGAGCGCCCGGATATGGTGGCCACGCTGCGAGCGCGCATGGATGCCTTTATCGCCAAGCGCGAGGAAGAAACCGGCTTCGTCAACCCCATGCTGACCCAGGGCGATTGGCATGGCAAAGCGGGCGTCGGCGCTTTCAAGACATCGCAGCAAGCCTACGACACGCTTTTCATCGGCGACCTGGATGAAGCCATCCGCCTGCAAGCCGAATCCCGCGAATAGGAATTGTAGGGGCTGGCCATTGGCTCGCCCGAAAATGGGGGAAACATACTATGACATTACGGGTAGCCATTATTGGCATGGGCGGGATCGGCAACAATCACGGGCGCTGCTATACCGCGCATCCGGAAGCCGAGGTCGTGGCTGTTTGCGACATCATCCAGGAACGTTCTGACAAGGCGGCCGAAACCTTTGGCTGTCAAGGCTTTTACTCCGTGCAAGCTCTCCTGGAAAGCGGCCTCGAGTTTGACGCGGCCAGCGTGACCACGGCCGGCGAAGAAAATGGCGGCGATCATTACAAGCCGACCATGCAGCTGCTCAGCGCGGGCTATCCAGTGCTTGGCGAAAAGCCCATCTCCAATGATGTCCAGGAAGCGGCTGAGATGGTGGCATTGGCGAAAGAGAAGAACCTGCGCTATGGCATCAACTTGAATCACCGCTTCACGCCGGCGGCCGTCCTGGCGAAAGAATGGCTGCTGCGCGGACGGCTCGGCGAGGTCAACATGATCGATATGACCATGTGGATCAACAATCCCAACGAAACCTCGCCGCATTTTCACATGCGCGCCCTGCACCCTCATTCGCTGGATGTCATGCGTTTTTTCGCCCAATCCGAAGTCACTCACGCGCAAGCCTTCTTCAAGAAAGGCAGGGGGCGCCAGATCTGGTCCAACGCCCAGGTCAACCTGCTTTATGAGAACGGCGTCATCGGGCATCTGCGCGGCAGCTATGACGGCAACTTTGGCGCGGCGGGGACATACGGGCTGGAAACGTTGGAAGTCGTCGGCTCGGATGGGCGCTTTATCCTGCGCGACGCCTGCGAAGAGTTGACATTTTATCCGCGATTTGAAAGCGAGCTTGAAAGGCACGAGAATTATGGTGGCATGAGCCACTTCAGCCAGACCTTCCAAAGCCGCATCGGCCACTGGGTGGACCAGAACTTGGCTAATGTCGCGCCGGACAAGATTGACGCTTCCGGCGCCGATGCCCTCAAGGTGCAGCAGGTCATTGAGGCGGCCATCAAATCCTGGGACAGCGGCCAGGTGATCGCGCTGTGATCACCATCATCGGGCGGGGCCACAGCGGAACGCGGTCCATATCGCATACGCTATACGCCAGCGGCGTCTTCATGGGCCAGACTCTGAACCCCTCGGGAGATCTGGTGCCTGCCTGGCACATGTATGACGCTTGCCGGGTATTTGCGCGCTACGTCAAATGGAATGGCGATTTGCGCTGGGATTTCAGCGCCGCGCTTGAGGCGGAGATACCGCAGGCTTTCCACAGGAATCTCAAGCGATACCTTGAATCGGTATTACACTACAAGGGTGCGCTCAAGGGCTGGAAAGTGCCGGAGACCACGCTGGTCTATCCCTGGATAGCGCGGCTCTACCCGGATGCGCACTATATCTTCTGGATTCGCAACCCGCGCGATTGCATCATCGGCGCGCACAAAACCGATGACCTGCGCGATTTTGGCATCCAGTATCCCGTCCCGCTGGGGCAACCCGATGAACAAGGGTTAGCAAAAGAAGACGAGCGTCTGCGGCGGGCGATCTCCTGGAAGTATCAGTATGATCTTGTGAAGTCGACGCCCAAGCCCAAACGCTGGATTGAAGTGCGCTTTGAAGATTTTGTTACCAGACAAGAAGAGACCTTGCAGCGGCTGGAAGAATTCCTGGGCATTCCTCTGGCGCGCATCATCATGCGCCAAAACACCATCAATCGCTGGCAGCGGGATAGCGCCGTGAACTATTATGACTTTCTTGAACCAGCCATGCGCGAGTATGGCTATGAGATACCATGAAACAGCCAATCCGTAGGGGCTAGGCATTGCCTCTCCCAATCGCGCCATTGGAAAGGCCAACACATCATATGACACTTCGCGTCGCGGTCATCGGTTTGGGACCCATCGGCAATCGGCATGCCAAGCTCTACAATGCAGACAGCTTGGCGCAGTTGGTCGGCCTCTGCGATATTGACAGGGCAAGAGCCGACGCGGCCGCCCAAGAACATGGCGCGCCTGCCTTCTATGACGCGGAGACTATGCTGCGTGATTTGGCGCCCGACGTGGTCAGCGTGACCACCGGCGGCTTCGAGAACAGCAGCGATCATTATCTGCCCACCATGCAGGCTTTGGAAGCCGGCTGCCATGTCCTGGGCGAAAAGCCGATTTCGAACGAGATCTGCAAAGCCGAAGCCATGGTGGAGAAGGGGCGCGAGCTTGGACTTTGCTACGGCATCAACCTCAACCACCGCTTCACGCCGGCCGCCCGCCTGGCAAAATCCTGGGTGGACGAAGGCCGCCTGGGCGATTTGCTCTTCGTCAACATGGCCATGTGGATCATGAACCCGGCCGAGACCTCGCCCTACTACCATATCAAGTCGCTGCATCCGCATACGGTGGATGTGATGCGCTATTTCTGCGGCGATATCGAAGCCGTGCATTGCTTTGGCGCGAAAGCCCCGGGGCGGCAAATCTGGTCGACCGCGCAATTCAGCTTCCGCTTCCGCAACGGCGTGGTCGGCTCGCTGACCGGCAGCTACGATATCGAGCGGGGCCATCCCATGGAGCGCTGCGAAGTTGCCGGCGCCGGAGGCCGCTTCGTGCTGGATGACATGTGGCGCGAACTGACGCTCTACCCGGCTGGCGACCTGCAGAAGATCGTTTATACCGATCCGCTCTTTGGCGGCTTTCACAACTTTGAGAATACTTTCCGCGAGCGCATCCACTGTTTCTTGCGGCAGGTTACTGATGGCGTGGCGCCCGCTAAGATCGACGGCAGCGCGGCTGAAGGCTTGGCGGCGCAGAAGGTTCTGGCTGCGGCCATCAAGTCGCTGGAGACTGAGCGCGTGGTGTATGTGTAATTCAACCGCAGAGAACACAGAGGGCTAAGAGACATGAAACTCGGCGCAAATTCACTTCTATTCGGATCTTGGGATATGGAAACCGCCTTCAAGTACCTCAAAATGGCCGGCTACGACGGCATCGAGATGTCCGCCATCGACGCCATGAGCCAGCACCTGGTCTTGAGCCGCTGGCAGGAATGCGCGCCGGAGATTGTGCGGCTGTCCAAAGAGTACGACCTGGAACTGCTGGCCATGGAGCAATCTTCGCGCGATCCTGAGCTGATGGAACGCGCCATGCAAGCCGCGGTCGAGACCGGCATTCCCATCATCAACGTGGGTCCGGGCGGCAAGGCCGATGACGAATCGACCTATCAGCAGGTCCTGGACGAGCTGGGCGCCTTGGTCCAGCGAGCCGAGCATTATGGCGTCACGCTCTGCGCCAAAGCTCATGTCGGGCAATACGTCTACAATACGCCCACCAGCCTGAAAGTCCTGCGCGATATCACCTCGCCCAACTTTGGCCTGGACATGGACCCCTCGCATATTCATCGCGCTGGCGAGAACCCTGTGGAAGCCATCGCAGCCGTCATTGACCGCATCAAGCATGTGCATATCCGCGATTGCAAGGGTCGGCAGCAGGGACCCGGCGCGCCCGAAGACCAAGCCAATGGCCGCGGCGATATCGACCTGGTGGGTTATATCCGCGTCTTGCATGAGCACGGTTACAGCGGTCCGCTGAATCTGGAGGTGATTGGCACGAAGGCGCAGGGGCATACATTGGAGCAATGCTGCGTCATCGGCGCGGAAGCCCGCGGCCACATGCAGGCTTGCTTGCAGGCGGCCGGCGCCCGCTAATTCGATCCACCTTCATCGCCGCTTGAAGGGGCTATCCACCATCGTCTTCCGCCGTAGGGTCGATTCAGTGAATCGCCCGCATAGGAGCGAGTCAATGGCTCGCCCATGAGGTACACGCATGACCTTTCAACCTACTGACAGACATATCCAATCAGCCTATGGACTGGCGCGCGGGCGTTACGCAGCGTTGGGCGTCGATACAGACGTGGCGCTGGACACGCTCAAGACTGTGCCCATCAGCCTGCACTGCTGGCAGGGCGATGATGTAGCCGGCTTTGAAGACCCCGAGCGCGGGCTCAGCGGCGGCATCATGGCGACGGGCAATTATCCCGGCAAGGCGCGCAACATCGCCGAGCTGCGAGCCGACCTGGACAAAGCCTACAGCGTGATACCCGGGCGGCATCGCCTGGCTTTGCATGGCTCCTACCTGGATGCCGAGCGCAAGATCCCCCGCGATGAGCTGCTGCCAGAGCATTTCGCATCCTGGGTTGACTGGGCGAAAGCCAATGACCACGGGCTGGATTTCAACCAGACCTTGTTCTCGCATGAACTGGCGGATGACGGCTTCACGCTTGCGCATCAAGACGCCAGCGTGCGGCAATTCTGGATCGACCATTGCATCGCTTGCCGCGACATCGGCGCTTACTTTGGCGCGGAACTTGGCGAAGCCTGCATCACAAACCTGTGGATCCCGGATGGCTACAAAGACATGCCAGCTGACCGTCTGGCGCCGCGTCAGCGCTTGCTGGATTCGCTGGATGCCATCTTCGCGAAGGAGATTGACCCGGCGCTGAACCGGGATTCGGTCGAATGCAAGCTCTTTGGCTTGGGCTCGGAATCTTATGTGGTCGGCTCGCACGAGTTCTATCTCGGCTACGCGGTGACCCGCAATCTGCTGCTCTGCCTGGATGCCGGGCACTTCCACCCCACCGAGACCATAGCCGACAAGCTGTCTTCCGCGCTGCTCTACCTGCCGGAGATTCTGCTGCATGTCAGCCGCGGCGTGCGCTGGGACAGCGACCATGTGGTCACGCTCTCTGACGACTTGCAAGCCATCATGCAGGAGATCGTCCGCTGCGATGCGCTGCGGCGGGTGCACATCGGCCTGGACTTCTTCGACGCCAGCATCAACCGCGTCGGCGCATGGGCAATCGGGACGCGCAATGCCTGCCGCGCTCTGCTGATGGCGCTTCTTGAGCCGCGCGACTTGCTGCGGTCTTATGAGCAGGCTGGCGATTTCACCGGCCGGCTGGCGCTGCTGGAAGAGCTCAAGGGGCTCAAGCCCTTTGGCGCGGTCTGGGATAATTATTGCCTTCAGCAAGATGTGCCGGTGGGCATGGCGCTGATGGACGAGATCCGCGAATATGAGCGTACCGTGCAATCAAAGCGGGGCTAGCGAACCGCGGCATGGCGTCTACTATGCCGCCATGTAGGGGAGAGGCATTGCCTCGCCAATGCGATTCGCGAATGCCAGATGGGCGTCCCAGTGGCTCGCCTATGTTTACATTGCGGACGTCAAGCCCTCACCCCCACCTGGTCCCCTACCCCAAAATGGGTGAGGAGGAGTTAAGCGGCGGGATGCAATGGATTTTGCGTGAGCCGTCGCATTGCGGCGCGGGTGTCTACAACCTTTATCAACAGGAAAGTGATGCATGCAAACCTTCAAACCGGCTGAGTACCGCCATGTAGATTACTTTTGGGATGACGACAAGGCAGCAGGGCTGGACGCGGTGGATCGCCTGGTATACCGCTCGAACCTGCTGGGCGCGGACCAGCGCGTCACCAATACCGGCGGCGGCAATACCTCCAGCAAGATCTGGCAGGCCGATCCCCTCAGCGGCGCGGATGCGGACATCATGTACGTCAAGGGATCCGGCGGCGACCTGCGCACAGCCAAACGCGAGAATTTCGCCGCGCTCTATATGGACAAGCTGCTGCAACTTCGCGGGATATATGAAGCAGCCGATATCAAAGGCGTCAAGACGGCAATCGAAGATGCCATGGTGGGCATGTACCCGCATTGCGTTTTCAACTTGAATCCGCGGGCCAGCTCTATCGACACGCCCCTGCACGCCTTCATCCCCTATCGCCATGTCGACCATACCCATCCCAACGCCGTCATCGCCATCGCCGCCAGCAGCAATGGACGCGAGCTGACGCGGGAGATCTATGGCGATGAAGTCGTCTGGCTGGATTGGCAGCGGCCGGGCTTCGATCTGGGCTTGCGGCTGGCTGAAACGATCAAGGCGAACCCGGAATGCGTCGGCATCGTGCTGGGCGGGCACGGCTTGATCAACTGGGCCGATGGCGACAAACAGTGTTACGAATTGTCTCTGACGCTGATCGAGAAAGCCGCGCGTTACCTGGACCAGCGCGACAAGGCTGAAGCCAGCTTCGGCGGCGCAAAAACCGCCGGGCTGGACGATGCAAATCGCGAGGATCTGCTGGTGGAACTGCTGCCGCAATTGCGCGGCCTGGTCTCGCGGCAGAATCGCTTCATCGCCACGGTTCAGCATGATGACGACATCCTGCAATTCGTCAACAGCGGCGACGCGGCGCGGCTGGCGGAACTGGGCACATCCTGCCCCGATCACTTTCTGCGCACCAAGATCAAGCCTCTATATGTGGATTGGGATCCAGCCAACGAAGACAGCACCGCCCTGATGGAGAAGCTGCGCGCGGGCCTCAAGCGCTATCGGCAGGATTACGCGGAGTATCACGCGGCTTGCAAGCGAGCCGACAGCCCAGCCATGCGCGATGCCAACCCGACTGTGATCTTGATCCCGGGCCTAGGCATGATCGCCTATGGCAAGAACAAAAGCGAATCCCGCGTGACAGCCGAATTCTACAATTGCGCTATGGCGGTGATGCGGGGCGCGGAAGCAGCCGGCGAATATGTGGCGCTGCCGCGGCAGGAAGCCTTTGACATCGAATATTGGGCGCTGGAAGAAGCCAAGCTGCAGCGCATGCCACCGGAGAAGAGCCTGGCGCGCAAGGTTGTCCTCGTCATTGGCGCGGGCAGCGGCATTGGCAGAGTCACAGCCCAGCGCGTCGCGGCGGAAGGCGCTCATGTGGTCTGCGCGGATCTGAACGTCGATGCGGCGCAAGCCACGACGGACGCGCTTATAGCCCAACATGGCCAGGGCATTGGCGTGGCCGGCTCGGGCATATCGGGCTGTGGACCAGCCATCGCCGCGCAGGTGGATGTGACGTCGGAAGCCAGCGTGATAGCTTTGATGCGCCGAGCGATCCTGGCTTATGGCGGCATCGACGACATTATCGTTACAGCTGGCGTCTTCTTCACGCCCGACGAAAAGGGCCGCAATTCGGCAGAGCAATGGCGGCTGTCATTCGAGGTCAACGTCCGCGGCGGCTATCTGGTTGCCCAAGCGGCTCGGAAAATTTGGCAGGCGCAGGCTTTGCCGGCCTCGCTGGTTTTGACCACCAGCGTCAATGGCGTGGTGGCCAAAGCCGGATCTCTTGCTTATGACAGCAGCAAGGCGGCCGCCAATCATCTAATCCGCGAGTTGGCGATCGAACTGGCTCCTTTGGCCCGCGTGAATGGCTTGGCGCCGGCCACGGTGGTCAAGGGCAGCAGCATGTTCCCGCGCGACCGGGTGATGGTCTCCCTGCGGAAGTATGGCTTGGATTTCGACGAGAACGAAGACACGGAGAGCTTGCGCGAGCGCCTGGCCGAATTTTATGCGCGGCGGACCCTGACCAAGCGCAGCATCAGCCCGGAGGATCAAGCCGAGGTGGCTTACTTGCTGATCACGGAAGCCTTCAGCAAGACGACCGGGCAGATCATCAATGTGGACGGCGGCTTGAGCGAGGGGTTTTTGCGCTAGGCGGATTGGTCGCCCCAGGGAATCGTAGGGACGATTTATTGAATCGCCCGCAATTCATGACGAGTTAGTTCGCTAGCCATCCCGCGCTTCAAACGTCCGCGCGTAATTCACCACATCCCAGCGCGCCTCCACGGTCAAATTGCCTCCGCAGGCCGGCAGACTCCGCCAGCCAGTCGACAGCGCTTCAAACAGAAAATCATCCCCGACCGTATTCAGCCGGTTGCGCAGGGCGCGAAAATCCTCCGCATGATCCTGCCAGAGCGAACAGAATTCATCGTAAAGCGCTTCGCCGCGCTTCAGGGAATCCGCATCGGGCAGAGTCGGGTTGACAACCGTTGGCGGCGGGTTCAGCGTCAGCTCATAATTGCGCTGCCGCTCGCTGATCATCATTGCGCCGGCCGCCATAACTGCCAGCGACACGACAATTGCCGCCAAGGCTATGAGCAGGCTCGGCAAGCGAGGGTTCAGGCTAATGACAAGACGCCTGGCGCCGGGATAGAACCAGACAGCCAAGACGGCGGCGAGCAGCATGAGCGCGACCAGGTGAATGGGCTGAACTGGACGCAATTGCTGGATGGCCGCGGCCTGGCTGATATCCCAGGCGAAGGCTGCCCGCGTCGTCCCGCCATCGGCATCCACGATATCGACAAGCAGCTGCCAGAGGCCTTCGCGGTCAATCTCATCGCCGGCCGCCGCATACAAGCCGGATTCCACCGGTTCCATGAACAGCCAGTCGCTGCGAATTCCGCGCTCGGGATTGACCAGCTGCGCAAAGACTCGCAGGTTCTCGACTCCTTGCCCTGCTTTTCCGACCACGATGTCATAGGTGTTGACGCCGGGGCCGCCCGGCATGACTGCCGAAGTGATGGTCAGATCGTCAATGCTGAGCGTGGCTTGGGGCGTTTCGATTTCGCTTCGGGGCAGGTCAGGCTCGGGGACGGGCGTCGCGCTGAGCCAGGCAACCGCTATCAACACAGCCAGCATTAGAAGGACCTCTAGCCGCAGTGCCGCTACGCCTGGCGGGGACAAAAGCCCTCTGATTCGCGGTAATCTGGCCAGAGCCAATTGCAGCGTCTCCGCCAGTTGGGGCCGCAGGCCGATATGCTGCCAAGCGCCCAGGATGAAAACCGGCAGCCCCAGCAACAGCTTGATGCCCAGGCTCCGCCCATAATTCGTGGCCAAATCAGCCGGGTTGCTAATGAAGTTGAGGGCATTGTAGAAGCCGCTTGCTATGACCAGGCCGACCAGCGGCAGCATAATCCGCGAAAAGCGCAGCAGTACCGCTCGCAGCGCCTCTCGCCTTTGACCTGCCTCATAAGGCGCCAGCGCGATAGGCAAAACCAGAGTCAGAGTCAGCGCGCCGCCCAGCCAGAAAGCCACCGCCAGGGCATGCAGCCAGTCGACGGCGATGGCCGCCCAGGGCAGCAGCGTTGAGCCGGCCGCGTGGCTGGTTATCATGGACAAGCCAATGAAAAGCGCGCCGAGCCAGGGCAAACCGCGCCAGATGCCCTCAGCCAGCTGCGGCAAGAGATCGCGGAAGTATTCGGCTGCGAAAAGTAAAACGGCGCAGAATATCAGCAAGACCAGGCGCAGGGTCCAAATATCGCCGAAGCGCGAGCCAATCAGCGTCACCTGCCACAGGTTCTGCTGCAAAATCTGAGCGGCATCGGCATTGAAGAAAGCCATTGATTGCTGCAAAAGGGCGAGCAGATTGGCAACCAATGCCAAGACCAGCGCGCTGACCAGGCAGCATCGCAGACGGCGCATGACCCGGCTTGGCAACCGCGCCCCTGAGTTGACGGCGCTGCCCCAAGCTGGCAGCAGCACATGGGAATACAACAGGGATGCGCCAAAGAGCAGAAAGTTGGCCAGGTTGAGCAGGGCGCGCCACAAGGCCTCCAGCGGGATGGCTTGCGCTTCGGTTGTGATTCCGCTGACATCGCCAGAAAACTCGCCGACGAAAAAGACGCGGCTTTCCGCGATGACATGACCATCGCTGGCGAAGGCGGGCCGCAATTCCACAACATAAGCGCCATCGCCCAAGCCAGGCGGGACGCGCAGCGAAAGCAAGGCATGATTCTTCGGGTCGACGCCGCCGCTGGCGATGATCGCCCCGGCTTGATCGCGCAGATTGATCTCGCTGAAGCGCGGCTCAAGATCTTCGCTGAACCAGTATTGCAGGCGCGACGGCGGCCGTTCCAGTCGGCTGCGGTCAGCGGGAATGGCGCGGACGATATAACCATGGCTCTGGGCGGGCGCCGGGCATATCATCAGCGCGAGCAGCAAGAGGGCAATAAGCATCTTGGCGGAGTTCTGCATGCTATCTCTTTTACCACGCCAGCAATCGCGCTCGTAGGGGCGAGCCATGGATGCCTCCGACTCCAAGAGAAGTACTGCGCGGACGAAACGCCATTGTATGCAAGGCTGCCCTTGTATATCATACGCGCTGGCAAGCCACAGACGAAAGCCGCAGGATGCCGCCGGAGAAGAGCAGAAACTTCGTCACCGATATCATCGACGCGCACAACGAAAGCGGGCGTTTCGAGCAGCGTGTGCATACCCGTTTCCCGCCCGAGCCGAATGGTTACCTGCATATTGGCCATGCCAAGTCAATCTGCTTGAACTTTGGCATCGCCGAGCGGTATGGCGGTCTATGCAACCTGCGCTTTGACGACACCAACCCCGCCAAAGAAGAGCAAGAGTATATCGACGCCATTATTGAGGATGTGCGCTGGCTGGGTTATGACTGGGGCGACCGCCTGTATTTCGCCTCCGATTATTTTGACCAGCTTTATGCCATGGCGGTGGAACTGATTCAAATTGGCAAAGCTTATGTCGATGAGCTGAGCCCCGACGAGATCCGGGCATACCGCGGCAGCCTGTCTGAACCTGGCAAAGACAGCCCCTATCGCAATCGCGGAATCGCCGAGAATCTGGCCCTATTCGAGAAGATGCGCGCCGGCGGCTTCCAGGAAGGCGAGGCTGTGCTGCGCGCCAAGATCGACATGTCCAGCGGCAACATCAACCTGCGCGACCCGGTCATGTATCGCATACTCGACGCCGCTCACCCGCGCACGGGCGACGCATGGAAGATCTATCCCATGTACGATTTCGCGCATGGGCAATCGGACTCCATTGAGGGCGTCACGCATTCGATTTGCACCCTGGAATACGAAGACCATCGCCCGCTTTACGATTGGTATCTGGACAATATCGAGATTTTTCATCCGCAGCAGATAGAATTCGCGCGCTTGAACCTGAGCCATACGGTTTTGAGCAAACGCAAGCTCATTCGGCTGGTGCGCGAGGGCTTCGTGCGCGGTTGGGATGATCCGCGCATGCCCACCATATCCGGGTTGCGCCGGCGAGGCTATACGCCAGGAGCGATTCGCGCATTCTGCGACGATGTCGGCGTGGGCAAGGTCAAGGGCGTGGTCGCCTGGCACAAGCTGGAATACCACATCCGCCAGGATCTCAACCGCAGCGCCCAGCGGGTCATGGCTGTGCTCAACCCCCTCAAGGTTGTCATCGAGAATTATCCGGAGGATCTGGTCGAAGAGCTGGAGGCGATCAACAATCCGGAAGACCCCAAGGCCGGCACCCGCAAGCTGCCCTTCTCGCGAGTCCTCTATATTGAGCGCGAAGACTTCATGGAAGCGCCGCCGCGCAAATTCTTTCGGCTGGCGCCTGGGCGGGAAGTGCGCCTGCGTTACGCCTATTTCATCACCTGCAGGGACGTCGTCAAGGACGACCGGGGCGAGGTCATCGAGCTGCGCTGCACTTATGATCCTGCGACGCGGGGGGGTTCCGCTCCCGATGGCAGGCGCGTTAAAGCCACCCTGCATTGGGTCTCGCTCCCCCATGCCCTGCAAGCCGAAGCGCGCCTCTATGACAGCCTCTTCACCGTTGAGCATCCAGAAGCTGACGCGGAAGCCGACTTCACGGATTTCATCAATCCCGATTCGCTGCGCGTGGTCGACCCCATATATGTCGAGCCGGGGCTGGCCAAGGCCAAGGCCGGCGATCGTTTTCAGTTTGAGCGCCTGGCTTACTTTGTGGTGGATGACGATTCGACGAGCGAGAAGCTGGTCTTCAATCGCACGGTGACGCTGCGGGATCAATGGCGCAAGGCGCAGAAGCAGGCTGCCAAGCGCCGCAAACCCCGCCGGCGGAAAAAAACAGCTTCAGGCAGAAGGCACAATGTCAACGCATGAACTCAGACATCGCGGAGCCGCAAACCTAAACCGCTTCATCGGCCTGGTTCTGGCGGGGCTGCTCGCAGTTGCCGCCCCTGTGGCGCAGGCGCAAACCTGCAGCCAGACCGTCTCGGCAGCCATCGCCTCGCTGGAAACGCATTGCGGAGATCTGGCGCGTGACAGCGTCTGCTTTGGCTATCCGCCGGCCAGCGCGCATCTGCCGAGTAAAGAACCCGCAGCCAGTTTCATTAAAGCCGGAGCGCGCGCGTCTGCTCTTGAGCTTGGCAGCCTGCAGACCGGCGGGCTCGACGCAGAGTCAAGCCAATGGGGCATACTGGCATTGCATCTTAGCGCCAACCTGCCCCAGACCTACGAAGGCCCGGGCCTCATCGTGCTGCTGGCGGGCGAGGCGGCGGCGATCAACGATGTGCGGCTCGAAGACGCGATGGCGATCCAAGCGCCCGTCAGCACGGTGGCTCTGGAAAAGGCGACGCTGTATCGGCATCCCGGCGTGATCCCGGAAGCGGTCGCACAGGCAGAAGCTGAGGACTTCCTGCTGGTTGACGCCTTTGACGACGCCGGACAGTGGCTGCGCGTGGTCAACGATGGCGAGATCGCCTGGGTGGAAGCGGAAAAGGTGGCGCGCTTGCAAGCGCTGAATGGCTTGCCCAAACTGGGCTTGGGAGCGACCTTCGCCTGGCAGGCGCTCTCGCTCTCGACCAGCGCGGATTTCCCCGAATGCGCGGAAGCTGAACCCTGGATAGCCATTCAAGCGCCAATAGGCATCGGCGTCAGCCTGACGATAAACGGCGTTGATATGCGGCTCGACTCGATGGCGACCTTCCAGCAAGCGCATGCCAGCGCGCTGAGCATGACCGCGCACCGCGGCAAAGCGACCACCATCTTCGGGCAGACTGTCAAGCAGAGCGAGAGCATCATCGGCATCCTGAGCAAAACCGGCGCCTTGCTGGATTGGAGCGGGGCGTTAAAAGGTTCAGACGCGGAATATGCCCGGGGCCAGCGAGCCCAGGCGGCGCTTAACGGGCTGGCTCGCGCCAACGGCTGGGCGGAAGCGGAAGCCTACAATTATCCAGCCAGCGTGATCCATATTGTGCAGCCGGGCGAGACGCTCTATGGATTGACAGCGCGCTATGAGACCGATGTCGCGCTGATAATCGCGGCGAACGGCGGCGATGATTCTCTGTCTCTGCTGGCTGGCATGACGCTGATCATCCCCAGGCCCGGCAGCGGATTCGCCTGGCGGGCGGCCTCAAGCGCATCCAGCGACTGAAATAGCGCGATGATACTCCACGCTTCATGACACCGATCGCTTGAGCATGTCCACGAATGCGCCCCGGTCCGCGCTCTTGGCGACATAGACCTGTGGTTCGCGCCCCGTCACGCCCAGCCAATCGACCACGGTGATGCCCCGCGCCAAGCCATCGCCGGTGGTCACGTCGACGCGCATCTTCGCATAGTCGCAGACGCCGGGCTCGATGGCCGCCGCCATAGTTATCGGGTCGGGCAGGTCGAAGCCGGGCAAGGCGTTTTCGGTGATTGCGAACTCAGTCAGCGTCGCCTGAATATCCACCACAAAGCGCGCGAGGGGCGTGCCAATATCGCGGATTTCCGCGGCTTGCCTGGCATCAAAAGTGGCGTATTTCCAGCTGATGTCCCAGCCTACCATGGTAATGGGCATGCCGGATTCAAAGACGATCCTGGCGGCTTCGGGGTCAACCCAGATATTGAATTCGGCGGTCGGCGTGACGTTGCCGTGCCCGCTGCCGATGCCGCCCATGATGAAACAATGGCTGACGAGCCCCGCCAGTCCCGGCTCCCGCAGCAGAGCCAGCGCCACGTTGGTCAAAGGACCCAGCGTGACAAGGGTGATATCGCCGGCCTGGTCGCGTATCACTTGACGCAGGACATCGACGGCATGCCCCGGGGCCGGCGCGCGGTCCCGCAGTGGCAAGCCGATATCGCCCATGCCGTCATTGCCATGCACTTCTTGCGCGGTCTCCAGTTCGCGCAGCAGCGGCTTGGCGCAGCCCGCGTAGACCGGCGTTGACGCGCCGCAGAGCTCAACCGTGTAGAGCGCGTTCTGCGTGGCTTGGGGCAGGGGCACATTGCCAGCCGCCACAGTGATCGCCTTGACGTCTATATCCGGCTGCCGCAGCGCCATGACCAAGGCGACGGCGTCATCCGATGCGGTATCGGTATCAATGATAAAGTTGCGCATAGCCCATCCAGACAACATTTTCACAGAAGGCAGCGAGCGCGGACGCGATAATGCGCGACCATAGTTGCGCGTTTGCCAGCCTGCCCTATGGTATACTCCGCTGCGAGTTTGGACAAGCGAGTCGAAAGCGCCCCCGAATGGATTTCAGCATTCCCCGCCATGTTGAGATGATCGCCCATCGCGCCCGCCAATTCGTGGATGAAGAAGTCATCCCGCTGGAGGGCGAATTGCTGCGGACGGGCGAAGACCTGAGCATGGACATGCTGCAAGGCTTGCGCGCCAAAGCCAAAGCCGCAATGCTCTGGGCGCCGACCATGACCAAAGCCTGGGGCGGCATGGGGCTGAACATTCAGCAGATCGCGCCAGTCTTCGAGGCGGCCGGGCGCAGCCTCCTCGGTCCCATGGCTATGCACTGCGCCGCGCCGGATGAGGGAAATATGCACCTGCTCGACAAATTTGCGAACGAAGAGCAGCGGCAGCGCTACCTGGCGCCACTGGCCCGGGGCGAGACCTTTTCGGCATTCTCCATGACCGAGCCGGCCCCGGGCGCAGGCAGCGACCCGCGCATGATCCGAACGCGCGCCTGCCGCGACGGCGGCGACTGGGTCATCAACGGGCACAAGTGGCTGACGACTTATGGCGAGATCGCCGATTTCTTCATCATCATGGCGGTGACCGATCCCGATGCCCACCCCTACAAAGGCAGCACGCAATTCCTGGCGCCGCGCGATACTCCGGGCATCCGTATCCTGCGCGATGTGCCGGTCATGGGCGCGAAAGATTTTGGCGGGCATGTCGAAATTCTCTACGAAGATCTGCGCCTGCCTGACAGCGCCATCCTGGGCGGCGAGGGCCAAGGCTTCATGCTGGCGCAATCGCGGCTCGGCCCCGCCAGGCTGACCCATTGCATGCGCTGGACCGGCATTGCGCAGCGGGCGCTGGAAATCGCCACGGAGTATGCCAGCGAGCGCGAGGCATTCGGCGGAAAGCTGACCAGCCATCAGTCGATTCAATGGATGCTGGCTGATTCGGAGATGGAGCTGAAGATGGGACGCTTGCTGATCCACGAGGCGGCCTGGCGGCTGGCGCAGGGTGAACAGGCGCGCGTCGAAACCTCCATCGCCAAGGCGCAGGTGGCGGAGATCGTGTGCCGAGTCCTCGACCGCTGCGTGCAGATCTGCGGCGGCAAAGGCATCTCGCGGGATTTGCCGCTTTCGACCTGGTATGAGAAAGCGCGGGCTTTCCGCATCTATGACGGCGCTTCCGAAGTGCATCGCATGGTGGTGGCGCGGGATGTCATCAAACGTTATGGCGCCTAACTCGCGCTTCCTTGCCGGCGAGCGACCTAATAGATCGCCCCTAGGAATGTCGCTATGAAAATTCAGCACGCGTCTTGCATATTATCTGCTAAAGAAAGCCATGTACAAAGTATTCCTCAGCCACAGCAACGAAGACAGGGATGATACGCTCTTCATCGCCGAGGCGCTGCGGCGGGCGGGTTATGGCGTCTGGGTCGATTTCGAGAATCTTCGCGGCGGCGATGCCTGGCTCTGCGAGATTGAAGCCGGCATCACGCGCTGCGATGCCGTGGTGACGCTGCTTTCCCAAGCGGGCAGGCAATCAAGCTGGGTCGAGCGCGAATGTCTCTACGCCTTTCAGCTGAAGAAACCGCTGATCACCGCGCTGCTGTCTGACGCGCTCATTCCGCTGCACCTGATCAACATCCAGTATTGCGATCTGCGCAATCGGCAAAAGGGGATGAAAGCGTTGCTGCATGCGTTGGAGGGCTTGCGCTCGCGCGGCGATATGGCAGAGCAATACCAGCCCGATGCCGTCTCGCGACAACCGCTGGAAGCCAATTTCTTTCCCTATGTCGAACAGCTGCCCGATGGCGATATAGCATCGCTGGTGGCCCGCGATCTTTTCCATTGGGCGCGCAAAACGCTTGATGGGGTGGCTTTTGGCGGCCAGCGCAACCCGGCTTTTCATGCCCGAGCGCTTTCTGGCGGAACGCTGGCGACGCTGTTGACCGTGAGAGCCTTTCGGCGCAATCCCTCAGCGCAGATTCCGCTGGATCTTCTGGGGCGGCAGGCTGGCCTTGGCGCATCCGAGCGGCGGAAGATCATCGCCAGGCTGAACCGCATGCTGCCAACTTGCGCGCAAATCCCGGCGGAAAAGGCGGATAAGCGGCCCTCGTTCGCACTGCGCCACCTGCGCGATGCCGAGCGGCTGGAGAGCTTCAAAGCGCTGATAGGCGATATTGCGGAGACTCTGCGCGGCTAGCCCCATTCCTGTCGGCTCGTCAGATACCGAGGACTTTGGCTTGCGCTTTTGTCCTTTGCGCGGGCGACGACCAAAGATCAAGCCAAGGCCGCCTCCAGATGCGCAAGACGCAGGCGGCGGTCATAATACTTCTCGGCGGATTCCGCCATGCTGCGTATGGTCTGCACATTGAGGAAGGCGTTGGCGAAAGCGCCAGCCACCGGCAGAAAACCCACTATCATGCGGGCAGGAACGCGCGAGCCTATCCGCGAAGCCAGCTTGTAAGCCAGGCGGCGGCTGATCTTCCGGCCCAGCGGCCGCGTGAGCATGACCTCGCTATTGAGATGCGCGACATTTGCGCTGCCCGTTTCCAGCAGTTCCGCCGCTCCAGCCCTGCCCTTCATCGCCTCCAGCATGGCATAGCCGCGTTCATCGCCAGCCACCAGGTTCTCAGCCAGCTTCTGCAGAATATGGTAACTGCGCAGGGTGGTCTCATCCGCCTGGGCATTGAGCAGGCTCGACATGGCGGCTTGCCCCTCGGCCGTCAGCGCCCATTCCAGCGTTTCCAGCGAAATCGCCAGATGTTCCAGCAGGCTGGCGTCAAAATCGCCTTCGTTCGCCCAAAGCGCCAGGATATTGCGCAGGTCGGAATAGGCTTCCGTCTCGATGATGAATGCGCCCTTGAGCGCGCCGATGCCCCAGCTGATATAGCCCATCTTATGCAGCAGGTAGCTGACGCCGGTGGGGATGGTGAAAGCATGCAAGCCAGGCACCACCATCTCCGCCCCGCCAGCCAGCGCCAGCTTGGTCGTCTCCTGCTTGATCCATTGCGTCGCCGAATGGCAGTCGACGGCCGCGCTGACGGCCCGCTGCGGGTTGCCAGCCAACTCGTCCATGCCCATGACGATGGCTTCGGCTATGCTGTCTTCCAGTCCCATACTCCCATCCTGTGATAGCTCCGGCGGCTCTCATCAACAGTATACGCGGAGATGGCGATTCTGTTGCTCGGCTTTGGGCGTCATGGCCCGCGGTCATCCAGAGAAGCCCGCCAGACCTGGAGATCGTCTATGGACACGGTCAGGCGTTTGCCGGCATGATTCACTACTCCAGCCAAGCCAGGCGAGCCGCTGGCGCCGCGCCGGTCGCGCGCTTCCATGACAAAGCGGTCGTTGACCCAAAGCGCCAGATAATTGCCTATGCAGACAGCGCGCAAACGATTCGTCTCGCCGCCGCGCTTGATATGCGAGCTGGGCTGGGCAGGCGCAATGGCTTCCAGAGAGCGCCCGTTGCTCCAGCGTATGCTGGCATAGCCGTCGCCGCTGATGAGGAAGAAATAGCCGCGGCCCGAATTGGCGGGGTCAAGCCGGCAAGCCAAGCCAAAGGCGCTGTGTTCATCCGGCGAAGTATGCTCGAACTCCGCTTCCATCACCAGGTCAGCCAACGAAGAATCGACCTGCGTCCATACATATTGCCTGCCCAGGATGTCGATCGTGAATGCGCCATCGCGAAGGCCCAGGAATACGTTCTCACTAGCATAACCGCGCCAAGCGCCAAGTGAATCAAAGCCTTCTTCAAGCGCCAAATCAAGATAGCGAAATCCTTGGGAGGGCAAGCGCCGCGATGGCAAAATGTCGCTGCAGGCTGCGGCAAATGCGATAAACAGGCAGGCGAAGAAAAGGCGCACGGCGGATCGCAAGTAGTGGACAGAGCGCAGTGTAGCCAAGTCGCCTCGGGATTTGTAGCCGCTGTTTCGGATAAGCGGGTTCGATGCAATGTTTGATATGCGGCGTCTTGCTGTGTATAATGGCGGACAAGGCAGCTTTGAGAAAGGCGGACCGACGCAATGATTGAAATGATCGTGGACCGAGTGCAAGTCAGTTTGATGTCGCAGCATCGTCTGGTGGTCTTGCGCGATATCCATGAAGAATTGTACTTGCCCATTTGGATCGGTCAATTTGAGTCGGAGGCGATAACGCTGGAATTGCAGCAGGTCGACCGCGAGCGTCCGCTTACCCACGATCTGCTCAAGGCGACCATTCGTCAGCTTGGCGGCGAGGTGCAATACATCCTGATCAACAATCTCAGCAAAGATGTCTTTTACGCTTTGATCGTCATCGACGCCGCGGGCAAGACCATTGAGATAGACGCCAGGCCCAGCGACGCCATTGCCCTGGCGGTGCGGCTGCGCGCGCCAATCTACGTGGAAAAAGCCGTCATGGACCACGCCGGCATCCGCCCGGACCGCAACGTCGAACCGGAGATCCTGGGTTTGCCCGATGACATGTACGAACCTGGTGGCGAAGCCGTCGACGAGAGCAAGCTGAGCGCCTTCGCGGACTTCGTGGATACGCTGGACCTGGAAGACCTCGAAGACGAAGAATAAGCGCATCCCAGGCGGCTGATAGCGCGGAGGCATTGACTTCGCGCAGTCTGGCTCCCTTGCGCTTGGCTCCGGCAGACTCGCGAAAGCTCGATTATGGAATTTCAAGCGGCGCCCGCTCAGATGGATATCCCCATGAGCCTGGAAGCGGAAGAAGCTGTCCTGGGCGCTGTATTGCTGGAACCCAAAGCGTATTTGACCATCGCAGCCTTCCTCAATGACGAGGACTTCTTCCTCAAGCGCCACGAGTATATCTGGTCGGCTTTGGGCAGGCTGCAGGAGCGCGGAGACGCCATCGATTATGTCACGCTTGCGGAAGAGCTGGCGGCTATGGGCGTCCTGGATGAGATCGGCGGCGCGGCTTATCTCACCAGCCTGGTCAACAATACGCCGACAGCCACCCATGCCGAAGTCTATGGCGAAATGGTCTCGCGGACTTCCACCCGGCGCAAGATGCTGCGGGCGGCCGACGAGATCCGCCAAACGGCTCTCGATGAAGACTTGCCCATAGACAAGGTCATCAGCGATGCCGAAGAAAAGCTCTTCGCGGTCACTGACGGCCAGCTCAAGCGCGAATTCGTGCCCATCTGGGATGCCGTCAGCGATTATTATGACGAGATCGAAAAGCTGCTGGAATTGGGCGCTGCGGCCATCGGCATTCCGACCGGTTTTCGGGCGCTGGATGGCTTGCTCAGCGGCTTTCAGAAGTCGGATCTGGTGGTCTTCGCCGGGCGCCCGGGCATGGGCAAGACCAGCTGGATCCTGACCGTGGCTTTGCATGCGGCGCGGCTTGGCAAACGCGTGGCCATCTTCACCATGGAAATGGGCGTCGAGCAGATGGTCCAACGCCTGCTGTCCATGGAAACGGGCATCGCCATCACCAAGCTGCGCGCCGCCAATATCAGCCCGCGAGAACAAACCCGACTGACAGAAGCCATCGGGCGCATCGCAAATCTGCCCCTTTTCATCGACGATACGCCGTCGATCTCGCCTATAGAAATGCGCACAAAATGCCGCCGCCTGCAGCACGAATATGGCTTGGATATCGTCATGGTGGATTACATGCAGCTGATGTCGGCTGGCAAAGCTTACGAGAACAATCGCGTCCAGGAAATCAGCTTCATCAGCCGCTCGTTGAAGGAGCTGGCTCGCGAGCTCAATGTCTGCGTTCTTTCCACAGCCCAGCTTTCGCGAGCGGTTGAACAGCGGCAGGACAAGCGCCCGCAGCTATCCGATTTGCGCGAGAGCGGCACCATCGAGCAGGATGCCGACGCGGTCATGTTCCTCTATCGCGATGAAGTCTATAATCCCGACACCACCGAGTTCCCAAATCAAGCCGATATCATGCTCTCGAAACATCGTCACGGTCCAACCGGCATGGTGCAGCTCTACTTTGAAAAGTCCTTCACCAAGTTCGCGGATCTCAAAATCCAGCGAGTCGACCTGAGCAACCTGGGGTGAGCGGCATGAATGGCGGCGACAGGCAAGCTCAGGCAGGCGGCGCCGAGATCAGGCTGCCGGCCAGCCTCCTCACGCGCTTGATTAGGGCTATCGACGACTTGGCCGAGCTGAAGCTGTCGATCGTGTTCCTGGCTGCCATTCAACAGAAGGAAGGCAAGTATCGCTACCTGCGCCTTGAGGAGCTATTGGGCGATGGCGATTTGCTGCGCGGCTTGGCGGCTTGCGACCACAAGGCGTCGCCGGAAGAAGCCCTGCGAGCGGCTCTGCAAAAGGCGCTCAGGCGGGGCACGCTCTTGCAGGCCGAGCTCAGCATGAATGGCGAGGCGCGCCAGCTCTACTTTCTCAATGACCGGGCTGGCCGAGAATTGCAGGCGCAGCTTCAAGCCGGCAGATGGCAGCCCGCCTATGCCGATGAGATAGAGATTCTGCCTCCCCGCCCGACGCTCTTCAGCCTATACGAAGAGAATATCGGTATCTTGACGCCTATGATTGCCGAAGCCATCAAAGCGGCGCAAAGCGAATATCCGCCCGACTGGATCGAGGAAGCCATGCGCTACGCAGTCGAAAGGAATGCCCGCAACTGGCGGTATATTCAGCGGGTGCTGGAAGGCTGGCAGCAGGAAGGACGCAGCCATGAAACCACTGGGCGACATCTTGAGCGGCGCAAACAATACGCCGCCGGAGAATGGAAGGATTATATCAAGTCCTGAATTTGGCCAGAACGAGCCGGCGGCTGACATCGTCTGCATGGATCCGGAAAATCGCGCGCTCCCCTGCCCGATCTGTGATGGCAAAGGCGTCTTCCTGCTGGATCTGCCTTTGGAAGATCCGCGTTATGGCAAATTCCAGCGCTGCCCCAACCATCCCGTCCGCGAAGATCAAGAGATGCTGGCTCGCCTGCGCCGCTATGGCAACCTGGAGGCTTATCAGGACAAGACTTTCGACAGCTTCGAGACAAGTCCGATTGGCGGCAGTTATACGCAGAATGTGCTTTCGTCCCTGCGACTGGCAAAACAAGCAGCCCAAAGCTATGCCGATGATCCCCGCGGCTGGATCCTCTTCGAAGGCGCTTATGGCTGCGGCAAAACGCATCTGGCCGTCGCCATCTGCAACCGCAGGCTTGAGCAAGCGGGCCAGCAAGCCATCTTCGTGACCGCGCCCGATCTGCTGGATTTCCTGCGCTCCAGCATTGACCCGCGCGGCGAAGCGACCTATGACGAGTATTTCGAGCGCATTCGCAATGTGGCGCTGCTGCTGCTGGATGATTTGGGCGTGGAAAACCCGAGCGCCTGGGCCAAAGAAAAACTCTTCCAACTGTTGAATTATCGCCATGTCAACAAGCTGCCCACGGTCATCACCACCAACAAGTCGCTTGAGGACTTTGACCCCTGGCTGAGCAGCCGCCTGATGGATCCGCAGGTCCGCCAAGTCAAGATCAACGCGCCAGATTATCGCCGCACGATGCGCTCGCAGGCAAAGGACCAAAGCGCGGTCAATCTGCAGCTCTATGGGCAGATGCGTTTCGACACCTTTGACGCCAGCAGCGCCTTCCGCGATGAGGCGGAAAACCTGCGCCGGCTGGAGCGCCAAGCGCTGGATTGGGCGCGCAAACCGGAAGGCTGGCTCTGTCTGATGGGCGCTTATGGCTGTGGCAAGACCCATCTGGCGGCAGCTATCGCCAATCACCTGCATGAAGATGGCAAAGACCTGGCTTTCTTCACCGTGCCAGACCTGCTGGATCTGCTGCGGCAGGCTTTTGACCCGCAAAGGAATACGCGCTTCGACAAACGATTTCACGAGATCCTCAACGCCCCTATCCTGATTCTCGATGACTTTCGGCTGGCAAGCGCCACGCCCTGGGCGAAAGAAAAGCTCTTCCAAATCATCGACTTCCGTTATCTTTCGCGGCTGCCCACCGTCATCACCACCTCAGAGACCATGGACGAAATGGATGAGCGGGTGGCCACGCGTCTGCTGGACCGGCGGCTTTGCCTGCCCTTTGCCATCGAAGCGCGCAGCTATGTCAAGCGGGTGAACAAGCGGCGGCGCGAAAGCCAATGACGCCGGCTCCGCGTCTGCGCGTCGCAGCTTATGCCCGCGAGCATCGCCGCGCCTTTCTGGAGCTTTGCGCGGCCAGCCAATGGACGCATGAGCATCTTGACTGGTTCAGCCTGGGGCAATGGCTGGACCAAGAGCGGGGAATGCTGTTCCTGGCTTGGCAGGGGGCGGAACTCTTGGGGTATATCGGTCTCTCCCAGCCGGTCGCTGGCTGCGCCTGGATTCGCCTGCTGGGCATTCGCGATGGCCTCATGCCAGGGCGTACTATCGCCGAGCTTTGGCAGCGCGCCGAAGAGCATTGCCGCCATTTGACCGTGGAGCGCGTCGCCTGCCTGATGGTGACGAACTGGCTGGCCAGCTATCTGCAAAGATGCGGGTTCGCCCCCGCCGATGACGTCATCACCTTGCGACATATAGGCTGCCGACCGGCCGTAAAGCCGAGCGCGCCCACCCAACTCAGAAGCGCCGAGCCTGAGGATCTGCCCGCTATCGCCAAAGTAGACCGGCTGGCTTTCGCGCCGCTTTGGCGCTTGAGCGCGCCCGAGATATGGCAAGCCATGCGCATGAATACGCTGGCTCGCGTGGCGCTGATCAACGGCAAGGCAGTGGCGTATCAGATCGGCGCGCTGCATGACGATATTGGGCATCTGGCGCGGCTGGCTGTCCATCCCGCCTATCAAGGCAAAGGCATCGGCGCTGCCTTGCTGCATGATTTTCTGCGCGAATGCCAGCGGCTGCCCGTCCAGACGATTTCGGTGAACACCCAGCGGAGCAATGCGCCATCGCAACGTCTTTATGAGCGCTTTGGTTTCTTCCGCGACAACAATGACCGGGAATTGTGGGCTAAGCGTATCGCCTGATATGAGGCGGGAAGGCGCGTATGGCGACCATCTATCGCGAAGACGATGCCAATCTCAATGTGCTGAGCGGCAAGACCATCGGCGTAATCGGATTTGGCAACCTGGGGCGGCCCATCGCCAACAACCTGCGCGACTCCGGTCTGCGCGTGCTGGTCGGCTTGCGCCATGACGAGACCCGCGATCACGCCCGCGAAGATGGCTTCGAGCCGCAGGATATCGAGAAAGTTGTGCCGCGCTGCCATATTCTGATGCTGTTGATGCCGGATGTTGTGCTGCCGGAGGTCTATCTGGAGAAGATCTCGCCCTACCTGGCGCGGGGGCATCTGCTGGTATTCTTCAGCGGCTACAATATCGCCTTTGGTTTTGTCGAGCCGCCGCCCTTCGTGGACGCGGGCATGATCGCGCCGCGGACGATTGGCGCGGCCGTGCGCAGCCGTTTCATCGACGGCAGTGGATTCTACAGCTTCGTCGGCATGAGCCAAGATGCCAGCGGGACGACGCTGGAGAGCCTGCTAGCCCTGGCCAAAGCCATGGGCAGCTTGCGGGCTGGCGCCATAGAGATGTCGCTTGAGCAGGAATCCCAGTTGGATCTCTTTGTGCAGCAAGCCATCCTGCCCGCCTTCCAACACCTGATGACTACGGCGGCCGCGGTGCTGCTCGATGAGGGTTATCCCCCGGAAGCCGTCATGATGGACCTGATCATCTCTGGCGAATTCACCGATTATCTTGGGCGCGCCTCGCAGCGGGGCTTGCTGCATGCGCTGCGGCTGTCTTCGCTGACCGGGCAATATGGCATCTTCAGCCGACTGCATCGCTTCAAGGAGCTCAAGCTGGAAGGTTTGATGGAGACGACCCTGCACGAGATTCGCAATGGCGATTTCGCAACCGAATGGTCCCGCGAATATGAAAACGGCTATCCGCGGCTGACGCGCCTGCTGCAAGAACAGGAACGCCGCCGGTTATGGCAACTGGAACAGGGCACGCTGGAGCGCTTGAAATAGCGAGCGTGGCGAATCTCGAGGACATACGACGCAAGCGAGTCATGCGCGGAGATGCCTTTGCTCTTGCTCTCGGTGTACTCAATCAACTCGGTGTGCTCGGTGGTTAGTTTTTCCAATTGCTTAATTGCATTTACTGAGGACTCAGAGATTTATTCTTGATTGGGCGGAGTCATCAGGTCTTCGTAAAACACAGGTCCCAAAGTTGCATCTCGCCTTCCACGCGCGCAAATCCGCGCTAGAATGGGCGGCTGTTTCCACGAAAGCGAGGGCGCATGCACTTGTTGGATTCTATAAAGTTTGTCATCGCCGATATGGATGGCGTGCTCTGGCGCGGGCAGGCGGCTTTGCCGGGCTTGGCCGATTTCTTCGCGCTGCTTTTCTCGCGGGGGCTGGGTTTCGCGCTGGCCACAAACAACAGCCGCAATACGCCGGCCGATTATGTCAGAAAGCTGGCGGGCATGGGCGTGACCGGCATCGAAACGCGCCACATCATCACCAGCGGCACAGCCACCGTGAGCCAGTTAAAAGCGCAATACCCGGCCGGAGCGGACATCTTCGTGGTCGGCGGCGATGGCTTGAAGCAGATGCTGGTCCAGGCGGGCTTCACATTGGTCGAGAAAGACGCGAGGCTCGTCGTCTGCGGCATTGATTTCGACCTGAGCTACAGCAAAGTCAAGATTGCCACATTGCTCATCCGGCAGGGCGCGCGCTTCATCGGCACGAATCCCGATCCGTCCTTTCCATCGCCGGAAGGTTTGATACCGGGCGCCGGCAGCATATTGGCGCTGGTGGAATCGGCATCCGGTCAAGCGCCGACAATCATCGGCAAGCCGGAGCGCGGCATGTTTGAGGCGGCTTTGCGGCGTTTGGGCGCGAATGCGGATGAGACTTTGATGATTGGCGACCGCATCGGCACGGATATCGCCGGCGCGCAAAAGCTGGGCATCAAAACGGCGCTGGTGATGACGGGAGTCGAGACCGAAGCGAGCCTGGCTTCCAGCGCAATCAAGCCGGATGCTGTATTCGCTGGCTTGCCGGATTTGGTCAGGGCTTTGTCATCGTCCGCCCGAGTCGCCGACTAAAGCCGCCAGCACATCCTCAAGCTCTGGCACTCTCTCCGCATCCTTGAAAAGCGCCAGGCGCTGATACAGTTCATGGGCTGCCTCGAAGAAACCGGGCGGCATGCCAGCCGACTCGAATGTCGCGGCGATCTCCTGCATCTCCCCGGCGAAGCGCCAGGCTTTGGCTGTCACGTTGCGCGCCTGATTCCGCTTCCGCGCCACCGATTCGGGCTCCCGCAGCGCCCATTCCCGCTCCAGGTCCCCGCGCACACCCAAGCTCTCCGCCACGCCCAGTATCGCCGCAACCAAGGCGGTTGCGCCTTTTGTGCCGGCCGCGAAGACCATCTTAAGCGCCGATGCCTGGCCGATCTCGCTGCCTACGACGATGGCGTCGGTGACCGTCCCCGCGAATAGCGCCGCAATCTCAGCCGCCGCCGGACCCGAAAGATAGAAGCGCGTCGAACCGGCCTGCCAGGCTGGCGGACCGATGATGCTGCCATCGACGAAATTGATGCCCGCGGAACGCAGCCTTTCATCTATGGAGCTGGCTTTCTGCGGGGCGATGGCGTTGCCGTCGCAGTACAAACCCGAGTAGCCAGCCTTGATGACGTCATCAGCGACCGACTCGGCGGCATGCGGCGGGCAGACGCAAATGATCGCATCGCAAACCGCGCAAAGCTGCGCCAGCGATTCCACAGCGCGAAGATTGTGCTGGTCCGCGCGTTGGCGGCTGGCCTGGCTGCGCCCGGCCGCGCACCAGCAGACGTCATGCCCGGCTGATTTGAGCGAGGCGGCGATTGATATGCCCATCGCGCCCGGATTGAGTATGCCTATCGCGCTCATCATACTGCCTCAAAAGCTGTCTTTGCCGTCCGAATGCAGCAGACGCTCGAAGCGGTCATAGATGACAGACCTCTCGTCGAAGACCAGATCCGGGTGACTTACGATTATATCCGTGCCGCCAAGCGCGCGCAGATGCTGCATAGTCTTGTGAATCAAATCGGCGCGCACCAGGAGATTCGTCTCGAACCACAATTGCGCATTGCCCGGCCGGCCGGCCACTGGCACGACGCCTGGTCCCTTGCTGCCGCTGAGCGCCGGGTTAGCCAGGATGCGCTCCTGAACGTCTTGCAGGGACGCGCCGGCGATATTGGCGCGCAGGGAGACGAATAGGCGGGCGCGGCGATGCGCCTCCAGCAATTCTATCATCTCGCGCATAGTCTCGAGCTTGGCGGGCCCCCCGCGGAGGCAGCGGCGATTGCCAATCATGACCGCTTCAGACGCGATGATGACGCCCCCTTCGATGGGACGCAGGTGATTCTCGCGCAATGTCGTGCCGGTCTCGCTGAGGTCGGCGATCATATCGGCGTAACCCATGCGCGGCGCGGCTTCCATGGCCCCCTCGGCATGCACGAGCAGAAAATGCGATATGCCCTGGCGATAGAGAAAGCTCTTGGTCAAGCTGCTGTACTTGGTGGCGATGCGCAGAGGGGCGCCGCGAGATTGCTGGCGCAGGCTCAGGTCGGCCAGATCGGCGATGGATGTCACATCGATCCAGGCATCGGGCACAGCCAGCAGCAATTCGCAGCGGCCGAAACCCAGCCGGTCAATGACCATGACATCGGCGCTGTCTTCTCCATGTTCCGCCACGATGTCCAATCCCGTGACGCCGATATCGGCTCTGCCTTCTCTGACCTGGTTGAGAATATCGCGGGGACGCTGATAGACCACTTCCGCGCCCGGCAAGCTGGGGATGGTCGCCGTGTATTGCCGTTCATTGGGTTTGTAAACGCGCATGCCAGCCCGCCCAAGCAGATTATGCGCCGCTTCCGCCAATTGGCCCTTGCTGGGCAAGGCGATGATGAGATTGCCAGCGGATCGGAGTTCTTTCATGCGCGCAGATGCTCCAGGACTGCCTCAGCCAAATCCGCCTGCGCGACCAGACGCTCCCGGTGATTGTGCATATCGCGCAGGATGACGGCTGCCTGACGGCGTTCTTTCTCGCCAATAATGATCACCAGGCTGGCGCCGCGCCGATCGGCATGTTTCAAGCTGCGGCGCAGGCTGCGGTCATCTATGCTGACTTCGACCGCGATATCATGCGCGCGCAGATCATCGGCGAGTGCAAAGGCGGATGAGTAATCGGCTTGAGCGAGCGGCATGGCCAGGACCAGTGGTTTCTCTCGGCTGATGGTCCCCGCCGGCAAGACGCTGGCCAGGCGCTCGATGCCATAAGCGAAACCGAGGGCTGGCGTGGCTTCGCTGCCGCCCAGAATGCTGATGAGATTGTCATAACGCCCGCCGCCGCAAAGCTGAATCGGCTCGCCGCTGGCGGTCTTGCCATGCAGCTCGAAGATTAGCCCGGTGTAATAATGCAGGCCGCGGTTCATGCCAAAATCAAGCAGCGTCGTCCCGCAAAGGTCGCCATAATCCGCCAGGCAATCCAGCGCGCTCTCCAGCGAGTTCAGGATTTCGCGATCCAGTTCGTACTCATGCGCCAGAGCCCAGGCATTTGGCAAGACCTGGTCGGGGCTGCCAGCCAGATCAGCCAGGCGCGCCATGACATCCAAAGCCAGGCGCAGCTTTGGCATCTGCTGATCTTCGCGGATCTTGCCCAGCAGACGGTCAATGACTTCGGCTTCGTCGCGATTGCTGGCGATGTGGATGTTCAAGCTATGCAGAAAATCCGCAACGGCTTGATGCGCCTCGCTTTCGGTCATCTCGCGCAGGACCTTGATCAGCTGCGGGCTCTTGTCGTTGGCGGGCTCTTCGCTGGGCGGTCCCGCGTCGCTGGCCAAATCGGGGTAGATCTGCCTCAGTGATTCGAGCAGGCTCTCGACGCCGCGTTTGCGCAGGTTTTCCATGTTGCGAAGCAGGTAATTGACCAATTGCTTGCGCAAGCCCAGCCGGTTCAGGAAACCCTCAAGCAAAGCCGTATTGCCAATGGTCAGGGTGTACTCGCGAATGCCCAGCCGCTCCAGCCCGCTGCATGCCAGGCGCAGGATTTCGGCATCAGCGCGCGGACCCCTGGCGCCCAGCAGCTCCGCGCCGCTCACGGTGAATTGGCGATACCTGTGCTGCTGCGGCTTTTCATAACGGAAGACCGGACCGCTGTATTGAATTCGCAATGGCAGAGGCTCATCTTGCAGGCTCTCGACATAGGCGCGCAGAATCGAGGCGGTCAGCTCCGGGCGCAGCGACAGACGCCGGCTCTTGAAATCGAACTCATATAAACGCGCGGCGATATCCTCGCCGGATTTGCGCAGGTAGAGTTCCGTGTTTTCCAGGATGGGCGTGTCCACGGCGACATAATTGCGCAGGCGAAGATGCCGCTCAAGACAATCTTGAATGGCTCGGTAGCGCGCGTATTCCTCGCTGAAGACATCGCGCATGCCGCGCAGCGCGCCGATTCTGTTTGCCGATGGCATGGCTTTCGCTTTGCCTGATATATTTTGGCGAATCCGCCATTCAGCCTACCACCGAATCGCCCGCAGGCAAAGCGCGGCGCCTCAAGAGGGCATGTCGATCTCAATATGGCAGGCTTGGGCGTCGTCTTCAATGAAGCGCAGCAGCGCCAATCCTTCCGCCTCAATAGCCGCCAGTTCATCATCGCCAATCGCCTGGAAGAGCGATACATGCAATGTCGCGCTGGATTTATCGCGTTGGGACTTCCATATCCCGCCGACGAAGCCGTCGATCAGCACGCTGCCCAAGACTCTTCCCGCAGAGACAAATACCTTCTTGCGATAGGCTTCGGGAAGGATGCGGCCTCTGTCCTTATGCGCTATGAGGATATTGTCATATTCGGGCAGGAAGCGAATTGGCGCTGGCGCATCAGGCGCTTCCAGGATCATCTTGGGCAGGTCATAGAGCGGCTTGCCGTTCTCGTCGCGGTATTCCCGCAGATCTTTCAAGCTTGGGGCGAGCTTGGCTTTCAAGCCGGTCATGCCCGTCCAGGTTTGGAAGTCCATGAGGCCAGCCGGACCAAAGGCAGCCAGAAAACGCCGGAAGAGCGCGTCAAGAGCGGCCGGCTGCGGCGGACCAAGCCAGCTTTCGGCAGTAGTGTATGTGGCCCGCGTGCCGACGCCCCAGGTACCGCTCGGCGGGACCTGCGCCAAAGGCAAATGACTGCGCGCGGCATAAGCCATGGCCTGTTTGTCTCGCTCGGGAAAATGCGCCTTTAGGTGATCCCGCAAGGCGCCAATGGCAGGCTGTTCCCCTTCCAGGAATGGCTTGGCGATTTCGATGAGCCGCTCGATATCCAGCCCCTTGGCGCGCGCCCCGAAGAATGAGCGCAGGCCCCGGACCAGAGCCGGCTGGATGACCACCTGGAAGCGCTGATGATCGTCCGCTGTGACCAGGTGCAATGTCGAGCGCAGCCAGGGCGCGCGAACCACCTGCCGCGTATCCAGCAGCTCCGTCAGCTCAGCTTTCTTGAAGCCAAGCAGGCGCGTCCACAAGCCGATATAGGGCGGGTTGGGAATCTGCGATTGCAGCGCGACCAGTCTTTCTATGGCGGCCGAGACCGTCAGCGGGCTGCGCTCAAGGAGGAGCTGGCGCGAAAGCAAACTGCGATTGAGCTGCCTAAGCGAGAGTCTCTCTGCTGTCATGGCGGATTGCCGTCCGTCTGCCCCGCGACCCGGCGGGCTAGAGCGGCGTGGCGACCGCTTCTTCCTGCATCTCTTGGGTCGCGTCCGAAGCGAAGAGACGACGAAACATGAAGAGCGCGCCGGCCACCAGAGCCAAAACGGCGGCGATGTGCAGGCGGGCGGGCATCTGACGCAGGCGCTTGAAAGGCCCTGGCGGCTCGCCAAGCAATTCGCAGCGCAGCGTCTCGGCGAATTCACCGCGCGGCTCCTGGGGGCGCAGGGCATATCTCAAAGCGTCGACGAGACCGCCCAATTCTTCCGCCTCTTCCGCAGATAGGCCCGCCTGCGCCAGCAAATCCTTACCATACTCGCCAGTCAACTGATCCGCCGCGAGAGCCCTGAGCGCGTCGCTGGCTTGTTTATCCGATTGAGGATTCATAATCCGCCTACGCTTCTGTTCCGCCTGTCTTTCGACCGTGAGCAAGCTCCGCCAAATCATCCCGCAGCGCCAGCAACGTACGATGATAGAGCGATTTTACCGCGCCTTCCGTCCGCCCCATGATTTTGCCTATTTCCACGTTCGACATCCGCTCGATGAATTTGAGCAAAAGCAACTGCTGACGATCTTCGGGCAAGCGCCGCACAGCCGCCATCAGCCTGGCCTGCTCCTCCGATTCTTCCGCCAGCCGGTCGGGCGCTTCCGAGCTCAGCGAGCGCGTCACATACTCATCCAGAGCGATGATCTTGCGCCGCCCTTGATCGCGATTCCAATTGGCGACCATATTATGGGCGATGCGATAGAGCCAAGCCTGGAAGGGCAAGCCGCGGTCTTCATATTTGCCGATATGCGAGAAGGCGCGCATGAATACTTTCGCCGTCAAATCTTCCGCGTCTTGTTCATTGCCCGTCCGATGATAGACATAGCTGTAGATCTTCTTCAAGTAGCGCGCATACAATTCGCCAAAAGCCGCCTTGTCCGTCTTCGCCAGTTCAACCAGGTCGCTGTCAGCGTACTCCTCCATGCGGTCGCGGCGGGCAAAGAAGGTCTTCATGCTTTACGTTCCTTAACCCAAATCAGCCAATCAGGTTACGCGAATGGCAGCCTTGCATCAGTCCGTTTTCGCCAGCAGCGCCTCAACTTCAGCCAGGCTGGGCAATGCGCTCATGGTGCCGCGTTTGCTGCATGCCAGCGCAGCCGTGGCCGAAGCGAATGGCAGCCTCCGCTCCGCTGGCCAGCCGCGCGCCAAGCCCAGGCAATAGGCGCCGACGAAGGCATCGCTGGCTCCAGTGGTATCGACAGCCTCGACCAAGCATGCAGCCTGTTTGATGCTGCGCCGGAAATCGCGATAAAGGCTGCCGTCCTCGCCCAAGGTCAGCACAACCTGCTGGACTCCAGAAGTCAGCAAGTCGAATGTCAAGGCTGCCGGAATCTTCGAACGCGTGTTGAGCAGCAGCTGCGCTTCCAAGATGTTGGGGATGAGGCAATCCACCAGGCTCAAATACTCGATATCCAGGTCGTCGCGCGTGAAAAAGGGCGCGGGATTGAGCACAGTGACCGCGCCTTTGCCCCGTCCCAAAGCCAGCGCGAATTGGACCAGGGGCTGCGGCAGCTCGAAGTTGACCAGCAGGATATCGCCGGGGCGCAGATCGTCCAGCGCCTCCAGGATCTGCTTTCGGTCTATGCGGCGGCTGGCATCGGGCGCGCCGATGAAGCCGGGCTGCTTGTCCATGACGACTATGCTGGCGATGCTGGTGCGGGCGCTCTCATGCACGCGAACGCCATCGGTATTCACGCCAACATGCCGCAGGGCTTTCAGCATCTCCGCGCCGAAGAGGTCATCCCCGACGCAGCCGACAAGCCGAACGTCGTCCGCGCCCAGCCGAGCGGCCGCCGCAGCCTGGTTCAGCGCTTTGCCGCCGGGCGAAATCGTAACCTGGCTGGCGTGCACGGCTTGGTCGGGAAAGACCCAATCGGGGACTTCGAAGACCATGTCGTATACCAGAGCGCCGATGACGGTGATGCTATGCAAGGAAACTTCTCCATGTGCAGCGCGTCAAGCGGCATTGTAGCATGGATGGCGGCTCCTCACAGAAGACCAGTGAAGGGACATGGCGGCCGCTCGCCCGCAAACCCGCCAGGCATTTGGCGTTAGCCCAGCCCGCTGGCTATACTCTGCTCGGAGCGCGAGGCATAGTCAGTAAGTTATCATGCGGCGGCAAACAGCATGCTGAACACGCGGCGGGGCCGAATCTTCATCGAGAACTTGACAGCCTATATCTTTCTGGCGCCGGCTGGCTGCTTGATCATGCTCTTCGGTTTGTTCCCGGTAGCCTTCGCTTTCTTCGTCAGTCTGCATCGCTGGCGGCGCTTCCCCGACGAATACATCGGCTTGGCCAATTACGAAAAAGCCCTGGGCAACCTGGGCTACATACTCTTCTTCTGGCTGGCTCTGGCTGGCTTGGCGCTCTGCCTCAAGCTGAGCCGGCGGCTGATGCGCTCGCTGCGCGCGGCGGAACCCGCTGAACAGGCGACCAACCTGCTGGCGGGAATTGCCAGCGGATACGCCTTGCTGCTGCTCATCGACTGGTTCTTCAAACTCATCCCGGTCATCATGCTCATCCCGCGCCTGGTTCGCGGCCGCGACACTTCGCTGGCGCTCTTCATGGAAAAATTCGCCGAGAGCTTTCGCAGCCCCGGCATCTATGAAGCCGGCAACCTGATGCTGCTCGGCGGCTTGCTGGCATTGATCGCCGTCTTTGCCTCGCTTTGGCGATACCGCTTCGCTGGCAGCGGCGAAATCATCGCGCTAAGCGCCATCATCAGCGCGCTCTTCCTGGGGTCCATCTTCATGTTGCGGCTGACCATCCAGGAGACCGAGCTGGCAATCGCCGCGGCGCGAGAAGCAGGCGAAGCACTGCCGGTATGGTCGCAGCTGGTCTTCATCAGCGCGGGCATCGGCTTGATCGCGGGCGCTTACGCCATCTTCCAGCGGGGCATCCGGGCGCATGACAATCGGCGCTTCGCATTGCTGGCGCTGGCCGGTCTGGCGTTGGCTGTCGGCGGTTATCTGCTGATGGCGGAGGCGCCGGCCGCCTTGAGCGCGGGCGACGACGACCTGCTCTACGGCTTCTGGGTGACGGTGATGTACGCCAGCGGGACAGTGCCCGTGCAGCTTTCGATTGGCCTGCTGCTGGCTTACCTGCTCTTCCAGCCGATTCGCTATCGATCCTTCTTCCGCATGGTCTATTTCATCCCCTATATCACGCCCTTCGTGGCCACTTCTATCGTCTTTCGCATCATCTTTGAGGCCGGCGCGTCCTCGCCTGCCAATCGCATGCTGGCGCTGGTCGGCATCGAACCGCAGCGCTGGATCCTGGAGCGGACGACGCTCGGCGGCTTGCTCGGCTTGCCGGATTTCCTGGCTGGTCCAGCTTTGGCGCTGGTCGTCATCATGATCTATTCGACCTGGACCTACATCGGCTACGACGCGGTGATCTTCCTGGCGGGCTTGGGCAATATCTCCGGCGAGCTTTATGAAGCGGCGCGCATCGACGGCGCGAACGGCTGGCGCATCTTCCGGCATATCACCCTTCCCCTGCTCTCGCCGACGGTATTCTTCTTGTCGCTGGTGGCCATCATCGGCACCTTCCAGGCTTTCACGCAGATCTGGATCCTGCGCACGGGCGCGGTGGGCAATCGCGTCAATACCGCCAGCGTCTATATCTTCGACGAGCTGCAGAACAGCAACCGCTACGGCTACGCTTCGTCCATGGCTTTTGTCTTGTTCGCCTTGATTCTGCTGATGACCCTCTTCCAAAACCGCATCATGGGCAGGCGGGTGTTCTATGGCTAGCGGCGGAGCGGATTCCCTCGCGCGCGCCGAGGGGAAGCGGCTGGACCTGGGCAAGCTGGGCATCTACGCAGTACTGATCGCCGGCGTTCTCATCGCCATTGGCCCCTTCCTGTGGATGATCAGCGCCTCCTTCATGACCCTCAGCGAAGTCAATCTGACGCGCCTGCTGCCCGAGAAGCTGCTCTGGGAGAATTACGCCACGGCTTTGCGGCGCGCAAACTTCCTGGACATCGAAATCATCACCGACCCGGCCAGCGGCCTCCTGCAATCCATTGGCGTCTCTGGCTATATCTGGAACAGCGTGCGCATCACCCTGATCACGGTGACCGGCTCGCTGCTGGTGTGCATCCCAGCCGCCTATGCCTTCGCGAGGATGCGTTTTATCGGGCGCAACTTCCTCTTCGCGCTTTTCTTGTCCACCATGATGATCCCGGGCATCGTCATGCTCATCCCGCATTTGCTCACGGTGATATGGCTTGGCAGGCTCAGCGAAAGCCTCTTCGGTCCCGGCGGCGCCTGGTTCAACAACTGGCCCGCGCTGACTATTCCCTTCTTCGCCTCGGTCTTCAATATTTTCCTTCTGCGGCAATTCTTCCTGCAGATCCCGGATGACCTGTGGGAAGCGGCGCGCATTGATGGCGCAGGGCATCCGCGTTTCCTGTTAAGCGTCGTGCTGCCGCTCTCCAAAGCTCCCATAATGACCATCGTCACGCTGGGCTTCATCGGCTCCTGGAACGCGCTGATGTGGCCCCTGCTGGTGACCATCAACGACGACTGGCGTCCCATCGCCGTGGGATTGTCCAACTTCGTGACCGCCGATACGCCGGGCGACCTCAACTTGCAGATGGCCGCTTCGGTGATCACAGTCCTGCCGATACTCGCGCTGTATTTCGTCGCCCAAAAACAATTCACCGAAGGCATCGCCCAGACAGGCATCAAGAGCTAAGGCAGGTCATGTTTTGCGGGCTGCCAAGACTTTCAGGGATTCATTCCCAAACAGGCTCCACTGTCTGATACAATTGGAGCAAGCGCTTTGCAGGCAATTCGCAAACCGGCTGACCGAAAGCATGTAAGCATTGGAGGAAATCACATCATGAAGAAGCTAGCACTTGTCGCTCTTGTTCTGCTGCTGAGCCTGGGCATGGCGGCGGCTCAAGGCGATGCCAATTACGAAGAAATTGACCCCAGCGGGCAAACCGTCGTCTACTGGCATCAATACTCCGACGACAGCTCGCAAGCCAACACCATGGCGGCGCTCATTGAAGACTTCAACAGCAGCAACGAATATGGCATCACCGTCGAAGCCCATCATCAGGGCCACTATGGCAATATCGAAGACCTGATGAACACCGCGATCCTGGCGGGCGAGCTGCCCAACCTGGCGGCCGGTTACGCCAACGCCGTGGCCGGCTGGGCGAATGAAGGCGTCGTGGTGGATATCAACCTGCTGCTCAACAGCCCGGCCTGGGGCATCGCCGCTGATGAGCAAGCCAATCTCAACTTCAACCTGCTGGACGTGAATCAGCTGGACTTCGCCCCCTTCTATGGCATGCGCGTGGCATGGGCGAACCAGAACTCGCTCAACGTCTTCTATACCAACCTCGATATCGTCGAAGCGCTGGGCTTTGAACGGCGCGTGCCGGCCACCTTGGCTGAGTTCGAGGAGATCTCTTGCGCGGCAGGCGCCAGCGAAATGTACCAGGGTTATCCGCTGGATACCGGCACCTCGCATTTTGAGAGCTTCGTGGCAGCCCATGGCGGCGCGATATTCGACAGCGAAGCCGGCGACTACATCTTCGAATCGGCTGAAGTCGTGGCCGCGATGGAGTTGTTCACGCGCATGCTGGATAATGACTGCGCCTATCTCTTCGCGGAGCGCTACCAGAATACCGGCGATTTCTCGATTGGCATCACGCCCTTCGCCGCCGGCAGTTCGGCTGGCATCCCTTTCATCACCTGGGACGCGGCCGCCGCGGAAATGACCGACGAATGGGTGGTCAGCGCATTCCCGGGCGCGGATGGCGTCGGCAATACGATCCAGCTCTTCGTGCCCAGCCAGGCGATATTGACCGCCAGCCCGGAAGCCGAAGTGGCCACCTGGCTCTTCGTCAAATACCTGGCCGGTTCGGATGCGCAGTTGGCATGGTCCGGCGCGACCGGCTATTTCAGCATCCGCAACGACATTGAAGTCACCGAAGCGGATTTCACCGAGCCGCGCATGCCCTACGCCCGCTTCGTGGAAGTGCAGGGCATCCTGCAAGACGAAAGCGTCAGCGTCTATTCCTCGCCGGGTTTGCCCAGCTACAGCGCTGTCCGCGGCCTGGTGCCGAATACGCTGGCGGAAGTCGTCAATGGCGATGCGGCTGTGGCGGACGCGGTGGCTGAGCTGAATGCCGAAGCCAGCGAACTGCACGAAGAACTCGACTAGACCGACGGCAATTGGGGGCTCCGCCGCCTGGCAGAGTCCCCGCAACATAGTATTCTCGTTAAATCCGGGCGAAAAGAATTGACGCGCCCGCCAGACTATGTTAGAGTGATTTTCGAGAGTCCCTGTTCCCACTAGCTTGCCCAAATGAACGGCTTTGCCAAAACCCGCGTTTGGCGGTTTGCGGAACTCGCCGTACAGGCTTTGAACGGAGCGTTTCCCTCCGAGACCCTAACCGGAAACAACCCAGACGATGCGGCACAATCTAATACCAGCTCCGCCGCAACTGAGTGTCCCAGGATGACGTGAATGAATATCGCAACACTTGAAGCAAAGACGCTGCCCGAGCTGCGCACTATGGCGCGCAAGCATAATGTCCCCCGTTTCAGCCGGCTGAAAAAGCAAGACCTGATCATCGGCTTGCTGCGCGATGAAGCCGAGCGGCGCGGCAACCAACTGCGCGGCGGCGTGCTCGAGGTGGTCGATGATGGCATCGGCTTCCTGCGCGCCGAAGGCTACCTGCCCGGGCAGAATGACATCTACGTCAGCTCGACGCAGATCAAGAAGTTTGGCTTGCGCACGGGTGATATGGTCATCGGCCAGGTGCGCCCGCCAAAAGATACCGAGCGCTATTTTGGCTTGCTGCGCGTGGATGCCGTCAATGGCTTGAACCCGCATGAAATACGCAACCGCGCCTACTTCGAACGCCTGACGCCCATCTTCCCCGAAGTGCGCTTCGACCTGGAGACTCTGCCGCGCATCGTCTCCACGCGCATGCTCAACCTGATCGCGCCAATCGGCTTTGGCCAGCGCGGCTTGATCGTATCGCCGCCAAAAGCCGGCAAAACCAGCGTGCTCAAGGACATCGCCAACGCCATCAGCCAGAATTATCCCGAGGTGCATCTGATGGTCGCGCTGATTGGCGAGCGCCCGGAAGAAGTCACTGACATGGACCGCTCCGTCGACGCCGAGGTGATCGCCTCGACATTTGACGATCCCGTGCATCATCATGTGCGCGTGGCAGAGATGGCATTGGAACGCGCCAAACGCCTGGTCGAGGTCAAGCGGCATGTCGTGATGATGCTGGATAGCGTCACCCGTCTGGCTCGCGCGTATAACCTGGTTGTGCCGACCAGCGGCCGCACCCTATCCGGCGGCTTGGATCCATCGGCGATTCACCCGCCCAAGCGGCTCTTTGGCGCGGCGCGCAACGTCGAAGAAGGCGGCAGCCTTACCATCGTGGCCACCTGCCTGATCAATACCGGCAGCAAAATGGATGATGTCATCTACGAAGAATTCAAAGGCACCGGCAATATGGAATTGCACCTGAGCCGCAAGCTGCAGGAACGGCGCATCTTCCCCGCCTTTGACGTTGAGCAGTCTTCAACCCGGCGCGAAGAATTGCTGCTGGGTCCCGATGTCTTGCAGCGCGTCTATACCATGCGGCGCATGTGGTCGCATCTGGCGGAACAGCCGGAGGGCATCGTCGGCGCGACGGAACAGCTGCTGCACAACTTCCGGCTCTATGACACCAATCAGGACTTCTTGAACAACCTGCACAGTGGCAACGGCCGCTAAAGCCCGCGAACGCATTCAATTTTGGGGACGATATTGTATAACTCCCTGGCGGAACCGCGCCTGGAGGATTTGCCATGCGAATGCCAGACGTCAGAGCTTTGATCACAGGCGGCGCCTCGGGCTTGGGCGCGGCCACGGCAGTCCATTTCGTCTCACAGGGCGCCCGCGTGATGATCCTGGATCGCGACGCGGATATGGGACGGCGGGTGGCGGCCGACTTGGGAGATTCCGCTCGCTTCGTCCAAGCCGACGTCAGCAGCGAAGCCGACGTGCAGGCGGCGCTCGAAATGGTCTTATCCGAGTTGGGCGGGTTAAACGTCCTGGTCAACTGCGCCGGCATCGGCATAGCGCAGCGCACGACGGGCAGCCGCGGTCCGCATCCGCTGGAGCAGTTCGAGACGGTCATTCGCGTCAACCTCATCGGCAGCTTCAATTGCATCCGCCTGGCTGCGACGCTGATGATGGAAAACGAACCTGGCGAAAGCGGCGAACGCGGGCTTATCATCAATTCGGCATCCGTGGCGGCATTCGAGGGCCAAATCGGACAGGCGGCTTACTCCGCGTCCAAGGGCGGCATCGTCGGCATGACCTTGCCAATCGCCCGCGACCTGGCGCGTTATGGCATTCGCGTCTGCACGATTGCGCCCGGCATATTTGATACGCCTCTGCTGGGCGGCTTGCCCGAAGCCGTGAAAGCATCGCTGGGGGAGCAAGTCCCGTTCCCGCAGCGCTTGGGCATGCCAGCCGAATATGCTCAGCTGGCGCAGCAGATCGTCGAGAACGCCATGCTCAATGGCGAGACGATTCGCCTGGATGGCGGACTGCGCATGCAGCCGAGGTAGACCGGCGCAGTTGATGCCAATTGGCAAGTTAGTCTGAAGAAGCGCTTGACAAGCGGTCGACGCTGCGCTAGTCTATTGGGCAGCATTCAAGATCAACGAGCAGAATCCATGATCCGCATGTGTTGCCCCGCCTGTTGTTGTCTGGCGCTTTCAACCGAAAGTCGCGCGGAGTAACCTTGCCAAGTCTTGAATGACGCAGCGCAAATTGCCAAAGGGACCCCGTGATGACGCGGGGTTTTTTCTTGGATGGCATTCAGGTGGCCGAGATGATGATCAAAGTTCAGTTCTGTCCCTGCGCATGTTGTCGCGCCGCGCCAAAGAGGCGGGGTTATCCAGGGCTGGCTGAACGATGTAGCCGGTGAAAAGCGCAAATGCTTGAAAGCGCCTTGGATAATCCGAGGCGTTTTGTTTTTCACCGACAGCGCAAATTTCGGGAGTCATGATGTCACCCTGCAAACTTGAACACCACGCGGAAGCGCTCGAAGACGCCAGTCCAGGCGAAATTCTGGCATGGGCCAGCGAGACCTTCGGCGAGAAACTGGCCATCGTCACCAGCTTTCAAATAACCGGCATCGCCGCTTTGCATATGCTGCAGGAGATTGCGCCGCGAACGCCAGTGCTGACGCTTGATACGGGCCTGCTCTTCCCGGAGACTATCGACCTCATAGACCGGCTGGAAGCGCGCTTTGGGCTGGACCTGCGGCGCATAAAACCTCGGCAGACGCCCAGGCAGCAAGCCCGCGATTATGGCGACCGCCTCTGGGAACGCAACCCGGACCGCTGCTGCCATATCCGCAAGACCATTCCCCTGCGCGATGCCCTGACCGGCTTCGATGCTTGGGTCGCCGGTTTGCGGCGCGATCAATCAGCCAGCCGCGCTCATACGCCCGTCCTCAGCCGCGATAGCCGCAGCGGACTGGTCAAAATAGCGCCCTTCGCCAACTGGAGCGAAGACCAGGTCCGGGCATACATCCATGAGCATGAGCTGCCATATAATTCGCTGCATGATATGGGCTATCCCAGCATCGGCTGCTGGCCCTGCACCAAAGCCAACCTGGACGCGCATGACAAACGCGGCGGCCGCTGGGCGACCCGAGGGAAGAGCGAATGCGGCATTCATGTCGCGCCGATTGTCGAGGCGGTCCATGGCTGAAGGCGCCGGTTATCCCATCATGCTGCACCTGCAGGATAAGCAAGTCGCGGTGATTGGCGGCGGCAAAGTCGGCGCGCGCAAAACCCGTCATCTCCTGCGGGCGGGGGCGCGCGTGCTGCTCATCAGTCCAGACATTGACGATGACCTTCGAAAGCTGGTTCATGCGGGCGAAATCGAATGGATCGCCCTGGCATATCAACGCGATATGCTCAACGAAGCCATGCCGATCCTGGTCATCGCCGCCACCGACGATCCTCGCGTCAACCAGACCGTGGCCCAAGACGCTCATCGCATCCGCGCCCTCTGCAATGTTACGGACGGCAGCAGCGAGCTCAGCGATTTCAGCAATATGGCGCTGATCGAGCGACAGCCACTGACCATCGCCCTGGGCAGCAACGGAATGTCGCCTGCCCTCAGCCGTTTGCTCAAAGCCCGTCTGGAGAAAGAGATCGGCGGCGAATATGCCCTGCTGGCGCAATGGCTCGGTGAGATCCGCGCATGCCAAAGCCAGGCAAACGCATCACAAGCAGATCGAGCGCAGCTCTACGACAGCATCATACGATCCGACGTGCTGCGCAGCCTGCGCAATGGCGAGCGAAAACAGGCGCGGCAAATCTTTGAAGCCCTCTTGCGGGAAGGCGCGGTCACATGAGCGGCATCGCCTTGATCCTGGCTGGGCACGGCTCGCACATCAGCCCCAAGACGGCTGGCATCGTCTGGGATTGCGTCGACACGCTGCGGCGGCTGGGCATCGCTGACGAAGTGACCGCCTGTTTCTGGAAAGAATCGCCGGCTTTCTCGGCTGTGCTGAACACTGTGGCTGCGGATGATGTGCTGGTCCTGCCGCTTTTCACCGCCCACGGTTATTTCACGACCCAAGTCTTGCCGGCCGAGATGGGGCTACGCGGTCCTTTGACCCGGCGTGGCAAGCGCCGCATCCACCTGACGCGCTGCCTCGGCGAACATCCACGCCTGAATGCCATCGTCGATGAGCGCCTGCGAGAGACGATAACTCGCCGCGACCTGGCTGGGCAGGAGACCGCCATCGCCGTCATCGGCCATGGCACGCGCCGCAACCGCCAAAGCCAGGCCACCGCCCGCCAGCAAGCCGATCGCCTGCGCGCCCAAGGCTGGGCTCGCGAAGTCGCCGCGGTCTACCTGGACGATGATCCGGATATCCCCAGCATTTATTGCAATACAAGCGCGCCAAACATCCTTGCCCTGCCCTACTTTTTGGCGGATGGCTCGCACGTCAGCATCGACATTCCGCGCGCGCTGGGCATCACAGGCGGTGGTAGCGCCGCAAAGGTCCATGGGCGAAAGGTCTTCATCAGCGATCCAGTCGGCGATGTCGCCTCGCTCTGCGATGTGACCCTGGCGATGGCGCGGGAAACCGGCATGGCTTTCGAGCCGCGAGAAGTTGCTGGCGCCTGGGATGGCTTCCCGTCTGCGGGCGCCGGGGCATTGCTTGAGGCGCTGCAAACTGGGAGAATTTTGCTCTTTGGCGAAGTCCTGGTCAGCCGCGAGCGCGTCTGGCATGGCGACGCTCCCGAAGGCAGCCGGGCTTTCAGGTCCCCGGCCGCGCTGCGCAGACATATTCGCGAGCAGCCCTTCCGTTCGCATGCTGCCAGCGCGGATATGCCGGGCGGCTGGCATGTCGATCTGGACCGACCGGAAGACGCCCATGCCGTGCTGGAGACGGCGTATCCGGGTTTGCTGGCGGATTGGGCGGCGCGGCATGCGGGCAAGCTGTCGACCGTATCGCTGCATGAGCTCAGCCAGCGGCAAGCCGGCATGTTTCGCGGCATAGACAAGCTGGCGCGCGCGGTCATCGAGTTGACCATCAACCGCGTCTGTGGCGCCTGCAGTCGTAAGCCCAACTGGTGGAACGATACTAAAAAGACCGACGAATCGCTGCCCTGCCGCGAAGCCTGCAATCACTGGCTCTCGGCGGCGCGAAATGCGGAAGGAGTCTTATGAACGCAGGCAAAGTATATTTGGTGGGCGCGGGACCCGGCGATCCCGACTTGATCACGCTCAAAGGCTGGCGCTTGCTTCAACGCGCGGACGTCGTCATCTATGACCGGCTGATCCCGAGCGGGCTGTTGGACGAAACGCGCCCCGATGCCGAGCTCATCTATGCCGGCAAGCAGCCGCGGCGACATCGGCTTTCGCAAGCCCATATCAATCAGCTGCTGATTGACCGCGCTCTGCGGGGCTTGGATGTCCTGCGTCTGAAAGGCGGCGATCCGCTGATATTCGGGCGTGGGGGGGAAGAAGCCTTGGCTTGCCATGCTTATGGCATACCGTTTGAGATCGTGCCCGGCGTCTCCAGCGCGCATGCCGTGCCAGCCTACGCGGGCATCCCGCTGACGCATCGCCATGTCAGCAGCGCCTTCACCGTCATCACCGGGCATGAAGAACCTGGCAAACCAGCCAGCCAAATCAACTATCGAGCCTTGGCGCGCTTCGGCGGCACACTCGTCATTCTGATGGGCGCGCGACAGTTGCCCGCCATCACGCGGAGGCTCATCAGCGCCGGGCTGGACAAAGAGACGCCGGCCGCCGTCATTGAATGGGGAACGCTGCCGCATCAGCGCGTCTTCGAGGGCGAGCTGGGCACAATCGCCGGCATCGCCATGCGGGAGGAGATCTTGCCGCCCGCCATCACCGTCATCGGCGAAGTGGTCCGCCTGCGCGGAGAAGGCTTGGCTTGGTATGACCGCCTGCCACTGAGCGCAATCGACGCGCAAATCGGCGCGATCAACTGGTGATAGACGCAGCCGCAGCTTCAAGAAGACATCAGAAGAGAGGCATTCTGAAAGGACAGAGGGCAATGACAAGCTGGAAAGAACTGCTGAACGACAAGATTCCGCCCGAGATGGGCAAACTCATCGACACCTACGAAGCGCAGATGGAATTGCGCAAACAGGGCAAGCTGGACGAAAAAGTCTTTGCCGAAGCCCGCTTGCGCAAAGGCGTCTATGGCCAGCGCTACGACAACGGGCAGCGCCACGATGGCGTGAAAACCCGCGAACTGGCTTACCCCTCCGCCGATATCGTCAAAGGACCGGATACGCTATGGGATGCGCCGGGCATGCAGCGCATCAAGATCCCCTATGGCGGCATGACCGCCGAGCAGCTGGAAGTCTTATCCGAACTGGCTGATGAATACTCCGATGGCATCCTGCATATCACCACGCGCCAGGATATCCAGCTGCATTATGTGCATATCGACGATACGCCCGATCTGATGCGGCGGCTGGCGGCTGTGGGCATCACCACACAGGAAGCCTGTGGCAATTCCGTGCGCAACATCACCGCCTGCGCCCTGGCTGGCGTCTGCCATGACGAGCTCTTTGATGTAAGCCCCTATGCCGATGCCATGACCCAGTTCTTGCTCGCGCATGACGATGTGCAAGACTTTGGGCGCAAGTTCAAGGTGGCTTTCTCGGGCTGCGCCGGGCATGCCTGCGGCCTGGTCAAGATGCACGATCTGGGCTTGCTGGCGCAGACCCGCGAAATTGACGGCGAGACCGTTCGCGGCTTCACGGTATTCGTCGGCGGCGGCTTGGGCACGGTGCCGCATCAAGCCAAAGTCCTGGCGGAGTTCTGCACGGAAGAGCGCCTCCTGCCCTTGACGCAAGCCATCGCTCGCGTATTCGCCCGGCTCGGCGAGAAGAAGAACCGCAACCGCGCCCGTTTGAAGTTCCTGGTGGCCAAGCTGGGCATCGACGAATTTCGCCGGCTGGTGGAAGAAGAACTGGAAACCGTGCCGCCGGATAGCCGACATACCAATTACATCGCCGAGCTTGGAGATTTCAAGAATGCGCCTGCCAAAGCGGGCATGTCTTTGAATGGCGCGCCCCTGCCCGATGGTTTCGCGGAATGGTATCGCAGCAATGTCTACAGGCAAATCCAGCCCGGTTACAGCACGATTACGCTGCATACGCCCCTGGGCGATTTCACTGCTGAGCAAGGCTTCGCGCTCTCTGACATCGCCCGAAAATATGTCGGCGACAATATCCGCCTCTCGGTCGAGCAGAATATAGCCCTGCGCTGGGTGGCTGATGCCGACCTGCCGGCCATCTACCGCGAACTGCGCGCTATCGGTTTGGGCGAGGCCGGCGCTGGCTCCATCCTCGATATCACCTCCTGCCCGGGCACGGATACCTGCAAGCTGGGCATCGCCTCGTCGCGTGGCTTGACGGCTGAACTGCGGACCAGGCTGATCGAGCGCATCAACCTGCTGCCCGATGCCATCCGCGAGCTCAAGATCAAGGTCAGCGGCTGCTTCAATTCCTGCGGCCAGCATCATGTCGCAGATATCGGCTTCTTCGGCAACAGCCGGCGCTCGGGAAATCACAAGATGCCGCATTTCCAGGTGGTGCTGGGCGGGCAATGGCAAGAGAACGCCGGCAGCTACGGTTTGGCCGTCGGCGCTGTGCCAGCCAAATGCGTGCCCGATGTGCTGGAAGCCTTAACCGAACGGTACGTAGCTGAACGCGGCGAGGGCGAAAACTTCCAAGCCTGGGTCAAAGCGCTGGGCCGCAAGGAAATCAAAGCCATGCTGCAGCCCTTCACCAAGCTTCCCAAATTCGAAGACAAGCCCGAGTATTTCAGCGATTGGGGCGATTCGCGCGTCTATACCATTGATGACATCGGCGTCGGCGAATGCGCTGGCGAGGTGGTTTCGCTCTTCTCGATGGAGATTTCCAAAGCCGAATCGACGCACTTCGAGGCTTTGCTGGCGCTGGACGACGGCGACTATACTCTTGTCGACGAGAATGCCTACAAAGCCATGGTGCTGGCAGCCCGCGCCCTGGTGCGCACGAAATACCTGGATGTCGGCGACGACTACAGCACAATCGTCAGTGAGTTCCGCTCGCGCTTCTATGATACCGAGCTGATCTATGACCGCTTCGCCAAAGGCAAATTCGCCCGCTATCTCTTCAAGCGGCATGACCAGGCGCCAACGCGGATCAACGAAGATTATGCCCATCAGATCATCGATGAGACCCAGCTCTTCATCGAGAACGTGCACAGCGCCGAACAGCGCATCAACGGAGTCATCGTCGGCTAGCCTCCATCGCGCAAATATCCGCAGGGGCGAGGATTGTCTCGCCCGCCTCGCCAACATCCGTAGGGGCGAGCCATTGGGTCGCCCGCAAAAGGAGCCACACGCATCCATGTCAACCTCCCCCAAACGTCTGGGCATCAAATTCAATCTCAAGCGCGAACCCAATATGCAGCCCGCCGATATCCTGCCCATATTCCAGCGCTGGATCCAGGAGCGCCGCGTCGAAGGCATGCTCATCGACGTCATCGACTACAAACATGTTCCCGATGGTCCCGCCGTCGTGCTCATCGCCGATGAAGCCGATTACGCCTGGGACCTGGCGGATGGCCAAACGGGCCTGCATTATGTGCGCAAACGCGAGCTGCCAGGCGACCTGGCTTCGGCATTGCGCCTGGTCTTTCGCTGCGCTATGCAGGGGGCGCTGGCTCTGGAATCCGAAGCGCCCGATGAACTGGCATTCGAGTACCGCGCCCTGAAAATCAACTTCCTTGACCGCATGACCTACCGCAACGACACGGCGGTATATCACAAGCTCCAGGCCGAAATCAGCCAGGTCATGCGCGAGATCTATGACGCGGAAGTCAGCCTGAGCCGCCACAGCCAGGATCCGCGCCGTCTCCTGGCGGTTCGCGTTGAGGCGCAGCCTGCAAGCATCCAGCTTGACGACATTCTCAGCCGGCTCAGCGCCAGCCCGGAGCCTGTCCAAAGCTGACTCCAGCCACAGGTCCGCGCGCTTGGCCCATCCAGCCAAAACCCTGCCCGTGCAAGACAGGTCCCCTTCGGTTATATTTCAAGGCCTTGAACCCGCCAACCGGAGAAGGACCGCGCATGACCGTCTACGATTTCGACGAAGTCATCGACCGAAGGCAGCACAACAGCGCGAAATGGGGCGCGGTTGAAGGCGATTGCCTGCCCATGTGGGTGGCGGATATGGATTTTCGCTCGCCGCCTTCCGCCATCGATTCCATGATCGAACGGGCTGAACATGGCATCTTCGGCTATACCTTTGATCCGCCGAAGCTAAAGGACGTGGTCGTCGAGCGCATGAGCCGGCTCTATAACTGGGAGATTGAGCCCGAGGATGTGCTCTTTTCGCCGGGGCTGGTCCTGGCGCTCTGCGCGACCTGCAGCGGCTTCGGCGCGCCCGGCGATACGGTCTTGATACAGACGCCGGTCTATGGCTCATTTTTCAAAGCCGTCCGCGCCAGCAAGAAGTTCACCGGCAATATCGACATGGTTTATGCCAGCGATTGCGCGCACAGCTTCCATTACGAAAATGATTATGACGAGTTTGATCTTGTCGCCCGCGATCCCCAGACATCCATCCACCTGCAATGCAATCCGCAGAACCCGGCCGGCTTCGCCTATTCCCGCGCCGAGCTCGAGCAGGTCGCCGAGATCTGCCTGCGGCACAATGTCTTGATCGTGGCCGACGAGATCCATTCCGATCTTATCCTGGATGGCGAGCATATCCCCATCGCCACGCTCTCGCCGGAAATCGCCCAGAATACCCTGACCATGATCGCGCCCAGCAAGACCTACAATCTGGCGGGCTTGGCTTGCTCCGTGCTCATCGCGCAGAACAAAGACATCCGCGAGACAATGGCGGCTTCTCTCCAGGGCATCAGCGCTCACGTCAATATCATGGGTTATGAAGCGGCTCACGGCGCTTATGCCGGCGGCGATGAGTGGCTGCGCCAGCTGCTCGTATATCTCAAGGACAATCGCGATTACGCCATTGACTTCATCAAGACGCATCTGCCGGGGGTCAAGACGACCATACCCGATTCGACCTATCTGCTCTGGCTGGATATGCGCGGCCTGCCCATTGACGGCGATGTCACCGAGTTCTGCAAGCGGGAAGCCGGCGTCGCGCCCAGCCCGGGTGAATTCTTCGGCGAGGCCGGCGCAGGTTTCGTCCGCTTGAACTTTGGCTGCCCCCGCTCCACATTGAAGCTGGGCTTGCAGCGGCTGAAGACGGCGCTGGACAAATTGGCGGTCAGGACATGAGCGCCTCTGCCCGCCCCTTCCTTATCGATACCGATGCCGGCTCAGACGATGCCGTAGCCATTGTCATGGCGCTGCGCCAGCGAGATGTTGACGTCCGCGCCATCACCGTCGTGGCCGGCAATGTGCCGCTCGAGCAAGGTCTCGTCAACGCGCTTTACTTCACCGAACTCTGTCATGCCGATGTGCCGGTCTACGCCGGCGCTGATCGTCCGCTGCTGCGTGAATATGTCTCGGCCGACTGGTTCCATGGCGCGGATGGCTTGGGCGATTGGGGCGAGCGTTACAAACCCCGGCGCGCGCAAGCGGAAGATGGCCACGCCGTCGACGCCATCATTGAGGCCGCCCGCGCAACCCCCGATCTGGTCATCGTCACCTTGGGCCCGCTGAGCAATCTGGCGCTCGCCATCCGCAAGGCGCCGGATATCGCCGAACGGGTCTCCCGCTGCGTGGTCATGGGCGGCGCGGCCTGCACCAATGGCAATGTGACGCCGGCCGCCGAGTACAATATATGGTGCGATCCGGAAGCGGCGCGCATCGTCTTTCGCTCGGGCATAGCGCTGGAGATGGTCGGCTGGGAATTCAGCCAGGGCGGCTTTGTCCTCTCGCTTGACGATATCGAAGCGCTGCGCCGGCTCAGGACGCCCTTTGCCGACTTTGCTATCGACTCGAATATCAAAGGCATGAAAGGCTACGAGGCGCAAACGGGCGAATTGGGCATATCCCTGCCCGACGGGGTGGCTATGGCGGTGGCGATTGACCCGACGATCTGCGTACGCGCCAGCCGCCACTTTGTCGATGTCGAATGCTCCAGCGAACTGACCCGCGGCATGACCGTGGTCGACAAGCTAAACCTGGCGGATGACATGCGCAATGCCCCCGTTTGGCGCGAAGTTACCGACACTCCGCGCAAGCCGCTGGTCTGCTGGGAGCTGGATGCCGGGCGCTGGAAATCGCTGCTCTTTGATTTGCTGCGCTGAGGTCTGCGCAACCCGGGCTGGCTCGCCGCGTAGAAGTGCATAGACGAGCGCAAGGAGATTACGACATGGGGCAGCAGCCGGAAAAACCAAAACATCAGCGAGACTGGGTCGAAGAGATGGAACTAGCTGGCAGCGAACTGGTCGAGCGCGTCAAGAGCCTGGTCGCCGAAGGCAACGTGCGCCGCTTGATCATCCGCAACGCCAACAACGAGGTGCTGCTGGAAGTGCCTTTGACGCCCGCGGTCGTGGTCGGTGGAGTAGCCACGGTGATGAGCCCCGTGCTGGCGGCGCTTGGCGCCTTGGCCGCCTTGATCGCCCGCCTCAAGATCGAGATCGTCCGCGTGGAGACGGCTGACGACGATGCCGAGACCATCGAGATCTCCAGCGACGCCGTACAGGATGTCTCGCCGGAGGAATAGCGCGACTCGGCTAGAGCGGCAATCCAAACCCGGCGCTGGCCAGCCTCCAAGCCACAATCAAATTTCTACGCTATGACAGCGGGCGCATAATTTGATATACTAGGGCGCGATTGTCCCCAAGCGCGTCGGGCGCGTTATTTTATGTTTGGCAGCGGCGGCGCGGAACACAAGAACGAGGAACAGCCATGATAGTTAGCGTCTTGCAAGAGAACCTGGCGAAGAGCCTGAACATCGTCGCCAAAGCGGTGGATGGCAACCCGCCACTGCCTGTGCTCGCCAATGTGCTGCTGGAGACGGAAGACTCCCGCCTGAAGCTTTCCGCCACCAACCTCGAGATGAGCATCACCATGTGGATCGGCGCCAAAGTTGAGCAGAGCGGCAGCATCACCCTGCCCGCCAAGACCTTCACCGAGTTGGTCAACACGCTCTCGCGGGAACGCGTCGATATGCGCCTGGATGCCGAAACGCATACCATGCACATGCGCTGCGGCGTGCAATCCACCAATATCCGCGGCATCGACTCCGATGAGTTCCCGCCTATCAACCACCACGAAAAGGCTGACCTGCACCTTGAGGGCGAAACCTTCAACTCGATGGTCAATCAGACGGCTTTCGCGGCCGCTCGCGAGCAGAACCGCCCCATTTTGACCGGCGTCTACGTCGAGCTGAAAGAGCAAAATCTGACGATGGCGGCGGCGGATGGCTATCGCCTGGCGGTGCGCAAAGCCCAAATCGACGAGGAGTTTGCCGAAAAGCGCGAGATGGTCGTCCCCGCGCGGGTCATGAGCGAAATTGCCCGCATCATTGAGCCAGACCTTGAAGTAGGCATCGCCCTGCCCACCCAGCGCAACAGCATCACAGTTTTCGCGCCAAACATAGTCATTTCATCGCAGCTGCTAGAGGGGCGCTTCCCCGATTTCGCCTCGATCATCCCACGCTCTTTCATTACCTCCACCGTGCTTTATACGCAAGACCTGCTGATCGTCTGCCAGCGCGCCGAGATATTCGCCCGCGACAATGCCAACAGCGCCAGCCTGAGCGTCAAACCCGCGCAAAATCCCGGCGAACCGGCTGAAGTGCTCATCGTCGGCAAGAGCGCCGAGCGCGGCGACAGCGAAGGCATGCTGGATGCCACCGCGGAGGGCGAAGCGCTGGATATTTCTTTCAACATCCGTTATCTCATCGATGTTCTGCGCGTCATCAAAGAGGAGCGCGTCATCTTCCAGAGCAACGGGCCCGAAAACCCCGGCGTGCTCAAGCCCGAAAACCGCGACGACTTCGTGCATGTCATCATGCCGATGAGCAAGTGAAGCGGCGACATTCTCGCAACCGCCGCATGATTGCGCCAAAACAGGCCCGGCGCCTCCGCCCCAATATGCCGCATTATGGCATCCTGCCCGGCCAGCTTGACAGCATGCTGGAATGGGACTGGGTCGAGGGGCAGATGGCCGCCGCGCGGAATTATTGGGTGGCGACAAGCAATGCCGATGGCAGCCCGCATTGCGCGCCTGTTTGGGGAGTTTGGTTCGAGGGCGCTTTCACCTTCGGCACGGACAAGCAATCGGTCAAAGCGCGCAACATCCAGCGGGACAACCGCGCTATCGTGCATCTGGAAAGCGGCGACGAAACGCTGATCATCCAGGGCAAGCTGATCGCCACCCAAATGTCGCCCGAATTGCAGAAGCGCATGGGCGCTGCCTATATCGAGAAATATCAGTTGGATCCGCAGATTGGGGAGACCGACAACCCCTTCTTTCGCCTGCTGCCGCGCAAGGTGATGGCTTGGCTGGAAAGCGATTATCCAGCCACGGCGACCTGCTGGCTATTCGACGAATAAGGTTTGAACTGGAGCAAGCCCCGCTGGCCATTGACGCGCCATTGCGGATCGACCTGGTCAAGCCGCGCCGCCATATCGGCATCCCGCAAGCCCACTACGGGATCGCTCTTCAAGGCGCGCAGGCAAAGCGCCGGCGCATCCAGATAGCGCATGACATCGGCGAAGGGAGTTTCCGGCGCCCAAAGACAATCGCCAACAGCGCGCCGATAATTGGCGTCTCCCTTGATGACCACCAGGCGAGCCGCATTGAATTGCCGCCGAAAGCCGGCCGGCAAATCCCGCAAGAAGCGGCTGCTATTCCAGTAAGGATCAGGCAAGAAGCGCAGTCGCTCGGCAGCCCAGGCGCGTTCCAGCCGCTCAGCCAGCTCCGGGGCGCGGCGGCGCATCTCCGCCAGCATCAACCAGACATCAGCCGGCGTGGCATCGCTGACAAAAGTGGGATACTGCTTCACGCAGATGACGACCCGCTCCAGCGCATGCCGCAGCAGGCAATCAGCCAGCAGCAGGTCCATGGCCAGTTCCGAGCCGGCATTGTCCGCGATGATGTAGGCGCTGCCCCCCTTTGCCGACGACAGAAGATGCTCTAACAGCGCATCGCGATCATCCGCCAGCCAATCTTCCGGGCTGATGACCGTGCCTTTTTCAAGCGAGGCGGCATAACTCAAGTCAATGCGATTCGCCCACAGATCCAGCGTGAAAGCCCGCCGCAGGTCCTGCTCAGCGCTGCCCGCCCGTTCCATGCCGCGCTCGACCAACTCCCAGAGCGCCGCGCTATGCAATTCCATCAGCTTCTTGGGCAAGAAGGGGTCGCGCCCCGTTTCATGCCAGCGAACTGCTTCGATCAGGCAGCGATAGGCATAAGTCTCGGCGAAAAACCACTCGGCATTCTGCCAGCTTGGCGCGCCCGCCAGGGTCTCGCTCTGCGAACGAATGGCTCGCGACCACTCTGCGCGATCCGGCGCGGATTCGCGGTCCAGCTCCGGTATCTCAGCATCGCCAGCCAGGTCATCGCGCAGAGTCCTCAGACGCCGTTGGATGCCCGGCGGATAATCCCCGTTCAGCGCCAGAGTTTCGTCGATGATGGCAGGCAGACGGACGCGCATGGTATTGTTGGCGAAGGCATTGCTGGCATCACTGCGGATAGGCGGCGGCGCCTGATACGAAATCGTCATGGCAAATCCGATTGGCTCAGCTGAACGAAAGCGCTCAGAGGCTGCGATAAATGGTCACATAACGGCGCGGCTCGTCGCCAACGCTGGCTGATTGCATCTGCGCCTGACGAGCCAGTTGATGCTGCCGCTTGCGGATCTGCGAAGCCTGTGGCTGGAGGTTGATAAACTCTTCGCCAGCGCGGATGCGGTTGATGGCTTGCTCGGCTTCCCAAATCGCCTCGCCGAAACGATCGGGCGCTTGCCTGCCGTTCAACCGGAAGAGATCCACCAGGAAATTCTCCATCTGCGTCACGGTGTTGGCGCGCAAAACATAGATCGACAAACCGCGTTTCTCGCCATCGGTAATCAAGCGCGGTCGCCGGCGATAATGCGTCTTGAGCGTGACGATAGCTTCCGCCTCGCCAAAGTCATCGGTGATTATCAGCGGCACGGACAGACGCCGCGCGGCCTGCTCCAGGCGGTTGCGCGCCACGCCATAGGCATAGACGCTGATCGGGCGCAGATCCCGGGTATTCTGTTGGGCGATATCCTCTTGCATTTCGCTGCGGGTCTGGCCATTGTCGCGGTTGCCGCGCACCACATGGGCATTGGAGGGGCCGCCCCGCCGCGGGTTGCGGGCGCCATGACGGGCTGGCGCGGAGCGAGCCTCGGCTTCTTGCAGAAAATCGCTGACCTGGATGGCGCCAGTCTGGTCGCGCTCGCGCAGTTCCGCCGGCAGAGGCCGGTTGCGCAGGCTGGCATCCACAGCCGAAGCCACGTCGGGATGCACCACCAACCGGTCGCGGGCTTGTATCTCGATCATGATTTCGAAGGTGGGCGCAGTCCGCCTTTCCAGCACAACTTTCTGTGTGCCGCGCCGCCGCGCCTCGTCATCGGACAAAGTCACCGATTCGATGCCGCCGATGAGATCGGACAGCGTCGGGTTGAGCATCAGATTTTCCAAGGTGTTGCCATGCGCCGTGCCAATCAGCTGGACGCCGCGTTCAGCGATTGTGCGCGCGGCCATCGCCTCCAGCTCGCGGCCGATCTCGTCGATGATGATGACTTCGGGGTTGTGGTTCTCCACCGCTTCAATCATAACTTCATGCTGGCGGTCTGGCTGGGAGACCTGCATGCGCCGCGCCTTGCCAACCGCCTCATGCGGAATATCGCCATCTCCGCCTATCTCGTTGGAAGTATCGACTATTACCACGCGCTTGTCTCGCGCGCGCACGCGAGCCGCCTCGCGCAGCAAGGTTGTCTTGCCCACGCCGGGCGGTCCCACAATCAAGACGCTCTGCCCGGATTCGATCAAGTCAGCGATGATGTCGATGGCGCCAAGCACCGCGCGGCCTATGCGGACGGTCAAGCCAACGATCTTGCCGCGGCGGTTGCGGATGGCTGAAATGCGATGCAGCGAACGTTCTATGCCTGCCCGATTGTCGTCATCAAAGTCGCCAAGCTCCGCCACCAACTGCGCCAAATCCCGCTCAGCCACCTCGTCATCCGAAAGCAGACGTTCGCCATGCACATAACGGGCAGTCGGCAGCCGTCCCAAATCAAGCACTATCTCAATCAGCTTGCTGGTTTCGCCATAATTGTCCAGGGCATCGCGTATTCGTTTTGGCAGTACACTGCGCAGAATATCAAAATCGTCCGTTATTCGTTTGTCCATACAGTCGAGGCTCATCCTCCGCTATGTCAACTGATGTCGCCAGCCTAGCCGGGCTGCCCCCTGCTCAAGCTTCGGCTGGATTCTGGCAGCCTGTCGCGGCCATCCATGCGCAGTGTGGCTGCTGGTTTCCTCCGGCCGCTGGCGCTTAGCTGCAGGCGGTCAAAGGAGGTCTGACGTATCCCGGCTGTCAGATGTTTGACCATGACCGCCTGCTCCAGCCAGGGGCTCAAGCCCAGATCGCGCATGGCGTTCTCCAGCCAGCCTTGGTAGCCGCGCACGCAAATATACGTCGGCAGCTTTCGGCAGCGTTCGATGCGCAGCAGGGCGGCGGCGATGATATCGGCGGCTTCGCTGAGCGCGTCGGGATGCACAAAGGGCAGCAGGTAGACCCCATGTTTGCCTTCGGAATAGGCGAGATAAGCCTCGACTGTTCCGCCCTTGCGATAGACCAAGCCGGCCATTTCCGCTGATGGCGCCATAACCGATTGCAGAATGCGCGGGATAGTGCAGCCCAGCAGCGCCGCGATGCCCACTTCATCTCCATCTGTCTCGGCGGCAATCGCAATCCCGGAGCCGGCGAAATCGGCATTGAGCGGTCCACGCTGCCAAATAACCTGCCGGCTATACACCGCGTAACCCGCCCGCCGCATCGTCTCAAAAAGCCGGTGGCTCAACTCAATCTCGCCAACCAGGGTATGCGCGCCGTTCCCGCCCGCCTGCAAAGCCATGGCATCCAGCATGTGCAGCCAGATGGTATCGTCCTCGCCATCAGCGAGCGTCGGCGCCAAATAGACCAGATGCGCGTTGGCGTCGCCTTGACGATGACGGAACTGCCCAACGACATCCTGGTCATCAATCCGCCCAAGCAGCGAATGCAAACCGCGCGGAAAGACAATGCTGGAGAGCAAGGCGCTGTTCTGGCCGCGAGCGTCTTCGATCAAACCCAACTCGCTATCCAGCACGATGGCCTTCTGCTTCAAACGCAGCATCAAAGGCAGGTCGCGCAATTTCATGGCATGCGCGTCGGTCTGGCTGACCATGCTGGACCTCGGCTAATCATCTCCGCCAGATGGCAACTCCAACCTATTGTAGCATTTTCCGGCGGCGCGCGCCATTTTGACGAGCGCGGCAAACTGTGTACAATCAGTCCATGACGATTGGGAAAAGAGGCGTCAAGATGCAGCGACTGCGCGTTGCCTTCCTGGGCACAGGCAGGATATCCGACCTGCACGCCCTGGCCTACCTGGACGACGAACGCGCCGATATCGTCGCCGTTTGCGACCGAAGCATTGATCTGGCGCGGGCTCGCGGACGGCGCTGGGGCGTCGCCGATGAGAAAATCTTCAGCGAGTACAATGATATGCTGGCGCAGCCCGATATCGACCTGGTGGAGATCTTGCTCCCCCATCACCTGCATCATCAGGCAACCCTGGACGCGCTGGCGGCCCGCAAGCATGTCTCCGTGCAGAAGCCCATGGCGCTGACTCTGGCTCAAGCCGATGAAATGGTGAAGGTTGCGAACGCGGCTGGATTGACCCTGAAAGTCTATGAGAACTTCATATTCTATCCGCCCGTGCAGCGCGCCAAAGCCCTCATCGACAATGGCGAAATCGGCGACTTGCTGACCATCCGCATCAAGAGCAATTCCGGCATCAGCCCCGGCGAGTGGGCGGTGCCAAAGTCAGCCCTGGCATGGAGGCTGAACCCGGAAGAATGCGGCGGCGGCCCCCTGGTCTTTGATGACGGGCATCACAAGTTCGCCTTGGGCTGGCATTTCATGGGCATGGCGGAAGCAGTTCACGCCTGGATCGGCAGCACCGAGATCGCGCCTGGCCAATTCCTGGATGCGCCCGCCATCGTATCCTGGAAGTTCCCCGGCAATCGTTATGGCTCCCTGGAAGCGGTCTATTCGCCCGAGCTGCTGCTGGATACCCGCCACTACGCGCAGGACGACCGCATCGAGATCACCGGCAGCAAAGGCATCATCTGGGTCACGCGCGGGCATGGCAAAATGATGGATATTCCGCCCGTCATCCTCTACAAGGACCGGCAAACGCGGACATTCTCCGATATGCCGGTCGGCTGGGAACACAGCTTCATCAATTCGACGCGACAGATGATCGATGCCTGGTTCTCAGGCGATAAGCCCCAGCTGACTGGCGAAGACGGTCGGGATGTCTTGCGCTTCGCTTTGGCCGCTCAGGAATCCGCCCGCTTAGGTCAGGCGGTTCAGGTATGAGGTCTGGCGGCTGTCATCGCGCACGACGATGGTATCGCCTTCCATGCTGGTGATGGTCGCCAGCGCGTGTATCGGCATAGCGAACTTCTCCCGTATGGCCGCGCGCCCGCCTTCAAAAGTCTTTTCCACGATGACGCCGACGCCGACCAGGTTGGCTTTGGCGCTGGTCACAATCCTCGCGAGCGCCAGCAGCGTCTTGCCAGTCGCCAGGAAGTCGTCGATGATCAAGATATTTTCGCCGGCGTGAATGAACTCGGCTGAGACCAGCAGCAGCGTTTCGCCGCCTTTGGTATGGCTGGGCGCCGTTTCCAAAAAGACCGGACCCGACATGGTGATCGGTTTCTTCTTGCGGGCATAGACCACCGGCACATTCATCTCGATGCCGGTCATCAGGGCCGGCGCGATGCCGGAAATCTCGGCGGTCAAGATGCGGTCCACCCGCGTGCCAGCGAAACGTTCCGCGAATGCCGCGCCCATGCCCAGCATCAACTGCGGATCAAGCTGATGATTGATGAGGCTGTCCACTTTGAGGATGCCATCGCCAAGATTGATGCCTTCGGCGCGAATCCGTTCGATCAATGCTCGCATCGCCTAGCTCCTGCCAAATCAGCTATCAGAGAAGTAGGAAATGCGCCCGCAATCGCGGCATTTCCGGGGAGATTATCGCCGATAGCCAAGCCACCGGCGCGAACCGCAATGCGCGCAGGACCGCCGCCGGCGCTCTGACCCGCCCCAGGAACGCCAAAACCGGATACCGCGCCAGAAACGACGTCAGCGTCATGCCAATGAAGAGCGGAAGCTGGTCGCCGGTCATCGCCAGGCGCGCCTAAGCCAGCTTAGCCGCTCGCCAGCACACGGGTGATCTGCTCAAGATGATCCAGATCGTGCATGCCGACTTGCAGGGCGGCATCGGTCATAGTGAAGCTGTCCCGCTCCGGGTGATGGCCCCCGCGCTGCCATTGCCGCGGGCTCAGCGCCGCGAAGAAATCTATGAAGCGCTGCCGCGACCTCCTCAACTCTTGGTAGGCTGCTTTCAAGTCCTGCCTTTGGTAGCCGCGCTCAATCGCCATCGCTTCGTGGTCATAGGCGGGCAATTGCGGCTGCTCTTCGTTCAGCATCAACAAGGCGCGTTGATAGAAGATCTCGTCAAAGTCGCGCAGATGACAGAGGATCTCAACGATCGACCAGCCATCGACGCCATCGCGCAGCTCCCGGGCTTGCTCCGCGCTGAGCCCGCCGATTACATGACCCAGCGTATCGCAGGTCAAACGCATCATGGCGATCTGCCTCTGGCGCGCCTGCCGCATGGACTCTTCCAAAGCTGTCATATCGCTCCCCTGCCCGATTGTCTCGCATCAAGCGGATTCTAGTGCGCCTCGCCGCTGACCGCCATAGCCTGTTCATGCGCGGACTTCATTCCAGAGCCCATAGCTTGACCAGGTTGTCGCCGCCGCCACTGACCAACAGCGGGCGCGTCGGGTGGAAATCCAGCGCCAGGACGGGTTTGTAATGCTCTTGCAGCGCCGCAATCTCGCTCAACGCGGGCAAATGCCACAAACGAATCATGGCGTCGCGCCCCCCGCTAGCCAGCCACGCGCCATCGGGCGAACAAGCCAGGGCGTCGACGCCGCCGGCATGAGCTAACGCGCTGCGCTCGGCGCCATTCTCAGGCCACAAGCCTATCGTCCCATCCCGGCTGGCGGAAATGACGGCGCGATTTTGCGGCAGCCAAAGCATGTCGCGTATCCAATCAGCAGGTTCGCCGAGGGTGGTCGCTCGCCTCGCGGAATCCCAGCGCCAGCTAAGGATGCGCCTGTCGCGCCCCCCAGAAAAGAGACGCCTGCCGCACTCATCAAATTCCAAGACGGTCAGCTCATCATCGTGGCCTGCCAGTTTGAATCGCGCTACGCCACTGGCGGGATCCCAAACGATGATGTCGCTATCCGCGCCGCCGCTGACCAGGGTCTTTCCATCCGGGGCGAAAGCCAGCGCTTGGACAGAGCCATCATGCCCGTTCAGGCTCGCCAGTTCCGCCACTTCCGCCCGCCCGAGCCGCCACAGTTTGATGCTGGCATCAGCGCTGCCGGAAGCCAGCAGCTGGCCATCCGGACTGAAGGCAATGGCTTTGACCGGCCCGCTATGCGTCTTCAGGCGCTGGTCTGGCGCGCCGCCGAAGCCGCCTCGATAGATCGCGATGCCATCCCCGCCAGCTATCGCCAGCACGTCGCCGGCCGGCGAAAAGCGGATACACGATATCCATCCGAAGCGCAGAGACGCCAGCAGGCGCAATCCTGGCAGCCCCGCATTCTCTAGCCCAGCCACAGCCGCCTTTTCCGAGCGCCATGCCAAACAGCCATGCTCGCCCATACCCTACGCCGTCAGGAGTTCCCTGAGTATAATGTCCGCTCAATCACAAGGATGCGAGGCGCCATGAGCAGAATCAAAATCACGCTTGAGGAGATCCGCCAGCTTGAGCCGGCTTACGCCATGCGCATTCCCCGCGACTACCTGGATGAGAACAGCCATGTCAACGTCCAGTATTATCTTCACCTGGTCGAGCGGGGCTTGGGCGAGGTCTTCCAGCAAGTCGGCATGGGCGAGGTTTATGCCGACGCCGATGTCTTCGGCAACTTCGCGCTGGAGCAGCATATCCGCTATTTTGCCGAGATCCTGGTCGATGAAGACGTAGCTGTGCATATCCGGCTGGTCGAGCTGAATGCCAAACGCGCCTATTTCATGGGATTCCTGGTCAACGATTCGCGCGAGCAGCTGGCTGCCACTGTGGAACTGGTGATGATGAACGTCGACATAAAATCCAGACGCGGCGCGCCCTTCCCCGCCGAAGCCTTCACCCAGCTTGAGGCAATGCTGAATCGTCACGCGAGCCTGCCCTGGTCCACGCCCCTCTGCGGCATCATGCGCGCCTGAGGCGACGAATCGCCGAGCCGCTCACAACTCGCGCGGATAGGATGTCAAGGAGCGAATGCCCTCTTCCGTGACCAGCACATTGTCCTCGATGCGGACGCCGCCGACGCCGGGGACATAAACGCCCGGCTCAATCGTGAAGACCATGCCCGTCCCCAATACCTGCTGGTTGCCCTCCACAATGTTGGGCAATTCGTGAACGCTCAAGCCCAAGCCATGCCCCAAGCGATGGATGAAGTACTCGCCCAGGCCGGCGCTTTCAATCACATCCCGCGCTGCCCGGTCGACGGCTTCGCAGGTCAGGCCCGGGCGGGCGAATTCGCGAGCTGCCTGGTTGGCGCGGTAGACGGCATCGTACATCGCGCGCATCTGCGCTGTCGGCTGTCCATGGCAAAAGGTGCGCGTGATATCGGCCGGATAATCGCGATAGCGCGCCCCGAAGTCGATGAGCAGGAATTCATCCTCGCCCCAGACGCGGTCGCCAGTGTTGCCATGCGGCAAGCCGGATTTCTCGCCCGTCAAGACCAGCAGAAAAGCCTGGCCCTCGGAGCCGCGGTCGAGCATTTCCGCGCCCAGCCGGTCGGCGATTTGCCGTTCGGTCATGCCGGGTTCCGCCCAGCGCATTGTGGCTGCCAGAGCCGCTTCGCTGATATCCACCGCCCGCTGCATATTGCTGATCTCTTCTTCCGACTTGCGCGCCCGCATAGTGAGGAAGAGCTCGCCAACATCCCGCGCATGGGCTGGGTCCGCGCCCGCGTCTCGCAGTGCCAGCCACTCAAAAAAGCGCAGTGTCTGCCCATCCAGCGCAAAATTGGCATCGCCTGGCAGCAGCGCCTCGACAGCCTCGCCGAATGCCCCGGCAAAGCCATCCGCGTCCGTCCACATAAAGCGGCGCGCCTCCAGCTCCGGGCGGGCTTCCAACTTCGCCACTTCCAACTCGGGGATGATGAAGGACAAACCTTGCTCGCTGTACAAGCCCAGTATCGGGCGCTCGGAAAGATGGAAATGCAAACCCGTGAAATAGACCATATTCTCGCCCGGGACAAAAGCCACCAGATCCGCCTGGCTCTGCTCCAGCAAGGCGTCAAGCCGCTGCGCATAGTCGATCGCCAAAGCCGCCTCCTTTTCTTCGCTGCCAGGAGTGTAGACCATCGCGCCGCGTTCGTCCAGCTAGCCGCCTCCGCCTGTTACGAGGCTATCAGCGAATCGCGGCTATGAAGCGAGTGCCCTGAAAGAAAGTCGCGGAGAGGGCATGAGCCTAAGCCAGCAAGACAATGCCAGCAAAGGTCAAGGCGATGCCCAAGGCTTTGGCGCGGCTCCAACTCTCGCTGAACAGCGCCAAGCCCACCAGGTACAAGATGATGATGCGCGAATTATCGATGGCGATGGCATAAGCCAAATTGGGCGACTTGGCATAAGCGATGAAGAGCGCCGCGTTGCCCAGAGCCGCGCAGAGGATCACGGCGATGATGAGATGGCTGTCCGCCGGCTTGATCTTCAGCGAAGCCCGCTCGCAGGCTGCGCCGCCCAAAAAGCAGCAGCCCGCAACCAGCAGCACGACAATCAGCGAGACTTCGGCTGGGACGCCATCGTCGGTGGCGAAGCGCGCGAAGATCGAGTTCAGCGCGAAACTGAAGCCGCCGAGCAGAGCCCAACTCAGCCAGGCTATGCGCAAATCGCGCGTATTCATCCGCCAGGCGCCGGATACCGCCAGAACGCCGGCGATAATCAGAATCACGCCAGCCAGCCGCAAAGGATCAAATGCGGCGTTCAGCAACAGCAGCGAATAGACAAAGGTCAAGACCAGCCGCCAGGACATGATCGCTTCGACATAGCCGATATTGGCTTGCAAACGGATGGCGCGGTTGTAGGCATAATTGCCCGCCATGCTCGTCAAGCCGGAAAGCGCCAATGGCAGGATGTTGCGCGCGATGCCCTCGATATGCTCCGGGCGCAAGAAAATCGCCGCCAGAAGGCCGGCCGCTCCGAACCAGGCATAGGTCATAAAGGCATTGATCGGGTAATGCTTCTGCAAACGTTGGAAAACAAGCGCCTGACAGGACAAGCCTATGGCGGACAAAACGGCGGCGGCAAACCAGTCCATAATCGCTCTACTCCAGCGTAGACACAAAGTCGCTTGGCAAGACCTGGCGGAGACGCGTCTCAAGCTCGCTGAGCAGCATGGCGGTAGCGCCCCAGACCTTGTGCCCGGCGACATGATAATACGGGACGCGCGCGTCATGACCGCGGATGAAGCGCCGCTCGACGCCTTTGAAGCGATCCCGCAGCAGATCGTCCAGCGCGAAACTGAACACGGCAGCCACCTCCGCGGGGTTAAGCCTGAATACGGGAGATCCCGCATGACGAGCCACAACAGGCGCGACATCATAATGCGAAGCCGGGATGTAGAAGCTGGGCAATTCGCCAAGCACTTGCACACTGCCAGCGCAGACGCCAATCTCTTCGCAGGTCTCGCGCAGAGCCGTCGCCGCCAGAGAGCTATCTTCCGCGTCTCGCTGCCCGCCGGGGAAGCTGACTTGCCCGCTGTGACCGCGCAGGCTGGCGTTGCGCAATGTCAGCACTGTATGCATGCCGCCGTCTGACGATTGGTAAATCATTATCATTACGGCAGCCCGTTTTGGCGGATGTTCGCGCTTTTGCCAGCCGCGCGGCGCCGGCGCCATGAACTGCTGGGCTGAAGCCGCATCGAAATTCTCCAGTGCCAGCGCCCGCTCGACATGCTCGAAAGTAATCAAGACAGCCAGACCTGCAAATCATGATGGCGGCGCGTGAATATCTTGCCAGGGCAATCGCCAGCCACGCAATGCGAGCGCGCAATCAATCGCAGGCGCAGACGGTCATAAAGCGCCTCGCTATTCGTCCGCCAGCCTTGGCATAAGCTGCGCATTTGCTGGAAGGCTGCCTGATCGCCAAAGCAATGTACGCGGCCGCCGCCAGCATAGGGAGCGAATGCCAGGCTTCCCGCCGAGGCCAGCAGGATGCCATTGCCTTCCAGACCATAGCGGCTTTCGCCTGATGGCAGCGCATAGGCAGCGAATGCGCAGTCCAGCGGCGCGCGCAGCATCACATAGAGCTGGAAACCATTCCAGAAATCCTCGGGAGCGAGATGACCGCCAAGCTCACGCGTCCATTGCTCTTCCGAAAGCAGCCGCCGGATTGCGTCCTTGTCGAACCGGCTTGTATCATCCGCCAGGATCTCGAGTGAATCGCCGATGCGCATGCCAGCCCGCCGACCGGCTGCCTGCCCAAGAAATGGGACAAATGCGCAGGGGCGATTGTCGCGGCTGAGCCAACTGCCGTCGCTCTGCTTGCCGAAGGCCGCGCTGACCTGGAAGCCATCCAGCCAGATTGGCGCGACCAGTTTGCCGGAGCCAGTCAACTGCTCCAGCCAGGGCTTGGGCAGATCCCAGAGGCTCGCCGTGGCGATGATGCGATCATAGGGCGCGCCCGGCGCATACCCGCAGGCGGCATCGCGATTGACCACCAGAACATCAGACAAGCCGGCCGCCAGCAGGTTGCCCCGCGCTTGCTGGCAGAGCTCGCTGTCAATTTCCAGCGAGACGACTCGGCCCCCTTCGCCGACGATGCCTTTGATCAATGCGGCATTGAAGCCCGTGGCTGTGCCGATTTCGAGCGCGTTCATGCCGGCTCGCAGGTCCAACTGTTCCAGCATTATCGCCATCATGCCGGGCTGGCTGGCGGAACTGACGATCTCGCCATGCGCGCCGGTTTTCAGCGCTATGGCTTCGTCATGGTATGCGCTGCGGGGATCCCGCTGGGGCAAAAAGACATGGCGCGGCACAGCCAAAAATGCCTGCGCGACGTTCGCGTCTGTGAGAGTTTGCTTTCGCCGAAGGGTATCGACCTGATCGCGCTGTAAATCGGCGTGATCAGCCGTAGGCATACCAGGCTCTGCGTTTGCGGAGGGATACGCCGGCTTCCGCGCCGCTGCGACGCGCCGTGCGCACGCGCCCCCGCGAATCGATATGCACCTGCCCAGCTTTTTGCAGACGCTCGAATTCTTCGGGCGTGATGGCTGGCGCTGGTTCGCCGCCCAGGCGCTCGAGACGGTCGCCCAGATCGTCGCCCGGTGGTCCCTTGCCGCCATCGTCCGGGTCTTGATTGCGATTTCTGTTTTCGTCGCTCATGCCCTACCTCTGTCGTGACGCCGCGTGGCAAGCCGCCGCATGTGAACCAGCTTGGCGCGGCGCTTGCGACTACGATTTTATAGTGTAGACGATTCCGTCCGCTTTTGCCAAGTTCTATTCGCCCCCGCCAACATCGGAAATCCGTATGAAATCCCCCGGGAGGGAATCGCAGGCTTTCACCAGCATATACGCCGCTAGCGCCAGCATGTCGCTCTGGCTCGCGAAATTGGCTGGCAGGCCTGGGCTACGCTTGGCGAAGCGCAGGGGCCATGTGACTGTGAGAGGGCAAGCATTCATACAAGCTGGATTAAGGATTGACGCTTGAACGGCTCTGACGGACAATTCTTAGTACAGAGTGTAGCAAGAACTCCCGCACAGTTTATGGCTGCTGTGTGATGACCTGGCGGGCGAACGATGATACAAACTGGCGGGTCAACGCATAATAGGAGCAGAATTGCATGAGCCGCTATCTGAGCAGAAGCGTTCAAGACTTGCGTCCATCGGGCATCCGCCGCTTTTTCGATATCGCGGCCACAATGGATGATGTGGTGACGCTGGGCATTGGCGAGCCGAATTTCGTCACCCCGCCGCATATCCTGGAAGCCGGCTTGGAAAGCCTGCGCGCCGGGCAGACGGGCTATACCTCGAATGCGGGAACGATGGAACTGCGAGCGGCGATAGCGACTCATATCGAACAACTTTATGGGCTGCGCTACGATGCTGAGGACGAGGTGCTGGTCACTGTCGGCGTCAGCGAAGCGCTCTACCTGGCGCTGAAGGTGCTGCTGGACCCCGGCGATGAGGTGCTGGTTGTGGAACCCTGCTTCGTCGCCAATCCCGCCCTGGTTGAGACGGCCGGCGGCGTGGCGGTGATGGTCCCGACCTATTTCGAGGATGATTTCCAGGTGACTGCCGAGGCGCTTGAAGCCCGCGTCAGCTCGCGGACCAAAGCCATCTTGCTGAGCTACCCCAGCAACCCCACCGGCGCCGCGCTGAGCCTGGATCATCTTTTGCAGGTTGCGCAGGTGGCCGAAAGGCATGATCTGCTTGTCATCTCGGATGAGATCTACGAACGGCTGGTCTACGGCGCGCCGCATATCAACTTTGCCAGTTTGCCGAATATGTTTGAGCGGACGATTGTTCTGAGCGGCATGAGCAAATCTTACGCCATGACCGGCTGGCGCATCGGCTATGTCACGGCTCCGCGAGCCTTCACCGAAGCCATGTACAAGATTCATCAGTATCTCATCATGTCCGCGCCGACCATGGGCCAGGCGGCTTCGCTGCAAGCCATCCTCCAGGGCGAAGAGGATGTCGAAAGGATGCGGCAAGAATATGACAAGCGGCGGCGGCTGATCGTGGATGGCTTTAACGCCTTGGGCATGACCTGCTTCGAGCCGCGGGGCGCCTTCTACGCTTTCCCCAGCATCGCCATAACCGGCATGGATGACGAGCGCTTCTGTGAAGAACTGCTGGTTGAGCAGCGGCTGGCTCTGATACCCGGCAGCGCTTTCGGCGAGAGCGGCCGCGGCTTTGCGCGCGCCAGCTATGCCACCAGCGAGACGAATATCCTGGCTGCGCTGGATCGGCTGGAGCGTTTTCTGGCTCAGCGTGGCTTGCTGCGCCCAGAGCTTGAGCCGCTCTCCGTGGCTTGAGCGGCATCTGCGGATATGTCAATGCGCGGCTTCAGTCCAATCCGAAAGCGCAAACCCTTGCGATACTGCGCGTATGCATTACATTAGGCGCCATGGTGGCTTTTGAACGCGAGATTCGGCGATGAGCGGATGGAAAACGGTTATCGGCTTGGAAGTGCATGCCGAGATGGAAACTTCCAGCAAGATGTTCAGCGGCTGTCCGGTGGTGGATAGCGTCGAAGCGGCGCCCAACTCGGCGGTGGATCATCTGTCGCTGGGCATGCCGGGCACGTTGCCGGTCATCAACAAGCTGGCTATGGAATATGGCATCATGGTCGGCTTGGCGCTGAACTGCGAAATCCCGCCCGTCAATCAATTCGCGCGCAAGAATTATTTCTATCCTGACTTGCCCAAAGGCTACCAGATCAGCCAATATGACCGCCCCTTGGCCATCGATGGCTACGTCAGCATCGAGCTTGAGGATGGCGCGAGCAAGCGGATTCGCGTGCGGCGGGCGCACATGGAAGAAGACACCGGCAAGCTCAGCCATGTCATGGGCGGAAGTCTGGTCGATTACAATCGGGCTGGCGTGCCCCTGCTGGAGATCGTCTCCGAGCCCGATATGTTCAGCGCGGACGAGGCGGCTCGCTATGCCCGCAAGCTGCGTTCGATCCTGCGCTATTTGGGCGTGAATAGCGGCGATATGTCCAAAGGCATTTTACGATTCGAAGCCAATGTCAGCGTCATGCGCGCCGATGACCGGGAACTGCGCGAGCGCACCGAGATCAAGAATCTCAACAGCATCCGCAATATGTCGCGGGCCATTGACTATGAAGTCGCCCGGCAGATCAAGCTCTATCGCAACGGCGGGACGGTCAAACCGGCCACCCTGGGCTGGGATGAGGCGGCGCAGCGCATTACCGTGCAGCGATACAAAGAACGCGCCGATGAATACCGCTACTTCCCCGAGCCGGACCTGCCCATAGTGGAAGTCAGCCGAGAATGGGTGGCGGAACTGCGCGCCGGGTTGCCTGCCCTGCCCGATGAGCTGCGGCGCAAATTTGTCGACGACTATGGGTTGAGCGCCGGCGACGCCGCTGTGCTGACCGCTGAACGCGCGGTGGCGGCATATTTCGAAGACTTGATCGCAAGCGGCGCTGAGGCAAAATCGGCCGCAAACTGGCTGACATCGGATATATTCCGTCTGATGAATGAGCGGGAAATTGAAAGAGAAGCCATCGACAGCATTCCACTATCCGCCAGCGCCTTGGCTGGTTTGCTGAAGCTGGTTCAGGCCGGCGAGATCAACCAGAGCACGGCGCGCCGGCAAGTCCTGCCGGAGATCTGGGCGACCGGCAAATCAGCGCGGTCCATCGTGGACGAGAAGGGTTTGGCGCAGGTCTCGGATGAGAATGTGATCAGCGCAGCCATCGAAAAGGCGCTAGCCTCCAACAAGGATATGGTCGAGCGCTACCTGGCTGGCAATGACAAGGTGATCAATGCTATATTTGGGCGGATAATGGGCGAGTTACGCGGCAAAGGCGACCCGGCAGTCCTGCGAAAGGCGCTGCTGGAGCGGCTGCAACGCATGAAAGAATAGACGCATGGTTTGCGGAGTAATTTGACATGACTTGGCATCAAACAGTTATTGTAGGCAACCTCGGCGGGGATCCTGAACTGCGATATTTGCAAAGCGGCAGGGCGGTCTGCAACTTCAGCGTGGCGGTTTCCGAACGCTGGCGCGACCGGGAATCTGGCGAACAGCGCGAGAGGACGACCTGGTATCGCGTGGCAGTCTGGGGTGGACAGGCGGAAAGCTGTAATACCTATCTATCGCGTGGCAGCCAGGTCATGGTAATTGGCAATGTGTCGGCGCGTGGATACGTCAACAACAATGGCGAGGCGGCCGCATCGCTGGACTTGACAGCGCGGGATGTGCGCTTTCTTGGCCGCAGAGGCGACAGCGACCAGGGCGGCGGCAACTGGCAGGGCGGGCGGCAGCAACAGGGCGGCCGTCAACAACAGGGCGGCAACTGGCAAGGAGGGCGACAACAAGGCGGAGGGCAACGCGGCGGCCAGCAGCGCAGCGACCGCGCCTCGAATTATCCTGATTCGCCAACCACTGTCGATGACATCCCCTTCTAAGATTTTGTTGGCTCCAGTCAACGCTCCTTAGCCGGTCGCATTGTCCAGCTTAACGGTCGAACTAAGCGGACGCAGCGCTCTGGTGACGGGCGCAGGCAGCGGACCCGGGCGGGCAGTTGCGCTGGCTCTGGCTGGTAGCGGCGCTTCTGTTGCGGCTTGTGATATCAACATCGAACGGGCTGATGCGGTCGCGGAGGTCATACAAAGCCGGGGCGGCTCCGCCATCGCTCTGCATGCCGATGTCTCCAATCGCTTTCAAGCCGCCAATCTCATCGAAAGGACGCGCGACGCCTTTGGCGGGCTTGACATTTTGGTCAACGGCGCGGAAATCTTTCATGCTGAGACGCTGCTGATCATTGATGAGTGGAACTGGCGGCGGCAGCTCGAGGTGAATATCAGCGGCGCTTTCTTTTGCATGCAGCTGGCGGCGCGAGTGATGGCGGACGAAGGCGGCGGCGCGATAATCAACCTGCTCGCGGCCGAGGCTCTGGATGCGACCCTTCCCGCTGGCATTGGCTACCTGGCCGGGAAAGCCAGCCTGGCTGCCATGACCCGGCAAGCGGCTCGTGAATTGGCTCAATATGATATTCGCGTCAATGGCATCGCCATTGGGCAAGGCGCAAAACTCGCGTCGCCAGCCGAGATTGGCGGGGCAGCGCTGTTTCTCTGTTCGGATGCGGCGCGTGGAATCATCGGGCAGACGCTTGTAGTTGGACAGAAGGAGTAAGGCGAGAAGCGCAGGCATGCTCAGGGCTCCGGAATTGTCTCCGCGAGGAACGCGCATGATCTGCCCTCCTATGCTTGCATGCGAGAACGATACTCCCGCGCCAATGCCCGCCAGGGTTCAATATCCCAATATCGACGCGCCGCGCCAGACGGGGATGGCAGCGCGAAGAAACGCGTATCGCCCAGACGCTCGCTCTGCCAGCCATAAGATACTGGGGCGCTTGCTGGCAACTGCTTCCAGGCGCGCCAGGCGGTCTTGCTGGTGAAGGCGACAATCTGCGGTTGAAATCGGACGAGCTTTTGGCGAAGAATTTCTGGCTGGAAGTCGCTGCGGCTAAAGAGGCTGTCGCTGCCCGCTTTCTGTTTCGCCAGGTCGGTCAAGCCTATCCGCAGGTCAAGCAAGGCGGGATACTCGGCCGGCTCAAATCGCCGTGGCGTGAAGCCCGCTTGCCAGAGCGCCCGCCAGAAGGCATTGCCCGGGTTGGCGTAGTAGGCGCCGGCTCGCGCGGAAACCTGGCTGGCCGCCGTTCCGCAGAAGACCAGGACCAGCCCAAGATCGAGCAGATCGGGCAGGACCTCAAACATTGGCGCTGCTGCCTTTGCCGACGATTTGCAGGTTATTCTTGTGCGCGCGCGCGTAAAAGTCGGCGAGTTCCGCTGGCAGGTCAAAGTCGCGGCGGCCGGTCAAGGCGCGCAGATAGGCGATTGTCCCCTCAAGCGCTTCCCGCCCGTCGCAGCTGCCATGCGAGGGGATGCTCAGAATAAGGTCATCGCGAGCCGCCCAAGCCTCCAGCCGAGCCAGCCAGCCACCGATATTATCCCCACTGTTGATGACGGGCAGTGGCGTCTCGATGGCATCGCCGCCCAGCAGCGCGCCCCATTCCGGCAGCCAGCCGACAATGCAATCGCGGGTATGCCCGGGCAGATGGCGCAACTCCAGCGTGACCCCGCCCAGGTCCAGGTTTAGGGATGCGCTGAAGCTCAGGTTGGGCGGGACGAGGACAACATCGCCCCATTGTTCCGGGTCGGCGTTCTGCATGCGGCGAAGCGTCGTCCGAACATCGTCATTGAAGCGGCGGCGACATTCGGCATGGGCGATAATGCAAAGGGGCGCGCGCGCGAAGCCGCATGTGCCCCAGCAATGATCCCAATCGGCATGGCTGTAGACGAGAGTGAAGGGTTTCTCTCCCAGCAGGTCCGACAGTCTGGCGACATCTGCGGGCCTGGCAAGGCTGTCCCATACGGCTGCATAGCGCTCGCCAATGATGACTGCGCCGCGTACCTGGATGCCGGAGGCGGCCGCCTCATATAGCCAAAGGTTCGGGCGAATCTCCCGCAAGGCGGTCCTCAGTTTCGCTGCATACGGGCGAGGCGCGGCAAAGTCACAGCGGCCTACTGCAAGTCCACATCCAGGTCGGGCATCAGCCGGAAGCTGTCAAGGACATCCAAACCAGGCAGAGCCGAATGCTCTTCAGCGAGCAGGTCTTCATTGAGGTTGCTGACGCGCAGGTTGGCCACATGCAGGCGATCGTCCGCGCCATTGAGCATGAGCAGCAAGCCGCTGGCCAGTTCGCCATCCAGCGTCGTATAGCGGTAGGAAACCTTGTAGCCCGGCGCGCCCGCCAGGTCCACCGCGATTGCCGTATGCGCTTTGATGCCGCTGCGCTGCGCCTCGACCCAGTCGGCGGCCTGCTCTTCGCTGCCGATGGCGACATTGTGGCTGGCGATCGTCAAGATCAAGCCATCTCCGGTGATGGTGGCTGGCAAGCCGGGGGCGGCATCCGTCAGTTCCCATTCGCGGGGATAACGCAGGATATGCTTGTCGAGATTGTCATGATAGGCAGTCCAGCCAAAGGGCGCGTCGGCATAGACGGGCAGGCGCTCAATGCCCTCGGAAAGGCTCGCCAGGATGGTTTTCAGTTCGCGCGCCGCATTCTCCGCCATGACGACGCGAGCCGAGTAGATATCGCCGCCTTCAAGCCAGGACTCTTGCCGGGCAATCATGCGCGACCTGCCCCGCGCGAGGTTGAAATCAATCTGCACTACCCCGTCATCGGTGGTCTTGCGGCTGGTCTCCCTCCAGGACGAATAGCCGCTCCAGCTGTGGTTGAGCCAAGTCTTGTCCAGGAAGGCATCCAGCGCATCCAAGTCCTCGATGCCCGCGTGATTCTCGCTGATGCGCGCTTCCACCACGCTGAGGTAATCGCTGTTGTTGAAGCTGGCGCGCAGCTCGTCCGGGGTATTGCTGACGCTGCCGGCCACCCAGCCAGTGGGCGCTCTGACCGTGAACAGGCCCGAACTATGCAAATAGGTGTTGTCGAAGCTAATCATCGAGATATCGGGCGGCGCCGGCATGGTCGGTTCAGGATAAGGCGTCGGCGCGGCCTCGGCTTCTATATCCCCTTGGGCGATCTGCCCAGAAAGCATCGGGAGGATCAAGCTGCCCACCATGGCGATGGACATGATGATTCCAATGATAAACGTGAAGGTCTTGGTCGTTCTGTTCATTCAGTTGCCGCTCCCGCCCCCTGTGATGAAAGCCGCGTCATCATAACAAAAAAGCCCAAGGCTGTTAAGCAAGACTTTTTGGCTCTATAATCCGCCGCGATGATGACTTGGACAAGGCACTGCCATGACCGCCGCCTACCTCGCCACGCGTCCGCTGACCCTGGATGACGCGCAAGCCTACGTCGATACCGTTAATGCCATATCGCATAGCCTGGGCATCAACGAATCGATTGGCGCCGAAACCGCGCTGCTGGGATGGCGGGAGCCTGGCTTTGACCTGGAAGCGTCATCCTTGGGCTTCTTCGCGGAATGCGGGCTGCTTGCGGGATACGCGACCTTTTGGGCGACTAGCGACAAGCCGGTGCATCCCGGGCTGCATTGGGGAGTCCACCCGCGGTATCGCACAAGCAAACTGGAAGTTGACTTGCTCAACTGGGGGCATGAGCAAGCGCTGAAAGCCATAGAACGCTGCCCGCCCGATGCCCGATTCAGCCTGCGCAGCGGCGCGCCCGAAGCCGATGTCTATGCTATTGCTGCAATGAAGGCGGCCGGCTTCGCCAAGCTCCGCTCCTATTTCGATATGGAGATCAAACTCAGCCAGCGCCCCAATCCGCCGCCCTACCCGCCCGGCATCAGCCCGCGCCCTTATGACCACGCGAATGACCTGCCGCTGCTGGTGGAAGTCGTCCGCGACGCATTCTCCGACCATTTCGGTTATGTTGAAGAGCCATTTGAACGAGACTTGGAAGTCTTCCGCCATTGGCTGGATAATGACCCCTTTTTCGATCCACGCCTGGTGATCTTGCCGGTGGATCAAGCGACAGGCGTTGCAGCCGGCTGCCTGCTCGGCTTGTCGCAGGATTTTCGCGATCCCGCCGCGGGCTATGTCGATACGGTCGGCGTGCGGAAAGCTTTTCGGCGGCGCGGCTTGGCGACGGCCATGCTGCAGCACAGCTTCGCCATGTTTTGGGATCGTGGCAAACGCAAGGCGCATCTGGATGTAGACGGCGCGAGCTTGACCAATGCCGTGGCGCTGTATGAACGCGTCGGGATGAAAGTGTATCGGCGCTATAACGTCTATGAGAAGCTGCTGCGCGAAGGCGTCGAACTCGCCAAGGTGGCGCTGGAATGAGTCAGAATACGCGAGTTGCGGAAGGTTACGCCAACGTCAATGGCGCGCGACTCTATTACGAGCTAGCGGGCAGAGGCATGCCCCTGGTCATGATCCACGCCGGCATCGCCGATTGCCGCATGTGGGACAACGAGTTTGCCTTCTTCGCCAGCAGCCATCATGTTCTGCGCTTTGATATGCGAGGCTATGGCAGGAGCCTGCCAGTCGAGGGCGATTTCAATATCGAAGACGATCTCACGGACTTGCTTGAGGAGCTGGACATCCCCATGCCCATGATCCTTATGGGCTGCTCGATGGGCGGCGGGCTGGCGATTGATTTCGCGCTCGCCCAGCCAGACACGGTAGCTGCGCTTGTCCTGATTGGCAGCGGACCGGCCGGGCTCGATTTGGATGCAGTGGAGCCGGCTGAGCTCTTCGCCCAGTCAGAAGCGGCATTTGAAGCAGGGGACAGCGAGCGCGTCGCCGAACTTGACATGCAGATTTGGTTCGATGGCATGGGGCGCGCAGCCAAGGACGTTGACTCGGCCGCGAGGCACAAAGCCTACGATATGGCGAGGCTGGCGACTGAGCATGAACTCAAGGGCATCGGCAGTCATCTGCGCAAGACCCGCGAGAAACCCGCGGCGGAGCGGCTTGGCGAGCTGCCCATGCCTGTCCTGGTGGTGATCGGCGAAAATGACCTGCCCTACTTGAAGCTGGCAGCCGAATTTATGCTTGAGCGTCTTCCCAATGCCCGCAAGCTGGAGATAGCTAACGCGGGACACCTGCCCAACATGGAACATCCCAAGCTTTTCCGAGCGGCTCTGGCGGATTTTCTGGCTGAAATCTGAAGCCCAGCCCAGCCAGCGCCAGGTGGCAGCCATGTCTTCCTCCAAAGGCAACCAAGAACGCTACGAAGATATCCTCAAGCGCATCGCCGAGCGCAAGCCCTTCGGCAGCAAGCGCCCCCCAATCCAGGCAAAGACGCCCCAGGAACGCGCTCTGGATCGCATCAACGCTTATGATTGCCTGGCGGAAATCGCTCGCCGGGAGTATGCGGGCTGGATGGTGTATGGACCGAAGTCCCTGCGCGGCGCGGCTTGGGCTGGCGTCATGGTATGGGCGCATCGCAAGGGCTACCACGGCTATCAGACGCTGACGCTGCATGGCGCCTGGGCGCATTACGCGAGCCGGCGCATCCTGCTCAGCATAGCCTCGCGGCAGCTGGCCTACAGCGCTCCGATCTTCGACGCGGGCGTCTTTCGCGTGGCCATCGCCAACAACTTCAGGATCTACTATGCCGACAAAGGCGCGCCGCCCGAAGAGAGCGAAGCGGTCTTATACCGCTGCGATTTCCAAGACGGCGACCGCCTGAAGCACCGCGAGGCGCTGGAAGCCATCGTGAAGCAATGGCGGAGTGATTTCGGCGAAGGCTAATCTTCGTCTTCGTATTCGATGTCGGTGGTCAAGCCGGATGCCGCCAAGTCCGCCAGGGATATGCTGCCGGCGTCTTCCTTGACGAGCAAGCTGACTCCCTGCCTGAGCTTTTCGCCGCAGACCAGGCAATCGGGGTCGCGCCCGATGTCGATCCACATACCCGTATGCGGCTGGCTCTCCGCCCCTTCCACGATTTCCATGGCGCGGTTGCTGACGATCAGCGTGTTGGCGGGCTGGGCTTCATGGCTGGCTGTGCCGCGCAGCAGCTCGTTGATGATGAGGTCAGCCTGGATGCCGGCGACTTTGGTCACATTCACCCACAAGCCGGGCTCCGCCTGCAGGGTGCCGCTCTCATCAATCATGCCATAATCGAGCTCGCCAACCGGGTTCATCGAGACCATGACGCCTTCGCGGGTGGCTGCCGACCAGCAGGCATAACAGGGACCGTCAAGAGGCTTGATGATGACATGGTCGCCTCCCTCGCCGCGCTCATACACGCCGGCGTACGAAGCGCTGAGACGCTTTTCCAGGCATTGCTCGTTGATGGCGTATTTGACATTCTCATGGTCAACCGCCACCACCAGAATATCCACATCATCCAGGCAATCCCAGTGGTCTTCTATTACACCCTCGCGGACATCGACAAGCGCCTCGGGATTGCGATTGCGGATGAGATCGGCGACCGCGCTGGCTTTGTTCTGGCCAACATAGCGCAGGTCAGCCACATGCCGCGTGACGTTGCCGCGCTCAAGGCGGTCATGATCGACCAGGACGAAACTGCCGACGCCGCTCATGGCCAGGCTCAACGCCACGAAACCGCCGCCCGATCCCAAGCCGGCCACCGCCACTTTCTTCTCCTCCAGCCGGCTCAGGCTGTCGCTGCCGATCAATCTTTCAACGCGCTCCCAGATTTCTGTCATGTCATGTCGCCTTATTATCCGGTTCTTCATCGTCTAGCGGTATCCGCGTCGGGCCAGCTTCGGCGGATGCCGGCGCCTCGACCTCCAGCAGCGGCGCCTCATCATCCAGAAGCACAGGAATACTCACGACGGCCGGCTCCCGCAAGCCCATCGCTACTTCAATAGCGATCGCATAATCGACGAGATATTTTTCGGCGCTCCAAACCCAATCCGGCGGGTCGGCGATTGGCGAAGCCACCTGCCAGAGCTTTTGGAAGGTCGCCACGGGATCCATCAAGTCCAGGTCAGCCACGAAGGGCGCATGATAGGCTCTGGGCGCGGAATGCGGATAATCGTGCTGTGTGACAAACAGCAGGAAGGCGTTGGCGCCCTGCCGAATGGTGAAGAAGCAGAATTCCAGGGGCACCTCGCCATCGCATTCATAGAAAAGCGTGCGCACCAGCAAGCCGTCATCGACCATGGCCAGGGTCTCGCTTGTCAGGCGGTCGGCCAGCACCACATGCCAGCCATATTTCATCATCTGCGGCAATTCGGCGGCGGAGACCACCTTGGGATGCACCGGCTGGAAGACGCGCACATCGCGATGGATATACCACCAGTCGACGCGCATATCGCTGCCGTTTTCCATGGGCACGGTGATGTAATTGACCGCCAGATCCGTCTCGCCGATGATGGGCGCATGCCCGACGGTGACAATCGGCACCAGCAGAGATTCCATGCCCAGGTCGTCGTCATCCAGCCAGGAAAGCGCGGTCATCAAGTCGCCATGGCTGGGCTGGATCATGGAACCGGGCTGCTTGTGCCAATCGCCCAGGTAACGCAGCGGCACGTCAAAACGCTGGGCAAGCGCATCGCTCCCGCGGCGCTGCTCTCGATGGAAATGCCAGTTCTCTTGCAGCCACCAGATAATCTCGTCCTGCAAGGCATCGCCCTGCTGGAAGGTATGCGAGCGGCGGACGGCCGTTTCATCTGGCGAGATGGTATCCAGCACGTAAATCGTCGGCAAGCCCTCGGGGCTATCGTCTTCAACTATGAAGCCGACCATGGCTTCGCCGGTTTCGTCAGCCATATACTGGCTAGCGGCTGACAGCATGCGTTCGACAGCCCGCTGCGAAAGGACCAGGTTGGGTACGATACCGCGTGAAATCATCGCCATCCCCCGCAAGCGCTTTCTGATATGTTCAAACTCGATATGCGCGAGCTTGAGGATTTCCGGCGCTTCCCCAATGCGCATGGTCAGCGTCTCCGGCGGCGGGGCAGCGGCGTGCTCGCTTTGATGCGTTCTTCGATGCCGGGCCAGTTGCCGGTCGAGCGCCAGGTGTAATAGGCGTAGAGCCATTGTATCGCCCAGCCGCCAACGGTGACCGCCGTGGATTTGGATGGATTCCAGCCATATTGCTCGCCATCTTTGGGATTGAACAGGCAAAGCTGGCCATCTTCGTATTGATGCTTTTCGCTGTAGATGCGCGGCTTCACGCAATAGGCTTCGGCCGGCCGGTTGGGATATTCTTTGGGATAGACGAGCTTGAGGCTGTGGCCCGGCGAATCGAGGATGCTCATATTGATCAGCACCGTGCCCTGCCAATAGAGCAAGCCACCGAAAGGCGGGACCACCAACTTGAATGTATCGCCAAAGGTGGCTTTCATCGCCTCGACTTCCCATACCAGGCGAGCCGAGACGCTCTTGCGCGAGCCCCACCAGTTTGACATAGGCTGCACTCCGATTGCCGCTGCGCTTCCATAAACTGTATTGTCAATCGCGAATATTGTCTAGGTTGAGCCATGCAGGATTGTGATGGTCCGCTGCTTGCCCGTTCATGCGCCGCCATCTCCAAATTTTAACCGAAGGCAATACGCGCGCCTGCCATGATTAAGCCGTGGACGAACCGCTCACGAACACGCCCCGCGCACAGTCGATAAAGCGATTTTAGCCATTGGCGTGGACAGCGGGGACAAAGCTCTGCTAAAACGGAAAAGTCGGCTGGACATGAGAGGCTTCACCACCTGTCGCATGCCCGGCCGACCTTCGACCAACAGGCGATATCCTAACGCGGATTCGCCAATATCACAAGGAGCGTGACTCATGTTCACAGTTCTTTTCGCTCGGCTTGGCATTGTCCTGGGGCTTATGCTGGCGATGATGCCGGCCGGCGCCCAAGATGACGATGTCCTCACAGTCTATTCGGGCCGCAACGAAAGCCTGATTGGTCCGATCCTCGACCAGTTCATGGAAGACAGCGGCATGGCAATCGAAACGCTATATGGCGGCACGAGCGCGGTAGCCAATCAGATCCTCACCGAAGGAGACAAGAGCCCGGCCGATGTCTTCATCGCGCAGGACGGCGGCGCGCTGGGCGCCTTGGCAGCGGCTGAAATGCTGCTGGCTTTGCCCGAGGCGACCCTTGAGCGCGTAGCTGACCCGGCATTCACGTCGCCAGACGCCCTCTGGGCAGGCTTGAGCGGGCGAGCCCGCGTCCTGGTCTACAACCCGGAGATCCTGGAAGAGCTGGGGCTGGACCTGCCGGAATCGATCCTCGATCTGACCGATGATATCTGGCGGGGTCATGTGGGCTGGGCGCCAACCAATGCCTCATTCGTCGCCAACGTCACCGCCATGCGCGTCCTGCTGGGCGAAGATGAGACGGCTGAATGGCTGGCGGGCATGCTGGCCAATGGCGTGCAAGCCTACCCCAAGAATACGCCGATCGTGCAAGCCGTGATTGATGGCGAGGTGGCTGTAGGCTTGGTCAATCACTACTATCTGTTCCGCTTCCTGGCGGAAGATCCGGACATCAGCGCCACGCTGCACTTCTTCCCGGGCGGCGATCTTGGCTCGCTGATCAACGTGGCGGGCGCTGCCATCCTGAAGACATCCGATCAGCCGGAGCTGGCCTTGGCTCTGGTCGATTATCTGCTCAGCGATGTGGCGCAGACCTACTTCGCGGAAGCCACCTACGAATATCCTCTGGTCGCGGATGTCGAACCAGCGGTGGATCTGCCAGCCCTGGCGGACATAGAAGCGCCGGCCATTGACCTGTCCGATCTGGATGACCTGCAAGGCACGTTGGAAATGATCGAAGAGAGCGGCGCGCTGGATTAGCCGTCGTCGGGATTGCGCGGGAGCGGGCGGTTTGCTCGTTCTTCCGCGCTGGCAAAGAGGCTGCATGCGAAATCACAGCCATATCATTCCGGGCTTTCGGCTCAATGGCAGAGCGCATAGCAGGCGCGCCTGGCATTTCGGCAATCGTCAGCTGGCGCAACTGATGAGCCTCTGCGTTGTGGCGGTGGTCATGATTCCGGTCCTCTATCTCGTCATGGGCGCGCTGGGGGCTGGGCGAGAAGGCTTGGAGTATCTGCTGCGGGCGCGGACGCTGGTCATCATTGGCAACAGCATCGCTTTGGCGGCCGCAGCGACACTTTTCGCGACGTTGATCGGCTTGCCCTTCGCCTGGCTGACCAGCCGCACAGACCTGCCCGCCCGCCGCATCCTGCTGGTCCTGGGGCTGGCGGCCATGGTCATGCCCTCTTATCTGACCGCGGTCACTTATGCCGAGATGTTTGGTCCGAAAGGCATCCTGCAATCGCTGCTGGAGCCCCTGGGCGTCGATCGGCTGCCGGGCATAAAGGGCTTTGCCGGCGCCGCGCTGACGATCACCTTCGTCACCTTTCCCTATATTGCGCTGCCGGCGCGGGCGGCTTTGCTGCATTCGGATCGGTCGTTGGAAGAGGCGGGCCAAAGCCTGGGCTTGAACCGCTGGCAAGTTTTCCGTCAGATCACCCTGCCCCAGCTGCGCCCGGCGCTTTCGGCCGGGATGTTGATGACGGCGCTCTACAGTCTCAGCGATTTTGGCGCGGTCGCGGTCATGCACTTCAACGCCTTCACGCGCGCCATCTTCATCCAAACGGAATCCTTTCGCATGGACAAAGCGTCGGTACTGGGCTTGGCGCTTATCCTGATGACGCTTGGGCTGCTCTTTCTGCAATCGCGTTTGCGCTCGGGCGGGCGGCATTACCGCATCGGCGCCGGCGCATCCCGCCAGCTGAATACTGTCGCCTTGGGCAAGTGGAAGTTGCCCGCTTTTGTATTCTGCGCGGCGGTGGTATGCGTCGGCGTGGCGATTCCTCTGCTGGTATTGATCAAGTGGTTCTTTGGGCATACGCTGACCAACCCGATCCATGTCTCGCTCTCGGTTCTGGTATCGAATACAGTCAGCGTCAGCGCGGTTTCTGCCCTTGCAGCCTGTCTGGCGGCTTTTCCCTTGGCGCTGCTGGCATTGCGCTCGGCATCGCGATTGGATGTCTGGCTCGTGCGCGTTGCCTATACGGGCAATGTTTTGCCGGGCATCGTGATCGCGCTGGCGCTGGTCTTTTTCGCCACACAGCACATGTTCAGCATATATCAGACTCTGCCTTTGCTGATCATGGGCTATGCGATACGTTATCTGCCCTTCAGCATTGGGGCCACGGAAAGCGCATTCGCCCAGATCAATCCGCGCTTCGAAGAGGCGGCCCGCAGCCTGGGCTTGACATCCCGAGGGGCGCTTCTGCGCGTCACCGTACCCTTGGCTCGCGGCGGCATACTGGCTGGCCTGGCACTGGTCTTCCTGAATGTGATGAAAGAACTGCCGACTACGCTGATCCTGCGACCAATCGGCTTCCGCACTTTCGCCACGCGCATCTGGAGCGCTTATGACGAAGCCTTCCTGTCTTCAATCGCGCTGCCCGGCATGATGCTGATCCTGGTTTCCGCCTGCGCCCTGGCCATCATCCTGCGGCGAGAGAAGGCTTTGGCTTAGCGGCTTTGAGCTGCGGCGGTTTCCCCCTGTATGCCAGCGGCTTTTGCTCGTATGCTTGTGAGCGCCAAGCAGTCCAGTGACCTGCCCCGCTCATGGAATACTCTCTGCAAGCGGACCACTTAACCAAGTTCTTCTACGGTCAATCGCCGGCCGTGAATGATGTTACGCTGACGGTGAAGCCGGGAGAATTTCTGACCTTGCTGGGACCCAGCGGCAGCGGAAAAACCACCATGCTGCGGCTTTTGGCTGGCTTTGAAAAGCCGACCAGCGGGCGCATCCAGATCGGACAAACCATCGTCGCGGATGATGCGCATTTCCTCCCGCCGGAACGCCGCAAGGTGGGCATGGTCTTCCAGGATTACGCGCTTTTCCCCCATGTCGATGTGGCCGGCAACATCGCCTTTGGCTTGCATGGAAGAAAAGCCGACCGCAACTCGCGCGTCCAGGAATTGCTGGATCTGGTAGGGCTGAATGACTTTGCCCGGCGCATGCCGCATGAGCTCAGCGGCGGGCAGCAGCAGCGGGTGGCTCTGGCGCGGGCTCTGGCGCCGAAACCGGACATTTTGCTGCTGGACGAGCCTTTCTCCAACCTGGATACCGGCTTGCGCGCCCAAGTGCGGACGCATGTGCGCGACATCCTGCATGAGACCGAAACCACCGCCATCTTCGTGACGCATGACCAGGAAGAAGCGCTGAGCCTCTCCGACGAAATCGCGGTGATACACAATGGCAGGCTGCTGCAGGTGGCCACGCCCCACGTCATCTATAACCGGCCCATCAATTCGCAAGTGGCGCATTTCATCGGCGAGGCGAACTTCCTGCCCGGGATTGCCAACGGATACACAGCCGATTGCCTGCTCGGCGAGGTCAAGCTCTACATGCCGAGGACGGGCGATGTGGAGATCATGATCCGCCCGGAGGCTTTGGCGGTGAATATGGACGATAGTGGCACACCCGCTACAGTGCGCTGGCGGGAGTTTCATGGGCATTTTCAGCGGCTGGGCTTAGCGCTGGCTGATGGCACGAGCTTGATCGCGCGGACAGGCGTCGCGCCCTATATTCGGCGCGGAAACCAGGTCAGCGTGACGATGGCGCTGCCGGGGCTGGCGTATGAAACGGCTGGCTCTATGGCTTCATATCAATAGCGCATTCGATTTGCGCTTGCGCTTGCGGCATTAGCACAAATATGCTACCATTCATGTTAGAAGGTTCTATGCCAGCTTTGCAGCTGCATACAGATACTGGCTATACTGCTTTGCAAGCCTGTGCTGCGGGGAAGATGGAGAATGATCACATACGTCGTTGGAGACCTATTCACGAGTCCGGCCAAAGTCTTGGTCAATACGGTTAACACAGTCGGGGTGATGGGCAAGGGAATCGCCAAAGACTTCAAGCGCGTGTATCCGGAGATGTTTGCGGAATATCAAACGTATTGCGAAAACGGTCTGCTTGATGTTGGAAAGCTTTGGCTATACAAGACACCGCACAAGTGGATATTGAATTTTCCTACCAAGAAGCATTGGCGGAACAAGTCCAAGCCGGAGTACATTGAAGCTGGATTGCGGAAATTCGCTGAGACTTATGACGCCAAGGGCATGCTTTCGGTCTCGTTTCCCATGCTTGGCTGCGGCAATGGCGAATTGGATTGGGACAAGCAAGTGCAGCCTATGATGGAGGAGATACTGCGTCCGCTGCCGATTGACATCTATATTCACTTGTATCAATCGGACGCTCGATTTGTGCCAGAGCATCGGGATCTGCGCGCTATGAAAAACTGGTTGCGGAGCGAACCGCGACAGTTGCCCTTTTCGGAGTTTTGGGAGGATGTCAAAGCGTTGGCCCGCGACGGCGCCACTTTTGAGACTCTCGACGGTTCCATACGCTACACCGCTCGTCTGGATCTGATTGGCGCAAGCATTCGCATAGAATACAACTCGGAAGCGTTCGACATGTCGAGAGAAACTTTCGAACAGATCTGGGCTTGGATTCGGTATGATGGCTATCACTCGGTTCGCAGTTTGCCGCAGGCGCATTCGCAGCACTGGAAAGTCTTGGCCAGTTTCCTGCTGAAACTGTCTTACATGAGACCCATTTTGATCTCGAAACGCGCAAGCGTAAGCGAAAGAGAGCTTGGTTTCGTTAGGATCGCCAAGACCAGCGATAAACGAGCGCAGGCGCAGCCGGTGCTATTGGCCTCATGAATGGTCGTTACAAATTTGGTCACAAAGAGATTTGGGCGCGCCTTGACTATCTGAAGACTGCGCCTTGGCTCACGAGTACATCCTGGTGGCCCGACTTTCTCTTTCACTTCACAGACATCAAGAATGTTGTGTCCATTTTGAACAGCGGATTTCTATTTTCTCGGCATCAGCTTGCGTTGCGTGATAAGAATTGGGAAGACGCGGCAAGCCCAAAAGTCATTGGGCGGACAAAACTTGACATTACCGACTATGTTAGATTGTATTTCCGACCCTTAACGCCAACTGCTTACGCAAACGAAGGGATCCGTCCGTCCAATCGAATCAGGCTTGACGCTCATTGTCCCATACCGATTTACTTTCTCTTTGACAGCCGAATGATTCTTTCGCTGGAGGAGACCCGCTTCAGCAACGGCAATCTCGCTCGCCAAGGCGCCAGACTTTTCGACTCCAGTACGGAGTTCCTAAATCTCCAATTCCAGGATATCTATCACAACATACCCTTCAGCCGCGAAGACCGCGATCGTATTGTCAATGCGCGCCATGCAGAAGTCGTATTTCCTCAATGTCTTTCACTGTATTATCTGAAGTATATCTGCTGCCGCTCCCAGGCAGAGTACGACACATTGCGGACCATGCTCTCGCCGACTGTATGGAACAAATGGCGAGATCGTGTGCGCTTTCGAAATCCACACACCTTGTTTCACAGGCGTTGGCTGCATGTTGAAAGCTCGACCTTGACCAGAAAACTGATAACCATAGACTTTCACCGACCGGTCGAAACGGCTGACTACGGACCTTTCGATCTTCGCGTTGAAATTAGCAACAAGTGGTCACACGCTACATTCGTGTATGCTCGTCGGTTTCAAGACATCGTAGAAGAGTTGCCAAACCTGCGTCTGGGTTTGGATCTCTCCGACAAAAGCTTGTCGGATTATGATGTCAGCCTCACTATCGACGGTGCATTAGCATACTCGGGCTCATTCACCGACGACGGCATTCCGTTCTAGAATTGCGGTGTACCAAGTTTCTATACGCGGAATCGTCCAAGCGCGGTCTCACCCCGCCCCAGGCAGCCAAACGCGAAAAACCGCGCCTTTATCCCGACCGCCGCTCTCCACAGTTATCCGCCCGCCATGCGCCTCAATGATCTCCTTGGTAATCGCCAAGCCCAAGCCCGTCCCGCGCTGCGGACCCCGCGATTTATCCACCTGATAGAATCGCTCGAAGACCCGCGGCAGCTCATCACGGGGGATGCCAATGCCGCTGTCATGAATCGAGACGTTGAGGCCGCCAGCCGCCCGCTCGACCAGGACGCGCACCCTGCCCCCGGCCGGCGTGAACTCCAGGGCGTTGCTAATGAGGTTCATCAGCACCTGCGCGAGCCGATCGCCATCGCCATTCACCGCTGGCGCAGGCGCGACTTCCGCTGACAGGCTCAGCGACTTCTGTTCGGCCACCACCGCCAGGCTTTGCACGACGCCCTGGCAGAGCTCGCCCATATCAATCGGCTCAAGCTGCATTGAAAGCTTGCCGGCTTGCAGGCGCTCAAGATCCGTCAACTCGACGACCATGCGGTTGAGCCGGCTGGCTTCTTCGTAGATGGTCTGGGCAGCCCCCTTGGCGTCATCAGCGGCGCCATCGATGATAGCCTGGGCATAACCTTGAATGGATGTCAGCGGCGTCTTCAGATCATGCGAGACATTGCCCAGGAAGTCGCGCTGGGCGGTATTGGCCGCCATAACTTCCGCCGTCATGCGATTGAATGACTCGGCCAGCGCGCGCAACTCGGCGGGTCCTCTTACCGGCACATTCACGGCATAATCCCCGCCAGCGACATCGGCGGCGCCCTTGGCCAGACGCTGCAATGGTTGGGCAATGGTGCGGCTGATGAGGGCGGCCAAGACGATGGCGATCAGCAGACCGGCGATACCGGCTTGGATCAACGGGGGGGCCAGCGCGCTGCCAAAGACCGCCAGGGTCTCCTGCAAACTGACCTTCGGTCTCGGCTCAGCCAGCAGCCACAAATCGGCCGAGCGCTGCCGATCAGTATGTCTCGGCGACCCGAAGATGACGCCGCCAAAGAGCCATTCGCCGCCGCCTGGATCCGCGAAACCGCCGAAGAGCTGTTCGCTGCCGCGAAGCACCTTCCGCAATTGATGATTCTCATAAGGGGCGAGCTGCAGGAGGATGCGGTCGCCAGCCGCATACATGCCCTCGCTATCGTAAACGACATGCGTGCCATCGGTCGTGACGCGAATCTGCAGTGTGCGCACCTGGCGGGTCCGCGCGAAGACATCGAGCAGCTCTTCCACGCGATCCTGCAGGAAGCTGGCGTTGGCATCGAAAGGCATATCGGCGATGAAATCGATATAGTTGAAGCCTTGCGTGAGGGCGGCCAGACGTTCATAGGTGGTTTCGGCTGGCGCGGCGCGGTTGCCAATCAAGACCGCCAGAGCCAAAGCCATCACCCCCAATGTCGCCATCAGCAGGACAAAATAAGACGTCAGCAAACGTAGGCGCAGGTTGAAAGCCTGGCGCGCGCGCTTAGCGATCATCAAGCCGGTACCCCACTCCCCAGACAGTTTCGATTCTTGGCGTCATCCCGCGCAGCTTGTGCCGCAGGTGGGCGACATGCACGTCAACCGTGCGCGTTTGGCCCGCGAAATCATAACCCCAGACGACATTCAGCAGCTTGTCGCGGCTAAAGACCAAGCCCTTGTTCTCCGCCAGGACTTGCAGCAGATCAAACTCCTTCATGCGCAGCGCTACCTGCTCGCCATCCACCTCGACTCGGCGGCGCTGGGCATCGATCAGCAAGTTGCCCAGGCTGATCGGCGGCGGCGCTTCTTCGAGCTTGTGCGCGCGTTCCGCCCGACGCAAAATGGCTCGTATGCGCGCCAGCAGTTCGCGTGGATTGAAAGGTTTGGTCAGGTAATCATCAGCCCCAAGCTCCAAGCCGACGATCTTGTCGATATCTTCGCCGCGAGCCGTGAGCATGATAATCGGCACATCGGATTCTTCCCGAACGCGCCGGCAGACTTCCAAGCCATCCATGCCAGGCAGCATGAGATCCAGCACGACCAGGCTGGGTTTCTCGCGCAGGATCTTGGCTTTGGCCGCGTTGCCATTGGTCGCGCTGGTGACCTGGAAGCCGTCCGGCTCCAGGTACATCCTGGCCAAGTCTATGATGCGCTGTTCGTCATCGACGACTAAGATGGTCTCGCTCATGGCTGGCAGCCGATCGTTTCGCGCTTGGCAGGGAGTCTCGCCTGCAAGTGTCAGTGCCGAGTAATCAGATTGTAAAGGCTTTGTAAAATCCTGTCGAATCCCTGCTGTCCTCAGCTTGCGATAGGGCTGCGCATATCCCTTTTGGATCACTAGGTTTGCTGCCGAAATTCGGGTACAATAGCCAGCCTTGTTGAACGCGAGACGAGACGAGCGCCATGGCAGTGCTGCAAATCATCCAGCCGGATAATCCGCAATTGCGCTGCAAAGCCTCGCGTGTCTCAGATTTTGGCGCGGACTTCCAGGCGCTGGTAGAGGACATGATCGAAACGCTGCACGATGCGCCCGGCCTTGGCTTGGCGGCGCCCCAGGTCGCCCGCGGTCTGCGCATCGTCATGGCTCGCTTGCCCGATGATGAGGAAAGTATGGAGGAGTTTGGCGATGAAGCCGGCAAGCTCTACGTCATCGTCAATCCCATGATCACCCGGCGCGGCGCGGAAATGTCCAGCGGCGTGGAAGGCTGCCTGTCCCTGCCCGGTTTGCTCGGCGAGGTTGAGCGGCACGATAGCATCGAAGTCACTGGGCAAGATCGCCATGGCAAGCCTTTGCGGCTTGGGGCAAGCGGCTGTCTGGCGCGCGTATTCCAGCACGAAATCGACCACCTCGATGGCATCCTCTACATCGACATCGCGACGAGGGTATGGAGGCTCGAAGAAGAATGCGCCCTGGCTGGCGAGATGACCCCCGGGTGATGCGCGCGCATATCCGCCTCGCCAGGCGATCCGACGCCGCCGCAATAGAGCGAATCTATGCGCCGATCGTCCGCGATACGCATATCTCTTTTGAGACGAGCGCGCCCGGCGTCGCCGAATTGGAAGCTCGCATCAGCAAGACTCTGCGACAGTATCCCTGGCTGGTCTGCCTGATCGACGACAAGTTGGCTGGCTATGCCTATGCCAGCGCCTTCCGCTCGCGCTATGCCTATCAATGGACGACCGAAACCACAGTCTACGTGCATGGCGATTTCCAGCGGCGGGGACTTTCCCGGGCGCTGTATCACTCGCTGATCGCCATTTTGCGGGCCCAGGGCTACTGCATGGCCATCGGCGTCATCGCGCTGCCCAACCCCGCCAGCATCCGCGCCCACGAAGCGCTTGGCTTTCGCAAGATCGGCATCTTCGAGAAAGTCGGCTTCAAAGCCGGTAACTGGCGCGATACCGGCTGGTGGCAGCTGGAGCTTAGAGCCATGCCCGCATCGCCGCAGCCGCCGCGCCCAGTTAGCGAGTTGGCGCAAACCGCTGACTTCGACGCGCTGCTCGAGATGGGCCTGCCCTATATCCGCAATTGAGAATTGAGGCGCCGCCATGCCAATAGCCAAGCGAACGATAGAAGCTGAAGATCTCAACCGCATCCACTACTTGCAGGATCCGCGCATCAGCCCCTGCGGGAACTATGTCGCCTTTGTGAAAATCAGTCCCGATCCGCTTGAGAAGACCTATAAGCGCAATATATGGCTGCATCAGGTCGATGCGAAGGAGACGCGACAGCTGACCCGCAGCGACAAAGACAGCCAGCCGCGATGGTCGCCGGATGGGACGCAATTGGCATTTGTCTCCGCCCGCGGGGATAAGCCGCAGGTCTACCTCTTGCCGATAGCCGCGCCGGGCGGGGAAGCGCGCCAACTGACCAAGCTGGAAAATGGCTGCCACAGTCCGGATTGGTCGCCGGATGGCGCATCGCTCGCCTTCCTGAGTCCGATGAGCGTAGAAGAACGCGCGGCGGCCGACGCAGGCGAAGAAGCGCCGCCAGAATCGACTGACAAGCTGGCGAAAAAACATCGCCAAGAGCGCCAGGCCGAAGACGAAGCCAATCGCTGGGACCCGCGGCCCATGTGGCGGATTCCTTATCGGCAAGGCACAGCCTACGTCGACGAGCGCTACAGTCAAATATTCGTGATGGATGCGCAGGAATCGCCCGAAGCCCAGCCAAGACGATTGACCGGGTTTAATGCGGATTATAGCGAACCGCGCTGGTCCGCCGACGGACAGTCACTCTTGACATCGCGGGCGACTATTCCCGAAGCCGACGAACCCTGGCGCGCCCAGAATGTCTACCGTCTGGATCTGGAGATCGGCGAAGAATCCGCCTTGACTGATGGGCAGTACAGCGTCTACTCGCCCAAGCCATCGCCGAATGGCCGCTGGATCGCTTGTGAGCGGAGCCACATCGGCATCACCGACTTGTCAACGCGGCTCCTGCTCATGGCAGTTGATGGCAGCGATAACCGGGTCATCAACGAATCGCTGGATCGCATGGCGACTGACTGGGCTTGGTCGCCCGAGAGCCAACTGGCGCTGGCCATAGAGAGCGAAGGCAATGTTCTGCCCTGGCTCTATGACCCTGAGAGCGGCCGCCTCAGCCAGGCGCATAGCGGCAGGTACGAGATCGACGGCATCGCCATGGCCAGCGGCGGCTTGCTGACGATGACCGTTTCCAGGCCAGAGAATCCGCAGGAGTTGGCATTGCTGAAAGATGGCGAGTTCTGCGTGGCGACCAGTTTCAATCAAGCCTGGCTGGACGAAGTCATCGTGCAGCCCGTCCAGGAATTGCGCTTCAATTCGGAGCATGGCTCGATGCAAGGCTGGTTTCTGCTGCCTGTGGGTTATGTAGCTGGCGGCAAGGCGCCGCTCGCGCTCAACATTCATGGCGGACCGCACGCCTCATGGGGATTCTCCACCAAGTCCATGTGGCATGAATGGCAATTTCACGCGGCGCAAGGCTATGCCGTCTTCTATTGCAATCCGCATGGCAGCGGCGGTTATGGCGAGGCATTTATGCGCAAGCTGCACGCGGCCTGGGGACCCGTGGCCATGGATGACGTCATGGCGGGCTTGGAGGCTTTTCTGGCGCTGGGTTATGCCGATGAGAATCGCATGGCTATTACCGGCGGCTCCTATGGCGGCTATATGACAGCCTGGATCATCGCCCATACGCAGCGCTTCCGAGCGGCGGTCGCCCAGCGTGGCGTCTACAATCTCGCCAGTTTCTATGGCACATCGGATGTTCCGCTGCTGCTATCCAACGAGTTTGACGCCGAACCTTGGGACGATCACGCGGTGTATTGGGATAATTCGCCTTTGAAATACGCCGCGAATATCACTACGCCCCTGCTGCTGATCCATTCTGAGAATGACTTTCGCGTGCCTATCGAGCAAGCCGAGCAGCTCTTTGCCTGGCTGCGCCGCGCCACCGATACGCCGGTCAGCATGCTGCGCTATCCGCGCGAGGGGCATGAGCTTTCGCGCAGTGGCGAGCCGGGGCATCGCATCAGCCGCTTGACCGAGATGGTCAACTGGTTTGATCGTTATTCAAGCGCGGAATCAGGGGCGGCGGTCGACGGGGAAACGCTGTGAAAAGACCGTGAAGTATAGCCGTACCTGGTTGATGATGTCGCGGCGTTGATCTTCGGGCAACATGCCGAAGACCGTCCGCAGCTGGTCCATCAAGCCGCGCTGCACGGCGATGAAACGCGCCGAGCCAGCTTCCGTGAGGATGACATCGACAGAGCGCCCGTCGGTTTGGCTGGGCTGCCTTTGGACGAGCGGCGGGTCCATGGCTTCCAGGCGATTGACCAAGCCCGTCATAGTAGCGCTGGTCAGATGATGCTCCCGGGCGATTTCGCCAATCCGGCAGGCGCCCGCTTTCTCGGACAAGGTTTTGAGCACATAGAATTGCGGCGGGGTCAGCTGATGCGCCTCGAAGTGGCTGGCCAGGCGCTTCTCGCCATCTGCAACAATATCAAAGAGGAGCCTCCACAGTTCGGCGACATCGCGGTTTAGATCCTCATCCGGGGCTGGCATGCGCCTTCAATCGCCCAGGGCGTCCCATACTTCGAGCTTGCCGCGGGCTTCGCGGATGACCTCGTCGGTGAATTCGGATGTGCTGGCGCGGCCACCGAGGTCGGGGGTTTTGACGCCGTTGTAAACCGTCTCCAAAGCCGCTTCATAAATCGCCCGGCTGGCCAGAGCCGCATCCCGCCCCTTGACATAGCGCAGCAGCGCGCCGCAAGCCAGGATCATGGCCATGGGGTTGGCGATATTCTTGCCTTTTAGGCTGGGCGCAGTGCCATGGGGCGCTTCGGTCACCGCCACTTTCACTTTGAAATCTTCATCAAAGCCGATGATCACCGATTCCGCGCCGGCGATGGTGCCAAACATCTTGATGACCAGGTCGCTCAAGGAATCGCCATCGCGGTTGAGCGCTGGGATGACCAGCGGCTCGCCAGATGTTTCCAGCAGCAGCGCGTAAGTGGCGTCGATGAGTTGGGGGTTGTAGCGCACGCTCTTGTGCAAGCTGGCGGCGCGATCCAGTTCTTCTTTGAACATGCCTTCATAGAGCGGGCTTACGGTGTATTTGGGTCCGCCGAAGACGGTGGCATGATGCGCCACGGCATATTGAAAGGTGAACTCGGCTACGGCGCGGCAGGTCCGCCGGCTGATGTGCCGCTGGCTGTAGGCGATCTCGTCCAAGCCTTCGCCCTCTCGCCATTCTTCCGCGGCATACGCGCCTTCAACCGCCATGCGCACGACCGCAATCGGCGCGTGCACGCCAGCCATAGGCAAGACGGAGGGTATGCGCCTGCCCGTGCGCAGGATGACGCTGCCATGCACCAGCTCGCGCAGCAGGGCGTTGGGGCTGCCGACGTCATCGCGGTCCCCGGGCGTGATGGTAGCCGCTTTGATGCCCAAGCCGGTTTCCAATATGCGCGCGGCCGCCTCCCTGACCACTTCGTTCTTTGTGCGCCGCCGATTCTCCAGCGACAGGTCAAAGGTCTCAAAGGCGAGATTGTCCAGGCGGATCACGCTGGGGTCCAGAACGCGCAGCGCTTCCTCAAGCAGCTCCTGCCCGGTTTCATCGCCCGTCAGGACACAGATGGTTTCTTTTGGCAATGCTGGTCTACCTTTCCGCTCTGTCATGGACCCTGCTTCAGGTATTTTACCGACGGCTCAGCGAGAGTATACTGCCATTCGCGGACCGGATTCGCCAATCGGGCTGAGAAATTGGCTGATTTGCGGTAGAATAGTCGCGAATGACATTCCATAGACCGACGAGACGGGATTTTATTCTCATGCGTGCAACCAAGGTTTCGCTCCTCCTTATGATGGCTTTGTCGCTGTTCTTCAGCGCGCAGGCGCAAGACGACACGGAATACTCATCGACGGTCAACTGGTTCTATTCGGCTTGCGAAGACCGCATGGTGATTGACCTGTATGGCACGATCGAGAGCGGCTATGACATTTTCTTCCAGGCATTTGACGCTTATGGCGGCTTGGGGAATGCCATCACCGGCTTGCGCCAAGTCAATGTCGATGGGGATTACGCGGTCAGCCAGGTGATCTATTGGTCGGATGGCGCATTGCGCAGCCTTGATACGCCAATCAGCGTCGTCATCCGCATCGGAAGCGAGATTGACCCGGACAGCACGCTCTTTGAAGCGCCTTCCGATGATACGCTAGGCGAATGCGAGGCGCCAGCCAGCACATTGGTGGAAGGCGTAGATACCTCTGCTGGACCGCAGATACTGTCGTCATCGAATGTATTCACGCCGGATGGCGGCTTGCTGAACCCGGTCTATTCGCAGCCCAGCCAGCCTATAGTGCAGATTGGCGCGCGCGTGCAGCAGCCGCCGCCCGAACGGACTAGCGATCCCGGACTCATCTATGCTGAATGCGAAGACGCGGAAGGCGCTGACCCGGGCCTGCTCTATGACACCGATGTAATACGGGTCTTCTGGTCCTGGTATGCCCAAACCAAAGAACAAGCGCAGGCGCATATCGACAATGCCCAATACGCCATTCTGCTCAGCGGACGACCCATCCCCAACGTAAACGTCAGCGAGATCAAGCAGATCCGCGGCAGCTCGGACTGGTGGGTCTTCTATAAAGTGAATTTCGGACCCAAATGGGAACCGGGCTTCTATGAGATCAACTACGCGGTAGGCTGGGCGCAGCCGATCAGCGACGGGTATGCGGAATATGGACCGGGCACCGCCAACGAGCGCCTGGGCAGCCGCTGCCAGTTTCTGATTCAAGCCAATCCTCATGGCGTTGAAGTCTTGCATGAGCAGCCAGCCATCCCGCTTAAAACCTACCCTTGGCCCCAGGCGGGAATCTGAGTTCCGCGCCGGACATGCCACTTGCCGATGTCAGCCAAGCGCATTGGCGGGCTTTGCGCCTCCATGCCCGGTCGCTGCTCGGGCTGGAGCTAGCCGACGATGACCTGCAGCGCTTCGCCAGCTTTGCGCGAATGTTGCTGGATTGGAACCAGCGCCTCAACTTGACGGGCATCACAGACCCGGCTGAGATCGTCATCAAGCACTTCCTGGATTCGCTGACGTTGATGCGCGCCGGTGCCAGCTTTGAGGGCTTGCGACTGATCGATGTTGGCACGGGCGCCGGCTTCCCTGGACTGGTCATCGCCATGCTCTTTCCTGGCTGCGAGGCCACCCTACTGGATGCCACAGTGAAGAAGCTGCGTTTCATCGAGGGGGCTTGCGCCGAACTGGGCATTCATAATGTCCGCTGCGTACATGCCCGCGCCGAAGATGCCGGGCGCCAGAGAGCGCATCGCGAGCGCTATGACATCGTGACCGCGCGCGCCGTCGCCCCTATGCCTGCGCTGATGGAATATACGCTGCCATTGGCGAAACCGGGGGGGCAGGTCATCGCCATGCGCGGCAAAGACGCTCATGAAGAAATCGCCGAAGCGGCGCGAGCCATCACTATGCTGGGCGGCGAACTCTTCCAGATCGAGGAGGTTCAGCTGCCTGGGCTGGCGAATCCGCGTTATTTGGCGATCATCGACAAGAGCAAAGCAACCCCGCGGCGCTATCCGCGCAAAGCTGGCTTGCCGACCCGCGAACCGCTGCTCTGACTATGGCGAGGCAAAGCTGGCAAACTCAGTCGCTCGGCGCATTCCCGGGTTCATGCAGGGCGATGCGAAAAGGATGCCATTCGGCGCGGAAAAGCTTCTGCGCCACGCCCGGGTCGCCAGCTGTGATGCGCCGCATGTGGTCATCGTCCCTGGCCTTGAAGATGGCGATGCCGAATGCCGAGTAGTCGCTGTTCAGGCTGCGGCCAGCCAGAATCAGAATGCCTTCCGCCATCAGCGTCTTGAGATAGGCAAAATGCTCGCCGGTCAAGCGCGCTTCTTCGTCTGTGGGACCAGTTGACAGCATTTCCGGGCGCACGGGCTGAATGCGATAGATATAGGTGGGCATGGCAGTTTCTCCGTCCAAAGAGTCGGCAGCGTCAATTCTAGCGCGGGCGCGCAGGCCAGCAGGCAATCGCATGTGGCGCGCATATATTCCTTTGGCGCGCGAGCCGCTATACTTGTGGCGTTCAGTTGGGTCAAACGAGGAGCTCATGGCGGATTCAAACTCCCAGAAACGGCAGGTCAAGCTGGAGCTGCCTCGGGACCCCAGCGCGATCTACGCCAATATGGTCATGATCACGCATAATGCCAACGAAGTGGTCTTTGATTTCATTCAGGTGCTGCCGAATGATGATCGGGCGCGCTTGCAAAAGCGGGTCATCATGACGCCGACGCACAGCAAGCTCTTCCTGAACGCCCTGCAGGATAACATCAAGAAGTATGAAAACAAGCATGGCAACTTGAACGCGCCGCCGCGGCAAACGCTGGCAGACCAGCTCTTTGGCTCGGTCAAACCGGCTGAGGACGGCGACGATGAATAACCTGAGCCAGATATGCGAGCGAATCCGCGCTGATCTTGAGCGGCGCAATGCCGCCCGCGACGCCGCCATCGCCCAATCGCGACAGGTGATCCGCCACTGCTCGGAGGGCATCCGCGCCATTCACCGGCGGGATTGGCAGCGCGCCGATGCCAAGCTGGAACAGATCCGCTCCGGAGCCGCGGAGCTAAAGACCACCGTTGCGGAATACCCGGATTTGTATCACAGCGGCTATACGCAGGATGCTCTGAAAGAAGCGGCCGAGGCTTTCATCACACGGGCGATCATTCGCGAGGAGGCTCTGCCAACATCCAGCGAATTGGGCATCGAAAGCGCCTCCTACCTCAAGGGCATGGCAGAGGCCGCCACCGAATTGCGGCGCTTCATCCTCGATATCATGCGGCGACAAAACAGCCACAGCCAGGAAGCCGAGCGCTTGCTGGGCGCCATGGACGCGATATACGACCAGCTTGTCGCCTTCGATTTTCCCGATGCCCTGACGCATGGCTTGCGGCGGCAGACCGATATCGTCCGCGGCGTGCTGGAGCGGACCCGCGGCGACTTGACGCAGAGCCTGCGCCAGCAGCAGCTGCAAGACGCGCTGCATATCCTGGAAGCCAAACTGAACTGATTGAGCAAGCCAGTTATGAGACAGGCCGCCACTCGATCAAGGCGCCCGCCACCCAGGTCGGCTTCGGCTGGTCATAGAGTTCAGACGAGTCCGTATAGCTGATATCCAGCACGTCGCCACGCATAGGACCGCGCAGGTAGCGGTAGACTTGCCCGGTATCGCGGGCGTCGCTTTTTGATTCCACGCAATGCTGGTTGTATGCCCAATAGTCGCCGCGCTCAAGGATGCGGATGCCGGCTTCGATGGTCTCGCGGGCATGCGCCATGCCAGCTTCATCATGGTCATAGGCCGCTTCCGGCGGGTCGCCATAGCCGATGCCATGATGGAAGGGATCGGCCGTGCTGACCAGGACAGCGTCTTCCATCAAGCGCGCCAGCTCGTCTATGCCCGGCAGCAGATGAGGCTTTCCGCCGGCCAGATAAGGATAACGTTCAAAGACTCGCGGCTGCTTGCTCTTGGGCAGATTCCTGCGCTTGACTTCGGCTTGCCAGAAATACCGCCAGCTGATCAAGGCATGGTCGCCAAGCCATTCCTGTCTTCCGTCGATGCCCGGTCCTTGAATGCCCCAGAAATCATAGTTGGCTGGGTCCTCCCCGGCAGCCACTTCGACGCGCGCCTGTTCCATGGCTGGACTGAAGGCATGCAGGACGCTGAGCACGACGACCTTGTCCGCGCCGCTATCCATCGCGGCATGTACGCAGGCGGCGATTTGATACCCGCAGTCATGCACGCCGGCATGGGGAAAGACCAGCAGGCCGCCGGCTTTCAGCGTATCCGCCAGCTGCCATTGCCGGCCGCGTTCGAGGTGTTCGGCAGCGCCAGCCTCGCCCAATTCCGCATGCTCGCGGGCATAGAGCGCATGCACTTTCTTCTGCAGGGCATCGCGATCCATTTCCATGCGTCGATTCCTCGCCATTGGCTCTTGCGTCATGTTGTAGCGCAGAGGCGGGGCATCGTCAACTTGAGAATATCAGGCTTGACCAGCCGGCCAATTCTGCTATCATCCCGGCGCAGTCAACAATCGCATAGCGACGCAAACCGCAGACAGCAGGGGGGCCCCGCCCTTAATCGCCTGCCGAGGCCCGCGCCGACAGCCCGCTTGCAGGCCAGCAAATGGCAATTGTCGCGACCTCCGAAATGTGGGTCGCGTTTTGTTTGTCGGGCAAGACGCGCCCGCCAAAGAAAGGAGTCTCACTTGCCGATAACCAGAACGCGCAAGCAGGAGCTTGTTGAGAGTTATGTCGAAATTCTGCGCGAGAGCGATGGCTTTGTCGTCGTGCGGACGCAGGGGCTCAGCGTATCGCAGGTGCAGAGCCTGCGCCATGCCGTCCGCGAGCAGAGCGGCCGCTACCTGGTCGCCAAGAATACCCTGATGCGCAAGGCGCTGGAAGAAGCCGATTGGACCGTGCCGGAGCATCTGCTGACGGGTCCGGTGGCTTTTGTCTTCGGGCATGACAATATGCCCGGCGTATCCAAAGCTTTGCTCAAGCATATCGCGGATGAAGATTTCGACGAGAAGATGACGGTGACCGGCGGCGTGATGAGCGGCGATATCCTGGACGCGCAGCAAGTCGACGCGCTTTCCAAGCTGCCAACGCTGGACGAATTGCGCGCCCAGTTGGCTGGAGTTGTCGTCGCGCCAGCCCAAGGTCTCGTGACCGCGCTTGACCAAGCCACAGCCGGGGTTGTCAACGTCCTGCAGGCTTATCTCGACAAGCAGGAAGAAGGCGCTGTCTTGACTGAGTAGCCGCCGGCGCGCTGAAAGCGATTTCCGCAGCCACGAAAAAACACAATCTGAAACGAGGGAGAACAATGGCAGACCTGGACAAACTGGTAGAAGAACTCAGCGCCTTGACTATCTTGGAAGCCGCTGACCTGAAGAAGAAGCTGGAAGAGGCTTGGGGCGTCGAGGCGGCCGTCGGCGGTGGCATGATGATGATGGCGCCAGGAGCCGGCGCAGCCGCGGAAGCCGAGCCGGAAGAAGAACAGACCGAATTCGACATCATCCTCAAGGAGATTGGGCCCAAGAAGATCAACGTCATCAAAGCCATTCGGGCCATCACGCCGCTTGGCCTGAAGGAAGCCAAAGAACTGGTCGAATCTGCGCCAGCCACCGTGCTCGAAGAAGTCAGCAAAGACATCGCCGAAGATGGCAAGAGCAAGCTGGAAGAAGCGGGCGCCGTCGTCGAGATGAAATAAGGGCTCGCAGCGCTGGCAAGTTCAGCATCCACAGCAATCGGCAATTCAAGCAGTTGGCATTCCGCCAGCTGCTTTTTTGCGTCGCCTGTTGCTGTGTAGGGATTGGCGGCTTGCGCCGGCGGGATGGGAATACGCGGTATGGCGATGTTTTCGGGTATACTAAGGGAATAGGCTGGTGTGGAGACATGGCTCGTGGCGAAGATAGTGTATAGCAAGCTGCTTGACCCCGTCAGTGACATCATCGCGTTGATGGAATCTACGATGACGGGCGCTTTTGGCATGACCACCGGCGACCAGCGCGAATGCCTCAAGCGGATCCACGCTTATTGCTGGGGCTTGCATACGCTGGTGATGGATGTCATCACGGCTCTGGGCATCGACAATATCGCCACCCGGCCTGCCGTGCTCGAGCGCTTCAAGTCGCTGCAGCACCCCGCCATTGCAACGTTGGAGAACCTCTCGGCTGGCTTTGATGGTCCGCTGAACGAAGAACAACAGACGGCGATGGACTTCGCGCATGAGTCGCTGCTTTCGCTTGAGCGCATGATGAGCAAAATCTGGCAATACTCCTTGTTGACGCATAATCGGATCGCCTATGCCAATGATGAGTTTAGCGGCATGCTGCTGATCCAGAAGCTGCGCGCCGAGCTCAAAGGCATTCGGTTGCCCTCGCTTGAGGCCAATTTCATTGTGCTTGGCGACGAAGCCTACCTCAGCAGCGCCCTGGGCGAAATCGCTCAAAATATCCGCCAGCATGCCGGCGTGCAGCGAGCCAGCATCGCCATTCAAGACTTTGGCTATCGCGCCGATATCACCATTTATGACAGGGGACATGGCTTTCAAGCCAGGCAAGGCATGGCTTTCGAGCCCTTCTGGCAGGCCGATGCCGCGGCGCCCGGTTTGGGCTTGGGTTTATTCCTGGCGCGGATGCATATTGAAGGCTGCGGCGGCAAGATCTCGCTGAGCAGCCAGCCAGGCCGCGGCGCCTTGGTGAAGCTCTCTCTGCCCACCCTGCCCTAAACCGCTTGCGGATTCCCATAAAGGTCCGCGCGCCAACAAAGCCAACCCGGCCGCAGTGTTTCGCGCGGACGCGACTGCGTTATACTACGCGGCGGAATCAGCACTGGAGCATCCCCATGAGCCGAGACAAGGTATTCGTCACGCGGCAGCTTCCTCCCGCGACCCTGCAAAGCCTGGCAGCGCATTACGATTTGGAAGTCTGGAACGGGTTCATGCCTCCGCCTTACGAGGTCATTGCCGAGCGGGTCAGCCAGCTCGGGGGATTGCTCTGCCTGCTGACAGATCGCATAGACGCCCGGCTGATGGACGCGGGAAACCGTCTGAAAGTCATCAGCAACATGGCGGTGGGTTATGACAACATCGACATTGCGGCAGCCAGCGAGCGCGGCATCCCGGTCGGCAATACGCCCGGCGTGCTCACGCAAACAACAGCCGATTTTGCCTTTGCCCTTTTGATGGCGGCGGCGCGGCGCATCCCCGAAGCTGGGCAATACATAAAGAATGGCGAGTGGCGCACCTGGCATCCCACCGTTTTATCCGGCCAAGATATATTCGGCGCGACCCTGGGCATCGTGGGCTTCGGGCGCATAGGCGCGGCGATGGCGGCTCGCGCGGCCGGCTTCAACATGCGCCTGCTGGTCAATTCGCGCGGTGCGACAGCGGAAATCGCGGCTCTGGGCGGCGAAGCGGTCAGCCTGGGCAGATTGCTGCAAGAGAGCGATTTTGTCAGTCTGCATGTGCCGCTTACGCGGGAAACGCGGCATCTGATTGGCAAGCGGGAACTGGCTATGATGAAATCCACAGCCATTCTTATCAACACGGCGCGCGGCGGCGTTGTCGATCCCGCGGCGCTCTATGAAGCCCTGCGCGATGGCGAGATCCGCGCGGCCGCTCTGGATGTCACCGAGCCGGAGCCAATTCCGCTGGATGACCCGCTGCTCGGCTTGGAAAACTGCCTGGTCCTGCCGCATATCGCCAGCGCCAGCGTGGCCACGCGGACGAAGATGGCGGAGATGGCTGTCGACAATCTCATCGCTGGCTTGCGCGGGCTGCCCCTGCCGAATTGCGTCAACCCGGAAGTCTACTTGGGCGATTAACCGGCGCCGATCGCGAAAACACGAGCTTGCATTTCAGGCGCGCATCGGTTAGGATGGTTGCATAAGCAATCAGACGAGTGCATGGGCGCGTCCTGTCCGGTGGGCAGGGCGTTTCCTGTTATGTATTTGCATTTGTTGGAGACCCTGGCTGTAACCATGGCCGCGAACCGCCGTATTCAGGGATGATTGCGACACGAAAGGACGATAGCATGGCAGAACGACGCATTCTCCTAACCCGTCAAGGCCAGCAAAAGCTGCAGCGCGAACTCAACATCCTCACAAGCGTGGAGAACTCCAAAATCGCCGAGATGCTGGCTGAAGCGCGTGAAGACGACCAGGGCGAAGAAGCGGTTTTCTTCGACGCCATGGTCTCCAAGGAGCGGCTTGACGAGCGCGTCTCGCATTTGCAGAATGTCTTGGCGCGGGCTGAAATAATCGATGCCGATGAAGACCCCAACACCATCACGCCAGGCAATCGCGTGACCGTCTATGACAGCTCAGAGAAAGAAGAGTTCACGCTGGACCTGCTGGATAGCGAAGAGATCACGCATGGACGGCGCGGGGTATCGCTGGATTCGCCGGTTGGCAAAGCCCTTCTGGGCAAGAAAGTAGGCGACCGCGTAAAAGTCCAGGTGCCGGATGGCTTGGTGACCTTCCGCGTGCGCAATATCGAGATGATCCCCGACGACGCCAGCTGAATGCTTGACGCGCTCGCGCCTTAGTCGGAGACGGGGACCTCGTCCAGATAATCCAGAATCGTCGAGAGCAGGTAGGGCGTCAGAGCCAGTGTGGCGGCGGCGATTTCGGGTTCGCTGCGCGCCAGATTTTCGGCATCGTCCAGCAGCTGGATCAAGGCTTTGGTCACCAGCGTCATCCAGCCGATAGTCTCGATCATGACATCGCCCAGCAATTCGGGATCGCGCCGGGCATTGAGCACCAGCCAGGAAGCCGCTTCCATCATGGGCATCATCGCCATCATTGCCGCCGAGAGGCTGAGCATGATCACGCGCTGCATCTCCGGCGAGAGATCGGATTTTTCCGTTTCGGTTTGCACGCGCTCGGCGACCCGCGCCATGATTGTGGCAGCCAGTCGGGCGGGCGCGCGTTGATGAGGCGCCCGTTTCAGCAAGGCGTCGACCCGGCGCAGACGTCCAAATTCGCGGGCGGCGCCTTGGTCGCTGCTGAGCTTCTCGAGCAGCTGTCTCGCCATCTCATCGGAGAGCTGCCCATCAAGCGCCTCTTGCATCATGTCCTGCTGCGGCTGGCTTTGCTCTGGGGACATCTGGCTTATCCTTTCGGCAGTCGGTCGGCCAGGCGGCTCTGATCGTCTGGATTGGCGCTTTCGAGCAGCTCGCTCAGGCGGCGGCGCGCTCGATGCAAACGGCTCTTGATGGCGCTTTCTGTCGTGCCCATTTCCCGCGCGATCTCGGCGTAGGAGTAGGCATACCAATAGCGATAGATGACCGCCAGGCGATAATGCTCATCAAGCTGCAGAAGCAAAGCCTGGATGGCATCGCTCAACTCCCTTTGCATGGCTGCGCTTTCCGGCGATGGATCGCTGCTGCGCAGAGCCAGGGCGGCCGCCGTCGGCTCATCATCCAGCGAGACAAAGCGCATGCGGCGTTTGCGCAGGCGGTCTATGCAATGATTCGAGGCGATCGAGAGCAGCCAGGTCTTGAAGGAACGGTTGGTATCGTAGCGATGCAAATTGCGATGCACGCGCAGGAATGTCTCTTGCGTGGCATCTTCAGCTTCGGCGCTTTCGCCCAACATGCGATAACAGAAATTGTAGACCGGGTCTTGATACAGGTAGACCAGCTCGGCGAAGGCTTCTTGATCGCCCTTTCGCGCGCGCATGACCCAATCCACGATGACGCGGTCGTTATCCGCCAAGACGCTTCCTCATTCAGCCAAAGCCTGCGCGCCCGAGCTCTCGCCAAGCGCATCCTCCGCGTTCCGATCAATTATGAGCGCAGATCCGCCGGCGCAACAGACAGAATCGCGTAAGAATGGCGCTTCATGCCATGAGCAGGAGTTCCGCAGTGGCCACATTGGTGGCCAGCGGCACATTATGCACATTGCAAATGCGCAGCAAGCTCTGAATATCGGGATCATGGGGATGTTTGCCCAGCGGGTCCAGAAAGAAGATGACCGCTCTGATCCGCCCTTCCGCCACCATTGCCGCGATCTGCGCATCTCCGCCGAAGGGGCCGGACAGCATCCGCTTCACAGGCAAGCCGGCTTTGTCGGCGATGAGCTTGCCCGTCGTATTGGTGGCCACCAGGTTATAAGCGCTTAGCCGCTCGCGATGGTCCATGACAAATGCCACCATATCGGCTTTCTTGCCATCATGCGAGATCAGCGCCAGAGTATGTTTGGCAGGCCTATCTGTCATGGATGCTCATTTCTGCGCTGGAGCGAGGCGCCGGGCAGACCATCAAAAGCCGGACAAGCTGCGCGGCCGACGCGCGAGGCGTGCCGGGATCGCCAGCGGGCGGTGATAATTCGTGAAGCCGAACAAGCTCTTGAAGCGCTGGTTCATCGTATAAGCTTCTTCATAATAACTTTCCAACTGCGCCATCAAGGCGGACCAAGGGCGGGATTCGGCTTGCCCGCGCGCGCCATGGCTAAGCTGGAGGCGGAGATCAGGCCGATCGCGCAGGGCGGTGATGGCGCTGGCGAAGGCGCTTTGGCTTGGCTCCACGGCGATGCCGCTGCCGCCATCGACGATCACATCAGGCGCGCCGCCGGATCTTGCCACGACAGAGGGCAGGCCCGAAGCCATCGCTTCCAGGATGACCTGGCCAAAAGTTTCGCTGGCGCTGGGGAAGGCGAAGACATCCGCGCTGGCATAGGCTTGCGCCAACTCGTCGCCGATCAAGTAGCCCGTGAAAAAGGCGTCGGTATCGGCAAAGACCCGCTCAAGCTCTTCGCGCAAGGCGCCATCGCCGACGATTGTCAGCGCGATGCCGGGCTTCCGCGCCGCCTCCAGGAGCAAATCTATGCGCTTTTCGTTGGCCAGCCGGCCGACGAAAATACAGAGCAGCGCATCAGGATTGCGGCCATTCAGCAGACGCCGGCGCATGGCGGAGCGGGCATGTTTGGGGTTGAAGCGCTCGGTGTTGACGCCACGCCCCCAATGTCGGACGCGGCGATAGCCAACCCCGCGCAACTGATGGATGATGGTCTGCGTCGGCGCCAGCGTCAAATGGCAGCCGTTGTGAATATAACGCAGCCAGCGATTGACCGGACCCGAGAGCATCGGAAAGCCGTAATGCTCGGTATAACCGGGCAGATCGGTCTGATAATTGGCGATGACCGCCAGATTGAGATGCCGGCCAACCGCCATGCCATTCACCGACATGGCCGCCGGGCTGAAGAGATGAATCAAATCCGGCTGGAAGTCTTCGATGTGGCGGGCGACGATAGGGTTGGGCAGCGCCATCCGCGTCTCCGGCGCTTGGGGAAGGCCGATGGAGCGCAAAGGGATGACCTGCGAATCGCCAACGCTGTCGACGGCGATATCCGGCGCGAATACCAGCACTTCCCGCCCAGTCTCCTGCAAGTAGCGAATGGTCAGATAAGAAGTCTTGACGACGCCATCCAGCTTGGGCAGGAAGGACTCGGTCAATATGGCGACGCGCCTGACCGCCGCGAAAGGCTCAACCCGATGCCGGTCATCCAGCAAACGGGGATTGCCGAAGAATTCATCAAGATTCTTCTCTTGTCGCGCCTGAAGATTATCAAGCAGTCGCTGCGCTTGCATGACCAGCCCGCCTGGCAAAATCACTTCTCACAACAAGTTTATCACGATTTATACGCGCGGACGCGCCTATCGCCCTAAGAGTAAGAACACTTATGAGCCCGCGACGATTTGCCCGCGACGCCCATAAGTATTCTTACGCGAAACAGCCCAGGATGTTGCCAGAGGGGCGCTGACCGCTAAGGCTCGTCGACGCCGTAAAGCGCTCGGTAGATATTATAGTTGCGATAGATGTATCGGACGTAATGGCGCGTTGACTCGATAGTGATCGCAGTCATGAATAGATCGGGGTCGCCGCCAGCCAGACCATGCCAATCGTAGGCGCGGCCCGGTCCGGCGTTATAAGCCGCCAGCGCGCTGATGGCGTTCTGCTCAAAACGATCAAGCTGCTCATCAATGTAATAGGCGCCAAACGCGACGCCGGCATACGGTCGAAAGAGGTCGCTATGCTGATAATCAAGCCAGTTAAGCTGCTCGGCGATGTATTGGGCGGTGGAGGGGATGACTTGCATCAAACCTTTTTCGCCGGCCGCCGCGGTGGCGAAGGTATGGAAGAGGCTCTCCTGGCGTATCAATGCCAGCATCAGCGCGGGGTCAATGCCGCGAGCCGCCGCCTCTGGCTGGATGACATCAATGTAATAAGCCGGGAAGCGCATGCGAGCCAGCAAAGCCGGCGCGTTCAATGTGCCCTGGCCGGAGGCGATGATAACATCCGCGGCTGCGATGACGCTCTCGCGATAGATGCCCAACTCGCGCAAGGCGATAGCCAGGCGGTAACTGTCAAGCGCCTTGCCTTCGTCGCGCGCGCTGTCGACAAGGGCTTCGAATTCTGTGGCGGCTTCGTCCATGGCCTTCACAGCCAGCAACTCGCGCCCGCGAACCATGCGAGGGTCGGAATTGAGTTCCGCAGTCAAGCGCCAAAGCTCGCCGGTCTCTTCGATGGCGAAGGTCTCGCGCAGCCAGGCATCAGCATCCGCCAGGGCCGCGGCTTCGTCCAGCTGGAAATGCCAGCGCGCAGGCGGCTGAAATGGCTGAAAGCCCAGCCGGATGTCATCCGCGCGGGCTGCAAAATAGCTGTCTGGCGCCGCTGTGACAGCCAAGCCAAAGTATTCATCAGCGCCTGCCGCATCGCCACGTTCCAGCGCAAGCCTGCCCAGCCAGAGATAAGCGCCGGCTTGGTCCTCGCTGCGTGAAAGATTGGCGATCCGCTTGTAGATGCCTTCGGCGGCGGTCCAGTCCTGGTCGCGTATGGCGGCTGAGGCGGCAATGAACAAGCCGTTTGTGGTGTAGCTATGCCCGGGATAGTGCTCAGCCATGCGCAGGAAGACCTTCCTTGATTTCGCAGTCTCGCCATTCGTGCCATAAAGATAGCCCGCGCGCCAAAGCGCCACGGCCGCCGACGACGTCAGCTGCGGATAACTGTCGGCGATGGACAGATAGATCTCGATAGCGGCAAAGCTGTCGCCAGCCAGAAAGCGCGTCCGTCCCATTTCCAGCAGCGCATCGCCAAAGGCTGGATTTTCCGGGTAGCGGTCTATCACGGTTTGAAAAGCCCTGGTGGCCGAGCCCGAATTGCCAAGCTGTCGATAGGCTCTCCCCAGCGAGAGATAGACATCGGCTGGAATGTCAGCTGGCGCGCTGGCGGTGATGACTTGGTTAAAAGCGTCAACCGCCGCCTGGTATTCGCCCGCTGCAGTTGCCGCCCGCGCTCGCCGCAGACTATCGAGACCCATGCCGTGTTCGCTGAGCGCCAGGTGCGCCTGCCAGGCAGTGGCAGTTCCAGCAAATTGTTCGCTGATCGCCCGCATGCGTTCCAAGCCAGCCGCCGTCGCCCCGCCATCCATAGCCGCCTGGGCGGCCGCAAATGCTATACTCGCGCGATAAGGCTGGTTGCGCGCCACCGCCAGGATAGCGTCATACTGCGCCACGGCATCGGCATGCCGTCCCAGCGTGATGGCGATCCCCGCCAGCTTCTCGCGCAAAGCCAGCAGGGGCACGAGCGACCGCCTGGCATTGATGGCGCTTTCGTAGCTGCGCAGAGCCTCATCCGTTTCTTGCAGCGCCAGCTGGGCATCGGCGATGCGTTCGTAGACGTAGCTGTCGATCAAGCCGGGCCGCAGGGCGAGATACTGCCGCAGGTCATTTATGGCGGCTGCCCACTGCCCCAAGCCGAGCCGGGCGTCGCCACGCAAGAAATAGGCTTGGGCGGCTTCTGGCAGGCTAGGGAAGTCGCTAATGAGAAGCGAAAAAGCCTCGAGCGCCCGCTGGAAATAGCCGGCGCGCAGGTTCGCCTGGCCCAAGCGCAGGGCAGCCTGGGCGCGGTCGGCAGGCGGAAGCGCGTCGCCCTGGTCCATTAGCCTGGCATAAAAGGCGGCCGCCTCTTCAAAATAGCCATTACGCATGAAACGGTCGCCAGTAGCCATAAGCTCGGGAGCGGCGATGGTGGGCGAGGAAGTGGCGGTTGGAAGCTCAGTGGCCGCGACTGTTGGGACAACCTGGGCGACAGCGAAAGCGGGCGTGGCGGTCACATAGATGATGTTGTTCTCATCCGGCGTGGGCAAGCCATCGTCCACCTGGGCGACATTGCAGGCGGCTGCGCAGATGCAGAGCGTCAGCAGCGGAATGCGTAATCGGTTCATCGCGTTTCGTCCCTGGCATCCTGTCGCGCCATCATCCTACGAAGGCGCTTTGGGCTTGTCAAGCAAGCTCGCCGCCCGCGTCATCTGGCGGAAGCAAATCGCCACTGAGCCAGGGGATGCCGTAGCCGACGATCAGATGACCCGCTTCAGCCAGCGCCTTGCCAAGCGAATCGGTATCGCGATAGCTCCACCAGTGATCAGCGCTGGGCAGGATATTGACGCCGAAATCCGCCACGACCAGCTCAGCCAAGCCACGCGTGACCCGCTGCCTATGCCTTTGCATCCCGCCAGCCGGCATCATCCAGCGCGTCAGCCCAACGCGAAACCGGGATGGCGCGCCACCCGACCAGATGGTATCGCTGACGACCAAGACTTGAAAATCTATCCAGCCGACGCCGCCATCCGCGAATGCCTTGGCGAAACGGTATCTTCCGCCAGCCGATTGCAGCGGCTCTTCAGCGAAGTGATAACCAGCCGCGGCAAAAGCCTGCCCCACGACGGTCCGTAGCAGAGCGCGAAAATACTCTTGGGCAGCCTGGCGTTCTTGCATGCGCTTCAGGACCGCTGCGCTGGGTCGCTGGATGCCAAGAGTGGAACAAGCTCTCGCGCCGATGCGACCGGCATGCGGCAGGCGAAATCGCGACAGACATAGACCGTGGCTTGACCATCGATGGCGCTGCGCTGGCGCAAGAGAGGGATCAGCCCATGCTGAGCCAAATCATCGCGCGACCAGGCGACAACCTGATTCGGTCGATACGCTCCCCTCAAGGCATCAAGGATCTCCGCGCCTGCCGGGCTATTCAAATCGCCAATTATCGCCACTTCGTCAATTCCGCATATCAGCATATCGGCGGCGTTTAGCGATTCGGCGAAGGCTTGCGGATACTCGCCTATGGCATCGCAGAGTTTGCGCAGGATTTCGCGGGCGGCTTCAGCGTATCCGTTGTGGCCCGTGTAGGCAGCCAGGCGCAGCAGCTGGCGAGCCATCATGCCATTGCCGGAAGGCGTAACATTGTCTTGCAGGTTGCGGGGCCGAACAATCAGCGCTTCGTGATCATCGCTGGTGTCATAGTAGCCACCATCTTCGGCTTCGAAATGCCGATGCGCGAAATCCGCCAAGCGCCGAGCGACCGCAAACCATCGATCGTCAAAGCTCGCTTGATAGAGCTCCAGCATGGCGTCGATCATATTGGCGTAATCTTCCAGGTAGGCGTTGAGCTTGCTGATGCCGTCTTTGTGGCTGCGGAAGAGGCGGCCGCTGTCTTCCATCATGCGATCAACCAGGAATTCGCCCGTCGCGATAGCTGCGGCGAGGTAATCTTCTCGCTTCAAGATTCGCGCCGCTTCGGCCAGGCTGGCCAGCATCATGCCATTCCACGAGGCGAGTATCTTGTCATCCAAGCCAGGCGGGATGCGTTGAGCGCGGACGGCATAAAGACGAGACTTGATCTGCCCAAGCGCTCGCTTTAGCTGCTCCGTGCTCATGCCCAGGATGATCGCGGTCTCTGCCAACGGACGCGGAAGGAACAAAATATTCGCGCCTTCAAAGTTGCCGGCGCCTGTCATGCCAAAAGTCTCGATGGCGATCTCAAGCGCGCGCGGCAAATCGTCCTGCAGCGGCTCAAGCGCTTCAGCGACTTCGGCAATTGTCCAAACGAAGAACTTGCCTTCGACGCCTTCCGAATCGGCGTCGGTGGCGCTGTAGAAGCCGCCTTTGGGCGCGCTCATCTCGCGCAAAATATAGTCGTAGATGTCTTCAGCCACAACGCGATACTGGTCATCGCCGGTGATCTGCCAGGCATGCAGATAGAGCCGGCTCAACTGGGCGTTGTCATAGAGCATCTTCTCAAAATGCGGCACAAGCCAATGCGCGTCGACGCTGTAACGGGCAAAACCGCCGCCGATGTGATCGTAGATCCCGCCAGCAGCCATCTTCCGCAGGCTGAGCTCGACCAATTGGCGCGCCTGGGCATCGCCGCTGCGCAGGATATGACGCAGCAGGAATTCCAGGCTGATGGGATTGGGGAATTTGGGCTGTGAACCGAAGCCTCCGTTGACGCGGTCCATGCTGGCCAGCAGTTTTTGCGCCGCGCCATCCAAGAGTTCAGCCGTCAAGCCGCTGTCATCCGCGCGTCCAATCGCCAGGACGTCTCGTCGCAGCATCTGATGCAGGTTGTCCGCCTGCGCCTCGAGCTGGTCGCGTTTGCCGCGATAGGCCTCATGCACCGCGCCCATTAGCTGGGTGAACGAGGGGCGGCCGTATTGGCTCGTCTTGGGATAGTAGGTGCCGCCATAGAACGGTCGGCCATCGGGCAGCAGGAAGACCGTCATGGGCCAGCCGCCCTGCCCAGCCAAAGCCTGCACAGCCCCCATATAAATATCATCGACATCGGGGCGCTCTTCGCGATCGACCTTGACGTTGATGAAGAGCGCGTTCATCATCTCGGCGGTGGCTTGGTCTTCAAAGCTCTCATGCGCCATGACATGGCACCAATGGCAGGCGCTGTAACCGATGCTGAGCAGGATGGGTTTGTCCAGCTCGCGGGCGAGGCGAAAGGCTTCATCGCCCCAAGGATGCCAATCAACCGGATTATCGGCATGCTGCAGCAGATAGGGACTGCTCTCGTCTTTCAGGCGGTTCATGCTGAGCCTACTTTCCTGCCGCTGCGCTCTGTGACTAGCATAGCGGACAAGGGCGGGATGCGATATTGTCATTCCCCGCGATTGGTCTACCCCTCTCGGCTCCCCCGAGTCGACCCTCCTCGGTCCCCGCGTCGAGTGGGGGAAGGCAAAATCCGCCAACACCAAGATCCCGTAGGGGCGAGGCGGCGACTCTCCCGATCCAATCCCCCTCGGTCCCTCGCAGGTCAGTGTCTACGCGACCCGTCGAGCCGGGGGGAAGGCAAGCCTAGCCGCGTTTGCGAGTTCACATGCGCCGCTCGCGCAAAACAAGCCTCCCCCATCTTGATGGGGGGACCGAGGGGGGTCTGCCTTGATGGGGGGGGACCGAGGGGGGTCTGCCTTGATGTGGGGATTGAAGGGGGTCTGCCTCGATGGCCGGTCTGCCGCACTTTTCACCGCCAGCCCTGCGCCCCAAGCCAGTTCTAAGACAAGTCTTGCATTGCGCGCGCGGCACATAAGGTATACTCGCACTATACAAAGCGCATTTAGCAGGTAGTATCAGCCTATGCACTTCTGGGACAACAACAACGACGAACAGGAAAGCAGCGAGAGCGGCAGCCGGCCGCCGCAGCCGCCCAAGAACTGGCGCCGCTGGGTATCGCCGGGATTGCTGGTCTTGGTCATGCTGCTTCTGCTGGTCTCATCGCCGAGCCTGCTTGGCGGCATCTCATCCACGCCGGAGATCGCCTATTCGGATTTTTATGAGCAGCTGCGAATCAACAATGTCAAGACATTCGATTATCGCGATGCGACGGCGGTCACAGGCGAGCTCATAGACAGCATCGTAGTATTGACGCCATCGGGGCGGACACAAGGCGTTCGGCGCTTCACGGCGCAGATCCCGGTCTTCGCTGGTCCCGAGATTGAACGGCTGCGCATCCAAAATGGCATCAAGCCGGTTTCGCAGGAATACAGCAGCGCCTCTCCCTGGCTCTCGATCATCTTGAACTTCCTGCCGCTGGTGCTCATCATCGGCTTCTTCGTCTGGATGGGCAGGCGCGCCCAGGGCCAGATGAATGGCATCTTCTCCTTCGGCCAATCGCAAGCGCGCGAGAAAACGCCGGAGATGCCCTCGATCCGCTTTGAAGATGTGGCGGGCCAGGACGCAGCCAAGCTGGAGCTCGAAGAAGTCGTCGACTTCCTCAAACAACCCGAGAAATATGTCAAGGTGGGCGCCAAGGTGCCGCGCGGCGTCCTGCTGATTGGGCCGCCCGGCACCGGCAAGACCTTGATGGCGCGGGCAGTGGCGGGCGAAGCGAATGTGGCTTTTTTCAGCATCGCCGCCTCGGAGTTCGTGGAGATGTTCGTAGGCGTTGGCGCATCGCGAGTGCGCGACCTCTTCAAGCGCGCCAAAGAGAATGCCCCAGCCATCATCTTCGTCGATGAGATCGACGCGGTGGGCCGCCGTCGCGGCACCGGCTTGGGTGGCGGGCATGACGAACGCGAGCAGACCTTGAACCAGCTGCTCTCGGAAATGGACGGCTTTGACAACGATACCAATATCGTGATGATCGCCGCGACCAATCGCCCCGACGTGCTTGACCCCGCCCTGCTGCGCCCGGGCCGCTTTGACAGGCAGATCACGGTTGACCTGCCCGATGTCAAAGGACGCTACGACATCCTCAAGATTCACACCAAGAACAAGCCGCTGGCCAACAATGTCGAGCTGCAATCGCTGGCAAGGGCGACCATCGGCTTCTCCGGCGCGGATATAGCCAACCTGGCCAACGAAGCCGCCATGCACGCCGCGCGCTATGACCGCCGCTTGATCACCATGTCGGATTTCACCACCGCTTACGAGCGCATCCGGCTGGGCACGAAACGCCCGCCGCTTTCCAATGAGAAGGACCGCCGCATCACCGCCTATCACGAAGCCGGGCATGCCTTGGTCTCATTCCTCATCAAGGACGCCATGGCTCTGCTGAAGACGACCATCATCCCGCGCGGGCGCTCGCTGGGCGTGGCTTTCTATATGCCCAAAGACGATTCGCTGCATCAATCGCGCAAGCAGCTGGAAGCCTATATTCGCGTAGGCTTGGCAGGCCGCATCGCCGAAGAGATCGTCTTTGATGATGTTACGACCGGCGCGGCCAACGATATCCAGCAGGTCACGCAGATAGCGCGGCAGATGGTCAAGATGTTTGGCATGAGCGATTCTGTGGGCATGGTCAACTACGGCGATGATGGCGACCAGCCCTTCCTGGGCTATTCGATCGCCAGTGGACGCGATTACAGCGATGACACCGCCGCCAAGCTGGATGCCGAGATCAAGCGCATCATCGACCAGGCATACCAGGAAACCCGCGCATTGCTGGACGACCATCGCCCCGAACTGGATGCCCTGGCCGAAGCGCTGCTCTCCCAGGAAACAGTCGAGCGGGAAGAAATCCTGCGCATCCTGGGCTTGGAAGATGATACCGATGAGTTTGTGCCCGCCTCGGTAGTGAAGCACCTGCGCGAGCCGGAAACTGCCGAGCAGAACGGCTCAGACGCGCCCGAACCGGCTGAGGTGGAAGAATAGCCGCGACGGCGTCTCTAATTTACGCAACTATCAGATCTGCGCCTTTACTACTGCATCCGCTCATAAATGATAGCTGTAGACACCCGCGTCGCATTGCGACGGCTCACGCAATATACATTGCCCGGCGGTTGAACTCCCCCTCTCTGACTCGTCGGAATGCTCGACATAGAGATGTCGGCTGGGGCCGCGCCGCGTAGACACTGGCGGTCGGGGGTGGGGTATGCAATTCGCAATGTAAACAAGGGCAACTCGCTGAGTCGCCCACCGTTTCCTCGCGAATGGCAGAGCGGTGGATAAGGCGTGATTCGACCAGGGTTGGCCGTGTGTTTGGGCGAGTCGCCGCCTCGCCCCTGCAATTCTCTTCTCAGGACTGCTCGCTTTATGCGGTCTCCGCCTCAACCGCGGCGATGATGTCGTCCTGCACATAGGCCGGCACGCGGTCATAGCGATTGAAGTCCATGGCGTAGATGCCCCGCCCGCCGGTCATGGAGCGCAGATCGTTGCCATAGCGCAGCATCTCAGCCAGCGGCGCCTCCGCCGTGACCACGCTCTTGAAGCCGATGGTATCCATGCCCTGGACGCGGCCCCGCCGAGTGTTTAGATCGCTCATGATATCGCCCATCATCGATTCGGGCACGGTGATCTTGACATCCATGATCGGCTCCAGCAGCACCGGTTTGGCTTTGCGGAATGCCTCGCGGAAAGCCTCGCGCCCGGCGATCTGAAAAGCGATGTCTTTGGAATCGACCGGATGCTCCTTGCCATCAAAGACATTGACTTTTATGCGTTCGACCGGGAAGCCGGCGATGACGCCATCCGGCAGGACGGCGCGGATGCCCTTTTCCGTTGAAGCCACGAACTGCTGCGAAATAGCCCCGCCAAAGACGCTCGATTCAAACTCGAAGCCTTCCGGCGCTGGCTCCACCTTGAGGTCGACGCGTCCATATTGCCCGGCCCCGCCCGTCTGCTTCTTGTGCGTATAGCTGGATTCGGCATTGCCGGTGATGGTCTCGCGGTAGGGCACCTTGGGCATATCGGTATCGATGTTTACGCCCAAAGATGCCGCCCGCTGCAAGGTGACTTCGAGATGGATCTGACCCATGCCTTCGAGGACGGTCTGCCGCGTATCGCCATCTTGCCGCCAGCGCAGGGTTGGGTCGGCATCACAGAGGTTGCTCAGCGTGGGACCCATCTTGGCGCTGTCGGCCTGGGCGCGAGGCGCGACCGCCAGCATATACAGGGGCGCGGGGAAGTCCGGCGCGATTACGCGGATGCTGGCGTCAGAGTCGACGAAAGTATCGCCGGTCTTGGTATTGGTCAGCTTGGCCACCACGCCGATATCGCCGGCATGCAGAACTTTCATGGGCATTTGCTCCTTGCCGCGCATGACAAAGAGCGAATTGAAACGTTCATCCGCGCCGCTGCTGGCGTTCAGGTTGCGGCCATCGCTGGAGATCGTGCCGGAGAAGATGCGGAAATAATTCAATGTGCCGACGAAGCGGTCATTCAGCGTCTTGAAGACATAGGCAGCCAGGGGATTGTCATCGGCTTGCGGCGGCTGCAGGACATCGGGCTCATCCCCCCGCATGATGTTGACGCGGCGCTCGGCTGGCGATGAGGCATAAGCGACCAGGGCTTCCATCAGCGGCACGGTTCCGATGTTTTCCGTGGCGGATGTGGCGAAGACCGGCACGGTTTTCAACTCCGGCGAGCGCGACGCTTGGCGCATGCCCTGGCGCACTTCGTCAAAGCTCAGCATCTCTTCTTCGAAATACTTCTCGAGCAGGTCATCATCGGCTTCGGCGGCCGCTTCCATCAATTCCATATTGGCTTCTTCCAGGGCGTCGGCATATTCCGCCGGCAATTCCGAGGGCTCAGCGCCTTCCGCCAGATAAGCCTTTTGCGTCAAGGCGTTGGCCACGCCGGTGAAGCTGGCTCCTTCGCCCAGGGGCAACATGACCGGGATGAACTTGTATTCTTCGAATTGGCTGCGCAGCTGCTCCAGGACCTGCTCAAAGTTGGCGTTGTCGCGGTCCATCTTGTTGATGACAACCATGATGGGCTGCTCGCTGGCGCGGGCATATTCCCAAGCCAACTCCGTGCCAACTTCCACGCCGGAGACGGCATCAACCACGACCACCACCGAATCCGCCACCATTATGGCATTCTTCAGCTCGCCCTGGAAATCGGTGAAGCCGGGCGTATCGAGAATGTTGATTTTGACATCGTTGAATTCGACGGGCGCCAAAGACGTGGAGAGCGAAAGACCCCGCTCTTTCTCCTCATCATCCCAATCAGAGAGCATATTCTTCTCGGAGATATGTCCCATGCGGGTGGTCGCGCCGGTGCAGAAGAGCAGCGCCTCCACCAGCGAGGTCTTGCCACAGCTTTGGTGCCCGACTAGAGCGACATTTCTGATGTTCTCGGTCTGATATGCTTTCATGCTTCTGTCGCCTCCAGCTGAGCGCGGTGCCTTTCCAAACGAGTTAAGCCAGCGACTCATCTTTGGAGCCGCGACTATTCGGCATATTATAGGCGCGTTCGCGGAATGTCATAGACACAAATTGGCCTGCGGCAGGCATCCAGGCGCCCAGGCGCGGCATTCAGCGCGTCATCCAGTGGCGATGGCTATGCTACAATTGCCTGTCTGTCCGTAAGTCATATAGATTCTGGAGCGCAAGCTGATACGCCCAATCGTCAGCCGAACCTTGCTCATCTGCGCCAGCATCGCGCTCAGCCTGCTGCTGCTGGAGGCGGTCATTCGCATTGGCGGGCAAACTGACGCTGACGGGCGATTCAGCTTCCTTCGCTATACGCTGGAGCCGCCGGACCTGCCGGTGAATCAATTGCGCCTGCACATCGACGGCTACCTGGCCAACCAGGCTGTCGCCAGGGTCATATACGATGCCGAGACCGGCTGGGCATTCCGCCCCAATTCCACGCGGCAAGGCGGGAGTTTCAGCATAAACAGCGCGGGCTTTCGCTCAAGGCGGGATGTTCCTTCTTCGCCACCAGCCGATACCCTGCGCATCGCTTTGTTTGGCGATTCCTTCACAGCCGGCGATGATGTCAGCGATGAAGAAACCTGGGGGCATCAGCTGGAAGTCATGCTCAATGAGGGCGGCATCCGCGCTGAAGTCCTCAATTTTGGCGTCGGCGCTTATGGCATGGGGCAGGCTTACCTGCGCTGGCGGCATCTGGGCATTCAATTCGCGCCCGACATCGTCATCTTGGGATTGCAGCCGGAGAACCTGCAGCGCAATGTCAATATCTTCCGCCAACTGCTGCATGGGAGCGGACCAGCCTTTTCCAAGCCGCGCTTCGTCTTGACGGATGGCGAATTGCAGCTGCTCAATGCGCCAACCATCCCGCCCGAACGGCTGCTTGAGACATTCGCCAACTTCAGCAATCATCCCCTCGCGCCTTATGAATATCATTACCACAGCCGATACCGCGCGGCCCGCTGGTGGTCTTCCAGCCGGCTCTTCAGCTTGATCTTTGCGGCGCTGCGCAGCGAAGAGGCCGAGCCGGACATCTATGCTGCGGGCAGCGAAGGCGGCGAACTGGGCAAGGCGATCATCGCTGCTTTCGCGGCGGATGTCTCACAGGCAGGCGCGCATTTCCTCATCGCGCATCTGCCCTTGCAATGGCATTTGCGGCACTATTATCTGGCCAATCCGCCCAGCCAGCCGCCCTTCCAGCATCTGCTTGATCACAGCAGCGACCGCCATGACTACATAGGCATGGAAGCGCATTTCGACCCCGCGTATCTGGACGATGCCTTCTGGACAGCCAGCAAACATTATGGTCCGCGACTTCACAATCTGCTGGCAGAAGTTCTGGCGCGGGAGATCAGCCAGTGCGTGATGAGCGGCGCTTGCCACTTGGAGCGCTTTGCAGACCTGACGATTCTACGAATTCAGAGCAAGTAGTGCGGACACGCGCTTGATTCCGCATAGTCGCTGGCCAGCGCCCGTGCTAAAATCGCGGCCATCAACAGGCGCAACGGGACCCGCCATGACCAACCACGACTATCTCTTCCGCGGCGGCATTGACGAGCTGGATCCAGCCGTAGCCGAACTCATCCGCCATGAAACGGCGCGCCAGCAAGCCAAGCTCATCATGATCCCTTCAGAGAGCACAGTGCCAGCTGCCGTGCGCCATGCTCTTGGCTCGGCATTTCATAATATCTACGCCGAAGGGTACCCGCTGGACAATTCGCGGCGCATGACACAGGCGGAAATCCTGGATTATGCGCAGCGTCTGCCCGAGTTTCGCCGGGTTGCCGACCAGCGTTATTACAAAGGCACAGAATACGCCAACATACTGGAGGCCCTTGCCAGGCGGCGGGCGGCTGAGCTCTTCGCCGGCAACGGCTTCGACGCTGATGATCTTTTCGTCAACGTTCAGCCGCTTTCCGGCGCGCCAGCCAATAACGCCGCATATTCCGCTCTGCTGGATGTCGGCGATACGGTGATGGGCATGGATTTGATCATGGGCGGGCATCTCACGCATGGCAGCCCGGTCAACCGCAGCGGCATTAATTTTAATATAGTCAGTTATGGCATCGACTCCAAGAGCGAAAAGCTGGATTACGCCGGCATGCGCAAGCTGGCGCTGGAGCATAGACCGCGGCTCATCATCGGCGGCTTCAGCAGCTATCCTTTCGCGGCCGATTGGGCAGCCTATCGCGAAATAGCCGATGAGGTTGGCGCGTATTTACTGGCGGATGTGGCGCATGTGGCTGGCTTGATCGCCGCTGGCTTGTATCCCAACCCGGTGGGCATCGCCGATGTCGTCAGCTTCACCACTCACAAGACGCTGAATGGGCCGCGGGGCGCCGTGCTGATCACCCATCGCCGAGATTTGTCGCGCAAGCTGGACCGCGCGGTATTCCCCGGCGAACAAGGCGGACCGCATATCAACGCCATGGCTGGTTTGGCGGTGGCGCTGCGCCTGGCAAACACGGAGCAGTTCCGCCAGCTGCAAAGCCAAACGTTGCTCAATGCCCGGCGACTGGCGGACAAGCTCAGCGAGCGCGGCTTCCGCCTGCCCCATGGCGGCACGGATACGCATTTGCTGCTGCTGGATTGCAAGTCAATCAATGGCGCGGATGGCACGGCGCTCAGCGGCGACATGGCGGCGCGGATACTGGACCTGGCCGGCATCGTCGTCAACCGGCAGACCATCCCCGGCGATGCATCGGCTTTGCGGCCCAGCGGCATCCGTCTGGGCACAACCTGGCTGACCCAACGCGGCATAAGCGCGGACGACATCGACGAACTTGGCGATATCATTGCTGATGTCTTGGAAGCCTGCCTGCCCTTCAGCTTGACGGGCCGCATCCGTCCCCTGGCGCGGACGAAAGTCGACTTTGGCGTTCTGCAATCGGCGCAGGCGCGGTCGCAGGGTTTGGCAGCCCGCTTGGGCATCGATACCGACGCCAAAGCCGATGGCTATCCGCATTTTTATGGCTTTAACGCCGATGCTGATGAAAGCTGCCTGGAGATCCAAGTGAGCGGCGCGGCAGCCGGCAGCTTCTTGCAGCGCGCCCTGACCAGCGATGTGGCGGCGCTAGATGACGGCCAGAGCCAGCCTGCGCATCTGCTCGAGAAAGACGGCTCAGCCATGGCCAGCGGCAGCGTCGCGCGGGTTTCCGCCGGCGAGTTTCGCTTGAACCTGGCTGGCCAGGCCGAGCGCGCCTTGGCTTGGCTGCGGGCATTGAGCGATGGCTATGTTCTCTTTGATGACCAAGACATCCATGCCAAATTGCCCGGTCCGGTCGCCGTGCAGTCGCTTGGCGAAAGCGAACCTCTTATGCTCGCGCCTATGGCTGGCTACGCGCAAAAGACCTATCACATCGGCATGAATGGCTCGCGCTTCCTGAGCCAGCCGGCGGCTGACCTGCCCAAGTTCGCGCCGGAAATCGCCGCCGTCGATATGCTGCGCGAGACGCCCCTGCACAGCGCGCACCTTGAGCTTGGCGCGAAGATGGCTCCCTTCGCCGGATACGATATGCCGCTATGGTATCGCTCGGTCAGCGAGGAGCATGCCGCCGTGCGCAGTGGCGCGGGCATCTTCGACGTCGCGCACATGGGCGTCTTTGACATGCAGGGGGCGGGCGCGGAAGACTTCCTCGATCTGGTCACGACCAACGATGTCAAACGCCTGCGGGTCGGCAGCTCGCATTACAGCTACTTGCTGGATACCGATGGCATCCCGCTGGATGATCTGATGGTCTACCGGCTGGCGGAGGAACATTTTCTGCTGGTAGTCAACGCCGCCAACAATGACAAGAATTGGGCTTGGCTGAACGCGCTGATTGATGGCGCGGTAATGATCGACCCCGATATGCCCAGCCGGCGCGTTGAAGGCCGCGGTCGCCTCACCCTGCGCGACCTGCGCTTGCCGCGATGGGGCGCGGAACAACGGGTCGATATCGCCCTGCAAGGTCCGGGCAGCCGCGAGCTTCTGCTCAAACTGGCTGGCAGTGACAGCGACAAAGCGCTTATCCGGCGGCTCAAGTGGGCGGGCGTGGCGCGGGCGAGCCTCGGCGGCTTTGATCTCATCGTCTCGCGAACCGGCTACACCGGCGAGCGCGTGGCTTATGAGCTGTTTGTACATCCCGATGAGGCGGCGGCGCTTTTCCGGGCATTGGCTGATCTGGGAGCGACGCCCTGCGGCTTGGCGGCTAGGGATAGTTTGCGCACGGAAGCTGGCTTGCCCTTGTATGGATTTGAGCTGGCGGGCGAATTCAATCTAAATCCGGCGGACGCGGGCTTCGGCGCTTATGTCAAGCTCTACAAGCCCTTCTTCGTTGGCAAAGCCGCCTTCATCACACACGAAGCGCAGCGCAAACATCAAATCAGCCGCTTCCGAGTCGATAATCGCGGGGCGCGCCCGGCGCATTTTGGCGACCCCATCGTGAACGCGCGGGGACGGGTGGTCGGCAAGGTCACCAGCTGCAGCATTGATTCGCAGGGCAGCCAGATCGGGCAGGCATTGATGGAGCGCGGCTTCCGCAAACCGGGCGCGAAACTCTCTCTGTATGCCGGCAGCTCGCGAGCCAAAGTGACCGACTTGAGCCAGCTCACCATCAGCCAGCGCGTGAAACTGCCAGAGCCGATCACCCTGCTAAGCCGTTTTCCACGCCGCTCTTGAGCCGCTGCCGCTTTCATTGCGTCCGATAAGCTCGGTGATGCGGTCGTGATGGGCGAAAAGAACCAGGGTATCGCCAGCGAAAATTAGCACATCGCCGCGCGGATGCACATCCGGCGAGCCCTCCCCCGGGCGATGCAGCAAGACGATGTCCACGCCTTCGCTATCCTGTATGTCGCCGACTAATTGGCCATCCAGGAATGAGCCCGGCCGCACCACCATGCGTATCATGCTGTATTCCTGACCAGCGATATGCAGGTTCTGGGTGATCTCCGCGCCGACGGCCGCTCCCGCGAAAGCTGGGGCCGCCAAGTCTGACGCGCTCAAGACCTCGACATCGAAAAAGCGCTCGATCTGCTTGGCCAAGCGCCTGTCCCACATGCGCGTCACCAAGCGGATATTCGGGCTCATATCCCGCACGCGCATAGTCACCTCAAGGTTGACATGATCATCGGATGTGGCAACGACCACGGCATTGGCTCGGCTCAAGCCCGCCGTTTCCAGCACTTTGGCCAGACGTCCATCGCCGGATATCAGCGGGACGGAGACTTCGTGCAGCCGTTCCTGGGCTTCTTTGTCCGCGCCGACGTCCACAGCCACCGCCTCAAAGCCCATCTGCGTCAATTCGCGCACGATTCGCATGCCCGTATGCCCGACGCCGACCACGATGATATGCCCTTTGTATGTCGCTGCCACAGCCACCTCCCAAGCGCTTCGCCGCTGCTCCCTATCAACGAAGAGGCGCACAAAATCGGCCGCGCCCCGCCCCACAATAGTGACAGCCAGCAACGGCATGATATACCAGAACACGATCAGGTAAGGCTCATCCGGCACTTCAATAGAGGCTTCCAGCACCATCAGCGCCAGCATGATGTAGGGCATATCGACGAACTTCAGCGGGGCATTGTCCGAATAGACGTTGTTCAGCTGCATGTAAACATAACCGCCGCCGACGACCGCCAGGAAGAAGATCAGCAAGGGACGACGAAATTCGCGGAAGAGCGCGCGCGTATCGTGCCAGCCGACGCGCAGCACATGCATCCGCCGGGATGGCTTTCTTGGCGAAATTGTCTCAACCAGTTTATGCGGCGACAAGACGACACCAAGCCAAATTATCAAACGAATTATAAAGAAAACGCCTTCCGAAATGAAGAGGCGCTGGCCAGCGCCGCGGACAAATCAGATAATGCCATTTTGCAGCAAGTAGATGATCACGGACAGGGTTAGCGGGCTAATCAACGTGGTGGTCATTATCAGGTTCAGCGCCAGGTCTTGATCGCTGTCAAACTCATGCGCCAGCACGATGGTCATCACAGCTGTGGGCATGCCCGCCTGCAAGATGAAGGCGAAGCGCGCCGCCCCTTCCAAACCAAACAGCGCCGCGAATGCCAGCGAAAGCAGGGGCGCCAGCAAGAGGCGAATGGCGCTTGCCGGGAGGACCAATCGCCAGCGGCCGGCTTTGCCCAAACCGCCAAGCTGCAAGCCCAGCAGCACCAGCATCAACGGGATTGAGGCATCCGCCAGCAACTGCGAGGTCCGCCCCAGTGCCGGCGGCAATTCCATGATGCCCAATGCCTTCAAGCCGAAGGCAGCCAGCAGAGCATAAACCGATGGCGTCCGCGCGATGCTGCCTAGAGAGCGCAGCATGGAAGCTCTGCCCTGTGATGAGGCATAGACGCCCAAGGTATAAGCGGCGCTTGAGCCAGCCACATAGGCGATGACGGCGTAGCTCAAGGCTTCCGCGCCAAAAGCAAAGCTGACGATGGAGATGCCGAAGTTGCCGCCATTAAATACGAAGGTCGCCACCAGGGCGGCCGCCCGCTCCCGGCTGGTGGCTCTCTGACGGCGCAGCGCCAGGAATGCTATCAATGCCACCGTGAAAGTCAGCGCCAGCGTCCCGCCATACATGCGCAGGAAATCGCCCCCGCTGATATCGCGCGTGTACAAGGCGTTGAAAGCCAGAGCCGGCGAGAAAACATGGAACATCATGCGCGAGACGGCGGCCGGGCTGATATCGAAACGGCGGCGCAGATAGAGACCCACGCCAGCGATGGCCAGCACAGGTATCATATTGTCGATGAAGATATGGAGCAGCTCGTTCAAGAGGCGCGTCAGCAGGCTGAGGCGGGCAGAATGCGCGAGATGATACAGCCATTAGCGCATGAATTATAGGGGCGCTTGCTTCTGGGCGTTTATGCGCTGGCTATGGGCTTGGCCGGCGCGCAGCACAGCACCAACTCACGGGCCGCTTTCACCTCATCCAGCCGTCTCACCGGCGCGGTATGCGGAGCGTTCAGCAGGGTCTCCGGCTCAGTCCGGGCTTCTTCGGCGATGCGCTCCATGGCGTCAACAAAGGCATCCAGATCTTCTTTGACCTCGGTCTCGGTCGGCTCGATCAGCAGAGCCTCCGGCACAATCAGCGGAAAATAATTTGTCGGCGGATGAAAGCCATAATCCATCAGCCGCTTGGAGATATCCAGCGCGTGCACCTCATCAACGCCGTCGATATGCCCCTCCAGCACAAACTCATGCCCGCAATAGCGCGGATAGGGCAGGCGATAGCTGCGCATCAGCCGGGCGCGCAGGTAGTTGGCGTTGAGCACAGCGTAGCGCGTCACATCGCGAATGCCGCTGTCGCCATAAACGCGGATATAGGCATAAGCGCGCAGGTGCATGCCAAAATTGCCATGAAAGGCTTTCATGCGCCCAATGCTTTTCTCCGGCATAAGGAAGCCATAGAGCGGCGCTTCGTTGTCTACTCCAGACTCGCTTTGCAGGGACGAGCCAATGGGTTGACCGCTATTTGCCTCGTCGGTATAGCTAGACATTGCGAAGACGTCCCTCTCATTTTTAATGGGGGGGGATTTAGTTGGGGGTTGCTCAACAATGCCCACAACTGGTCCAGGCAAATAAGCCGCCAAAAGAGCGTTGCAGCCGACTGCGCCACTGCCGGGTCCGCCGCCGCCATGTGGGGTGGAGAAGGTCTTGTGCAAATTGTAGTGCATGACATCGAAGCCCAACTCGCCCGGTTTGACCACGCCCATCAGCGCGTTCATGTTGGCGCCGTCCATGTACATCAAGCCGCCCGCTTCATGCACGGCGTCGATGACTTCCAGAATGGTCGATTCAAAGAGACCCAAGGTGCTGGGCACGGTGATCATCATGCCGGCGATGCGCTCTCGCAGATCCCCCTCGCAGGCGGCCCGCAATGCCCCCAGATCGACATTGCCCTGGGCATCGGCCGGCAGCTCGCGAACGGTCATGCCAGCCATGGTCACCGTAGCAGGATTAGTGCCATGGGCGCTGTCGGGCACGAGGATGATATCACGCTGGTTCTCGCCGCGATCAAGGTGATATTGGCGGATCATCAAGATGCCGGCGAACTCGCCTTGAGCGCCGGCCGCTGGCGTCAAGCTGACCGCCGGGAAGCCGCTGATCTCGCCAAGCCAAGCCTGCAACTCATGCATCAAAAAGAGCGCCCCCTGGCAGCCATCCTCATCGGTCAGTGGATGCAGCTGGGCAAAGCCGGGCAGGCGGGCCGCGTCTTCGTTCAGCTTGGGATTGTATTTCATGGTGCAGGAGCCCAGCGGATACAAGCCCTGGTCGATGGAATAATTGAGCTTGCTGAGCTTGACAAAATGGCGCACGACCTGGACCTCGCCGACTTCTGGCAAAGGCAAGTCATCGCGCATGAGCTCGGATGGCAGGGGGGCGGCTGGCACATCGCAGTCGGGCAGGTTGACGCCGCTGCGCCCCGGCGAGCTGTGGTCATAAATCAGCGGTTGCAGCATGATCAGAGCCCTCCCATGACTTCTGCCAGGCGGTCAATCTCAGCCTTGCCATTCATTTCAGTCACACAGACCAGCATGTGATCCTGCAGATGAAAATAATGCGGGCCCAGGTCATATCCGCCGATGATGCCCTCTTCCAGCAGCGCCGCGTTGATCTCGCTCACCGGGCGCGGGCAAGCCACCACGAATTCGTTGAAGAAGGGCTTGCTCATATCAACGCTGTAGCCGGGCAGCTGATTGATCTGTTCAGCGGCGTAATGCGCCTTGTGATAATTCAGTTCGCCGACTTTTCGCAAGCCATTCTTGCCCATCAAAGCCAGGTATATCGAGGCGGCCAGAGCCATCAAACCTTGATTGGTGCAGATATTGCTGCTGGCGCGTTCCCGCTTGATATCCTGCTCGCGCGGGCGCAGGGTCATGACAAAAGCGCGCTTGCCATCGGCATCCAGGGTCTCGCCGATAATGCGGCCAGCGATGCGGCGGACGAACTTCTGGCGGATGGCGAAATAGCCCAGATAGGGACCGCCAAAACCTAATGGCACGCCCAAGGGCTGCGCTTCTCCTACCACAATATCCGCGCCCAACTCGCCCGGGCTCCTGAACAGCGAGAGCGCCATCGGGTTCGCCACGATAACCAGCAGCGCGCCGGCTTCGTGAACCTCCTCGGCGACAGCTGTCAGGTCGTCAATCTGCCCGAAGAAGTTGGGGTATTGCAGAGCCAGCATGGCTGTGTTGCCATCCAGCATTTCCAGCAAGTCGATGACTTCCCCGCGCCCGCGATCGCCAATGATGCGGATATCGCGCCCCTGATGATAGCTGCGGACGACCTCGCGATATTGCGGGTGAATGGCATGGCTGAGGATGACTTTCTTGCGCCTCCCTCGCGAGACCTGCAGGGCGACGGTGACAGCTTCCGCCAGGCTGGTCGCGCCGTCGTAATGACTGGCGTTGGCCGCGTCCATGCCGGTCAGCGCGCACATCATGCTCTGGTATTCGTAAGTCGCTTGCAGGGTGCCCTGCGAGATTTCCGGCTGATAAGGCGTATAGGCGGTGTAGAATTCGCCGCGCAGCAGCATGTGATTGACCACAGATGGAATAAAGTGATGATAGGCGCCGGCGCCGCGAAAGAGGGCGTAATCCTGCCCATGATCGTTGGCTTCGCTGATGGCCAGCATCTCGGCGGCCACTTCCATCTCGCTCAATGGCGAGGGAAGGCTCAGCCCGGGGAAGCGATGCGTCACTGGCACCGCTTCAAAGAGCTGGTCGGTCGAACGGACGCCGATTTCGCGCAGCATGGCTTCGGTTTCGGCTGGAGTATGCGGTATGTAGCTCACGGCTCAGTCTGCCTTTCGCCCGGTATTGCTGTCAGCGGCTCTCGCAATAGGCGGCGTAGGCGGGCGCGTCCATCAAATCAGCCAACCCGGAGAGATCGCTGGCGCGGATTTTGACCATCCAGCCGGCGCCAAACGGATCGGCATTGACCATCTCCGGCTCGTCTTCCAGAGCGGTATTGACTGCCACGATTTCACCCGCGACCACGCTGTATAGCTCGGCAGCCGCCTTTACCGACTCGACTTCGCCAAAAGAATCGCCAGCCGCGATGCTGTCGCCGGCATCCCGAAATTCGACGTAGACGATATCGTTCAACTGGTCTTGCGCATAATCGGTGATGCCAATGGTGACGGTGTCGCCATCCGCTGCGAACCACTCGTCGGATTCGGAATACATAAACTCTGCCCGCGTTGTCCATTCGCCCATGTCTCGCTCCTTGCCGCCTTCGGTACACAAAAAAGGACGCGTCTCATGCCGAGAATGCGCCCTGTCGGTTGCTAGGACCTTCAGAGAGTTGCGCCGCAAGGGTCCTTTTGCCTGAGAGTTTCACGCAAGTTGGCGGGCTTGTCGCTTGCCCCTTCGGCGTTTCGCGCGCTGGCGAAATCTCTCCCCCTGTGACAACTTTATTGTAACGGCTTTGCAGTTTGCACGCAACAATTTTCCGGGCGATGGCGATACTTCGGCCGGCATTAAGTCTATAAGCGGCGGGTGTAGCTTGCTATCATCGCCGACAGGGCATTCGCAGGCATTTATTCCGCCATGCAATACAGCGAAAAAGAATCCAGAGAGTATCCGTCGCTCACCCAACTGGCGCTCTACAGTCTCGTGGCCGGCATGCTGCTGGGGATTGCGGCGCTGCTTGTCTTTCTGGCGCATGATCGGCTCAGCGAATATGACACTGGCGAGGCCGGCAGGCATCAAAGCAGCCCAGCCGACGCTTTTGACGGCAGCATCGCGATCAATCCGCCCATCGCCATTCCAGACGTCGCGCTGATGAACGCCGCCAGCCAGCCCACGCGCCTCAGCGACTTTCACGGGCGCTATACGCTGCTCACTTTCGGCTTCACGCATTGCCCGGATGTCTGCCCGCTGACGCTGAACGACTTCGCGCGGATACAGTCGCAGCTGGGCGAGTTGGGCAAAGACGCGCATTTTGTCTTCATCAGCGTCGATGGCAAGCGCGATACGCCCGCAGCGCTTCACGAGTATTTCGCGTTTCGCGAGCTTGATGGCATCACCGCCCTGACGGGACCCGAAGATGACGCGCGCCGATTTGGCTCCCCCTTCGGCCTGGCATTCGAGGTCAGCGAGGAAGCTGTCCCCGGCGGCTACAACGTGAATCACAGCACTGGGTCCTTCCTGTTGGACCGCGAGGGACGCTGGATCATGCGCTATCATTTTGGCGTCCCGCCTTCCAGCATCGCTGCCGACATGCGCAGCCTGATCGCCGCCGAAAGCTAATCCATCAGGGCAAGAGCAGGGTTCGTGGCAAGCGCGGCGCAATAGACGCGAGCACTTCGTAAGTGATGCTGCCGAGCCAGCCGGCGATCTCTTCGGCGCTGATTTCGTCATCGCCCTGCCTGCCCAGCAGCGTCGCCTCATCGCCAATCCGCACATCCGGAATATGCGAGACATTGATGGTCGTCTTCTCCATGCTGACCCGCCCCACAACCGGCGCCCGAAGGCCATGAATGAGCACTTCGCGCCAGGTCCGCGGCGAGCGGCGCAAGCCATCCGCATAACCCACAGGCAGAACGGCGATCGTCTCCTGCCTCCGCGCGCGCCAGGTATTGCCATAGCCGACGGGCGAACCGGGCGGCAAGGTTTTGACTTGGGCGATGCTCGTCGTCCAGCGCAGGGCGGGCTGCAATTCTTTGGTCGCCATGCCGTCGCCAAGCGGATCCAGGCCATAAAGCAGCAAACCGGGACGGACGAGATTGAAATGGCTGGCGCGGCATCTGAGCAGAGCGGCCGAATTGGCGGCATGCGTAAATCGAAAGCGGAAATCCGCAGCCCGCAGCTGACTCAATAGTGACTGGAAACGGTCAAGCTGCTTGGCCAGATAGGCCGGATCGCTGTCAGCTGTCGAGAAATGCGTATAGATGCCTTCGAGTTGCAGCGCGCTCTGGTCCCGCGCGAATTCGCAGAGCGGCAGCGCCTGCTCAGAAGGGATGCCGAGCCGCCCCATGCCGGTATCGACCTTGAGATGCAGCTTCAGTGTGTCGCGCGCGCTCCGGGCAACCGATTGATACTGCTTGGCTTGCCCAAAGTCATACAGGGTGAGGCGCAGCTTTAGAGCCATGGCGAGCGGAACGGCTTCGGGCGGCGCATAGCTCAAGACCAGGATGGGCGCCTGGATGCCGGCTTTGCGGAGATCGCTGGCTTCGCCGATGTTGGCCACGGCCAGCATGTCAGCGCCGTTGCGCAGCGCGATTTCCGCCACGTGCGGCGCGCCATGTCCATAGGCGTCGGCTTTGACCACCGCCATCAGCCCGACAGCATCGCCCACGCGGCTCTTCAGCCAGCGGACATTGTTTGCCAAAGCGCCGGCGTCGATGGTTACGCGGCTGGGAAATGCCGCAGACAGCCGATTCTCAGCCCCGTCGCCTAGCATTGTCGGTTGCCGTTCACAGAGTCTCATCCCGTCTTGTGACGTTTTCAGGCCGCGCCCATGGGCAGGAAGTATAGTGTCGGCTGCGCATGCCCGCCAACTGGCCTGTATCGCGGCGATTCCCAACGCGAGGCAGTGTATCCATTTCGGCTGAAACACAACAGTTTTACCATCGAGGACACCGAGCTTTATGAGGGAAAGATTTAGTTTATTGTTCACTACAAGACTTGCCAATCCAGCCTCCCGTAGGGACGAGAGGCGGGCTGTGTCCACGCGCCCCTTGTCTCGCCCTCCAACAGAGTATCCATAGTGCGTTCTGCAGGGCTTTAGCGCCAATACGACAATGCCTCCGAGGTGAAGATGAATCTAGCTGAAAAGAACTTCAACCGAATGCGATAAACTGCCCAAGGTGGCAAAGCCTCGCGCCGCCTGTGCTATACTGTCGCAGTCAATGCTTGCATCCCGACGCCGGGCAAACCAAGCCGCCAGCCCGCCAATGAGGGACGGCTGATAATCCATACCAGGCATTCCGATGGCATTCGAGTTTGAAGTTATCGCCACTGACGGCTCCGCGCGCGCGGGAATCTTGCATACCCCGCATGGCGACATCCACACGCCTGTCTTCGCCCCGGTTGGCACGGCCGGCAGCGTCAAGGCAGTGCCCCCGCGCGACCTGGAGGAACTGGATACCCAGCTTATCCTGGCGAATACCTATCATCTGTTCTTGCGCCCGGGCGATGAACTGGTGCGCGACCTGGGCGGCTTGCACGGCTTTATGGGCTGGCAGGGACCCATCCTCACGGATTCCGGCGGCTTTCAAGTCTTCAGCCTGGCGGATATCAACCGGATTGATGCCGATGGCGTGACCTTCCGCAGCCACATCGACGGCAGCCAGCAGCGCCTCACACCGGAATCGTCCATGCGCATCCAGCAGAACCTCGGCGCGGATATCATCATGGCTTTTGATCAATGCCCGCCGCCGAATGACCGGGCGGAGGTCGAAGCGGCCATATCACGGACGCACAACTGGCTGCTCCGCTGCCGGCAAGCCCATCCCGATGACGGCAGGCAGGCGCTTTTCGGCATCGTGCAGGGCGGGATATTCCCAGATCTGCGGGCGGAATCGGCGCGATTCGTGACCGAATTGGACCTCAAGGGATATGCCATCGGCGGGTTGGCTGTCGGCGAAAGCAAGGCGGAAATGTATGCCATGCTGGAGCATACGTTGCCCAGTCTGCCGGCGGACAAACCGCGCTATTTGATGGGCGTTGGCGAACCGGATGACTTGCTCGAGGGGGTAATGCGCGGCGTGGATATCTTTGACTGCGTAATTCCGACTCGCCTGGCTCGGCATGGCGCTGCTTTCACTGCATCAGGGCGCGTCAATTTGCGCAATGCCAGGTTTCGCGCCGATCCTGCGCCGATAGACGCAGACCTGTCGAATTATGCCAGCCGATTTTCGCGCGCATACCTGCGTCATTTGCTGGTCGCCAAGGAATTGCTGGCCTATCACCTCATCAGCCTGCACAATATCGACTTCCTGGTTCAGCATGTACGCGCTATGCGGCAAGCCATTATTGAAGGCGCGCTGAGAGATTATGCCGAGCGCTTCCTGCCGACTTACCTGGGGCGCGAAGCCATCACTTGAGCCCAGCGAAGAGATCGTCTTCATCAATCTTCTGGCTGGCAGGCGCGGGATAAACGCGCGTGAAACCCTGCTTGCTAAAGAGCAGCCGGCGCAGCAGACGCGAGGTCCGGCTGATTCGCCCGCCGCCTTGGCTGGCATGACAGCGGCTGGCTCGCTCCCAGATGTCAAAATAATCAGCTATCGGGATGCGCGCGTGCGTCGGCTCAATATGATCGAGAATCTTGAGCACATCGACATCGCCGTTGCGCCCCATCCGCCGCGGATTCTGGCCCCGAAGGCGCGCGTTGAATATGCGCAGCTGGGTTGTGAGCTTGGGGAAGCTGGTGTAATACAGCTTGCGCGGATGATAGCCCTGTTTCTCGTTTTGCAGGCTTTCAAAGGCGCGGGTGGTGGCTCGCTGGATGGCGATGTGATCGGGATGGCCATACCCGCCGTAGCGATTGAAGGTGACGACAACCTGCGGCTGGACCCGGCGCATGATCGCCATGACATCCTGGGCAACGCGTTCGGGCTCATGCCGCCAGAGGTAACAGAGCGAATCGGGATGGCGGGATGTCTGGCTGCCCGGCATGCCGCTGTCGCGATAGCCCAGCATGAAGACTTCCTTAAACTTGAGATAGCGGCGGGCGCATGCCAATTCGCTGAGGCGCAGCTCGGCGGTCGTGGCGAACTTGCCTTGCAGCTCCTCGGGCACGCTGCCGACATCGCCATTGGTGGCGCAGATCAAGTAGACATCGACGCCCTCGTCGATCCACTTGGGGATGGCTGCCCCCAAGCCAAAAGATTCATCATCAGGATGGGCGAAGCTGATCAAGAGGCGGCGCTTCATCGTCTCTCCCCGGCAAGGCAACGCTTTGTCTACGCTAGAGTCAATTATACTTTCTGCGGCTTGTCGAAGGCAGTGCCGCTTTCCTATACTACGCAAGCAATCGGGAGGAAGCGAAGGAAAGGACAGCCATGCCAGCGGCAACCCGCAAAATGACGCGCATTGCTCTCGCGCTGATCGCGTTCATGGCGCTAGGCCTCTGCCCGAGCCAGGCGCAGCTGCAAACGCCGTCCATGGTGGCGGCCGCGCTGGCAAATGCCTTTTCGCCCGCCCAAATCAGCAAAGTCGGTCCCTGGGAGTATCCTTATGGCATCAATTCGCTGACGGGTTTGCCCTACCCCAGCGATGAGGCTTTACAGAGGCGCAATCTGATCGTCAAGATTTCCAACTGGCCCCCCAAAGTCAGGCCACAGAAAGGCATCAACCAGGCGGATCTGGTCTTTGAATATGAGGCAGAAGGCGGAGTGACGCGCTTTGCCGCGATCTATCGCAGCAATTCGCCGGCGCAAGTCGGCTCCATACGCAGCGCGCGCCTGCTTGATATTGAGCTTTTGACCATGTACGCCGCCCTGCTGGCATATTCGGGCACCAGCGAACCCATTCACGAGATCTATCTCAACGCGCCATTCCGCCCGGTGCTGCTTTCGACATCGCTTGGCGACAGCTGCGAGCGAGGCGGCTTCTGTCGCGACCGGACCATCACAAACCTGGGCTATGAACATACTTTGTTTGGCGATACTGGCAAGATGTGGGAACTGGCTGAACTGCGCAACCTGAATCACCCGTATCGCGCCAACGGTCTGGCCTTTGATTTGCATGCGCCCCCTGGTGGCAAGACAGCCCACGATGTCTATATCAACTGGTACCAGCGCACGGATGTCCGCTGGCATTACGATGAAGCCAGCCGGCGCTACCTGCGTCATGCCGATGGCGCGCCGCATATGGACGCCGCCGACGGGGCTCAGCTCTGGGCGGACAATATGGTGCTGCTGCAAGTCGCGCATAACCGCCGCCCCGATCTCTTCATTCCCGGTTCCATCGACGAATCCTACGAAGTGGCGCTTTGGGGCAAGGGTCCAGCTCTGGTCTTGCGCGAAGGCAAGCTCTACCACGGCCTGTGGTGGCGGCAGAATCAAAACCGCGGCGAGGCATTGCGGCTGATATTCCCGGACGGCGACCCCATCACGCTCAAACCGGGGCGCAGCTGGGTGACCATCTTGCGGACGCTCGAATCAGCCAGGATAAGCCAGCAGCCTGTGCCGGTCGCCGCTTCCGGCGATGCAAAAGCCTGAGCGATGATCGCCCGAAGCATTCCGGCGCCCTCCATTTGCAAGCGCCTTTGGCAGCGGGGGCATAAGCCTTGCGCCGCCTGATTGAGGGTTTCTTCCTTGGCTTGGCTCTGTTTGTCATCATCTGCAGCCTGGTGGCAGCTGGCTTGTATTTCGCGACTGGCGGGCGAATCCTTGCCCAGGCGCAGACTCTTATCCTGCAATTGCAGCTGGTCAGCCGGCAGGCCGAACTCGACGCGCCCTTTGGCGGCGGGGCAGAGCCGGTTCGCTTCTCGATCGCGCCGGGCGAAAGCGCATTCGCCATCGCTTCGGCTCTGCATGAGGTCCCGCTGATACATGACCGGCAGCTTTTCATCGATTACGCTCGCGCCGAAGGCTATGAACGCCGCTTTGAAGCCGGCGTCTATTTTCTCTCGGGCGCGCAATCCATCCGCCAGATCGCTGAGATCCTGACCGATTCCAGCCAGAGCTTCATCCTCTTGCGCATTCCCGAAGGCGCGCGCATCGAAGAGCTGGCCGAACTCATCGACCGGAATGGCCTCTTCAGCTTCAGCGGAGCGGACTTCCTGGCGCTGGTTTCGCAAGGCGTCGCGCCACTGGCTGATTTTGCGGCTTGGGCGGGGATTCCGGCTGGCGCCTCGCTGGAAGGCTTCATGTTCCCGGATACCTATCAGCTGCCGCCCGGCATCACGGCTGCCGATCTGCGCGATACGCTGCTGCGGACATTTCGCGAGCGCGTGGGCGAATCAACCCGGTCGGATGCGCTGGCGCAAGAGCTGAGCCTGCATCAAGCCGTCGCATTTGCCTCAATCATCGAGCGGGAAGCGGTCTGGCGAGATGAACATGCCCTGATCGCCAGCGTGTATCGCAATCGATACGCCATCAACATGGCGCTGGAAGCCGACCCCACCGTGCAGTATAGCTTAAATGGCGCGCGGGGAAGCTGGTGGCCCCAGATCACCCAGGCCGATTATCGCGCGGTGGTCTCGCCCTACAATACCTATCGCCGCGTGGGTTTGCCGCCGGGACCAATCGCCAGCCCGAGCCTCTCGGCAATCCGAGCCGCAGTTTATCCCGAAGCCTCCGAGTATTTCTATTTCCGCGCCGCCTGCGATGGCTCGCTGTATCACAATTTCGCCAAGACTTTTGCCGAACACCTTAACAACGCCTGCTGAGCCATCGCTGTCAAGCCTGGCTGCCGTCGATGATGCCATGGAAGAGCGGCAGCGGTTCGACCGGCTGGATGCTGTACTCAACAGCCCCGTCCAACAGAGCCAATGCCGCGGCCAGCTTGCCTTCATCGTTGGCATGCAAGGTCATAACGCGGTCGCCTTCCTCTACATGGTCGCCAACTTTCACAGGCGCTTCTATGCCCACAGCGTGGTCGATGGTTTCTTCTTTAGTGGCTCTGCCCGCGCCCAGCGCCAGCGTCGCCCAGCCAACCTTGTCGGCCTGGATGGCGGCGATATATCCGCTGCTCACGGCTTTCAGATCATGACGCAGGCGAGCCTGGGGAAGCCGCGACACATCATCAATTTGGCTGACGTCCCCGCCATGCGCCGCGACCATGCGCCGGAAATACTCGAAGCCCTTGCCACTCTTCAAAGCCTGGTCAACTTCAGAGCGCGTTTCCGCCATGTCCGCCCAACGTTGGCCCCGCCCAGCCAAGCGCAGCATCTGCGCCGCCACTTCCACGCAGTGTTCATGAATATCAGCTGGTCCCTCGCCGCGCAGGGTATTCACCGCTTCCGCCACTTCCAGCGCATTGCCGACGGCTGAGCCAAGCGGCTGATTCATGTCGGAAAGCAGGGCGGCCATGTCCCTGCCCGCGTCCAAGCCTATGCGCGTCATGGCTATTGCCAGCTCGCGCGCTTCGTCAATCGTCTTCATGAAAGCGCCGCAGCCGACCTTGACGTCCAGCACGATGCCATTCGCGCCAGCCGCCAGCTTCTTGCTCATGATGCTGCTGGCGATCAACGGAAGGCTGGCCACTGTGCCGGTGACGTCGCGCAGCACATAGAGCTTGCCATCGGCCGGCGCCAGCGATTTGCTCTGCCCGGAGAGGACGATGCCGGTCTCGCGAGCGATACGGCGGAAATCGGCTTGGGAGAGATTGACGTCATAGCCGGCGATGGATTCCAGCTTGTCCAGCGTGCCGCCGCTAGCGCCCAAGCCGCGCCCGCTCATCTTGGCGATGGGGAGGCTGAAAGAAGCCGCCAGCGGCAAGACGATCAAGCTGGTCTTATCGCCTATGCCGCCCGAAGAATGCTTGTCGATGGCGTAGTCGGTGATTGCGCTCAGATCAAGCATGTCGCCGGATTCCGCCATAGCCAGGGTGAGCGATACCGTTTCCGCACGGTTCATGCCGCGAAAGAAAATCGCCATCAGCAGCGCCGACGCCTGGTAATCCGGTATATCGCCGGCGGTGTAGCGTTCGATGAAAAAGCGGATTTCGGCATCGCTCAGGGCATGGCCATCGCGCTTTTTTTCGATGAGCTCGAGCATTTTCATGGCGCTGGCTCCTTATCGCCGGCGGGGCGGGCTTATCACTACTATACCGCAGAAGCAAATGCAATTTAGAAATTTGAAAAACTCCCCCCCGAGTACACCGAGAGCAAAAGCAAAGGCATCTCTCTGTTCCATCCGTGTCTCTTTGGTGAACAGTTGTTTCAGGACTTACTTGCACATACTGAGGAAAAGCAGTTCGAGAATTGACTTCCGGGCAATTGATTTGTAGGATTCATGGACCGGCTGGCGAAGGCTGTTTCGCCGCCAGAAAGTGCAACTGATGTGAGGGAAATTGCCGTGACCGCCAAGATCAAGAATTCTCCCCAGCGCAGCAAACTTCTCATCGGCGCGATCGTTGTGGCGGCGGTTGTCGTCGCCCTGGCCTTCGTTATCCTATCCAGCCAGAGTTCCTTCAGCGAAGCCAAGTTCGATTACAGCGCCATCCCACAAGCCAGACAGGCTGATGGCGGCTTCGTCCTGGGGGACCCCGAAGCGCCAATCACCATCGTGGCTTTTGAAGATTTCCTGTGCCCGGCATGCCAGCGTTACAAGCCGACGGTTGAGAAGCTTATCGAAGCCCACGTGGTCACGGGCGAAGCGCGCTTTGAGTATCGCATGCTGCCGGTCGTGCATGCCGGCTATTCGCGCTTGGCGGCTCAGCTTGTCGAATGCGCTGATGACCTGCGCCCGGGTTCCTTCTGGGAAGCGCACGATGCCATGTTCGGGATCGCCAGCGCCCGCGCCTTCAGCGACGCCTCCTCGCGTACCTTCGCCGATATGATGACTATGTCTTATGCGGAATTGCTGGAATGCACACAGGATGCCAATCAAGTGGATACCGACCTGCGCCTGGCCACGCAGAACAGCGTCACCGGCACGCCGACCGTCTTCGTTCGTTATGGCGATGGTCCCCTGCAGACCAGCCGCTTTGGGCAGCATCCCACCGCTGAGCAGCTGGCCAACCTGGTGGCGGAAGCCAACTTCGCGCGCCGCTAGCGATGCGGGCAGATCCAGCGAGGCAAGAGCCAATGCGCAGCGTGGAATGGGCGGATGGCGCGGTCAATATGATCGACCAGCGCGCCCTGCCATGGCGCCTGGAATTCGCGCGACTGGAATCGGCAGCCGCAGTCGCCGAGAGCATCGCCAACATGACCGTCCGCGGGGCGCCGGCCATCGGAGCATCAGCCGCCTTTGGCATGGCATTGGCAGCCCGACATAGCCCCGCCAACAGCATCGACGCGCTCATCGACGACTTGCGGCGCGCTGGCGATCTGCTGAAACGTTCTCGCCCGACGGCGGTCAACCTGGCATGGGCGGTCGATCAAATGCTGGCAATCGCGGAAAGCGGCGAGTTCAGCAACGTCGATGACCTGCGCGAGGCGCTCTTAATGGCGGCTCAGCAAATCGCAAATGACGACGTAGCGATAAATCGGCGGCTTGGCGCGACGGGTTCCGCTCTGATTCAGCCCGGCGCCACTGTCCTGCACCATTGCAACACCGGCGCGCTGGCGACGGTCGATTATGGCACGGCGCTTGGCGTCATCCGCGCGGCGCACGAAGCCGGCAAGCAATTTCATGTCTTATTGGATGAAACCCGCCCACGGCTGCAAGGCTCGCGGCTCAGCGCCTGGGAGCTGGAACAGCTGGGCGTCAGCTACGACATCATCCCCGATACGGCGGCCGGTTATTACATGCAAAGCGGCGAAGTCAGCCTCATCCTTGTGGGCGCGGATCGCGTGGCAGCCAATGGCGATTTCGCCAACAAGATCGGCACCTATCAATTGGCGATCATGGCGGCCGCGCATGAGATCCCCTTTTATGCCGCCGTACCGACATCGACGATTGATCTTGACCTGGAAAGCGGCGCGAAAATACCCATCGAATTGCGCGATCCCGCCGAGGTCACGACGCCTTATGGCAATCGCCTCACGTCGGCGCATTTTAAGGCGCGCAACCCGGCTTTCGATGTCACGCCGCATCGCTATCTCAGCGGAATCATCACGGAGAATGGCATAGCCCGCCCGCCCTTCCAGGAGAGCCTGCGCCGGGCAGCGGCTGGCGAACAACTGTAGCGGCCGGGCTGATTGGCATCGGCAGCTTAGAGACGGAAATCGCTCATGGAAATCCTGATAACCGGCTCGATCGCTTACGATTATTTGATGCGCTTCCCCGGCAGATTCCAGCAGCATTTCATCGCCGACGAGCTGCATAACATCAGCCTGAGCTTTCTGGTTGATGACATGACCAAGCATTGGGGTGGCGTGGGCGCCAATATCGCCTACACCATGGCGCTCTTTGGCCTGCGCCCCAAGCTCATGGGCACTGTCGGTCGCGACTTTGGCGATTATAGGCGCTGGCTGGAGGGCAATGGCGTCGACTGCGGCACGGTGATCCAGATAGACGAAGTCTTCACAGCTTCCTTCTTCGCCAATACCGACGAAGACAACAACCAGTTGGCTTTCTTTTATGGAGGCGCAATGAACCTGGCGCGGAATTACCGCATCGCCGACGTATCCAGCGCCAAGCCCGATCTGGCGATCATATCCGCTAATGATCCCGTGGCGATGACGCATCTTTGCGCGGAGTGCAGGCAGGCGGGAATTCCATTCATCTATGACCCGGGCCAGCAAGTCGCCCGTTTGAATGGCGATGAGCTGCGGCGGGGCTGCCATGGCGCCTTCATGCTGGTGGTCAATATCTATGAAGCCAGCGTCATCTATGAGAAAACCGGGCTGAAGCTGGCCGACCTGCGCGAAATGGTCGAGATCCTCATCATCACAGCCGGCGAAAAGGGCTCGACGGTCTATCGCGATGACGAGGTCTTCGAAGCGCCGGCTTTCGCCCCCAGCCAGATCGCCGACCCCACCGGCGCTGGCGATGCCTATCGAGCGGGTTTGCTCCTGGGCATCAGCCATGGCTTGCCGCTTGAGCTGACCGCGCAGATCGGCGCATTGAGCGCGACCTATGCCCTGGAAGTGGTCGGCACCCAGAATCACAGCTTCGCGCCAGCGGAATTTGTCAGCCGTTTTCGCAGTCTCCATGACGATGGCGGCGCATTGGATTGCCTCCTCAGTTAGCGCAAGCAAGTCCTGAAACAATTATTCACCACAGAGACACTGAGAGCGCAGAGAAAGTTTTTTCCTCTTCCTATCAATGTGCTCGATAAATTCAGTGTACTCGGTGATTGCTTTTGTTTACTTGCGGACGCCTGTTTCTGAGCGATATTCCAGCGCGATTGCTTGACGACAGGCCAGGGCAAGTATGCTAGAATGCCCGCGTTATTCTGTCGCTGCCCCCGCGCATTGGGGGGATATCTGAGGAGAAACAATGTCTGTCGCGCATGATGTCAAAGACCTTGAACTGGCTACCGGCGGCCGTTATCGCATAGACTGGGCTGGGCAGGAAATGCCGGTGCTCAAACAGATCCGCGAACGCTTCGCAAAAGACAAACCGCTGGCGGGCATCCGCGTATCGGCTTGCCTGCATGTCACCACCGAGACCGCCAATCTCATGCAGACCCTGCAAGCCGGCGGCGCGGATGTGGTGCTGACAGCCTCCAACCCCTTGTCGACGCAGGACGATGTGGCCGCCTCGCTGGTGACGAATGACGAGATTCCGGTCTATGCCATCAAGGGCGAGGACAACGACACGTATTACCAGCATATTCACGCGGCTTTGGATCACGGTCCGCATATCACCATGGACGATGGCGCGGATCTGGTGGGCACGATACACAAAGACCGCCGCGAGCTGCTTGAGGATATTGTCGGCGGGACGGAAGAGACGACCACAGGCGTCATCCGTCTGCGGGCGATGGCCAAAGATGGCGCGCTGCGTTTCCCCGTGCTGGCGGTCAATGACAGTTCCACCAAGCATCTCTTCGACAATCGTTATGGCACGGGCCAGAGCACGCTTGACGGGATACTCCGCGCCACCAATATCCTGTTGGCCGGGCGGGTGGTAGTGGTGGCGGGTTATGGCTGGTGCAGCCGCGGGATCGCCATGCGGGCGGCCGGCCTGGGCGCGAACGTCATCGTCACCGAAGTCAATCCGCTGCGCGCGCTTGAGGCGATCATGGATGGCTATCGCGTCATGCCCATGCTGGAGGCGGCGCGGGTCGGCGATATCTTCGTAACAGCCACCGGCGATATCAGCGTCCTGGATGGTCCGCATTTTGAGCGCATGAAGGATGGCGCCATCATCTGCAACAGCGGGCATTTCAATGTCGAGATCAATCTCGAGGCTCTGGCTTCTCTGGCGGCCGGCGAGCCGGAGCGCGTTCGCCCCTTCGTCGATGCCTACCGGCTGGGCGATCGCTCCATATACGTGCTTGGCGAGGGAAGGCTGATCAACCTGGCCGCCGCAGAGGGCCACCCGGCCTCGGTTATGGATATGAGCTTCGCCAATCAGGCATTGGCAGCCGAATACATGCTGCAAAATGTGGAAAGTCTCGCGCCGCAAGTTTATACTATACCTGCTGATGTCGACATGGAAATCGCGCGGCTCAAGTTGCTGGCCATGGGCGTCAGCATTGATGTTCTGACCGACGAACAGGAAGCTTACCTCAATCAATGGCAGGAAGGCACCTAGCCCAGCCCGCATTTCCAGGGCGCGCTGCGATAGAGGTCCTTGCCCCGCGCCGAAGAGCAGCTACAGGTCGGTCGATGCGAAGTAGCGGTGCATGCGAGCATGAACCCCACAAGAATTATCCTTTATCCGCTTTTGGCGATCTTGGCTGCGTCTCTGCTAGCGCCTGGGTCATGGGCGCAGGATCTGGCGCATGTCCGCTTTGCGCATCTGGATGGCGGCCTGCCCAAAGTTGATTTGCATGTCAATGGCGAACTGGCTGCGGCTGGCCTGGCTTATGGCGATGCGACCACGCATGTCAGCATCCCGGCTGGGGCGGCTGAGTTGATCGCGAGCTTGGCTGGCGCATCGGTCGAGCTATTCCGCGAGATCCTCGCGCTCGCGCCCGGGCCAGCCACGATCATCCTGAAAAACTCGCCGGAATCGCAGCTGAGCGTCGTCCGCGAAGACCTTGAATCGCTAGCCTCAGGAAGCGCGCGGGTAGCGCTGTTCAACCTGCTGGATGTTGCCGCGCAGGTTTCGCTCAGCGCGCCGGATGGCAGCCTGGCTCTGGAGGCAGACTTGGCCTCCCAGGAAGCCAGCAATGCCATTGAAGTGGAGACAGGAACCTACCAGATCCAAATCGCTGGCGATGCGGAAGACCTGGCAGAAAGGCAATTCAGCCGCTCCCTCGCCGCCCGCAGCGCCAACCTGCTGGTCATTCATGGCAGCGCGGACGCTCCCCAACTGCGCCAGCTTGCCGCCGCCGCCGAGGCTGAGGACGAGAGCGCCCGCCTGCGTTTCATACACGCCATCCAAGGCGCGGCGCCCCTGGATATTCGCCTTGACGGGCAGCTGCTGATTCCGGGGTTGAGCTTCGCCATGCCGACGCCGCATATCGCCCTGCCCGCCGGCCTGACTGAAGTCTCGGTCAGCCTGGGCGCGGCCGAGATCATGTCGGAGCGATTGAGCCTGCGCGCGGGGGAAATGAGCAGCATCGCGCTGATGCGTTCGGGCGCTGGCTTGGAATTCCTGCATGTCGTCGATGCCGTCGCCGGCGTGGATGAGCGTTCAGCCGTCGCCAGCCTGGTCAACGCCATACCCGATAGCGTCATCAGCCACCTGCAACTGGAGAGCGGCGCAATCATCGCGCTGAATGTGCCCTTCGCGGATGCTGGCCATGCCGCCAAGATCCTGCCTGGCGCGCAAGCCATGACCTTGCATCTGAATATCGCCGGAGAGCAGGGCGAAGTGCCAATCCCCAGCCACTACTTCAACGCCGGTTCGCATTATACGCTGGTGGCTTTGGCTGGCGGTGTCTTCACAGCGCCGAGCCTGCTCATCGCCGAAACCAGCCTCGCGCGCAAAATCCAAACGACAATGCCCAGCCCGACACTGCCGACAGATGAGCCTGTGACGCCGAGCGCAGAGGAAACGACCATTGAAGCGCCCCCCGCTGAGCAGCCAAGCGCAACCGAAACGCCAAGCCCGCAACCCGAACCGCAAGAGCTTGAAACGGCCGAAGAGCACGCTGAAGAAACGCCGAAGGGCGCGTCTGAACCGCAAGCAGACGAATCTGCCCTGACACCCTACGCTATGGTGGATTTGAATCCGGACGCGGCTCTGCACCTGCGCCAATACCCATCTATCGAAGCCATGTCCCTGGGTCTGCTGCCAGCCGAAAGCCAGCTGATGGTCTTGGGGCGGCGAGGACCATCGGAAAAAGAGCCCGGCGAAGCTGAGGCGCTGCCGGTCACCCTGGGCGCTTATGGCAATCCCGCCGCGGATCTGCTGCCCTATCAGGACTTGCCAGCAGCCGATACCTGGCTCTATGCCATGATCATGACGCCGGATGAGGGCGCGCTTTATGGCTGGGTCAACGCGCTCTTCCTGCGCGTATATCAAGCGAATGGCGAGCCGCAGCGCTTGGCCAGCTTGCCGCAAGTGCGCCAAAACCAGCCGGGCAGCGCCCATAACACCGATATTCGGCCGCCAAGCCTGGCTGACCGGGTTGCGGCCAAAGTCGTCGGTTTGAAGAGCGATGCCATGCTCAATCTGCGCCGCAGGAACGACGCCAGTTCAGAGGTCCTTCGTCAGATCCCGCCGGAGGAAATCATGGGGATCCTGGGGCTGGATGCGGACGAAACCTGGGCTTTCGTGGAGTTTCAGCCCGAGATTGGCAACCCGATCAAAGGCTGGGTCAGCATGCAATTTATTCAACTGCTGTTGAACGGCGAACCGGTGCAAGCCGCTGCCCTGCGCGCCCTGGACCCAGGCGCCGTCCCGCAGATCAGCGGATTGGTGGCTGGCGGCATCCAGGCGGTCGAAATGGAAGATAGCCCGCAGCCAATGGAGGGCATCATCGGCGAGGTGAATGTCAACTTCGATTCGGCATTGCATTTGCGCCGCTATCCCGACGCTACATCGGAATCCTTGGCTTTGATCCCGCCGGGGACCTGGCTGAGCCTTGAAGGCATCACCGAGAACGGTGATTGGTACCGCGTTCGCTACGATGGCGCGGAGGGCTGGGCAGCCTCGCCATATCTGGAGCTATCGATGGATGGGCGGAAGTATCCTCGCGCCTACCTGGAGCGGCAGCTGCCGCGCTTTGCCGATAGCGGCTTCTAGGACCTGCGCGCCCTTTGGGCTGGCAGCCACACATGGATTGTCTATAATGCTGTTGTCGTTATAAGCCGTTCAATCAGGTCCAGCCGTGTCGCCAGTAAAGCTGCCCGGGTTCGCCAAAGCGAGGGTTATGCCTTGCGCGTTCTGATCACTGGCGCCGGTGGCTTCGTCGGCTTTCATCTTGCGGCGCATTTGGCGGCCGCTCAGCCAGAGACGCTACTGCTCGGCACGACGCTCTACCCGGCGGAACGCGTCCACCTTGCCTTGCATGAAAAGCGCCGGATAGACCTCAAGGATTATGCCAAGGTCCGCGCGCTGCTCGCCGATTTTCAGCCAGCCGCCATATACCATCTGGCCGCGCAGGCATTCGTGCCCCGCTCATTTGAAGACCCTTGGGAGACGTTGGAAAATAATATCCGCGCCCAGCTGAATATCATCCGCGCCTGCCTGGAGCTTGATTTGGCGCCCCGCATCCTGGTTGTGAGCTCCGCCGAAATTTATGGCGCTGTTTCGCCCGCCCAGCTGCCCCTGGATGAGCTTAGCGCCATCCGCCCGACAAATCCCTACAGCGTCAGCAAAGTAACGCAGGATATGCTGGCGCTGCAATATCATCTGAGCCATGACTTGCCAATCATGCGCGCGCGCCCATTCAACCACATTGGTCCGGGGCAGAATCAGCGCTTCGTGGCGCCAGCCTTCGCCATGCAGATCGCTCAAATTGAGGCGGACAAGCGCGAGGCGGTTATATACGTTGGCAATCTGGAGGCAAAACGAGATTTCACCGATGTCCGCGATATCGTCCGCGCCTATCGCATGATCATCCACAGCGGGATTCCCGGCCAAGCCTACAATGTGGCATCGGCGAAGGCATTCAGCATCCGGCAGCTGCTCGATAGCCTGCTCTCGCTGAGCGATAGGGAGATTGAGACGCGTGTGGATCCCGAACGATTGCGCCCGGTGGATGTGCCGGAGATTCGCGGCGATGCCAGCAAGCTGCGGCGCGATACCGGCTGGCAGACCAGTTTCACATTCGCGGATACGCTCAGCGATGTGTTGGAAGATTGCCGCCAGCGCGTCAGAGATTCTCAGAGAGAGGGAGCGCCATGAGCAAGAAAGCTCTGATCACCGGCGTCACGGGCCAGGACGGCTCGTACCTGGCGGAATTCTTATTGAGCAAAGGGTATGCGGTCGCGGGCATGGTGCGGAGGACGAGCACCTTGCGCTATGAACGCATCCAAGCCATCCAGCCGCGCATCCAGCTTGTGCAAGGCGATATGGGCGACCTGACCAGCTTGATCACGGCTATCAGCGAGACCGAACCGGATGAAGTCTACAACCTGGCGGCGCAGAGCTTCGTGCCAACTTCCTGGAATCAGCCCGTTTTCACCGGCGATATCACCGGCCTGGGCGTGACGCGTTTGCTGGATGCCATTCGCGCTGTCAACCCAGCCATTCGCTTCTACCAAGCCTCGAGCAGCGAAATGTTTGGCAAGGTCCGCGAAGTGCCGCAGCGGGAGACGACGCCCTTCTATCCGCGCAGCCCTTATGGCGTGGCCAAAGTGTATGGGCACTGGATCACGGTCAATTATCGCGAGAGCTACGATCTCTTCACCTGCAGCGGCATCCTCTTCAATCACGAATCGCCGCGCCGGGGCCTGGAGTTCGTCACCCGCAAAGTCACTTATCACGCCGCCAAGATCAAGCTGGAGCTGGCCAAAGAGATTCGCATCGGCAACCTCGAATCTCAGCGCGATTGGGGCTTCGCCGGCGATTATGTGCGCGCCATGTGGCTGATGCTGCAGCAGGACGCGCCGGAAGATTATGTCATCGCCACCGGCAAAACCCACTCTGTTGAACGTCTGCTTGAGGTCGCTTTTGGGCATGTCGGGCTGAACTGGCGCGATTATGCCGTGCAAGACCCGCGGTATATGCGCCCGGCCGAGGTTGACCTGCTGGTTGGCGACCCATCCAAAGCCCGCGCCGAGCTGGGCTGGCAGCCCAAGGTCAGCTTTGAAGAGCTCATCGGCATGATGGTCGAGTCGGATATGAAGAAGCTGCGCGACAACCCCGACCAGGTCATCTAAGTGATGCCGCCAGAACTAATCGACACGCATTGTCACCTCAACTTTGGCAGCTATGACGATGACCGGGGCGCCGTTTTGAAGCGGGCTCATGAGGTCGGCGTCAGGCGAATCATCATCCCCGCCATAGACCTGCCCAGCTGCCGGGAAGCGCTGGACTTGGCGGCCAGGCATGCGGGCATCTACGCCGCTATCGGCATCCATCCCAACAGCAGCGGTGATTTCACTCTCGCATGGCTGGACGAACTGCGAGGTTTCGCTCGTCATGCCCGCGTGCGAGCCATCGGCGAAATCGGCTTGGATTATCACTGGGACAAATCCCCGCGGGATAGGCAGCGGCGCGCGCTGGAAGCTCAGCTCGACCTGGCCGCTCAGTTGGAATTGCCGGTCATTTTGCACAATCGTGAAGCCGGGACAGATCTCATGGCGATTCTTGAAGCCTGGGCGCCAACCGCGCCAGCCAGCCTCAGAGATAGACTGGGCGTCTTGCATTCCTTCTCGGCTTCGGCGAATGTAGCCCGGCGCGCCATAGAGCTGGGATTCTTCATCGGCTTCACGGGTCCCATCACATTCAAGAAAGCCAGCGACTTGCGGACACTCGCAGCCAGCCTCCCCCGCGAGCGCCTGGTCATCGAAACGGATGGACCGTTCCTGGCGCCCCAGCCAGTCCGCGGCAAGCGCAATGAGCCAGCCTACCTGCCCTACATCAACGCCAAGCTGGCTGAACTGCATGGTTGCTCCGCTGCGGAAATGGCGAAGCAGACCAGCGCAAACGCCCGGCGGCTCTTCGGCCTGCCTTGAGTTGTCGCGCGCTCACGCAAATGCCCAAAGCCTGCTAAACTGCCTGCGGGCAAATTGCTTTTGCGGCAGAAACTTGTGGACCTGTCTATCATCATTGTCAACTGGAATGTGCGCGACCTGCTGGACGACTGTCTCGCCAGCATCTATGCGGCCGAGCTGGACGATTGCGCATACGAAATCATCGTGGTCGATTCCGGCAGCGCCGACGGCAGCCTGGACATGCTTCGCGAACGCTATCCAGCCGTGATCCGCTTGCCACAGAGTGAAAACATCGGCTTCACTCGCGGCAACAACATCGGCTTGGCGCATTCAAGCGGCGAATTCCTTCTCCTGCTCAACCCCGACACGGAGGTCAGCCGGGAGGCGCTGCGGGTCATGCTCGAGTACATGCGCGCCAATCCCGCCGCAGGCATCGTCGGTCCGCATACCCTGAACAGCGATGGCAGCCATCAGTCGACGCGCCGCCGCTTCCCGACGCTATGGACCGGCGTCTTTGAAAGCACATGGCTGGCAGACTGGGCGCCCGCTTTCATCGAGCGTGATTACCGCATATTGGACGCGCCCGATGACGGCATTGTCGAGGCGGATTGGGCGCAGGGTTCGGCACTGCTGATGCGCCGCGCGGTTTATGCCCAGCTTGGCGGGTTGGATGAGGGCTATATCATGTATTCGGAGGAGTTGGATTATTGCCGGCGCGCCAAGACAGCCGGCTGGCTGGTGGTTTACCACGGTTGCGCGCTGATCACGCATCATGGCGGCAAAAGCAGCGAGCAAGCCAGCGCCCAAAAGCAGATTCATTTTCACACCAGCAAACTGCGCTATTTTCATAAGCACCATGGCTACAGCGCCTATGTCTTTCTGCGCATTCTGATACTGACGCAATTCGCCTGGCAATTCGCCTTGGAAGCCGGCAAGGCGGCGCTAATGCACAAACGCCGCATGCGCGTCCAGCGGCTGCGCGTCTATTGGCAAGTGCTGCGCAGCGGTCTTAAGGCGAAGTCATGAAGATCGCCATGATCAGCGGCGAATTCGCGCCGATGCCCGGCGGGGTTGGCGATTTCACGCGCATCCTCTGCGAGCGGCTGCAAGGCCTGGGACACGAGGTGGCTCTGCTCAGCCGCGCCGGCACCGCCCATGACAGCTTGCCATTTCACAGCGTGGCTGGCTGGGGCATCAGCGGAATGCGGCAGATTCGCCTTTGGCTGCGCGCGCTCAAGCCGGATATCGTCAATCTGCAATTTCAGACAGCCGCTTACGACATGTCGGCCTGGATTCATTTCCTGCCCAGCATTATCGACGCCCCGCTTGTCACGACATTTCATGATCTGCGCTATCCCTATCTCTTTCCCAAAGCCGGTCCCCTGCGGGATTGGATCGTGACTCGCCTGGCGAAGACATCGGCCGGCAGCATCTGCACCAATCATGAAGACAAGCTGAGTCTGAGCGCCCTGCCAAGATGCCGCCTAATCCCCATCGGCAGCAGCATCCGTCGCCGCGAATTGGCTGGGGGGGCGCGGATTGCCCTGCGAGCGAAATTGGGCGCGAATGACGATACTTTCCTGCTCGGGCATTTCGGCTTCGTCAAAGCCATCAAGGGCGTCGATGAGTTGCTTGAGGCCCTGGCAAGGCTGCGCGGCGCGAGCCAGGATATTCGCCTGGTCTTCATAGGCGGGCGCAGCAATTCGGTAGACAATGACGAAGACAGAATCTACTTGCAAGAACTGGACGCGCGGCTGCGAGAATTGGGGCTGGCGGAATGCGTGTCCTGGACGGGTTTCCTACCAGATGCCGATGTCGCCAAATATATGCGCGCTATTGACCTGATGATCCTGCCATTCCGCGATGGCGCATCCTACCGCCGCAGCAGCCTCATCGCCGCCATTCATCAGGGCTGCGCGATTCTGACCACGCAACCGGTCATCGCCATCGACGCCTTTCAGCACCGGCGCAATCTTTGGCAGGCACAGAGAGGCAGCAGCGACTGCCTGGAATCCGCGCTTGCGCATTTGATGGCGAATCGTGAAGAATTGGTCATCCTGCGGGCTGGCGCCTTGGACTTGAGCCGGGAGTTCGATTGGGACGCCATTGCCCGGCAAACTGTCGAGTTCTATCATGCCTGCCTCTAAAAGGACGCTGCCATGCGCCTAATGAGCAAAGTCTTCAGCGACAAAGACTTCCGCGCCGCCGCTGGCTTGGTTTTGCTTTGGCTGCTCTTCTTCTGGCGCCTGTTCACGCCGGTGGCTTCTGACCAAGCTTCGCTGGCCAAAGGCGATTTTTCTGGCCAGTTCGTCGCCTTCGCCGGTTACCAGTTCGAGCGCATGAGCCGCGGCGAAATCCCGCTGTGGAATCCCTACAACAATGGTGGCTTGCCCTTCATCGCCGATACGCAGGCGGCTGTGTTCTATCCGCCGCGCTGGCTCGCCATCGGCATGAGCAGTCTCAGCGATGGCTGGAGCTACAACTCGCTCCAAATGGAGATGACCGCGCATGTCCTGCTCGGCATGCTCTTGATGTATCTCTTCGCGCGCCGGCTGACGCTGCCCGACGCGCACAGTCCGCTGGCCGCCTTTTGTTCCGCCGTCATCATCGGCTTCTGCGGCTACACGACTGGGTATCCACCGCTGCAGCTCGCCGTTCTGGAAGCTGCCGTTTGGCTGCCCCTTTGCGCCCTCGGCATCCTTGAAGCCACGCGAGGCAGGCAGATTGCTTTTCCCGGTCTTGCTCTGGCTGGGTTTGGCTTGGGCTTGTCCTGGCTGGCTGGGCATCCACAGACCAGTTGGTTCATCACCTACGTCGCTGTCGCCTATCTATTGTTTCGCTCACTTCGGCTGCAGAATCGCTGGCGCTCCTTCGTCGTCGGCTTCGTCGTTTTAACAGCGGTGACCATCGGCGCATGCGCTGTCAGCCTGTTGCCCGGCATCGAATACTTGCTGCTCACATCGCGCGAGGCGCTGGGCTTCGCCGCCAAGGGCAATGGCTTTCCCATCCGCGATATCGCGCAATTCGTCCTGCCTGGCTCGGTCAGCCAATGGTCGCCGCTATACGTGGGCTTGCCGGCGCTTTTCTTCGTGGCGATGGCAACGGCGCGGGGTTGGCGCGAGAGTCGATTTTGGCTGCTGGCTGCTTGCCTTGGCTTGCTGCACAGCCTGGGAGAAAGCAGCGCATTCTATTCGGTCACCTACAATTTTGCGCCCGGACTGCGCTTCTTTCGCGGTCAGGAACGGGCGGCTGTAGTGGTGGCTCACAGCCTGGCGATCCTGGCTGGCTTGGGCATTGTGGCGGCGGCTTCCTGGCCCAATCATGCCTTGCTCCGGCGCGCCCTGCGGTATTGGCGGATATTCAGTTCTGTTCTGGTCGGCATCGCCATAATCGCTTTGTTCGCCTGGACGACCGACGCGGAAAGCTGGGGCGGTTTATTCAGCATCGCCACTCACAGCGCGCTAGTCGCCTGCGCAGCCTGCATTGTTCTGGACCGCTATCTTGCGGAACCGCGGCGCATTGTCGCTCAGCTGGCATTGGCCGCGCTTATCGCCTTCGAGCTGTTTTCGGTCAACATGGATCATCCAGCCGTATACGACTCCATCCCACATGCAGAACAACTCGGCATGACGCCGTCTCCGCTCGTCCAACAGGTCCTGGATGACCCCAGTCCGCAGCCATTTCGCGTCGATGGCTTCCGCGGCCTGGAAGACAATTACGGCAGCTTGTACGGGCTCATGGATGTTCGCGGCATCAGTCCGCTCTGGCTCAAGGCGCAGTTGCTTATCATCTACGCTGATTATGTGAACAATCCCTTGTCTTGGGAACTTTATGCCGTGAAATATGTCTTCAGCGGGCAATCCGACCTTTCCGTGCCCACCCAAGTCATCGCTCAAGGCGAAGATGCCCGCGGGCTCGTTTACCTGCATCGCCTGGAAGATCCGCGCGCCTTCGCCCGCCTTTATTATGATGCGGATGTCGTCGATAACGAACAGTGGGCGGTTGAACTGATGGGCGATATTCGCTATGACGAACGGGAACGCATCGTCGTCCAGCAGAAGCCATCGCTGGTCTTAGATGGAATTGCCGCGGGTGGCAGCGCCAAGGTGCTATCTTTCGCGCCGGAAGAAATCGTCATCGAGGTCGAAACTTCCGCCAACGCCCTGCTCTCGCTCTCCCTGCCACATTACCCGGGTTGGAAAGCCAGGCTCGATGGCGAACCAACTCCCATCTTGCGCGCCTACGCCGGTTTGAGCGCGATCGAGATCCCGGCCGGGCAGCACAGGCTGGTTCTCCACTTTGCGCCGGACAGCTTCGCCCTGGGCGCCCTCATAAGCGGCTTGACCTGGCTGGGCTTGGCAGTGGCGGCTTTGCTGGCGCTGATCCGGAGGCGATGATCCATGTTGTCGGCTAATGCTCTGAGACTCTGGTTCAGCCAGTTGAACAGCCGCAGCTACGCGGTTGCGCTCGGCATAACCATCGGCTTGCTCGGCGCGAGCATCGGCTTGCTGGTGGCTGTGGTCGGTCCTGTGCTGGCAGCCGCGGCGCTTTTGGGCATTCTGGCGGGTCTGTACATCCTCACCGATGTCGACATGGCGCTCTACAGCATCATTGGCATCGTCTGCCTGCTGCCCTTTGGCATCTTCCCGGTCAAGATCGCGGTCACGCCGACCTTGCTGGATTTGGCATTGGCCGGCTTTGTGCTCGTGTATCTCTTTCAGTGGATGACCGGGCGGCGTGGCAGCCTGCAAGCGACGCCGGTTCACGCGCTCATCGCCCTATACCTGATGTGGCTGATCCTGGCATTTGCTTTGGGCTTGCGCCATGCCGGGCCGACGTCCACGGCGATCAGGCAATTCGCGGAAACCTTGCTGAGCATAGGCCTGGTCTTCATTCTGGTCGATTTTCTGCGCGAGCCAGCCATGCTGCGGCGCCTGGTGCTGGTCATCTTCATGTCAATAGGCGCGCAGGCATTCCTGGCGGTGGCGCTGTTCTTGGCGCCCGACGCATCGGCTGAGAGCCTGCTCCTGCGGCTGGCGCGGATTGGCTATCCCGATGGCGGAGTCATCCGCTACATCGAGGACAATCCGGCTTTGGGCGAACGCGCCATCGGCACCTGGGTAGATCCCAACGCGCTGGGCGGCATCCTGGCAACCGCCGCCGTGATCATCGCCCCGCAGATCGCCTCGCGGAAGCCGGTCATCCCCTGGCGCTGGCTGACCCTGGGCATCTTTCTGCTGGCGTCGCTGGCGCTTTTCCTGACAGCCTCGCGAGCCTCCTTCCTTGCCCTTAGCGCGGGCATGTTCGCCATCGCCCTGGTACGCTACCGGCGGCTCTTGCCTTGGCTGCTGCTGGCGGCGCTGCTGCTGCTCACGCTGCCGCAAACGCAAGGCTATATCGAGCGGCTGACGCAGGCATTCCAAGGCGCGGACCTGGCCACGCAGATGCGCATCGGCGAATGGACGGATTCGCTGAAGTTGATCTCCCGCTATCCGGTCTTGGGCATCGGCTTCACCGGCGCGCCAGATATCGATATCTACGCCAATGTCGCCAATATGTACTTGATGATGGCCAACCAGATCGGCTTGACAGGCTTGCTCATCTTCTTGCTGGCCATGCTCGGCGTGTTTGTGTATGGCGCGCGAGCCTGGCGGCAGGCGCGTGCCGAACCATTCTTCGCCGCGATACACTTGGGATTCCACGCCGCATTGCTGACGGGCTTGGTGAACGCGGTAGCCGATCTGTATTTCTTCCGCATTGATTTCCAGGCTTCCATCGCCTGGTTCTGGCTGATCGTGGCGCTCTGCCTGGCCAGCTCGCGATTGAGCCTCCTGCGTGAGCCAGACAAGCAAAAGACAGGCTTGCCATAATCTCCCGCTTGCATTATCATAATCCGCTGACAACCGAATCACAGCTTTCCGCTCCGCCATTCTCTCGCCGGCGGGGCTGCAACCCGAGGGAAGGAAGCCGCATGAGAGACTATGAACTGACGTTCATCATCCGCATCTTGCCATCCGAAGAAGAAGTCAACCAAGCTATTGACCAGGTCATCAGCTTCATTGAGCTTGGCGACAATGGCGTGGTCAAGAGCGTCGACCGCAAGCTCTTCGGGCGCCGGCGCCTGGCTTATGAAATCGAGGGCCAGCGCGATGGGCATTATGTCTTCATCAAAGCCGCCATCCAGCCTGAGCATATTGAGGAACTGGAAACCGAGCTGAAACTCTTCGATGCCGTGTTGCGTTATCTGCTCGTGCGCGAAGAAGGCGAAGTCAAGGCGACTCTCCGCTAAACCCTGTCATCCACAGCGCCGCCAAGCAACCTACCGATAATCCATGGAGAAAATGCCATGAGCGAGAACCCAGCACCCAGCAGCAGCAGATCATCCACCACAAGGTCAGCCCCAGACCGTAGCCGGGGCGGACCCAGGCGTTCTGGCGGCAATTGGCGCAGGCGTGGTCGGGGCAGGCGTGGTCGGATGACTTACTGCCCCAAGGGCCGCTGCTTTGATTATAAAGATATCGACACCCTTGCGCGTTACGTCAATGAGAGCGGCAAGATCAAACCGCGCCGGCAGACCGGCAACTGTTCTCGCTGCCAGCGTCAGCTCTCGCGGGAGATTAAACGCGCCCGCCATCTCGCTTTACTGCCCTACGTCGTCGATTAGCGGCGTCAAAGCCTGGCAGAGCCGCGGGCAAATCAATTGAGGAGTTTGCGCAAAATGTCGAAAAGGGCTCAGACAACTGGCGCGCCAAAACGCCGCAGACGCCGCAGACAAGCTGCCATTGCTGAGGGCGGCGAAAATATCGCCCAGGCCGAGGCGGAATCGACCTATACCAGCCGCGCCGAGCGAGAAGAACAGCTGCAAAAATGGGTCATCCGCGGTGTAGCGGCTGTCGTTGGAATTTTGCTGCTTCTGGTGGCCATCGCCTTCGCGTTTGAAGAACTCATCATCCCCAACCAGATGGTCGCGACTGTGCATGGGCAGGGCATCAGCGTGCGCGAATTCCAGCAAGAGTATCTGCTTGAGCGCAATCGGCTGATGCTGCAGCTTAACCAGGCGCAGAACGCCGGCTTTGATATCCAGCAGCTCGCCCAGCAAGAACCCTATTCCACCTGGATCAGCGAAGTCAACGTGCCCGATCAACTAGGCTTGCGCGTGCTGAACGACATGGTTGACGATCGCTTGCTGGCGCATGAAGCCGCCGCGCGCAATGTCAGTATTGACGAAGCTGCTATTCGCCGGGCTGTCGAGAGCTACTTCGGCTTTGACCCCACCGCGGTCGCGCTGATCGGCGTGGAAGCCACCGAGACGCCCGAACCCACCATCACGCCGACTCCCTATGTTTCGCCGACGCCATCGCCGACGCCGCTGCCAACCTCCACGCCGGAGCCCTCACCCGAAACCGAGAGCGAAGCGGATAGCGCCGAGCCGACGCTCACTCCCCAGCCCACTGTGGTCGAGCCTACGCAAAGCGCTCAGGAAGTCCGCGAAAACTTCGAAGAGAACGAACGCGATTACCGCGCCTACTTTGATCGCGCGGGCGTGGCGGACGAAGCTCTGGATGGCTTGTTTGAGCGCAGCGCCCTGGAGACCCTTCTGGCTGAAGCGCTTGTGCCCGATGAAGCCAGCCTGCTCTATGCTGATGTCCGTCATATCCTGGTCGAAGATGAAGCGACTGCGCTGGATGCGATTGCCGCGCTGAACCAGGGAGAATCTTTCGCGGCGCTGGCTCGCGCGATTTCCACTGACCCGGGCAGCGCCTCCCGCGGTGGCGAGCTTGGCGAGGCTTATGTGGGCAATTATGTGCTTGAGTTCCGGCGAGCCATCGAATCGGCGGAAGTTGGCGCAATAGTTGGTCCCGTCGAAAGCGAGTTCGGCTTTCATGTCTTGCAGGCGCGCAGCAAAGAAGAGCGCATGGGCGACGAAGTGGCCGCACAGCGCGACCGCGCCCGGCAGCAAGAACTCAATCTGCTGAAAGACAGCCTGCGAGGCGAGCAAAGCGATAGCTTCGAGATCTACGATACCTGGCTCGACCACATCCCGCGCTCCTGAAGTATGTCGGGTCCGCATAAGCTGCGGCAAATGGGGCGACGAGGGCCCAGCCCCTTGTGACTTTGCCTGCATTCTGGGCTGGTCTATAATGCATGCATGACCGCCAACCCGATTGACAAGCTCGAATGCCAGTTAGAAACGCTGACGGAAAGCGCCTTTGCCCGGCTCTTTGGGCGGCATATCAGCGCTCGCGACATCGCCGTGTTGCTGCTGCGCGCCATAGAAGACAGCGCCATCAACAGCCAGAGCCAAACAGTCGCGCCCGATCGCTATCAAATTCGGCTGCATCCCGCGGTTGTCGATGGTTTCCTGGCCGAATTTCCGGATTTCCCGATGCGAATGGCTCGGCTAATCCGCGAACTCAGCCAGGCGGCCGGCTTGCAAATTGCGGCTGCACCACAGGTCATCCTGCAGCGGGATGCGCAGCTCAGCCACTTGCAAGCCCGCATCAGCGCCGAGCACAGCCCGCAGACCCCGGGCGGAACAGCCCTCATGCAGCCGGTCAGCCCGGCATTGCAGCCGCCGGCGGAAAGCTCCAGCGCCTGGCTGCATATAGATGGCGCGCGCGTCGTACAGCTTGATCAGCCCATCATCAATATCGGCCGCGACCAGGCCAACGACATCGTCATCGCCGATGGCTACGTGTCGCGCTTCCACTTGCAATTGCGCAGGGCAAGCGGCGGCTACCGGCTATATGATCTCAACAGCCTCGGCGGCGCCCGCGTCAACAAGCGCGCAGTTGCCGAGCAGCGCCTGCGGAATGGCGACGTTATCGAGATCGGCAATACCAGCCTGGTCTACGCGGATTATAGCCGAAGCCAGATTGACCAGACGACGCAGATCTCGCCTGCCGAATAGGGGCCGGTCATGAGCGTCGAAGGCACCGTCTTACTCTTGCGCCTGCTGGCAGGGCTGAGCCTGATTGGCTTTCTGCTGGCGCTATTCGTCATCATCTGGCGGGGCTTCAATCAACTCCTAGAGCGGGGAACAGAGCCAAAGTTCGGCACTATTTCACGAGAGATGGCTGGGGCTGGCGGGGAAGCCGAACGCTGGCTCCTGCGGCCGCTTGTCACGCTTGGGCGGGGAGGCGGCAATACGGTCATCGTAGCGGATGATTTCGCCAGCGCGGAACATGCGCGCATCCTGCTGGAGAATGGCAAATGGTGGCTGGAAGACCGGCAGAGCCGCAATGGCACGCTTTTGAATGAGACGAAAATCACGAGGCGCGCCATCCTTGCTGATGGCGATGTGATTGGCATCGGCAATCATCGCTACCGCGTCGCTTTGCGCGCGGGCGCGGAGAGAAGCGCATAAAACAGGGGGCAACTGATGGAATCGATAAAGATAGGCGTCATAGGCGGTTCGGGCTTGTACAATATGCCGGAGATATCGGCTGTCGAAACGTTGGAAATGGCGACTCCTTTTGGGCAGCCCAGCGGCGCCATCCGCATAGGCAGCCTGCGCGGCAAGCGGGTGGCCTTCCTGCCGCGTCACGGACTTGGGCATGCGCTGACACCCGCCACCCTGCCCTACCAAGCCAATATCTATGCGCTGAAGAGCCTGGGCGTCCGCTTCCTCATCGCCGTCAACGCGGTCGGCAGCCTGCGCGAAGAGTTTGCGCCGGGGCATATCATCACGCCCGATCAGATCATCGACTTCACCATTCATACCCGCGCGCGCTCCTTCTTCACGGATGGCTTGGTGGCGCATGTCGCGGTGGCTGAGCCCATCAGCGAGTATCTGCGCGGCATCATAGGCGAGGCTGTAGAGACTGTAGGCGGGGTAGCGCATCGCCGCGGCACAATCCTGGTCGAAGATGGTCCGCGATTCGCCACCCGCGCCGAAAGCCATCTCTTCCGCGCCTGGGGCTGCGATCTCATCGGCATGACCAGCGCCCCGGAAGCTTTCCTGGCGCGCGAAGCCGAGATCGACTATGCCTCCCTCGCTCACGTCACCGATTATGACAGTTGGCATGAAGGCGAAGAAGCCGTCACCTCCGATCTGGTCATCGAAACGCTGGCACAGAATATCAGTATCGTGCAGGCGGCTCTGGCAGAAGCCATCGCGCGGATCGACGAGGACAAGATCGTCCCAGCCCATACTGCCCTGGATAGCGCTCTGGCCACGGCGCGGTCAGCCATGGATGCCGCAGTCATCGAGAAACTAGGTCCCATTGTGGCGCGGGCGCTTACCCTTGACTAGCACGCAAATCCCCAAGCCGCAGCCTGTCTTTCGCCTGACGATGGGGGCTGGCAAGGGCAATCCCTGGCTGCTGCAGGCGCTGGCGGCGGCTTTTGTCTTCGCGGGTTATGCCACGCTCAGCGCGTCGCGGGCAGAGCAAAGCGATCTCTGGCTGCCATTCGCCCTTTGGCTGGCTTGCTCGGCTTTTGCAATCCTGGTCATGAAACGGCGTTTGCCCGGGCATGATCCGCTGCTGCTGGCTCTGCCTATTTTTCTGAGCGGCTGGGGGCTGGTTGCGATTGAACGATTGGCGCCGGCATTTGCCGATAGACAGGCGATCTGGCTGGTCATCAGCATGCTGGCTTTGCTGGGGGCGGCTTGCATGCCAGGTCCGCTGCGTTGGCTGCGCCGCTATCGCTACAGCCTGCTGGCCAGCGCCATGCTGCTCCTGCTGGCGACCATCGCGCTGGGCACAAATCCCTCGGGGTTCGAGTTTGCTCCGCGCCTTTGGCTGAGCCTGGGCTCTGTCTATTTTCAGCCGTCGGAGTTAATGAAAGTCATCCTGGTGGCTTTCATGGCCAGCTACCTGGCTGAGCACAATCTCAGCTGGCAGACAGGCGCTACAGCCGCCTCGCCGCGCTTGCTCGGTCCCATGCTGCTGATGTGGCTGCTCTCGATGGTCATCCTGGTCTGGCAGCGCGACCTGGGCACAGCCATGCTCTTTTTCATCGTCTTCCTGCTGCTGCTCTATCTCACCAGTGGCGATCCGCGGATCATCGCGGGCGGGCTCGTTTTGATCCTCTTGGCGGGCTTGGCGGGCTATCATCTCTTTGACGTGGTGCGTCTGCGCGTCGAAATTTGGCTGAACCCCTGGCCGGAAGCGGATGGGCGCGCCTATCAGATTGTGCAGAGCTTGATGGCATTCGCGGCCGGCGGGATATTCGGTTCGGGCGTCGGTCTGGGCTATCCCGGTTATGTGCCGGTTGCGCATTCCGATTTCATCTTTGCCGCCATCGCTGAAGAATGGGGATTGCTGGGCGTCATTGGCATCTTGAGCTGCCTGGGCGCCTTGGCTTGGCGGGGCATCGCAATTGCCTTGGCGCATCCGGGCGCGACCTTTCACAAACTGCTGGCTGTCGCCCTCAGCATGACTTTGCTCGTGCAGGCGCTGATGATCATGGCGGGCGTGCTGAAGCTGCTGCCATTGACCGGCGTCACCCTGCCCTTCATAAGCTATGGCGGCAGTTCGCTGCTGGCTTGCCATCTCATGATTGGCTTTCTGCTGCGTTTATCGGCGGGGGCGCGCTAGATGCCATTCGCGCGGCAGATCCGCCATATTCTATTCGGCGGGCTGGCTTGCTTGATGATCGTCTGCCTTTCCGCCGGCTACTGGGCGATCGCCGGGCGCGATGGCCTGCTGCTGCGCGAAGATAATCCCCGCCGCATCGAGGCGCTGGCAGCCATCCAGCGCGGCAGCATAGCCGACCGGCAGGGACGCGTTCTGGCGCAGACCGTGAGCTCAGATTCAGGCTTGGCGCGGCGCTATCCCCTGCCGGCTGCCTACAGCCTGGTCGGTTACAGCAGTTTGCGATATGGCGTCGGCGGCGTAGAGGCGGCTTATGACGAGCTGCTTGCCGGCGCGCGACCGCTGGAATCGCTGGCGGATTATTTCAATCGACATGCGCTGCGCATGCCCCAAGTCGGCGCGGACATCCTGCTCACAATCGACGCGGATATACATGAGGCGCTGGTTCAGGGCATGGCCACCGACTCGTCGGCTATGGGAGGCGCGGCCATCGTGCTTGACGCGCGCGCTGGAAGCCTGCTCGCTCTGGTCAGCCTGCCCAGCTTCGACCCCAATCGTCTGGACGAAGACTGGAGCCAACTGATTGAAGCGGAAGGCAAGCCATTTTTCAACCGCGCGCTGCAAGGCAATTACCAGCTTGGCGGCAATATCTATGCGCTATGGCTGGCGCAAGCTCTGGCTGGCGACTTCGATCTCTCCCTGCGATTCACGGACGGGGCGGAAGCGCTTGTCCTGGACGATGGCACAGAAATCGGCTGCCTCATACAGCCCGCCGCCAGCGAGATAAGCCTGCCCGTAGCGCTGAGTTACAGCTGCCCGACGCCATTCGCGAGCTTGCATCAGGCAGAAGCCGAGTCCGAATATGCTGACTTGCTGGCCGCTTTCCGCATCGCCGATCCCGTCATCCTGCCCGGTTTTCCGCAACCTGAGCCGATTCCGTCCAGCAACAGGACCACCGACCTAGAGCCAAATGCGCTAACTCTGCGCAACATCCTTGGCCAAGGCGAAGTGACCAGCTCGCCAATGCGCCTGGCTCTGATTATGGCGGCCATCGCCAACGACGGCATCGCCACTTCGCCCTGGATACTGGCGGGGATTCGCCAGCCCAATGCCGGCGACTGGCAGGCCGCAACTCCCGATTCGGCATCGTTTCGCCTGTTTGATGCCGCCGTGGCGCTAGAGTTGCAGGCGCGCCTGCAGGATGCCTGGCTTACGCTGGCTGGCGATTCGCATCCGCAGCATGGCGATTTCGGCGCCTTCCTGGCGATGTCGCGCTCCGGAGACGAGACCCAGCTATGGCTGAATGGCTACGTCTCTCAAGCTGAGCGGAAAACCGCCTTCGTCATTCTGCTTGAAGACAGCGCCGATATCGAACGAATCCTGGGCATCGGCAAGTCTCTGGTCGAAGCGCTAGGTCAAGCGCCCTGACAGCTTCAGTCCTACCAGCCCAGATAGTCAAAGCCCCGTTCAGCCAGCGCAGCGTTGAAATCAGCCAGCGCCGCGCCCCGCAAAGCCTTGAACTCGTCCATCCGCGCCTTAATCTCGCTGGAGAGTTTCGCGAAGACTTCGCCCGCCTGCACGGTTGGCGGAAACTCGCCCAAGCCAACCACGGATGGCAGCCCAGCCAAACGCCGCAGCGTATCCGTTCCCTGATTGGCGCGCCCAGCCCAGCCTTCGCGCAAATCGGGAATGAAGATGCCGCTTTCGATTTCCCGCGCTTGCGTCGCCAGTTCAGCCGCTTTTTCCGCCAAGTCCGAGCGCGCTTCATCAGCCGAGAGGCTCGCGCTCAGCCTGTCCAAGCCAGCCCGATATCGACGCATGGCATTGATGGCCTCGGTGGCCTCTGAATAGCAGCGATATATCTGCATCAAGAGTTCGAACTGGGCTTGCAGGTCAGCATCAGAAGCGCCGGATCTGGCATCCTTGATCAGTTCAAAGGGCTGCGAATGCCTCTCATCGCCGACTTCAAGAGTCAACTGGTAGCTGCCAGGCGGAACGGTGGGGCCGGCCATGCGCTCAAATTGCGGATCCTTGCCATTCAGAGCCGGCGACATGGGCAGGCGCATATCCCAGACGAAGCGATTCCAACCCGGCTTTGCCGTCAAATAGAGGATGGATTTGTCGCGCTTGTCATTCTGTTTGGCGCGGTCTGTCTCGTCCATGCTGCTGAATTCGTTCAGCGCGTTGCCAGCCGCGTCCTCGATGCGCAGCCGGATCTTATGCGCTGGAGTCTCGGCCAGGAAATAAGTGATGTGCAAGCCCCGCGGCAGGTTCTCGCCCGAATCAAGGAAGCGCCTTTCGACGACATTCTCCGCCGTCAGCGCATGCGTATAAGCCGCCATCACGCCTGTCGAACTCATATAGGTCTTGCCCGGTTGATCCACCAGTCGGCGCGCGTCAATGCTTTCCAGGATGCGCTGGGTCTCGCGCGGCTTGAGCAGGCGATTCTCTTCCGCTCCCCAGCCCGCGTCCAACTGCCGCAGGCGAGTCAGATCATCCAGGATCCAAAAGGAGCGCCCATGCGTGGCGGCGATGAGGTCGCTTTCTTTGACGAGCAGGTCATGTATCGGCGTCACGGGCAGGTCCAGCTGAAAGCGCTGCCAATTCTCGCCATCGTCGAAGGAAATATAGACGCCCGTTTCCGTGCCGGCATAGAGCAAGCCAGGCCGCTCAGGATCGCAGCGGATGACCCGCGTGAAATCGTCGGGCGGGATGCCTTCGGTGATGCGCGTCCAGCTTTGACCATAATCAGTCGTCTTGTACAGATAGGGCGCGTAATCATCGCGCTTGTAACGAATGGCGGCCATAAAACAACAGGCGGGGTCATGCGGCGAAAGCTCAAGCATGCTGATCATCGACCATTCGGGCAGGTCGCTCGGAGTCACGTCTTGCCAGGTTTCGCCATTGTCTCTGGTGATATGCGCCAAGCCATCATCCGAGCCCGCCCATATCACGCCGGGCTGATGCGCGGATTCCGCCAGAGAAAAGACCGTGGCGTAGACCTCGGCGCTGGCGCCTTCGCGATTGATGGGACCGCCGGTGATTTGCAGCGTGGCGGGGTCGGCTCTGGTCAAATCCGGGCTGATAGGCTGCCAGCTATGCCCCTCGTCGGTCGATTTGAATACCAGGTTGCCGCCGATATACAGCGTATTCGGATCATGCGGCGAAAAGACGATGGGATAGGTCCAGGCGAAGCGATATTTGGAATCGGCCGCCGCCTCGCCGGATGTTGTTTCGGGCCAAGTCGTCACCAGGCGCATTTGCTTGCTGGCATGGTCATAGCGCTGCAGGCAGTTGCCGCCGCCGGGTGAACTGCCGATCGCGCCGACGAAGATGATGTTGTCGTCATCCGGCTTGACCGCGATATAACCGCTTTCGCCGGAGCCGGCGATGAAGCCATCCATCCACATCAGGGAAGATTTCTCGTTGCGGCTGGGCACGGCGATGCTGCTGTTGTCCTGCTGCGTGCCATAGACAAAATAGGGATCGCGATTGTCAGCCGCCACATGATAGAACTGCGCCGTCGGCTGATTGAAGATGCTCGACCAGGATTCGCCGCCATTCAACGAGACGCATGCGCCGCCGTCGTTGCCCTGCACCATGCGCTGGGGATTAAGCGGGTCGATCCACAAATCGTGATTGTCGCCGTGGGGCGTGCCGATCATGCTGTAGGTCTTGCCGCCGTCTATGGACTTCCAAAAGCGCAGATTGTTGACGTAGACCGTGTCGGCGTCCACGGGGTCGGGCGTGAGGTGCATGTAATACCAGGCGCGTGAGATGATGTCGTTATTGCGCGCCACATACCGCCAACTATCGCCATAATCGTCCGAGCGGTACATGCCGCCATCCTCGGCATGCTCAACCAAGGCGTACACGCGCCCGGAACGCGCGGGAGAGGCTGCGATGCCCACCTTGCCCAGGAGCCCCGCTGGCAAGCCCTCATGCGCCGAGATGTTCTCCCAACTGTCGCCTCCGTCCATGGAGCGCCAGATGCCGCTGTCCATGCCGCCGCTGCTCATCATGTGAAAGCTGCGATAGCACTCCCAGATGCTGGCGTAGATGATTCGCGGATTGTTCGGGTCGATGCTGAGATCGACGGCCCCGGCTTTGTCGCTGACGAAGAGGACGCGCTGCCAGCTGTCGCCGCCGTCGGTGGAGCGAAAGACGCCGCGCTGCTGATTGGGACCGAAGGCATGGCCAAGCGCCGCGACGAAGACCGTGTCCGGGTCATGCGGGTGCACGCGAATCTTGCCGATATGCCGCGTGTCTTCCAAGCCGATATGCCGCCAGCTGCGCCCGCCGTCGGTCGATTTATAGACGCCATCGCCATGCGAGACGTCGATGCGTATGGTCGCCTCGCCCATGCCGGCGTAGATGACGTTGGGGTCGCTTTGGGATAGAGCCAGCGCGCCAACGGAGGCCGTTTTGAAGTAGCCGTCGGAGATGCACTGCCAGTATTGCCCGGCGTCTTCGGTTTTCCATACGCCGCCCGCGCATGCGCCGAAGTAGAATGTGCCGAGGTCCCTGGGGTGGCCCGCGACGGTGACGACGCGACCGCCGCGGAAGGGTCCGATGCAGCGCCAATGTCCGATGTTATCGAGGGGGAGGTTCATGGCTGTGGCTTTCTGTGCTGGTGGGTGGATGATTGGGGGGTATTGTAGCGCAACTCTAAGGCGGCTACACTGTCATGAGCAGCGCCAGTTCAAAAGAAGGCCAGGCCATGGGAGCGCAGCACGGTTCGTGGTGCAACGCCAAGACGATTCCGATGACATGCAAGTTTTGCAGCGCTCAGATATTCTGGTTGAGTTGCGACTGTGGTTCTTCAGTCCTATTCGATGAGCTAGGCTGGCCCTGGCCTCAGCATCGCTGTATAGGGACCGTCCCGAAGCCTACCCTGTCAAGGCTGGGAACGAAGGATCTCTCGGGCAGGATGGTCAGCCGCCTTGAAGCCAACCAGGCTGATGCCATCGCGCGATTGATTGACGCTAACATCGAAAGGGATTATGTTAGGGCGGTCAAGTCCGCAGAGCAGAGCAATGCCCGCCGTGAGCGGCAATCGGCCTGGGTTACGCGCCAGGACCCATACCACAATCTGGAAACGACCGAGCGCGGCATTATCACCGAGATCACCCGCGACGCGAATATCTTTAGGAAGGCCGGCGTCAACGTTGGCTCTTTAGGCGTCGCCATGCTTGGGCAATTCGCCAATGTGCCTTTGCTACAAATCACGATACATACGGGAGCGCTGGCAGAGCCTGATGAGGAGAATCTCAGCTTTACGTTCTTTGTTGCCCAAAGCGCTTACGAAAAGCTTGAAGTCACAAAAGGCTGCCTGGTTGTCGCCAAGCTGCGCGGCGTTGTGATTGCATCCCGGCATCCGATATGGGTTTGCGAGCGCTTGACAGACCTACAGGGATAATTCACCCCACAACCCCCTCCACTAAATCCGCAGCCCGCTCGGCCCCGCCCAAGCCAGCCATCGCCCGCGCCAAGCCACGCGCCCGCTCCTGCACCCATTCCGCCTCCAGCAAGGCCCGCGCCCCCTCGCGCAGTTGACCCTGCCGCACGTCATGCGCCGTCAGATGCAAGCCCACCTTAGCCTCCGCAACCCGCCGCGCCTGGATGCGCTGATCAGCCGCATGTGGCACAACAATCTGCGGCACGCCATGCACAATCGCCAAGTGCGTGCTGCCCATGCCGCCATGATGAATCATCAATCGGCAGCGCGGCAAAACATGTCCATAGGGCGCCCAATTCAGCAAGCGCGTCCCGGCCGGCAACGCCCGCTTGAGCTGCGCCTTCTGGTCCGCCGAGATGGGATTCCAACCCAGCGTCACGACCGGAACCAGCCCGACGCTGGCCGCCGCCTGCGCCGCCCAACTGTAAAATCCCAGGTCGCCGGTGAAGACTGTTCCCAGCGTGATCAGCGCCAGGGGCTGCTCGGGCGGAATAGCATCCAGCCAGCCCGGGGGCAAATCGCTTGGCTCTTCCGGCATTCCTCCCACGAACTGCGTTTGCGGCAGGATCGTGGCCAACTCCGCGCCATACCAGCCCGGCGTAAAATACGCGATGTGCAGGGTTTCGCTGACGATGGACGGCGTTGACCCGCGCGAGAAATTGCGCCCGTCAACAGCAAAGCGCCCGCAGAGCCGCTGAATCCGCCGTTGGCTGTCACTGCTCAGATCCCGCTGTACCGGGAAGAGGGCATCGGCATCCAGCGCGCTCTGTGCGGGCCAGCCACAGATGACCAACGGAACATCCAGGATTTCCGCCGCGATGGCTGAGGCGCTGAGAAAGGGCTCGGACACGATGGCATCCGGCGCGCCAATCTCGGCCGCCAGTTCGATTATCGCCTTGACCGCTTTCGCCACAAGGTCTTCGCTGAGCCAAGTATCCAGAGCCCGCGTATAGCGCAGCGTGACCGCCTCTTGTGGAGACAGCGCGCTGAGGTCTGGTTGGGGGGGCATGGGGTAGAGCCAGCCGGTCCTGCGTATCGCGCGGAAACCCAAACCCGCTTGCAGCAGCGCCCGCTCCAATGGCGCCTCGCTGAGCCAGAGCGCGTCATGCCCCCTCGACTTCAGCGTACCCGCAGTTTTGAGGAAGCCGCCCCAATCCGTATGGCTGTACAATGGCGCGGATATGAACCAGAATCTTGCCACGGGATGACTTCCGGATTCGCGATATCTAGGCTGGCTCGGGCAATCTCAAATAGGGCGCCAGGTACTGCCCGGTGTAGCTGCTGGCATTGGCAGCCACCTCTTCCGGCGTCCCCTCCGCGATGATTTCGCCGCCGCCGCCGCCGCCTTCGGGTCCCAAGTCGATGATATGATCGGCCACTTTGATAATATCGAGATTATGCTCGATGACCACGATGGTATTGCCGGCGTCAGCCAGCTTCTGCAGGACATTTATCAGCTTGGCGACATCATAAGCGTGCAAGCCGGTGGATGGCTCATCAAGGATATACAGGGTCTGGCCGGTCGCCCGCTTGGATAGCTCGCGGCTGAGCTTGATGCGCTGCGCCTCGCCCCCGCTCAAGGTTGTGGCTGGCTGCCCGATGCGAATATAGCCCAAGCCGACCGCGTCCAGGGTCTCCAGCTTGCGGCGGATGCGCGGCAGATTCTCGAAGAATGCCAAACCTTCGCTGACCGTCATGCTCAGCACATCGGATATCGACTTGCTCTTGTAACGAACTTGCAGGGTCTCGCGATTGTAGCGCGTGCCTCGGCAGACCTCGCATTGCACATAAACATCTGGCAAGAATTGCATCTCAATCTTGATCAGACCCTGGCCTTCGCAATTCTCGCAGCGCCCGCCCTTGACATTGAAGCTGAAACGCCCGGCTTTGTAGCCGCGGATCTTGCTCTCCGGCAGCTCGGCGAAGAGCCCGCGGATATCATCAAACATCTTGGTATAGGTGCCGGGGTTGCTGCGCGGCGTCCGGCCGATTGGGCTCTGATCGATGTTGATGATCTTGTCGATACTCTCCGCGCCAATGATCTCGTCGTGGCGCCCGGCCCGTTCTCGGCTGCGGTTGATGAGCTGTGCCAAACGGCGATAGAGCGTCTCCACAACCAGCGATGATTTGCCGCTGCCGCTGACGCCGGTCACGCAGATCAGCTTGCGCAATGGGAAATCCACATCAATGCGCTTGAGGTTGTTGGCTCGCGCGCCTTTGATGGTCAGCCGCTCGCCCGAGCCTTCCCGCCGCCGCTCTGGCAAGGGAATTTGGAAGCGCCGCGACAAGAAGGCGCCGGTGCAGCTCTGGTCATGCGCGGCCACCTCGTCTGGCCTGCCCGCCGCGACCACATGCCCGCCCTTCTCGCCCGCGCCCGGACCCAGATCAATCAGCCAATCGGACGAGCGCATAGTATCTTCGTCATGCTCGACCACCAGCACGGTATTGCCCATATCGCGCAGGCCCGTCAAGGTGGCAATCAGACGTTTGTTGTCTCGCTGGTGCAGGCCGATGGAAGGCTCATCCAGCACGTAGAGCACACCCGTGAGCTGGCTGCCCACTTGGGTGGCCAGGCGAATGCGCTGTGATTCGCCGCCGCTCAGGGTAGCCGCGCTGCGCGAAAGCGAAAGATAATTCAGTCCGACATTGCTCAGGAAACCGACCCGCGAGTTCAGTTCGCGCAGGATCTGGCGGGCGATCTGCTGTTCGCGCTCAGTCAGAATGGCTCGCTCGCCGCGCAGGGATTCCACCCAGCAGCTCAGTTCGTCAATGGGCAGCTGCGTGATGGCGTGAATGTTGCGCCCGCCGATGCTCACCGCAAGCGCTTCGGGTCTTAGCCGCTGCCCCCCGCAATCTCGGCAAGGTATCTCGCGCATGTATTCCTGAATCTTGCCGCGGATGTATTCGGATTCCGTCTGCCCATAGCGCCGGCGCAAGTTGGGGATGACGCCTTCGTGCCGCGTCGACCAGGTGCGCTCCTGACCGCTGGAATGAAAGTAGCTCACATCAAAGCGCGCCTCGCCCGAGCCATAAAGGATCATCTCCTTGTGCTGCTTCTTGAGCTTTTTCCAGGGGACATCCAGCCTAAAGCCAAAGTGGCGCGCCAAGCTCTGGAAGACATTCCAATTCCAGCCCCGGCGGTCATCCAAGCCGAAGCCATTGGCGTTGATGGCGCCATCCGCAATGGATTTATGCGGGTCGGGCACGATCAGTTCCGGGTCGATCTCCTGGCTGTAACCCAAGCCCTGGCAGGTCCGGCAGGCGCCGCTGGGCGTATTGAAACTGAAGAGGCGCGGCTCCGGCTCGGGCACGCTTCCATGACCATTCGGGCAGGCCAGATCTTCGCTGAACAGGTGGTCTACCGAGTTCTGCCGGTCGCTGACATCCTGGATGATGATGCGCCCTTCGCCAAGCTCAAGCGCCGTCTCAACAGCGTCAGTCAGCCGCGTCTCGAATGCCTGGGCCTCTTCGTGCTGTTCTGGCGCATAATCGCGGATGATCAAGCGGTCGACCACCACCTCGATGTCATGGATGACATAACGGTCCAGCTCGATCTCTTCATCCAGGTCGCGCACGACGCCATCAGCCCGCACGCGCGCGAAACCTTGCCGGCCAATATCTTCCAGAGCCTTCTTGTGATTGCCTTTCTTGCGCTGGATGACCGGCGCCAGCACCTGAATGCGGCTGCCGGCGGGCATGGCTTGCACCTGGTCGACTATCTGCTGGGCGCTCTGCGCCGATACCTCGACTCCGCAAACCGGACAATGCGGGATGCCCACCCGCGCATAAAGCAATCTCAGATAATCATAGATCTCGGTCACCGTGCCAACGGTCGAGCGCGGATTATGGCTAACGCTCTTTTGGTCAATGGAAACCGCCGGGCTCAAGCCTTCTATCTGGTCGACATCCGGCTTTTCCATCAAGCCCAGGAATTGCCGCGCATAGCTGCTCAAGCTCTCGACGTAGCGCCGCTGGCCCTCGGCAAAGATGGTGTCAAAAGCCAGGGATGACTTGCCCGAGCCGGACAAGCCGGTGATGACAACCAGCCGATTGCGCGGGATCTCCACATCAATATTCTTGAGATTGTGCTCGCGGGCGCCGCGCACGATGATCTTGTCTTGCATCTCGCCTCTGGTCACCTTGCATGCAGGACGCGCCCCGAATTATACCCCCGCCTATCGCGGCATAAAACAGCCGATTCCGCGTACCCGTCGCCAGCGGCACGCGGTAGAATGACCTGTGTATGGCTGTCGGGCTGCAATCTTGAGCCCCTTGCTTATGGCGCGCTGATGAAACCGAGTGACAAATATGACTAGCCAGTTCCAATGGGATGACCCTTTCCTGCTCAATGAACAGCTCACTGACGAAGAGCGCATGATACGCGATGCCGTCCGCGAGTATTGCCAGTCCAAGCTGATGCCGCGCATCCTGCAAGCCAACCGTCACGAGCAGTTCGACCGCGAGATCTACTATGAAATGGCGCAGCTGGGGATGCTGGGCGCGACCCTGCCCGAAGAGCATGGCGGCGCGGACCTGACTTACGTCGCTTATGGCTTGATGGCTCGCGAGATCGAGCGCGTTGACAGCGGCTATCGCAGCGCCATGAGCGTGCAATCCTCGCTGGTCATGTACCCCATCTTCGCTTATGGCACAGACGAGCAGCGCGCTCGTTTTCTGCCCAAGCTGGCCAGCGGCGGCTGGGTCGGCTGCTTTGGATTGACCGAGCCGGATCATGGCAGCGACCCCGGCGGGATGGAAACGCGCGCGCGCAAGACCGAGGGCGGCTGGCAATTGCATGGCAGCAAGATGTGGATCACCAATGCGCCGATTGCCGATGTCTTCATCGTCTGGGCAAAGGCAACTGGCGTCGATGAGGGCGAGGGGCAGATCCGCGGCTTCCTCCTCGAACGCGGCATGGCGGGCTTGTCCACGCCGAAGATCGAAGGCAAGTTCAGCTTGCGCGCCAGCAGCACCGGCGAAATTGTGATGGACGATGTATTTGTGCCGGATGAGAATCTGCTGCCGGGAGCGCGTGGCTTGGGCGGTCCCTTTCGCTGCCTGAACCGCGCGCGTTATGGCATCGCCTGGGGGGCTTTGGGCGCGGCTGAGTTCTGCTGGCATGCCGCCCGCCAGTACACGCTGGACCGGCAGCAGTTCGGGCGTCCGCTGGCTGCTAACCAGCTCATCCAGTTTAAGCTGGCGAATATGCAGACGGATATTTCGCTGGGCTTGCAAGGCGCTCTGCGGGTGGGCAGGCTGCTGGAAGCGGGCAAAGCGCGCCCCGAGATGATCTCGCTGATCAAGCGCAATTCCTGCGCCAAAGCGCTGGATATCGCCCGCATGTCGCGCGATATGCACGGCGGAAACGGCATCGCGGACGAGTTTCACGTCATTCGCCATGTCATGAACCTGGAAGCGGTGAACACCTACGAAGGCACAAGCGATATCCATGCCCTGATACTGGGCCGGGCGCAGACCGGCATCCAGGCTTTTATGTGATGGATCGCTTTGGCCTGCGTTATGAGTGGCAAGAATGAGATAATCATCAGGCAGACGACGGAGGCAGACCATGACCAGCAAGACCTTTGAAGTGCCCAATATCGGCTGCGCCGGCTGCGTGCAAGCCATCAAGAACGAGCTCGGCGATCTCAACGGCGTGCGGAACGTCAGCGGCGATGTGGCCAGCAAGACCGTCCAGGTCGATTTCGAAGCGCCCGCCAGTTGGGAAGGCATCGTAAATACGCTGAACGCAATCGACTATCCGCCAGCCTCCAGTTAAATCGCCGCGCCAAGATGCCCCTCACAGCGGCCGGGGTCAAAGAGAAAGCCCGCGAGCTCGGCTTCAATCTTTGTGGTTTGACGAAGGCTGCGCCATCGCCGACGCTGGCTGCCTATCTGCGCTGGATTCGCGCTGGGATGCATGGCGAGATGCGCTATATGGCTCGGGCGGATCGTCTGCGGAGGCGGCAAGACCTGGGCGAAATCTTGCCGGGCGCCAAGTCGCTGATCATCGTCGGCTTGGATTATCATGCGCGATTCGCGGATGAATCCACGCTGAATGACCCGGCGCGCGGGCGCATCGCCATGTATGCCTGGGGCGTCGATTATCACCGGGTCATGGGGCTGCGGCTGGAAAGCTTCGCTGACTGGCTGGCTGAGGCGGCTGGTAGCGAACCCGCGCGGAAAGTCTATGTCGATACCGGCGCGATCCTGGAGCGCAGCCATGCCCAGCAGGCGGGCTTGGGTTTCATCGGCAAGAATACCATGCTGATCCACCCGCGCCGCGGCGGCAGCTTCTTCCTCGGCGAGATCATCACGACCCTGGAATTCGCCGACTACGACGGGCCGCATCGCGAGACCATGTGCGGGACCTGCGCGCGCTGCCTGGCCGCCTGCCCCACCGATGCCTTCCCGACGCCCTTCACGCTGGATGCCCGGCGCTGCATAAGCTATCACACCATTGAGAATCGCGGCTGGATCGACCGTGACCTGCGCCCCGGCTTCGGCAACTGGATCTTCGGCTGCGATATCTGCCAGGATGTCTGCCCTTTTCAGCGCTTCGCCAAAGAGACGGACGAGGTGGCTTTCCTGCCTATGGATCTCGAGCGGGTTGCGCCGCGCTTGACTGACATTCTGATGTCCAATGAGGGTTCGTTCCGGGCGATGTTCCGGCGGACGCCAGTCGAGCGGGCTGGGCGGGAACTCATCGTGCGCAACGCCTGCGTGGCCGCGGGCAACTGGCGGGGCGAACAAGCCATCCCGCATTTGATCCAACTGCTATATGACGAAAGTCCGCTGGTCCGCGGGCATGCCGCCTGGGCGCTCTGGCGGACGATGGGCATGGATGCCAGCAAGCTCTTGAGCGATCTGCATAGACGCGAGGAGGACGAGCGCGTGCGGGGTGAGGTTGAGGCGCTGTTGGCTTGATAGTCGGCGGGATTCTCCCGTTGCGGCCGGGAAAACTCACGCGCCTACGAATCGTCCAACTCCGGGTACTGCAAATGCCAGTCGCTAGCGTCCTGATAGGCTTTGGCGACGGCGAGCGCCTCAGCTTCTTTGTGCAGCCCGCCGATGAAAGAAATGCTGGTTGGCGTACGCTTGTCGGTGAAGCCATTGGGCAGGACTACTGTGGGATGCCCGGTGAGATTGGTGATGAGCAGGGCGTTGGCGCCATAGCTGGGCACAATGAAGACATCCACATCTCGCATCAGGCGCGCCATATCCGCCATAAGCTGGGCGCGGATGCGGTTGGCGTTGATATATTCGACAGCCGGGATGAAGCGAGCGGCGCGGAAGATATTAGGCCAAGCGCTGTCATCCTGGCGAGTCATGCTGTCGACGCTGCCATCGCGCGTGATCTCGTCGAAGGCGGCCGCAGCCTCCGCAGCCAGGATCATCCATAAGCCGCTGATATCGCGACTTGGCAGCTCGATGGACTTCAGGTCAAATCCGCCCGCGCGCATGACATCCAGGACAGCCAGGCTGTTTTCCAGAGTGATGCGGTATAGCTCACGTTTCTCCTCATCTTCTGTATCGGCAGCTTCCGGCTCAAAAGCCGAGGCCGCATAAGCCACTCGCAGCGAGCTCGGATCCAAGGCGGGATCCCAGGTGAATGGCTGCGGAGTAATCGACAGGTCATGCCCATCCGGACCATATATGGCGGAGAAGACCAGGGCGCAATCTTCGACGCTGCGACACATGGGACCAATCTTGTCCATGCTCCAGCTCAATGCCATCGCGCCATAACGGCTGACGCGGCCGTAGGTGGGGCGCAAACCGGTGACGCCGCAACGAGTCGATGGCGACACGATGCTGCCCATGGTTTCCGTGCCGATGGAGAAGCCGACCAAGCCGGCCGCTGTGGCCGCGCCGGGACCAGCCGATGAGCCGCTGCTGCCCTCTTCGGTATCCCAGGGGTTGCGGGTCATGCCGCCATACCAAACATCGCCGTTGGCCAGCGCGCCCAAGGTGAGCTTGGCGATCAGCACTGCGCCAGCCTCTTCCAGACGCTGCACTACGGTGGCGTCCAGGTCAATGTGCTGGCCTTCATAAGGCTTCGCGCCCCATTGCGTTGGATAGCCGCGGGTGGCGAGCAGGTCCTTGGCGCCCCAGGGGATGCCATGCAAGGGACCGCGATAGAGGCCACGGGCGATTTCGCTGTCGGCGCGCCTGGCTTGGGCGATGGCCAGGTCTTCGGTATAGGCGGCCACGCACTTCAGCTGGGCATCGTAGCGCTTGAGCCGAGCCAGGTACATCTCGGTGAGCTCCAGCGATGTGACCTGGCGACTGCGGATGAGCTCAGCCAGCTGCGTGACGGGGTAGAAGGCGGCCTCTTCGAGATTGGCTGGGCGGGTGACATGCGGCTGGGCGCTCATGGCATAGCTGCGCGGGACGGGCGCGGGCTGAGTATCGGCGGATTGCGGGTTGAAATGCAGGGGCAGCGGCACACTGTTGTCGAGCTGGGCGGCGCGGATATTGGCGTATTGGGACAGGCGACCCGTGAGAATCTCGAGCATCTGGGTTTGCTGTTCGGGATTGAAGTCGAGGCCGAGCAGGGTTTGGGCGGCGGCGATGTGGTCGGGGCTGATGGTCATGGCGGGGGGTCCTTGGGTTTGGCGGGTGGTTCAAGTGGATTGTAACCGCTGTGGGCAGATAGTAAGATTGGTGGATGCGATGTGGGCGGAAAGCGCATATTTCGCCCCAATTTGCAATTCATGTGCTGTCGGATTGATGATGTTCATGCGTTTCGATCAGAAACATGGCCAGAGCCGCGCCAGCGTTCACTACCAGCCGAGCGTGTCGAGGTGAAACCCCCGCGTCTCGCAATCGTCCGTGGCCTGTTCCATACAGATTTCGCAACTGAGCGATACCGTCAACTATCTGTCCCAAATTGCTAAGCGTACGCTTTACAAGCTTGCTGCCTTTAACTGAAGCGTTCACTTGGCCTGGATCGAGACTTAGAACCATTTGGGTTTTCTTCAGCAGATCCGGTACTCTTTCGTCGCCGGCAAGAGCCTCGCTTTGGGCGTCGAGAATGTGTTTCATCAGACTTTCTAACAACTCCTTCATTGAGCCAATCGCCAATGCCGGATCGTCGTCGACTGCTTCACTGATTCGCATGAGATAGTTGTTCACATCAAATAAGTTGAAAACGGCTCGACTCCGAATTTCATCCATGAGGAGCTGGTCTTGTCTAAACAGCTTGGCAAACAGATTGGGGTCCCTTTCCTTGATCTTCATTGGAAGCTCAAGATAATCGAGTATTGTCGAGAGGTTATCCTCATCTTCCTCAACTACTGTGTCGACGAAATGCATGGTTGCTTCATATTGAGCCGTCGGGTTGTCAACCAGTATGTCTGGCCAGTCGAATTGAACATAATTTCGAGCCAAGTTCTCATGACCTGTCAACAAGCCCAGTTCCATCCAACCCTCAATGTGCAACGACTGAAGTTCGTTCACAATGGCGCTTTTGAGCAAGAATACTCTCTGGTTTACTGGTCTTTGCAAGTCCACTTTCTCCTCTGACAACTTCTACTATACGATAGAGCGCAGAATATGAGCGATAGAATACCGCAACAAGGACAAAGAGCTAGCGTCCAAGGATTGGGAAGTGTATCGAATTCGGTTGAATTTCCTAAGAACAGATTCACCTTCACCACAGAGGCACAGAGGGCACAGAAAAATGGCAAAGTCAACACGAGAGTCTCGGTGTTCTCGGTGACCTCGGCGGCAAAACAATTACTTTTCAGCCGTGAAGGATACACTGCCAAGGATTCCCCTTTCTTCTCGGAAATGACGAGGGCGACCCGATGGCTCTCCCCTACATATTGCGATTTTAGTTGGAATTGGATGATGTCGCGCGAATGGGCATGGAGGAGTGACTATGAATCCAAGCTCTTCCCCCGCAACCTCAGCGAATTGCTCACCACGAACACGCTGGAAAAAGCCATCGCAGCCGCCGCGAACATAGGCAGCAGACCCCCCAGCATGGCCACGGGAATCAGCACTACGTTATACGCGAATGCCCAGAAGAGATTCTGATGGATCGTCCGCAGAGTAGCGCGGCTCAAGGCAATCGCCTCCACAAGCGCCCGCAAGTCGCCGCGAGCCAGGGTCACATCAGCCGCTTCGATGGCGATATCCGTGCCTCCCCCGATGGCAAAACCGACATCAGCCTGCGCCAGAGCCGGGGCGTCATTGATGCCATCGCCGACCATGGCCACGCGCGCGCCCTCCCGCTGCGATGTCTCAACCGCGCTGGCTTTCTCGGCTGGCAGGACTTCAGCAAGAACCTTCTCGATGCCGACCTGGCGGGCGATCACCTCGGCAGTGCGCTGGTTGTCGCCGGAGATCATGGTCAGATTCAGCCCGCGGTCAAGTAGGGCGCGGATGGCTGCTTTGGAGCTCGGCTTGAGCGTATCGCCAATGGCCAACGCGCCAGCCAGCCGCTCATCCCATGCCAGCAGCACAACCGAGAGGCCGCGGCTCTGCTGTTCATTGATGTGGCTGTCAAGCGCCCCGATATTGATGCCGCGCTCGGCGATGAAACGCTGGCTGCCTAGCAGGACTGCTTTGCCATGAACGCTGGCTTGAACGCCGCCGCCGGGAATGGCTTCGAAGTCGTCCAAGGGCAGCAGTTCAATGCGGCGCGCCTTGGCTTCGTCCAGCACAGCCCGGGCGATGGGATGTTCGCTGGCGGCTTCGGCTGAGGCGCTGTATTGCAGAATAGCGCGCGCGTCCATGCCCGGCGCCGGGGTGATCTCGGCGACGCTGGGTTTGCCGGCGGTGATGGTGCCGGTCTTGTCTAGGAGCACGCTATCCAAAGAGGCGGCGCGTTCCAGGGCTTCGCTATCGCGGAAGAGGATGCCGCTTTCCGCCCCGCGCCCGGTAGCGACCATGATGGCGGTCGGCGTGGCCAAGCCCAGCGCGCAGGGGCAGGCGATGACCAGCACGGCGATCATGTTCAAGATGGCTTGCGGGAAGCTGGCGCCGCCTATGCTGAGCCAGCCCACGAGCGTCAGCAGCGCCAGAACGATGACAGCCGGGACAAAATAGGCTGAGACACGATCGGCGACGGCTTGGATGGGCGCGCGGCTGGCTTGGGCATTCTCGACCAGGCGGATGATCTGCGCCAGGAGGGTATCGCGGCCCACACGCTGCGCTTCGATGATCAGCCTGCCCTGCTGGTTGATCGAGCCGGCAATGACCTCCGCGCCGATGTCTTTATCGATGGGCAGGCTCTCGCCAGTCAGCATGGATTCGTCGACGGCGGAATGTCCTTCGGAGACGATGGCATCGACCGGGATGCGCTCGCCCGGTTTGACAAGCAGCAGATCGCCCGGCTGAACCTCATCAATCGGGATGATTTTCTCCTTGCCATGCTCCAGCAGCGCAGCGGTTTTTGGAGCCAGCTTCATCAGCTTCTTTATAGCGGCGCTGGTTTTGCCTTTGGCGCGCGCTTCCAGCAGTTTGCCCAGTGTGATCAAGGTCAGTATGACGGCTGCCGATTCAAAATAATCGGATTTGCCGACGATATCCGAGAAATCGAAGAGGATGCCCAGCAGCACAATGAGACCGTATACATAGGCCGCCAGCGAACCCATGGCCACCAGCACATCCATATTTGCGCTGCCGTTGCGCATGGATTTGATCGCTCCCTGGATGAATTGCTTGCCCAGCAAAGCGACCACCGGACTTGCCAGCGCGGCGAAGGCAAAGAGCCAGATGTCATTCATGAGCCAGGCGAAGCTGTCCATGAGCGCGGGGATCTGGTGCATGAAATGGCGCGTCATGCTCAAGATGGTCAGCGGAATGGTAAAGAGGGCGCCGATTTTGACGAGGCGTGTCTGGCGGTCGATTTCGGCTTGGCGGGCGGCCGCTTCGGCATCTTCGGGCGCGTCTGCGGCAGCGGTATTGATGACGCCATAGCCGGCTTGCTCGACGGCTTGGACCAGATCCCGCCGGCGGACGAGGCTGGGCAGATAGGTCACGCTGGCTTTTTCGCTGGCGAGATTGACCTGGGCTTGTGTAACGCCCTCGAGCTTGTTCAGAGCGCGGGCGACATTTTTCTGGCACATGGCGCAGGTCATGCCGGTGATGGGCAGGTCGAGGCTGGCGGCCGCGATGCCATAGCCGGCGCCTTCGACCTGGCTGATGAGATCGCTGACGTTCAGGACTTCGGCATCGTAATTGACGCGGGCTTTTTCCGTGGCCAGGTTGACGCTGACATCTGCGACGCCGGGCGCGCGATGGAGGCTGCGCTCGACATTTTTGACGCACATGGCGCAGGTCATGCCGGTCACGGGTAGGGTGATTTGCCTGGTGGTCATGGCTTCTCCGGCTGTCTGGCTCCGCGGGGATGGGGCTCGCTTACATCATTTCAGACGAAGGCAAGGGGCTTTGGCTTACGCGGGCGAAGGCAAACGCTCGTATAGTTCCAGCAGGACCCCGCCGGCGCTGTGGGGATGGACGAAGGCATAGCGGCGTTCATGGCCCTGGCGCGGCTCTTCATTGATGAGCTCACAGCCGCGTTCGCGCAGCTGGCAAAGCATCGCGTCCAGGTCGGGCACTTCCAGACAGAGGTGATGCAAGCCAGGACCGCGTTTCGCCAAGAACCTGGCCACCCCGCGGTCTGTCGAATTGGGTTGCAATAGCTCGATGCGCGCATTGCCCAGCTGCAGGAAGGCGACATCGACATCTTCTTCGGGAACAGCTTGGGGCGCGTCGGCGGCCAAGCCCAGGGCATCCCGCCAGAATTTCAGCGCCGCGTCGATATCGTCCACGACAACAGCCAGGTGATTGATTTTGATTTCCGGCATGGTCCGCGCTTTCAATGATCCGGCATGATTGTTACAACTCGTCCCGTCCGCTTGGATGTTATAATAGCAGGCGGAATGCGGCTTGTGATGAGGCGATGATGGCGAGGGAGGCAGCTATGGCGGCGCGCGAGCGGAGACTCAGCCTGGCGCTGACGGAGGAGCATGAGATGCTTCTGGCGGCGGTGCGGGATTTTGCCCAGCGCGAGATCCTGCCGGTGGCGGCGAATTATGACGCATCCGGCGAGTTTCCGCTGGAGACCGTGCGCATGATGGGCGAGATGGGTTTGATGGGCATCGAGATGCCGGAAGAATATGGCGGCGCGGGCATGGATACGCTGGCGCATGCGCTGACCATGATCGAGATTGCCAAAGCCGATGCCAGCCACAGCACCATCCTTAGCGTGAACAATTCGCTCTATTGCAATGGCATCCTCTGGTTCGGGACGGAAGCCCAGAAGCGGAAATGGATAAGCCCTGTGGCCAGCGGCGCGGAAGTTGGCGCCTACAGCTTGACCGAGCCGATGTCGGGCAGCGACGCGGGCAATATGGCCAGCCGGGCGGCCCTCAACGCGGCGGGAACGCATTATGTCATCAATGGGCGCAAGAGCTGGGTGACCAGCGCGCCATATGCCGACCGCATCGTGCTCTTCGCCAAGATCGCGGATTCCCCTCGGTCCCCAATCCAGCCAGCGCCTGCGCGACCGCATAGCAATGGGGGGGAGAAGCAGAGCGGAATCACGGCGTTCTTGATCGATACTTCGCTGCCTGGTTTCAGCCGCGGCAAGACCGAGCCCAAACTAGGCATCCGCGCCAGCGCCACCAGCGAGATCATCTTCGAGGATTATCAGTGTCCGGTGGAGAATGTGCTGGGCGGCGTCGGGCAGGGCTTCAAGATCGCCATGACCGTGTTGGATGCCGGGCGCATCGGCATCGCGGCGCAGTCTCTGGGCATCGCCGAGGCGGCTTATGAAGCGGCGCTGGTGTATGCCCGCGAACGCCAGGCCTTTGGCGCGCCAATCGGCACATATCAGATGATCCAGCAGAAGATCGCCGATATGAAGACGCGCATAGAAGCCGGGCGGGCGCTGATATATCAAGCGATATTGGCCAAGGAGCGGGCTTTGGCGACGGGCGGACGCTATACCACCGAAGCCAGCATGGCCAAGCTGTTCTGCAGCGAGGCGGCGGCTTTCGTCACCGATGAGGCTCTGCAGATTCATGGCGGCATGGGCTACAGCAAGGAGCTGCCGCTTGAGCGATATTATCGCGATGCGCGCATCACCCGCATATACGAAGGCACGAGCGAGATCCAGCGCATGGTCATCGCTCGCAATGAATTGGGGTTAAGATGAGAGCGGCAGTACTGACTGGACATGGCGGCGCGGAAGTCGTCGACTATCGTGAAGATTTGCCCCTGCCTGAGCCGGGTTATGGTCAGGCGCGGGTCAAGATTCGGGCGGCGGCGCTGAACCGGCTGGATCTTTGGGTGCGGGCGGGCTGGCGCGGCTTAAACCTGGAATTCCCGCATGTCATCTGCGCGGATGGGGCGGGCTTGGTGGATGCAGTTGGCGAGGGCGTGACGCAAGTGGCAATCGGCGACCCCGTTTGCATTGACCCGACCATCGTGCCGGCCGATGACCCAGCCTTGCAAACAGGCATGGAGAACCAGACGCGCATCGCCATCCTGGGCGAGCATCACAGCGGGACGGCGGCTGAGTGCCTGGTCTTGCCCGAGCGCAACCTGCTCAAGATGCCAGCCGATTTCGATTATGGCGAGGCGGCGGCAGTTGGTCTGGTTGGCGTGACCGCCTGGCATTCGCTGATCACCCGCGGCGGCTTGAAAGCCGGGGAATCCGTGCTGATCGTGGGCGCGGGCGGCGGGGTGAACAGCATCAGCATTCAGATCGCCAAATTGGCTGGCGCGACCGTCTATGTGGTGGGCAGCAACGCCGAGAAATGCCGGCAGGCTGAGGCGATAGGCGCGGATGTCGCCATCAACCGCCAGGAAGAGGCGCAATGGTCGCGGGCGCTCTACAAGCTGACGAAGAGGCGCGGCGTGGATGTGGTGGTGGATAACGTTGGCGCGGCGAGCCTGGGGCAGAGCTTGCGCGCTTGTCGCATCGGCGGGCGCATCCTCATTGTCGGCGGGACGAGCGGTTATGACTTCGGGCTGAACCTGGCGCAGTTGTTCACGCGGCATATTTCGCTGATAGGCAGCACGATGGGACCGCATCAAGATTATGTGGCTTTCATGCGGCAGGTCTTCGCGGGGCGCATCAAACCGGTTATCGGCGCGCGACTGCCCTTGAGCGATGCGCGCGATGCCCAGGAATTGCTGGCAGGCAACCGGCTCTTTGGCAAGATTGTGCTGGAGGTTTAAGCCCCCACAAAATACCAATCCGAGTGACGATATGCCATTTGACGGCTCAGATCTGTATCAGCTGGCGAATTGGCTGGGTTTGCCGCCTTTGGAGCGCGTCGCGGCGGGCGCGGGCGTCATCAGCGTCTTGCAGATAAGCGTGTACCAGAGCGAGCGGACTTTGCGGCATTCCGTGGCGCGGGTCAGCGAATATCAGACGGGCGAAGTTGAACTGCTGCTGGCTTATGAAGGCATCAGCCTCAAACGGTCCATCAGGCGGGCGGTAGAGAGCGAGCGCATGGAGAGGCTGCAAGCGGTACTGTTGAAGGCGCGTTTTGATAAGCTTGGCGACCAGGCCTCTCTAAGCCGCAACGAGAGCCTTCTTTGGCTGATTGAGCGGGCGGCCGGCAGCCATCGGCATGGCATTATCATCGCTCCGGACAGGCCTGAGCTGCCTTGGTCCGCCATCGTCAACGCCATTGACGCCTACCTGCCCGAAGCCATTCGCCGAGTGCCGTTGAGGACCTAATCGCATGGACAAGAACACACTGCGCGAGGTCGAGGTCAAGCTGCATACGCCGGATCTCGACGATGTTCAAAGCGCGCTGGACAAAGCTGGCGCGGAATTAAAGAGGCGGAGAATTTTCGAGCGCAACCTGCGATATGATAGCGCGGATGGCTCGCTTACTGCGCATGGGATTGTGCTGCGCTTGCGGCAAGACGACGCGGTCAGGCTGACTTTCAAGGAAGGCGACAGCATCGAGCGCGGCATCGTCAGCCGCTTTGAAGCCGAGGTGACAATCAGTGATTTCGATACGATGGACTTGATCCTGCGGCGGCTGGGGTACCGGGTCGGGCTGATCTATGAGAAGTATCGCGCGACATACGGCTTGGAAGGCGCGGAGATCGTTCTGGATGAGCTGCCCTTTGGCAATTTCACCGAGATTGAGGGCGATGCGGCGACGATTGAGCGGGTTGTCGAATCGCTGGGCTTGGCGGACTGCCGGCGGATGAGCGCGAGTTATACGGATATATTCCTTGCCCTGCGCGACCGGCTGGAATTGCCCGGGCGGGATTGTACATTTGAGGCCTTTGCTGGCGTGGATGTGGATGTAGGGGAACTGGAGTGATTTCACCACAGAGGCATAGAAGTTAGTGAAAGTAAGTCGTAAAGCAGCTATTCACCACAGAGGCACAGAGCGCACCGAGAAAAGCCATTGACTATTCTCTCAGTGTAAGCAAGCAACTCGCAGTACTCGGTATTTGTTTTTTTGCATGACTTACTTTCACTTACTGAGAGCACGGAGGTTCGTACGCAAGGCTGTGTGTTCTGTTGAAGGGGCGCCATTCCGTGTCGCCCGCTGTGCCAGGCTGTCAAATGGGGGTGGCTATGTATTTCGCCGGCGTTCCTGGTCGGGATCTGTAGGGGCGAGACTTGTCTCGCCCTAATGCACGCTTCTGCGGAATCTCATTGGAGGTGACAACAAGTGAATGACTTCGACAAATTCATGGAAGAACGCAGCAAGATTCCGATTCCGAGCGGGGATGTGGCCTGGGTGAAGCTGCTCGCTAAGGAGTTGGCGCTGGGTGTCAACAGACAACTTTGGTCGTCCGAATTCATGATTTACTTCTTTGAAGATGGTGAGGCACATGTTGAAGACGAAACTATCAAGTCCTTTTTCGGTTCCAGATGGTCCGATTATGATCTGTCCCATGTATCAAGTGTTCTGCTGCGCCAGGGTTTCTTAATACGGAAAGACAGCAGCGACTGGCTAACGCCAACGGATAAAGCCTTCTCCCTCCTAGAAGAAACCCAACCCTACAACATCTTCATCTCGTACCGCCGGCTCGACAGCAGCGCGCTGGCTCTGCTCGTCCTCACTCGCCTGAAAGAACACAGCCTCGTTCCATTCCTTGACATGGCGCTGGAAGCCGGTGGCAACTGGCATGCCGACCTTGAGGAGCGCATCAAAGCCTGCGACTACTTCATCATATTGTTGGGCAAGGATACCTTGACATCGGAAATGACCGTCAAGGAAATCCAGTGGGCGCTGGAATACCAGAAGCCGATTATCCCTCTGTGGCACAGTGGATTCGGCAGCGACGACGATATGTGGCAGGGCATTTCTTACACTGTAGCGGACGCCATCCAGCAAATCAATGCCATCCGCGTCACAGACGAAAGCGCCAGCGGCTACAACAGCGCCATAGTCGAATTGCTGAATCGTTTCGGGGTGACGCCGTAGCTCAGTGGGCAAGACAAGTGTCGCCCCTACACAGCCACGCGCAATGCCTCTACCCATCATAGCGTCGCCGCGAGACAGTGATACAATGAAGCCAGCTTCACAGCCGAGGGAGAGGGCAAATGAGCATCAGCCCCAAGATTGCGCAGCTGCGCGCCAAACGCGCCGAAAGCCACGAGGGCGGCGGACCGGCTCGCGTCCAGCGCCAGCATGACAAGGGCAAGAAGACGGCTCGCGAACGGCTGGATATCCTGCTGGATCCGGGCACATTCCGCGAGGTGGACGCCTTCGCGCATCATCACAACAGCAAGTTTGGGCTGGAGCGTAATCGTCCGCTCGGCGACAGCGTCGTCACCGGCTGGGGCACGGTGGATGGGCGGCTGGTCTATGTCTATTCGCAGGATTTCACGGTCATGGGCGGCAGCTTGAGCGCGGCGCATGCGGCAAAGATCCTCAAGATCATGGACATGGCGATGAAGGTGGGCGCGCCGGTCATCGGCTTGAACGACAGCGGTGGCGCGCGCATCCAGGAAGGCGTCGAGAGCCTGGGCGGTTATGCCGATATCTTCTTGCAGAATACCCTGGCCAGCGGCGTCATTCCCCAGATCAGCGTGATCATGGGACCCTGCGCGGGCGGCGCGGTTTATAGCCCGGCATTGACCGATTTCATCATCATGGTCAAGCAGAGCAGTTATATGTTCATCACCGGTCCCGATGTGGTCAAGCAGGTGCTCAACGAAGATGTCAGTTTTGAGGATTTGGGCGGGGCGTCGGTGCATAGCAGCAAGAGCGGCGTCTGCCATTTTGTGGCTGATGACGAGATGCAAGCGCTTGTCCTGGCGCGCGAACTGCTCAGCTACCTGCCGCAGAATAATATGGAAGACCCGCCCGCTCTGCCGACGACTGACGACCCGCTGCGCGCGGAATCCGCATTGGACAGCCTCGTGCCGGAAAGCCCCAACCAGCCCTACGATATCAAGCAGGCTATCGAGCTTATCGTGGATGATGGGCATTTCTTCGAGGTGCATGAGGAATACGCCGGCAATATCGTGGTGGGTTATGCGCGGCTGGGCGGCAACGCGGTCGGCATTGTGGCCAATCAGCCGATGGTCCTGGCGGGCGTGCTGGATATCAAAGCCAGCGAGAAAGCCGCTCGTTTCGTGCGCACCTGCGATGCCTTCAATATCCCGCTGATCACTTTCGTCGATGTGCCGGGCTATCTGCCGGGCACTGATCAGGAGCATAACGGCATCATCATGAGCGGCGCAAAGCTGCTCTTCGCCTATTGTGAAGCCACCGTGCCGAAACTGACGGTGACCACGCGCAAGTCTTATGGCGGCGCCTATTGCGTGATGAACAGCAAGCATATCCGCGCTGACCTCAACATCGCCTGGCCCACAGCCGAGATCGCCGTGATGGGGCCGGAGGGCGCCGTCGAGATCATTTATCGCCGCGAGCTGAAGGAAGCCGATGACCCCTCGACGCGCAAGCAAGAACTCGCTGAGGAATATCGGGCGACATTCGCCAACCCCTATATCGCAGCCAGCCGCGGCTTCATCGATGACATCATTGAGCCGCGCAACACTCGCGCTCGCTTGATCAATGCTTTGCAAGTCTTCCAGAACAAGCGCGATGAGAACCCGCCCAAGAAACATGGCAATATCCCGCTATAGACAGGCAAGCGATTTGCTCCCCTTCCCTAGCTTGCTGGGGCAAGGGGCCGGGGGATGGGGTTGAAAGGAAGAACATTGCAGACAGGTCCCTTCAACAAAATCTTGATAGCCAATCGGGGCGAGATTGCCGTGCGCATCATCCGCGCCGCGCGGGATCTGGGCATTCCGACGGTGGCGGTGTATTCGGATGTCGATCGGACGGCTTTGCACGTGCGTTATGCAGATGAAGCCGTGCATATCGGCGGACCGCGGCCAGCCGAAAGCTATCTGCGCATGGACAAGCTGATCGAGGTGGCGCGGCGGACCGGCGCCGATGCCATTCATCCCGGTTATGGCTTTCTGGCGGAAAATGCCAATTTCGCGCAGCAGGTCATGGACGAGGGCTTGGTTTGGATAGGGCCATCTCCCAGCGCCATCGCCACTATGGGCGACAAGCAGGCGGCGCGCGCAGCTGTCCGGCGTCATCAGGTCCCGCTGATCCCGGGCACGGAAGCTGGCATGCCGGATGAAGAACTGATACACGCGGCTCGGCGGATTGGTTTCCCCGTGCTGATCAAAGCCGTGGCCGGCGGCGGTGGCAAAGGCATGCGGCCCGTCGAATGCGAGGAAGATTTCGCCAGTTCCCTGGCTACGGCCCGGCGCGAGGCGGAAAGCGCCTTTGGCAATGGCGATGTCTATGTGGAAAAGCTGCTGCTGGGCGCGCGGCATATCGAGTTTCAGATCCTGGCGGACGCGCATGGCAACACGGTCCATCTTGGCGAGCGCGAATGCTCGATCCAGCGGCGGCACCAGAAACTTGTGGAAGAAGCGCCGAGCGTCTTCGTCGATGCCGATCTGCGGGCGCGCATGGGCAAGATGGCTATCGCCGCGGCCGAATCTGTTGAGTATGTCAACGCGGGCACCATCGAGTGCATGGTCGACCGCGACAAGAACTTCTATTTCCTGGAGATGAACACGCGCTTGCAGGTCGAGCATCCGGTGACAGAGCTGGTCACAGGCGTTGACCTGGCCAAGGAGCAGATTCGCATCGCCCGCGGGCGGCGCATGGGACCCACCGAGAGCTTGCTGGAGCCAAAAGGCTGGGCGATTGAATGCCGCATCAACGCTGAAGACCCCTATGCCAACTTCATGCCATCGACCGGGCAGATCAGCACCATGATCTTGCCGACTGGTCCTGGCGTGCGCGTCGACAGCGGCGTGCACTCCGGCTCGGAGATCACGCCCTATTATGACAGCATGATCGCCAAGCTGATCACCTGGGGCGAGACGCGCTCGGAAGCCATGCTTAGGATGCGGCGCGCGCTTTCCGAATATCGCATCATGGGCTTGAAGCACAACATCCCCTTCCATATCAACTTGCTCAACAGCATCAGCTTCATCGCCGGGCAGTTTGACACCACCTTCGTCGAGCGGCGTTTCAATATGAACACCTATGAGCAGGATCCCACCGCCAGCGAGCTGGAGACTGTGGCCATCTCGGCGACCTTGTACGCCCATCGCAAGCGGCAGCTGGCTTCCCAAGTGGTTGCGCCGCCCAAGCGCGATGCCAGCAACTGGAAGTGGATGGGGCGCTTCGAGAGGATGCAGCGATGAAATACGTCACCATCATCAACGAGCGGCGCTACGAGATCGAGATAGACAACGCGGGAATGGTGCTGGTCGATGGCGAGGCGCGCGATGTCGACTTTCTGAACCTGGGCGGCTCGCTCTTCTCGGTCATCACGGAGAATCGCTCTTTTGAAGCGGTCATTGATGACGACGACGACAAGATCGCGGTGATGATGACGGGCAGACTCTTCGAGGCGCAGGTCCTGGATGAACGGGCGCAGTTGATGATGCAGCGGCGGGGCGCGCAAACCAGCGGCTCGGGCGATGTGCATGCGCCCATGCCAGGGCTGATCGTCGAGGTCGCGGCGGAGCAAGGGGCGTCGGTGGCGCAGGGCGATACCTTGATCATCCTGGAATCAATGAAGATGCAGAACGAACTGAAATCGCCGGCGGATGGCATGGTCAGCGCGATTCATGTCGAAGCCGGGCAAGCGGTGGACAAGAACGATCTGCTGGTGGAGATCAAATTGCCGGCGCAGGCAAGCCAAACATGAGCGACAATGGCTGGCGCGTCCGATTTTCGCTAACAGCGAATGGTCATACAATCCTTTAAGTCAAAATGCTCGCTTTGGGACGGCGGATGAGCCATGCCGACGTTTAGAAGACTGCCGCGCAGGACCGATGCGCTTTGGCTGCTATGCCTGGCGCTGTACATCCTGGCGGGGGCGGCAATCGCGCCTTTTCATGGCGATGAATCCACGTTGATGATTATGGGGCGGGATTATCACTACCTGGCTGTCGAAGGCGACCTGTCGAAGCTGCTCTACGACGGCGCCTGGCGGGTTAATCCCCATGAGCAGCACCTGCGAATCGTCAACGGCGCGATTTCAAAATATATCTATGGCTGGCTGCAAGCGCTCAACGGCATTGATCCGGGCGACCTGAACCGGAACTGGCATTGGGGGCGGGGTTACGACTGGAACGCGGGCCGGGGCGCGCTGCCGGATGGCGATTTGCTGCGACAGGCTCGGCTGGCTTCGGCTTTGCAGCTGGCGTTGGCGGCGGCGGCATGCTTCCAATTCGTCAAAATCTGCGTCAATCGGCCCACGGCTTGGCTGGCCAGCGCTTTGTTTGCCTTGCAGCCAAATATGCTGATCAACGGGCGGCGAGCCATGATGGAAGGCAGCCATATCCTGGGCATGATGCTGCTGCTTATGGCGGCCGCCTGTCTGATTAGAGAGCGGCGCTGGCGGCATTATGTTTTGCTGGGCTTCTGCGGCGGGTTGGCCATCGCGGCCAAGCATCCCAACGCGATCATCTGCGCGCTGGTCTACCTGGCTTGCGCTTGGAAGCCGCTTGGACAGTTGGCTGGGGACTGGCGGCGCTCGTCCTGGCAATTGCTTGGGCTTGCGCTCGCTGGGTTCATCACGATCCTGGTCTTTCTGCTGCTGAATCCAGCCTGGTGGGATGATCCGCTGGCTGTAGCTGCGGCAGTGGTCGCCGAACGTCAAAAGCTGTTGGGGAACCAGGTCGATCTCTTTGGAGGCTACCAGTCTCTGGCTCAGCAGGCGAGCGGCTTCTTCGAGTTTGCATTCGTCGGCGCGCGACAATACTTCGAAGTCGCTGCCTGGAATGATTACCCCGTCATCACAGCGCAGATCGCCGAATATGAGAGCAGCGGATTGGGGGGCTTGCTCTTCTATGGCGCGTCGGGGCGCTTGGGATTGGCGATTATGCTGCTCTGCGGTTATGGAGCGTACAGCCTGGCTCGCGACGAGGGCATTATGCGCGAGATCAAGATTCTGCTCGGCATTTGGATGGCTGGCTCGGCGCTGTGGACGCTTTGGCTGACGCCGCTGCCCTGGGCGCGCTACTATTTGCCTTTGCTGCCCGCGGTGATCCTGCTGCTATCCTGCGCGCTCATCCGCCTGGTTCAACTGCTGACAAGTTTGCGCTACGCGAGTGCTGATGGCGTCGCTCGCCTGGATTGAAGAGGCGCTGCCTGGCTTGCTGCCTTGCCTGTGGATCTTCGCCGGCTTGGGCTTGCCTTGGGCTTTTGCCGTTTTGCCTCGCCGCGATTGGCGCTCCTATCCTTTGATCGCCGCCATTGCGCTGGCGCTGGGACCCGCCTGGACGACCGCCTGGATGCTGGCTCTGGGCCTGCTCGGCGCGCGAATGGACCTGCGCCTGCTCACCGCTGAGGGGATCCTCTCGGGCAGCCTGGTCATCAGCCTGCTGGGCATGGCTTTGGCTTGGCGGCGGCGCAAAGAACCCGCTCCAGCCAGGCGAGAGCAGCTCCCGCTGGCGGAGGATGAAAGGCTCGTCATCGCGCTGATCGTCATGGCGATTGGTCTCCGCTGGCTTCACAGCGCCTATTTCCCCTTCACCGCCTATGACGCGCTTTGGGTCTATGGCTATCAAGGCCGGCTTTTCTTCCTGGAGGGTCTCATCCCGGAGTCAATCGGCTATTATCCGCCGTTTTTGTCGCTTCAGTTCGCTTTCGTGCAGACGCTGATCGGCGCGATTAACGATCATGCCGCGCGCATGGTTCTGCCGCTCTTGCATATCGGCGGCATCCTGGCGGCTTATCTGTTGGGAGCGCGCTTGCTGAACCGGCGCGTCGGTCTTATCACCGCGGCCCTATGGAGCCTGCATCCCTTCGTCGGACAATGGTCTTTTCGCGGCGACCTGGAGATCGCGCTGAGCTTCAGCTTCACGCTGGCGGCGGTTTTCCTGCTTGGCGCCTGGCAAGAAAAGCGGGATCCGGCTGCCCGGCGGCATGAGGCGATTCTGGCTGGGCTGATGCTGGGCATTGCCCTCGTTACCAAACCGACGGCCGGCGCCTTTGTTTGGGGCCTGTTGCTTCTGCTGGCTTTTGAGCTGCTGCGAGCCAGATGGGATCTTCGGCGCTGTTGGCCGCGCTTCCAGGTCGCGCTCTGGACGGGCTTGGCATGTCTGCCGCTGGGCGGGCTCTGGTACACGCGCAATCTGCTGCTGGGGCATGATGCCGTCACGCTGCCCAAGGCGCTTTGGCTGACGCGGGCTTTGCGCAGCGGCGACTACCTGGCGCCTTTGATCCTGCTGGCATTCGTCTGCGCAGTGATGCTGACGCTGGCGCGCAAATCTGGCAAGTTTGAACTGTCGCTGGGCATGAGCGGGCTTGCTCTGCTGCTGGCAGGCGCGCTGGCTTCCAATTCGATGCTTTTCCCGGCTCGGGTCGATCCGCCGGCGAGTTATGTCCGCCCGGAAGAATGGCTGCTGATGCTGGCTGGTCTGGCGCTAGCGGCTTTTGGCTTGCGGCGCGCGCTGCTCCAGCCTCCTGATGACCGCGCCAAACTCGAATTGAGCTTGGGCATTCGCGCCCTGTTGCTGGCTCTGCCTTATTACATTACGTTCTTCTTCTCATACAGCTATCATTATCGGCTTGGCTTCGCGGTGCTGCCGCTGCTCTGCCTGCCCAGCGCTATCGCCCTCGCGAGCATCCTGGATTTGCAGCGCGTCAATGCCTGGCGGAAGGGCTGGCGGCGCGCCTATCTGGGGTTGCTGACGCTGCTATGCCTGCCGGGCGTCCTGGCGGTGATGACCGATGTCAATTGGTCGCAGATCTGGCTGCTGCGAGAGGATCTGCCCGGCGATTTCGAAAAATATCAGCACTTCAATCCATCGCTGATGCAGGTTGTCGCGGGCTTGGAAGACTTCCAGCGCGAATCCCCGGCTGAGCCTCTAGTGTATGCGCCAGGCGAAGAGCGCCTGCCTTTCTTCTTTCCAAGCATGCGGATTGAAGATCGTTTGCTGACCGGGCTGGACGAACTTGAGGCGCTGGGCGCGACCCATGTGGTTTATGGGGCGAAGGCGCGCGAGGCTTATCTGAATGCGGGCATTGAACCAGCGGGGACGCAGCTGGTCGCTGCATTGGGGCGTTATGATCTTTTCGAGAAGGCAGCCGCGCATTACGATGGCGTATTCAGCTATGAACTGTACGAAGTGGCTGATCTGGGACAGCGCAGGAGTTTGCCCGAGCCATTCGCGGCGCAGACGAGCGAGGCAGTGTTTGACAGACGGTTGCGGCTTTATGCGGGTGGCTTGTTCCCGCCGATGATTCACGAAGAAATACCCATCACATTTGAGCCGACCTGGCAGGTTTTGGCCCCGCTGCCAGGCGATTACGAGATTGTTATGCAGGTTCGGGATGCCAGCGGAGAATTGGGCTGGGAATGGCGATTGGCGACAGCGGCGCATCGGCATGGCGCATATCGCACGTCGCTTTGGACGCCAGGCGAGATAGTGAATGACCGGATCATTTTTAGCTTGCCAGGCGAGCCGGAACTGGACGCCGATGGTTTCACCTTTTGGCTGGGCTTGTGGGATGGCGAGGCGGGCAGCTTCTTGCCGCTGGAAATCGATGGTTTGCCGGCGGGCGACATGCTCAGGCTGCCCGGCAGTTACCGATTTGTTTCCTAGCTCAGCGCAGGACAAGCAAAGAATCGGAGAATTGTCGCTGGGTGGCGCGGTTCTTGAAGCGGGTCCAAAGCTCGTCGAATTCCTCGCGCAGGCTGCCCTGCTCTGCCAAACGCGCGGCGCGGTACGCTTCGAGCGCATGCGCCTCTTCCGGAGACAGCTTCTTCAGCCTGCCAACCGCCTCGATGAAGACCGCAATGTCATTTATGCGGCCCAGAACATCCTGCATGTTGCGGGCGGAACGCAAAAAGGGACCCGCTGAACGGCCCAGGTTGGGTTGGAAGAACTCCAGAGCATAGCGCAATTGCTTGAACTCGACGCGCAACGCGTGCAATTCTTGCATGTCAGCGCCGGGCAGGATGGCGTCGTAGGCTTTGACTCGCGCCAGGCCTTGATGCAGCAAAACAGGCAGGACATGGCGAACTTGATGGGGAGCGCTGCGGACTTTGATGCGGCGCGCGCCTTTGCCGCGTGTCTTGCCGAAGCGCTTGAGCCGGCGCAGAAAACGGCCGTAACCTTTGGAATCGAGGAGAACGTTCAGACGTTGGCGCTGCTTGACGCGGCGGCGCTCCAACCGGTTGATGACCGCCTGGATATGCGCTTGCCGCTCGGGAGGGGCGCTGGCGGCGTAACGCTCAAGATCCAGGATGAGCACATCCAAATCGCGAATACGGCCCAGAGCGCGGGCGATTTCGCGTAAGCCCGATTCGAGTTTCGACACTTTGCCAGCCCGATAATAGTCGGAGAGCAGCTTGAGGAGGCTGCGCATCCGGCGGATGGCCACGCGCATGCGATGCACGGCTTCGATGTCCGCGCCTTGGCGGCTGCCGGCTTCTTGCTTGGTCATGCGGTGGAACTGCCGCGCGAAGAGCTTGCGCCCGGCTTCAGCCACTGGGTCAGTAACGAGGATGGCGTATTTGTCAGTTGAGCCTTGGTCGGCAGCCATTGGATACTTTGGTCAGTGAACTATTGGCGGGTTTGGGATTCACGGGCAAACTCGCTAGACTTTATGGTAGCGAATCGGCATAGGCGCGTCAAATGGAGCGCGAAGGGTAGTGTATCGAATTCGGTTGAAATTCTTTTGAGCCTGATTCACCCTCACCTTAGAGGCACAAAAGGAAATGCAAGTTAGACATACAACAAACATTTCGTAGGCTGCAGGGAGGCCCTTGGTTGCGTAGACACTGCGCCTCTGTCGCGCATTCCAACGAGTCAGAGAGGGGGAGTTCAACCGCCGGGAAGCAATGGAATTTGCGTGGGCGGCAGCGTAGTCGGCCGTGTGTCTACAGTTCTCATTTCTTTGTTAGATTTACTGAGAAAATGGAAAAGTCATCGCGTAAGGCTCGAAACCCTAGATGGCATAGCAATAGTGTTTCAACCGAAAAGGCTACACTATTGCAAAAGGAAGCGAAGCAGTTATGAACAGGCGAGTGGCTTTCATCACAGGAGCATCCAGCGGGATTGGCTGGGCGGCGGCATTGGCATTCGCGCGAGCCGGCTATGACCTTTGCGGGTTTGCGCGGCGGGAACACAGGCTGGAAGAATTGCGCGCGGCAATTGACGCTCTGCCCGAAGCTCATGGTCGAATCCTGGCATTCAGCGGCGATGTTCGCGCGCCGGAGGATCTGGCCGCGGCTGTCGAAGCGACGCTGGGGACTTTCGGACGGCTAGATCTGCTGATCGCCAACGCGGGCTTGGGCCAACATGGCGCCTTAGTTGAGGCGAATTGGGGCGACCTGGAAACCGTGCTGCGGACGAATATTGATGGCTGCCTGCATAGCATTCGGGCTTGCGCGCCAGCTATGCGCATGAACGGCGGCGGACATATTCTGATTATCTCGTCAGTCGTCGCTGGAGTGCGCACGCCTTACACCGCCACGTATGCCGCGAGCAAAGCCTTTGTATCCAGCCTGGCGGGTTCGCTGCGCCTGGAACTTGAGGCGGATGCCATAACCGTGACCGATGTGCTGGTCGGGCGCACCGTGACCGAGTTCAACCAGAATCGGCTGGGCGGCGGGAGCTCGAATCGCGGCGGCCTGCCCAGCAAGTCAGCGGACGATGTGGCCGCGCAGTTGGTCAAGTTGGCGGAAAGCAAGCCAAGGCGGGCTGTACTGAGCCTTTTTGATCGGCTGGTCTTGGCGGGCGGGCTGATTGCGCCGGAGGTGATGGCGCGCCTGGCTCGCTGGCAATACGCGCCGAGGGAAGAGGATTGAGATGCCAAAAGCCATGAAGCTCAACTCCATGCGTCTGCTTGAAGCGCGGCGAATCCCTTACCAGGCGCTCGAATATGATCCGCGGATTCGCGATGCCGAAGCAGTGGCGGAGTCGCTGGGCTTGCCGGCCGGCGAAGTCTTCAAGACCCTGGTGGTCGAATGCCCGGCGAGGAAGAAGCCCATCCTGGCGCTGCTGCCCTGCCATTGCACGCTGGGCTTGAAGCGGCTGGCGCAGGCTCTGGGCGAGAAGAAGCTGATGATGGCGAAGCATAAACGCGCCGAAGAGCTGACCGGCTTGAAAGTCGGCGGGATCAGCGCATTGGCGCTTATGCACAAACGTTGGGATGTCTGCCTGGACACGCGTGCTATGGCTGTCGAGCGCATTGTAGTCAGCGCCGGCAAACGGGGCATGCAGCTGCGCCTGGCCAGATCTGACCTGGTTGCCCTGCTGAATTGCGAGATCGTCGATATGGCGGATGAGCGGCTGGCTTGAAACCTAACGCGAGAGAATCTTGGCGAGGTCAAAATATTCGGGTGTGATTTGGCGGGTTTTGGCGGTGCTTTCCGCGAGGGGCACGGGCACTTGTTCGCGGCCCACGCGGGCGACCATCATGCCGCTTTCGCCAGCCAGCAGCAACTCGACGGCATAGACGCCCATGCGCGTGGCCAGCAGGCGGTCAAAAGCGGTTGGGCTGCCGCCGCGCTGGGTATGCCCCAGGATGGTCAGACGAATCTCGAAGCCGATATGCTTCTGCTGGAGGAAGTCGGCCAATTCGGGTCCCTGGTAGGGCGCGCCCTCTGCCAGAACGGCGATGGCATGGGCTTTGCCGCGGATATAGGCATCTTCGAGGGCGATGGCGATTTCGTTCATGGTGACGCCATTCTCGGGCGTTACCACGATTTCCGCGCCGCCCAGGATGCCGGCCATCACCGCCAGGTAGCCGCAATCGCGCCCCATGACTTCGACCACAAAAGCGCGATTATGCGAGGTGGCGGTATCGCGCAGGCGATCGACAGCGTCAAGAATGGTGTTGAGCGCGGTATCCACGCCGATGCTGGTATCGGTGCCCCAGATGTCATTGTCGATGCTGGCGGGTATGCCGATGACCGGTACGCCCATGCGATGCAAGGCGAGCGCTCCGCGCAAGCTGCCATCCCCGCCGATGACGATGACGCCTTCAATGCCATGTTCATTGAGACGCCGGGCGCCCTTGCGCTGGCCCTGTTTGGTCTTGAATTCTTCGTTGCGGGCAGTTTGCAGGACTGTGCCGCCGCGCTGCAAGATGCCGCTGACCTCGCGACTGCTGAGCAAAGCGATATCGCCGGTCAGCAAGCCAAGATAAGCCTGGCGGATGCCATAGACTTCGACATTGCTATCCAGCCCGGCGCGCACCACCGCGCGGACCGCGGCATTCATGCCGGGCGCGTCGCCACCGCTGGTCATGACGGCGATTCGTTTCATTCAGGCTGTCTCCGCTTGCCACTAATGAGAAAGGCGGACCGTCGGCAGAGCGTCTCGCGCGTATTTTAGCTAATTGGGGCGCGGCTTTCCAGCATGGGCGCGTCAAGCCAGGGCTAAGGCAAGTCGGCTTCGCTGAGGAAGTTTTCGTCGCCTACGATGCCTATGAGTTCAGCGCGCAGGGCGGCGCAGATATGCGTGGTCTTGCCGGGGAAGTTCATAGGGATCGCGTTGTCGCCGCGGCGGATGATGATCTTGAAACGATCATTGCCGGGGAATTGCATGAGCGCATTGTGGATTCGGCTCAGCTTGCGGCGGTCTTTGTCCACATCATCGCTGGCGGCCAGCACGACGGCAATCTGGCGCGGGGGGCGCTCTGGCGCTGGCTTTTCATCGGGCATGGTCAGTTTGCCATCGCCATTGACCCATTCCGGTTCTTCTTCGGCTTGCGGCTCGGTTGGCGCGGCTGCGGATTCTTCCAGGGGCGTCTCCGCTATTGGGGGAGCGTCTTCGGGCACAATTGGGCTTGGCTCAAAGGCGTCGTCATCCAGGACAATCGGCGGCTCATCGGCATCGGCCCAGGCCGGTTCGCTCTCGGGAATACCTGGGGCGGCTTCGTCGGCGGAAGCGGCTTCAAAGTCAAGAGTGACGGATTCGGCGATGATCTGCGCTTCGCCACGGCTGTCATCGTAGCGGCCCCGGACCAGCACGATCTCGCCTTCAGCCAGGTCGCGCGCGCTATCCGAATCTCCCGGCGCGTCAGCCATTTGCGCGATGACCTTTTCGTAGGTCCGCGGGAAGAGGACCACTTCGATGATCTCGGCGCTATCGTGCCAATCTTCAAGGCTGATGACGGCCATGGCATCGCCGCCGCGGGTGGTCAGCCGGCGCAACGCGGTGACCTCGCCGGCGACCCGCAGGGATTCCGGCTTGGCGACTGACGAGTTTTTGAGTTGGCTGATGGATTGCAGGTTCTGGTTGACAAAGAATTGCCGGTAGCGGTCGACGGGGCGACCAGTGAGGTACAAGCCCAGCAATTCCTTCTCCCATTTCAGCAACTCTCTGGGGCTGTGTTCGGTGACATGCTTGAGGTTCTCGAGCAGGCTCGCGTCTGTCGCGCTGGATTCGCCAAACATGGTCATCTGGCCCACTTCCAGGTCGCGATGATAATTGCTGCTGTAGCTGACGATGGCATCCAGAGCAGCCATCAACGTGGCGCGGGTGCCGAACTTGTCCAATGCGCCGACTTTGATCAGGCTTTCGAGCGGGCGTTTGCCCAGGCTGCGCATGTCGACGCGCTGGCAGAAATCGATGAGGCTGGCGAAGGGCGCGCCTCCCCGCTGCTCAATCAGGGTTTGCAGGGCGCCTTTGCCGGCGTTTTTCACCGCAGCCAAACCAAAGCGGATGCCGCGCGAACCCCCCGGCGGCTTCTCGATATCGAAGTCCAGTTGGCTGTGATTGACATCGGGCGGCAAGATAGTGATATCCAGCCGGCGGCATTCTTCCAGAAAGGTCGATACTTTGGAGAGGTCGTCGCTCTGTACGCTGAGCAGAGCCGCCATATATTCTTCGGGATAATGACATTTGAGGTAAGCCGTCTGCACGGTGATCACGGCGTAATCGGCGGCGTGCGGTTTGTTGAAGCCATAATCGGCGAAGAACTCAATCATGTCAAAAATTTCGTCCGCCGTATCTTCGGGGATGCCGTTTTTCGGTCCGCGCTGGCGAAAGATGGAGCGATGCTTGTTGAGGTCTTCCGGCTTCTTCTTGGAGACGGCGCGGCGCATCAAATCGGCTTCGCCAAGCTCATAATCAAAGAGTTCGCCGGCAATCTGCATGATCTGTTCCTGATAGACGCAGATGCCATAGGTTTCGCTCAATATGGGCTCAAGCTTAGGATGGATGAAGGCGATGTCTTCTTCGCCGTGCATGCGCCGGCAATATTGCGGGATGAATTCCATGGGACCCGGGCGGAAAAGCGAGATGGCGGCGATGATATTCTCGAAGACTCGCGGGCGCATCTGCCGCAGCATCCCTTGCATGCCGCCGGATTCCACCTGGAAGACGCCGATTGTCTCTGCACGCCCCATCATGGCGAAAGCCTCATCCAGCATGGCGCGCTGCTCATCACTGGCCGATTCGTGACGATAGGGCAAGCTGTCGATGCTGTAGTGGATGCCGCGGTGGCGCTCGATAAGCTCGCAGGCTTTGCGCATGATCGTCAATGTCGACAAGCCCAGGAAATCGACCTTGAGCAGGCCGATGGCTTCGGCTGTCTCCATTGGGAATTGCGTTACGGCTTTGAGCGCGCCGCCGGAGGGGTCCTTGCCGGTGATGCGATGCAGGGGCGTCAACTCAACCAGGGGACGATCAGCCACGATGACGCCGGCCGCGTGCGTGGAGGCGTGGCGCGTCATGCCCTGCAGCTCGATGGCGGTATCGATAACCCGCTGCAATTCGAGATCGCTGTTGTACAAGTCGCTTAGCTCGGGGCTGGCGTCGACATATTCGCGGATTTTCTTCTGGCGGGCTTCCTGGGGGATGAGCGAGGCGGCGCGGTTGATCTTGCCCAGATCGACATCCAGGGCGCGGCCCACATCGCGGACGGCCGCCTTGGCCCCCAAGGTGCCGAAGGTGATGATGGCGGCCACCTTGTCCTCGCCATATTTCATGGCGGTATAAGCGATCATCTCGCCGCGGCGGTCATCCGGGAAATCCAGATCAATATCCGGCATGCTGACGCGGCCGGGGTTCAGGAAGCGCTCGAATAGCAAGCCATTTTGGATGGGATCGATATTAGTGACGCCCAGGCTGTAGGCGACCAGGCTGGCTGCCCCCGAACCGCGGACATTCCACCATATATCAGCATGACGGGCGAATTCGCAGAGATCCCAGACGATGAGGAAATAGGTATCGAAGCCCATGCTGTGAATGATATGCAGCTCGCGGTCGATGCGCTCAGTGAAGATGGCATCGCGCTGCCAATCGCCGCCATAGCGCCAACTCATGCCCAGCTCGACCAGATGACGCAGGTAGCTGTTCTGATCAAAGTCCTCTGGCACAGGGAAGGCCGGCAGGTAGTAGCGTTTTGGCGCCAGATCAATCTCGGTCATCTCGGCGATCTTGAGCGAATTGGCGAAGGCTTCGTTGAGCATGCCCTCGGGCAGACCAGAGAAAGAGGCGCGCATCTCTTCGGCGGACTTGAGATAATAGCTGCTGAAGGGTTCCATGCGCATGCGGTCTGGCTGGGACTTCAGCGAACTGGTCTGAATGCAGAGCAGGGTGTCATGGGCATCGGCATCGTCTTGGCGGACGTAATGCACATCGTTGGTGGCCAGCAGCTGCGCCGGACTGTGCCCGCTTTTGCGGTATTCACAGAGCCAGCGATTCAAACTTTCCAACTCGGGCATGGCGTGCCCCTGGAGCTCCAGGTAGAAGTTCTCCGCGCCAAAGACGTCATGATACCAGCCGATGAGCTCGCGGGCGGTTTTGTCATCGCCGTTGGCTATCATGCGCGGGATCTCGGCAGCCAGGCAGCCGCTGGTGGCGATGATGCCTTCGGCGTGAGCAGCCATGAATTCCTTGTCGATGCGCGGGCGATAATAGAAGCCCTCGAGCTGGGCGGCTGAAGCCATCTTGAGCAGATTCTGGTAGCCAGTCATATTCTTGGCCAGCAGCAGCATGTGATAAGGGCTGCGGTCCAGATGCGGGTCGCGGTCGCTCATGCGGCGCTGGGCGAGGTAGCCTTCCATGCCGATGACTGGCCTGATGCCGGCGTCGATGCAGGCGTGATAGAAATCCTGGACCCCAAACAAGACGCCATGATCTGTGATGCCAAGGGCCGGCATTTCCAGCTCTTTGGCGCGGCTGACCAGGTCTTTGATGCGGCTCTGGCCATCGAGCAGGGAGAATTCGCTGTGGACGTGCAGATGAACAAAATCGCTGGTCATGGCGGCGGTCTTTGCTTTGGTCGGCGCGGCTGGTTAGGGCGATGAGACGGGTGTATTATAGCACTCGGAGCGCCTTATCCATTGCCTGAATCGCGCTGGACCTGGCAACCTGGAAGGCGCGTCGCCAAGGCGAGATACCATGCCAGAATTGCCCGAAGTCGAGACGGTTGCGCGCGGCTTGCGCGAGACGCTGCTGGGGCGGCGCATAGTTTCCATGTGGCAGGATTGGCCAGCCGCAATTCATTCGCCGGAGCCAGCCGAATTCGCCCGGCGGATAAAGGATCAAGAGATCGTGCGTCTGCGGCGGCGCGGGAAGTATATCTTGATGGATCTCTCGCGGGATACGCTGGTGATCCACTTAAAAATGTCGGGACGATTGTATGTGGCGATGAAAGACGCGCGGGATGAGGCGGATCGCTGGGTGCATCTGCGCTTTGAGCTGGACAATGGCGCGCAACTGCGCTTCTCGGATATGCGGAAGTTCGGGCGAGCCACTCTGACCGACGATGTCGACTGTTTGCTGGGGCATCTGGGACCGGAGCCGCTCGGCGATGCCTTCACGTTGGCGCATTTCCAGGCAGGCGCGCGGGACCGCAAGCTGTCCATCAAGGCGCTGCTGCTGAAGCAAGAATTCCTGGCTGGCGTTGGCAACATTTACGCCGATGAAGCGCTCTTCCGCGCAGGCATTCATCCCGCCAAGCCAGCCGGTTTATTGGGCGAAGAGGAGCTCGCCTGTTTGCGGCGGACGATACGCGAGGCGCTGCGGGCGGGCATCCAACACGAAGGCGCCAGCATCAACTGGTATCGCAAGCCGGATGGCGGCAAGGGGCAATCGCAAGATCACTTCTACGTCTATGGGCGGACGGGCTTGCCTTGCTTGAAGTGCGGGGCGGCCATCAATAAAATTCGCGTGGCGCAGCGCGGTACGCATTTCTGCCCCGAATGTCAGCCGGCCTCCGGGTGACCGCGCCATCGACCGTCGTTGAACCCGCACGACGAAGCCACCGTCCACGAAGAATACATTGCGTCGCTTTATTTAACTCCCCTTCCCTCTCCATGGGGGCAAGGGGCCGGGGGCTGGGGGCTCGCAATGCAAACAGGGGCGACTGGGTGAGGCGCCCACCCGTGCTTATCAGTCCTGCGGATAGTCGTAGGCGAGCTTGACCGGCTGGACTTTGGGGCGGTCCCGCTCGTCGAGAGCCAGGCGGCCCGCAGGGGTCTGGGCATCATGCGGGAAAATGAGCAGCGCGCCCGTTTCCAGCGCCCACCGCTGCCATTGGCGCTTGGTCTCCAGCGTGACCAGCGGCTCGACATCAAAGGCGCTCATCCAAGCCAGCCGCTCAAAATGCACAGCCAGGGAAGCCAGGTCACAAAGAAAGGCGGCCTGTTCGCCAGCGCTTTCAATGCGGACGCTCATGTGACCCGGCGTATGCCCGGGGGTGACTATCGCTTTGACGCCGGGCGCAATTTCCGCATCGCCATCCAGAAGCCGCATTTGCCCGGATTTATGCAGGGGCAGGTAGTTGGCTGGCAAGTATGTGGCTCGCGTGCGCTCGTTGGGTTGCATGGCATCCTGGTATTCTCGGCGCTGGACGAGGTATGTCGCCCGGGGGAAGGCTGGCGCGCGGCTGCCATCGGCATGCATCCGAAAATTGCCGCCGCAGTGGTCGTCATGCAGGTGCGTATCCAGCACGATGTCGATGTCTTCCGGCGCGATGCCCAATGCCGCCAAGCCGGTTTGCGTCCCGTCATTGAAGGTGACATGGCGGCGCTGGCGCTGGACGTCGCTGAGGCAGTTGCCAAAGCCGGCATCCACTATGATACGCTGATTGCCCGCGCGGATGAGCAGATTGTGATAAGCCGCTTTGACAAGATGGCGCGCGTCAGCATGATAATAGCGCGACCAAAGCGCACGGGGAACTAGCCCGAACAAGCCGCCCGGGTCCATATAGCTGGTGGCGTCATTAAAGAGATAAACTTCGATATCGCCAATGCGGAACATAGCTCAGCCGGCTTGCTGGAACTTGCCGGAGAGTTGATCTTCGCGCATGTGGCAATGTTTGTATTTTTTGCCGCTGCCGCACCAGCAGGGTTTGTTGCGGCCCGGGCGGCGATTGCTCTTGCGCACGGTCTGCTGGGTTGGGCGGTCGCTGTTGCCCATGGTCAGGTCGGGGCGGAATTCGCGCATCTGGCGGCGGCGCTGCGGAGTCTGCAAGACGGCTGGCTGCACGAGGAAGATATTGCGCGAGGCGAATTGCCGATAGGTATCTTCGACCACGCGGAACATCTGAAAGCCCTGCCGCTGATATTCGACGAGGGGATCCTTCTGGGCGATGGCTTGCAAGCCGATGCCTTCGCGGAGGATATCCAGGTCGGTCAGGTGGCGCTGCCAATAATGATCCAGGGCGCGGATGACCGTTTGGCGCTCGGCGATTTCCATCAAGCCCTCGCGGGCTTCTTCCAGTTGCGCTTGCTTGGCGTCAAACAGGCCGGCGACATGGGCGCTGATGGCATGTGTCAGGTCTTCCGGCTCATACTCCTCGATGACATCGGCATTGAGATCTTCTGGAAGGGGGAAGCCGTTGCTGGCCAAGAGTCGATACATGGCGCCGGCTTCGAGATGCTCGCCATTGGAGTCGGGCTCGAAGATGCCGTAGACTGCGGCGCTGACTTGATCCTGAATCATCGCCAGATAATCGCGGTGCAGCTCGTCGGCGGTCTTGGAGAGCCAATCGAGGCGCTGGGCATAGATGATCTCGCGCTGGCGGTTGACGACATCATCGTATTCGACGACGCGCTTGCGGATATCGAAGTTATGCCCCTCGACGCGGACCTGCGCCTGCTCGATGGATTTGCTGATCATGCCATGCTGTATGGCTTCGTCCTCGGGGAAGCCGGCCGTCTTCATCAGGCGCTTGACATTGTCATTGGCGAAACGGCGCATGAGGTCGTCATCCAGGCTGAGATAAAAGCGCGATTCGCCGGGGTCGCCCTGCCGCCCGGATCTGCCCCGCAGCTGATTGTCGATGCGGCGGGCTTCGTGACGTTCCGTGCCCAGGACGAAGAGCCCGCCGGCTTTTAGCACCAGTTGGCGATCGCGCTCGACGGCTCGCTCGGCATCCTTGAGCGCCTTCTGCCATTGGGCTGGGTTGGCGGCTGTCAGGTCGATGCCTTTCCGGCGCAGGGAGGCTCTCGCCAAACCTTCGGGGTTGCCGCCGAGCAGGATGTCGACGCCGCGTCCGGCCATATTGGTGGCGATGGTGACGGCGCCCGGCCGGCCCGCCTGGGTGATGATCTCGGCTTCTTTTTCATGCTGCTTGGCATTCAGCACTTCATGTTTTATGCTGGCTTTTTCGAGGTAGCGGCTGAGGCGTTCCGATGTCTCGACGGCTACGGTGCCCACGAGGATGGGCTGCTTGCGGGCATTCCGCTCCTGGATCGCCTCGACGATGGCATTCCACTTGGCGGTCTCGTTGACGTAGATGAGATCGTTCTGGTCATCGCGGATGACCGGGCGATGCGTGGGGATGGGCACGACATCCAGCTCATAAGTCTTCTCAAATTCTTCCGACTCGGTCAGCGCTGTGCCGGTCATGCCAGCCAGCTTGTCATACATGCGGAAGAAATTCTGGAAGGTGATGGTCGCCATCGTGATATTTTCGCGGCGGATCTGCACGCCTTCTTTGGCTTCTATGGCTTGGTGCAAACCTTCGGAGAAGCGGCGCCCGGGCATGAGCCTGCCTGTGAAATCGTCCACGATGACGACTTCGCCATTCTGCACGATGTATTCTTTGTCGTTTTCGAAGAGCGTTTGGGCGCGCAGGCAGTTATCGAGATAGGGCAGCATCTCGGCATTATCGGGATGATAGAGTTGGGCGACGCCCAGGGCATTCTCGACCTTTTCCACGCCCAGCTCGGTCAAGTATACGATGCGGTCTTTGATATCCAGCACATAATCGCCATCGGGCTCGTCGGCTTCGACGCTGTCCTCGCCGCTAATCTTGAGGCGCTTGACGATAGAGGCGAAGCGGCGATAGAAATCCGAGGGTTCATCAGAAGGACCGGAGATGATCAGCGGGGTGCGCGCTTCGTCGATCAGGATGTTGTCCACTTCGTCGACGATGGCGTAGCGCAGCTCGCGCTGGACCAGGCGGTCATGAGCCAGCGCCATGTTGTCGCGCAGATAATCAAAGCCGAACTCGTTGTTCGTGCCATAGAGGATATCGGCGCGGTAGGCATCGCGGCGGCTGATGGGGCGGAGGTTCTGGTAACGGGCGTCATCGGAGATGAAATCGGGATCATAGAGGAAGGAACCGCTGTCTGGCATTCCGCCGGTATTCTGGATCACGGCGGCCGACAAGCCCAGCAGATGATAGATAGGTCCCATGAATTGCAAGCCGTGTTTGCTCAGATAATCATTGGGCGTGACCAGATGCGCGCCCTGCCCCAGCAAGGCATTCAGATATAGCGGTAATGTGGCGACCAGGGTTTTGCCTTCGCCGGTTTTCATCTCGGCGATACGGCCTTCGTGCAGGACGATGCCGCCGATGATTTGCACATCGTAGTGGCGCAAGCCGATCGTTCGGACGGAGGCTTCGCGGACGAGTGCAAAAGCCTCGGCCAATACCGCTTGCATATCCTCGCCATTCTGCAGCCGCGTTTTGAAGTCGGCGGTTTTGGCAGCCATCCCCTCGCTGCTGAGCCGCTGCATCTCCGGCTCGAGGGCGTTGACCTGGTCGACCGTGTTTTGATAGCCCGATAGCGCTTTCTCCATCGGGTCGCCGAAAACTTTTTTGACGATGTTGCGAAACATGGCTCCTCGCGGACTGGCTTTGCTGGTGCTGACAGTGATTATACCATACCGATTATGGAGAACCGCTGGCTGGGATTATCTACCCCCATCCCCCGGCCCCTTGCCCCTTGCCCCTTGCCCACAGAACGAGGGAAGGGGAGATTGTCGTGGTCTCGGGCGTCATAGGACTGGGCTCAGAAAGCGTCGTTGATGCGGCTTGCCAGGCGAGAGAGGGGACCGCGGAAGACCACAAAGGCCACGAAAGCGGCCGCCGCCAGAACGTAGAAGAGCAGCAGCGCTTCCTGGCTTTGCGCGGCTTCGCTGCCAATCCGCACGAAGATATAGGTGGGACCCAAGCCGCCGAAGAAAGACACGATGATATAGACCGAAAGCTTGATGCGCCCAAAACCGACGGCATAGCTGATGAAATCGTAGACGGAAAAGAGCAGCACGCGGGCCGCCAAGAGCGACTTCCAGTCATCCAGATAGCGGGCGTGAAAGCCTTCGATGCGCCGCAAGCCTTCCGCGCCGACGAAACGCCTGACTATGCGCCTGCCCAAGAGCCGCGCGATCAGCAGATTGATCATGCCGCCGATGACCTCGCCCAGGACTGAATAAAATGTGCCGGGTATGACGCCAAAGAAGATGCCCGAGGCGAACTGAATCGGACCAGCCGAGAGCGGCGCGAAGGTGAATGTCAGCGCCTTGATGGCTACGAAGAGCAGCGGACCCCACAAGCCAGCGCCAGCCACTATCAGCTGCAATTCGGTCATGCCGATGTATTCCACGAAGAAATAGAGCAGCGTCATGAAGCCCAGAAAGGTTGCGGCGGTGATGAGCAGCAGCGGCGTGGATATCGGGCTGACCGTATCGTCGTCGCTTGGTGGCCTGGATGTCTGGGGGTCACTCATTGAAGAGCGCGCCTACGCTCCTGCCTTCGTGCGCGCGCAGGATAACTTCGCCCAGGAGCGGCGCTATGGAGAGCACGGTCATATTGGGCAGCAGCTTCTCGTTGGGGACGGGCAGGGTATTGGTGAAGATGATCTCGCGCAGATCGAGCTTGGCAAAGCGTTCATAAGCAGCTTGGGAGAAGAAGGGATGCGTAAAGGCAAAGAGCACATCGCGGGCGCCGGCCTCGCGCACGACATTAACGGCTTCGACTATGCTGCCGGCTGTATTCACTTCGTCATCCACCAGCAGGACATTCTTGCCCTCGACAGTGCCAATCAGCGAGAGGGCGCGGGGATTCTCGGCATTATCGACGCGGCGCTTCTCCACGAATGCCAGGGGCACGCCGAGCGTCTCCGCCCAGTTGCGGCCCTTTTTGGCGAATCCCAGATCCGTCGCCACCACAACCAGATCGCTCAGTTCGCCGCGGCGCAGCTTGCCGATGACATAATCGTTCATGAGATGCTGGGCGGTCAGGGCGTCGCCGGGAATGTTGAAGAAGCCTTGGATCTGCCCCGAATGCAAGTCGACGGTCATATAGCGATCGACGCCGGCTGTCTCTATGATGTTGGCCACCAGGCGGGCGGAGATGGGCACGCGCGGCTGCGACTTCTGATCCGAACGGGTATAGCTCATATAGGGCACGACCAGGTTGATGCGCCAGGCGGAATCCCGCTTGAGCGCGTCGATCATGATGAGCATCTCCATAAAGTTGTCATGCACGGGCGAAGCCATGGTTTGCACCAGGTAGACGTCTTTGCCGCGGACGCTCTCTTCCAGCTTGATAAAAATATTCTCGTTGGAGAATACCTCGCGGGTATAGGCGCCGGTTCGGATGTTGTATTCGGAATGGTTGCAGATGTAATCGACGATTTCGGCGCCCAAGGCTTGCGAAGCGCTGCCGGAAAAGATTTTCATCGAGCCGAAGCGCATGGTCGACGACTGCTGCTGCTCTTCCTGGTCGTCGCTGGCCGGCTGGGGATGGAACTTGGCGCCGGGAACTTTAACCAGGTCTGTCATTTGCATCTGCTTCACAGTCACGCCGGTCAGCTGCTCCTGTCACTTGCGCCTGCGCTATGGCAGCGGTAGGCTGGGTGATCAATAACGCGCCCCTTCACTTCTGATGATACCAGCATTTTTGGCTGGCGCGACAGAGCAAAATGCCCGAGCCGCGAAAAGAAAACGCCCACCGATTCATGATGGGCGCGGGAGTCTGCCTGGGGCTGCGGCTAGATATGGGCAGCCAGTTTGCTGACGATCTTGCCTTTTGGCTTGAAGCCGGTGATGCGTTCGACGGCGTCGCCGCCCTTGAACAGGATCAGCGTCGGGATGCTCATGATGCCGTAGTTCATCAGGATCTGCTGATTCTGGTCGGCATCGACTTTGGCGACGCGCAGCTTGCCTTGGTATTCGCTGGCGATTTCATCGACGATGGGGGCGATCATCTTGCAGGGACCGCACCATTCCGCCCAGAAATCCACCAGGACCGGCGTGCTGCTATCGAGCACCTGGCTCTGGAATTCGTCTTGACCCACTTCGATTGTCATTGCGCCCATGTGTCTGTCTCCTGGAATCTATGGCAATGCGGCTGCGATTGCCGTTTAGGGCTGTCTGCCATTTTGACGGGAAGCTGACTGCCTATCTTACATCAGAAATGTGTATGAGGAAGCGGGCAGCTTGCGCGGGCCGGCATTCAAGTGAATAATTGCCTGGCGAGGATGCGCGTGCCGAGCCTGTTGCTGGCGAGCCGCAGCGACGCCCCTGCATGGCTTGGTTGGAGTTGATGCCGAAGAGATGCCCGTGAGCGATGAGAGACAGTTGCCCAGCCTGAGCAGCCGCCAAGAAGATATTCTCACCTGCATTGTGCAAGCCTATTCCGAGAAGCCGGAGCCGGTGGGTTCGCGCTATCTGGTGGAGAATTACGATCTCAACATCAGTTCGGCGACGGTGCGCAACGAGATGGCGCAGCTGGAAGAGATGGGGTATATCGCCGCGCCGCATACTTCCGCCGGGCGTGTGCCCACCGCGGCTGGCTTCCGTTATTTTGTGCGCCGCCTCCTGCAGACGCGCAGTTTGACGCTGGGCGAGCAGAGCCATATCTCCGAGCGCGTCGGCACCTTGCAGAGCGGCATGGAACAATGGATGCGGCGGACGGCTGCCCTGCTGGCCCGCTCTGTGCAAACCGCCTCCATCGTGACGCCGCCGGTCTCGCAAGCCAATACTTTTAAGCATGTCGAGCTCATTGCCATACAGGGACGGCTGGCTCTGATGGTCCTGGTGCTCAGCAGCGGCAGCGTGCATCAGCGCATGCTGACCTTGGCCGAGCCGGTGCCGCAGCGCAAACTGGGCGAAGCCGCCAAACGCATCAACGAAGCTTGCGCTGGCTTGGGCGCGCGGCAAATCCGCCTGCGCAGCATCAACCTGCCCATGCTGGAGCGGGAAGTGGCTGAATTGACCGCCGAGCTCATCGACAATGTCGACAACAATCGCGCCCGTTTCATCTATCGCGATGGCTTGAGCCGGCTTATGGACAGCTTCGCCGATGAAGAAGGCGCGCAGCAAGCCATGCGCATCCTGGAAGAGCATACGGTGCTGAACGCGCTGTTGAACGAGCTGCTGGAACGGCTGCCGCGGGCCCAAGGGAGCCAACGCGATGTGCAGGTGGTGATCGCTGGCGATGGGCGTTATGAGACCTTGAGCCGCACGAGCATGGTGCTGAGCCGCTATGGCGATCCCGAGCGGATGAGCGGCGCCGTCGGCGTATTGGGTCCCACGCATATCAATTATGGGCGAGCCATCAGCACGGTGCGGTATGTCTCCAACCTGATGACCAACGTCCTGGCGACGCTCTATCAAGATGGCGGAGAAGCGGAGGAGCGGCCGATATAGCCGCATCGCGCCGGCTGAATTGGCTGCCAGTCAAGGCCGGCTGGCGGTCTGCATATAATCTTTGTAAGACTTTGTTGTCATGCCTCGAAAACTGTCCATTCCGCGCCTATAATCCCCCGAATTCTGATACCTGTCATACAGTTGCCGGGCATACTGGCTTTAGTCCGGCGTGAAGGGATGGCGTATGAGCGATGTCAAGAATCCGGCTGACGAGCTGGAGCGCGAAGAAGGAGCGGCCGAGGACGAGGCGCAACCTGCCGCAGCGGAGAACACGCAGGCTGACGCGGATCTGAAAGCGGCGCCCGAAGTTGAACTGGAGTTGCCGGAAGGCACAAACCTGATCCAAGCCATCATTGAAGCGCAGCTGGAAGCGCAGAGCAACAAGGATGGCTGGCAGCGAGCTCGAGCAGAATTCGCCAATTACAAGAAGCGGACGGAACGGGAACGCGCCGAGATTTACCAGCGGGCGGCGCATGACACCCTTGCGAGCCTCCTGCCGATAATCGACGACTTTGAACGCGCCATGAGCAGCGTGCCTGAAGCCATAGGCGAAGACCAATGGTTTGGCGGCGTGGAGATGATCCAGCGCAAATTCCTGAACCTGCTGGAGAACAATGCCGTGCAGGAGATAGACCCGACCGGCGAACTCTTCGACCCGAATTGGCATCAAGCCATTGGCGCGGAAGAAAGCGACCAGGTCGAAAGCGGTCATGTCATCGAGACCTTGCAGAAGGGCTACCGCGCCGGCGACAAGGCGCTGCGGCTGGCATTGGTCAAAGTGGCCAGCTGAACGCGGCGCATAGGACAGAGAAACTGACAGGGAGCGAGAACCATGGGAAGAATAATTGGCATTGACCTGGGCACAACAAATTCGGTCGTCGCTGTGATGGAAGGCGGCGAGCCCACCGTGATTCCATCGTCCGAGGGCGGCAACCTGATCCCTTCTGTGGTGGCAATCAATTCCAAAACTGGCGAACGGCTGGTGGGCAGGGTGGCGCGCAATCAAGCGGTGGTGAACCCGGCCAACACGGTCTTCTCCATCAAACGTTTCATCGGGCGCAAGTTCAAGGACCGCGAAGTCCGCGAAGCGCTGGCGACCGTGCCCTACGAAGTTACCGGCGCGTCGAATGGCGATGTGCGCGTGGTGATGAACGAACGCGAATACAGCGCGCCGGAAATCTCGGCGATGATCTTGCAGAAGATCAAGGCGGATGCGGAAGCCTATCTGGGCGAGTCGGTGGACCGCGCGGTGATCACCGTGCCGGCCTACTTCAACGATGCCCAGCGCAACGCCACAAAAGACGCCGGCAAGATCGCTGGCTTGGAAGTGCTGCGCATCATCAACGAGCCAACGGCGTCCAGCTTGTCCTTTGGCATGGGCGAGCGCAATGAAGGCATCATCGCGGTTTATGACCTAGGGGGCGGCACATTCGATATTTCGATCCTGGAAGTGGCTGATGGCGTCTTCGAGGTCAAGTCCACCAATGGCGATACCTTCCTGGGCGGCGACAACTTCGACGAGCGCATCATCGGCTGGATCGCCGACAGCTTTGAAAGCGAGCATGGCATAAACCTGCGAAAGGATCGGCAGGCCCTGCAAAGGCTGAAAGAAGCGGCTGAGAAAGCCAAGATCGAGTTGTCCTCGACGCAAAGCGCCGAGATCAACCTGCCCTTCATCACCGCCGACGCCAGTGGACCCAAGCACATGAACCAAACCCTGACGCGCGCCAAGCTGGAGAACCTGGTGGACGGTTTGGTGCGGCAATCGATCGAGCCTTGCCGGAAAGCCTTGAAGGACGCGGGTTTGACCACCGGCGATGTTGATGCCGTGCTCCTGGTGGGCGGCATGACGCGCATGCCAGCCATTCAAGAAGCCGTAAAGAGCTTCTTTGGCAAGGAGCCCACCAAAGGCGTCAATCCCGATGAAGTGGTGGCTCTGGGCGCGGCTATCCAGGCGGGCGTGCTCGGCGGCGATGTCAAGGATATTCTGCTGCTGGACGTGACGCCCCTCAGCCTCAGCGTCGAGACCCTGGGCGGGGTGGCCACGCCGATGATAGAGCGCAACACCACCATCCCCAGCAAGAAATCGCAAGTCTATTCCACGGCGGCTGACAACCAGGTCCAGGTGGAGATTCACATCGTCCAGGGCGAGCGGCCCATGGCGGGCGACAACAAGTCCTTGGGCCGGTTCATCCTGGATGGCATCCCGCCGGCGCCGCGGGGCTTGCCGCAAATCGAGGTCACCTTTGATATCGACGCCAATGGCATCTTGAACGTCAACGCCAAAGACAAGGCGACCGGGCGCGAACAAGCCATCACCATCACCGCCAGCAGCGGCCTTTCTGATGACGAGGTCGACAAAATGGTGGCGGAAGCGGAGAAGTTCGCCAGCCAGGATGCCGAGCGCAAGGAACAGGCGGAGGTGGCCAATCAAGCGGAGAGCGCCATCTTCCAAGCCGAGAAGCTGATCAGCGAGAATCGCGACAAGCTGCCGGCCGAGGCCGTGGCGCAGACCGAAGAGCAGATCGCGGCGGTGAAGTCGGCGCTTGAAGGCGGGGATGTCAGCGCGATCAAGGCGGCCACCGAGGGCTTGATGGCGCAGCTGCAGCTCCTGGGCGCGCAGATGCACCAGGAAGCGGCGGCGGATGGGCAAGCTCCCAAGCCGGAAGATGAAGATGTCATCGATGCCGAGTTCAGCGAGAATTAGGCTTTTCGTGGCGAGTGAACGGGGCGTATTGACTTATGCCCCGTTTCGCATGATGCTATAGCGTGATATACGAGTGAGATAAACAGGACGTTCTTCATGCCAAGAGATTATTACGATGTGCTCGGCGTCGCGCGCGGGGCGGAAGCCGGCGAGATCAAGAGCGCCTTCCGTCGCCTGGCCCGGCAGTATCACCCCGATGTCAGCCAGGAAGCCGACGCCGAAGACAAGTTCAAAGAGATCAACGAAGCCTACGAAGTGCTCTCCGACGAAGACAAGCGAGCGCGTTATGACCGCTTTGGCCATGCCGGCGTCAATGGCGCGGGCGGCTTTGGCCAGGGCATGGGCGGCATCGGCTTTGAAGACTTCGGCGATATCTTTGAGGTCTTCAACAGCGCATTCGGCGGCAGTGGGCGCGGACGTCGCCAGGCATCCGCCCGGGGCAGGGATCGCCGGGTCGACGTCAGCATTGACTTCGTGGAGGCGGTCTTCGGCGTCGAGAAAGAGATCGAGTTCCAGCGCCTCGAAACTTGCGATGATTGCGGCGGCGGCGGCGCGGCGAAAGGCAGTCGGCCCACAACCTGCGGGCGCTGCAATGGCACAGGTGAAGAACGGGTCGTCCGCCAGAGCTTCTTGGGCCAGATGGTGCAGGCGCATACCTGCCCGCAATGCGGCGGCAGCGGCCAAGTCATCACAAACCCCTGCCACAATTGCGATGGCTCGGGGAGGCGGCGCAAACGCGCGGTGCTGAACGTCAAGATTCCGGCCGGCGTCAGCGAAGGCATTCGCATCCAGGTGCGCGGCGATGGCGATGCCGGCGAACGGGGCGCCCCGCCCGGCAACCTCTTCGTGGTCGTGCATGTCAAAGACCATGCCTATTTCAAGCGCCAGGACAACGACATCATCCTGGATATCAACATCAATATCGCCCAGGCGACCTTGGGCGACCGCATCAGCGTGGACACCGTGGATGGCGCGCAGGAACTCAACATCCCGCCGGGCACGCAGACGGGCAAAGTATTCCGTTTGCGCGGCCGCGGCTTGCCAAGATTGCGCTCCGATGGCAGCCATTCCGGGCGGGGCGATCAGCTGGTCTACGTGCAGGTCATGACGCCCACCCAGCTCAGCGAGGAACAGCGCGAGCTCTTCGAGCGGCTGGCTGGCACCTTCGGGCGCGAGATCGCTCCGCAGGCTGGCGGCCGCGGCTTCTTCGACAAAGTTATGGACTTCCTCGCCGGCGATGAAAGATAGCGGCGACTGGATCGAAGTCAGCTTGCGGGTTGATGGCGAGAGCGCCGAAGCGGTGGCGGAGGTCCTCGGGCGTTACGGGCATCAGGGCGTCTCCATCGAGCAATGCGGCATAGCCCCTGATACCTGGGACGAGACGGATCTGCCGCCAGCCAGCCAGCTCTTGCTGCGCGCCTACTTCCCCGCTGACAGCGCCCTGGAAGACAAGAAAGCCCAGCTTGAGGCCGCGCTTGGGCACATGCGCATGATGTATCCCATGCCGACGCCGGTCTATCGGACTGTGCAGGCGCAGGATTGGGCGGAGGCATGGAAAGCGCATTATCAGCCGCTGCGCATCGGAAAGCGCCTGGTCATCCGGCCGCTTTGGAGAGAAGTAGAACTGGAGCATGATAATATCGAGATTGCGCTGGACCCGGGCATGGCATTTGGCACGGGCACGCACCCGACCACGCAGCTCTGCCTGGAAGCGCTGGAAGCGGCAATCCAGCCGGGTCATGATGTGCTGGACTTGGGTTCGGGCAGCGGCATCCTGGCCATCGCGGCTGCCAAGCTGGGCGCGGGGCGAGTTCTGGCGCTGGACAGCGACGAGCTGGCTGTGGCGGCGACGCGAGCCAATGCCGAAGCCAATGGCGTGGGTGAAAAGATCGTGGCGGAGCATGGCAGCCTGGAGAGCCTGCTGACTTCGGCGCGGCGCTTCGACCTGGTTCTGGTCAACATCCTGGCGCGAGTCATCATTGAATTGGCTGGGCGGGGCCTCGGCGATATCGTCCGGCCCGGCGGCATAGCCATATTCAGCGGCATCATCGACACGCAAATCGACGAGGTCGTGCGGGCGCTCGAAGGCTGTGGGCTGAAATCACAAGGCGCGCGCAAATTGGGCGATTGGATGCTGCTCGAAACCCGGCGGAGCGCGGAGTAAGCCTGTGGCGGAACTGCGCGGCGAGGAACGTTCGGAGTATGTGCAGGCGATGTTTGATCGCATCGCAAAGCGCTACGACCTCATCAACCGGCTGATCAGCGGCGGTCAAGATCTCAAGTGGCGGCGTCTGGTGGCGCAGAGGGCGGCGCTCCCTCCGGCCGGAAGCCTGCTCGATATCGCGGCTGGAACGGGCGACATCGCCTTTGAGGCGCTCAGACAGTCGCCATCAGCGCGGGTGGTCGGCGCGGATTTCGCCTTGAATATGCTGCGGGTTGGCGCGCGGCGCGCCCCATTCGGTCCGCGGGTGGCATGGGCGGGGGCCGACGCGCTGCGACTGCCTTTCGCCGATGGCAGCTTTGATGCCGTGGCCTCAGGCTATTTGATGCGCAATGTGGTGGATATCCCGCGGGCTCTTGCAGAACAGAAGCGGGTGCTGAAACCGGGCGGGCGGATCGTCATCCTGGATACTTCGCCGCCGCCGGACACTGCCCTGAAGCCGCTGATCATGCTGCACCTGCGCTATGGCATCCCGCTGATCGGCCGCCTGGTCGGGGGCAGGGAAGCCGCCGATGCCTATCGCTACCTGCCCGAATCCACAGCGGCCTTCAAGACGCCTGCCGAACTGGCAAGCCTGGTCGAAGCAGCCGGCTTCATGGAGGCGCGTTACCAGACTTTGATGTTCGGCACGATGGCTCTGCACTGGGCACACAAACCAGGCTAGCCGAGTCTTCGCGGCCAGCCTGCGCGAGCGTAGCTATATTCGCGCTGAACGATGCGGGCTCAGGCGCGCACACTGTCCTTGTGACGATAAATGATGCGACCACGATTCATATCGTAGGGGCTCATCTCCACTTTGACGCGGTCGCCCAAGAGAATGCGAATGTAGAATTTGCGCATCTTGCCCGACAAATACGCGAGGACGCGATGTCCATTATCGAGCTCAACCATAAATTGCGTGTTGGGCAGCGCTTCGATAACTGTACCTTCCACTTCGATCTTTTCTTCTTTCTTGGCCATAAGCCTCCCGTTCATGAACTAGCGGATGTGGATTGTAACGCAAAAGACCGCCGCATGCCAGGCATACCGCGGATTCCTGCAAAGATACCGCCAGAAACTGCGACAGACCTTCTATCCGAGCGCGCGGATCTGTCAGACTTTGCGCTGGCGCCGGCGCGAACGGCGGATCGCCTTTTTCTTTTCGATGCGCCGCAGCTCGCTTTTGGATATGTGCCAGCGTTTGCGCCGCACCGTGCTCAAGATGCCGGCGTTGGTCACTCGCTTGCGAAAACGCCGCAGCAACTGTTCCTGACTTTCGCCTGGCTTTAGCTTGACTGAAGCCATGCTTGATTCACCGCCTTTGTGCTAATTGCAATCATTTGCCTGCCCATGCAGGATACTCAGTATACCGCAGAAAGCCGGCGAGCGAAAGGCTCGTTCTGCCCGCCGCGGTACTGGTCATGCGCGATCATGGGCGCTGGCTTCTTCGGCCTGCCGCGCTTCCAGCTGGGCTGCTTCGGCGGCCGCCGCCACCAATTCCAGTTGCCGTTCATCCCATTGCGCTTTTTCCGCCGCGGTCACTTCCGTCAGGCTCAAGCCCAGACGCTGACGATCGGATTCGATGCTGATGATGCGCATGAGCAGCTTCTGGCCCTCGTATAGATGCCGCTGGGGGTTCTCTTCGGCATTCCGCGACATTTGGCTGATGTGCAGCAGAGCCTCTATGCCGGGATCAAGGCTGATGAAAGCGCCAAAACTCTCCAGGCGGCTGATCGTGCCTTCGACCAGTTGGCCGATATGGTACATATCATCGACCAGTGTCCAGGGATTGGGCTGGAGGCGCTTGAGGCTGAGGCCGATGCGCTTGCCCTGGGCATCGAGGCTCAGGATGTAGACATTGACTTGGTCGCCGACGGAAAGCGCCTGGCTGGGATGGCGCACGCGATGCCAAGCCAGTTCGGAGATATGGATCAAGCCATCCGCCCCGCCAAGATCGACGAATGCGCCAAAGTCACAGATGCCGCTGACGATGCCTTGTCGCGACGAGCCTTCCGCCAGTTCGCTCAGCAATGCCTCCTTGCGGGCGGCGCGGGTTTCTTGCTCGGCGGCCAATTGGCTGAAGACCAGGCGGCGGCGCTTGCGATTGACTTCGATGACCTTGACCGAAATCTCCTTGCCGACCAGGTCTCTCAGAAAGGCGATGCGCTCGTCTTCTTTGAGGCCCCGCGGCAGATCCAGGACGTGGCTGGCTGGCACAAAGCCGCGCAGATGCCCGAATCCCACGATCACGCCACCTTTGTTAGTATCGATGATCTCGCCCGTATACAGCGTTTCAGCGTTCATCATCTCATCGGCGCGCTTCCAGTCTTCATTCTGGCGCGCTTGAGCGGCGGAAAGGATCAAGTTGCCATCCTGATCGTTCAAGTTGACGACAGCCACGGCGATCTCCGCATTCACCTGGAAGTCGGCGGTGGACAAACCCATGCGCTCGATATCCGCCCGCGTCACGATGCCATCCTGCTTCCAGCCGATATCAACAATCAGACCCTGGCCATCTATGGACAGCACCGTGCCATTGACGATATCGCCGCGTTCCAGCCGGCTTTCGGCGAGCGATTCTTCCAGCAGCGCCGCGAAATCCAGCTCATCAAACCTTTCCTCTGCTACCGATTGCCTTTGCATAAGCAGTTGCTCTCTCCTTCGGGATTTGCCATGACCACAGGCAAGCGCCTATCCTCCGCGCGAGCGACGAGGGATAGCGGGGCGCGCCAAACCAGGCAGCGAATTGCCGTGAGCGGGCTTTCTGCCGCGGGGCAAAATAAAACCCGGATTCAGGCTGGGCTGAACATCCAGGCTTGGCACTCCCGGCTCATCTATAGTCAGAGCCTTAAGCGGACGAAATACCTCAGCAAAATACGCGCGGCATTATACATTAGCGCCAAAGGGCTGTCAACATGGGCAGTGTATCCTTTTCGGTTGAAACACAAAGGTTCTGCCACCGAGAACACCGAGTCGTTTGAGGGAGAGCAGGAGAAACTCAATCACCGCTTGCCCGCCCTATCCAGCGTCGTGTTGGGGCGAGAGGCGGGCTGTGTTGAAGGTTAGTGTCTACGCGACCTGCGCGCCTCATGTCTCGCCCTTCTACAAAACCCCCGCTAGACTCTTCGCACGGTAAACCTGCCCACAAATGCGTCATAGCATCCATGGCGAAGCTGAGTTAGCTCTAAAGGATTCCAGCCGAATACGAAACACTTGCTCAACATTGCTATGCGCCCAAAAACAGAGCGCCAGCCATGAGGGACCGTCCTCAGGTTCCGCGCGATTGGGGATTCAGGCTCGGCTTGTCAGCGAGGCTATGGCGGGCTTACCCCAGGGATGCGCCGTCCCCCGCCTCAGTATCGGTTTCCGGAGCCGCGGCCGGGGCGGCATCATCTTCGCCAGGTTCTGTGCCCCAGCGCTGGGTGAAGCCGACGCGGCGCTTCTCTGGCTCAAGATGGCTGATGCGCAGGGACAGATGATCGCCCTTCTGCACGTAGGAATAGGGTTCTTTCAAGGCGCCATCGCCCATTTCGCTGAGGTGGAGCAAGCCCTCCAAGCCATCTTCCAGCGCTACGAAGGCGCCAAAATCGACCACGTTGGTCACATATCCCGCAACCAGCTGGCCCTCATGGTAGCGGAATTGGGCATCATCCCAGGGATCGCTGAGCAGGCGCTTGCGGCTCAGGGCGATGCGATTGGTCTGGCGATCCAGGTTGAGCACATAGACTTCTATTTCCTGGCCGATATGCAGGATATCGCGGGGATGATCAACGCGGTGCCAAGCCAGTTCGCTGACGTGAATCAAGCCATCCGCCCCGCCGATGTTGACGAATGCGCCGAAGTCGCGCAAGCCAGTAACCACGCCCTTGATGACATCGCCGACATTGAGCTCAGCCAGGAGCTTGGCTTTGCGGCGGGCGCGCCATTCTTTCTGCGCCTCGCGCTCGCTGAAGATCAGCCGGCGGCGATCCTGGTCGACTTCAATGACTTTGACGCCGAGCGTATTGCCGATCAGCTGGGTCATGGCTTCCTTACGATCGACCGAGAGATTGGTGGATACGATATGCGAGCTGGGAATAAAACCTTCCAGCCGATTCCAGCGGACGAGCGCCCCGCCCTTGTTGTAGCCGCTGACTTTGACATCCACCGCGTCTTGCGAGGACAGCAATTCACGGGCTTTCTCCCAGTCATAGCGCTGCAAACCCATGTTGATGGAAACGATGAGATTCTCGTTTTGGTCGCGGGGGTTAACGACATACACGGGGACGCTGGCGCCGGCGGCCAGGCTTTCGCGGAATTCCGTATCCATGCGTTCCAGGTCTTGCGTCGGCACAATGCCATCTTGCTTCGCGCCGAGATCGACAATGATTTCGCGCTCGTCGATCTGCAGGATTGTGGCTTCGCGGATTTCACCGCGGCGCGGCGGCGTATAGGAAAAGTCGAACGACGAAGCCAGCATCTCCTCGAAGTTCTCTTCTTGCTGCGAGTTCTGTTCCAGCGCTTCATTCATGGGGAGTGTTTCGCCTCCTGCTTGAGCAGGTCTTCATCGCGCCAGCCGGCGCTATCGTCTGCAAGGTTGTAATGTAAAGCACAATAGCAACAATGAAATCCTACATTAAGTTACTGGGCTAGCCTCGTCAAGGCTCACCCATTCTTCGCTCGCTCATCGGCGCAAGCAGAGCGGCGCGCATACCTGCATTATAGCGCAAACTTGCTTGAAAGGCACACGCTTGGTCCTTCTGGCGGGCAATGGGCATAAGAAAGTCATTAGATTTCGGGCTGCGCCAAGCCAAAACCGCGGCCCAGCAAGCCACGATCAATCTCCCAAGGATATACAACATAGGTATCGGTGACATCGCCATAGAGATCGGGTTTGATATTGGAAAACATGGTGCGATAGGGGTTGTAGTGGAGCACGCAATTAAATGGCGAGCCGCCAGCCGAGCCGACCCGTTCGCGCACGGAGATGCTCGTCCGCCCGCTACCCCAGACATCATCGACTATCAACGTCCGCCGCCCGCGCAGCAAATCCGGATCCGGGAATTGCAGGAAGGTGGGCCAAGCCATCATGCCGGATTGCCGCGTGGAAACGAAGTCCACCGATGCCGTCAGCAGGTGCTGGATGCTCAAGGCCTCGGCCAGCAAGCCGCCAGGTATGACGCCGCCGCGCGTGATCATCACCATGGCGCCAAATGGACCGAGATGCTGGATGCGCGGGACCAGCCCGTCGATCAGTTGGTCAACCTCGTCCCAGCTGATCAGGCGAGGCTGGCGCGAGTCTTCCGGACGCATGAGCATCCGCCGTAGCCTTTCGCTTTCGTTCCAGCGCAAGATTGCCACTGTATTATAGAAGATTCGTTCAGATTACCCAAATGGCGCGTCTTCACAGATGATGGCGATGGGCTTGCCAAGATGCCTTGTCATGACCAGCGCGCGGGCTTCAACGCCCTTCTTGAGGCGCAGCCGGTTTATCAAGTCTTCGGGGCTCATAGCGAAGCCGCGCTTCTTGACCGTAATGCGGGAGATGCCGCGTTCGACCAGATAGCGCCGCAATCGCTTCAGCTGGAAGGGCATCCAATCGAGGATGCGCCAAGCCCGAGCCCAAGGCGTCGGCTGATGGCTCGCCGCGGTCAGATAGGCGATGCTGGGGTCCAACAGAGCTGCACGGAGCTCATGAGCCAGCTGCCGCACGAGTCCAGCGCGCAGTAAGGCGGGGTTCGGCTCAATAAGCCAGGCCAGCGGCGGGCTAACTGGCGCCTCGTCGATGCCGCAATGTCTCATGTTAAGAGTTCCGCCGGCGCTCAGCAGGGTGGCGCTGGGAGGCGAACTGGGCTGATGCAGCCAAAGCAACGCCTCGCATAATTGGCTGCCGACAGAGATGAATTCGACATGCCCGCCATATCCATCCAGATGGCGCAGATCGACCCCCGGCGACAGCTTAACGAGGATTTCGCGAGCCTCGGCAGCGCGGATGAGCGAGAGCGGCGGCTGATAGCGCTCGACATGGTGGATGCGTCTTCCCTGCTGGTCGCGGCGGGCGGGATCATAGAATGCGCAGTCATAACCGCCTGGCAGGAACTTGCGAATGTCCGCGACTCGAAACTCTGCCTCCAAACCCATCACGCCGGCGTTGTGCTGGGCGATGGCGATGCGCGCCGGGTCGATGTCAAGCCCGAGGACCTGGCGGCCGGCCGCGGCAAATGCCAGGCTGTCCGCGCCTATGCCGCAACAGAGATCAAGCACATCGGCGGACGCAATCATGCCGGCTCGGTAATCGCGAGCCAGTGGCTGGCTGGCTTGCTGCAAGCCGGCGGCGGTGAAGAGCATTTCTCCCGCGAAACGGGGAAACTTCCTGGCGGCCTTCGCGCGCAATCGCAGGGTTGTCAGGATGGCGCTGGCTTCCGAAGCGCTGTGTCGCGTCCGCATCTCGCTGAGCAGCGGCAGCGTATTGGCTGCGGACAGGTCGGCAGTTGCATATTCCTTCAGGCTCGCGCGGGCTCGGGCAGAACGCAGGAAATCGATATCCGGCGGGAATAGCGACATCGGGCGGATCGCTATTCATCCGGCGCTTCGGCTGTAGCGGGATCGATATCGACCATGGTAATTGTTTCGCCGGGGAGCAAATCAGGCCTCGGGTTCAGGATCGCGGGAAAAGTCCAGTTCTCGCGGCGGAACTTGCCCACCTTGTTGATATCTTTGATCGTTCCAGAGAGCGCGGCCGGCTGCAGGAAAGCCACCGCTTTGGGCAGGCTGCTGAATGCCAGCAGCGCGGGCGCGTCCCCTCGTTGAATGGCGGCAGCGCGCCAGGCAATTTTGTCGGCTGGCTTGCGCTTCCAGGCGGGTATATTGGGCTGCTGCTGGATGAGCAGGTGCAGGTAAGGTCCGCGGTAGCTGGCGAGATCCAGGCTGTCGGCATCGGACTGCGCCACCGACTGAATGCGCTGGGCGGTATCAGCGGTGACATGCGCTTTCTCGCCGCGCAGCAGGATGCCAAGCCCATCCAGAGCCGGCTCGACCAGGATGCGGACATAGCCATTGTCGCTGAGCAGCCGCGGATGGCTTTCGTCGACCGCGCCGCGCGATAGCAGGGCGATCAATCTTCCGCCCGGGCGCAATGCCAGCAGAATATTCCGCAGCGCCTCGTCTCGCAAGTCGATATCATAAGCGACCGCGGCGTCAAATGAATCGGGCTTCAGCGGGACGGCGGCGAGGCGATCCTCTGACAGATGGCGGATGCGCAAGTCGGCGCGCGACTCTGCTAGCAACAAGCCCGAATCGCCATCGAGGTCCAGCAGATCCAAGCTGGATGCGCTGGGCGGCAGGTGCTTGGCCATGACCGCCACAAAATGCCGCTGGACCTGTCGCGCGTCCATCAACTGTTGCTGGCCGCCACCTTGATGAGCCGCGTGAACTCTTGCCATTCTTCGGGGAAGAAATGCAGGGTCACCGCGCCAAGCTCGACATGGTAAGTAACTTCATCGTCCGGCTCGCGCGTTTCCCAGACGATAAAATTGTCGGTCTCGGCGATGGCTTCGTTTGGCGCCTCTGGCATGCTCTGCCCTCCTCAAATCGCGGCTTGCAAGCGAGGCGAATCAATTCCGACGATCGCGGGGACCGCCACCGCGGCGCTCTCCCCCGCCCCGCCGGTTGCCATCGCGCCTGGGTCCCCGCCTGTCTCCGCCACGCCGATCGCCACCCCGACGGCTGCCAGCGGCATCCCGGCGCATAGCTTCTTCGACGTCCCAGCCTTCTAGCACAGCTTGCCGGCTGAGGCGGACGCGGCCCGTGCCATCAATGTTGATGACCATCACCATGATCTCATCGCCAACGCTGACCTCTTCTTCCACGCTCTTGACGTGGTAATCAGCCAATTGCGAGACGTGGACCATGCCTTCGGAGCCGGGCAGGAACTCGACGAAGGCGCCATAATTCTCGGTGCGCGTGACTTTGCCTGTGTAGATTTGGCCGATTTCCGGGTCTTCCACCATGGCGCGTATCTTGTCGAGGGCTTGCATCACATCGCCGCCGGATTCGCCAGCCACATAGACCAAGCCGTCTTCCTGGATATCGACCTTGACGTTGTGATCGTCTTGCAGCGCGCGCACGTTCTTGCCGCCGGGACCGATGACCGCGCCGATCTTCTCTACGGAAATCTTGATGGATTCCATCCGCGGGGCGAAGTTGCTCAGGCTTTCGCGCGGCTCGGGCATGGCGGCATTGATGACATCAAGGATTTCCAGGCGAGCGTCTTTGGCTTGCGCCAGAGCCTGCCGCATGATCTCGCGGGTGACGCCGGCGATCTTGATATCCATCTGCAAAGCGGTGATGCCTTGGGCGCTGCCCGCCACCTTGAAGTCCATATCGCCCAGGTGATCTTCCATGCCTTGAATATCGGTCAGCACGGCGACTTTGTCCCCCTCTTTGATCAAACCCATGGCGATGCCGCCGACTGGATTCTTGATGGGCACGCCGGCGTCAAGCAGAGCCAGAGTGCTGCCACAGACGCTGGCCATGGAGGTGCTGCCGTTCGAGCTCATCACCTCGCTGACCAGGCGCAGGACATAGGGAAACTCCTCTTCCGGCGGGATCATCGCCAGCAGAGCTTTTTCCGCCAGAGCGCCATGGCCGACTTCTCGGCGGCGTGGACCGCGCAAGGGATAGGTCTCGCCGGTGCTATAGGGCGGGAAGTTGTAATGGTGCATATAACGCTTGTCGTCTTCGGGGCTCAAGCCATCGAGGAATTGGGCTTCACGAGGCGTGCCCAGGGTGGCGATCGTCAGCACCTGGGTCTCGCCGCGCAAAAACATGCCCGAGCCGTGGACGCGCGGCACCAAGCCGACATCAGCCGCCAGCGGGCGAATTGAAGCATAATCGCGACCATCAGGGCGGATGCCATCATGCACGATCCGTCCGCGCACGACATTCTTCATGACCTGGTCGTAAGCGCGCTCGACATGCCCCATGTTTATCGGCTTCCCGTCAGGCGCCTGAGCCTCGCTGTATTCCGCCAGCAAGCCGGCTTTGATCTCCGCCAGCGGGGCGCGGCGGGCATTGCGGTCGCTGTGCGTTGACATCACCTCGCGGATGGGCGCTTCGACTTGCGCTTGTACATCGGCCAGCAGAGCTTCATCGAAGTTGTCGACGGCCGGTTCCTGCTTGTCTTTGCCGATCTCTTCGCGGATGCGATGCTGCAAGGCGATGATGTCTTGCACCGCCTCATGCGCCATGAAAAGCGCTTCCAGCATAGTGGCTTCGTCGACTTCGTCGGCATTGCATTCGACCATGTTGATGGCTTCCGCCGTGCCGGAAACGCGCAGGTCCAGCGTACTGGCTTGCATTTCGCTATAAGTCGGGTTGACGCTGAGCTGCCCGTCGATCAAGCCGATGCGCGCGCCGGCCACCGGACCATTCCAGGGAATATCGGAGATCATCAGGGCGGTGCTGGCGGCGATGATGCCCAGCATATCCACATGATGTTCTTTGTCATGCGCGAGCGACATCAAGATGACTTGCACATCGTTGCGCATATTCTTGGGGAACAGGGGGCGCAGCGTGCGGTCGATGACGCGCGAAGTCAGAATCGCGCCTTCGGAGGGCCGGCCCTCGCGGCGGAAGAAGCCGCCCGGGACGCGACCGCCGGCGTACATCTTCTCTTCGTAGTCCACGCTGAGCGGGAAAAAGTCGAGATGCGCCCGCGGGGAGCCCATGGTCGTCGAACAGAAGAGCATGGTATCGCCCATGCGCACGGTTACCGCGCCGCCGGCTTGCTGGGCGAGGCGTCCCGTCTCGATGAGGACTTCCTTGCCAGCGACCAGGCAGCGATATTCGCGAATGTCGAGTGTCATAGAGTTCTCCGTTTCTTTGAGGCGCGCCAAGAGAAGCGGAGCCGGGAGCGCAGAAGCCGCCCGGCGCCGGTCATGAGGGGCGCGTTCTCATTCGTTAGTGGGATGGCAGGCAGCAGCGCGCTGCGGATTAGAATTGACTGGGCGCCCGCTTTCATCGCCAGGTCTGTCCAGCCGGGCGCCGGCAATCAACGGCGCAAGCCAAGGCGTTGCAACAAATCACGATATGCTTCCGGCTTCTTGCGCGAGATATAACGCAGGTGGCGGCGGCGCTGCCCGACCAGCTTGAGCAAACCGCGGCGCGAATGCTCATCGTGGCTATGAATTTTGAGATGTTCGGTCAGCTGGGTGATGCGGGCAGTCAGCAGGGCGATCTGCACTTCCGGTGAGCCGGTATCGCCTTCCACGCGCGCAAAGTCTTTGATGATCTGGTTCTTGGTGGATTTATCCAATGGCATTGGCTCCGTCCCTTCCTTAGTCACCGGACAGGCAGGAGCGTTTGCCTGTCGGTCTATGCCAGACGCGGATTGTAGCAGCAAGCTGACAAGCGGACAATGGCCAGCTAGCCACTCGCGGAAGCCATCTCGTCAACATCGTCATTCGCCACCACTTTGACGGAATGGTGCGTGCGAAACAGGCTGAACTGGTCGGCGCGCCCGGGCAAAGGATTCAGGACATTTTCGATCTTCATCGTGGAGATCCACAGCGGCGCGTCCCATTCGCCGGTCAGCTGCTGCTCGATATTCGGCTGTGAGATGCTGATATTGTTGTGATACATCTCCAGCAGCACGCGGATAAACTCGTCGCGCTCAGCCAGCAGCACCGCCACAAAAGGATGGCTCTCGTTCAGCTCGATGCCTTTGGTGTTGTAATCGCTGCGCGGATTGTCATATTCATTCACGGCGACCATTTCATTGATGAGCAGATACTCGACCGCGTGTTGGAAGACGACGCCGCTGTCAAATTCGCGCAGGCGGCGATGCAAACTGCCCAGCGGGCACCAGGCAAAGTTGCGGAAGCTGGTGAACTGCTGCACGCTGACGACGATGCGCGTGACCATGCGGGCGACTTCTGGCTCAAGCTCGTTGAGTTCATGCGGCGGCACGCCTTGCCAATTCTGGGCGGCGTCTTCAATGCTAAGGGAGTCTTCCGGGCGGCGGTCCGCGCGTTCATCTTTGCTGACGGGAATGCGGATGACCGGCACCAAGTCTTCCGGATTGTGGCGATGGGGCACAAGATCGCGCTGGAGCACCCGTTCGCGGACCAGGCAATCGATCCAGTGCGAGCGCCACTGGTCGTTTTCATTCATGCCCGGGCGGTCAAGATCGCGCTCCATGGCCAGCCCCTTCAAGAGGAAGCCATAATTGACGTATTCCCAGCTGCGCGTGCTCAGCGTATTGGCGACGCGGCGCGTCAGACGGTTGACGATGAGCAGGGTCTTGTCAACGACCGGGTGCTGCATATTCAACTCGATGACGCCGGCGCCGAGCTGCTTGAGGATGCCCAGTGAAATGGCTTGCGAGACCAGATCATCACCGCGCTCCGCCGAGATGACATCGCCCGCCTCGATAAGCTGCTCAATCAGCGCCTTTTCGGTGATTTCGACGCCGGGCTGGGCGGATGCCAGGCGATCTCCCTGGATGATGACGCTGGACCACTGCGAGGGGATGAAGCTCTCGGTATCATGCTCGGTTTCAACCTCGCTGAGAGATTGATGCGTCTGCATATCGGTGAAGTCGTCAATGTATTCCAACTGCAAGGAGGGATGGCTCTGCAGCAAGCGCCCGGTGCTGCCTCGCACGCCCCAGACAATGACGGCTTTGTTGCGCTGCAGCAGCGGATTGATGACATCGTTGAAGTCGCGGTCGCCGGTGGCCAGGATGATGACATCGCCGGCTTCGGGATGGCTGACATCGGTCAGGACATCGCGGGCGATGCGGATATCGGCGCTCTGCTTGCCAGGCAGATGAAAGATGGGGTCGATATTCGCCATCATCAAGCGGGCGGGCGCGTCCCCGGCGATCTCCCGCCCCGAAGCGTCCACCAGAGGCGGCAGCGCGCCGCGCTGGCCCCAAGGCGCGTAGGCGGCCATCTTGACCAGCCGGCCATGGGCTTTCGCCTGCGAGACCATGCGCTCGACGAGATGATCAAGATTTACGACGAAGCCCTGTTCGTTAAGGCTGATGGAGATATTCTCGAAATCGATATAGACCCAGACATTCTTGATTCGGATGCCGGAAAGCGCCTCAAAGGGTTGGAAGATGGCGTCGTCTTCGCAATCGCTGCCGAGCAGGATGTTGTTATCCGCTCCCCAGATACGCAGACGCATCTGGCTGAATGCGCGGATTTGCCGAATGAGCGGCAGCATGTCGGCGTTGGTGGTCGTCAAAATCAGTTCGTCGGCGGGGGCGGGCGGCTGGCTGAAATAATCAGCGATTATGCGCGCGGGCAGGGTGGCGCGGGAGACGACTTCGATTATGTCGTAGCCGGCGTTGCGGAAGAGCGCCTGCGGCTCAACCTGGTTTTCACCGACGGCATGCGAATCCCAATCGGCGAAAGCTATCGCTCGCAGGTTGCTGGTATCGATCAAGCCGGCGGCCAGCGACGCGTTGCCACGCAGCGCCACAGCCAGTTCGTGCAGGTCGATTCCGTTTTGAGATGTGAACCTCAAGAGGTCGTCGACGTCAACGAGTAAGTATGCAGCCATGATTTAGTCCAATAAGTTGCCAAGCCAACCCGCTTTCGTTTGCGGCGGCGCTCAAGCGATACAGCCATGGTTTCGCAAGGGCAATACGTTTACGGTAAACGCTACGATAAAGGTTCATTAGAATTGTCAAGAAGAGATAATTATCAGGCTTTCTTTCTACGGCGAGTCCAGATGCGAACCCGCGGGCGGCTCTCGCTTATTGGCCATCATGCCCGGATTCATGCGCGCAATGCGCCCACGCCTCCACATCTACCAGGCATTATACAGGACAATTTGCATTGTGTCAATTTTCACAATGCGCGAGTTTCCCGGGCTTGCCGGCGCAGGATCGCCAGCGGTTCAGTAGGCTTTGGCGAAGAGGGCGACGTTTTCCGTGACCCGCCCGCTCAACACGCAAGCGCCCGGCTCCTTATGCCGCTCAAAGGGAAAGCAGCGGATCGTGGCGCCGGTTTCGTCCTTGACACGCAGCTCGTCTTCATCCGAGCCATCCCAGTTGGCGCGCGCCCAATCGCCAGCTTCGATGACCGCGCGCATTTCATCATAAGAAGCCACATCCTGAATATGCTCGTCGCGGAACCGGCGGGCGTCCTCCAGCAGGCTGGTCTGTATCTCCGCCAGCAGCCTCCGCACAGCCTCCACAGCGCCATCCTGCGAGATGAATTCCTTGCCCTGCCGCCCGGGCAGATCGCGCCGCGCCAGGACAGCCTTGTTGTTCCGCACATCGCGCGGGCCAATCTCCATGCGCAGCGGCACGCCACGCATCTCCCAATCGTTGAACTTGAAGCCGGGCGACTGGCTCTCGCGCCGGTCCACATGCGCGCGAATGCCCTGGCAATCGAGCAGCTTGCGCAGGCGCTCGACGGCGTCCATGACCGCGCTGCGCTGGGCATCGCTCTTGTAGATGGGCACGATGACCACTTGATAGGGCGCCAGCTTGGGCGGCAAGCGCAGACCTTTGTCATCGCCATGCGCCATAACCACCGCGCCGACCATCCTGGTGCTCAAACCCCAGCTGGTGGTCCAGCAATGCTCTGTCACGTTGTTTTCGGCGAGGTAGCGGATATCGAAGGCTTTTGCGAAGTTCTGGCCCAGATTGTGGCTTGTGCCGGATTGCAGCGCGCGCCGATCGCGCATCATGGCTTCGATTGTGTAGGTGCGCAGGGCGCCGGCGAACCGTTCCAGGCGGCTCTTCTCGCCAGTAATGACCGGGATGGCGGCGTCGTTGATGGCGAAATCGGCATAGACATCGAGCATCTGCCGGGTTTCGGCTTCGGCTTCGTCGTGGGTGGCATGGGCGGTATGCCCTTCTTGCCAGAGGAACTCGGCTGTGCGCAGGAAGGGCCGCGTCCGCAGTTCCCAGCGCACCACATTCGCCCATTGATTGATCAGCAGCGGCAGATCGCGATAAGACTGAATCCAATCGCTGAATGCCTCGCCGATGACCGTTTCCGATGTTGGGCGGACGACCAGCGGCTCTTCCAGTTCCTTGCCGCCGGCATGGGTAACCACCGCCAGTTCCGGGCTGAAGCCTTCGACGTGCTGCGCCTCGCGCCGGATATAACTTTCCGGGATGAAGAGCGGGAAGTAGGCGTTTTGATGACCGGTGGCTTTGAAGCGGCGGTCCAAGCCGGATTTGATGCCCTCCCAGATTTCATAACCGTAGGGCTTGATGATGACGCAGCCGCGCACCGGGCTGGGCGCAGCGAGATCGGCTCGGTAGACAATCTCGTTGTACCAGCGCGAGAAGTCTTCGCTTTGGGCGGTGACAGCTTGTTCTGACATCGTGTCGCTTCCTCTTCGCTGTTTGGCGCGTTCGGCAGGTCCATCGCCAGCCACGTCGCCATGCGGGCAGCATTATACTGGCGATTCTGCCGAATGAAAACCGCTGGGGCGCGGGCCAGCCACTGGAAAACGCGTCTCAGCTATGCTCAAGATCTCCAGGCGGCTCATGCCAATCGCGCTGGCGGTTCTTCTCAAGTTTGGCCATGACAGCCGCGCCCAGGTCAATATCGTTGACGCTGGCCAGCTGCAGCAGGTAGAGCATGACATCAGCCAATTCATCCGCAAGCGCATCCTTATCCGCGGCGGTTTCGCTCCATTGAAACAACTCAAGCGCTTCGGCCGCTTCCAATGCCAGCGAGATGGCCAGGTTGCGGGATGTCTGCTGTTTTGGGGAATCTTCGTTTAGCCAGCCTTTGCTTTCCACAAAGTCATACATGGCTTTGGTCAAGTCATCGAGATCCAAGGCGCTTCTCCTGGTATGCGTTGGGGGCAGCAATCCCCGGCCCCTCGCCGACGAGTCATGAAGGGGAATATCACTCAATGAGCCGCTATGAATTTGCGCGGGCGGCCGCAGGCTGGCGCGAGAGTCTAATAGGCGTTGGGGTTGGAGCGGATGACCGACTGCCATATAGTGCGAATGATGATCACGATATCCAGCCAGAGCGACCAGTTCTCGACGTAGAAGCGGTCGGCTTCGGTGCGCTGGGCTATGGAGGTATCGCCGCGCAAGCCATTGATCTGCGCCCAGCCTGTCATGCCGGATTTCTCGCGGTGGCGCATCATGTAATCCGGGATCTGCTGGCGGAACTGGCGCACGTACATAGGCCGCTCCGGGCGGGGGCCCACCAGGCTCATGTGGCCCAGCAGCACGTTAATCAGCTGGGGAATTTCATCCCAGTTGCTGCGGCGCATGTAATGGCCCAGGCGGGTGACGCGTTCGTCGTTTTCCACGGTCCAGGTGCGCCCGCTGGATTCGGCATCCTCGCGCATGGAGCGAAACTTGATCATGGGAAAGGGTCTTCCATCCAAGCCCATGCGCGTCTGCCAATAGAAAGCCGAGCCGCTGGATTCCAGGCGGATCAGCAGCGCGGTAATCAGCATAAAAGGCGATAGCAGGATCAAGCCGACGGTCGCGCCGAAAAGGTCCAGGGCGCGTTTCAAGCTGAGCTTCCAGCCGCGCAGCGCAATATCGCGAACGGTCAGCAAGGGCGTGCCGCCAAGGTCATCGACATTCAAGTCGCCAGCCATATACGAAAAGAGATCAGGATAGACTTTGATATCCACTTTGCCACGCTGGCAGAGATTGATAAGATCGACGAGTTCACCGCGGCGATAATCGGATAAAGCCACCACCACCTGTTCAACTTGCAGGGCGTCAATCAGCCGAGGGATATCGTAATAAGCGCCGATAAACGGGAAGCCCAGCATCTCGCCTTCTTTGGCTTCGGCAGTGACAATGCCAACGATGTGATAGCCGAGCTCCGGGCTGTTGCGTACGTGGTCGGTAATCTTGTGAGCGATATCGCCTTCGCCGACGATGAGCAGATTGTCCCTGATGACGCCGCGCCGCCGCATGAGTGTCCAGAATCGGCGATGCAATTCCCGCCCGACAACCATGAAGAGCAGGCTGAAGAACCAGACATAGAAGAGCAGGCTGCGGGGATACAGGGCATCCAGCGAAGTATTCTGCAGCAGGAATTCTTGCGTGCCGCTTGCCAGCAACGTGCCCAGGGTGACCACGCCAATCACGCGGCGCAGTTGGTCTATGCGGCTGACGGCGCGCTTCAAATGATAGAGCTGCGAGAAATAGAACATCACGATAACGGTCATGCAATGCAGGATGATGGTTGGCAGGTAAGTTGCCAGCGGCGGCTGTTCCTCTGGGCGCGGGAAAAAAGGCAGGGTTTCGCGGGCTTCGTAACTGGCGATGAAAGCCAGCGCCAGCATGACCAGGTCGGAAAGCAGCAAGGTCAGCGTGGACATCGCCTTGAGATGGTCGTTGCTCAAGCGGATTTGGCGGGGTTCTACAGTGTAGGCGTCGGGTTGCGGATCTCCTGCCATAAGCCAGGCCCTCCCTTGAATAGCAGCGCAGCCAAAATCATGATATGCAGGGGCAGCGCGGTTGAATGCCGGAAATGCTTGCGATAGAAGATGAGCATGGCGCGCCAAAACTCGAATTGGGCTTTGGGATTGCGACTGCTGGCGGCTCGCTTGACATGGCGGACCGTCACTGCCGGATGATACCAGATTTTGTAACCCGCTTGCTTGACGCGGTATGCCCAGTCGATGTCTTCGCCATACATGAAGAAGGCTTCGTCCAGCAAGCCAACAGCCTCAATGACCGGTTTGCGCAGCTGCATATAGGCGCCGACCACCGAATCGACCTCGAGTTCTTCATCTTCATCGGCGAAGGTCATATTGTAGCGCCCAAAACGGCGATTGCGCGGGAAGAGCCTCGCCAAACCGGAATAATGATAAAAGCTGACCAGGGGCGTTGGGAAGCCGCGGCGGCAGGCTTTATCCAGGCTGCCATCGTTCAGCACCAGTTTCGGTCCCGCAACGCCAACTTCGGGGCGCGAATCCATGAAAGCGACCATCTCGCCCAGAGCGGTCGCTGGCAATTCGGTATCCGGGTTGAGCAGCAAAGCATACCGCGGCGCGCTGGCTTCGACCTGGCCCGCGGCATGAAAGCCCAAACGCCGCAAGCCGATATTGTTGGCGCGGGGATAACCCAAATTCTCTGACATGGCGATGAGCTCGGCTTGGGGGTAGCGCCTCTTGACCATAGCCACGCTGTCATCAGCGGAGTTGTTGTCAACGACGACAGCGCGGTAGCTGATGTCGCCCTGGCTGGCGTAGACCGTTTCCAGGCATCGCCGCAGCAGGTCGCAGGTATTCCAGTTGACGATGACAATGCCCAGATCCGTCAAGATTGCCTCACAAACCGCCTATTGCCGCAAAGCGCCACTGGCATTTTACAACATTCTACAATTTCCTTAGCTGGCAGACTTACAAAGCGAGGGATCATCGTGGGGGAGAAATCGTCTGGCTCACCGCTGTTGGCAAAGAATCCAAGGGTTTTCCGCGCAGGGCAGCGCGCATTGCTTCGCGATCATCCCAGGGATATTCTGTGGTTCCAAAGCACATGCTCTGCTCATGCCCCTTGCCGCAAGCCATGACCAGATCGCCCGGCTGCGCCAACTGGCAAGCGCGGTGAATGGCTTGGCCGCGGTCGGCGACGCGCAGGAAGGTCCGCCCCTCGATGCCGCCCTGCGCCAGGCAGCCCTGCGCCATCATGCCCAGGATCTCCTCAAGCGATTCGGTTCGAGGGTCTTCGGCGGTGAGAATCGTCATATCAGCCAGCTGCGCCGATGTCTCCGCCATGAGACGGCGCTTCTGCACATCGCGCAGTCCGGCGCTGCCAAAGACAGCGATGAGGCGCTTGCCAGGTTTCAGCATGGCGCGCCCGGCTTGCAGAGCCCGCTTGAGGGCATTTGGCGTATGCGCAAAGTCGACCAGGGCGATGAAGTCCTGCCCTTCGTCGATGCTTTCCATGCGCCCGGGGATCAGCTCGACGGCGGCGATGCCCTGCGCTATGGATTCCCAGCCCACTTGCATTGCGCGAGCGGCAGTGATGGCAGCCAAGGCATTGGCGATGTTGAATGCGCCCGGCAAACGCAAGTCAATTCGCTGCCGGGCAACTGCAAAGCTGGCCCCGCCCGGCCCATGCTGGATGTCTCTCGCCCTATAGTCAGCGGTAGTGTCGATGCCATAGGTCAGGCGGCGCTGGGCCGGGATCGCCATAAAGAAATCGGCGGATGGGTCATCTGCGTTGACGATGGCTGTCTTGGGCTGATGGGGCTTGTTATGACTGCGCGCGAGCATCGCGAACATGCTGGCTTTGGCGGCGCGGTAATTTTCCCAGCTGCCATGATAATCGAGGTGCTCGTGCATGACATTGGTCAGAATGGCGACATCAATATCGACGCCATTGAGCCTTCCCTGCGCCAAACCGTGGCTGGTCATCTCGAGGATGCAATGCGTCAGACCCGCAGAGACCATCTTGGCCAGGTAAGCCTGGATGAGCGGCGCGCCCGGCGTGGTGACATGCAAGCCGGTGGCTGCGGTTTCAGCGCCGAAGTCGGCCGATATCGTGCTGATGTAGCCCGCTTTCACATCTGGCGCGGATTTAAGGATGCTGTGCAGCAGATGACAAGTCGTGGTCTTGCCATCGGTGCCAGTGACGCCGATGATGACCAGCTTGCGCGAAGGATAATCGTGCCAGGCGGAAGCCAGCGGTCCAAGCGCCTCGCGAGCGGACTTGACCTGGATGTATGGCACAGGCAGATCGGGCGGTTCTCTTTCGCCGACGACAGCGGCCGCCCCCTTTGCGATGGCATCGGGGATGAAATCATGGCCGTCGGTCGTCTCGCCCCTGCGCGCCACGAAGAGGCCGCCCGGCTGGATGTCCTGGCTGGATTCGCTGACTGGCGCGCGGATGACGATGCTGAGGTCGTCTCGGCTGGCTAGCAGATCCGCGGCGGGAATGGCGGCGAGCAATTGCTCAAGCGCGGCTTTCATGCGTTCAATGACCCAGGCTCAGCGGAGAGGACAACAATTTCATTCAAGCATCATTCGCCGGCGCTGACAAACAGAAACGCGCCGGAATGCACCGACGCGCTTGAGAAATCTGCGAAATGCTTGCGGCTTGCGCCTAGCCCAAGCTGCGCGCCAACTGATTCAGCTGCGAGCGGACGCTGCCATCGACCATGCCGCCGGACCAGCGCACGATGAGACCGCCGAGGATCGACGGGTCAACAGCAAAATCAGCTTCTTCCGCGCCGACTTCTGCTTGCACCGTTTCCTGCTCGGCCGCGGTCAAGGGCATGGCGCTGACGACTTCCACGCTGCCGCCCAAGCCGCGCGCGCCCTCGGGCAGATCGGCGATGAAGCTGTTGACCAGCGCCGCCTGCTTGGATGCGCTGATGCTCTCGTCAAGGATGCGGCTGGCCACAGCCACGGAGATGTTGAGCACCTGTTCGCGCAAGTTGCCAAGCTCCTGATTGCGGATGGCGACGGCTTCGTTCTGAGCATCGTATTGGATCTTGGCGGCTTCCTGGCGGGCGTCGCTCTCTATGCTCGAGGCGACTTCTTCACCGCGTCCACGGGCTTCATCGATGACCTTCTGCGCCTCGCTGCGGGCTTGCGCCAGGATCTTATCGGCTTCGGCTTCGGCATTTTCCCGGGCGCGGGCAGCAGCCGCGGCATCTTCCAAGCCTTTGGCGATGCGGTTGCGCCTTTCGTTTAGCACATTGGTCAGCGGATCGTAGATGAAGCGCGTCAGCAGCACGTACAGCACGATGAAGGCGATCAGCCAGATGAGCATCAAACCAGGGTTGATGCCCAAATTGTCAAGTACACTCATAGGGTTCTCCTTTTCGCCTCGCGCGCCGTCTAGCTGAGTACGAAGAGGATAATCAGCGAAACGACCAGGGCGTAAATGGCGACGGCTTCGGCAAAGGCGACGCCGAGGATCATGTTCGTCTGGATGGTCGCGGTATGATCGGGGTTGCGGCCCATGGCCATGACAGCGCCGCCAACCGAGAGGCCGATGCCAATGCCGCCGCCAGCCGCGCCGATCATCGCCAAGCCGGCGCCTATCGCTTTACCCAAGAGAATCGTCGATTGTGGATCCATTTAGATTTCCTCCAGTTTTGCTTATGCTTTGCTCATGCGTTGCTAGTGCGCTTCGTCATGGTCATGCTCATCGTCATGATGATGGCTGACCGTCGCCAGACTCATGAATATCGCCGTCAACAGCGCGAAGACCAGCGCCTGGATAAGGCCCACGCCGAATTCCAGCATGAAAAAGGGCCAGGGCAGAATCGGCACGAGGAAGCTCATCACGAAGAGCACGATCGAGCCGGCGAAGATATTGCCCAGGAGACGGAAGCTGAACGAGAGAATCTTGGCGAAATCGCCGATCAGCTCCAGCAAGCCCACCGCCACGTCAATCCCGCCCAGCGGCGATTTGAATAACGTGCCGAAGTTGAAGAACTTGGTGAGATAGCCGATGCCCAGCGCTTTGAAACCGACAAACTGGATCATGACGAAGGAAATCAAACCCAGCGTCAAGGTCATGTTCAGGTCGGTCGATGCCACGCGCACAAAGGGCAGGACGACCCAGGGCACGCGCTTGGCGTCTTCTCCGCGCGGGTCCGGGTGCAGCGGGATAGGCGCTTTCTTCGCGTCCTTGTCCGCCGCCACATAGCCAGGCTCCCAAGACGATGTCGCCACGCCGGTGTAACAGCCGCGGTCCCGGCGGGCTTGCTTCTCAGCCGTGCGCGCGTCCAAGGCGGTTAGCCTGGCATCAGCCACTGCGTCCGATTCGACAGCCTCTTCCGCATGAGCCTCATCGCCATGGTCGTCGTTCTCGTCGCCATGGGCGTCGTCGCCAGAGTCATCGCCATGCTCGTCATGCGCCGCTTTGTAGCGCGCGTAGGCCGCGTCTTCCATCAGTTCTTGCTGCGCAGCCAGCGCCGCTTCATCCGCCACCGCCAGTGCCGCAGAGTCCGCTTCCGCTTCGGCGGCCGGGCTTATCCAGTCGCACTGACCGTTCACGTAGGATATGCCCAGGAAGCCCTGGTAAATCTCGTAGCCATCGGTGGCGACGACCTTGTATTCGCCGCTGTCGGCGTCGAATTTCTCCTTGACGTGCGGGTGGATGAAGCCAATGGTATCGACGCCGGGCACAAGTTCCATCCAGTTGGCGACCAGCACAACCAGGAAGATCGTCATGAACATGTTGAAGATGAGGCGGAAGTGACGCCCGCCAGCGATGCCGCCGACGAAGTTCATCAGCCCTTCGAATACCGCTTCAAACATGTTGTAGAAGCCGCCCGGAGGCACTTCGTTGCCATCGCTGGGCCGCCGCCGCGCCACATAGACGATGAAGAGCAGCAGCAGCAGCCAGACGATCACCGCAGCCACGAAGGTATTGGTGATGCGGATATCCGTGAAGGGGATGTTGTAGCCCTCGGGGAACATCTCGCCGGGCAGCTGGATGTATGGGATGACCGGCGGCACCCGCAGCGCGACGAACACGCCAGCGAGGAACATCAGTAAGGCGACGAAACGGCGTTTCCCGTTCCAGAAACTATTCACTACTATCTTCCTCCTTCTGTTTGGCGACGCCCTGCAACTGTCTGGCTTTGTGACGGGTAAAGAAGTAAAGCGCCGCAAGGTTAAGCGGAACGCTCGCCAGCAGCATCAGGAAGATGAATGCCGGGCGCGTCCCGAATGCTTCGTCCAAAGCCATGCCAAGCAATAACGTTCCCAAAATGACAAGCAGGACGATGCAGCCCACCTGCCCAACCACCCCGGCCACCACGCCGTATGTCGAAAGGGGGTTGTTATTCTTCGCCATAGACCGCATGTCTTGTCATTGCCAGCCTCATGCGCAAGGCCGATAAACTTCGAGAATTTTATCACAATCATTTTGCGCTGGCTACGGCGATTATAAGCCGCTGGCGCCCAATACCGCCCAATCGTAAATCGGCGTGACCGCGATTGTGCCCAGCAGGATGACGACCAGAGCCGTGAGGCCCAGGGACCAGCCATAAGCCCGCGGGATGGCGATGGGCAGGTCATCGTCCGGTCCCACATCGACGTACATGACCTTGATGATCACCAGATAATAATAAAGCGCGATGATAGCGTTGGTCACGGCGATAAGCGCCAAGCCCACCAGGTTGGCGTTGACAGCCGCCTGGAACAAGAAGAACTTGCCGAAGAAGCCAGCGGCCGGCGGGATGCCGCCCAGAGAGAGCAAGCCAATGGTTATGAAGAGCGCCAGCCAGGGACTGCGCCGGTTCAAGCCCGCCAAATCGCCGATCTCTTCGGTGTCCGTCTTGGCGATGAATAGAATTACGCCGCCGAAGACCAGCAGGTTCGTGAAGATGTACATGATCATATAGAAGGAAACGGAAGCCACAGCCAGGCTGTCATCCGCGCCTTGCAGAGCGGCCACGCCAATCAGCGTATAACCGGCTTGCGCGATGGAAGAATATGCCAGCAGGCGTTTGATATTGCTCTGCCGCAGCGCCACCACATTGCCAAGAGTCATGCTGACTATCGAGATGACGATGAGCAGATTGACCCAGAAATCCTGGATGATCACGCCGCCGATGACCAGCTCGACTGGGAATGTCGCCGTCAAGAACCGGATGAGCAGGGCGAAACTGGCCGCTTTGCTGGAGACGCTCACGAAAGCTGTCACTGGCGTCGGCGCGCCTTCATAGACATCGGGCGCCCAGAAGTGGAATGGCACAGCGCTGATTTTGAACCCGAAGCCGACCACCACCATGACCAGCGCGGTCATCACGGCGACCAGGCTGTCGTCCACGCCGCCCTGCATGGCCTCTGCGATTCCCGCAAGGCTGGTTGTGCCTGCGAAGCCATAGAGCAGGCTGAAACCGAAGAGCATGATGGCTGAAGCAAAAGCGCCATAGAGGAAGTATTTCATGCCGCTTTCAGCCGAGCGCATGTCCCTGCGGCGGAAACTGGCCAGCATATAGAGCGGGATGGAAAGCGTCTCCAGCGCGACGAAAACCAGAATCAAGTCGCTGGCGCTGGCCATCATGATGCCGCCCAGCGTGGCTATGATAACGATGAGATAGAACTCGCCTTTGTCGCCGACGCCTTTATCGCCATTCGCCATCAGGCAGGTCAACGCGCCGGCGAAGAGCAGCATGACCTTGAAGATCTGCGCCAGCGGGTCATAGTTGACCATCCCGCCCCAAAGCAGCGCGCCCGATTCGTATAGCTGCGGATCCGGCGGCCAAATCAGCGGCACAAGCGCCAGAAGAGCCATGCCCAAAGCGGAGATATTCACCACATTGCGGCGCGTGACCGGCGACCCATAGATATCGGCGAAAAGCACGATAATCGCCAGAGCCGTTAAGCCAATCTCCGGCAAGACGGAGGGCAGCTGCGCGAGGAGATCCATTTCCATCTAGCCACCTCCCAGCAAGGCGATTAGGGGTCTGATACCGGATTCGATCATCGGCGCCATGATAGGCGGATACAAACCCAGGATGATTAAGGGCGAGCCCAGGATGATCAAGACGATGCGGTCGGTCATTTCGATGTTGCCGACATCATGAAAGCGCTCGGCGTCAAAGTCGCCAAAGAAGACCTGGCTCGCCACGCGCAGCACATAAGCCGCCGTGATGACGATGCCCAGAGCCGCGATGATGACCAGCGCGCTGTAATAGTTGCTTAGCTGGAAGGCGCCGATATGCAGGGTGATCTGCTCCGAAGCCGCCCACATGCCCTGGAAGATGGGGAACTCGGCGATGAAGCCGCTCAAGCCGGGCATGCCCATGCTGGTCAAACCGCCGATGACAAACGCTATGCCCACCCAGGGCATCACCCTGATGAAGCCGCCCAGGCTGGGGATGTCGCGGGTATGCGCCCGGTCGTAGACCATGCCGACCACGCCGAAGAAGAGCGCCGTCATCGCGCCATGGCTGAACATCTGGATGCCCGCGCCGGTCATGCCCGTCAGGTTCATGGTCGCCCAGCCCATGCTGACCAAGCCCATGTGGCTCACGGACGAGAAGCCGATGACATACTTGAAGTCGCGCTGGCGGAAGGCGATCAATGCGCCATAGACCACGTTGATAAGCGTCAGGAAGACGATCCAGGGCAGATGCGTTTCCGCGCCATCGGGCAGCAGCTGGACGCCGGCGCGCAGAGCGGCGAATGCCCCGACCTTCATCAAGACGCCCGCGTGAATCATCGAGACGGCGGTGGGGGCAGCCACATGACCATCGGGCGACCAATTATGGAAGGGGAAGACGCCAGCCAGGACGCCAAAGCCCATGAACATGAAGGGGAACCAGAAGCGCTCGAAGTTCAGCCCGTCGATGCCCAGGATCTCGATGGCAAATGCGCCATTCTCCGCCGCCAAGGTCATCTGCACCATGCTCCAGCTGTAGGGTCCGCTATCGGCCGGCAGCAAGCCGCTGGCCACCGCCTCCGCGAAAACATCCGCTCCGCTGCCCGCGAAATAAGCGCCAGCCGCAAAGTACATGGCCACAGCCGCAACCAGCGCGAAGACCGAGCCGACCAGGATATATAAAGTCAGCTTCATGGCTGCGTATTCGCGCAGCTTGACCCAGCCCCAGCCGGCGATGAGCAGGTACATGGGGAAGATGGCCAGCTCATAGAAGAAGAAGAGCATGAAAAGATCAACGGCGATGAAAACGCCATAGACGCCGGCCACCAGAAACATGAAGAATGCCATGAACTCGCGCAGGCGGTCGGTGATATTCCAGGAGATCAGGACGCCAGCCACCGCCACCATGCCGGTCAGCAGCACCATCGGCGCGGATACCCCGTCTACGCCGACATGATAGGCGATGCCCAGCGATTCCACCCAGACGATGCGCTGTTCAAAAGCCAGGGCGTCGGCGAACATCCGCGCCCCGCTGAGCTCCGCGCCTGATTCGAGAAGCGCGCGCTGGTTCTCTATCAGACCGCCATCGGCTTTGACGAAACTGTCATAACCCAGATACACCGCCAGCGAAAGCGCCAGGACCGCCGAAGCCGCGGTGATGCCAACCCCGCGCACCAGATCGCGATTCTTGCGATCCAGGAAGAGGATGACCACACCGGCGATGATCGGTATGAAGATGATGGCCGTGAGGACGGAGAATCCTGTAGCTTCCATACAGGCAATCCTAGCTCGCCAAGCCGGCGAAAATCGACGAAACGGTGGTGTTGATCAAGGGCAGGATCCAGTTGGGATAAACGCCGGTCAAGAGCATCAGGACGATCAGCGGCGCCATGCCCAGCAGCTCGGCGCGCGTCAGTTCCAGGTCCGTATTCCGCCAGCGCAGGTTAAAGGGACCATGCAAGACGGCGCGTATGCCTTTCAAGATATAGCCGCCGGTGAATAGCAAGCCGATCATGGCGATGGCTGTCAGCGCGGTGAAGACGGGCCAAGCGCCGCGCACGATCAGGAATTCGCTGACGAAACCGTTCAAGCCGGGCAGGCCCAGGCTGGCGAAGCTGGTGAAAAGCAGGATCGCGCCCATAACCGGCGCCTTGACCCAGAGCCCGCCATAATCCCCTAGCTCGCGGGTATGCGTCTTGTGATAGAGCGCGCCCGCCAGCAAAAACATGCCAGCCGAGCTCAGCCCGTGATTGAACATCTGCAGGACCGTGCCATTGGCAGCCAGGACAGCCGTCTGCACATCGGCATTGGGGTCCGCGCCCGACCAGATTTGCGCGTAGGTCTGCGCCATGACCGCGATGCCGATGCCCACAAAACCCATGTGATTGACCGAGCTGTAGGCGACCAGCCGCTTGATGTCGGTCTGGCCGAAGGCGGCGAATGCGCCCAGCACAATCCCGACAACGGACAGGATGGCGAAGAGCGTCGCCACATTGACGCCGATGAGAACCACTTCCGTGAGCCAGACATCGGGGAAGAGCGGGATGACCAGGCGGATGAAGCCATAAGCGCCCAGCTTGAGCATGATGCCCGCCAGCAGCATGGAGCCGGCCGTCGGCGCCTCGCCATGCGCGTCCGGCAGCCAGGTGTGGAAGGGCCAGATAGGCACTTTGATGCTGAAGGCCACAAAGAAGCCAATGAATGCCAAAGCCTTGACCGCGCTGACATCCATGCCCAGCAGCGCTTGACCATCGCGGAAGGTCGGCCAGCTCTCTGTCAATTCGGCGATGTTGAAGGCGCCTGCCGACCAGCCGATAAGCTGCGTGGCCAGCAGCATGCCGAGCGTGCCGCCGAAAGAATAGATCATGAACTTGGTCGACGCGTAAAAGCGGCCCGAGAACCTGATGCCGGCTTTGGGCATGCTGCCCCATTGATTGATGAGGAAATACATAGGCACAAGCGTGAGTTCATAAAAGAGGAAGAAGACCATCAGGTCCATAGCCACGAAGACGCCCATGCTGCCGGTTTCGAAGAAGAGCAGCAGCGCCAGGTGCATATTCGAGCGGTCTTCGATATTCCAGCTTGCCAGGATAGCCAGGGGCGTCAGGATGCCGGTGAGCAGGACCATGACGACGCTGATGCCATCCACGCCCAGGGTCCAGCGGGAGCCAAGCGCCTCGAACCAGGCTGAATCCTGCGTGACGATGAACTGTTCGTCGCCGATGCCGATGCCAGCGGCCTGATAATCGAAGAAGACTTTGATCGAAAGCAGCGCCAGCAAGAGCGACAAGATCAGCGCCACCCAGCGCCCGACCTGCTTGCTTGGACCGAGCGAAGCCAGCGAGGCGACGATGAAAGCGCTAAGGGCTGGGCCGAAAACCAGAACCGAGAGCGCGTCAATCCCAAACACATCAAACATGAATGCGTCTCCCTATTGCGCCAGCGCCGCGCCGGACGACAGGACCAGGACGATGCCAATCACCACCGCCGCCGCCAGAATGAGCAGCATATATTGCTGGACGCGCCCGGTTTGCATGCGCCGCAGCCAGCCGCCCAAATTGAAGATGGCGATGGGGATGCCGTCGCCGACGCCGTCGATCAGCCAGAGGTTCAAGACTTTGGTCAAATCGCCCAGCCAGGTGGCGATGCGCGCGATGATATGCAGTACCGCGTCGATGATGCCGCGATCCAGCAAGACGATCACCTGCGAAGCCAGCCACTGAGATGGCTTGACAAATGCCTGCCCATAGATGTCATCGAGATAGTAGCGATTCTTGAAGAGCGCATGCAGGGGACCCAGAGACTTGACCAGCGGGTCCGCCTGTCCGGCTTTGAGGGGCTTCCGCCAATAGGTCATCCAGCCCAGCCACAAGCCCAGCAGCGCCACGATGACGGACGTGGCCACCGGCACGATATTAAAGGGCGGCGCATGGGGATGATAATCGGGCAGCGTGGCATAAGCGGCCGTGGCTTCCGGCATGGGCAGCGCTTCAATGACGAGATGATGGAAGGCGTTATGCTCGGGCGAGAAGATGGCATTGAGGACTGGAAAATCATTCGGCACGCCGACGAAGCCAGCGCCAATCGCAAAGAAAGCCAGGATGATCAGCGGCAATGTCATGGTGAAACTGACGATGCCCTGCCCCAGGCTGGCGTGTTTGGCGGCTTCAGTCCGCGGCTCGCCAGCGAATGTCAGGGCAATCTGTCGCATGGTGTAGAAGGCGGTCATGAAGGCGGCCAGAGCCAGCATGACAAACACCAGAGTATGCGCGCCGCTGCCATATTTGCTGATGCCCAGCCAGGCATCCGCCAGGATTTCGTCTTTTGACCAGAAGCCGGCGGTGATGATCGGCAAACCCGACAGCGACAGGCCGCCGATGAGGAAGGTCCAGAAGGTGACTGGCATGGTCTTGCGCAGGCCGCCCATGTTGAGCATGTCTTGGGGATCGAAACCCCCCTCGGTCCCTCCATCGGGATGAGGCGCTGAACCCCCCTCGGTCCCCCCATCAAGATGGGGGGAAGCATGCTCGTGGACGTGGTGCTCGCCGTGTTCCATGCCATGGATGACCGAGCCGGCCGCCATGAAGAGCAATGCCTTGAAGAAGCCGTGCGTGATGAGGTGGAAGGCGGCTGCGATATACGCGCCGATGCCCAAAGCCGCCATCATGAAGCCCAACTGCGATATGGTCGAGTAGGCCAGCACGGCTTTGACATCGTTCTGCGCCACCGCCATGGTCGCCGCGAAGAGCGCCGTGAATGCGCCGACGACAGCCATGAAAGCCAGGGGTTCGGTCAAGATGCCATGATGCGGGTCGCCGCCAGCCGCAAACAGCGGATACAAACGCAGCAGCGCGAAGATGCCCGCAGAGACCATTGCCGCGGCGTGAATCATGGCGCTGACCGGCGTGGGGCCTTCCATGGCGTCGGGCAGCCAGACATGCAGCGGGAATTGCGCCGACTTGCCCACCGTTCCGATGATGAGGAAGATGCCGATGATCCCCGCCGCGCTGACCGTCCAGCCGCCCAGGATGATCGGCGTCGTGGTCGCCAGCAAGTCCAGAGTCTCCGGGCTGTACATGATTTCGCGAAAGCTCAGCGTGCCGGTGATGCTGTAGAGATAGGCGATGCCCAGCAGCATGACGACATCGGCGATGCGGGTGGTGGTGAAGGCTTTGATGGCCGCTTTATAGGCGCTTTCTTTCTCGAACCAGAAACCGATGAGCATATACGAACAGACGCCCATGATCTCCCAGCCGACGAAGAGCAGCAGGATGTTATCCGCCACCACCAGGGTCAGCATGGCGCCGGCGAAGAGCGAAATCAAAGCGAAGAAGCGCGCCTGCCGCGGGTCATGCGCCATATAGCCGATGGAATAGATGAAGATCATCAACACGGCGATGGGCACCATGACCAGCATGATGACCGTGGCCGGGTCGATCAAGACGCCCATGTTGAAGGTCGTTTCGCCCGTATCCATCCAGGCGATGCTGTGCGCCAGGACCTCTTCGCCGATATGATGCAGCTGCGAGGCATTGCTCAAGGTCATCCAGCTGATGACGAGCGCGGCGATGACGCCCGCCAAGCCGACGGCGACGCTGATGACGCGGCTCCAGGGATGCACGACCGGCACTTTCATGCCGTCGTAATCGGGATGATGCCCGCCATATTCGTGATGATCCGTGGCGGGAACGAGCCGCGACTTGTTGGTGATCAGCGTGATGATGAGGAATGCCAGCAGCGGACCAGCCGGAATCAGCCAGGGCAGTGCATGTGGATCGGTGAAGAAATCCATAGCGGTCTTTATCCTTTGAGCGCGACGGCTTCTTCCGGGATGACCGAACGCCGATTGCGATACACTGTGATTATGATCGCCAAGCCAACCGCCGCCTCAGCCGCGGCCACAATCAGGACAAAGGCTGTGAAGGCATAACCATTGAGCAGCAAGTCGGTGCCGGTTTCGCTGTAACGCCAGAATGCCACCAGGTTGATGTTGACCGCGTTCAGCATGAGCTCGACGCTCATCAATATGGCCACGGCGTTGCGCCGGGTGAGCGCGCCGAAGACGCCCAGCGAGAACAAGGCTGCGGCCACCGCCAGATACATCCAGAGAGGGACTAGCATGCTCCGCCTCCCCTAAGCCTTACTCACTTCAAGTGACCAACGATGGCGCGGCGCCCAGACGTAGAATCTTACAAAGCAGTCCCTTGTCACGGCGAATTGCCCACTGGCTTCGTTGCTGCCGCCAAAGATATTGTGACTCTTTGACGCTACCAGCCTACGAGAGCGGTTCCATCCGCGCAAGCACTTATCCACAGGGGACTCCGCATATACAAGTGTGGTTGCCGCGGTTATTATCCGCAGATTCCAGGTCCCCGCAGATAGGGGAACGCTGGTCGTTGTATATTCGCCCTCGGCCAAGAATTCGTAGAAACTGCCCCCGCTGCCCGGAATAGGGGCCGTAAAACCTTCGCCTCGAGTAGGAGGCGGCTCCTGTGCAGGAGCGGCAACTACAGGATTAGGCGAAGCCGTAGTCGAAGTCGATACGGGACATTCGTTATTCTGGAATGCCCAATAGCCGCGAGTCCACTCGTCGTCAGAGTTGCATTGTCGATTTACGTAGCAGCAGTTGTCAACGTCGGAAGGCAGCTGCGAAGGCTGTGACGAGCGACTGACCTGCGTCGACGGCGCCTGGGTGGGCGGCGTAGATCCAACGCGCGAAGTCTTTGCCATCCAACCCTTACTGATTTCCAGCCAGCACCATGAATCGCCCTGCTCCGATTGCGTGACGTCAAAAGAATCGCCCCAACGAGCTTTGGCAACGACGCTGCTGCCGGTTGTAGGACGCTGGCGAATATTCATGTTGCCAGCTACATACGCTTTATCATGTGCGTAGCATTCATCTGTCTGAGCATCCGCAGTAACCATCAAAAGCGTAAGCGCGAGTGCTAGCGCTAGCAAGTGCCGCCACAATGCAGAAGGCGATAGGTTAAGAGGCCTGTCCATCATCTCTCTCCGCCTCCCCTAAGCCTTCTCGTCGCGGGCGATGAAGATCGCGCCGATCATCGCGCCAGTCAGCAAAACCGAAGCCAGCAGGAATGGCGCGACATAGCCATTCTCATCCACCAGCGCCAGGCCCAGGTCGCGGGTCGTGGCCACATACTCCGGCGCCGATTCCGGCAGGTGACCGCCGAAAATGGGCACGGCCACGCCCAGCAGCAGAATCAAGAAGAGCAGCAGCGAGCCGACGAGACTGGGCAAGAGGCGGATATAACGGGTTTTGACGCGCGTTACGCTGCGGGTCAGCATGACGGCGAAAGTGATCAAAATGGCGATTGCGCCGATGTACACAAGAATTTGCACCGCCGCCAGGAAGGGCGCGCTCAGCAGGATGAAATAGCCAGCCACGCCAAAGAGGCTGACCATAAGCCAGATTGTGCCTTGAAAGAGGTTGCGCGTGGTCACGACGCCGAAGCCGCCGCCCAACGTAAATATCGTGAAGACGACGAAGCCGATTGTGACTGCGTTCAGTTCCATCTCGCCCGCCTCCCTAGTCCGCCTGCCCCAGAGCCGCTTGGGTTTGCATCGTCTCGCGCCGGGCTTCTTGACCGCGTTTGCGCAAAATGCCCAGCAGGTAAACCGCCAGCCCGCCATTGATGAGCAGCAGAACGATGGTGGTCGGCAATAGCTCGCCGAAACCCGCGCCGATCATGTCTCGCGGCGCCATGCCCAGCTCCTGCATGACCTTCAAAGCCAAGGAGACCAAGATCAAGTTGGCGATTGAAAGCGGCACCAGGAATTTCCAATTGAACGCCATGATCTGGTCGATGCGCAGGCGCGGCACGGTATTGCGCAGCCATAACGTTGTGAAATAGATCAAACCGCCTTTCGCGCCCAGCCAGGCAAAGGCGATCAAAGGCGATTCATAATACAGCGGTCCCATCCAACCGCCAAAGAAGAGCAGCGCCATCAAGATGCCGTTTGTAAAGACGTGCAGGAACTCAGCAGCGAAGAACATGCCAAACTTCATGCCGGAATATTCGATGTTGAAGCCGGCCACCAGTTCGGATTCGGCTTCGATCAGATCAAAAGGCGCGCGCCCGGTCTCGGCTTGGGACGAAACATAGAAGATGATGAAAGCCAGCGGCGACAAGGCGACGAACCACATGCCGGTCTGCGCGTTGACGATATCGAGCATGCTCATGCTGCCGGCCAGCATCACCGGCACGAGCAGAGCGAATACCAGAGGCACTTCATAACTGACCAGCAGAGACACCACGCGGAAAGCGCCGAGCAGGGCGTATTTGTTGTTGCTGGCCCAGCCGGCCACCATGATGGCCAGCGTGCCGAAGGATGCGACGGCGACAAAGAAAAGCGCGCCAATCTCCAGGTCGACGCCATAATGGAAAGGCGTGAAAGGCACGATTGCCCATATCAGCACGACCGACGCGAATGAGACCAGGGGCGCTACGTTATAGAGAACGCGGTCGGCCGCTGTAGGTGTGATGTCTTCCTTGCCCAGCAGCTTGAGCAAATCGGCGAAGGTCTGCATCAAGCCGATGGGACCGACGCGATTGGGACCGATGCGGTCTTGAATGCGCGCGGCCACTTTGCGCTCGATCCATATCAGCACGATGACGGTCAAGAGGGGGACGCCGCTGACCAGCAGGACGCCGACCAGCAGTGACAGAAAATGCGCCAGCCCAGCCTCCGCGCCGGAATCAACGAGGAGTTGGCACAAGCCTGTACAGAGTTCGTCCATAATCGTCTCCAGCCCGCCTCAGCCCGCGCCTATTTCCAATCCAGCGCGTTTTTCTTCCAGGCATAAAAGAGCGCGTCCGCCAGCAGGAAGATAAACAAGAAACCGGCTACGAAGCCGAATAAACTCATCTCGTTGTATGCCACCGCCCAGGGGAAGAGGAATACCATCTCGACATCGAAGACCAGAAAGATCAAGCCATAGATATAGTATTGGACGCGGAACTGCACCCAGGTATCGCCGATGGTTTCGACGCCGCATTCATAAGTGGAACTCTTGAGCACATTGGGCTTGCGCGGCCGGAACAGCCAGGCAATGACGATCGGCAAGGCGGGGAATACTGGCGCCATCACGGCAAAGATGCCGATAAATGCCCACTCATTGAGTACGTTCATTGCGCCCGCATCCTAGAATCGCTTATGCCAGCGCCGCGTCACGGCTTTGGCGATTGCGCCATTTATCACAAACGCGAATAGTATAGCAGCAGGGATGACGATATGCAACGGACGTTTGGGATGGGCTTTGGATTGGCCGCCTGGGCGGATTGGCGCGCGATCTCAGCCCAAACTGGCACTAGGAATGGCGCATAAGCTAGCCCAAAATGACCGCATGACAAAGTCCGGATTGTCCGCCTGTTCCAGCGATGTTTCCAACCCGGCTGCGGCGCGCGCCTGGGACGCGTTCGTCGAGGCGCATCCGCGCGGGCATCTGCTGCAGCTTTCGGCTTGGGGCATGCTCAAGGCGCAATTCGGCTGGCAAGCGCGGATAGTCACTCTGCGCGATCAAGAGGCGATACAAGCTGGCGCCCTGGTCTTGCTGAAAGCCTTGCCCATGTCTGCCTGCAAGCTGGCTTATGTGCCGATGGGCGCTTATGCGGCGAACGCTGCCGATTACGCCGCTCTGTGGCGAGCCATCCGCCAGGAGACCGGCGCGGCCTTCCTGAAGCTGGAGCCCGGACATTTCGCCCCGGGCGAAGAACCGGACCTGGCTGGCATGGGCTTCCGCAAGAGCGCGCAGACGATTCAGCCCGCTCGCAGCATCATTCTCGATATCAGCGGCGATGACGAGACAATCCTGCGCCGAATGAACCAGGGCACGCGCCGCAAGGTCCGCAAGAGCCAGCGGGGAGCGGTCCTCTATAAGGAAGGCGCGCGGGCGGACCTGCCCGCCTTCAGCCGGCTCATGCGGGAGACTGGCGCGCGCAACAACTTCGGCGCGCATAATGCCGCCTATTTTGCAGCCCTGTTCGACCTGCTGATTCCGCAATATGGCACGCTGCTGATGGCATGGCTTGATGAGGAACTGCTGGCCGCCGTCATGGTCTTCGCCCTGGGCGATGTCGCCTGGTATCTCTATGGCGCGTCTTCGCGGGGCAGAGGCAATCTCTATGCGAGCTACGGCATCCAATGGCGGGCGATACAATGGGCGAAGCGCCGCGGCTGCCGCCAATATGATCTCTGGGGCGTGCCCGACGAAGACGAAGACAGCCTGGAAGCGGGCTTCAAGACGCGCAAGGATGGCCTCTGGGGCGTATATGGATTCAAGCGCGGCTGGGGCGGCCAACTCATACGTAGCCTGGGCGCCTGGGACCTGGCATGGAATCCGCTCGTCTACGCCGCCTATCGCGGGGCGCTGAAGCTGCGGCGCTGACAGAGCCAGACAGCCAATGACCCTGAACGTTTACGAAATACAGCAGCGCGAACGCTGGAACGCGCAGCTGCGGGATCTGCCCGGCGCTCATGTCTTGCAGACTTGGGAATGGGGCGAATTCAAGCGGGCCACGGGCGGCTGGGTTCCCAAGCGACTGGCTTATGAATGCGCAGGCAAGATAGTGGCGATGGCCAGCCTGGCCACGCGCTCAATGGGTCCATTTAATGTCATGGTCGTCAGCAAAGGTCCCGCGCTGGATTATTCCGATATCGCTTTGGCGCGTGCGGTATTCGCCGACCTGAGGCAGCGAGCCAATAGCTTCGGCTTGGTATGGCTGAAGATCGACCCCGATGTCATCCTGGCGCGGGGCATGCCCGGCAGCGCGGATGAAAGGCAAGATGAAGGCGGATTGGCTGTCTTGAACCTGCTGAAGGCGGCTGGCTGGCATTATTCGGCGGATCAGGTGCAGTTTCGCAACACCCTCGCGATCGACCTGTTGCGCGGAGAAGAGGCAATCCTGGCGGCCATGAGCGGCAATACGCGCCGCAAGATCCGCGTCGCCGGCAAGAAAGGCATCCGCGTCCGCCAGGCGACAATTGAAGATATTCCCCTGCTCTATCAGTTGTATCGGGTCACAGGCGAGCGCGACAAGTTCTTTATCCGCCCATTGGAGTATTACCGCCGCGCCTGGCAAGAATTCATGTCGGCGGGTTTGGCGGGGGCATTGATCGCGGAATATCAGGGGCAAGCCATCGCCCATGTCATCTTGTTTCACTTTGGGCGCAAGTGCTGGTATTTTTATGGCGCGTCGTCTAATGTTGAACGCCAGCGCATGCCCAATTACGCCTTGCAATGGGAAGCCATCAAGTGGGCGAAAGCGCAGGGTTGCGCCGTTTATGATATGTGGGGCGCGCCGGATGTCTTCGCCGAGAGCGACCCGCTTTGGGGCGTGTATCAATTCAAGCGGGGCTTCCGGGGCGAGTTCATCCAGCATATTGGCGCCTGGGATTTTGCGCCGCAGCCCTGGCTCTATCATACTTATGCCCGGGTCGCGCCGCGGCTTTTGCGAATGATAAGACAATAGGAGCGCCAACATGGATCTGGATTCGCTGGTCAGCCAGTTTGAACGTGAAGGGTATGTGGTCGCGCCTGCGCTGTTTTCAGCGGCGGAAGTGGATTGCATCCGCGAGCATTATATGGGGCTGAACGCGGCTGGGCATGGCTACGCCGGCGATAAAGCCTGGCTGCTGGAGGATGATGACCCGCTGAAACGCTTCCCGCGCATTGTGCATCCGCATCGTTTTGATGCCTTTTCGCTGCGCTGGCTGCTGGATGAGCGCTTGCGAGAATGGACGACCGCCTTGCTGGGGCGGGAACCCTATGCCGCGCAGACCATGTTCTACTTCAAGCCGCCGGGCGCGCGCGGGCAGGCACTGCACCAGGACCAGACGCCCTTGCGCGTCCAGCCGGGCACCTGCCTGGCCGCCTGGATGGCTGTCGACGACTGCGACGAAGCGAATGGCTGCCTGCAGATTGTGCCGCGGACGCATGACCTGCCGCGCCTCTGCACTGTCGAAGCCGATACCTCGCGGAGCTTCAGCGCCAGCACTGTGCCGATTCCGCCGGGCAGCCAGCCACGCTCCATCATCATGCGTCCGGGCGATGTGGTCTTCTTCAACGGCCAGGTCATCCATGGCAGCTATCCCAATACCAGCCGCAGCCGTTTCCGCCGCGCTCTCATAGCCCATTATGTGGCAGGAGAGGCGGAAAAAGTCGCCGAGTTTTATCACCCGCTGCTGACTTTCGCTGGGGACGAAGTGGATTTGGGGGTGAGCGACAAAGGCGGACCCTGCGGAATCTTCGCAGATGACAAGACGCAGGAAGTTACGATGGTGGCTGCGCCATAGACCGCGGCGATTTCGCGGAGCTCCAGCCGGCGCCGGCGCATGAATAGGACCGGCGGGTCTTTGAAGTCTGAATGTCAGTATTTTGGCTGATCGACTTGGGCAGAGCGCGGATTAACCATCGCTTGGGCTGCGAAATGGACAGCCTGGCACATGGCGAAGGCTTGATGGGCGCGCTCGATCACATCGCCGGGTTCAAAAAGGCGCTGGAATTCCCGCAGCGAGGCGATCAGATCCCGCTCGCCCAGGTCAGCCGCCAGGAAGACCCGCATGCCATAATCAGCGAATTCCTGGATTACCCAGTCATACTTGTAATAAGCAAGAGCCAGCCAGTTGATGTCCTTGCCGCCATAGCCTTGGAAGAAGGCTTCTTCGAAAGCGCTCTCGTGGCCATCCAGCAGGAAGAACATCAGGTCGCGTTCTTTTGGCGCGATGACAGCCTCGTCCCAGTCGACGATGCGGATGCGCTCATCGGCGGCGATGATGATGTTGGCGGTGTGAATATCGGCGTGGCAAAGCAGGAAAGGCGGCGGATCCGCAGCCAGTTCAGCGCCGATCTCGACGAATCTCCTCCGGCAGCCGGTGATTTCGGCGGCGCGCTCCCGCCAGGTTTGCGCCAGTTGGACCGCGATCCCCCCGCTGTAATCGCCGCTGGCAAGGATGGCTTCGACGCGATCGAGCGTGGCCAGCCACTTCGACCCGAAGATTTCCCGCGGGACCTGCTGGCTGATGGAATCAGTTAGCGGCGCGCTATGAATCCGGCGCATGATTTCGCCCCATTTGCGGGCTTGCGATGGGCTGAGCCGCATGCCCCAAGCCGATTCGCCTATGATATAAGGATACAGGATCAGGTCGAAGTCATCGCCAGAAGCCATCAAGTCGCCCGAAGATGTCGTCATTGGCGCTACCGGCTGCGCGATGCCCAGGCGGTTCAGCTCATGCGGGGCGATCAGCGCGGCCAGTCGGGTCTGCCCCCTGCGCAGCTTGAGAAAATAGTCGCCCGAAACGCCGCGCGCGCGATAGGCATAGGCATACTGATCGTTGCCAACCGGCAGGAATTCCAGCGCATGGATACTCAAGTCATAATGCGCGTTAAGCCGTGCGATAATGCTTTCATCGGGCAGGTTGGGCTTATCCAGCATGATCATCTCGCATAACAATGACGGATATTGGCGCGCCTATTTTACTGCAAATGCCAAGCAGGGCTTATGCCTGACATGACAATCGGCATGGCGCTCAATCCGGGTTATACTATGCGCGGGCATTTGAACGTTATGAATGCCGCGCAATGAAAGGTTCGCGGAGCCGTGTCGACAATTAGCGTTTTGCAGCAGCGCGTATTGCTTTTGAATGGCAGCACCTGGGAGCCGCTTGCGGTGATCACGGTTCAGCGCGCCATCAATCTGCTGCTTGGCGGCAAAGCCATCGCGGTGGAGATGACCGGCTTGTACCTGCGCACCGTGCGCAGCAAGTTTGAAGTGCCTTCGGTTATCGCGCTGAAATCCTATGTCAATGTCCCGCGCCGCAAATCGCATTGGAGCCGCAAAGGCGTGCTGGTCCGCGATAATTATACCTGCGTCTATTGCGGCATTCGGCTAGGCGCGCAGGTCCGCGGCAAGGTCTTGAGCAAGCGCGATTTCACGATCGATCATATCATCCCGCGCTGCAAAGGCGGAAAGGACACCTGGTCGAATACCGCTTGCGCCTGCGCCAAATGCAACCACCGCAAAGGCAACCGCCTGCATAATGTGGCCGGCATGCGCCTGCTGTGGGAGCCCAAGACGCCGCGCACCAGCTACCTGGTCATCGCCCTGGGTTCGGGGCCCGAAGTCTGGAAGCGCTACGTCGAGATTTAGCCGCCTATTCTTTTCCAAACGTTCCGGGAAGTATCGTGGTACCAGCCGCTTGGCGCTTCCGGGGCGCATGAGGAAGAAATTATGGGTTTCCCATCGCGCTCTTCAAACCTTATGTTAACTGGCCTGCCCGTCAAAGTGTGCACGAAATCGCCCAAGACCTCCGTGCTGCGTTCGGCCGCTTCTTGCAGAAGATCGGCTTCTTCAGATTCCTTCAAGAATTGCGACATGGCCTGAACTTCGGCAAACAGGCGCGCACGATCCCAGTCTGGATTGCAAATACTAAAAGAGTTTTCCCGGAGGCGAATATACTCTATCCGGCAGCTAGTCACTTCGGGCGCGGGCAACTCCAATAGATAGCTTCGCTCGTCTGCGTTGTAGCTCACGCGATTTTCGTCAATCGCGGCAAAGTCGATGCCTGCTTCTATCACTCCTTGCACGGTAAACTCCCCACCATGACTGCATAGTCCATCGTCAACACCAACATCGAATTCGCGCAATGCAATTTCGTTTTGGACCACTACAAGCTGAGCCTGGGTTTCCAGTTGTTGGATAACAAATGCCAAGGGTATTGGAGTTGGTGTTGGATAGGGAGTATAGGTTGGGCGCGGAGTGTGGGTAGGCCACGGCGTAAGCGTCGGCAATTGTGTTTGTGTTGGTAGAGGCGTATATGTAGGTCGGAGCGTATACGTTGGGCGCGGGTCAAGGAATGATTCCAGGACTTGGTTGTGCGCATTATGATTTGCGGCGCGGCTCAGTGACAGGAAGAAGCTGGCGATTTGCGGAGATATTAGGAAGAGAATGACGATTCCGGCGATCGCCAAGCCGAATCCTATCTTCACAGGCGAAAGCGGATTACTAGCGTCGTCATACTTGGATGAATCGTAGCTCATGTTTTCACTCCGTGGCGTTCCCGTTCGACTATGCCGCTCTGACGACCTCGCTCGACTCGTATCTTCCGCGTCACGATTCTGCTCTGTACGGGTCTCTTGTTCAGAATCGGACTTCTGCTCAGCACCGTATTTCCTTCCACTCTGATTCGCTGGTCTAGCCTTACGTCTTGCGCCTCTGCTAGTGAAGTCGGCACTACCCGTCCGATCATAGCGAGCGCGTTTGACTCTGTTGGAGAGCACTTCATAGGCTTTGCCAACCTCTCTAAATCTCTCTTCGCCGTGGGGGACCTGGCTAACGTCAGGGTGAAATTGCTTGGCCAAACGACGATAGGCGCTTTTGATTTCTTGGATGTCCGCATTCCGCGACACTCCAAGCACATCATAATAGTCTCGGTGCATTGACTAGCTGTATAACCCCATACTGCTATACCTCCGCAAGCCAACGACTCGACCAGAATCAATCAGAACGTCGTATCGAATCAGCTTGTTCTGGGACCGGTGAACAATTGGCCGCGCTTGGATTATAGACGAAGACAAATTGTAATGTCTACAAAGATTGGACACTATGCAGGGCAATCGCATCAAAATCATACAGCCCCGTTCCGCGCAAAAAGCCGGAATTCCTAGGGGCTGATCGGTGACCCGTCCATGTATAGAGCAGAAAAATCGCGGGACGAGCCACCGGCTCGCCCCTACAGTTGACATATTTTGGGGGAAAACTGTTCCATATCAGCGCCCTTCCAATTTGATGCGATTGCCCTGTTCCATACGCTTGACAGCTTAGAACATTTGTGCTAGTCTCTGCCTGTGAGGACAAAGGCGGAGCGGCCGCATGCAGGCTGGCGCTGAACTGAAACGCGGGCAGATTGTGCGCCTGACCATGCCCTATTGGGAGGCGGCTCGGGGTTGGTACACGGTCGTATTCATCTATCGCAATGGTTCGCTCGGCGTGGTTTCGCATGCGGATGGCCGGCGCTACGATGTGCCAGCGCATATCTGCCGCGCGACGCAGTATACCCGGCGGCTAGAGCAGCGACGCCAGCGTGCCAATGAGCAGCTTAAGGCCCATATAACCCAGGAAAGCCGCGCAAGCCAGGTTGATCCAGCGGAAGAGCCGCTGATTGAGCAAGCGCCGCCGGCCAATCTCCACGACCGTCGCGAAGAAGAAACACCAGCAGACCTGAGCGATCATGAAGCCGGCGAAGAAGATCAGCAGATGTTCCGGCTGCGGATCCAGAAAGCCGATGCCGATAATCGTGCCGCTCATGCCCAGCCAAAAGGTGATATTCTGAGGATTGGACAGCGAGAGCATGGCGCCAGCCGCCAGGTGATTCCGCCGCGCGTCGCCAGCCGAAGTTAGCGCAATATCCGAGCGGGAGGCGCGCCAGGCATCCCAGGCGAAACGCAGCAGCAAGACACAGCCGAAGACAGCCAGCGCGCTAGCCGCCAGAGGATTTCGGAAGAGGAAGGACGCGCCGAGCAGCGCCAGCAGCGCCCAAAAGCCATCGCCAAGCAGCGAACCCAGCTCGACATGCAAGGCGGCTCTCCAGCCATGCGCCAAGCCCCGCCGCAGCGCTTCAAAGCCAATCACGCCCGGCTGGGCTGCAAAAGCCAGGGACATGGCAAAGGCAGATATGAAGAGGGCTTCCATAGCGCCAACCCGCTTTACCGACGTGAAGCCGCAAGGATAGCCGATTGCGAGGCCCGCGCAATTGGACGATTTCACCAAGTTGTCTTGAGCCATTCTCGCTGAACTGCACAAGCGGGCGCTATGCTTCGTCGTCCCATTCGCTCAGGATGCCCGCGATCAAAGCCGCCTGCCGCGGCAAGCTGTCGATGATGATATGTTCATGCGGGGCATGCGCGCCATCGCCATGCGCGCCCAAGCCATCCAGCGTGTCGATGCCCATCGCGGCTGTGAAGTTGCCATCCGAGCCGCCGCCCGTGCCCGCTTCATAGATTGCGACGCCATGACGCTGGCCGATCCGCTGGGCTCGCTGGAACAATTCGGCGCGCCTCTCCATCGGAGGCCTGTGACGCATGCGCCGGCAGCTCACTTTGGCGCCGGGCATCTTGGGGTAGAGATCGCTCAGCGCCGCGTGCAGGTTGTCCATTGCCTGAATCGTTATTGTCCGGGCATCGATATGCGCTCGTACCCGCGCAGGAATGACATTGCCGGCTGAACCGCCCTCGACCAGGGTGATCGAAACCGATGTGCCATATTTGAGATCGTTCAGCCGGTGGATCTCCAGAGCCTGCTGCGCGAATTCGATGATGGCGTTGATGCCTTCCTGGGGCGCGATGCCGGCGTGGGCCGCCCGCCCCTGGATGACCAGTTCGTATTTGCCGCTGCCTTTGCGCCAGGTTTTTATGGCGCCTTCTTTGGTGGCCGGCTCCATCACCAATACGAGCGCGCAGTGTGCCGCCAGGTCTTTGATGAGCGCCTCGCTGAAGGGGCTGCCGATCTCTTCGTCTGTGGTGATGAGCAGCTGGATGGGGCGTTCGGGCATTTGTTCGCGCAGGCACAGCGATTGGATCGCCTCCAGCGCGATGACCAAACCGGCTTTCATATCCAGGCTGCCGGGACCGTAGCAGCGTCCCTCCTCGCGTCTGACCGGCATGGTATCCAGGCTGCCGATGGGATGCACGGTGTCGATATGGGCGAGGAAGAGATAGGGCTGGTCGGTCGCCTTGGGGTTCCATGTCGCCAAAAGGAAGTCGCCAACTTCCTCCTGCGGGATGCGCTGAATGGCATCCGCGCCAAATTCGCCAAGCTTGGCTGCCAGAAAGTCGATCAGGCGATCCACATGCGGCTTTTCGCGGGTGAAAGATTCGCGCTCGACCAGCTCGGTCAGGAATTCCAGCATCGTCTCCTTGCGCTCGCGAAAATGCGCCAGCAAGTCAGTCCTCATCAGCCTGCCCTCCCTCGCTCTGCGCATTCGCGGCCTGGCTTGCCCCGAGATGGCGCTGCAGCCAGTGTATCAATTTGTCCTGCAAGTCCGGCTGGGTTCGCAGCAGATCCGCGCCCCGCCCCTCAGCAGCCAAGATCAGCCGAGCCTCGCCAGCCGCCGCGTCAGCCAGCGCTGAAGCCAGGCGCGCGGATTCCGCGTCGTCGCTGCCAGCGGCCAGCAAAAGCGGACGGGCGCCATAGGATGGCAGGACATTGAGCAGGGTATCCTGCGACTGAGGGCTGAGCAGCGCCAGAGCGTCGCAGAGAGAATTGAAAGCGCAGGCCAGCAGCGCCAGGTCGGCGGATCTGCCTGCGCCGATCAAGCCTATGCGGCTCGCGTCGACGCCGGGCGTGGCAATCAAGGATTGCAGCATGGTCTCAACGTGGCGAGCCTGCGTGCTGACCTGGGTGTTCAAGACGAGTGTGACAAATCCACTGCGCGCCAGCCTGGGCGGGAGATTGCCCCAGGCGCTGAGGTCTTCGCCGAGCAGGAGCAGGCCGGGCCGGCTCATGTCATCAACCAGGAATAAATGGCCGCTAAGCGAGATGCTGGCATCCAGAGCCACGGTCACAGCGCGTTCAGAATCCCCGATTGGCGCGGGCGGAAGCACAGCCCCAGCCGGGAACGACGCCAGGTCCGGGCTGGTCCCGCCGATGACGCGGGTATCGGCGGCATAGAGCTGGTCCGATCTCAGAATCTGAATCGTCGGGCTGGGCATGATGCGCGGCGCGGGCGTGGCACTGGACATGACGGTCGGCGTCGCTTCACGAGAGAGGCTGCAGCCAGCCAACAGCAGCGCGGCCAGCGACCAGAATATGATCAATGAGCTCGGGCCGGTGCGTTGGCTCGGCATGTCACTCGCCGACGGCATGGACGATCATCCGCTCGGATTCGGCATCGTAGGGCGCGCCATCGGGATCGCCATAGACAGACTGCAAGGTAAATCCACAGCGTTCCAGCAGCAGGCGCAGCTCCGGCAAGAAATAGTAGCGCAGTTGATGGGGCGCGATCAGACGATTGACCCGGCCATCGCCATCGATCTCGTCATAGATCCATTCCACGCTTAGGATCTGCCGCGCGCGGTCCAGAATGCTGATCGATTGCAGCATTACCAAGTGGCCCGAATCGGGATCGAGAAAGCTGCGCTCGAAATTCAAAGCATCGCTGTCTTCGGCGGCGAAGGCGGGCGCGGCATTCGGCAGATCAATGACCAGCTTGCCGCCAGGCGCCAGGCATCCGCGCAGATTCCGCAGCAGCGCCAACTGCTCTTCCAGCGAATGAAAGTGCATCAGGGCGTTGTAGCTGAGCAGGATCAAGCCGAAGTCGCGTCCGAATCGATGGGTCTTGGCGTCGCCGAATTCGACCGTAATCCGCTTTCGAAGCTCGGGCAGCGCATCCAGCTTGCCTTGCAGCCGTTCATACATGGCTCGGTCATTCTCGATGCCCTGCGCCGGGTGGCCCGCCTGCGCCAGATGCAGCAAGACGCGCCCGGTGCCGCAGCCGATATCCAGGATGCCGTCCGCCGCCTGGTCCGCGAGCTGGCTGTACATGGCGAGGTCGTCGGTCTTGTCGCTGTTTTCAGCGTCGTAATAACGCGCCACTGTGGAATAGAAGGCGGACATGCCCAGAGCGCTCCCTGGCGATTGAGCGATGCCCTGAGTATAGCCGTAGCGATGGGATTGAACATAGTCGCAGACGCAGGCGGTGCAGCAATTTGAGTTGCAGGAGGAAAAGATTACCGGCGAACGCAGCGGCGGGTTCGGCGCATTATGTCGCGAATTCGGCGATGAAAGTCGCGGGATGATCCAAGCGAGAAAGCTAGTGTCAGCGCGGGATTAGGGCGAAGAAGAGACGCGATTGGCTTTGGCGCTGGCGAATATATTTTGCGTCTATGTCTTCAGTTTGCTTGTCAAGAGGCAGGCGCTGGACTCAGGGCAACCTGGACAGAGCTTAGAGTGTATGGTTGGCAGCGTGTACATTGTGGTTCTTCTCCATCTTGCTCATCTTCTCCTGATTATTGCCGCAAATTAGCCGTTTTCTGCTTTTGAGCGTCACAGCGCAACGCCCCTACAGATAGGAATTTTTGGTGGGCGAGACGAGTAGCGACGATACAGTTGCCGATGCTTTTCTCTGTGCCTCTGCGCCCTCTGTGGTTAGAATTTTTTGGGCGAGTCGCCGCCGGCGGTCAGTGTCTACGCGACCTCGCCCCTACAGTTGCATGTTTTCGAAAATCCCAGCCGCGCCCATCCCGCCGCCGATGCACATCGTAACCATGCCATAGTGGCTGCCGCGCCGCTTCATCTCGTTGATGAGACTCACGGTCAGCTTGGCGCCTGTGCAGCCCAGCGGATGCCCAAGGGATATTGCGCCGCCATTGACGTTGACGAGCGCGGGATTCAGCTCAAGTTCGCGCATGACCGCCAGAGATTGTGCCGCGAAGGCTTCATTCAGTTCGATAAGGTCGATATCGTCCAGCGCCAAGCCGCAGCGAGCCAGCGCTTTGGGAATCGCCTTGATGGGTCCGACGCCCATGATCTCGGGTCGGACGCCAGCCACTGCAAATCCCACGAAGCGGGCCAAAGGGTCTAAGCCCAGAGCTTCGGCTTGTTCGCGTTCCATGACGATGACGGCGGCCGCGCCATCGCTGAGCGGGCTGGAGTTGCCGGCAGTGACCGAGCCGCTGGCTTTGAAGACGGGCTTGAGTTTGGCCAGGGCTTCGGGACTGGTTTCGCGGCGCAGATGTTCGTCATGCTCCAGCGATTTGCTGACGGTGGCGGGCTTGCCATTCGCGCCTACTACGGTTTCTTCCCATGCGAATGGCACGATTTCTTCGGCGAAATAGCCGGCGTCGGTGGCGGCCGCGGCTTTGCGATGGCTGTGATAGGCGAAGTCGTCCATATCTTCGCGGCTGACTCCAAACTCGCTGACGACGCGCTCGGCGGTCAAGCCCATGCTCATATAGACATTGGGCGCCTCTTCCGCCATGTGCGGGTTGGGGCTGAGGTGATGCCCGGTCATGGGCACGGATGACATCGACTCCGCTCCGCCGGCGATGATGACATCGGCTTGGTCGGCGATGATGCTGTTGGCGGCCAGGGCGATGGTCTGCAAGCCGCTGGAGCAGAAGCGGTTGACCGTTTGCCCGGGCGTATCGACTGGCAAGCCGGCCCTCAGGGCGATGACGCGAGCGAAGTTCATGCCCTGGGCGCCTTCTGGCATGGCGCAGCCCATGATGACATCGTCGATTTCCTGCGGGTCCAGCCGGCCGGCGGTCTGGCGCATGAGATCGGCGATGACGGTGGCTGCCATGTCGTCCGAGCGGGCGTTTCTGGTGTTGCCGCGGATGGCTTTGCCGACGGCGGTGCGCGATGCGGCGACGAGTACTGCCTGGCGCATGGTGGTTTTCCTTTCTTACAAAACTGCGTCTTACCAATGCTTGGGCGCGCGCTCAATTCCGCAGCGGCTTATTCGTGCGCAGCATGTGCATGATGCGCTCCTGCGTCTTCTCTTGCATGATCAAGCTCAGGAATGCCTCCCGCTCCAAGCCCAGCAGGTATTGCTGATCCACCCACTGCGGCGCTGCCAGCGCGGCCCCCGTCAGAATATAAGCCAGCTTCCGAGCGATCAGAGCGTCATGCGCGCTGGCATACCCCGCCTCTTCGAAGCCCGCAATGCCCAGCAGCAAGGCGGCATGCGCATCCCGACCGGCGGCATAGACCCGTTCCGGTTTGCGCCTCTCGTAGGTCTCGCTGAGTGCCAAAGCCAGCTTCTTGGCTTCGCCCAGCAGATGCGCGCGGTTCATCACGATCTTGTCCGTCTCCGCCAGAAAGCCCAGCGCCTTGGCTTCTTTAGCGCTGCCGCTGACCTTGGCCAGGGCGATGGTCTCGAAGGCTCTCTGCGCGCCAGCCAACACATCATCCGCGCCGCCCCGCGCCAGAGGATTGACCAGCCGCCGCAGCAATTCCTTGCAGCCGCCGCCAGCCGGGACCAAGCCAACGCCAACCTCAACCAAGCCCATATACAATTCGCAATGCGCGACGACAGCCGCGCCGGACATCACCAGTTCCGCCCCGCCGCCCAGCGCCATATTATGCGCGGCCACGACAACCGGCTTTGAGGCATATCGCAGAGCTTGCGTCAAATCCTGCATGCGGATCATGGCTTTCTCGATGCCGGCGGGACCAGCCATCAGAGCCGCGGGATCCAGGTTCGCGCCGATGGAAAAACGCTCGCCGTCATTGCCGATGACCAATGCCTTATAGTCTTCGCCCGCCAGCAATTCGAGCGCCCGCCAGCCGGATGCGATCAAGCCCGGCGTGATGCTGTTATGCTTGGTATTGAATGCCCAGAGCAGCGCGCCATCGCCCAAATCATAAACCCCGCCATCGCCATTGCTGTAAACTTCCGCGCCCGTGGCTTCCAAGTCAGCGACCGTGATCTCAAGCGGATCGCGCCGCAGCGGCAGGTAGGCTTGGGCTTGCGGACTATAATAGCCGGAGATCTGGCCGCCTTCGTCGCGCTGATAGAAACTCGGAATGCCCGCCGCGAGCATATCCCTGACCCAGCGCGCCACAGGGTAGCCATCCCGCTCAAAGCGCTCCACGGTATCCGCCACGCCGATGGCATCCCAGATCTCAAAGGGACCCATCTGATGGTTGAAGCCCCATTTCTGCGCCTTGTCCACATTGACGATGCTGTCGGTCACTTCGGGCACGCGGTTGGAGGCATAAGCCAGCAGGAAGGCATGCAAATGCCAGAGGTATTGACCGGCGCGGTCATCAGCGTTTATGAGCAGGCGGATGCGCTCGCCGAGCGACTCGACTGCCCGATATTTGCCGACGCTGTCAAAACGCGGCTTGCTTGGCGCTTCGTATTCCAAAGTGTCCAGGTTGAGCGCCCAGAGGTCTTTTTTTCCGCCATCGCGCCGCATCTGGTAGAAGCCGCCGCCGGTCTTGCGCCCCAGCCAGCCCCGCTCCAGCAAGGCGTCGGAGAGCGCTGCGTTCTTTTCATGCATCAGCAGCTCGCGGGCGGGATCATCCGGAATGGCATGATAGAGGTTGCGCGCCACGCCAACGGCTATGTCAAAGCCGACCAGATCGTTGAGGTTGAAAGTGGCGGTCTTGGGTCGGCCGATCAAGGGACCGGTGAGCGCATCGACTTCTTCGACCGTGTAGCCATGATCCAGCGCGTAATTGGTGGCTTGCATGCCCGACATGGACATGAAGCGATTGCCGATGAAGTTGGGCGTATCGTTGCAGAGCACCGTGCCTTTGCCCAAAACTTCGGCGCCGAAGCGCAGCATGAAGTCGACGATGTCGCGGTCGCTGCCCGCATGCGGGATGATTTCCAGCAAACGCAGATAGCGAGGTGGATTGAAAAAATGCGCGCCCAGGAAACGCCGCGTGAATGCTTCCGGCAAGCCCTCGGCGATGCTGCTGATGGGCAAGCCCGAAGTATTGCTGGTGATGATGGCGTCGCCGCGCGCAGTCTCGACCAGGCGCGCCATCAGCGCTCGTTTGATGTCGAGATTCTCGATGATGGCTTCGATGACCCAATCGGCTTCGGCCACCATGTCCAGATCGTCTTCGATATTGCCGATGCGAATATTCTCCAGGTCGTCCGCGCTGAAGAGTTGGGGCGGGCGCGTCTTTCCCAAGGCTTTGAGGTTGGCAGCCACGACGGCATTGCGGATCTTCGCTCCATCGCCAGGCGCGTTTTCCGGCGGCGGGATATCCAGCAAGACGGTCTCTATGCCGACGCCAGCCAGCAAAGAGGCGATCCCGCCACCCATTGTGCCAGAGCCGATCACAGCGGCTTTCTTGATCTGATATGTCATGGAAGCCATCCCTTTTCCAACATCCTCATATCCAGCCGTCGCTCACCATGCCAATTCCGCGCCATCGTAGCGGTAGAACTTGCCATTGTCGGCGGAGTTCAAGCCATTGGCCAGCGACATCACCGCGCTCGCCGATTCTTCAGGCGACAGACTGGCGGAGGGACCGCCCATATCCGTGCGCACCCAGCCCGGCGCAATCGCCACGGTGGTGATGCCAGCCAAGGCCGCGTCCAGCGACAAGACGCGAGCCGCCATATTCATAGCCGCCTTGCTCATGCGATAGGCGTAGGAACTGCCGCCGGCGTTGGCGATTGAGCCCATGCCCGAAGAGATCATGGCCACGCGCGGATTGGCAGCTTGCTTTAGCAACGGGAGGCAAGCCTGCGTCAGGATCAGAGCGCTGACGGCATTACTGTTGATGACATGGCTGACTTCCGATGCGCGCAGCTGGCCCATGTTGCGGCCCCGCTCGTCGCCGGAGACGCCAGCGTTGTTGATGAGCAGGTCAAGCGCGTTGGCTTGCGATTCGACGACATCGACAGCGCGCTGGATTGAGGCTGCGTCGTTGACGTCCAACGGCAGGATCTGCAAGCGCTCGCCGTTGCTCTGGGCAAGGTCGTTTAGTTTCTCAGCGCCCTCCGGGCTGCGGCATGTGGCGAAGACGAAGTGGTCGCTGGTAGACAGGATATGGCGGGTCAATGCCAAGCCGATGCCGCGGTTCGCGCCGGTGATGAGGATGGTTTGCATCAGGATTCTTCCTCGCTCTCGAATGGTTCGGAGTCGCTGTTTTCGTCGGAGGCGAATTCGCTCAGGCTTGCCGCGTCAAATTCGAGGACACTGATTGTGCGACTGCGGATGCCTAACTTATATTCTATGAGCAGGTCTAACAATCTCTCGCCGTCGATCAACGTAATCGGCGCGGCGCCTCTTTCCAATGCAGCCTCACGCGCTCCCCGGGAGAATCCGCTGGTCGTAATGATTGTGCCCCGAACGGCGTCGAAGCGATGCAGGGATCCCCGCAGGCTGTCGAGCACCGGGCGCTGGACGTTGGATTTCAGTCGCTTGACCTGGACAACTTCGTTCACCTTCGTAATGCCCATTTCGAATTCGGCGGTAACGTCCACGCCTTTGTCGTTGCTGGCGGAGGTCACTTGTACACTGTCGTAATTCATCTCTTCCAGCAACAACTTGATGAGATGCTCGAACTGGTAAGGGTCCATAGATTGCAAATGATTTCGAAGTTGCTCGCGAGCGACTTCGCTTTGCTGGTCTGCCAATCGGAGTATGCTGTTGACCAGATTTTCGCGTGGATCTGACGTACCATCACGCCGAAAGGATGCAGTCCGATTGCCGTCGATGGTCAATGCGCCAAACTGATCAAGATAGTCCAAGCCAAATATGGTAATCCGATAGCTTCTTCCTTTCCTTTCAATGAGGTCTCGCTGGTACAGATTATCGAGACGTCTTCCCAGGGCATCTTTGACGCTGCCTTCCGCCCGCCACGTCGTATTGGTGTGACAGAAAAGTCGAAAAGCGGGAAGAATGTGCTTTCGCTGCGCAGGACCTCTCGCGGCGACTTCGGACAATATCACCAGGATGCCGTCGTAGTCATCCATTCGAGCGAGTTGCGCAGGCTCTTCATTGAGGAAACTTCTCCCTGAATCGCTTACGGAAATCGTATCTTCCGAGAATTCAATCAACTTATGCGTTTTGCAGAGTGAAATGAGTCCTCCGAGATAGCGCGGGTTGATGGTCGTTTCCGATTCTTCCCAAAGCCGTTGAGCGAGCATCAGGCTGTCGCCATCTAGCCTCTCCGGGATCCATTTCCCGGGATCCGACCAATCAACCGAGTCTTGAGGAGTTCCTGTCTTATCCCATACCTTGTCGGTCAAAGCCTTAAGCCGGGCAAATCTCGTTCCTTCAATGATTCGCAGGAAACGTTGAGCGTCAGAATAAGATGGAAGCCAGGCTGTCAATGATCTACGGTTGTTCATTTCCCGCTCTCCACCCGCAACGCCGCCAGCCAGGCATCCACCATCACCTCTGCCACCTCCGCGCCGCTGAGCCGGCCGCCTTCCTTGAACCACAGGCTCACCCAGTTGTGCGCGCCAAGCATGGCTCTTGTCACTATCGCCGCATCCACTTGGCGAAACTCGCCCGCCTCGATGCCCGCCTGCACGGTATCGCGAAACAGGCTCTCGAAATAATCCCGCCGGGCGAAGAAGCCGTCGCGCCTCTCCATGAAAGCCGCCATGGTGGAATCGCCGCCATTCTTGCCGCCCGAGCCGAAGTTGAGCAATGCGCGAATCTCGAAGACCATGGCCGCCGCCACCGCCACATTGCCAGTCACGCTGATGACATGCGAGCGAATCATTTCCGCCAGCTTGTCAGCGCAGCTGAGATCGGCCGCTTCCAGCGCTTCCAGCTTCTCGATAGTCAGTTCCAGCCCGACCTCAAGCGCGTTCAGCACCAGAAAATCTTTGTTCTTGAAATGATGATAGAGGCTGGCAGCCGTCAAGTTCACCTGGGCGGCGATGTCTTTCATGGTGGTGGCTTCATAGCCTTTGCGGTGCAGGACGTCGGCGGCCGCCCGCAAGATGTCTTCGCGCGCTACGGATTGATCAGCCGGTTTTCGTGCCAAGCCGGGGCTCTCTCGCGCCAAATCTGGCGGATAAACGATTGACCTGGCGATTATAGGGGAGCGATGGGCAGCATTCAAGCGGCGGGCAGGCAAGCCTACAATTCCGGGCGCGGCTGTCTATAATGAGCGCGATTGCAGATATGCGCCGAAAGAGATGATGATGCGCGGCGGCTGGCAGGCTTATGACCTTGTCTTCTTTGATTGCGACAGCACCTTGTCCGCCATTGAGGGCATAGACGAGCTGGCCCGCCTCAAAGGCAAAGCCGAGCGCGTCGGCCTGCTGACAAACAAAGCCATGGATGGCGAGCTTGACCTGGCGGATGTCTATGGCAAGCGCCTGCGCGCCATTAAGCCGACTCTGGGGCAGCTCAAGGCGGTCGAAGAACGTTATTGGGAGACGGTCGTGGAAGACGCGCCAGAAGTGATCGCGGCTTTACAAGTTCTGGGCAAGCGGGTCTTCATCATCAGCGGCGGCTTGATTGATGCCGTGCGAGGCTTCGGCCGGCGGCTTGGACTGACGCCGGAACGCATCCGCGCGGTGGAACTGGAATACAACGAGCTCTCCGGGCGCTGGTGGGATTATCATGAGCCGCGGACGCAGCAAGCCAAGACCTACCTCGATTACAGCGAGGGCCCCTTGACCGTATCCAGCGGCAAAAGCAAGATCATCAGCGAACTGGCTGGGGACGCGCCCGGCAGACGTCTCATGATCGGCGATGGCGCTTCGGACCTGGCGACCAAGCCGCTGGTCGATTGTTTTGTTGGTTATGGCGGAGTGGTCGCGCGCGAGGCGGTAAAAGCGGAAGCGGATGTGTTCCTGCATGCCCCGTCGCTTGCGCCGATTCTTCCCCTGGCTGCCGGTCGGCATGGGTATTTCGCCCTACTCGGCGGTCCGCATGAAGCGCTTTTCCGCAAAGGCATCACGCTGACATTGGAAGAGCCGCCCGCGCTATTCAAGCAAGCGGACCTGCGCCAGCGATTCATCAGAGAGTTCGAGGACATCATCTCAGCATGACATATTCCGCGCTTATCTTTGATATGGACGGCTTGCTGGTCGATTCCGAGCCAGTCTGGCATGAAGTCGAAGTCGAACTCATCGAATCGCATGGCTACAGCTATTCGGACGAAGTGCGCGAGCTGGGCATTGGCATGCGCGTTGACGAGTTCGCGGCCATCTTGCAGCGGCATTACCCGAAGCTGGGCGATTCGCCGGCCGCCATCGAAGCAGCCATCACCGACCGCATGCTGGCGCTGCCTGCCGAGCGCATCCGAGCCAGGCCCGGCGCCGACGAAATCATCCGTTTCGCCGCCGAGCGCGACATCCCGCGAGCCATCGCCTCCAGTTCATCGCAGGTCGTGATTGAGCATTTCACGCGCTTGCTGGGCTGGCAGGACTTGATCCCCAGGCGATATTCCGCGGAGTTCGTCAAGCATGGCAAACCGGCGCCGGATATCTATCTGCATGCCGCTGAGCAGTTGGGCATACCCCCGGAAAGCTGCCTGGCGCTGGAAGACAGCCGAGCCGGCACTCGCTCCGCGCTGGCGGCCCGCATGACCTGCTTCACCGTGCCGGATCTTTCGCATTCCAGCCTGGATGATTTCGCCGACGTGAACGACAAGCTGTTCGGCAGCCTCTTTGAAGTGCTGAACGCAATCAAAGCGAAAGGCTTGTTCGCGTGAGCCGGCAGCAAGTTGTGGCCGCCACCGACCTCACGCCGGAGAGCATCGCCCTGCTGGAGGCCGGCGGCGAGATCCGCGTGAATTGCGTGCCGCCAAAGACCGCCAAGGTGCGGGATGCGTTGGCTGAGGCGGCCGCCATCATCATGCGTTCTGATTTCAAGCTCGACGCGGCTCTGCTGGACAAAGCGCCGAAGCTGCGCTTGGTGGCTCTAATGTCGGCGGGCTTGGCTGGCATCGACATCGACGCCGCCACAGAGCGCGGCATTCTGGTGATGAATACGCCCGGTGGCAGCGCGATCGCGGCCGCGGAGCATACCTTGACGCTGATGCTGGCGCTGAACCGCAACCTGCCCGCCCTGCATGAAAGCCTGCGCGAGGGCTGGTGGCTCTTCGACCGGCAGCAGCAGGTGGGCTTGCAGCTGCATGGCAAGACGATTGGCATCGTGGGCTTGGGGCGCGTCGGGCGGCGGGTGGCCCGTCTCTGCCTGGCGCTGGGCATGACCGTGCTGGCTCATGACCCCTATATCCGCGAAGAGAGCGTGGATGACCGGCGCATCAGCCTGGCGGGATTAAGCGAGCTGCTTGCCAGCGCCGATTATGTCACCATGCACGTGCCAGCCACCAAAGAGACGACCGACTTCCTGGATGAAGCGGCCCTGCGGCTGATGAAGCCCGGCGCCTTCTTCATCAATACGGCGCATGGCGGCATCATCAAGGAAGCGCTGCTGGCGGAGGCGCTGAAAGAAGGCCGGCTGGCTGGCGTGGCGGTGGATGTCTGGAACGAGGAGCCGCCCTTCAACAGCCCGCTCATCGCCTTGGACCGCGTCATTCATACGCCGCATATCGGCGACAACACGGCGGAAGCGCGGCAGGATCTGTCACTGCAAATCGCCGAGCAGGTCCGCGACGCCTTGAGCGACCGCGATTATCGCAATGTGGTCAATATGCCCCTGCTGCCGGGCTTGAGCTATGACGAAATCCGCCCTTTCATGCAGCTGGCCGAGTGCATTGGCGCGCTGCAGCATATCCTCGCTCGCAAAGCCATAAACCGCATCGCCATAGAAATCATCGGCGACGATATGAACGGGCTGATAAAGCCGATGACCGTGGGCATCCTCACCGGATTGCTGAAACCCATCCTGGGCGACCAGGTCAGCTTTGTCAACGCGCCCTTGCTGGCGGCTGAGCGCGGCTGGCGGATAACGCAGGCCAAGGGCATCAAGATCAGCGAATATCGCAATATCATCACCTGCCAGACGACGCTGGAGGACGGCGAAGAGATCAGCATCGCCGGCGCCCTGCTGGACAGGCGGAAACCGTATATCCTGCAGATCAACGATTATCGCATCCACTTCGAGCCTCGCGGCAACCTGCTCATAATGGGCAGCTACGACAAGCCGGGCGTCATCGGCCAGGTCGGCAGCCTTATGGCGAGCAATGGCATCAATATCGCCAGTTGGCACACCGGGCGGGCGGAGCCGGGCGGCAACACCTTGACCGTGCTGAGCTTTGACGAGCCGCTGCCGGAGGCGCTGCTGGAGAACCTGCGCCGGCAGGACTTCGTGCGGCATGTGCATCAGCTGCGGATTTGAGAACGCCCCGTCCGGCTAGAGTCAGTTCTGGTATCAGGCCAGACTATCGATTCTCCGTACCGTCTCTCGATCCCGCGCCGGGTCGCCTCGATACGAGGAATGCTCCGGCAACAACTGCCGCGTCAGCCACAATTAGCGCGACGCCGGCTTCGACGCTTCGGTCTGTAACGATTATGAGCGCGGCGATTCCCAGCACGCAAATCGCCAGAACAAACCCTAATAACATCCCTGCCAGCTCGCGACGGTTGAACGACGCGATGAGCTGCCGTTCGCTCTCTGTGGCGTCAGACAGATACTGTCGCTCAATCGCTACCCGGTCTCTGTGGCTTTGCGCCTGGAACTCAAGACGGGCCGCTTGTTCCTGTTCAACCAAGGTCAAGATTCGATCAAAGCTGCCGGCCAGCACCGCCTCGTAACGTTCGGCCGTCTTGGGCGGGGGCAGAGGTCCTTCATAGAGCTGTTCGAAGCGCGCAAGGAAGTTCGGCTCCGAATCTTGCGGCTCGCTTGCGTCATCGCGTCGCGGCGCCGGCGCAACTTAATAGGAGTCCTTTGGCTCGCCGACTGATTTCTCTGAGTCCGTGCGATCAACCGGCTCGCTCTCGACCTCAGACACGCTTTACCCGCTCGCGGAGTTCTTTGTCAAGTTGACCCATTGCGCAGCGCATGGCATCGCCTACAACTTGCCAATCGCCTCTAATGGCTTCAGCGTCTTGTCGCCATCCACGCATCGAGACGGCGTTGTTCGATACCGCCGATACTTCCGACAGGCGCTTAAGCTCCGCCCGGTGATGCGCGCGGATCTGCTCTATGTATTCCATGTCAAGGCTGCCGGTGAAGTCCATCAGGCGGGCCAGGCCGCGCAAAGCGGGACGCTCAGGCAACTGAATCTCTCGCACATAGTCGGGCATCTGCATAGCCGCCTCCGAATCCACCTCCCGTCAAGAATAGCGCCAATTCGCGGCCCCTGTCAAGCGACTCCATCATTCCAGGTGGCTCTTGATATTCAGCGCCACTTCCTTGCTGATGCCATTCACAGACGCCAGTTCGGACAGGCTTGCGCCCTTGATGGCGTCAATCGAATTCTCGAAATGCTTGAGCAGCAGCTTGCGCCGTTTGGGTCCCACGCCGGGTATCGTCTCCAGGCGGCTGGCCATGCCGATTTTTCGCCGCTGCTTTCGATGGCTCGCGATGGCGAAGCGATGGGCTTCATCCCGCGCCCGCTGCGCCAGATATAGCGCTTCGCTGCGTCGTGGCAAGAGGACAGAATCGGCTCTATCGGGCAAGAAGATCTCTTCGATGCGCTTGGCCAGCGAAGCCAGTGGCACCCGCTGTAGCAAGCCAAACTCATCCAGCACGGATCGCGCCGCGTTGAGCTGCCCCTTGCCGCCATCGATCAGCAGCAGGTCCGGCAGGATGCGCCAGGTTTCGTCCTTGTCTCGCCCATCCGGCGTCAGATCGCGCTCCCGGTCGACGGCATTCTTCCAGCGCAGGAATCTCCTGGTCAGCGCCTCGCTCAGCGATTGGTAGTCGTCGGCGCCGGTATGGGAAACGCTGCGGATATTGAAGCGGCGATATTCGCTTTTTCTGGGCGCCCCGCGGACGAAGACGACGCGGCTTGCTACGATGGCCGTGCCCTGCGTCGTGCTGATGTCGAAACATTCGATGCGGTTGGGGATGCGCGGCAGGCTAAGCGCCGCCTGCAATTCCGCCATGGCCGCCTCATGCTTGGTGGTGTCGGCTTCGAATTGCGCCCGCATCATTTGCAGGCTCTCCAAGGCGTTCTCCTGCGCCAGGCCGATCAGCTTGCGTTTATCGCCGCGCTGGGGCACATGAATGCTCACCCGCGAGCCGGAGCGCTTGTCGCTGAGCCAGCGTTCGAGGATTCTGGCTTCTTCGACTGCATTGGGCAGGATCAGCTCCCGCGGGATATTGGCTGAGGCGGCGTAGAACTGGCTGATAAACTGTTCCAGGACGGCGGCATCGCTTTCGCCCTCGGTATTGTCCATCAGACGCGAGTCGCTGCCGATCAGCTTGCCGTTGCGGATGAACATGATCTGCACGGTGGCGTCGCGGTCATCGCGAGCCAGAGCGATGACATCATGGTCGGTCATATTCTTGCCGACGGCTTTGTGCTTGTTGGTGATGAAATCGATGGCTTTCAGCTGGTCGCGCAAGCCCGCCGCTTTTTCGAAGTTGAGGTCTTCGGCGGCTTGATTCATCTCCTTCACCAGGCGCGTTTGCACATCTTTGGCGCGGCCGCCCAGGACATCCATCAATTCCTGGATCATGAAGCGATATTCGTCGCGAGTGACCGCCCCGATGCAGGGCGCGTTGCAGAGCTTGATATCATGAAAGAGGCAGGCGCGCTCGTCTTCGCCGCTGATTTCGCGATCGCAGGTCAAATAGGGGAAGGCTTTTCGCAGGTCGCTCAGCGTCTTTTGCACTACCCACATCGCCGAATAAGGACCGAAATAGCGCGAGCCGTCATTGTCGACGCGGCGGGTCGTCTCCACTTTGGGGAAGGCGTCTCCCCAGCCGATGCGGATATAGGGGTAGCGCTTGTCATCCTTGAGCTCGATGTTGTAGCGCGGACGGTGCTTCTTGATCAGCGTCTCTTCCAGGATCAGCGCCTTGACTTCGTTCTCGGTGATGATGAAGCCGATATCAGCCACTTCGGCGCGCATGCGCAAGGTCTTGCTGTTGCCGTCGGCGGCCGTCGTGAAATAGCTGCGGACGCGATTGCGCAGACGTTTGGCTTTGCCGACGTAGATGATCTTGCCGCGCGCGTTCTTGAGCAGATAGACGCCCGGTTTTGCGGGCAGATTCTTGAGTATCGTCTCGATATGCGGCGGTTTCCGGTAGCTCATGGCGGCTGGCTGCGTAGCTGGCTGCGGACGGAATCGTCTTCATTTTAGCACGATCCGACGATTGCGTGAATTGATGCGGCGGCAGTTTTGCTCTGCATAATTCGGGCGGGCTGGAGTATGCTTGCCTGAACCCAGCCAGGGACTGCCACCAGATCATGCGGCGACACATCCCAGTCCTGCTTCCAGCGGTCATCGAAGCGCTGCAACCGGCCGATCCGCGAGTCAAACGTCTGATTGACGGCACGGTTGGCGGCGGCGGTCATACGCGCGCGCTCCTCGAAGCCGGCATCGACTCCGCCCTTTGCATGGACCGCGATGCCAGCGCCATCAACCTGGCAAGGCAGACCCTGGCGCAATTCAACGAACGCGTCCAGTTCCATCACGGCAGCTACATTGAAATGCGCGAGACGGCTCTGGGCCTTGGCTGGAGGACAGTCGACGCCATCCTGCTCGATCTGGGCTTGTCCTCGCTGCAGCTGGATGAGCCTTCACGCGGCTTCTCCTTTCGCTACGAGGCCAGCCTGGATATGCGCTTCGACGCGAACAGTGAAAGCCCAAGCGCCCATGATCTCGTCAACGGTTTGCCGTCAGATGAGCTGGCAGATCTGCTGTTTCGATATGGCGAAGAACGCCATGCCCGCCGCATCGCCCGCGCCATCGCTGCGCATCGCCCGGTCGCATCGACCAGGCAGTTGGCAGATCTGGTCATAAACGCCCTGCCACCGCCAGCTCGCCGGGCCGCCAAGATCCATCCCGCCACCAAGACCTTCCAGGCGCTGCGCATGGCTGTCAACCAAGAGTTGGAAGCCATCGAAACGGTCATCCCCTGCGCCATTGACCTGCTGCGCCCTGGGGGACGCCTGGCGATCATCAGTTTTCACAGCCTGGAAGACCGGCTGGTCAAGCGGGCATTCAAGCGACTGGCCGCCGAAGTCTCGTCGCCGCCGGGCATGGCATCCATTCAGGCGAGACCAGCCCGCGTCAAGCTGGTCAATCGCAAGCCTATCGCGCCCGACGAAGCGGAAATCGCAGCCAATCCTCGCAGCCGCAGCGCCAAACTGCGCGTCGTCGAGAAGCTGGAAGCCGCGCCAAGTTGAGTTGCGCATCAGGCAATTTCGGATACATTGGAAGGCAAGCCGGGTGGCCAATGGAATTGTTTCGCCCGCGTCTATCCTGTCAGAGCAGCGAATGACCGCGCAGCATGTCGCAAGCCTGGATTCAGCATACCTTCAGCCGCAAGCGTTTTCGCACGCGCAATCAAGCCACAGCCATGGCGATTTTGGGCGTCGCCATCCTGCTCATCCTGGGCAGCCTGTATCTTTCGCAGGTGGCTTCCTTCGCCATCACCAATCGGCAGATTGAAGACCTGATTAGCCGGCGCGATGCGCTGAAGCGGCAGAATGAAAAGCTGATCGGCGAGATCGCCAGCTTCCGCACGGCGCCGCGTCTCTTCGCCCGCGCAGTTGAGATCGGTTTTCGGCCCGCGACCAATGCCGATATCGATTATCTGCTCATTGAGGGCTATAACCCGGATCGCGAGGCGCTGACATTGACGGCGGCGCAAGACAAGCCCAGCGAGATCGCGCAGCCGGTGTATGAGCAGACTTTTGGCGGCTGGCTGGAAGAGCAGTTGGCGCTGATGAGCGACCAGTTTCGTTCCTTCGGCGGCTGAGGGAAGCGCAGCCCATGCAAAGCCCGGCATCACAGCGAGCGACCATCCAGGCGCGCCTGCCTTTCGTGGCGATATTCCTCATTTTTCTGGCGGCGTATCTCATCATCAATCTGGCCAATTTCCAGTTTATCCCGCGATCCCTGCGCCAGGAACTGGAAATGATCGGCAATTCCATCACAAATACGACGCTGCGCATCCCGGCTGAGCGCGGATTGATCTATGACCGCGATGGCGAACCCCTGGCTTTTAATATCGTGCAATATCGCCTCGGCATCAGCCCGGCATTGGTTTCGGATCCCGATGGCCTTAGCGCCAAGCTCTCGGAGATCCTCGATATCGGCTATTTTGAAATCTGGCGCAAAGCCACCAGCGAAAACGTCTGGGAGTTCCTGGCTGGTCCCATCTCGGCAGAACAGGGCCAAGCCATCGCCGCGCTGGGTGAGATCTCGCTGGGCCTGGAGGAGATTCCCAAGCGATTCTATCCCCAAGGCGAGCTGGCGGCGCATGTTGTGGGCATCGTGGTCGATGACGGCTTGCGGGGCGCGCTGGGCGTGGAAGGGGCCTATAACGACACGCTGTCGGGCCGCGTCCTGGATCTTTCCGTCAGCAATGTGCCGCTGGATTTGCCGCAGGAGCGCCCGGCCGAACAGCGCGGGCAGGACATCGTCCTGACGCTGGATCGCGATGTGCAATTCTGGGTCGAGACTGAACTCAAGAAAGCGGTCGAAGGCTACAACGCTTTCCGCGGCACGGTCATCGTCATGGACCCGCGCAATGGCGATGTGCTGGCGCTGGCCAATTATCCCTCGGTGGACCCCAACAATTTCCTGGAAGTCGCCGATCCCAACTTGCGCGTCAACCCGGCCATCAACGAGACCTATGAACCCGGCTCGCTGATGCAGACGCTGACCGTGGCCGGCGCGCTGGAAAAAGGCGTCATCACCCCCTTCTGGACCTACAACGACACGGGCTACCTGGAGGTGGGCGGACGCGATATTTTCAACGCCACCTACAGATCCTACGGCACGACGGATGTGACGACCCTGCTTGTCAGTTCCCTGGATGTTGGCGCGGCGACGATAGCCCTGCAGATGGGCAGCACCGACTTCTACAGCATGATGCGGGCATTTGGATTGGGGCAGGCGACCGGCGTCGGGCTCTTCGCTGAGGAACGCGGCGAGCTGCGCATCCCCGGCGATTCGGATTGGAATGAGAGTTACCTGGGCCTCAACAGCCATGGGCAGAGCCTGAAGGCTACGCCGATGCAGATGATCGCCGCCTACGCAGCCATAGCCAATGACGGCATCATGCGCCAGCCGCGCATCGTCCGCCAGGTCATCAGCGACGAAAGCGCCGAGGAGGCTCGCCCGACGACCATCCGCCGCGTCCTCTCGGCTGAGACCGCCGCCATTATCAAAGGCATACTCCTGCGCGTGGTGCAGGATGGCGCTCCGGAAGCCGAGCTGCCGGGCTATTCCATCGCTGGCAAGCCGGGCACCGCCAAGATCTCCACCGCCGTGGCGTTTGAAGAAGGCCGAAACGCAAAGATCCTGTCCTTCATAGGCTTCTTGCCCGCCGATGAGCCGCAAGCCGTGGTCATGGTCAAGCTGGACAGGCCCGATGGCGACTTCGGCTATCAGGTGGCCGCGCCGGTCTTCAAGCGCATCGCCGACCGCCTTGTCATTTTGCTTGAGATACCGGATGATGCTGTTCGGGCGCGTTTGGCAGCAGCGGAAGCAAACCTGAACGAAGAAGCGAGCTAGGCAATCTGGGCTTATGGATGGTCAACTCCCTTTGGCGCTGAGTGTTGGCGGCGCGACATTCCTGCTAGGCGTCATCTGGGGCGGTCCTTTCGTGGAGATCTTGCATCGCCTGAAGCTGGGCAAGCAGATCCGCGCTGAACTGATGGACAGCCATCACGTCAACAAGATCGGCACGCCCACGATGGGCGGCATCATGATTGTCTTGCCGGCGATTTCGGTTACGCTGGCGCTGAATATCTCGCGCATCGTCGAAGAAGGCTCGGGGCGCAGCATCCTTGTGCCGCTCTTTGTGCTGGTCGGCTTTGCTTTCCTGGGCTTGATCGACGACTGGGAAGGCATCCAGACATCGCGGGGCAACGTTGGCGAAGGGCTGCCCGGCACGATAAAGTTCGCGGCGCAGATCTTGCTGGCCTTGGCCGCTTCCACCATCATCTCGCATTTCCAATTCTCCTACGCCAATTCGCTGATCCTGCCCTTGGCGCAGGTGCAGATCCCCTTGCATCCCGTCCTTTTTGTCTGCATCAGCACCTTTATCATCGTGGCCACTTCCAACGCCACCAACTTCACCGATGGCTTGGACGGCTTGGCGGGCATCATCACAGCCAGCGCATTTGGCGCCTACGGCGTCATCGCGGTCTTGCAGGAACAGATTTTCCTGGTAGAGCTCTGCTTTGTGATCGTTGGCGCATGCTTCGCCTTCCTGTGGTATAACGCGCATCCCGCTCAGCTATTCATGGGCGATACCGGTTCGCTGGCGCTTGGCGCCACCCTGGGCGCGGCCGCGGTGATGACCGGGCATTGGCTGCTGCTGCCGATTATCGCCATCGTGCCGGTCATGGAGATCCTGAGCGTCATCCTGCAGGTGGCCTCCGCCAAGCTCAGCCGGCGCTTCTATGGCGAGGATATTCGCCCCTTCCGCCGCACGCCGATTCATCATCATTTCGAGCTCGGCGGCTGGAGCGAGACGCAGATCGTGCAGCGCTTCTGGCTGATAGGCATCTTGAGCGCCTTCGTGGGCGTGGCGCTGGCGCTGCTGTAAGGCTTTTGGGCCACACCAAGATCCCGAGGCGCAAGACTTGTCACGCCTTAATTCTCGCCCATATCAACATCACTGTAAGGCCTTTCCGCTACTGATAATTATCCGCCAGGTTCCGGTTGTCTAGCGAGCGGGACGAGCCACCGGCGCCGGTCAGTGTCTACGCGACCTACGTGTTTAGTCTCGCAGTGAGATGGTGTGGGTTTTGATGAAAGATGTCCGGTGTATCCAGCCATCGCTCGCAGATGTATTCGTAGGGGCTTCTCCCCTTCAGCGTTTTGAGCCGCTTGGCAAAGTTGTAGGCTTGCAAGAAGGCCCCCAGGTGTTGGCGCAACTGCGCGTGAGTGTGGTAGAAGTACTTGTACACAGTCTGCTCCTTGAGGGTCCTATGCATCCGTTCCACTTGCCCGTTTGTCCATGGATGATAAGGCTTGGTCAGCCGGTGGTCGATGCCATGGGCTACGCATATCTTACCGAACTCCCGCTTGCCCTGCTGCTTGGCATTCGGAGGCGGGGCAAACACGGAGCCATTATCGGTCAAGATCGTATGAATCCGATAGGGCACTGCTGCTATCAAGCGGCGCAGGAAGGCACAAGCATCTGCGCGCTTGGCGCTTGTCATGAGCTCTGCAAAGACAAACTTGGAGGTGCGGTCAATGGCCACAAAGAGACTTAGTCTGCCTTCATCGGTGCGAACCTGGCAGATGTCCACGTGAAAGTACCCGATGGGATAGTCCTTGAAGCGCTTCTTCGCCGGCTTGCTGTCCGATTGTGGCAAGCGGTTTACCCCATGCCGCTTAAAACAGCGATGCAGGCTAGCGCGGGTCAAATGGGGGATCGTCTCCTGCAGCGCGTAGAGGCAGTCATCAAGCGACAGCAGGGTCTTGGTACGGAAGGCCACGATCATGGCTTCCTCTTGCTCGGTAAGCACGGTCGAGCGCGGCTGTTTCGGGCCCATTGGCAAGTCCTTGACAGAAACTCGATTCTTCCATTTGGCGACAGTCTTGGGGTTGATGCCGAAGCGTTTGGCCAGCTTGGCTATGCTCTCTTGACTATCTTGTATCTCTCGGCGGGTCGCCTCTGTCGTCCTGGCCTGAGGGTGCAGTACCTGTCCCATAATGCTTCCTTGTCGCTCTTTGACACCATCCCATGAGAACATGATACTATACACCTACGCGACCTCTCCCCTACGGCATGTTGGTGTTGTGGATATTGCCTCCCCCTGACGCGTCGGGGGGACCGAGGGGGGTTAGTGTGGCGACGGGTGGCGCGCCCAACCGCAAACCCCGAAACGCCAAATCCCGCATGCCCTGCGATTCGCGCGGCATGGCCAAGCCGCAATCTCGCCACGCGCTATAATGCAAGTGTTATGGCGAGATTCCAGGCGGGCATGGCGAGCAAAGACCACTTATCCGGCAAACGGGTAGTCGTCTTCGGCTTCGGGCGGCAGGGCCGGGCATTGGCGCGCTGGCTGCCGACGGTCGGCGCGGAAGTCGTGGTCACCGACAGCCGCAGCGCTCGCCAGCTGAAGCTGCGCCGGCGGGATTATCCCGGCATTCGCTTCTTTCTTGGCAGCCATCCGGAAGACCTGCTCATCGGCGCGCGCTTGATCTGCGTTTCTGGCGGCGTCCCGCTGGACCTGCCGATTCTGCAGCTGGCTCGTGAACGGGGCATCCCATTCAGCAATGACGCCCAGCTTTTCCTGGAGCGCTGCCCGGCGCCGGTCATTGGCATCACCGGCAGCGCTGGCAAGACCACCACCAGCGCCCTGACCGCCAGGATAGTCGCCAATGCCGGCTACAAGGTCTGGCTGGGCGGCAACATCGGCAATCCCTTGATCGCCGACCTGGCGCGCATCAAAGCCGATGACATCGTTGTCATGGAGCTCTCCAGTTTTCAGCTTGAGCTCATATCCGCCAGCCCCAACGTGGCCGCCCTGCTGAATCTGAGTCCCAACCATCTCGACAGGCATGGCAGCTTCGAGAATTACGCCAATGCCAAAGCCAACATCCTGCGGCATCAGCGCCCGACTGATGTGGCGGTACTGGGCTGGGACAGCGCAGCCAGCCGCGCATTCGAGCCGCTTGCCGCTGGCGAGCTGTTGGCATTCAGCATGTACGATATGGTTCCGGATGGGGCATTCATGCTCGGCAGCCGGTTGCTGGTGGCCGGTTCAGCCAGCTTCGATATGGGTCCCCATGTCGTCTGCGAGCGCGATGCCATCCAACTGCGCGGGGATCATAATGTTCTCAACGTTTTGGCGGCTTGCGCCATCACCGGGGGAATGGGTTTGGCAATCGACCGTCCCGGCGTCATGCCCGAGGCGATGCGCGCGACAATCCAAGAGTTTCAGCCCGTTGAACATCGTCTGGAGACCGTGCGCCGGCTGAATGGCGTGACCTGGGTCAACGACAGCATCGCCACTGCGCCCGAACGCCTGATGGCCGCCCTGACCAGTTACGATGAACCGCTGGTGCTGCTCATCGGCGGCTTGGACAAAGACTTGCCTTGGGAAGCGGCGCTCCAGTTCGCGCTGCGCAGATCCCGGCATATCATCATCTTCGGCGAGGATGGCGAGAAGCAGGTGGCGAGCAAAGCGATGCGATTGCTGGGCATGCTTCGCGTCGATGAAGGCAAGATTTCGCGATCCCGCGACCTGGAAGAGGCTGTGGCGCGGGCGGCCGAAGTCGCGCAAGCTGGCGATGTCGTCCTGCTTTCGCCCGGGGGCGCCAGCTATGACGCCTATGCGGATTTCGCCCAGCGCGGGCGGCACTTTCGCCAATTGGTATCTGAACTATAATGAAGCGGGCAGCCAGCTGGTCCGCCGAGGACACTCATGAGCGAGCAAGCCAGTCCTGATGCCAGGCAGCGCCGCATCCGCCGCCGGATTCGCCGCAGACCCGGTTACACGGTCATCAACGATGAGGGCGCGCGCCCGGCCCGTCAGCAGAGGCGTCGCCCCTGGTCCACTTATGACAAGGTCATGCTGGGCATCGTGACGCTGCTGTTGATCATCGGCGCTCTGATGGTCTTCAGCGCCACCTGGGACTGGAGCAACCAGACTTATGGGAGCGCGGCTGGCTTCTTCGTTGAGGAGCATTTGCGCAATGTCGTAGTCGCGGTCGCCGCCCTGCTCTTCTTCGCCACGGTGGATTACCGCTTTTGGAAACGTTTTGCCGTTGTGGTGCTGCTTTTCACCATCGCATCGCTGGTGGCGGTGAGCATCTTCGGCGAGGACATCTTTGGCGCGCGGCGTTCGTTCAGCGGCGGGCGCTTGCAGCCGGGCGAGCTGGCCGAGTTCACAATCGTCTTCTATATGGCGGCCTGGCTTGGCTCGCATAACGCGCGCGTGCGCAGCTTCGTTTATGGCTTGATGCCCTTTGCGCTGATCGTCGGCCTCATCGCCGCTTTGATCGTCTCGCAGCCAGATCTGAGTTCGGCTGCCATCGTCGTGCTCACTGCCGGCGTGATCTTCTTCGTGGCTGGCGCGAATGTCTGGCATATGGGCGCCGTCGGCGGGGTTTCGCTGACGCTGGCTCTGCTGGTAATTCAATCCTGGCAATACGCGCAGGACCGCATCGCCAATTTCCTGGTCGGCTTGAGCGATATCACGCTGAGCGATTATCATACGCTGCAAGCCATCACGGCTTTTGTGCGCGGCGGCTGGTTCGGCGTCGGCGTGGGCCAATCGCAGCAGAAATTTGGCGCCTTGCCCGCGCCGCATACCGACAGCATATTCGCCATCATCGGCGAGGAGCTCGGCGTCTTGGGCGCGGCTGTGGTGGTGGCGCTCTACATCGCCTTCGCCATCCGCGGTTTTCAGATGGCGCGCCATGCCAGAGACAACTTTGGCGCGCTGCTTTGCGTGGGTTTCACATCATGGGTAATCATCCAGGCTTTGCTGAATATCGCCGTTATGACAGGCGTGATTCCATCGACCGGCGTGCCCCTGCCCTTCATCAGCTTTGGCGGCTCGTCGCTGCTGGTTGTCATGATCGGCGTCGGGCTGATGCTCAGCGTGCATCGCGTGGCATGGCGCCGCAAACCGGCCTCGGAACGGAGGAGCGATATTGCGAATTTTGATCGCAGCTGGCGGCACCGGCGGGCACGTCTATCCCGCGCTGGCAACCGCTGAAGCGCTGCTGAATGCCGAAGACGGGGATGAGGCGCATCAGCTGCATTTCCTAGGCGCGGCCGGCGGCATGGAGCGGGCGCTTGTGGCGCGGTCGGGGCTGGCTTTCAAAAGTTATCACGAAATTCTGGCAGGTCCCTTGCACGGCGTCAGTCGGCCGCGGCGTTTTTCCAGCCTGCTGAAGCTGGCTATTGGCAGCTTGCAGTCGCTGGGTCTGCTGCTGCGTCTGCGCCCGAAGGTCAGCCTGCTCACTGGCGGCTGGGCGAATATGCCGGTCGCGCTGGCTGCCTGGCTGCTGCGCATCCCCCTCGTCATTTACCTGCCCGATATCGAGCCGGGCTTGACCATCAAAGCCTTGCAGCCCTTCGCCAGCAAAATCGCCATCACCGCGGCCCCATCGGCGGACTTCTTTCCGGCTGGCAAATCGGTGGTCACGGGTTACCCCCTGGGCGACAATCGTCTGAATGCCCGGCGCGAGGATGCCCGGCGCTATTTCCATCTCGAGGCGAATCGCCAAACCCTGCTGGTCTCTGGCGGCAGCCGCGGCGCGCGCAGCATCAATATCGCGCTGGCTGAGAACCTGCGGAAACTGCTCGACTTGGGCATTCAAATCATTCACGTCACCGGAGAGTTTGACTGGGCGGCGAACGGGCGGCGGCTGGGGAAATTGAGCGAGCACCCCCATTATCATGCCTATGCCTATCTGCATGACGAGATGGGCTTGGCATTCGCTGGGGCAGACCTGGCGCTGTGCCGGGCTGGCGCGAGCGCGCTGGCGGAATTGCCCTTCTTCGGCCTGCCGTCCATCCTCGTGCCCTACCCGCATGCCTGGCGTTATCAAGCGGTCAATGCCGATTATCTGGCGCAGCGAGGCGCGGCTGTCCGGCTGAATGACGACGAGCTTTCGGACAAGCTCTTCGCGACAGTCAGCGGACTCCTGAGCGATGCGCGGCGGCTGGACGAAATGCGGGCCAAGGCGCAGTCCCTGGCGCATGCGGATGGCGCGGCTCGCCTGGCGTCGCTGCTGCTTGAGGCAGGCGGGGGCTGATATGCCAAGGCTCGAAAAAGGCGCGCGCGCGCATTTTGTTGGCATAGGCGGCGCGGGCCTTTCCGCCATAGCCTCTATCTTGTTGGAGCGCGGCTGCCAGGTTAGCGGCTCGGACATGACCGCCAGCCCGGTAACGGCAGCGTTGCAGGCAGCGGGCGCGACGGTCTTCGCGGGGCACGACGCGCGATACGCGGACGGCGCGGACATGCTTCTGGCGACCTCGGCAGTGGCTGACGATCATGTTGAATTGGCGGCGGCGCGGGCTCAGGGCATCCCGGTTTATCGCCGGCGCGAGTTCATGCCGATCTTGCTGCGGGACCGAGACACGCTGGCAGTGGCTGGCGCTCATGGCAAAACGACCACCACGTCCATGATCATTCACGCGCTGCAATCGGCCGGGCAGGCCCCCGGCTTCATCGTCGGCGGCGCCATGGGCAACAGCGGACTAAATGCCGGCAGTGGCGCGGACCCGGCCTTTGTCATCGAAGCCGACGAATACGGCAATATGTTCCATGGCTTGACGCCGCGGATCGCCGTGGTCACCACCGTCGAACATGATCATCCGGATTTCTTCGCGACGGCGGAGGCCATGACTGCCGCGTTCAAGCAATTCGTCGCCTCAATTCGCCCTGGCGGTCTGCTGGTCTTCTGCGCCGATGACGAGGCCGCGCTGGATATCGCCAAGGAATATCAGGAGCGCGGCGGCGCAATCCGCGCATACGGCATCGAGAATCCAGCCGCTGACTGGCGCGCCAGTGATATCCGCTACGAAGAAGAACTGATGACTTTCACCGTTTGGCATGGCGACACTGCGCTTGGCGAAGCCAGCCTGGGCGTTCCGGGCGCGCACAATGTATTGAATGCGCTGGCGGCCATGGCTGTGGCGCATGAGCTGGGCATCGCATTCGAGAGCAGCGCTAAGGCTCTGGCTGGCTACCGGCCGACGGCGCGCCGCTTCGAGCTCCGCGGCTGCCGCGATGGCGTCATCGTGATTGATGATTACGCCCACCATCCCACCGAGATCGCAGTGACTATCACCGCCGCCCGCGCGCGCTATCCCGGTCATGCGATCTGGGCGATTTGGCAGCCGCATACCTATAGCCGCGTTCGGCTTTTCCGGGGCGAATTCATCGCCGCTTTGCAAGCTGCTGACCATGTCCTGCTCACGCCGATTTACGCCGCCCGGGAAGCGCCGCTCAAGGGCGTATCCAGCCAGGCGCTGGCTGCCGAGATTCCCTCCGCCAGCTGCGTTTCATCGTTCGAGCAGGCGGCCGCCACCCTGCGCGAGTTGGCGACGGGTCCTGCGGTCCTGCTCATCTTCAGCGCCGGCGACGCCAACCGGATCGCGGATATGTATCTTGACGCCGAGGCTTGAGCCGCATGGGCGCGACAGCACTCCCGGTCATCGACCAGCTGCCGCGCGGGCAATCCCTGGCGCGCTTCACCGCTGCCCGGCTCGGCGGACCGGCCGATTATCTCTATAACGCCAAAGACCCGAGCTACCAGGACCTGCTTTCCCTGCTCGACCAGGCTTGGGGGCGCGGATTGCCTGTGACTGTGATCGGCGGCGGCGCCAACATCTTGATTGCGGACGCGGGCATTCGCGGCTTGACCATCATCAATCGCGCCGGGCGAATCTGGCAAGACCGGCCAGGGCTCGTCAGCGCCAGCAGCGGCGCGAATCTGATTCGCCTCACGCGCTATTGTTATGAGCATGGTCTCAGTGGCATGGAATGGGCGATCGCTGTGCCGGGCACGGTTGGCGGAGCGGTGGTCAATAACGCCGGCGCGCATGGGGGCGATATCGCGGGGGTCCTGCAGCGGACTATGGTGTACGAAGCGGGCAAGGAGGTCTGGCATGACGCGGCATCCTTGGACTACGCCTATCGCCATTCCCGGCTGAAGCAGCGGGATGACCGGCGATTCTTTGTCATGCGGGCCGAGTTCTGCTTCGAGCGGGATGAGCCAGCCAGGATCCTGCGGCGCATGGACGAATACAATGCTTATCGCCGCCGCACTCAGCCGCCGGGCGCCAGTTTGGGCAGCATCTTCAAGAATCCGCCGGGCGATTATGCCGGACGTCTGATTGAAGCGGCTGGTTTGAAGGGTTATTCGCAGGGCGGCGCGCAAGTCTCCCCGCTGCACGCCAACTTTTTCGTCAATCGCCGGGCGGATGCCAGCGCGGCCGACTATCGCAGGCTGATTGAGCGCGCGCGCGAGCGGGTGGCGGAGCGCTTTGGCATCTGGCTGGAGCTGGAGATTCAACTCTTGGGAGAATGGTGAAGATTTCCGCCCAATGCCGTTTGCGCGGGTTTTTGAGTGGCTGTACACTGGATTTCATGTTGGCTGGAGGCAGCATTCTAGACGCGGTGGAAGAGCATACGTGGCGAGACATGTCCAGGCGCAGACGCGGCAACCTGATCGCGCTCCCGGCGTTTTGCACCGGGCGACGCCCGGAACCGTGCCTAAGCTTTCAAGGCCCGCGCGGCGAGAGCGGCGGCTGGCATTCTCTCGCTGGCGAATAGTCAGCGCGGCGCTATTCTCGCTCTTTGGCTTGACGCTGCTGGCATTCTTCACCAGCGATGTCTTTTTCGTTCGGGCGATACAAACGCGCGGCAACAGTTTCATCAGCGGTGAAGAGGTCTTCACCTATTCGGAGTTGGCGGATTATCATATGTTTTGGCTGGATCCGCAGGATATTCGCGAAAAGGTGCTGCGTTCGCCTTCGGTGGCTGATATCAGCGTGGAGTTAGGCTGGCCCCCCAACCTGGTGACGCTGCATGTGCAGGAGCGGCAGCCGGCTCTGGTCTGGTCAGACGCTGGCGACGAGACCTGGATTGACATTCAGGGCCGGGTCATGCCCGCCCGCGCCGAGGCGCCCGGCTTGCTGCATATCAACCTGGTGGATGACGGCTCCGATATGCCCCTGCCGGCCGCGGATGACTTCACGAAGGACATGGTGCTTGGCGCTATGCGTTTGCGCGCCGTCCTGCCGGAAGGCGATCAGCTGGACTTTCACCCGATTCACGGGCTGGGCTGGACGAACGAAGCCGGCTGGCAGGTTTGGATGGGCGCGGATTCAGCCGCCGTGATGGACGAGAAGATCAAGATCTACGATGTGCTGGTGGAGAATCTGGACAGTCGCGCAATTGACGTTGCCGAGCTGAATATAGCCAATCCCGATGCACCCTTTTACAGACTTTTATGGGGGCTTTAGAACCGCATGGGCGACTTGGTAGTTGGGCTGGATATTGGAACGCATAAGATTTGCACGATCGTCGGGGAGGTGCGCCCGGAGGACGTGTATGTCGTCGGCTTGGGCATTGAGCCCAGCGATGGCATGAAGAAAGGCGTCGTGAACGATGTCGGCGCCCTTTCGGCAGCCATCGGCAAGTCCATCCGCAAAGCCGAGAAATCCAGCGGCTACGATATCAATCGCGCCTTCGTGAGCGTGGCGGGCAGCCATATTTCATCGCTGACGAGCCGCGGTTTGGCCACCATCGTCGGTTCGCGCAGCGTGCAATCACAGGATCTGGAAAAAGCCATGAGCGTGGCGCGCAACATCGCCATCCCGCATAATCGCGAAATCCTGCATGTCGTGCCGCGCAGTTACACCCTTGACGGCCAGGATGGCATCCGCAGCCCCATCGGCATGCATTGCTTCCGGCTGGAAGTCGACGCCCATATCATCACCGCCTCGACCACCAGTTTGGCCAACCTGGAAGACGCGGTGGAATCGGCAGGGGTCTTGGTCGACCGCTTCATTCTCAATCCCCTGGCCGCGGGCGATGCCGTGCTGACGGATCACGAGCGGGAGATGGGCGCGGTTGTCATAGACATCGGCGGCGGCACCACCGACTTGGCCATCTTCATCGACGGCACCGTCTGGCATACGGCGATCATCCCGGTCGGCGGCAATCATGTCACGCAGGACATCACCTACTGGATGCGCGTGCCCTTCGGCTTGGCGGAACAGGTCAAGATCCAGCGTGGTCATGCCGATATGAACGCGGTCAGCGAATCCGAAGTATTCCCTGTCGAGCCCTTTGGCGGCGAAATCTTGCCGGTCTCGCGCCGCGACTTGGCCATGGTCATTGAAGCGCGCTTTGAAGAGATCTTCGAGTTGGTCGAGAAAGAAATCAAACGCTCGGGTTACGCCGGCTTGCTGCGCGCGGGCTGCGTCATCACGGGCGGGAGTTCGCAGCTGCCCGGCTATCGTGATTTGGCATCGCGGATCTTAAACCTGCCGGTGCGCCTGGCTCATCCCGAGCGGATCACCGGCATCGCCGATACCTTGAAGAATGCTTCGTACAGCACCAGCGTTGGATTGCTGCGGCTGGGCTTGGAGATGGATTCGGTGACCGAGGCGGAGCCGCCAGCCAATATGGGCTTGCCGGTGAGCAACTGGGGGCGGCTGATGAACGATTTTCTGCGCCGCTTCCTGCCTCAAGACGAACAGCGATGATTGCGATGGATAAAGAAACATTTTTGCCTGGTATTTGAATTGCGGGGGTTTTGAATCCGCGTACAATGAACCCAGAAACAGGTGGATTGCATTCAGCGGGATGCTGATTGACGAGGGATTTGATTATGGTCAATGACTTGATTACCGGGGAAAACTTCGCTCAGATCAAAGTGGTCGGTGTTGGCGGCGGCGGCGGGAACGCAGTCAATCGCATGATCAACGAAGGCTTGGGCGGCGTTGAGTTCATCGCGGTCAATACCGATAACCAGGCGCTGATGCTATCAAAAGCCAAGACGCGCGTGCGCATTGGCGACAAGCTGACGCGTGGCTTGGGCGCTGGCGGCAATCCGGAAATCGGACGCAAGGCTGCCGAAGAAAGCTCGGAAGACCTGCTGGAGGTCTTGCGCGGCTCCGACATGATATTCGTGGCTTGCGGCATGGGCGGCGGCACCGGCACCGGCGCTTCGCCCGTCATCGCCCAGATAGCCAAAGAACTCGGCGCGTTGACCATCGGCGTGGTCACCCGTCCCTTCACCTTTGAAGGCACGCGGCGCGCCCAGCTTGCCAAGACCGGCATCGAGGCGCTGAAGAGCCAGGTCGATACGCTGATCGTGATTCCCAATGACCGGCTCCTGCAAATGGCGGACAAGCGCTCCACCCTGCAGCAAGCCTTTTCACTGGCTGACGATGTGCTGCGCCAGGGCATCCAGGGCATCTCCGAGTTGATCACCGTGCCGGGGCTCATCAACCTGGACTTCGCGGATGTGCGCACGGTCATGTCGGAAGGCGGCGCGGCGCTGATGGCCGTTGGCCGAGCTTCCGGCGACGATCGGGCGCGCTCGGCTGCCGAACTGGCCATAACCAGCGGCTTGCTTGACGTCACCATAGATGGCGCGCGCGGCATACTCTTCTCGATCACTGGCGGCTCGGACTTGACGCTATTCGAAGTCAATGAAGCGGCGGCCATCATCAAGGACAGCGCGCATCCGGAATGCAACCTGATATTCGGCGCGCATATCGACGAAGGCCTGGGCGATGAGGTGCATATCACCGTGATCGCCACGGGTTTCGAGCGCAGCCGGCTGGAGACGTCGATGCAGGAAGCGGGCACCCTGCCCATCCGCGGGACGACGCCCCTGCCGCAGCCGCCGACGATTCAGCGGCCCGTATACGAAGACGTCGAGATCCAGTCGCCGCCGGACAGCGCCTCAAAGAGCAGCGGATCAGCCCCATTCCAGCGCAGCCGCATGGCGCCGCCGACGCCCCCGCGCGAAGACCCGCGCACATACGACAACATCGACCCGAAGAACACCGAGCTGCCGGCCTTCCTGCGCAAACGGAACCGCCGCCAGTAGTCGCGCAACGTCTAAATCTGGCTTCAAAGGGGCGGGCTTGGCTCGCCTCTTTTCATTCCCTCGAAGACTAGCGATTCTGCTAGTTCCTGTTTACATTGCTAGTTGCAGACCCCTCCCCCCGGCCCCTTCCCCGACGAGTCAGAGAGGGGGAGTTCAACCGCCGGGCAATGTATTTTGCGTGAGCCTTCGAAAGGCGACGCGGGTGTCTACAGTTAAGCGATGTGATTCTTGGCAAATCTCGTGTGGAATTTGGCTGGGAAGTGCTGTAAATTAGACAATTCAACAATTCTGTGGTATGGGGACGAGATTGCATCGAGATCGCGCTCCAACCACAATGACGCGAATGCAGCGGCTCGTCTGATAATATATGCTGATAAATTCGATTCAAAGCTAGGACTCCCCGTCATGACTCAATCGCAGACACGCGCCAGCCAGTTGCATGAGCTTGGTTACAAGATCTTCCTTGACCGCTATGCCCAAAAGGATATGACGCGCGGCAGCCTGCGAGTCGGCGATACGGTCATCGTAGTGGTCAACGCCAAGACAGGCCAGCGCGAGATCGGCGAAGCCATCTCCATTGACCTGCCCACGGTCACCATCCGGCTGCTGGATGGCGAGACGGTAACCCGCGATCTTGAGCATGTGGACAAGCCTATCGAAACCCGACCCGAACAGATGATGAGCCGCGTTGCCCGCGGTGTTGCTGCTGTCGAAGCCGGTCATGCCAAGCAGGCCGAATGGACGCGCAAATTCCGCTGGCTGCTGGATGAGTGGAAGTTCGTGCCCGGCGGGCGCATCCTCACAGCCGCCGGCACGGACCAGGATCTGACCTTTTATAACTGCTATGTCGTCCCTTCGCCGGAAGACTCCCGCGAAGGCATCATGACCACGCTAACCCAGATGACCGAGATCATGTCGCGCGGGGGCGGCGTTGGCATCAACCTCTCGACCCTGCGTCCGCGGCATGCCTATGTCAAAGGCGTCAACGGCCGGTCCAGCGGGGCGGTGTCCTGGGGCGGGCTCTACAGTTTCGTCACCGGTTTGATCGAACAAGGCGGCAGCCGGCGTGGCGCTTTGATGCTTATACTCAATGACTGGCACCCCGATATCCTCAGCTTCATCAACAGCAAGCGGCAATCCGGCAAGATCACCAACGCCAATATCAGCGTCGGCGTCTCCGACAAGCTGATGGAAGCCGTGGCCGCCGATGAGACCTGGGAGCTGCTCTTCCCGGATACGCGCGACGCCGATTATGACGAGCTCTGGGATGGCGACCTCGAGACCTGGATGGCGGCGGGGAGACCCGTAGTCCATTACAAGACGATTCAGGCGCGGGAACTTTGGAATGCCATCATCGAGAGCGCCTGGGCCAGCGCTGAGCCCGGCGTCTGGTTCCGCGAGCGCAGCAACAAAATGGCCAACAGTTGGTATTTCAACCCGCAGATCTGCACCAACCCCTGCGGCGAACAGCCCCTGGGCGCCTTCTCCGTTTGCAACCTGGGCGCTATCAACCTGTCGCGCTTCTACGATGAGACGCGGGGCGATGTGGCTTGGGAGGAGCTGCGCAAGACCGTGCGCTACGCCACCCGCTTCCTCGATAATGTCATTGATACGACGCCTTATTTCTTCGAAGAAAACCGCGCTGTCCAGCTCAGCGAACGGCGCGTCGGCTTGGGAACGATGGGCATAGCCGAATTGATGCTCAAGCTGAGCGTGTCGTATGGCAGCGACGAATCGGTCGAGCTGATTGACGATATCTATCGCGCCATCGCCGTGGCCGCCTATGAGACCTCAAGCGATCTGGCAGCCGAGAAGAGCGCCTTCCCCCAGTTTGACGCCGAGAAATTCCTGGAAAGCGGCTTCATGCTGTCCATGCCGTCCGCTGTGCGCGACAAGGTGCGCCGCGATGGCATCCGCAATGTCACGCTGCTGACGCAAGCGCCGACTGGCACGACCGGCACGATGGTCAATACCTCCACCGGCGTCGAACCCTTCTATTCCTGGGTCTATTACCGCAAGAGCCGCCTGGGCTTGCACGAAGAGCAAGTGCCCATCGTCAAGGATTGGCACGATGCGCACCCCGGCGCGGAAGAACTGCCGGACTATTTCGTCACCGCCATGGACCTGTCGCCGCGCGAGCATGTCAAGGTGCAGGGGGCTTTCCAGCGCTGGATAGACAGCGCCATCTCCAAGACCTGCAATGTGCCCAACGATTACACGGTTGAGCAGGTCAGCGAGCTATTCAAGTACATGTATGAGCTTGGCTGCAAGGGCGGCACGATCTACCGAGATGGCAGCCGCGATGAGCAGGTGCTGATGCTCAAGGGCGATGAGCGCGCCGAAAGCGAAATGGACGAGCTCAAGGTTTCCGCGGGCGAAAACGCCGAGCCAGCCACGACGCCGCACCGCGTCTATCCGCGCCCGGAACGGCTGGAAGGCACTTCGGTCAAGACGTTGACGCCTTTCGGCAAAGCCTATATCACCATCAATCGCGATGACCAGGGCAATCCTTTCGAAGTCTTCGTGGCGATAGGCAAAGCCGGCAGCGATATCCAGGCTGACGCCGAGAGCCTGGGGCGGATGATCTCGCTGCAGCTGCGCACGACCGCGCCGCATAACCGCCGGGATATGCTCAAGCTGATCATCGAGCAATTGCAGGACATCGGCGGCGCCAGACCCATCGGCTTTGGTCCCAAGCGCGTGCTCTCCCTGCCCGATGCCGTGGCCCGCGTCTTGCAGTTGGAATTCTTCCCCGATGAGCAGCCGCAGCAACTTGGCTTGCCGATTCAAAGCGGCGCGACCACAGCCAGCCTGGAGAGCGAAGAAGCAAACGGCATGCCAATCAGCCCGTTGATCAGCGGGGCCGATATGTGCCCAGCCTGCGGCACGATCACCTTGATACGCGCCGAGAATTGCCGCAAGTGCCTGACCTGCGGGTACAGCGAGTGCTGAGTTGTCGCCTGATCGCGCGGTATCACGATGAGACGCGCCGGTTCGCAAAAGCGTCACAGGGCATCGCGGCTGAAACGCGCTTTGCTGCTTGTCATGCTGGCTGGCCTGGTCTATTTCTGCCTCTTCATCGCCATCATCCACCAGCGCGGCACGGTGGACAGCGCCCGGGATTCCGACCTTATCATCGTGCTTGGCGCCGGCTTGCGCAGCGATGGCAAGCCCGGCCCCGCATTGACGCGGCGCAGCCAGCAGGGCGCGGAACTCTGGCGGGAGGGCATGGCGCCGATGATTCTTTGCGCCGGCGGGCAAGCCGAATCCTATCCGCGCTCGGAAGCGGCCGCTTGCCAAGAAGTGCTGCTAAAAGGCGGAGTCCCGGAAGAAGCGATCTTGCTGGAAGAAATGAGCCGCAGCACCGAAGAAAACGCCATCTTCAGCCGGCGGATTATGGCGGAACAAGGTTATGGGGACGCCATCCTGGTCAGCGACAGCTATCACTTGCTGCGCGCCACCTGGCTCTTCGAGCGGCAGGGGATTCACGCCAGCGGCAGCCCCGTGCCATCCAGCCGCATTCGAGGACGGCTGGCTTATCCGCTTTCGCTTCTGCGCGAGTTCCTGGCATTTCACTGGCATTTTGTCAAAGACGCCTTGGGGATTCCTTTGACGCATATCAGCGGCATCTAGGCGGATAAACACGCCGAGACAGCGCCTGGATGGAGGAAAGACGCATGCCCGATTATGTTTGCATAGGCCTACCCTATTATTTGGGCGAAGCCAAGCCAGAACGCCAGGAAGTGGCTGCCCTGCGCCGGAGCGGCATCGCCGACGAGCTCAGTGCCGAATGGGTTGATGTCATGCCCGATTTCAGCGGCAGCGCTGACCCGGTCGTGGCGGTCAATCGCGCGCTGGCGGAGGCGATACAGGCGCATACGGACAAAGTGCCGGTGGTCTTCGCCAACGATTGCACAAGTTGCCTGGGCGTGGTCAAAGGCTTGGCGGACAGGTCTCCGGTGATCCTCTGGTATGATTCGCATGGCGATTTCAATACGCCCGAGACCAGCCCCAGCGGCTTTCTGGGCGGCATGCCCCTGGCGGCTTTAACAGGGCGCGGCAACCAGCATCTCATGCGGGCGCTGGACCTTGAGCCGATCGCCGAAAGCGATGTGATCATCACCGATGTCCGCAATCTTGATCCGGAAGAAGGCGAGATGCTCCGCGGCAGCGGCGTGGCCATCCATGAAACCCTGGAGTCGCTGCGCAATGCCAAATTGCCCGAGCGACCGCTGTATATCCACTTCGATACCGATATCGTCGACTGCGCCGAGATGCCCGCCATGAGCTACCCGGAGCCGGATGGCCCGAGCCTGGCGGACTGCGTTGATTCGCTGAGACGCGCTCTCGCCCAAGGCAATACAGCGGCGATCCTGTTCAGCTTGTGGAATGCTACGCTGCCGGGCTCAGAAGTCGCGCTGGCAGCCACCCGCGAGCTTGTCCTGACATTGAAATCTGTCCGCGGAATGCCCAAGCGCTGACTTGCGCGCCGCGGCGAACAGGCATATCTTCTAGCAATTAGATAATCATAGGTGTAGCGACTTGTACACAGACAATGAGATTCTGTTTCCGCATTATGCCATCCCAGCCCTGCGCAACACGCGGGGACCTCTCTGGCGACAGTTGATCGACAATCTGGCTCATAAGGGCGAGACCAGCGCCGAAGTCATCGCCCTGATGTCGCTGATGATTGACTTGAATGGTTGCCTGGCTTGCGAGACGGACAGTTACCGGGCGATGCGCGGCTGCACGCCCTGCGCGCAACAGACGCTGCGGCGTTTCAAAGGCAGCGATGAAGAATTGATACGCGCCTACGAAGCCGAATTGGTCAAGTATCGCCAGCTTGATCTTGTTCCCGCAGGCTGACGCTTCCCCCGGCGCGACTGATAGTTGACAAGCATTGTGGCGGCGTGTTACACTCTGCGTCCGCGCAGTGGTATCGGCTGCGGCGGTGCGTTAGCCAATGTTTAGTGAAGGGTCGTGCAGCTATAGCCAATTCACCTTACCGGATCAATCGGAACATTCGCGGCGTGCGCGAAGTCCGGCTGATTGACGATTCGAATACCAATATAGGCGTTGTTGGCATAAGCTACGCGCAGGATCGCGCCGATGATGTGGGCTTGGACTTGGTGGAGGTTGCGCCGAATGCCAACCCGCCGGTCTGCCGCATCATGGATTATGGCAAGTTTCAATATGAGCAGCGCCGCAAGGAACGCAAATCCAAGAAGAATCAGGTCAAGGTGACGGTCAAGGAGATTCAGCTCCGCCCCAAGACCGATGAATATCATTTGCAATTCGATATCAAGCGCGCCGAGAAGTGGCTGCTGGAAGGCAAGAAGGTGAAGTTCCGGGTGCGTTTCCGCGGGCGGGAAATCACCCATCAGCACATCGGACGCGACAGGCTTGGCAGGATCGAAGATGCCTTGAAAGAAGTCGGCGTCGTGGAGCAGCGCCCCAACATGGAAGGCAGGGACATGCTCATGATCTTGGCGCCAACGAAAGAAATCAAGCAAAGCGTGGAGAGACAGTAGTGCCGCGAAAGAAAAAATCGACCAAGTACAAGCTCAAGACTCACAAAGCGACCGCCAAGCGCTTCCGCATGACGGGGACGGGCAAGATCGTCCGAACCAAGGGCGGCAAGAGCCACTTGCGCCGCCGCTCCGCCAAGCGCGTAAAGAGGCAATGGGACAAGCGCATGGAAGTCAGCGAGAAAGCCATGCAGCGCCGCATCCGCCGCCTTGCGCCGTATCTGGGACGATACAAAGCCAACCCGCCCGCCTAAGCGCCAGCCCGCCAGCTGAATCACATTCCCGGCGCTTCCATTCAGCCGGGTCTTCATGCACGGAGTATACCAATGGCAAGAACCAAGACCGGCTTCATCAGACGCCGCCGACACAAAAAAGTCCTCAAGCTCACCAAGGGGCAATGGGGCACGCGCAGCAAGAATTTCAAACGCGCCAACGAAGCCATGATGCGCAGCCTCTGGTATGCCTATCGCGACCGCCGTCAGCGCCGCCGTCAGTTGCGCCGCCTGTGGATCCAGCGCATCAATGCCGCCGCCCGCGTCAATGGCATGAAATATAGCCAACTGATTCACGGCTTGAAGCGCGCCGACATCGAGCTGGACCGCAAAAGCCTGGCTCACCTGGCTGTCAACGATGCCGAGACTTTCGGCAAGATCGCGCAGGCGGCCAAGCAAAGCCTCTAAGCCTGGCGAAAGCAAACTCTCCAGCCAAAGGGTCCAATAGGCGACCCTTTTTTCGTTTCCAGGAAGCTGCGCATGGACCGCATCAGCAGCACGCAGAACAAACGCATTCGCTATGTCAAGGCACTGCAGACCAAAGCCCGTTTGCGGCGCGGCGAAGGCAAGCTGGTCCTGGAAGGCGACCGCCTGATTGGCGATGCCTTGGCCAGCGGCGGCTTGCCCAGCCTGGCGCTCTATTCCCCCGAACGCGCCGACTACGCGCTCATCGCTGAACTGCAGAACCGCCATTGCGACTTGCTGCCGGCCAGAGACGACATCCTGCGCTACCTGAGCGATACGCAGCAGCCCTCGGGGCTCCTGGCGGTTTTCTGCCTGCCCAAGCCAGCCATCCAGCGCCCGACAGAGCGCATTATGATTTTGGATGCCGTTCGCGAACCGGGCAACCTGGGCGCGATCCTGCGGACAGCGGCGGCATCTGGCGTTCAACTGGCGATCTTGGCGCCCGGCTGCGTTGATCCCTATAACCCCAAGGTCATGCGAGCTGCCATGGGCGCGCATTTTCGCCTGCCGGCTGTGGAAGCCAGCTGGAGCGAGATCGCCGGTTTTTGCCAGGGTCTGCTCGTATACGCCGCCAGCGCGGATGCATCGCTCGGTTATGCCGCTGTGGATTGGCTGGGGGCTTGGGCATTGATTGTCGGCAACGAAGCGCGTGGCATCAGCCGGGATGCGCGGCGTTTGGCAAGGATCAGCGTGTCAATTCCCATGTCGGGCGCGGCCGAATCTCTCAACGTGGCCAGCGCGGCCGCCGTGATCCTCTTCGAGGCGCAAAGGCAGCGGCTGGCATCCGGGGGCGATTGAGCGCGGTCTCTGCCCAGGGCAATCGCTTCAATATCATTATGCCCAGTTCCCCGAGCATAATGAGTAATTTGCAGGGGCGAGCCATTGCCGCGCGTAGGTCGCGTAGACACTGACCGGCGACACTGACCGGCGACACTGACCGTCGACACTGACCGTCGACACTGACCGGCGACACTGACCGGCGACACAGCGGGTCGGTCGCCCACGCGAATAGCAGAATAATCGCGGGCGTTCCAGCGAAACGCCCCTTTTTACATTGCGAATTGCAGACCCCACCCCCCGGCCCCAGCCGACATCTCAATGTCGTGCATTCCGACGAGTCAGAGAGGGGGAGTTCAACCTCCGGGCAATGTATTTTGCGTGAGCCGTCGCAAGGTGACGCGGGTGTCTACAGATGACGAAATTGGGGGAGAATCTGTCCCATATCAGCGCCGTTCCAATTTGGAGCGATTGGCCTGGATCTCTGCCCAGCCCCACTTCACTTGCGCGCAACGCTGCGGTAGACTCTCCTTTGGCAAGCAGATGGCAGGAGATGGCAATTCATGGCTAAAGAATATGATGTCGCTGTGCTCGGCGCTGGACCTGGCGGATATGTGGCTGCCATCCGCGCCAGCCAGCTGGGGCTGAAGACCGCCATAATTGAGAAGAAATACTGGGGCGGCATCTGCCTGAACGTGGGCTGCATCCCCTCCAAGGCGCTGCTGCGCAATGCCGAACTGGCTTATATCCTGCAGCATCAAGCCGATGATTTTGGCATAAGCGGCGAATTCAGCTTCGATTACGCCAAGGCTTTCAAACGCAGCCGCCGGGTCGCCAATAGCCTGACCAGGGGCGTGCAATTCCTGATGCGCAAGAACAAGATCGACAGCTTCGAGGGCTGGGCGACCATCAGCGATGCCAAGAGCCTGAACGTGGCGCTCAACAGCGGTGAAAACCAGACGATAAACTTCAAGAATCTCATCATCGCCACTGGCGCCAGTACGCGCTTGATCCCCGGCACGACACTGAGCGAGCGCGTCGTCACCTACGAAGAGCAGATCATGGAAGATGCCCTGCCCGCCAGCGTCATCATCGCCGGCGCCGGCGCAATCGGCGTCGAATTCGCCTATATCATGCGCAATTATGGCGTCGAAGTAACCCTGGTGGAATATCTCGACCGCATCCTGCCGCTGGAAGACCAGGAGGTCAGCGCGGAATTGACCAGGCACTTCAAGAAATTGGGCGTCACGATTATGACTGGCGCGCGCGTGGACTCTATCATTGACGGCGCGAATCATGTCGAGGTCGCGGTCAGGACTGCCGACGGCTCGCAGGAGAGGCTTACTGCCGAGCGCGTCTTGCAAGCGATAGGATTCCAGCCGCGGGTCGAAGGCTTTGGGCTGGAGGCGCTGGGCATAGAGTTGAATGAAGCCGGCGGAATCGCCATCAACGAGAAAATGCAGAGCAGCATCCCGAATATCTATGCCATCGGCGATGTCACCGCCAAGCTCATGCTGGCTCATGTAGCCGAGACCATGGGAGTGGTGGCAGCCGAGAATATCGCCGGCGCGCCAACCGTGACGCTGGACTTTGATATGATGCCAAAAGCCACCTATTGCCAGCCGCAGGTGGCCAGCTTCGGTTACACGGAAGCGCAAGCCAAAGAACGCGGCTACCAGGTCAAGGTGGCCAAGTTCCCCTTCCAAGCCAATGGCAAAGCCCGCGGCATGGGCGAGGCCAGCGGTTTCGTAAAGATCATCAGCGACAAAAAATATGGCGAAATCCTGGGCGCGCACATGATCGGCCACGATGTCACCGAGCTGCTGCCCGAGTTGACCTTGGCGCGTTCGGCGGAGCTGACGCCGGCCGAGATCGCCCGCAATGTCCATGCCCACCCCACGCTCAGCGAGGCGCTCAAGGAAGCGGCGCATGGCTTGGAAGGGCACTTCCTGAATATCTAGCTAGAGCCAGCAATCGACGATCAGGCTGGTGTACTTGAGTCGCCCGTCTTGATTGCGCGGGTCATGCGAAGCCGAACGCCCGATAAAGCCATCGTCGGCGCTCCAGTCAGTATGATGAAATCGGCCGGCGTCATCATAGTATTCTAGCAATACATGCTGGAAGCCCTGCTCGCGCAGCAGATCGCCGAAGGTCCCGCAGGTATAGAGAACCTTGTGATCGGCCGCGCCCGGTCCCGTGCCGCCGGGCTTTACTTGCGCGATGTAGTCGCTATCGGGATGGTTGCCATCCGGCACGGCAATGCGGATGCGCCCTCCCGGCGCGAGATACTGGCTCGCCAGCTTCAGGAATCGGGCAAAGTCGGCGGTCGTCAGATGCTCGAAGACGTGCTCAGCCAGCAGGTTGTCGATGGACCGGGGCGGGAAGATCCGCGCCCAATCACCAGCCCGCAAGACATCAAAGGCCGGCATATCTGTGGCGATCCAGCCAGGGTAGCGCGTTTGCCCCGCTCCGATGACAGTCTTGACCGGGCGGGATTCGCTGATGGCGCGCTGAACCTCGCCGCGGATGCGCATACGCTCGCGCTGGTGGTCCCGCCGCCACAGGAAAGGCCGCAGAACTGGCGCGTATAGGGGGCGGAGCAGGTCTTTCAGCCTCATCATCGTAAGCGCTCTTCAGCAACCGTGAAATGATAGAGCGGCAGAATCCCGCCGGTTTCGCCCGTGGTCAAGTCCAGCCCAGTCAGCTTGCTGCTGCTGTGATAGCGGTCGTACACGATGACCACGACGCGATACTCGCCCGGCGGCAGGTCCGCGGTCGGCAGATCCACCACGTACCATTTGAGCACATCGTTGTAGAGGTGCCGGTCGGGCGCTTGACGCATGTTTTGCCAATCGGCGCTGATGATTTGGATCGAGACGTTGAAGGCTTCCAACATGGCGGGGTCTGGCACATCCCAGCCGGTAACCATGCGGATGACAGCATTCTCAAGGTCGTGAATGGCGAATTTGTCGACGATTGTGATGCCATTGTCATAGCGAATAGGCTGATAGGCGCGCTGGCAGCCCAAAGCGCTGGCGACGAAACGCTGGACGCGCAGGTCCGGCGCATCCCATACGAGCTGGCAAGGCAGATAATCTCGCAGGAGCAGCGCCTCAACCTCGTTCAAGTTGTCAGGCGGCTGAGCGGGATCAAACGTTAAAAGCAGGTAAGGATGCTCAGCCAGCTTGTCCTCCAGGTCCAGCGCCAGATCCTCGCCGCGGCGGCTGCCCTTCACAAAGGCGCCGTCGATGCCCAGCAAGGTTTCCAGGTAATAATCTGCGGTGGACTTGCCGCGCTTGCCGGGCCAGTTGACAAACTCGGTGGCTGTGAAACCCAGAAGGTAATCTTGGGCATTGACCGATCCACTAAGCCGTTCGACATACTCATCCATGGGCGGGTAAGCCTGCACGATGCCCACTGTGCCTTGATGATGCAGGTAATCATCCGCCTCGCGCAAGGCAAAGCCCGAAGCCAGATATACCGCCAGGATGACCAGGGGCAGCCAGCGCCAGCGGAAGCAAGCCAAACCGCCGCCGATGACCAGCGCGCACATGCCCCAGGAAACGAAGAAATAGCGCGAGCGCCGCAAGGGTATCAGACCGACCGCCTCGTTGGCAGCCAGCAGCGCAATCAGAACCGCCAGCGCCATAAACCAGAACTTCAAAACGCGCCGCTCCTGACGAGTGGCGTACAAGCCAGCCAGCAACATGGCAGCCAGGAGAATCGGATTGCCATTGCTGAGCAGGCGGAAGAAAACACTCAAAGCCTGCCCAAGCGAGATGGCGTCGGCAGCCGTATCGAACTTGGTGGATAGCCCGGTCAGCGTGACCGGCAGCCAAGGCAGGTAGAGCAGACCAGCCGCCAACATGGCGCAGGCAATAGCCAGCCACCTGCGCGAGGGCTTGACATAAAAGATATGCGTGATGCCCAAGGCGATATGAAAGAAGATCGAGAAGGGCTGCGCATACAGGCATAGCGCCGCAGTTATGCTCAAACCCGCCCAGTGAAACCAGCGAAGCCGCCGACCGCTGGCGACAGTGAAATAATGCCAAGCCAGCGCCATGATCAGCGCGAACTGCAAGCTATACATGCGGATTTCGTGCAGATAATCCAGCCAGAAGACGTTCAAGCCCAGGAATGCCGCCGCCCAAAAGCCCGCCGAGCGGCTCATGAAGTCCGCGCCCAGCCGATAGGTCCATGCCACCGCCAGCAATCCACAGAACAGGGGCAGGCAGCGCAAAACCGCGTGATGCCAGCCGGCCAGCGCCGCCCAGCCAGCCACGAGCTCGAAAAACAAGGGCGTATGCTTGGGGCTATGCTCGCGCACGGATTCCAGGACATCCAGCGGGGAAAAGGGACCATCCAGCCCGCCGGCATGGCTGATGGCTGTCAATTCGTCATACCAAATCAAATCGGAAGTCAAACCGCTAGCGGCCAGCCCAGCGACCAGCAGCAGCAGGGGCAGCATCATGGACCAATGCGCCTGCGTTTGGGGAATCACGCCTGCAAGGCTTGGCTTTCGCTTCATGGCGGGCCGCTAAACGCTCACAGTGAATACCAGCAGCGGGAAGATGTCGCTGGCTTGGCTCGTGGTCATATCCAAGCCGCGGACTTTCTTGTTGCTGAGACGATCGTAGAGGATGACCATGGCGCGATACTCGCCCGGCGGCATATCCGCTGTGGAAATCTCCTCCGCGTACCAGGGCAGGATATTGTCGTGAAGATGGCGGTCCTGCGCCTGTGCGACCTTGTGCCCGGCCGCATTCAAGACTTGCAGCGAGACATTAAATTGCTCCAGCTGCGCGCGGTCGGCCAGCTGCCAGCCGGTCAGGATGCGCAAGGAACGCGCCTCGGCAGCGTATTCAGCCATGGCGTCCATGATCTTGATGCCATTGTCGTAGCGGATTTCATGAGGTTCGCGCTGGCACGGCAAGGTATGAATTGTATAACGCTGGGCAAACACTTCGTCTGAATCGACAACGATATCACAGGGAATGTATTCTCGCTCGAGCGCGGTCTTGAGGGCGGCGAAATTGGCGGGGAGTTGGCTCGGCTCATAGACAAACAGCAGATGCGGATGAACCCCGACGCGAGACGCAAACTCCTGGCGAAGTTCGTCGCCTTCCAGGGTCGTCAAGATGAAGGCGCCGGGAATTCCGAGCCGACGCCGCGAATAATAATCGGTGGTGCTGAAGCCATAATGCAAGCCATTGTTCAAGAAGCTGGATTGGATGAAGCCCAGCAAAGTCTCATGCGGGCTCGCCAGCCCCTGCAGCGCATCGGCGAAACGGTGCAATGGCGGATGCGCTACCAGCAAAGAGTGATGGCCGGCGTAAGCCCAGCGTTCCGCCTGCTGAGTGATCTGCCAGCCGCCAGCCAGCCAAACCAGCGCGAAGAGGACAGAAAAAGTCCGCCAATGGGGCGCGGATGCCAGCAGACGGGCGACGAGAAGCAGCGCGAATGCCAAAGCCGGCAGGAAGTAGCGCAGGCGGCGCGCTGACAGAAATGGCGCAAGCTCATGATAGGCGAAAATCGACAGGAGGATGCCAGCCGTGACCAGCGCGAGCGGCAGAAGATCTCGCCAGCGTCCGCGCCAGATCGTCCAGGCCGCCAGCGCCAGGATGGGCAGCCAGAGCAGGTCCGCGCCATTCACGGCCACATTCGCCAGCATGGGGATGAGCTCTGCTGTGGCGTCTGCTTTGGAGCGCAAGGCTTCGCTGTCGCCCCCGGCGCTGATGTCCGCGATGAGCAGCGCAAGCCAGGGCAGGAAACTCAAGAGACCCGCGCCCCATGCCAGGCAGATGCCGAACCAGCGGCGATCTTTCGCATAACGCAGAAGATGCAGCGCGCCCAAGCCCAGCAAGACAAATAACGAGAAGGCATGCGCGTAAAGCAGAGCGCTGGCCATAGCCGCGAATGCCAGCCAATCCAGCCAATGGACTTCGCGAACTTTTGCCAGCCGCCAATATTGCCAGAAGTGAACCAGGCACAGGAGCAGCCAGAACGTATAATTGCGCATTTCGTGGAAGTAGATGAGGACAAAGGCGTTGCTGGATAGCAGGAAAGCGGCCAGCAGCCCCGCCCGTCTGCTGAGCGTATCAGCGCCGATGCGGTAGATCCAGGCTAGGGACAAAATGCCAAAGAGCAGCGAGAGATAACGCAAGCCCACTTGCGACCAGCCGGCCAGCGCTGCCCAGCCCGCTCCCAGAAGAAAATACAGCGGTGTATGCTCGGGCGTTTTGTCCGCCAGCTCGCTGATGATGCGGTCGAGCCCCCAGGGCGGATCTTTCGCGCCGAAAGCCGACACAGAGTGCATCTCATCCACCCAGAGAATATCGGCGTTGAGCTGAGACGCGCCCAAGGCAAAGCCCAGCATCAGGATGCCCGCCATTGCCCAGAGCGCTGACCGAAGCGAGATCATCGCCAGCCCCTGGCTCTTTGCTGCGCGCGATATTCGGGCTCCAGCAAGCCAAACTGCCAGAGGCTTTGGTATGCGCCGCGCCGATAAAGGCGTTCGCGCCAGAAGCCTTCCAGGGTGAAGCCGGCTTTCCGCAGCAGGGCAGCCGAGGCGGCATTGCCTTCGACGACATCAGCTTCCAGGCGATGCAAAGCCAGTTCATCAAAGCAGAAGCGCAGGACCGCGCTGACCGCCTCGCTCATGATGCCTTGCCGCCAGTAGCTTGAATGCAATTCATAGCCGATTTCTGCGCGCCGGTCCCGCCGGCTCAGCAGGTGAAAGCCGCAGGAGCCGATCATGCGCTCGCTTGGCTTCAGCGCGATTGCCCAGCGGATGCCGCTTTGCTCGGCGAAGACGCGCCCCGCCCAAGCGATGATTTCATGGGCGACAGTCTCATCGGGCTGGCTCTCAAAGTCGCTCAGATAATCAATTGCGCCCGGGCTTTGCAAGACAGCCAGCCAATTGGCGCGATCAGCCTCTGTGATGCGCCGCAGGAACAGACGCCGCGTCTCCAGCCTGGGCGTCGCCGCAAAGTCGAATTGCGCCATGCTGCCTCAGATTCCGCTCTATGCTTTCCGCCTACAAACTCTCGGCGATTATCTCGGCGATATCAGCCACTCGCGGTCCGCCATCGCTTTCACTGCGGGCATCCTCAAACATGCGCGCGCAGAATGGGCAGCCCACCGCCAGGACGTCCGCGCCGCTGGATTTGGCTTCCTGGTAGCGCTCAATATTTACCTTGCGCTCGCCGGGTTCTTCTTCCTTCCAAAACTGCGCCCCGCCCGCCCCACAGCAGAAGGAATTGCTGCGATTGCGCGACATCTCATGTAATGGCGCGCCCGCCGCCCGCAAGGCATTCCGAGGCGCCTCATAGACGCCGTTATGCCTGCCCAAATAGCAGGGGTCATGAAAGGTTACATTGCTCCAGTTGCTTGGGCTGGCGCTGAAGGGCAGCTTGCCCGCGCGGATGAGCTCGTCGATCAGCTCGCTGTGATGACTGACTTGGTATTCGCCGCCTAAGGCCGGATACTCTGCCCCAAGGTTGTGAAAGCAATGCGGGCAGGTGACCACGATGCGTTTGGGCTTGAGCGCATTGAGCAGTTCGACATTGGCCGCCGCCAACTCGTAGTAAAGATATTCGTTGCCAGCCCGCCGCGCCACATCGCCGGTGCAGCGCTCCTCCTCGCCCAGGATGGCGAAGTTCAGCCCGGCCGCATGCAGGAGCGTGACCAAAGCCCGGGCTGTCTGCTGGGCTCGCGGATCATAACTGACGGCGCAGCCCGTCCAGTACAGAATATCGGCATCCGGGTTCTCAGCCAGCGCGGGCACGGGGAAATCCAGCCCCTGCGCCCAGCCAGCCCGCGGTTCGGCGATTTGCCAGGGGTTGCCCTGCCGCTCCATGCCATTGAATGCGCCTTGCAATTCCTTGGGAAACTCGCTGTGCATCAAGACTGCGTCGCGGCGAATATCCAGGATGTCAAACATGGGCTCGTTGCCAACCGGGCAGATATCGATGCATGCGCCACAAGCCGTGCATGCCCAGAGCGCCGATTCGCTGAGCAGATTGCCGGCCAGGCTCCATTCGGAATCTCCGCCGTCCGCCAGCTGCTCCCAGTTGTTCTTTATGTGAAAGCGTTTGTTGATTTCCAGCGCGGATGGCGACAGTTCTTTGCCGGTCAGATAAGCCGGGCAGACGTCCTGGCAGCGATTGCACATGATGCAGGCGAAGCCATCCAGGATCTGCGTCTGCTGGAGGTCTTCCAGCTTGCCGGCGCCAAACTGCTCGATCGTCTCATCCTCGAAGTCCAGCGGCGGCAATTCGCCCAAAGAGCGGCGCTGCGGCCGCGTCAGATAATTCAGGGGCGCCATGAACAGGTGGGCATGCTTGCTTTGCGGGAAATAGGGCAGGAAGAGCAGGATGCCGCCCAAAGCCAGCCACCAGAAAAGATGCCGCAGGATTTCCAGAACATCGCCATTCAATGGCGCCCACAAAACCGCTGCCGCGCTGGCGAATGGCATCATGCTGTCCGCGCCATGCTGCGCAACCGCCACTGATTCACCCAGGAAACGCGCGCCGACATGAATCAGAATGAAGGTGGCCACAAGCAGCGAATCCAGCCTGACCGCGCCAGCCGCCACCTGGGGATGCAGCAGCACATTGTCGTGGAAGCCCAGCGCGCGCCGGCTCGGCAGCAGCAAACGCCGCATCACAAAATAGACTATGCCCAGCAGGACGATTATGCTAAACAGGTCGCTGAGCAAGCGAAAGCCGTCATAGACCGCGCCAGCCGCCCAGAGCTGAGTCTCGAAATCGGGCAGGAATCCAATCAGCAAGTCGATGGCGTTCACCAGAAAGTACCAGGTAAAGCCCAAAACTACGCCCCAATGCGCCAGGCTGGTCAAGCGGCGGGTTTTGAGCGTCGTGCGCTGTGTGATATACACCGCCAGCGCGTTAAATGCCCGGCGCGGCATGCCATCGCGCTGCAAGCCGCCCTGCCCCCGCCCGATAATCTTGAACATGTCTTTGAAGCCGGCGTAACTCGCGCCCAAAGCCAGCAGCGCCAGCATCAGGAAGAGCGTCTTCTCAAAGTCGGTCAGCATGGTCTGTGGCTCGCTTTCCCCGCGTCGGGCGCATAGCCATCAGTTTACCATTGCGCGGGGCAATCACGAAACTTGGCGCGGCATTCTGCGGCAATTGTGGTATGCGCTGGTCGGCAAAGGGCGAGCCAATGGCTGGCCCCTGTTTACGTTGCGAGTTGCAGACCCCAGCCCCGACCGTCTGTGTCTACGCGGCGCGGCCCTTGCCGACATCTCTAGCGCGCGTAGACACTGCGCCTCTGTCGCGCATTCCGACGAGTCAGAGAGGGGGAGTCAAAATCAGTGAGCCGCAAGGTATTTTGCGTGGGCGGCGGCATTGTCGGCCGTGTGTCTACGAATGTCGCCGAATTCAATCAGGTGTAGGGGCAAGGCGGCGACACGCCCTCAAGTAGTTTAGCGTGCGCAAAGGGCGAGCCAATGGCTGGCGCCTACGAACCCCGTCTTTACGCGCGGAAGGGGACGAAAGGAATTCGGCGCGACTGCCCTGCCGACTGCTCATGTAAGGTTGCGAAAGCGCCAGCCATCTGTAGAATGACAGTAGAATAGCCAATGACCGAAAGCGAGACCGACATGATTGACTTTGCGCCCATGCGCGATGGCGATATCAGCTATATGGATTACGCCGCGCGGGAGAACATCGGACCAGTTGAATTGCGCGAACTGAGCGATGAGAGCGTCGATTATATGCTGAGCCTGCTCAACGATCTTGGCGATGCCGATATCGTCTTTGACCCCGAAGATCCCGATGCCGATGACCCCTTTGCTGTTGAAGGCGAAGAAGACATCGGCTGGAACTTTGGCCATCTCATCGCCCATGTTACCGCCAGTTCTGAAGAAGGCGCCGCGCTGAGTTCGCTGCTGGCGCGTGGGATCGCCGCTTCTGAACGCCCGCGTTATGAGACGCCCTGGCGCGATATCACGACGGTCGACCAGGTTCGCCAGCGCCTGGAAGAGAGCCGCCGCATGCGCAATGCCTATCTGGGCGCCTGGCCCGATGCGCCGCTTCTGCATGTGGTCCGCGATGTCTCCGAACGTTTTACCGCCCGCTTTGGCGAGATGAACGCGCCGGCCGCCTTCCTCTTCGGCTTGTCGCATGAAGTCGGGCATTATGAGCAGATCGCCGAGGTCAGGCGGCAGGCTTTGGCTTCCCGCTCTTAGCTCGCGTCGACGCTCTGGAGGCTTGATGAGCAAGTTCATCGCGCCGCGCGCGCCCAAAGGCTTTCGGGATTTTTTGCCCGAGACCATGCTGCGCCGCAATTATGTCATCAACCATATCACCGATGAGTTTCATCGCTTCGGCTTCGAGCCCATAGGCACACCCATCCTGGAGCTGCATGAGACGCTCTTCGGCAAATACGGCGAAGATGCCGAGCAGCTGATCTTCACCGCCCAGCATGGCCGCAGCCGGCGCGAACCCTTGGCCATGCGTTATGACCTGACCGTGCCGCTGGCTCGCGTGGTCGCCCAATACGAGAGCCAGCTCAACCTGCCCTTCAAGCGCTACCATATCGCGCCGGTCTTCCGCGGCGAGCGGCCCCAGCGCGGACGCTATCGCGAGTTCTGGCAATGCGATGCCGATACCGTTGGCGTAGCCGGGATCAGCGCGGATGCCGAAATCGTCAGTTTGATGCACAATATTCTCAGCCGGCTGGGCTTCCCGCAATACATCATCAAGATCAACCATCGGCAGCTGCTCACTGCCATCGGCGAGTTCTCGGGCTTGCCGGCGGCGCAATTGCCCGATCTTTACCGCAGCGTGGACAAATATGACAAGATCGGCGCGGAGGGCGTCCGCCGCGAATTGACCGAGCGTGGAATCGCCATGGATGCCGTCAGCCGCATGATGGACTTGATCCAAGCCAGGCAAACTGGCGAAGGCAGCCTGGATCTCATCGCCGACGTTATGGGGGAAGAAGCGGCGGGCCTGCGCGACCTGCGCGAACTGGCGGGCTTGCTAAGGGCTGCGGGCCTGCCAGCCGAACGTTACGATTTTGATTTCACGATGGCGCGCGGATTGGGATATTACACGGGACCCATATTTGAGACGGTCATCTCCCAGCCCAATTTGGGCAGCGTGACCGGCGGCGGCCGCTACGACAATCTCATCGGCATGTTCCGGCGCAAAAGCCTGCCGGTAACTGGCACCTCCTTCGGCATCGAGCGCGTCATCGACCTGATGGATGAGCTTGACTTGTACCCAGCGCAGCTTGGCGGGACGCTGGTGCAGGCGCTTGTTACAGTCTTCAATGCGGATGGCGCGGGCGATTCGCTGCGCATCGCGGAGACCTTGCGCCGGGCGGGCATCAAAACCGAGCTCTATCTCGAGCCGCGCAAGCTGGGTCGGCAATTCGCCTATGCCGACAAGAAGGGCATACCCATCGTGGCCATCGCCGGACCGCAGGAGAACGAAGCGGGCGTCGTGAAGCTTCGGCGGCTGGCTGATGGCGCGGAATGCGCCGTGCCTATGGCGGATTTGCCGGCCGCGGCGCAGAAACTGCTGGCCGGGGCGGCAAGCGGCGCATGATCGCCATTCCCCGTTCCAGCGGCATCCTGCTCCACCCCACTTCGCTGCCGGGGCGCTATGGCATCGGCGACTTGGGCGAGGGCGCCTGCCGCTTCCTCGACTGGCTCCATGAGCAGGGTCAATCCATCTGGCAGGTCCTGCCGCTTGGACCCACCAGTTATGGCGATTCGCCCTATCAGACGCTTTCGGCTTTGGCGGGCAACAGCAACCTGATCAGTCTGGACCGGCTGGTTAAAGATGGCTTGCTGCGGCAAAGCGATCTGGCGGACGCGCCGCCCTTCCCGCCGGGCAGGGTCGACTATGGCTGGATTATCCCCTATCACAACCAGAAGCTGTCCCTGGCCTGGCGCAATTTTGAGCGGGACGCGCAGCCCGGTTTGCGACAGGAATATGAACGATTCGTCGAGGCGCAGCGATTTTGGCTGGCGGATTTTGCCTTGTTCATCGCCCTCAAGCGCCAACGCAATTTGCGCCCTTGGGTCGAATGGGCGCCCGATTTGCGCCGGCGGGAGAGCGATGCCATCACAAGCGCCAGAGCCAACCTGGCCGACGAAATCGCCGCGGAACAATTCCGCCAGTGGCTCTTCAACCGCCAATGGGCCGCGCTGAAAAGTTACGCGCATGAGAAGGGCATACGCATCATTGGCGATCTGCCCATATTCGCCGCGCACGACAGCGCCGATGTCTGGGCGCATCAGCAAGAATTCGCACTGGATGACCTGGGCCATCCCAGCATGGTGGCTGGCGTCCCGCCGGATTATTTCAGCCCAACCGGGCAGCGCTGGGGCAACCCGCTGTATCGCTGGGGCGCTATCCATGCCGATGGTTATCGCTGGTGGATCCACCGGCTGAAGCGCTTGCTGACCCTGGTCGATTTCATCCGCGTTGACCATTTCCGCGGCTTCGAAGCCTATTGGGAGATCCCCGCCGATGAGCCGACAGCCATCAAGGGACGCTGGGTGGAGGGGCCCGGCGGCGCCTTCTTCGTGGCGATTCGGGAGGCGCTTGGCGAACTGCCCATCATCGCCGAAGATCTGGGGGTGATAACGCCAGGCGTGGAGAAGCTGCGCGATGAGTTTGGCTTGCCGGGCATGAAGGTGCTGCACTTTGCCTTTAGCGACCCCGCCAACCCCTTCCTGCCGCATAATCACCAGGAGAATTGCATCGTCTACACCGGCACGCATGACAACAATACCACGCGCGGCTGGTGGGAGAATGAAGTCAATGAGCGGACGCGCGACTTCATAAAGGATTATCTGGGGCAGGATGTGCAAGACATCGTCTGGACATTGGCGCGTGTCGGCATGCGCTCGACGGCGCGCGTCTTTATCATGCCTATGCAGGACGTGCTCGGTTTGGATTCCAGGGCGCGCATGAACAGGCCTGGCGAAGCGGAAGGCAACTGGGCTTGGCGCATCAGCGAAGCCGCTCTGGAACACCCGGGCAAAGACGCGCTGCGGCATATCACGCGTTTGTATCAGCGACATCCCGAACAGCAGAGCGAATCCTGAGGCGACTGCCGATATGAACCCCTTGCCATCTTGGGCGCAGTATATCCACCACGACAGTTCGGAGGTCTTCCTCAGCGATATCGCGCCGCGGATTGGCGATGTCATCACTGTGTCGATTCGCCTGCCAAGCGAGGCGGAGGCGCGGGCGGTCTACCTGCGCAGCCGGCCCGATGGCGAATGGCGGCGCATCCGCATGAGCAAGGCTTCGCGGCGAGGCTGGCATGATGTCTGGAGCGCCGATCTGCCCATCCACATGCGCCACAACAATTATTGCTTCCACATCTTGACCGACGATGGCTCTTTCTATTTCAATCAAGCCGGCCTGAGCCCGGTGGACAGCCCCGATTTCTTCAATTTCAGCGTGCTTGGCGATTATGATCCGCCAGCCTGGACCCGCGAGCAGGTTTTCTATCAGATTTTCCCCGAACGCTTCGCCAATGGCGACCCAAGCAACGATCGGCAAACCGGCGAGCCAACGCTCATGGGCAAGCCCGCGCTGAAACGGGAATGGGGCGAGCTCCCCCAGCCTTACCCGGATTCGCGCACGGTGGAATTCTTTGGCGGCGACCTGCAAGGCATTGCCCAGAAGCTGGATTATCTGGTCGAACTGGGCGTGACCGCGCTCTACATCTGCCCGATATTCGCTGCCGAGACGAATCATTTCTACGATATAGGCGACTTTCATCATGTGGCGGCTTCGCTGGGCGGCAACGGGGCTCTGGCTGATTTGCGGCGCGGGCTGGACAGGCGCGGCATGAAGCTCATCCTGGATATCACGCCCAATCACATCGGCTTTCACCATCCCTGGTATGTTGAGGCGCGCAAGGACCCCGAGGCCGAATCCGCCGACTTCTTCTATCGCGATCCTGAGACTGGCGCAGTCGAATACTGGCTTGGCGTGCCGGTCATAATCAAGCTCAACTACGAAAGCCAGGCCTTGCGCGAACGCATGTACCGCGCCGATGACAGCTGCATGCGCCAATGGCTGCGCCCGCCTTACAGCATCGATGGCTATCGGCTGGATGTGGCGAATATGACCGGCAACTATCGTCTCGTTCAAGGCGGCGGCGATGTCTGGCGCGAGATGCGAGCCGCCATCAAAGCGGAAAATCCGCAAGCCTATATGATGGGCGAGTTCTTCCAGGATAGCTCGGCGCATGTCCAGGGCGATCAGCTGGATGCCTCAATGAATTATCAGGGCTTTAATACGCCGGCGCGCCGCTGGCTGGGCAAAGGCGATCTGGGCGTGGCGGAGAATCAGCCTTTTGGGGATCCCAATCCGCTGCCCACGGAGTCCCTGGCGCTGCAATGGCGGCAGTATATGACGGCGATACCCTACATCATCGCCCTGCAGCAATTCAACCAGATCGGCAGCCACGATATCAACCGCATTCTGCGCGTTACAGGTGGCGACCGCGCATTGGTCAAAGCCGGCGCGGCTCTGCTTATGACATTCCCCGGCGTTCCCTGCTTGTATTATGGCGATGAGATCGGCATGGATGGCGGGCACGATCCCGATAATCGCCGCTGCATGCCCTGGGACGAGGACCTATGGGATCATGATATGCTTGAGCATCACCAGCGCCTCATCGCCATCCGCCGGGCTTCTCCGGCTCTGCAGCGTGGCGGCTTCCAGATCTTGCATGCGGCTGGGGATCTGATTGTATTCCAGCGACAGGCTCTCGACGAGCGCATGATCGTGGCGGTTTGGCGGGGCGAGGATGATATGCCGCCAAGCGATATCGACGCCAAATTAGCTGACCTGGCTGAGGGCGAGGCGCTGGTCGATCTGCTCGCGGGCCATAGCTGGCAAGTATCTGAGGGCAGGCTGCGGATCTCCGGTTTGGCGCATGGGCAAGCGCTGATACTGCGTCTGGAATCGTGATAGACTTCGCTCGCCGATTCACTCTAGCGACGGATTGACCGCATGGTCTCAGAAAGCGTCTTTTTCGAGGAATGGCTGCGCAGCCTGCGGGAGCAATACAAACATGTGGCTCGCAGCGGGGACAGCGTCACCCTTCCGACGCTGACCGCCGTCATGCAGAATGTGGGCTTCGGCGAAGATGAGCTGCGCCAACTCCGGCTGGAGGCGACCCTGCGCGCCGACGATGTGGCCGAGGGCTTTGTCCCCGATCTCGATATCATCAGCCCAGCCGAGAGCGCGCCAACCCAGGATACCGAGGGGCAGCCAATCGCCATGGAAGCGCCAAAAGAGGCCGAGCGCCTCTATCCATCCGCCGATATCAGCCAGCTCGAGAACGCGGGCGAGGCTGAAGCGCTCACCTTCGAAGACAGCCTGGCGCTGGAAGCCGAAGCCATGGAAGCGCGCGAAGCGGACGAGCCCCCCGCCGATGACGAGGGAGGCGATGAGCCAAATGCCGACCCCGACGCGCCGCAGCAGCAGAGCATGTTCTAGCCATGCCCATCAGCGAGCAGGACCGGCATTGGATGCGCCTGGCATTGGCGGAGGCGGAGCTTGCATTGGCTTCTGAGGATGTGCCCGTTGGCGCGCTGGCAATTTTCGATGGCGCGATCATAGGCCGCGGTTGCAATCGCCGCGAAGCAGACAAAGACCCCACCGCCCACGCCGAAATCATCGCTATTCGGAGGGCGGCCGCTTTCCTGGGCTCCTGGCGGCTGGATGGCGTTACGCTCTATTGTACGTTAGAGCCCTGCGCGATGTGCGCCGGCGCGATGGTCCTGGCGCGTCTGCCCCGGCTGGTCTATGCCGCTGCTGACCCCAAATCGGGCGCGGCCGGCAGCATCACCGATATCACCCGTCATCACCGTCTCAATCATCATGTGCATGTCGATCATGGAGTCTGCGCTGAGGAAGCCGCCGAACAGATCCGCAGTTTTTTCCGCAGGCTGCGGGCTGATGGCGCCGGCTGAAGACCAAGGCCGCAAGACCGCCTTCATTTCTCGCGGCGAATGTGTATACTTGTGCCGTCACTGGAGAGGTGCCAGAGTGGACGATTGGGACTGTCTCGAAAACAGTTGTACCCTCCGGGGTACCGTGGGTTCGAATCCCACCCTCTCCGCCATGTAACCATGAGGGGCAGGCAGTTTAAGGCCGCCCGCCCGTCTTGCTGATTCGCCGCTTACTGTTCGTTCATCTGCAGCATCATGGCCAGCGGAAAGATCATGGCGTCTTCGGGGATTTCCACCTCGACAGGTTCATTGAAGCCGGACAAGGTGAAATCCATGCGCATGGCGATAGCGGTTTCGGATTGCAAGCCAAGCGATTCGCCAGCCATAGCCATTTCCATCGCCGCATCCATGCGATAGGTATAGGCGTCGTCTATGCCGATATATTCCCGCGCGGTGACAGTCATGGCGGAAATTGCGTCGCAGAAATCCTCGGCCGCCTGGCGCGCGAGCTCATCGCCCTCTGCCGCCAGCATGTCCGCGCCGCACATCATGGCGAACAGGCTTTCCAAGTCCAGCTGCGTTTCGAAGACGGCCACCGCCACGCCATTGACTTGGCTGTCTGGCAAGCGGGAGATGGTAGTCGCGGCCGCTTCCAAATCGCTCATGTCTTCTGCGTAGCCAGGTTCTGGCATGCTGGTCATTTCGCCGCCCAGCATGTCGGCGATCGCGCCATTGAGATCGAGGCCGAAAGCCGCCATGCCGGTCATGCTCTCGCCTGTCAGCGCTTCCATGGCGCCAGCTCCCAGCAGCAGAACGCCATCCTTGAGCAGCAGGCTCAACTCCATCTCGAAGGCTTCGCCCTCCAGGCTGCCGCTCAGCGCAAAGGACACATCGGCTTTGCTCGTGGTCAGCAACAACTCGGCTGCCTGGCTATAGTTGGCTGTCAGCATCTCCGCGCTCATTTCGCTCAGGGAAGCCATGGCATCGGCATCGAATTCGATCTTGCCACTGCCAGAGCCCGCCAGCTCAATCAGCCCTTCAGGAGCGGCTTCCATGGACATCGCGCCGGCGAATGCCAGCGAATGCACAGCATCCATCGCCTGGGCGTTAGCCTGCAGCATCTGGCAATCTTCGGCGGAAAGATCGCCGCAGAATCTACTCTCGTCTTTGGCTTGCGCCGGCAGCAGCGAAATGAGCGCGCTGAGCAGCGCCGCCAGGATCAGACTTTTCTTCAACATCGTTACTCCTTTGGATAACAACGATTCGCTAAGAGTATAACGCAGAACCCGCTGGCAAAGTTCCCCCCCAATAATAGGGGGGATGCGCATGATGTTGACCAGCCAGCTGATGCCAAGGCGGTCTTATGCGCCGGCGCAATTCTGATATACTGCGAAGAGCTTAGAGAGCGCGAGGCGACAATGCAGACCATCACGGTGTTCGGCAGTTCACAGGTCAAACCACATAGCCCGGAGTATCAGGCGGCGGAGCGGATCGGGCGCGGTTTGGCGCGGGCTGGCTTCGCGGTGATGAGCGGCGGCTACCTGGGCTTGATGGAAGCCGTGAGCAAAGGCGCGAGCGCGGCCGGCGGGCATGTCATCGGCGTAACGACCGATCAGATCGGCGCGCAATTCGCCGTCCAGCCCAATCCCTTCCTTGATGAAGTCATCAACTTTGCCGACCTGCGCGACCGCCTGCAGTATATGGTCTTGCATGGCGATGCCTATCTGGCGCTGCCCGGCGGGATAGGCACTTTGCATGAAATCGCCGAGACATGGGAGCTGATGCGCATCGGCGGCATCCCCAGCAGACCCTTCCTCTGCTATGGCGCGATGTGGGCGGAACTGATTGGCAAGCTGCAAGCCAGCGGATACCTGGGCCCGGGCTATCACGGCATGATCAGTTTCGCTGACCAGCCAGCCGACGCCCTGGCTCACTTGAAGCGATCCCTGGCGCGAGCAAAGGTATGAGGCGCAAATCCAATACAATGGAAGGGTAGCCTGGCTATCCGAGAAATCAGGGGGAGAAAAGCAGCCGTGCCCATGAGCCTGAAAATTTTGGTCGCCGCCGCGCTGGTTTGCGCCTGCTTCACCATCAGCGCCCAGGGCAGCGCCGAGGCCGCGCCGCAGCCCCTGACTGTCTGGCTGCCGGCTGCCTTGATTTCGGACGAATCCGGGAGAGCCTATCAGCTGCTTAGCGAACACGCGGCGAACTTCGCCAATGGCAACGATATCGCGGTCGAGTTTCGCATCAAAGCGACAGAGGGAGTCGGCGGCATCCTGTCCACAATCCGCGCCGGCAAAGAAGTGGCGCCGGCCGCCCTGCCCGATTTGACGCTAATCCCTCGGCGCGACTTCAGTCCAGCCCAAGCCCGGGAATATCTGCAATCGCTGGAGACGTTATTCTCCGCCTCCCTTCTCATGGATTTGGCTGGCGGTCTCGCTTTCGGGCAGATCCCGCTTGAGGGCGAGATAGCGCTGTTTGGCTTGCCCTATCTCTTCGATTTGCTCATCGGCGCGCATACGCAGCCAATGGGAAAGGCCGACGAGCGCCTGAGCTTCGCCGACGTGCTGGCGAATGAAGCCAGCTTCCTCTTCCCGGCGGCTCGCGCCAATGGCTTGAACCAGACATTTTATCATCAGTATCTGGCGGCTGGCGGCACAGGCCCCAGCGACGGCTTGATGACGATAGACGAGGCGGCGCTGCTAAAGGTGCTGCGCTTCTATGAATCGCTGCTGCAGGGCGGCTTGGTCTCGCCAGACGCGCTGAGTTATCCCTCCCCGCGCGCCTATATCAATGAACTCATGAATCGCGACGAGCGCCAGTTGGTCGCCATAATCAGCGTGAGCGATTATCTCGCCTTGATCGAGCAAGAGACCCAACTAATGGCCAGCGAGATCCCGACTGCCGATGCCAACGGGTCCGCCATCTTGAACGGCTGGCTTTGGGTGATGGTCCGGCCCGACCGCAACCGCCAGACATTGGCTGCGCGCTTCCTGGAATGGTTGATGGAGCCGGTTTTTCATGCGGACCTGGCTCGCGCGCTGCATCACCTGCCCAGCCAGCCAGCCATACTGGCCGACAGCCTGCCGGGTTCCGCTGATGGGGAGTTGCTCGCGCAGCTGCTGGAGAGGGCTGCCCTGCCCCTGCCGGAAGGCGAAGGCGGCGCCGTACCCAGGCTGATGCAAGAGGCGCTGATAGATTTGCTGCATGGCGAGGCAACAGCCGCGGATGCCACTGAGCAGGCGCTTGGCGCGCTGGCTGAACGCTAGCCGGGCAGCGACTTCTGGTAGAAACGGTGCGTCTTGTAAATCTTGCCGCCCAGGCTGAGGCTGATCTTGATCAAAGGATTGGTCTCAAGGATCCAGCCAGAATCGAGATACTCATAGCCTGAGGGCAGCAAAGCCTTCATCAATTCCAGCAGCATAGCCAGCTCGACGCCTTTGTTGCGGTGCTCTTTCTTGACGCCCATCAAGGGCATGCGCAGGCCGCGGATGGACTTGCGCAGCTTCCAATGCCAGGCGACCTGCATCATGGTGATGATTTCCGGCATCCCCGGGCGCGGGTAGGCGCGGCTCAGCGCTTCATTGAAATTGGGGATCGTCAGCGCAAAGCCAACCGGCTCATCGGCTATTTCGGCGAAGAAGGCCAGATCCGGCTCCACCAGCATGCCCAGGTCATTGACGAGGGCTTGCAGTTCTTCTTCGTTCATGGGGATGAAACCCCAATTCTTCTCCCAGGCGGCGTTATAGATTTCGCGGAATTTCTGAAATTCAGCTTTCTTGTCGCGCGCGTCCATCTTGCGGACCCTGATGCCGCTGCGCTGGGCAGCCCGCGTCACCAGCCGTTGCAGCCGTTCCAGCGAGTTGCTGACTGCGATTGTCTTGCGATCCTGGTAGATGCAGTGCAGATCCATGACTTTATCGAAGCCGGCCCCCTCCACCAGAGCCGGATACCAGGGCGGATTATAGGGCATCATGATGACCGGCTGGCTGAAATTATCCACCAGCATGCCGCATTCTTCGTTGGTGGTGAAGCTGGCTGGCCCGCGAATGGCATCGACGTTGCGCTCGCTCAACCACTGGCCGGCCGCATCCAGCAAGCCGCTGGCCACAGACTGGTCATTCACCGTCTCAAACAAGCCGAAGAAGCCGATGTTCTCGCCCTGATAGCGATTGTGTTCGTGATTGACAAATGCGGCGATCGTCCCGACTATTTCGCCATCGCGCCAGGCAGCCAGATATTCGCCATCCATATATTTCCAGGCGGGATGCTTTTGCTTGTCCAGCAGATTACGGCGCATAGACAGCAGATTTGGCGTCCAGTTGGGATCGCTGGCATAATGCCGCCAGGGGAACTCGAAGAATTCTCGGAACTCGCTGCGCCCCGCCAAAGGTCTGATTTCTGTCACGCTCTCGCCTCCCCGCCCTGCGACCGCCCATTTGGCTTCGATCACGCGTGAAACCAGCCTTGACAGGCGCACTCCACGCCGCTAGTATAACGTGAATCCATTCCGTAGTAGCTCAATTGGCAGAGCAATCGGCTGTTAACCGATCGGTTCTTGGTTCAAGTCCAAGCTACGGAGCAGAGAGCGCCCGGTGGATTATCCGCGGGGCGTTTTGAATTTGCCGGCGCAGACGCGACAGGAATGAGGATGACAACGATGGATACCGCGGCAATGGCCATGCTGGAACGCGCGCAAGGCTGCCTGCTCGGCCAATGCGCTGGCGATGCGCTGGGCAGCCTGGTCGAGTTTCAAAGTTCCGAGCAAATCCGGCGAGCCTACCCCGATGGCGTCCGAGAGATGGCTGACGGGGGCGCCTGGAACACCATAGCGGGCCAGCCGACCGACGATTCCGAGATGGCGCTTATGCTGGCGCGGATGCTGGTCCGTACGGGAACCTATGACCGAGAAGATGCCAAAGCCGCCTACCTGTTTTGGCTGGATTCAGATCCCTTCGATGTCGGCTACACGGTGCGAAGCGGCCTGCGAGGCCAGCACAACCCGGACAGCCAAGCCAACGGCGCGATGATGCGCATAAGCCCGCTGGGCATTTTTGGCGCCCGGCATGAACTTAGCCAGGTGGCGCAGTGGGCGCGAGAGGATGCCGCCATTACGCACATAAACCCAATCTGCCAGCAAGCCAACGCCTTGTATGCCATGGCTATGGCCTATGCTGTGCGCAAAGGCTGCGACAGCCAAGAACTGTACGCGCTGGTCGATGCCTGGGCCCGCGATATGCCGGCGGATGGGGAACTGCTCGCCACGATTGAAGCCGCGGCCGACGCCCCGCCAGACGACATGGGTGAATTGCAGGGTTGGGTACTCAAAGCTTTTCAGAACGCGCTCTGGCAACTGCGCCATGCCGAAAGCCTGGAACAAGGCGTCATAGATACGGTGATGCGCGGCGGAGATACCGACACCACTGCCGCAATCGCCGGCGCGCTGATGGGCGCTGTCTATGGAAGGCGGGCGATCCCCGCGCAATGGGAAGCGAGCCTGCTCAACTGTAGACCCCAAGCTGGAAAGCCTGGCGTTTATCAGCCGCGCCCGGAATGTTTTTGGCCGGTGGACGCCCTGGAATTGGCTGCGCAGCTCATTGGAGAGTCTGGCGATCTGGCTTGAGCGCCACGTTCAACAGCTGGCGTTCAGCTCATAAATCAGCCGCAAGCCATCCAGCGTCAGCTCCGGCGCGAGCGCGTCGATCCGCCGGATATGCCGCATGAAGACCGGCGCCAGCCCGCCCGTGGCCACGACTCGCGCGTCGGGATTATCCAATTGCGCCAGGATGCGCCCCAAGAGCGAGTCAATCATGCCCACATAACCCCAAAAAATGCCGGACTGCATGGCATGGATGGTGTTCTTGCCGATGGCGGCCGGCGGCGGCATAAGCTCGACGCGATGCAGCTTCGCGGCTCGGCTGACCAGGGCGTCATGCGCCAGGCTGATCCCGGGCGCGATGACACCGCCAACATATTCTCGCTCAGCCGAAAGCACATCGAAATTAGTGGACGTTCCGAAGTCGACGCTGAGGGCCGGGGCGCCGAATTGCCGCGCCAGGGCGACAGCGTTGCACAGGCGGTCCGCGCCAGCCTGCTCGGGTTTGTCAATGGCGATGGCGATGCCCAGCTTAGTCTCGCTGGTGACGTTCAGCGGCTCGATCTTCAAGTAGCGGCGCGACAGTTCTATAAAGGCAGCGGTCAAAGCCGGCACGACGCTGCTCATGCACAAATCTGACACCGCGCCGTAATCCAGCCCGGCTGTCCCTAGCAAATCCAGCAAGAGAGCGGCGTATTCGTCGCTCATCTTGGCGGAGACGGCGCGCGCGCGCCATGACCAGCGCCAGCTTTCGCCATCCCAAAGCCCAAAGTGGATATTGGTATTGCCGATGTCTATAGCCAGCAGCATATCCGGCTCCGCGCCTATTCCGCGCCATAGGGCGATCGGTTGAGGCTGCCTCGTGCCTATCGCCAGTCTAGGCTATACTATACTCGATTCCGCGCAAAATCGACGCGGCCAGTCGGAAGAGACTCCAGGCATGCAGGCGCGCCAGGCGACAATTGACGACACGCTCAAGATCGTGGAGCTATTCACGGCTCGCGTCCCGATTTGGCAGCGGCTGAACGCGGCTGGTCACGTCGAAAACCTGCCCTACGAAGCGCTGACCATATACGAACGCTGGCTGCATGGCGGCGCCTGGATGTCGCTGGAGACGGGCGCCATCTGGCTGAGCCATGTGCTTGGCGGCAACGGTTATGCCTATGTCGTGGAAGACGAGGATCGCATCCTGGCTTATGCCGAAGCCTTCCTCAACCGCGAACTGGCGCCACTGGGAGATCATCTGCATTTGGCGACCTGGCAATCGGCTGTCGGCTGCGGGGACCAGGCACACCTGACGCTGGCGGATGCCATCCTGAAGGAGGCGCAGGCGCCCGGCAGGCTCTCGGTCGATTATCCCGCCTATGACCAGGAGGGGGCGACTGCCTATCGCAAATACTTCGGCGTTTCCGAGGCGCTGCGGCTGGCTCGTTATATCATGCAGGCGCAAACGGGCCAGAGCTTTTATAAGAGCCAGGACTTCGAGAGGCTGGAGGCCAGCATGATTGAAGGCTGGGCGCTGGCGGTGGGCAGGCTGACAAGCCCGCGGGCATTGTGGGAGACCGAATGGATTGAGCATTGGCGCGGCATCCCGCAGATCAACGAACGCCAGAAGCATCGCCACTACGTCAACGCCTCCGGACATGAGGCTTTGGTCTGTTTCCATCAGCAGTTGTATAACGCGCGCAATGCCGATGTCTACTGCTGGTCGCCGCGAGATCTGAGCACGCAGCTATTGGTCGCCATCCGCGATATGGGGCATCGACTGGGCTTCCGCGCTTTGACGCTGGCTCTGCCGGCCGATTCCGCCAAGCTCCTGCCCGCCGATTCGGCTCGCGACCCCAACGAGCAGATAATCGCCACTGTGGATCTTTAAGTCAGGCGCTCGCCATTCATAGGCAGCGGCAACAAAATGCCAACGCGCTAGCAAGCATGATCCGGGCAATCCGCCATTCACAAGGAAGGCATTATGCAATCGAAAATGGATATCGCCGACTGGCTTGATGAGCATCAGGCGCGCTTCACCGCTATGTCAGATGAGATCTGGGACAATCCCGAGCTGCAATTCGTCGAGTTCAAAGCCTCGAAACTGCAAGCCGACTTCCTCGCGGCGGAAGGCTTCCGCATCGCCTGGGACATCGGCGGAATAAGCACGGCATTCGCAGCGGAATGGGGCGCGGGCAAACCGGTCATCGCATTCGCAGGCGAGTATGACGCCCTGCCGGGGCTATCACAGAAAGACCAGAGCCAGCCAGAAGCCAGAAGCCAGGGCGAGGCCGGGCATGGCTGCGGGCACAACCTGCTGGGCACGGGCTGCCTGGCTGCGGCGGTCGCATTCAAGCAGTGGCTGGAGAGGACCGGTCGCGCTGGCACGGTGCGCTATTATGGCTGTCCGGCCGAAGAAGGCGGCAGCGGCAAGGTCTTCATGGGCCGCGCCGGGGCTTTCGATGACCTGGACGCGACCTTCAACTGGCATCCCTGGTATACGAACTCCGCCATGAAAGGCAGCTTGCTCAGCGTGAATCGCTACTACTTTCGCTTCACGGGGCGCTCCGCTCATGCCGCGGCGGATCCGCATTCCGGGCGCTCGGCGCTGGATGCCCTGGAACTGATGAATATCGGCGTGAATTATCTTCGTGAGCATGTCAGCGATGACGCGCGCCTGCATTACATCATTCTGAATGGCGGGCTGGCGCCAAATGTCGTGCCGGATTATGCCGAGAGCTATTATTATGTCCGCGCCTATGACCCGCAGAACCTGGATGACATTTGCCAGAGGGTCATGCGCATCGCCAAAGGCGCGGCTATGATGACCGATACCGAGGTCGACATCGTATACAAATCCGGCTCGACGCGCGTCCTCTCCAACGAGACCTTGGCCGACCTGCAGTATGACGTCATGCGCAAACTTGGCGGCATAAAGTTCACAGCCGAGGAGCAAGCCTACGCCGCGGAGATAAACAGCCATTTTGGGGAAGCCAATGTCAAGACCTTGGTGGAGCGCTATGGCGTCGCGCCCGACCAAGCCGAGCAGCCTTTGATCGGCGATGTCTTACTCAGCGCGGACAAGGGCTGCGTCTCGCCGGGTTCATCGGATATGGGCGATATGAGTTGGCACGCGCCTTGCAGCATGTTGCAGGCGGCGACTTGGGCCAGCCGGGCGGCCGCGCATTCCTGGGGCGTGGTGGCCACGGGCAGGACGTCCATAGGGCACAAGGGCATGATGTACGCGGCAAAGGTGATGGCGCTTTCGGCGGCTGAACTGCTGCTCTCGCCCCAAATCCTGGAAGAGGCGCAGGCAGAGTTCCGCGCGGCGCTCGAGCGCAGCCCCTATGTCTGCCCGATACCGCCCGAAGCAGGACCGCCACAGCATAGGCATCCTCTGCGCTGAGAGGGGAATGGGCGCGGGGATCAGGCGGGGAAGATCTCGCTAACGGGGATTTCGAAGCCGGGCAGGACATCGCCGCCCGATAGAATGTCGCCGCTCTCCAGCGTCGCAAGGCCTTCGCGCGTATGCACATCGACAATGCGCGTTTCCGGATAGACGACCCAGACTATCGACGTGCCAGCAGCCAGCAGCTGATGTATCTTCTGGCGGATGTCGGCAGCCTTGTTGCCAGGCGAGATGATTTCAACTGCCAGGTCGGGGGCGATTTGCAGCGGCTCGCTCGGCAAGGGACCAGGAAATCTATTGAATGAAAGAAAAGCGATATCTATGCCGCGCAAAGTGTCTTTGCCATCGGGGCGCCGCTCCAGAATGAATGGCGCGTCGCCAACAAGCAAATTGCCCGAAGCAAGGCGCTTCACATGAACTCCAATTTCTGAGGCCAAATTTCCTAGCACTGCCGCATGAACAGGATTGGGCAAGGGCATATCTGCGATCTCTCCTTCGACGAGTTCGACATTGCGGTCAAGATACTCGGGCAAGTTGACGATTTCGAGAAAATCCTGAGCGCTGATGAATTGCCGTTCGAGCAACATGGCAGATGCCGCCTTTCACCGATTGCCTAAAGCAAACGCATTGTACCCGATTCGGGCTGGGCGATGAACTGCTTCAAAACCTGGAAGTCTTCCTCAAGGGTCTGGCGCTGGTTGGCGTTGTAGAGCGCGGCGGCTGGATGATACAGCGGCAGGACCGAAGCTCGCCCATAACTGGCGCGCACCGAGATGATCTGGCCATGCAAGCGGCTGATCTTCTGGCTGGCTTGGAGGGCGCCAAAATGCCGCAGGATGAACTCCATCGAGAATCTGCCCAGGGTGGCGATGACCTTGGGCTGGATGATGTCTATCTGGCGTTCCAGGAAGGGCGCGTAGAGATCTATCTCGGTCTTCAGCGGGTCGCGATTGTTGGGCGGCCGATCCTTGACGATATTGGTCACATAGACATTGCGGCGGTCCAGGTCGATGGATTCCAGAAGTTCATCCAGCACGCGGCCCGAAGCGCCACAGAAGGGGCGGCCCGTTTCGGCTTCGTTCTTGCCCGGCGCCTCGCCAATGAACATGATGTCGGCATGGTGGCTGCCCTGCCCGATGACCGGATAGTAGCCGTTGCGCTGGCGAAATTCGTATAAGGGCGATTCCTTGAGGTTGATCAACTCGTCGCGGATGGCGCGCAACTGCGCAGTCCTGTCAGATGTCATCATCGCCCCGCTCTCTCCCTGCCTCGCGCGCAGAGTGTAACACAGCGGCGGAATCCAGCCTAAATCTCGGCGGAAGCGGGGAAGAGCGCGCAGGCTTTGCGCAGCAGACGGATCAGCGACTTGTCCAAACGATCATACATAGAGAGCGCATCACTGAAGGGGAGCCAGCGGAAGCGCGTCGATTCGCCGGCATTTGGAGCGAGAGCAGAGGGCTGACGGCTGGTCAAGACATAGCGGAAATCGAGATGCATGTGCTCGGGAATGCGGCCTCGCTGCGGGATGGCATGGATGTCGAAGTCGATTGGCGCTGGGAAATCGCTGGGCGGGAAATGCGCCAGATCGGGCAAGCCGGTTTCCTCGCGCGCTTCTCGCAGAGCCGCCTGCGCCATGTCCGTCTCGTTCTCGGTATGGCCCCCGACCTGCAGCCAGCGACCGAGGCGCTTGTGATAATGCAGCAGCGTCCGCCGGGACTGTGGCTCGATTATGACTGCCGATGCTGTGACGTGACCGATTTGGCAAGCGCTGCTGAAGATATCCGGATGCGCCGCGATCAGCGACTTCATGCGCTCGATATCAGACGATTCTTTGGCGTCGGCGGGCGAATGCATGTCCAGCAAGGCGAGTGCGGAGGCTCGCGCTTGGTTGAGCTGGCAGCCAGAGCGATCCGGCGGCTTCATATCCGCTCAGCCGGCGCGCCCGTTGACGACCGCCAGCAGCGCCTCGCCATAAGCGCCTTGCCGCCAGGGACCCAAGCCCTGGATGCCTTGCAGTTCCTGGGCCGAGCGGGGCTTAAGCCGAGCGATCTCCCAGAGCGCCTCTTTGCTGATGATGACGTCGGATTCGACTCCGCGTTCGGCTGCCGTCCTTTTGCGCCACTTGCGCAGCGCGCTGTAGCGTTCGGCTATGCGCTTGGGGATGGCTTCGCGGGGCGGCGGATCATGCCTCAGCTGGCTGGCCAGCCCGTGGCGAATCGCTTCGATGATCTCGTGGCCGCTCTGGCGGACCAGCCAGCCAGGCAGGCCGCGCGTCGCTTCCAGTTGCTTCAGCGAAGTGGGCGGCGCCTTGACAATTTGCAGGAGGGTCTTGTTGGAGATGAGACGTTGCGGCGGATGATCGACCGATTGCGCCAATTCATCGCGCAGGATATACAACTCGCGCAGGATGGCCGCCTGCTGTTTGTCCAGGTCTTTGGGGCGGACAAGATCCCAGAAGCCTTCCGGATCAAAGTCAGCCGATTTCAATTCGAAGCGGGTGACATCTTCGAAATACTCATGGGCTTCTTCGAGCCGGTCAGCCTGGCTCAGCTTGTCATGCAGGCAATCGCGCAGGCGCAGCAGGCAATGCGTATCCATCTGGGCGTAACGCTGGTAGCTGGCTGGCAGGGGGCGGCGCGCCCAATCCGCGGTCTGATGCTTTTTGCCATGGCGGATGCCCAGCAGATCCTCCAGCATGTTACTCAATCCGATGCGCTGGAAACCGAGGACGCGGGCGGCAGCCATGGTGTCAAAGACTCCATTCACAGCAAAATCAAAATCGCGCTTGAGGCAGATCAGATCATATTCTGCGGCATGGAAAATCTTCTCGATGCCGGGGTCAGCGAAGAGCGGCGCCAAGGGACTGAGATCCGCAATGGCAAGCGGGTCGACCAGCAGGTCTTCATCGGGCGTCGAGAATTGGATGAGGCAGGTGCGAGCGCGATAGGCGTGCAGGCTGTTGGATTCGGTGTCGCAGGCGATGCGCGGATAGCTGCTCAGACGCTCAACGGCGGCTTTCAAGGAATGTCTGTCATCAATATAAACGGCGGGGCGCATGGGCTACAACCATCGACGGCGGCGGAAGATTATGAGCAGCAGCAGAGCGATGACAATCATCAGTCCGGCGGCGATCATAAAGGCGCGCGGGTCATCGGCAAAGGGCAGATCGATATTCATGCCATAAATGCTGGAGATCAACGTCAGGGGCAGCATGATGACCGAAATGACTGTTAGGATGCGCATGACCTCGTTGATGCGGTAGCTGGCCAGGGTATCGGCGGTATCGGCGAAGCTGTTGATGATCTCGAAGTTTTCTTCGACGATGTCGCGCTGCTTATGCAGGTGATCCACGATATCGCCGAAGTAGGCTTGCAGGCGCTCGGGCAGGATGGGATGGGCGCATGTCTCGAGCTGCTGGATGATGGGGATTTGCCCGCGAATGATGCGGCGCAGGGAGATGATATCGCGGCGCAGCAAGGCGATCTCCTGGATGACGCGCTTGGCCTCCGATTCGAAGAGTTTGTCCTCGATGGCATGCACGCGCCCGTCGACTTTGTTCAGAATGGGAAAGATGTAATCGACAAGCTGGTCGATGAGGCTGTGCAGGGCGAAGTCCGCGCCCCGCCCCAGCAAGCCATTGCGTTCGTTTTCATCAGCAAGGCAGGCTTCAAAGGCGGCGGCGAGCGGCTGCAAGCTGCCATCGTGGGCGGTGACCACATAATCGGGACCGAGGAAGACATCAACTTCGCTGGCCCGTGAGAGCTGGTCGCGGGCATCCCAAAGCGGGAAGTGCAGCACGATGAAGAGGTAGGCGGGGTCTTGGTCGAGCTTGGGGCGTTCGATATGGCTGCGGCAATCCTCGAGGTTGAGGGGGTGGATCTGTGGGAAGCGGCGGTGGAGGGCGGCAATGTCGGCGGCGCTGGGATGGATGATATCGATCCAGGTTGTTGCATCGTGGGTGATTTCGCGAGTAGTCATGGGAAATGATTTAACCACAGAGGGCACAGAGGACACAGAGGGGATTTCCGCTTGGTGGCGCGGCCAGGGCGAGCAAGAACATCATAAGGAAAAAGCGTATACTATTCGAAATACAGGCGGCGGAGCCAAGGGGATGGCGATGAACAGGCGCAAGAAACAGCGGCGGAAAGCGAAAGCCTGGCAACTGCCGGCGACCTTGCTGGTTTTGGGCGTCGTGGCCATTGGAGTGGCGGTTATTGCGACTAGGCTGATGCAAGAGCCCGACAGCGAGCAAGGCTTTACTGTTGCAGTAACTCCCGCCGAGCTATCGGACGAGGGGAGTGAAGGCGAGGCGCTTTTCAAGGCGAATTGCGCGGCTTGCCATGGGCTGAACGCGGCCGGCACGAAGCTGGGGCCACCGCTGGTGCATGACATTTATAATCCCGGGCATCATTCGGACGAGGCGTTTTTCCTGGCGGCGGCGGTTGGCGTGCGGCAGCATCATTGGGATTATGGGGATATGCCGGCCCAGCCACAGGTAGCGCGAGATGATGTGGAGTTGATTGTGCGCTATATCCGCGAGCTGCAGGAGGCGAATGGAATAGAGTACAGGCGGCATGGGATGTGACGTGGGGGTTGGGGGCCTTATATGTACGAGTCGGAAGAATACATTGCCTCCAAGGCAGAGTCTATATCTTCACGAAGCGCATTCCTTTCACGTTTCAAACGTCGAATTTCGCCGTGTAGGTTGTCGTGCGCTTCTAACATCTCGCGCTGTGTCTCTATGGGGACAATAGGAATAGGAAAGTCCTCAATGTGGCTGATGTAAATGTGAGGTTGCCCAGTACCTTGTTGGCGATAGTAAATCTCGTCTTGCTTCAGCGACAGGCACATATATAGAAACTTTGTGAGAAACAGACTCTCGTCCTTGCTCACAACCACAATCGAATCGGACGCCCATATTGGATCATCGTGCCACCACACATAACCTGAATATGCACCGGATTTACTAATGGTAAAAACATTCCCATCGTAGTTGGACTCACCGTGCGTATAGGGACTCGAGCCACGCCCGCCAGCGATCACAGGCACACTTCCTTCCGTTGTCGTAGCTTCGGTTATCGGCTTACCGTTCCGTAGGGAGGCAACTTGCTTAAGCTCATAATACTCACTCTCGCTGTCTGTATTCCAGTCAGTATGTAGTGAAAAGGCATTCTCGCTCTCAAGATTGCGAACAGACACAATGGAAATGTCGACGTCGTCGGACAGAGCCCGTTCCGCATCAGCCACAGCGTCATAGCCGAAGAGAATCCTGTCCAAATCGTTTATGCCAACGATTGGGTTACGTTTGCTATCAAAGCCGTCGTTTTCGATAGTAGCTCTATAGAACCAGTCAGTCCTGCTAGCTCCCTTGTCTGTCAAGAAGAGGATGCCCGTTTTGGCGTCTGTATACGGTGCAAAGCAGCCCCTGGGAAGCCGGACTAACATTCGTACTCGCGAGTTCTGGAGAACGTACTGCAACAACTTCTTGCTGCTCCTATTCACAAGCAGACCCTCAGGAACCACAATGGCCATGGAGCCCCCAGTCTTTAGACTCTTGAAGCATCGCATGACGCAGGCCTCATCAGCGTCCTTGACACCGTCGCCGACAATTGCAAGAACCTCGCTTGGAATCTTGAGGGAAAAGGGAATATTCGAGAGGACATTATCATAGAGTCCATTTCGTTCTTCCCGTAAACTGTCCTGCTGCTTCACGCCAGAATGTCCGTCACCAAAGAGGATCATGTTCATTTTGGCGATTCTAGCAGTCGTGGTGATTTCTCCGCCGAAAACAGTTTCGTAGTTCAGCGTATTCATCGCGTCTCGCGTAAACCCGCGCTGCTGACCAATGTGTCTAAATGATTCGGTGAGGAATCCGCCGGTTCCGCAGAAGGGATCATATACGCTCTCTCCAAACCTTGGATTCAAGAGACGAACCATAAACCTAACTATATGACGCGGAGTGAAATACTCGCCCAAATCGTTCTGAGTGTCGGTGGTCTTCTGAATAAAGTGTTCAAAGGCTACGCCTTTAATGTCTTCATCTATATTCGTGAGCTGTAGAGGATTCAGCGTGTTCACGATCTTCTTCAAGGTATCCGGATTCTTTATCGCAGTCTTGGTGATGACATCGCCGCCATATACTTTCTGAAGGCGGGTCATCGCCACGTTATTTAGGTACCCAAGCACGTCTTCGCCCCTCAGCCGCAGCAGTTCATTCCAAATCTCTCTGTCTCCCTTCTCGCTTAGCAACTTCAGAAAGAGAATGTTGGCAAACTCTGTGAATCTTTCTATTCCTGCTCGCAGACCCTCGCCTGATCTGAGATCGCTGTTTAGCTCGTTGAAAATGCCAATCAGCTGCTCGCGCGACTTTACGACCTGCTTGGGGACGGTGTACACCTCGTTGCTAAGCGAGGTATGAAATCGTCGCAATATGTTCAGCGGCAAGAATTCTGTTATTTCAACTCCGTTGAGGTATAGTGGCTTGCCATCGTCTACAAATTCCGATTTCAGTGTAATGCCATTCGTAGCAAATACGACGCGTGCGCCTATGCGAATCGCGTAGTCACGCGCTTGAGACAATGCGGCGCTCAAGTCGGTGACCGCCGACTTTTTGACCTCAACAACTGCGATTGGTAGCTTGCCGTCAAAAAGCGTATAGTCTGGGCTCTTTTGCCCTAGCGAATTGGCAGCCGCTTGGGACAGGTGATCCCGGACTGATTGCTCCAAGAAAACATTGCGCTCCGATGCTTCCGCTTCTAGCATCCAGCCTTTCGAGCGCAAGCTCCGGTCGATCCGCAAGCGTACTTCGGCTTCAATCATGTCGACGTCTCCTGAGTGTCCACCACCAATCAAGAACCGTTTGGGAGTATCTCCTGAGTTGCCACTAAGATCCTCGTCTTGCAATCACAGTTAGAATCACGATGCTAGAACTAATGTATCATGGAATCGGCAACAACGCAAACGATCGGTGCCGACTATAGGAAGCAATATCCCACTTGCCCAGCCCAATCCGATTGTGATATATTGAACTATCGCAATTTCGCGCTACAATCACCTGCGCATCGACATCCAAACGACGCAATCCCGTCGGAATGGAAGGCACATGGCGACAGCAGAATCTACACACCCAAGCATGATGAGCGCGGCCGTCGCCCGGCGCGCGGCCGCCCCCAGCATCCAGGTCGCAGCCCCCAGCCGGCGCGAATTCCTCTATTACATCTGGGGCGCGTCTATGGCGCTGCTGCTCGGGCAGACATCGGCGGGCTTGATATGGTTCGCCTTCCCGCGCTTCAAAGAGGGCGAGTTCGGCGGCACATTCGCATTCAACCCCGAAGAACTGCCGGGCATGAACGCCGCGCCGACATCCGTGCCAGCCGGCCGCTTCCATGTAACCCGCACGACCGAAGGCTTGCGCGCGCTCTATGGCGTCTGCACGCATCTCGGCTGCCTGCCCAAGTGGGTGCCCACCAACAGCCGCTTCGAATGCCCCTGCCATGGCTCGAAATTTCATCTCAGCGGGGATTGGATCGAAGGCCCGGCGCCGCGCCACCTGGATCGTTTCATCGCCACGGTGACCTATGCCGATGGCACGACTGTCGAGACGCCGGCCGATGGCGGGGCGATCCCGCTGGACCCGGAACGCGCGATCACCAGCATACAGATTGACACCGGCGCGCGCATCATCGGCGACTTGCACCCCTAGCGCCTAAGCGAGACGAGGAGTATCCATGACCATCCTCCCCTTCCCGTCATTCCTGGATGACGTCAAGGCCAAGGGCTTCAAGAAAGCGGTCTTTGAGGGCATAGACGATTCTGTCGAGCGCCTGACCGCCGGTTTGAACGTGCAGGACCTGCGCGAGGCTTTTCGCGGCGAGAGCGCCAGCCGCCGGCCCAATCCGCGTTTGACGCCGCATGCCGATGGCTTCTGGCTGCACATGCGCCCCTCCTATTTCAATCGCGATGTCACCGGCATGTATCCCAGTTTCCGGCTGGGCTGGCTCTCATCCTATTTTGTCTTCTTCGAGACGATCACCGGCCTGTTGCTCATGCTCTGGTATACGCCGTCGCCGGAGATCGCTTATGGCGATATGCTGACAATCTTGAGCAACGTGCCCCTCGGCCAGCTGATGCGCGATATGCACCGGCTGGGCGCGGAGTTCATGGTGGCGGTGGTGGCCATGCACATGATGCGAACATGGTTCACCGGCAGCTACAAGAAGCCGCGGCAATTCACCTGGTTCACCGGCTTGCTTCTGCTGGTCATCACCGGCTTTTTGAGTTTCTCGGGTTATCTGCTGCCTTGGGATCAGCTATCGCTTTGGGCGGTCACGATTGGCGCGTCCATGGCCGAGGCGACGCCGGTGGTTGGCGACCAGGTCAACCTGCTGCTGCGGGGCGCGCCGGAGCTTGGGGCGAATGGCTTGCTGCGCTTCTATCTGCTGCATGTCCTGGCGCTGCCGGCATTGCTCTTTGTCTTCTTCGGCGTGCATTATTACAAGGTGGTCATCCATGGCCACAGCCTGCCGCCGCGGAAAGAGAACATCGGCGAGGACACCGCCAAGCGCGTGCCGCTGGACAAGCGCGTTTATTTCATCCCCGACATGCTGACCTATGAGATGTTCTGGCTGGGCGCGACCACCTTCATCATCACGGTGCTGTGCATCTGGTTCTATCATGCCCCGCTGGAAAACCATGCCGACCCGCAGGTGACGCCGCTGGGCACGACGGCGCCTTGGTATTTCTTGTGGATACAGGGCGCGCTGAAACTGGGCGACAAGTTCTTCTGGGGCGTGGCATTCCCCTCCATCGCGCTGGGCGGTTTGGCGCTGCTGCCCTATCTGGATGTGACCCCCAGCCGGCGTTACGCGCATCGCCGCTTCATGATCACGCTGGCGCTGCTGTTGATTTCCGTGACCACCATCTTGAGTTATATGGGTTTGGCGAAGTTCGCCGTGCAGACCTCGGCCGAGACGGAGATCGTGCATGAGCTCACGTTTGAGCCGGCGCATAGCAAGGTGGGCATTGGGCGGACGATTCCCTTTGACCAGATGATCGTGGGCGCATACACGACAGCCCAGATCCACAGCCACGAGGGCATGACAGCCAACGACCTGGTTGCCGAGTTCGACGCCGCGACCAAAGCCACGGGGCAATACGCGCAGATGCGGCAGGAATTGCAGGATCAACATCTCAGCGCCAATCAGCTGCCGACGCGCTTCCGCAGCATCCCGGCGGACGAGGCGCCCAAGCTGATGCGGGTCATGGAAGAGTTCAGCCACCACCTGGACGCGGAGCCGCGCGAGCTGCCGAATGTCTGGGGCGCGCTGGTCATCACCGACAATCAAGCCGGCTTGAAGCGCCTGGACTGGGTTGTCAGCTGGGACAGCGTCTTGATTGAAGGCGGCGAGGTGCAGCTGGACGAGTCCGGCGCGCCTATCCTGGTCTATGGCGATGAGTTGGATGCCGAGGGCAATCCGATACCATTGCGGCGCATCTTCAGCGACCATCTATTCATCCATGAGGCATCGGCTTATTTTGACTAAAGCCAGCCGCGCAGGATAGAGCGAATCAGAAACAAGGACGATTCATGGGGCGACTACTCTTCATCAAGTCAATTGAAGGCCGAGTGCTGGCCGGCATCACGATGTTCGTCGGCATGATGATCCTGGTGGGCTGGGTGGCTATCAACGAAGAAGCGCGCATGCAGGCTTTCGTGCGGCAGCATACCGGACGGTCTATCGAGCGCGGCGCGGAACTCTATGCTTCGCTGTGTTCCGAATGCCATGGCGAAGAAGGCTATGGCGCGGGCGATCGGGCGCCGGGCTTGAACAATCCACATCTTTTTGGCTTTGACCCGGTCGGCTTGCAGACAGCCGCCATCACCAACGCCAATCGCGCCTTGGTGCGCCTGAACAAAGATGCCGATTCCCTGCTGACGGAGTTCACCGATGCCGATAATCCGCCTTCCGAGGAACGCGGGGATGAGATCCTGGCCGCCATCGAAGAGCTGGAAGCGCGGATTGCCGAACAGGAACAGGTTATTGAAGCCACTGTCGCCGAGCGGATCGAGATTCTGAACTCGCTGGATGCCGCCGAGGAGAATGGTTTGTTCCCGCTATGGGATACGATCGTCGATATCGAGACCACCGGCGACAACGAAGTCGAAGTCTATTTCAACGCCAACGGCACGCGGCTGGCTCAAGTGGGCTGGGCTGGCGATCTGCATGGCTATGTGGTTACCACGCTGATACATGGCCGACCGGGCAGCGCCAACGTCTATCCCAACAGCACGGGCATGGCGGCATGGTCGCAAACGGCCGGCGGTCCCCTGCGCCAGGACCAGATCGAAGACCTGGCGGCTTACATCCTCAACTTTGACAAGGGGCAGAATTGGACGACGGAAGATTTCCTGGCTGTGCAGCAGTATGGCAAACCGCTGGCTGACGGCTCCTTGCCAAGCGAACCGCCTCCCCCGCCGGCTGGCGATAACGTGCTGGGCATTCTGGCGCGCTGGCAAGCCGAAGAGATCGTAGGCAGCCCTGCCAGCGGCGAGATCCTCTATGATTCCGAGTTTGGCTGCACCGACTGCCACCGGAACGCCACCTCCGCGCCCGACACTGTTGGCACTTTCGCCCGCATTCGCGACGAACGCCTGGCAATGGCGCAATTCGCCGACTATACGGTCGAGCAGTATCTGGTCGAGAGCATTACCAGACCGGGCGATTATGTGGTCGAAGGCTACAGCTCGGGTTTGATGCCAGTCAATTTTGGCGCGCGCATGACCGATCAGCAGTTGGCGGATATCGTCAGCTTCTTGGTGACGCAATAGCGGATCAGCAGGTTTGCATACGCACTGAGCCCTCGATGTCGGGGGCTTTTTCATTCCCGCGGAACAGCGTTTGAGGAGAGAGCGGAAATGCGGCGGATTCTAGTCTTGGGCGCAGTCCTCTGCCTGTTGTCGCTGCCCGGCGCGGCGCAAGTTGAGGGCGACCCGAATTGCCAAGCCGACTACTTGACGCGGCAGCAGGAGACGTTGGCAGCCTACCTGGCATTGGATTTTGCCGCCGATCTCAAAGGCGCGCTGGCCAATCTCTTTCGGCTGGGGGCATTGTATCAAGCCTTGGCGCTGGATTGCGGATACGCGCCAAATGAAGCGGAGATCGATCGCCTGCTGGAACAGGCGCTGCGCTTTGCCTCGCTGGATGACCTGATTGCGGCGCAGGCGGTTGGAACGGATGTCGAAGCGATTCTGCTGGAGTTGGACGCGCTCTATGGCGATCCCTTGCAGGGCCAGCTGCTCTACAATGGCTTGGAGCCGGCGCTTGGGGGCCTGGCTTTGGGCTGCTCGGGCTGCCATGAAAACGCGGAAGTGGCCCCCCTGACGGCCGGAACCTGGACGCGGGTGAATGACATTCGGCTGGCGCTGCCGCAATTCGCCGGCTACAGCCATCTCCGTTATTTTGTCGAAAGCATCGTGCAGCCCAGCGCATATATCACGCCGGAATACGCCGGCATGATGCCCGAGTTTTATGGCGGGCAGGTGACCGCCCAGCAACTGGCTGACCTGGTGGCTTTCCTGGATAGTCAGGATCACCTGCTTGAGGATGCCTGAGCGCGGGCGACTCAATGTACTGATGCGCGACGCCAAGGGAGAGCCATGCGAAAAAGCGAGCTTCCAGGACAATTGCTCCGAACTCATTCTGCTATGCTTCCCAAGCAAAATGAGCAATTTGTAGGGCTACACTGTGTGTCGCCCGTGTGCAGAGCCGAATATTAGCGGGCGATACACAGAATCGCCCCTACGGATGAGGAATTTATGCGGAAGATCTGTTCCAAGTCAGCTTCGTCCGAATTTGAAGCGATTCCCCAAGAGATGCCACTCTAACGTCCCGCTTCCGGGTATGCTAAAATTGGCAGTCGATACATTGGACAGCACAGGCGAATCGCGCTGGAGCGAAGAAGCATGACAATCAGCCGAGCGGACAGCCTGATGGCGCAGCTGCTCCTGGTCAAGCCGGGGGCTGATTCGCGATCGGGCGGGGACCGCAAAGCCGAAAACGCGCTGACATTCTCGCTGCTGTTTTCGGGCATGCGCTGTCTGCTGCAATATGTGGCGCTGCCTTTTGTGCTGCCCATCGTTGGCATGGCGGCGGAGGCGGCCATTCCGCTGCTGCTCGTGATAAACATCTTGGCGATGGCTTCGATATATTTCAGTCTGCGGCGCTTTTGGACGATTCTGTACGCGCATCGCTGGACCTATCTGCTGGTAGCGGCGGCGGCGCTGATATTGCTGCTGGCATTCACCGTATACGATATCGCCCAGCTGAGCGCATAGAGTGGAGCGCGCCTTTTGCGCACGCGATGACATCTAGGGAGTGGCGACTATGAAACTGACAAGGACATTTGCGGGGCGGCTCGGCATCGCGCTGCTCTTGATTTGGGCGCAGGCGGCATGGGTATCGGCGCAAGATGGCGCGTCCTCATCGCCGGCTGGGCTGGCCATGCTGGTGCTCTTCCTGGGCATCGCCGGCATGATCGGCGTGCTGGTCATCCGCTGGAGCCAGACGACTCAGGAAGACGACGACTAGCTAGCGCTTCTACTCCCCGGAGATTCTCATCAAATCCATAGACAGATTCGCTCGCGCATGCCTGCCTTGCGTATTTGCGTATTTCGCCCCGAATGCTGGCATTGTCGATACAATTGCAGGAAGCATTGTCATCGACAAGTAGCCGGCGAGGGCGCGAACCATGACGGAAACTCCCAGCCAAAATGGCGCTTTGTTTTCGGCGCGACTGCTGATCCTGGGCATGCTTGTGGTTATTGTCGTGCCGGCCCTGGCGTTTGTCATCGCGGCTATCGGGCGCAGCGTCATTGGCGAGACCAGCGAGGCTGAGCCGGTCGCCTTGAGCAGCAGCGGCTCATGCGTAACCTGTCATCAACGGACGACGCCGGGCATCATCGAGCAGTACAGCCGCAGCAGCATGGCGGCCGCCAACGTGACCTGCCAGAATTGTCATGAGACCGCCGAGGGCTATCCGGGCGCCAAGGAACATCATGGCAGCCATATCCTGAGCGTGCCTACGACGGCGAAATGCGCGGTATGCCACGAAGCGGAGGCGGCGCAGATGAACCAAAGCCGGCATGGTTTGCCCGCGTATATCGCCATGTGGGGCGCGGGAAACCTCAGCGCGGAGCACCTGGCGCTTTATGAATCCATTGAAGAAGGCAGCTTCAATCCCGACCGCATGCGCAATGCCTTGTTCGAGATTGAGGGACCAGCCATCACCAAGTTCGCCTGCGCGGGCTGCCACGATATTGGCGCGCCGGCCGCCGATGGCTCTGTGGGGCAATGCCAGGATTGCCACCTGCGGCATGAGTTCAGCCTCGAGCAAGCGCGAAAGCCGGAAACCTGCAACCATTGCCATATAGGGCCCGATCATCCGCAATATGAGATTTATATCGAGTCCTATCATGGCATCGCCTATCTGACCGGCGGCGAGGACTGGAATTGGGATGCCGAACCGGGCACGCTGACCGCCAGCGACTTCCCGGCGCCAACCTGCGCGACCTGTCACATCAGCGGCTTTGGAGGCGCGGCCACCACGCACGATGTCGGCGACCGCTTGACCTGGTATCTCTTCGCGCCACAGAGCCAGCGCCGGCCTAACTGGGAAGATAATATGGAGCGGATGCAAGCTGTCTGCGCCGAATGCCATAATCGCGCCTTCATCGAGCAGTTTTATGCCGATGCCGATGCCCTTGTCGAAGAGATCAATCGGCGCGTGCAGCTGAGCAATGACACCATCGCGCCGGCCATCGAGGCGGGCTTGCTGACATCCGAGCCCTTTGACCAGCCCATCGACTTCATACACTTTGATCTCTGGCATCATTGGGGGCGCACAGCCAAATTCGGCGCCTGGATGGGCGGACCGGATTATGTGCAATGGCATGGCGCTTATGAGATTCTGCGCGACCAAGCCGAGCTGGAAGCCATCGTGGCGGAATTGCTGGAAGACGCTGGCTTGGGCGCCTCTGCGGAAGGCTAGCGGTGAACGGGCTGGCTGCGGCGCAGGCATGGACGGGGCGATTGCGCTTGCCCTTGAGCCGCGATCAATGCTTCCTGCTGCTGGCGGCATTCAATCAGCTCTTCATCGCCCTGGACATTTATCTGGCGCACAAGCTCAATGGCACAATCAAGCCGAACGAATGGATTCCGATAATCTATGGCGGCCTGGCCGGGCTGGCGCTGCTGCTGGCTGGGCTCGTGGCTCTCCGCGACCGGCTGCGGGCGACCTGGCTGGCGAATCTGGTCTTCCTAATCGGAATAGCCGTGGGCCTGCTCGGCGCCTATTTTCATCTGCGGCGGACGGTATTGCTGGAGGGCGAGCTCATCAGCTTCGCGGCGGTGAGCGCATTGGTATGGGCGCCGCCAGTGATTGGACCGCTCTTCTTCATCTTGATCAGCATTCTGGGCATAACCGCGGCCTGGCAGGAAAGCCCGGTGGATAGCGGACGGCTGCGCATGTTTGGCGGACGAACGATCCAGATGCCCTACAGCAAGACAGGAGCCTATATGCTGATCACAGCGCTCTTCATCCTGGCGACGCTCATCAGCAGCGTCCTGGATCACGCGAGGCTGCGCTTTGACAGCGCCTGGGTCTGGCTGCCATTGGCTGCGGCGCTCTTTGGCTTCACGACCAGCCTGTTCCTGGGCATCGTGAAAACGCCAAACTCAGGAGACATCGTTGTGCATGCCGGCGCCATGCTGCTGCTCATCGCGGTCGGCGTGATCGGCTTCGTCTTGCATGGCGAATCCAGCTTGACGGCGGGCGGCGCGATTGTCATCGAAAGATTCTTGCGAGGTTCGCCCTTGTTGGCGCCGCTGCTATTCTGCAATGTTGGTTTGATGGGCTTGCTGGCTTTGCTGGATCCGCGGCGGGATGGCATTGACAGTTGATGAGCCGCTCGTGACATCGGCGACAATTCCGCTATAATCAGGTGTACAGGCTGGCGGACAGGATCGCGCTGCATGACCGAACTCAGTTGGGAGAAGCCGAAGAACTTCGTCAAGCGCAAGCGCTCGGAACGTTACAAGTTCCTGGCGGCGGGCATGGTCATTCTGCTGGCGGTGGGTTATCTGCTGGTCTCGGGCACTTTGCGGGGCGCGCGCTATTTCATCACGGTGGAGGAACTGCTGCATGATGCCGCCTACATTGGGCAGACCTTGCGCATCTCCGGCGCGGTGGATGGCGAGACCATCGACTACGACAGCGAAAACGCGCTGATACAATTCGAGATTGCGCATATCCCGGGCGAGTATGCCGATTTGGCGACGGCTTTGCATGAAGCGCTGCTGGACCCGGAGGCTTTGCGATTGCGCGTCGAAGTGAATGACGCAGCCATGCCTGATCTGCTGCAGCATGAGGCGCAGGCGATTCTGACTGGCGCTTTGGCTGCCGATGGCGCATTCCAGGCCACAGAACTGCTGCTGAAATGCCCTAGCCGCTTTGAAGAGAGCGCGGGATCCGGGGACCTGAGCCAGATTCCGGAACATCAGTGATGTTGGCTGAGGTCGGGCTGGCGTCTTTGGCAATCGCCTTTGGGCTGGCAGCCTATGCGGTCGTCGCCTCTGTGCTTGGCGCGCGCGGGCAATCAGCCGGCCTGGCGCTCAGCGGGCGGAACGCGGCGCTGCTGACCTGCCCGGCCCTGCTGCTGGCGACGCTGATGCTGGTCATCGCCCTGATGACCGAGCAATATCAGATCAGTTATGTCTACGAAGTGACTGACCCGCGGACGCCGCAAATGTATCGTTTCACGGCGCTTTGGGGCTCGCAGCGGGGTTCGCTGCTCTTCTGGTCGCTGCTGATGAGCGCCTTCACCTTCTTTGCCATCTGGCGCAACTGGCAAAGCGAGCGGCGGCTGATGCCCTACGCGGTGGCTTTTATGATGGCGACGCTGGCTTTCTTCCTGGGCTTGTCGCTCTTCATCGAAAATCCTTTTGAGCGCTGGTGGCTGCTGCCGGATGCGCCGGGCGGGCCAAAAGAGCTATCCAGCGCGCTTATCCCGCCTGATGCCATCCCGCCGACTGAGGCTGCGCTGCGGGCTGGGGCGCGGGGCTTGAACCCCCTGCTGCGACATTTTGGCATGGTCATCCATCCGCCGATGCTCTATCTGGGTTTCGTCGGCTTCACCATCCCTTTCGCCTTTGGGGCGGCGGCATTGGCCAGCGGGCAGCTTTCGACAGGCTGGATCAAGGCGACGCGGCGCTGGACCTTGATCGCCTGGATCTTCCTGAGCCTGGGTTTGATCCTGGGCGGGCGCTGGGCTTATGACGTGCTGGGCTGGGGCGGGTATTGGGGCTGGGATCCGGTAGAGAACGCGGCTTTCCTGCCTTGGCTGATGGGCACGGCATTCATTCACAGCGTCATGATCCAGGAAAAGCGCGGCATGCTGAAGCTGTGGAATATGCTGCTGGTTATCGCCACATTTTCGGCGGTGATGTTTGGCACATTCGCCACGCGCAGCGGCGTCATCGAAAGCGTGCACAGCTTTGCCCGCAGCGAGGTCGGCTTCCCCATGCTGGCTTTCTGGGCGGTCATTACCCTGGTGGCGCTGAGCTTGCTGTCTTGGCGCTGGCGGCGCGGCGAGCTCCAGGACGAGCGGCAATTTGCCAATTTGCTGAGTCGCGAATCGCTCTTTGTGCTGAATAACGTGATTTTCATCGCGCTCTTCATCGCCATTTTCTGGGGCAGCTTCGGCCTGCCCATCACATCGGAATTGTTCTTCGGCGTGGAGGTGACCGTCGGCGCGGAGACATTCGAATTCTATGTCTTGCCGCTCTTCATCGCCATGTACATATTGATGGGCATAGCGCCGCTTTCGGCCTGGGGGGCGACTTCGCTTTCGCGCTTGGGGCGGGCTTTGCGTTGGCCGCTGGCGCTGACCGCGTTTTGCGTGCTGATACTATGGGCGAGCGGGACGGATTGGCTGGCGGCGCTGGGTTATGGCATTGTCCTGTTAGCCGGCTTCGTGGCGCTGTATGAGATCTATCGCGGGGCGAGGGCGCGGCGGCAGAGGCTGGCGGAAGGCTGGCTGCGGGCGATGCTGGCGCTGTTCCGGCGCAACCAACGGCGTTATGGCGGCTATATCGTGCATCTTGGCGTCACGGTTATCGGCATCGGCGTCATCGGCAGCTCGGTATTCCAGACCGAGGTCCAGCATACTTTGGCTCGCGGCGAGAGCATCGAAGTTGGCGGATACGCGCTGCGTTATGAGGACTTTATCCGAGCTCAAGCCGTCGACGGGCGCATGATGAACATCACGCCGCTGACCTTGTTTCGCGATGGCAAAGAGATCGCCCATTTGCGGCCGCGCATCGACGATTACGCGCAGATGCCCATGACCATCGCCGGCGCGCACAGCACTTTGGAGAATGACTTTTATGTGCTGCTCATCAGCGGCGATCATGATAGCGCGACCTTCCGCATCTATATCAATCCGCTGGTGAACCTGGTCTGGTGGGGCGGCTTGCTGCTGATCCTCGGCACAGCCATCGCGGTCTATCCCAAGACCGTTCGCGCGGGGCAGGGGCGCAAGCGGGAGCGAGCCAGTCGATGAGATCATGGCGTCGCATCGCGGTCGCGCGGATTGGCATTGGGCAAGTATGTCATTTTATGCTGCTGTTCATGCTCTGGCTGGTCGCTGGCATGGCGGGAGCGCAGGCGGACCGAGCCAGCGACAATGACGTGATTCGCGTGGCGCAGCGCATGTACTGCCCGGTCTGCGAGAATATCCCGCTGGATGAATGCCAGACGGCCGCCTGCCTGGAATGGAAAGAGGAGATACGCGGGCAGCTTGGCGCCGGGCGCAGCGACCAAGAGGTCATCAGCAGCTTCGTGGCGCGCTTTGGCGATCATGTCGTGGGCGTTCCGCAGGATCCCGTCCTTAGAGCGCTGACAATCATCATGCCGCTATTGGGCAGCGCGCTGGCCATCGGCGTCGCCTGGCAGACTTTTCGGCGTTTTGGGCGGGGCAACCCCCCAGCCATCGCAAGCGGGACCGCAAACCTGGGCGAAGCCTCCGATGGAGACTACCGGCAGCGGCTGGAAGATGACCTGCGGGCGCGGCGCTGAGGAGGTTTGGCGGATGACGCAAGAGGACCGGCCCGAGATTGCTGATATGACGGCGGCGCGCAAACCAGGCGGCTTGGCATGCGCGGCACTGCTGTTCAGCATTGTTGTCATCGCGCTGGTCCTGGCTTGGCAGCTTGGCGAGCGCAATCGCGGCAGGCCTCTCAGCGGGCCGGCGCCGGATTTTCCGCTGAAGCTCTTTAATGGCGAGGATATCAAGCTGTCGGATTATCGCGGTCAGGTAGTCTTGATCAACTTCTGGGCGAGTTGGTGCCCGCCCTGCCGGGATGAAGCGCCCGACCTGCAGGCTTTGCATCTTGACTATCAATCTCGGGGATTCAAGCTGCTGGGAGTGAACATGCTGGAAAGCTCGCGGCAGAAGGCGCTTGATTTCCTGGCTGAGTTTGGCGTCACGTATGCCAATGGCGAAGACCTGGGGCAATACGTGACCAATCTGTATCGCGTTGAAGGCCCGCCGGAAAGTTTTCTCATTGACCGGCGCGGCGATATTCGGCGGTTCATCATCGGCAGCGTCAGTTATGACCGGCTGAGCGCAGCCATAGAAGCGCTCTTGGCGGAGCGGATATGAGCCTGCCGGGTTTGCTGCTATCTCTGCTGCTGGCTGGCATTGCCATCGCGATTGTGGCTGCGCCCCTGCTGCGATCGCGGCGTGGCGGACGGACCGGCGAGAATCATGCCTACCAGCAAGAGCAACACCGGGTCAGCTATGAGCGCGTCTTGACGAATATCCTGGATCTGGACGAAGACCTGGCGACCGGCAAGATCAGCGAAGCCGATCATCAAACCGAACGCGAGATCTGGCTCCAACGCGGCATTCAACTGCTGCGCGCGCTGGACAGCTTGGAAGACGACATTGAGGTCGCGCATGAAGACGCGGATATTGACCAGGCGATTGAAGCGGCGGTGGCGGCGCATCGTGCGGGCGCGCAAGCCAAATCGCGGGAGTGAGCGAGCAATCGTGCTTAGACCTGTCGTATGCATGCTGCTGGTCATGACGCTATTCGGCTGCGCTGGCTTGAGCGGCGAGCCGGAGATCGTGGCGACCGTCGCTCTGCCTATGTCCACTCCCGTGCCAAAGCTCAGCGCATGGCAGCCGGACATCGCCAATGGGGCGCGCATATTCGCTGAGCGCTGCGTCGATTGTCATGGCGCGAATGGCGGTGGGCAGGGCGAGCTGGTCCTGGCGGGCAGCGTCAACCCGCCGCTTGACATGACCGACCGCGAGTTGGTCGCGCTGAAGTCGCCTTTGGAATTCTACCAGATCATCACCGAGGGCCGAATCGAAAACTTGATGCCGCCCTGGGAGCAGGCGCTGACCGAGAGCGAACGCTGGGACCTGGCTCTGTACAGCTACAGCTTGAGTTATGACGCGGAATTGCTGGCGAAGGGCGAATCGCTATGGGCTGAGCGCTGCGGCGAGTGCGATTTGCCCGCTGTGATCGCGCCGGTGTTCAGCGATGCCGAATATGCAGAGCAGCTGAACAGCCAGCAATTTGGCGGGGCGTTGACTGCGCGGGAGGCCAGAGAAGCCGCCGCCTATCTGCGCATGACAACGCTTGAGGCGAAAAGCGAATCCGCGCCTGGGGATGCGCTGCCTTTGGGCAGCATCAGCGGACGCATGGCGCATGGCACAGCCGGGGGCATTGTCCCGCCGGATACGCTGGCGCAATTGCAATATGGCAATGCGGAACTGGGATTCCGGCGCATCAAGACCAGCCTGGCAGCCGATTTGAGCTTCCGATTCGATAATGTGCCAATCAGCGAAAGCTACAGCTATGTGGTCAGCGCCATGTATCAGGGGCGGCTTTTCAGCAGGCGGCTGCCGGCCGGCGCGACCAGTGATATCACGTTAGAAGTCTATGATTTGACCGACGACCCGTCACAGCTGAGCGTGTCGCGGATTGACCTCTTCATCGACGCGGTTAAGCTGGATGATTTGGGCGCGGGCTTGGTCATCACGCAGCGCATAGGCATTCGCAACCGCTCCGATCGCCTCTTCACGAGCGGCCGGCGTTTCGATGATGGGCGCGAGGCGGTGCTGCTGCTGCAATTTCCACTGGGCGCGCGCGTCATGAGCGGCGATGAGCAGGGGCGCTATGTGTTCATCGAGGATATGGACAAGATACCCGATTCGATCATCGACACGCGACCCGTGCCGCCGGGCGATGCTCATCAGATCGTCTTGGATTATTTTTTGCCTTACGCGGGCGAGGCGATGCTTGAGCAGCCTTTCAATTATGCGCTTGAGGCGGATTTGAGCGCGACGCTCCGGGATGGGCTTAACCTGGTCAGCGGGCAGACGCAGCTGGAAGACAGTGGCGCTGTCGGCGAAGTTTTCCGCTTGTATCGCGGACGCCTGGAAGTGGACAGTCAGCCGCGGCTCAGCCTGAGCGTCGCTGGCGATCCTTTCGCGACGAGCAGCGATGACATGGAGATTGTGACGTCGGAGAGTCTGGGAATCCTGGTCGCGCTGGCGGCTGGCTTGGTCGCGGCGGTGTTGGCTGGCGCGGGCTTGATAAAGAGACGGAGGCGCCAGGCGGGCGGCGAAATCGAGCGGCTGGTGGCGGATCTGGCGCGGCTGGATGAAGCGCATGACAAGGGGCATATCAACCATGATCTCTATCATCATCAACGGCGGGCGCTCAAGGCGCGGCTGACGCAGGTGATGACGGCTGATGAGTAGGCCTGCATGACCGGGGAACGCGCGATCATCGAAGTCGAAGGCGTGAGCAAGGTCTTTGGCTGGCTGCCGGCCCTGCAAGCGGTGAGCTTCCGCGTGACCCGTGGCGAGTTTGTGGCGCTGCTGGGAGCGAATGGCAGCGGGAAATCGACCCTGCTGCGCCTGCTCAGCGGGTTGAGCAAAGCCAGCGCGGGGGAGATTCGCATTGGCGGCTGGGAGATGCCGGGCGAGGCTATGGCTTCGCGAGCGCAGATTGGCATGGTCGCCCATGAGACTCTGCTCTACGAGAATTTGACCGCGCGCGAGAATCTGGCTTTTTTCGGCAGGCTGTATGGCATTGAAGCGAGCGAATGCCAGCGGCGTTCGGAGTCGCTCCTGCAACAGGTGGATTTGACCAGCCGGGCGGATACGCTGCTGCGGACGTATTCACGCGGGATGAAGCAGAGGCTGAGCATCGCGCGGGCGCTCTTGCACCAGCCGGATGTGCTGCTGCTGGATGAGCCTTACACGGGGCTGGATCACAATGCCGGGGCAATTCTTGATGACATGCTGCGGGCGGCGCGGGAAGCCGGGCGCACGATCATATTGAGCACGCATCAGCTGGAGCGCTTGCCAGCCGAAGCGGGGCGGGCGCTGATTTTATCGCGCGGCCGGGTCCGGCATGACGGCGCAATCAACTCGTATGACATCGCCGAGATATATCGGAGCGTCAGCGCGTGAAGACCGCCATCTTTGAGACGGCCTGGGCCATAGCCGGCAAGGATCTGCGCGTCGAATTGCGTACGCGGGAAATCTTCAGCGTGATGGCGATTTTCGCTCTGCTCAGCATCCTGGTATTCAGCTTTGCCTTGGAGCTGGACCGCGAGGCTCGGGAAGAAGCGGTCAGCGGCGTGCTCTGGGTGACGCTGATCTTCGCCAGCTTGCTGGGTTTCACTCGCAGCCTGGCGCAGGAATACGATCAGGGCAACCTGGACGCGCTGCTTTTGGCGCCCGTCTCCCGCTCGGCGATATTCCTGGGCAAGTTCGCCGGCAATTTCCTGTTCACCGCGCTGCTTGGCTTGCTGCTGCTGCCTTTGATGTCGGCGCTATATGGCATGAACCTGCTGGATGGGCGGCTGATCCTGACGACATTGACCGGCATATTCGGCTTCTGCGCGGTTGGCACGCTGCTGGCGACCATGACCGTGCAGACGCGGGCTCGGGAGGCGCTGCTGCCCATCGCCATGTTGCCCCTGGCGCTGCCTTTCCTGCTGACGGCTGTGCGGGCGAGCAAAGGCATCCTGGCTGGCGCGGCCGAATGGCAGGTCTGGTTTCAGTTGTTGGCGGGAATCACCGTCATCTATCTGGCGCTTTGCCTGCTGCTCTATGGCTATATCATTGAGGAGTGACCTGTTTGGAATAGTGTTAAGCAAAGCTACACATTTGCAGATTCCTTTGCTAGAGTTTTGCAGGTTTGCTCGCTGGATTTTGCTTGGATGGGAGAAGCGGGGACGACAATGCCGATAGAAACTGCGGCGCGCCCGATGCCGCGTACCCTGCGCGTTTTGACGGCGGCCACTGTTTTGGGCTTCCTGGCGACGCTGTATCTTGGGCTGGTCGCGGCTGGCACGGATATCCAGCAGGGGGCGGTCCAGCGGATTTTCTATATTCACATGCCGTCTTTTTTCGGCGCTTTCACAGCCTTCGGTTTGACTGTCCTTGGCGGCATCCTGACGCTGGCGCGGGGCAGCCGAAAATGGGACAAGATCGCCTTGGCCGGCGTGGAAGTCGGCTTGGCTTTCGCGCTGATCAATCTGCTGACCGGGGCGATCTGGGCGCGGCCCATCTGGAATACCTGGTGGACATGGGACCCGCGTTTGACCTCGGCCGCGGTGATGTGCCTGACCTACTCCGCTTATCTGATGCTGCGAGCCGGCATCGACGATCTTGAGCGCCGCCGCCGCTTCATGGCTGTTTATGGCATCCTGGCTTTTGTCACGGTCTTGATCACGCTCTTCATCATCCGCATCGTGCCGGAGACGATTCACCCGGTCATCGTCGGCGCCAGCCCGCAGAATGCCCAAGGCGGCTTCGAAGCCACCAGCGGCGTGGTTATGGCGCTTGTCCCCAGCCTGGCGCTCTGGCTGACCTTGATGCCCATCACCTTGATTTGGCATCGCTGCCGGCTGGAAGACCGCCTGGAAGCTCTAAATCGCCTGAAGCTGAAATTGCTGAGTGAATAGATGATGACGAAACTGGCAAGGACAATCGCCCTGCTCCACCTGGCCTTGCTCGTCCTTGGCGGCGCGGCGGCGCAAGACAGCGCAGGCACAGTGCCATATCTTCGCGCGAGCGGCTTCAACGCGCCCCTGCTGGAAGGATGGGTAAATCAATCCACTGCCGAGGTCGCGCAGTTTTATTTGGCGGAAGCCGAGGCGACCATCCGCACAGCCATTGTACCCGTTTCCGATCCGCTGGCAGCCGCGGAAGAATATCTGGGCGCCTGGCTTGGCTTTGAGGTCGGCGCCCCCGTTTACAGCGGCAAAGTCAACCTGGCGGACGGGACCTGGCATTCGCTGGTATATGAGCTTGACGCGACGACTACGGCTTCGGTGATGGCGCGGCGCGAGGGCGAAGGCTCCGTTTTCATCAGCTTCGTTGAGCGAGATGAAGCCAACCGGATTCTTATGCTGACGATGTCACAGACGGACGAAACCTTGGACCTCGCCATAATCGAACTGAATGCGGCTACCGACTTGCTTATGTCGCCGCTTATGGGCCAGCACGGCACTGCCACTGAGGTAACGCTGCCCAGCGGGAAGTGGATGCTTTATCCCGGCGCGGGACATACCAGGATGGGCATGGTCTTCGGCAACGACAGCTATATCGCGCTGGCAACTGGTCCGATCGGCGGCTACCTTGGGGTATTGGCTGATGCTTATAATCGGACACTGCTGGGCTTTTTCATCACGCCGGACAATTCGCTCTATCTGGGCTTGGGTTTGGCGGCGACCTTCGCCATCCTGGGCATGCTCGTTCTCAGCTGGCTTTGGCGGACGCGCGCAATGTTGAAGGATCTGGCGATGCTAAAAGCTCTGGCGGAAACGGATGAGGGCTGAGCGCAACCAATACGCATAGCTGGCGTATACAGAATCAAGAAGAGGACAGATTCAATGGCTGACGAGATCACTCCGCAACAGGAAGCGCCGGAAGAAGAAGAGACTCAGACCCCGCTGGAGCAGTTTATCTTTCACCAGCGCCGCGGCTTGGAGGAATTTGGCAAGGCGATGGAGTCGCTGCTGCCGCCCCGCTTCAAAGAGCATACCCAGAAAGCGGGCTTGGAGTTCGCCACGGGCTTCCGCGTATTGATCGACGCCGCCATCGATGAGATCAAGAAAGCCAGCGAACAGGAAGATCCCGATGCCCGCCGCGCCGAACAGGAAAAGCAAGCCAGCGCCAACCTGGCTACGGATGAGGACGATAAACCCGGCAGCGGCAAGATCCGCGTCGAACTGGATGATTAGTCCCGCGTATCTTCTGGCGGGATGAACCTGCCCTAGAAAACACTGACGAACATGGGCGAGCCAATGGCTAGCCCCTGCGGTTGCGCCTTATGTGTGGCAAGCGAAGGCGGGCGCGATTATGAGGCTTGTTCCTCAAAGCGGATATTCAAGAACTTGTCCTCGAACTTGGCGCTGGTGATTACCAGATCCTGCAATTCATGCGGCAGGACGATATTGCGGCGATAGGGTCCCACGCTGAGGGTGATCTCTTCGCGCGAGCGGTAGAGATCGAGCTGCTCCTTGCGAGCGAAACCGATGGGCACGCGCAGCATCCACTGGGAAGCATCATCGAGTTGTTCCAGCTTGTGCACGACGCCGTCAAACATGCGCTCGGCCGGGTTGCTATCGCCATAGAGTTCATCAGCCAGCCGGCGCAGCATCTCCAGCCCGCCGATCTCTTCGCCAAAGAGCGGCGCCTTGAGCAGGGGCAGGCTGCCGAAGGCTTCGCGGACGAAGTCGATATTGCGCGCCTGCCGCTTCTTCCAGGTATCGAAGAAGGGATCTTGGATGGCATCGGGGAAGACGCGGTTCACCAGGATGGCGTCGGTGGCGTAGTCATAGAGGTTGAGATAGGTGTAAGTGCGCTGAGTCTCGCGGATGACCATGCGCTCGGGGTTGACGACCAGGCGTATGCTGGCGTGTTCGGGGTCGGTCAGCAGGTCGCGCACGCCATCCAGCGTATCGAAGAGCAGCTGCACCTGATCCCAGGCGTTTTCGGCGATGTCGATGCCGATGTCGTTTTTCTTGCCGCGCGAGAGCAGCTTCTGCACCGGGCGGATGACGCTATCCAGGCCCCGGGCGATGCGCATCAGCCTTTCGACCCACCAGCGCGTCACATCGGGCAGGCTGAGCAGGCGGATGGTCTCGGCGGTTGGCGCGGCATCCACGATGAGCACATCGTATTCGTCCGCCTGGAAGTATTCGCTGATCCAGAGCAGCTGCGCGCCTTCTTCCAAACCGGGGATGATGGTGACTTCGGCGGCATTGACTTTGGCGATGCCTTCGCGATTGAAAAAGGCGCCCAGGTATTCCTGGATTCTGCCCCAGTATTTCTGCATGGAATAACGCGTATCCAACTCTTGCGCCCAAAGGTTTTCGGCGATTTTTGTGGCTTCTGGACCAACTTCCACATCCAGGGCGTCGCCCAGACTGTGCGCGGTATCGGTGCTGACCACGATTGTCTTCAAGCCCAATTCAGCGCAGCGCAGCGCCGTGGCCGCCGATATGCTCGTTTTGCCGACTCCGCCTTTGCCCGTATGCACGATGACCCGCATCACTTCACCTCTCGCTGTTGTAGGCTCTGCCAATCTCACTACAGTATACGCGGAACTCATCCGAAAGATGCGTTGGAAGCGCGAAGACGCCTGCCGATATTTGGCTTGACAAAGCGTCCGGTCGCTATCAAACTGGCTGCTCACCGAAGGCAAACGGGCGGCCAAGCCTCCCATTGCCAATGGCAGACAAAGAAGGAGACTGGATGATGCGTCAAGTAGTGCATATTGAGATCCCCTCAGCCGACCGCGAAAGCCAGAAGGCATTTTATGGCGCTTTGCTGGGCTGGCAAGCCATGGATATCCCCATGGGTCCCGATTTCACCTACACCATGTTCGATTTGGGCGATGGTCCCGGCGCCGCGCTGTCCGATGTGGGCGACGGAATGCAGCCGGGCGATGTCCTTATCTATTTTCATAGCGATGACCTGGACGCGGATATGGCGCGGGTCAGCGAGTTGGGCGGGCAGGTTATCTTGCCGCGGCAGGATATCCCCGGGTTCGGCGCGCTGGGCATGTTCCTGGACCCGACGGGCAATCGCGTGGCTTTCTGGCAGAGCGCGGATCCTGGGCAGGGATAGCGCGCGGCGGCAGGCAGATTCTGACAGCATGTGACATCAGCGGGCGAATCACAGAGTCGCCCCTAAGTTCTGGTCTTTTGGGGAGGGCAATGTGACTAAATTTCCCTTGCTGAAGGATTCCATCGACAGGCAGCTGGTCAAGCAAATCGCCGACCGAATCGCCGTCGCGCATCCGCCATTTGAGCGCGATGGCTTTGTTCAGGCTGTGATGACCGAGCTGGAAAGTCTGGAGCTCAAGGCGCGGAATCACTTCATTGCCGCAAAGCTGCGCGAATTTCTGCCAGCCGACTACCCGACGGCGCTGGCGATACTCGTCGAGATACTGGATGAGCAAGAGGGCAGATTCGAGCCGATAGATAAGGCCGGCTTGCGTTTGATGGCGATCCCGGCTTTCGTCGAGATCTATGGCAGCGAGCATCCTGCCGATTCCTTAGAGGCCATGCCGGTGATAACGCGGGTCTCCTCCTGCGAATTCGCCATCCGCCCCTTGCTGGAGCGACACAGCGATTTGACTATGGAGCGGCTGCATCACTGGGCTCTGGATGAGGACGAGCATCTTCGCCGCCTTGCCAGTGAAGGCAGCCGGCCGCGTTTGCCTTGGCGCGCGCCATTACGGGGCATCATCGCCGATCCGTCGCCCACTTTGGCGCTGCTGGAAAAGCTGAAGGACGACCCGTCATTGTACGTGCGGCGCTCGGCAGCCAACCACCTCAACGACATCGGCAAAGATCATCCCGAGCTTCTGCTTGAGCGCATGGAAGCCTGGTCGGCGGGCGCGAGCAAAGAGCGCCATTGGCTGATCAATCATGCCTTGCGCAGCCTCGTCAAAGCCGGAGACCGGCGGGCGCTGGCCATTCTGGGCTTCGGCGAAGCGAACGTCGAATTGAGCGCGCTGGTAGTGCAGCCCGCGCAATTGCAATTTGGCAATGAATTGGAATTCTCATTTTCACTGCGCAATAGTGGAGACGCAGCGCAGAACGTGATGATCGACTTCATAATGCGCTTCCGCAAAGCGAATGGAGCGACCGCGCCGAAGGTATTCAAGCTGAAGAAGCTGCTCCTGGCGCCGGGCGAGACGGTCATTCTCACGAAGACAATGGCCATCCGCCCGATTTCCACGCGCAGATATTATCCTGGCTCGCAGCGGCTGGAGATTCAGGTCAACGGGGCTGTGCTCGGCAGCGGCGACTTTGAACTTGTGATGCCATAAGCGCGGGGTTAGACTCTGGCAAAGCGACCAGCCGGAGGACCCAGCCCATGAGCGACTTCGCGTCCAATCTCTTTTATCCCCTGCCCCTCGATGAGGTTTTCAATTGCGAACGCGGGCGCCTGGATGAAGGCTTGCGGCTGCGGACAGAGGCCTTGTATGGGCGGCGATCTTTTCGCGGCATCCCCTTTGCGCTGGGCGCGGCGGATGAGAAGAACGCCATCCTGCTGGATGACAATGCGGTCAGCATCCCGGCTGAGGGCATGCGCGCCAGTTACATCCTTTTCGCGCATATCGTCGAAATGCGGATGTCGCATCTGCCGGACGATCTGATTGGCTCGCGGGGACGTCTGTATGCTCAAGCGGGCGCGCCGGGCAACGAACTCGGCGATCTGGTCGCGGAATATCAGCTGCATTATGACGATGGCACAGAGGCCGCTCTTCCGATTCGCCGGCGTTTTGCCATTCAGCAGCCGCGCTTTGATTGGGGCGCCAGCGCCTTTGCAGCCGTCCCGCATCAGCAGGATGAGGTGGTTTCCAGCATCTCCGAAGCCATTCAGCTCGGGCGCATGCCAGCCACCGGCTATGGCAATGGCGAGACGCGACACGGCAGCGGACGCGATTCCGCCGGCGAACATATCTGGCTCTATGCCCTGCCCAACCCGCAGCCTGACAAGCCGCTGAGCGAGATCCGCCTGCTGGGCAAGGGCGAACGCGCGCTGATCTATGCCATCAGCAGTACACGGGTCAAGGCGCATCCCCTGCGCAGCTGGACCCGGCGCAAACTGCGGCTGAACCTGCCAGCGGATGTCAAGCTCAATGCTATCGGAGAGTTGGATGGCGCGGAGATTGACCTGGGCGTGGTGATCTCGGCGCGGGCTATGCTCGAATATGATCGCGAGACTTGGTTCGGCGCGGAGACGAATGCCCAGCCGCGGCAATCCCGGCGGGAAGCCATCATCGAGTTCATGGCGCATCCCCAAGCCAGGCTCAGAGTGCCGACCGAGCATGGCGGCGCCGTCGTCTATGTCCTTGGCGCGCTGGATGGCAACGATGCAATCGAAGTGGCGGAGGCGCGGCAAATTGTGCGCGTTCGCGTGGTGGACGCCGGGGGACGCGAAGTCCCAGTGCGGATCCATTTTCATGGCGAGCATGGCGAATATCTGCCGCCGCGCGGCTACCACCGCAAAGTGAACCCCAACTGGTTCGAAGACAATTATGGCGAATTCGCCAACAAATTGAATCAATACGCCTATATCCCCGGCCGCTGCGAGCTGGAGGCGCCGCTGGGCGAAGTCTTCGTGGAGATCACGCGAGGCTATGAGATCAAGCCAATACGCACGAGCTTCCATGTCACCGCTGAGACGGATGAGATCAGTTTCACGCTGGACAAGCTGCTGGATTGGGGCGAGCGCGGCTGGGTCTCGGCGGATACGCATGTGCATTTCCTCAGCCCGCAGACGGCATGGTTGGAAGGCGCGGCTGAAGGCGTGAACGTGGTCAACTTGCTGGCCAGCCAATGGGGCGAGATGTTCAGCAATGTCAGCGACTTTGACGGGCGGACGACCATCGGCGCGAAGGATTTTGGCGGAGACGGCGAGTTTTTGGTGCGGGTGGGCACGGAGAACCGCATGCAGATCCTGGGGCATATCTCGCTGCTGGGCTATTCCGGCGCCATGATTCATCCGCTATGCACGGGCGGACCCTCCGAATCGGCAATTGGCGACGCCCTGGAAGTCAGCATGGCTGAATGGGCGCAGCGCTGCATCGATCAGAATGGCTTGGTCGTCCTGCCTCATGCGCCGAACCCGCAGCTGGAACGCGCGGCTGATATCGTGCTGGGGCTGGTCCATGCCATCGAGATGATGACCTTCAACCCTTTCAGTTGGCAGATCACGCCTTATGGCTTGCTGGATTGGTATCGCTACCTCAATCTGGGCTATCAACTGCCGATTGTTGGCGGCTCGGACAAGATGAGCGCTTCCTCGCTTCTGGGCGGGATACGCACTTATGCCCAACTTGGCGAGCGCGCGTTCAACTATGAGAACTGGATGCGCGCGGTCAAAGCCGGCAATACCTTCGTGACCGTGGGACCGCTGCTGGAGCTGACGGTCGCCGGGCAAGCGCCGGGCAGCCAGATCAATTTACCTAAGGGCGGCGGGACGCTGGACGTCAGCTGGCGCGTGGCTTCGGCGGGCATGCCCATCAGCAAGGTCGAGGTGGTGGCGGGCGGCTTCGCTGCCGAGGCGCAGTCGGCGGATGGCGCGCTGGACGTGTCGGGCAGCTGCCAGGTCAAGGTCAGGGAGCCAGGCTGGGTCGCCTTGCGGGTTCGCGGCAGCCATAGCGGACCGGCTGATGAAATCGCCGCGCATAGCAGCTGCGTGCAAGTATGCGTGGATGGGAAGAGTCCCTTCAAACGCGAGGATGCTATGGCGGTGCTGGAGCAGATTGAAGGCGCGCTGGCGTATGTGGATACGCTTGCGCCACGCCCGGCCGCGCGCAGGTTCAAGCAGATTCGCGCGAGCATCGCCTCAGCGCATGATCGGCTGCACCAACGGATGCACCGGCAGGGCATCTTTCACGAGCACAATCCGCTGCATGTGCATGGCGAGCATTGAGGGTATAACGTAGGGGCGATCCCGAAATGCCGGTATCCGCTTCGGGAATCACGCGCGGTTGTCGGCGGTGGGCTCGACTATGACGTTGACGAACTCGAAGTTCTGCTTGTTGCGGACTTGATCGTTCCGGGCATGATTGACCTCAACCAGAGTCACAGCCGCGCCAAAGCCAGCCAGGATGAACTTGGTATGCCATTCGCCGGAATGCTGAACATTGCGATAATACAAGAGCCGGCCCGCGGGATCCATCCGCAGCAGCTTGAACTTGGCGCGGTTGAACTTCATCCCGATGAGCTCATCAAGCAGAGATTTGCGCCCTTCTTCGTCAAGGTATGCCATATCCCGTCCTCATTCGCATAATGCCGGCAAATCAGCGATAATTGTAGCGCTTGCGGCGGCTGACCACAACAGCTTATGTCGGGGGCGGCATGCAAAGTTTTTCAGTGCGCGAAATCACGCGGCATATCCAGAATCTCATCGACGGGGATGATATCCTGGCTGACGTCTGGGTCCTCGGCGAAGTCTCCAACCTGACCAAAGCCCGTTCGGGGCATTGGTATTTCACCATCAAGGACAGCCATGCCCAATTGCGCTGCGTCATGTTCCGCGGGGCGGCGCGTTCCGTTCGGGTTGACGCGCAGGCAGGCGATGAGATTCTTGTGCATGGTCATGTCAGCGTGTATGCCGCGCGGGGAGAATATCAGCTCTATGCCGATCAGATCGAGGCGGTGGGCGGCGTCGGCGACCTGCACCGGCAATTCGAAGCGCTGAAAGCCAAGCTGGATGCCGAAGGCCTCTTTGAGGCTTCGCGAAAGCGCGCCATCCCGGAGTTTCCGCGGCGCATCGGCATAGTCACTTCGCCGACGGCGGCCGCCTGGCATGACATCCAGAATGTGCTGCGGCGGCGCTATCCGCTTGTGGAATTGCTGCTCAGCCCCAGTCTGGTGCAGGGCGCGGAAGCCCCAAGGCAGATCGTCCGGGCACTGGAGCGGCTGAATCGCCAAGCCGATGTCGATGTCATCATCCTGGCGCGGGGCGGCGGCTCGCTGGAAGATCTGTGGTGCTTCAATGACGAGGGGGTGGCGCGGGCGGCAGCTGCCAGCCGCATACCGGTCATCAGCGGCGTCGGGCATGAGATTGACTTCACCATCGTCGATTTCGTGGCGGATCTGCGGGCGCCGACGCCATCAGCCGCGGCCGAAATGGCCACGCCGGATCGGGAGGATCTGCTGCTGGATGTCGACCGTCTGCGCGGCGGGCTGATAGCGCAGTTTGAGAGCGCTCTGAATGAACGCGGGCGCGACTTGGGGCGCATGAGGAATGCCCTGCGCTTCGTAACGCCCATGAAAGCGGCGCGGCAGGCTGAACGCGAACTCGCGGAGTTTCGCCAGCGGCTCGAACGGGCGGCGCAGCGTAATCTGGCGCAGCTAGGCGAGAGACTTTCCCACCGCAGGCAAGCGCTGGAAGCCGCCAGCCCGGCGCATATCCTGAAGCGCGGTTATGCCCTGGTCAGCGACGAAGGCGGCAACATCATCCGCCGGCGCGCGCAGGTCAGCAAAGATCAGCGATTAAGCGTACAATTGGCGGAAGAACTGCTAAACGTCAGGGTCAGCGACTGATGGACGACATCGCCAAGCTCAGCTATGAAGAAGCCTATCAGCAGTTGGAAGCGCTGGTGACGCGGCTGGAAAGCGGCGCCCTGCCCTTGGAAGATTCGGTGGCGCTCTATGAACGGGGCCAACGGCTCTCCGACCATTGTCAGGCGCTGCTGGAAGATGCCGAACTCAAAATCAAGCGGGTGGATGAAGCGGGCGATGCCGGGCATCGGCGCAATCCCGAATTATTCTGATGATCGACTTTGACGCGCTGCCGACTCGGGCGGATAAGAATATCGCCATGCGCGTCCGCTCGGGGGCGGAGCGAGCCCTGCGCCAAGGGCATCCATGGGTCTATGAAGAAGCCATCGTCAAGCAGAGCCACCTGGGCAATGCCGGCGACCTGGCTGTCATCTATGACCGCGAGAAGAATAACTTTCTGGCGGTGGGATTGTATGATCCGCTGTCGCCCATCCGCGTCAAGGTATTGCAGGCGCTGGAAAGCCGGCGCATCGATCAAGCCTTTTTCGCCGAGAAGCTGCGCGCGGCTCAAGCCAAACGGCAAGCGCTGATCGAGACCGAGACGACAGGGTATCGCCTGGTCTATGGCGAGAGCGATGGCTTCCCGGCTATGGTGCTGGACCGTTATGGCGAGACCCTGGCGCTGAAGCTGTATACGGCGGCCTGGCTGCCCCATTTGCGCGATCTGCTGGCGGCATTGCAGGAGGCGCTGGTCTTTGATTCGCTTGTCCTGCGCTTGAGCCGTTCGCTTCAATCGGATCAGCTCAATATCGCCAAGCTCTATGGCTTGCGCGAAGGGCAGCAGCTGATCGGAGAGACTACCGATGGACTGGTGGATTTTGTCGAGAATGGCTTGCTCTTTCGGGCGGATGTGAAGCGGGGGCACAAGACGGGTTTCTTCTTTGATCAGCGCGACAATCGGCAGCGGGTCCGCGACTTGGCGCTGGGGCGGCGCGTGCTGGATGTCTTCAGTTATTCGGGCGGCTTCACGGTCTGCGCGCTGGCGGGAGGGGCGCGGTCGGTCACGGCATTGGATGTCAGCCAGCCGGCTTTGGATGTCTTAAAATTCAACGCGAGGAATAATGGCTTTGATCTGGACAAGGTCGATACGCTGGCTGTGGATGCCTTCGCGGGCTTGCGACAGCTGATCGCCGCCAAACGCAAGTTCAACATGGTCATCGTGGATCCGCCGGCGTTCGCCAACAGCCGCGCCAGCATGAGGAATGCCGTCCTGGCTTATCGCCGCCTGGTGGAGATGGCGCTGCGCCTGCTGGCTGATGATGGCATTCTTGTCATGGCATCCTGCTCCAGCCGCATCAAAGCCGAGATGTTCTATCAGTTGGTGACGCGGTCGGCGGCGGTGGCGGGCTACCAGCTTGAGGAGATCGAGCGGACCTCGCATGCTTTGGATCATCCTGTGGGTTTCCCGGAGGCCGAGTATCTCAAGGCGCTGTTTGCGCGGCTGAAGGGCTAAGCGCGTGGCTGGCAGTCTACCCCCCTCGGCCCCCCGATTCATCAGGGGGATGCGGATAATGAATGAGGCAGTCATCGCCTTGATTTGTGCGGATTGCTGCTGCCGATATATGTACGATTGCGCTAAGGCTACTGCGCGTCGCGCCGCATGAGACTAAAACTCTGGCTGGTGGGGCCAGTGCGCGGCTGGGTCGCCAAAAACAGCGCCAGGGGCAGGACATCGGCCGGCTGCTTGAACCATTCCAGGCTCAAGCCAGGATCCTCCGGGCGTTCCTCGTCAGTCAAGATTGCGGTATCCACCAAGCCGGGAATCAATTCGTTGACGCAGATGCCATACGGGCGCAGTTCATCAGCCAGGTTGCGAATGAGCATCCAGACGCCGGCTTTGGAGGCGCTGTAGGCTGAGCCGGCCTGGCCTGCCCGATGCCCCATGCCCGAGCCGATGACGATGATATGCCCGCCCCCGCGCTTGAGATCCGCGATGGCGTATTTGCAGGTGAAATAGACGCCGAGCAGGTTGACGCGGATCGTCCGTTCCCAGCCGGCGATATCGCTGAGCTCGACCGAGCGCCGCTCGAAGTTGCCGCCAGCGTTGGCGATGACTATGTCGACGCCGCCGAATTGCGCGCGGGCCTCGGCATAAAGCGCCTGAACATCGCTAGCCTCGGCGACATCACAGCGAATCGCCAGAGCCTCTCCGCCCGCGTCGCGAATGAGCTGCGAGGTTTCATTGATTTGGGATTGCGTGCGCGCGGCGCAGACAACCTTTGCGCCCTGCTCCGCGAAGCCGAGTGCCAGCCCGCGCCCGATGCCGCGACCGGCGCCGGTGATGACCGCGACCTTGGATTCCAGTTGTCCGCCCATTTTCAGATCTCCTTATCGACTGACTAATTCTTGACCGCGGCGAATCAGGGGCTTCAGCAGGGTTCGTGTCTCGCTCAAGCCCAAGAGAAGATCCGCGCCGAAGAATATGCCGCCAGCCAGGATGATACCCAATATCGCCGCCAGAGGACCGCCAGAGTGCCAGGCAGCCAGAAGCAGCGAGACGGCGGCCGCCATCAGCAGCGAGAGCAGCAGGCTGCCAAAGGCGCTCTGGACGATGCCGCGGTCGTGCTGGCGCGAACTGTCTCCCTGAGCCTGCAAACGCCGCCGCAAAAGCCACCAGAGGATCAACGCTTCGGCAATGGTTGTCAAGGCGTTGGCCAATGCCAAGCCGGCGAAGGGACCGCGCGCCAGGCTTTCGGGATCGCCGATGATCTGGATGAAGAGAAAATTGAGGGCGATATTGCTGAGCATGGCGCAGAGGCCCGCGAGGACCGGAGTGGCGGTATCCTCCAGGGCGTAGAAAGCCCGCGAAAGCACTTCGAGCAAGGCAAAAGCGCCGATGCCCATGGCATAGAAGCTCAAAGCCCAAGCCACAGCCGCGGTGCTCTCGCCAGTCCAGGCGCCGCGCTGCAGGAGGCTCACCAACGGCTCGCCCAGGACAATGAGCAGAGCCGAAGCGGGAAAAGCCAGGTAGAGCACATTGCGCATGGCTTGGGCGAGGCGATCGCGGAAAGCGGCATAATCGCCCCGGGCCCGCAGAGCCGCCAAGGTGGGAAAGACCGCCGAAGCCTGGCTCTGGCCGATCATGCCCAGCACGAAGAAGCAAAGCATAAAGGCATAACGCAGGGCGACGACGCTGCCATCCACCATGCCGCTGGCGAAACGAATGTTCACGTAGAAGTTGATTTGCACGACCGCCAAGCCCAGGACGCGCGGGAGCATCAGCTTGACAACATCCATGACGCCGGGCGCGCGCGCCGAAAGCAAGAATCGCAAACGCGCGCGCAGCTTGAACAAACCGGGCAGCTGCACGGCCAGATGCAGAACCGCGCTCAAGACCGCGCCATAAGCCAAGCCCATGACATTGAGGTTGCCAACTTGGCCTACGTCCGGGTGCGCTGGCAGGCTGGGCGCGATGAGCAAAGCGCCGATGATGATGCCGATATTGTTCATGCTGATGGCGATGGCGGGCAGCCAGAAAGCCGCGTAGGACTGCAATATAGCCATGACCAAACCGCTCACGCTGAATATCACCGGCGTGATCATCATCAGGCGGATCATGTCGCTCATGAGACGCTGCTGTTCGGGCGGGCGATCGGTGAAAAGCAACTGGCTGACGAGCTGCGGGGCGAAGATGGCCACAAGCAAGCCGAAGAGCGCGGCGCTGGCGGCTGAGAGGGTCATAACCGCGCTGGCCATTCGCCAGGCTTGGGCTTGGTCCTCTTGGCGCAGGCGGGCGAATACGGGGATGAATGAGGAGCCGAGCGCGCCACCGGCCACCAGCACGAAGACCGTCTCCGGCAGTTGCTGGGCTGCGGCGAAGGCGTCATTGGCTGCGCCAGTGCCAAATTGCGCGCCGACCACGGCGATCCGCAGCAAGCCCAACAGCCCGCTGACCAGGAAGCCGATTAGCACAATCAGCGCCTTCTGGATGATCTGCCGGTTATCCAGCGCCGGGCTCTCGCTCATTCGCTAGCCTTCTCCAAAGGGCTTTGTGGACGTCTGAACAGTTCTCGGCATTACGCGGAAGCGCGCCTGAGCCCCCGAAAAGCGACACTTTCCATCGCATGGAGCGACCGCCAATTCCTGCGCAGACGGACATACTATGGCATTGAACTTTAAGGCTATCAAGGATTGCCACTTGGCAGCCAAGCCAGCGTCTTTATACTATACGGGTTCTGCCCGATGAAAGCCCTACTGCGAGCCGCAGTTGCAGCGAATGATGTGAGGATTTGAGATGCAGGTTATTTTACTCCAGGACTTGTACAAGCACGGGGTGGCTGGCGAGGTGGTCAGGGTCGCGGATGGTTTCGCGCGCAATTACCTTATCCCGAACAAGCTGGCCATCCAGGCGACGCCCTCCGCCATGAAACGGACCGAGAATGCCCGCAAGAACGTCGAGGCGCGAAAGGCGCAATACAATGACATGCTCAATGAGCTGGCGCGGCAGATCGATGGCGTCGAGCTCATCTTTGGGCGGCGCGCGGCATCAACCGGCAAGCTATTCGGCTCGGTGACGACGCAGGAGATCGCCGATGAGCTGGACCGCGCGACCGGCGTGGATATCAACCGGCGGCGCATCAGCCAGCAATCTCTGCGCGAAGTCGGGACGCATCAAGTGGCTGTGCGGCTGGGCAACGAGATGTCGCCCATGCTTGTCATCAGCATTGTGCCGGAAGACGAATTGCCCGAATTCCTGGCTGCTCGTGAACGCGGCGAGCGGGTCAGCGCGGAAGATATCATGATGGATGGCTTCCGCTACCAGACCAGCGCCGAAGACAGCGCCGAAGAAGAAACAGCTGAGGACGCGGAGAGCCAGGAAGCGCCGGAGGAGCAAGCCGAAGCGGTTACAGCCTGAGCCGGCGAGCCCGAGCTTTGCCGATCCTCAAACATTCCATGACCCCGACGCTGGCAGGGCATACACGGCGCTCGGGGTCATTGTATTCGGGGACCTCATAGCGGATGGATGCCTACTCCCTGGGCCAGATCCTGCGGGAAGCGCGCGAAAGCAAAGAGCTCGAGATCGAGGATGTGGTCGCCAGTTTGCGCATCCGCCAGCCGATCCTGGAGAGCTTCGAGGCGGGCGACTTTGAGATAAGCGGCGTGCCGGAAATCCAGATTCGCGGCTTGATGCGCATCTATGCCCGTCACCTCGAACTGGACGAAGAAAACATCCTGCTGCTCTATGCCCAGATGCGCCTGGCACTGGAAAAAGGCAGACGGGGCCGGCGCGGCCGGCGTCGACGCCCAGCCCAAGCGCCCGTCAGGATTCCCGGTTCCACCCAGCCCCTGCAAGAATTTGAGACTGCCGACCGGCGAGCCAGCGGCTGCCGGAGCCTGCTGCGCGCGCTTTTTCTGCTGCTGTTTTCAGCCGCCGCCATCGCCATCATCATCTTTGTCACCGTCCAACTGGTGGGCATTGAAGCCTTCCTGCCAGCCAGCGCCACCCCGGAAATCGCCAGCCTCGCGCCAACCGCAACCGCGCCAGAGCCAGCCAGCGAGATCCCTCCAGTGAGCAGCCCGCCCCCCCAAGCGGACCGCGCCCAATACGACGGCGCCGGCATCCTGGTCAGCCTTTTGGCGACGCAGCGCAGTTGGCTCAGCCTTTCCAGCGATGGCAGCGTTGTCTATGAAGGCATCGCCGAAGCCGATACGCTGCTCGAGTACCGCGCGGAGAACGAGATCCTGCTGAGCGCGGCCAATGCCTTGGCGCTGGATGTCATCTGGAATGGCCAGCGGCAAGGCATCATTGGCGAGCGGGGACAGCGCGTGGACATCCGATTCACAGCCGACCAGGCGATCATCACTTTGGGTCCAGGCGGCGCGCCATCCGAGATTCCCGCTACCGAAGCTGTCGATCTGCCCGCGACTGAGCAGCCTGCCGGAACTGTCGAACCGCCAGCGACCGAGGCGCCATCCGCAGCAAGCCCGACGCCGACCATCACCAGCATCCCGACTGACCAGCCGACTGCCCTGCCGAGCCCGACGCCGCTGCCGACCGCGACATCTGCGCCAACCGCCCTGCCCTCGCCCACCGAACCGCCAGCGCCGACCGCCATCTTGCCGCCGCGGGTGACGCAAGCGGGCTTGCCGCCGACGAAGCCGGGGATATGACGAATTGGCAAATCCGCACTACAATCAGCCCGTGAGCCAGTGGGCTAGCGAAGCGGAATCGCCACAGCAAAACAGCCGACGATGAGGAGGCGCAGTGTCCCGACGAAACGATAGCTATTATCTCCTCAGCCTGGGCTGCGCCAAGAACACCGTGGACAGCGAGAGCATGGCGCAGCTTCTGGAAGCGGGCGGGATGCGCGGCGTCGATGACCCAGGTCAAGCCGACGCGCTAATCGTGAATACCTGCGGCTTCATCAACGCGGCCAAGCAGGAGTCCCTCGAGGCGCTTCGCGAACTGGTCGAGATCAAACGCGGCGACCAATTGGTGATCGCGGCTGGCTGCCTTTCCCAGCGTTACGGCGAAACATTGGCGCAAGAGGCGCCCGGTTTGGATGGCATCATCGGCACGCGCCGCTGGATGGATATCCTGGATCTCATCACCCGGCTGCGGGAACGCAAGCATCCCCAGCCCCTGTATCACTTGCCGGAGGAAGCCGCGGTCGTGGGATCTGACGAGCGCGGCGTCCTGCGAGCCAGCCTCCAGGGCGCGTCGGCATACCTCAAGATCGCCGATGGCTGCCGGCGGCCCTGCGCCTTCTGCGCTATCCCGCGCATCAAAGGGACTGCTGTCAGTCGCCCGCTGGATGCCATCGTGGCTGAAGCTATTCGCCTGCAAGCCATGGGCGTCAAAGAAGTCATGCTAATCGCGCAGGACAGCACCGATTATGGCGCCGACCTGGGCATGAAAGAGGGCTTGGCGCACCTCTTAGAGGCTATCGTGGATGCCGCGCCGGGCATCCCCTGGCTGCGCCTGATGTATGCCTACCCGGGTTATGTGACGCCGCGGCTGATGGAGACGATGGCGGCGCATCAGCAAATCCTGCCCTACCTGGATATCCCGCTGCAGCATGGCCACCGCGAGACCCTCAAGCGCATGAAGCGGCCCGCCAAGGTCGAATGGGTGTATGAAACCATCGGCCGGCTGCGCGAGTTGATGCCGCAGCTGGCAGTGCGCACGACCTTCATCGTTGGCTACCCCGGCGAGACCGAAGAAGAGTTTGCCGCCCTCCTGCAAATGATGCGCGACCTGGAGTTTGATCGCGCAGGCGCGTTTCAGTACAGCTATGAGCTGGGCACGCCGAGCGCGATGCTGCCCGACCAGGTGGATGACGCCGTCAAGGAGGAGCGCTACCAGCGGCTGATGGAATTGCAGAGCCATATCAGTCTCAAGAAGAATCAGGCATTTATGGGCAAGACGCTGGATCTGCTTGTCGAGGGGCATGGCGGCGACGACGACGGCAATGGCGCGGGCATCAGCCTGGGCCGCAGTTACCGCGACGCGCCCGAAATTGATGGCTATGTGCTGGTCGAGGGCGAATTGCCGCTGGGCGAGATTGTGCCGGTCCGCGTGACGGGAGCGACAACTTATGATCTGATCGCGACTGTTGATGTGGGCGCGCCAGTGGTGATCGAAGCCGGGCGCGTGTATGGCGAGGGCATGATCGCGCTGGAAGACCTGGAGACAGTCTCATAATCTCAAGATTGACGAGCGCAGCCCGAAATCAGAAGAGCTAGCCCGTCTTCACAGCCAGAGCCAGCCCATCGCCGACTTCGATGATTGTGCTTTCGAAGCGCGGGTGCTCCGCCAGCGCCCGGTTGAAGCGGACCAGCCCGTGGTCATCTTCCGACTGCGGGTTCAAGATTTGGCCCGACCAAAAGACATTATCCGCCACAAGCGCGCCGCCAATGCGCAGGTTATCGGCCGCCCAGTTCAGATAGTCGGGATAGCTGGCTTTGTCGGCGTCGATGAACATAAGATCGTAGGGCGCGTCGCGAGCCAGCTTGCGCAGCATCTGCTTGCCATCGCCCTGCAGCACCGTGATTTTATGCGCCAAGCCGGCATACTCGATGTTTGCCCGCGCCAGACTGGCATGCTTGCTGCTGTGTTCGATGCTGATCAGCCGGCCATGCTCGGGCAAGGCGCGCGCGATCCAGATAGCGCTGTAGCCAGCAAGCGTACCCACTTCGACGACCCGCTCAGCGCCATGCAAACGGACCAGCATCTGCAGCAGACGGGCTTCATGCGGATCCAGGTTGATCATCGGCAAGCCATGCGCTTCAGTCTGCTGGCGGACGTAGCGCAGGATCTCGTCTTCGCGGACGAAGAGCTCGCTGACATAACTCTTGAGCTGCCGCGTCATGGCGTCATTCATGGTCATTCTCCGGTTTCTGGCAAGCCGCCGTCTTTGGATGGCGCAAGCTCGCGCCGCAGCTTCTGGGGCAGTTTGTCGCGGAAGATGGCGAAGTGGTCAAGATCGCGCGGGACATACGAATTCGGGAAATGCCTGCGCGCTTCTTCGATGACTTCAAATTCACGATAGCGCCGTGAGATATGCGTCAAGAAGAGATAACGGACGTTGCACTCCCGCGCCAGCCGAGCAGCCTGCCGCGCTGTGATATGGCCGACTTGCCTGGCGATATCGGCATCGCGATCCAGGTAGGTGGCTTCAATGACCAGGGCATCGGCATCTTGGGCGGCTCCGTGGATAGTTTCGGTTCGCGCCAGATCGCCGGTTATGACCAGTTTCGCGCCGCGAATGGACTCGCCCAGGACATCATCGGGATGCACGATGCGACCCGATTGCAGCGCGATGGTCTCGCCAGCCACCAGCCGGCCGCGTTCGGGACCTGGCGGAATGCCCAGAGCCTCGGCTTTTTCCGCCAGGAAGGGCCTGCGCGAATCTTCCTCGAAGATATAGCCATAACATTCGCGGCCCCGGTGGGCGACGGGGAAGGCGCGCACGGAGAACTTCCGTCCGCGGAACAAGGGCTTGTCGGGCATCGCGCGATAGAAGTATATCGGGACCGGTGGCTTTTCCCGGCGGAAAATCACTTGATAGACGAGGTTCTGCACGCGTTCGATAGCCGGCAAGCCGCCCCAGATATGGATATCTTCCAGGTCTTCCCAGCGGCCATAAGTGGAGAGCAAGCCGCCCAAGCCGAGTATATGATCGAGGTGGGCATGGGTGAGGAATATGTGATTCAGACGTTTGAAGCCGATGCCGCTGCGCAGGATCTGCCGCTGCGTCCCCTCCCCGCAATCCACCAGAAAGCGCTGCTCGCCAGCCAGCACAGCCAGAGCCGGCAATCCGCGATAAATAGATGGGGCGGAGGCTGACGTGCCCAGAAAGACAACTTCAAACATTATGCCTCGCTTGGCTGGGGCAAGATTTCGATTGTATAAAGGAAGAGGCGGTCGCCACGCTGCTGATCGCCTTCGAGGACAGGCAAACGGCTCAAATCATCCTGGCGATAAGCGCCGACAGCGATGATGCGTTCGCCGGGCAGGGCATTGGGCGGCAGGCTGACCTCGGTGATCTGGATGAAGACATCGCGATCGCGCAGCAGAGCCGGGTTGACCAGGATGGTATCGTGAATGGCGACAGGCGTGACCGGGTCGGAGAGTATATGCGTCTTAAGCGTCAAATCGGACAGGAGCACGCCTTCGGCCCGCCAGTAGGTGATGACGTCGACGGCGTCGCCAGGCAGGAATTCGCGCTGGGCCGCGGGCTCATAGCCGAGGAAGGTCAAGTTGCCGCCGAAGCGAATGGGCGGAGCGATAGGCTCAGGTTCGCTGACTTCGGGCGCGTATGAGACCGGCGCGGTGGTGGTGAAGGCGCCGGCTCTGTCAGCCAGCATTTCCACCGTGTCCAACTCTACGATGCCGCCGCGGGGCAGCGGGCCGCTGATGGGCTGGGCATGGGCAAGCCACTCCTGAATATATGGATGGGCGCTCTCGCGAGCCTGGTCATTGAACAGCACGATGCGCTGGCGCTCGCCGCCATTGGTCAGCAGCAGGCTGCGCGAGCAATCGGCTTCGTAGTAGGCGAAAGCGGAGCGGTTCATCATCAGCAGGGTGATATCTTTGCGATCCAGCGCTGGCTCGGGCTGGGTATCCGCCCAGTTGGGATCGCAGATCACAATGGGCATGTCGTCGCCGACGGTATCGAGGAAATGGGCGATCTGCCCAAGTTCGCCATTGACCAGCGGCAAAACGGCTTCGTTATCGCGCCAGTCGACGAAGAGATCTTGCCAGGTCCAAATCACGTTGATGGCCAGAAGAGCCAGGATGCCCGCCACAGCCAGCCGCCGGAACACCACATCCGTGAAGATGGGCAGGCGCAGCAAGGCATAAATGCCGATTCCAAAGAGAATCGCCAACTGTGGCATGATGACGATCATGCGCGCGAAATTAGGGCTGTCCTCCACGATAAGAGCAGCCGGCAGCGCCAGCAGCAGCATAATCAGGATGAGCATGAAGCGCGGTCGGCGCCGGCGCATAACGCAAACGACCACGCCCGCAGCCATAGACAGTCCGCTGATGACATCGACCAGGGGGCGCCCCGGCAGGTTGTGCAGCGGGTCAAGATCCCCGGTGAAGACGACAGCGCCCAAGCCATCGGCAAGCGAGCGCAGCAAGCCGCCGGTGTAATGCGAAAGGATGCGCTGATATGCGGCGTATTGCGGCAGGTTTATGCTGGATATCAGGTAGGGCATGCTGATTATCAGCATGAGCAGGATGGCGAAGCCGGTATAGCTGCGGCGCTGGCGAAAGAGCAGATCGCGCACGAAGACCAGGTAAGCGATATAGAACATGGCGCCCAGCGCGATGAACAGGCTGGATGGATGCAGATAGAAGCCGAAGCCAAGCAATGCGCCCAGCGCGGCGAATGAGATGACGTTGGCAGTGACGACCCGCGTGCGCCGATAGACCGGCAGCGAGCGCGCCAAAGCCAGCATGGTCGCCGAAACCAGGAAGAGCACGGTGGCATCGCTGCTGACCGCGCGGGAAAGCAGGATGGCGCTCATATTTACAGCCGTCAGCCCGGCCGCCAGCAAGCCGACCAGCGGATGGAAGAGGTGGTTGCCCAGCGTGTATATGATGGAGATGGACAGCATGCCCAGCCATACGGACAGAATGCGATAGCCTATCGTGCCTTCACCGACGAAGGCGGTTACGAAAGCCAGCAGAAAATGGTAGGCGCCTTCGCGGCCGCCGTCTTCCCCGGGGAAAAAGACATAGATATCGCCTTGCCGAACATTATCGACCAGGCGAATGTTGATGATTTCGTCATCGCTGAAGCCCCGCGGCAAGGTGGCCAGGTCAGCCATACGCAAGGCAGCGCCAAGCAAGAGCAGGCAAACAGCCAGGCAATAGCTCAGCCGGCTGTCGAGCAGCACCGGCCTTTCGAAGAGGCGCATCATTCTTGATGCCGGGGAATCAGTCATAATGGCAGCGAGTATACACCACTTCGCGGCTAATGGATGTTGAAGTTCTTGGGCTGAGCTCGCCAGCGTCAGCTTGAGAAGGCTGGGACGCGCCGCGGCGGTCATGCCAGGCTCAGGCGCTCTTCATGGGCAGATCGGCGCCGCTTCCAAACCCAGCGCGACGGGACCATCGGGCGGGCGTTCCTCGATGACAAAGTCGCCGCAGACCTTGCGCATATTCGCCACATCAATGAAGGCTTGGCGTGGTTTTCCCGTATCCGGCGCGACGATGGACCACCAGAATTCTTCGTCCTCTGGTCGCCAGGCTGGGTCCGGCAAATAGATCAGCGTCATCAAGCCGATCCAGGGACGCCAATTTGCGATGGCGTATTCATAGGCGCGGACGAGCATCTGCGCTTGTTCGGCTTCGCTCACGCTGAACCAGCGGTAATCGGGATTGATGGTCTCGGTGGTATAACCGAACTCCATGATGGCCATCTGTCGGGCGGCGTCGTCATGGCTGAGCATGATCTTGCGCAGGTCTTCGATGCGGCGGAAGGTGAACCAGCGCTGCAAAGCCGCCTCGTCGTCCGGTCCCACTTCGGGCGGCGCGTAACCCGGCGCATGAGCTCCAACCACGTCGATATGCTCTTGGAAGCCGTTGCGATACATGTGATCGAAGAAGATGTCATCGGGCCAGGCGCTGTTGTCATTGGTGCCCGTGGGCGCCAGGCCCGCTGAGATGAGGACCGCGCCTTCATCTGCCGCGCGGATGGCTCGGCTGCAGGTTGCCAGGAGCTCTACGTATTTGGCTGGGTCTGGCGCCTGCCCGCCCCACTCGCGGCTCAAGTTGGGTTCGTTCCAGATTTGATAGGCGGCCACCCGGCCCCGGTAGCGCTGGGCTACGTTGCCGCAGTATTCGCCAAAAGCGGCAAAATCTGTGGGTGGGGCGTCGTTGCTGTCGCGCTGTTCCGGCTGGCGCGCCCAGGCTGGCGATTGCCCCAGGCGGACGACCAGGCGAAGTTCGCGGCGCTCGATCTCAGACAGGATGCGATCGGCTTGCGTCCAATCCCATGCGCCGGGCTGGGCTTCCAGGTCGCTCCAAGCGAAAGTCTGCTTGACGTGGCTGAATGAGAGCAGGCGCGCCCAATCGAGATGTATGCCGGCATCGCCACCATCCCACCAGAGAAAGGCTTGCACGGCATAAGTCAGCGAAGAGAATGGCGGGTCCGCAATGGCGCTGGCTTTGAAAGGATCTGCTGAAGCGCCCAAATGGCGGAAAATCGCATAGCCGAACAAGCAGATTGTCAGCAGAACAGCCAGGGCGACGCTTATGCTGCGGCGCGTGTGAAGGGGCATCTTAGCCATTTGCGCTGGCGAGATGGTCATCCTGCCAGGCTCTGACCGCATCAAAAGCCGGGCGGAATTCATAAGGAGGACCGATCAGCGAATACGGAACATTGTCATTGCTGATATTGAAACCGGCCAAGGGACCATAATTGAAGTTGCGGATGAAAGCCAGCCAGACGAAGCCCCATGCGTCCATATTGCTCAGGGCTTTGGGGATCCAGGCCGCTTGTTCTTCCAGGCTGTTATCCAGGGCGAATTCGAAGCCCGGGCGCGCGCCAGCCAAACCTTCCGCGGAGGGCCAGCCGAACTCGGTGACGCAGAGCAGGGTTTCATAGCCGGCCGCGCGGATGCGATTGGCATAGCCTTCCAACGTGCTGCGGAAGCTCCAGCTGTGATGGGGATTGTCGAAGGGACCGCGATACAGGGCTGAGCTGTCGTCGGGGATTTCGTTGTAGCGGTGGTCCGGGCTGATATTGTAGCCATAATGATGCGCCCCGACGCAATCCGCCCAATCCAACAAGCCAGCTTGGATCTGGGCATCCATATAGCGGAAGTCGTCAGTCGCGCTTATGCCATCATCGACGCCGGTGGGCGTCAAGGCGCCGCTGATGACAATGAGGCCAGGATCAATGGCTTTGACCGTTTCATAAGTGGCCCGCAAAAGCGAGACGTAATTGTTGGCCTCCAGCCCCTGCGCGGAAGCCCATTCGCGGGCGATATTCTGCGCATTCCAAACTTCAATGGCGTGAACGCGGCCTGGATAGCGCTTGAGGATTTCGGCGACGAAGTTGGCATAGCTGGCGGGGTCAGCCGGCGGGCCGCGCCGCTCCAGATCGACATCCGGTTCGCGAGCCCAGGCTGGCGCCGTCACGACTGAAAGCAGCATCTTGAGATCGAAACGCTGGGCGCTGGGCATGACAAAGTCGAGCATGCGCCAATCAATTTCGCCTGGCGCGCTTTCCATCTGTTCCCAGCTAACCCGCTGCTTGACCCATCGCAAGCCCAGGTCATGCGCCACCGATTTGTAATAGTTGTCCTGATTGGTCTCATCAAAGTCAGGCGAATGTCCAACCTGGATGCCTGCCTGAAAACGTTTGACATCCACCGGCAAGGGGCTGGGCAAGGGTGTGGCGGCAGGCGTATCTGTGGGCGGCGGCAAGTCGGTGACTGCTTCTTCGAAGACGGGAACTGTCGGGCTGGGCGGCGGGCTGCTGGGCGTGGCGGCGGGCTGGGGAGATGGGCTGGCGGACTGCGGGTCTGCCTGCGGCTCGCTGGCGGCTTCAGCCAATTCCACCGGCGATTCCAGAGGCAGCGGATTGCTCGCGCCATCGTCAAGATTTACCGGATTGTAGCTGTAGGAGACAGCCAGGAAGGTGGCCATGCAGACCAGCCCGCTGATGAACAGCCAGGCGATGACAAAACCGCGAATCTGCTTGAAGACGGTCCTGGTTACCACGACGGCGCCTGCGATTGCGCATAAGAATGAGGGCGAGGGTACATCATATTCTTGGCTGGCGTCAGCCTCAGCCCATGGCTAGCGCGCGGCGGCCAGGGCGCTGCAGGCCGGGCAGGAGCCATCGGGACGGATAATCGCGTAACCGGCTTGCGGGTCAGCGCCATAATGCGTGAAATCGACATTCCAGACGATCAGCAAAGGCACTTGCCCGCTGCGGGATGCCAATGCTGCAGCCTGCGCCAGCCAGGCGGCTTGCTGCGCCAAGGTGACGTCCTGCGCCCAACTGAAATATGACGGCAGGTTGGGCAAGCCTTCCGAGGTGAGATAACCCAGCTCGGTGAAGCATATCGGCTTGCGAGTGATGCTGATATAACCGTGCAGCATGCCATAAAAATAGCGCGTGTAATAATTATCGCCGCGGGGGTCGCCACTGGTTTGGCTGGGCGGGACGATGCCTTCGTTGTAATGCGCGCCGACGCAATCGAGATGATTGAGACCGCCGCCTTCGACCATCTGCCGCAGCCAGCGATTGTCCGGCATGACCTGGTCGGGATTATCGGCGACGCCAGTGGGAGCGGGCGCCGCGCTGATGACCATGGTGGCCGGGTTGGCTTGCTTGATCTTGCGATACGCCACCGCCAGCATCCGGGCGTAAGCTATGCCGCTTATCTGCCCGCGGGGCCATTCGCGGTCGAGATTGGGCTCGTTCCAGACTTCGATGGCATCCGCGCCTTGCCCGGCGATGCGCGCCAGCCAATCGGTATAGGACTCGACATAGGCTTGGCCCCCCTGCGCCAATTCATGCGGGTGGCCCACCGTGCCGATGAGGATCTTGAAGCCATTGTTGTGCGCGCCGCCGATGATATGCCCGATATCGGCCGGTCCATGCCAGCTGAAGCGCTCCTGTTTCTTCATCCAGGTCATGCCTGCGCTGCGCATGGCGCCGACGGTGCGGCCGCTGCTGACTTCGTGCACATGACCGCCGATGGCTATCCTGATGCTGCCGGAGGGCGGGGGCGCGTCGCCAAAGCTGGCGGCTGGCGCGCTGACCGGGGCGGAGACTGCCGCGGGCCGGGGTCGGGGCGTGGGCGTCGGGGTCGGTGTTGGCGTGGGCGTCGGCGCATAGAGCGGCAGAACTGCGCCCTTTCGCGCGCTCTCCACGTTATCGGCTGCGATGACCGACCAGTTGACGGCGTAGTTGCCATCGGGCGCTTCCAGTGTCATGACCAGGGCATCGCCGAGCCGGGCGTCGATTTGCTCCAGGGGACCTTCCGCCCCGTCTATGGACCAGCGCGCGCCTAATATATTGGGCGGCGTATCGGCTGCTTGCCGCGATGCGAAACTCTCGATGACCTGAAGCAAGCCGGCGAAGCGGTCTTCATGCAGCAGGTCCTCGAAGGCGACGCCCGCCAGCGCAAATGAGCTGAGGCGCTCCAGCCGAACTTGCAGAGCCGCAGCGTCCGCCAGCCAGACCCGCGCTATGCCCTCGCCCGCCTCATCCAGGTAGTCGAGGTAGAGCAGGTTCAAGTCGCTGTCGATGCCGACCTGGACGCCATAGCCGCTGAGCGAAGCGCGAATGACCGTGCCCGGTTCGATAGTGCCCGTGTCGCTGAGCGCGTCCGCCTCCAGCAGGACATCGCCAAGCGCCGCGAATGCCGAGCGCCAGCCAATCGGCGTAGTCTTGCCAGCGACTTCGCGGGAGGAAAGCGCGCTCATTTTCAGAATCAGCTTGCGCCGGTCGATCTGGCTGGTAATCCGCCGCAGCAAGTCATCCAGGGAAGAATTCGCCGCGAAATCCAAAGGATGCAATTGCGCGCGCAATAGTACAAAATCTGCCGCATCGCCAAGCCTCGCCCAGTCATAAGCGCCGCCATGCCAGTGGCCATCGGCATCGCGCTCAGCCGGTATGACGACGCCCAGGCGCAGGCCAGCCGCCGCGAAGCTGTCCGCCAGATCACCGATGAAACGCGAGAAATCCGCGCCATGCTCGCCGCTCAAGCCGCGATAATCGATGAACAAGCCCGCGAAGCTGTTGAAACGCGCCAGGTTGGTCAGCTGCTCGATATGGGTTTGGCGCAAGGCAGGGTCGCCGATGATGCGCTCGACCGTGGCCACATCAAGCGCTTGCGGATGCGTGAAGTTGCGCAGAACGGGCATGAGCAGGTAGCCGGCCTCGCTGGAGCCGCCGGGCGCCAAACTGCCGATCAAGCCGGCCCGCGCGGTCGGTCGCAAGCCAGCCGGACTGAGGATATGCGCCAGGCTCGCCATTTCAGGGTCAAGGTCTTGCGCGACTGCCTGCGCGAGCATGATGATTGGCTTGGACTGCGCCTGCTCAAAGAGGGCGATGGCACGGGGCAGGAAATGCGCCTTTGCCAGCAGTTGGGCATTCTCGCGGGCCGCGGGCAAGAAACGCCAGCTCGCGCCATCCCAGCCATAGAGGGCGATGCGCTCTTGCGAAGCCAGTTCGGCGGGCAGGTCCAGGGCGATTTCCAAGCCGCCAGCCGCCTCGCCATAGGCATCCAGAATAACCAGGGGACCGCGCAGCGACAGATCAGCGGGCCTGGCATTCAGAGCCTCTTGCAGCCAGTCCAGCGCGCTGGTCTTTTGGTTGGCGAGCTGGTCGGCGGTGATGCGCGTGACTTTGAGTGACAGGTCTTGCGCTGGGGCATCCGCGGGCAAGGCGATTGCCAGTTCGTCGAAGAAGCTGTGGGCGGGGGCGCCGGGGCTGAGGGGCGTGTATGGCAGGGAGAGCAGGCGGTCGGCCAGGCTGAATGGCGGCAGGAAGAGGCCGATGATGGTGAGCAGGGCGGCGATGGCGGTGGCGCTGAGGGCGACGTGCCAGCAGCCGGAGGGGCGTGGGGGTGTTGGGGGGTTGGGGGTGGTCACGACTACAAGTATTTTCGGTCCGCCAACTCGGCTAAGTCACCCGCCAGATCATCAATCATGCGAATTCTGGAGTCGACTCCAGGATAAATGTAGTCGTCTAACTCGAACTCAGGTCTATTGATGATGTAGATTGCATCAATATCCGTTTCCAGCACTGCCCGGTTCTTCTTCGGGACGCGCTTGATTCTCAGGTCATCATCGCTGTTCGGAGTCAGCAGAAACACTTTGATGTTCTTGGTGCTGCTTTGGGCATGGAGCTTCAAGCGCCAATACGCCGTCTGAGTCGCGCGTTCTCGGAGCGAGGTTTTGATCGATAGAATTGCAAGAATCCGATCACGGCTAGGCTGATAAACAACTAAATCCACATCAGGTAAGTGTGTACCATATTCACCATAATCTATCTCTACCATTTCTTCCGCATCTTTGACGGCGATTAGCTCGAGATCAAGCGCTTCTAACTGTCGAGCGAGAATATGCTCAACAACTAATTCAAGTCCATTACCCTTGACGCTTCGCCAAGACTGGTTCTTGTCTTTGTCGGGTGGCAATCTCCTCGTGTGCTCTTTATCAGCCTCCACCAGGAATTCAGGAATATTTCTGAAATCTGGTGGATAGTGCTGAATATAGAACAGGAGAAATTCCTCAGTGTCCATTCCCTCGTCCTGCTTCTCTTCATCTGCCATTACTGCTTCTCCAGCACCAGGACAAATTCAGTCGGGTACGCGAAAGAATCGGCTTCGCTCGTCTTGGCGAATCTGCCTGTCGCCTTGTCGCGGGTTGACGGAAGATTCTTAGATGGTATTTCACGGCGTATCACACTCTTCAATGCGAATCCCAAGTGCTGCATCTGCTCGACAAATACTTCCGCGTTCGTGATTTCCACGCCTTTCAAACTCGTATTGCCTATCACAATGCCAACATGTCCACCATAGCGAAGTACGCGATACAGTTCAGCCCAAATTTCGTACATTGACTGGAAGTAGCTGATTACGCTCGATGCCGTTTTTCCGTTCTTGGCCAGCAGACCTTCACCAATGCTAGACGCAATTGAGCTACGTGTCAGCGCCGCATAATCAATCAACTTGGATTGCGACTGCCTTAGGGTAGAACCGATAAACTTCTGCCGAAATGCGCGCAAATCTTCCAACCCGTCTAGCCAGAGCATAGATAGCTGGTGAAGGTCGCCATACTCATACGAAGTTACGTAGGGCGGTGAAGTGACTACCAAGTCTACCGTCTCATCAACTAGGGGTAGATACCTGGAATCCCTACACTCTGCATTTGCCGCGAATGCCTCACTATCCATCAACTCCCTAAATGCCGCATTGCCTCTCATCATCATACGAACTTGTCGGCCGAATGTGCGCATGACATCAGGGACGTTTTTCTTGAAATCCCGCGTCGGTTTATTGCTCTTCTGATGCCAGATTGAACAGTTTTTCAGGATATTGGAAAAGCCGCAGATGAAGAATCTGCGAATGTCGATTTCTTCCAAATTGCGGATTGCTTGCAAGAGCCGTGCCAAGTCTGTCTTTTGCGGATCCCTGTACCAATAGTCGATTCGCTCGTTCTTGGGTACATTGGGACTTACGTTCCAATAGTCCATGGTAATCTGTTCATATGCGTCGTGAAGAGCCTGAGTGTCAAGGTGTCTAACTTTAGCCATAGAAATCATGATCGATATCGGATTGATGTCGTATCCATATGAATAGCGGCGACTAACGACCGACTCGACCAAGGTTGTCCCGCAACCGCAAAATGGATCGAGTACGGTGTCTTGCGGCGCGGAGTACTCTTCGATTAGCCTCCTCGCCACCTGCGGAATAAATTTGGCGGGATAACGATGGTAGCCATGAGTGATATAGGTCGTGTCCGCGCGCTTGGCCTCAATGAATGCCCAGTCGTGCGAGATGGGAATACTTTCAAAGTGAACTCTTGGCGAAAGTGTAATTGTGGACATGGCAACAGTCCTAGTCCCTCTGTTACAAGTGAGTATAGCACATTTTATCTAATCTACCGAATCTCCGCCAACTTGTCAAATCATGCGCGCGCCTATTGTCACCTTGTTCCGCGACACATCACTCTCCACTATTCGTTTCCCTCTCAAACTTGCTGTCATATGTACGATATAGCCTTAGCATCTGCTTATAGAATTTCATCGCATCGTCATTGTCCGTTCGCAGCGCCCAAAGATATAGGTCAAACGCGGCTTCCTTCACCATGGCATAGCGATACTCATAAACTCCGTCCCAATGCTCCTCCATGAACTCTGACACCGACAACTCGCGCTCCATCGCATTTCCCCTTACCCGCTCACCCATCTCGCCCATCACAGCCCACCCCGCACGGCATTCACCAAAATCCTCGCCCGGCTGCGCAGCCTCGACCGCGACCATGTCCCATCTCCCACCAGCCAGCCGCCCATCCCGCAGGCCACCGCCCCAGCCCGCATGAACTCCCGCGCATTCTGGTCATTCATCCCGCCATTGCACATGAAACGGATATGCCCCAGCGGACCAAACACGGCTTCAAAGTACTCAATGCCCAGCGCGCCAATCGGGAAGAGCTTGACCAGCTTCACGCCCATATCCCAGGCGGCCAGGGCTTCTGAGGGCGTGGCCGCGCCCGGCCCCATCAAGACATCCCTCGCCATGACGGCTTCGACGACTGCTGGCTGGAATGCTGGCGAGACGATGAAATCCGCTCCCGCGTCCATAGCGGCTTTGGCGGCTTCGACGCTGAGCACCGTGCCCATGCCCACGCAGGCTTCCGCGCCATATTCCTGCTTGAGCGCTTGCATGGCGGCGAGTGGCTGCTCGCTGTTCATCAACATCTCGAAGACAGTGATGCCCTCGTTCATCAGCACTTCGCTGACCCGCAAGGCGACCTCGGGCGGAAATGCGCCGCGCATCCCGGCTACGATTCCGCTTGCTGTGATGGCTTCCAGCGCTTCCTGGCTTGTCATGCGCCACCGCCTCCATCTGCTATACTCTTGCCGCCGGCTTATGATAATGTTTGCGACAGGTTTTCACAATGAAGGAACGTGGATAGCATGCGAATTCTGATCGCCTCGGGCGCCTTCAAGCAGAGCCTGACAGCCGCGGAAGCCTGCGCTGCCATCGCGTGGGGTTTGGGCGAATCGGGTTTGCCCGCCGAGCTTTTGCGGATGCCCATTGCGGATGGCGGCAATGGCACACTTGAGGCTTTCATGGCGGCTGGCGGCGAGCGCGTGTCCGTGCCCGTCCAGGATCCGCTGGGGCGCGCGATTCAAGCCGACTTCGGGCTGATTGACGCTGGGCGGACGGCGGTGATTGAGATGGCGCTGGCTTCGGGGTTGGAACTGCTGGGGCGGCATGAGCTGGATCCCCTGCGCGCCAGCAGCTATGGCACGGGTCAGTTGATGGCGGCCGCGCTGGAACAGGGCGTCAAGCGCGTCATCGTCGGCATGGGCGGAAGCGCCACAACTGACGGCGGCATGGGCTGCTTGACCGCGCTGGGCTTGCGGCTGCTGGACGGGGCGGGTCAGCCGGTTGCTCCTGGCGGCGCTGGCTTGGCGGATATCGCTGCGATTGACGCCAGCGGGCTGGATGAGCGCTGGAAGGAAGTGGACATCATCATCGCCTCGGACATCGAGAATCCGGCTCTGGGCAGGAAAGGCGCGGCGCGAGTATTCGGCCCGCAGAAAGGCGCGGACCCGCCGACGGTCGAGCGGCTTGAGCGCGGGCTGGCGCATTGTTTCGCGCTGGTGCATGAACAGCACGGTATTGACGCGCGGGCGATCAAGGGCGGCGGCGCTGCCGGGGCATTCGCGGCGGGTTTGATGGCTTTCCTGCGCTGCCAGATCGTGCCGGGCATTGACCTGGTGCTGGAGCGCAATCGCTTTCGGGAGCGGCTTGCCGATGCGTCGCTGGTGATCACGGGCGAGGGCCAGATCGACGCCCAGACGCTGGATGGCAAGGGACCGCTGGGTGTGGCCAGGCTGGCTGCTGAACATGGCTTGCCCACGATTGCGCTGGTCGGCGGAATGAACATCGATGACTCGCTGCTGCATGAGGCGGGACTACAGGCGGCTTTCTCTATCGTTGACAAGCCCATGTCGCTGGAGGCGGCGCTGGCTGATGCGGATGACCTGCTGCGGAGGGCGGCGCTGCGGCTGGGTTATGCGCTGCAAATCGGGCTGGGCGGCTGAACGGCGGTTTTGTCTACCATCTGTTGGCAAGCTGCCTTAGAATGCGCGCTGAGAGGGGCGGTTATGCGGCGAATCGTCATCAAGCTGGGCACCAGCGTATTGACCAAAGGCACAACCCGGCTGAACCGGCAGCGCATGCTGGAACTTGTGCAGCAGGTGGCCGCTCTGCATGGCGCCGGGCGCGAGCTCATCGTTGTCACCTCGGGCGCGCAATCGGCGGGCCGCGAAAGGCTGGGCTTCCCCGACCTTGGCAAATCCGTGCCAGCCAAGCAAATGCTCAGCGCCGTCGGCCAGAGCCATCTGATGCATGTCTATCAAGACCTCTTTGATATCTTCGCCATCAACGTGGCGCAGGTTTTGCTGACCCGCGACGATCTCAGCCATCGCGTCCGCTATCTCAACGCCCGGGACACGCTGGATACTTTGATCGAGCAGCGCATCATCCCGATAGTTAATGAAAATGACACTATCGCCACGGAAGAGATCCGCGTGGGCGACAATGACAATCTCTCGGCATTGGTGGCCAGCGTGGTTGACGCCGACTTGCTGATCATTCTGACGGACCAGCCGGGCATCTTCACGGATGACCCGCGCAAGAACCCCCAAGCGGCGCTGATCGAGAATGTACGGCAGATCTCCGACAATCTCTTCAAGCTGGCGGGCGGGGCGGGCAGCAGCATCGGCACAGGCGGCATGGTGACCAAGATTCAAGCGGCGCAGATCGCCAGCCGCAGCGGCATCAAGACCATCATCGCCAGCGGCAGCGAAAGCCAGATCCTCGAGCGCATCGCGGCCGGCGAAGCGCTAGGCACGCATATCGAAGCCGAACGCAGCCGCTCGGATAGCCGCAAACGCTGGCTCTTGACTGACCGCGCGCAGGGCTCGCTAATCGTGGATGCGGGAGCCGCTCAAGTGTTGCTGAAAGGTGGCGCGAGCCTGCTGCCGGTGGGCATTCGCGAGGTCCGCGGCGAGTTCACGCGGGGCGCCAAGCTGGCTGTGCTCTCGCCGGAGGGCAGCGAGATCGCCCATGGTTTGAGCAATTACAGCAGCCAGGACCTGCGCAGGATCTGTGGGCGCAATTCGCGGAAGATCGTCGACATCCTGGGCTACAGCTATGGCGACGCCGCCCTGCACCGCGACAACCTGGTGCTGCTCTAGCTTTAGGTGATTCAAATTGCTTGTGTTACACTCGCAACATACGCAGTGAGAGAGAGACTTGCCATGGAAGTTCGAGAGCGGCTCTACACCGTCGATGAGCTCTGGGAGATGCTCTGCCAGCCCGGCGGGGATGATATTGGCTACGAGCTAATCAACGGAGAGCTGTTCGAGATGCCGCCCACAAACTCAGTGCATTCATGGCTGGCTCCAGAAGTATCTTTCTTTATTCGCGCCTATTCAAAGCCGCGGAATCTGGGCTTCACACTATCGGAAGGCGGCTTTTCTCCACCGGGCGACAGGACGACTCTGCTTTCGCCCGATGTGGCATTTGTGGCGAGGGAGCGCATGCCCATCCCCTTCCCCAAGCCCTTCTTCCCGTTCATGCCCGATCTCGCGGTGGAAGTCATGTCGCCAAGCAGCGCGTGGGCGGAGCTGCGGCGCAAAGCAGCCATCTTTCTCGCGCATGGAACGCGCCTGGTGTGGATCATCAATCCGATGCTGCGTCGGGCGGAGGTTCTGCGCGCGGGTGAAGACGGCGAAATCATCCGCTACATGGTTGGCATGGACGGCGCGCTTTCGGGCGAAGACGTCTTGCCCGGTTTTACACTAGCGATGAGCGAATTGCTGCCGCCGGAAAGCGCCAACTTCTAGCCCGCCATGCGAAGACCAGATGCGCGGCTGCCCAGCCAAGCGCCTGCCAGATAAATCCCGTACATGGCGAAGAGAACGAGGTATTCAATCAAGGGAATGCGCAGGACTTCGTTGACCTGCCAGGGTTCGCGCAGGACCAGGTAAACATACAGCGCCAACAGCAGGAAAGAGCCATAGAAGGCTTGCCGCACCCAGCGCTTGAGCCCCAAGCCGTGCATCTGCGTCACCAGAAAGATAGCCGCGAAGCCGAAGAAGAACATAGGCCACAGATCCGCGCCCTGATTGATGGCGACTTGAGCGGCATGCGGCAAGACCAGGATCTCCAGCAGGAACATCCAGCGCTTGTTCAGATGCGCGCGCATGAACATCAGCGAGCCCTGCGCCATCACCAGCACAACGTGAATGAAGCCGATCAGATGCCCCAAGGTCGGTACCATCGGATGAAACCAGAAGGTATAGATGACGGCGAAGCTGAAGAAATAGCCATGATAGCGGCGCAAGCCATCGCTGAAGGCTCGGCGGAACTTCACTTTCTTGCCAAAGAACAAGCCCCGCCGCTGGTTCTCCATGCCCAGGATCACGATCAGCATCAAGGCGACGGCAAATTGCGCCGTCCAACTGGGCAGATCCTGGGCGATGGCGTCATAGAAGAACAGGGTCTGAAAATAGTGCAGGCTTATGAAGACGAGATTGATGCCCAGCGCAGCCAGATTGACCGGGCGCAATCCCTGCTGATAATCGCGCTTGCCGTAATGCTTCTGGGCGTAAAGGATTGTGCCCCAGATCAGCAATTGATGCGCGGCGAAACCCAGCCAGGCCGTGAGCTGCCCCCATGCCGTTTGTTCAGCCAGCTGCCATTCGTATACGAAGCCGTCTTCGGGATGCGGGATGAGCTCGAATTGGCTCAAGACGCCGCCCATGGCCACGATGGCCACGCAGAGCAGCACGGAGAAGAGGATGCTGCCGTTGACGACTTGCCTGGCGTCAAAGCCAACCGCTTGCATTGAAATCCGCTCCACGAGACACGCGATCGCCCTTGCCATTGAGTATACCCGAGACGAGCGAAAATGTCGAAACGCCTATCGCCCGGCGAATTGCTCAAGCGAGCCGTTGCAATTCCGCCGCGCCTAGTGTAAATCTGATAGGCGAAACGGGGCGAGGAAAGAATTCATCATGGAAATGCTTGCGGAAGCGATAAACTTGCGGCAAATGGGCGAGCGGGCGCGGGCAGCCGCAGCCAGCCTGGCAAAGAAGACGACAGCCGAAAAGAACCAAGCCATCCTGGCGATTGCCGAGGCTTTGGAATTGCGCCGGGGCGAAATCCTGGCTGCCAACCAGCGCGACCTGGACCTGGCGGCGCAGAGCGGCATTGACCCGATATGGATTCGCGATCGCATCGCCCTGGAGCAGCGCATGGACGGCATCATCGCTGATGTGCGCAAAGTGGCCGAATTGCCCGATCCCGTTGGCGAAGCGCTGCTGGATTCCACGCTGGATAATGGCTTGCGGCTCATCAAACGCCGTACCCCGCTGGGCGTCCTGGGCGCGATCTACGAATCCCGCCCCAACGTCACCGTGGATATCTCGATTCTGGCGCTAAAGACCAGCAATGCCGTCATCCTGCGCGGCGGCTCGGATGTGCTCAACAGCAATATGCAACTGACGGCAGTCTTGCAAGACGTCCTGCATGCTCAAGGTTTCCCCGTCGACGCCATCCAATACATCAGCAATACGGACCGCCGTTACGTCAGCGAGATGCTGCGCATGTACGAATATATTGACATGATCATCCCGCGGGGCGGCAACGGCTTGCATACTTTCTGCCGCGAGAACAGCAGCATCCCCGTCATCACCGGCGGCATCGGCGTCTGCCATATCTTTGTGGACGCCTGCGCGGATTTGGACAAGGCGCTGCCCGTCCTGCATAACGCCAAGACGCAGCGGCCAGCCGTCTGCAACTCCATGGAGACCCTGCTGGCGCATGAAGCGGTGGCGGAAGACTTGCTGCCGCAGGTCGTCGATGTTCTGGGCCAGGCTGGCGTCATCTTCCATGCTGAGCCGCGCGCCTTCTGCATCGTCGGCGATGATGAACGAGTGCGCCGGGCGGCTGAAGACGCATTTGACACCGAATGGTACAACCTTACGCTTAACTTAAAAGTCGTTGATAATGTGAGCGAAGCCATCGACCATATCGCCCGGCATGGCACGCAGCATTCGGACAGCATCTTGAGCGAGACGGAAGCCAATGCCGAGCGCTTCCTCAACGAGGTGGATTCGGCGGCGGTTTACTGGAACGCCAGCACGCGCTTCACCGATGGCAGCGCCATGGGCATGGGCGCGGAGGTGGCCATCAGCACGCAGAAGCTGCACGCTCGCGGCCCGATGGCGCTGGAAGAACTGACGACCTACAAGTGGATCGTCAAAGGCGATTATACCTCGCGTCCCTAAAGCCGAAGAGCCAGCGCGCGCGAACAGAGCGGGAGCAAAGCGTGTCGAGAATCTTGCGGCACTGGATTGTCGCTCTGCCGATTCTGCTTGTCGTCGCCGGGCTTGGCTTTCGACAACTAGCCCCCTACCCGCCCTCGATTGACGAGTTTTTTTCGCTGCACCACGCAGGCTGGCTCTCGCAGGGTCCGCACTCGCCGAGCGAAATCCTGGATGATATACGGCGGATAGCCTCCGATCACATGCCCAGCTATTTCATGCTCCTGGGCGCTTGGGGCAGCCTGGCTGGCACTGAGATAGCCATGGCCCGCGTGCCAGGCGTCTTCTTCGCTTTGCTGGCTCTGGCGATGGCCTACCGCCTGGCGCGAGACCATGTCGGAACCGAAGCCGGCTTTTTCGCCATAGTCATCATCGCCAGCAACGCCTTCTACAACTTCTACCTGGCGCAGGCGCGCATGTATCCCATGCTGGTTTTCTTGTCTGGCGCTGTCTTGTGGCTCTACCTGCGGCTCATCGACCCCAACAAACCCGCAAGCCGCCGGCGCTTGCTGGCTCTCATGGCGGCGGTATTCTGCCTGGCGAGCGCGCATGCCGCCAGCGCCAAACTTCTGGCTGCGCTGGGCTTCTATCACTTGCTCTTCGCGCCCAAGAATCGCCGCTGGTGGCAGGTTTCGGCTGCGGTCATCGCCGGGCTGCTGCTGCTTTCGCCCTGGCTTTTGGAGTTCGTGCCAAATGCGATTGCCTTCGTCGATGAGCGTATCAAGACAGGTATGGACGGCTGGTCCACGCTGCAAGTCTGGTCCCTTGTCACATGGAACGGCTGGACGGTCTTTCTGGCGCTGACGGCTCTTGGCTTGGCGCTGGGCATCCGGCAAGGCAGCATAAAGCGCAAGCCGCATCTGCTGATCGCCGGAATATACGGCCTGGTTGTGGTGGCGCTGGCGGAACTCAGCCCGGCTATGGCATACCACTCCATGCGTTTTCTTTTGGATGGCTTTCCTCTTCTGGCGCTGGTCGTCGCGACGGCGCTCTATGCCTTGTATCGGTACCGCAAGTGGCTGGCTGCCCTGCCCGCGCTCTGGGTTCTTGCTGGCATGAGTTTTCAAGCGAGCGCAAACTGGCTGGATATCCTCTCCCATGAGCGCATGACCGCGTTTCACTATCCGCCGGCGCATATCATATCGCGGCTGGCGCGGCAAGAGGCGCAGAAGCCCATCCTCTTCGGCGACCGCATCAATACATATATCCTGGATTGGACGCGCTGGGTGAACTTCGACCATTCGCAGCGCGATCACTACTTTGGGCAGCATGGCATGACCTTGACAAACATCGAGGCGCCGGCCGAGCTTCTGCGGTATCCTTTGCGAGGCGCCGAGACCGCGCCAGAGATATGGCTGGCCTATCGCCCGGCCTATTCGCCCGCGGAAGTCCTGGACGACTTTGACGTTGTCATGGAGAAGCGAGAGTATGAGGCTTGCGGAACTGCTTTTGTACGCGCTGATTGGCGCATCCGGCGATACGCGCATCAAGCCAGAGGCTGCGCGTCTCGTCGCCCTTCCGCAAGCCAGCAGACTGAGCGCCTCAATTACGAATTCTACGCCGCGGAAGTTTCCGCCGATGGCTCGCAAATCATATTCGTCGACCGCTGGCAGCCGCTGGCAGGCCAGTCGCTGGAGCGGCTGTCAATATCGCTGCAGCTTATCGCGCCAGACGGCACAAAAGTCGCGCAGTTGGATCGGCCAATGGCGAACCGCGGCGAGATGCGCCAATACGAACTGCCGATATACGAAACGCCAGCCGGCGTTTACAAGCTGGTGGCTATAGTTTACAACTATGAGACTGGCGAGAGGCATCCTTGGCCGGATCATGACGGGGTTATGCTGGACCTGGGCGCCGTCGCCATCACCAACCCGTGATGCGCAGCCAACGCCCGCATACACGACAGCAACTGGAGGACAAGGAGTGACTGGCGGCCTGCGGCACTGGGTCATTGCGCTGCCGATTCTGCTTGTCGTCGCCGGGCTTGGCTTTCGACAACTAGACCCCTACCCGCCCACAGTGGATGAGTTCTTCTCGCTGACCGACGCTGGCTTGCGCATGGGCGGTCCATACGCGCCAGCCGAGATCCTGGATGCGATATGGACTTATGCGCCGAACCAAATGCCCGGCTATTTTATGCTGCTTGGCGCCTGGGGCAGCTTGACTAATGGCGAGATCGCCATGGCGCGCCTGCTCTCCGTGTTTTTCAGTTTGCTGGCATTGGCAATAGCCTACCGGCTGGCGAGAGATCATATCGCGCCCGAAGCTGGTCTCTTCGCGCTGCTCATCTTTGCCAGCAACGCCTTCTTTAACATGTGTCTGTCGCACGCGCGCATGTATCCCATGCTGGTGTGCTTTTCCGGCTTGGTCTTGTGGCTCTATCTGCGGCTCATCAATCAGCGCGAACGAGCCAGCTGGCCGCATTATGTCGCTCTCTGCGGGGCGGTTTTCTGCCTGATTAGCGCGCACGCCGCCAGCGCCAAACTTCTGGCTGCGCTGGGCTTCTATCACTTGCTCTTCGCGCCCAAGAACCGCCGTTGGCTTCTGGTTTCGGCCGCGGTCATCGCCGGGCTGTTGGCGCTTTCGCCGCTCTATCCTGTGCTAATGAACGAAGGCATGGAATTGAGCGTTGACCAGTTGCGCCGCAGCCCATTGGACAGCGTGACCGCCATGCGGGTCTGGATAAGCGTCTTTTGGAACGACCAGGCTCTGCTGCTGTTGCTGGCGGCCGGCGGTTTGGCGCTGGGCTATTGGAAGCGGCGACGCCCTCCCCAGCCGCATCTGCTGGTCTTCGGCTTCTTTGTCATTAGTCTGGCGCTGCTCGCCGAATTGACGACGGCGATGCGCTCCAACACGATGCGCTTCACGCTGGATGGCTTGCTTCTTAGCGTGCTTTTCAGCGCGACCGGGCTCTACGTCCTCTATCGCCGGCGCAAATGGTTGGGGCTGCTGGTCCTACTTTGGGTCTTGGCAGGCATCCATTTCCAATCTTCCGCGAACTGGCGCGCATTCATCTCTGGGCGGACGATCGCCTTTGACTATCCGCCATCGCATATCATTTCGCGGCTGGCGCGGCAGGCGGCGCAAAAGCCCATCATCCTGGGTTTGCGCTACAACACATTCATCCTGGATTGGGAACGCTGGTCCAACTTCGGCTATACGCAGCGCGACCATTTCTTCACAAGGCATGGCATCCGTCTGGACAGCCTGGAGACGGCGCAAGAAGTCCTGGAGTATCCTCTTCCTGGCCGCCTGACCGCGCCCGAGCTTTGGCTGGTCTATGATACCGAGTACAGGCCTGTGCCCGAGCTGGAAGCAATCAAAGGCGCTATCAACGAGCGGGCATATGTGGCTTGCGGCAGCACAAAAGCGCGCGCCGACACCATCATCCTGCGATACGCGAATGAAGCCCGCGGTTGCCAGCCCCTGCCCGTCGGCCTGAGCAAGAATACAGTCAGCCTGCAATACAATTTCTTCGCCGCCGAACTGTCCGCGGATAATTCGCAAATCATTTTCGTCGACAGTTGGCAGCCGCTTGAGGGCGAGTCGCTGGAAACCCAGTCGATATCGCTGCAAGTCATCGCTGAAGACGGCGCGAAAGCCGCCCAGCTGGATCGGCCGCTTGCTGGTCGCGGGCAAATGCGCCAGCACGTCATCGACATTGATGCCCTGCCGCCGGGGCGCTATACGCTGATGGCTGTGGTTTACAATTATGAAACTGGAGAGCGGCAGCCTTGGCAAGGTCATGACGGGGCGATGCTGCGTTTGGGCGAGATCGTCGTCCCGGCCTCCTAAAGCCGCGCCTTGACAGCCTGGCAATATCCGCGCGATACTGGTTGGCAATCGAATATCCACTAAAGGCGATGACGAAGACAGTTCACAAGCGCCTCGCTCAGGAATGAGCATGAGGTCAGCCGCAACAGGGAGGGACCGCCACAGACTGCGAGCGGACCCGGCGGCTGTTGAGGAATTCCCTTCCGAGCTGGACGGTGAACGGGCATTCAGAAGCCCAAGTAGCTGGCTCCGCTGGTCCGGCGTGACAGGGCACATGAAGCGCGGCGCTGAGATTTGGCGCCGAACTGGGGTGGTACCGCGGGAACGCAAGCGCTCTCGTCCCTGGCTGGGGATGAGGGCGTTTTTCATTGGCGCGGAGGAAGAAAGGAACAGGGCATGGGAAATCCCATTGAGCAGCTGCGCTCGGCGGCATTGGAGTCGCTGGCATGCGTGACGGACCGGGCAGCCTTAGCCAATTGGCGCGGACAATATCTAGGCAGGCGCGGGGAGGTAGGCAAGCTTTTCGGCTCAATCGGCAAGCTGCCACAAGCTGAGCGCGCGGAATTCGGGCAGCGGGTCAACGCCCTGCAAAAGCTGCTGAATGAAGCCTTCGCCGAGCGGGAAGCGCTGATCCAAGCCCAGCTCATGGCGCGCGACCTGGAAGAAGGCGAAATCGACATAAGCCTGCCCTCCAAGCCACGCAGACGAGGCGGCTTGCATCCCTCGACGCAAACGCATCGCGAGTTCCAGGCGATATGGGCGGATATGGGCTTCCAAGTCTACCAAAGCCGCGATGTCGAAGAGGACGACCTCAACTTCACCCTGCTCAACCTGCCGCCGCATCATCCCGCCCGTGATATGCAGGACACTTTCTATACCAAGGATCCCAAAGTGCTGCTGCGCACGCATACCTCGCCGGGGCAGATCCGCGCCATGCGAGACTTGGGCGAGGGCGGCAGCAAACCCATCCGCGTCATCTTGCCCGGCATGTGCTATCGGCAGGAGCAGATCACCGCCCGCAGCGAGATCCAGTTCACCCAGGTCGAAGGCTTGGCCATCGGACGCAACATCCGCATGAGCGACCTCAAGGGCACCATCGCCGAGTTTGCCAAGCGCATGTACAACCCGAAAGCCAAGGTGCGTTTCCGCGCTTCCTATTTCCCCTTCACCGAGCCCAGCATGGAAGTGGATGTCGAGTGTTTCCTTTGCGGCGGGCAGGGCTGTCGCGTCTGCAAGTACAGCGGCTGGCTGGAGATCGCCGGCAGCGGCATGGTGCATCCCACGGTGCTGCGCAATGGCGGTTATGACCCCAGCGTATGGAGCGGCTTCGCTTTTGGCATGGGTCCCGAGCGCATCACCATGCTCAAGCACGGCATCAGCGACATCCGCTATTTCTGGAACAACGACCTGCGCTTCCTGCGGCAGTTCTAGCGCTTCGGGCGGGCGAGATCATGGCGGGCAAGAGGGCTCCACGCTGGCGACAAGCCATCCTCAGTCACTGGCTGCTGATTCTGCCTGTTTTGCTGGTCGTGGCCGCTCTGGGCTTGCGGCAGATCGACCTCTACCCGCCGGATACGGACGAGTTCTATTCGATGTACAGCGCGGGCTGGCTGACAGGCGGTCCGTTTTCGCCTTGGGAGATCATTGAAACTCTAGCAGCCTGCTGCAACGAGCAAGTGCCCGGCTACTACTTTTTTCTGAGCGCCTGGGGCAATCTAATCTCTTATGACGTCGCGATCGGGCGAGTATTCAGCGTCTTCTGCAGGTTGCTCATGCTCGCGCTTGTCTATCGGTTGGGCCGGGATTTCGTTGGACCCGCCAGCGGCTTCTTCGCCATCGTCATTTTGGCTGCTTGCGCCTTTGCCAACTTTTATGTCGCCCACTTGCGCATGTATCCGCTGTTCATGCTGATGGCGGCAGTCACGCTCTGGGTCTACTTGCGGCTGGCTCATCAGGTCGCCAATGCCAAACCTCTGGATTATCTGGCTTTGGGGCTGGCCACGCTGGTTCTGCTCAGCATTCATCTGTTCAGCATCGTCTTCCTGCTGCCCCTCGCTGCCTATCACCTGTTCTTCGCGCCGCGGGGTCGCCGCTGGCTGGCGGTCTCGTTCACTGGCGCTGTTGTGGGCATGCTGTCCGCGCCTTGGCTGCTGGCGGTTGTCAGCCGCACTGTGAGCATGGAAGACAAACAGGCGGATATGCTGGCGCAGACGGATACTACTTGGAATATCCTGCACAATACGCTCAGCTTGTTCGGCAACGGGCAGTGGCTGCTATTGGCGCTTTGCCTCGCGGGTTTGGCATTCGCGGCGAAGAGCAGTCGCTGGCGCATCAGCCCTTTCGCGCCGATTGTGGCTTTCCAGCTCATTCTGCTTGCGATTCTCAACGAAGCGACCAGCTTTATCGTCACCAGCGGCTATCGCTACCTGCTGCCGAGCTTCATCCCGATGGCGCTGCTAACGGCGGCTGGACTCTATCAGCTGCTTCAAATTCGCCGGGTCTTTGGGTTTCTCCTGGCTCTGTGGATCATCGGCGGGCTGGCATTCCAGGCGAACGCGCATTGGCGTCCCTATATTGTCGGGCGTGAAAAGGCCTTTCGCTTGCCGCCCTGGCAGGTCATCGCTCGCCTCGCGCCCAGCGATCCCGCGCCGCGCATCGCGGGCCAATTCAACTGGTCCATCAAGTCCTTCAGTTTCAACCGGCGCATTCCGTATTCGCAGCGCCTGCATTTCTTCGCGCCCAAAGATATTCCACTCAGCGAATTCGCCGACTTGACCGAGCTGACTGAGTTGGCGAACCGCTATCAGCAGACCGAGCCGCGCATGTGGATCCTCTATGATCGTGAGCATATGAGCGCCAGCGAGGCTCAGGCGGCTGGTCAAATCATACGGGACAGGGATTACGATTTGTGCCGGACTTTGGCGGTTGGCGATGCCTGGCAAGCGCTGGATTACGCCTGGGATATCCTGGAATGCGGCGGGTTGGAGCGAAAATCCGACGCGCGCAACAGCTTAATAGCGCATACGCTCTACGCAGCCGAGATCAACGATGCTGGCGAGAGCCTGAATATAGTCGCTGCCTGGACTGCGCTGGCGGAGTTTTCCCGCGCGGATTTCGCCTTGTCCTACCAGCTGATCTCCGCGGATTGGGAGAATGTGGCGCAGGGTGATCTGCCCATGACAGACGAAGGCGGGCTCCGGCGTCTTTCGATTAATCTGTCCGATGTCCCGCCGGGCAGCTATAGACTGATGACGATTCATTACAACTTGCGCAACGGCGAGCGGCTGGCTTGGAGTGACACTCCCGGTAATGCGCCAGCCATGCTGCCTTTGGCTGAAATCACGATAAGCGACAGGTCGCGATAATCTTCGCCGCCTGTGAAGGAGAACGAACCATGCTAGTACCCGTTTCCTGGCTCAGGGACTACGTTGATATTGACGCGCCGGTCGAATTGCTGGCTGAGCGCCTGACCGTGGCTGGCTTGGAAGTCGCGCATATCCGCTACATCGGCTTGCCGCAGCAGCAGGTCACAGGGGTCCAGATGCCGCGCTCGGATCATCTGGTTTGGGATCGCGAAAAGCTGCTTTTGGGGCGCATCGTCGAGGTCAAATCCCATCCGCGAGCCGACCGGCTGGTGCTGGCAATGGTCGATTATGGCGGCTCTGACCTGGAACAATGCGTGACCGGCGCGACGAATCTCTTCGATTATAAAGACCAGGGACCGCTTGATCCGCCGATCTGGGGGGCGCTGGCGCTGGAAGGGGCGACCGTTTGGGATGGCCACAGCGAAAAGCCCAAGCGCATGACCCTCAAAGGCCGGGAACTGCGCGGCATCTATAATCGCAGCATGGTCTGCTCGGAGAAAGAACTGGGCATCTCGGAAGAGCATGAAGGCGTCATCCTCATGGATCACGATGAGCGTTATGAAGCCGGGACTCCGCTGGCCGATATCCTGGGCGATGTCATCCTGGATATCGAGTTCACGCCCAATCTTGCGCGCTGTTTCAGCATGATTGGCGTCGCGCGGGAAGTGGCTGCGCTGCTCAACACGGAGATGCGCGCCCCATCTTTTGATTTCCTGGCGGAGGGCGAGCCAATCAGCGACCAGGTCGCCATCGACATCCAAGAGCCAGAGCTGAACCCGCGCTTCACGCTAACCCTGCTGCGCGATACGCAAGTCAAGCCATCGCCTTTCTGGCTGCGGCATCGCCTCAAGCTCATCGGCCAGCGTCCGCGCAACAATATCGTCGATGTAACCAACTATCTTACGTTTGAGTTGGGGCAGCCCACCCACGCCTTCGATTATGACAAGCTGGTCGAGCGGGTTGGCGGCCTGCCCACGATCATCACGCGATTGCCGGAGCCGGGCGAAAAGCTGGAGACCCTGGATGATGTGACCCGTGACCTGGGCGCGGAGACCATCCTGGTGGCGGATACGGCTGGCGCGCTCAGTCTGGGCGGCGTCATCGGCGGCGGCGAAACCGAAATCAGCGAGACGACTCGCAATGTCCTGCTGGAGGCGGCCTCCTGGAACAATATCGGCATCCGCAAGACCATCAAGGAGCAGCGCGTCCACACCGAAGCTTCGGCGCGTTTCAGCCGTGGCGTTCACCCTTCGCAAGCCATTATGGGCAGCATGCGCGGCATCGAACTGATGCGGCGGCTGGGCGGCGGCGAAATCGCGGAAGGCGCGCTGGATAGCTATCCCCTTCCACCGGAGACCGTGCGGGTCAGCCTGCCGATTGCGCGCGTTCGCGGCTTGCTGGGCATGGATGTGGCGCTGGAGGAAGCGGCTGATGCCCTGCGCCGGCTGGAGTTCGCGGTCGAGACAGAAGGCGAGACAATTCTGGCCACGGCGCCCGATCATCGCCTGGATATCAGCAGCGACCCGGTCATTGGCCAAGCCGACCTTATCGAAGAGATCGCCCGCATCATCGGCTATGACAAGATACCCAATACCATCATGGCTGATGAGATGCCGCCGCAGTGGGAGAACACGACAGTCATCATCGAGGAGCGCATCCGCGATATCCTGGTCGGGCAAGGGCTCTACGAGGTCATCAATTATCGCTTCACAAGCCGCGAGAGCGAAGCCATGCTTGTGCCAGCGGGCGCGGATTCATCGCTGCCAGCGGGCGAGCATATCGAAATCGCCAACCCAGCCGCCAGCGAACGGGATGTCCTGCGCAAGAGCCTGCTCATCAACATGCTGGAGAGCGCGGTCAACAACGCGCGCTATCAGGCGTCGCAGCAGCTCTTCGAGGTTGGCAAGGTTTATCTTGGGCGGGGCGGCGCATTGCCGGAAGAGCCGCTGCATCTGGGCATATTGCTGACGGGAGCGCGCGATGAGACCTGGTGGCAATCCTCAGAGAACCCAGCCGACATGGATTTCTACGATATGAAGGGGATCATCGAGAGTTTGCTGGCGGGCTTGCACATAGCCGATTACAGCATTCAGCGCGGCTCGCATAGCAGCTTCCACCCCGGGCGCTCGGCGGATCTGCTCATTGGGCGAGAGCGCATCGGCAGTTTTGGCGAATTGCACCCGGAAGTGGCGGCGCGCTTCAAGCTGGGCGGCTCCAAGGCGATATGCGCCGAGATCCAGGTTGCGGACCTGATAGAGAGCCATCAGCGTTTGCATGCGGTTGCGCCCCTGCCGGCCACTCCCGCCGTGCTGGAAGATATCGCCTTGGTTGTGAATGCGGATCAGGCCGCTGGCGAAGTGGAAGCGGTGATACGCCAGGCCGGCGGCCGCCTGCTCAAAGATGTCCGGCTATTTGATGTGTATACTGGCGATCAGATCCCGCCGGGCAAGAAAAGCCTGGCTTATGCGCTGACGTATCAGGATGAGCGGCGGACGCTGACGGACAAGAACGCCGCCAAGATCCGCAAGAAGATCATCGGCGCGGCGCGGCATCGCCTGAAAGCGGAACTGCGGTCTTGACCGGCATTGGGCTAGTAGCCTTTGGCGCGGTCCATCTGGTTGAGCAGCGGGCGATTATCGAGGTAACGGCGCAGATTCTCCTTGAACATGCGAGCGGCTTTGTCGTGATAATCGCGCGTGAAGCCGGAGAGATGCGGCGTGATGATGACATTGTCCAGGTTCCATAGCGGGCTGGTGTTGGGCAGCGGCTCTTCTTCAAAGACATCCAGGGCGGCTCCGGCGATCTGGCCAGAGGACAGGGCTGTGATAAGCGCTTTCTCATCGACTACCGCTCCGCGCGAGACGTTGACCAGCACCGCCGTCGGCTTCATGGCGGCCAGCGTTTCGTCGTCAATGAGATGCCGGGTGTCGTCGGTCAATGGCGCGGTCACCACCAGGTAATCGCTGTCTTTGGCCATGGAGGCGACGGTGGCGGCGGGATAGATGCGGTCGGGAATATCGCCGGTCGGGTCGCCTATATCGGGCAGGTTATAGGCATTGTGCTGCGCGGTGCTGCTTATATCGCGTTTTGACGCCAGCACAGTCATGCCGATCATCGAGCAAAGCCGCGCCAGTTCGCGCCCGACGCTGCCATAGCCGACGATGCCGACGGTCTGCAAATTCATATCAACCGGCCTGAAGAGGCTGTGCGGCTCGGGGGGCCATTCCGCCCGACCCTGCAAATCAAAAGCCTGGCGCATCTGATAATTGAACATCAGCATGGTCATCAGGCAGTACTGCGCCATATTGCTGGCGTGGATGCCGCTGGCGGTTGTCACCACGATGTCTTCGGCTTGCATGATGGGGTGATGCAGGGCGTGGTTGAGACCGGCTGAATTCAACTGGATCCAGCGCAGCTTGGGCGCTTGTTCCGGCTCGGGGAAGTAGCGCGTGGTATAGAGAACTTCCGAGCGGGCTATGGCATCTGGGCTGACGTTGGGGAAGTGCCGCTCGACCATGAGGCGCGGCGAAATCTCGCGCAATTCGGCGACGATCTCATCGGAAAAGTCCATCGCCAGCGCGACGACGACGCGGTCGCTTTCAGTCATTCAGCCAGTCCCCAGTTGGCGTATTCATAGCCGAAGCATAGCATTATGGCGCGAGGCGGTCAATGCGGGCTTGGTATGGCGGGCGGCGGCTCAATGGGCTATGATAGCTTCAAATGGCTTGATGTCCGATGATGCAGGCAATCGCAGCGGAAACAATAGACATTCGGCAGGAGCCGGTGATGAGCGAGTGGGGAGACATCAGAATCTCTCGGCACGACAAGCAGCGCAGCGCGCTTATAGAGGCCGACGATCTCGAGTTGAGCATGCAGGTCTTCGTGCTTTCCGAAACGCCGCCGCCCCGATGGGCAAGCTACATAAACCGCGAGCTGACAGTGTAGCGAGGAAAACATGGGTTTACTGGACGGCAAAGTCGCGCTGATATTCGGCGTGGCCAACAAGAATTCCATCGGCTGGGGCATCGCCCGCGCGCTGCATCGCGAAGGCGCCACCATCGTCTTGAGTTATGCCATGGAAAGGCTGGCGAGGCGCGTCCGCCCGCTTGGCGAGTCTATAGGCTGCGAGTTGATGCTGCAGGCCGATGTTGGCGACCCCGCCGAGCTGGATGCCGTCTTCGCCGCTGTTGAAGCCAAATACGGCAGGCTGGATGTCCTGGTGCATTCGGTGGCTTTCGCCGAGCGCGACGCCTTGGCCGGGCGCTTCGTTGATTTGCGGCGGGAGGCATTGCTGAGCGCCATTGATATCAGCGCGGCCAGCCTCATCGAAATGGCGCGCCGAGCCGAACCGCTGATGACCGCGGGCGGCAGCATCATGAGCTTGACCTATAACGCCTCGCGCGCGGTCGTTCCCAATTACAACGCCATGGCCATCGCCAAAGCCGCGCTGGAAGCCATCACCATGTACCTGGCGGCCGACCTGGGCGGCAGCAAGATCCGCGTCAACGCCATCAGCGCCGGGGCCATCAAGACGCTTTCGGCCGGCGGCATCGCTGGATTCCGCGATTTGCTGCGCTATGCCGAGGTCACCGCGCCTATGAAAGAGCTGGTCAGCCAGGATGACGTTGGCGATTTGGCGCTCTTCCTGGCTTCGGATCTGTCGCGGCGGGTTACGGGTGAGGTCATCTATGTCGACGCCGGACACAAGATCATGGGATATACCGATGTGGAAGCGCTGATAGGCGAGCGGGGATAATTCTGAGCCGACTCAATCCAGCGCTTGCGAGAGCAGGGCATCCACCGGAGCATCAGCCCGCAAAGGGGCGCGCCTCTCCTTCACCTGCCAAAGCGCAGCCAGCGACAGCAGCAAGCCAAGGAAACCGCAGCAGAAGACCGCGCCATACGCGCTGTTGTGCTGGCCCGTCAGGCTCAGCATGATATCGCGGATTATGCCGCCGCCAGCCACGCCCGCCCCGCGCGCAAAAGTGACGCAGAGGGTCCAGAAGCCCAGGAAGGTTCCCGCTCTGCCAGCCGGGCTCATCTGCATCATCAAGCCCAGCGTGCCGATATTCCAAAGTCCCATGCCCAAGCCCAGCAGGACCAAACCCGGCGTGACCCAAGCGCGCTGCTCGCCCAGCGCCGATATGGCAAAGACCGCATAAGCCAGCAGGAGGATGGCCACCCCGCCAAGCGACAGGTTGCGGTTGCTGAAGAGCGCCAGCCTGCCCGCCAGGAAGAGCACAATGAAAGAGCCGATGATGGCTGTGCCGCCCCAGTATGCGGCGAAACGATTGGTGATATGCGCTTCCATCCCGAAGACCTGGCCCGCGAATGGCTCCAGCACGGTGTCTTGCAGGAAAGTGAAGAGCATGGACAGGCTGAGGTAGAGCAGGAAAAAGCGCATCAGACGGCTGCGCCAAACCAGCGAGAGATCGCGGCGCAGGCTGGTCAGCGGCTCGGCGCTGCTTTGGGCTGGCGATGAATGGCGCTTTTCTTCGCCCAACAGCGAGAAGAACCAAAGCGCGGCCAAGACAGCAGCCGTGACGACGAAGAGGGTGAAGACAGAATCGGCGCTGAAGCCGAGCTCGCCCGAGCCTTCTTCCGGCGGCAGCAGTATGCTGAAGAAGACGCCGCCCGCCGCGAATCCGATGAGCAGAAAGGTCCAGACCAAGCCAACCGCCCTGCCCCGCTGGCGTTCCAGCGCGCGATCGTATATCAATGCCAGGAAAGTGCTGCCGGATATGGCGCTGCCCAAGCTGAAGAGCAGGAAGGAAATGATCAGCGTCAGCCAGAGGCCGGCCGGCGTCGTTGCGCTTATGCCCGCCTGGAAGCGCCGCGCGAGTTCGGCTGTCGCGAAGCCCAGCGAAACTGTGCTCAGCGCCATCATGGCTCTGCCCAGCCAGATCCAGAAAAGCCGCCGAAAGCCGCCGATGGCATGCCTATCCGAGTAGCGCCCGGCGATGACCCCCAGCGGCGCCAGGAAATAGCGCAAGCCGGTCAGCAAGCCGACGATGGTCGCGCTGAAGCCCAGATCCGCCACCATGATGCGATTCCAGACGCCCGTCGCCAAGACGTCCACCATGCCCGAGCCCAGGTGAAAGAGGGCGATTTTAAGGTTCCGGGCGACCGAAAGGCCGCTGTTTGCGCTGTGATTCATATAAGATTGCATAGAATTATGCAGATTTCCGCGCAGGATTATACAAGTTTCCCCGCGGGAGTCAATACAGCCTATTCAAGGCTAATGAGAAACTATGTTATAATGCCGCTTAGATTGATTGACTGTGAGAGTGAGGTTCAGATGTTCCAACACCGTCCCTTCAACAAGATCATAGTGCCGACCGATGGATCCGCCTGGAGCGAGCGCGCCATTCCCTACGCGGTGGATTTTGCGCGGATCGGCGGCGGCGAAGTCATCCTGCTGCATATTTTCACGCCGCCCATGCACGAGTTTGTCGATTCGCTGGCTATCGCCGGAGAATATGAGCTTTCCAACCGGATCCGCGAAGAGATAAAGCAGCATCTGCTGGGCTTGCGCAACGAGGTGCGGGCAGAGGGCGTGGAATGCCGCCTGCATATCGTAGACGCGGTTGGCGTGGCGCAGCATATCATCGAGTATGTCGAGCATGAAGAAGGCGACCTGGTCGTGATGACCACGCATGGCCATTCCGGCTTGGCGCGGCTGGTCTTCGGCAGCGTGGCCAACAAAGTCATGCACGATATCAACGCGCCGGTGCTGGTCATCCGCCCCGACCTGGAGTGAGGCAGGCTTAGCCCGTCGGCGCGATTTCATCAAAGGGCGGCTGGCGATTATTTACCATGGCGCGGATCTGCGCGACAGCTTGCCAGGCTTTTGCGCGCTCCCTCTCTGGCAGTTCAAGCGCCGCAAACTCGGCTTCGTCGAGCAGCAGCGTCCGCCCATCGGGAGCGACAAAGAGGTCCAGCGCCAGGTCTTCCGCGGATGCCTGCCTTGCCATGATGCGAGCGGGTCTTGTGATGTTGCAGTACCAGCCTTTGAGCGCCCAAGACTTGGCATCCTCCACGCGGAAGATATTGTACCAGCGGTCGGCATAGAACCATTCTCGGAAGCGGTCGCCGCGGCATAAGCGGATATAACCCAGATCGCGATCCGGCAAGGCAAAGCGGGCGTCGACGCAGACCCAGTTATCGCCACGAGCGATGAGCTCGCCGGCATACCTGAGTTCTTCGTTGCCATGCGCGTCGAGCTTGATTATCGTGAAATCGCACATCAGGCGCGTCCGACGGTATGCGCCAGTAGCAGCGTACCCTGGCGGAAGCTCAGCCCGGCGCGGTCGCTCAGCATGACATTGCTTATGCCGCGAGCTGGTCCAGCGATCAGGGATTCATCGTTTAAGGGGAATTTGAGCCCGCGTGTCCTGATGCCGTCTACGCTGGCGCTCAAGGGAATCAGCGAGACCGTGTCGCCCGGCTGGCCGATGATGTCATGCGCCCCGGGCCGCAGCAAGCCTATGGTCTGTTCGCCATCGATGATCGCGATTGACATGTCGCGTAAATCGGGCAGCGTGAGCAGGAGCAGGTTGGCCAGTGTCTGGTCGAAGCGGCCGCCCAAAGCGCCCAAGATGCTCAGTGACTTCGCGCCGATGTCACGACAATGCAGCAGCGCCAGTTCAAGGTCGCTCGCGTCTTTTTCGGCTGGGTAGCGGATGATCTGGCTGCCGGCTGCCTGAAACTCAGCGACGTGTTCGGGCGAAAGCGAGTCCATATCGCCGATGATCGTATGCGGCGACAAGCCATGCGCCCGGGCATGCAGCGCCCCGCCATCAGCGCAGACGATATGCTGCCCATCAGCCGCGGCCAGCTGGCTTTGAACCACGCTGCCTTCTGTGATGAGGCCATTGGCGAATAGCAGAACCTTCACCGGCAGTTCCCCCGTATGCGAGGCATCTTACCATTGTCGCGGATTTGGGCGCAACAAGGCGAGTCGCAATATCGCAAAGGCGACGAAAGGGCTAGCCTGCGCGTCGCCCGCCTTAGCCGCGGCATACTGCCAAAGCGCTATGTTTTATGCGCCATCTGTGCTACTTTGCTGATCGCGGACAACACATAGAAAGGCGAAGACGGATGCCGGTTGACGCGATAAGCCTGGAGGTCTTCAAGAATCTCTTCGCGGCGGTCGCTGAGGAGATGGGCGCGGCATTGCAGCGAGCCAGCTTCAGCCCCAATATCCGCGAGCGTTTGGATTTCAGCTGCGCGGTCTTTGATGCTCGGGCGCGCATGATCGCCCAGGCGGCGCATATCCCGGTGCATCTGGGCAGCATGCCCGCTTCGGTGGCGGCGGCCGTGGCTGAATTCGACGAATTCTTGCCGGGCGATGTCGTCGTGCTCAACGATCCCTATCATGGCGGCACGCACCTGCCCGACATCACCATGATCTCGCCGGTATTCGCCGGTGGCGATTTGAGCTATTTCGTGGCCAGTCGGGCGCATCACGCCGATGTCGGTGGCATGACGCCGGGTTCCGCGCCGCTGAGCACCGAGCTCTATCAGGAGGGCATCATCATCCCGCCGCTGAAATTGAAGCTGAGCGGCTGGATGAACGATGGCGCGCTGGCATTGATCGTGGCCAACAGCCGCAACCCCCAAGAGCGCATAGGCGACCTGGAAGCCCAGCTGGCCGCCCATCGCATCGGCGAAAGCCGCGTCGTCGACATGCTGATCGAACATGGCGTCGAGACCACAGCCGAGCACGCCGCCGCCCTGTTGAGCTATTCGCGACAGATGACGGAAGCGGTCATCGCCGGGATTCCTGATGGCGTCTACACTTTCCGCGATGCCATGGAGGGCGATGGGCAAGCCGAGTTCGAGATTCCCATTCAAGCGCGGATAGAAGTGCGCGGTTCGGCGATGCAAGTGGATTTCGCTGGCAGCGCCCGGCAGGCTCGCGGCAATGTCAACGCCGTGCCAGCCATCGTGCGTTCGGCTGCCTGGTATTGCGTACGCCTCTTGGCCAGCGAAGACATCCCGCTGAACGATGGCTGCTTCCAGCCGGTCGAGGTGATCGCGCCGGAAGGCAGCGTGCTGAATCCGCGTTTTCCGGCCGCTGTGGTGGTGGGCAACACGGAGACCAGCCAACGCATCGTTGACGTAGTCCTGGGCGCGCTGGCGCAAGCCTTGCCGGAGACCTTGCCGGCCGCATCCCAGGGCACAATGAACAACTTTGCTCTGGGTGGCGCAATCGGCGATGGGCAGTTTGTCTATTATGAGACGCTTGGCGGCGGGCATGGCGCTTCGAGCCGCGGGCCTGGCTTATCCGGGCGGCATTGCCACATGACCAACACGCTGAATACGCCGGTCGAGGCTCTGGAATACAGCCTTCCCATGCGGGTGCTGCGCTATGAACTGCGGGATGGCAGCGGCGGCGCTGGGCGGCATCGCGGCGGTGATGGCATCCTGCGCGAATATGAGTTGCTGGCGCCAGCCACTATCACAGTGAATGCCGAGCGGCGTTTGCGCGCGCCTTATGGCGTCATGGGCGGTTCCAGCGGCAAATGCGGCGTGAATCGGGTGATCCGCGGCGGCAACAGCGAAGAGGTCAGCGGCAAATACAGCGGGGCGCTTTTGGTCGGCGATCGCGTGGTGATTGAGACGCCGGGCGGTGGCGGCTGGGGGGATTTGACCACAGAGGCACAGAGCGCACAGAGTGATATGTAAGGCTTGCCCGATAACTCGCGGTCCGGCGCGGTTTCTAGTCCCAAATAGCGGAAAAGGTAACGCCGCTCAAGCACAGTCCGCGCCATTTCCGCTACAACCCGCTCAAAATAGTCAACTGTAGGGGCGAGCCGGTGGCTCGTCCCGCTCGCAAGCAACCAGAAACTGATGGCAAATCGTCAATATCGGAAAACCTCGTAAGGGCGGAGGAGCGACTCGCCCGATAACCAGCAGGAAAAGCGAAAGGGCGGCTCCTTGCGAACCGCCCCCGCATGAAACTGGCGCCCGGGAGGTTTAGTTGCTTTCCGCCAAGACCTTGACTGGAATCTGCCGCGGCTGAATATGATCGGCTTTGGGCAGGGTGATGCTGAGGACGCCATTCTCGAAGCTGGCTTCCACAGCCTCGCCATTGACCGCGTTGGGGAAGCGCAGGCTGCGGCTGAACTTGCCCTGGCGGCGTTCGCGGATGAGCGCGCGGCTGCCTTCGGCCGGGGCTTGGGCAGCGGTCTCGCCGGCGATAGTCAAGACATCATCGTGCAGATTGACGCTGATGTCTGCCTGGTTGAAGCCCGGCAGGTCTGCCCGCAGGGTATAGGCGCTGGCGCTTTCCTCGACATCGATAGCCGGGGCGCGATTGCCAAATTCCCCGCCAGTCAGCCAAGGGCGCGCTTCGTTCAGCAGATCATCAACCAGACGGAAGTAGGGGCTGCGCGTGCGAATCATCATTGTTGGTCTCCTTTGCGACATTTCTGATACGCCTACAGGATAGATTGCCGACGTAAGAGAAATGGCAGCGCCGCGTAAGAGCCGTCAATGAGATCTGTTAGCGCTGTCTATGCGCCCGGTGAATTCATAAGCCTGGCGTTGGCGATACCAGGCTCGCCCGCCTGTATCGCGCTAAGTTTCAATGCTATGATGGGGGCGCAAAAACGTGAATACGATACGGACGAGGCGGATCTGATGCGAGCGGGAGTCGACATAGGCGGCACATTTACCGATCTGGCGCTCAGCGACGGCGGAGAGCTAAAGATACACAAGCTGCTGAGCAATCCACGCCAGCCAGAACGATCCATGCTGGCGGGCTTGGAGGCCATCACACCCGGCGGCTTGACGATGCTGGAGCAGGTGGCGCATGGCTCGACCGTGGCCACCAATGCCATCCTGGAGCGCAAAGGCGCGCGCGTGGCCCTGATAACGACGCGGGGCTTCCGCGATTTGCTCTTCATCGGCCGGCAGGACCGACCCAATCTCTATGCCATTCATCCGCGGATTCCGCCGCCGCTTATCCCGCGCGAGCGCTGTTATGAAGTGGCGGAACGGCTGGATTTTCGCGGCGAGACGCTTCTGCCCCTGGATATGGCGCAACTGGACAAGTTGCTGGACCGGCTGGCGGGCGATGAGCTCGACGCCATCGCGGTATGCCTGCTCTTCAGCTACGTCAACCCGGCGCACGAGCAAGCCATCAAACGGCGCATTCTGGAGCGCGGCATCGTAACTGAAGAGTGGCAGGTGGCGCTGTCCTCGGTGGTGCTGCCCGAGTTTCGCGAATATGAACGGGCGAGCACGGTGGCGCTGGAGGCTTATGTGCGCCCGGTCATGTCGCGGTATATCGGCCGCTTGGAAGAGGCTTTGCCACCGGCGACATCGCTGCGCATCATGAAGTCGGATGGCGGGGTCATGCGCGCTGGGCGGGTGCGGCAACAGGCGGCGCATACAGCCTTGAGCGGGCCGGCCGCCGGTGTCATGGGCGCTTTTCAGCTGGCGCGGCTGGCTGGCTACGAATCCATCATCACGCTGGATATGGGCGGGACTTCGACCGATGTGGCGCTGGTTTCGGGCGCTCCCCAGCCCAAGCCGGAATCGTCCATCGACGGCTTGCCCCTGCGCCTGCGCATGCTGGATATCGAGACAATTGGCGCGGGCGGCGGCTCCATCGCCCGGGTGGATGCCGGCGGCGCGCTGCGGGTGGGTCCAGAATCGGCTGGCGCAAACCCCGGCCCCGCAGTCTATGGCTTGGGCGGCGATCAAGTAACGCTCAGCGATGCTAACGCCATATTGGGCAGGCTGGATAGCCAGCGCTTCCTCGGCGGCAAAATGGCTTTGGATGTGGCGGCCGGCGAAAGGGCGCTGGCGGGCTTGGCGCGGCAGGCGGGCTTGCCCCTCATAGAAGCGGCGCGCGGCGTGGTGGATATCGCCGTGGTCAATATCGACCGGGCGATACGGCATGTGTCGATTGCCCGCGGTCATGATCCGCGTGATTTCACCCTGGTGGCTTTCGGCGGAGCCGGACCCCTGCATGCCTGCGCGGCGGCAGACCGGCTGGAGATTCCGCGCGTCCTCGTGCCACCGGCGCCGGGCGTGCTCTGCGCCTTGGGCTTGCTGCTGGCGGATGTGGCGGTAGAATTCAGTCATTCGGTGATGCGCCAGGCAGACGAGGGGACAATAGAGCGGCTGGAAAGCGAACGGCGCGCATTGCTGGACCAGGCGAAGCGCGAACTGGAACGCGAAGGCCTCGCCGAAGACGCGATGACTTTCACCGTCAGCCTGGATATGCGCTACGAGGGGCAGGCTTATGAACTGAACATCCCTTTCGGCGCGCAGGCGGTGGCGGCATTTCACGCCGCGCATGAACGCAGTTATGGCCATGCCATGCGCTGGCGTAGCGTCGAGATCATCAATATCCGCGTCAATGGCATCGGCAGCATCGACAAGCCACAGTTGACTGAGGTTCAGTCTGAGGCGCATGTAGCGCGTCCCGCAGGCGAAAAGGCATCGCCGCTTGGTGGCGCTATCAGGCTGTATGAGCGGGCGGATTTGGGCGCGGGCGCGGAATTCCAGGGCGAGGCGCTGGTCTTTCAGATGGACAGCACCACGTATCTGCCGCCGGGCTGGCGCGGACAAGTGGACGGCTTCATGAATTTGCTGCTGGAGCGGGCGCTCTAGGCTGCCAGGCGACCCAGCCTCAGCCCTGATTTAGAGCGCATCGACCGCCCAAAGCAAGCCGCGCCGCACGATCTCGCGGGCTTCTGGCACATCAAAATCGCCAATGACATGACCCAGAGAGCTGTAGAAGATTTTGCCCTTGCCATAAGCGCGGGTCCAGACGACGGGCATCACCGCGCCATCGATCCAGAAAGCGTGTTCGCCGTTGAATGTCGTGGTGGCCAGGACAGTGTTTGAGGGGTCGGTGTGCATGTAGTATTGTTCGGAGCGCATGGCGAAATCGGCGATGCCGGCTGTGATGGGATGCTCGCCATCAGTCACGTTGACGCGATAATCGATGATGTTGCCGGGGTGCGCCACCCACTGCCCGCCGACCATGAACTGATACTCGGTATTGTTGCGGAAGGCGTCAGCCATCCCGCCATGCCAGCCGCCAACGCTGACGCCGCGCTCGCGAACCGCCTCCAGCAAGCCCGCTTCCTGCTCCCGCGTGATGCTGCTCATGGTGTAGACCGGCACAGCCATATCTATTGAGCCCATGAGCTCGTCATCGAGGAAGCTGTCCAGCGATTCGGACAAGGTCACTTTCAAGCCGGCCGCTTCCAGCAAGCCAGCGAAAAGATGCGAGGTTTCTTTGGGGTCGTGCCCGTCCCAGCCGCCATAGACTATCAGTACGTGTTTGCTCATGTCGCTTTGGCCTTTCCTGTGCTTGACTGTCGCTGGCGCAAATATACCCGCATTCGGAGCATGAGAACAGTTGGCAAACAGGCGGAAGACGATGCGCGCCAGGCTCGCCGCTACTGGAAGTCCATCGTGATGCGGAAGATGGTATTGCCCGAAGCCACATACAAGATATTCTGCTCGGGGTAGGCCACCACCGCTGACATTAGTTCCAGCTTGTCCTGGTCATAAGCCTGGTAGCTGTCCATGAAGGTGCCGGCCGCCGTCGTTTCATAAATCGCGCGGGTTCCGCGGCTGATGAGAAAGATGCCGGGCGCGATTGGGCTGTCATTCAGATAGAAGCCATCGGTCAACGCGCTCCTCGGGTCGCTGCCTTCGTTGAAGCCGCTGAAGGTGAATGCCACTTCGCTGCCGCCGAAATAACGCTTCATCACGCCATCGGCATAAAGCAGGTAGAGATGCCCATCCGCGCTGATGGTGAAGTCGACGACGTTGCGCAGGTTGGGCCTGGCCGAGCCGGCGAAGTATTCCCGCGGCGCGCTGACGTAGGTGCTGCCCGAAGGGTCATAGCGCCAGATCTGTCCTTCTTCGCTGTCCAGGATATACAGTTTGCGATCCCAGATAGTGAGGGCTCGCGGCTGCTTCCAGGTCTCCGATTCCAGGACGCGCTGGGCATCGCAGGTGAAGAGGAACTGGGGGGCGCAGCGCAGGAGGGCGCCATTCTCGTCCAGCATGGCCAGATCGCCCGAATGATCGTCGAAGGCGATATCGGTGATCTGCCCGATGGTGAAGCCTTGATGGTTGGCGCCGAGGCGCATCTTGGCGACCGGTTCATCCTGCAGCGGCTGCCTGCCATCATCGGAGAGACGAATGTGATAGACCTGATCATTGCGGCTATCCAGCGCGAAGAGATCGGTGCCCTGGATGCGCATGCGGCTGATGCTGGCGTCTTCAAAGTTGATCAGCGGGATGGCTTCGCGGCGCTTGACTTTGTTGATTGTGTCGATCAGCGTTTGCGCCTCTTCCCGCATGGCTGCCACAGCCGGGTCGCCGGGGCGCAGATCTTCGCAGGCCAGCGCCACTTGCAGCGCGGCGTTCCAGGCGGAGGTCACGCTGCGGCGATTGCTCGAATCGATGGAGCGCGCCAGGCTGGCTGTCTCCTGCAATTTGCCTAAACATTGCTCAAACTCGGTCTCGCCCAGGTTGGATACCCAGGAGAGCACCACCATGCTCACGATGAGCAGCGGGATGAGCAGCACAGTCAGGATCACTGTGCCGGAAGACGCTCGCCTCGATGGCGCCGTGGCTGGCAGGGGGAAGAAGCGCTGGAACAACGCGCCCATAGAAAACAAGAAGCTCGCCGCCCGGCCTGCCATACGCGCCAAACCCCAGCGCAAAAGCGAGCCCAGGTCGCCCCGCCGGGGCAGCTGCCATTGCGCGGCATCGGCTGCCATTTGCATGCGCGCCTCGCCTAGCCTGGCGTTGATCTCCTGCGAGGATTCGCCGGGCGCGGCCAAGACGGGGCTCTCGTATTCCGGCGGCACAAGTTCGACCAGCATGAGCTGGCTTTGGATCTTGATGGTGCGGCGCAGGTTTTGCAGGACTTTCTCGATGTTGTTCTCGAGCATGATGCTGGTGAGGCGGTCCGCAGGGATATCAGCCAGATTGCCATCCGAGAGGACCAGCCGGCTGCCCGCGTTCACGCCGTAGCGCACCATGGAGATATCCGGCTCGGGCAGCAAACCCAGAGGCACGCTGAACAGGGGCTCGTCATCGCTCAGGTCTTCGGGAAAAGTCAGCGTCAAGCCCGCCGTCTGCAATACCGAAGCGACGGGACCCACCCGCGCGACATACATATCATCTTCGTGCAGGACAGCCGCGATCATGCTGGATTCGAAGTGCTGCCCCTGGCTTTCGGCATGCTCCAGGTTGTGCTCATAGAGATTGCGGTTGATCGCCTGGAACATGGAGCGCAGAGCCAGAGTGACGCTGCCGCCCATGCTGAAGTAGCGTTCAGCCGACAGTTGCGCCAGCTGCTGATAGAAGGTGGTCGGCGCTATGGAGCCAGAGGGCACAATCAAAACAAAGAAGGTATCGCCTTCGCGCCCGCGGGCGGCTGTGGATGGCGCCACTTCCACCAGCGAACCCGGCGGGTTCACATTGATAACCCGCCCGCCAACAATGTATAAATGCCCAACCAACGCTTCCAGTTCGAAAGCCATGCCTCACCATCGCGCCTGATTCCAGCAATAGTATCGATTGTACAGCATTGCCCATGCCGCGCTAGCGCTCTACGCGCCGAACTGGCGGCGGACTTTGAGATTTTGCCGCGGTCGCGTACAATGAATTCAAAGCCTAGAGAAAGGCAGGCAACCATGGCGGTATCGAGACCGGCGGGGCGGGTCATGCAGGGGGCAGCGGGCAGCAGCGCAAGAGCCGATTCCCCGGCCTATGATCTGCGATTTGATTGGCTGATGGCGATACTCGGCTGCGCCATCGTGTTCGGCTTGTACATTGACGGCTGGGCGCATAATCATGGCCAAGTCGATGACAGCTTCTTCACGCCCTGGCATGCCCTGCTCTATGGCGCGGTGGCTTCTTCGGGCTTGGCGCTGATCGTCACTCACTTTCGCAATGTCAACAAAGGCTACCGCTGGACGAAGGCATTGCCGGCTGGCTATGCGCTTTCGCTGATTGGCTTCTTCGCCTTTGGCTTGGGCGGGCTATTTGATCTGGTCTGGCATGAGACCTTCGGCTTTGAAACCGGCGTGGACGCGCTCATCAGCCCCGCGCACCTGTACCTGGCGCTAACCGGCTTGCTGATCTTGACCGGTCCCATCCGCTCGATTTGGCAGCGGGAGCGCCCTGAGAACTGCCGCTGCCTGACGCCGGCCATACTCAGCTTCACCTGCATCACCTCAGTTTTCACCTTCTTCAACGGCTTCGCGGCCATCGGTGGCGACATGTACGTGCTGACCGGCGACATGCCCGGCTTCCGCGGTCCTTATGACGCGGCCGGCATCCTGGCGCTGATCGTGCAGAGCAACCTACTGCTGGGCGCGGTGCTCTTCATGACGCGGCGCTGGCGCCTGCCAACTGGCTCGATCGTCTTTCTCTTTGTGGTGAATTCCTTGCTGATGACCTGGTATCGCCTTGTTGAAGTGGAAGAATTCCTCTTCACGGGCAACGCGCTCGTTATCGGCTTGATCTGCGAGTTTCTCTATCACCGATATGGCTTCGCGGATGCCAGGCGCCTACGCTTCTTCGCCTTTTTCATGCCTTTCGCAATGAGCGTGGGCGCGGTCATCGCCATCGACGCTCTGGGCGTGAACGCCTGGGGCCGGGGCGGCATCTGGTGGGAGATTCACATGTGGCTGGGCGCGCCGGTGCTGGCTGGGGCTTTCGGTTATGGCTTGAGCATGCTGCTGCGTCCGCCAACTGGCGCGGTCACCTCTGGCGTGACAGGCAGCTGATTTGACCGCGAGATTCGCTCGGGCATCGGCGCTGCTCCTGGTTCTCAGCCTGCTCGCCGCCTGCCGCCAGCAGCAGCCAACCGCCGCGGGCATTGAGCTGTCAATGACGGTCAGCGATCTCCTGGTCGGCGAGACCATCCTGCTCGTGGAAGCTCGCGACCAGACTGGCAAGCTGCTAGCCAATCCCGGCAAACTGAACGCGCGCGGCGATATGGATCATGCCGGCATGATTCCGGTCATAGCAGAAGCGGAGCAGACCGTCGATGGCGTCTTCAGCCTGCCATTCGAGTGGACGATGGGCGGCGGCTGGAATGTGGAAGCTCGCCTGACACTGGCGGATGGCAGCGTGGCGACCGAGACTTTTCGCTATGAGATTCTCAGCGAAGCCAGCGAGCCGATGGAAATGAACCACGCCCATGACCATAGCCAGCCGAGCGCAGCCTATATGCGCATCAGCAATCGCGGCGAGAGCGAAGTTCGCATCGTCGCGGCATCCAGCGCCGCCGCCAGGGATGTATCCTTCCATGAGACGGTCGTCGAGGCGGGCAAAGCCAAAATGAAAGCGATGCCGGATTTGCGCATCGAGGCGGGCGAGACCCTTGAGCTGGCGCCGGGCGGCAAGCACATCATGCTGATGGGGCTGATGAACGATCTCCCGCCGGGCAGCCGTCTGCGCATGGAGCTGCAAAGCGAGCATGGCGAAGTCTATGCTCTGGATATTCCGGTTATGACACTGCTGATGGAATCGCAAGCCGCGAGCATAGAGATCGGCGACCTGGCATTCAGCGAATTATGGGCGCGGCCAGCCAGCGCGGACATGAGCATGCAGGCGACGCCGAGCGACTAAACCATGTTCAGAATCCGCCAAGCCCGGCCAGACGAGGCTGACTGGCTGCAGGAAAGCTTCAACAGCGGCATGGGCTGGCAGAAAGCGCCCGGCTATTTCGCCGCAGTTCTGGATCAGCAGACGCGGAATCAAGTCGAGTTGCTTTTGGCGCTGATGGACGTCGCCTATCTGGGTCATTGCAAGATCGTCTGGCGCAGCGCTTATCCTGGCTTTCACGAACGCGGCATCCCCGAGATCCAAGACCTCAACGTTCGCCCGGAATTCCGCCGGCGCGGCATCGGCAGCGGATTGCTGGACGAAGCGGAGCGGCGCATAACCCGGCGATCAGAGCGAGCCGGGATTGGCTTCGGCTTGTACGCCGATTATGGCGCGGCGCAGCGGCTCTATATCAAGCGCGGCTACGTTCCCGATGGACGCGGAGTACATTATGGCGGGTCGCCGGCTCAGGCGGGCCGAAGCTATTGCCTTAATGATGATATGATCTTGTACCTGGTGAAGCGCTTATAAGCTGAGCAATCAAGTCCGCGCTCCGATCAGCCAGCGCGTGGCGGCCGCGGTTCGCCCATTGGCTGGCAGCATGTCCAAGAGCGCCTGCCCCTCGGAGCTATCCAGCGGGCGCAGCAAAAGCAAGACAAGCGCATAGCATGCAAAGCTCAGCGCCAGCGCCAGAAGCGATTGCCCGAGAGTGAAATACACCGCCAGCATCAGCGCCAGAGCCAGCATGGGACGCCAAAGCAGCGCGAGCAGGTTGAAGCCGGTCAAGCGGCTCCGCAGCAGTATGACAAAGGGAAAAAGCAGGACCATCTCAGAAGCGATGGTGGCGATGGCCGCCGCCTGGAAGCCGAAGCGCGGGATGAAGAGCAGGTTGGCGACCACGTTGAACGCGACGGCGACGGCGAAGGCGCGGGTGATCATGCGCTGCAAACCCAGGGCGATCAAAGCGTATTGCGTCAAGCTGTTCATCCAGCCGATGGGGATGCTCCAAATCATCAGCTGCAGGGCAATAGCGCCATCGGGCAGGTAGCGCGCGCCAGCCAGAATCAGCGTCAGGGGTTCCGCCAGCGTTGTGAATGCCACAGCCAGCGGCAACGTCAGGGCGAAGAGCAGCTTGATGCCAAACCGGTAGCTGCGGCTTAGGGCGGCGCGGTCTTCTTTGGCTTGGCGCGAGAGCACAGGGAAGATGGCCTGCGTGAAGAAAGCCGGCACGATATTGAGTGCAAGCAGCCACTTGTAAGCCGTGCCATACTGCGCAACGGTCGCCGCGCCCTTCAAGGCCTGCAGGATGACGATATCCACCTGGAAGAAGATAGTCGCCAGAAGGTGATTGAGCATCAGCGGGAAGCTTTCGCGCGTCATCTCGGCGATCAGCTTGAAATTGGGCATGAGAGCGCCAATGCCGCCGATCAGCTTCCGCCCGGTCCAGAGCAGCGCCAGCAGGGTCAGGCAATTGTTGAAGATGCTGACGGCAGCCAAGCCCACGATGCCCTCGCCCATGAGCAGCATAAGGACGCCGAGGACGGCTTTGCTCAGCGTGGTGAAGGTGGCGATGGCGGCTGGTTTCTCCGCCTGTTCATGGGCATAGAAGAGCGAGGTCATGCCTTTGGACAAGCTGGCTGGGAACAAGCCGATGTACAGCAAGCCGATGGCCAGCAGTCCCTCGCCGCTGATGCTTTCCGCGCCCGAGGCCTGCCAGAGCAGCAGGAAGCCCGCCAGCAATGGCGCTCCAGCCGCGCTCAATGCCAGACGAAACAGCGAGGAATTGTAGAGGTAGCGCCCGGCCCGATTACGCTGCTGGGAAACTTCGCGGATGAGCAGCACATCCAATCCGAAGTTGGTCAGAATGTCGAAGGCCACAAAGAGCACGATGGCGAAGCTGTATATGCCGACATCGATGGGCAGAAGCAGCCGGTACATGACGATGGCGAATACCATGTCTATGCCGCGATTGAAGAGGTTGAGCGCAATTGGCGCGATGCTGTTGCGGGCGACCCGCGCCACAGCCGACGAGGCCGCCGTGTTCATGCCGATATGTTCGCGCCAAAACCAGGCGCCCAGCATGAAAAGGATCAGCGCGATGCTGATAGACGACGCGAACATGCCCAGATGCACGGATTCCGGGCTGTATACCAGGCGCAGGGTCCATTCTCCCGCCGGCAGTTCCACGCCCTGAAAATTGGCCAAGACCAGCCGCACCGCCAGGTTGAACTCGGCTTCCTCACCGCTGCCCCGGGGCCGGGCGAAGGCGCGCCAGCCGGGCATATAAGACTCGCTGACGACCAGCCAACTGTCGCTATCGACGCGTACATTGATGAATTTCTCCCGGCCCGAATCGCGGGTGATTTCCGCCGGATGATAAGCCGCGATCTTCATGCCGCCTTCGAGGATGCCCAGCTCGCCGAAATGGAAGCCGCCGCCCTGCTCGGCCAGCCAGCGCGCGTCCCAGTTGGCTTTGTCTACTGTGAAGGCTCGCGGCAGCGCGTACTGATTCTCCCAGATGGCCACTTCCTGGCGATAGACGTCTTTCCAGCCGGGCACGCGCATCTCGAAATCGGGCGCGGTCAAGACATAGCGCAGATTAAAAAGGTTCAGCAGCTCGGACATCAGCGTTCGCTGGTAGCCGCCATGGTTGTATCGCGGGTCGGTGAGCAAAGGCGCGATCTGATTGAAATCCAGCATGACCTGGGGCTGGAGCGCGCGCATGGTCGCCACGTAGCTGGCTGGAATGATGCTGTCATAACCGCGAATATCATCCAAGCCATAGCGCAAACCCGCATTGGGACGCAGGATGCGCGGGTCGCCGGGACGTTCAAGGCTAGTAACGCGGAAGTAGCCTTCTTGCCCCTGCAGGAACTCGATAGCCGGCGGGGTAAATTCCAGCAGAGCCGGATCGCTGGCCGGGTTGAAGCCGTAAGACGCCGCCAGCAGATCGCCTGCGGTCACAGCCAGCGCCAGCATGATCCAGGCTCGACCGCGCAGCCGCGCCGCCAAGAGGAAGACCAAGCCGCTGAGCAGCAGCAATGCCGCCAGCAACTGCACATGCGGCAACTGATAGCTGAAAAACATGCGCCCATCGGCGAAAACATCGGCAGCCAGCGCCAGCTCATTGACGATGCGCGCGAAGATCGGCTCGAACCGCGCGAAGGAAGCATGGATGATTGCCAGCCCAGCCGCCAATGCGAAGCCAGCGAAGAGCAGCAAGAAGGCCATGAGCAGCGCCAAACGGTTGCGCCGCGCCAGGGTATGCAAGCCGATGCCAGCCAGCGCCGCCACAGCCAAACTCAGCGCATAGACCCAGCGGAAGGGCGTGTTCAACTGGTTCAAGCCCGGCAAGCCATAGAGCAAGCCATAGGTGGGCAAGCCAAACATGAAAGACAAGGCGATTAGCGCCAGCAAGGCAAAGGCGATGATCTGGCTGGCCTGCGCCGCCCGCCGCCACAAACCCGCCAGCAGCCCAAAAGCCGCCAGCGCAAAGGGCAATATGCCCAGGTAGAGCGCGCCCTCGACATAATTCTTGACACCCCAGTCGATGCTCGGGACCGGCTGATTGCTGGCATAGACCAGCTGCGTGACCAGGCGGCCGCTGAAAGCATCGGTGAAGCTGTGGTGCGTTGGATTGCCATAGAAGTTGGGCAGGAGAAATTGAATCAGATCGCGGGGGGGATGGGCATAAGCCAGCACGGTTTCCAGGCTGGAGCGCTCCGCCCGCCAGTTGCTCCCCGCCAGCTCATAAAGCGGAATCAGCTGCAGCGCCGCCAAGCCCAAGCCCAACGCCGCCATCAGCGACAGCCAGAATGCCATCCGCGCCGCCCAGCTCAGCGGGGGACTGCCATCCGCGCGCCAAGCCCGCATAAACTCCCAAATCAGGCGAAATGCCGCGTAATAGCCGCATATCAGCAAAGTGTAGATTGTCAGCTCAATATGCCCGGCCAGGATATTACATCCGCAGGCGATCGCGCCGATGACAGCCCAAGGCAATGCCGCGCCACGAAAGAGCGGAAAATTGCGCCCCCCCAAGATATTCTCGATCATCCAAAGCATCAGGGGCAGCCAGGCGGCCGCCGCCACGATCATGGGAAAGACCGCGCTGGCGATCATGAAGCCGGAAAGCTGGTAGACCAAGCCCGCCAAAGCCGCTCCCGCGCGGTTGATGCCAATCGCCCGCATGAAGCCCGCCATGAATACGCCGGCCAGCCAAAGATTCAGCAGGATGAACCAGCCATAGGCGGAGCTCAAAGGCATAACATAATAGATAATGCTCAGCGGGTAGAGCGCGGAATGCTGGCCCGCGGCGAAGAATGGCGCGCCGGCAAAACTATGCGGATTCCAGAGCGGGATCTCGCCCTGGGCGATTTGGGAGCGGATGAATTGCTTCCATTGATAATTCTGCAGCACCATGTCCGAGAGCAGATGGTTATGCGGGATGGCTGGCGCCTTGACGACATCGCGATAGGCAGAGTAAGGCAGAAACTGATAGAGGTTCTCGCTGGGCAGCAGGGTGCGGTCGCCAAGCGTCTGCTGATGAAACATGAGCAGCGGCATCAGCAGCAGGAAAGCGATAAGGGCGAGATCGGCGGCGCGCTGGCGCAGAAACATGGCTGGCTGCGAATTCATTGGCGTTTGCAAATCTTAAAGCAGCTTAGTTTATACACAGGCGAGCCACTTTTGCCTAGTCAGGCGACGGCGGCCAGCCCGCCCGATGGCAATCGCGAGCCTGGCAAGTCTGCGCGATATTCCTTGCGCGTCCCCTGAATCATCCTACAATGGATGGCAGCCTGACAGCGCGGTCTTTGGCTGTCTCACGGCATCGCTCTTGAAGCGCGTTTGCTTTTGCATGCTCAATCCATACGCAGAGACGCGCAAAGTTACTGGCAGTTACGCGGCAGCCGCTGAGGCAAACCATCATGGCGGATGGCTTATTCGATAACCGCTATCGTTACAACTACATATACCCGCGGGGCCGCTCCGGCGAGACCCTGCGCGCGGTTGATAGCCAAGCCGCTGATCGCCCGGTCGTCATCAAGCGGCCCAACCCGAACGACGCGCCGCCAATCCGCGCCGGGCAAGAAGTCAGCATCGTCAATGAGCGCGAAGCCTTGACAAGGCTGGCGGGCCACCCGGTCCTCACGGAATTGCTGGGCAGCGGTCAATTCTTCGTCGGCGGCCTGCCCCAGCAATACATCGTCATGGAACGCGCCCAGGGGGTGATCATCGCCGATGAGGTGGTGCGCCTGGCGCGGCAGCATCAACGTCTGCCCCTGCTGGAACTGATCGAGATCATCGGCCGGCTTGTCAACCTGCTGCGGGCCGCCCATGACAAGGATATTGTCTACAACGATGTGGATGCCAAGCATCTCTTTTGGAATCGCGAGAGTTACGAGCTGAAGGTCATTGACTGGGGCAACGCCGTCTTCCTCGAAGGCGACGAAGTCACCATGCAGGGCATCAGCCGGCAGACTGATATCTATCAGCTGGGCGAGCTGCTGTATTTCATATTGTCCGGCGGGTATCGCGTGGAAGTGCCGCGCGATGGCGATGCCGATTTCCAGGTTGATTTTCATCAAGACAGCGAGAGTATCGACCCGCGCCTGCAAGCCATCGTCACCCGCGCTGTGCACCCCAACCTGCGTTATCGTTACGCCTCCATGAGCGAGGTCAATGCCGACTTGCTGCGTTTCCGCGGCCCCCTAGAGCAAGAGCGCAACGCCATCATCTCGCGAGCCATAGACAAGCTGAAATCGCCGGATCTTAGCCGCAATGATCTGCTGTCGCTGCAAAGCAATCTGCAGGCGGCGCTGCGGCATAACCCAGCTTACCCGGCCGCCCGAGCGACCAGCCAGGAGATCGGCGACCGCCTGCGCGATTTGGAAGTCGCGGCCGATCTCGATGCCGTCAAGATTTATTTGCTCGGCGGGCATTGGGCCAGCGCGGCTGAGCTGCTGTCTGAATTGCGCGATCGCGCCGGCAGCAAGACGGCTGGACTGACGCGCCTGCTGCTGGATTGGTCCCTGCTGCTTGCCGAAAGCCCAGCCGATGCCATCCCGCCGGCGGTCAACGAAGCGGTCGAGCGGCTTTTTGATTACCGCCCGGACAAAGCCGCCAACCTGCTGCTGCATTCCGGCGCGGATGAGCCGCATTACGCGCAGGCCTGGCAGATGGCTGAGCGCGTCTCGGCGCATTTCCCGGATGTCACGCTGCTGCAGCCCAATCTCATGCGCGTGCAAGCGGCGCTGTCGCAATTATCGGAAGCCGGCGATGGCCTGGGCGACGCGCGCGACTGCCTGGCTCGCGTACAGGGAAGCCTGGCGCAAACAGCCGACATGGCTGAAGCTGGCGCGGCCCCCCTGCGCGATAGATACACTGAGACGGCGGAAAACATGAGCGCGCTGGAAGACAGTTTGAATGCGCTTGCCGCCCAGGGCGAGTATTCCGAACGCCGCCTGCCAATGAAGGCTCTGGCGCGAGCCCTGCAGGCCGCGAGAATGCTGGCGGAGAACATGGAGGTCATCGGCCAGCAAGCCGCCAACAATCCCCGCGATGCCTTGACGGCGCTGGATGCCAGCCGCGATATCGATCCCGCCAATCCTGCCTGGGACAAGGTCGAGGATTTTCTCAGCCTGCTCTATGAGATCCTTCAGAACAGCCAGAGCTATGTGCCGGCCGCGGATGGCTCGGACCTGGAAGGCTGGCTGAAAGCCAAGCATGCGGAACTGCTGCCCTTCGCAGCCCAGCTCTTTGATCAACAATTGAGCGAGATGATTGATGGCATCGAGAGGGCGCAAGCCGCCTGGCAGCATTACCGCGATGTGGTTGTGGCGGGCGACAGGAGCCAAGCCACCGCCGCCCTGGCTGCCGCTTCCAACGCGGTCAATGCCCTGAGCCCGACGCTCGGCAACTGGTTCCAGCAGCTGCGCTCGGTGGTCGAAAAATCCAAGTACATCGAGCGGCATTCCGTGCCGGGCCACCTGGGGCGGACTTTGGCTGATGGCTGGGCGGCATTCGATCAAGGCAGCCTGGCTGATGCCCAGCGCCTGGGCCAGCAAGCGCTGGAAATCGCCCGCAGCGAAAGCGAACAATTCATCGCCCAACGGCTCTGGGCTTTGTCGCGCGCGCTGCGCGATTGGGTCGAGCGCAACGGCGTCCGAAGCCAGGAACGCACTTCCAAAGCGCTCATCGATATCGAAGACCTCTTCACCGAGCCGGAAAACCGCGCCATCAACAGCTTCGCCGCGCAGATGCCCAGCACGGAGACCTATCTCAAAGCCATGGGGCAAGGCTTGATAAAGGCCTTCCAGAAGAACAATACCGCCGCCCTGCGCATCCTCTTCGCCCAATACATTCTTTCTGGCGCGCTCGACGTCCATGAGGCGGTTATTGATGACGCCCGTTTTTGGCAGGAAGCCGCCCTGCGCGCGCTGCCGGAAATGGCGCAAAGACATATCGCCCTGCGCAAACTGGACGAATACATCGCCAAGCGCGAAAGCCTGCTGGGCGCCCAAGCGCTATTCAACACCGTCAGCGGAGCGCATATCGTCGACAACCTGGGCGAGCTGGCGCGTCAACTGGACAGCAACCCCGAGGCGCAGCTGCTTGCGCCGGGCATCCAGAGCTTGCGCGCGCTGGAATCGGCATTGCATGATTGGGCGGACGCGGAGTTTCGCGCGGCTGGCGGCAAGATTGACGATGTCCTGCGCGGCATCACCGAAGTCGAATCCAACGCCAGCCTCAGCCTTGAACCCTACCGCAAGTGGATGGGCGAGCTCAACGCGGCTCTGGCACAGCTCAGCGTCAAGCGGCGCAGCCTCCTGCAAGAAATTGACCGCCAGCTGGATGAGCCCCTGCCCAGCATTCGCGAAGCCATTCACCTGCAAGCCGATGTCACGGAAGACCTGCTGGGCTTCAAGCATGCGCAGATGATGCTGGGTTGGCGGGATACCTACGAAGCCTTTCTGAATATCTACCAGGGGGAGAAGCGGCGCAGCCAAAAGCTGGCAGCCATGGATGAGCTCTTCCAGGCCATGTTCATCGACCGCAACCCGGCTTATCCGCTCTTCCGCCATTGGCATCGCGTGATGGAGGCGCTGCCGGAAGAACCGCCCGAGCCTAGCCCGCCCGAAGCGCTGGAGCCCGCCCCGCTTGAACATGCCATCCCCGGCGAGGACGAGGCCGTCGACGAACTGCCTGAGGCGAAACCTAAGGGGCGCAATCGCTGGCTCTTCAATGCGGCGTTGCTTGCTGGCATCCTGCTGATCATAGGCGGTTTGCTGACCTTGGCACGCAACGGCAATCTTGATGCCATAATCGCGGTCCTCGCGCCCGATATCGCCGCCAGCCCGGAGGCAAACGCTGCGGACGATGCAGCTGCTGACCCTGCTATGGAAGAGGAGAGCGCCTCCGCGCCCCCCGCCGTGGAAAAACCTCCAGCCCAAGCCACGAGCGCGCCAAAAACGGATAAGGCAGCCGCCGTCGCCCCGGCCGCTACCGAGCAGCCAGCCAGCGCCACTCCTCAGCCAGCCAGCCCAACATCGGAGCCAACGCACGAGCCAACGCTCAAGCCGACGGATGCGCCGACCGCAGCCCCGACGCGCGTCCTGCCGCCGGATGGCTTGACCGGCTCACAGAACCTGCTCATGCTTCTCAGCGGCGCCCTGGCAGCGCCCTTCTGGGAAGCAGACAGTCTAAGCCAGCGGAACGGGGCTTGGCGATTGGGCGCGCTGGCGGAGACAGCTGACGATACGCTGCTGCTGACCGTGCCGGCAGACCTGCTGGAAGGCAGCTATGGCAACCAGGCCGCGCGGCGCATCAGCAGCCTGGAAGCCGAGCTCACGCTGCAAAGTACGAATCCATCCCTGATCGGCGAAGAAGACGTTTATTTCGGCTTGGCGCTGCAAAGGCTCAATGATGAAGGCCTTGCCGGCATCCAACTGCGCCAGGTCGCCCCCAGCATCATCAGCCTGGCGCTGTATCAGGATGGCGCGGCCGACGTCATCAGCCAGCGTTCTGTGAGCAATGTCATCGCCCGCCTGCGCCTGGAACTTGACCGCGAAGCCGGGACTCTCAGCGCCTATTTCAATGACTCGCCGGTCGGCGATCCCTTCGCGTTTGCCACTGACGACGCCGCGGTCTTGCCAGCCATCTTTGTCAAGGATGGCGGCCTGGTCATCGGCATCTCGGCCTGGAGCGTGACCTTGGAATAGGCTTCAGCCCGAATAGGTCACTTCGATGAACTGGTTGGCGGCCAGGTCGCGGATGCGTTCTTCTTTGCCGTTGCTCCAGCGAACCCGCATCTCGCGGATATTGGCTTTGCCCAAGCCGAAGTGCAGCGCCATATCGTTGCCCGCGCCCAGACTGGAGCCGGCTTTCACCTCTTGCATCAGCGCGCGCCCATCATCAGTCAGCAGGTAGACGCGGCTGCCGATGGCGTCGCGGTTGATATCGCCGCCGCCAAACAGGCGAACGTTCAGCCAGTTGTTGCCTTTGCCCTCCGCGCCCGTGTTGCGAAACAGCCGATAGCCCTCGTTCCAGTTGCCCAGCACAAAATCCAGCCAGCCATCGCGGTCATAATCGGCATAAGCCAAGCCCATGCTGGGCGTCAAATTGACCAGCCAATCTTGTGGCGTGGCATCGGCAAAGCTGCCATCTCCGCGATTGCGAAACAGAAAATCGCGATACTCGAACATCATGCCTTCGGGACCGGAGAAAATATCGAATTGGATGAATTCGGTGGCTGTCAGGAAGAGATCAAGCCAACTGTCGTTGTCATAATCGAAGAACATCGTGCCCCAGCCGACCGCGCTGCTTGGTCCCACGACAACGCCGGCCTCTTCCGCCACGTCATCAAAGCTGCCATCGCCCTGGTTCTGCAGCAGGACCATGCCATTAACCATATCTGAGAAATAAAAATCCAGGTCGAGGTCGTTGTCATAATCGCCGACGGCCAAACCCATGCCATGGATGAACACGCGCGCCCCGGCTTCGATTGAGACTTCGCTGAAGCACCAGCCGCCGCAGCCGGCCCCGTCATTGCGCCAGAGGATGTTGCCCAGCATATTCTTGAATTGGTCGTTGACCACATAGATATCGGCATCGCCATCGTTGTCATAATCGGCGAAGCTGGCGGAGAAGCCAGCGCCCAGCAGCAAATCGTATTCCAGCAGATGCGTCGCATCCTCGAAACTGCCATCGCCGCGATTGTGATAGAGCGCGTCGCGGGCGGCATCATGCTCGCGGGTGATATTCGGGTCGCCGCATTCGGGGAAGCAGGACCAGTTCACCACATAGAGATCGAGGAAGCTGTCGCCGTCATAATCGCCCCAAGCCGCGGTAGTGCCCTTGCCGGCGTCGCCCACTCCTGCGCGCTCGGTCACGTCCGTGAAGCCCGCCCCGCCATCGTTGTGAAAGAGGGTGTTCGCGCCATGATTCAGCACATAGAGATCCAGCCAGCCATCGTTGTCATAATCCGCCCAGACCGCGCCACCGGTGTCCACGTCGGGCAGCGCGACCTGTTCGCTCAGGTCCGAGACGACAAAGCCGCCAGCCCCGTCATTGCGATAGAGGATGCTGGGATCGCGGTTGCCGGTGACATAGAGATCCAGCCAGCCATCGCGGTCATAATCGCCCCAGGCCTGCCCGATGCCGAGGTAGCCGCTGGCGAAATCGTCTTCGAAGAGTTCCCAATGCCCGCGGTGCGTTGCGTGGATGCCTACGGCCTCGCTGACATCCACGAAGGGCGCCAGCTTGCCGATGGCTGTGAGACATATCACACAGATTACGAATATGGCGGCTCGGATTGCGGACCTCATGCGACGATGGTCAGGCGCGAGTTCTGTCTCCTCGCCCTCTGTATGTGCAAGCAAGTCGTGAAACACCTATTCACCAAAGAGACGCAGAGGGCACAGAGAGATGCCTTTGCTTTTGCCCTCGGTGTACTCAATCAACTCAATGTACTCGGTGGTTAGTTTTTCTTCTTGCTTAATTGCGCTTACTTCTGCGCCTCTCTGCTGAAATCAACGCTTCACGCCGGAGGTGGCGATGCCCTCGACGAAGTAGCGCTGGCCGAAAATGAAGATGAGCAGCACGGGAATGACAGCGATGGTGGCCACCGCCATCATCAAATGCCATTCGGTATTGCCATAAGCGCCCTGATATTGCACCAGGCAAACCGGCAGCGTCTGCACATTGGGGGTGCGCAGATAAAGCAGCGGACCGAAGAAATTATTCCAGTTGCCGATGAAAGCGAAGATGGCCAAGGTGGCCAGCGCCGGCTTGGAAAGCGGGATGAAGATTTGCAGCAGGATGCGCGCATGGCCCGCGCCATCGATCTTGGCGGCGTCAACCAGCTCCTCGGGGATGGTCAGGAAAAACTGCCGCAGCAGGAAGATGAAGAAGGGCCAGCCAAACCAGGGCGGCACCATCAGCGGCAGATGCGTATCCAGCCAGCCGAAGCGGCTGAAGAGCACATATTGCGGCACGACCAGCGCTTCGTTGGGCAGCAGCATGGTGGCCAGCACGATGGCGAAGAAGATATTCTTGCCCCGGGCTTTCAAGCGAGCGAAGGCATACGCCGCCAAGGTGCAGGAGACCAGATTGCCGATGATGTTGTTGACGGTGATCTTCAGCGAATTCCAGGTGCAGGTGGTGAAATCCACATAGCCGTAGCCGTACCAGCCATCGGGGAAATTCTGCCATTGCAAAGTCTCGGGGATAAGCCTGGGCGGAAAAGCGAAGACCTGATTCAGCGGTTTCAGCGCCGTGGACACCATGACGATGAATGGCAGCACAAAGGCGATGCCCAGCGGGACAAGCAAGGCGAAGGTGAGGATGATGCCGATAGCGCGGCGACCCTTGATCGAGCGGCGCCAACTGACCTTGTCTCTGCGTTTTCTCGGTCTCATTACGCGTCAGCCTCGTAGTAAACCCAGCGCCTGCCAATGCGGAATTGCAAGCCCGTCAGCGCCATCAGAATGACAAACATGATCCAGGCGACGGCGGCCGCCACGCCCAACTGCAAGAATATGAAGGCGTTCTCCCATAAATACCAAATCATGACATTCGAGGACTCGCCCGGTCCGCCCTCCGTCATCACACGAATTTCCGTGAAATTCTGGAAAGAGCTCACCACAGAAATAATGATCACGAAGAAGAGCACCGGGGAAAGCATAGGCAGCGTGACGTTGCGGAACTTCGCCCAGTTGCCGGCGCCATCGATCTCGGCTGATTCGTAAAGTTCTTTGGGCACGCCCTGCAAGCCGGCCAGCAGGATAATCATGATGGGACCTACCGAAAACAAGCTCATCAAGATGAGCGACGGCTTGACCCAGGTGGAACTGTATATCCATGGCGGGCCCTGTATGCCAATCTGCTTCAAGCCATAATTGAGAATGCCCAGGCGGGGATTGAATATCCAGATCCACACCAGCGCCACCGCCACGCCCGCCGTCACCGTCGGCAGATAATAGACCGCGCGAAAGAAGGCGATTCCCGGCACTTTCTGATTCAGCAGGATGGCCAGCAACAGCGCGAATGACACGCCGAAAACCACGCGCCCGACGACGATGTACAAAGTATTGCCAACCGAGACCCAAAATATCGGATCCGAGAATAACTTTGTGTAGTTGTCCAAACCCACGAAACTGAGGTTATCCAGCGAGATGCGCCAATCCGTGAAGCTCAAGCCCAGCATGCCGAAGACGGGACCGATATTGAAAACGACCAAGCCGATCAGCCAGGGCAGGATGAACAGATAGAAGACGCGCTCTTCGCGCCGGGCGCTGGGGGAAATGGGTTTGGCAATTCGTTTGAACATCAATTGTAATCTCGCATACTGGCGGACAGAATTGAGGGAGACCGCTGGGCGATCCCCCTCGTTGGAATCCAGAGTATGACGCTGGGTTACATATCGGCGACGGAATCGAGAGCGGCGTTGCCCTCTTCGGTGATGGCTGCGATGGCGGCGTCGACAGAGGTCTCGCCCAGGCGCAGCAAACCGGCTTCACGCGACAGAATCTGGCTCACTTGCGCGGCTGCCAGCGATTGGAAGGGCGGGCCGGTCACCGCATAATCGAACATGGCTTCCAGGAAGTAATGACCGCTGGGCGGAGCGGGATCCGACGTCAGCCAGGCTTCCAAACCCTCCGGACGGGCGGGTGAACCGCGGCCCGAGAGGCTCCACATGAAGATCATGCCATCAAGCGACAGGTATTCGCGCAGGTAAGTCCAGGCGGTATCCGGCTTGTCGCTGGTGGGGGTGATGCCATAGCCGCTGCCGAAAGCGCCGGTATAACGCGAACCATCAGGTCCCATCGGCGTCGGCGCGACATCCCATTCGAAGTTGGCCAGGGCGCGCATGCTCGGCGTGCTCCAGGTGGCGATATGCCCCATAGCCGCGACGCCCGCGCGGAAGGGCTGCTGATTCGGGAAGGCTTCCGCTTCGGTGCCGCTGGCCCCGGTCTTGGCTTCATGAATCATGCTGTACCAGTGGTTCAGTGCTTCACGAATCTCGGGCGTATCGACGGACATGGCGGATTCGTCTTCGTTCATGGTGACGCCGCCCCAGGCGCCGGTGAAGAAGCCGCCGCCGCCATTGCCCAGATCCAGGCGGCCATCCCAGCCCCAGACGCCGGCATTGACGTCAGTCAGCTCAGCCGCGGCCGCCGCCATGTCTTCCATCGTCCAGTCTTCGCTGGGGTAATCCATGCCCGCGGCGTCAAACATGTCCTTGTTGTAGCCGAGGATGATCGGGCCATGGTCATAGGGCAGCGCGTGGATGCGGCCATTGACGCGATAGAGGCGCACCGACTCTTCCCACATGCCTTCGACGTTGAATTCTTCATCCGCCACGACGATGTCATGGATGTCGATGATGATGCCCTCATGCGCCCAAGGCGTGGCGCGGCTGCCATGGACGTAGATGATATCGGGCAGCGTACCCGCGGCCGCCCAAGCCGGCACAACATTGTTGTGGTCAGCCCAGGTGTTGTAGGTGATGTTGATCTTGATGTCCGGGTGCCGCTCCATGAAGCCTTCATCGTATTCAGCCTGGCGGGGGCGGAAGGCCGCTTCCCAGTGCCGCCCGAAGGTCAGCTCAACCGCGTCCTGGGCGCTGGCGATGCTGCTCAGGGGGCCCAAGCCAGCCAGGACAGCGCCAGAACTGCTGGCTGCCGCGAGCTTCAAAAAAGCACGACGCGAAAGTTTTTGACTGCTCATGATCTTTCCTTTCTATGCGCTACACTAGAAGTTATCCGTCGTTGCGCTCAGCCACAGGCGATATGCCGAATGCCTCGCGCACGGCACATAGTCTAGACCAGGAATATCGATTTGTCAAAACCGCGTTTCGCGCCTGCTTGCAACAGCGCGGAAGAGCGCGTCAAACGCCAAATTGGACACAGCCTCGCCAAAGCCCTTGACAAGCGCCAGAAACACCGATACACTCTGCTGTACGACCATGTTAAACTCAGTTTGACAATATCAAACAGGCTAGGTCATGGAAATCACCCTCAATAGCAAGACAGCGCTTGTCACCGGCGGCAATGTCGGCATAGGAGCAGGAATTGCCCGCGGGCTGGCAGCCTGCGGCGCGAAGGTCGTCATCACGTATTATTCGCATGAGAGCGAAGCGGCTGAGACTTTGGCGGCGCTGCGAGGCATGGGCGCGGAAGCGGCATCTTTTCAGCTGGATGCGACGGACAGCAGCCAGGTCGCGCAAGTGATGAGCGATTCGGCGGCATTCCTGGATGGACGCATCGACATCCTGGTCAATAACGCCGGGCATTTGGTCAACCGCCTGTTCATCAGCGAGATGCCCGATGCGCACTGGCATCAGGTCATCGACGTCAATTTGTCCAGCGCCTTTTATTGCGCGCGGGAAGCGCTGCGCTATATGCCGGCTGGCGGGCGCATCGTCAATATGGCATCGCTGGCAGCGCGCAACGGCGGCGGCAATGGCACGGCGGCTTACGCGGCTTCCAAAGCCGGCGTCATCGGCTTGACGCGAGGCTTGGCGAAAGAACTGGCAACCCGGCAAATCACCGTCAACGCCCTGGCGCCCGGCTTCATCGTGGATACCCCTTTCCATGAGACCTTCACCGGGCAGGAGAATTACGCCGGCATCATCAGCGGGATCCCCTTGGCGCAGGCTGGCGTCCCCGATGATGTGGCTGGCGCGGTGTTATACTTCGTCTCTGATCTTGGCAAATGGGTGACGGGCCAAGTCGCCGAGATCAACGGCGGCGCCTGGTTTGTCTAAGGTCCCTGCGCATGTCCGCATCCTCGCCGCCAGGCTTGCTGCTGAAGCGCCAATCACTGAACGAGTGGCGTCATTTGGCGGCGACCAGCCACAAGCCGCAATATCAGCGTTTGCTCCGCCAGGCGCGCTCGCATCTTGACCAATTGCCCCCTCCCGAGCACCCCAGCGATTCCATCACCTATATCGGCACAGCCGCGCTTAACCTCGGTCTGGCTTTCCTGTTGAGCGAAGACCGAGCCTATCTGGAATGCGCCCGCCGCTGGATGCAAACCGCCATCGCCTACCCGCATTGGGGCAAGGAGCGCATGCCCGATCACGATCTTGACGCCGCCTGGCTGCTCTTCGGCTTGGGTTTGGCGTATGACTGGCTCAAGGACAGCCTGCCGCAACCGGAGCGCGAATCACTGCGCGACAAGCTGGCTTGGCAAGGCCAGCGGCTCTATGAGTACGCCCTGGAAAGCGAAGGCGGCTGGTGGAGCTCGGCTTATTGGCAGAACCACAACTGGATCTGCTATGGCGGTTTGGCGACGGCGGCTTATGCCCTCCAGGATGACGTTGCCGAGGCGCGCTGCTGGGCGGAGCGGGCGCGTGACAATTTCCGCCGGGCGCTGGCATACATGCCCGAAGACGGCTCCAACTACGAAGGTCCGGTCTATTGGCGCTATGGCGTGATATGGTTTCTGATTTATGCCGATCTCTTGGAGCAGGAAACTGGCGAAGACCTGCACGATTCCGACTTCTTGCGCAATACCTTCTTCTTTCGGCTCTATCTGAGCGGACCCAACCTGGTCGATACCGCCAACTTCGGCGATTGCCATGACCGCCGCAGCGCCCACACCGCCGCGCTTTATGCTCGCCTGGCGCATCTATACGATATTGGCGAGGCGCAATGGCTCTATCAGCATTTCTATCGCGTTTGCGAATGGCGGCGCGAGGGACAAGAAGGCTTGGTCAAGCCCGGGCTCTGGGCGGAATCGGGCTTGGAATTCTTGTGGTATGACCCCGATATCGCCGAAAAACCGCTGACGAGCCTGCCAACCCAGCGCGTCTTCCCGGATCTGGGTCTGCTTTCCGCGCGCGATTCCTGGCAGCCCGACGCCACGCTGCTGGCTTTCAAATGCGGCGCGCCCAACGGCAGCAAAGCCTGGCACAGCGGTCATGCGCTGAACAAGCGGAATGGCTGGCAAACGCTGAACCCCGGGCATGACCATCCCGATGCCAACAGCTTCATTCTCATCCGCGGCGATGACTATATCGCGGTCGACGACGGCTATGCCAAAACCAAGCTGAGCGCCAATCACAGCACGCTGCTGGTGGATGGCCGGGGCCAGTATGCCGAGGGCGCCTATAACGCCTTCCGCGACCTGGACGAGACGGCCGGCGCGCGGCTGGAAGCGACTTTGGCCATCGACAACCTGGTCTATGCCCGCGGCGAAGCCTCCCGCGCTTATGACCCTACGCTGAACCTGCGGCAATTCACGCGCGAGATCCTTTTCCTGGCTGGCGACGCCCTGGTCATTCGCGACACGGTTGACTCAAGCCGCGAGCATCAGTACGAATGGCTGCTGCAGACAGACAGGCAAGCCGAGCCCATCAGCGCGGGCCTCTTTCGCCTCGAGGCTGGCGATAGCGCCTGTGACATCCATGCCCTGCTGCCATCCGAATTGCGCCATCGCCAAGTGGAACGCGAAATCAGCGCCAACCCGACCTCCGCCAAGCCCGATTGGATAATCCGCCGCCAGCAGCATACTCTGGCGCTTTCGCCAACAGAAACCCGCCGGGATTGCCATTTCTTGACCCTGCTGGATCTGGCGAACCACGAAGTCGACATGCTGCCAGCCCAACGGGCCTGCTGCGCTCTGCTAAGCAAAGAGGACAGGCAATGGCGCGTCGGCTTCGCTCAGGGCCGGGCCGGCATCTTGGCGGAAGGCATCAATGTCGATGGCGGCTTCTTCGCGGGCCGCTGGGATGGGGGGCGGCTAAGCAAGTATCTGGCTGGCGACGTCACCGCGATCTGGCTGGATGGCCAATGTATCATGCTCGCTGACAGCCCGCTGAATATCGGCTGGGCGCGGAAGGCGGGCGGGCAAGAACTCGCAGTCGCCACGTCTGCGCCAACCTGGCTGCGCTTCCGGTCAAAAGAGCCAAGGGGCTTGACGAGCAATGGGCGGGCGGCGGAATACCGATACGATGCTGCGACGAGCCTGGTCTGGCTGCGGCTGGCTAGCGGCAAAACCGTGATTGACGTGAGAGATTGAGGCATAGGCAAGCCATGAGACTCGCTGACAAGGGAAAACATTGGAGTCTTTCGCCCAAAGCGCGCGAAGCCTTGAACGGCTACTTGTTCACTTCGCCCTGGGTGCTGGGATTCCTGATATTCGTGGTGGGTCCCATGATTGGGCTGGTCTGGCTGAGCTTCCATCGCTGGGATTTGATAGGCGATCCGAGGCCTGTGGGCTTCCGCAATTTCGAGCGGCTGTTTCGGGATCGGCTCTTCCTCAAATCGCTGGAAGTCACGGTGATTTATGGCTTGGGGCGTGTGCCGCTGGGCATCATCGTGGCTCTGGGCACGGCGCTGCTGCTGAACAACCGGCGCATCAAGTTCATCGGCATCTGGCGCACGATCTATTATATGCCGGTGGTGCTGCCGCCGGTGGCCATCTCCCTGGTCTGGATGTGGATTTACAACCCGCGCTACGGCATCTTGAATTCGACGATTCAGCAGGTCTTCGGCGTGCCGGGTCCCCGCTGGCTGGACGACCCGGCTCTGGTCTTGCCATCACTGATGATCATGGCGGTCTGGGTGGCGGCCGGGCGCAACATGATCATCTATCTCTCCGGCTTGCAGGGCATCTCCGACGAGCTCTACGAAGCGTCGTCGATTGATGGCGCGGGCTATTGGCGGCAATTCTTCCGCATCACCCTGCCCTTGCTGACGCCCATCATCTTCTTCAACCTCATCACCGGCATGATCGATACATTCAAGCTATTCACGCAAGCCTATGTGATGACCGAAGGCGGACCGCGCAATCAATCGCTCTTCTTCACCTATTACCTTTTCCAGAAAGGCTTCGCCCAATACCAGATGGGATACGCCTCGGCAATGGCTCTGGTGGTCTTCTTCATCATCATGGGTTTGACTCTGCTGGTATTCCGCTGGTCCAAAGCCTGGGTCTTCTATGAAGGCGAACTGACGGGGGGCGCATAACATGGCTGTCAATATCGCATTGCCGGCGCCAAAACGCAAGAATCACTGGCGGGAGCAAATCCTTTCTCACATCAGCGTTGTTGGGATCTACGCCATCCTGCTGCTGGGCGCGGTGATGATCTTCTTCCCATTCGCCTGGACGATCTCCACCTCGCTCAAAACCGAGCAGCAAACGCTGGAATATCCGCCCAACTGGATGCCCGATCCCATCCAGTGGCAGAATTATCCTGACGCGTTGACGGCGCGGCCTTTCGGCCAATACTATGTCAACACCACAATCATCACGGTGTTCAGCGTCCTGGGCCAGGTGATCAGCTCGGCTGTTGTGGCTTATGGCTTCGCGCGCTTCCGTTTCCCCGGGCGCGGCTTCATGTTCCTGGTGGTGCTGAGCACTTTGATGATCCCCTTTCACATGCTGATCATCCCGCGTTTCATTCTGTTCAAGTATCTGGGCTGGCTGGATACCTTCGCGCCCTTGATCATCCCCAACTTTTTCGGAGGAGCCTTTTCGATCTTCTTGCTGCGCCAGTACTTCCTGACCATCCCGCTGGACCTGGACGAAGCGGCCAAGATGGACGGCGCAAACGCTTTCCAGATCTTCTTGACGATCATCTTGCCCCTGGCCAGGCCCGCGCTTGGGGCGGTGGCTGTCTTCGAATTTGTATCGACCTGGAACGATTTCCTCGGTCCGCTGATTTATCTGAGCTCGGACCGCAATTACACCGTGTCTATCGGTCTTGCCGCTTTCCGCAATGATTATTTCACGGCATGGCATCTGTTTATGGCTGCCTCCGCCGTCGCTATGCTGGCGCCGCTGGTCGTCTTCTTCCTGGCGCAGCGCTATTTCATCAGCGGAGTCGCCCTGACCGGATCTGGGGGATCAAAAGGCTAAGCCGTCGCTCGCCAAAGGAGGTGAACTCACCGACCAATCGCTGGACCCAACTGACGGAATCCCTACCATCTCAAGAGGAGCAAAGCTATGTCGCCCAAAAGCAAGACCCTTTCCACCCTGCTTGTCCTGCTGATTCTGTTGACGCTCAGCCTGAGCGCGACCGCCCAGGATGCCACGACCATCCGCTGGTTCATGCGCTGGGACCAGAATCGCGTAGACAATGTCGCCATGCCCGTCTCCGAAGCCTTCACCGAAGCGACCGGCATCAACATCGAGTTCGAGAATATCGGCAGCGGGCGCGATTATTACACCAAGCTGCAGACGACAATCGCCGGTGGCACGCCGCCCGATGTCTTCTACCCGGCCACGCACGTCGCCAACGCTTATGCCAGCAAGGGCGCTCTGCTTTCGGTCAATGAATTCGTCGAGCGCGATGGCATCGATCTCTCGGTGTATGACCCGACCATCCTCGAGAATTATCAGATCGACGGCGAATTGCATTGCCTGCCCATCGATCATGCCGCGCTGGTCGTCTACTACAACAAGGAAATCTTTGACTCGGCCGGCGTCGCCTACCCCGAAGACGGCTGGACCTGGGACGACTTTGTAGTCACCGCCGATGCCCTGACCCTGGATACCGATGGCGATGGCGTCACTGACCAGTTCGGCGTCGACACCTTCCGCAACTACTGGCCCATGGTGGTCTGGAGCAATACCGACCAGGGCTTGTTCGATGACAAGCGCAATCCCACCGAATTCTACGGCATGAACCAAGGCGTCATTGATTCCGTGCAATTCGTGGCTGACCTGATCCTGGACCACAACGTCATGCCCTCCGATGAGCAGCGCGCCGATATCAGCGATCTCTTCGCGGCTGGCAAAGCGGGCATGCAGGTCGTGGGCCACTGGCGGATGCAGCGCTACCTGGGCTCGGGCTTCGACTTTGATATGGCGGCATTGCCCCTGGGCGAAAGCGGCGAGGCCGTCAACCGGGCGGATGGCAGCTGCTTTGCCATCTCCGCGGATACCGAACATCCGGAAGAAGCCTGGCAGTTGGTCAAGTTCCTGGCTGGTCCCGGCTCCGTTGGGGTCAACATGCTTCTGGATCTGCAGGTGATGACGCCGGCGCTTTCGGAGTTCAAGAGCGATCCGCGTTTCCTGGAGCCGGAATTGCTGCCTGGCTCGAACAAAGCCGCCTTCCTGGCTGGCGCGGGCAATTACTTCTCGATGTACGATCCCATCCACCCCATGTACTCCGCCTTTGATTCGCTTTGGAAGCAGGAATTGGGCGAAGTCTGGATCGGCGCGGCCACAGCCGAAGAAGCCATGGGACGCATCGCCGACGAAGTCAGCTATATGCTTGAGAACATCGCCGACTACGAGTAGTAGCATCCGATGTCCAGAAACAAGTCGTGGGCGAGCCACTGGTTCGCCCCTTCGGTTTGTCCTTCCATGGTCGCAGCCAGCGCAATTTAACCGGAACGCCGTCGGTGCTACAATTAAGTCGGCGGCACAAAAGCAAAGGCGATTCGGCAATGGTTATACTGGAGCGCGTCTATACTGTCGATGATGTCTTGCGGCTCGAACAGCAGCCCATGAATCCGGCTGAAAAATACTATCTCATTGACGGGGAGTTGATACCCAAGATGGCGCCAACCGAATTGCATGGCGATGCCGCAACGCGACTTCTGGCATACCTCTTCTTTCATGTTGATCGGCGCGATCTCGGCCGCGTTTTGGTCGAGTGCGGCTATCATCCTCCTGGCGACCGCGGCACAGTGCTCTTGCCAGACGTCTCCTTCACCGAGAGATCGCAAAGCTCGCACTTCCGCCACGCCTCTGTCAACATTCGTGCCCAACATGCCCGATCTGGCTGTTGAAGTCATCTCGCCCTCGCAGACGCTGGCGCAGGCCAGGCGCAAAGCCAGAACCTATTTGCGGCATGGATCGGCATTGGTCTGGCTGCTGGATCCGGCGCGCAAGATGGCCGAAATCTGGCGGCGCGACGACGATGGCGGCTTGCAGAGCGAACAGATCTCCGCCGACGGACATTTGCAAGGCGAGGACATCCTGCCCGGGTTCCACTTACCGCTTAGTGACACTTTTGCCGTTTAGCGCATCTCTCGCTAAAGCCGGCGCAAAGGTTGGCCATGCGCCTCTATCGCCACACCCTCATCGTCTGTGTTTGCGCTTTGCTTTGCATTGCGAGCCTGGCGCAGGCTGAAGCGGTTGAGTATTTCGTCAGCCCGGATGGCGACAATGCCCATAGCGGCTTAAGCGTCTCCAGCCCCTTCCGCTCCATACAGCAGGCGGTGCAGCTGGCGCAACCCGGCGATACCATTCACCTCTTGCCCGGGCATTATTATCAGGACGTCTACACAGTCCGCGATGGCGCGCCCGGGAAGCCCATCACCATCGTGGGCGCGAGCAAAGCCGTCGTGCATGGCCAAGCCAGCAACCGCATCTTCCAGGTCCATCATGATTACATCAGCTTGATCGGCTTCACGATTGATGGCTTGCGCCGCAATGCCCAGCCCAACCGCATGGGCGCATTCCGCGAGAAGCTGCTCTATGTGATAGGCTATGACGTCCGCGATGGCGTGCAGCATCTTCGCGTTCTCAACATGACATTCCGCAACGCCGGCGAAGAATGCCTCCGCCTCAAATACTTCGCGCGCTACAACGAAATCGCTTATTCAACTTTTCATGATTGCGGCATCTGGGATTTTGTCTTTCACGCGCATGGCGTGGTTGGCGAGGCCGTGTACATCGGCACCTCAAGCAAGCAATGGGATATCAACCTGACAATCGAGCCGGACATCACCGCGCATAATTGGGTGCATCACAACATCATCGACACGGGTGGCAATGAATGCGTGGAAGCCAAAGAAGGCACGGAATTCAACCTCATCGAATACAATATCTGCACGGGGCAGAAAGATCCCAACTCGGGCGGCATCGTCTCGCGGGGCAAAGGCAATATCATCCGCTATAACGAGATCCATGGCAATATCGGCGCTGGGGTGCGCCTGGGCGGGCATCTGGTCGATGGCGTTCAGTATGGCGTGAACAACGCAGTCTATGGCAATCTGATCTATGGCAACGAAGCCGGCGGCATCAAGATTCTGGTTGAGAAGCAAGCGCGGATCTGCGGCAATCTGCTATGGGACAATCCCGCGGGCGCCACAAGCGGCAGTTTCGCCGACAGCTATGAGCCAGCCAGCGCCTGCCCAGCCGAAACAGAGGCTGCCGAGGGCGGTTCCAGCGAATAACCCAGTTTGACCGAGATGCGCCGCGCCGCTTCCAGGACCTTCAAGCCATAAGTCGAGATCAGCGCTTCCTCCAGCCGCGACAGGGGAAATGACACGCTGACCGCTGCCACCGGCGCAGAGGCATAACCGTGAATGGGCGAGGAGATGCAAAGCCCGCCAATCTCGTTTTCTTCGCGCTCGATGGCGTAACCCTGCTGGCGGAAAACCTGGAATTGCCGCATGAGCTCGTCAATATCGGTGATGGTCTTCGGCGTCATGGATTCCAGTGGATAGGATTGCAAGACCTCCAGCGCTTTTGGCGGCGGCAGATGCGACAGGATGGCTTTGCCCAGGGCGGTGGAATGAGGCGGGGCGCGCTTTCCGATGTGATTGCGGAAGCCCAGGCTCTTGTCGCTGAGCAAACGCTCGATATAGATGATCTGATTCTCTTCCAGGATGGCCAGGTTGACGCTCTCGGATGACCAATCGCGCAGGAACTCCAGCTCGGGCAAGGCGATCTTGCGGATCTCGATCTGGTCCAGCAGGACGCCAGCCCGCTCCACCAGCTGCAAGCCCAGATGATAGCGGCGATTATCGGGATTCTGCGCGATATAGCCGTTGCGCTGCAAGGTATAGACCAAGCCGGAAGCCGTGCTCTTGTGCAAGTTCAGCGCTTTGGCGATATCGGTGATGCCCAGCTCCGGCGTCTGCGCCCCGAAAAGCGACAGGATATCCAGAGCGCGCTGCAGCGATGTTATGATCCGCGGGTCCTTCTTGGTTTCGCTCATGCCCCTGCCGTCCATCCCAGCCTCTTCTTCTATCCTACCGCAAATCGCCAAGAATACGCTATGCGCAAGTGGCCAAGGCAATCGCTGCAAACGTGAATCATGCGGATCTGCGATATTTTCATCAACATCCTGGTTATCTGTAGACACCCGCGCCGCTCCGCAAGTCGCCTTGGGGACGCATAATCATAATCCGTCTTTGGAACTTAACTACCTTATGTGGTAAGCTTGCCAGCGTTTGCTTGCCGCGGAACGAGCCCTTTCTGCCCGATAATTCGCTGGCCCAGAGCGCCGGAAACGCATGCCAAAGCCGAAAGTCATTCATCAGCCGGAGACTCAGCAGGCGCTGCGCCGCGGCATCAGCGCAATAACCGCTGCCCTCGCGCCCACTTTGGGTCCTCTGCCGCGCCGCTCGGTCGCCCAGAATCAAGCCAATCTCGAGCTGCTGGACGATGGCGGTTTGATCGCCCGACGCATCATCGCATTGCCCAGCCAGGAAGACGATGTCGGCGCTATGCTGCTGCGGCAGGTCCTCTGGAAGATGCGCGAACAGCATGGCGATGGCACAGCTGCGACAGCCCTGCTCTATGAAACCATATACCGGGAAGGCAGACGTTTCATCGCGGCCGGCGCCGACCCGATGCGCCTGCGCGCAAGATTGCTTGATATGCTGCCCGCCATGACGGAGCGCCTGACCGCTGATGCGCGACGCCTGCGTACCGAAGCCGAGCTCAAGGCGCTGGCATTCGCGATCTGTTATGACGAAGCCATGGCAGAGAGCCTGGGCGAAGTCATGCACGCGCTGGGGCAATTTGGCCAGGTGGACATCCGCGAGGGGCATGGCCGCGGCTTGACGCATGAATATGTGGCTGGCTGCTATTTTCCCGGCGGAGTTCAATCCAAAGAGATGCTTCGCGGCAGCCCGCGCCTCGTGGCTGAGCTGCACGATGCAGCCATCCTGGTGACCGATATGACGATTGAGGAACCGGGCGAACTCGTGCCAGTGATGCAGTTGGCGCTGCGCAGCGGCATCAAGCAATTGCTGCTCGTGGTCGAATCCATCTCCGACAATGGGCTGGCGGTCGTCCTGGATAAACGTCTGCGGGAGAAGATTCGCGCGATCGTCGTCAAGCTGGATGTCTATCACCCGGGCGAGCTTAGCCTGGCGCAAGACGATATCGCCTTGATGACCGGCGGGCGGCCTATCTTGCAGAAAGCCGGGGACAGCCTGCATGCAGTGAAGCTGAGCGATTTTGGCGGGGCGCGCTGGGCATGGGCGGATGACAAGAACTTCGGTTTCGCCAGTGGAAAGGGCCTTCCCCGGCGGGTCCGCCAGAGGGTTCGCAAGCTGAGCCAAACTTATGCCGAGACCGATGACGATGATGCCCGCGCGCGAGCATTGAATCGGCTGGGCGCGCTGAATGGCGGCTTGGCTACCGTCTATGTCGGCGGCATCGCCAAAGACGAGATCCGCCAGCGCAAAGAAAATGCCGAGCGAGCCCTGCGCGCCTTGCGCAGCGCCGGTTCCGCTGGCGTCATCCCCGGTGGCGGCGTCGCCCTCTACGCTTGTCGCGATTGGCTGCGGACCGAAGCGGAATGCCAAGCTGACTTGGAGAGCCGAGCCGCGCGTCTAATCCTGGCGCAGGCGGCCGAAGCGCCAATCCGCAAACTGCTGGAGAACGCCGGTTATGAACCCAGCGAGATTCTGGCGCGCTTGGAGCATTGTGAGCCGGGCAGCGGCTTTGATGCCATGCGCGGCGCGATCCGGGATATGGAAGCGGCCGGCATCGTCGATGTGGCGCAGGTGCAGGCGGAAGCTTTGCGCCGGGCGGTATCCAGCGCGGCACTGGCATTGACCATTGATGTTCTGGTTTTGCATCGCGAACCGGAAACGATGACCGAGCCCTGATGGCGGAGCCTGCGATGACGGCGATTGAGCGCATGGAAAGGACGCACGCGCTGCTCCTGGCTGGCGAGACTGTCTTTGCCGCTCGGCAGACTGGCTTGTACGCGCTTGGCGAAACTGGCCATGCGCGGAATCTCTTTCGCGGCTGGCAGCCGGATCAAGATCTGCCAGCCCTCGCTCTGGCGCGGGACTCTCGCGACGGCTTGCTTCTGGCGGGCATTCCTGGCGGCGCAGCTCGCTCGCAAGATGGCGGCCTCAGCTGGGATGCCGTGGCCTTTCGCGCGCCTCCGCCCCTGGTGACCAGCCTGGCGCCAGTCAACGATATCAGCTCGGCCGACTGCATTCTGGCCGGCACGTTTCAAGATGGCGTCTTCCGCTCCAGCGACGCTGGCAAGACCTGGCGCGCCACAAGCCATGGCCTCTTCGATCACAACGTGAATTGCCTGGCGCTTTCGCCCAATTTCAGCGATGACGGCATCGCCTATGCCGGCACGGGCAGCGGCATCTATCGCAGCGAGAACGGCGGCAAGCTCTGGCGCGACCTGTCCATGCCCGCCGATGATGAAACCGTGCTCAGCCTGGCGCTCTCGCCAAATTTCAGGGACGATGGCGCGATATACGCCGGCACGGAAGCGCATGGCTTGCTGCTCTCGAACGACGGTGGCCATACCTGGGCTTGCTTGCTGGAATGCGCGGCCGAGGTCAACGCCATCTTGCTATTGGCCGACGGCAGCCTGTTCATCCAACTGGATGACCGGGTCCTGCGTTCCGGCGATGGCGGCGCGAACTGGCGCGAGATGATGCCCGGCGGCGTCGATTGTCTAGCGCTGAATGAGAGCGATAACCGCTTGATATTGGCGCTGGCTGATGGCGGCTTGAAGAGCCTGGCGCTTTGACCGCGGCGCTAGGCAGCCAGCCAAGAGACTCCCAGGGAGAAAACGATGACTTACGAACCAACAATCGAATCCGTCCGGCGGCATCAAGTTCCCGACTGGTACATGGGCGCGAAGCTGGGCATATTCATTCATTGGGGATTGTATTCCCTGCCGGCCTGGGCGCCCCATGGCGGCGACATCGGCGAGGTCTTTCAAAGCGGCGATATGAGCGCCTGGTTTAGCAACAATTCTTACGCCGAATGGTATCTCAACACGCTGAAATTTGCGGACAGCCCCACCCGCGCCTGGCACAACCAGCATTATGGAGACCGCTTTGCTTATGACGACTTCGCGCCCGGCTTCAACTCCGCCTTGAAACGCTGGAAGCCCGCCGAAATGGCTGCCTTATTCGCCGAGGCGAACGCGCGTTATGTCGTGCTGACCACAAAGCACCACGATGGTTTCACGCTTTGGCAGAGCGACCATCCCTGCCCGCATAAGCCGGGCTATCATACGCAGCGCGATGTGGTTGGCGAACTGACTGAGGCTGTCCGCGAACGTGGCTTGCGCATGGGGCTCTATTATTCGGGCGGCTTGGACTGGGCATTTAACGAAGCGCGGATCGAAGAAATCGCCGATGTCTGGGGCACGATTGTGCAGACGCCGGAGTTCGTCGAATACTCGCTGGCGCATTGGCGCGAGCTCATCGACCGATACCAGCCTTCGCTGATGTGGAATGACATCGGCTATCCGGCCGCCGCCGACCTGGGCGAGCTCTTCGCCTATTATTACAACACTGTCACCGATGGCGTCATCAACGATCGTTTCACGCAGGCTTGGAATATGACGCCGAAAGAAGGCGAACCGCTGGCGCCCCCGCGCGGACCGCATTATGACTACATCACGCCGGAATACGCCACCTTCGACGAAATCCAGGAGTTGAAGTGGGAATGCTGCCGCGGCATCGGCCACAGCTTCGGCTACAACCGCAACGAAGGCGATGAGCAGCTGCTTTCCGAAGACGAGCTGATTCACATGTTCGTCGATATCGTCAGCAAGAATGGCAATCTGCTGCTGAATGTCGGTCCTATGGCTGATGGGACGATCCCGGCCAACCAAGCCGATGTCCTGCGGGCTTTGGGTCGCTGGCTGGATGTCAACGGCGCAGCCATTTTCGATACGCGACCCTGGCAGCGGGCGGATGGCAAAGCGAGCGGCGGCTTGGACATTCGCTTCACAGCCGGCGACGCCGCCCTCTACGCCACCATGCTGGGTACGCCGATCCAAAGCGAACTTGTCATCGAAGCTGTTCAAGCGCCGGCCGACGCCCGAATCCGGCTGCTGGGCGCGGATGGCGATTTGAGCTGGCGACAAACTGGCGCTGACCTGCGAATAAACCTGCCGGAGACCCTGCCCGTTTCCCCCGCTCATTCGCTGGAAATCGCATTCTGATCCGGGGGCGACATGATTATCCCTACTTCACAATGGCGCATAGGCGCGGGTGGCTGATTTGGCAGTGAAAATCGATCCCTTCGTACAGAAGAATCTGCGCTGGAACTTCTCGGTCAACCTGCTCGACATCACCTTCATTACGTTGGCGTTCAGCGTGATCTCGCGCGAGACGATCATGCCTCTGTTGATCAGCAATTTGACCGATTCCAAGCTAGCCATCGGTCTGGTGCCCGCCATATTCAGCATCGCCTTCTACCTGCCGCAGCTCTTCGCAGCCAACCATGCCGAACGTCTGCGCCGCAAGCTGCCCTTCGTCATGCTGATAGGCGGCGTGATGGAGCGCCTGCCCTATGTCTTCGCCGGTTTCGCGGTCTATTTCCTGGCGGAAAGCGCGCCGGGCATCGCCTTGCTGGCGGTCTATCTGGTGATAGGCTTGGGGGCTTTTGGCGCGGGAGTGGCCACGCCAGCCTGGTTCACCATGATCGGCAAGGTGCTGCCGGTCAATCGCCGCGGCATCTTCTTCGGCGTCAGCGATGGCTTGGGCACCTTGATGGGTTTCATCGGCGCTTACTTCGTGGGCATCGTGCTGGATGATGTGGCTTATCCGCAGAATTTCGCGACGCTCTTCCTGGCGGCCGCTTTCTTCATGGGCGTCTCCTGGATAGGTCTGGCGCTGAACCGCGAGCCGGAAAGCGTAATCGTCAAGGAGCATATCCCGCTGCAGCGCTATTTCCGACGTCTGCCGGGCATCCTGCGGCGCAACCGCAATTTCCGCCGCTTCCTGCTGAGTTATTCCATCGGCCGTCTGAGCTTGATGGGCACGAGCTTCTTCATCGTCTATGGCAACGAGAATTTCAGCTTGACCGGCGCGGATGTCGGCGCGCTGACGGCGGTCTTGCTGGGCAGCCAGGCGGTCATGCAATTGGGGCTGGGCTGGCTGGGCGACAGGCGCGGGCACAAGTTCAATCTGATGCTCTTCTCCTTCGCGGCGGCTTTGGCGGCATTGCTGGCTACTTTCGCCACCGACATGCTCGGCTTGATTCCGGCATTCGCGTTGCTGGGAACGGCGCTGGCGGCCGACCGCATCTCGCATTTGAATATCGTGCTGGAGTTCGCTTTGCCCGAAGATCAGCCGACCTTCATAGGCTTAACGAATACGCTGCTGGCGCCGGTGGTTTTCCTTGCCCCGATCATCGGCGGCTGGGCGGCCGGCATCGGCTTCGAGCGACTCTTCGAATTGATGATCGCCTGTGGGGTCATTGGCGGCGCGCTGCTGCTGCTCTGGGTGAAAGAGCCGCGGCATATTCCTCCCCAGCCCGTCAGCAGCGAATAGCCCGCGTGAAACTTCGCATGACAGACCCGGCGCGGCGCGGCAAAGACGACAACTGGAATTTCGGCGTCAACCTGCTGGACAATATGTTTTATGTCCTGGCGATCAGCCTGGTTTCGCAAGAGACCATCATGCCGCTGCTCGTCAACCGCCTCACCGATTCAACAATTGCCGTTGGGCTCATCCCCGCCATATTCAGCGTCTCCTTCCTGCTGCCGCAGCTCTTCGTGGCCAACCATGCCGAGCGGCTGAAACGCAAACTGCCTTTCATCTTGCTGGGCAGCGGCTTGCTGCAGCGCCTGCCCTACCCGCTTATTGGCGTGGCATTGCTGCTCTTCGCCGGTCACGCGCCCGGTCTGGCATTGGCGCTCTTTTTCGTCGGCATCGCGGTGGCGGCTTTTGGCGGCGGCATCGTCACGCCAGCCTGGTTCACCATGATCGGCAAGGTCGTGCCTGTGCGGCGGCGCGGCATCTTCTTTGGCTTGGCGGATTCTGGCGGCATGCTGATGGGCATCATCGGCGCATTCTTCGTCGGGCAAATACTGGACGCCCTGGATTTCCCGCTGAGCTTCGCGCTGCTTTTTCTCCTGGCGGGCGCTGTGCAGGCATTCTCCTGGTTCTGGCTGGCATTGACGCGCGAACCGGCCAGCGAAGACATCAAGCCGGCTTTGCCGATGCGCCGGTATCTGCGGAAGCTGCCGGCTGTTTTGCGCCGCCACGCCAATTTTCGCCGTTTCCTTGTCAGCTATGGCGCCCTGCGCATGAGTATGATGGCGCTGAGCTTCTTCATCATCTTTGGCGACCAGCGCTTTGACCTGAGCGGGGCGGAAATTGGCTTGCTGAACGCGATATTCATTGGCGCGCAGGCGGTCTTGCGGCTGCTCTTTGGCTGGCTGGGCGATCGCTGGGGGCATAAGCGCAACCTGGTCATATCGGCCGCGGGCATGGCTTTGGCGGCGACATTCGCGCTTATGGCAAGCAATCCGCTGGGCTTGGCGCCGGCTTTCATCTGTCTGGCTGCGGCCATCGCCAGCGACGGCGTCTCGCATTTCAACATCGTGCTGGAGTTCGCCGCGCCATCCGAGCAGCCGACGTACATCGGGCTGACGAACACCTTGATGGCGCCGCTGACATTCGCGGGTCCGCTGCTGGCCGGCTGGATGGCTGGCGCAATGAGCATGGAGAGCCTGTTCATGGTATCGCTGGCTTTTGGACTGATCGGCGGAGCGCTGTTATTGTCTTGGGTGAAAGAACCGCGGTATACGAGCCTGCCCATCCCCAAGAGGGCGAAGGAGTTGTGATGAACGAGCGCTATGCGGCAAGTTGGGAATCGCTGACGCGGCATCAAGTCCCGCAATGGTTCAGAGACAGCAAATTTGGCTTGTATGCGCATTGGGGCATATACGCCGTGCCCGGCTTCGGCAACGAATGGTACGGCAAATGGATGTATGACCCGGCGCATGAGATCCATCGGCAGCATCGCGAGCGCTTCGGGTCGCCAGCCGATTATGGCTATGCCCGCTTCATCGACGGCTTCACCGCTGAACAGTATGACCCGGAGGAATGGGCGGAACTCTTCCAAGCCAGCGGCGCGCGTTATGCCGGTTTCTCGCTGGCGCATCATGACGGCTTCGGCTTGTGGGATAGCGATGTCTACCGCTGGAACGCCGGCAAGCTGGGCCCAAAGCGCGATCTCTATGGCGAGCTGGCGGCGGCATTGCGTCAACGCGATATGCGGCTGGTGGCGCCTTTCCATATTATCCGCGGTTTCAACTGGTTCCTGCCCGGCTGGAATCAATGGGATCAGGTCTATGATGAAGAGGCAGTGGCGCGGGGCATGGCGGAAGGCTGGGATCTCTTTGACCCCGCCTATGCCGATTTTTATTGGGTGCGGCAAACCAGCCAGTTCGCGGATTTCTTCGCCCAATGGCAATTAAAAGTCCGCGAGGTCATCGACAAGTATCAGCCGGACATGATGTGGTTTGATGGCGGCAAGTTCCGCGAAGACGGTTATGAAGCCACAGCCCTGGAGATCTTGGCGCATTACCTCAACAGCGCGAGCGAATGGGGCAAGGACGTGCTGGTGTTGAACAAGCTGCCGGTCAGCATGCAGACCAATTTCCATCCGGATTTCGGCGTCATCAACTTTGAATCGGGCCGCGACCGTCCAGCGCAATTCGACCGCCCCTGGAACGACGACATGCGCATCGGCGATCAATCCTGGGGCTGGGTGGAGAATCAGCGATACGCCAGCGGGCATACCTTGTTGTGCAAGCTGATCGATTGCGCGGCCCGCGGCGGCACGATGATGCTTTCGCTTTCGCCAAAAGCGGACGGCACAATCCCCGATGGCCAGCGCAAGCCCCTGCTGGCTTTGGGCGAATGGCTGCGCCTGAATGGCGAGGCGATCTACAACACCGTGCCCTGGAAGACGCATGGCGAAGGCGATGATTCCAAGCTGATTGTCGAGCGCCGCGGACATCGCTTTTGGGAATATGACAAATGCACAGTCGACGACCGGCGTTATACGCAATCGAAAGACGGCAAGACGATATACGCCATGACCCTGGGCATCCCGCAGGCGAGCGTGACCTTCGCGGATTTGGATGACTCCGTCGCGATAGAGCGGGTCAGCTTGCTGGAATCGGAAGAGCCGGTGACCTGGGCGCAATCATCGGCCGGCTTGACAATTGATACATCTGGCGCGAACTTCCGCACGGATCTGGCGGCGGCCTGGCGGCTGGATCTGCGATGACGGACAGTGGCAATGCGCCTGCGCCTGAAGCAATCCGCAAGATCCTGGCGGAGTTGGGCATGGCGGACGCGCAGTACCAGCTGCATGACCTGCCGGGCGCATACAGCAACTTCACGCATCTGCTGGAGATCGGCTTTGCGGATGGCGAAAAGCGCAGAATCGTCATTCGCCGCTACAACCCGGCGAAATACGAAGCCGGGCATGACAAGCATGTCTGCGAATTTCAGGCGTTGAAGCTGCTGCGCGCGCGCAACCGGGCTGTGCCTGGGCCAGCGCCGCTGCTGCTGGATGAAACTGGCGACCTGCTGGGCTTGCCTGGCATCTTGACCGACTTCCTGCCGGGCAAAGCGATTGAACTGCCAGCCCAAGCCCAGCGATGGGGGCGAATGGCGGCGGAGACGGCGCGGATGCTGGCTCAGATTCATCGAACGCCCTTCACAGAAGCCGACAAGCGCTTCCTGATGAATGACGATGTGGAAGTGGCTTGGTTCATCAAAGACGGCAAACTCCCGGATTATATGCGCGCTGACCAGGATGGCGAGCGGGTCTGGCAGATGGTGAAGGCGCATTGGGGGCGCTGGAAACCCGTCCAGCCGCGATTCGCCCACACAGATTATTGGTCGGGCAATATCCTCTGGCAGGGCGACGCCATATCAGCCGTGCTGGATTGGGAAGAAGCCGGCTATGGCCATCCGGCGGCTGATGTGGCTTACGCGCGCATGGGCTATTGCATCGAGGGCTTGCCGGAGGCGGCTGAGGTCTTCCTGCGCGCCTACGAAGAAGCGGCTGGCTGGCGGCTCAGCGATTTGGCGCTCTTTGAACTGGCGGCCAGCGCGCGCCCCATGCTGTCGCCGACGGACTGGTTCGCGCATCCCTATATGGAAGCGGGGTATCGGCAATTCATCCAGCGGGCGACGGAGTCCCTGCCAGCCCAAGCCTAATCCACATCCAGATGATAGCGCTCATCGCCGACTTCGGCTTGCAGGCGGCGCAGTTCGGCTTTGAGTTCCGCCACCAAATCCGCATTGGCCGGATCGTCCACGATATTGTTGAGCTCGTAAGGATCGGCTTCAAGATCGAAGAGTTCCCATTCCGGCGCGTATGTCTCGTCGATGCTGCCTTCAGTGCCCAGGGCATCGGCGTAATAATAGATCAGCTTGTGGCGCATGGTGCGGATGCCGTAATGGGCATAGACGTTGTGATGCGTCTTGTGCATCCAGTAGCGATAGTACATGCGGTCGCGCCAATCGCCCGGCGTCTCGCCCGATAGCAGCGGCAGAAAACTGCGCCCCTGCATGGCTTCCTGGGCCTGCAAGCCTGCCAGCGCAAGATAAGTCGGCGCGAAATCGACATTCAGGATCATGTCTTCGTTCACTGCGCCGGCGGCGATGGCTCTCGGGTAGCGCATGATATAGGGCATGCGCAGCGACTCCTCATACATGAAGCGCTTGTCGTACCAGCCATGATCGCCCAGGAAGAATCCCTGGTCAGAGGTATAGACGACCACGGTGTTCTCCGCCAAGCCTTCTTCATCCAGGTAATCGAGCAGCCGTCCCACATTGTCGTCGATGCTGGCCACTACGCGAAGATAATCTTTGATATAGCGCTGGTACGCCCATTTACGCAGTTCCATCTCCGGCAGGTCATGCGGGATTTCCGTCTTGAGATCCAGCGGCTGGTTATGCGTTCCCAGGCGCATCTCGGCGGCTTCGGCAGCCCCGGCGCGGTTGGCGTAATCGTCATAGAGCGTTTCCGGCTCGGGGATGTCTTCGTTCAGGTACATGCCGGCATGTTTCTCATCCGGCTCCCAGTGACGGTGCGGCGCCTTGTGATGGCACATAAGGAAAAAGGGGCGCTCGGCATCCCGCGCTCGCAGGAAATCCAGGCTCATATCGGTGATGAGATCGGTCACATAGCCTTTGACGGGACGCCTCTCCGAGCCAGCAGCCGTCGGGAATATGAAGGTCGGGTTGTGATACAAGCCCTGCCCCGGCAGCACAGCCCAATCATCAAAGCCGCTGGGTTCATGCTCTGGACCTTGGCCCAAGTGCCACTTGCCAAAGATGCCAGTTTGGTAGCCGCTGGCTTGCAGGTCCTTGACAAATGTGGGCAGCCGGTTGTCCATGGGCGTGCTGAGCGTGGTGACGCCGTTGACGTGATTATATGTCCCGGTGAGGATGGCGGCGCGGCTGGGCGTGCAGATGGAATTGGTGCAGAAGCAATTGTCGAAGCGGATGCCCTCGTTGGCGATGCGGTCGAGGTTGGGAGTCTGGTTGATGCGGCTGCCATAACAGCTCATGGCATGCGAGGCATGATCATCGGACATGATGAAGAGGATGTTGGGGCGGCAGTTTGGCATGGGCTTTCCTTTTTTCACCTCAGAGGGCAGAGACACTCTACTTCTTTACCACAGAGGGCACAGAGAGCACAGAGAAATACTTCTGTTGTCCCGCTATCCAATATACGGATGGTCTTCCGCCAGCAGGCCTTCCTCTTTCAGCACATTCCAGAACGCGGCCGGCGCCTCCACTGACATGGCGTCGATATTCTGTTTGACCCGCTGCGGCTTGCTGGTGCTGAGCGCCAGGGCGACGATGCCCGGATGCGACTTGCCGAACTGGATGCAGACCTCGGCTGCGTTCTGCTCATGCTCTGCGCAAAGCCGGAAGAATTTCTCGCGCCAGGCGAACTTTTCCTGGTCCGCTGGATTGGCAGGGTCAAGTCTCGCGTAGTTGAAGAATTCGCCGCCTGTCAGGAAGCCGGCATTGAATACCGCCGAGTTGATGATGGCCACGCCCTTCTCATGCAGCGAATCCATGAAAGCCAGCAGTTCCGGCGGATGCGAATAGAGCGTATAGCTGTTGGCGAACATGACCCAATCGAGCGTGACCTGGCTGTCAATCTCGGCGATGGAAGTCCAATCTTTCGCGCCAACGCCGATGCCCTTGGCCGCGCCCTGGTCTTTGATTTCGCCCAATGCGGCATAAGCGCCCAGAATATCATCAAAACGCCGCGCCCGGTCGCTTGGCGAGCTGGCCGCCGCCAGATACTCGTCCGGATCATGCACCGAAACCAGTTGCGTTTGATAGTCGCCGCCGAGCAGCTCCAGCCCTTGTTCGAAGCACTGGAGTATGCCGTCGTAGCTGATGTCCTGGACGGCATCGTGCGCCAAGCCAAACCAGGCGCCCGGCTCAAATGTCGGCTCGGGCGTCGTCAAGGGCGCGCGCAGCCAAGCCAGCTTGTTGCTGATAATGACTTCGTCGTCCCTGATGCCCAGCTCGCGCAGGCAATCGCCCATGACTTCCAGCGCCAAACCCGCCCCATATTTTCCGGCCGAATCGATCACTACCGGCTTGGGCAGATGCTGAAAGATGGCGCGCATGGTCGCCAGCTTGGATTCGTAGGAAAATTCCCGGAAGAGATTGCCCAGCGCCGTCGAGCCGAAGATGACGGGCGGCGTCTTTAGATCGGTTTTGCCGAATGGGACGGGCTGCATTCTGAGCCTCCTTGCAGTCTCTTGCGGACGAGACAAATCTCGACCCAGCAACGGTCCTTCATTTACGGCTTAGTATGCCAGCTTGATCATCTGGTGTCCATTGATCCGCGGCACAGTGAAATTGATCCTGCCGTCTGCCTGGGTGAAGTCCAGCGATTCGCCCGATGGCGCGAGCTTCACAGAATCGACGGCTTGGTCTGCGCGGACGGACACAGGAATATTGTAGAGCGGGATGAGGTCTTCGATGATATCGATCTGCTGGCTGCGGCGTATGGGAATATAGTGCAGCAGGTGCAGCACTTGGCGATTTCGCGCCGCCTGATCGTTGAGCATGACTTCGAGCGTGCTGGGTCCAGCGTGCCTGACGAGCGGCTCAGGCAGCAGCAACTCCAAGGCGTTGAGGAAGAGCGTCCGGCACCAGCGCGGCGCATTGTGATAATACTGCCTGAATATGGGGCTGGAGAATGTGACGACCTGCCCGCGGCGGACGATTGCGGCGCCCCCGATCTCGCCAGAAGATGGCGATTGCCGGTGCGAGCAGAAATGTTCATGAGTGCGGTCGAAAACAGCCGGCGTGATATGCGCGAGGACCTCGGCCTCAGCAGCCGCGCGCAAGTCCAGCCCACGGATATACATGGCGTGTTCAGTGGCTGGCAAACCGCGCCCGATAGCGCCTGTCGGGATGATGTATTCGCAATAGTCGCCGCGAATGAACTCGCGCCCGCGGACGAGCTCGCCGAAGCGGTCACGCGGTCCATCGCTGTTTAACGCGACCGGCAGGGCATCCAGCGCGAAGTCGGATTTATCGGGGGTCATGCCTGACTCGAAAGTACTTATCAGCGCGCCGCCCGCAGCCAGATAGGCCTTGATCTTGTCGTTCAGCGCGTCGTCGGCCGGGATGTCATCAGGCAGGACAAGCACTTTGTAGGCGCTAAAATCGGCATGAGAATCGACGATGTCAAATTGATGCCCGGCTTCTTGCAGCATGCTGTGCGCGCCACAGATCGCCGGCTGCATGCCGCGGTCATTGACGGGCGCGAATTCTTCCGGCGTCATCAGGGCGATATCGCTCAGGGCTCGCGCGTCAAGGCACCAGGCTTCTTTGGCTTCCAACTGGCGATAGACATTGCCGATCAAATCATAAACATGCTCTTCAATTTTGCCATCCGGCGGCAGCTGATCGCCAACAAAAGCGCCTGAACCCATGGCCGCCATGCGAAAGCATTCGTATTCCAGCGCTGCCTGGTTCTTGAAAGAATGAAAATCTCCCCAGGCGGTATGGAACTTGCCGGTGTGGCTGAGGCAGGGCAGACCCGTCGTGCGCGCATACCGCATGGTCAGCGGAAAATGAATATAGCCCCAATGGCCGCTGGGCAGCGATTCCAGCTCCCAATGCGTGAATGCCGCGGCGTTGCGCCGGTTATGCGGACCAACATGCCCGCGATTGTAGAAGATCGTGCAATCCTCGCTGAATTGGCGGACATGAGCGCTGAGCTCGCTGCGAAAAGCATCCAGCGCCCGCCCGCCATATTCGAGGCGAGCGACCGGATCCGCCGGATCGAGCCCGGCTGCCCGCATGGCGCTCGTCGTCCAAATCGAGCTGTCATCGACAGCGTCCACAATATCAAAGAAGAAGCCATCCACCGCCGGCAGGCAAGCGAAAATATCGGCGACATGCGCTTTGAGGAAATCCATATACGGCGAGTTGAGCGCCAGCCGGCGATAGAAACCGGCTTCGTGGATGCCGTTGCCCAGGTAGCTGCCGTCTTCGTTGATGCAGAGCCAATCGGGATGCTGCGTCGCCGTCAGATGATCCCACTGAATTGTCGTATAGACCGGGACGCGGATGCCGCGGGCGTGGCAGGCTTCGATCTGCTCGACCAGCAGGTTGCGCTCAAGATGCGGGTGGATGCGCTCGGGATGGGCTTGGCTGTCATAATACATCCAGCCGTGATGGCCGCGCGCGAAACACGTGATGGAGTTGACGCGGGCGCGTTCCAGCGTATCGGCAAACTCATCGGGATCAAATCGCGAGCCGATGCCGCTGATGGCTTCCGATGTGTGGAAATCCAGGTGGATCTGGCGCATGCGCATGGGGAAGTCGGGCATGGCTTGTCTCTCCAGTTGCTCATTATTGAGGGCACAGGGAGAAGGAGTGTACCACAGAGGCGCGGAGAGGGCAGTGAAGGAAAGCGCGGGCGACCGGCGGCAGTTGCTTGACAGGCTGCGCGCGTTACACTAGACTTTGCCGAGTTCAGCAAACCACTGCGAGGGAGAGCGAGCATGACAATAGCGGCGGGAAAATACGAACCAACATGGGAATCGCTCAGCCAATACGAAATCCCCGAATGGTACATTGACGCCAAGTTCGGCATCTTCATCCACTGGGGACCCTATTGCGTGCCGGCTTTCGGCAACGAATGGTATCCGCGGCGCATGTACCTGCAGGATGACCCGGCTTTTGAACATCACCGCCAAACCTGGGGCGAGCATACCGAATTCGGCTACAAGGATTTCATCCCCATGCTGACCGCCGAGAAATTCGACGCGGCTGAATGGGCGCGGCTCTTCAAAGACTCGGGCGCGCGCTTCGTCATGCCCGTAGCCGAACATCATGATGGCTTCCCCATGTATGACAGCGATCTCACGGATTGGTGCGCCGCCAAAATGGGACCCAAGCGGGATATCTGCGGCGAACTGGCGGATGCCGTGCGCGAGCTGGGCATGGTCTTCGCCGTGTCATCGCATCGCGCCGAGCATTGGTGGTTCTTTGATGGCGGGCGCGCTTTCCCGTCGGATGTGCAGGACGAAGCCAACGATGGCTTGTATGGACCGGCCGTTCAAGCCTCCAAAGACAAGTTCAATCGCGAAGAATGGAAGAAAAAAGATTGGCAGCCCCGCCCCGATGCCAAGTTCCTGGAAGATTGGCTGGCGCGCTGCTGTGAACTGGTCGACAAATATCAGCCGCAGGTGGTCTGGTTCGATTGGTGGATTGAGCAGGTCGTCTTCGAGCCGTATTTACAACGGTTCGCCGCCCACTATTACAACCGCGGCGAGGAATGGGGCAAAGGCGTGGCCATCAACCACAAATACGATTCATATCCCGAAGGCGTGGCTGTATTCGATATCGAGCGCGGGCAGCTCAGCGACGTTCGCAAGTTCTTCTGGCAGAACGACACATCGGTATCCAAGAATTCCTGGGGCTATATCGAGGGTCACGATTACAAGACAGCCGCCGACATCATCGCCGACCTGGTGGATATCGTCAGCAAGAATGGCGCGCTGCTGCTCAACGTGGGTCCGCGAGCGGATGGCGCGATCCCGGAGATTGAGCAAGAGATGCTGCGCGAGATTGGGCGCTGGCTGGCCATCCATGGCGAAGGCATTTATGACACGCGGCCCTGGGATGTCTTCGGCGAAGGCCCGACGCAAGTCCCCGAAGGCGCATTCACCGACACGGCGCGGGAAGCTTTCACGGCCGCCGATATGCGTTTCACGCTCAAGGGCAATACGCTCTACGCCTTTATGCTGGCGCATCCGCAGGGCGAAGCGGTGATCAGTTCGCTGGGCGATGTGAATGTGCAGTCGGCGCGCATGCTGGGCTCGGACGAAGCGATTGCCTGGTCGCAGGATGAGGCGGGCTTGCGCTTGTCTGTGCCGGCGGAATTGCCATCGCCGCATCCCTGCGCCTATGCGATCGAATTGGGCGCGTGACAAAGCTACCGTAGGGGCGCGGCGGCGACTCGCCCGTTAGATCGAATAGACACTGAGAACGCAGAAGGCAAAGAGGAACGACTGATATGGAATACTTCAAACCCGAACGCGGGCAGCGGCCCGGCGCCAACCAGGATCCGCGTCTGGATTGGTGGCGCGAAGCCAAGTTTGGCATGTTCATCCACTGGGGACTTTACGCTATCCCGGCTGGCCTATGGAAAGGCGAGCATATCCCCGGCATCGGCGAGTGGATCATGCTGCGCGCGGAGATTCCCATCGCTGACTATGAACAGCTGGCTGGCCAGTTCAACCCGGTCAAATATGACGCGGACGAGATCGTCAAGCTGGCCAAAGCGGCTGGCCAGAAGTACATCGTCTTGACCTCGAAGCATCATGACGGCTTCTGCATGTATGGCAGCGCGGAGACGAATTACAACATCGTCGACGCCACGCCCTATGGCAGCGACATCTTGAAAGACCTGGCGGAAGCCTGCGCGCGCGAAGGCATCAAGCTGGGCTTGTATTATTCGCAGACGCAAGACTGGCATCATCCGGATGGCTTCGGCAACACTTGGGATTTCAACGCGGACGAGCAGGACTTCGCCGATTACATCGACAACTACGTCAAGCCGCAGGTGCGCGAGATCCTCAGAAATTATGGACCCATCGCCATCATCTGGTTCGATACGCCGCGGATCATCGAACGTCATCAAAGCCAGGAGTTGCTTGAGTTGGTGCACAGCATCCAGCCGGATTGCCTGGTATGCGGGCGGCTGGGCAACAAACTGGGCGATTACGCCACCGCCCAGGACAATGCCATCCCGCCTGATTTGCAAGCCGAGATCGACTGGGAGACGCCGGCCACCATCAACGACACCTGGGGCTTCAAGACGCATGATCACAACTGGAAGTCAACTACGCAGCTCATCCGCAACCTGGTGGACATTGTCAGCAAAGGCGGCAATTATCTGCTGAATATCGGGCCTGATGCCGAAGGCGCGATTCCCCAGCCGAGCGTAGCGCGCCTGCAAGCCATGGGAAGTTGGCTGGATGCGCATGGCGAAGCGATTTATGGCACGCAGCCCGGTCCCATTCAAGGCGTCGACTGGCGCCGTACGACGCAAAAGGGCGATGTGGTCTATCTGCATATTTTCGATTGGCCGGCGAATGGGCGCTTTACCCTGCCCGGGCTGGATGTGAGCAGCGCGGAATGGCTGGATGAGTCTGTCGATGCGCCGCTGAGCCTGACGCGGGAAGGCGACTGCGCGGTGATCACGGGACCTGCCGCCGCGCCGAATGAACACGCGACAGTGATCAAACTGAATTTGTAGGGGTGGTCCGCTGCTCGCAGAGTGACGCGGTTTCTTGTCCCAAATTGTGGGAAGGACAGCGATGCACAAGCGCATTCCGCGCCTTTTCCGCCACAATCCGCTCAAATCAGTCATCTGCAGGGGCGAGGTCGCGTAGACACTGACAGTCGACACAGACCGGCGCCGGTATCTCGCCCTTCTGTAATATACCTGTATTTGGTCTGAATCAACACTATTGGAAAAGTAATGCGCTTGCCTAGACGGGCGCCTCACTTAGCCAGCCTCTTCAAAACCCTCTCTTGCGTAAAGGGAATATCCCGCAGGCGAATCCCCACAGCGTCATGCACCGCATTGGCGATGGCGGCCGGCGCGGGATTCTGCCCCGCTTCCCCGGCGCCAAGCATGGGCGAGCCCGGGCGATTGACGATGACCGTCTCGATACTAGGCGCGGCTTTGAAGCGCAGGATGGGATAGCTCTCCCAATCCACGCTGGTGATGCCCCGGCTGTCAAAACGCACAGCTTCATACAGCGTCCAACTGGCTGCCTGGACGAAGCCGCCTTCGAGCTGGTTGCTCAGCCCATCAGGATTCACGGTTTGCCCGGCATCAGCCGCGATGACGACATGCCGCAAACTGATGAGGCCGCTCGCTCTCTCGACATGAAGCTTGACGATAATCGCGCAATAGGCTTGCAGGTTCTTGTATTGCGCCAGCGCCAAACCCCAGCCTTCGTCAGTCGCCTTGGCAGCCTCGCGTTCCAGCCAGCCAGCCGAATCCGCAGCCGCTTCCAGCACAGCGCGGGCCCGCTCATCTTGCAGGTGGCGCAAGCGGAACCCCAGCGGGTCGATGCCGGCCTTTGCAGCCAGTTCGTCCATGAAAGATTCGATGGCGAAGACATTGGCATAGGCGCCCAGACTGCGCAAAGCCGAAACGCGCAGCGGGCTGCCCGAGACGGAATGCCGGAGGATGCGCTTCCGCGGGAAGACATAGAGCGGGTCGGCATTGCGATGCGCGCCAGAGTGATACCCGCCCATGGCCCGCGGCGGCTGCGGCTCAAACGGGTCGGCCAGATGCCGGGCGGCCAGCAAGCCCGATGTCGCCATGCCCAAAGCCGGGCGCGTCGAATGCCCATAACTCCAGACCTCGTGATGCCAGTCGATGATTCGCCCCTCTTGTGACAGGCTCGCTTCCAGGTCCAGCAGCATGGCAGAGCCGTAGGGTTCCCAAGCATGTTCGTCCCAGCGCGTCCACTTGAGCATGACTGGCTTGCCGGGAATCGCGCGAGCCGCCAGAGCCGCATCCAGGGCGACATCATCCGCGCCGTTATGCCCATAGCAGCCCGCGCCTTCCCGGTGAATGACGCGGATATGCGCCTCCTCTAGGCCCAGGACCTGCGCCAAAGCCCCGCGCAGCGTGAAAGCCGCCTGCGTATGCGACCAGACCGTGAGCCGGTCGCCTTGCCATAGCGCCAGAGCCGCGGAGGGACCCAAAGACGCGTGCATCTGGAAGGGCCGCGAATAGGTCGCGCTGAGAGTCTGCTGCGCTGCCTCGCATGGCTGCTTCGTCGGGATGGGCTCGTCAACCGCCGCGCCATCGACGATGAGATGGGATTGGGCGGGTTTGCGGCGCATATCGCCAAATATGTCCTCGCTCGGCGGCAGGTCGCGCGCGTATTCCCAACGGGCTGCTGAGCGCGCCTGGTCAAGAGCCGCGATTGCCTGCTCTTCGCGCCGGGCGATGACGGCGATGAACTGACCGTCTTGCGCGACAGCGACAACGCCGGGCAAAGACTGAATCGCCGCGCGGTCAAAGTCCAGCAGACGCGCATGATAGCCGGGCGGGCGCAGGACCCGCGCATGCAGCATGTCCGGCAGCGCCATATCCTGCAGGGTGCTCTCGCCGCCGCTGAATTTGCTGAGAAGATCCAGACGCTTGATCGATTTCCCGACCAGCTTGTAGGCCTCGGCGCGCTTGCAAGCCGCGTCCATGCGAACTGGCTTGTCGAAGGGCTTGCCAGCCTGCAATTGCCAATAATCCACGCTGCGGCTGCTGATCGGGTCGCGGACGACGCCATCATCGACCAGCAGATCCTGGGCGGGCGTCAGCGATTCCAACTGCTCAAAAGCCAGCGAGAGCAGATGTTCCCGCGCGCTGGCGGAGGCGAGGCGAATGGCAAGCCCGCTGGTTTCCAGCGAGCGGCTGCCGGTTGTGCCGCCTTCATCTGGACTGCGCTCAGTATCCGCCATTACCAGGCGAATCCGCGGCAGAGCCAGATCCAGTTCCTCAGCCGCGATCTGCGCCAGGGCGGTGGCCAAGCCCTGCCCCAGCTCGACCTTGCCGCTGAAGATCGCGACGCTGCCATCGGCATTGATCGCCAGCCAGTCGTCGATTTGGGGATAGGCAACCAGCGAAAGCGACGGCGGCTCTTCCATTGTTTCGGCGAGCGGCGCGGAGTTGATCAGCTTGACTCTGGGTTCTTCCAGCTTGCCCGTGCGCAGCTTGATGGCGCGGCGGACGCGATCATAAACCCCGCAGCGGCAGAGATTGTTCGCCAATGCAACGCGAATATCGTCATCTGTCGGGTAGCGGATGCGATTGAGCAAGCCTTGGGCGGCCATGATCATGCCAGCGCTGCAATAGCCGCATTGCGCCGCTTGCTCTTCGATGAAAGTTTCCTGCAAGGGGTGCGGCTCGTCGCCCTCCGCCAAGCCCTCAAGCGTGGTAAGCTCCAGCCCGGCGACATGCTCCACTGGCAGTTGGCAGGATGGCACGGCGACGCCATCGACCAGTACCGCGCATGCGCCGCAGAGTTCCGTTCCGCAGCCATATTTGGCGCTCTTGAGGCTCAGGTCATTGCGCAGGACATAGAGCAGCGGCGTGCCGGGGTCGAGCGTGAGCTGATGCGCCTGCCCGTTGATGTGGAGGGCAATCGGCTTCGTGGTCACAGGTTGCGCCTTTCCGCTAGCCCTCGCCTATGCAAAAAGCCCGCTGGGCGGGCTCGCAACTGCGGAGAAGGTGGGATTCGAACCCACGTACGGTTTCCCGTATCCGCTTTCCAAGCGGACGCACTAGGCCTCTATGCGACTTCTCCGTGACTCCAGTTCATGCACAAGTATAGCAGCCAATCAAGCCAGCTGCAACTGGAATCGGCTGATGCGAACCAAGTCAATTGCGGAAGACCCGCGTCGGCGTGGGCAGCAGCGGGATCAGGTACGCGGATGTTTGCTGTTCGATGCGCAGCTGATTATGCGGCTTGCCATTGTGTTCGATAAAGCAGAGAATGCCATCCGCCACAGCCCGCGCCAGCAAATCCGGATCGCCGGTCAGCACATCGCGGTCAGCCAGCATATAGCCCATCTCCAGAATAACCCCTGGAGTCAGGGGATGAATCTTGCGCCAGGCGTGATATTGGCTCATATCTTCGGTGATGTTGTAGCTGCGCGGCAGGGGCACGGTTGCGCCGTAATTCTCGCCGATGCACTCGCGCAGGAAGGCATCCGCGCCATTGTCCGGCCGCGCTTCGGACTTGGCTACGATGAAGCCGGAGACGTATTCGCCGAAATCATAGCAGGTGTTGGCATGAATAGAGACCAGGGCGTCGGCGCGATAATTGTGCAAGCGGGGATCGTATTCATCAAGCAGTTCGACAGCATAATTCAGCGCTTCCAGGCGAGCCGCCACGCGCGTCGCCACAGCGAAGTTGATATCCGCTTCGGTGAGGAAGACATTGCCATAGTCGTCCTGGCAGATGGCGCCGGGGTCGCGAGCGCCAGTCGCGCCTTTGCCGCGGTGCCCGGAGATGATGCCAATGCGGCGCAGCCAATGCGGGGTTTGCGCGGGCGTCGGCCTCTCAGCGGCGATCATGCCAGCGCTGTTCAATTGCAAACCTTGCACAACCGCCGGATTCACAAATTCGGGATTGATGAAGAACATCAGCAGCGTGGCCACCAAAGCCGTGCTGACGATGACCACAAAAAGCGTGCCGAAGAATCCGCTGGCCAGGCTGCTGGGTGGCGAGCGGCGCAGAAGCAGCCGGCGGCGCACTCGGCGAATATCGTGCCTTTCGGCTGGCGGCTCGAGGCTGGCTGAAGTTTCAATCTCGGCTTGGCTTGGGTCGCTTGCCCTCTGGTCGTCGGCAGTGGACGCGCTCTCTGGCGAAACGGCTCTGGCGGCCGCCTGGCGCATCATGGCGACGAATATGGCCGAAGCGGAAGGTTGCGGCTCCTGAGTATTTTGCTGGTCGCTGCTGGCATCCTCTGGCATGGCGTCGGCTTTCTTTACGGCGAAAAGACAGGCGCAACCCCATTATAGAGGAAATCCCAATCATGGCTGGCAGGGCAGGCGGTAAGATTGCCTCTCGGCGCAGTTCAACTCGCGGATTTGCCGGCTCTCGCGAGCCCAGGCGATGATATCGTCGGCCGTCCGCGCCACACGCCAGCGCCGCAAGCTGTAATCTTGGCCCGCGGAAACGGCGAAAGTCTCATCCGGGCTGAAGAAGACTTCCTGCACCCAGTCGGTATGCTGGTCATAGCGGTTGAGTTCTTCTCCGCTGGCGATATCCCAAAGGCGCACGGTGGTATCCGACGAGGTGGTCAGCAGCGCCTGGTTATCCGCCGAGATGTCTATGCCGAAAGTATTGCCGGCGTGGCCGACGAACTGGCGGATCTCTTCGCCGCTTTCGATATCCCACATGCGCACGGTGTCATCCCAGGAACTGCTGATGATGAACTCCTTATTTGGCGAGATGCGCGCGTAATTGACGATATGGCTATGCCCCTCGAAGACGCGCAGCTGCTCGCCGCTTTCCACATCCCAAAGCCGGACGGTGAACTCATCGCCGCCCCAGCCGCCAGCCGCGCTGACCATCAGCTTGCCATCATCGCTGACGTGAATGCCGTTGACTGGCGCTTCATGCCCCAGGTATTCGCGCAGAACCTCGCCCGTTTCGATATCCCATAAGCGTATGAGGCCATCGCTGGAAGCCGAGACAAATTGCCCGCCGCCCGGCAGCAGATCGATCATGAAGATCTGGGCATCCGGAACGTTATAACGCGAAACCTCGCGGCCATCGTCCAGATCCCAGCGGCGAATAGTGCCATCCCAACTGGCTGAGAGCAGGTACTGCCCGCCCGGCAAGAATCGCACGGCGTCGACCGTGTTGGTATGGCCATGAAGCGCGACCACCTGCCGGCCCGTTGCCGCATCCCATACGCGCGCGGTAGCGTCCAAATCATCGGGATCCGCCGGGAAGAACAGCGGACCAGAACCCGAGGCCACCAAGGAACCGCCCGCGCTTATGTCAGCCGCCCAGACCCAATTCGTATGCCCTTCGTAAACTTGCGCCTGGCTGCGATTGCGCAGGTCCCAAAGGTAGGCGGAGCTATCGGCAGGCTGGTCGCTGCCATCGGGGAAGTTGCCCACATTGCCCAGCCCAACCAGCATAGCCTCGCCGCTGGGCAGGTATTCGATATCGTGCACGCGCTCGGCGAAATCGACATAACTGGCGACAAGAATGCCCTTGTCAATATCCCAGAACTTGATGGTGCCATCGCGGGAGGCGGTGGCGAGCCGGCTGCCATCGGGCGAAAACTCGATATTGGAAATCGTATCGCGATGGGCATAGAGACGGCTGAGTTCCGCGCCGCTGCTGGCGTCATAGATGCGCGCCGTGCCGCCCAGGGCGCCGCTCCAGGTCGTGGCCGCGATGGTCGCTCCATCCGGACTGTATTCGACATCGCGCACAAAACCGATGCCATCCGGCGGGATCGTCAGCAGGTTCTCCCCGCTGGCCACATCCCAGACCTGAATGGTATTGTGTTCGGAAGCGCGATCGCCGTCGCTGATGCCGATGGCGGCTGACGAACTGGCCAGCGACTGGCCATCCGGGCTGAAACTGAGCTTGATGACATAATCGATATGCTTTCGCAGCACACGCAAGGGCTGCCGGCTGGCCACATCCCAGAGCCGCACCGTGCTGTCCGCGCTGGCGGAGGCGAGCGTCGCGCCATCCGGGCTGAACTCGACGTCCGTCGCCAGGTCTTCATGCCCAGCCATGCGAGCGACTTCCGCACCGCTTTCCAGCAGCCAGAGGCCAACGCTGTGGTCTGCCATGCTGGCGGCTATGAGCTTATCGTCGCTGCTGATTGACAAGCCGGTTATGGGGCTGCCGGCGTCGATCTCCAGCAGCAGTTCACCCGTGCTGAAGTCGACGAGGCGGATGACCCCCTCCGTCCCGGCATAAGCGCCAAGCGAACCATCGGCGCTGGGTTCGACAGCCAGGATGGACTTGGGCGAATCGGCGAAACGGAAACGCGGACCGGGCGAATACGCCGCCAAGCCCAGCATGCGCAGGACCTCGGCTTCCGGCGGCTCGAAGACATGCCGCGCTTCAATGGCCACCGGCAGCGCCAGGGCGGGGTCATTCTCGCTTAGAGCGGTGCGAGCGTTGGCGGCCAGCGCCAGGCTGAGGTTCTTGCGTTCGTTTATCTCGGCGATTTCCAGAGCGTCTTCAGCGATTACCCGCTGCTCATCGGCGCGTTCCCGCTCGACCTCGGCGATTTGGCGCTGTTCGTTGGCTTTGTTGGATTGGTCAAAAGCGAAGAGGCTGAGGATCACGGCGACGACGGCAGCCACAGCGAAGATGGCGGCGGCGATGCGCATATTGCGGGCTTTCTGGCGTTCCAGCTCGCGTTCGCGTTCCTGGCGGGCGCGTTCGATGGCTTCGCGTTCGTCGCGGGCAGCCAGGCTGACTTGCAGAAAAGTCTTTTCCAGTTCATTGAGAATCAGCGTGGTGGTCTCCGCCCATTCTTCAAAGGAAACCAGGCGATTGCCCTGCATCAGGTAGCTCTTGTCGCGCTCGGCATTCTGCCAATCGGTGGCGGCATGCAGCAGTTCGCGTTCCAGGCGAACATCCTGCCGGCTTTCGGTCAGCCATTCGCGCAGGCGTTCCCATTGTCGTATCAGCGCCTCATGGGCGACTTCCACGGTGGAGCCGCGCGTGGCGTCATCGCGATCAAACGTCAGCAAGCGGTAGCGCCCGAAGCGATCAATGACTTCTTCGACCACATCGCGATCGCCCAGAGTCAGCAATTCCGATTGCAGGATGCGCCGCCGCGTATCTTCCTGCCCCTCGCCCAGGGTGACCAGGCGCAGGAACATCTGCCGCGTCATATTTTTGCCCCGCTCTTCAAAGCGGCTGTAGACTTCTTCCGCCCGTTTTGCCAAAGCGCCGAGCGTGCCGCCGATGTCCTGATAAGCGGCGATAGTCAGCAAGGCGCCCTCTCGCCGCTCGAAGAGCTCGGTCAAGGCATATTGCAGCAGGGGCAGCGCGCCAGGCTGTTCGCGGACATCTTCGATGATCGTCTCAATCAAGCCATCTTCCAGCACAGCCCCAACCCGTTGGGCGGGCCCGCTGATGGTCTCAGCCAGTTCTTCGTCGTTCAGCGGCAGGACCAGCTCGGTGCGCGCGCGAATCAACTCGCCAAAACCCTGATAGAGCAGCGGGCGGTCATAAAAATCGGCGCGCAGGGTCGCCAGGATGATCACCGGACTGTCTTCGGCGTTGACCGCGTTGAGGATCAGATCCAGGAAATGCTGCCGGTCGCTCTCGCTCTCGACTTGGGTGAAGAGCTCCTCAAACTGGTCGACCATGAGCAGCAGCTTGTTTTCTCTGGCGGGCAGCGCTTCATGCACGCCAATTTCCAAACCGTTGACATGTTCGCGCAGGGTCTTTTCCAAACCCGGCAATGGCGATGAGGAGACGCTCAAGAGCGCCGAACCCAGTTCTTCGATTGGGCTCTCGCCGGGGACCATCTCGGCGTAATACCAGCCATCCGAGCCGGGCACGCGGCCGCTGCGCAAGGCGGGCAGAACGCCGGCTTTGACCAGGCTGGATTTGCCGCTGCCGCTGGGACCGATCACCGCCAGGAAGTTGTTCTCCACCACCGGTTCCTGAAGGCGGTCCAGAACGCGCTGGATCATGGCTGTGCGCCCGAAGAAATCGGCGGCGTCGGCTTGCTGAAAGGCGCGTAGACCCTTATAAGGATTCTTGGTCTCCAGCAATTCAAATTCGGCGAAGTCCAGCTCTTCCAGTTCCAGCTCAAAGGCGGCGCTGTCCTGACGCAGGGATTGCTGGAATTCCCGCACCAGCTCCAGGGCGTCCGGGTAACGTTCATTGGGGACTTTGGCGGTGGCGCGCTGGATGATGGCGTTGAAGGCCGGCGGCAGGTTCAGCGCGTTATGGTCGATCATGGGCAGGGGTTCGTTGAGATGCTTGTAGACCAGGGTGGCCAAAGTTTCATCGGCGAAGGGGCGGCTGCCGGATAACATCTCATAGAGCATGATGCCCAGGGCATAGACATCGCTTTGCGGTCCCGCGTCGTCGCCGGTGATCTGCTCGGGCGCCAGGTAGGCGGGCGTGCCAACCAGGGCGCCGTCGCCATCCAGGGCTTCTCCGCCCAGTTCCATGGCGATGCCAAAATCGCTGAGATAGGCGTTGCCGTCTTCGTCCAGCAGGATGTTATCGGCTTTGACATCGCGGTGGACGACGCCGTTGCGATGGGCAAAGGTCAATGCTGAGCCCACCTGTTCCAGCAGCTTGCTGATGACGGTGGCATCAAGGACGCCCTCGCTTTCCATCAAATCGCGCAGGCTGCCGCCACGCATATAGCGCATGACGATATAGGCGCGGTCCGGCTCGCGCCAGTAATCGTACAGAGGCACGATATGCGGATGCTCCAGGCGAGCGACGACTTGGGCTTCACTCTCGAAGCGGCGGATGAACTTGGGCGAATTGGCGAACTTTGGCAGATAAATCTTGATCGCCACTTCTCGCAGTACCGCATGCTGGCGCGCGCGATAGACTTCGGCGAAGCCTCCTCTGCCCAGGAGCTCGCCAAAATCATAAGACTTGATGGTCTGGCCGGTCAATTGAAAAACTTCCATGCGTGCCTCCATCTTCGGCGCAGGCGCAGCAAAGGCTTTTCACGCCAGTATAACACATCAAGAGTAATTTCACTTAGCGACCAGAGGCTATTGCGGATTGCGCCTTCTTTACACTGCCGCCGTGTCCAGAGCCAGCCATGAGCCGGGCGGAAAGTCACGCTCGGTTTGCCGCCAGCATGGGCTCTTGCGCATAGGCGAAGGCGCCGGGGAATTTTCCGCGACTGCTATCATTTTGCCCGACCAGGATTCAATATCGATGGGGGATTGCTGATGCGCGGCGCAATTCTTCGGCGATCGGCGGGCGGTAATCTCTGCCCGGGCGGAGTTGCGGCGCGTATTTTTCCAGCAGCATCTGCAGCGCGCGTTCCGCTTCGCGTTCATCGCTGATTATGTCGGCTTCGCCAAAGATGGTCGCGCCAGCGTATTCGACTCTGAACTCCAGCGCTTCCTCAGCGGGCAGCAGCCGCCCCATCTCCATGACCGTAAAGCAGACTCTGGCATGCCGCTCGATATTGGCGCGCGTGCGGCCAACGCGGGCGGTATGCAGAGTGACGCAATGCGCATCCTGGTCATACACTGTTGAGGAATGGCTGATCCCCATGCAAAGTGGCCCAGCTGCCGACGGCGGCGCCGCGCAGGAAACGCCGTATCCAAGCTTCATCGTCAACGGCGCGATCCTGCCGGCCCATGTCGCAGGCTGCCCGAGCGAGAGTATCGCGACTCATGAATGCCCAACTCCATCTCTCAAATTGCGAGACGCCTATAGTCGCCGGGCGAGGCGGACTGTATATGTCCAAGTAATGCCAATTCACGCGCTGCGATTGGCTTGGAATGCGTCAGGGCTGAGCTGACCGCGCTCTCATAGAACCCATTCTGAAACATTCATGCAAAAATAAATCATTCTATGATATACCTCCCTTACTGAGCCGACGAAAGCGCGCGCGCTTGCAAGGCGGCGGACAATTTGACACAATGAATTGGCGGGAGGGGACCCCGGAGGGTTGACAGGGTGACGCTGGATTATGTGATACTTGGTCGCGACCAGGATGAACAAGGCGTGGAGCGGCGGAAGCTGCTGCTCTTCAATGGCGCGCTGCCATCGCTCGATCCGGCGTTTTTCACGCGCGCCCTCGAGTTGAGTCCGCTTGTCGACGCGAAGGGCGCGAAACAGAGGAGCATGGCGCTGGTCGCCTACGACGAGCGGCAGATGCTGCTGGTCTTCAATCAGCCGGCTGAGGATGCGGGCCGGTCATGCACTGATCATCACGTTTTCATTCCGCCTTTCGCGCTGACAGAGAGCGCCGCGCAGCTGGAGCCATGGCTGGATGGCTTGCCCATAGCCACGGGCGACTTGGATCTCACTCTGCCCTTGTTGCATGCGCCGCTGGAGACCGAGATCGCCGCTGGAGACCGAGGACAAAACTTGAAAGGCCTGCTTGATGGCTGGCCCGCTGGGGACTTTGAAAGGCTGCTGAGCTTGCTTGGCGCGCTGATCGATCCGCAACAGCTAATTATCCATGACGCGCCGGCCGATTTCAGCCAGCGCCTGGGTTTCATCGCCGGCTTGCAAGCCCTCCTGCCCGGCAAGTTGGCTGCGACCATCACCTTCGCCAGCAGCCAGCTCACCACCTGCCAGCGCCAGCCACAGCTTGTCTTCGGCGAGGGCGGCGGTGAGGGAGAGACAAGGCATGTAAACTGGCGCGAACCGCAGATTATCGGCGATGCCCCCGACCATCCTTATCTTGAGGTCTTGCGCCAGCTATGGAATGGCGAGCCGCTGGAACTGGCGGTCCAGATCCATCGCATGGCTTTGCTGGCGCCGCGGGCCGGTTTGCCAGGCGACTTGGACAGAGACCTGCGGCAGCTGGCCGAGCGCTACTGGGTCGATCACCATGTGCGGGAAGGCGATGAAGTCTCCACCGAAGTCATGATCGGCATACTGGAAGGCGCGGAATCGCCCACTACGAAGCTGCGGCGGCTCTATGTCGAGAAGCTGCTGGACAATGCCTTGAACAATCGCGATTCGGCGGCCGGGCGCTGGGTGGCGGAAGAACTGGACCGCGACCAGGCCCTGGACACAGCGCTGGCTGGCCGCCTGGAAGACATGCTGGATGACCAGCCGGACGCCGTCTACGTCTTCGTGCGCAATCGGCTGATCAATCAAGGCGTGGACGAACGCTGGCTGCCGCGGCTGCATTCGGCGGCGCAGAATTCGCTGGAGGTGGCCATCCAGGATGGCGATGTCGGCACGCTGGCTGGCTGGCTGGAATTGATCGCGCATGAACCGAACGCCTATCAGCTGCATGAGACGCTTAAGGAAGGCATCCTTTCCGCCAGCAAACGGGCTTACGATGATGGCGAGCTGGGCATTCAGCTGATCTTGATCGCCGCGCGGCGCGTGCCGGAAATCGTCGATGACCTCTATGGCGACGAACTGCTGATCGCCGCGCTGGAAAGCCGTGTCCGCGCTGCCCTGCGGAACCCTACAGTCGATACCCTGGACGCGCTGATAGAAAGCAAAGCCGAATATTTCCTGCTGGCTCTCTTTCATGGCTTGAGCGCATCCGACAGCGTGCTGGTTTCGGGGATGGCAGCCCGCCGCTTGATTGAACTGGCGGAATCTGACCAGCGAGCCAGCCTGCCCGCCATGTATCGCGCGCCAGCCCTGATCCGCCTGTTGACCGCGCAAGCCAGCCCACAGATGACCGCGGACGCGTTGGACCGCCTGCTGCGCTACATCCTGCATAGTGACGACCGCGCCTTCATCGCCAAAGCCATGGCTCACCTGGCTGAGCATGATCTGCTCTTGCCGCGCCTGGGCAAAGCCTTGCAGCAGGACGGCCTGCCGCCGGAGAGAGCCCTCTCGGTGATGCAGGCGGCGAGCGCCGGCGCCAGCGCAGCCCCGCAAGACGTCATCGCCTGTTATTTCGCGCTGCTTGAACATTATGACTGGGGACCGGAAACGCAGCGCCTGACGGAAGCCTTGGCCCGCCTGCTCGCCAAACACCAGGATCTGCAGATTTCTTATCATCATTTGTGGCGGCTTTTCGATGCCTGCCATGATTTCCAGACCGAGGCGGGCATGCGCATCGTCATGACCCAGATCATGCTCCAGTTGGATGACGAAGAAGATCTGAGCGAGACGGCGGCCGGGCTGGCGCGGATATGCCGGCGGATCGCCTTCAGCAAGAGCCTGCAAGACCTGCTGAACAACTGGTGGCGGGAATATACGCATGAACAGAGCCTGCCCCAACTGCAGCAAATGCAGCGTGAACTGGATAAGCAACGGCACCTGGAAGACCAGAAGCATATCCTCAAGACCGTCGTGGCCATGCGGCGCTGGCTGCACAGCCGCGGTCCAGCCGAACTGGCAGAAGCCATCAACACCGCCTATATCATGCTGGAAGACTTCGCCGAGGCTTTTGACAGCGCCCAGCAACCGGAGACCGATCCCCAGACAATCCGCCGCGAGGTCGACCGCATGAGCGGCGCGCTCTCATCCGAAGAGCGGCATATCCTGGCGAACAATATGCGCAATCTGGCGCGGCGCATAGCGCAGATGGCGGAGAACCGCAGCAAGCCCTCGCTGATGCGCAGCGACGACAGCATCGACCGTCAGTTGATGCAAGGCGAGGCGAATCCGCATGGCTCAATTGATATGCTGAAGTGGATCGCCGGCTATCTGGATGGCGCGCATCCTCAGCGGAGCGAGTGACGAAAACACCGCCAATTCGCTATAATCACGGGCGAAGCGCCAGCGACAGGGGTTGTATTCATGCCAACATTGGAATTCAAAGGCAAGAATCACATATACGCCCATCATCTTACCGTGCCCTATCGTCCGCTTCAGGTGGACGCGGCGCGTTCGGTTCTTCCCGTAAACCCCCCTCGGTCCCCCCATCAAGATAGGGGGAAGCTTGAGGAGCATGAGCCCGTCGCTCTTGCCGACCAGAATCTCATCATCCACGGCGACAACTTGCATGCCTTGAAGGCGCTTCTGCCGCATTACGCTGGGCGCGTGAAGTGCATTTACATCGACCCGCCATATAACACGGGCAGTCAGGCTTGGGTCTACAATGATCGCGTAAACAGTCCAATGATGCAAGCATGGTTCAAAGAGAACAGCCCAGTAGATAGTGAGGACTTAGAGCGTCACGATAAATGGTTGTGCATGATGTGGCCCAGATTGCATTTGCTGCGGGAGCTGCTGCGAGATGATGGAGTGATTTTCGTAAGCATAGACGACCACGAAGTACATCATTTGAGAATGATGATGGATGAGGTCTTTTCAGAAGAAAGTTTTATTGCCTGCCTTGCCGCAGTCTTAAATGTGAAAGGTAGTCGGGACAATCGCGGGTTTGCAACGACGCACGAGTGTGTGTTGGCTTACGAAAGAGTGCCAGGACAAGCAACTTTGGCAGATTTGCCATTGCCTGCAGACGATTCCGATGAATGGAAAGAAGATTCTATTGGTTGGTATAAAAGGGGCGCGAGCCTCAAGTATAGTGGAGAAAACGCCCCTCGGGAGAAGCGTCCTAACCTATTTTATCACATCTTCGTGACTGAAGACGGAGATTTATCTGTCGAACCAACTAGTGGAGTCACAGAGACGATTTGGCCAGTAACAAGCGATGGTAAGGAAGTTACATGGCGTTGGAGTAAAGAAAGGGTTGCAGCAAATCCACACGAGCTCGTGGTATCCCGATCTGGGAATAAGTGGGCACTGCACAAGAAACAGCGTCCAATCGTCGGACTTGTTCCCTCCAGGAAACCCAAGTCAACGTTTTATTCACCCAAGTACTCCGCTACAACAGCGACAAACGTTGTAAAGCAGATATTCGGTAACATCAGGAAGTTTGACTACCCAAAATCGCCGTTCTTCATCTCGGACTTGTTAAAAATCGCTACCCCCCCCCCCCGCACACCCGTTCTAATGAGCCAGATATCGTGTTAGACTCTTTCGCCGGCTCCGGCACAACCGCCCACGCCGTTCTCGCGCTCAACAAAGAAGACGGCGGCAACCGGCGTTTCATCCTGGTCGAATGCGAGGACTATGCCGACAGCATCACCGCCGAGCGCGTGCGCCGCGTCATTCGGGGCCTGCCAAATGCTAAGGACAAGCAACTCAAAGACGGGCTGGGCGGCAGCTTCGCCTACTGTACGCTTGGCAAGCCGATAGACATCGACAGCCTCTTGCAAGGCGAACATCTGCCATGTTTCACGGAACTCGCCAGTTACTTGCTGCATACCGCCACCGGCATCTCGGCATCGCCTGAGGCCATTGAAAGACTGGATGACGAGGGCCGATTCTACAGCGACGGCGAACGCGATTATTATCTCATTTATGAGCCGAGCCTGGACTTTCTGCGCGATGGCGATGCGGCGCTCAATTTGGAACGGGCGGAGTGTATCCTGGAGAAAGGCCGGGCGGCTGTGGTATTTGCGGCGGCAACCTACATTAGCCAGCGCGAATTGAGCAAGTGGCATATCACCTTCTGCCAACTGCCCTTTGAATTGAGCTTTGGTGGCTAGCAGCGGGCGCAAGTCCCTCTCTCATTTTGGGGGAGGGATTTAGGGTGGGGGCGCAAAACGTGGAACTCAAGGAATATCAAATCAAAGCGCTGGAAATCTTTGACGATTATTTTGCGGCTTTGACCCGTAACGAGCGCGAAGGTCTGGAGCAGGCGCGGAAGTATCAAGAAGCGGGCTTGCCCATGCCCGGAGATACGCTCGACTTTCCTCGGCGGACCTGGCAAGAGCTGGCGGAAATAGGCAAGGTCGCTGACAGAAGATACGCGGCCAGGGTTGATGGCATGAGGCGGCCGATTCCGCATGTCTGCTTCAAAGTGCCGACTGGCGGCGGCAAGACTCTGCTGGCGGCTGAGGCGCTGGGCAGGATTCAATATCCCCGCGGTCTCGTCCTTTGGATTGTGCCCACTCTCGCCATCTATCGGCAAACAAAAGCCGCGCTTTGGAATCGAGAGCATCCCTATCGCCAGCGCCTGGAAAGAGCCAGCGGCGGACGCGTGAAAATGCTGGAAAAGAACGACCGCTTTCAGCCGGCCGACGTCGCAAATTATCTCTGCGTGACGCTTATCAGTTTTCACGCCGCCAATCGCAAGAACAACCGAGAATTCCTCAAGATGTTTCAACCTGGCGGTTATGACGCCTTTTTCCCCGCAAGCGACCACGCCCTGTATGATTCCAGCCTGCTTCAGAAGTACCCCGACCTTGACAGGGATGAGGGACCCGTGAAGCAGAGCCTCTTCAATGTCATCAAAATGCAGCGGCCGGTTGTCATTTTGGACGAGGCGCACAAGGCTTACGGCAAGGCGAACATGGAACGAGCGAGACAATTCGCCGAATCGATCAACCGCCTGAACCCGCGCCTTGTGCTTGAGTTTTCCGCCACTCCTAATCCGAACATCAGCAATTTGCTGGTGGATATCACGGGAGTGGAACTCAAAGCAGAAGAAATGATCAAGATGCCAGTGCAAGTTACCAGCCAAATGAAATCCGACTGGCAGGATACGCTATCCGCAGCCGAGCAAGAGTTGGCAAAAATCGACCATGCCGCGCAGCGTTGCCACCAGCAAGAAGATCGCTATATCCGGCCTATCGCAGTCGTTCGGGTGGAAAGGACCGGGCGGGACCAACGAGACGGACTCCGCGTTCACGCCGAGGATGTCCGTGACTGCCTCGTTCAAAACATGGGTGTTCCGCGCGAGGCAATACGCGTCAAGTCGTCTTATGAGGATGAATTGAAGAAAGTGGAAATCCGGATACAGAATACAAAACCGAAGTATTCCTACTCCTGGAACAGCATTTCAATCGGCTAGACAGCCCAGTTCGAGTAGAAGAGCATAGGCAGAGAAAAGGCAAGTTCGCTATAGTATACGAGTCTGAGTTTCCCACTTTAGATTACTAGACGTTGCAACCCGCGAACCTACGATTGCAAATGCACAAACTCTTCACCTACGGCACGCTGCGCATCCCCGCAACCCAAATGCAGCTCCTGGGCCGCCACCTCGGCGAAGGCAAGCCCGATTCCCTGCGCGGCTACCGGCTGGCAAAGCTGCGCGGCATCCACTTCGTCTATTCCATCCTGCAGCCCCACCCCGGCTCAATCGTCGCCGGCGAACTCTTTGAAGTGACCAGCGAAGAACTGGAAAAACTTGACGCATACGAAGGCGAAGCCTACCAGCGGGTCAGCGTCACGCTTATGAGCAAGACCCGCGCCTGGGCTTATACCGAGAATCCCAAATCCAGCTTCAGCGTGTACGTCGACGCGCCGGACTAATTCCTGGCTCGGCACGAAACCACAGCGAGAGAGTGACTATGCCACCATCAGAAATCGGCATTGGCGTGATAGGCATGGGCTGGATGGGGCAGGTGCATGCCCGCTCCTACTGGCTGGTCCAGCAGCGCTTTCCCGCGGCTAATGTCAAGGCGCGCCTGCTTGCCTGTTCCGATAATGTCGCCGAGCGAGCGGAAGAAGCCCGGGAGCGGCTGGGTTTTGAGATGGCGACAGCGCGCTGGCAGGATGTCATCGCCCATCCCGACGTGCAGATCGTCAATATCGCCACGCCCAACAACCTGCATGTCGAAATCGTTCGGGCGGCGGCCGCGGCCGGCAAGCATATCTTCTGCGAAAAACCGGTCGGGCGCGATCCCGCCGAGACAGCGCTGATCGAAAGCATCGCGCGGAGAGCCGGCGTCTTGAGCTTCGTCGGCTTCAACTACCGCTGGGCGCCCATGGTGATGCATGCCCGACAGCTTATCAGCGAGGGCGCGCTTGGCGATTTGACGCAGTATCGCGGGCGCTTCTTCAGCATGTATGGCAGCGACCCGCTAGGACTGCTCTCCTGGCGCTTCGACCGCGAAATTGCCGGCTATGGCGTCCTGGGCGATATCATGGCGCATGTCACCGATATGGCGATCTATCTCTGCGGCGGGGTCAAGCGGCTGGTCAGCAATGCGCATACTTTCATCGGCGAGCGGCCCCTGCCCATACCCGGAAAAGGCACGCATTATTCGCGGGGCGCCCCCGATGACCCCAAAGGAGCGGTCAGCAATGAAGATTATGTGGGCGTTTTGGCGGAGTTCGAGAATGGCGCGCGCGGCAGTTTCGAAGCCTCGCGATCCATTTTTGGTCCCAAGAATCAGATGGCTTTTGAACTGAATGGGACGGCTGGCGCGATGAATTGGGACTTCGAGCGCATGAACGAATTGGCGCTCTACCTGCCCGGCGAGGGCGGCCGGCACGACGGCTTCATGCGGCTGGTCAGCGGCGACCGCTACCCCTTCCATGGCAACTTCAATCCCGGCGATGGCAGCGGCCTGGGCTATGAAGACATGAAAGTCATCGAAGCCTGTCACTTCCTCAAGGCTGTGGCTGCGGGGGAAACCTGCCCGCCGGATTTCGCCGACGCTTTGGCAGTGGCGGAAGTCCACGCGGCTATGATCCGCTCCTGGGATAGCGGCGCTTGGGAAGATGTCACGAGCTTGCGCCAGCCATGAGCGCCCTGGTTCTGCGCGGCAGCCTCTACACACTGCTTGACGATCCCTTCCTGCGGGCGGCCGATGAGTGCGTCGCTTATGAAGCCGACGGCGGGATCCTGATCCGCGATGGCCTCATCAAGGCTGTTGGCGATTTCGGAGCGCTCAAGCCGCAGCTGCCCGATACTATTGAGATTCGCCATTTTCCGCGCGCTATCCTGCTGCCGGGCTTCATCGACGCCCATATTCACTATCCCCAGGTCGAGATCATCGGCTCTTACGGCGCGCAGCTGCTGGAATGGCTGAACACATACACCTTCCCGGCCGAAGCCCGCTTCAGCGACCCGAAACACGCGCGAGCCATCGCCGAATTCTTCATCGCCGAGTTGCTGCGCAATGGCACGACGGCGGCCTCGGTCTTCTGCACATCCGCGCCGGTTTCCGTCGATGCCATCTTCCGAGCCGCCCAAACGCGCAATATGTTGATTCTGGCAGGCAAGATGATGATGGACAGCCATGCGCCCGCCAATATCCGCGATAGCGCCCAAGCCAGCTATGACGATTCCCAGGCGCTAATCCAACGTTGGCACAAACGCGACCGCTGCCTGTACAGCGTGACGCCGCGCTTCGCCTTGACAAGCAGCCCCGAGCAACTGGAATTGGCTGGCGCTCTGATGCGCGAACACAGCGACGTCCGCCTGCAATCGCATATTTCCGAGAACCGGGCGGAGGTGGCGCGGGCGGCTCAACTGTATCCCGCGAGGAAAGATTACACCGATATCTACGCGCATTACGGCTTGCTCAACGAACGCGCGCTCTTTGGGCATGGCATTCATCTTTCGGAAGATGAGCTGCGGCGTTTCCATGAGGGCGGCGCAAAGATCGCCCATTGCCCGACCTCGAACTTCTTCATCGGCAGCGGCTTGTTTGATATCGAGAAAGTCAAAGCGGCGGCGCGGCCCGTCACCGTCGGCTTGGGCACGGACGTCGGCGGCGGCACCAGCTTCTCCATGCTGCAGACGATGAGCGAAGCCTACAAGATGGCGCAAATGCGCGGCATCTCGCTGACGGCGGCGCAGAGCTATTTCCTGGCGACTTTGGGCAGCGCAGCCTCCCTTGGCATTGAAGACCGCGTCGGCAAGCTGCAAGCCGGTTACGCGGCCGATATCACCGTGCTGGATCCCTGGGCGACGCCCTTGCTCAAGCTGCGCTCGGATGTGGCGGAGACGCTGGAAGAATTGCTCTTCGCGCTGATGATCTGTGGCGATGACCGCGCCATCAAGGCGACATACGTCGGGGGCGAACTGGCGCATGACCGCGATAGCTTCGTGACATACGAAACCGTGTAGACACACGGCCGACAATGCCGCCGCCCACGCAAAATACCTTGCGGCTCACTGATTTTGACTCCCCCTCTCTGACTCGTCGTGGAGGGGGCCGGTGGGTGGGGTCTGCAACTCGCAACGTAAACAGGGGCTAGACTTGTCTCGCCCAAAGTCTGGAGCCGCCGCCAGCCAGGCATCACCCCGCGATTACCTTGACGCGCGCCAACTCCACATACGATTCGCCCGCCACCGGCAAACGCGCGCTCGCGTCATCAGCATCATACAGCCCGGCGATCAGCCTGTATGAGCCGGCCGACAATCCCGGCGGGATAAGCAAGGCGTGATTGTCAATGAAGAAATCGCCCGCTTGCCAGTCTGTCGTCGGGGCTGAGCCAGCCTGTGGTTGGCTGTCGCGCTGCGCCGTCAATTCGCCAGCGGCGTTGAGCAGCTGCAAGAAGACTTTGTAGCGCTTGCCGGGCTTGGCTATGGCGCTCCAGATGAATTGCGCTTGCAGGACGTCGCCGGTCGCCAGTTCGGCATCGCTGAGCGCATAGGAACGCAGTTTGATTGCGTCGCCGAAGGGCAAATCGAGCTCTTTGACGAGCGTGAGCGGGGCCGGGCGGGCATAGCGCAGGTAGCGCAGATCATCGACCCAGACATCGCTGATCTCGAAGGCGGAAGTGTTCAACGTCGTTTCCACTATGAGCTGCGGGTCCTGCTCGGCCGCGCCATACAATATGACATGCAAGCGATCATGCGCGGCGATGATTTTCCGGGTTTGCGCGCGCGTCAACTCGGCATCGCTGGTCGTCGGCAGCGCGTACATCGGCGCGGTCCCAGCGTAGTAATAGCCGAGGACTTCCACCAAGCCGGGCGCGCTGACCAGCAAGCCATCATCTTCGCGCAGGTCAGCTTCTATTCGCGCCGCCAGACCGCGCATGTCATCGCGCTGAAATTCTCTGTCGTTATAGAGCGCGTCAAGCCCGTCAGCCAGCGTCAGCAGCATCGCGCCCATGGCAATCAGCCCCGCCAGCTTTGGTAGGGAGCGCAGCCATGCATGAGACTGAGCCCAGGCCAAGCTCCACAAGCGCCAGACTGCCAAGCCCAGCCAGAGCGCGGAAGCCAGCTGCGCCGGCAGCAGAAAGCGCAGATAGCGGGTCGTCAGCCCCAGCCATACGTACAGAGCCAGTGAAATCAGCGTCCATAGAGCCGGCATAAGCCAGAGCCAGCTCATGCCCCGCCCGCGGAAGGGATACAGACACAGACAAGCGAGACAGACAATCGCGACAAGCAAACCGGGCGGCGTCTGTCCGGATGTGATGCCAAAGACCAAGCTGCTCCCCAGCCAAGGCAGCAAATCGCCCAAAGTCGCCGGCTGCGACAGATTAGGCTGGGCGAGAATCTGTCGCAGGGAAATCGGCGCCCAGGGCAGGAAGAGCAGCAGAGTAAGCAAAATGGCGAGGGCGCTGTCCCGCAGCTTCCTGCCAAAGCCGCGCCCGCCGCCGGACCGCCATTGCCCGCCCAGCATAACCAGAGCGGACAGAGCCTGCGCCACAAGGACAAGCGCAAAAGCCACGTGCGTGTACATGCCCAGGGCGTTGACCATGCCCAAAGCGATGACCGTTTTTTGATGCCGCCCAGCGCCTGGCTCTCGGCTCATAAGCCTCAGGAAGAGCCACATGCTGCCGCCGGCGATGGCAGCCAGCATGGCGTACATGCGCGCTTCCTGGGCGTAAAAGATGCTGAAGCTGTTCAGAGCTGCGAAAGAAGCCGCCGCCAAACCCGCGCCGGGCCGAGCCAGGTTTTTGCCAAGCGCATAGACCCAAGCCACGCTGACGATGCTGAAGAAAGCGGATAAGGCGCGCAGGGCAAACTCGGAATCGCCGGCGACATCCTGCCACCAGCCGAGCAGCGCAAAATAGGCGGGCAGATGGACGTTATTCTGCAGCAGCGGGATGAGCTCGGGCAGGCTGCGCAGCGAATGGGCATAAGCCACGCCTTCATCGTACCAAAGCGATTGTTCGCCCAGGCGATGAAAACGCAGCGCCGCCGCCAACAGCAGGATGCCCAGCGGCAGCAAAACCTGCGCCAGCCCGGGCCAGCCTTTCAGCCTGTGCGCCATTGACCGCCGAGCGCCCTGCCTCATCGACAGCGTTCTCGCAGCCCCAGACCAAACGCGCCCAGCAGCAGCAGCGCGAAGGCCATGCCCAGCGCCAGCCAAGCCAGCCAGCGATTGCCGCCGCGATCATATACGGCGATCTCATCGACAACCAGAGGCCCAGCGCCGAAGGATATAGCCTGCTTGCTGGCCAATTGCGCCGAAAGCGGGATATGGGAAACGCGCCATGCCGAGCCAGATACCTCAGGCCGCCAGCGAATATCGAGCGATGTGCCAGAAACGCTGAACTCCAGCGGCGCCGCAAACAAGACCGCCTTGCCAAAGCGAGCGCTCTCATCGGCAATCGGGTTACCCGCCGGCTGGATCTGCCAGGTCTCGGCTTGGTGCCTCCCGCGGTAGAGGACCGGCTCTTGCCCGCGGATATATTCGCTGACGCTGGCATAGACGGGCAGCGGACTGAAAGTTGGCTTGTCCGGCTGATAATCCGGCTCGACCATGCGGAAATAATAGAAAGCTTGATTCGCTTCGAAGGGATCCTTACGGGTGAAGAACCAGTACATGATATTGCCGACCCAGGGCCATTCCCTCTGGGCGCGATCGTATAACATGGGCATGTAGTCGGCCGCTTGGGCCTGGGTGACATTGCCATAATTGCCATAGAGCGAGATCTGTTCCGGGGGCAGGGCGGCATCCAGCGTGGCGTTCCAGGCGGCTTCGCTGAGCCAGATGGGCTTGTGAGCATCGCCATTGCGGACCATGATATCGCGATAATACGCATGCCGGGCGATGTTCACGCTTGTGGCTCGCAAACGCCGGTCGCTTGGACCGCTGCGCAAGCCATAACCCTGAGCCGAAAGCACATCAAAACATTCTCCTCCGCCGCTGTCGTAAAGCGCTTCCAGGAAAACCAGGTCGTTCAGATCCCGCGCGCCATCCAAGGCGATGGTCGGGGCGATGGCCGCGCTGATGACAACAATGTCGCTGTCGATTTGCTTGAGCGCCGCATAGGCTTGGCAAAGCATTTCGCTGTAGCCGGCCGGGTCAATGGCTTGATTGCCCCATTCGGGATAGATATTGGGCTCGTTCCAGATCTGATAATGGCTGACGCGGCCATGATAGCGCCTGGCAACAGCCTCAACATAATTGATGTAATCCTGCAAATCATCCGGCGGCGCCATGTAGCCGGCTTCCGGGTCCGCGCGGGACCAGGCTGGCGGATTGCTGAGGCGGACCATCATGCGCAATCCATAAGCTTGGCTGAGCCGGACGATGCGGTCATATTTCAGCCAGGTGTTTGGCACATCCGGTTTTCCGTCGCCGTTCTTATCGCGCGAATCGCTGAACTGCCCTCGCCCGTCGACTTCCAGGTCTTCCCAAGGGAACTCCTGCCGCAGCCAGTTAAAGCCTGCCTCGCTGATCATCTTCAGCATAACCTCGACCTTGGGCAGCTCCACCTCTTGCTCCAGGAAGGTGTTTATGCCATAGGGCGCTTGGGTTTTGTGCTGAATGGGCGCGAGCGGTTCTGTCATCAAGGGCGCGCGGACCAGGTTGCCAGCCGCTTCAATGATGCCGCGGATTTGCCCGGGCGCGGCCTCTTCGCCAGTCTGTGACCAGAGGAAGCGCCAGACCAGCCCCCCCTGCCCCAAATCAAACGCCAGCAGCAGCGTCATGCTCAGCATGACAATGACGATAACGGCGGGACCGCGCATGGTCCGGCGGGTTGTACTGCGTGCCTCGGTCATGCGCCGCATTATAGTTCAGGCGTCGGCGAATGGAAAAGCGGGGCAAATCCTTTGATTTGTCAGCGAGAATATGTTTTACTCAAGCAAATCACGTCAGGAAACCGCATGTTGCGCCGATTCGCGTTCTTTTTCCTTATGTTCTGCATCCTCTCGGCATCCAGCGCGCAAAGCTGGCACAGAAGCGCCGAATGCCCGCTCAGCCCGGCTGGCTTCGCCACGCGCTGCGGGTATGTGGCATTGCCGCAAGATTATGACTCGCCCCGCGGCAGCCGGGTGGAAATCTTCTATTCCGTGATTCAGAGCCGCAATCCGCAGGGCGCCGCCGACCCCCTGGTTTACCTGGTTGGGGGACCAGGCAGCAGCGGCACGCGGCTCTTGCAAACTTCGTTTCGCGCCTATCTGCGCGCCTTTGCCCAGGAACGCGACATCATCGTCATCGACCAGCGCGGCACGGGTTTGTCCAATCCGCCCCTGTATTGTCGCGAAGCTCTGTTTCGGCTGGATGAGATCCTGCAGAGCCATCATGCCGAGCACGCCGAACTGCTGCTGGAGATCCTCAGCGATTGTCACAGCCGGCTCGCCAGCCATGACGTGGCCTTCGAGACCTTTCATACAGATAACATCGCGCGGGATATCGTCAATGTCATGCTGGCGCTGGGTTATGAAGAATGGAACCTGGTCGGCGTGTCCTATGGGACGCGATTGGCGCTGGCGATGATGCGGGAGTATCCGCAGTATTTGCGCAGCGTCATCCTGGATTCGGTGTATCCGCCGCAAGCCGATATTTATGTGGATGCCTATTACAATGGCGAGCGGGCGCTGGGGACGCTCTTCGCCGCCTGCCGGGCATCCGCCAGCTGCCAGGAGCGTTATCCCGATCTCGAAGCCATATTCTATCAGCTATACGACGACTTGAATCGCGAGCCGCTAATGGCGACGATTAAGCCGCCGCATTTCAAAGAATTGCGGATTGAAATCAGCGGCTATCGGCTTTACGACTGGGTTTTCGGCTGGCTGTATGAGGTGGATTCCATACGCATGATTCCCCGCTTGATCACCGAATTGGCGCAGGGCAAATCGGGCGACGCGGCATTGCTCGGCGCGAGCGTCGAAGCTGTTATGACCGCTCTGAGCCTGGGCATGCACTACACCGTGCAATGCCAGGAAGAATTCGGCTCAGCCAGCGGTCGCGATTATGCCGGCATTCTGGCGCAATTCCCCCACTTGAGCGGCTACCTGCGTTACCACGTCGAAGGCACAGCCACTATGGCTCGCCTTTGCGACATATATGGCGCGAAAACGCGAACGCCGCAGTCCAATGAACCGGTGACCAGCAGCGTGCCGGCTTTGCTGCTTTCGGGCGATTATGACCCCATCACGCCACCAGGCTACGCGGACCAAGCAGCAACCAGCTTGAGCGCCGCGCATAATTTCACGCTGCCGCATCTCGGGCATGGCGTCCTGCGTTCGCATGGCTGCGCCGTGGAGATTGCCCTGGCATTCATTGAGCAGCCGCTCGAAGCGCCGGATAGCCAGTGCATCGGCGCGATTGGCGCAATCGAATTTGACTAACCCGGTGGACAGGCTCCGGCATTCGCGTTACACTGCTTGCGAGTTGCGCTGGCAGTCAAGAGAGGCGGAATGGTGAACCTGGAGCAATTCGCTTTGAACTTCGTGCCATTGGCTGCCTTGATAATCGGGTTATTCGCCTGGCTGCGCCATGACATCGGCAAGCTGTCGGACAGAACTGACGAACTGGAATCAAACCTCAGGACGGAGATAAAAGACTCCGAAACAAGGCTGAGGTCGGAGATTCAAGACTCCGAAGTACGGTTGAGGTCCGAAATCAAGGAAACTGAAACTAACCTGCGCTCCGAAATCAGAGAGACTGAAAGCAGACTGACGGCCAGGATAGATGCCACAGACGCCAACCTGAAGGAAACCGAGACTAACCTCAGATCGGAAATCAAGGAAACTGAAACTAACCTGCGCTCCGAAATCAGAGAGACTGAAAGCAGACTGACAGCCAGGATAGACGCCACAGACGCCAACCTGAAGGAAACCGAGACCAACCTCAGATCGGAAATCAAGGAAACCGAGACCAACCTCAGATCGGAAATCAAGGAATCGGAAGCCAGCCTCAGATTGGAAATCAAGGAATCGGAGACCAAACTGCGGACGGAGATAAAGGACGCTGAGAAGAGTCTACGAGCGGAGATAAAGGACAGCGAGCACAACCTGCGAATGGAGATTCAAACAGGCGACAGCGAGACTCGCCGCGAAATCCACCGGGCGGAAAGCCGGCTGGATGCCAAGATCGAGCGAGAATCCGGGCGCATCCAAAGCCGCCTGCCAGAGGCCGAAGTTGCCGAGCCATAGACCGCGATTCAGCGCCGCCTAATCCCGCATACGAAAGCGCAAAGCCATATATGATCACTCTAGCGGACATCCAAGCGGCTCGCGGCACTGTCGCGCAGTACGCCATACGCACGCCTCAACGGCCATCGCCAGCGCTTAGCGAGCGGCTGGGCCTCAATACCGAACTCAAGCTGGAGATGCGGCAGCGCAGCGGCTCCTTCAAAACCCGCGGCGCCTTCCATCAGATGCTGTCTCTGGGCGATGAAGCGCTGGGCAGGGGCGTCGTGGCTGTCAGCGGCGGCAACTTCGCGCGGGCAATCGGCTATTGCAGCGGCGTCCTGGGAGTCGACGCCATTGTCTGCATGCCAAAGAATGCGCCAAGCGCCTCGGTTGAAGCCACAAAAGCCTACGGCGCGCAGGTCGAACTGCTGGAGGATGCCGTGGCCGCTTTCGCGCGAGCCGATGAATATGCGTCAAAGGGGCGGACGCCGCTGCACCCTTTCGACAATCCCGAGCAGGTCGCCGGCAATGGCTTGGTGGCGCTTGAGATCCTGGAAGATTGCCAGGACATGACCGATATCATCGTCAGCATCGGCGGCGGCGGGTTGATCGCCGGCATCATCGCGGGCATTAAAGGGATGAATCCCACGGTCCGCATCTGGGGCGTCGAGCCGGAGACCGCCCCGACCATGAAGCGGGCGCTGGACGCCGGCGAGATCGTCAATATCACGCCCGCCTCCTTATCCAAAACGCTGGGCGCGCCCTTTGTCTCGCAGATGGCGCTGGAGCTGTGTCAAGCGCATCTCGAAGACCTCATCCTGGTCAGCGACCTGGACATGATTGCGGCGCAGCAGCGCTTCATCAAAGATGAGGAGCTTTGCCCGGAACTGGCCGCCGCCAGTACGCTTGCCGCCGCCGATAAAATCGCGCAGCGCCTGCCAGCTGATGCCCAATTGGTCTTGCTGATCTGCGGCTGCAACGATTCGCCGGAGGATATCGCCGAATTTGCCCGGCTCCTGGAATCCGCGTCCGGTCAAGCGTAGAGCCGCCGGTAGAGATCCATTTGCCGTTCGCGGGCCGCGCGCAGCCTGGCGACGCCTTCGAGCCTGGGTTGGACGACCCTGCTGATTTGTGGCGGATGCTCGGCTGGCGATATTCCATCAAGGCTTCGCAGCAGCATCAACGCCAGGCCCCGCGCGGTCACCTCGTCTTCCGCCAGCAGGCGCAGGGGCGAATCACAGGCGTCGGCGATCATTTGCGCCCAGACCGGCGAAGACTGCAGCGCTCCGCCCCCCGCCATCACTGTCGCGCCCGCTGTCATCAGCTGCTCATAAATCAGCGAGAGCCGCAGCGCCACCGCCTCCAGATGCGCCTGCAAAATATCCAGCCTGCTGGTATTGCGGCGGAGGCCATGGATTGTGCCGGCGGCATTCGGCTGCCAGCCCGGGCTGCGCTCGCCAGCCAGCAGGGGCAGCACAGTCAAGCCATGACAATCTGGCTTTCGCAGCGAAAGTTCTTGCTCAAACGATTTCGATTCGCGCAGCAGGTCATTCATCACCCACTGGAAAACATTGCCGCCTTCGCTGGTTGCGCCGCCCACCAGCGGCATATCCCGGCAGATGAGATAACGCCAGAGCCCGCTCGGCAGTCGCTCAACCGCTTTCACGGCGCGCAAAGCCGATGTCGTGCCGATAGTCAGCGCGATATTCCGGGCATCGCAAGCGCCCGAGCCGATGTTGGCTGCCGCGCCATCGCCAAGCGCCAGAAAGAAAGGCGCCTCTCGCAAGGGGGGCCAGCGGGAAGCGAATTCCTTTCGCATGCCAATTTGAACCCGATCATAATCAGCCAGGGCCGGCAGCTTTTCCGCAAAGTCTTCACCGAGCAGCCGGCGGGCGTAATCCCAATGCCAATCGCGCCGGGCGGTATGCAGCAAGCCTGACCAGCTGGCCAGGGACAAGCTCATGGGCATTGCGCGGCCGAACCACTGCCGGAAGAGATAGCCGCCGATGTCGCTGATGACCTGGATTCGCCGGGGCAGGCTGCCATTTGCGCGCCGAAGCCGGCTGTATTGCGCCGGCAGGTAAGCCGAATGCAGCATGCAGCCGGTCGCCTGATGATAGGCGCTTGCGTCGCCCCCGAGGCGCTCCAGCAAGCCGGCAATCTCCCCGCCGCCCAGCGTATCGGCATAGGTCAGAACTGGCGTGCAAGCCCTGCCCCGCTCATCCAAGCCCAGCCAGTTGCCGGCGAAAGTCGCCATGCCCAGCGCGCGTATCGCGGCGGCCGCCGGATGTTGCAAGATCTGGTCAATGCAGCTTTCCACCAGGCGCTGCAAGATCCGCGCATCGGCTGTGGCTCGCCCATCGGAATCGGTTGCGAAGTCATAGCGGCGGCTGGAAATCGCGCCGTCGATCAGCTGAGCCGAATCATCAAAGAGCAGAGCGCGGACGGATGAACTGCCCAGGTCAATGATGAGAATGGTCATGACGCCGCCTGACGCGATGCTCGGCCGCCAGCGCCAGGCGCTCAGCCAGCCAGGATTGCTTCGATGCGCGCCAGCTCATCCGGGCTGAAATCGAGATTGTCCAGCGCGCCGACGGCGTCTTCGATCTGGGCGGGTTTGCTCGCGCCGATTAACGCTGAGGTCATCTGCGGGTGGCGCAGTGTCCAGGCGATGGCCATTTGCGCCATGCTTTGGCCTCTGGCCTGGGCGATTGCGCTGAGCTTGACCACCTTTTCCAGCTTCTGTTGGGCGAGCCGGTCGCCCCAGGCGTGCTTGGCCGCGCGCGAATCATCGGGCAGCTGGCCGATATACTTGTCCGTCAGGATGCCTTGATCCAGCACGGAGAAGCCGATGCAGCCGATGCCTTCGTCCTCCAAGGCCTCCAGCAAGCCATCTTCGATGCGGCGGTCGAACATATTGTACCGCGGCTGGTGGATCAAGCAGGGCGTGCCCAGCTCGCGCAGGATTCGCGCCGCCTCGCGACTGTCTTCGGGCGAGTAGCTGGAGATGCCGGCGTAGAGAGCGCGGCCGCTGCGAACGATGTGGTCGAGGGCGGCCATAGTCTCTTCCAGCGGCGTATCGGGGTCAAAGCGATGGCTGTAGAAGATATCGAAATACTCCAGGCCTGTCCGCTTCAAGCTTTGGTCGCAGCTGGCGATGAGATATTTGCGCGAGCCCCATTCGCCATAAGGACCATCCCACATGAGGTAGCCGGCTTTGCTGGATATGATGAGCTCGTCGCGGTAGGGCGCGAGGTCCTGGCGGAAGATCTGCCCGAAGGTCTCTTCCGCTGAGCCGGGCGGCGGACCATAGTTGTTGGCGATGTCGATATGGGTGACGCCGAGATCGAAGGCTTTGCGCAGCATCGCCCGCGAGTTTTCCAGCAGGTCGACGCCGCCGAAATTCCACCAGATGCCCAGCGACACGGCGGGCAAGAGCAAGCCGCTGCGTCCGCTGCGCCGGTATGTCATCGTGTCATAGCGTGATTCCGCCGCCAGGTAGACCATCTTGCGCTCCTTGTGTGTGTCCTCGCCGATTGAACGCCGCTACTATAGCGCATTAGGGGCATCCTTTACAGTCAGCGGCATGCCCCGCACAGGGCAATCGCCTCAAAATCCAATATGACCCGTTCTCCACACATTATGAGCGATTTATAGGGGCTACACTGTGCGTCGCCCATGTGAACAGCAGAATGATTGCGGGCGACTGCATGGTCGCGTAGACACTGACCGCCGACACTGACCGCTGGCACAGCCCGTCTCTCGACCCTACAGCATGGGGGCGGCGGCGTGTTACAATGGACGACGCTGATAATTCACGCGCGGGAGAGGCATGGCAGGAAAGCGAGCGCTTGCCGCAATACGAATCAACCTCTGCATAGCCGCATTGGCTTTGGCTTTGGGACCGCTGGCCGCCCAGGGCAGCTTCGTCGATGTCATCGAAATGTCGGTCGAGATCGGCTTCAACGGCTATTTCCGCCCGGGCGACTGGACGCCGGTCGCCATCAGGCTCAAGAACAACGGCGAATCGCTGGTTGGCCGAGCCGTCATCCGCCCGGAGACCTCGGGCACGGTTGTTGGCAATGCTTTCAGCGCGCCGATTGACCTGCCCAGCGGGGCGGAGAAGTCCCTGCTGCTGAACATCCAAGCGCGTTCCTTCCCGGATAGCCTGCGCGTCGAGTTGATCGACAGCCAGGGCGCTGTGCGCGCCACGCGCGATGCCAGCCTTTTTGATCTTGGTCCGCAAGACCAGCTTTACGCCCTCGTGGTCGGTCCCAATGCCAGCCCGCCCAACCTGACGGGAGTGCATATCGGCGGCTTCCGGGCGGAGCAGGCGCTTTGGGCTGCGCATGACATCCCCGAGGAGGGCAAGACGCTGGAATCGCTGGATATGATGATGCTGATCAACATCAACAGCGAGAGCTTTTCCAGCGGGCAGCGGGATGCCATTCGTCACTGGGTGGAAGGCGGCGGGCATTTGATCGTGGCGGGCGGGCCATCGGCGCTCGTCACGGCTTCTGGCTTGGGCGCGATCCTGCCTATGCAGCCGACGGGCAGCCGCAGCCTGGATGATCTGCATGCTCTGGCGCGTTTCGCCGCGGACAAGCAAACGCAGCTGCCGGGCCGGGCGGTGGTGGCGCTGGGCGATGTCCACGAAGCCGCGCGGATCCTGGTCGAGCAGGATGGCGTCCCGCTGCTGATCCGGCGCGAGCTAGGCGCGGGCGCAGTCGATTTTCTGGCTGCTGACCCCACGCTGGCGCCGCTGGAAGGCTGGGACAAGCTCGGCGACTTCTGGCTGAAGCTGCTGGCGACGCGGTCGCCGCAACCGGCCTGGCGCGAGGGTTTCACCCGGCCCGAATGGGGGGCGGAGGCGGTGGCCAACCTGCCGGGCGTCGATCTGCTGCCGCCGATGCAGACGCTTTGCCTCTTCCTGGCGGCGTATATCGCGCTGATTGGCCCCCTCAATTATCTGCTGCTGTCTCGCTTGCGGCGCAATGGCTGGGGCTGGTTCACCATTCCGCTGGTGATCATCTGCTTCGCCATCATCGCCTGGACGGTCGGCTTCAACTTGCGCGGCACGGAGGTCATCCTGAGCCGGCTGACGCTGCTGGAGTCTTATGCCGATAGCGACGAGGCGCAGGTCAATCAGGTCGTCGGCTTGCTCTCGCCACGGCGCGCCGCCTATTCTCTGATTGCGCCGGAGGGGCATTTCCTGGCGGTGGCCGGCGCGACTATGCCCAGCAGCATCTTCGCCAGCAACACAATCCAGACCGCCACGGAGATTGGGCAGGCAGCCCGCTTTGGCGCGCGCGATTTCACCGTGGACGGCGGCATCTTCGCCAACTTCAGCCTGGCCGGGCGCATCGCCAAGCCAGACATCGGCGGCAGCTTCACGCTGGAATTCGAGATAGCCGAAAGCGGCCGCATGGTCAGCGCTTTTCAAGGCGCAATCAGCAACCAGAGCGAGATCACCCTGCGAAGCGCCGTTGTCATTGGCGAGGGCTTGGTCTATCGCCTGGAAGAGGACCTGCAGCCCGGCGATATCGTCACTCTGGGCCGGGAGGAGCTCATGGCGGATCTCGCTGACCGGCCTGCCCAGCCCAATCCACTAGAGCAGAGCGTGGCGGCGCTGCCAGCCAGCTTGTCGCCATTCTCGGGCAGCAATCACAACCGGTCGCTCAAGCAATTGCAGGGCGAGCGTTTCATGCGCAGCCGCGGCTTCCTCAGCGCCGAAACCACAGAAGACCGCCAGAGCGCGCGCGAACAAGCCTTCCTGGCCAGTTTCATGCTGGACCAGTTTCAATCCACCGCGCGGGGCAGCCGGCTCTTCCTGGTTGGCTGGAGCGATCAATGGTCTCGCGATCTGGAAGTGAGCGGCGCCAGCTGGTCCTCAATTGATACCAGCTTGTATATCATTGAACTGGATGTGGATATCCAACTGCCCAGCGAGCGCGCCACCCTGACCACCGAGCATTTCAGCTGGCTGACGCTGGGCAGGCAGGGCGTCACCGGCAATGGCACGGACAACTTCAGCCTCTATGAGGGGCAGAGCGTCGAATTCCTCTTTCATCCGCTGCCGGGCTTGGAAATGGACGAGGTCGATCGCCTCTTCATTGATGTCGATCGCGCGGGCGGTTATTCGCAGGGTTTGGCTGTCGAGCTATATGACTGGGCGCGCGGCGAATACGAAGTCTTTGGGTATCGCGATGGCGGCGAACTGGAGTTTGACGCGCCGCAGGCTTTCCTGGGGCCGGGCAATGCCCTGCGAATCCGCCTGCAATTTGGCGATGGCATGGGCGCCATGCGCATACGCAAAATCCGAATTGAACAAAGCGGGCGCTTTTCCTGACGCGGCTCGCTGGGGTGTACAGAGGCGATGGACTGGATCATCAGGACGACCAATTTGCGCAAGTCCTTCAGCGGGCTGGAGGCGCTGCGCGGCATCTCGCTGGAAGTGCCGGCCGGCTCCATCTACGGCTTTGTGGGTCCCAATGGCGCCGGCAAGACAACCACCATGCGCATCCTGACCACTTTGACCAGGCCCTCGGATGGCCAAGCCTGGGTGGCGGGCCATTCCGTGCTGGAAGATAGGCGGGCGGTGCGGCGCGCCATCGGTTATATGCCCGATGAATTTGGCGTCTACGAAGACTTGCGCGTCTGGGAATATCTGGACTTCTTTGCCGCCTGCTACGATATCCCCGAGAAGCGGCGCAAAGTGCTGGTGGCTGACCTGCTGGAACTGGTCGACTTGGCGCACAGGCGCGAAGAGATGGTCGACAAGCTCAGCCGCGGCATGAAACAGCGCTTGTCCCTGGCGCGGACGCTGGCGCATGACCCCCAGGTGCTAATCCTGGACGAGCCGGCCTCCGGCTTGGACCCGCGCGCCCGCGTCGAGATCCGCGAACTCTTGGGCGAGTTGGCCAACATGGGCAAGACGATCTTCTTCTCATCGCATATCTTGGCGGATGTGGAAGATGTCTGCTCGCATATTGGCATCGTGGAAGCCGGCGAGTTGATTATGCAGGGCAGCATCGACGACTTGAAACTGCAGCTGATGGCGCATCGCGAGATACTCGTCACGGTCATGGATCAGGCAGCCGCCGATGAGGTTATGAGCCTGGTCAGTGATTATGGGCAGGTGGTGGCAGCGGAGATCATCACTCCCAAGAATGGCCGGGCGCGCGTCCGCGTCGACTTTGCCGGCAACGATGAAGAGCTGGGCGCGCTCAGCCGCCATCTCTTCGCGGGCGATGTCACGCTGCTGGGCTTCAACGAAGAAGAAAAGGATCTTGAGCACATGTTCATGCGCGTCACCCGGGGCTTGGTGACCTAGCGATAAGGACGAGCGATTATGGCGACGCGTACGGCCGGCAGCCTGCATTACCCGGCTGATGACAAGGGAAGAGCGGGCGCATTCGCGGCAATGGATGCCAAACGGGCTGGCTGGGATACGCTCAACTTCGCGGCTGTGCGCCTGGGCGCCGGCAAAACCTTCGAGGTGGCCATCGACGCCTTCGAGTATGTGGCGGTGGTCTTGAGCGGGCGCTGTACTATCCGCAGCAACAAGGGCGACTTTGAAGGCTTGGGCAGGCGCGGCGATGTCTTCAGCGGCCTGCCGTATGCCGTCTACCTGCCGCCGCATACCGAGTTCGCCATCGAGTCGCTAAGCGATGATTTCGAGTTCGCCTCCTGCTGGGCGCCCTCGGAACGCGAAAGCCAAGCCCGGCTCATCAGCCCGAAGGACATCGAAATCCAGCTGCTGGGCAGCGGAAACTGCTCGCGGCAAATGTGCCGGGTCATCAGCGGCGGCTTCCCGGCTGATCGCCTGCTGGTCTATGAACTGTATACGCCAGGGGGAAACTGGTCGAGCTATCCCCCGCATAAACACGACAGGCACAAAACGGACGAGCGCGGCAAAGTGCTGGAGGCGCAGCTGAACCGCTTGAGCTTCTACAAATTTGATCGCCCGACCGGTTATGCTTATCAGCGCGTGTATGATGCCGAGAAGCGCTGGGACGTGCTAATGAGGGCGCGGCAGCACGATATCATCCTGATGCCCGAAGGCTATTATACGCTGGTCAGCGCGCCGGGCACGGCGACCTATACGCTGAACTTCCTGGCGGGCTCCACGCGGGACTTCGCCTACACTGAGGATCCGGACTACAGTTGGGCGCGGGGCTTGCAGCCGGGTTTGGACGCGCGCCTGCCGCTGGTTGACTTGGGGATGGAAATCGGCCATTCGCGCTAAGGTTTTGTCATCGCCCCCCGCTGGCAAGCGCAATAGAATCCGCGTTGTTGGCATAATGCCACGCTATGCCTCAGCGTGTTTCATAGAGCCATGCTAGAATGACTGGCGCAGGATTCGAATTCACTTTGCGATTTGGAAGGCAGGGAGCGAGTATGCGCCGTCTAACCATTCTGATATCGACCGTGATAGTGTTGCTTTCGCTGGGCTCGGCCGCGGTGATGGCGCAGCAAATTCACGTGGTGCAAGCCGGGGAGACGCTCTATTCCATCGCCCGGCGCTATGACAAAACTGTCGCTGAGATCGCGCAAGCCAACGGGATGAGCGCGCCCTACACGATTCACGCCGGCAACCAGTTGACGATACCGGCGGCGGGCAGCCCGGCTCAAGCTCCGGCCCCCGCCCCTGCCCAACAGCCACAGCAGCCCAGCGGCGCCACTACTTACACCGTGCAGCGGGGCGACAACCTGGCGACCATCGCCGCCCAGTTTGGCATTACCTATATTCAACTGGCGCAGATGAATAATATTGCCGACCCGGATGTCTTGCATGTCGGGCAGGTTTTGCAAGTTCCGGCCCCGGCCGCAGCCCCCGCCAGCGGAACGACAGCCCCGGCCCCGGCCGCCCAGCCGGCCAGCGCCACCTACACCGTGCAGCGGGGCGACAACCTTTCCAGCATCGCGGCGCAATTCAACATCAACTACTTCGAACTGGCGCGGATGAATGGCATCACGGATATGGACAGCCTGCGCGTGGGCCAGGTATTGAAAGTGCCGGGGCCGCCACCCGCGGCTGCGCCAGCAAGCGGCGACGCGCCAGCCGTCGGTCCCCCGCCAGCGAGCACCGCCAACACCGGCGGCTTTGAGCTGGGCGGGCAAGCGCTGAGCTTCTCGCAGCCCGGCGCCATGAAGAACGCGCGCATGACATGGGTTAAGCGCCAGGTCAAGTGGCATGGCAACGAATCGGCTGGCAACTTCCAGCACTTGATCGACAGCGCCCATGCCAACGGCTTCAAGGTTTTGCTCAGCGTCATCGGCGAAAAAGGCGCGATCGCCGGCAACCCCGGCGGCTATTATCAGAGTTTCGCCAACTTCCTGGCTGGCTTGGCTCGTGGCGGCGCTGATGCCATTGAAGTCTGGAATGAGATGAATATCGACCGCGAATGGCCCAGCGGGCAGATCAGCGGAGCCAACTACGTGCAGATGCTGGCGGCGGCTTACAACGCCATCAAGAGCGCCAATTCGAGCACCATGGTGATCAGCGGGGCGCCCGCGCCCACCGGTTTCTTCCAGGGCTGCGGGCCAAACGGCGGCGATGATGACTGCTACTTGCAGCAGATGGCGGCGGCTGGCGCAGCCACTTATATGGACTGCGTGGGCGTCCACTATAATGCCGGCATAACCTCGCCGGATGCCACCAGCGGCGCGCCTGTGGGCAGTTCCGGTCACTATTCCTGGTATCTGCCGCGCATGATGACCTTGTATCGCAGCTTCTTCCCCAGCAAACCGCTCTGCTTCACCGAGCTTGGCTATCTCACGGGCGAGGGCTATGGCGCCTTGCCTGGCGGGTTCGCCTGGGCTTCTGGCAACAGCCTGGCGGAACAGGCGGCTTGGCTGGCGGGCGCGGTTCATCGTCTGCGCGGCTCGGGTTATGTGCGTCTGTATATCGTCTGGAATGTCGATGCCACCTACTGGAGTTCCGATCCGCAGGCGGGTTACGCCATCGTGAGGCCAGGCGGCAGCTGCCCGGCTTGCGATACGCTGCGCGCGGCGATGGGCGGTTAGATTGAAGCCGGCTTGAGAGGGCGGGAAAGCGAGACAATTCTCGCCCCTCCATGGTTTGTTTGATGCTGAGGGTTCTGTGTCGGATCCCGGTAATCGCGAGCGGACGAGTCACCGCCTCGTCCATGTTTACATTGCGATCGTCGAACCCCCACCCCCCCCTTTTGCTCATCTCTATGAGGAACATCCCCAAAATGAGTGAGGGGGAGTTGAGCGCCGGGATGCAATGTGTTTTGCGTGGGCGGTCGCAAGGCGGCGCGGGAGTTTACAGTTGGCTACTGCGGCGCTCTACAGCTGATAATCGCCGGTGACGCGCACGATTTTGTGGCTGTAATTCTCGACGAATTCGAAGAGTTTGTCTTGCAGATCCGCCCAATCGGCGCTGGTGATGATGCTGCGCATGGCGCTGGCGTCTTCTGCGATGGCGCCGGCCATGATGCGCGGCACATCGGAGTTGGCGTAGACGTTGTACCAGGCTTCGACCGGCGTCAAACCCAGCTTGGTGGTATTCGGCACCCATTCGCGCATGACAAATTCAAAGTATTCCTGGTCCAAACCCGGTTTGATATCCCATGTCATGAGGATCTTGACGTTTCCGTTTCGCATGCGGCGGCAGCCTCATCGCATTCAGCTTGTCTTGACATAGTATACCGCAAATGCCGGGCGAAACGCCGCCATAAGTCTAAGTGGCAGTGTATCCATTTCGGCTTAATCACAACTGATTTACCACCGAAAGCACAGAAGTAAATGCAATTAAGCAATTTGAAAAACTAACCACCGAGGACACCGAATTGATTAAGTACACCGAGAGCAAAAGCAAAGGCATCTCTCTGTGCCCTCTGTGTCTCTTTGGTGAATAGTTGTTTCACGACTTACTTGCACATACTGAGAGCGCCGAGTCTTTGGACCTAGTTATGACATACCCTCAGTAAATCAAACAAAGTAATGAGAAGTGTAAGGCTTGTCCGATAGTGGTAGCGCAGCACGAGATCCAGGGAAGTCACAGGCGGGAGTCTCAGCGAGACGCCCCTACAGTTATTCTTTTTGAGAGGATGTTGAAAGAAATGGCGCAAAATGTACGCGAGTTCCGCGTCCCTTCCCTCCTCGTGGGGGGCAGATTGAGCGCCATATCGCGAGTAGGAGACAAGCCTTTGAGATGACGGATTTTGGGGAAAACCGTCCCATATCAGCGGCGTTCCAATTTGATGCGATTGCCCTGCTAAATGGCTGGCAGGAGGCGGATTGCCTCTGTGCCTTCGCCCAAGTTTGAAGCGCTGACGCGAAGAGAATCCCGGGCTTCCAGGCCCGCCGCGCCCATGGATTTGAAGAAGGCTTCCTGCGCCGCCTCAAAAGCCGCTTCGTCAAGATCCGCCGCGCGCATGGGCAGGACATAGCGCGGGTCTATCATGCCAATCAGATCGGACAGCATATCGCCCGCCGGGGCCGAGCCGCCGATGGGCAGGAGCAGGGCATGCACTTCATTCAAGCGCTCGATGACAGCCTGGTCGGGCAGGTTCCGCAAAGCGCCAAGGTGCAGGAAGTTCAAGCCGTTGGGATATTCGAAATGATAGGCGATATTGCGCCTGCCCTCCGAGCCTCCACGATGCAGGGCGATGCCGGTGACAAAGAGCTCGCCGATTTCATATTCGCCGGGCGCGGAGACCACATATTTCTCGCCGCGGATGGCATCCAGCAGAGCCGCCACTTGCTCATGGCTGACCGTGACCAGATCCGCCTTCAGCCCGCGCTGCGCGAAATCAAGCTCTGGCTGATAGGGATCAGTCAAGACGGTGGTATGCCCGCGTTCGGTGATGCGGAAGCAGCTATAGCCGTACCAGGTGATATCCAAGATGCCTCTCCCTCATCCGCGCGCCTGTTTGACCATGATACATCCGTCGCCGTCAAATGGCAGAGCATAGTCAGATCCCGCGCAACTTATTCCGCCAGCCTGCCCCATTCTTCCAGCGCCGCCTCCAGCCGTTCTTCCGCGCGGAGGTAGGATTCGCCGAGTTCGCGAGCCCTTCCCGCGTCGCGCGCTTGGCTGGCTTCATCCAGCTTTTGGCTGATGGCGCTTAGCTGCGCTTCCAGGTCTTCGACTGTGGCTTCCAGGCAGTCGCGACGCCGCGCCAACTCAAAGGGGCTCAGTCCATACTTCTTCTCGGCATAGGCAGATTTGCCCTTGATTCGGCGAGGCTTGGCTTCTTTTGCGCTGTGAGCCGCTTCCCGCTGGCTGCGCATGCGGCGCTCGCGCAGATATTCCTGATAATCGCCCGCGGTGATACGCAGCTGGCTCTCTCGCAATTCCCAGATTTGCGTCGCCAAAGCGGCGATCAAATAACGATCATGGCTGACCAGCAGGATCGTGCCATCGAATTGCGCCAGGACGGCTTGCAAGACTTCCTGGCTGTCGATATCCAGGTGATTGCTCGGCTCATCCAGCAGCAGGAGGTTCGCGCCCTGCAATGCCAGCTTGGCCAGCGCCAGCCGGCCGCGTTCGCCACCGGAAAGCGAGGCGACGGCGCGGAAGACGTCATCTCCGCTGAAGAGGAAGCGCCCCAGCCAATCGCGGGCGTCTGAAATCGGCATGGCTTTGACCGCCCGAACCGCGTCCAGCAGCGTATTCTCCGCGACCAGGGTTTCGTGGGCCTGGGCGAAATAGCCGGCTTTGACCTTGGCGCCGAGCCGCGCATGACCAGCCAGAGCCGGCAGCTGGCCGCAGAGTGTTTTCAGCAGGGTAGATTTGCCGACGCCGTTGGGGCCGATGATGGCGACGGTTTCGCCCCGCCGCACCAGGCAATCGGGCACGTCCAGGATGGGCTGATCCGCCTTATAACCGACCAGCAGGTCCCGCGTGACAATCACCTGGTCGCCACTGCGCTGGATGCCCGCCATTTCCAGGCTCATTTTGCGGCGCTGCCGGGGACCGCTCTCGATGATGGCGCCGCGCTTCTTCATCGTCTCCAGTTTTTTGAGCCGGCCTTTGGCTTGGGCTGTGCCGCGGCTGCCCATGTGGCGGCGGATGAACTCGCGTTCCTTTTGGATATGCGCTTGCTGGCGAGCATAATCCTTGCCCAATGTCTCGCGACGCAATGCCCGCTGCCGGCTATAGGCGCTGTAATTGCCGCGATAGACTTGCAGCCGCCGGTATTCCAGCTCCCAGATGGTTTCGGCGAAGCTGTCGATGAAGTAGCGATCATGGCTGACAGCCAGCACAGCGCCGGCATATTCAGTCAGATATTTCTCCAGCCATTCGACCGCCTGAATATCCAGATGATTGGTCGGCTCGTCCAATATCAGCAGGTCAGCTTGTTCCAGCAGCAGTCGGCCGAGCAATGCCCGCGTTTTCTGTCCGCCGGATAGCTTTGGCAGGGGCTTGTCATAATCGGCGCTCGCAAAGCCCAAACCGGAAAGCACCATTTTTATGCGGGCTTCGTATTCGTAACCGCCCAGGCGCTCAAACTCGGCTTGCAGGGGACCGTAGCATTCCAGGGCGCGCTCATAAGCGGCCGGCTCAGCCATCTGCCGCTCCAGAGCAGCCAGTCGCGCTTCCAACCGCCGCAGATTCTCGAAGGCTTTGAGCTGCTCATCCCATAAGCTGTGCTCGCCGGCCAGTTCGGGCCGCTGCGGCAATAAGGCATAGCGCAGGTCCCGCGCGCGATTCAGGCGGCCATGAGTCGGCGAATCGCTGCCAGCCAGGATGTTGAGCAGGCTGGTCTTGCCGGCGCCGTTGGGGCCGACCAGGGCGATGCGCGCGCCTTTGGGGATGGCGATATTCAAGCCGCTGAAGATCTCGTCAGCGCCGTAGGTTTTGCCCAGATCCGCGGCAGTGAGCAGGGACATCGCGTCGTCATCGCCCGTCAAGCGGTCAAACTGCCGCATTGTAGCATGGCGCAAGTCCCGCCGTAAGCATCGGTAGGGTATTCTATTCGGCTGAAACACAACTGGTTTGCCACCGAGCGCGCGGAGAAAGGTGCTGATATGGAACCTCATTTGCGTCCCTACCCGCTCAAGCGCCGGCGCGGCGGCAGCATTGTCATCGGTATGCTGATCCTAGCGCTGGGCATGGCGGTTGTTTCGGCGCGCCTGCTGCACATCGAAGGTTCAGCGCGAGAAAGCGCCAACGAAGCCGCCAGCGAGCCGGAGCCAGTCAGCTATCAGCCGATCAACCTGGGCTTTGGGCGTGGCTATCGCGGGGCCGGCTGGCAGGTCTATTTCAACGAGCCCGATGCCAGCATCCCGCGCGAAGAGTATGCCGGCGGGCTGGAGAGCGCGCTCGCTGCCGCCATCGACGGGGCGCGGCATACGCTGGATATCGCCGTCTTCGAGCTGGACAGCGCTGCCCTGCGCGATGCCATTGCCCGGGCGCATGAACGCGGCGTCAATGCGCGCATCGTGGCGGATGACCTGCATGGCATGAACAACAAGAGCGACCCGCATCTGCGCGATCTGGCGCGAGCGGGCTTGGATATTCGGACGGATAGGCGCTCGGGATTGATGCACAACAAGTTCGCCATCATCGACCAGCGCAGCGTATGGACCGGTTCCTGGAATACCACAATCAACGGCAGCTATCGCAACAACAACAATGCCCTGATGCTGGAGAGTCCGCTGGCGGCCCGCGCCTATCAAGCCGAGTTCGATGAGATGTTCGAGCGGGGCGAGTTTGGCAAGCGCTCGCGCGATCAAGGCATGGTCAGCTTCGCGCATGATGGCGGCGAAATAGGCATCATATTCGCGCCGGAAGCGGATGAAATCAGCCCGCTCATCGCCGAAATCGCCGGGGCGCGGCGCGCAATCCGCTTCATGGCATTTGTGTTTTCGCTGCAAGAATTGGCTGATGCCATGCTGCTGCAAGCTATGCTGGAGGATGTCGTCATCGAAGGAGTCTTTGAAGCGCGCAACAGCCTGGCGACCTGGAGCCAAATGCCGGCTCTGCACTGCGCTGGGGCGGCTGTCCGGCGGGATGGCAACCGATACATCCTGCATCACAAGGTCATCATCATCGACGACCATACCGTGATCACCGGCTCATTCAATTTTTCCCGCAGCGCCGCGGAAAGCAATGACGAGAACATCCTGATCATCCGCCATGTCGATATCGCCGCGCTCTACCTGGAAGAATGGCGGCGGATCTGGGACAGCGCGGAAGAGCTCGCTCCTGGCGAAGTCTCCTGCTGATTTCGCGGATATCACTGACAGCGGCGCAGATGCAGGGGCGATTTCTTGGGCTGCCGTTCGATTTCGCCCCGCGCCTCCAGGTCCAGCTGCACGGCTTTGCAATACCAGCGCACGGAACCGGGTTTGGGAAACAGCGCGGCCGGCACATCGTTCTCGGCGAGCCAGGCGCGGACCTTGTCTTCCAGATCGCTGAAAGCCATCCAGTCATCAGCCGGCAGGCAATCCAGCATGGCAGCGCGGATATGCCTATACTTCCGGGCATTGAGGGTCTCGCGATGGCCGGGGTGATTGATGTTGCGCGCTTGAATGCTGGTCATTGGGCTGTCTCCTGGTCTGCTTGATTGCGCCGCTGCGGAATTGTCAGGCTGCGAGGTTTACGCTGTCGTAGAGGCGCCAGGCATCTTCGCGCCGGCAAAGCTGCGTGCCCGGAGTCATGACCGCCGCGCTGCCACATGCCACGGCAAAGCGGGCCGCCTCGGGCAGGCTGCCCCCCTCCGCCAAAGCCAGGACCAAGCCGCCAACCATGCTGTCCCCGGCGCCGACCTTGCTGGCGATTGGCACAACTGGCGCATGAACCCGCAGGCTGCCGTCGCCCGTGATCAGGATCGCGCCGCCAGCGCCAAGCGATACCAGGATGGCTTCCGCCAAGCCCTGGCTGATCAGTCGGCCGCCGGCCATTTGGATCTGCGTTTCATCTAGCAGCTTCTCGCCCGCCAGCATTTCCAACTCGCGCAGGTTTGGCTTGATCATGGCGATGCCTTTGCCGGCCGCCCGCTCCAGCGCCTCGCCAGCCGTATCCAGGATGACGCGGCTGCCCCCAGCGTAACGGTTTATCTCGGAGAAGAATTCCGCAGGCATTCCCGCCGGCAAGCTGCCACTGACGACGAAATAAGCCGGGCGCAAATCGAATGCCCGCACCAGGCAGGCGCGCCATTCTTCGTCGCTCAGCCGCGGTCCAGGCAAGGTGAAGCGATATTGCAGGCTGGTGCTTTCTTCGTATACCACGAAGCTTTCGCGCGTGATCCCGCCGATGGGCGCCGGATGATGGTCGATGCCTTCGGCCGCGAGCAACTGGCTGAGCATGGCGCCGGTGTGCCCGCCAGCCGCATAGACCGCGCTTGACTGGCCGCCGAGGAAGCCTATCGCCCGCGAGACGTTGATGCCGCCGCCCCCGGGGTGAAAACGCGGCATGGAGCAGCGCAGCTTGATCTCTGGCGCGACCGAGTTGATGGCCGTCGCCACATCAAGAGCCGGGTTCAACGTCAGCGTGACAATTTTGGGCATAGACTTCTTCCTTGGCAAGCGCAGTATTGCCATCCCAGTCTAGCGAGCGGATTCCGCGCTGAAAAGCCTCGATGCCGCCCGCCGGCGCATCCGCCAATGCTTAGCCGAACCTTAACCGAAGCCAATTGCCAGCGGCTATCATTCAGCGCCGATTGCCTTATAATGAAGGGCAAATCCCGTCGGTCAATCAAAGGTCGCCGCTATGCAGCTCTATTTGATCCGCCATGCGCAATCGGAAAACAATATCTTGACAGCCGAGATGCTGCACAAGCGCCTGGTTGACCCCGCGTTGACCGATCTGGGTTTACGCCAGCGCGACAAACTGGCGGATTTCCTGGCCAGCGAGGCGGATTTTGGCATTGACCAACTCTATACTAGCGCCATGTATCGCTCGCTGTTGACCGCGCAGCCATTGGGCGAAGCGCTTGGTTTGCAGCCGCAGGTTTGGCTGCCCCTGCATGAATTGGGCGGCATGTACCTGGCGCGCAATGGCAGCAGCATCGGCTTCGGCGGCATGACGCGGACGCAGATCACAAGCGACTTCCCGGGCTATCAACTGCCGGAATCCGTCACCGAAGCGGGCTGGTATGCTGCCGAGACTGGCTTTGAGCCGCTTGCCAGCAGCATCGAGCGCGCATTGGCTGTCGCCAGGACCCTGCGCGAATGGCGCCGCAAAGAGCGAAGGATCGCCCTGGTCTCGCATGCCGGCTTTCTGAATCTGCTGCTGGGGGCGATCATTGAGGACTCGCCAATGCAGAGTGGCTGGCGCTACTATCATAACAATACGGCTATCACGCGCATCGACTATCTGGCTGGCGGACCGGTCCTGCATTATATGAATCGCGTTGATCACCTGCCGGCGGATATGCGCTCGCATTGAATGCGCACTTCGCTGGCGGCATGGGGCTGGAGTCATTATGGACTTAAGCGGAAAGGCGGCATTGGTAACTGGCGGCGGCGGCGGCATCGGCAGCGCGATCGCCCGGCGTTTGGCGGCGGCTGGCGCGCATATCGTCATCAGCTACCACAGCGATCAGGACAAGGCGCGGGCGGCAGCCAATTCCCTGGCCGGCGGCAATCATCTGGTCATGCGCTGCCCGGTGGATGACAGCGGGGCGCAGGCGGCCTTGGCGGCAGCCATAAAAGAGAAATACGGTTCGCTGGATATCCTGGTGAACAACGCGGGCATCAGCAAGCCGGTCGCGCATGAGGATTTGGACGGGCTGGATGATGACTTGATCGACCGCATTTTCCGCGTGAACTTTCGGGGCGCCTTCGCGACGATCCGCGCTATGCATGCGCTTCTGAAAGTCGATGGCGGCGGCCTCATCGTCAACATTACGTCTATCGCCGCGCGCACAGGCGTGGGCAGCAACGTAGCTTACTGCGGCAGCAAGGCGGCCATGGACGTGATGACCAAGTCGCTGGCGCGGGCTCTGGCGCCGGAGGTTCGCGTTCTGTCCATCTCGCCGGGCTGGGTGGATGGCGAATATGCCCGACGGATGCCAGCTGCCTTGATCGCCGAGCAGGCCGCCAAGACGCCCCTGGGGCGCATCGCCCAAGCGGAAGATGTGGCGGATGCGGTCTACGCGGCGGCGGCGCATCTGCGCTTCAGCACCGGCGATATCATCCCGGTTGACGGCGGCAGACCTCTGCTGTGACAGGCCGTCCGATGTAATTTCTAGCGGCACGAAAGCGGGAGACAAACTATGCGGATGATACTGCCCTTCTCGATTCTGCTGAGCTTGCTTTTCATGAGCGCGGCGCTTGTCTTGGCGCATGGCGATAAAGACCATGACGATGACGACGCTGCGGACGTCAGCGCGGTCGCAGTCCCCGAGGGTCTGAGCTATCACGAACATATTCGCCCCATCATCGAGTCCAACTGCGTCGCCTGCCACAGCGAAGGGCAGATTGCCGCGTATGCGCCTTTCAGCGAAGCGCATATCGTGCAGGAAAACGCCGATGACATCGCCTGGCACGTCCGCAATCGCTACATGCCGCCCTGGATGCCCTCGCGCAAGGGCTTGCCGCTAATGCATGACCGCAGCTTGTCGGACGAGGACATCGCGCTTATCGCCGCCTGGGTGGAGGCTGGCGCGCCACTTGGCGACAGCGCGGAGTATGCGCCCGCGGCCACCGATGTTTTTGCCTTCGAAGAGATACGCGCCGACCTGGTCCTGGGGCTGGATGAAGAATATATGCCCGCAGATGATTTGCTGGATGATTATCGCTGCTTCGCCTTCCCGCTGGAATTGGATGAGGCGCGCTTCGTCACCGGTTTCGAGTTCCGCCCCGACGTAGCGGAGATGGCGCATCATGCGATATTTTATCTGGTCGATGAGGATTCGGCGGGAGCCATCGCCCGGCGGGACCGCGAAGATGGCCGCCCGGGCTGGTCATGTTATGGCGGCACGGGCTTAAGGACGCCAAGCGATTCGCTGGGCGGCTGGGCGCCAGGCGGCTCGCCGATGCGCTTCCCGGCTGGCACAGGCTTCCGCATTGGGCCGGGGCAGCAGATCATCTTGCAGCTGCATTACAACCTGTACAGCGCGCGCGTGGCCGATCGCAGCCAGGTCATATTGGAGTTGGCGCCGGCCGGCAGCGAACTAGAAGAACTGATCTACATTTCGCTGCTGGCGCCGGTGGAGATCCCCTGCCCCAGCGGCATTGACGGAGCGCAGTGCGAGCGGACGAGCGCCTTGAAACGGGTTGCCGATCTTTATGGCAGCGGTCATCGTTACTTCCCCGATTGGATTTTGCGGCAGTGCGGGCAAATCTTGGCGGATTATGCCGAGAATTCCGGCGAGCATGCCCTGGGCAGCTGCGACTTCGAGAGCCCGGCGGCGCTGACCTTGATCGCCGTTTCGGGGCATATGCACGAGTTGGGGCGCGGGTTCCGCATGGAACTCAACCCGGAGAGCGAGAACCCGCTGATTCTGCTGGATATCCCGCGCTGGGATTTCCATTGGCAGGACGAGTACATTTTTACCGAGCCGGTCAGCGTCGAACGCGGCGATGTCTTGCGGATGGGCTGCGTCTGGGATAATACGCAGGCTGATGAGCCGCGCTATGTGGTCTGGGGCGAGGGGACGAGGGATGAGATGTGCTTTGGGACGGTGTTGGCGCTGGCGGGCTAGCTGGCTCAATCCCCAAAAAGGTTCATCATATAATCCGTCGACATGCCCTGGGCTTCCAGATGCGTCTTGAGCTTGCGGCGGGCATCGTGAATCAGCTTGTAGAGCGCGTTGCGGTTGCTGCCCATGCGCTCAGCCAGCACGTCCATCGGTATGCCTTTCATCGCGACAGCCACCAGCGCTTGATATTGCCGCTCAGTTAGCGCCTCATGCAGCGCCAGCTCGATCTTGAGCATGACGTCATCGCGCTCGGCGGCTTTTTCCGGGCTTGGCGATGTCGCGGCGGAAATCCGGCTGGAGGCGGGCAGAAGTTCGCCATCGGCGGTCAATTCGTCCAGGCTGAAGTCTTTGTAGCGGGCGCGCCGCAGGTCGCTGATGGCCAGGCGGATGGCGATTTTGTTCGCCCAGGTCGTAAAGCGGCTCTCGCCCCGGAACCTGTCCAGGTTGTCCATGACGCGCAATGTGGCGTCCTGCGCCAGGTCTTGCGCCATCTGCGCCAATTCATGCGCCGCAAGGTCCCGCAGGTCGCTGCGGTCCTGGCTGAGATAGAAGTAGATGCTGCGCTGCAGACGTATGCGCAGATCGTCCAGGGCTCTGGCCTGCGCCTCATCGTCGGCTCGCAGCGCGGCGATCCATTCTTCGTTAGTCCGCTCGGTCATGGGGGCGTCGGCGGCTCCCGGCTGGCTTTGGCTGATAGGCAGTCCAATCATACAGGAACTAGCGAGAAAATTCAGCGATGAGGCGGTAAAGATATTATGAAGTCCGCCGGCTGGATTGCGGATGCCCAAGCATGGCGATGGCAATTTATCACCTTTATGCGCCGAAACTGGTCATTGATAGTGAGGATGGATGATGAAGCGACCCATGAATCAGACGGAGCCGAGACGATGAACAACCGCTCAGAACCCCCGCGTCACGTCAGCGAAGGCGGCGCGGATGGCAAGAAAAACAGCGATGGCGGCAAATCGCCATTTGGGGGACCCAGTTCACAGCGCCTTTGGATCGTCCTGGCGGTCATCGCGCTGGCCACGGCTTTGCTCGTATTCAACGGGCGGGCGGCGATGCAGCTGGACAACAGCTGGCCCATGAACCGCCTGTCGGCTGATATTCAGCAGGGAAGGGTCGAGCGGATCGTCGAACGTGGCGGGGGCCGTGAGCTAGTCGTGACCTATACGGACAATACCACAGAGACGGTGTTCAAGAATCCCGCCTCCGACTTTTATACGCAGCTGCAGGCGCTGGGCGTGAACAACGTGGATTATTTCTTCGAGCCCAGCGATGATTCGGCGCAGATCATCTTCCAGATTGTGCTTGGCATCGTGCCGATTCTGATCATCGTCTGGTTCTTGTGGCGGATGATGCGCTCGATGCGCGCCGGGCAGGATCAAGCCATGAGCTTCGGCCGCAGCAAGCCGCGCGTCTCCCGCGATATGGAACGTCCGCAGGTCACTTTCAAGGATGTGGCTGGCGCGGAAGAAGCCAAAGAGGATTTGAAAGAGATCGTCGAGTTTCTCAAAGAGCCGGAGAAATTCATCCGGCTGGGGGCGCGTGTGCCCAAGGGCGTGCTGATGGTGGGACCGCCTGGCACAGGCAAGACTCTTATGGCGCGGGCGGTGGCTGGGGAGGCTGGCGTGCCTTTCTTCAGCATATCGGGCTCGGAATTTGTGGAGATGTTCGTTGGCGTTGGCGCCAGCCGGGTGCGCGATCTCTTCGAGCGCGCCAAAGCGGAAGCGCCGGCAATCGTCTTCGTGGATGAGATCGACGCCGTCGGGCGGCATCGCGGCGCTGGCTTGGGCGGCGGGCATGACGAGCGCGAGCAGACGCTGAACCAGATCTTGGTGGAGATGGACGGCTTCGACAACGACACCAATATCATCATCATCGCCGCCACCAACCGGCCTGACATACTTGACCCGGCTTTGCTGCGCCCGGGCCGCTTTGACCGCAAAGTCGTCATGGACAACCCGGACGTCCGCGGGCGGCAGGAGATCCTCAAAGTGCATTCCAAAGGCAAGCCCCTGGCTGGCGATGTGGATGTGGAAGCCCTGGCCAAGATCACAGCCGGCTTCAGCGGGGCGGACCTGGAGAACCTGGTCAACGAGGCGGCTATCCTGGCGGCCCGGCGCAACAAGAAAGCCATCGGCATGGGCGAGATGCAAGAAGCCATGGAGCGCGTGGTCATGGGGCCGGAACGCCGCAGCCGGGTCATCACGCCGGAAGAGAAAGAAAAGGTCGCTTATCACGAGGCGGGGCATGCCCTGCTCTTCCACTTGCTGGAGAATACCAGCCCGGTGCACAAGATCACGATAGTCTCGCGCGGGCGGGCTGGCGGCTATGTGATGCCGCTGCCGGATGGCGATGACATGCTGATCACGCGGGACAAGTTCGAGGATGACATCGTGGCGGCCATGGGCGGGCGGGCTGCGGAAGAGATCATCTATAACCAGTTCACGACCGGCGCCAGCAATGACCTGCAGCAGGCGACGCGCATGGCGCGGGCAATGGTGACGCAATTCGGCATGAGCGACTTGCTGGGGCCGCGCTCTTATGGCAATGGCGGCGGCGCGGTATTCCTGGGGCGCGAACTGGCCGAGCAGCGCGATTACAGCGAGCATTATGCCCAGCAGATAGATGACGAGGTCAAGCGCATTTTGCAGGCGGCTTATGGGCGGGCGAAGGACCTGCTCCTGGCGCAGAAGGACAAGATGGATGAGCTGGTCGAGGTGTTGATGGAGCGCGAGACGCTGAATGCCGAGGAATTTGTGGCGATTGTGGAGGGGGCTGGGGCTTAGGGGAGGCGACGCCATCTGGCTGAAAGCGTTTCGGTGACCAAAGATGCATCCAATGTATTAGCGATCTGGAGTTTTGCTTGATCCATTACATAATCGAGAAGGACAAGTATCTCTATGATGTCTTTCTGTCTCATGCGTCAGAAGACAAAGACGCCGTCGCACGGCCTTTGGCCGGGATTCTGGAGGCGCTTGGTCTGAAGGTCTGGTATGACGAAACTGAATTGCAAAAGGGCGACAGCCTCGTTGCGAAACTGAACAATGGGATTGCAGCGAGTAGATTCGGAATCCTGGTCCTTTCGAAGCATTACTTTGGCAAGCGATGGACAACCTTCGAACTTGATACTTTGGAGTACCTTTCCATTACAGAAGACAGAATGTTGATTCCGATCTGGCACAACATCAGCGAGACCGAGCTAAGAGCGTACCGACCATCTTTGGCTAATCTTCTTGCTTGGGACACCGCTAGCAGCTCTATCAAGCAGATTGCGAACGAGATCCATGCTATCATTGTGACACTCTATATGCGTGAACAAGCGGCACGAGAATAGAGGGGTAAACCGGAGTTTAGGGTCTTCTGGACGGTCGCAACTGTTCTTCGGGGATTCGCTCCTGTTGCTTGTTGAGGGAACTATGTTCTATAATTGGGATGGCAGACTTATGGGAGTGAATTGTCATGCAATTTATCAAGCATGATTTGGGTCAGCGCTCAGGTGGCGAGGTGGCAGAAGTATCCATAACTAGCGCAGCCAATGTCCGCCTTCTAGACAGCGAAAACCTTCGCAAGTATCGCTATGGGCGCCGTCACGAATACATTGGCGGGCATTATAAAGAACCTGCTGTTTTCATTCGAATCCCGCGAGCGGGACACTGGTATGTCGTGGTGGACCTGGGCGGTTATCCGGGCAAGGTAGGTTCCAGTGCGCGGGTTGTCGCGCCAGAGGCTGTTGCTGGTTGAATTAGAATTATGACTGCCGGGGTCACATACTAACTGCGCCAGAATGCAGCTTGGCTCCGGCTACCTCAGCGACCGACCATCAGATCCCAGCTAAGTCACCCGATGGCAGCTCACGAAGTGCTTCGGGCGCACCTCAATCAAAGGCGGATCCGGCTCCTGATAACAGAGATCAAAGGCCACCGGGCAGCGCGTATTGAAGTTGCAGCCAGTTGGCGGGTTGGCGGGGTTCGGCAGATCGCCGGAAATGATGATGCGCTGGCGGTCTTCTTCCACAATCGGGTCTGGCACGGGCACAGCCGATAGCAGCGCCTGCGTATAGGGATGCTGCGGATTGTTGTACACCTCGTCAACGGGACCGAGCTCTACGATTTTGCCCAGGTACATCACCGCCACGCGATCGCAAATATGCCGCACCATGCTCAGGTCATGCGCGATGAAGAGATAAGTCAGGCCCAGTTCGTCCTGCAGCTCTTCCATCAAGTTGACGACCTGCGCCTGAATGGAGACGTCCAGCGCGGAAATCGGCTCGTCGGCGACGATGAAACTGGGCTGCAAAGCCAGGGCGCGGGCAATGCCGATGCGCTGCCGCTGCCCGCCGGAAAACTCATGCGGATAGCGATTGATAAAATAGGGGTTCAAGCCGACGCGCTCCATCAACTGCTCGACATATTGCTGGCGCTCTTTTTTGTTGGCGTACATCTTGTGTATCTGCAAGGGTTCGCTGACGATGCTGCCTACTGTCATGCGCGGGTTCAGCGAGGCGAAGGGATCCTGGAAGATGATCTGCATGCGCCGCCGCATCTGCCGCAGGTCGTTGCCGGCCATCGTGGATAGCTCCTGCCCTTCGAACTTGACGCTGCCCTCCGTGGGGCGATAGAGCTGCAGGATCGTGCGGCCCGTCGTGCTTTTGCCGCAGCCCGATTCGCCAACCAAGCCCAAGGTCTCGCCGCGGACGACGTTGAAGCTCACGCCATCCACCGCCCGCACCGCGCCAACCTGCCGCTGGAAGACGATGCCGGAGGAGATCGGGAAATGTTTCTTGAGGGCGGTTACCTCGAGGATGTGATCGTCCTCGTCGAGAATCTTGCGCTTGTCGGCCTGCATGACTGGACTAGACATTTTCTGCTACCCCCTCGCGGATATCGGCCCAACAGGACATGATGTGCATACTGCCGCCGGCGGAATCTGGCACGCTTTCCAGTGGCGGGCGCTGGTCCCAGCATTTCTCCAATTGCAGATGCTCGCGTATGTCACAGCGCGGCGCAAAGGGACAGCCAGCCGGCTCGTTGCGCATATCCGGCGGCGACCCTTCAATCTGCGTCAGCTTTTCTTCGCCGCTCGAATCCAGGCGCGGCAGGGAGCCAAGCAAGCCGACGGTGTAGGGATGACGGCTATCGCCAAAGACTTCATGCGATGTGCCGGATTCCATAATGCGCCCGCCATACATCACCTGGATGCGGTCGGCTATGCCAGCCACCACGCCAAGATCATGCGTGATCCAAATCATCGCCATGTTGAACTCGTCCTTGAGCTGCTTGACCAGCTCGATGATCTGCGCCTGGATGGTGACGTCCAGCGCGGTGGTGGGCTCATCGGCGATCAGCAATTTGGGATTGCAGGACAGGCCCATGGCGATCATGACGCGCTGCCGCATCCCGCCTGAGAACTGGTGCGGATAATCATCCAGCCGGCGATAGGCATCGGGAATGCCCACCATATCCAGCAGGTCGGCCGCCCGCTTCCGCGATTGCGTTGTATTCATGCCTTCGTGCAGCTTCAGCGACTCGGTGATTTGCGTGCCGATCGTCAGCACGGGATTCAGCGAGGTCATCGGATCCTGGAAGATCATGGCGATTTCTTTGCCGCGGATCAGCCGCATCTGGTCCGGCTTGAGGGTGAGCAGATCCCGCCCTTCAAACATGACCGTGCCGGACTCGACCTTGCCGGGCGGGCTGGGTATCAAGCCCATCAAAGCCAGGGAGCTGACGCTTTTGCCGCTGCCGCTCTCGCCGACGATGCCGAGGGTCTCGCCTTCTTCCAGTTCAAAGGACACGCCATTGACCGCATAGACAGTGCCTTCCTGCGTATAGAACCTGACGACCAGGTCTTTGACATCCAGTAATGCGCTCAATGTGTCACCCTCCTAACCGAAGAACCTGACTCAAAGACTCGATATATTCCCTAAATGTACCGCAGCAAAGCCAATCGCGCATAGTCCAGCCTCTCATCGCCGCCTCAGCGTTTCTCAAGAAGGAACAGATATTCCTTCACGATGGGCGAGCGCGAAGCCAGATTGCGGCTGGCGCGGTAGGTATTATAAACCGTCTCATAAAAGCTCAGCCTTCCCATTCGCCTAAGCTGCGCGAGGAAGTGTCTCTTCTCCAGGAAGCCTTCGCTGCTGTATGAAATCAAGAAGAACCTGGCGTCAATCTCGTCAATGATATTGAAGAGCGCCGGTCCGCATTCGCGCGGTTTGTTGAACGGGCTGCGCTGCCAATCAATGGGAATCCCGCTGACTTGGCTCAGGCCCTGCGGCATCTCATAATGCAGGATCAAGTTTAACATGAAATAGTTCGAGCCGAAGGGATGCTGATTGTAGGGCGGATCCAAATAGACGACGTCGTAACTGCCGCCGATATCTTTGGCGAAGCGGGTGGCTTCAGTCCGCGTCACCTGGACATCGCAGTCGAAAGCGGAAAAAATCGGCTCTGGCACGTCAATATGCCCTTTGATGCGCCGCAAGGCATGACCGCCCTGGCCACCAAAAGCCCCCAGACCCTGACGATTCTTGTAAAAGCCTTTGAAGACGCCGCCGGTGTTGTTGTGCACGGAGCTTCGGACAAGCAGCGGCGCCAGAAAATACTGCCGCAAGTCCGCTGGCAGCCCGTCGATATGCTGGCGCGCCGTGTCGATGAACTCGGCATTGCGCCGGGTGAAGAAGACCCGTTCGCCCGGCTGGATATTGTCATCATCCTTCGGAGCGTAATTATCGGCGATGATGCCGCGCCGCCAGTCATGCGCCAGCCGATCAAGGAAGAGCGTCCGCGCTTCCATATAGCCGAGATAGTCAAAGTCGCGGCGATTCGTCAGGTAACAGCGATTGATGAGCTCGGCATAGGCTTCAAAGTCGTTGCTGACCAGGCTGCTGGCGAAGGCTTTCATATATCGGGACACGACGCCGCTGCCGGCAAAGAGATCCAGACATGACATGCGCGATCTGCCGAGCCGTGAGCGGACCCGCTGCAAACCTTCGCCGATGAAGGGGAGCAGCGCCCGTTTGTTGCCAATATAGGTGAGCAAGTCTTCCGAAAGGAATCGAGGGCTTTCGGCGGTTACTGGGCATTCAAGCGGCAAAGCCAGTTGCGACATAAGAATCAAGACGAACAATTTCCAGCTGGCGGCGCGACGGTCTCAGGCGCGGTCACGCTCGCCCTGTGCAAAGGCGCGGCAGGAGACTGGCACAATCTTACCAGACAAGCCGCAAGTTTACCAACAATTCAAGAATTGGGCTCGGCAGCCTGTCGCATGCGCTCGGCGCGATACCAGGCAATCGTCTCACGCAAGCCCGCGCGGAAGTCCGTTTTGGCGACGAAGCCGAATTCATGCTGCGCCCGGGTGACATCCAGCTTGCGCCGCGGCTGGCCATTGGGTTTGCTGGCATCCCAATGCAGGGCGCCGCTGAAACCGACCTCGTCAGCGATGATCTCCACCAGGTCGCGTATGCTGATTTCGTAGGCGCTGCCCAGGTTGACGGGTTCGCTGCCGTTGTAATGTTCGGCGGCCAGGACGATCCCCTGAGCCGCATCGCGAACGAAGAGAAACTCCCGCGTCGGCGAGCCATCGCCAAAGAGCGTGACAGAAGCCGCGCCAGTTTCTTTTGCGTCGACCATCTTGCGGATCACAGCCGGGATGACATGCGACGATTCCAGATCAAACTTGTCGCGCGGACCATATAAATTGACCGGCAGCAGATGTATGGCGTTGTAGCCATATTCCTGACGATAAGCCTGGCTCTGCACGAGCAGCATCTTCTTCGCCAAACCATAAGGCGCGTTGGTTTCTTCCGGATAGCCATTCCACAGGTCGCATTCCTGGAATGGCACGGGGGCGAATTTGGGATAGCTGCAGACCGTGCCGATGCCCACGAATTTGCCCACTCCGGCGCGGCGGGCATATTCCAGCATCAGCGCGCCCATCATCAGGTTCTCATAGAAGAAGAGCCCCGGATGAACGCGGTTGATGCCGATGCCGCCCACGTTGGCCGCCAGATGTATGACCATGGTCGCTTGGGGATAATCGGCATACAGGCGCTCGACAGCGGCTTGTTCGCGCAAGTCATACTCCGCGCTTCGGACGGCAATGATGCGCCCCGCCCCCCTGGCTCGCAGCTCTTCCACGACATGGCTGCCCAGGAAACCGGCCGCGCCCGTCAAGATGACCGTTTGTTGACCCCAGAAATTCGCGCTCATGCCCGCCCCTTTGCCCGCGCCTTCAATATCATAGCAGAGTTCGCTCGCCAACATTATGCCTGTACACAGCCGAAGCGCGCCTGCCTCAGCGATGCGCATACACATTTGCTTTCCGCGCTAGTATGATAGCGGCGAAACTTGGTATGCCAGCGGATGAGAGGGGCAATCTTGTGGAACGGACATTGATCATCGTCAAGCCGGATGCCGTGCAGCGCGGCCTGACCGGCGAAATCATCAAACGTTTTGAGCAGCGCGGCTTGCGCATCATCGGCATGAAATTGCTGCAAATCGACAATGCTCTGGCTGAGAAGCATTATGATGTGCATCGATTGAAGCCCTTCTTCGCTGGTTTGGTGGAGTACATTACGGCGGGTCCGGTGGTGGTGATGGCGCTGGAAGGCAGTGATGCGATTGCCGCGGCGCGCGCGACCATCGGGGCGACCAAGCCGGCCGAAGCGGCGGCGGGCACAATCCGCGGCGATTATGCTTTGGAGATCGGGCGCAACCTGGTGCATGGCTCGGACAGCGTGGCGAATGGCGCGCTTGAGGTGGCGAACTTCTTTGCTGAGGGCGAGCTCTGCGCGGCTTGGGCGCGGGCTGTGGATCCCTGGGTGTTTGAGTAGGCTTGAGGGCGCGGGAATGGCTGAAGACAGAATGCCGATTACGCCGTCGGTGTTGACCTGGGCGCGCGAACGGGCGGGGTATGAGCTGGAAGACTTGGCTACTATGCCCAAGTTTCTTGAGATTGCGGATTGGGAGATTGGCGAGCGGCGGCCGACATATCGCCAACTGGAGGCTCTCTCAGATTGCCTCAAGGTTAGTTTAGCGATTTTCTTCTTCCCGGCGCCGCCAGAGGGAATGCGACATTGGTCTGCCAACGCATTGCGAATGGCAGATGCCAATGTGAGACAGTCTTTGAGAATGCAGTATCTAGTTGACATTACGCAATTGCGCCAACGCGAATACGCGCGATTATCCGCCTGGCAGGAATCTCCCGATCGCCTGATTGTTCACGACTTGAGTATGTCACCAGGCGACGACTTGGCGGTCAAAGCGGCAAAGGTTCGTGACTATCTCGGCATTACCGTCGCGCTGCAGCGTGATTGGAGCGAGAATCGCACGCAATTTGAAGTCTGGCGGCGACGCTTCTTCAATGCTGGCGTCTATGTAATGCTGGAAGACTTCCGCCAAGATGATTGCGCAAGCCTCGCCTTATTTGATTCGCGCTTTCCCGTCATTGCGGTCAGCAAATCCGCATACGATAGCGGCGGAGGGCTCATTGCGACTTGCCGTTCATTGGCTCGCCTGCTGCTGCATTCCAGCGGCTTTGAAATGCGCGGCGATACGGTCCTTTCCAAACTAGACGCTGATAGCCAGCAGACTGCAATGCTGCACGCTAATCTCGCGGCGGAAATAGTCGCGCCAACGGCCGCACTGGAGAAAGAGATCAGCCTGAGCATAGGCGAAACCGGGGCAGTCCCCCCGATACGCAAGATTGCCCAGCAATTCGGCGTCGCCGAAGGCTGGCTTCGCAAGCGCCTCCTCGAACTGAATCTTTTCAATGAAAAGTATGCAGAGGATAGCGCCTGGGTTGCCGCAACACCCAACACAGGAGCAATCGAGAATGTGGAAATGAACGCTCTTATGCGCTTTGGCGATTCTTTCGTACGCATGGCTTTCGATTGCTTTGACAGCGACTATATGAATGAATTGGAGTTGGCGGAATGTTTGGAGCTAGCGCCGGCGTCGCTTGACGGATTGCGCTATCGCCTTGAATCGCGTGAAATGCCGTCCTGCGAAGTCGGGTGAATGCCTTGCGCTTGGGAAACTTCAAGGTAGAACCGATAAATGTCAGCTGACCGGAAAACCCACCCCTCACCCGCGCTGCTCATCCTGCTTAGCCTGCCCTTGTTCGGCATCTTCGCCGCCCTGCTCATGCTCGCCATTGAAACCCGCAAGCCAGCCCCAGCCCCAACCTTCCAGCCCGCCCCGCCACGCAGCCTGATGCAATTCACCGCCCCAGATTTCGAGCTGCCCCTGCTTGACGGCATCACCCTTGTCTCGCCTGCTGTTTACGCCGGGCAGCCGCTTTTCCTCAACTTCTGGGCGAGTTGGTGCGCTCCCTGCGTCCGCGAACTGCCGGCTCTGGAAGATTTCGCCGTCCAGCACAGCGCCGACCCTGGCGGTCCTGCCGTCTTGGCCATCAACCTGGGCGAAAGCGCCGCGGTCATCAGCAGCTTCCTGGAAGAACTCGGCATACTCAAGCTGCCCGTGGCCATGGATATCAACCAGGCGGTCAAGCGCGACTATGGCGTGCAGAACCTGCCCACGACTTTCGTGATCGACAGCCAGGGCATCGTCCGCCACATGAAGCTCGGCGAGATGAAGTTCGAAGAAATGGCGGTGTATCTGGACGCGCTGGCAGAAGACGAAGCCTAGCCCGAAGGAGGGCCGGCGATGCGCATCGACTTAAATGACAAAGTAGCGCTGATCACCGGCTCTGCGCGGCGGGTTGGCCGAGCTATCGCGCTGGAACTGGCGCGGCAAGGCGCGCATATCCTGGTGCATTATCATCGGGCGGAAGCGGGCGATGTCCGCGATACTCTGCAAGCCATCAAGTCGCATGGAGTCAGCGCCCACGCCGTCGCAGCCGACCTCAGCCAGCCCGACGACATAGGCGGGCTCTTCGCCGCGATTCAGGAGCGATACGGGCGGCTGGATATCGCTGTCAACAACGCCTCGCTGTTCCAGAAGCGCCAATTGCTGGATGTGAGCCTGGCAGACTGGGACGCGACCATGGCGGTCAACCTGCGCGCGCCTTTTCTCATCACGCAGCGGGCGGCGCGGCTGATGGCGGCGAACCCCCTGCCCGGCGGCGTCATCATCAATATCTGCGATGCCGGCGCTGATGGACCCTGGCTTGAGTATCCGCATCATGGCATCAGCAAGTCGGCATTGTGGATGCTGACGCGGGTCAGCGCGCTCTCGCTGGGTCCAGCCATCCGAGTGAACGCCATTGTGCCGGGACCCGTGCTGAAGACAGCCAACCGGCGCATTTCTGACGCGGACTGGGAGAAAGTTGGCGAACGCAGCGTCTTGCGGCGAACGGGCAAGCCCGAAGATGTGGCGCGGGCGGTGAGCTACCTCTGCCAGGAAGACCATATCACCGGCGAATTGCTGCATGTCAACGCCGGCGAGCATCTGCGCTGAGTCACATGCCACTGCGTCTGACCCGGCGGAAGCCAGCGCCATACGCCGCGTGACCCATGCCAATGACGATGAAGGCATTGGGATCGACATGCGAGATTTCGTCTTTCAAATCCCGGACCTGGGAGCGCGCCATCGTCACATAGAGCATGGTGCGTTCGACGCCGGTGAACTCGCCGGTGATCTTCCAGCTGCTGACGCCGCGCTGCAAGCTGGCGAAGATATGCTGCGAAATCTCATCGGGTTTGTCGGTGATGATCATGGCGGTGCGGATGACGCTGGGTCCCTCAAGCACATAATCGGTGGCCAAACCAGCCGTGAAGAGCGCCACGGCAGCATAGAGAGCGCCCTCCCAGCCATAGACCAGGCCCGCCGCCAGGATAATCAGCGTATCCGTGCACAGGAATGTCGTGCTCATCGGGAAGCCGAAGCGCCGCTGCAAGATCAGAGCTACGGTCGATGTGCCTCCCATGGTCGCGCCAGCCCGATAGACCAGCCCGACGCCGATGCCGCCCAGGATGCCGCCAAATAGCGCGTTGAGCATGCGGTCATCGCTCAAGCCTTCAGCCGGCAGGAGGGGCGCGATATTATCCACCGCCACCGAGAAGACCAGGATGATCGCCACGCTGCGCAGGATGACCCGCCCGCCATTAGGCAGCAGAGCATAACCCGCCAATTGAATGGGGATATTAAGCAGGAAGATCAGCAGGCCGATAGGCGTTTCGAATAGCTCATTGAGCAGGGTGGATATGCCAGCGACGCCGGCCGGCGCGATATCCAGCGGCTGCAGGAATACCGTCAGCGACAGCGCGGCCACAACGATGCCGGCTGCGATCAAGCTATAACGAATTAGACTGTCGCGGAGCTGGGACAACATCTCTATCTCCTCCCTCGCTGGCTGCCTGTCTCATTATAGCCCCATCCTCTTGGCGAATGCGCCTGCCCGCGGCCAGCATTGCCCCTGCGAGCGACAGTGCTATACTGTTGAGCCGGATTCATTGCGCCGCCAGCAGCGATGGGAGCGAGACGTCCATGCCTTTAGTCGCCCATACAGCCTTGCCCAGCTTCGAGCGTCTGCGCCAGCATGGCCAGGAAGTGCTGACGCTTTCCCGGGCTTTGAAGCAGGATATTCGCGAGCTGCATATTGGGTTGCTGAACATGATGCCGGATGCCGCTCTGCAGATCACCGAGCGCCAGTTCATGCGCCTGGTCGGCAACAGCAACCAGATCGCCCAATTTTATGTGCACGTGTTTTCCCTGCCGGGCTTGGAGCGCAGCCCCGCCTCGCAAGCCTATATCGAGCAGTATTATTCGACTTTCGACCAGGTGCGGCGGGAGGGCTTGGATGCGCTGATCATCAGCGGCGCCAACGTGGCCAACCCCAGCCTGGACCAGGAAGCCTTCTGGAAACCCTTGACCGAGGTTATCGAATGGGCGGGCGAACACGTTACCTCCACCTTATGCTCCTGCCTGTCCACGCATGCGCTGATGAAATACTTCTATCAGATTGACCGCGTCAAACGGGAGCGCAAGAAATGGGGCGTCTTCGAGCATCGCGTCACCCAGCCCAACCATCCGCTGCTGCGCGAGATCAACACCCGCTTTGATGTGCCGCATTCCCGCTGGAATTCGATAACGCGCGAGCAAATCGAAGGCGCTGGCTTGACCGTGCTCATCCAAAGTTTTGATGGCGAGGTGCACATGGCTGTCAGCCCGGACCAGCTGCGCATGGTCTATTTCCAGGGGCATCCCGAGTACGATATCAACAGCCTGCTCAAAGAGTACAAGCGGGATCTGCTCGGCTATTTTGCGGGCAAGCATGCCCAGCCGCCCTACCCGGAGAATTATTTTCCGCTGGAAGCGCGCGAGATCGCCGAACGCTATGTCCGCAAGGCGCTGCTCGCCATGGAGAATGGCGGCGATTTGCCAGAGTTTCCGGAAGAGTGCTTCATGCCCTGGCTGGATAATACCTGGGGCGATACCGCCAAAGCCATCTTCAACAACTGGCTGGGCTCGGTCTATCAGGTGACCAGCGTCGTCCGGCATATCCCTTTCGACGAGGGCATCGATCCGCAGAATCCCCTGGGCATCCTTTAGCATTCTGAAGACCTCAACGCATATACAGCGGCTTCGGCTCGCTGGAATCCAGAGGACCCTCAGAATAGGCCAACATTCGGAGTAGAAACATGACCCTGCTAACAGCGGAAGACTACCTGGAGTTCCCGACTGTCGAGGCGGATTCGCGCATGGCTTACGGCGGGCATCCGCTACAGTTCGGCGAGTTGACCTTGCCGGCCGGCAGCCCGCCCCACCCGGTCATCGTCCTGATTCATGGCGGCGGCTATCGCGAAATCTATGACCTGCGTCCGCTGGGGAGCGTCGTAACCGCGCTGGCAAAAGCGGGATTCGCCGTCTGGAATATCGAGTATCGGCGCTACGGCAATGGCGGGGGCTTTCCCACGATGTTCCTTGATGTCGGGGCGGCTGCTGACCACCTGCGCAAAATCGCGGAAGCCCACAATCTTGATCTTGGCCGGGTCATCGCCATGGGCCATTCGGCCGGCGGGCATCTGGCGCTTTGGCTGGCCGGGCGGCGCAAGATCCAGGCTGGCAGCCCGCTTTTCGTTGACGAGCCGCTTGCGATTCATGGCGCGCTTGGGCTTGCGCCCCTGGCCGATGTCAGCCATGCCAGCGAAAATGAACTGAACGACAGCGAGCCTTTGCTGGCCGTGATGGGCGGCACGGCGACGACGGCGCCAAATGCCTATCGCAACGGCTGCCCGGCGGCAATGCTCCCGCTGGCGGCGAAGCAAGTCATCATCGTCGGCTCGGAAGACACGCTGATGCTCGCCAATGCCCAGCGCTATGTCGAGGCGGCCGCTCGCGCTGGCGAGGCGGTGGCTCTCCAGGTCATTGCCGGCCTGGGCCACTTCGAAATCGTCTCCGTCGAACATGAGGCTTTCATGACCGTCCTTAATGCGGCTCGGCAGTTGCGCGGAGATGCCTAGGGCACGCCGAGAGCATCAACTCCGATAATGCGCCGGGCATCCTTTGAGGGAGAATCGGCAAAATGACATCCGGCAGCCGCAGCCATGTCAGAAGCCGCCCGACCATACTCGTGTTGCTTGTCCTGCTGATGGCAATCGCAATGCGCCCGGCATTTGGATTTGCGCAGGCGGAAGACAAGCCCTTGCTGACCGCCGCGGATTATGCGCTCTTTGCGACTGAAGAACCGGATCATGTGTATGCCTATGGCGCGGATTCGCAGCAATTCGCCGAGTTGTATCTGCCCGATGCGCCGGGTCCATATGCTGTCATCGTCATGATTCATGGCGGCTGCTACTACGCCAGGTACGACCTTCGCCCGATCAGCGGAGCGGCGCGCAGCCTGGCCGCGGAAGGCTTCGCAGTCTGGAATATCGAGTATCGGCGCTATGGCAATGGCGGGGAGTTTCCGGCTATGTTTCTCGATGTCGGGGCGGCTGCGGATTATCTGCGCGAGATTGCCGAAAAACACGCTCTGCTGCTCGATAGCGTCATCGCTATGGGACATTCCGCGGGCGGGCATCTGGCGCTTTGGCTGGCATCGCGACCTGGCTTGGAAGAAAACGACAGCTTGTACAGCCCCGAGCCGCTGCCCATCGCTGGCATAATTGGCTTGGCATCCATCGCGGATATCGGCGACGCCATGGAACGAGGCATATGTGGCGAGGCATTGCCCATCGTCGCGGGCAGCCAGCAAGCCAACTTGCGGCAGGTTTCGCCGGAACAGCTGCTGCCAAAGGACATCCCGCAGATTCACATGCTCGGCAGCCAGGACGAGCTCATCGACGCGAACCTAAAGCGCTATGTAGAGGCGGCAGGCGATGAGGCCGAGCTGCTCATCCTGGAGGGCGCCGGGCACTTTGAACTGGTCGCCATTGACGCGCCCGAGTGGGAAGCCGTCGTCGACGCTCTGCAGCGCCTGCGGACGACAATCGGCGATGCTTTGCGCTGATGGCGTTTTCGCGTTAATATACTGAGTAGTGTATCGAAGTCGGTTGAATTCCTATTGAGCTTGATTCACATTCACCGCAGAGGCGCGGAAGCAAATGCAAGTTAGATATGCAACAAACAGTTCTCATTACTTTGTTTGAGTTACTGAGAAAATGGCAAAGTCATTGAGCAAGTCTCGGTGACCTCGGTGGCAAAGAAATTGTGTTTCAACCGAAAATGACGCACTACCGTATACTGCCAGTTCAAATGGCGCAAACGGAGGCTACCGGGCATGATTAAGCGACTTGCTCATGTCTGCCTGGGCGCGCGCGATCTGATGGCGGCGGAACGATTCTACGTCCAGCAATTGGGCATGGAATTGGCTTTTGAGTTCTTCCGCGGCGATGAACGCATCGGCTTTTATGTGCGCGCCGGCGCCGATACCTATATCGAGATCTTCGCCGATGGCCAGGCCGAGGCCAGCGACCGTCCGCCCATCAAGCACTTTTGCCTGGAAGTCGCTGATCTTGAGGCTGTGATTGCGAGCTTGGCTGAGCGCGGCGTCGAAGTCACGGATCACAAACTCGGCGCGGACAATGCCTGGCAAGCCTGGATCACCGACCCGAACGGCATCCGCATCGAACTCATGCAATACCGCGATGACAGCGCGCAGCACACTGGCCAACCGGTCGTACTGGGCTAAAGCCATGCCCGCTTCAGCCGTTATTGAGCATGGCGCGCGCCCGACCAGCGCTTTAATTTGCCATTGCCAGAGGCTCGCCCAGAAGCGCGCATCGTGAATTCGAACGATCGACAGCACAGCGAACACGAAGCCGGCTCGCCTCTTGACGAGTACTACGCGGGGACAGTCGTCGTGCCTTTGGGCAGGCCCGATACGGCGGCTGAAATGCTGCGCATCGCCGGCGAGATGGTGCACCCGGCTGATGGCTTGGTCATCGCGCTGATCATCTCCTTGGGCGATGTCGAACAAGCGCATCGCGTCAATGACCAGGTGCAAGAAGTCGTCGACGAATTCCGCAATACGGATGCCGGGCATCGCGTGGAACTGGTCACTGAAATCGCCGTAAGCGTCTCGCGGGGGATTCTTGATGTGGCGCGCGAACGGAATGCCGATGTGATCCTGCTGGGCGTTCAGCAGCCGGCTCAAGGCAAGGTCAAGCTGGGCACGGTGGTCGAGAATGTGATCGCCACGGCGCCTTGTGGCGTGCTGATTTATCGCCGCGCCCACCGCCCCGACTTTGAACGGGTGGTTGTGCCGATTGATGGCGCGCTGCCCTCGACGATCGCCATGAAGCTGGCGGTAAGCTTTGCCCTGCAGCACGATATACCGCTGCGGCAGATGCGCGTCCAGGCGGATTATCATTACAACCAGGAACATGAGAGCGCCATCAGACGGTATGAAGACCATCTCATGAGCGGCAACGAGTTGGAAACGCGCATCGTCACCGATCTCTCGCCAGCCAATGTCATCGCCGGCGGCTTGAACAGCACCGACCTGCTGGTGATCGGCTTTTCACAGAAGACCGACTTCGAGCGGCATCTCATCAATGATTTGAGCAATCAGCTGCTGAACACCGCGCCCGGTCCCGTGATCATGATCTCGCAGATTGAATGGCATCGCGGCATTCGCGGCGCCCTCGAACACAGCATCGCCCGCCTCAACCCGCAGCTTACCCTGGTCGAACAGAACGAGCTCATTTGGAGCGCGCAGAAGAACGCCAGCAGCAACCTCGATTACACGGTGATGATTGTGCTTTCGGCTGCGCTGGCCACCCTGGGTTTGCTGACCAACAGCGCAGCGGTGATCATCGGCGCCATGCTTGTTGCGCCATTGATGTCGCCGCTTTCCAGCTTTTCCACCGGCATGGCGACGGGCATCCTGCATCTGACGCGGCGAGCCAGCCTGACGCTTATCATAGGCGTGACGCTGGCTCTGCTCATTTCGGTCGTGATGGGCGCGCTGCTGCCAATCGACACGCCGACCGATGAGATGCTGGCGCGGGGCAGCCCCAACCTGCTGGATGCGGCCATCGCGCTGGTATCCGGCTGGGTGGCCGCTTATGCCACGGCGCGCAAGGGCATCCCGGCTGCATTGGCTGGCGTGGCCATCGCCGCCGCTTTGATGCCGCCGATCTGCACGATTGGCTTGGGTTTGGCTCTTCGCGATTTCAGCCTGGCTATCGGCTCGAGCCTGTTATTCCTGGCAAACATCGCCTTCATCATCGCCGCGCAGTACATCACCTTTCTTTGGATGGGCATGCACCCCACAGAAGACCGCGAAGGCGCGACGCTCAACCGCTCGCGCGCCTGGTGGCTGGTGCTGTTCATCGTCACCATCTTTGTGCTGCTGGTCTTCGCCAGGCTGGGCTCGCAAGCCATAGACGAGGCGCATATCCGCGAACGTTTGCAGGCGGAAGCCTTCCATGGCGCGATAGTGGTGGAATACCAGGTCATCACGTCCGTGCCGCTGGAAGTGCTGCTGATAGTGCAATCCGATCATCCCATAACGCCGGAAGAAGTCAGCGCCGCGCAGCTGCTCATTGACGAGCTATATCAGCAGAATGTCGAAATGACCGTGGTGGCCAGGCAAGTCGTTCTGCCGCTTGACCCCCTGGGCGAGCTGGCCAGCGCCATCCTGCAGGAGAGCCTGCCCGGCGCCAGCGTCAGAGAACTGCATGTCTTCCGCGAGGAAGGCCTCATCATCCGCGCCACAATCCGCGCCAGCCAAGCCCCAGCCAGCGCCGCCCTGGAAGCAGCTCAAGCCAGGCTCAGCCAAGCCCTTGGGGACGACGTCACGCTGGAGATCGCATTCCAGCAGACGATGCGCGTAACCGCCCCGCCAACAGCTAGGCCCGCCCCGGAAGCCGAAAGAGCCGCTGGGGAAGCCTAGTTCGGTTCCTCAAGCGCGGCGCGCAAGATTGCGTCGATGGATTCGTCGCCGGTCGGCAGCCACTCGGCGCGGACCTGCGAACCCGCTTCGACGAGCAGTCGGATGCTTTCGGGAAAGTCGCCATCGTCGCGCCAGCTGTGCCGCCTGCCGTACATGCATGTGTCCAGGGCCGTCCCGCCATAGCCATTCAGCCAGGCGAGAGGCGGTTCGTCATCGGCCGCCAGCAATGCCGCAATCACGTCTGCGAAACCATGATACGCCGCGGTATCCAAGGGCTTCATGCGGTCGTCATCGGTGATATGCAGGTCAAAGCCCAGCGCTGCCATCAGGCGGACGACCTCTAGCTGGTTGTTCCAGGCCGCGACTATCAGCTGTCGGCTGTCGTCCGGCGATATCGCGTCGACAATGCCCGGATGGGCCGCCACAAGCTGATGAGCCGCGCTGGCATCGCCGGCCGCGCAGTGCGCCAGCAGCTTTACATCAGCCGGGCTGCGCTCAAGCAGAGTGGCGAAGATCTCGTCATGTCCGCCATCCAGGGCGACCTGATGCGGCGACAGGCTGGCCGCGTTGAAGGTGTAGACGTATTGATGCGAGCCATCGGCTTTTGGCGCCAGGTCATAGCCCCGGTTGTTCACGCGAGCGCGGATGGCAGCCGGATGCGCCTCCAAAGCCCGCTCCACCAGGCGCAGATCGCCCAGGAGGACCGCGGCGAAAATGTCAACGACCGCGCCCCGCTTGACGAGTTCGCGAGCGGCATTGAAGTTGCGCGCGCCAAGCTGCCACTGCAAGGGCGTCGAGGCATGATCAAGGTCTCGCGCTTCCAGGTCCGCGCCGCGTTCCAGCAGCCAATCCATGACAGCCGGCTCGCTGGCGTAGTGCAGGGGCGTCTTGCCATCGCCGCCGCGTCGATTGATGAGTGCCGGGTCGCGCGCATGAGCCTCATCCAGCCAATCCAGCCAGCCCTGCTCAGCGGCCGCATGCACGGTGATTTCCGCGCCGCGTTGGATGAGCGCTTCGGCAGTCTCTTTTGAGGCGACTTCCAGGATGTGAAAATCGCCCGCCCACCACTGCGATTTGGCGTTGATATCCGCGCCATGCCTGAGCAGCGCATCGACCAGCGCCATATCTTCTTTAACGATGATGAGGGCGGTAGAGCCAAAATAAAAATGCGGATCGTCCAGGGTATCGCGCAGAGCCGGCTCGGCAGCCAGCAGAGAATCGAGCTGCTCGGCATCCCGAGCATGGACCAGCTGCTTGAAGCGCTCCAGCGCATCGCCATAATCCCGCTCGCGCAGCTTGTGGCGCAGGCGCAGCTCGCCAAAACTCTGGCAGCCATTTTCGCGCGCGATGATCGTCTTGGCGTCGTTCTCGGTCAACTCAAAAGCGGCCGCCGCTTCCCGCCCGCCAAACTTGACTTGCGGCAGATGCTCATGCACGCGGTCGATGGCTTTGCTGTCACGCGCCTGAAAGTCATGCAGCAGCGACTCCGCCGCGCGGATATGTTCATCCATTCAAGATCCTCCTCAACACAGTCAGGTCCACATTGCCGCCGCTGATGACCACTGCGGTCTTGCGATTGTCAGCCCGAAACGCCTCGCTCATGACAGCCGCCAAGCCTGCAGCGCCGCCGCCTTCCGCCACCCAGCCGCGCGCCAGCAGGAAACGCATGGCATCCGCGATCTGTTCCTCGCTGACCAGCGCGATGTCGTCCACATATCGCTGGCAGATGGGCACGGTTATGGCGCCGGCTTCGATATCGCCCGAAAGCGCGTCAGCCAGCGTATCCCAAACTTGCGCGCGCGATTGCCCATGAAAGACATTATACATGGCTGGCGCGGATTGGGCATTCACGCCGATGACTTCGATGCTGGCGTCCACTTGCTTGATGGCTGTGGCAATACCGGCGATCAATCCGCCGCCGCTGACGGGCACGACGACCCGCTCCACGCTCGGCAGCTGTTGCAGGATTTCCAGCCCGATTGCGCCCGCCCCGGCGATGACGCGGGCGTCGTTGTACGGCGAGATCCAAGCGCCCCCGGCCTTTGCGCGCCGCAAGGCTTCCGCTTCTGTCTGGTCATAGTTTTCGCCAAACAGGACCGCCTGCCCGCCAAAAGAGCGGACGTTGGCTACCTTTTTCTTTGGCGTGGTCACGGGCATGAGGATCTGCGCCGAGGCGCCGGTCAGCTTGGCGGCATAAGCGATGGCGGCCGCGTGATTGCCGGAAGAGGCGGCGAGTATGCCTTGGGCGCGCGAAGCTTCGTCCAGCGAAAGGATGGCATTTAATGCGCCGCGGATCTTGAAGGAGTGGGTGAGGTTGGCGTTTTCCAGCTTGAGCCAGACGGGTCCCAAATCTGGCGCGCTTTCCAGGGGCGTCGGCGCAAGATGCGGCTGCAGGCGCTGCTGGGCGCGGACGATCTCGCCAAGAGACAGCATGCTTACAAGCCGATGCCGCGCAGATATTCCCGATTGCGCTTGGCCGATTCCAGCGGTTTGCCCATGCCCGGCAAGACATCCTGCTCGACCACGATCCAGCTGTCATAGCCGATAGCTTGCAGCTCGCGGAGGACGCCGGGGAAATCCACATCGCCCTTGCCCAGCTCGGGGAAGATGCCCGCGCCCACCGATTGCGGACCATCCCATTCATTCCGCATGGATTGCTCATGCACTGCTGGGTCATGATCTTTGAAATGCACATACCAGATGCGCTCTGCGAATTGGCGAATGCCGCTGATGGGGTCGCCGCCGCCAAATGCCCAATGCCCGGTATCAAAGACCAGCCCGACGACATCGCTATCGGTCATGTTCATCAGGCGCTCGGTTTCTGCCGGCGTTTCGATCCAGGTGCCCGTGTGATGATGCAGGACGCAGCGCAAGCCGGTTTCATCCATGACGCGGCGGGCAGCTGCATCCGCGCCTCGGGCGAAAACGCGCCAGCCTTCCTCGTCCAGTTGCATGGCAGGCGTGATGCGCCCCGAGTTCAAACTGCGCATGGGGTTGGTATAAGGATCGGGACCGAGGACCACCAGCGCGTCCGCCCCGCCGACGGCAGCCAGCAATTTGGCAGTCCGCAGGCAGTCTTCGCTGCTCTCCGCGTGCCGGGCTTTGTCCTGGAAGTTGACATTGACCCAGGAGCCCAGCATCTTCAGGTTGCGCTGCTGCAATTCGGCGAGCAGCAGAGCCGGATCCGTGGGCATAAAGCCCCAATCGCCAAGCTCCGTGCCGGCATAGCCACTGGCTGCAATCTCATCGAGTACGCGCGCGCAATCGTAACGTTCGCCTTCGATATTCTCGATGATGCCCCAGGAGCAGGGCGCGTTGGCCACCTGTATCATAGCGTCCCTCCGCTGCGGTTCGGCGCTAGTGTAACCCAGATTTGGCTTATGCCGCAAGCATGGCGGGATGGCGGCAGTGTATCCTTTTCGGTTGAAACATAATTGCTTTGCCACCGAGGAGACCGAGACTTTCGCGCTGAATTTGCCATTCTCTCTGCGCCCTCTGTGCCTCTGTGGTGAAGGTGAATCTGGCTAAAAGAATTTCAACCGAATTTGATACGCTGCCGGGATGGCGATTTCGCCCTGTGCATGGGCGGGCGGCAAGTCTACAATCCAGCCCGCAGCGCTCGACAAGGAAAGGCAAATTCTTGATGAGCCAATCGGATCATGTTCGCCTTTTTCTGCCCGGTCCCGTGGAAGTCCGCCGCGATATCCTCGAAGCGCAGGCGGCTTGGATGATCGGCCACCGCAGCCCGGAGTTCGCCGAGCTCTTCGCCAGGCTGCAAGCCAAGCTCCGGCGATCCTTCTTCACCGAGAGCCGCGTCTATGTCTGCGGGTCTTCCGGCTCGGGATTGTGGGAAGGGGCGGTCCGCTGCGGCGTGCGCGATGATCGCAAGGCATTGCACCTGACCGGCGGCGCATTCAGCGAACGCTGGGCGCAGATCAGCCGGGCCAATGGCAAGCAGATCGATTGCCTGGAGGTCGAATGGGGGCGGGCGCATACTGCTGACATGGTCGCCGAAGCCCTGGAAAAGCAGAGCTATGATGCCGTATGCGCGGTGCACAACGAAACCAGCACCGGCGTGACCATCCCCATCCGCGAAATCGGCGAAGTTGTCAAGGCGCATCCGGATACGCTCTTCTTCGTGGACAGCGTAAGCGGTTACCTGGGAACTGAACTGCGCGTGGATGACTGGGGCATTGATATCGCCTTGACCTCGAGCCAGAAAGCTTTGGCTTTGCCGCCGGGCATCGCCTTCGCCGCCGTCAGCGACCGCCTCCTGGAACGAGCGGCCACCATAATGAATCGCGGCTACTATTTTGATTTCCTCAGTCTGGAGAAATCACTGCTCAAGAACAATACGCCCTCGACGCCGCCCATCGCCTTGATGTTCGCCGCCGACAAGCAGCTGGATTGCATCCTGGAAGTAGGCATCGAGAAGCGCTGGGCGCGGCACGAAGCCATGCGAGAGGCGACGCATCAGTGGGCGCTTTCGCGGGGTTTGGGCTTGTTCGCCCAAGCTGGCTTCCGCAGCGCCACCGTCACGACTGTTGATAATACGCTGGGCATTGATGTCGACGCGCTGGACAAATTCATGCGCGCCGAGTGCGGCATCGCCATGGACAAAGGTTATGGACCTATCAAGGGCAAGACCTTCCGCCTGCCGCACATGGGCGATGTCAGCATGGAGATGCTGCGCGAAGTCCTCAGCGGCATCGACGCTTTCCTGGCAATCGCAAATTAGGGGGCGCAAATGACCTTACACGTACTTGTCCCCGACAACGTCGATCAGCAAGCCATCGACACCCTGGCCGCTTGTGATGGCATTCGCGTCTCCGCTCCCGGCAAGCTTGAGCGAGCGGCTCTGCTGAAAGCCGTGGCCGATGCGCATGCCTTGATCATCCGCAGCGGCGTCAGGGCGGATGCGGAACTGATGGAGCATGCGCCAGAACTCAAAGCCATCGCTCGGGCTGGCGTCGGCGTCGACAATGTGGATCTGCTGGCTGCCAGCGAGCGCGGCATCGTGGTGATGAACACGCCGGGCGGCAATACGATATCAACAGCCGAGCATGCCTTTGGCTTGATGATCGCCCTGGCGCGGCATATCCCGCAGGGGCATCAATCGCTGCTGGAGGGCCGTTGGGAGCGCAAGCTGTTTTCCGGCGTCGAGCTCAAAGGCAAGACCTTGGGCATCATCGGCTTGGGGCGCATCGGCCAAGCCATCGCAACGCGCGCGCAGGCTTTCGAGATGACTGTGATCGCGCATGACCCTTACCTGCCGCCAGAAGTCGCCGCGAGTCTTGATGTGCCGCTGCTGCCGCTGGATGCGGTCTATGCCCGCTCGGACTTCCTGAGCTTCCATGCCATGGTCACCGACGAAACGCGGGGCATGGTCAATGCGGAAACCATCGCGATGATGAAAGATGGCGCGCGCATCATTAACGCGGCTCGTGGCGCGCTCATCAATTCGGCTGACCTGGCGGCGGCATTGCGCAGCGGCAAGCTGGCTGGGGCGGCTTTGGATGTCTATGAGCAGGAACCGCCGCCGGAGGATCATCCGCTGATCGGTTTGCCCAATGTCGCGCATACGCCGCACTTGGCCGCCAGCACGGTGGATGCCCAGGTTACTGTTGCGATTGAAGCGGCCGAACTGATCCGCGACTTTCTGCTTAGGGGCAAGGCTGCCAATGTGTGCAATCCCTAGCTATTGCAAATGCTGGACCTGCGAGACGCTTTGCCAGCAAGTAGCGGCGCCGGTGTCCACAGCTGAATCATGGACTGAGTTGCGCATGCCTGAGGTCTTGAATTGATAACGAGCCAGTCCCGGCTTTAGCGCTTCTCCAGCCTGCCCAAATCCAAGACGCGCTCGAAGCTTTCCCGCGTTTCTCCATGCGTTCCACCGAGGCTGGCTTGAGTTTCGTAATCATAGACAATGAGATGCGCTGCATAATCGCCAGGCGCCAGCGCCGCGGCGTCAATCTGGTGAACCGCCAGCAGCTCGGGCCAGATCATGTGGTCATATTGCAAGGCTTTCTGCCCATCTTCCGCGAATAGCTGCAGCGAGAATGCCTGTTCTGACTCGGTCTCTTTCGTCCAGGCCAGATACAGTTCCAGCGCATCGCCATCCAGCGCGAAATGGGCGTTTTCCAATGCGACTCCCTGGTCATAGCGGATGTCCATGGCGCTGCTCCCGTTCATGGCGGCGCAAGGAATCGTCCGCTTGACATAGAGATCGAAGGTCCTGCGCTCGTCCTGATACTGCGTCGCGCAGGGCTTGAAACGCTCCAGAAGCCAGGCAGTGTTGGCATCGGCGGGCTGCGGGCGAAACTCCAGTTGATCCCTCAGCAGCCAAAGCGCGTTCTGGCTTTCAAGCTCCAGTGTGGCCGCGCCAAGCGTCTCTACCTGCCCGCTGGCATCGCTGACTATGGTGGCGATGACCCTGTCTTCATAGCCGTTATGCCGCAGATAACGCAAGAAATGCTCGCCAATTTCAACTGTCGGCGGCAAGACTGCCACGAGGCCATGGCGCGCATTCAGGATGGGATTGTCGCTCAAAGCCTCTGCATGAACTTCAGCGAAGACATGCCGGGCGCTCAGCTCTTGCGGGCAGCTTCCCCGCAGGTCATTTGGCGTGTAGATAGAAACATAAGGATCGAAATAACTTGGCGATATGCCGTAGAAACTCTCTTCGACGAATGCCGCTCCATACAAGTCGCGATGCAGGACGATGTGGCTGAATCCAACGTCTTCAATGGCGTCCACCGCGGCCAGGTATGCCTCGCGGTCGCCGGTTTCGCAATGGATGGCTCGAAAGCTGTTCCAGGAGGCAAGCAGAAAATTGCCATTGATGGTGTCGTAAGCGCGGTCAGGCGTTCGGCTGATAGCGCCTGCGCTAATCGGGAAACCGCTGAGCGATTGGTAATAGGAATACACTCTGAGGGCATTCGCGCGCATCGGCAAGTTGACCAGGCGAACCTCTTCCTTCGTCTCAGCCAGCCAATCGAGATAGGCTATGCGCTGCGGCGTGACCTCTGGACCCCAGGGCGGCTCTGTGCGGTCGACTGGGATGTAATACTCCATGCAGACGACGGCAATCATGACCAGGATGGCCGCCGGCTTTGCCATCATCGGCAGCTTGCCGCGCAGCGTCATCAAGCCAAAACAGGCCAGTACCGCCCAGGGCAGCCAGGCGCCAGCCATAAAGAATTTCGCGCGATAGAATGCGGAAAACACAAAGGGCAGCAGCTGATTGAGATAATGTTTGGGCAGCTTGACGTTTTCAAATTCTGTACCAGCGATCATCAGCGTTGATTCGAGGCGCAGCAAGAGGAACACCAACAACAAGCCCAGCCAGGGCAGCATCTTTCGCCGCGCGCCGCCGTTAAGAAGCCCGATAGCCACCAGCGACAGGGGCAAAAAACCCAGATAGCTCTTTCCGCCAAACGCATTGTTCTCCGGCAACTGCCAGGAGGTATACAGCAGGTCGCGCAAAATGGGATTCTGTTCGTTTATGAAGAAGGCAAGGATATCAGCCTGATTTGGGTCTTGGGTCGCGGATTCAGCCGCTCGGTCAAGCGCCGCCCGATCCAGCAGCATAGGCATGACTCGCCAGGCGCTGGCCAAGCCGAAAGCCATGACCAGGACAATCATGTGACGCCAGAATTGCCTGTCCCTCCAGCGCTGCCAGGCAAAGGCGCAGGCGAACAAGCCCAAGGCGATCACAACGCAGACGTAGAGATACATAATGACCACGCAGGTCAAGCCGCCGCATAATCCCGCCAGCGCTATCAGCCGCCAGCGCCTTTCCCGCATGCCGCGATGGAAGAAGTAGAATACGATCGGCATAGGCGCTATCCAGTTGATGGCGGGCCAAGCCGTATAGCCCAGAGCCTGCGGGCAGAAACCGAAAACGCAAGCGCCAAAGAGCGCCAGCCATTTGTCCTTCAGCAGCCAGGACAGGTAGACATAACCAGCCAGGGCGTTCGTGGAGATGATGAGCAGGAAGGTCATGCTGAAGGCATTGTCCGGCGGCATCAAAAGCCCCAGCAGGTTCATCGTCAGCGAATAGGGAATCGATAAATAGCTGTAGACCAGGGAGACGCCTTCGGGGTAGAAGATCAGGTCCGAGTACAAGAGGTCGGCTTTGCCCGCCAGGATCTGTCCAAAATACCAACTGTTCCACAAATTCGTAAGCACATCGCGATTGCCGCCTTCGGGCAGCCAGAAGACATCGAACCTGAAAACCCAGGCGATGGTCGGATAGGTGAGGATGGCTGTCAGAACAGCGATGACAGCGATAGCATGTCCATGCAGACGGAGAAACCGGCGCATGTTCTGCTCCATTACAATGCGAAAGCGTCTTCTCAGTGTACACTTATTCGGAAATCTGGTCTAAGGAGAGTTGCGTCAGATTCAGGCAAAATGTCATTCTGCATCTAGCGCAACTGACATATCGCCCGAACTGCGCCATGATGATGACGGCAGCATTTTGAGCCGGCGGGGTTTCGCTTCCATGACAAACGCGAATCGTTTATGCGTCACTATTCTGCTGCTTTATCTGGCGGTTGGCGCGCTTTTCGCCCGCTTCACGCCGGCCTGGCAAGCGCCCGACGAACCCGCGCATTACAACACTATTCGTCAAGTCGCCGAAGCTGGCTGCTGCCCCGTGATTGAACCGGGCGACTGGTCAAGCGCATATCTGGCGCAGTTGACAAGCAGCCGGTTCGCGCCAGAACTGCTGGGAGATTTGCATAGCATCCAATACGAAGATCATCAGCCGCCGCTCTATTATCTGCTGGCTTCGCTGGTCTTCCGATTGAGCGCGGGGGATCTGCTGGCGCTGCGCCTCTTCAGCGTGTCGCTTGGCGCGGGCGTGGTGATTCTGAGTTATCTTGTCTGCCGCCGCATCATGCCGGGCAAGCCGCATGTCGCGATGGCGGTCATGGCGCTGGTGGCATTTCTGCCGCAACACCTGCACATGCTGAGCGCGGTCAACAATGACGCCCTGGCAGAGCTGCTGGCGGGCTTGGCGCTGCTCTGGATGCTGCGCTATCTCGAAGCTGGCGATCCGCCGCTTTGGCAGCTGGGCTTTGTCATCGGCTTGGCGTTCCTGACCAAGCTGACCGCCTATTATCTCATGCTGCCGGCTCTGCTGGCTGTCTGGCTGAGATGGCGCCGCGGCGAGAGGCCAGTCGGCAAATTGCTGCCTTCGCTGGCGATTGTCGTGCTGGTGGCCGGCGCGCTCGGCGGAATATGGTGGCTGCGCAACATCAGCGTCTACGGCTTCCCCGATTTTCTGGGTTTGGCCGCGCATGACGCCGTGGTTGCCGGCCAGCCACGCAGCGCGGAGTATATCGCCGAGCATGGCATGCTGGCTTATCTGGGCGATATGGCAAAGACCACATTCAAGAGCTTTTGGGGGCAATTCGGTTGGATGGCGCTGCCGCTGGACGACGCGCTGGGCGGCTGGCTCTATCGTGGTTTCCTGGCATTCGCTTTGGCGGGCATTTTGGGCGCGCTGCCAGGCATACGCGGGGGGATCGCGCTGGGTCCATGGGCGCTGCTGCTGGCTGCGCTTGGCATCGTCGCCCTGCAGTTCGGCTATTACAACCTGGAATTCCAGCAATGGCAGGGGCGCTATCTTTTCCCGGCTCTGCTGCCTATCGCCTGCCTGCTGGTTTATGGAATCGATTTCTGGCTGGAACGCTTGCTGCCGCGCCAGACTTGGGCGAACTGGATGCTGCCGCTTGCCATGCTGGGCTTGGCGGCTCTGGATGTGGTTCTGCTATTCCGCGTCATCGCTCCGGGCTTGTCGCCGGGCTGAAGGCAACTCGGGCTACTTGCTGACGCGGGTGACGTAGACCTCGTCCTCAAGGTTGACCTTGACCATATCGCCGACGTTGATGAACATCGGCGCGTTCACTTCGAAGCCGCTTTCGAGCTTGATCTTCTTGGTGGGGCTGTTGGCGGTATCGCCGGCGATGGCCGCTTCCACCTCGATGACTTCATATTCCATGGTCTTGGGCAATTCATAATCGATGATTTCGCCTTCGTAACTGAGCAGCTTGATCTCCATGCTGTCTTTGATGTACTTGAGATCATCGCCGAAGATGGCGCGGTTGAGCTGGGGCTGCTCGTATGTCTCGGTATTCATGAATGTGGCAAAATCATCATCGGCATAGAGAAATTCGACGCGGCTGGCTTCCACGCGGATATCTTCGACGCGCTCGCCGGAGTTGAATGTCATCTCGGTGGTGGAGCCGCTGCGCAGGTCGCGCACAGTAACGCGGATGGTGGCTTTTCCGCGCCCGGGTTTGTGATGGCGATATTCGAGGACGCGATACAAATTGTTATTCTGCGTGAAGGTCGCGCCTTTGCGCAACTGGTTGACATCAATCATTGGAACTGATTGCCTCGTTCTGGTTCATACGCGGGTCGTCAGCGCATTGTAGCAAAAGGCGAAGAGACTGCGTAGAGCGCTATTCAAGCAAGGCGATGGCTTCTATCTCTACGAGCGCGCCGACTGGCAAGCCACCCGCCTGGATCGTGCTGCGCGCCGGCGGATTATCCGGGAAGAACTCGCCATAGACCGCGTTGAAGGCAGCGAAATCATTGATGTCCGCCAGGAAGACTGTGGTCTTGACGACTTTGTCCATGGAGCTGCCGGCCGCTTCCAGCACCGCCTGGATATTGTTCAGCGATTGGCGGGTCTGCGCCCCGATGCCGCCCTCGCGCAGAGCCGATGAGCCGGGTATGAGGGGGATTTGGCCCGCGGTGAAGATGAAGCCATTGGCGATGATGCCCTGGGAATAGGCGCCGACCGCGGCTGGCGCGCTGCTGGTGGAAATGACTTGTTGTGACATGGTGATGGTCCTCTATATGATAGATGAATTCAGGTGCGCGGCAGTCAGTCTGGCGGATGCAAGGCCGCATCTACCCAGCGCCGCCTTGCGCGAAGAGCCCCGGGTCGGTTCAACTGCAGCCGGTATACAGTCGCCCGGCCCACTGCGGGTATACCAAAAACACTCGTGTAGTCGTCATCCCAGCGAAAGTGATGCTTCCAGAGCTGGGTTCGCGGATTGAACAATTCTGCTTCGTTGCCTGTCTTGGGGTCAACCGCTGTTACAAATTCTCGTTTGTGTCCGTTGCACCCCACACATGATAAGCACAGGTTGTCTAAAGTTGTAGTTCCATCGCGAGACAACGGGATAATGTGATCAATTTCCATATCGATAACACTAGATTCTTGTGCCTGGCAGTATTCGCATTGTCCTCCCGCGCGTTCATAAACTTGACGACGCAAGTTAATTGGAATCCATGACATCCCCTAGGCTCCGAGCTTGAGCAACTCGCGGATATCGTTCCCACGTCGCCTCAAGAGCAGCAAAGCCTCCGAGCGCAAGAGAATCTGATGATCAACCAACTCTAATAATGTCTCCAATTCTTGGGACTCATCGTCGGTGATTTGTCCCGACTGACCGAGCCGCAAGAGTTCGCGCAGCCGCATATTTTGGAGCCAAGTCAATCGCTGATTGACGACCTTCCTTAGCTGGTCGTCATCAAAGTGCTTTAGCTCTTCTGGCTCTAGATCGAAATCCGACAATGGACCCAGAAGCGCCGCCAGACCTTCCAAAAGTACAGATTCTGCCGAAGAAGCCCGGCGAGCGGCGATTATCTCCGCCCATTCGTAAATCTCGACAGGCGCCTTGAGTTCAACTGTCGCCTCGTCCATGGCTGCCTCGCTCTGGTCTGAAACCTGCAATTCTATCTGCGTTTATCCGTCGTGGACAATTTCCCCCGCCTTCCATGACAGCGCTTGTACTTCATTCCGCTGCCACAGGGGCAAGGGTCGTTGCGGCCAGCCGCGGCGAATGCCCGTTCCAGCTCAGCGTCATAACGCGCCAGCTGCAGCATGACATTGGCGGGCGGACGGCGTTGAGACAATTCGCTGGCCATAAAGTTCATGCTTGGGCGAACATGGTTGAAGAAGGCGCGGTAGCCGGCGCAGAGGTAATTCAAGCCCGGCTCGCCATCCGGAGTCTTGATGAAGCGATTCTTGGGGCAGCCGCCGTTGCAGACAAACTTGACCTCGCAATCCAGGCAATACTGCGGCAGGGTATCGCGCTTGGCTTGGCCGAATGCCACCTGCTCGTCCATGACCACGATTTCGTTCAGCGGCACGTCCATGATATTGCCCAGCTTGTAATCCGGCTCGACGTAGTGGTCGCAGGAATAGACATCGCCATTGTGTTCCATGGCCATTGCCAAGCCACAGGTCTCGTCGAAAATGCACAAGCCCGGTGGCGCGCCCGTCCATGCGGCCAAAGCGATATCGAAGATCTGCACGAAGACCTTGCCCACATCGCGGCGCACCCATTCTTCATACATATCGATGAGGAACTGGCCATAGCCGGCCGCTGTAACCGAGCGCTCGGTGACTTGGTCGCCTTCTTGATAGCCGGTGTCATTGTCGCGTTCGACGATGGGGATGAACTGCATGAATTGCGTGCCGACTTCATCGCGCAGGAACTCATATACGCGCCTGCCCTGGCCTTCGTTGGCGGCGTGCACTGTCGTCAGGATGTTGTATTCGGCATTGTGCTTCTGCAGCAGACGGATGCCGCGCATGACCTTGTCGAATGTGGGGTTGCCGCCTTTGTCGACGCGGTAGAAGTCGTGCATTTCGCGCGGTCCATCCAGGCTGACCCCGAGCAGGAAGTCGTTTTCGGCGAAGAATTCGCACCAGTCGTCGTCCAGCGTGACGGCGTTGGTCTGCAGGGCATTGGTGATGCGCATGCCGGGGCGCTTGTGCTTCTGCTGGTAGCGAACGGCTTGTTTGAAGAAGTCCAAACCCATCAGCGTGGGTTCGCCGCCCTGCCAGGCGAAGTTGATGTCGTTGACCGGCTGCGCGGAGATGTATTGGCGGATGTATTCCTCGAGCAGATTGTCCGACATGCGGAACTTGCTGCCGGGGTAGAGGGCTTCTTTGGAGAGGAAGTAGCAGTATTTGCAATCGAGGTTGCAGATGGCGCCCCGCGGCTTGGTCATCAGGTGGAAGGCGGTGGGTTGGGCTGTTGTGTGCATGGGGTGGAGTATAGCGGATTTTGCGGCGGTGGGACAGAGGGCGCGGATCTGACTTCCCTCGACGAGTCAAGGGGAAGTGTTGCCCCCCTCGGTCCCCCCGACGAGTCAGGGGGAAGTGTTGCCCCCCCTCGATCCCCCCAACGAGTCAGGAGGAAGTGAATCCGATTGCCGTGGCTTCAGATGCAGAAATGTAGGGGCGGCTCGGTGAGTAGCCGCCGGCGCAAGAACTAAGCAGCGCAAAGACTTCTGTGCTAAAATTGGCGTGATTCTAGAAATTCTCAGTAAGGAAGCCCGGCATGGATTTGGCAAACGCGATAAATAAAATCTCCGACCAGGTGAAGAGCCAGCGTCACCTCATGACCACTGAGCAGGCTACCATCAATGTGGCAGTCCACCCTTTCATCCGCGCCTTAGGTTATGACACCAATAATCTGCAAGAGGTGAGACCTGAATACACCGCCGATGCAAAGTCCAGTGGCAGCGAGCGGGTTGATTACGCGATTATGCGCCAGGGCAAGCCAATAATCTTCATAGAAGCAAAGGCTGCCAACATTGCGCTCAGCGAGAACCATTGGAAACAGTTGCACCATTATTTCAACGCCGAGGATGTGCGCTTCGGCATTCTGACTAACGGCCTAGAGTTTCGCTTCTATTCCGACCTGAGAAAACCGAACATCATGGATCAGCAGCCGTACATGTCAATTGACATTCTTAACCTGGAAGCGCGGTTGGTCAATGAATTGGAAGCATTCACTAAGGCAGGCTTTGATGCCGCTCGGATTATGGCAAACGCGAAAAAGCGACTCATCGCGCGCTCACTGCAGCAGGAAATGAAGAGCCCTTCTGATGACCTGGTTCGGCTGGTGGCGCGGCAGGTTCATTCGGGTCAAGTCCATGATTCGGATTTGCCGAGATACGCTTCGCTTGTCAGGCTTGCTTGGCGCGAGGTTGTCGAAGCCAAAGCATTGAGACTCGGACAGCAAAGTTTTTCGCGAGAAGAATACGACACTCAGGATGTGGTTGCCGAGCCAGTTTCATCAGACTTTGTTGAAATCCCTGTGCGCGCGTCGTACAAGGGGCATCGCTTCAATGCTAGGCTGCGATATGACACAACAAATTGGAAGAAATCGGTGGTTCGCCTTGATGAAGGGACTTTCAAGCCTTCGGAATCGACTTTGCAGGCGATAAACACTGTCAATCCTTCACTAACCAATCCGCAGAATGGATGGACATTTTGGAAGCTTCGGGATCCCAGCAGCAACGTCGAGCGTCCAATGGGTGATTTGAGAAGCGACAAATCGTTGGTTCGGCGATTGCAAGGCAATACGTAGCGGCTCTTTTGCGCCCTTCAGCAGCTCGCTCACAAACCGCATCCGCTCCCCGTTGGCCCGCTAATCAAGCGCCAGTTCATGCTAAGATACAGTCAATTGCGCGACCAGCAGCATCAGGAGCAAGCAGATATGGACATAGCTGAAAAACTGAAGGCGCTCGCCGCCGATTTGGCGCAACGACTCCCCGCCGCCAAACGCAGCGAAGCCAACACCAGCCAATTCCTCGTCCAACCCTTCTTTGAGGCGCTCGGCTACAGCGTTCACAATCCCAACGATGTCGAGCCGGAGTTCACGGCGGATATATTCACCAGCAGCACCAGAGTCGATTACGCGCTCAAGATTGCGGGCAAGCCGGTTGTCTTGGTCGAAGTCAAGCGCGCAAATCTGAAGCTAGAGCGGCATCACACGCGGCAACTGCATTTCTATTTCAGCTCCAAGCTCGATGTCAGATTCGGCATACTCACCAACGGATTGGAGTACCGCTTTTACGCCGATCTCGATCGTCCAAACGTCATGGACGACGAGCCCTTTATGACCCTTGATTTGCGGAAGCTCGACGAAAGTTTGCTGGAGGTTCTTGAAGTCTTCAGCAAGGCCGGCTTTGAGAGAGACAAGGCTCTGAACGCGGCGCGAGACGCCAAAGACCAGCGCATTGTCCGACAGGTACTTAAAGCGGAGTTTGATCCGCTTTCGCATGGACTTCGCCAGTATGTCCTTAAGAAAGTTCGCTCGAATAGCGACAGCCAGCGGCTTGAGCGGTTGGTAGAGCAAGAGTGGCTGGCCTTCCTGACCGCAAAGCGAGCGACGGCGCCCGTCTCACAGTCCGCAACTTCGGGGATCATTGAGACCGGGCCGGGTGTAGACAAGGCGCCAGAGACTATCGAGGAACAATCACAAGAAAAAGAAGCTGGACACGCTGATAAACAGATTGCTGCTGACGATTGCATCCCGATATATGGCTATTACAAGGGGCATAGATTCAGAGCCGATCTGCGACTGGAAAGCGTTAGAAAAGGAATATACTTGGGCTCGAAAGCAGTCATATACAATGGCGGACGCATGAGGCCATCAGACGCGGTTTGGAATGCGATTCGGTCAGTTGATCCGTCCTTTGATAATGCAGCTTGGGACAGGGACAAGATCAACAGTTGGGAATTCTGGCATGTCGTCGATCCCTTGGACGGCAGCGAGCGCATACTGCGATTGGTGGCTGGCTGGGAAAACAAGCGAGATAAAGCATTGTACGAGCGAATCCTATCATCCTAAATCTCTGTGCCTCTGTGCCTCTCGTGGTGATTCCCCCTACCGCAGCTTCGCCATCACGCTCCGCAAACCCGCCGGCAGCTCGCTCACAAACCGCAGCCGCTGCCCACTCTCGGGATGATCAAACGCCAGCTCATGCGCGTGCAGGAATTGCCGCTTCATCTTCACCCTCTGCTTCCTGCGCCCGTATACCGCATCCCCCACGACCGGGCAGCCGATGAAAGCCAGGTGAACGCGAATCTGATGCGTTCGCCCGGTCAGCAGCTTCAGCCGCACCAGCGCGCGCTCGCCTTGAAAATCATCATCCAGCACTGCAAATTCGGTTTGCGCCGGCTTGCCATCCCGCCGAACCGCCATGCGTTTGCGCTGCCGAGGGTCGCGGGCGATAGGCGCGTCGATGATGCCCGTGTTCGATTGGGGGCGTTTTTCCAGCAGCGCCAGATAGATCTTGTCTACAGCGCGTTCCTGGAATTGCCGCATCAAATCATGCAGGGAGGCCTTGTCCCGCGCGACAGCCAGCAAGCCGCTCGTGCCGCGATCCAAACGATGCGCGATGCCCAGCCGGTCTTGTGCGGCCGGGTCGCCCCGCATATTCGCCAATTCGGGATAGCGCCAAAGCAGGGCATTGACCAGGGTGCCGCTTTCGTTGCCAGGTCCAGGATGGGCCACCAGGCCGGCGGCTTTATTCACGATGACGAGATGCTCGTCTTCGTAGACGATATCGAGAGGGATGTCTTCCGCTACGAGCGCAGTCTCCTGGCTTGGCGGGAGCCGCACGATGACATGCTCGCCGCCCTTGAACTTGTAGCCGGCTTTCCGCGCCGCGCCATCAACCAGCACGCAGCCGTCGCGTATCAGGGCTTGCGTCTGCGAGCGCGAATAGCCGGGCAGGTTGGCTTGGAGGAAGACGTCCAGGCGTTGATTGGGGGCGTCGGCGGTGAAGCTCAGAGATTGGTCTGGCACGGGTAGTTGCCCAGCAGGAGTTCGCGGCGCCTCTGGCTGATGCGCCAGCTATCATTAATTCGAAGCACAAGAATCGTCGTGCGCCCTTCTGGCGTTAGACCTGCAATTGATGCATCTGATTCGATATGAAAGTGCTCGTGCCAAGTCTGCGTTCGCGGATGGTACAACTTGCTCGGTTCTCCATTCAACGGGTCAAGCGCGGCCACAATAAAGCCTTTGAATCGATTGCATTCCAAGCAGGCCACACAAAGATTAGCCTCTTCATCGCTACCGTGAAAGCGAAGCGCTATGATGTGGTCGATATGAAAGTCCGCGGATTGCTCGCCCACGCCAATTCGGCAGTATTCACAGCACCCTCCGGCCCGAGACGTAACGTAACGCCTGGTTCTCGCCGTGACCGTCACGCTTCTATCCCTCGTAGCCGTAGCTTCGTCTTGACCTTCAGCGTGGACATCATCCTATTGGCGCGGATGTAGTCGTCAAGTTCACGCTCTTCGCAACAATTCAACTCGCCTTCGCCATTGAGATCCAGCAGATAATGCATCCGGTCCTGCAATTCGGCGGAGAATCGATATTCCAGCAGAGCCTCGTCCGTCGGCTGCGATGCCAAGAATTCGGTTACTTCGTCAAGGACATTGCGAGTCGGTACCTTAATCATGAAAACTTCTCCTTTGCCTCGGCCAGAGTATAGCGCGAACTCGCCGCATTATCACGCGATACAACTCACAGCGTGCCCAGCGCGGAACTGAGCAGAGCCGCGACTGTCCCGGCCAAGACAATCGCCAACAGAATGATCAGCGCCATGCCAATCAGCTTGCGCAGCGCGGCCCGTTCCGCCGCCGTCCATTTTTCCCCGCGCTTTGGCTCGTCGCTCATGCCGCCCTCGGCTGCCCTTCCCGTCGTTCACGATTAAACCACAGTTTGCCAGCGCCTCACAATACAGGCCGCCAGCCGCCAAGGGCAATTGCACCAAATTGGAACGCCGTTGATATGGGACAGATTTCCCACAAAATATGTCATCCGTAGGGGCGAGCCGGTGGCTCGACCCTCGAATATTCAGCTCAACACATGGGCGGGTCACCGACCAGCCCCTACGAAAACCGTCGTTTGCGCGCAGAACGGAGCATAGTGATTATGATGCGATTGCCCAGCAGCCGCCAAGCGACTTTGCCCATGCGCGGCGCCGGGCTATACTCTTATGCCGAAGGGAGCGTGTCAGCATGACTATTCTCGTGACAGGCGGCGCCGGCTATATTGGCAGCCACGCCGTGCAGCTGCTGATAGAGCGCGGCTATCCTGTCGTGGTCTATGACAACTTGAGCGCTGGACATCGCGGCGCGGTGCATTCGGATGCCCGGCTGATCGTCGGCGATTTGCAGGACCGCTCTGCCTTGGCCGCCGCCTTCGCAGCGCATCCATTCGACGGCGTAATGCACTTCGCTTCGCGGATCCTGGTCGGCGAAAGCATGCGCCAGCCTTTCCTCTACCTGCGCGACAATCTGCATACTTTCATCAACTTGCTGGAATGCGCCAGCCAGCATGGCGTCAAGCGCTTTATCCTTTCATCAACTGCCAACTTGTTTGACGAACCGGCCCGCGTCCCCATCAATGAAGGCGAGGCTCTGCGCCCGGGCAGCATCTATGGCGAGACCAAATACATGGCGGAGCGGCTGCTGGCTTGGATGGAGCGGCTCTTTGGCATGAAATACTGTTGCCTGCGCTACTTCAATGCCTGCGGCGCGCATCCTGACGGGCATATCGGCGAGGCGCATGATCCGGAATCGCATCTCATCCCGCTGGTGCTGCAGGTCGCCTTGGGGCAGCGCGAGCATATCAAGGTATTCGGCAGCGATTATGAAACGCCCGATGGCACTTGCATCCGCGATTATGTGCACGTCCTGGATTTGGCGCGGGCGCATATCCTGGCGCTGGAAGCCTTGGGCGATGGTCCCAGCCGCGTCTATAACCTGGGCAGCGGCAGCGGCTACTCCGTGCTTGAGGTCATTGAGACGGCGCGCGAGGTAACGGGGCATGCCATCCCGCTTATGCAGGCGGCGCGGCGGGCTGGGGATCTGCCGGTTCTGGTGGCAGACAGCGACAGGATCGGCCGCGAACTCGGCTGGGAAACCGAGTACAACAGCTTGCGCGCCATCATCGAGACCGCCTGGAATTGGCATCGCTGGCATCCTCACGGCTACGATTCCTGACTGCGGAAACCCCCGAACGCCGCTGTATCAGCTTCTGAATCTTGACTAGGAGCTGACATGACACGTTTGGCGGTCCTCGCCGATATTCACGGAAACCTGCCTTCGCTGGAAGCCGTCATCGCCGATATGGCGCAATTTAACGTCGATCGCGTTGTGATCGCTGGCGACAGCGTGAACTGGGGTCCCTTTTCCCGGCAGGTCCTGGAAGTCATCAGGTCCCGCGGCTGGGCGCTTATCCGCGGCAACAACGAACTCTACGCGCTGGATTATGCTACCGAGCGGGCGCCGGCGCATTGGTCCAGCTTCACTTTCCCGCCCTATCTGCGCGCCGAGCTTGGCGATGCCTGGGTGCAGCGGCTGGCCATGCTGCCGGATAGCCTGGAGCTGCGCTTTCGCGATGCCCCGCCCCTGCGCGTCGTACACGGCATTCCGGGCGATCCCTGGACAGCAATCTATCCCGATACGTCCGCGGCGAGGGCTGGCAGTTGGCTGGCTGAGGTCGCTGAAAACTGGGTGGTCGCGGCGCACAGCCACATCGCGCTGCACAGGCGAGTCGGCGGCAGGCAGATCTTCAATCCGGGCTCGGTCGGCGTGCCCCTGGATGGCGAAATCAGCGCCAGCTATATGATCCTGGACGGCGGCGCGCAGGGCTGGAAGCTTGAAACGCATCGCCGCGTCGGCTATGACCCCGCGCCCCTGTTCGCCGAGTTTGCGCGGCAGGCTTTCGTCGAACGTTGCGGGCCAACCGCGGAATTGGTCATCGAAGAGTTTCGGCATGCCCGTTTGCGCCTGGCCCCCTATGTTGTATGGAAGCGCCAGACATATCCCAACGCGGAAGACAGCCAGGAGCTTCTGGATGAGTTTCGCTCGCTGGGCTGCATCGACGAGTATATGCCGGCAGCCTATCGCGGGCTGGAAGCCGAACTCTATTGCGACTGAACACCGCGCGGCTGTTATACTTGGCACAGGATTCCAGACAGGGGAGGCTCATGCGATGTGCCGAAATATCCGCACCTTGTTCAATTATGATCCGCCATGCTCGACCGCCGATATTGAAGCGGCCGCGCTGCAATACGTGCGCAAGATCAGCGGATACAATTCGCCCTCAGCCGTCAACTCCGCCGCCTTCGAGCAGGCAGTGGCTGATGTTGCGCGAGCGACCGCGGATCTGCTGTCGGCTTTGCGGACGAATGCGCCAAAGCGCAGCCGCGAACGTGAAATCGCCAAGGCGCGGGCTCGCAACGCCAAACGTTTCGGCGGCGGCCAAGCATAAATTGGGCAGGCATTTACAGGCTTAATCCCTTGCATTAGACTTCCGGCGCAGGCGCAAGAGAGGGGGGACAGTATGGCGGAGATCGCTGGCAGCATGCGCGCCGTCATTATCGAGCGGCTGGGCAAAGCCCGCGTCCTCATTCCAACGCGCCTGAGAATCCCGCAGCCGGCTCCCGGGCAGGTTTTGGTGAAGGTTCAGGCCACCTCGGTCAATCCCGCGGATTTGCTGCTGCGCCGGGGCGACCTGGTCATTCGCAAGCCCCTGCCGCATATTCTGGGCGGCGACCTGGCCGGCGAGGTCGCGCAGCTGGGCGATGGCGTAGCTGGCTGGCAGGCTGGCGACCGGGTCTGCGCGGCCTTCGAGCAGCTGGGCTGCGAAATCAATGGCGGCTATGCGGAATATTGCGCGGTCCCCGCCGAGCGCTTGCTTCGCCTGCCCGATGAGCTGGATTACCAGACGGCGGTGGCGGCCGGCGCTTCATTCGCGGGCGCGTGCCTGGCGCTGGTCATGCGAGGCAAACTGAAAGAGAGTGATTCAATCGTGATCCGCGGCGCGGCGACCAGCCTCGGCAGCGCAGCCGTGCAGATCGCAGCCGCCCGCAAAGCCAAGGTTATTGCCATCAGCGCAGGCGATTTTGCCGCGCATCTGCATGACATCGGCGCGGATATCGTCCTGGAAGACGCGGGCGACGATCTCTTGCGGCAGGTGCGGCTGGCTACCGATGAGAATGGCGCCAGCTTCGTCCTGCATTGCAAAGACAGGCTGAATCTGCAGGGTTCGCTGGATATGCTCCGCCCAGGCGGCCGGCTGGTCATCGCCAGCGCCATCGCCAAGCCGCGGGTCAAGCTCGACGCCCTGGACCTGCACCGCCGCAATCTCAGCCTGCTTGGCGCTTATGGCTCGCTCGCGCCCGAAGATTTTGCGACGGCGCTTCGCGGCTTCATCAACGGCCAGTATCGCGCCTTGATCGACGAGGTCATGCCGCTCAGCCAGGCGAGGCAAGCCCATCAAAAGCTGGAGAGACAGCCCGGCTTCGGCAAGATAATCCTTGTGCCAGACGCCATCCTGGAGGCGGAACGGAAACCCGCCAACTGGATCCCTATTGATTAGCTGGCGTCGAGCCCCGGGTAGCTCAAGAACAGCGCATCCAGAGCCAGTCGCGGGTTGGCATTGGTATCCAGGGCGCGCAGGCAGCCACCAGTCGCTTCGAGCGCGCCTAATGCCGATGCAGCCGTGACGCGTTCAGCCAAGGCGCGGATTTCTTCGCGACGGTCGACGTTGCAGGGTTTGACCGGGCTGCCATGCGTTTCCAGCAAGACATCCCGCCAGTAGGATTGCCAGATCTCGAGGGCGTTTCGCAGCAGCGCTTTGTCCTTGCCCGCTCGCCGGCTCAGTTGATCGGCGGTTTTCAGGCGCGGCAGCCGCGAGCCAGCCAGGACATCACGCAGCGCATCCAGCATTTCCCCGCGAAAATTGAGCGCCGTCTCATCTTCCAGCGCGGATATGGCCCAGCCTATCCGCCCGCCGCTCAAGCGCGCCAGCAGCTCGGCGCGGTCTTCAGCGCAGCCACAAGCCAGGAGATGCCGCCGAACGCGCTCTTGCGGGAGCGGGCGCAGAGGAATCGTCTGAGCTCGGCTGCGAATGGTGGGCAGGACGCGCTCGACCGATGTCGCCAGCAGGATCACCATGGCATGGGCGGCAGGTTCTTCCAGAGTCTTGAGCAGAGCATCCTGAGCCAAAGGCGCCACCAGCTGAAAATCGGCGAAAATGGCGATGCGATACGGGGCGCTGTAGGGCTTCAAAGCCAGGACGCGCAGCACATTGCGCGCCTCATCAATCTTGAGCGGCGCCTCCATCCCCGCCAGGATGAGGTCGGGATGGCTCCGGCGGCCTATGGCCCGGCAGTCGGCGCATGTGAAGCAGGGGCGCTGCTCTTTCGACACTGACCGGCAGTTGAGCGCCATAGCAAAAGCCAGAGCCAGGCGCTTCTTGCCCAGCGCGGGACCGCCGGTGATCAGGTAGGCATGGCGATTGCGGCCATAAATCAGGGCGCGGCGCATAAAACCCACCGCCCATTCATGCCCGATCATCCGCCAATTGTCGTTATTGTCTCTCATGCGCGCATTATACTCATTCATGCCAGGCTAATGGAACAGAAGTCTTGAGCCGGAACCAAGTCATGCGGCGCGAATCGCATGCGCAACCGAGCGCGATTGCCCTATAATTGTGAAAGCGCACTGCCTACAATGGCTGTGGCGGCATGTACAATCGGCCAGTTGGAAAGGATGGCGATATGCGTCTCCCCCTCGCGCGAATCATTCTCCCCGGCTGCCTGGCGCTCCTGCTTGCCTGTGGCTCTATGGCGCAAAGCCAGCCCACGATTGCCATCAGCCCGCCAGCCGGCCCAGTCGAGCGAGCGGTCTTCGATGTGCGAATCAGCGGATTGGATCCCCAAAGCGCCTATGTCATTGAGATCCTGTTTGCGGGCGAGGTCCTGTTCAGGAGCCATGAAACCAGCGATGCCGATGGCGCGATTGCCTACCCCGTCAGCAGCAGCGCGGGCGATGCGCCGGGCATCTACACTCTGCGGGCGCTCAGCCAGGATCAGCTCATCGCCAGCGCCGACTTTGAATTGACAGCGGGCAGCCAAGTCATCGTGAGCCCGCCCACAGCGCGGATCGGCGACGTTCAAAGCATCCATATAGAAGACCTGAGCGCGCAAACGGCATATCGACTGGAGATCACCGCGGACGAGACCGGGCAGGTCGCCTACAGCCGCGAGCACAGCAGCGATGAAACAGGGCAGATCGACTTCGAAATCATCAGCGAAGCCGGCGATGCGCCGGGTCTCCATGTTGTCGCGCTGTATGACCAAGCCGGAACGCTCATGGCCGAGGGGCATTTCAGCCTGGAAACGCCCAAACCCGACGCGTTGGAAGTCCGCCTGCGACCAGATTCCATACCAGCTGGGCTTGCGGTCGAAATCGCGCTAAGGGCTTTGGAGGCTTTTGCCAGCGTAACTGCCCAAATCACCTCGTCCGAAGGCGTCTTGATCGATACGTTGCTGGCGCGAGCCGGGAGCGATGGCGAACTGAGCATGAGTTTCGAAACGGCGCGCAGCCTGCCGGCCGGCGAATATGCGGTCGATATCTACGTCGAAGCCGAGAAGCGCTCCAGCGCCACGCTGGTTGTCATTGAGCCAGACGAAGATGCGCCGGAGCCCGCTCCCCAGCCCGTCGCAGCGCCCGCGCCAACGGAACGCCCCGAAACACGCTTGGCCAGCCTGACCATTGAACCCCAGGCCGCCCCCATTGGCGCCAGCCATCTGGTCAGGGTTCGCGGCTTGGCGGCTCGCGAGGCTATCACCCTGGATGTCAGCTTCGGGGGACGTTCGGTCTATCAGACGAGCAAAACCGCCGATGCCGAGGGGCGAGTGGACATTGAGCTGGTGACCGATAGGAGCGATGCCAGCGGCGATTATAACGTCACGGTATTGCGCGAAGCCGGCAATCAGCCTTCGGGGACCTTGACCGCCAAGGCAGTCTCAGCGGTCGAGTTTGTCGCGGCTTCGCTCGGAACAGCCGATGTCATCGAAAGCCGCCTGGTGGATGGCGCTGCCGATTTTGCCTTCGACGGCGCGGCGGGCAGTATCCTGCTGATCAGCCTGGCTTCGGAAGATTTTGATCCGGCGCTGACATTGCTCGACCGGGATGATGAGCTCATCGCCTTAAACGACGACAGCCGCGGGCAGAACGACGCCGCCGTCGGACCGCTGGCGCTGCCTTATTCCGGGCGTTACCGACTCGAGATATCAGCCAAGCCGCTGATGATGGCGCAGGGCGCGATTGATGGCGACTTTGTCTTGACAATCAGCGAAGTCAGCCTGTTGCCGCTGGAGTTTGAGGCGGACATGCCCTTCAGCCTGAACAGCGATTCGCCGGCGCGTTATTTCGCCTTGCCCGTGGAGACCGGCGACAGCCTAAGCGTCACGCTGGACAGCGACGGGCAATTGGATACGCTCTTGCAGGTCATCGCGCCCGATGGCAGCCAGCTGGCTTTTGATGACGACAGCGGCAGCGGTTTGGATGCGGAACTCAGCAACCTCATCTTTGACCAGACGGCTGCTTATGTCCTGGCGGTTTCCAGCTTTGACAGCGGCGCCAGCGGAAGGGGCAGCCTGAGCATCCGCCGCAATCCCGTGCAGGCGCTGGACGAGGGCGATGCCCGGATCACGCTGAATGACAAAGCCATACGCGACCTGGTGGTCTTTGACGCCGCCGAAGACGAGCATCTCATCCTCAACCTGCGGAAGCTCAAGGGGCATGTCGAAGATCTGTATGTGACGGCGACCGTCGAGGGCATGGAGGTCATGTCATACAGCACAATGGGCGTGCCGGAGGAATTGCCGCTGGCGTTTGTCATGCCCATGAGCGGGCGAGTGGTCGTCACGCTGGAAAAATTCGGCTACGATGACGCGATTACGCTGGCGGTTTCGCTGGAGCGGCCTCAGTAGATCTGCAAGCCCCGCGCCTCGCGTTTGCCATCCCTCCAGGCTTCGCTGCCGCCGTTGTGCTTGGGCAGCCGCTTGACGTTCAAGCCAGACAGCGCCTCTACCTCATGGTCCGCGTAGAAAGCATCCAGCCGCGCCTGGTATGCCCCGACGATATCCGGCTCCCGGGCATAGCAATTGACGGTCTCGGCCGGGTCAGCGCTTAGATCAAAGAGCTCATGCGGACCCTTCGGATAACGCAGGATCAGCTTCCAGCGCCGGTCGCGGATCATGCGCAGATCTCCATATTCGCCATAGCGCGTATCATCCCATTGGATTTGTTCGCCGCGCAGCAACTCGGCATAAGAAGCGCCGGCATAGCTATCGGCTGGCAACTCGACGCCCGCCAATTGGCAGATCGTATGAAAGGTATCGCAGTGATCGACGTAGTGATCCAGGGTCTGCGCTGTGATGCCGGGTCCGGCGATGATCAGCGGAACGCGCAGCGAAATCTCGTACATATTCAGCGGGCGCGTGCTGTTGCCTTTGCCGAAGAAACCTTTGTGCCCCATAGCGCAGCCGTGATCGGAACTGTATATGAGGATGGTGTTTTCCCATAAACCGCGCAGATTCAGCGCGCCGATGACGCGGGTGATATTGTCGTCGATTTCGGTCGCAGCCGCGTAGTAGCCGATATAACGATCGCGCAGGTCCTGCGGGCTCAGGACATTGCCGCCGCCCTCGTTCTTGACCCATTCATGCGGCTCATAAGGCGGAATCTCGGCAAAGTCGCATTCCTGGTAACGCGCGGTCTGGGCTGGATCATGCGCGCTCTGCACATAAGGCGAATGCGTGGCGATATAGCCGATGTTGAGGAAGAAAGGTTTGCCAGCCGGCGCGGAATCCAGAAATTCGATGGCTTGATCGGTGATGAGCTTGGATTTGTTTTCAGCCGATTCAAAAGGCTCGCCATTGAGCGCATAGGTATAGTTCTGGTTATGCGCGCCCTGCCAGCCGGGCAAGCCAAAATGATAATCCGCGCCCCGTGGCGGCAGATGCGACTGTCCCAGATGCCATTTGCCGCTCAAGCCCGTGTGATAGCCGGCTTCGGAGAGATACTCAAAGAGCGTGCGCGTATCGCCAAGCCAATCGCGCTGGCCGACCTCGTCTATGGCTTCTTCCAGCCAATCGTGAATGCCAACTTGCGAGGCTGTCTTGCCGGTGAGCAGGCAGGCACGGGCTGGCGAACAGACCGGCGTCGGCGTGAAGGCGTTTTGAAAGCGCGCGCCGATTTCCGCCAGGGCGTCCAGCGTGGGCGTATGCGCCTCGGCATTGCCATAGCAGCCATTCGCCCAGGCGCCATGATCATCGCTGAGGAAAAGCACGATGTTTGGTCTTTGGGGCATGCGCGCTCTCCCGCCGGGCTCAGCCGCTCACATTAGGAGTGTACCTTATCGGGGCGTCGCGGCATAGTCATTAAGTCGGCTGGTGAACATCGGCGCAAAATGGCGTACAATCGACGGGCTCAAGCAAGCAAGAGGGAACGGGACATGGCTCTGGTTAGCGCGGAAAACATCCAGCAATATCATCGTGATGGCTATTTCATTCTGGAATCGGTCATTTCAGCGCCCGTTCTGGAGGCGCTGCGCGAGGAATGCATGCGGCATGTGGGCATCTATGACCGCGAGATGGAAGCCAAGGGCATCACAACCCAGGGCATCACACATTACAAGAAGCGCTATTTCATCAGCAACCGCAGCGCCAGCAGTCCAATCATGACCGAATTCCTTTACAGCGATCTGATGGCTGAGATCTGCCGGGCGACATTGGGCCAGACCGCTTACCTCTTCAACGAACAGTATGTCGTCAAAGCGGCCGATAGCGACAGCAAATTCGCCTGGCATCAGGATAGCGGCTACGTCGGGCATTATCATCGCGCCTACCTGTCCTGCTGGTGCGCGCTGGATGATATGTCGCTCGAGAATGGCACGGTCTTCATCCTGCCTTATGGACGCGACGGGCGCAACGGCGCGGATGTTATCATCAGCCACGAGCTTGAGGCGGGCAGCAATGACAAGGTCGGCTATCGCGGCGATGACCCGGGCGAGCCAGCCATCGTGCCGGCCGGCAGCATCGTCGTCTTCAGCAGCCGCACCTTTCACCGCAGCGGCGCAAATCATACTGACCGCTACCGGCGCTGTTACCTGGCGCAGTATTCCGCCGAGCCGATCATGAACCGCGATGGCAGCGCGCTTTGGGGAAGAGCCGAGCCGATTCTCATAGATGGCGATTTGCAGCCGGCGCCAGTGGCATAGGCCAGCTCCGGCGAAGAGCGCCATCGGATCTCTGCAGCGCCAACCGGCTGTTGGACTTCGGGATGCCTGCCTTGGCAATGCCGCTTCATTTCGACTTTGATTTTCTGCTCAACATCTTTGCAAAGGGCATATTTGCGCATTGGCCGATCCTACTGCTTCGACTCGATTCAGCGTTCCCGAATTGCCCTGCATATAGTGAGCGGCGGGCGACAGGTGCTACAATTGTTGCCATTGACGTTGGCGGGCGGTTAGGCAAATGCGGCGCATGACGACAGAGCGGAGCGACTTTGCCGACCTGCTTGCGGCGGTTGATCAGCGCAAGCGGCTGCTGATGGAGTACCTGACGCAGGAGCGCTTTCGCGGGCGCTTTCAGCCAGCGCATATCCGCGAGGCGGTCTACAGCTATATTCGCGGCGGCGGCAAATCGCTGCGTCCGGCTGTGGCGCTGCTGACTTGTGGCGCTTTGGGAGGCGATGAGCGCCAAGCCTTGCCGGTCGCGGCAGCCATCGAGGTCTATCACACCTGGACCCTGGTGCATGACGATGTCATCGACCGCGATGATACCCGCCGGGGCTTGCCGACCGTGCATAAGGAGTTTGCCGAGCGCGCCGCGGCTGAATTTGGCTGGACGCCGCCCGAAGCCGAACATTATGGCATGACCATCGCCATGCTGGCTGGCGATCTCCAGCAAGCCTGGGCTTGGTCGCTGATGTTTGAGGCAGTCGAACAGGGCGTGCCGGCCGAGGTCCTCATCGGCTTGGCGCAGGACCTGGCCAGCCGGGTGACGCCGCTGCTGGTCGAGGGCGAGACCTTGGACGTGCAATACGCGGGCGCGGTCTTCGAGCTTGACCAGGCGGCGGTCATCGATGTGCTTTGGAAGAAGACAGGCGCGCTCTATGAATTTGCCGGGCGGGCGGGCGCCGCTATCGCCTTGCGGGATGCCTCAGACGAATCGCCGGCAGCCCAAGCCATCGCCCGGTTCTGCAAACTCTGTGGCACGGCCTTCCAGATTCAGGACGATATTCTCGGCGTCGTGGGCGATGCGCGGCAGCTGGGCAAGCCGGTCGGCTCGGATATCCGCGAAGGCAAGACGACCCTGCTCACTCTGCAAGCTCTGGCAAGGGGGGATGCCAGGCAGCGCGCCGAGTTATTGCGGGCATTGGGCGATGATGAAGCCAGCGCGGCAGATCTGCAATCGGTGATCAGGTTGCTGCGCGAAACGGGCGCGGTCAGCCATGCGCAGTCGGTCGCCCGTCAGTACGTTCGGCAGGCGCTGGACCAGCTGGATGCTCTGCCGGATACCCGCTATCGACATCTGCTGGCGGAATGGGCGCAATACATGATCCGACGCGAATTCTAGCACCCGCGGCATCCGCAACCGGCCGGGGCGGCCAGCGTAATCAAGAATGACGCATACCGGCAATTCAGCGACTGGCGAAACAACGTGCGCTTCTGGCTTCTGATTATCCTGGCGCTTGAACTTCTGCTTGGCGGCGGCATGGCATCAGCGGAGGATGCAGACGAGAGCCAGGCTCGGGCATTGCTGGAGGAGGCGGTTGCCCATCTGCAGGCGGCTGACAGCTTCACACTGTCCATAACCCAGACGGGCGAGCCTTACCCGCTGGCGATAAGCCTGGATGGCGTGAATGCGCTGCCCGCCAGCTTGATCAGCGCAGAAGCCCAGTACATAAAGCCGGGCGAGCTTTTCCTCAGCGCCAACCTGCGGATGTTCTTGCCGGTCTGGCTGAATGTATACGCGCTTGACGAGCGCCAATGGCTGAGCTTCCCCAGCGGCGCGCCCTGGCTGGCATTGCCGGCGTCTGATGGTTTTGACGTCAACAATCTCATGGCGGCTGATGATGGCATCCAGCTTGTCATGGAGAATTTGCGCGAGCCGCGGATCATCGACGAGGCGGCGCGGATTGGCGAGAATGTCTTCTGGGAGCTGCGGGGGCTGGCTGAGCCGGCTGGCGTATCGGCTCTCTTGTTCGGCTTTATCGAACCGCAAGACAACGTCGAACTGGTCGCGCATATCAACGCGGAGGACGGGCGTTTCGCCTCGCTGGAGCTCACGATGCTGGAGACGGCCGAGGCTGAGGACAAAGAGCCGACGGTCTGGCGGATTCAGTTCGGCGCTTATGATGAGGAACGCGATTTCGAGCCGCCTTCGGGCTAGCCGGGCGCAGGCTCTTCCGCTTCCGCCTCGGGTTTTGCGCTCCGCCGCTCGCGGATGAAATAGATGGGCTTGCGCTGCGATTCGTGATAGGTGCGCATGATCATATCCGCCACGATGCCCGTGCTGACGAATTGCACGCCGAGGACGATCAGCAGAGCCGCCAGCTGCAGCAGGGGTCTGTCGCCGATTTTGTTCTCGGTCAGCAGCTTGAAAATGGTCAGGTAGGCGCCCAGCAAAGCGCCTGTTCCGCCGACCAGGAAGCCGGCCGCGCCAAAGACATAGAGCGGACGATTGAAATAGCTCAGGATGAAGACCACCACGATCAGATCCAGCAGGACTTTGAAAGTGCGGCTGATGCCATATTTGCTGCTGCCCCAGCGCCGCGCCCGATCTTTGACCGGCGCCTCAGCCACGCGCACGCCCATCTGCCGCGCCAGAGCCGGGATGAAGCGATGCAGCTCGCCATAAAGCTGGACGCCCTTGGCCACGTCAAAATGATAGGCTTTCAATGTGCAGCCATAATCATGCAGGCGGATGCCGGTGCTGCGCGAGATGAGGCTGTTGGCGATCCGCGATGGCAAGCGCCGCAGCAGGAAGGGTTCCTTGCGGTTCTGTCGCCAGCCGCTTACGATGTCATAGCCTTCGTCGAACTTGTCCAGCAATGCCTGGATATCCCGCGGGTCATTCTGCAGGTCGGCGTCAATCGTGACCACAACGCGACCGCGGGCCGCGTCGAAGCCGGCGGCCATGGCGGCTGTCTGCCCGAAGTTGCGGCGAAAATGGATGATATGCCAGCGTTTGTCCCGGGCTTGCACGGCGTTCAGCAGCGCATAGCTGTCATCCTGGCTGCCGTCATTGATGGCGATCACTTCATAATCGCGCCCGATTTCGTCCAGAGCGCCGCTCAGTTCGCGATGCAAATCATCGATATTGCCTTCTTCGTTGTATATGGGGATGACGACCGAAAGCTCGATTTCCGGGGCGTGTATGGCGGGCGATTCAAGGGGCATAGGCATTCTCCGCGCGTCTTGGCTGGCAATTCTAGCAGTCATGCGGGCGCATATCCAGTTCGCCCCCAGCGTAGGTCTAGCGTTGGCGGGGCGTCCAGCAAAAGTTAATCGCGCCGGCTATTCTGCTAGAATACAAGCAAGTCCCGCGCGGTGCGGAGCAGGCGATGAAACCTGAGGACAGCTTTCCCAGGCTGGATAGCGACGAGAGCGAGACAACCGAACAGGTTGACGCGGCGCTGCCAGAAGACGAGACCATGACCACCGAGATGGTCGGTGTGAAGCCGGGGACGAATGTGCCTTTTTCGCTGCCGCATGTCTCGGAATTGGCTGAGAGCAAGCCCCGCGATGCCCGGCTGCAAAGCGGCAAGTTGGTCACCCTGCCCGCCTACAGCCAGATTTCCGCAGCTTCCGATCGCCGCGCCACCCTGTCATCCCCGCCAGGGCGAGCCGCGGGCAAGACGATGCGCGCTAGCAAACCTGCCGCGCCAACCCTGCCGCCGCTGAGCGATTCGCGATTGCCCGCCCCGCCGCCGGGCAGCCATCAGCCGCCGCCCATGCCCAAGCGAGCGCTCAAGAGCCGGCGCAAAAGCCGACCGCTTGGTCTGCCAATGGGCTGCTATTGGATCCTGGCGGGCTTGTGTTTGACATTCTGTGGCGGTTTGACCCTGCTGACGTTGGGGGCTGCCATGCTCTTTTTGCCCCGTCTGGAGGCGGAATGGACGGCTCGCGTGGCGGAAGTGGATACTTATCGCGGCTTTGAAAGCACCTTCATCTATGATCGCTATGGCAACGAATTGTACGAGGCTTTTGGCGAGGGACGGCGGACGCGCGTCGCCTTCAACGAGATTCCGCATTCGCTGGTCTTGGCCACAATCGCCATCGAAGATGACAGCTTCTTCAATAACCCCGGCATTGATGTCGGCGCGACAGCCATCGCAGCTCTGAATTTTCTTGGGGCTGCCAGCGGGGAACAAACGCCGGGCGGCAGCACGATCACGCAGCAGCTGGTGCGCAATGTCTTCTTCGACTTTGAGAAGCGCGCCCAGCGCAGCATCGCCCGCAAAGCCGAAGAAATCCTGCTGGCCATCTTCTTGACGCAATCGCGCAGCAAGGAAGACATCCTCGAGATGTATTTCAACGAGATCTATTACGGCAATCTGGCTTATGGCGTGCAGACCGCCGCGCAGACCTTTTTCGGCAAGGATGTCGACAAGCTTAGCCTGGGCGAGAGCGCCATGTTGGCTGGCTTGCCGCAGGCGCCGGCCAATTTGGATCCGCTGAATCCCGATCCGGCTGTGCAAGCCGCCGTCGATGAGCGCTGGCGACAGGTCCTGGGCGAAATGATCGAAGAAGGTTTCATCACCCAGGATCAAGCGCGGGAAGTCTTGCAGGAAGGCTTGGCATTCGCGCCGGCCAAGGTCTCGCTGACCGCCCCGCATTTCACAGTCTATGCCCTGAGCGAGCTGGAAGGGCTGATGCGCGACCAGGGTTATAGCCCCGAAGCCATCACTGGCGGCGGTTTGCGCGTGTATACCACTCTTGACCAGAAGGTCAACCGTTTGGCGCAGAGAGCCGTCAGCAACCAGGTGGCCAAGCTGCAAGCCAAGAATGTCAGCAATGCCGCCGTCGTGGTCGCAATGCCAGCCAGCGGCGAGATCATCGCCATGATCGGCAGCGTCGATTATGAGAACGAAGCCATTGATGGCAGCGTCAACGTGGCCACCGCCTTGCGCCAGCCGGGCAGCACAATCAAACCCTTCACCTATGCGGCGGCCATGGAGCGAGGCATGTCAACTATTGACGCGCTCTGGGATACGCGAACGCAGATTGCCTTGCCGGGCTTGCCTGTTTATGCGCCACGCAATTTCGACAACAAGTTTCACGGTCCCATGACCATGCGGACGGCGCTGGCCAACAGCTACAACATCCCTGCTGTGCAGACGCTGCGGCAAATGGGCGTGGAGACGCTTCTGAGCTTGCTGCGGCGCTTTGGCATCAGCACCCTGGACGCGGATGCCTCCAGGTATGGCTTGTCCCTGACCCTGGGCGGCGGAGAAGTCAGCCTGCTCGAATTGACCAATGCCTTCGCCGTCTTCGCCAATGGCGGGACAACTACGCCGGTGACTTCGATCCGCTGCGTCATCAACAGCGATGACGAGATCCTCTACAAGTATGCCGATGGCTGCCCGACGGGGAGGCTAACCAGCCAGACCCTCATCATCCTGCCGCGGCAGCAGCGCGTGCTTGACCCGCGCCTGGCCTTTGTCATCACCGACATGCTTTCCGACAATGCGGCTCGCTCGCCAGCCATGGGCGCTTACAGTCCTCTGCGGACGGATGCCATCAGCGCCGCGGTCAAGACTGGCACCACCGACGATGTCAAGGACAACTGGACAATCGGCTATACCAGCAATGTGGCGGTCGGCGTCTGGGTGGGCAACAACGATGGCGATCCGATGATCAACTCGTCGGGCTTGACCGGCGCCGCGCCCATCTGGAATGCCGTGCTCACCGGCATTTATGGCAACCGCGAGCTGCTCGGCGCATTCGCCCAGGACAACCAGTTGCGCAATGACCAGCCGGTCCCGCCCAGTGCTGTTACGCTGCGCCAGGTTTGCGATATCCGCCGCTTGATTGAACACTCGGAAAGCTGCCCCCACTTCATCAACGAATGGACCTTGGATGGATCGGCTGGCATCCCCGACGAGTCTGGCCGCTTGGTCTATCCGCAGGCGGCGCAGGTCTATCCGACTCCCGTGCCAGTTCAGGGCTCGGTCTTGCGGGAAGTGTCGCCGGGCATCTACCAGACCCTGGCTTATCCGCTGCCGCCGGATGTCGCCGCTGCCGTTCAGTTTCGGGTGGCGCCGGGCATGCGGCAGCCTATCCCGCCCAATTTCTGCCGCGTGCCGGTGGAGCAGGCTCAGGAGGCGCTGGCGGCCGGGGCGCGGCATCTCATTTTCATCGCAGCGCCCAAGACATCGCAGAGCGACGCCATCGAAGCAGAACGTTATGCCCGCGAGAATGGCTTGGCTTTCCTGCCCACGGTCGATTGCTGGCAGGGCGTCTACAGCCAGCAGCGCATCGGCAATGTCGGCGCAATCTTGCGGATTCAGCAGCCGGTCAACGGACAATCGATTCGCGGTCCCATGCCCATCACAGGCACGGCGCAATTCGACGCGGGGCAGGCTGAGAATTTCCACTTCTATATCCGCGGCGGGCAATTCGCCGATTGGACGCCGCTGGGCAACCCCCATCACAACTCAGTGATCAATGGCCAGCTCGAGTTCTTGCATGCCGATGCCTTGCGCCCGGGCAATTATGTGCTGCGGCTAGCTCTGGTTCGCGGCGGCGGCATTGTGCAAGCCCATGATGTCGTCTTCAACGTGCCATGAGCCAGGGTAGGCACGCGCCATCCCCCCAGCCTGCCGATGTCCCGGAAGCCCTGCTTTCGCGGGAAGGGCTGCAACAGACGCTGGATATGCCCTGGAAAGCCGGCAACGAGCTGCGGCGGATCATGATCGCTCCGCTGGTCCTCTGGGCGCTGCGCGGCATAGACATAGGCGCTGGCTGGAAGTGTTATGGCATGCCCATCATTCAGCGGCATCGGGGCAGCCAGATTCGCATCGGCAAGGGCATGAGCCTGCGTTCCAGCGCGAGAAGCAATCCTCTTGGCGCGAACCATCCGGTGATCATCAGCACGCGCAGAAGCGGAGCCAGCCTGCGCATCGGCGATGACTTTGGCATGACCGGCGGCTCGCTGGTCTGCGATGAGCGCATTATTATTGGCGACCGCGTCTGGGTGGGCGCGAACGCGGTCATCGCTGATACGGATTTTCATCCCCTTGATCCGGCAATCCGCCGAGCTCATCCGCTGGCTGCCGAGACCGCGCCAATCCATATAGGCGACGATGTTTTCATCGGCATGAACGTTCTCGTCTTGAAAGGCGTCGCGATCGGGGCGGGGGCGGTGGTGGGCGCTGGAAGCGTGGTCGCGCGCGATGTGCCGGCCGGCGCAATCGTGGCTGGCAACCCCGCGCGGATCATCGGCTCGCTCGAAGCTTAATGCTCGTAGACTAATTCATAGGTCAGCAGGATGCATTCGCCGATAGCGATGAAGTCGCCATCATTCAAGCGGACGGGCCCGCTGGCTTGGAGGCCATTCACGCGCGTGCCATTGCTGCTGCCCAGGTCTTCCAGCAGATAATCGCCCTCGCGCAGCGTCAAGCGCAGATGATAGCGGCTCACCTGGGCATCGCGGATGACGATATCGTTGGCCAGGTCGCGCCCGATGTTGAGGACTTCGCGCTCCAGTTGAATCAGCTGATTGGGCTGCGGACCGCGGCGCATGACCAGCCAGTAGCCCGGTTCCTCCGGCATGACGCTGCGGTCGATTTCGGCTTCGTCGATGGGCTTCTGAGCGGTACTGCTTTGGGCCGCCAGGCGCTGCGCCAAATCCGCCAGAAAATGATCCCAGAAGTGGTTCTCATCGCCAAATTCGGACATGACATGGCGATGCGTCAATTGCAAACGCGGATGCTCAGCCGCTTCCTCATAGACGATGACAAACACTGGCACACCCGCTCCCAAGGCATAAGCCCAGGCGTAGGTCACGTCAAGCGAGGAAGCCCCGCGCTTCGTCAGCAGCAGGACCAGGGCGTCAGCGGCTTGGATGGCGCTTTCGATGCCCGGGCGCCAGCCAGGCTCGGCCTCCGCCAGCGGATCAACCCAAGGGCGGTGCCCCTGCGCCCGCAAAACGCGCCTGACCTCTTCGGCTCGCGCTGCGTCTTCCGGCGCATATGCCAGGGTGACATACTTCACGCGCCGCCTCGCTGCAGAACCCGCTCATACACCGCGATGACGCCTTCGACCATGCGCTCGGCGCTGAAATGTTCTTCCAGGCGGGCCGCCCCCAACAAGCCCATGTGTTTGCGCAGGGCTCGGTCGCTGAGCAGGCGCGCAAGAGCCTTCGTCAAGCCATCGACATCGCGGGCGTCGAAGAGCAAACCCGTCTCGCCATCCAGCAGGATCTCCGGGATTGCGCTGACGCGGCTGGCCACCACGGGCAAGCGGCGCGACATGGCTTCCAGCAAGACCAAGCCAAAGCCTTCCCACAAGCTCGGCACAAGCAAGACGTCAAATGCCGCCATCACATCAGCCGCGTCGGCGCGCCAGCCCAGCCAGCGCAGGCGGTCAGCGATGCCCAGGGAGCTTGCCAGGCGCTTCAACTCGGCGGCTTTTTCGCCATCGCCAGCGATGACCAGATGCGCATTAGGGAAGCCGGCGCGGAGGCGGCGCAGCGCTTCCATGGCGTAGGGGATGCCCTTCTGCTCGGTCAGGCGGCAGACCATGCCCAGGAGCAGCGCGTCATCACCCAGCCCCAATTCCGCGCGCAGTTGCCGGCGGGCTTTTTCGATACTGGCGTCGCTGAGCCAGCGGGTGTTCATGCCATAATGCACGACCGAGAGCTTATGCCCTGGCGCGCCTTCGATTTCGATGGCGAATTGCCTGATGGCTGCGGATATGGCGATGCCGGCGTCCAGCCTGCGCCAAAGCCAGCGATTCAAGCGCCGCCAGCGGGGCCGATGCCGAAACTGGTCGTCATTGTGCCGGCTGCTGATGACGGGCCGCGAACCCGCCGCCATTGCCGCCAGATAGCCATAGACATCGGCGTGAATAAGGTGCGTATGCGTGATGTCCGGGTCTATCTCTCGCAGCGCGCGGCGCAAGCGCAACAGCAGCGGAAAATCATAATCGCGGCGCGTGATCAGTCGCTTTGTCGGTATCCCGCGTTCACGGGCGGCTTCCAGCATATCGTCCATGGGCAGCTCCGGCTCGACCAGGATGATCAGTCGGGCGTCTATGCCGCGCTCCCGCAGGCCAGCCAACAGCAGCAGCAGATGCCCCTCGGCGCCGCTGATGCGGGTGACTTTGATGATATGGGCAATTCGCAGGGGCTCGCGCGGGGCTGGTGGCATCATGTTTCGCCTAGCTGGGGACGATCTCGCGCGACAAGGGACCGATCAAGCCGCGTTCGTCTTTGGCGGCGACGGCGATGCCAGCATAATCGGTGAAGCCATCCCAAGCCAGCTTGGACTCCTCAAATGAGAATTGCTGATAGATCAGCGAATCGCGCGGGCGCAGGGCGACGATATAACTGGCTGCGTCAGCGACTGGCTCCCAGACCAGCTCGCGCTTGCCATCATCCCGCTTGCGCAGCACGATATTGGCTGGCGGACGCGGACCATCGCTCAGCGACTGCGTTATCGCCAACAGGGCTTGGGCCGCCCGCTGCAGGTATTCCGGCTCGATATATTGAATGGTATCTGTGGGGTCGGCGTTGTTTTTCTCCTCATAGGCGTTGATGAGCCGGATGGCGGGGTAGCCCAGCTCGCTGAAGGAGAAATGATCGCCATAGCGGTTTTCGCGGTCGATCTTGTCCTGCACGCGCAGGTCCAATTCCAGGCTGTAGTTGTAGCCCAGGAAGTTGGCTTCGCGGGCCAGCTTTCTTGAGGCGGAGGTCTCGTTGGGTCCCGCCGAAAAGACGCGAATCTGGCTGTCGTTGCGGTTGCCAAGGCGGTCATGCACATTGCCGATGGTATCCACATTGATCATGCCCAGGACGTCGATGTCCTTGGCGCGGACCCAGCCGGCAAAGCTGATGCTGCCCTGGCGGTTGAATTCCTCGGCGGAAAAGAAGACAAACATGATGGTGGCTCTGGCTGGCGCGGCGCTCATGATCCGCGCGAGCTCGAGCAATGCCGCTACGCCTGAGCCGTTGTCGTTGGCGCCCGGCGCAAAAGCCTCGCCATCGCCAAGCGGGCTGCCCACGCTGTCATAATGCGCGCCCAGGATAATCGTGCCAGCATTCACCTCTGTGCCGCCTATCGCGCCGACGATGTTGTGCTGGGTCGAGCGGTCATCCGCCGTCACAAAAGCCTCGAAGCTCTGTTCAAAAGTATACAGATTGCCGCCCGAAGCCACGCTGAGGATCTCCAGCTGGTCTATGATATACTTCCGCGCCGCGCCGATGCCTTCCAAGGGCGATACCTGTGCCGAGCCGATATGTCTGGTGCGGAAGCCCTGCAAACTGCGGATATGCGCCATGAGCCGGTCGGATTCCACCTGGTCCAGCAAAGCTGGCAAGATGTCCTGGCTGGATGGCGCCGCGGTGACATTGATCTCGGCGATGACAGGCGAGCGGGCATCCACATAGCCCAGGGTGGCTCGCGGAGTGAAGGTCGGCAAGGGCGCCAGCGTGGGCGGGGCGGTGTCGCTGGCGCCCAGGTTGCAAGCCAGGAGCAGCAGGACAAATCCCGAGACGATGGCGGCAGTTCGCAGATGCAGGCATGCGCGCTTCATAGAGGCGATTTTAGCATAGAACGCCAAGCCGGCTGGCTCCGCGGACGATAAGGTATGATAGCCGCAGAGTGGAAGCCGCCAGCGAATCGGAGGCAAGGCATGGATATCCTGATCATTGGCGGGACGCAATTTCTGGGACCAGCCTTCGTGGCTGAAGCCTTGGCCCGCGGGCATAATCTGACGTTGTTCAATCGCGGCAAAAGCCAGCCCGACTTCCAGGCTGCTGTAGAGAACATCCCTGGCGATCGCGAGCGCGATCTCGGGCGTCTGGCTGGCAGACGATGGGACGCGGTCATCGACACTTGCGGATACCTGCCGCGGCTGGCAGGGCTTTCAGCAGAGGCGCTGCGCGGGCAAGTCGAGGCCTATGTTTTCATCTCGACGCTGTCGGTGTACCCGCCAAAAGGCGCGCCCAAGCGGGACGAAAGCGCCCCGGTCTTGACGCTGGAAGACCCGACTAGCGAAGACATCAACGGCGAGACATATGGACCGCTCAAGGCGCTCTGTGAACGGGCGGCGCAGGCGCATTTTCCTGACAGGACTCTGGTCATCCGCGCGGGCTTGATCGTCGGACCGCGGGACCCGAGCAATCGCTTTACTTACTGGGTAACACGCGCCTCTAAGGGCGGACCAGCCATCGCCCCGCCGGCCGAGCAGCCGATCCAATTCATCGACGCGCGCGACCTGGCTGCCTTCACCTTGCGCCTTATGGAATCGCGCATGGCTGGCGTTTACAATGTCACGGGGCCTGCCGATCGCATGACAATTGGCGAATTGCTGGCGCTGGCGATTCGGGCGCTCAACAGCGATACGCGCTTTCAGCATTGCGGCGATGATTTCCTGCGCAAGAATGCCATCGGCGAGTTCATGGAATTGCCGCTCTGGGTCAATCGCGAGCTGGCGGAGAGCTTCATGACATTCAGCATAGACAAGGCAATTGACGCAGGTTTGCGCTTCCGCGAGCCGGCCGAAACGATTCGCGATACCTGGGAATGGGCGCGCCGGCAGCCGGCAGACCTTCCCAAGCCCGCCAACCTGCCAGCGGAGAAGGAAGCGGAACTGCTCAAGACATTGCGATCGGATTTCAGCCGCCGCCATCTCAATGATGAATCTTCCCGGGCGCAATAGCCCAGCTTCGGCAGACTGTCCGAAAGAAGAGCCGCGGGCTGAGTTATGGATTGGGCTTAGCAGGCTGCCATTCCTGCCGACCCTCGCCGAAACCTTCCCCCTGACTCGTCGGGGGGACCGAGGGGGGTAGACCAAAATTCAATCGAGATAATCGCGCAATTTGCGGCTGCGGCGGGGATGGCGCAAACGGCGCAGCGCTCTGCCTTCGATCTGGCGGATGCGTTCGCGCGTCAAGCCAAACTTCTGCCCGACCTCTTCCAGCGTGTAGCTGTGCCCGTTCTGCAAGCCGAAGCGCAAACGCAGGATGCGGGCTTCACGCGGGGTCAATGTGCTGAGCAGATCTTCGATTTGTTCGCGCAGCAGCTTGCTGAAAGCGCTGTCGGAGGGGTTTGGCTCGCGCTCATTCTCGATGAAGCTGCCCAGTTCGCTATCGTCATCTTTGCCGACCGGGTGCTCCAGGCTCAGAGGCCGCCAGGATACCCTGAGCATCCACTGCACCTTGCGCGGTTCGGTTTCCATGACTTCGGCGATCTCTTCGATGGAGGGTTTGCAGCCGGTCTCCTGTTCAAGGTCACGGGCGACGCGGTAGAGTTGGCGGATGCGGTCGGTCATGTGCACGGGCACGCGGATGGTGCGGCCCTGGTCGGCGATGGCGCGGGTGATCGTCTGGCGGATCCACCAGGTGGCATAGGTGCTGAAGCGATAGCCGCGGTGATAATCGAACTTTTCCACCGCTTTCATCAAACCCAGGTTGCCTTCTTGAATCAAGTCGAGGAAGGGCACGCCGCGGGACATATACTTCTTGGCGATAGACACAACCAGGCGCGTATTGGCTTTGATGAGATGATCGCGGGCATTCAGCCCGTCCTGGATGAGGAATTGCCATTCCGCCCGCCGTTCATGCTCGGGGGCTTGCGCCAGAAGTTCGGCTGCCTGTTCGCCCGCTTCCTGCCGCTGCGCCAACTGCACTTCTTCCTCTGTGGTCAGCAGGGGTACGCGAGCCATCTCCTTGAGGTACAAGCCGACGGTGTCGCTGGAGGCTATCTCGCCGAGGTCATGCTCGTCCTCATCGAGTTCGAAATCGTCTCCGAAGTTCTCATCCAGAAGTTCCAGATCGCCTTCGTCGATGAAGAGTTCAAAGTTATTGGCTTCGGCCTTGTCGTCGTCAAGGTATGTCATCAGGTCGATTTCGGGTTCGAACCTGCCTTCATACTTGTCCAAAACAATACCTCCAACTGGCGGCGCCCTTGTCCGGCGCCCATCCAGTCAAACTCGCTCAGCGCAACAACTGCTTCAAGACCGCCATTCTCGGGTCGATTTCCGCCTGGTCCGCGAAATCATGATCGCCAGGGCTGTCCTCCGCAAGCCGGTCGCCCGTCTCGCTATTCAATCCGCGGCAGTCGGCGCGGCAGATGGCGCGGTAGCTGGATTCGATCAAGATCTCCTCGCGCAGCAGCGGGGCAAGATCAATCTCGCCGTTGCTGTCGACGCTGAAAACGCTCTTGCTGGCATCGGGCGGCGAGGCGAATAACTCGGCGAGATCCAAGCCAAAGCGGTGCTCGAAGCCATCCAGGCAGCGGTCGCATTCCCGCTCATGCGCCACATCCAGCTGGCCCTGGACCAAGATGCCTTCTTTTGTCCGCGTCAAGACCAGGCCTCCCGTCAGCGCGCGCAAAAAGAGTTCCTCATCAACCTGGACGCGCTGGTTGAAGGCGATGGGGATCTCTCTGGAATTGCCGGGGCCTTCCGATAAAAGAAAACCGACGTTCACGCGGAGGAGTCGCTTTTTCAAATAGCTCCCGGTCGCGCTCACAGTACTCCCCTGTATCAGAATATCTCTCGCCAAGCAAAAGCAACGCTTAGAATCCGTTCGGATTTGGCATTATAATTGTCTTGGCGTCGCGCTGTCAAGCGAGTCGGCAACGCCAATTAAGGGCGTTTTAGAGTTTTGTTACGATGCGGCAAACCCGTTCGCAAGCGCTAAGCCCACGGATACGTTGCCCAGCCAGCACAGGTTCAAAAGGTCAATGCGGCTATGAAACCTGCCGTCATCATCTTCATCAGCCCCGAGCCGGCCTTTGCCGCGCTAATCCGCCAACTGGCAGGCTACGATACCATAGCGCTAAACGCGGCGCAACATTTCATCAACATCTTGATCGAAGAAAGCGCCGCCTTGCTCTTCCTGGATGCCGCGCAGGCGAATTGGCGCGAACTGGCTCTTGCAGCCAAAGCAAGCGCCGCCACCCGCCGCATCCCCATTTGCCTGGTCAGCGATGACGCGGCCACGCGCGCGGAAGCCATCCGCCATGGCGCTGATATCGCCCAAAGCTGGCGCGAACTCGAATCGGGCATCCTGTCCCTGGTGAATCAACTGGCGCGCCGACCCGATGAAGCGGAACTGGCGCGGCTGGCTTGTCAATGCGCCGGCGATCTGCCGCCCCTGGCTCGCCAGGGCATCGAGCTCTTCAATCGCGGCGAATACTATCGGCAGCATGATCTCTTCGAGGCGCAGTGGATGGCGACTGATGGTCCCGTCCGCGACCTCTATCGGGCGATTCTGCAAGTTGGCGTGGCTTATTATCAGATAGAGCGAGGCAATTATCGCGGCGCTTTGAAGATGCTGCAGCGCAGCGCGCAATGGCTGCATTGGCTGCCCGATACCTGCCAAGGCGTCGATGTCAGGCGTTTGCGGCGCGATTCTTATGCCTTGCGAAGCGAGTTGCAGCGCCTGGGCGCCCAAGGCTTGCCCGAACTGGACCGCAGTCTGCTGAAACCAGTTCGCTGGAAGCCGCCTCATTCGCCCAGCACATAAGTCGCGAACCACTCCAGCATGGCATCGTTATGCGCCCGCCGCAGCGTGACCGCCCCGTTGATGGATGCCCCGTGTGAACCGCCGGGCTGTCGCAGCATCTCCACCACGCAGCCATTCGCCTTGAGAACGCTGTAGAACTGCTCAGATTGCTCGGCCGGGCAGCGCCAATCCAATTCGCTTTGCACCAGCAGCGTCGGCGTCCGGCAGTGATGCGCATAGGTGATTGGCGAGCAGCGCTCATACACCTCGGGGATCTCATGCGGATGCCCGCCCAGCTGCTCGACGCCGAAGTAGATGCCGATATCGCTTGTGCCATAGAAGCTGCGCCAGTTGGTCACCGGATTCTGCGGGATGGCCGCCTGGAAACGCCGCGTCTGCCCGATGATCCAGCAGCTGAGGTTGCCGCCGCCCGAAGTGCCGCAGACGCCCAGCCGCTGGCCATCCGCCAAGCCCAGCGCGATGGCATGATCGACGCCGGTCATCAAGTCCTGATAATCCAGGTTGCCCCAATCGCCCTTGATGGCTGTGGAGAAACTGTCGCCATAGCCGGTCGAGGCGCGATGATTGAGGAAGAGCACGCCATAGCCGGCGCCAGCCAGCATCTGGAAATCGAAATGGAAACCGTAGCCATAAGCCGCATGTGGCCCGCCGTGGATATACAGGATCGTCGGATAGGGCGCATTGCCCCGCGGCGGCTTCATGTACCAGCCTTCGACCTCTACGCCATCAATGCTTTTCCAAGCCAAGCGCAGTGTTTCCGGCTGCTCAATCTCCGCCAGCAAATCGGCATTGAGCGCGGTGAGTTGCCGGGCATGGCCATCGCCCAGGCTCATCAGCCATAAGTCAGGCGGCTCGTTCAAGCTGGTCCGCGCATAGAGCAAGCGTTCGCCCCGGCGCTCCAGCGGAAAAATTGCGCATTCGCCTGTAGTGACCGCCTCGCAACATTCCGCGCCATACAGGGCAATGCGGTAGATATGCTCCGTTCCGCCACGTTGCGCGCTGGCCCAGGCGAACTCGCCATCATCGCTGATCATGACATCGGCTTCGCTCAAGCCAGCCACTGGCATGTCCATCGACAAGCGTCCGCCGAGGCCGACATCCAACCCGGCTGTGCGACAGTCGATATCGCCGCTGGCCAGATCCAAAACGTAAAGATCGGATTTGCTGCCGATTGGCTTGCCGTCCTTGGGCCGCCCGATGAAGACGATGCGCGCCCCATCGGGACTGAAGCTGGCTTTATCGACGCTGGCCCAGCCTGCCAGATGCGTCTTGACATTGCCATCCAGGTCAACCGAGCGCAGATCCGGCGTCATGGCTCGGGCCGCGTCTTCGCGCATAGTGGCATCAAAGAGGATGCGCGCGCCATCGGGCGACCAGCGGATATGGCTGTTGTTGCAGCGATCATCGGTGAGCCGGCTAATGTCGCCGCTGGTCAGTTCCAGCGTGTAGATATCCTGGACTTCATCATCGAGATAGCCGATGGCGTCGAAGCGATAGACCGTGCGGTCGACGCGATATGGCTGCGCGCTCAGGTCAGGCGCTTCTTTATCGGGCTTGGCGCTGAAGGCGATCATGCGGCCATCCGGCGACCAAGCCAAACTGTTGCCGAGGCCGCGCGTGAACTCCGTCAGTTGGCGCGCCTCGCCGCCATCCACGGGCAGAATATAGAGTTGCGTCAGGCCAGTTCGGTCGGATGTGAAGGCGATGGATTTGCCATCGGGCGAGAAGCGGGCATTGCCATCGACCGCTTTGCCGCTGGTCATCTGACGGGTCGCGCCGCTGGACAGGTCGTGCAGATAGAGCGCGCTTGTTTCCTTGTCTTCATCGGCGGCGATGGATTTGACGGCGTAAATCAGCTTTTCTCCATCGGGCGATATTGCGCCGCCATTCAGGAAGCGCAGCCTCATCAGGTCTTCTTTTTGCATGGCGCGTGACTCGGGCATGGTGACCTCGCTGCTGGATCCGCAATCGTTCGCTGTTGGCGGGTATTCTAACAGAGCTTGCTTCTAAGGTAAGATAAACGGCGCGGCAAGCTGTATAGAGCGCCAGGATGCCCCATGCCCAATTCCAAGTCGCTGTCACGAGCCCGCTACAGTCAATTCGCCGAGGGCTATGTCACCAGCGAAACCCATGCCAAGGGATCAGATCTTGACCGTCTGCTGGCCATCGCGGAGCCCCAGGCGGCTTGGCAAGCGCTGGATATCGCCACTGGCGGCGGGCATACCGCGCTGAAGTTCGCCCCGCATGTCGCCCGTGTCATCGCCAGCGACCTGACGCCGCGCATGCTGGAAAAAGCCCGGCAATTCATCGTGGAGGACCAGGGCATTGGCAACGTCAGCTTTGAACTGGCTGATGCCGAAGACCTGCCTTTTGGGGAGCGGCGCTTCGACCTGGTCACCTGCCGCATAGCGCCGCATCACTTCCCCGATGTTCAGCGATTCCTGCAGGAATGCGCCCGCGTCTTGAAAGCTGGCGGCATGCTGATCCTGCAAGATCATGTCTTGCCGACCGATGAGGAATCGGCGCGTTATGTCGATGCCTTTGAGCGCCTGCGCGACCCCAGCCATAATCGCGGCTTTGACGCCGAAGAATGGTACGCTATGTGCCAGCGGGCGGGGTTGGCGGTCGAATACAGCGAGCGGTACGTCAAGCGGCATGATTTCCAGCCCTGGGTGCGGCGGCAGGGCAATGACAGCGCCACGGTTTCGCGGCTGATCGGGATGATGCGCGACGCGCCCCCAATCGCCCATGACTGGATGGACCCGCAAGATTGGGGTTCGTCCGCCGCCACCTTCGTCAACCGGCATATTCTGATTCGCGGCCGGCGCAACTAGGGAGAAGCGCGTGCCCAAGCTGTTGGCAGCCAGCGGAATCTTCCCTCCCGAGCCAGGCGGTCCCGCCACATATCTGCGCGCCATCCTGCCAGCTCTGCAAGACCTGGGCTGGCAGCTGCGGGTCTTGACCTATGGCGAAGCGCAACCGCATTCTTTGCCCTATCCCGTGACGCGCATCGCCCGGCGAGCGTATCCCCTGCGCCGTTTGCATTATGGCTGGGCTGCCCGGCGGGAGACGCCATGGGCGGATCTGGTCTTCGCGCAGACTATTGACCTGCCGCTTTGGGGAAGCCGCAAAGGCGCGCGCGTCATCAAAATCGTCGGCGATCAAGCTTGGGAACGCTGCATGCGCAGAGGCTGGATTCCGCCGGACATGACAATTGACGAATTCCAGCGCTACTGGGGCGATTTCCGCGTCCGCTGGCAGAAGCGCTCGCGTTCACGACAGGTGGCGAGCATGGACGCCGTGATTGTGCCCAGCCGCTATCTCAAGCGCATGGCAGTCGCCTGGGGCGTCGATCCCGCCAGAATCCATGTCATCCATAATGCCCTGCCGCCGCCAAAGCCACCTGAGCAATCCCGAGCGCAGATCCGCGCCGAACTCGGCTGGGATAAAAAGCCCCGGCTCATCAGTGTGGCGCGCCTGCAAACCTGGAAAGGCATCGACCATTTGATTCGAGCGACCGCTGACCTGGAGGATCTGCATCTGGTCATCATCGGCGATGGACCCGATCGCGCTCGGCTGGAGGCTATGGCTCTGCCTTTGGGCATGCGCGCGCAATTCACAGGCCAGCTGCCAGCCAGCCAAGTGCGGCAATACATGGTCGCGGCTGATGGCTTGGCGCTTTACAGCGGCTATGAAGGCTTCTCGCATACCTTGCTGGAATGCCTGCATCTGGGCTGCCCCGCCCTGGCCAGCGATGTCGGCGGCAATGGCGAGATCGTTCGGCACGGGGTCACCGGCCTGCTAGTCCCGCATGTCGATATCGCCGCCCTGCGAGCGGGCATAGGCGAATTGATCGCGCGCCGCGATGAATTCAGCGCCAATTGCCAGCCGAGCGCCGCGCAATTCAGCTTTGAGAAAATGGCGAAGGCCACGGACAAGCTGCTGCGCTCGCTGCTGCCCTGAGCGGCTTCACCGCTTGACGAAGCGATAGCCGACCCCGCGTTTGGTCAGGATATATTCCGGCTTCTGGGGATTGATTTCCAGCTTCTGGCGCAAATAATGGATATAGAGCTTGAGGCTGTCGGTGGCGTCGCCGTATTCTTCGCCCCAGGCTTCGGTGACCAGGTCCCTCCGCGGGACGACTCGTCCGGCCTTCCGCGCCAGGATAGCCAGCAAGCTGAACTCTTTGGGCGTCAGATGCTTCAGTTCATTGCGGATCCAGACTTCGCGATTCATGAAGTTGATGCGGAACTCGCCCTGATCAAAAGCCAGCTCTTCGTTCAGCGCGCTTTCTGGCCTGCGCCGCAGCCGGGCATGCATCCGCGCCAGGAGTTCCCCGTTATCATAGGGCTTGGCAATATAATCATCCGCGCCTGCGTCCAGCCCTGTGACGATCTGCCATTTTTCTGTGAGCGCGCTGAGAAATATGATGGGCACATCCGACATTTCGCGCAGCTGCCGGCATACCGCCCAGCCCTCGCGGTCCGGCAAGGTGGCCTCCAGCAGAACCAGATCCGGATGATGGCTATAGGCTTGGCGCAAGCCGGTTTGGGCGCTGCCCGCCCTGATCACGGAAAAGCCATGCCCCTCCAACAGAGCAGACAGGCGGTCCGCGCTGGCTTCATCCGCGTCGATGATCAGGACTTTTTCCGCCATCCGGTCTCGCCATTCGCTGCCGGCTGCTTCCGGCAGGAGCAGAACGAAGCCGCCAGAAGGAACAAAAGTTTGGCATGAAACTTCATACTTTGCAAGCGGCAGCCAAACTTTAGGTTAACGTTCGCAGGCGCGCGGATAACCCTCAGGCTCGCGTGGGAGAGTCTGGCCGGTGTTGCCGAAACGGGCGGTCTCGCCCTATGCTCCCCTCTGATGACCCGCGGTAAAGCGCTTGACTTGGTCCAGTCATTACATCTCGGCGATTGAGCGGGTATCTGTGCGCCCGACGCCGTCGACATTGCGTATGGCGCGGATGGTATTCATCATCCCCGCGTTGTCATCCGCCTGCACGAATGCGATGCAGTCGTCGGGTCCTACGATGAGGTCGGCGCGCTGGACGCCATCAATCGCGCGGATATCCCGCAGTGAATCGGCAAAGTCGACCGCCATGTTAAGATGGATCAATATGTACGCTGCTGGCATGCTGCCTCCAAGTCTGTCTCATTCGGTCAAAGTCGCCCTATAACAAGCGCCGACTCACTCCCATTCTATTGTACCAGGCGGTTTGCTGGTTATGTCATAGGCGACGCGATTGACGCCAGCGACTTCGTTGACTATGCGCGCGCTGACTCTCGCCAGCAGGTCATATGGCAGGCGAGCCCAATCGGCGGTCATAAAATCCTCGCTGGTCACCGCCCGCAGCACGAGAACCTCTTCGTAGCTGCGTTTGTCGCCCATAACGCCGACGCTTTTGACCGGCAGCAGGACGGCGAAACACTGCGCTGTGCCCCGCCGCAGCAAACCCGCGCTCGCCAGTTCGCTCGTGAATATGGCATCAGCCGCGCGCAAGGTTTCCAGCCGTTCCCAGCTTAGGGCGCCGAGGCAGCGGATCGCCAAGCCGGGACCCGGAAAGGGCTGCCGCCAGACGATGGCATCCGGCAAGCCCAGCAACTCGCCGATTCTGCGCACTTCGTCCTTGAAGCAATCGCGCAGGGGCTCGACCAGCTCAAAACCGAGATCTTCGGGCAAGCCGCCAACGTTGTGATGCGACTTTATCGTCGTGGCGCTTGGGCTGTCGGCAGCGCTCTCGATGACATCGGGATAGATCGTGCCTTGCGCCAGAAAGCGGATGCCCTGCAAGCGCCGCGCTTCTTCGCTGAAGACATCCACGAAGAGCTTGCCGATTACCTTGCGCTTGGCTTCCGGCTCGGTTATGCCCTGCAGAGCGCTCAGGAATGTCTCGGCAGCCCGCACGGCGACGAGGTTCATGCCCTGCTCATGGCGAAAGACCCGCACAACCTGCTCAGCCTCGCCCTGCCGCAGCAAGCCATGATCCACGAAGATGCAGGTCAGACCTTCGCCGATCGCGCGATGCGTCAAGGCGGCGACCACCGCCGAATCCACGCCGCCGCTCAATGCCAGCAAGACTTTCTCATCTTTGACCTGGTCGCGGATCTTGACGATGGCTTGGTCAATGAAGGATTCAGCCGTCCACTGGGCTTGGCAGCCGCAGATTCGGAAGAGAAAATTGCTCAGGATAGCTGAGCCCTGGGGGCTGTGCCGCACTTCGGGGTGGAATTGCAAGCCAAAACGTTTTCGCCGCAGGTCTCCAATGGCTGCGTAGGGCGAATTCTCCGATTGCGCCAGGGCTTGGAAGCCGGGCGGAAGCGTCTCGATGCGGTCGCCATGAGACATCCAGACGTTCAAGTCGCCAGCCAGCCCATCAAAAAGCGGGCTGCTCGTCTGCTGAGAGAGGGTCGCCGGTCCATATTCGCGGGACTTGCTGGGCGCGACCATGCCGCCAGCCGCGGCGCTCAAGAGCTGCATGCCATAGCAGATGCCCAGCAGGGGCAGATCGCCATCCAGGATGCCAGCCGGCAGCTTCGGCGCGTCGCGGTCATATACGCTGGCTGGTCCGCCGGAGAGGATGAGGCCCGCCGGCTGATGGCGATGGATGCGCTCGAGGCCAGAATCGTGGGAGTAAACTTCGGAATACACGCCAAGCTCGCGTATGCGGCGCGCGATAAGTTTCGTGTACTGCGAGCCGTAATCGATGACTGCGATGCCGCCGCGTCTCAGGTCGTCCATAATCCGCTAGTATGCCTCGGGCGTCCGCATTGTCTTGGCATGGGCGCAGGCGAATTTGACGCTTATGCCAGGAATTTGGCTGCCCGCCCCCAAGCGCCGCTGAATACGATTTCGCTCATGGCATGGCGCGCGCGTCCACCGGCTTCCCGCTGCCGATGCGCATCGCTGAGATGGTCCAAGCCGCTCGCGCGATACCCCATGGCGATGGCGGTAAATGCCTCGAACTCAGCCGGAATCTGATACAGTTCGCGGGCTTTTTCGGGGAAGAAGCCGCCCATTTGATGCGTGTATATGCCCATGTCCAGCGCTTGCAAGACCATCTGCGCGATGGCTTGCCCAAGGTCGTGGCTGGCATGACGATTGATGACGTCTGGCCGGCCATAGTTGCTGATGACCGCGATCATCAAGACAGCCGCATGCCGGGCCCAGGTCTGGTTGCCTTCCGCTAGCACCGAGAGCGCCTTTTGAAACTCCGTCGCGTCCTCTCTTGGCGCGACGATGAAACGCCAAGGCTGCAAGTTGTATGAGGAGGCCGCCCAGCGCCCGGCTTCCAATATGCTCATCAGCGCCGCGCGTTCGATGCCGCGCTGCCTGTCGAAGCCAATAGGGCTCCAGCGATGGCGGATCAAATCGTGCAGTTGATGGTCGGTTCGCGGCAGTTTCTGTGGCGGCGTCAGGGACATGGCCGCGGCGAATGCGCCTGGCTGATTGGCTTGGCTCAGGACGTCAAAGACTTTTGGCGCTATCAGCCAAACCAGCTCGCCATGACGCGCCCGCCTGCCCAGCAGATCAATCCGCGCCAAGCCGCCCTTCTTCATCGAGACATCGACGCCGGTCAACTCATGTACCAGCAGGCTCATATCCGGATTGTGCCCGACAAACATCGCCTCGTCATCGGGGCGCAGGTTTCTGGTCAGCTTGTGAATATCGCTTAGGTCGAAGCCGAAGTTGACTTCATCAGCCAGGCTGACCGGGATGCCGAGGCGCTCGCTGATGATTTCGGCTGTTTGCCGCGCGCGGAGGCGTGGGCTGCTGAAGATCCGCGCGGGCTTCAGATTCAAGCGCCGCATCACTTTGGCTGATAACGCCACGCGCCGCCGCCCCCGAGCCGTCAACTCACGGGCGAAGTCGCTCTCCGCAAACTCTTCGGCGATGCCATGTCGTACGATATAAAGTCTCATGCGCGCTTCCCGCGGGCTAGCTTGAGCTTGGCGCTGGCTGGGCTTTTTTGTTTTCGCTCTGGCTTTTGGATGTGGATTCCGCCTTGGATTCGCCCGAGGATTCAGCGGTTTTTTCTGTGGGAGCGCTTTTGCCATTCTCGCCATTGCCCGCTGGCTTGGCGGGATTCTTGGCTTTGTTATTGTCATTCACATAGAAGCCGCTGCCTTTGAAGATGATGCCAGCCGGCTGGATGACGCGCTGGACGCCTTGGCCAGTCTCCGGGCAACACTCCAGCGGACCATCGCGAAAACTCTGGCGAAAGTCAAATGTACTGCCGTCATCGCGGCGATAGGTATAAACAGGCATAAGCGCGCACCTTCAATCACTTGCGTCAAACGCCGTAGTTTAGCCGAAAAGCGCGGCAATTTGCACAGCCAATCTCGCTCTTCAGGGCAATCGCTTCAAAATCATTATGCCCAGTTTCCCGAGCATAATGAGCAATTGCTTGGGGCAAGCCATTGGAATTTGGGGGAGAATCTGTCCCATATCAGCGCCGTTCCAATTAGGAGCGATTGCCCTGCGCTGTTCTCCCTATGCCATTGTACAGGCGCGCGCAAAAGTGTACCATCTTGGCGCTGCCAGGCGATGAAAGCCACGTAGGCGCGGAGCATCCAGTGATCCGTTGCGGCGTTGACATGATCGAATGCGAGCGCATGTCCCGGGGCATAGAGCGCTTCGGCGAACGTTTCCTGCAGCGCTTCTTCACCGAAGGCGAGCGCGCGGATTGCGCTGACAATCCTGTTCGGCTGGCTGCCCGTTTCGCGGCCAAAGAAGCCGTCGCCAAAGCCATCGGCACTGGCATCGGCGATATTCGCTGGATTGACATTGAGATTCGCAGCAATGGACCGCGCCGGCGCCCACGGCTGCATCTGCATGGGGATGCCAGGCGGCTGGCGGCTGAACTGCGCCTGAAGGATTGGGATATCAGCCTCTCGCATACGGAGTCACTGGCTATCGCGGTGGCCGTCGCCAAATCGGCTGATTAGTCGAAATCGAGTTCATCAAAGAGCCGCATCAGCTTCAGGGCGACCTGCAAGTTGATCCGCGTGGCTGGCGCCGAGAGATCCAGCTGGCAGATCTCTTTGATGCGCGCCAGGCGATAATTCAAGGTGCTGCGGTGGATATGCAGGCTTTCGGCGGTTTGCACGCTGTTGCCGCCGGCGTCCAGGTAGGATTCCAGCGTTTTGAAGAGCTCGGTCTGGCGCTCCGCGTCCAGCAGGCGGCGCAAGACGGGCACATAATCATTCTGGCTCAGCCCGGCTGGGCCCGCATGAAAGAGCGTGTGGATATAGCCCAGATCCTCGAAGCGATGCACCTGACGCTGGCGGTGGACGCGCTGCCCGATTTCCAGAACGTCATTGCATTGCTGGTGCGCCTCGCCGACCCGCTCCATGCCCCGGAATTCGCGGCTGATGGCGATCTTCACTTTGGCTTGACCATTTTCAAGCTGCTTGATCAAGGCATCCGCCAAAGCATCAATCGCCGCCTGGGCCCCCGCCAGGATGACCGCCTGCCCGGCGAACTGCGCGGCCACCGCCGGCCATTGTCCGCGAGCAAGAGCCTGGTTTATCGCGCGATAGGCGCGGGTTGAGCTCGGCGGGGCGCCATCGCTGATGTTGACCAGCAGCATGCGCCAGGGCAAACGCAGATCCAAGCCATAGCCCAGGGACTGATCCCGCAGAATCGTCTGCGCCGCGCCATCGCCCTTGATGAGCTGCGCCATCATGCTGCCCTTGAGCGAGGCTTCGGCCGCCTGCAGCGATTCTTGATAGAGCATAAGCAGGGCGGCGACGGTCGCGCCGATCTCTATAGCCATCATGTCTATCGGCGTCAGGGCATGCACGTCCGCGATGATCCACATATAGCCATAAATCTCGCCCTGGACGACGATCGGCGCAAGCAACCGCTCCATTTCCAAGCCCAGCTTGGGCATGACCGGCAGCTGTACGGGGCGCAGGCTTTCGCGCAGCCTGGGCAGATATTCGTCTTCCAGAGCTTCGATCAACCGGGGGTTTGTGCGCCCATGCTCGATTGTGTAGCGGCGGGCGGAATCGACCTCGGCGATATTGCGATTGGCGATGGCTTCGAAGCGGTCATTCTCAATGCTGATGGAATGCCCGACCAAATCCGCCAGCATATCCGCCAGATCCGCGAAGCCGCCGCCCTCCAACACCAGTTGCGAAAGCCGCTGCTGAATGGAAAGCGCCCGGCTGATTGTGTCCAGGTTCTGCTCGGCTATCCGCTCGTTGATGACCTTGGCGATATCCACGAAGCGCGTCTGATAGGGCAGCTCAATCAAAGGCAGAGCCAGCTCATCGCCGATGTCGCGCAGATATTCCGGGATCTCATCCATCAGCATGCCGATGGTGATGACCACTGCCACGACGTCGCGCCGCGCTAGCTGCCGCAGGAATTCGCACTGCGCCGCCCGCCCCTCCGGCATGTTGTACACGGTCGTCAGCACCAGCTCGCCGCCATGCAGCCAGTCAGCCGCGTTGGGCACAGCCACGTTATGCACCCAGCGAATAGGCCGGTCGATGGCGCTATTGCCAGCCACCACGCGGGCGTTTTCCAATATGGGCAGCTGCAGGGCTTCTTTGAGCGTCAGCATTCGCTTGCGATCACAACAGTTCGAGTATCCGGCGGCAGGGATGGCTCGCGTCTCAAGCCATGGGCATGTGATGCGCCGCGGCGTAGCGACCGGTGACATGATGCGAGAGTTGCCTCTCGATATCGGTCAGCAAACCCGATGCGCCGAAGCGGAAGAGCCGGTTATCCAGCCAGGCATCGCCAAGCTCTTCTTTGATGAGGATCAGCCAGTTCAGAGCGTCTTTGGCGCTGCGGATGCCGCCAGCCGGCTTGAAACCCACTTGATAGCCTGTCATGGCTTGGTATGCGCGGATCTGGCGAACCATGGTCAAGCCCACTTCCAGCGTGGCGTTGACCGGCTCCTTGCCCGTGCTGGTCTTGATGAAATCCGCCCCCGCCATCATGCAGACCTTGCTGGCCTGCGCCACATGCCAAAGCGGTCCCAATTCGCCGGTGGCCAGGATGGTCTTGATATGCGCCTCGCCGCATGCCCGCCGCATCTCGCGCACTTCGTCATACAGCGCCCGCCAATTGCCGCGCAGGACATGCTCCCGCGAGATGACGATGTCGATCTCATGCGCGCCCGCTTCGACAGATTGATGAATCTCTTCGATGCGCTGGGCAAAGGGGCTGAGGCCAGCCGGGAAGCCGGTGGAAACCGCCGCCACCGGGATGCCGCTGCCGCGCAAGGCTTCCAAGGCGTCCTTAACCCGCTGATGATAGACGCAGACCGCGCCCACGGTGATACCCAGTTCAGCCGCGTCCAAGGCGTCGATGAGGTCGCCGCGCAGTGGCTGGCGAGCCTTGGCGCAGAGCCGCGTCACCTTGCCCCGGGTGTCATCGCCGGCCAGGGTGGTCAAGTCGATCATGGTGATGGCCCGCAGGAGCCAAGCCGCCTGCCAGGCTTTCTTGACGCTGCGCCGCGTGCTGAGCGTGGCCGCCCGCCGCTGCGTCGCGCTGAGATTGACTTTTGTATCCCGCACCCAGCCCATATCCAGCGGGATGCCCGGATTGCGCTTATGCTTTGTCACTCCCCCATCCCCCAGCCCCTTCACCCCAAAATGAGGGAAGGGGAGTCTATTCCTGCGAACGTTCAATAAAGGCGATGACTTCGCGCGCGATCTCGGGACCTTTTTCTTCTTGCAGGAAGTGGCCCGCGCCGCGAATCGTGATCTCCGGCTGGTCATTCGCCGTCGGGATGAGCCGCCGGAAGAAGGGAGCCGCCCCGCCCAAAATGGGATCGCCATCGCTGAACATCACCAGAGCCGGCTTCGTCCACCCTGACAGCTTGGCGCGCGCCGCCCGCATCTCGGACGCCCCGGGCATATCCGGCGCAATCGGCACGAGCGACGGAAATATCGCCGCGCCGGCTTTGTAACTGTCATCGGGGTAGGGCGCGTCATAAGCCGCGATGATCTCGGCTGGCAATTCGTAGCTGGCGATCGTCTGCGCGATGAGGCGGCCCGCCTGCATGCGCGTGCCGACCTTCTGGCTGAATGCCCGCCAGTGCATGAAGGCTTCGCTGATTCTCTCGTCGCCCGTCGGCAGGAAGGTATTCAAGATGACCAGCCGCGCGAAACGCCCCCCTTCATTGGCAGCCAGCGCCAAGCCCAGCAAGCCGCCCCAATCCTGGCAAATCAAGGTGATATTGCGCAGGTCGAGCGCCTCCAGAAAGCCAAGCAGCTTGCCATAGTGCATGTGATAGCTGTAATGGTCTTCATGGGCGTATTTGTCCGACTTGCCGAAGCCGATCATATCCGGCGCGACCACACGCCAGCGGGCAGCCAGCGGCGGGATGACATGGCGATAGAGATAAGACCAGGTCGGCTCGCCATGCAGGCAGAGAATCGTCTCATCGCCAGCGCCTTCGTCGACGTAGTGCATGCGCGTATCGCCGATGTGGACGTAATGCGGCGGGAAGCTGTAATCCGGCAAGTTCTCGAAACGCGCAGCCGGCGTCCGCAATATGGTCATCGCTGGCTCCTCTCGGATTGAGAGGGGAGTATAGCACAGCTTGCGTCAAGAGAAGCGGGCGACCCAATGAGTAGCCCTGCATTCCGTTGGGGATGATGTCCCGCGGGGGATTAGCATAATCGCCCCTACGGCGTCGTGGCGATGGCGCTGTATAATCTGCCCGTCATGCCAGCCAGCCCGAGACCCGCCCATGCTCGAAAAACTCGCCGAAGTCGCAAGCCGCTACGAAGAAATCGAGGCGCTTATGGGCGACCCGGCCATCGCCGCCGATTACGAAAAGATTGCCGAACTGGCCAAAGAACGCGCCAGCCTGCAAAGCATCGTCGAGGCTTTCCGAAAATATCAGAAGCAAGCCCAGGAACTTGGCGAAGCGCTGGAATTGCAAGAAGCCGCCGATGACCCCGAAATGCGCGAAATGGCTCGCGATGAAGCCGCTGAACTAGAACAGAGCGCGGCCGAATTGCTGGAGGCGCTGCGGGTGATGCTGCTGCCGAAGGACCCGCGCGATGGCAAGAACGTGATCGTGGAGATCCGCGCGGGCGCTGGCGGCGATGAAGCCGGCATCTTCGCGGGCGATCTCATGCGCCTGTATACGCGCTATGCCGAATCCCAACGATGGAAGGTCGAACTGTTGGACCTGCATGAGCAGGGCAACGGCGTCTTCAAGAATATCACTTTCGAGATCAAGGGCGCGGGCGCATTCAGCCGGCTGAAATACGAAAGCGGCGTGCATCGCGTGCAGCGCGTCCCGACCACCGAAAGCCAGGGGCGCATCCACACCAGCACGGCTACCGTGGCTGTCCTGGCGGAGATGGACGATGTCGATGTGCAGCTGAATATGAACGATGTCGAGACGCAGGTTTTCCGCGCGCGCGGGGCGGGGGGCCAATCCGTGAACACCACCGATTCGGCTGTGCGGCTGATTCACAAACCCAGCGGGCTTGTCGTGGAAATGCAGGATGAGCGCAGCCAGCTGCAGAACAAGCTGCGCGCCAAACAAGTGCTCATCGCCCGGCTCTATGAAGCCGAAGTCGAACGCCAGCGCAGCGAACGCGAAGCCGAGCGCCGGGGCCAAGTCGGCAGTGGCGACCGCAGCGAGAAAATCCGCACCTACAATTATCCGCAGGGGCGGGTCACCGATCACCGCATCGGCTACAGCAGCTTCAACCTGCCCGCGGTCATGGATGGCGATTTGGACGTCTTCATTGATAAATTGGCCACCCAGCAGCAAGCGGAACAACTGGCTGCGGGTATAATAGAGTAGACTATGCCTTAATTAAGAAATTCCTCGCGCGCAAAGGTGATTGATGTCCTTCACTTCGACAGAATTCATCATCTTTGCCTTGGTGGTCATCCCCCTGTTCTTCTTGATGCGGCAAAACCTGCGCTGGCTGCTGCTGCTGGCGGCAAGTTATCTGTTCTACGCGTATTGGCAGCCGACCTACATCCTGCTGATCCTCTTCTCCACAGTAGTGGATTATGTCGTAGCGCTGGCATTGGACGGCAAACGTCCGCATACTGCCTCGCGGCGGAAACTCCTGTTTGCCTGCAGCGTCACAGCGAACATCAGCCTGCTCTTCATTTTCAAGTATGCCAATCTCTTCAGCCAGGCTGCCACCGACTTGTCAGCCTTCCTGGGAATGCCGTATGCCTTTGGCGCGCTGAATGTTTTGCTGCCGGTGGGCATCTCGTTTTACACCTTCCAATCCATGGCCTATACCTTTGATGTCTATCGCGGGCATCTGAAAGCGGAACGGCACTTCGGTTATTTTGCGCTCTACGTCGCCTTCTTTCCCCAACTGGTCGCAGGACCGATTGAGCGCGCCAACAATATGCTGCCGCAATTCCGGCAAAAGCTGGGCTTTGATAACGCTCGCGCTGTTATTGGTTTGCGGCGGATTCTTTGGGGCGTCTTCAAGAAACTCGTCATCGCCGATCGCCTGGCGATTTACGTGAACGCCGTTTATGGCGACCTCGAAGCCTATACCGGGCCAGCTCTCATCATGGCGACGCTGTTCTACACCTTTCAAATCTATTGCGATTTCAGCGCCTATTTCGATATCGCCATTGGGCTGGCGCGCGTGCTCGGCTTCCGGCTGATGGAGAATTTCCGCCGACCCAACCTGGCGACGTCGATGCGGGATTTTTGGCATCGCTGGCATATTTCGCTTTCGACCTGGTTCCGCGATTATGTCTACATCGCCCTCGGCGGCAACCGCAAAGGGTTCAGGCGGCAATCTGTCAATATCCTGATAACTTTCGCATTCGCTGGCTTGTGGCACGGCGCAAACTGGACCTTCCTGCTTTGGGGCATATATCATGGCTTGCTGCTCATGCTGGAGAATATCTTCCGCTCGCGCAAAATCAGCCTGCTGCCCAGCAATTTGGCGGGCAAGGCGCTCGGCATGGTCTACGCGTTTACCCTTGTCTATCTGGGGCGGATTCTGTTTCGCGCCAGCAGCGTGTCGGAGGTAGAGTATATTTTGCGGCATCTGCTGGATTTCTCCACCGAGTTGGCGGGTCTCACAGCTCCCTTTGCAGAGGCAATGCTGCCTTCGCGTCTGGAGTTCGCGCTGGCTATTTTCTTGATCGCCTTCGTGACCGCTGCCGATATCCTGGATGAACGCTATGAATTGCTGAAGCTCTTCGCGCGCCTGCCCATGTATGCGCGCTGGCTCATCTATTATCTGCTGCTCTTTGGCATCGGTATTTCACTGATCGACATCGCTACAGTCCAGCAATTCTATTATTTTCAATTCTGAGGCTCCATGCTGCGATTGCTTGCCAAACTCTGCCTGTATTTTCTGCCGGTGGCGGCGCTGACATCGGCTCTGGCCGGGCTTGCCTGGCATTCCGGAGAATTGTTGCCAGCCGCCCGGGCCGCGGAACTGCAGAGCCAAACGCCGGATCTCATCTATGGTCCTATGCGGGCTTGCAATCACATGGCTTTCAAACTGGCTGCCTATCGATTGCGTCAACCGGAGATGCTTATCCTGGGCAACTCTTTGACATTGAGCGTGCGCGCCGATTTCTTCACCGAAGACCCGGCGGCAGTCTACAATTCGAGCGTGCAAGGCTGGTATTTGCCGCGCATGGCGGAATTCAAATCGCAGATCGAAAACTATCCGAAAATACTTATAGCGACCGCCCCGCCTCACTGGTTCATCGACGATGGCGGCGCGGGAACCACCAATGCCCAAAACTGCGGCTTGGAAGCGGAACTTCTGTCCATGGTGGAGACGGCACAACTCCTGTTGAGCGGCGAGTTGACGCTGCATCAGGTGATTAACAGGCATGACGCTGTATTCGGGCGGCGCAGCCTTGGATTGCTCGCAATCAAACATAGCAGAGGCTTTGCCGCTGATGGCAGCTATGTCTTCGGGGGGTTGTCCGCCAGCGTCGAAATGCAAGCGGAGAATAGAAACAAGGTTCTCAGTAGGGACTCAATCCGAACTCGGGCGTTCAATAATTGCTGCGCAACGCTGAACGAGCCGCTATTCCGAATGCTGGAAGATTTCCTGGCAGCTTGGCAGGAAGCGGGAGTCACTGTTGTCGGCTTGGCGCCGCCCTTTCATATCGAATTAGAGAATGCCTTGCGGGAAAGGGACGCCGCTGGCCTTCGCGACGAGGCCACCAAGCGGATCGTGGATATCTTCGACGCCTTCGGGTTCCCCTACTATTATGTCGCGGATTTGCAAGCCTTTGGCGCGGAAGACCGCGATTGGCTCAATGCCACTCATCTCACGGAATCCGGTTCCTTGCGCCTGATGCTGGGGCTGTTTCAAGAGCTTCCGCAGATATTCGAGAGCTATACCAATATCAACACTTTGGAGAGCCTGCTGGCGAATTACGCTAATCCCTTCGATGTCTTGGGCGAATTGGACGCATGACGACGATTCGTCATGCGCTGCGCGAGGCGCAAGAGAGCTTGCAGTCCTCTGACAGCGCCGACCTTGACGCGCAGGTCCTCCTGGCGCATGTCCTGGGTGTCGACCGCAGCTTCCTTTTCGCGCATGGCGACGACGCGCTGGCAGCCGGGCAGTGGGCGACATTCAAATCCATGCTGGAGCGACGCGCCCATGGCGAACCCATCGCCTATATCCTTGGGCAAGCCGGCTTCTATGATCTTGAGCTGGTAGTGTCGCCAGCCGTGCTTATCCCGCGGCCGGAGACGGAATTGCTGCTGGAAGAAGCGCTGCGCCTCAGCATCGACATGCCGGGAGCTGTCGTCGCCGATATTGGCGCGGGCAGCGGCGCTCTGGCCATCGCATTCAAACGTCATCGTCCGCGGAGCCAGGTTCATGCCAGCGACATCAGCTTGGATGCTCTCGCCATCGCCCGAGAGAATGCGGCGCGTTATCAAGCCAAAGCGCGCTTTCACCAGGGCAGCCTGGCTCAACCCTTGATTGAGCGCGGCATTCAAGTCGACCTGCTGATGGCGAACTTGCCCTATATCGCCAGCGATATTTTGCGTGAACTGGCCGTCAGCCAATGGGAGCCCCGCCTGGCTCTGGATGGCGGCAGCGACGGCTTGCGGCTGATACATGAACTGCTCGCGCAGTTGCCATCTGTCTGCAAACCGGGCGCTTATGTCCTGCTGGAGATCGGCGCGGATCAAGGTCCCGCCGTTCGCAAGCTGGCGCGCGAATGCCTGGGCGTGGAAGCTGCCATCCTGCAAGATTACGCCGGGCTGGACCGCATCGCGAAATTTGCGCTTTAGGACGAGACAAGTCTCGCCCCTACATTTTCCGGGCGCGTGGTTTTGCTGGTCAATATAGCGCGCGTTGACTACAATCACAGCCATTGTCCAGCACAGCCCACATGACGAGCCGCCATGTTATCTCGCGCCGACTTCCTCATCCGCGATGACATCATATTCCTCAATCATGGATCCTTTGGCGCTTGCCCGAAGCCGGTCTTCGAGCGCTACCAAGCCTGGCAGCTGGAGCTTGAGCGCCAGCCGATTGAGTTCCTGCTGCGCAACCGCGAAAGCCTGCTCGCCGAAGCCCGCTCCCAGTGCGCCGAATATCTCAATGTCGCCTCCGCGGATCTGGTCTTCGTCACCAACGCCACCTCCGGCTTGAATATGGCTCTGCGTTCGCTGCCGCTGGCGCCGGGCGACGAGATCCTGACGACCAGCCACGAATATGGGGCGGTCAATCGCTTGCTGGAATTTGTCGCCGCCAATACCGGAGCGCGCATCGCGACGCATCAGGTAGGCCTGCCCTACGAATCCGACGAGGCTTTTGTTGAGGCGTTCTTTGCTGATGCCAGCCCGCGAACAGCCGCCATCGTCATCAGCCACATCACCTCGCCAAGCGCGCTGATCTTTCCGGTCGAGGCTGTCTGCCGCCGGGCTCGCGAATTGGGCATTTTGAGCATCATCGACGGCGCTCATGCCCCGGGCCAGCTGCCGCTAGATCTAAGCGAAATCTCCGCGGATATTTACAGCGGCAACTTTCACAAGTGGCTCTGCGCGCCCAAGGGTTCTGGTTTCTTGCACGTCCGCCCGGAGCGCCAGGCGATGATTGAGCCGCTGGTCGTTTCGCATGGCTGGCATGAAGGCAGCGCTTTCGTCGAGCGTCACGAATGGGGCGGCACCCGCGATATCGCGCCTTTCTTAAGCGTGCCCGCCGCCATCGACTATCAGCGAGAGCATGACTGGGGAGCCGTCCGCGCCGAATGCCATGCCCTGGCCGCCATGACGCAAGCGCTAATCTGCGATCGCTATGGATTGCAGCCGCTTTCGAGCGATCAATTCGCGCAGATGGCGACTATCCCGCTGCCCCCTTGCGACGCCGCCGCTGTAAAGGCGCGCCTCTATTCCGAGTATCGCATCGAGATTCCGCTGGGCGAGTTCCTTGGCCAATGCGGCATGCGCGTCTCGCTGCAAGCCTACAATTCCGCCGAAGACATTGAGCGGCTGATGGCGGCGCTGGGCGAGCTTATCGGCTAGGCGTCGAACTGCGCCACTGCCGTGATGTAGGCGGTTTGCGGCGCAAGGTCTATGGGCTGAATCTCGCTCAGCTGGAAGCCGGCTCTATGCAGCTTTTGGCAATCCCGAGCCAGCGAGGCCGGGTCGCCGCTCACATAGACCAGCCGTTTTAGCCCAAGCCGCGCCAGCCCATCGACTGCCGCGTCGCTCAAGCCAGCGCTGGGCGGGTCAAGCAATGCCGCATCATATCGCGCGCCCTCCGCAGCCATATCAGCCAGGATCGCCTCGACCGAGCCTTCGATCACGTCAACGTTCTCATAATCGCTGAGGTTGACATCGGCATCGCTCACAGCTGGCGGATAACTCTCGACCAGGCTGACCAAGGATGCCGCTTCCGCCATGAAGGCGCTGAAGATGCCCGCTCCGGCATACAGATCGAGCGCCGCCATGCCGGCATTCAGATCCAGCATGCGCCGGACCTCGCCGACCAAGCGCGGAAGCCCGCCGCTGTTGGCGCGCATGTAGGCGCCGGCGGTGACGCGGAAGTTGCGCCCGGCGATCTTGTAATGGGTCTGGGCGTCGCCTATCAGATTGACGGGTTCGCGATCCGGCAAGATCAGGTTCACGCTAAGGGGCAAGTCCGTCCGCAGGTCCGGCGCAATCTCCGCTTCCAGGTCGAGAATCAGCATCATGCGCCCATCGCTGCCGCGCCGCATGGTCAGCCGACGCGCTTTGGGAAAATCCAGATCCAGCTCCGCCAGCAAGTCCAGCAATTCGGCCCGCGTCACCGGGCATGCGCTGATGGCTTGGATGCCGCCGCCTTCCCGCCGCAAGCCCCAGCCGCCATTCTCCGCGCGCAGCAGGCTGATGCTGCTGTTGTATGCCCAAAGCTGGTCCGCCGGGATGACGGGCTTTACCGCAGCATCAATCAGGGCATCCGGCAATTTGCCCAGCCGCGAAAGCTGATCAGCCAGAACATCTCGCTTCAGGAGCAATTGGGCGGGATAGGCGATATGCTGCCATTGACAGCCCCAGCAGCCGCCGGGGCCAAAATGCGGGCAGGCCGGCGCCGCGCGGTCCGCCGAAGCCGCAAGCAGACGTGTGCCTCGCCCGAAGAGCGCCTTTTTCCGCTGGCTGGTGATTTCGGCGTGGATCGTCTCGCCCGGCAACGTATACGGCACGAAGACCGGTCGGTTCTGATGCCAACCCAAGCCGCGCCCGCCATGCGCCATATCGCTGATGTCGAGTGTGATGCGCCTGCCGACCAGCGAAGTCTCGGCTTTGGATACCGGCTGCTTCTTGCGCCGCGCTGATCTCTTGCGCTTGGCCATCGCGTGAATCTTGTATTGCGCTAGCTATCCGCGCGATAGTCGATGCCGGCTTTGTCCAGTTCGCGCTGCACCATGCGTTCGAATATGCTGTAGGGCTGCGCGCCGCTGAGGATCTGCCCGTTGATGAAGAAGCCGGGCGTGCCGCGAACGCCAGCCAGCTGGCCATCCAACCCGTCGATTTCGACCTCGTCGACATAGCGGTCTTCTTCGAGGCAGGTTTTGAATTGCGCCATATCCAACTGGTGAGTTGCCGCCGCCTGAAGATAGAAATCCCGCCCAAGCTGGTCTTGATTGGCGAAGAAAGCGCCATGGAATTCCCAGAACTTGCCTTGCTCGAAGGCGCATTGAGCCGCCGCGGCCGCCGGCGTCGATTCGGCAGTCAGCCGGGCGAAATCGCGATAGACATAACGGATATGCCGCCCGTAATTCTCCAGCAGGGGCGTGAAGGTCTGGTCAAAATGCCTCTTGCAATAGCTGCAGAAGAAATCGCTGAACTCGACGATCACAATGGGCGCGTCCGTCTCGCCCAGGTAGGGGTCGTCATCCACCAGCGCGAAACGGTCGGGTCCTTGTTCAGCCGCCGCTTCCGCCCGCTCCTGCAGGACGCTGGCGACGACCTGGCGCAGCTGCTCTTCATCAAAAGCAACTGGACCCGTCTCCTCAGTGGGCTGCGCCGCCCCGCCAATGAACAAACCCAGGAGAAAGAAGACCACCGCTATCAGGACATAGCGAAAGATCTGATTTTGGCTGTCGCCGCGCCCATTCGCCGCATCGTGTTGGGCTGAATTCGTCTCAGTGTCCACATCGGCCTCATTTCGTCGTCATAGGTGAACTGCGCCGAGTGTACCCGAATTCCCCGCCCATGCCTATTGAGAGCTGGCAGCCGGCCCGCAAAGTCGGGCAAACCTGCCACGGGCGGCAAAACTCTGGCTATAATGGCGGCAGCGAGACATGGGGAGGCTGGCATTGCCCGAACGCCTGACAGGCTTGATCGTCAAAGAGCAGAGCGGCTTTTATTGGGTCGAGCTGGACCAGGGACCAACGTATATGTGCGAGTTGCGGGGCCGCCTGAAAGAGGAAGCCAAGAGTTCCGATATTGCCGCCATCGGCGACCGCGCCCGCATCAGCCTGCGCCGGGAAGAAGGCGTTGACGCGCTCATGGGGGTGATAGAAGATCTGGCGCCGCGCAAATCGGTGCTGTCGCGCGCCCTGCGCACAACTGGCAAGCGGGGCTGGGGCCAAGCCGAACGCGAGCATGTGCTGATCGCCAATGCTGACCGCGCCTTCTTCGTCTTTTCAGCAGCCGAGCCCGCGCCCAACGTGAAGATGCTCGATCGCCTGCTGGTGGCTGGCGAGAAATCCCAAATCGCCGAATTGCTGATCGTGCTCAACAAAACTGATCTGGACTATCCCGCGCATATCGACCGGATCTTCAGCGCTTACGCGGCACTGGGCTACCCGGTCATCCGCGCGAGCGCCCTGCGCGGCGATGGCGTCAACAGCTTGAAGGAGCGGCTGCGCGATGGCATCTCGGTTTTCACTGGCCCCTCCGGCGTCGGCAAAACCAGCTTGCTCAACCGCATCCAGCCGGGTTTGGGGCGGCAGGTCAAATCGGTCGGGCAGCATTCGGCTGAAGGCGTGCATACCACCCGGGACAGCGCGCTGATAGCCCTGGACTGCGGCGGTTACCTGGCGGATACGCCCGGCATTCGCTCGCTGACCGTCTGGGATATTGAGCCGGATGAATTGGACGCCTACTACGTGGACATCAAACCGTACGTGCTGGATTGCAAGTTCAGCAACTGCAGTCATACGGACGAGCCCGATTGCGCCGTCCGCCGCGCTGTTGAGGCTGGCGCAATCCTGCCCAGGCGTTACAAAACCTACCTCGACCTGCGCGAAGAATTGCGCGATACCTATATCATCTACAATCGCTGACCTGCTCAGCCTTCAAAGAGATTCTCGCCATGCGACAAACGCCGGGCGATGCTGAAGGTCTGCAGCTGCGAGCGCATGGTCGGGGCATGAGCCGCCAGATAGCGAGCCGCCGCGATCAGCACATGGTTCGCCCGCTCTTCGGATTGCGCGCGGATGATGCTGTATTGATTGAAAGCCGCCTCGATGCACTGGATGGTGTGGAAGTCGCGGTCTTCGCGCAGGAGCAGATGCCCCATTTTCGCCATCAGCCTGGCTGGCTCGCCGCCGCTGACCAGGTATTGCGCAGCCAGAACGCCCGCCTGGTTGACCTGCTGCTGCAAATTGAGCAGCTTCTCAAAGTCGTCCAGCAAGGCGGCCGGATCCGCCACCGGTTTGGGCTGCGGCAAGCGCACCGATGGCAGGTTCAGAAAGCGGTCCAGGTAGATGCTCATGGCGGCGTCGAAAATGCCACGAATCAAACCGAGCGATGCCACCCGCTGCAAACCTTGATGCACAGCGTTGGCGAAGGTGAAGGTATGCAGGGCGGTATCCCAATCGCCGAATTCATTGCTGGTATGGAAATGAGCGATGCGCCGAGCAGCCGCATAAGCCACGATGCCGGCCAGCTCCACCGCGCCCATGCCCTCTCGCAGGCAGTTTAGCAGCGTATCGACTATCGCCTGGGGATCATCGCCCAGCAATGTCGGCATCAGCGCTTCAACCTGGATCTCATGCCTATGGCTCGCGCCGGCTTCCAGCGCGCCCTCGATCTGGTCGAAGGCCGCTTCGAGGATAGGGATCAAGTCGATGGGCTTGCGCCAGGCATTGGATTCTTCCATGCGCCGCGCCTCGGTCAAGTTGGGAACGACGCTGGTGAAGGCCAGCTCGGCTTGCTGCCAGCCAGCCAGGTCAACCGATTCCAGCGCTTTATTGATGAAGTCCAGGCTGTGCCCGGCATCAAGATAGCGGTGATCGGTGGCGGCGGTGAAGAGGATATCGGCGATCTGCTTGTCATCGGCGCCGGCTCGCAGCGCGGATACGATGGCGCGTTCGCCAGCCTGGGCGTCGCGCACTTCCACGAATTGCCGGAACCAGCTTTTCAACGTGGCGATGTCGGTTTCGTCATTGGGCAAGGGACGGGGATTGAATCTTGGCGACATGCCGGCGGTATCGCTGGCCACATCCGCCAAGCCATGGAAGAGCGCCAGAGGCTTGTCCGCTTCGTCAAGATAGGGGATGAGGTTCATCGCGCAGCCATGCGTCGTCAAGCCGCGCCCCCAATCCATGCCGCGATATTGCGTGCCGAACTCCAGACCGATGCGGAAAGGCTCGGCTGGCGGCGCTTCTTGATTGAGCATGTTGATGACCGCCTTGGCCGCCACCAGGCTGAGGTTATGCTGCAAGCCATCGCGCAGGCGGTTGCGCTGATGCTCGAGGCTGTTGGCTTTTGGCTGCAGATCGACGTAGATATCGCCATCGCGCAGCTCGACCGGGAAGCTCTCGATATCATCCGCCCAAAGGTCAAATGCTCCACCGCTGGCCAAGTCAAAGCGGGCATGATGCCAGTGACAACTCAAGATGCCTTCTTCGACGGAGCCTTTGTCCAGGGGGAAGCCCATGTGCGGGCAGCGATTGTCCAAGGCGTAAACGCGCTCGCCATAGAGGAAGAGCGCCAGGGTCTTGCCATTGGCTTGGGCGGTGATGCAGCCCTTGCCCTGCAGGTCCTCAAAGCGCGCGACCGGGACGAAGGTATCCATGGTGATGACCATGATAAGCTCCTATGCTTGTTCTGCTCGCCACTTTCGCGCTGGCCGACCCTCATGATGTTGCGCTTGATTGTCCGGCCGCGTTTGCTTGGCTTTCTAGTCATAAGATTTAGATGACGCGAGCTCTATGGCTCTTACGCTCTTGCGGAGCCAGCTTGGGTTCTCCCCCGCTTGATAGCCAGCCTCCCCTGCGCTACACTCGGCGGCCCGAGCGCGGAGGACCAGACTTGCCCGAACAAGCCCTGTATCTCAAGTGGCGGCCGCTCGCCTTTGACGACGTGGTCGGCCAGCAGCATATCACGCGGACCTTGCGCAACGCCCTGGTTCGCGGGCGCATCCGCCATGCCTATCTCTTCAGCGGTCCACGCGGCACAGGCAAGACAACCATGGCTCGACTGCTGGCAAAAGCCGTCAACTGCCAGGCTGAGGAGGCTGCCGCCCGCCCCTGCAACGTCTGCGCCAATTGCCTGTCCATGAATGAGAGCCGCTATCTTGACCTCATCGAGATAGACGCCGCCTCGCATACCAGCGTGGACGATGTGCGCGAACTGCGGGACAAGATCGCCTTTGCCCCGGCGGAAGGCAGCTACAAGGTCTATATCATTGATGAGGCGCATCGCTTCTCGGCTAATGCCTTTGACGCTTTGCTGAAGACATTGGAAGAACCGCCCGATCACGCCATATTCGTGCTGGCGACCACGGAAATTGACAAGGTGCCGGCCACCATCAAGAGCCGCTGCCTGCAATTTGAGTTTCGCCGCGTCTCCCTGCGCGAATTGACCGAGCGGCTGAGCCATATCACTGAGCAGGAATCGCTGAGCATCGAAAGCGCCGCGCTGGAATTGATCGCCCGCCAAGGCGCCGGCTCCGTCCGCGACAGCATCAGCCTGCTCGATCAAATCGTGGCTGACCCCGCGGAGACGATCACGCTGGAGATGGCGCAGCAGCTCCTGGGCACAGCCAGCGCCCTGCATGTGCATGACCTGGTCGAGGCATTGGTCGCCGAAGATATCGCCCGCGGCATCCATCTTATCAACATGGCGGTTGATGGCGGCAGCGACCCGCGGCAATTCGGGCAGCAGCTGGTCACCGTACTGCGCAACATCATGCTGGCGCAGACAGCCAGCGCCGACCTGATCGAAGCCACAAAGGAGGACCAGGCGCGTTACGCTGATCTGGCGCAGCGTCTCTCCCGCGCGCGCTTGCTCAAAGCCATCCGCGCTTTCAACGCAGCCGTCAACAATTACACCGGCGGCTGGCAGCCACAGCTTGCGCTCGAGCTGGCTTTCATCGAGATTATGCAGGAAGCGCCAGAAACCGCGACGGCAGGTCCAGCGGCAGCCATGCCAGAGCCGACGCCGGCGCAGCGGCCCCGCCCCCGTTCCGAGCGCGCCATGCCACCAAGCGAAAAGGCAAACTCCAATGAGGACTTCGAGCGCGCCCAAGTGAGCCAACCCGGCGAAAGACCGGTCTACCCGGCGGCCAAGATACACCAAAGCTGGATGGACATCCGCAAGCAGGTCTTTCGTTATAATCGCAACATTCCGCCCTTGCTGGAACATGCGCACGTCCGCCTCATCGATGGCAATCGCTTGATCCTGGGCGTGCAGAGCGAGGTGTTCAAAAACAAGATCAGCGAACCCAAGCGCGCCCAAGTCATCGAACAAGCCATTTACGATTTGCACCAGGTCAAGCTGCGCCTGGATGTGCGCGTGGTGGATAACGTGCTGGCGCCGGAGCAGGCATCAGCCGTCCCGGAGCATGAACCGGAGGATCCGCTCATCGCGGCGGGCAAGGAACTGGGGGGCGTAGTCGGTGAATGATTCCAGGTTGGGCGCCGCCTGGATGCTGCTGTCCCTTGCCGCGATTGAAGTCTTCGCTCCGCTCTTGTTGATAAGCGCGGCGCTTTTCTGCAGCATTGCCTATACACTGACGTTGTTGATTCCGGCCACGATCGATATGTGGGCGGCACTGCTGCTCTTATGCGTCCTGCTGCCCTTGATGCTGCTCAGCCTGCGCGCCGGGCGCATTTGGCGGCAAACTCGGCGACAATCGGCTCGAATTGGCTGGCGCTGCCTGCTGCCCCTGCTTCCCCTGCTGGTCATCCTCCCGCCGGTTTATGCCGTGCTAGCCAAGCCCTCTATCTACAGCATCGCCCACACTGACCTGCAGTTCGCCTTCATCAATCAAGTATTCCTGCGCGAATCGCCCTATGAAAGCGTACTTTTGCCTGGCAATCCGTCCAATCAATACTGGCTGTACTTTGTCTTCGCCGCCGCCTTCGCCCGTTTGACAGCATTGGACACTTACACCGCCTGGACCTTGCTAAACCTATGTTTCGTTCTGGCGACTCTGGTCTGGATAGCGCGCTGCCTGCTGGTTATGAATCTGGCTCGCCGGGATACGCTGCGCCTGGGCATGGCGACGCTCTTCACGTGGGGCGCCATGAACCTTACTGGCAGCCTCAGTGTGCTGGATCACGCGGCAAACGGGCTTGTCGATTTGGGTCGCTTTGATCTTATGTTATTGGAAGGCGCTGACTATCGACTGCACACGATATTGTCCACTGTCGTTCATGGGCGAGCTTATTCGCCGGGTTTTGCCGCATTCACGGCCGCGCTCTTTGCTATGCTCAGCTTGCTGCGAGGACGGGCCGGCTTGCTTTCTCTGGCGCTGTTTTCGGCTTGCGGGCTGGTCACCGCGGCTGTCGTGCCCACAATCGCATTCTTCATCGTTGCCGCTTTGCTTGGCGGGCTGGCTGCCACAACCGCGTATTTCGCCACAATGGGCGCCAGCGCGAGCCATGACCTGGCACGCAACCTGCGGCTGACGATGGCGAGGACAGGACCTTTGGCGCTCGGCCTCTGGTTCGCATGCAGTTTGGCGCTGGCCCTGCCTCTCATCGCTTATGTTCTGGATTTCACCAGCAATATCCGCGCCGGCATTGCCTTCATTTTCATCTACCCGACCAATATACGCATGATCCTGGCTTCCACCGCGCTGCTGCTGCCACCGGCTGCCTGGCAGTTCGCCATGGCTTTGCGGAAGGTTGACGCGCCGCCATGCTTCCTAGGATTTTGCGCCTTGATAGGCATGGCGCTTTGCCTGACATTCGCTGCCCCAGCCAACAATGTTTACAAGTTCAACTACCTGCAGGCGATGCTTCTGGCAATCCTCAGCGCGCATGCTCTGCGAGACCAGCGCGCCAATGGCGTTCCCCGTTGGGCGCCTGGCAAGCTCTATGTTTATGTCATGATCGCTTTGTCGCTTTTGAACGCCGCTTATGGGTCGCACCTATTGGTATATCAGCGCATCGGAAGCCAGGAAGTCGATCGCTTCTATGGCATCCGCGTTGACCCGGTTGACGACTTCGGGGGCCGCCTTCCCGCCTTCAAGTGGATCCGCGATCATACGCCCTACGACGCGGTCATCCTGGTCGCCCATTATTACACTGCCAAGTCAAAGCTGATTCACGAGCGCATGAATTATGCTTCCAAGGGGGGCAAATTCTATTCCGACTACTTGCCTGGCTATGAGCAGCGCATGGCTGACATGCACAATTTCTATGACCCCGACCTCAGCATTGATGAGTATCGCCGCTTGCTAGCCTCCATGAGTGCTCAGCTGCCAGGCCGGCCTCTCTATGCGGTGGCTCGCGAATCCCTGATGAGCCGCGACATCATGCGTCAGCGCGGCGCCCGGCTCGTCTTCGAGAATCCGCTGCACAGCGCGCATGTATATCTCCTGGTCGCCCCAGACGCGGGCTAGGTTGCGCGTTGTCCAATTCGCCGCTATTGCGTATCATTATGGCGGAAGCGGCAGGATAAACCCCAGGAGCCAAACTATGAGCAAGCGACGCGGCAGCCGGCGCGGTTCAAGCGGAATGCCAGGCGGCGCCAACCCCATGGCGATGCTGCAAAAGATGCAGAAGGACATGACCGAGGCGCAGGAAAACCTCGAGCATGAAACCACCGAAGTCTCGGTCGGCGGCGGCGCCATCAAGATCGTCATCACGGGTCATCAGCGCGTCCAATCTGTGGCCATCAATCCCGATGTCATAGATATGGATGATGAAGAATGGCTGAACGACCTGGAAGACCTGCTGGTGGCGGCGGTCAACCAAGCCATCGAACAGAGCCAGTCCATGGCGGCCGAGCGCATGGAAGCCATCACCGGCGGCTTGGGCGATCTGCCCGGTCTCGGCGGTTTGCTTGGCTAGCTGGCAGGCGCATGATAGCGGGTTTTGCCAATAGGCGAGCCAGCTGAGCTGCCGCGGGCATACGCCATGAACAGCGCCATCCCTGAACCGGTGACCAAGCTGATCGAGGCTTTTTCGCGCTTGCCCGGCGTGGGACCGAAGACCGCCTCTCGCCTGACCTTTTATCTGCTGCGCGCGCCCGACCCCTTCTCGCTGGATTTGGCTCTGGCGCTGAACAATCTCAAAGCGCAGACCCGCTTCTGCAGCCAGTGCTTCAATATCACCGTGGCTGATCCCTGCCAGATCTGCAGCTCCAATGACCGCGATGCGGCCACGCTGGCGGTGGTCGAAGAGCCGCTGGACCTGATGGCGATAGAGCGCACTGGCATCTACAAGGGGCTCTATCACGTGCTGCATGGCGCAATATCGCCGGTTGATGGCATCGGTCCCGATGATCTCAAGATCCGCGAGCTGGTCCACCGCGTCGATCATGGGACTGCGCGCGAGATCATCATCGCCACGAACCCGGGCTTGGAGGGCGATGCCACAGCCATGTACCTCCAGCGCGAATTGGCAGGCTACCCCGTCCAGATCACGCGATTGGCGCGGGGTTTGCCCACCGGCGGCGACCTGGAATATGTCGATTCCGTGACGCTGATGCGCGCTTTGGAGGGGCGGAGCGCGTTGTGAACCTGCGCGCCATTGCCTGGTTCAGCCGCGCGGTCAATACGCCAGCCTATCTCTTGTTCTGCGCGCTGCCGGTCTTGTTGGCCGGCTTGGCGCTGTCGCTCGGCGGCGATTCGGCAGGCTCGCCTTGGTTGCGGGTCATGATCGCCTTGCTGGTCTTCATGCTGCCCGGCGGCTTGCTCTTTGTTCTGCTGCCCGCCCGCGCTGATTGGGATCTGATTGATGTCGCCGGTTATGGCTTTGCCTTCTCGCTGGCGCTGATCACCTTCCTGGGATTGATCACGCGAACTTTGGCGCTGTCCATCGACGCGGTCCTGTTCATCTGGTTCCTGTTGGCGATTTTGGGTTTCGCCTCGGCCTTCCTGCGGATGCGCTCGCTGCCGCTGTTGAACCTGCGCCCTTCCGCGCCGAATGCGGCTTTGCTGGCGATTGTCCTCATGCTGGTGGCGCTTTTTGCCCATGCCAGCATCCTCTCGACTGGCTCGGCCAAAGATCAATACCGCAATCACGCGGCCATCAACGGCTTCCTGCGCAAGCAGCCCCTGGGCTGGCAAGAGCCCTATTTTGAATCGGGCAATCCCATCGCCGACCGCATGTATCTCACGTATTGGGTGCTGGCGCAGGCGCTCGTCGTCAAGATCAGCGGCGCGCCTATCCTGCTGGCGCGTTATCTGATCAATCCCTTTGTCATGCTCATGTCCGTGACCGCCCTGTATATCTTCGCCCGTAACCTGCGTCACAGCCGCGCCTGGTCGCTGGTCTTGGTCTGCCTGGCATTGCTGGCATTCAGTCTGCTGGCGGATGTGGATACCCAGGCGGGCACGCGCTTCTTCGTCCGCGCTCAGCTGGACAAGGTGGTCGCTGCCTTCGCCCTGGCCCCAATCGCTATTTCCAGCGCCTATCTTGCCTGGCGGGAGCGGCATTGGCGGGCGGGCGTCGCATTTGCCGCGACCCTGCTGGCGACCTGCTGCGTTCACGCCATCATGGGCGCCTTCGCCGCGGGCGTCATCATGCTCTTCTGCTTGATCCGATTCATCAGCCAAGCCAGCGATCGCGGCATAGTCTTAAGTATCGCGCTGCTGTCACTGGCGCTGCTGAGTCCCTTGATCATCCTGCGCCTGGAAACGACCGAGACCAGCATCTACAACTTCGACTCGGTGAACGAGAACGAGCCCAAAAGAATGATCGTCCATGACACGCCCAACCCGCTCAACAATGGCGAGAAATTCTATGCCATAAGTCCTCTGGCGGCGAGTCATCTCACGTATCTTTTGACGCCTCTGACATTCCTGTGCGTGTTGGCGCGCCGGCGGGATGCCAGGAGCCACTTGCTGCTGGCTTTCGCCATATCAGTCGCTATCGGTTTGCTGCCCTTGACTGCCTGGATATATGGCCGTCTGGTATCCTTCAATCATGTCCTGCGCATTTTGTGGCTCTTTCCCTATGGTTATGTCATCGGCTATGTCATGGAGACAGCTTGGATGCTCGTCTGCCAATGCAGCAGGCGGGTTGAACGCTGGTCTCAGCGGGCAAACGCGGATGGCTTGCGCCTGGTCTTGGCAGCCCTGGCTCTCGCGCTTACTGTGGTCTTTGCCGCGGAGAACCCGCGATTTGATCTCAGCCGCGATATCGCAGACGCGGCCAGCGGCGATCGGGATCTGTTGGCAGTCGCCGCTCTCATCGACTCTCAGCATGAGGGGCGCGTCTGGGTGGCCGCCAGCGAAAAGCATCGCGAACGCATCCTGGCGCTGGGCTGGAAAGTTATATCGCTTTCGCGTTATTCGCCGGAGCGCATGGCTTATTATTCCAACCTGCTCATCGCCGACGCAATTGCCCAGACAGAAGACAATCTCCACCTGTACGCGAGCAATGCGCCGGTGGCGGAAAAGCTGGCGATCATCGACCGTTATGGCATTGAGTACCTGCTCTTCGCGCCGCAGTACGCCAGGCAGGTCGACGCGCTCTACCAGACGGACAAGCAGCGCTTTGAGCTGGTATTCTCGGGCGAGAGCCTGCGCCTGGTCCGCGTCCATCCGAAGCCAAGCGGCTAGCTTTCCACGCGAGCCTGAACCGAGATGACGCCTGGCAGCGCCCTCAAGTTCTTTTCTCTACGCCGCGCTTTGCCTTTGGCTGGCGGGCTGATCTTCTGCGCGGGACTGCTTCTGCCTTATGCCGATGCCTCGCTGGAAACGTCTTGGACGCGCGTCCTCATCGCCTGGCTGGTTTTCCTTTTGCCCGGCGGCTGCCTCTTCGCTTGCCTGCCCGCGCGGGAAGATTGGGATCTCATCGACTTCATCGGCTATGGATTCAGCTTCTCCATGGCGCTGGTCACGCTGCTGGGCTTCATCGCGCGAACGCTGCATTTGACTATCGATATGGTCGAGCTTGTATGGCACGGTCTGGCAGCGCTGGGCTTGGCTGGCATGGTCTATCGCTCGCGGACCTGGACCGGCGACAGGCTTAGCGTAGACCTGCCGATATTGGCATTGCTCGCCATCATTCTCATCCAGGTCGCGCTGTATGCCCATGCGAGCGTACTGGCCGCGCCCATGACCGATGACCAGAATCGCCATCATGCCGCGGTCAGCGGCTTCCTGCGCGCTGAGCCCTTGGGCTGGTCGGAGCCTTATTATGAAACGGGCAATCTCATCGCCGACCGCATGGTTCTTACTTACTGGGTTTTGGCGCAAGCGCTGATTGTCAAGCTCAGCGGCGTACCCATCATTTTGGCGCGCTACCTCATCAACCCGCTTGTTATGGTCATGGCTGTGGCCGCGATGGTTGTTTTCGCGCGGGATCTCCGCCATAGTCGCAAGTCCTCGCTGATGCTGGTCTGTCTGGGTTTGCTGGCGCTGAGCCTGGTCGCGGGAAATGGACCCCAGCCGGGATCGCAGTTCTTCGCCCGCGCTTTGCTGGATAAAGTCGTGGCGGGTTTCGCGCTGGCGCCGCTGGCCATTTCCAGCGCTTTTCTTTGCCTGACGAGCGACAGCCGCCGCGCCACCTTGGCATTCGGGCTGGCTTTCCTGGCGGCCAGTTTCGTTCATGCGATCCTTGGCGCCTTCGCAGCCTGCGTCATTGCCTCCTTCTGTCTCATCAGCTGGGTCAGCGATGGCGCTTCTCGCAGGCGGGTTCTGATGACCTTGCTGCTCATGCTTTTGCTGCTCTGCCCGGCTATTTTGGCGCGCTTGACCACAGCAGAGTCGACGATTTACAACTTCGAGACTGCTCTTGCGAACAGCGGCAGCCCGGCGGTCCATGAATCCGACATGCCGCCAGCTCCCGGCAGCTTCTACGCCATTGATCCTAGCGTGGCCGGTCCGCTGACATATATCCTGATCTTGCTGACGCCGCTGGCTGTTATGGCGCGGAGCCTGGATGCGCGGGGTCGCCTGATGCTGGCTTATGTTTTGGCGGTTGGCATCGGCTTGCTGCCCTTCACGGCCGACATTTACGGGCGTCTGGTCTCCTTTGATCATGTGGAGCGCGTCCTCTGGCTCATGCCTTATGGCTATATGCTGGGCTTCGCGCTTGATGCGGCTTATGGCTTGGCGGGCCGCTGGCTGCCTGGCTGGCTGTTGACCGAGCGGGTTATGATTGCGCTGCTGGCTTTGGCGCCGCTTGTGACCGGGCATTTTCTGGGCTTCAATCGCCGGGTGGATTTCAGCCGCGATATTGCCCATGCCATCTCTGGCGACCGGGAACTGCTCGAGATCGGCGCGTATATCGATGCCCGGCACGATGATCGCGTCTGGGTTGCCGCCAGCCCGGAAACGCGTGGGCGCGCCATCATGCTGAGTTGGAAGATTATCGAGCTCTCGCGCTTCACAGCCGAGCGGATGGCTTATTATTCTAAGCTGCCATTGGCGCAGGCGGAGATGCAGCTGGAGGATAATCTGCGCTTGTATGAATCGGCTGTGCCGGTGGAGGAGAAGCTGGCGATCATCGACCGCTACGGGATTGATTATCTGCTTTTCCCCAAAGGCTACGCCTGGATGGTGGACGCGCTTTATCAGAGGGACAAGGAGCGCTTTGAGCTGGTGTATTCGGGCGATAATCTGCGCTTGGTCCGCGCGCATGGGAGCGAGGCCTGGCAGGATGCTTGAGTTGTTCCGCCCGCCCCACCCGCTTTGACCTTGGAATGCGCTCGCGATTTTTCGTCCAAAGTCGTCCTTGACAAGCGATTAGGCGATTGCTATCCTCTATTCACATGGTGAGAGGTGGCATTCTCTCGCTTTTTCGTGCCGAAAAGGCGCGAAGTGCGGATTAACAGCAGAATAGCAGGTTAAGACAGAGCGAATCAAACCCTGTGAATACGGAGAGTTTGATCCTGGCTCAGGATGAACGTTGGCGGCGTGCCTAATACATGCAAGTCGAACGGGAAGGCGCTTTCGGGCGCTGGAGAGTGGCGCACGGGTGAGTAACACGTAACTGATCTGCCCTGTAGTCTGGGATAACCTTTGGAAACAGAGGCTAATACCGGATAGCAGCGCGGTTGTTAGAGAGCCGCGCTTAAAGTGAGTAAGCGATATGGGATGAGGTTGCGTTTCATCAGCTAGTTGGTGGGGTAAAGGCTCACCAAGGCGATGACGGATAGGGGATCTGAGAGGGTGGCCCCCCACACTGGGACTGAGACACGGCCCAGACTCCTACGGGAGGCAGCAGTAAGGGATATTGCGCAATGGACGGAAGTCTGACGCAGCGACGCCGCGTGGGCGAAGAAGGTTTTCGGATCGTAAAGTCCTTTTCTATGTGACGAGGAAGGACGGTAGCATAGGAATAAGCGTCGGCTAACTACGTGCCAGCAGCCGCGGTAAAACGTAGGACGCGAACGTTATCCGGAGTTACTGGGCGTAAAGCGCGTGCAGGCGGTATGTTAAGTTGCCTATGAAAGGTACAGGCTAAACTTGTATTAGTTAGGTGAAACTGGCGTACTAGAGAGAAATAGAGGGAAGTAGAATTCCGGGTGTAGTGGTGAAATGCGTAGATATCCGGAGGAATACCGGTGGCGAAGGCGGCTTCCTGGATTTTGTCTGACGCTGATGCGCGAAAGCGTGGGTAGCGAACGGGATTAGAAACCCCGGTAGTCCACGCCGTAAACGATGTACATTAGGCGTTCGGTTACGCAAGTAATTGAGTGTTGCAGCAAACGCGATAAATGTACCGCCTGGGGAGTACGGTCGCAAGGCTAAAACTCAAAGGAATTGACGGGGGCCCGCACAAGCAGCGGAGCGTGTGGTTTAATTCGAGGCTACGCGAAGAACCTTACCTGGGATTGACATGTCGGTAGTACGGAAGCGAAAGCGGAAGGACCCTTCGGGGAGCCGTCACAGGTGCTGCATGGTTGTCGTCAGCTCGTGCCGTGAGGTGTTCGGTTAAGTCCGCAAACGAGCGCAACCCTCGGTGCTAGTTACAAGTGTCTAGCATGACTGCCCATGACAAATGGGAGGAAGGTGGGGATGACGTCAAATCAGCATGGCCTTAATATCCGGGGCGACACACACGCTACAATGGACGGTACAATGGGTAGCGAAGGGGCGACTTGGAGCGAATCCTTCAAAGCCGTTCTCAGTTCGGATTGCAGGCTGCAACTCGCCTGCATGAAGTCGGAGTTGCTAGTAACCGCGAATCAGCACGTTGCGGTGAATACGTTCCCGGGCCTTGTACACACCGCCCGTCACGTCATGGGAGTTGGTCGAGCCTGAAGTCGGGAAGCGAACCTTTCGGGGGCGCTACTGCCTAGGGCAGGGTCGATGACTGGGACGAAGTCGTAACAAGGTAGCTGTAGCGGAAGCTGCGGCTGGATCACCTCCTTTCTAAGGGAGCGCCATACAAGGCGCAAGTTACAGGATGTGTTGCGCCGGCGACCAAGTCGTCTGTGCAAAAACAAAGGGAATGTTTGCGCGGTCTTAGCCTGCTATTCCGCTGTTAATCGTAAGAGAGTAGAGGCGCGGGTGGATTTGGGGCTGTAGCTCAGCCGGTTAGAGCGCACGCCTGATAAGCGTGAGGTCGCAAGTTCAAGTCTTGCCAGCCCCACAGCATTCCGGTTGGCAGGCGGTCTCATACTGGGGTTTCCTTGGATCGCCCGCAGCGCAAGCGATGCTGTGGTCGTGAAGATGGGGATATAGCTCAGCTGGGAGAGCGCGTCAATCGCACTGACGAGGTCAAGGGTTCGAGTCCCTTTATCTCCACGGCGCGGTGTTTTGCGGCAGCGGTTCTGTGAATCGTCCGCGCAATATGCCATCTGGATGATCGCCTGGATACCTGGGCGAGTGCGTCTTACCAAGAGAATAATCAACGCGAAGGTAATACCTAAAAGCGCGTGCCAAGAGAGCCGGAGATTCCGTACAATGGTTACGGAAAGCGACTAAGGGCACACAGTGGATGCCTAGGTATCTCGCGCCGAAGAAGGACGTGTTATACTGCGAAAAGCTTCGATGAGGCGTATAAAGCCGTAAGAGTCGAAGGTGTCCGAATGGGGAAACCCGGCGGTGGTAATGCATCGTCATCCCTGGAGATGGGGAGGGGAACCGTCCGAACTGAAACATCTAAGTAGGGCGAGGAGAAGAGAAGATTCCGCGAGTAGTGGCGAGCGAAAGCGGAGGAGCCCAAACCATGCGTTACGGCGCATGGGGTTGTAGGACTTGCGAGAGAATGCGGGAGCAGTCAGCCGAATGATCTGGGAAGGTCAGCCATAGGGGGTGAGAGCCCTGTAGGTTAAAGCGACCGCATCGGCGAGGATCCTGAGTAGCACGATACACGCTAACATTGTGTGAAGCAGGTGGGTCCACCCACCAAGGCTAAATACGCGAGATAACCGATAGCGCAGCAGTACCGTGAGGGAAAGGTGAAAAGAACCCCGGCGAGGGGAGTGAAAGAGAATCTGAAACTGTGTGCTTACAACCGGTCGGAGGGATGAGAGGTCATCCTGACGGCGTGCCTTTAGGAGAATGAGCCAGCGAGTTAATGTGCGTGGCGAGCTTAAGACAGAGACAGTCGGAGGCGCAGGGAAACCGAGTCTGAACAGGGCGATATAGTGGCGCATATTAGACACGAAACCAGGCGAGCTAACCATGGCCAGGGTGAAGTTGCGGTAACGCGTAATGGAAGCCCGCACCCACCGATGTTACAAAATCGGGGGATGAGTTGTGGTTAGAGGTGAAATGCCAAACGAGCCTGGAGATAGCTTGTTCTCCCCGAAATAGCTTTAGGGCTAGCGTTGCGCGATGGGTGCGGGAGGTAGAGCACTGTATGGGCTAGGGGGCGTCAAGCTTACTGAACCCAAACAAACTCCGAATGCCGGCATGCCAAGCGCGGCAGTTGGACTGGTTGAGATGAGTTAATCAGTCGAGAGGGAAAGAACCCGGACCCTCGTCTAAGGTCCCGGAATGTATGCTAAGTGGCAAACGAGGTGAGTGTGTTGAGACAGCTAGTAGGTTGGCTTAGAAGCAGCCATCCTTTAAAGAGTGCGTAACAGCTCCCTAGTCAAACGCATTTGCGCGGATAATGTAACGGGGCTAAAGCATACTGCCGAAGACAGGGATAACGGAAGTTATGGTAGGGGAGCGTTCCATGCGCGGCGAAGGCGCATCGCGAGGTGCGTTGGAGCGCATGGGAGTGCGAATGCTGGCATGAGTAGCGAGAAATAGGTGAGAACCCTATTCGCCGGATGTCTAAGGTTTCCGACGGAAGGTCAGTCCGCGTCGGGTTAGTCGGTCCTAAGCCGAGGCTGAGAAGCGCAGGCGATGGACAACGGGTTAATATTCCCGTACCGGCATGTGGAGAGATAGCAGTAGCTTGTGGGCAAGTCAGCCTCTGAGTGGATTGAGGTGGCAAGCGGGGCAAGCCCGTGAAGCCGTGCAATTGCGCAGGAAGTGACAAGTGCCATGGGACGAGAAAAGCTGCTAAATCGTTGAAGCATGCCGCCCGTACCGCAAACCGACACAGGTAGACGAGTAGAGAATACGAAGGCGAACGGGAGAACCTCTGCTAAGGAACTAGGCAAAATGGATCCGTAACTTCGGGAGAAGGATCGCCCGTTAGCAATAACGGGTTGCAGTGAAAAGGCTCTGCCGACTGTTTACCAAAAACACAGGTCTCTGCAAAAGCGCAAGCTGAAGTATAGGGGCTGACGCCTGCCCAGTGCCGGAAGGTTAAGTGGAGTTGTGCAAGCAGCGAGATGAAGCCCCGGTGAACGGCGGCCGTAACTATAACGGTCCTAAGGTAGCGAAATTCCTTGTCGGGTAAGTTCCGACCCGCACGAAAGGCGTAACGAGTGGAGCACTGTCTCAGCAGGGGACCCGGCGAAATTGAAGTATGCGTAAAAATGCGTATTACCCGCAGCAGGACAAAAAGACCCCGTGGAGCTTTACTGTAACTTGCCATTGCGTTAGGGCGCTGTTTGTGCAGGATAGCTGGGAGGCATGGAATCTTGGTCGTCAGATTGAGAGGAGCCATCGTTGAGATACCAGCCTGGCAGCGCTTTGGCCCTAACCTGAATGCGAGCAGCATTAGGAACAGTGGCAGGCGGGCAGTTTGACTGGGGCGGTCGCCTCCGAAAAAGTAACGGAGGCGCCCAAAGGTTGGCTCAGATGGAATGGAAACCCATCGCAGAGTGTAAAGGCAGAAGCCAGCTTGACTGCAAGACTGACAAGTCGAGCAGAGACGAAAGTCGGGCTTAGTGATCCTACGGCTCAGAGTGGAATGGCCGTAGCTTACCGGATAAAAGCTACCCCGGGGATAACAGGCTAGTCTTGCCCAAGAGTTCATATCGACGGCAAGGCTCGGCACCTCGATGTCGGCTCATCGCATCCTGGGGCAGAATCCTGTCCCAAGGGTTGGGCTGTTCGCCCATTAAAGCGGTACGTGAGCTGGGTTCAGACCGTCGTGAGACAGGTCGGTCTCTATCCGCTGTGGGCGTTGGGAATCTGCGAGGAGTTGCCCCTAGTACGAGAGGACCGGGGTGGACGAAGCGCTCGTGCGTCAGTTGTCGCGCCCGCGGCATAGCTGAGTAGCGACCTTCGGAATGGATAACCGCTGAAAGCATCTAAGTGGGAAGCCATCCTCAAGAAAAGATTCCCCACTGGCATTGACCAGGTAAGACCGCTGGGAGACTACCAGTTAGATAGGCGGGAGGTGCAAACGCAGCAATGCGCGCAGCTGACCCGTACTAATGGTCGAGGGCTTTCCGTATCTATTGCGCGGAATCTCCAACGCTTTTGGCTATATGCCGCTTTTAGGAAACCCTCGCGTTGAGTATACTCTGGCTTCATTCAAGCAAGGCAGAGACGTGTTGGTGGCTAGAGCCGCGGGGGTACACCCGGCATCATCCCGAACCCGGCAGTTAAGCCCGCGAGCGCAGATGGTACTGCATTGGAAACGATGTGGGAGAGTATGCCGCCGCCAACACCTCTCTGCTTTGCTTTTTTTCGTGAAGCCGCCAGTCCGCTTGCCTTCCGAGATACAATGGCGAGACTGTCCGCGCGCCAAACCTAATCCCTCCCGGCATCAGAGAGCGCCACGCCATGAGCCACCAGAAAGCCGCTGTTTTCCTCTGCTTGTTGCTCTTTTTTCTCATCAACGCCAGCCAACTCAACGACAGACCAATTACCGTTGACGATCTTGACACGATCAAACACCTCTATGGCTGGTCATATAAAGAGTCTTTCGATCTCGCCCAGACCGCGCAAAGCGTCTCCACGCTCAGCCCGCAGCACGCCCCCGCCTACTACCTCATCCTGAACATCTGGAGCGGACTGGCTGGCGATGATCTGTTCCAGGCGCGCTTGCTGTCCGTGTATTTTGCATTGCTGTCTGTGGCGCTGGTCTATCGTCTGGCTCTGCTGACGGGCAATCGCCGAGCCGCTCTGGCCGCGCCGCTTGTTCTGGCATTCTTCGCCTACTTCCAGTATTACGCGCAGATCGCGCGGGTTTATCCCCTGCTGATTCTGGTCTGCGGCTGGCTTCTTTGGGCATATTGGCAATGCGTCTATGCGCGGCGCCGGACTCGCTGGCAATGGCTGTCATTATTCCTGGCAGCGGCATTCATCGTATACATCCACTACTTCGGCATCGTGATCATCGCGGCAATCGGACTATATCATCTCATTTTCGCGCCCAGGGGGAGCCAGTGGTTCCAGGCGCCAGCCATCATGGCCGCGGCGATTTTGCCATTCGCCTTCTGGCTGCCCACCGCCATGCGCGGCTTCATGGAGAGCGGCGACGCCCTGGCGGATACTGCCCTGATTTTGCCCGAAGCGGCTCTGACCGTGCTGCGCATCTATGCCAATGGCCTCTGGTTTTTGCCGTTGATGGCTTTTGCCGCGCTGGTGAATTATCGCCGGCGCTTGGAGAGAGCGGAAATCTACTTCGTCACCGTGGCAATGGCGGTTTTCCTCATCTTTTTGCTGGTCAACGAAATCACGCCGATTCTGGCTGAGCGGCGGATGCGTTATACGCTGGCGCTGGCTTTGCCGCTTGGCTTGGCGCTTGCCATCGCCTTGGGTCGCTTGCCCGGCTGGAGCAAGCTGGCGCCGCCCCTGCTGCTCATCTGGATCGGCTCATCATTCGCTTTTGCCAATTCGCAAGATCTGGAGATCTATACCAACCGGCGCTCGCTGGACCAGCATCTGCTGCCGCATCTCCAGGATTTCATCTATGAAGCCGATGTCTTGCCCGGGCATAATGAACTCATCCTGAGCTACCATCCTAAAGCGACCAACAAGACCAAGCTCTTCCTGCAGTATTATCGAACGCGCCTGCGGGATTGGGCGGATGTCGCGCATATGTCCGTCGATGCCGATGGGCGGCTGCTCATCAACAGCGCCTATTCCACCTTCGCCTCGCCCGAAGCCATCTCCGAGCACAGCAATGGCATCTGGCTGGCGCATAATCCCGCCGAAACCAGCCCGGAAGATCTTGAGCGGCTCTTCGGCTGGCTGCCCGAGCGTTACAAGTTTTGCAAGCGCTACCTGGAGAAGCCCAAGAACATCATCGATCATTTTCTCAAGCGCGAGATCCCCTGCGACCTGGTCAACGCGGAGCAGCCATTGGCCATCCACTACAGCAGCGGCGCGGCGCTGGCCAACCTGACGCATACAATGACAAGTGACAGCCTGGCGGTATATTTGCGTTGGGCGCATACGTTGGAAGCGGTCGATTCCTTCACCCTGCAGATCTTCGCTGAGGACGGGCGGAAAGCGCGCCAGTTCGATCGCGTCATCAGCCGCGATCCCATCGACATCGCCCGTTTTGACCTGGCGGAGTTGCCGGCGGGCCAGTACGTCGTCCAGCTCATCGTCTATGAATTCGCGACGGGGGAAAGCCGGCCGGGCTACATAGTCTCCAGTGACCAGCCCTTCCAACGCGCGCTGGATGTCCTGCGATTCTCTGTTATAAGCTGACGGGGCTGCCCGAGCGCCGCAAAAGATTACATTCCGCTTACACATTTCCGGGTTTTCAAGGTCTATACTGCTGCGGTCTGGGCTTTGGCGCAGAAGCATGCCGCCGCGGCAAATCCCCTATCGTTTTGTGGGTAACTTCTATGGACATCGTCATTGAATTCTGGCTGAAATTTGGCATCAACCTGGCTATCATCAGCCTGCTTATTGTCGTCTTGTTTTGGCGTCGCAAGCAGAATCGCAGCTATGCTTTTGGCATGATTGTCAGCGGCGCCCTGGTCTATGTGGTCATCCGCGCCATGATGCAGGTCGAAATCGGCTTGGGAGTCGGCTTCGGCATATTCGCCATCTTTTCGCTGCTGCGCTTCCGCACGGTGGCTATATCCCTGCGCGATATGACCTATCTCTTCGCAACCATCACCCTGTCGCTGGTGAATGCCATGTTCATGTTCTTCGACAATTGGGCGGAGTTCGCAGCCGTCAATACCGCCATAGCCGTCACGTTAGTGCTGCTCGAGTATGGCAAGTTCTTGCGCTACAGGACGGTCATGCATGTCGCCTACGACAATCTTGAGTTGCTGCATCCTGATCGGCGCGCTGAACTGGTTGATGATGTCCACCAGCGGTCCGGCGTCATGCCCTCGCGCGGCGCCATCGACTCGGTGAATCTCAAACGGAATTCTGCCCGGCTGCGCATCTGGCGCATAGAAAGGGATTGACCATGCTCATACTACCTCGCGGTTGCTTTTTCGCGCTCGCTCTCATGCTCATCGTGGCCGCGCTGCCAGCGGCCGCCCAGGAAAGCGCTCGCCCGGCCAATTGGAGCGACGCCTCGCATGACAATAGCGCGCCTATTGATTATGACCTGATTCTGCCAGATGACCGTATCAACGAGCTCTACATCGCCTTCAGCCCCGAAGCCTGGCAGGCCGAAGAAGCCGACATGCTGGAGATATACGGCGAACGCGGCACAGGCGGGCGGGGCGCATTCCCCGGCCCAGGCGGCCCGGGCAGACCGGCGCTGGCCGATATCGCCGAGATCGCTGAATTGCTCAACCGCAGCGACGACGCCGTGCGCGAAGCTTTGGCGCTCATCCCGGATTTCGCCGCTGTCAGCGAGAATCTGGGCATGAGCATTCCAGAGATCATGGCTGCCATCGCTCTTCCCGGCGGATTCGCGCCACCCACAGGCGAAGCTGGTCCTGGCGGACGACCCAGATTCCCTGGTCGCGGCGCTGGCGCAGGCGAATCTCCGGTCCGACTGGAGCTGGCGCGCAATCCGATATGGGTTCCTGTGACCATCCAATTCGGCGATGAGGTTTGGAACGAAGTGGGCTTTCGCTACAAAGGCAATTCCACCTTGGCCTCGGGCTGGCGAACCGGCAAGAGCGATCTGCCCTTCAAGCTGGACTTTGACGAGTTTGAAGACGCCCATCCCGAATTGCGGAATCAGCGTTTCTATGGCTTCAAACAGCTCTCCTTCAGCCGCAGCGACTTTGACCCTTCCCTGCAGCGCGAGAAGGTCGCCGCCGATATCTTCCGCGCGGCCGGCGTCCCCGCCCCGGAAACCGCCTTCTACGCCGTATATGTTGACGATGCGCAAGGCAAGGGATTCGATTTCTGGGGGCTCTACACCGCCATTGAATTGCCGGATGACACTCTTATCGAAACGCAATTCGCATCCGACGAGGGCAATATGTACAAGCCAAGCGGCAGCGGCGCGGCTTTCATGGCTGGCAGCTTTAATGAAGTCAGCTTCGACAAAGAGACCAATCGCAGCAGCGGCTATGAGGATATACTGGCGCTCTTCGAAGCCTTGCATGACCCCGCCCGGCTTAGCGATCCGGCGCTTTGGCGAAGCCAGTTGGAGACAGTCTTCAACGTGGAGGTCTTCCTGCGCTGGCTGGCAGCCAACACGCTCATCCAAAACTGGGACACCTACGGCGCTATGCCCCACAACTACTATCTGTACGCCGACGAAGCGACGGAAAGGCTGACCTGGATTCCCTGGGACAACAACATGGCGCTTAGCTCCACGGCGGGCTTGCGCTCTCCGCTCAGCCTTGATATGCAGGTCGAACCCGACGCTTGGCCCCTCATCGGCTATCTCATGGAACAGCCAGGTTACGCCAGTCAATATGACGAGGCTCTGGCTGAAATCAGCGCGGAGATCTTCACTCCGGAGCGCATGACCGCTATCTACGAAAGCAACTTTGCTATGCTCTCAAGCTACCTGCGCGACATGGCGCGCGACGATATCGAGGCGCTGCGCGAAGCCACCGACGAACTGATCGAGCATGTTCATGAGCGCGCTCAAGCGGCTGCGGATTATCTGGCGAACCGGGCATAAGCAAACCAGTTCTACCGCGATCCAACGTCCTTTGGGCCGGCCAATCCACGGGCCAGCTATCCAGCCTGTCGCATGGCGGGCAATTTGAGTATCTTACTGCCGTTGCCAGCCTTGAGCGCTACGGGATGTCAAAAGCCAAGAGCCTCAATCTATCGCTCGCCAGCGCGGTGATTTGCCTGCTGGTCTTCTTTGCCATGGGCAGCGCCCAGCTCAAGTTCTTCCCAATCGGCAATGATGAATTCAATTCGCTTAGCCATATCGAACTGACGCAAGAAGGCAGGGTTTACAGCCTGGCTGAGACGGCGGAAAGCGTGGCTTCGCGCAGCCAGCAGCATGGCCCGCTGTATTTTCTGCTGCTTAACGGCTTTCGCGCGCTGGCCGGCGCCGATGTATTTGTCCTGCGCCTGTTCTCGCTCTACTTCGGCTTGCTGTGCATCGCCGCCGCCAGTCATATCGCCAGCGCCTGCCGGGACCGCGAACTGGGCATAGCCGGCCTGCTCTGCGTCGGCTTCCTCGCCTATCACCTCTTCTACAGCCATACAGCGCGCATGTATACGCTGCTGCCGCTATTCGCCGTCTGGCTAATCTGGTCCTATTGGCGCGTCATCACCGTCCGCAAGCCGCCGCCCTGGGTATTGCTTTCTTTGCTGGCTTCCGCCGCGCTGATCCTCTACCTGCATTATTTTGGCATCATGCTGCTCGCCGCCATCTGTCTGTATCATCTGGTATTTGTCCGCAAGGACCGGCGCTGGGGGCTGGCCGCGCTGACGCTGGCTCTGGGCGGGCTCTGTTTCCTGCCCTGGCTGCCGGTGGCTCTGGAAGGTTTCGCCATTCGCCGCAGCCTGGTCGATACGCGCTTGAACTGGTTCGAATCCCTGTTCACATATTTGCAGGTCTTCTCCAACAGCCTGGCGATCTTGCCCTTGCTGGCCGCTCTGGGGATCGCGCGTTATCACCGCCGCCTTAACAAGCTGGAGGCATTCGTCGTTTTCATCACTGTCGCCAGCCTGGCGCTCACGGTCATAGCCAACGAATTTACAGCCATCCTGGTGGCGCGCCGCATGCGGTATTTGACGCTCTTGACGGTCCCCTTCGCCTGCAGCCTGCTCATCGGCTTGCGCTGCCTGCCGGGCTGGCGGATATGGCGATTTCCCTTGCTTATGGCGTGGCTGGCTGCCTTCGTGGTTTTCAGCCGTTCAGAAGATTTGCTGCTCTATGCCAACAAACTGGTGCAGAACCTTCACCGGATCCCGCACTATCAGGATTTCCTCTACGAATCCGAGAATTTGCCCGGGCATAACGAGCTTATCCTGAGCTTCCATCCCGATGTGCCAATCCCGGTCATCAAGACCTTGACCTATTATCGGGCGGCGCTCGCGCAATATGCCCAGGTGGCGCATATCGCTTATGACGAGACCGGCAAACTGCATATCCAGAGCAACTTGAGCACTTATGCGACGCCCGAAGCCATCGCCGAAAACGCCACCGCCGTCTGGGTCATCCATGATCCGCGGCAGACTGATCTGCCATCCATGGAGATCTATAGCAGGTGGTTCAGCCAGCAGTATCAGCCTTGCCAGCGCTTCATCGACAAAACCCATAGCGTCATCGAGTATTATTTGCGCGCGGATCTGCCATGCGAGCTGGTCACCGCCGCCGAGAAGCTGAGCATCCGCTATGACAATGGCAGCCATCTGGATAACCTGCTGGTCAGCCAGAGCGGGGGAACGCTAAGGGTCATCCTGCGCTGGCTGAGGACGATTGGCGACGAGTATTCCTTCTCGCTGCAGCTATTTGACGAAGCGGATTTTCGGGTGAAGCAGGTTGACCGCGTTATCGCTGGCGAACCGGTTGATATAATTGACATGGATATAGCCAGCTTGCCAGCGGGCGAATACGTTCTGCAGCTCATCGTCTACGACTTTGAATCCAAAGCCAGCCAGCCCGGCGCGCGCCTCAGCCCGGAGCTGCGCTTCCAACGCGAGATCGCAATCGCCCGCATATCTGTCGCGGCTTGAGCGATGGCGCGGCTCTTTCACAGTGCCATTCTTCAGCAGCAAGCGCTTCAGAGCGTGATCCTGGCTATCTCCAGCGCCCGCTCAAAACGCAGGTCTTGCTCGGGGATCGCCCCGCCAACGCTCTGGCCCGTCGCATAGTCATACACAATCAGCTCGACCGAATACGTTCTGCCAGGCGGCAAGCCATGCTGGATGGCCAAGGCTACCAGCGCCCGCTGCTGGATGATGTTGTCAACTTGCAAGGCTTTCTCGCCATCCTCGCCAATGACCTGGATCGAAAAGCTGTAGGGCTCATCAAGCGGCTGGCGCCAGGCCAGAACCACTGAAAGTTGGTCGGCATCGGCATCAACCCTATGGCTTAGCAGGCGGATGCCATTGTTGTAGAGTATCCTGGTCTCGGCGAGGGGGGCCGCCTCACAGGGGATTCCATGTTTGACATAGAGGTCGATGGTCCCGCTGGCCGCTTCCAGGGCGCGCTGGCAGGAACGGTATATTCCGCTGAACCAGTTGACGAAGCTGTCAAGCGCTTCCAGGTCAGTCGTCTGCGGATTGTTGACCAGCCAGAGCGCGTCATGCAGCTGGCTGATGGCATCCCGGTCGCGCAGGATCTCCTGCGAGCTGTCTATTCGCAGGCTGCCGTCCGCTCCGCTGACAATGCTGACAACTGGTTTCTGATCGAAGGTCGCCCGGGAAAGCATGCGCAGCTGCCGCTCTTCGGCCGGCAGGTCGGCCTGGAAGCCCAAAATCAGGCCATGGCGCTCGCGCAAAGCCGACGGCTGCAGAAAAGTCTGAACCGCGTTTGTCTCAGTCATTTGCCGGGCGATGAAAACGCTGGGGCAGCCTTCATCCAGATCGCTGAGACGGTATATGCTCACATAGTCATCGGAATAGGCAGCATCAGCCGCATAGAAGCTCTCGGCGATTTGGCCAGCATCGCGCTGATGGCGATGGAAGACAACATGGCTGAAGCCGTCGGCTGCCAGCTTGGCGATTTCATTGCGATAGAGGTCTTCGTTATCAAAGCCGCAGATGACCGGGCGGTCGGAGCGCCATTCGCCCAGGATCGGGCTGGCATAAATATAATCGAAAGCGGAATCGGGCGTGCGGCTGATGGCGCCTTCCACATTTGGGTAGCCGCTCAAGGCCTGATAGAGGTTGTAGCGCTTGGCGTCCATGCGTCCCATCGGCGCGTTGATCAAGCGTATCTCGCTTTCCTCTTCGCTTTCCAACCATTCCAGGAAGGCGTATTCTTCGGGCTTTATGACCATCTCGACGACTGGCACATGGGTTTCAAATGCCACGATACAGCTCAGAAGCAGGACGATGAGCGGTCCTTTGGCCAGTGGCAAGCGCGCCCGCAGCGCTTTCAAGCCATAAGTCGCTAGAACAGCCAAAGGCAAGACCAAGCCCGACATGAAATGATCGAGATCATAAAATGATTCGAATAGCGCCGGCAGGATTCGATTGGCGAGTTGCTTGGGCAGAGGAAAGCCTGGGTGGCGAACGCCGCCGACGATCAGAATTGAACCCAGACTCAACCCGAAAAACAGCAGCGCTATCAAGAGCCAGGGCAGCGCCGCCTTGCGGGTTTGACTGCGCCAGAGCCCAAAACTGGCCAGCGCCAATGGCACGATGCCGAGATACAGGGCTCCATTGACCGTCCCGCGCTTGGGTAGGCCAAATATGGCTTGGAAGACGGGACCTGTGATGCTGTTGTCAAAATTGGCGATATACGAAAGCAGGTCGTGCTCTCGCTCGCGGTCGCCAGCCCAGTCGACAACCCCGGCCAAAGTTTGCGAATCACCCAGCAGCGGGTAGAGGCGCCAGACGCTGGCAAATGCGATCGTCGCCATCAGCAGGGCAATTGCGATCCAATAGCGTTTTTCCCGCCAGCGCATGGGCGCGAGCAGCAGCAAGCCAAGCGCAATCGTCATGAGCATGCATACCATAAGATACAGGTTGAGCTCGCTCGTGATGCCCGCCACGATGCCAGCCAGGGCAACCAGCGTCAGGCGATCCTCACGGAAGCCGCGCAGCAGAAAATACAGGCATAGAGGCAGCGGACCCAATGTCATGAAATCGGGGTAGCCGATATGCGCATGGACATAAGCGTTAAAGGACATGACGATGCTGCAGAACAGCGCCAGCCACTTGTCTTTGAACAGATAGAGGGCAAAGAGGTATGCGCAGACTGCCGTTGACAGCATCAGCAGCAGCCAGCTCAAGTTCAGCGCGCCAGGCAGCGGCATGAAGAGCCATAGCGCATTCGTGATGAAGACATGGGGCATGCCAAAGGTGTGGCTGGCCAGGGATGTGCCTTCAGGGTAGAACATAGCGTCAGTGAAGAAGCGGTCGGCTTGCCCGCTGAGCATGAGCCTGCCGTACCAGACATCCCAAATCTTGATGAAGACATCCAGCCGCTCGCCCGTCGGCAGCCAAAGAGCGTCGGCTCGGAAACTGTATGCCAGGGTCGGCCAGGTGAGGATCACGCTCAAGATTGCCATGACCGCGACCGCCTGCCAATGCTCCCGCAACGTCCGCTTGATCAGCTTCACTAGCCCAACTCCATCACGCTTGGCATCCCTGCCCACTCTAGCAGAATCGGCGAAAGGGGCAAGCAGGCTCAATGGCAATGCAGCTTGCCGCCGCCGCCATCCTCGCTTATGCTAATCCGCAATGCGCCCCGCATGGCTTGATCGGAGAGTTCCGCATGCCCAGCCAATTTTTGCCGCGTCTGGTCCTCGCCGCCCTGCTCTGCCTGCCGGCGCTCATCACCGCGGCGATAGGCGAAAAAGAAACCGATGACCCGCCCCCAGGGGGCTCAGCCAAAATAATCAACGATGAAGGCGGTCCCGTCCTCATCACCGGCGAGCTGAATTATACCAATGCGCTATTCACCAGCGGCGTCAGCGAACCGCTGATCCTCCTGGAAGATCAGGCCGGCTTCATAGACCGGGACGAGTACTACATCATCCCGCTCGAATCGCAAGTACTCGGGCAGATCACCTCCGATTTCTTTACGTCGCCATTCAACTACAGTCTTGCGCTGCCTTTGGCGCCGGCTGGCGGACTGCGCGATGTTGACAACGATGGCGTGCAAGACAGCGGTGTGATGGTCTTCGCAATCGCCTACTGGACGAACCTCTTTGGCGATTCTTTGCTGCAGAAATGCGATCTCTATGGCGGCGGCTGGTCAACAGCCTACGCTTCCACGCGCGCCAGCAGCGACCCGGCCACGCGCCTGGAAATCATCGGCGGCAAGTTCATCGTCTATGCGCCGGAAAGCGAACAGGGCTTCCCCAGCGGCTTTGGCGAGGATGGCTTGCTCTTCACGGCGGACGACCCCATCGTCACGCTGCCAAAAGGCTATACGGTCGTCGATATGGATAGCGAGCCCTTTGTCTTCGACCGCTCGGCGCGCCCCAGGCTGGACTTGCATGAACCCGATGGAGCCGCCATCAATGACTTTTCGGAGCTGGGCTACAGCGAAGCCTTCGCCGCCATGCTCGATCTCTTCCGCCGCGAATACGCTTTCACCGAGCTCTATGAACTGGATTGGGATGCGCTGGGAGCCAGTTATGCGCCGCGCTTTGCCGAAGCCGAAGCCGTCGAAGACATCGACGCTTATGCCCTGGCCATGCGCGACTTCATATGGGAAATCCCCGATGGCCATGTCGGCATGCCGCTGACGCATCTTGGCGAGCTCTTCCGCGAAGAGACCGATGGCGGCTTGGGTCTGTCTTTATCCGAGTTGGAAGACGGGCGGATCGTGGCCAGCTATGTCATAGAAGGCGGTCCAGCGCAAAAAGCCGGCCTGGAATTGGGCGCGGAGATCCTGGAATGGGATGGCGGCGCGGTAGAAGAGGCGATGGAGCGCGTGTTCGTCTGGGCGCATCAGGCATTGAGTACCGAGCATGCCAAGCGCCTGCAGCAACTGCGTTATATCACGCGCTTCCCGCTGGGGACGGAAGTGGACGTCAGTTTTCTCAATCCCGAAAGCGACGAAGCAGAATCGGCGACGCTGAAGACCATCAGCGAGCGCGCCAGCTTCAACCATTCGTCCTTCTTCGCCGGCGTCGAGGGCTGGGAGCTGCCGCTGGAATTCGAGATTCTGCCCAGCGGATATGGTTACGTCGTTATCTATTCGTTCAGCGAAGACGAACGTCTGACCGTCGAACTCTGGGAGCGCATGATCGACGCGTTCAACGAGGAGGACGTGACCGGCATCATCATTGATATGCGGCATAATGGCGGCGGCAGCGGCTACCTGGCTGACCAGCTTGGCGCCACCTTCTTCAGCGAAGAGCATGTCCTGGGCTATTCCAGTTCCTACAACGAAGCGCTGGGCGAGTTTTATTTGGATCCGCGCTCGGAGGACCGCTTCTGCCAGCCGGAAGACCAGGAAGAGCCGCGCTATGCCGGTGAGGTCGCCGTCATCATCGCGCCCGGCTGCTTCAGCGCTTGCGAGTTCTTCGCCTACAATCTGACCATCGACGAGCGGGCGGCTATCGTGGGCCATTATCCCACCGGCGGCTTGGGCGGCGCTGTCGACGACTTCCTCATGCCCGAAGACATGACCATCCGCTTCACGGTGACCCGCGCCCTGGACCCCGAAAAGAATATCCATGTCGAAGCCCAAGGCGTCCCGCCCAGCATCCGCGTGCCGGTCACGCTGGAGAATCTGCTAGGCGGCGGAGACCCCTTGCTGGAAGCGGCTGAGGAGTATCTGACCTCGGTCATCCTGGGCGAGCTGATTGACGGCGGTGAATTGTCGCTGGGCATCGGCAGCACAGAGGTGCAAGCCAATGGCATGGTCGGTCCCGAGCAGCGCGTGCGTTATCGTGTAACCTTGCCAGCCAACCGCACAGTCAGCGTCACGCTCGCTGGCGCGGATGAGACTGTCGATACCGTGCTGGGCATTTATGACGGCGAAGGCAAACGGCTGCTGGGCGAAAATGACGATGCCGATGAAGCCAGCCTGAGCTCAGCCTGGCTCGACCTGGCCATCGGCGACAGCCCGGGCGCTTTCATCTTTGAAGTTCGTATAAAAGAGGCCAGCGAGCAGATGCCTTTCACGCTCAAGGTCGTCGGCGTCGAGCCGGAAGCGGAAGATGCCGAAGAGGCTGAGGACGAAACTGAAGAAGCCGAGGGCGACGGCGAATAGCGCTCTTCGGTCTGGCGGAGCCCGTCTCACTGATCGCCCAGGCGACAGCCCGCCTAATCCCATTCCCGCTCATCGATGATCTTGCGCCCGCCCGGCTCAAGCGCGCCAGCCACCACGAAATTCACCGCGTCTATCCGCAAGCGCACGGCCGCCTGCGCCAGCGCCATCAGCTTATCCGCCACGCCTTCCGATGACGCGCCAGAGCGCAATTCCACATTCACCGTCACCACATCGCGGTTTTCGGGGCGGGTGACGACTACTTGCAAGTCTTTTATCTGCGGAAACTGCATGACGGCGTATTGCAGCTGGTTGGGGTGCAGGAACATGCCGCGCACCTTGATGGCATCGCCGCTGCGCCCGAACAAGCCAAGCAGCTGCTGCCCCTCGCATGTCGGAGCCGGCTGCGGGGAGAGCGCGCCCAGGTCGCCCGTGCCGAAGCGAATCAGTGGATAGGCTTCGTTCAGCGTGGTTGCCACGATCTCGCCGGTTTCGCCCGCCGGGAGTGGCGCGCCCGTCTCCGGATCGCAGACTTGCAGGTATATGCTCGGCATGATGCAGAAGCCCTGCACGTCATCGCGCGTGTAACCGATGAAACCCAGGTCGGCTGTGCCATAGGCTGATGTCGTCTTCATGCCATATTCGCCTTCGAAGCGCATTCGCTGGCTGGGCGTATAGGGTTCGGCGGAAAACAGCGCCTTCTTAAGAGGCACGACGCCCGCGCCCATGCCCATCTCAGCCGCTTTGTCCAGCAGGGTCATCAAGTAGCTGGGCTGGCCCAGGAAGCCGCTCGCGCCCAGCGCCATCATCATCATGATTTGCAAGTCGGTATTGCCCGGTCCAGTCGGGATAACGGTGGCGCCGCAAGCCCGAACCGCTTCGTCCAGCAAGATGCCAGCCGGCGTCAAATGATACATGAAGGTGTTCAGCACGCGGTCGCCCCGCGAGATGCCGATGTACCGGAAGGGAGCCAGCTGCGCTTCGGGGTCGGCAGGCGGCGGCTGCGGATCATAGATGGGACCCGGCGATATATAGATCCGCGGCAGGTCAGCCGGGTCAATGGTCAGGAAACCTCCAAATGGCGGGTTCCGCGCGTGGATCTCCACCAGCGCGTCTTTGTTCAGCACGGGGATCTTGGCGAGATCGTCGGCGCTTTGAATCTGGCTTGGCGCAACCCCCGCTTCGTTCATCAGCGCGCGTATGGCTGGCGCATTGGCATAGGCATGCGCGACCAGATCGCGTATTCGCCTGTCAATATCGGTCACGATGGGTCTCCATTCATTTCCCTCTGTGTCCTCGGTGTCCTCGGTGGTCCATGATCTAGCCCAGCCAGCGTTTGCGGCGTTTGTAATGCTTGACTTCGCGGTAATTCTTGCGCCCGCCAGCCTGGTTCAGCCCAAGGTAGAACTCCTTGATATCTTCGTTCTCGCGCATCTGCTCCGCCGGTCCGTCCAGCACGATACGCCCGTTTTCCATCACATAGGCATAATCAGCCAGTTCCAGGGCGGCGCGGGCATTCTGCTCTACGATAAGCACGGACATGCCCTCTTGCCGATTGATCTCGTGAATGATTGCGAATATCTGCCGCACCAGCAGGGGCGCCAAGCCCAGCGATGGCTCGTCGAGCATCAGAATCTGCGGATGCGCCATCATCGCGCGGCCAATCACCAGCATCTGGCCCTCGCCGCCGGAGAGATAGCCGCTGACTCGATTGCGGAGTTTCGCCAGAGCCGGGAAATAGTGATAGACGCGCTGCAGATCCTCGCGTATATGCGAGCCGCCGGCATAGACCATGCCACCGACGCGCAGGTTCTCCTCGACCGTGAGATGCCGGAAGAGCAGCCTTCCTTCGATCACCTGGACGAGCCCCATGCGCACGACATCTTCGGCGCTCAAGCCATCCAGCCGCTCCTCGCCCCAGAGGATTTGCCCGCGGGTCACCTCGCCCAATTCCGCTTTCAGCAAACCGCTGATAGCTTTCAAGGTGGTGGATTTGCCCGCGCCGTTCGGCCCCAGGAGCGAGACCACCTGGCTTGGCCGCACTTCCAGCGTGATGCCGCGCAGCACCAGGATGACGCTGTTGTAGACCACCTCGATATTGCTGACCGAGAGCGTCGGCGCCTGGCTGGCGACCCTGCCATTGCTCGCTTCAGCCGATTTCAACATCGGGCGATCCACACATCCAGGTCGGTCGTATGGTGGGCGAGACAGGCCCGGCCCATTTGACAGCTTCCAAGCCGTATGACACTTAACCGCGCAGCTGCGGCACTGGCATGAAATCCGTCAGCGGCAGGACCAGCGGCACAAAGAGCTGCCCGCCCGAGCCATCCGGAATCAGCAGAGCGTCTTCGGCTGAGCTGGCTGGCCCGCTCATTGTGGAATTGGCGAACTTCATTATGGCGATGCGGTTCATGGTGGCGTCGCGCATGCCTTTTTCGAACTTGTGATGCATCAAGCCGCCCAGGATGGCGTAATCCATGCTCTCCACCACCGCTTTGATATCCGCGCCCGTAACCGCTTCCAAGCTGCCCACCGCATTCACCGCGCGAATGGTCATCTCAATGATCGAGTCTACAACGCCCCAGGACACCAAATAGGCGATATTCTGTTCGGTTGGCCCGCGCTCGTTCAAGGCGAACTGCTGGCTGACGAATTGAATGGCAGGGTGCGACAGCTCCGTCCACCAGAGGAAGGGCATCGAACCGAGCATGCCATCAACGGAGGGCAAGCCGCTGGGCTTCAGGACGCGCTGCCCGAGCAAGCCAACGCTGGTATCCATCACCCAGTTGACGCCCGCCAGCGTGATATCGTCTTCCATGCCCAGGTCAACCAGCGTACCGGCGATCAAGGCAGGACCAGAAGCCAGCGAATTGGTGTAGAGGATATTCGCGCCGGCGTCAATGGCATTCTGCACCTGCGTCAGGATATCGGAATCGGTGGGCAGGAAGAATTGCGGCTCCGCCAAGACCTCGACGCCCAACTCGGCGCAATAGTCTCGGGCGGCAGGCTCCGTGCCCGCCCTGCCAAATGCGTTGGGCCAGGTGACGAAGCCAATCACTGGGTCGGGGAATGTCTCCGGGCTGGCAGCCACAAATTGGCAGAAGAAGCCGAACTGGTTGATGTAGAGAGGATTGCTGGCATAAAGCCAACCCGGCGTCATGCCGTCCTCGCCATACAAGCTCTCAATGGAGCCAGCCGAAATGACGGATACGATCTCATCTTCCGCCAGTTGCTCGCGTAGCAATTCGCCATCATCCGAGCTATACAGCAGCAAGATATCGAGCTCATCGGCATACTGGCTGGTTAAGCGGTCATAGGCGCTTTGCGACGCCTCGCGGTTGCCGCCAGTGTCTTCATAAACCTGCCCCAGTTCCGCGCCACAGACGCCGCCACGGCTGTTCCAGTAAGCCACCGCGTCTGTCAGCGCTGAGACAATTGGCTGTGTGATGAAGGCGTAGGGACCGCTCAAGTCGCCAAAGTGGAAAATATTAACGGACTGGCCGCTCAGGTCCACTTCACACTCGGTCATATCCGATGGATAGGGCAGCAGATCTTGCGCCAGGCTTGGCAAGGCGGCGCCAGCCAGCAGCAGAACGATTAGCAAGGCGCACAGTCTTTTCATGGGTTTCCGCTCCTTTATCCCTTTGGGGCAAACTTGTATCGCATCATTGTGATGCCAGTTATATTTAGCTTATGCCAAAATGGGCGCTTAGGCAACTAATAGGCGTATGGTCGCAGCTTCCAAGCCGCTTTGAAGACTTCCCAGCGATGCGCGATGCCCCGCGGTTCCAGCGCCAGGAAGACAATCAGCGCGCCGCCAAACACGATGGGATTTATCGCGCTGGCGATATTGACGGCGTCAACAAAGGGGAAGAGTTGCGGCAGCGCATCCGAGAGCCAGGGGCGGAGGAATGGGATGAAAGCCTCTTGCAGGATGCGAATGAAAGCCACGCCGAACATCGCCCCCAGCGGGTAACCGGCGCCGCCGATGATCAGCATGGCCAGCATCTCGATGGATACGTCCAGTTCAAAAGCGTTCAAGGACAGGCTGTTGCGCTCAAAAGCCAGCAGGCAGCCCGCCACGCCGGCATAAACCGCGCTCAGGAAAAATGCCCGCAGCTTGTATGCAAAGACGTTTATGCCCAGGAGTTCCGCCGCCAGGTCATTATCGCGCACCGAGATGAAAGCCCGCCCGGTACGCGTACGGATGATGTTGCGCGCCAGGAACATCAATAACACCGCCAGAGGCACGATGATGTAATACATGGCGGTATCCGTGGCGAAGCTCAAGGCTTTGCCGCGAGTCGCCAGCGCCTCGTAACCTTGGTCGGCCTCCCCATGCAGAATCACTTGGTATTCGCCATGCTTGCTCGCGATATAACTCAGCCAGATCACTTTATCGTTGCTGTCTCTCTCGACGCTCATGGAAACGTCGCCATAGGGTATGCTGTCGCCGGCCGGGTTGATCAGCTTGATGACCGGCAATTCTCCCGCCGTGTCCTTGAGCCGCACGGTTATCACATCGACGAAATAGGCATCGCCCGCCTGGAAGCTCAGCGGCTCGTCCATGCTGACCGCGTCTTCGGCATAGGCGACGAAGGGCCCGATTATCGGCGCTGGAACGCTCAGGGGTCGCGTGCCGCCGGTCAGGTCTTCCAGCGGATAGCGCAGTACCCAGGGGATGATGAACTGGGCCGCCAAGGTGGCCATGGCCAGGTAGAAACCTTTGACGCGCAGGGAGGGCAAGCCGAAAAGCAAGCCGATCAAACCGGTCAGCAAAGCGCAGGCTGGCAGGGCAATCCAAAAGCTGAAGCCCAGTTCGCGAGCCAATATGGCAGATCCATATGCGCCGATGGCCATGAAAGCGGCATGCCCAAGCGAGATCTGCCCCGTGTAGCCCACCAGGATGTTCAGCCCTTGCACGGCAATGATGAAAATGGACACGCGCGCGATCAAGCCGATGTACTGGTCGCCGACCCAGCCCAAGCCCAGCGGACCCGATGGCGAAAGCATGGGCAGCGCCAGCAGCGCCAGAAAAGCCAGGTTCTTCCACAGCTTGTCGCGTGGACTGCGGTCGATCGACATATCGTCTTCGTATGTCGTATCAAAGACGCCCGCCGGATGGATATTGGCCATCGCCTCTCCCGTCTGTTGCAAGCGCTAAATGCGTTCGATGCGCTTTTCGCCAAACAAGCCATCTGGGCGAATAATCAGCACCAACATCAGCACGACATAAGGCGCCAGGTTCGTCCCTGCCTGTTCGGATGAATTGATCAATGTGCCAAATTGTTCGACGATGCCGATGATGATGCCGCCTATCAGCGCGCCGCCAATCGATTCCAAGCCGCCGAGCAGCACAGCCGGGAAAACCCGCAGCGCCACAAAGCTGATGTTCAGCGACAAGCCCACCGCGCCGCCCTGCAAGACGCCAGCGATGCTCGCCAGGACTGCCGCGACCGCCCAGGTGATCGCCAATATCACCCGCACGCGCAAGCCAACCGACTGCGCCAGCTGCTGATCTTCCGATGTCGCCCGCATGGCCAAGCCCACGCTGGTATAGCGAAAGAACAAAATGAAACCCAGGAATGCCACAATAGCCAGGACAAAGGCGAAAACCAATTCCACGCGCACGATTGCCAAGCCGTCTAATGCTTCGCGGAAGGCATCCAGGCGAATGGGCTTGAAGCGGCTGTTCGTCTGCGGATCGACGAAGATGGGAAGGTTCAATTCCACCGTGCCCCAGACGATTTGCGTCACGCCATGCAGCACTTCGGCGACAGCCAAGGTCATCAAGACGGCTGTGAAGAGCGGCTGCCCAATCAAGGGGCGGATGGCGAAGCGCTCGACCGCCAAGCCCGTCACTATGGCGCCGGCGAAGGTCCCAGTCAAAGCATGCAGCCATTGCCATTCGATGCCGCCGGTGGTCATCAGCGCGGTCAATATCAGGATGCCGCCCAGCGTGATGAGCGGGTTGCGCCCCTCGCGCAGGTTCCGCCAGCTTACGGTGGACATGATCATCAGCATGGCGGCTGTAGCCAGGAGCAGCGCGCCCGCCAGGGATATCTGGCTGACGGTGAAGAAGCTCCAGAAGATCATCCCGCCGACCACCATCATCCAGCCATGCGCGAAGTTGAAGACGCCCGAGGCTTTGTTGATGACCACGATGCCCAGCGCCACCAGCCCATAGACGCCGCCGACCAGCACACCGGATATCAAGGTCTGGACGATGCGCGCGGCTTTCTTGCCCGCCAGTTGGTCGCCCAGGAAGAGGACAATGAGGACCGCCGCGAGCAGGTAAGCCGCCCAGGTCAATCGCTGTTTGTTCTTGTGGATGAAATTCATTGTTGGTGGCATTCCCCTAGTATGAGGGCGAGATAAATTTCGCCTCTACAGCTTGCGGGCGAGACAAGTTTCGCCCCTACAAGGTTAATTTGTGATTCAGTCACACATCCGCCACATTTAACTCCGTCTCCACCGTGCCAGTCCGGCCATCGCGATAACGCACCTCCGCGCTGACATGCACCTGGCGCTTGCCGCCATAGATCGCATCCAGAAGGTCATGATATTTTTCTTGCAGGGCGCCGCGCCGCAGTTTTCGCGTCCGCGTCAGTTCGGCTTCATCGGCGTCAAACTCCTTATGCAAGATCACAAAGCGCTTGACCTGCGAATAGGCCGGCAGCGACTCGTTGACCGCCTGCAATTCCCGCCGGATGATCGCATAGACTTCCTCCCGCTGCGAGAGATCGACATAAGTTGTGAAAGCGATGCCATTCTTCTCTGCCCAGCGCGAGACGTTTTGGAAGTCGATGACGATGATGGCTGCCACAAAAGCCATCTCCGCCCCGCCTATGGTCATCATATCCTGCACGTAGGGGCTGAACTTGGTGCGCCCTTCTATGTATTGCGGGCTGAAGCGCTCGCCGGAAGCCAGCTCGATCAAGTCATTCACGCGCTCCAGGTATATCAGATGCCCGGTCTTCTCGTCCATGTGCCCGGCATCGCCCGTGTAATACCAGCCGTCGCTGTCCAGCGCTTCGCCAGTTTTGTCCGGCTGCTTGTAATAGCCTTTGAAGCGGGCTTTGGTGCGAATGAGGATTTCTTGATTGTCCGCGATCTTGATCTCCACGCCCGGCACAAGCACGCCGACCGTCTCGAAGCGAACGTCGCCGCGCAGGTGCACAGTGCCGAAGGTCTCTGTCGAGCCATAGAATTGCCGCAGCTCTATGCCAATCGCGCGGAAGAAACGGATGATGTCCGAGCTGAGCATAGCGCCAGCCGTCAGCACATTGCGCGCCCGCGTCAAACCCAGCTTGTCCCGCAGCGGCTCAAATATGGCGTATTCGCCCAGCCAGCGCGCCAATCGCAGCGGCGGCGGGATGCTTTGATGCGCGTCTTCCAGGTCAATGGCGCGATAGGCAATTGGCATGAACAGGCGGTACATCATGCGGTTCATCAGGCTGCTGTCGTTGATGCGAAACTGCACCACGCGGGCCAGATTCTCCCATACGCGGCTGGGGAAGAGCAGGCCGGCCGGCGCAATCTCGCGCATATCCAGGGGCACCGTCTCTGGACCCTCGGGGAAGTTCACCTGCACGCCATTCAGCAGATGCGATGTGAAGCCAAAAGCCTGCTCCGCCAGCCAAGCCATAGGGCTGAAGGACAGCCAGTTGTCCGCTTGTCGCGTATCGACGTAACGCTGATTCATGGCTTGGCCATAGACCAGCTGGAAATGCGTCACTTCGGCGAACTTTGGCAGGCTGGTCGTGCCCGAGGTCATGCTGAGGATGATCGTATCCATCGGCTTGGTGCTGCGCGCCAGGTCTGCGAATTTGCTCGGATGGTCTTGACGATGTTCCGCGCCTATGGCCTGGAGCGCGCCAAAGCTCAGCAGCCAGTCATCGTCATAAGCCCACATGCCGCGTTCTTCCCAGTATACGACCTTGAGAATCTGCGGGTTGGCTGTCTTGATCTCGAGCATTTTATCCACTTGCTCTTGATCATGCGCGCAGACAAAGGCGGCATCTGTCGAATTGATCACATAATGAATATCCTGCGGGCTGGCGTCGCTGAAGACGCAGCAGGTCTTGCAATGCAGAGCTTGCGCGGCGATCTGCGCCCAATACATCTCCGGGTCGTTCTCGCCGATGATGACCAGAGTATCGCCCGCGTTTAAGCCCAGCTTGTCCAGACCCATGCCGAAGTTGACGACCTGCTCATAGACCTCGTTCCAGCTGTATTCCTGCCAGATGCCGTAACGTTTCTTCCGCTGCGCCACCACATCGCCAAGCTGCTCGACGCGGCGCAGAAAGGCTTTCGACAGCGTGTCTTCCTCGGGCGGGACCGGCTGGATGGGCTGCGTCAAGCGCGACCGGAAGACCTTGCCCGGCGCGGCCGCTCGATAGGGAATCGCCATGTCGGGGGAAGCCATTTCAATGTTCGCCTTCGCCGAGATAGGCATTGATGACCGCTTCGTCGCGGCTGATCTCGTCGGGGGGGCCTTCGCCAATCTTGACGCCAAAGTCAATGACGGCGATATGATGGGATATATCCAGGACCAAGCCGATGTCATGCTCGATCAGCATGATGGTTGTGCCTTGCAGTTCATGGATATCCAGGATGAAACGCGCCATGTCCTCCTTTTCTTCGACGTTCATGCCAGCCATCGGCTCATCCAGCAGCAGCAGGCTCGGCTCCAGCGCCAATGCCCGCCCCAGCTCAACCCGCTTGCGCAAGCCATAACTGAGCGTGCCGACAATCGACTTGCGGATAGGCTCCAGCTCCAGGAACTCGATGATCTCCTCGACGCGCCGTCTATGGGCGATTTCTTCTCGCTGCGCCCTGCCCCAGAATAGCGCACCGCTGAGCATGCCCGTCTTCATGTGGATATGCCGGGCCGCCATCAAATTGTCCAGAACCGTGGCGTTGGTATAGAGCGCGATATTCTGAAAGGTGCGCGATATGCCCAATGCGGCTCGCTTATATGGCGGGACATGCGTGATATCGCCGCCTTCAAAGAAGATCTTGCCTGCCTGTGGCGCATAGAAGCCGTTGATGCTGTTGATGAGGCTGGTCTTGCCCGCGCCGTTTGGCCCGATGACCGCGAAGATCTCGCCGGTTTTGACGGAGAATTCCACCTGGTTCAGAGCCTTTATGCCGCCAAAGCTCAAGGAGATCTTGTCAACATGCAGCTTTACGGACATCGCAAACCCCAAGCCAGCGCCTAAGCCCTACGATACCATTGCGTGGCTTGGCGGGCAAATTCGCTAGCGTCTATCCCGCGATCGCGGAGCCGGTCGCTTGGCCCGCTTGACCAGACTAAAGCCGCGCCAGCAGCCAATCGCGAATTGTGGCGATGATCGCGTCTCGCTCCTCTTCGTTCACCAGTTCATGCCGCAAGCCAGGGTAGATCTTGAGCGTGATATCGGACGAGCCAGCCCGTTCCGCCAGGAATCGCGAGCCAGAAGCCGGCACGAGGTGATCGGCCTCGCCATGCAGCAAGAGCAGCGGCAGCGCAATGTCGCCGGCCTGAGCGCTGATTTCCCGACACATTCGCAGCAATGCCGCCGATGTGCCGATGCGCCACATGCCTTTGTCCACGAGCGGGTCAGCCCTCCAGGCTTGGAGCGCCTGGCGATCCGAGGTCAATACATTGGGCAAGCCGACGGGCGAAAGCCGCAGTTTTGGGATATGCCGCGCCGCCCACAGGCAGAGCGCAATCAACCAGGCCGGCATCCGCGCCTCTCCATGCAGGGGCAAGCCCGTAATCGCCATGCCGCGCAGCAGCCCAGGATACCGCAGCGCGAAGCCCAGCCCGACCAGCGAACCCATGCTGTGCCCCAGGAGCAGGGCCGGCGCCTCCGGATGCTCAGCGCGGACTATCTTATAGAATTGCGCCAGATCTTCGACCAGCAGACAGCCGGCCGGCACATAAGCCCGCGTCCCCCCGCTCAAGCCATGCCCGAGGTGGTCGATGCCATAACAAGCCAAGCCCGCACCGGTCAGCGCCGCCGCCACATGCCGGTAGCGCCCGCTATGCTCGCCCAAGCCATGCGAGATGAAGACGATTCCCCGAATTGCCAACTCCTCCGGCAGCCAACGGCGATAGACGCTCCTCTGCCCGGCCGGGTTTTCAAAGCTGTGTTCGCTTTCGATCATGGTTGCCTGCCCAAGGATCGATACAGCCGCCCACCAGGTTATTCTAGCGCGGAAAGTGTCGCTCGTATGCCGCATGCCAATTGATTGAGCTCCTCTTCGGCGCAGCGCTGCTCCGGTGGCGCGCCAAGATGTCGGAGAATGCGGTATGCCCTGTCCTCAGGCGCTTGTTTGGGCATTCGCGCGACGACATGAAAATGCACATGCGGATGATCGGCTGATTCCGCGAATTGCATCACATAAGTCTTTTGGCAGCGCAGATGCCGCTTCAAAGCCAGCGAGACCCGCCGCAGCAGCGCGCCCAACTCATGAGCTTCTACTTCAGTCAGATCGTCAATCGCTTCGGCATGCCGGCGCAGCACCAGCACCAGCCAGCCCAGATAGGACGAATTATAGGCATGGACGACATCCCAGAATTCGCCGCGATAGATATTGTCCCACAGCGCGGCTCTGCCCTGGTCACGCGCTGCGAGGCGTTGGCAACTCAGGCAAACTGTCATGATTCACCCCTCAGTTGGCATTTCTCGCTTCTACACGCCTTAGGGCTTGGAACCGCTAACTGGTCCCAAAATGGCGCAAAACCCATCCTGCGCTATCTGAATCGCCCAAGCCCAATTATAATCCGACAGATTGTTGACCCATGCATAAGGCGGAGCGGAATGATGCCACAGGCTGCGACTCAGCCGCTCGCCCTGGCTCTGGTGGGCATGCCCGGCGCCGGCAAGACCATCTGCGCTGAGCATCTCGCCGGGCGCGGTTTCTTCACGCTGAGCTTTGGCGGATTGGTCGTCGAAGAAGTTCGACGCCGCGGCTGGGCAGTCAATTCCCGGAACGAACGCATCGTCCGCGAAGAGTTGCGCCAAAGGCATGGCATGGCGGCCATGGCGGTCCTCTCCCTGCCGGCTCTGCAAGCGGCACTGGCTACACGCCAGTCCATCATAATCGACGGTCTCTACAGCTTCAGCGAATACAAGCTGCTTGAGGCCGAGTTGGGCGCGCCGCTGCTGCTGCTGGCCATCGCCGCCGCCCGGCAACTGCGCTATCGCCGACTGGCTCAACGCGACATCCGCCCGCTGACAGCCGCCGAAGCCCATGAACGCGACTGCCTGGAGATTGAGACGCTGGAAAAAGGCGGTCCCATCGCCATCGCCGATTATACGCTGCTGAATGAAGGTTCGTCCGCTGAATTGCTGGGCCAGCTTGACGCGCTGCTGGCAAATCTCGGTTTCGCGCCTTGAGGCTTGCGCAACGCGCCAAACCTGGACTATAGTAGGTTTCGATGCCGTTGCGGTGGATTGGGGAGCGCATGACCGCGACAGACTCGATGCAAGAATACTTGGCTGAAGCGTATCGCATCGCCGCTTATCAGCCAGAAGACCCTTTCGTCTCCACCTCGGCATTGGCAGAAGAGCTCGGCGTTTCCGCGCCAGCCGTCACGCGCATGGTGCATCGCCTCAAAGATGCCGGCTACCTCGAACACCAGCCCTATCGCGGCATCAAGCTCACCGCAGCCGGCGAACGCGAGGCTCTGGCCAATATTCGCCGCCACCGCCTGGTGGAATGCTTCCTGGTCAAGATTATGGGCTTTGGCTGGCATGAAGTGCATGATGACGCCGATGATCTGGGTATGGCAGTCAGCGACTTCCTGGTCGACAAGATCGATGCCATGAGCGGCTACCCCAGGCGCTGCCCGCATGGCGAACCCATCCCCAGCAAGCAGGGCGTCATGCCGCGGGTGATCGACTATCCGCTGGCTGATGTCGCCGTGGGCAAGGAGTATCTCATAAGCCGCGTCCACACGCACGACCAGCATCGCCTGCGCTATTTCAGCGAACTGCGCCTGCAACCGGGCCAGAGATTCCAGTTGGTCATGCGCGCGCCCTTCAATGGCCCGCTGCAGCTCCAGGTCGATGGCCAATCCCATTTCCTGGGCGATGAGCTGGCTGGCGACCTGCGCGTATGCAGCCAGTCCGAATATCAACTTGACTGAGCGGTCCGCGCGCCGCCATCGCGCAGCAGAGAGCCGCCCGACTGCCACCGCCCCCAGCATCGCTTCATGATCACTGACTGGCATCGCGCCCGCGCCCGCTTCGACCATCGCAGCGTACCGGCGCTCGTGAGCGAGCATTATCATGGCGACCCAGCCTCGCCCCGCCTGATAAGCCAGGATTACAACATCGTATACCGCTTCGAGATTGACCAGCTTGGATATTACCTGCGCATCTGCCATGTGTCCCTGCATCCTCTTCCCGAAGCGAGGGCGGTCATGCGTTTTCTGCGCTTTCTGGCCAGCGAAGCCGTGCCGGTTGCCGCGCCCATCCCATCGCTGACGGGCCAGTTCATCGTGCCGCTGCCGGGCGGCTATTTCCTTTCCGCTCAGCATGAGGCGCCTGGCCAGCTGATGAGCGCGCGCATGCTGAATCTTTCCGTGTATGAGGCATGGGGCCGCTCGCTGGGCAAGCTGCATGCCGCCTCCCGCCGTTTTCAGCCGGACCTCGCCGGTGAATACGAATTCCCCGCCGTGCAGCAATTCTGGCGCAACATCGAGCCGACCATTCGCAGGTCCTCGCCAGAGATTCAGCGCGTATACGCCGAACTGAGCGTCTGGATGCGCGACCTGCCCCTGCGCGATTATGGCTTGACCCACGGCGACTATCGGCCCGGCAATGTCGTCTGGGATGGCGCGACTGCACGCACGATCGACTTTGATGAACCCAACTTTCACTGGTATATCGCTGATATCGCCCGCGCGCTATTGGAACTGAGGGAGCGCAGCTCTGCTGAACGCCGGCGTTTCCGCGATGCATTCATGGCAGGGTACCGCGGCGCGCATGCGATAGACGAGTGGTGGCTGGGTCAGCTGCAATTCTTCGCGCAGCATCGGGGAATGCTAATGCACGCCTGGGATTTGCAGGAGGGCGCGAGTGGCGGGGGCGTGCTGGAGTGGGCGCTGGAGCGGGTGGGGTGGTGATGTTGGCACTACTCTAATCAATGCGCGCTTGCTATGCTTGGACAGGGTCTGAAATCTCGTAGGAGAGGATTACAATGCTGGAAGAATTGGATGACAAGAAGCGACAAGAAGACGAGGTTTCGATCGTCGCTGACTACCCGGAGGAAAAGGTAAATGTCAAGAGCTACACTATCTCTGGCTACGGTGCTGATTTTGATGTTGAAGGTTTGGTCAAGCGCCTTGATCGCCGAGACATCCTAGTTCCAAAATTTCAGCGTGGCTTTGTATGGTCTCGAAGTCGGTCATCCCGATTTGTCGAGTCCCTGTTAATGGGATTGCCTGTGCCAGGGATTTTTTTGTATCGCGACAAGAATTCGCAGCAACTTCTTGTGATAGATGGCCAGCAACGGCTTCGGACCCTGCAGTTTTACTGCAGCGAGAAATGTAGGGAAGCCGGACAGGCCTTCCGCTTGACCGGTCTGGAATCGCGCTTCAACAATCTATCATACGATGATTTGAGGAGTGAGGATAGGAGGCGGCTCAACGACTCAATCATTCACGCCTCCATTATTCAGCAGCAGTCCCCAGACGATGACGGTTCAAGCAAGTATTCTATATTTGAAAGACTCAATACGACCTCGACACCGCTCTCGCCGCAAGAAATTCGCTCAGCGATATATGGCGGTAAATTCAATGACCTGATAGTTGACCTCAACAATAATGTAGACTGGCGGCAGCTCTTTGGCAGGAAAAGCGGTCGCAAGCGTGACGAAGAACTGATTCTTAGATTTGTCGCACTGTACTTTCGCGCTGACGCCTACAAGCCTTCCATGAAGGCCTTCCTCAACAAATTTATGTGCGATAATCAAAATTTAGGTCTATATCCCGAAGCAGATATTCGTAGTCGGTTTGAAAGAACTAGCAGTTTCATACTTGCGCAACTGGGTCATCGCGCGTTTAAGCCCGAACGAGCGCTAAATGCAGCGATGCTAGATTCGCTCATGGTAGGAATCGCTCGTCGACTTGAAAGAGGTGAAATCACGGCTGACATTAGAGAGGCTTATGATAGCTTGCTCGCGAACGAGTCGTACAGAGTTGCGATTTTCGCAGGCACCGCGCAAGCCGAAAACGTGCGAACTAGAATTGTCCTTGCGACCAACGCGTTTGCCAACGCGGAGTAACTCATGCACAAAGAAATAATTGATAGGCAACATGCGCTTGACCAACTATTTCAACATGCACAGAGGCTCCAGCAAAACGCAAGTATTGACGAAGTTGTCAAATCGGGATTTGTTTCATATCTATGTGTACGTACCTATGTTTTTATGGAGTCAGCAGTCCAAACTATCTTGAATGAGTATGTCCGGGCCGTAACTACCGATTTGAAGACCAGTAATTTTGTTCGAGATCAACTTCGTTCAAATCGCGCTTTGCGACGAAGCGAACTGCTCAGTCTTGTTGGAAAGTTTAGCGAAGATTGGAAGAACAGTCTTAGAGACGCCACAAAGGGGAAACTTGGCGACTCCTTGGACAGCATCGTGAACAATCGAAACAAGATTGCTCACGGAGAAGATGCATATATCTCTTTGGGTGATCTGCAAGTGTATTTTGGCGACGCGTGTCGGATCGTCAAACTGGTCTATGACGAATGCGACCCAGCTAGATCGTGAGACCGTGTGATCGTCCGGACATCAATGATCGCCCTACCTCCCCCGCCCATACATCCGACCGCCAAACTCCCCAGCCAGCGCATCATCCAGCTCATCCGCATAGCGCGCCAAACGCCGAATGATCGCATCCGCCTCGGCCGCGTCCAAACCCGCCAGCAAGCGCTCGTGATACAGATAGACCACATCCTCATGCAAGCCCAGCGCCGCGTTGGTCAGCTGCAAGTTCAACTCCAGCAAGCGCCGATACAGCGCCAGCAGATTGACGGCCGGCAAGTGCATAATCGGCGACAAGACTTGCAGGTAGCCCTGCTCTTCCGGCGTCAAATAGACCTCGATCAATGCCGAGCCGCGCTGGAAATTCCAGCCATAACCCCGCTCGACATCCATGCGCGCCGCCGCGGGATCCACGCCAATCGCCGCCAGGATCCCTTCCACCGCCCGCAGCGACAGCTCCAGCTGATCCGGCTCGTCGGCTTGCTTTTGCTCGCCGCGGCCAAAGAAACGTCCCATGTCTAGCTCGCCTCGCTCTGCTCCATGCCGAATCCGCAGCGCAGGCAACGCCCGGCCCGGCTGCCCAGCCGCGCGCCGCAATGTTGGCAGGCAGGTCCAGCATTTTCGCCATAGAGCCGCGCCAATTGCTCATTCCATGAGGATCGCCCCCGCCCAGGACCCAGTCTCGCGCCACAAAGCTCGCATGCGCCGCCGCCAAACATCGGCGCCCGGGCCAGCGCGCCACAGCTTGGGCAATACACCGCCTTGGGCATCAACTGGCGGTCGCGCCGGAATTGCTCAGCCAGCGCCATGACCTTGGTCATCCGCAAGGCGCAAGCGCAGCCGTTCGCGCCCAGGTTTCTTGTCAAGACGCCCAGCAGCTGACCGCGTTCATCGAGCAGCGGATTGCCGCCGGCATCGGGCAGCTGAGCCGGCAGGATATTCGTCTCCAGCCAGTGGCTCGCCATACCGCGCGCGTCATTTGCCAGGTTGCCGCTGAGCCGAAAACCGCCGCAGCCCCATGCCACGCATGCCGCATTCGCCAAGATCGTGGCTGGCGGAGAGACAGCGGGCGGCCGCGCAATCGCAAAGTCCGTCAGGACAAATGCCACATCAAAGAGCGGAAAACGCCGCCCCGCCTTTGCCGATTGTTCACGGCCATCCCCCAGCCGGACGCGGACTTCTGTTGCGCTGCCCAGGGCATAGCTGGTGGTGGCCAACAAGCCATCGCGGCTGATCAGGATGCCGCTAGCGGGTCCGTTGCGCCCGCCTTCGATTTCGACGATCGGCTGCGAGACATCCAGCTTGCTCGTGCTGGGCTTGTCCCGCGTCATTCGCGGCAGATCCTCCGGCTGGGCAGGCGCCGCCAGCAGATGATTCAAGCCCTGGCGTATCTGCGCGTTGTCCGGCTCGCAAGCCAGCGCCCGCTCCAAACAGCGCCGCTTGTATGCGCGATCAGCGGATGCCTCCGCCAGCCAGACATAAGCCGCCGCCCGGCCTTTGGCATCCAGCTCTGGCGCTTCCACCAATCGCCGCAGCCAGCCAGCCGCTTCCTCGACATGACCATCCTGCATTTGCTGAATCGCCCGCCGCAAATCGTCCTGCGCCATCCTGCCGCCCATCGCCCTCCAACAGTCATCATTCTAGCCTGATTTCGCCGCGCGGATATGCCGAAGCGACAGCCAGCAGAGGCGCCGCGCTATTTTCCTCTATCCGCCCGCAGGTTAGAATAGGCTAATCGACCGTATATGCAAGGAGGCGCCGCCGATGACTATCGAAGGCAAACTCGCTGACATGGGCTTGAGCCTGCCGCCGCCGATCAAGCTGCCGCCGGGTCTCGTTTTGCCATTCTCATTCGTGCGCGTTCGGGCCGGCATCGCCTACATTTCCGGTCATGGACCGCAGAATGTCGATGGCTCGGTCGCCGGTCCCTTTGGCAAGCTGGGCGTGGATGTCACAGTCGAGCAAGGCTACGGGGCTGCCAAAGCGGTCGCCCTCTCGATGCTGGGCAGCCTAAAACGTGAATTGGGCGATCTGGAGCGGGTGAGCGCTTGGCTTCGCCTGCATGGCATGGTCAACTGCGGGCCAGATTTCACGCAGCAGCCCGCAATCATAAACGGCTGCTCCGATCTTATCCTGGCGCTTTATGGCGCTGATCGCGGCGCTCATGCTCGCTCGGCTGTCGGCATGGCATCGCTGCCATTTAATATATGCGTCGAGATAGAAGCCGCCGTCGCCATCGACTGAGCGCAATACTACAGCTTGTCAGGCGCTGAGCTTGCCAAGACGTTTTCTGCCAAGTTCCGGCCGCCAGTGTCTAAGCGGCGCTGTAGAGGCATAGAAAAGTGGACACTATTTCGACGATTCTTTGGGGGTTTGCCGCCGCTGGTTTCGGCTAGGGATTTCTTGCCGTTGATGAATTCCAGCGCGAATCTGGCTTTGATTTCGGGGCTGTGGTTGGGGAGGGCTGAAAATAGTCGATTCAGTACAATTGAGCGTATGAGCAAATTCCCTCCAAAGGCAAATTTGTAGCTCAATATACTTCATCACTCCGCGATATCTGTATATCGCGAAGCTGCAGCGATTGCGCCTTGGGCAGATCCAGCAAGCCCCAGCCGAAGCGCCCCTGCGGCCTGACCACTGCATACTGATTGTCGACCCAGGCGATGAAACCCAGCTTGCCGCCCGGCGCCGGCTTGGCCCGCAGCACAAGCTCGCCATCCACCGCGAAGTCCGCGCCATCGGGCCGCCAGTCTATGCAGTAGCTATGCCAATCCTCCAGCAAGCTCGGCGCAAGCAAGCTCTCATGCGCGCCGATGGCTCGCTGCCCGATGGGCCAAAGCGCATCATAAAGCCGCGCATGACGCATGGCCAGGAAGCCCAGAGGCGCACATGGCAGGAGCGCCAGGAATCGCCAGGTTCGCGCGTTGAATGTCGCCGCTTTCCAGCCGCTGCCAGGCAGGCACTTGGCCAGCGCGATCTGGCTGGGCGGGCTGGCGAAAAAGAACCAGACAGCTTGTGGCAAGCGGAAGGCGCGCTGCCCGGGCATGAAGGGCTGATTCCAGAAGCCAAACCCAGCCGTGCCGCGCAACTGGCGTGATGCCCGGGCGCTCAAGCTCAATCGCAGCGGCGGCTGATTATGAAAGTCAGCGGGGAGCGCATAATCGCTGATCTGCGCATCATGATAGACATCGGCCGCGCCAGCCGAAAGCGACAAGCGGCAGACATCCTCATCAAAGCGGACCGCCCCGGCGCCAAGCTCAGTGACATGCCAATTCGCTGACGATGACACGGCTGTTCAGCGCACGGTGAAGGCGCAGCTGTCCTCTTCAAAGCCGTTGGCGGTGCCGGGCCCATAATGGGCATAGCCATCGCGGATCGCTTCACGCCAGGTCACGCGGTAGGTGATCGTATAATCGCCGGCCGCCAGCGGTCCATAAGGCACATGCCAGTATACGACATGCTGCGCGCCAGCCTGCCTGGGATAGCCGCGGTACTGATTGACGTTTGCAATCAACTCGCCATTGACCCGCAGTTCATGCGCGGCGTTGTTGATGTGGTCGTCAAGGTATGCGGCTGTGCTGGCGAACCACGCCCAGAATATCTTGATGGTTGAGCCGGGAACAAGATTCCCGGGGGCGGGGATGCCATGCGAGGCGTCATCGCAGAATGCGAAGACCAGGACATCCTGACGTGGCGGCGCGGCCGGCGTCTCCGTAGCGGGCTCGGTTCTGGCGGGCGCGGCTGTGGGAGTAGCCGGGGCGGCGGCTTCTGTGGCGGCGACCAACTGCGTGGCGGTCATGCGCATCGAGTCGATATCGGCAATCTCAACATTGAAGACTAGCAAGCCGTCCGCGGCCGATTCTGTCTCGTCCGCTTCGACCACGATGCGCGTCTCTCCGCTGATGCTGATGGCTTCGCTGGTAGGCGTCGCGGCCAACTCAAGCAGCCCCGCGCTGATCCAGCCTTCCTCGCCATTCTCGAGGCGCACAGCGTACCAGCCTTCTTCAGTGTTGGCATCCAGGACTTGCAGGGCGCTGCCCGACTCCAGAGCCTCGATGATTGCGAAGTTCGTGCCCGGCCCGCGGCGCACATTGGCGCGGCCCCGCGATTGCACGATGCCATAGGCTGTCGGCGTGGGACTGGGACTGGCTGTGGGACTGGCGGTGAATGTCGCGGTGGGAGTATCCGTTCTGGTGGGGGTCGCGGTGGGCGTAGCGGTACTGGCAGGGGTGTCGCTGGCGGTGGGCGGCAGGGGCGTGTCGCTGGGCGTCATGGAGGCGGTCGGCCCCAAGAGCGCGTCAACCCCGCAGCCAGTCACGGTCAGGCATGCCAGCGCGCCAATGAGCAGCCTGCGCATAAGGCGCTTGGCAAAGCTATCAGCCATTTTCCCGCGGAAACCAGGCAAGCGGAGCGCTCCCGCCAAAACCTAAGACAATCGCATACCGCTTCATTATACGGGGATGCGGAAATGCGCGCAAAACAGGCTCAAGGCGCTTGCCCGGGCGGAGCGACAGGGACATCTCGCAAATCTATCGGTGAAACTGGCTTGAATATTGCGGGCGTTCCAGCGAAACGCCCCTACAATTTACGAAAATGTTGATGAAGCGATCGCAGATCTACATAGTACAAGTTTGAAGAGATTGCCCTGGGCGGAGCGACATTGCCTCTTGATTTAACGCCGGCCAGGGGCTATGCTCACAGATAGACGCGTGCCTGTAGCTCAGTGGATAGAGCACTGGTCTACGGAACCAGGTGTCGGGAGTTCGAATCTCTCCAGGCACGCCACATTCGCCAGCCGCCGGGCTGGTTTTGCGTTTGCGGGCTGCTCAAGCTCGCGGCGTGACCTCCAGTTCTCGGAATCGCGTCGCTTCGCCGGGCACAGGCGAGTTGATGAATGCGCCGCGGCTCACCACTGCCTCCCGCCCGCCCAGCGACTCAATCCGCGCAGCCTGATCCGCTTTGGCGCGCCGGTCAACCGCTTCGGGATCAACTAGCGCGCGCAGCCTGGCTTCATATTCTGCCAGCAGAGCCGCCGTCGCCGCGTCCTGTCTGGCAGCCAGATCATCGCGTTCCTGCGGGTCGGCGAACAAATCGAAGAGCTGGGCTGGCGCGTCGACGTGGTAAATATATTTGTAGCGCAGGTCGCGCAGCATATAGCTGGCCTTGCGCGTGGCGATGGCGTGATACTCGGCGAAGACCGTTCGCTCGCGGTCAGGCTGGGCAGCTATCTCCCAGAGCGATTCGCCAGGCAGGTCCGCATCGGCTTCGTCATGCGGGCAGCCCAGCCCATCCAGCACGGTGGGGAAACAATCCACCAGCGATATCGGCGTGCCCACTGTCTTGCCGGCGGGAACACCGGGTCCTGCCAGGATGAAGGGGATGGCTGAAGCCTCTTCGTACATGCTGAACTTGCCGAAGATGCCGCGCGCGCCCAGATGCTCGCCATGATCCGATGTGTAGATGATGCGCGTATTCCTCCGCAAATCTAACGCATCCAGCGCTGCCAGCACATGCCCAATCTGCGCGTCCAGAAAGGTGCAGATGCCATAGTAGGCGGCATGGAGTCGGCGAATTGTGGATTCGTCGAAGGGACGTTCATACGCGAAGAAGCGCCGCATATACTCATAGGCCGGATGCTGAGGCCGGCTGGCTTCGTCCCATTGCGGCGGCAGAGCGATCTCGTCATGGGGATACAATCTGTAGGTCTCCGGCGGCGCCAGGAAGGGCGGATGCGGCGTCACGAATGACAGAAAAAGCGCCCAGGGCTTGTCATCTCCGGCGCGTTCCTGCAGCCAGCTGATGGCATTGTCGCGGTTTCGCCTGTCGTATTGCTGGTAGGTGGAATCAGCGGGACCGGCTTCTTCAATGCCAATCCGTGAATTGCGCCGCAAAGTGCCATCGCGGATGCCGCTGGCTGGGTCGCCTATGCCCTCGACGACATGCAAAGGCTCAATCTCTCGCGTGAAGCCGTTGTCATCGTCCGCGCTGCGGAAGTGCAGCTTGCCTATGGAATCGACGCGGAAGCCCCGCGCCTTCAGCCGATGCCCCCAGCTGGGCAGGCTGCCATCGTAGGGCAGGCCATTATCCCAAGTGCCGATCTGATGCACATAGCGCCCGGTGGCCAAAGCCGCGCGGGCCGGCACGCATATCGCGCAATTGGTATAGGCATTGCTGAAGCGCGTCCCGGCAGCAGCCAGCGCATCGAGATTCGGCGTCTGGACGAGCGGATGCCCGGCGCAGCCCATCGCGCCTGCCTGATGCTGGTCGGAGATGATGAATAGCAGATTGGCGGGCTCCATAGAAGTAGCCTAGCGCAAATCCGCGCAAGATGCCAAGCCGGACCGAGCCTGTGGACACAGGGCTCGCAGCCGCTATACTGGGCGGAATTGAACGAGACAGGCCTCATGCCCTTGTGAATTATGGGGAGATTCCTTGACTTTCACCATCCAAGCGCAAACGCTTGAGCGCATCTGCCGCGATATCTTTCAAGCGGCCGGCGCGCCGGCTGATATCGCCGCGCTGGTGGCTGAATCGCTCGCGCTGACCAACCTCTTCGGGCATGATTCGCATGGCGTCCTGCGCGTCAAGCAATATGTGAGCATGATCCGCGCTGGCATGATCCAGCCCGAACGGAGACCGCATATCCGCAAACGTTTCGGCGCGACAGCCATGGTCAGCGGCGGCAATGGCTTCGGGCAAGTGGGCGCGCGTTTCTCCGCGGAACTGGCGCAAAAAATGGGGAGCGAGTTTGGCATCGCGGCGGTTTCGCTGGGGCAGACGACGCATATCGGGCGGCTCGGCGAATACACAGCCATGATCGCGGCTGCGGGCTTGATCGGAATCGGCTTCACCAGCGGCACCATGTACAGCGGCTGGGTAGCCCCTTATGGCGGGCGCGAGCGGACCTTCGGCACGAATCCGATGTCTTTCGCCCTGCCCTGCCCGGCTGGCGAGACGCTGCTGCTGGATTTTGCCACTTCCGCCGTGGCGCATGGCAAGGTGGTGCTGGCTCGCGCCAAGGGAGCGCCCCTGCCCAGCGGCGTCATGCTGGACAAAGACGGTCGCCCAAGCACAGATGCCAGCATCCTGGACGATGGCGCTGTCCTGCTGCCTATGGGCGCGCACAAAGGCTCTGGCTTGGCGATGATGATGGAACTCATCCCCACACTGCTGGCGGGACACAGGCCGATTTCATCGCCCGAGTTTCATTTTGGCAACCCCACCCTGCTGATGGCGCTGGCGCCGGCCGCCTTCGATGAGGGGACCGATTTCGCCCGCCATGTCGAGGCGCTGAAGAGCCGCGTCAAAGCGGTTAAGCCGGCCGCGGGTTTCGCCGAAGTGCTGCTGCCTGGAGAGCCGGAAGCGCGGTCTTATGCCCAGCGCGCTCAGCATGGCATTCCGCTGCCCGATGCCGTCTGGGCGGATTTGCGCGGGCTGGCGGAAGAATTCGCGATAGAATTGCCGAACTGACCAATAGCCTTCACGGCCAGCATCAGAAGGAGAAACAGCCATGCTCCAACCCAAGCCAAGCAAAGGCAATACCGATTGGTTCACGCATGACCGCTTTGGCATGTTCATCCACTGGGGTTTATACGCCCTGCCCGCCCGCCACGAATGGGTCAAGCAGCGCGAGGAGATCAGCGACGAGGATTACGCGCCCTACTTCAAATTGTTCAACCCGGTCCGCTTTGATCCCGATCGCTGGGCGGATCTGGCGGCTGCGGCCGGCATGAAGTACATGGTCATCACCTCCAAGCATCATGAGGGCTTCTGCCTCTGGGATTCGCGGCATACCGATTACAAAGCCAGCAACACGCCCTGGGGCGGCGACCTGCTCAAGGAAGTCGTGCGCGCTTTTCGCGAGCGCGGCTTGAAGATCGGCTTCTATTATTCGCTGATCGACTGGCATCATCCCGATTTCACCATCGACCGCATCCATGCGCATCGCAACCATCCCGAGCGCGCGCGCCTGAATGAAGGGCGGGATATGCGCCGATACCGCGAGTACATGAAGAATCAGGTGCGCGAACTGCTGACGAACTACGGGAAGGTTGATGTCATCTGGTACGACTTTTCTTATCCCGGCGAGGATGGCAAGGGAAGGGACGATTGGGACAGCGCCGGGTTGGAAGCGCTAAGCCGCTCGCTGCAGCCGGGAATCATCATCAACAATCGGCTGGACCTGCCCTCATCCGCCGATATCTACACGCCCGAACAATTTCAGCCGCGGGGCTGGGTGCATGTCGATGGCGAGCCGGTCCTCTGGGAGACCTGCCAGACATTCAGCGGCTCCTGGGGTTATCATCGCGATGAAGCCACCTGGAAAAGCCCGGGGCAGCTTATCCGCATGCTGGTCAACACCGTGGCGACCGGCGGCAACCTGCTGATGAACGTGGGACCAACGGCTCTTGGCGAGCTGGACGCGCGTGCGGAAACAGCTCTGGGCGTCTATGCCGATTGGATGAACAAGCACAGCGAAGCCATCTATGGCTGCACCGCCAGCGCATACCAGGCGCCCCAGGATTGCCGTCTGACGCAAAATGGCGACCGGCTCTACGTTAATATTTTCGCCTATCCCTTCAAGCATCTGCACATTGATCGCATCGGCGAGCGCATTGACTATGCCGAGTTCCTGCACGATGGCAGCCAGATTCATTTCAGCGTCGATGCCGAAAACACAGCGACGCTGGAACTGCCGGTCGTCCAGCCGCCAAGCGAGGTGCCGGTGGTGAAGCTGTATTTGAAGTCGGCTTGAAACTGAGCCAGGGATCTACCCCACCCCCGGCCCCTCCCCGAAGCATCAGGGAGGGGAGTAAAATGCTGCGGGCCGCGAGGAATTTTGCGTGGGCGGCGGCATTGTCGCTCGGGTGTCTACAGATCGAATTAGCTAACCACCGCCTCAGCGACAGGCTCGGATTCCTGCCTGTCCGCGCCAATCTTGCCATTGCTGCCATGCGAGACGTTCGCGCCATTGCCTGCGCCCATGGTGGCCACGAAGTTCTGCGCGATGCTGGTCAATTCCATGGGCAAGACGAATTTGGTTGATGGGCTGCTGCCGACCTTGTTCAGCATATCCATATATTGCAGCGCCATGGTATTGCTGTCGAGGCTCCGCGCTTCTTCATGGATCGCCCGCAGCGCATGCGCATACCCCTCGGCCGTCAGCAGCTGGGCTTCCCGCTCGCCCTGAGCCCGCAGAATCTGCGATTGCTTATGCCCTTCGGCTTCCAGGATGGCGGATTGTTTGCTGCCCTCGGCGCGTTCGATGGCGGCTTGCTTCTCGCCTTCCGCCAGGGTGACTTCGGCGCGGCGGTCGCGTTCGGCGCTCATCTGGCGGTTCATGGCATCCTGGATGGCTCTCGGCGGCTCAATCTCGCGGATTTCCACTGTGGTGATCTTCATGCCCCAGCGCTCGGTGGTCTCATCCAGCTTGACGCGCAGCGTATCGTTGATCTGGTCGCGCTTGGAGAGCACATCATCCAGCACGATATCGCCGATGACGGCGCGCAGGGTTGTCGTGGCGATCTTGCCGGTGGCATCCACCACGTTGCCGACTCTGGTCACGGACAGTTCGGGATCGGTGATGCGATAATAGACCAGAAAGTCAATGCCAATGGAGGCGTTGTCTTTGGTGATGGCGGTCTGCGAAGGGATGTCGATGATCTTCTCGCGCATGTCCACCTTGATGGTCGATTCGACGAAGGGGATGACGAAGGTCAAGCCCGGTCCGCGCACCGCCCGATAGCGCCCGATGAAGAAGATGACCAGCCGGTCATATTCCTTGACCGCGCGGATGGTCGTGCGCAGCAGGGCGACTACGGCGAGGATGACGATGACGATGACCAGGCCTTGCCCGCCGGCGCTCAAGACTTCAGGAAGGTTGTCCATTTCTCTCTCCTTGATGGCTAATTGCGTTCAGTTCAGAGCTTTCTATTGGGCATCTTCGCGCTTGGCTTTTTCCACGTGCAATTCCAAGCCTTCTTGCCGCGTGACTACGATCTCCGTATCGCTTTCGAGGCGGGTCCGGCTGCGGGCGGTCCATAACTCGCCCTTGACCTGGACGGTGCCCCGCTCCTGGATAGTTGCCATGACCCGGCCGCGCGCGCCCACCAGAAATTCGTCTTTTTGCGTCGAGGACAATTCATGCTGCTGCTTGAGGATGGCGCGGAGTATCGTGCGATGATAGGCAAAAGCCAGCAGGCCGCCCAAGGCAATCAGCAAAGGCGAGACGCTGGCTTCGGCAAAGAGGAAGAAACTGGCGACAGCCTGCAGCGCCAAGCCGGCTATGGCGACGTTCTCCCATTCCGATTTGAGCAGAGGCAGCAGAAAGAAGAGCGATGCCCCAGCCACCAGCGCGATGATCGCCAGCCAATTGGCCGCCAACAGGCTCATCAGATAGACCGTGCCCAGGATCAAGCCCGCGCCGGCGATTTCGGCAAAGCCTGTGCCGGGGATGTAGGCGCCTATAGCGCTGATCCACAAGCCAGCCATCAGCAGCAGATAAATGACATTGGGATCTTGAAGGAATTCCATAGTTCCACCTCTAGCCAAGCGCCGCAGCCAATGCGCAGAGCGCGATGACTATGATGATGCCCCAAAAGCCCAGGCTAAGCAAGAAAGCCAGCACCGCGACCAGACCGCCAATCAGGCTGAGTATCGCGCCGCGAAATATGAATGCCAGAATCAACAATGCCAAGCAGCCCATTTCCGCCTCCTTTGCTGCCCTGCCTTCAGTATACGCGATTAGCAGCCGGCAACGCCCCCCAAAATTTAGGGGGTTATGACGGACGCAGGCGATAGACGACAAAATTGTCATGCGCATACTCCCGGCTGATGACAAAGCCAGCCGCCAGCAGCCCCTCCAGCCAGGATTCGTAGGGCGCGTCCAAGGGGGCGGCCAGGTAGCGATCGCCGGCCTCGTCCAAGTCCAGCGCGCCCGTGACCAGGGCTTCGGAAGTCGGATAATGCGCGCGCCGCTTGTCATGCCAGGGACCCAGATAATAGCCCAACTGCCAGCCCAGCCAGGGATCGTAGATTACGGTCGCCACTGGCTTGGAATTGATATGGTTCGCCAGCCTGTCCATGCCGGCGTAGGCTGCGCGGTCGCCGCCGATTTGGCTGTTTGCGTAAAGCGTCCCGATTCCGCCGAGAAAAATCAGCGTGGACAGGAAAAAGACTGGATCCGGGCGCTTCAAAGAATTGCGCCAGCATGCCAAAGCGCCGGCCACAAGCAGAATGAGGGGCGGCAATGCCAGCAAACCATAGCGATCATAGAGGTTGAAGTTGAACAAAACGTGAACGGCAGCATACGCGCCGAGCGCCAGGACAAAGACGCGCTGATGCCGCTCGCCTTGCCCGCGCCACCTGACAAATGACCAGCCAGCCAGCAGCAGCAAGAGCGCAGTAACCGGCGGCGGACCCAGCATCCACAGGCTCATGCCCAGCCAATCCAGCGAGCGCTGGTACCAGGTTGAGGGCTCGGCGAGCCACTGCGCGGGAACGTTGTTGGCTGCCGCCTGCAGGAAGATGCTCGTTTCGTGCCGCGCCAGATCCCATATCAGCAGCGCGCCAATGCCCAGGCTCAGTGGCAGCGCGACGCCCAGCCAATCTCGCCGGGTTGCGCCGCGAGCCCAGACAAGCGCAAAGACGAGCGCCGCGCTGAAAACCGCTTGCTGCTTGCACCAGAACGCCATGCCCAGCGCCAAGCCCGCCCATGTCCAGCGCCGCTCCAAAGCCATGCAGAGCGCCAAAACCGAGAAGAAGAGCAAGCTCATATCGGTGAAGGCGCTTGCGCCATAAGCCAAGGCATAAGGCGATGCAGCCATCAGCAGGCCAGCCAGCCAGCCAGCCCCGGCATCGCGAAACGCAGAGCGAGCCAGGCGCATCATCAACGCAGTGAGCAGCAGCGCCAGCAGCGCGTTGGGCAGCATGCCAGCGAATTCGCCCGCCAGCGGACCGAGATGCAGAACGCCAGCCGCATCCGCGCGGATGCCAATTGCCGTCATGCTCAGGGCGCTGACGTAGATAGACAGGGGTGGCTTATCCAGCGGACCGGGCAGGAGCCAATCGCCATTGACTGCGGCCCCGCGCGCGAAAGTCATGAAATGGGCTTCATCGGGCAGGAATCGCTGGTCAAGCCCCAGTTGGTGAAACTGCAGCAGCCCCGCCAACAGGATGATCGCCGCGCCCAAGCCCAGCGACCGCGCGCGCTGTAACTGCTCAGCCAAAGCGCTCGCGCAGATAATCCAGGACGACGCGATCAATGCTATGGCGATTTCGCTGCGGATTCCAGCGCATCTCCAGGTTCTCATTGCCTATCAGCAGGAAAAAGACTTGCTGGCAGACCTCATCCCAATCGCCATTGACCTGACCTGTCATATAACCCTGTTCAATCAAGATCGCTTGCAGTTCGCGGGCGATGTCGCTGTCGATACGCAGGAGATCCTCTGGCTTGGCGGGCTGAAAATAGATATGGTGCATGGTCACCAATTCCAGCAGGCGCTGCACGGGCTGCTCATGGTCATCCACGCGCAAATCGAGGTAGCGGTCATTATCGCCGCCGTAGCCGCTATTATGCCGAGCGACCAGCACAGCGGCTGATTGCCTGCCACGCCGATCGCCGCCGGCATGTTCGCCCGCGCGCAAAGCCGCCACCAGCCGATCGGCCAATTCGCCTTGGGATTGCCGGTAGCCTTGCGCCATAGCTTCGATGACCGCTTCGCCCTTCAGCAAGTTGCCCTGAACCGAGAAGCTCGCGCCGGTCTTGTGCCCCGCCCAGGCAGGACAGTCCGCGCCGGTATGCGCAGCTGCGCCGCCTGTGCCATCCACCAGAGCCACCTGACGGGAGGCCGCGCCGTCGTCTTCGGCGAGCAGACGGCTCAAGGCAGCCTCCGCCGTCAAGCCATCGCCCATCATCGCCAAGCCAGCCTGTCCGAAGCCAAACTTGGCATAAGCCTGGGTGGCCACCGCGCCGACGCCAGCCCGCGCCCAGGGAACCAGCGCGCCAACCGCCGGAAATTTGCTGGCCACTGCCACGCCCCAGGCGCCCTCGTCCGGGCAATGGGCGACAATTGAGAAAGTAGTTACGGGCATGATCCTCCAGTCCTTGCATGCCTGATTGTGATTATAGCAAATCCTCAAGGCCTAGGGGCGAGGTCGCGCGGATGCTTGGACCTTGGCGCGCGCCCACAAGCCAACACTCGCATTCTTCCATACTCTGCGCCAGAATTGGCGGGCGACTCGGGCGAAACTATTGGGGAGCGACCATGGAATACCGCATGCTAGGAAAGACGGGCTTGGTCGCTTCGGCAATGGGCATCGGCGCCGGTGGAGCCAGCCGCCTGGGGCAGCGCGACAATATCCGCAGCCAAGCCGAGTCGATTGACCTAGTCCTGAGCGGGCTGGATGCCGGCGTCAACTTCATCGACACCGCTGAAGGCTATGGCACAGAAGCTATCGTTGGCAGCGCAATTGCCCAGCGCGATCGCAGCCGTCTCATCATCTCGACCAAGAAGAGCCTGGGCAGAAGGAACATCAGCCGCGCGGATCTCCGCAAGGGCTTGGAAGGCAGCCTGCGCCGGCTGGGCACGGATTACATCGACATCTATCACCTGCATGGCTTGCGGCTGGAGCAGTATGAGTATTATCGCCAGGAGATTCTGCCGGAACTGCAAGCGTTAAAGCGGCAAGGGCTGATTCGCTGCATCGGAATCACCGAGCATTGGAACGCCGACCTCGAGCATGAGATGCTGCGCCGCGCGCTGGACGATGATGTCTGGGATGTCATCATGCTGGGCTTCAACCTGCTCAATCAAAGCGCGGGCCAGTCCCTGCTGCCGCTCGCCAAGAGCAAAGGAGTCGGCGTTTTGATCATGTTCGCTGTGCGCCGCGCTCTGAGCAATCCGGCTGAGTTGAAAGCCACCCTGCGAGAGCTGATCGAAAGCGGCGAGATCGATGCCGGCGCAATCAACCTGGAAGAGCCGCTGGGCTTCCTGCTGGCTGATGGTTCAGCATTGAGCCTGCCCGACGCCGCCTATCGCTTTTGCCTGGCGGAAGCCGGCGAGGCGGTCATCCTCTCGGGCACGGGCAATCCGCGGCACCTGGCGGACAATCTGGCTTCCATCCAGCGCCCGCCCCTCCCGGCTGCGCATGTCCAGCGCCTCAAGCAGATTTTCGGCAAGGTCCGCTCGGTCACCGGGCAATAGCCACTCCGCGACCAAAACAAAAAAGGACAGGTCGCGAAACCTGCCCTTTAGGCTTAACTGATGCGTCTTGTCTTGGGCTAGTGGCCGCCCATGCCCTCCGAGCAGCCGCTGTAGCTGGGCATGGACATCGGCGCTGGCGTGGCGACATCAAGATCGACCTGGATTGTGCCGTTGGCGCCGCCCTCAGCGTGGCTGACGATCAGAGTGTACTGACCGCTGGCCGGCGCCTTGTAATCGCTGATGGTCGCGTCATAATCGCTGCGGGAGATGTCATCATCGCCGATCATGGCTTGCCCTTCGGGGCCGATGAGGATGATCAGCGGATCTACGAATCCGGGCGCGACGGTCGACACGTCAATGTCTATCGTCTGGCCAAGCCGTGCCTCAAAGGGGATGCTGTATACCCAGCCTTCGCGCATCGGCAGCTCGAAGTTGCTGTCGCCTTGCAGTTCGGCATGGACGAGCGAGCGGCTGCGGTTGCGCATGGCGTAGCGATAGTAATCGGCGGCGCTGGCTTCCGCCTCGCCCATCTGCTCGAAGGTGATGCCGCGCGAGAGATATGGCAGGCTGTAGCTCTCATCCAGGCGCATGGCCATGCCGATGTGAATGACCGAGGCTTCGTATTCGCCAAGATAGCGATAGGTAACGCCCAGCCAGTTCATAGCTTCGGCATCATTTTCGTTGATGTTCAAAGCGCTGCGGAAGTTATCGAGCGCCGCGGCGTAATCGCCGGACATCAAGGCGCGGTAGGCATCGCTCTTGTAGCGGGCGCTGTCGTTGCCCTGCGTGAACGCGCCAGCAATATCAAAGGTGACCTCGACTCGGCCTTCGGTGCTGCCGCCGGCATGGGTAAGCACAACGGCGTATTCACCGCTGACGGGCGCGCGGAAGCTTACGTAACTATCCCACCATTCGCCACTATCGTCATTGGCGGTCAACGGATCGCCTTGCGGGTCAAGGATCAGCACAAGCGGGTCGGCATCCAGGTCGCGCTGGCTGCTGACGGCGGTTACCACGACATCCTGCCCGGCGCTGGCTTTGAAGGGCATGACATAGACCAAGCCTTCAGCCATCTGCAAATCCAGGAGGCCTTCCCAAGCCAGATTGTCGTTGCGGATGACGCGGCGTTTCTTGCGCTTGGTCCACTCGACATAATCGTCCATGGCGGCGGGCATATCGCCCATCTTCTCGTAGACGATGCCACGATTGAGGTAGGGATAATCGGCTTCGGGGTCGAGGCTCATCAGCAGGTCGCAATCTTCGAGCGCGGCGTCGAATGCGCCAATCTCGCTCAAAGCCCAGCAGCGGTTGTTCAGCGCGCCGAGGGCATCCGGCTGGGATTGCAGAACGACAGAATAATCCTGCGCCGCCAAGCCATGCTCGTCGATCATGCTGTAGGCATAACCGCGAGCGAAGTAAGCGTCGACATCGGCCTCGCCTTGCTGGATCAGCATATCGTAGAGGGCGATGGCGGAGCGATACTCTTCGTTGGACAGGCTGGACCAAGCCATATTCTTGGCGGCCGAAGCGTTCAAGAAGCCGGCCGGCATGGCGGTCATCTCGGCAGTCCGCGCCATGGCTTCGGCCGCTTCAGCCAAGGCGGCTTCCTGGGCGGCGATGATCGCTTCCAACTCGGCGATTACGGCATCGCTGTTGTCTTCGACGGGGGTTGCTGGCGACAGGAACCCGATGGTGACGACCACGGCGACCAGCACCAGCAAGCCCTCGATAATCAGAGCGCTCGGGCGCTGGCTAAGCACGCGATCTTTGATGGAACGTCTGGGAATATCGTAATCCAGGTACTTTTTAGTCATCGTAATTTCCCCCGCTCTTTCACCTTCCTGATGAATAGGCATTGCACCTTGATGCTGAGTATACCACATCTGGCTTGGCAACAGTCAAGCCGCCGCGCCAGCCAAACACACGTTTAGACTACGCTTCGCCTGCGACGAGAGCATGATAGACATCATAACTCATGCGCGCAGCCGCTTCAAACCCAAGTGTATCGTATACCTTGGCGATCTCCAAATACATGTCCGGATACTCCGAGCCGATCTCAATTGCCAGGTTGAAATGGCGCAAAGCCCGCTCTCCCCGCCCTTGAGCCCAGGCTATGCGACCCAAATTGTACTGCGCCAGGCCGCAAACCTTGTTCTGGCAATCCGGCAAGGCATCCAGCACAGTGTGGCAATCGGCCGCGGCGGCATCGTAATCGCCCGATTCCACCCGCAGCCAGCAGCGATTTTCCAGCGCGACGGCATATTGCGGAAGCGACTGGGCAAGCTCAAGCGCCGCATTGCAATGCCCCATGGCGGAAGTGAAGTCGCCCGATTCGCCATAAGCCCAGCAAAGCGAGACATGCGCTTCATAGTCGCTGCCAAGGAGTTCCAGCGTCTGGCTGAAGTCATCCTGGGCTTGGAGATACTGACCGGCTTGCATATTCACATAACCGCGCCAGTTATGGAAGCTGGCTTCGGCCGGCGCCACCGCAATCGCCAGGTCAAGCATGGCTCTGGCCGCGGCGAAGTCACGGCTTTGCGCATAAGCCAGGCCGCGCCGCGTGACCGGCTCCAGCGCGATCAGTGCCGCATCAGGCGCCGCGATCTTGGCCTGCTCGCCGCCATCATCGAAAGGATCAAAGAAATCAAAGGCGCTGCCAGCCGCGATGGCGATGACAATCGTCAGGACGATCTCCAAAGCTATCGCGCTCCACTTCTGCGCGAAGAAGCGCTGCACGATGTTGCGCTGCGGAATGTCATTGGCCGGATAGTCGTCGTACATTGTCGCCTCTGCGCCGGGTTGACGTAATTATATCGCGCAGCTGCAAATTGGCAAGGAATTGGTCCAGCTCGCGTTGAACTGTCGCCAGGAGCGCCGCGCTATAATCCCTACGCCGCATTCCGAACCATAAGGAGTTCACTCCATGCATGACAGCCACTTGCGCGAACAAGTCGTGAACGCGCTGAGCAAGCGACAAGCCCATCAGACATTCGAGCAGGTTATCCGTCTCTTCCCGCCGGCGCATTATAATTCGCGCCCGCCAAATGCGCCCTATACCTTCTGGCAGCTGCTTGAACACATGCGCATCGCCCAAGCCGATATCCTTGATTACATCGTGAACGCCAACTATCTCTATTTGACGTTCCCCGACGACTATTGGCCCCCGCGAGACCAGATGGCTGACGAAGCCGCCTGGCAGGCGACCATAGAGAGCTTTCAAAGCGGTCTGGCGGCTCTCATCGCCATCGTCAGCGACCCGGCGCGGGACCTGACCGAGCAGATTCCCCATGCGCAGCCAGGCCACACGATACTGCGTGAAGCGCTGATCGTCGCCTCGCACAACGCCTATCATATCGGCGAGTTGGGCAGCCTGCGCGGAACGCTGGGCTTGTGGTGAGCTATCAACAAGTCGCCAAATGCGGCAACTGTGTTAGACTCCGAAACGAAAGAGTGATCTGAGGTCAGTTATGGAAATTCTGGCGCCGCCCCGTCTCTCGGCCGAGGAGTATCTCGCCTGGGAAGAAGGCAACTTCGAAAGACACGAATACATCGATGGCGAGGTACGCTGCATGGCTGGTACGAACCGCAGGCATAGCAGAATCGTATGGAATCTAGCTAAGCGCATAGGACAGCAAGTCGACGACTCTCTTTGCGCCGTGCACATCGTCGAGATGAAGGTTAGGTCAGTGGGGCGAAGCGGCATAAGGTATCTGTATCCAGATATCTGCGCAGTTTGCGGCGAAGAGCGCTATGAGCGGGACAGCGAAGTCGTTCTGCTCAATCCAACTGTGGTCATCGAAGTCACTTCGCCATCCTCCATTGACTACGATCGAAACGACAAGCGCGACTTCTATTACGATGTCCCGTCAATCGAAGCTTACCTAATCATCGACCAGCACCGACCGCGCGCCGACATGCACATTCGCGGGGCGGCGGACTGGCGAGTCGATTCTTACGGCAGCCTGGCAGATGTCGTGCCTTTGGAGATTCTTGATTGCGCATTGCCGCTTGCGCAAGTCTATCGCGGCATCCAGTTTGGCGAAGGCTAAGCGCGCAGTTCCATCAGCAACAGGCGCAGCGCCGCCTCCACGCTGGATTGCTTGTTCTCGACGCGGTCGCCTGCCCAGACATGACGCTCGACTCGCAGCGCCCCGCCACGCCCCGCCAGACCGATGAACGTCAAGCCCAGCGGTTTCTCGGCTGTGCCGCCGCCCGGACCAGCTATGCCGGTCACGCTCAAGGCATAATCGGCATCAAAGCGCCGCAAGACGCCCAGCGCCATCTCGCCGGCCGTGGCTTCGCTGACCGCGCCGTGTTTGATGAGCGTCGCCCCGCGCACAGCCAGGAACGTCATCTTGGCTTCGTTGGAATAGGCGACCAGCCCGCCGAGCACATAAGCCGAACTGCCGGCCACATCGGTCAGCGCGCTGAGCAGCAAACCGCCCGTGCAGGATTCAGCCGCGCAGACTGTCGCGCCATGAGTGATCAACGCATCGCCGACCCGCCGTGACAGCGTCAGCAGCGCCCGCGGCATCAGACCTGGACCAGGATCAGCGTATTGCCCTCGCAATCTTTCATCATCACGAAGGTTCCCCAGAATTGCGTCTCGGGCTCGCCCAGGAATTCCACGCCGCGCTCCTTATAGAGGCGATAGGTTTCCTGGATGTCATCGCATTGCAGCGTCAGCGATTGGGATTGCTGAAAGGTCGAGCGGTAATGCTCCCAATTGTCATCGAACTTGTAGAGGACGATTTGCGTTTCCGCCCCGGCCGGCGCCACCGCCAGCCATCGCGAATCCGCCCCGGGCCAGAGCTCGTCGTCCGAGAGCAATTCCATGCCCAGCGTTTCGGTGTAAAATGCCTTCGCTCGGTCCTGGTCTTCGACGAAGATGGATACCGTGCCTACGCGTTTGATCATGATTCCCCTTTCAATCCGACGATGTAGGGGCTACCCATTGGGTCGCCCTCCTCAAGCCCGCTGCCCGAGGACGATCTGGTTGCCTTCGGAATCGACCAGCATGGCGAAGCTGCCCCAATGCTGGACCTGCGGCTCGCCCAGGAATTGCACGCCTCTGGCCGAAAGCTCGCTATAGGTCGCCATGACGTCATCGCAATGCAGGGTGAAACATTGCGGCTTGCCCATGGCTTCGCGGTAATGCTCCCATTGCCCGCCCATCGGGAAAAGCGTCAGTTCTGTTGGGCAGCCGGGCGGCGCCACGGTAATCCAGCGGATGTCCGCGCCGGGGAACATTTCCGAGTCGTTGATGAGCTCGAAGCCGAGCTTCTCAGTGTAGAAGGCTTTGGCGCGAGCCTGGTCTTCCACAAAGACCGTGACAGTGGCGATTGAGGTGATCATGTTTTTCCGTTGTCACTTTCGGGCGACTTGCAAATTCGCCCCTGTTTACATTGCGAATTGCAGACCCCGCCCCCCGGCCCCAGCCGACAATCAGGAGGCGTTCCGGCGCGCTACTTGTTCTCCACACTCTCGCTCAAAAAAGCGCTGTAGCCATTCTCCGGGTCATTGCGCACCACCAGCATGCGCTTCCCGCCGACATGCGAGATGCCGGGCACCTCATAAGATTTGGCCGGGTTGCCCTGGCTATCCAGACGGTTGCACCAATAGACATGGTTGTCGCGCTGCCACATATAGATCACCGGCACGTCGTCCACCACGATTTCCATGCGCCGCCGATGGAATGGCGAGAAGCGCGGCGGATGAAACCAGGGCACCCAGGCGCCGGCTGTCTTCTCGGTTTTGAGCGAGACCGCGCTCTGCGGCAAGATTTCTTTGGTATCCCGGGCCGATTCCTGATTGACGAACCGGATCGTCTCGTCCGTGGTATTAAAGACCGAAGTCACTTCCGTCACTGGCATGGCTGTCCTCACTGCAACTGAGCCCTCGTTTATCGCTTGCCCGGTCAAACCTAAGCCTTTGCCGACGAGTTCCACCGTCTTGACAATGCCTTTGGTGATTTGACCGAGCAGTTTCAGTCCGTCCATCGCGCCTGAACCAAACATCCCTTATTGCGTTGCCGCCTCATTATACACCGATGCGCTATCTTTCTATACGCGGCAGTTTGGCGGGATGTTGCAATCCGCCAGTTCTCACTCGCCAGCGATGTGATTGGCGGCTCGCATGTAAGCCACTGATTCGCTGATCAACTCGCGCAGGACATCCAAGTCGACATCCGCCAGTTTGTTGATATACAGGCAGCTGCTGCCCGTGCGGTATTTGCCCAGCCTGGCGAAAAGTTCGGCATGGCGCTCGTGCCCGCCCATGATATAGAGCGTCAGAGCTTGCTTGCGCGGCGCGAAACCCGTCAGCATGAAATCTCCCTCGCGTCCGCTTGCATAGCGATAATGATAACTGCCGAAGCCGACGATGCTCGTCCCCCACATCTCGGCCGGCTCGCCAGTGACCTCTTCCATCATGCGCTTGACCACAAAAGAATCTTCGCGGCGGCGCTTGTGCTGTACGGATTCGAGATATGCCATGACATCGCCATCGTTGCGCTGGGTTTTGTTTTGGGACATTTTGTGATCCTCCTTCACCCCCCTCTGCCCCCCGTCGAGTCATGGGGATGGTGAATGTTATGGCTCTGGAAAACTGGACACATAATCTCCGGTTCTTAGGGAGAGCGTTGCCGCCACTCCGCCTCGAATTGGGCCGGCGTCTGGTAGTCCAAGGCACTGTGTATCCGCTTGTGCCGATAGACTTGGTCGATGAAGTGTCCGATTTCCGCGCGCGCCTCTGCCAGCGACTGGTACTCGCTCAGGTACACTTCCTCCTCCTTGATGGTGCGAATCACCCGTTCGGCGTGTCCATTGTCGCTTGGCTTACCCACCGCCGCCATGCTGATTTTTGTCCCCGCGCTTTCCAGGGCTGCCACATAGGCTTTGCAGGCGTATTGCGTGCCCTGGTCCGAATGGTGGATTGCCGGCGCGCCGTGCCTATCCATTGCCCTTTGCAGCGCGCCAAGCGTCAGGGTCTGACTTTGCGACCAACTCAATTGCCAGCCGCGAATTGCCCGGGTGAAAACATCCATGACGATGGCGAGGTGGACATCGTCCGAGCGCAAGCGGATGTAGGTGATGTCCGACACCCAAATCTCTTCTGGGCGGGTGGCTTTCCTGCCCTTGACCAGGTTCGGGTAGCGCCGATAGCCATGCTTGCTGTTGGTCGTGCTGCGGCTGCGCTTGACCTTGACCAGCAGGTTCATCTCCGCCATCAGCCGCCGCACACGGTTGCGGCCGATGCGCAGTTCGTACGGCGGAAGCGCCAGTTGCGCCGTGATCCGCCGGCTGCCATAGCGCGGATGCTGGCCGGCGATGTCCTTGATGGCGCGGCGCAGGCTGTCATCGGCGGGCTTGGGCGGACGCGCCGGGCGATAGTAGCTGCTGCGCGGCAAGCCAAGCAACTCGCAGCACGCCTTCACGGGATACACCTTGCTCAGCGCCTTCACAGCGGCTCGCTTTCTAGCGGCAGGGACTTGACATAATGCGAGGCTTTTTTTGCGATTTCCAGTTGCATCGTGAGCTTCCCGACCAGGCGCTGCAGCTCGGCGGTCTTGTCTGCCTCGCGCTTCTGCCGGGCCGGCTGGCCCCGCTCGAAGGCGCCTGTGCCGGCGCGGATAAACTCGTCCTTCCAGCGATAGAGCAGGCTGTCCTTGATCTGATATTCGCGGCTGGCTTCGGCGATGGATTTCTGGCCGCTGATAATCTCCAGCACGATTCTGGCTTTGGTTTCGGGGCTGTGGTTGCGTCTTGTCGGCACCGTGGTTTCTCCTTTGCTGACGTCCAAGTATACTCTCTTAGCTTGGTGTCCAGCTTCTTGGAGCCATTACAGAATCGCCCCTACATCTGTTGGTTTGGGCGGGCGAGCCAATGGCTAGCCCCTACGTCTTCCTTTGCATAAGCCCCACCTTCATTTTGGGTGAGGAGTTTGGGGCGGGGGCTGCGCTTCAAATTCCAGGTCCGCCGAAATGGAGCCGGTGGCCGCCTGCATCAGCAGGGTCAAGCGCTCCGCCATGCTCGATGGGTCGGGATGGATGCCATCTTGCAGCAGCGCCGTCTCGAAGACCTGCTCCACCACCGCGTCCACAAGCGCCTCATCGTCGCCCGCGCTGACCAGCCCGCCCAGATTGTGCATCAAGGGGTGCCGCGGGTTCAACTCCAATGCCTTGACCGGCAGCTCATAGTCTTTATCCAGCAAGCGGTTGATGCGGAACATATAGCGGTTGGCGCTTTCGTCTTCGCTGACCAGTCGGGCCGGGCTGCCCACCAGCGTCTTGCTCTCGCGGACATCGCTGACCCGCTCGCCCAAAGTTGTCTTGACGCGGGCCTGCAGCCTGGCGAAGGCATCGGCTTCCAGCGGCGATTCGCTTTCCTCAGCCGGTTCGCTGAGCTCGCCGACATCCGCCAGATCCAACTCAGCGGAATCCACGCTGACCAGCTTGTGGCCTTTGAAATCCGTCATGCCCATGGGCAGCATGGCGTCTACGGGATGCGTGAAATAGAGGACTTCAATGCCCCGCTGGCGGAATGCGTCGAGATGCGGGCTGCGCGAACCGCTGCTGTAGTCATCGGCGACCACGTAGTAAAGATCGGCTTGATTATCGGCCAGGCGCTCGACAACTTCATCCAGCGAATGGTACTGGCTCGGGTCATCGTCATGCGTCGTCTGGAAGAACATCAGCGGCTCAAGATCGCTGCGGTCTTCATGCTCGATGACCAAGCCCTGCTTGAGATAGGAACCGAATTCCTGATAGAAGCGCAGGTATTTATCGCGGTCGTTCTTTGCCATGCGCTTGAGCTCGCTGAGGACGCGGCGGGTGACGGTTTTCTTCAAGCTGGCCATGACGCGCGTGGCTTGGATGCTCTCGCGGCTGACGCTCAGGGGCAGGTCTTCGCTATCGACGACGCCCTGCACGAAGCTGAGATATTCCGGCAGCAGCTCGCGGTTGTATTCTTCGATGAGGATCTTGCGCGCATAGAGCTTCAAGCCGGGTTCCTTGCGCGGGCTGAACATATTCTGCTGGGCGCTGGCGGGCAGGAAGAGCAAGGCATAGAACTGCATGGGCACATCGGCGCGCATGTGAATATGATGGCTGTGACCCGCGAAGTCCATCGTCAGCATTTTGTAGAAGCTGTCATATTCCTCGTCTTCGATCTCGGAAGATCCGCGCCGCCAAATCGCCTGCTGCTTGTTGGTCGGCTCTTCATCATCGCCGACGGTGATGGGGAAAGCCACATAATCGGAATGTCGGCGGATGATATCCTTGATGCGGAAGGCGCGCGTGAATTCGACCTCGTCTTCTTTGAGGTGGATGATGACATCGGTGCCGCGCCCGGCTTTGTCCGCCGAATCCAGGCTGTAATTTGTGCCGCCGGCCGCTGACCATTTGACCGGCTCGTCGCCTGGGCGGAAGGAGCGCGATATCACCTCCACCCGCTCCGCCACCATGAAAGCCGAATAGAAGCCGACGCCGAATTGCCCGATGATATCGGCCGCGCTGTCGGGTTTCTCGCGCATGGCTTCCATGAAAGCTTTGGCGCCCGATTTGGCGATTGTTCCCAGGCCGGCGATGATCTCCTCGCGGTTCATGCCGATGCCCGCGTCGCTGATGGTCAGCGTATTGCGGTCTTCGTCCAGGGCGATTCTGATCTCCAGTTCCGCGCCGGCATCCAGGACATCGTCATTGGTCAGCATCTCGAATTGCAGGCGGTTCAAGGCATCCGAGGCGTTCGAGATCAGCTCGCGCAGGAAGATTTCCTTTTCGGTGTACAGCGAGTGGATCAGAATATCCAGCAGCTGCTGCGTTTCGGCTTGGAAGATATGTTGCTCGCTCATCGTCCTTCCTTGTCATTGCAATCGCGGGGGCGCGTGTGGATTCGTCTCTGTTGTATCACAGCTGCGTTAGATGTAAATGAGAATTTCGGTTGCTAAGGAACAAAAGGTCGCCCGTATTGAGGCCAGGCGTTACAATAGATGAAGTCATTTTGCCGCGATTCGATTTCGGATATGATCTGAGATATCTCTACTCAAGATGCCTTTACTAGAGTGCCCGCTTGTAACTGGCCGGCATCAATGATAAATTGTAAATGAAGATAGTTATCCTGTTCGCTTGAATGTCCATTTATCCAGGTAAGCGGTCCTTCATTGAAAGCGGGAGGAGTAAATTGTATGAGCGCCAAACGGGCAAGTAGAGCAGAAGCTGTTCTCGACGGCGTGACCGGTGTCGTGTCTGTGCCCGATACCGTCAGAATATCGTACTACCGTACACCCACGACTTGGCGCGCGCGTTCAGATGTGGAAAGGGCATGGACGCGCGTTGGCAAATACCTTGAAATTGCGCTGTCAGACTTCGAGTCCGAGAGACAGTCTGTCTCCGAATCCAGGCGAGCAATGAGTCATGGCTGATGGTTCAAATCCTGAGCTTGCAGATGATGAAAAGAAGGCGCAAGACGAAAGCCTTGACCCTGAGTTTGCTCTAACTCGGCGAGTAACACAGGTTAAGAGCTATTCAGGTCCGATTCCGCCCGCAGAGGATTTCTCTCGCTATGAAGAGGTGTATCCAGGCAGCGCAGATCGCCTCTTTTCAATGGCGGAACGAGAACAGGAAAATATAGCATCCTTCCGCAACAAGTCACTTGTTGCAACCAGCTTAGTTGCCATCATCACTGTTGCCGCCATCGCGCTTATCTTGACTGTGAATCCCGATGCGCTGGTACTTGTTGCGCTGGCAATTGCTTATGCATTGCCTGCAATTGCGGACTTTATCAGGGGCATAATCGACAGCGCATTATCCAAGAGGGAACGAGAGTTGGAGATCCAGATTAGAAAAGACAACCATGAGCTTGATATGATAGCGGCCAAGAAACGGCTTCAATTGACATCAGGCTCAGACGAGCCGATTACTCAAAGAGCGCGTCGCCTCGAATCTGACGGTGAAGCGGCTGATGCGCGCGAAAACAGAGCCTGAACCGCAATTATCATTCAATCGCAGCGCGTAAGCTGAGACTTCCCTTCAACGCCAAATCGGAACTAAACTCCGCCTATCCCGTCAGCCAGGGCTCGGCATAATATTGCCCGTCATAACCCTCGGCGATCCAGCCGACCTGCCCGCGATAGTTGATCTGATACCAGGCGTAGGGACCGTTGCATTCCACGCCATCCAGCACCAGAAAGGTTTCCAGCGGCGCCAACCTGGCGAGGACCTCGTTGTCCGTGCCCGGGCCCGCGCGCAGGTTCAGCCAGCGTTCGTCCTCCGTGCGCGTCACCCGGCCCCGCTCGCCTATGATCAAGAAGGATGGCGCGAGGCCATCGCAAAAGACATGCGGCGTCGCGCTGGGGAAGGCGGCGGCTGTGGCAGTGGGCGCGGAGGTGGGCGGCCGGGTCGCTGTGGGGCGGAGCGTGGCGGTGGCTGTCGGCTGCGGCAAGCGCGCGCAAGCCACAAGAGCGACCAGCAGCGGACAAGCCAGGCAAGCAGCGATAAAGCGTCTCATGCCGCCATTCTAACCCAAATCCGTTGTCAACAGCAGGCGCGCTCAATGCTATACTCGGCGGCATCCCGCCAGCCCCAGCCGGAGCCATCAGCCCATGAAAGCCCTGCAAATCATCGCCCGAAGCCAGCCCGTATTCGTCGACGCGCCGAAGCCCGTTCTCAAACCCGGCACTGGCTTGGTCAAGGCGCTGCGCCTCTCCCTTTGCGGCAGCGATATCCGCCACTTGCATCACCTGCCCGATGAGCGCTATCCCACAGCCATCGGCGAAACAGGGCATGAAATGGTCGGCTTGGTGGAAGCGATCGACCCCGAAGCCAATTGCGCGGTCAAGCCGGGCGACCGCGTCCTCTGCCTGGCGCCCGATCATCGCGCCATGTGCGAATACTATGTCGCGCCGATTGACCGCCTGCTGCCGCTCGACCCCAATACGCCGCTGGAACATTCGGTGCAGGCGCAGCAATTTGGCACCGTGCTTTACGCGGCGCGAATCCTGCCGGACCTGCGGGGCAAGACTGTGGCCGTCATCGGCCAGGGTTCGGCGGGTTTGTGGTTCAACTTCGCCCTGCGGCAGCGCAAAGCCGAGAAGATCATCGCCCTGGATCGCAAAGCCTATCGCCTGAATTACAGCCGGCATTATGGAGCGACGCATACGCTGCATAACCCGGATGAGACGCCAATCGAGGCTCTGCGGGAGATCTGCGGCGGCGCATTGCCGGATGTGGTGGTGGAGGCGGCTGGCGAGGAAGATGCCATCAGCATGGCCATCGCAATTGCCGAGCCCGGCGGCTTCGTGCTGTATTTTGGCGTGCCGCGCGATGAGTGGATGCGCTTCCCGATCTTCGAGTTTTTCTGGAAGACGCTGACGGTCAAGGGCATGGTTGGCACGATAAACGATCCCGGGCATGCCAGCACGCGGCAGGCGCTGGAGTATATCAATAGCGGCGCGGTGGACGTGGGGCGGATGATCACGCATACGTTCAAGTTTGAAGATGTGCTGGAGGCTTATGAGCTGCATCGCTTGCAGGATGAAGGCGCGGTGAAGATCGTGATTGATATGGAGGGCTAGCCAGAGAAAATGACCGCGCCAGACAGCATCCGCCAATTGGTCGAGAAGTTCGACCGCGACAAGCCCGGCAGCGAAACCGAAGTGCGGATCCAATTTATCGATCCGCTGTTTTCGGCCCTGGGCTGGAACATGCGCGACAAGCGGCAGGTGCGGCATGAGCCGAGGGTCATCATAAAGGAAGCGGGCTTCGAACGCTCCAAGCGGCCCGATTACAGTTTCCATATCGGCAACCCGCCCGATTTCTTCGTCGAGACCAAAATGCCGCATGTGAACCTGGAGCGGAACCGCATCCCGGCTTTTCAATTGCGGCGCTACGGCTGGTCGGGCAATGCGCCCGTCAGCGTCTTGACCGACTTCGAAGAATTCAGCGTCTACGATTGCCGAATCCAGCCACAGGAGAAAGACCCGGCCAACAAAGCCCGCCTGATTTATTACCAATATAGCGAGTACATCGACAAATGGGAGGAGCTGGCATCCCGTTTCAGCCGCGAAGCCGTCGCCCAAGGCGCGCTCCGCGAATGGGTCGAAGGCGAGAGGCTCCGCGGCGTCTTCAGCGTCGACCAAGCTTTCCTGCGCGAGATGGAAAACTGGCGCGAGCTGCTGGCGGAAGAGATCGCCCTGCACAACCGCGACCTCAGCCAGCGCCAGCTCAATCTGCTCGTCCAGCGCGCGATTGACCGCATCGTCTTCCTGCGCATCGCCGAAGACCGCGACATTGAAGCCTACGGCCGCCTGCGCAGCGCCGCCGGCGACGGCAAGCAAGTGTATGAAGAACTGAAAATCCTTTTCAACGAAGCCGACGACAAATACAACTCGGGCTTGTTCCACTTCGGCAAGGAGAAGCGCAACAGCGAGCCCGACCGCCTTTCGCTGAACATCCACATCCCCGACGAGCCCCTGCGCCACATCATCAAAAATCTGTATTTTCCTTTCAGCCCCTACGAATTTTCCGCCCTGCCCGCCGATATCCTGGGCCAGGTCTATGAGCGCTTCCTCGGCAAAGTCATCGAACTCAGCCCCGGCGGCGCGGCGCGCGTCGAAGAAAAGCCCGAAGTCCGCAAAGCCGGCGGCGTCTATTACACGCCCACCACCATCGTCGACTACATCGTGGAGAACACGGTCGGCGCGCTGCTCGAGGGGGCGACGCCCGAAGAAGCCGAGACGCTGCGCATCCTCGACCCAGCCTGCGGCAGCGGCTCCTTCCTCACCGGCGCCTACCAATATCTGCTCGACTGGCACTTGAGATATTATCGCGAGCATCCGAACCAGTACCGCAATCGCCGCCGCGAAACCGCCGATGGCATGATCCTCACAGCCGCCGAAAAGCGCCGCATCCTGGTAAACAATATTTACGGCGTCGACCTCGACGAAAACGCCGTCGAAGTCAGCAAGCTCTCCCTGCTGCTCAAGATGCTGGAAAACGAGAATGACGCGGCGGGCCGGCAAACGCTCATGTTCAGCGCCGGCGGCCGCATCCTGCCCGACCTCAGCGGCAACATCAAATGGGGCAATTCCCTCATCGGCAGCGACTTCTTTCGCGGGCCGCAAGCGGGGCTCTTCGCGGATGAAGAAGAGATGCAGCGGATCAAAGCCTTCGATTGGGAGAGTGATGGCGGCTTCGGCGCGATCATGGCGGCCGGCGGATTTGACGCGGTGATTGGGAATCCGCCTTATATCCGCATTCAGACGATGAAAGAGACCGCGCCCGAAACCGTGCCTTTCTATAAGAAGAAATACGTCGCCGCGTCCAAAGGCAACTACGATATATATGTTATCTTTGTCGAGCGGGGCTTGCAGCTGCTGAATAAGCGCGGCTTGCTGGGCTACATCCTGCCGCACAAGTTCTTCAATGCGAAATATGGCGAGCCATTGCGGGGGCTGATTGCAAAGGGTAGACATCTCAATTCAATAATGCATTTTGGCGATCAACAAGTGTTTGATGGAGCAACCACTTACACCTGTTTGTTATTCTTGAGCAATCAGACTAAAGATGATTTTGCCGTGAACAAGGTGGAAGACTTAAAGGCTTGGGAAACTTCTCGCGCTTCTGTTGCGGGTTCATTGGCTTCAAGCCGCGCCACAAACACTGACTGGAACTTTGTCGTAGGACATGATTCTGACTTGTTCTATAAGCTGCATGACATGCCTACGAAACTGTCTGGCATAGCGGACAGGGTATTTCAAGGCTTAGTAACTGGTGCAGACGGCGTATTCATACTTCAAGTCCGAGATGGCAGTTACTACTCTATTGCTTCTGAAAGTCACCACGAATTAGAGAACGACTTGCTGCATCCACTTTGCAAGGGATCGGTAAATCTGCGACGATATCACGTTGAAAACATCACCAAGTCTATTCTGTTTCCATACAAAATCGAAAATGACAAAGCAGTTCTGCTTTCTGTTGATGAGATGCGGGAACATTACCCGAAAACGTGGGATTATCTTCTCCACAATCGAAACGCCCTTGAAGCCCGCGAGCGTGGTAAATGGAAACACGACAAATGGTATGCATTTGGCCGAAGCCAAAATCTCAATGAAATGGAGCAGACAAAGCTTTTGACTCCAAGCATTGCAAATCGGGCATCATTTACACTTGACGAGAAAGACAATTTTTACTTTGTTGGCAGTGGCGGTGGCGGAGGTGGTGGCTACGGAATTACGCTTCGGTCAGACTGTCAACTGTCTTACAAATACGTGCTTGGGTTGCTGAATTCGAAGACGCTAGACTTTGTACTGAAGAAAGTCAGCTCGACATTTCGAGGTGGCTATTATGCCTACAACAGACAGTACATTGACCAACTCCCAATCCGCATAATCGACTTCGACAATCCCGCCGATGTCGCCATGCACGACAAGATGGTCGAGCTAGTCGATGAAATGCTGGAATTGCACAAGCGGCTGCCGGGGCTGAAAGGCGAAGGGCGCAAGATTGCCGAGCGGCTTATTGAGACAGTCGATGACGAGATTGACGCGCTTGTTTATGAGTTGTATGGGCTGAGCGAGGATGAGGTGCGGATTGTGGAGGGTTAGCCTACCCCACCCCCCGGCCCCCTCTCCGAAGCATCAGGGAGGGGGAGTTTGGTCGCCTTGCGCGCAGACCTTGGCTATGGCGAGACCAGCTTCCCCCCAATGCGTTGGGGGGATAGAGGAGGGAAAGACATGAACAAGGGCTGGGCGCATACGCATACTGACCGCGAAATCTACGATGACATCAAAGAGCGCGCTCGTTTCATGCGCCAAAACCCTACTCGAGCCGAAGTAATTTTATGGCAAAGACTGCGGGGCAAGCAAATCGACGGTTTCCGCTTCCGCCGCCAGCATCCGATTAACCGTTTTATCGTCGATTTCTATTGCGCCGAAGCTAGACTTGTTATCGAAGTGGATGGCGCGGTTCATGATGAGCCCGGTCATGCTGAATACGATGAAGACCGCGAACGTTTTTTGCAGGCTTTGGGATTGACTGTGCTGCGCTTTGGCAATGCGCAGGTGCTTCGTGAAACCGATGCGGTTGTGGAAGTCATTGCCGAAGCTGTATGGGCTGAGTGAGGATGAGGTGGCGATTGTCGAAGTTGGATGATTCGGACCAACATTTAGCGATATTGAGAGGAGCGACACATGGATAGTTTCGAACACCTAGGATACTTTTGGGTTCCCGACGATCCTGAGAGGAAGCAGCCGGGAAAACTGTCCTTTGACCCGGTCACCGGCGGGAAACTTGAACTTTACGGTAATCTTGAACACAGTGCGAACAGGCCCGCAGTCTTCAATCCCGGCCGCACGATTGATATTATTCTTGGCGAAGTATTTCAATCGTTGGTCACACTGCGCAACTGTCTGGTAAATTACGCGGAAGCGAGTTGGGGCCCCACGACTGCATCTCAAAGCACGGTGTTGCGGATTGGATGCATTTTCTTGGGAGAACATTTCGCGAGCAGCGACAAACTCACCTTTCGAGAACTCACGGTGGGCTTTACATATCTAAACGCTTGGATCGGACGATCCGGCATTGAGAGGAAATGGGATCGGATATCTAACGGACACTACGAGATAACGTACGACAGACCCGAACCCGTTGACATTGAGCACAACGGACTAAAACTGTCGATTTATGCCGCCTGGGTCTCCACTGGCGCTGCGAACGAAGCAGGCATTAGGGCCAATTATCGCATCTCACTAACCCCAGACGAATCTCTTCACATTGATAAGTATCGCGAAATCGTTGATGATCACCTTCGCAGTTTTCTTTCCCTGGCAACCGGGCGCACAGTCTTTCCTGTAGATTTAAGAATCTGGCAGACTAAGGATGTACGCATATTTTATCGTATGCGCGGATATGAGACGGAGGACGAAAGCGTATCACCTTGGCCCATGCTCTTTACCTTCTCCGATATAGAAAGTCAGCTACGAAAGTATATGGCAAATTGGATAGACATGAACTACCGACTACGATCCGTTATGTGGCAGTTTTACTGGATTCAATATCAGCCTGTCTTGCATCTGGAAACGAGTTTCTTGCTTTTGGCGCAGGCGCTTGAAGGGTTTCACAGAATTGTTTGCGGCGGTGTATATCAAAACGACAAAGAATATGAACCAGTGAAACAGGCGCTCATCGCCGCAATCCCTGACTCAGTGAGTGGATCTCACCGCGACAAGCTGAAGGCAATGATTAAGTACGGTTTCGAGTATTCCTTTCGCAAACGCCTCGAAACAATCTGCGGAAGATATCTCGAAAACTGCAGCGAGGTTGTCGAAGACTTACTTGGCGATCGGAGACAATTTGCTCTTGGCATTACAAAGATTCGCAATACGCTCACCCATCCCGATGTGCGAAGAAGCGTCGACGAATTAGAAAACGATGATCTCTTCTATAACATCCGCAGAATGCAGATGCTTATGCGGATATGCTTCCTGAAAGAAATGGGATTTCCACCGGGCGAAATTACTCGACTGCTGAATAAAAATCAAGAGTATCAGGTCTTGACGAAAGACAATTCAGATTGATTGACTCTCCCGCGGAGTGGCTCGGTGTACTCGGTGGTGAAAAAACCTCTGCGCCTCTGTGTCTCTGTGGCAAAATCCCCCTCACTCCTTCACAAATCCCGCAGGCGGTTTGTATGGCACTTCCAGGTGCTCCATGATGGCGTCCACCTTCTCATGCAGCAAAGCGATCTGCCGCTGATTTTCGACGACCGCCTCAGTCAAACCCAGCAGCGCCGCTTCAAGAATGTCCACCTTGTCAAACACCTCGTCCTGCGCGTCTTGCAGGTTTCATACTTCCGCTGCATGCGCTTGAATCGAATATCCGCGGTCGCGACGACCATTGTGTTTCTCCCCTCGCGTACACGTCCAGTATAATGGCGCTGTGCCATTCTGCTCAAAGCCCATTCGCAATCCCAGCCCATCCGCGCTATGGTCAGGCGAAACCGCAGAGCAACGACGAGCAGCGCCATGACCACCCTCGAAACCCAGCAATACCTCTTTGATCTCAACGGCTACCTCATCATCGAAGACGCTTTGAGCGCCCAGGAAGTCGCCGCGCTCAACCGCGCCATCGACGCGCAGAACCTGCCGCCGCCAGACGAATCGCCACGTTTCGGCAGCGCCCCCACCCTCGGCGCCTCGCTGATCAAAGCCGAATCCAGCGTCCCGGATAGCCAGCGCCTGGCTCGCCGCGATGCGCCCGTCGGGTCCGGCTTCCTGGGTTGGGGGCAGCCCTTCTGCGATCTGCTGGATCATGCCGCCATCATGCCCGTGCTGAGGATGCGCCTGGGCGATGCCTTTCGCCTGGACCGCCTTTATGGCATGCGCATGCGCCAGGGCATGTCCTATGGCGTCTTGCATGCCGATTATGGCGCCAGCGCCCCGCAGGAGAATATGCAGCCGGGCGACTATTTCGCCTTCCGCAGCAGCCAAATTTATGAGGGCTTCATCGTGGTCGCCTGGGCTCTGAGCGACGCTGGCGGCGAACATGGCGGGTTCTGCTGCATCCCCGGCAGCCACAAGAGCCACTACAAACTGCCAGCCGATATCAGCGACAACTTCCAAACTTCGCCGCATGTCGTCATTCCTGAGATGCCGGCCGGCTCAGTCATCCTGTTCAGCGAGGCTTTGACGCATGGCACTGCGACCTGGCGCGCCCGGCATGAACGGCGCACCCTGCTCTACAAGTATTGCGTTTCGCATCTCGTTTGGACGTCCAGGCGCGTCGAATCGCCCGCGGGCATCGAGCTCAGCCCCCGCCAGCAGATCCTCTTGCGTGAGCCGGGCGATCCCCTGCGGCATTTTCCGTCGCTCTTTGAGTGATCACGCCCCCTTATCCGCCACATACTCCATATCGCGCAAGCCCAGCCCACGCAGCGCATGCCCAACCCGCTCGACATCGGCCAGATCCCCAGCATCATAGGTCCGCGCCACCAGCAATCGCGCATCCGCCTCCGCCTGCCCAGCGGACGGACGCGTCGACACCTTCGACTTGTAGCCCAGCTTGCCCGCCTGCGTCAGCGCCTTGACCCGCTCCCAGACCGCGTCCACCTCGTCAACTCGCAGCCTGACCCGCCATTCGCCGGCTCGGACAGTGGGTTTGGCATGGTCGCTGGCTTTGGCTTCGATCCAGTAGACCGCCGACATGGCTGAAGGCAGGGCCTGGTCGTCATGCAGCATGCGCGCCCGCTGCACCATCTGGATCAGGTCGAGGTTGAGCTCCGGCTCGCCGTTCATATCAAGCGACGCCTATAGGACGCGCGGGAAGCTGTCGAAGTCGCTGTCAAAGCCGAAGCGCCCGATGAGCGGCACAAACCGGCAGCGCAGCAAAGTCCGCGAGCTGAAACGGTCGCCGCGCCGAGTGACCAGCTTCAACTCCTGCATATGCTCATCGCCGATGGGCAGGATGATCTGGCCACCGCGTTTTTCCAGCTGGGAACAGAGCACATTGGGCAGACGCGGAACCGCCGCCGTGACCATGATGCGGTCGAAGCTGGCTTGGTCGGGCAAGCCCTGGCTGCCATCGCCGACGTGAATATCCAGGTTGTTGTAGCCCAGGTCGCCGATGCGCTCGCCCGCTTGGTCGGCCAGCCGCGCCACCCGCTCAATGCTGTAGACATAGCGCGTCAAATGACAGAGGATGGCGCTCTGGTATCCCGAGCCGGTGCCGATTTCCAGCACGGTATGATGCGGCTTGAGGCGCAGGCGCTCGGTCATGAAAGCCACCATGTAGGGCTGCGAGATCGTCTGCCCATCGCCGATTGGCAGGGGCCGGTCTTCGTATGCTTGGGATTTGAATTCTTCCGGCACAAACTGGTGGCGCGGCATAAAACGCATGGCGTCCAGGACTCGGCGGTCATTGATGCCCCGCTTCACCAGCTGTTCATCCACCATGCGGTTGCGCCAGCGCGCGTATTCTCGCGACCGTGCCATCCGGCTATCCAGACTGTCGCCCATTGCTAACGCCAATAAAGCTAGCACAAAGCGCCGATGCGGGCAATTCGCCTGGCGCGCATGTTGCGCTATGCCCCAGTTTGTTAGAGTATGACCAGCTCAAGAAAGCCGAAACAGTAAGGCGAGATGACAGAAGCCGCCAATACCCCCGCCCCGCTGGACAGGCAGCGCGTCCTGCCCATCTTCTTGCTGGTCTTCGTCGATGTGCTTGGCTTGACGGTGATCCTGCCGCTGCTGCACCTCTACGCGGCCGCTTATGGGGCGACGCCGCTGCAAGTGGGCATGGCGCTGGCCGCCTTCCCGCTGGCGCAGTTGATTGGCCTGCCGGTCATGGGCGCGCTATCCGATCGTTATGGGCGCAAGCCGCTGCTGCTCATCAGCCAGGCGACCACCTGCCTCAGCTTTGTGATGCTGGGCTTGGCGACCTCGCTGGAGATGGTGATCCTGTCGCGGCTGGTCGATGGCTTGTTTGGCGCCAACCTGTCCACGGCGCAGGCGGCTCTCAGCGATATCACGGACGAAGCCAATCGGGCGCGCGGCTTGGGCCTCATCGGCGCGGCATTTGGCTTGGGTTTCATCTTCGGTCCGCTGCTTTCGCTGCTGGCGCTGGAGATCTCCGATTCGCTGGCTGTGCCGGCTTTGACCGCGGCCCTGTATTCCTTCGTCTCGATTCTGCTCACGGCATTCCTCTTCCAAGAAACGCATCCGCCTTCTCGGCGCGGCGCTGGGGGCAGGCGCCTGCCAAGCCCGCTGCTGATTCTTCGCTGCCTGCTGAAGCCCGGCTTGTCTTTGCCGCTGCTGATCATGTTCGCGCAGCAATTCATTTTCTTCGGCTACGAGAGCCTGCTGGGTTTGTTCACGCTGACGCGGCTGGGCTTTCTGGGCCGCGGCAATGCCCTGCTCTTCCTGGTCATCGGCATCATTCTGGTCACCGTGCAGCTGCGCTTCATTGGACCCTGGACGGCGCGCTTTGGCGAGAAAGGCCTGGCTGCGCTGGCGCTGGGTTTGCTGGCGCTGGGATTGCTGCTAACCGGTACGACGCCCGATGCGCCCCATCCCTTCTATGTGCGCGAACTGGTCGAGCGGGATCTGCTGGGCGCGTCGCTCTCGCAGACCGAAATGGTCATCGGCGCGCTGGCCATTGAATTGCCGCCCAATGGCCGAAACAGCCTGGCTGGCGTCTTGTGGCTGTTGCTGGCTATTGTTCCGGTCTCGGTTGGGGCTGGCATGATCCGCCCGGCATTGAACAGCCTGCTGACGCAGCGGGTGAAAGCGGCTGAGTTTGGCAGTATCCTCGGCGTGAGCAGCGCGATGGTCAGCGCGGCCAACGCTGGGGCGCCCCTGGCGGCGGGCTGGCTCTTCCAGCGGCATGGCGCGGCGATGCCCTTCCTGCTTGGCGGCGCGTTGATGGCTGGGCTCTGCCTGTGCAGCGTCGTCTGGCTGCGAGGCCGAGTCTCGCAGCAAATCGAGTAGGGGCGACTCGGTGAGTTGCTACACCCCCATCCCCGGCCGTCAATGTCTACGCGGCGCGGCCCCTCTTGCCATCTCTAGCGCGCGTAGACACTGCGCATCTGGCAAGGGTCCCCAAAAAGAGGAAAGGGGAGCAGTACTTGTGCGCATTCTGCGCTATTGCTGATACAAATTAGCCCACTGTAGGGGCGAGGCGGTTTCTCGCCCAATCGCAATTGACAAGAATATACTACACGCTCCCTACTATGCCCTTCGCCTAAGCATGCGCCCAACCTTCCCAGCCGCGGGCGCTCCAGGCCCGGTAAAGGGCGATCGCGCCAGCCGTGGCCACATTCAGGCTGCCCACCTCGCCGCGCATAGGCAGGGTCAGCAGCAGATCGCAGGTATCGCGCACCAGACGCCGCAAGCCCTCGCCTTCGCTGCCCATGACCAGCCCCAGGGACATATTCAGGTCGGTCTTGTCCAGCGGCGGGATATTCGGCCCGACGTCCAAGCCCACCAGCCAGACATCCCGCTCCTTCAATGACTTCATAGCGTTGACCAGGTTGGTGACCTGCGCCACATTGATATGCTCGACGGCGCCCGAGGAAGCGTTGACCACCGCCGGCGTCACCGCCACGCTTCGGCGCTCCTGGATGACGATGCCGTGGATGCCCACCGCGTCGCTGACCCGGATGAGCGAGCCGACATTCTGCGGGTCCTTCAGCAGGTCCAGCAGCAGGATGAAGGGCTTTTCGCCCCGCTGCGCCGCCAGATGCAGAATATCGTCCAGCTCGCAATAGGGATAAGGACCGACGCGCAGCGCCAGCCCTTGATGATTGCCCTTGTTGGCCAGGTCGTCCAGGATGCGCCGCTGCACAGGCTGGATGGGCAGGTTGAGCTCTTCAGCCATGGAGATGACTTCGCCGATGCTGCCGCGGCGTTCGGAACGTTCGTGGATCATCAGCGCGTCCAGCTTGCGCCGTCCGGAGCGCATGGCTTCGATGACCGCCCAGTGGCCGTAGAGGAATTCAGGCATGTGGAACTTCTCACTCCGCGGTTTGTTCAAGCGGGCGTTTCAGCAAAACGCCCCTGTTTACATTGCGCAAGCCAACCCCGCCCCGGCCCCTCCCCGAAGCATCAGAGAGGGGAGTTTGAAACCGCCAGCTGCAAGGTATTTTGCGTGGGCGGTCGCATTGCGGCGCGGATGTCTGCAGATTCGCTTAATCCAGCTTCCATAACGTGCCATCGGCGCGGTCTTCCAACGTGATGCCCAAGCCCGCCAGCTGATCGCGGATGGCATCGCTGCGGGCATAATCCCGTTCAGCGCGGGCCTGCGCTCGCATGACGATGAGCATGTCGATGAGCGCCGCCTCGCGTTGGGCATCGCTGCCCCGCCCTTGATGATCGCTCCCTAGCAAACCCAGCGCGTCCCCGCCCAGCGATCCGTATGTCTCGTCAATGGCGCGCAGGGTCCCCAGCCCGACTTCGACATCGCTGTTCAGCAGGGAATTGACATCGCGGGTCAGATTCTGCAGGACCGCTATGCCGCGCGGCGAATTGAAATCGTCGTCCATGACCTGGCAAAACTCCGACCTGGCTTGCGTCAAGCGTTCGCCAAAGCCATCGCCAGCCGTATCATCTTCCGCGCTGTTCATGCGCTGCTGGACGAGCCGCCGGGCGTTCATCAGCCGCTCCCAGCCCGCTTTGGCAGAGACCAGCGCCTCCTCGCTATAGACCACCGGATTGCTGTAATGCGAAGTCAGGATGAAGTAGCGCAGTTCGCCCGGGCGATAGTCCTTGAGCGCATCCTTAATGGTGATGTAATTGCCCAGGGACTTGCTCATCTTGACCGGGATGCCTTCGTCGGGGTCGAGCACATTCAAGCTGCCGGTCAGCATCCAGTAGTTGGCGAAGCCGGTATCGTTGGCGCATTCGCTCTGGGCGATTTCGTTCTCGTTGTGCGGATAGATATTGTCGATGCCACCGCCGTGAATATCGAAGTTGGCGCCCAGATATTTCTTCGCCATAGCCGAGCATTCGATATGCCAGCCGGGGAAACCGACGCCCCAGGGGCTGTTCCAGCGCAGGATATGTTCGGGCTCGGCGCGCTTCCACAAGGCGAAATCGACCGGATGGCGCTTGCCGCTGCCCACCAGATCGCGCGATTCGTCCTGCTGCTCATCCACGCGGCGGTTGGAGAGCTTGCCATAATCGGCGTCGGAAAGCACATCGAAATAGACATTGCCATCGACGGCGTAGGCATGGCCTTTGGCGATCAGGGCTTCGATCATCTCGATCTGTTCTGGGACGTGGCCAGAGGCCCGGGGCGAAATATCCGGGCGCAGAACCCCCAGGGCGTCCATGTCTTCGAAGTAGCTGCGGGCGTAGGTTTCCACGATTTGCATGGGTTTGGCGTTGAGCTGGGCGGCGCGGACGAGCACGCGGTCTTCCTCGTTGGCGCGCAGGTGGCCCACGTCGGTGATGTTCTGCACATAGAGCAGGTCATAACCGCGGAAGCGCAGATAGCGAGCAACCACATCAAAGGACACATAGGTCTTGGCATGCCCCAGGTGGGAGTGTTCATAGACCGTGGGACCGCAGACGTACATGCCCACGCTGCCTTCGTTGATGGGCTGGAAATCTTGTTTCTCCCGCCCCAGAACGTTAAATATCCGCAAGCTCATGAATGTCGCTGTCTCCATCGCCGCTGAATGCGAGCCATTGTAGCAGAAAAATAACCACAGAGGACACAGAGGGCACAGAGAAAAACCTTTACTCAATCTGACCAAGCAAGTCATGCAAAAATGCTTCAATCCTAGAAATCTCCGATCTCTGTAGACACCCGCTCGACGATGCCACCGCCCACGCAAAAGACATTGCATCCTGGCGTTAAACTCCCCCTCCTTGACTCGTCGGAATGCGCGACAGATGCGCAGTGTCTAAGCGCGCTAGAAATGTCGGCTGGGGGGTCTGAATCTCGCAATGTAAACAAGGGCAATGCTGCGGACCGCCCGCGAACCAGCAAATCGGCATGATCATGCGCCAAACGGCATCGCCCCTAGGGATTCGGCGAGACGCTATCAACCGGCTTCGCATATTCATAAAAGTCGTGCAGCGGCGTGAACCCCACCGAGGCGTAAAGCGCGCTGGAGGCGGGGTTCTTCTCGGGCGGGGCATGACAGACATAGGCGCAGCTAATGCCGCGTTCGGCACGCATCCGCCGCAAAGCATGGACCATCAGCGCTTTGCCGATGCCCATGCGCCGGAAATCTTCATGCGTGCCCACCGGTTCAAAGAGCAGCGAGCGATTGACCGCATCGACCCACAAGTTGGTGAAAGCGGCGAATCGTCCATCGGGCGCGATGACCACCCATTCGGTTTCGAGATGCGGCGACGTGAAGACCGCGCAGTCGGCACGCCCCATAGGATTCGGAGTCCCATTTATTCGTGAAGCTGTGGTTATGCACATCCGCCAGGCGCGCGGCATCCAAGGCGCTGGCCTCGTGAAAGCGAAAGCCTTCCGGCAATTCCGCCCTGGGCAGTTCGCGCAGATCATGCCGAGTCATGGTGATGCAGAGTTTGTCGCGCCGGTAGCCCTTGGCTTCCACGAAAGCGCGGTATGCTTGATGCGAATCGCCGGCTTCGGCGACCAGATTGGCGAAGCGCAAGCCGAACTTGGCAGCCAGGCGCAGGGTCTCGCTCTCGCAGAAATCGAAGAGGCGGCTGTGCTCGGCGCCGCATAACAGGCTGGGCGCGGCCTGCAAATCAAAGGACTCCCAATGCGGGTAAAGAATGGCGAAGGCGGCCAGCTCGCCCTGCTCGTCCAGCCAATAGCGAAACATCTCCGCCTTGTCATAATTGCAGCAGCCATTGAAGAGGCGATGGCCGATATCGCCTTTGTGCAGATAATAGCTGTGCCCGGCTTGGCGCGCCCAGCCCATCAGCGCTTCTTGCGCGCGGTAGAGATCGCTGGCTTCGGCATATCGAAATTGCTGCATAGCTCAATTCCTTCCCAACAAGCAAAGCAATTTCAGCGGAGGGCTATGGCGCGTTCATAGAGTTCGCTCATCCGCGCGACCTGCCGCCACAAGCTGAAATGCCTCTGTATGCGTTGGCTTCCCCGCTGGCCCATGGTCCTCCGCAGGTCTTCATCCGACAGCAGGACTTTCAGGCGCTGGGTGAACGCGTTTGTATCCAGCGGATCCACGATGAAACCGGTCTGGCCGTCGATGACGACTTCTTTCGAGCCGCCGAAGCAGGTGGCGACGACCGGCTTGCCCAGCGCCATGGCTTCCAGGTTGACGGTGGGAAAGGGATCGAGATAGATTGACGGCACTGTGACCAGATCTGCCAGTTGGTAGGCGGCGCGCAAATCCTCACCGGAGAGCCAGCCAGCCGCGCGGACGAATGGGCGCAGTTGGGGCGGGATCTGCCCGTCGATATCGCGAGCGGTCAAGACAAGCAGGCGGACATCGGGCATCCGACCGCTGAGGCGCTCCAAAGCCAGCAAGATCTGCCGCAAGCCTTTCTCGCGACTGAGCCGCCCGGCGACCAGGATGACGCGCTTGCCATGCAGATCCAGCTTATGGCGCAGCTGCCGGACTCTTCCCGCTTCCACCAGCTGCCATCCCTCAAGGTCAATGCCATTATACGCCACTTCGACCGGCGGCATGGCATTATCCGCGAAGGCCTCCGCCAATGCCTGGCTGGGCGCGGTGCGGATCTGCGCATATCGCTCAAGCCTCCGCCTGATGATGGCGTTGCGGAAGGGATTGTAACGCAGGCGATTCTGGCGCAGGTTGTAAGCGCGGGGCAAGCGATAATCGCTGGTTTGCCCCGGCTCATTAGCGTCAAAGGCATGCGGCAGCTTGCCATAAGCGAAAGCCAATGCGTCATGCGCGCTGAAGACCACCGGGCAGCCCATGTCATGCGCCTGCTTCAAGGTATGCCAGGAGAGCGTGAAGTGGATATTATGGGCATTGACGACATCGGGCTGGACGCGCGCGAGGAGCCGCTGAAAAGCCCGCGCGGTCTGCGGATTCCAAAGCGAAAGCCAGGCGCGGAATCGTTCGGGATAGCCGGCGCGGATATAATGGCAGGCGATGCCTTGGCGGATCTCGCTGAATGCCGGACCCGCCGTCGTTGTGGCGATATGCGTGTCATGCCCGGCGGCCGCCAAACCCACCGCCAAACGCCAGACGACCTGTTCCGCCCCGCCTTGGCCTTCTGGCGGAATCTTGTCATTGAGCAGCAAGATCTTCATGGCATCCGCGCTTGTGACCTGCAACCGCAAACGTCCTAACAGCGTATGTATTGTTACAGCCTCTATGGAAATAGTCTAGCGAAATCAAAGGTGGAGAGACATGGCAAGAACCTTGCAAGACGCGGACCGAGACGCCCGCAAACTCGTCAATAACTGGACGACGCTGGCGGCCGGGACGGGCTGGATCCCCGGCAGTTCGATATTCTTGACCGGCGCGGATATCGCCATGATCAGCCAGGTGGCCAATGCCTACGAAGTCAACGCCTACGACATGGATCATTTGACGGGCGTGCTGAGCGGCGCGGTTGGCAGCGCCATAGCCGGCGGCGTCATCGCGGAATTCGTCGGTGTTATCCCGATGGTGGGCTGGGCGGTGAAGAGCGCGGGCATGGCAGCCAAAGCCAGAGTTATCGGAGACGCCATCATCAAATACTTCCGCGAACGTTCGGAGCTGCCGGATACCAAGGTCAAGATTGGCCTGGAAGAGGACGAGCCGCCGGAAAAACCCAAGACCACGATCGCCGTCGATGAAGAAGGCGAGTGAGCCAAAGCGCCCCCAAATAGTTTGTCGCGCGGCCGGTTTTGCGCTAGGCTTGTCCTCATGCTCGATTCATAAGCGAAGGCTTGGCGATGGCTTCAACTCTGCGACAGAAGGTGCTCACGCTTTACCTCTCCACATCGGCTTTGGACAGCGGCGTCCTGGGCTGGGCGATCTATGACGGCACGGGCAAAGAGGCGCATACCACCGGCGACAGCGACCAAGCGCCCTATGCGACCGGCCTGGAGGCTCTGCGCGATGGCTGGCGGCTGATCCAGCATCCGGTGCTCATCCCGCCCTACCCCGGCGAAGAATACACCACCTCGTTCATGAAATACGGCTTTGTCTTTGAGAAACTGGAGGATACCCAGGCATGATAGACAAGCAGCATTTGCTCACATCCGCGCAGATGGCAGAATTCGTCGCCCGCGGCTTCCTGCGCTTCGACGAATTGGCGCCCGATGACATCAACCAGGCGGTCATGCGGGATATTGACCGGCAAGCAATCCGAGGCGCGCCGGCCGGCACCCCGCTCTCGCAATGCTATGCCGGCACAGCCATCCGCAGAATGCTGGACCTGCCGCAAATCCAAGGCGTGATTCACAGCCTGGTCGGCGAGGATCCGCTCTTTGACCATGACGCCATTCACGTCCGCGAGCCCAACGAAGGCAAAGCCCAGGGCTTGCATGCCGATTCGATCATCGATCTGCGAACGCATTTTGATATTCAGTTGATGTATTTCCCGCATGAGGTGCCGCTGGAAATGGGCGGGACGCTGCTCTTGCCCGGCAGCCACTTCCGCCGCGTCAACGAGATGGATGTGGCCGCCTACCAGAATATGCGCGGGCAGATCCCCATGGTCTGCAAAGCCGGCGCCATCCTGGCATTGCATCATGGCATCTGGCATTGCGGGCGCCAAAACAAAACCGACCGGCGGCGCTATATGTTCAAGCTGCGGCTGAACCCGGCTGTGCGGCAAATCCGGCTTTGGAATACCGATGACCTTGTCGATGGCTACGACTCGCCGCGGGAGATCCACGCCGGTTTGGATCGCGATGGCAGCGTTCAGGATATCCTGAGCCGTCGCGAGCCCTGGTTTGAGGCGGCGGCGGGAAGACTGGAAATCGTCAACCGCATCAAGCTTTGGCGTTTCTTGACCGGCGATGAGCGCTTCGATGTCAATTATTGGCTGGGCAGGCTGGAGAATATGCCGGCTTAGAAGAGGCGCTTGCGGCTCGCGACTAAACCCCGCCCCCGGCCCCTGCCGACATCTCAATGTCGAGCATTCCGAAGCGTCAGGGAGGGGAGTCAAACTCCTTGAGCCCGAGTGATTATCGCGCCCCGGCGGTTGAGCTTCCCCTGCCCAATTATTGGGGACAGCTGCCATAGAGACGGGAAGCTCGCCCGAGTGGTGAGGGCTTATAGCTTGCGGTACATTTAGTCAAAGCATAGGAGCCCCCATGCCCAACAATAAGCGGGTGGAGCGATCCTTGGAGCTATACCGGCGAGCGGAAGCGCTCATCCCTGGGCGGACGCAGCTGATTAGCCGGCGCTCAAGCCAGTTCGCGCATGGCAACAGCCCGATATACGCGGGGCGAGCCAAAGGCGCGCGCTTCATTGATGTGGACGAAAACGAATATATCGATTGGGTCAACGCGGTCGGCGCAATCATCCTGGGTCATGCGGACGAGGCCGTCGACAGCGCGGTCAAAGAGCAGATCGACCGGGGCAGCCTCTTCACGCTCAACAGCGCTCTGGAGATCGAGCTGGCGGAATTGCTCAACGCGGTCATACCCAGCGCGGAGATGGCGCGCTACACAAAAGGCGGCGGCGAAGCCAACGCGGTGGCAGCCCGCATAGCCCGCGGCGCGACGGGCCGCAGCCTGATCCTCTTTTGCGGTTATCATGGCTGGCACGATTGGTATCAATCCGCCAACTACCTGGTCGACCCCGAAAGCGGCGAGTTCCCATTCGCTGGCATCGAGCCGATCGGCGTGCCTCCCGAATTGGCGGGCACGGCTCTGCCTTTCGTTTGGGGGGATTTGCCCGGGCTAAGCGACCTGCTGCAGACGCATGCGAACCAGGTGGCCGCGATAATGATGGAGCCCATGCGCACGGAACTCCCGCCGCCGGGCTACCTGGAAGGCGTGAAGCGGCTGGCGCGCGAGCATGGCGCTGTGCTGATATTCGACGAAGTATCCTGCGGTTTCCGCCCGCATATCGGCGGCGTGCAAGCCTGCCTGGGCGTGACGCCCGATATGACCGTGATAGCCAAGGCGATGTCCAATGGCTATCCGATGGGCGCGGTGGTCGGCTCGCGAGAGGTGATGGAACCCGCCAGCCGGATGTTCATTTCCAGTTCCTATTGGAGCGACAACCTGGGCTTGGCCGCCAGCCTGACTACCATCCGCGAACTCGAACGGCGCAATTCCGCCCTGCGCTTCCAGGAAATCGGCGAGGCGCTGATTGACTGCTTAAATCAAGCACTGCGCGAATCCGGTTTGGCGGGGGCATGCGGAGGCGTCTTCTGGAATCCAGTCGTTCAGCTGGACTTGCCCGACGAAAGTCTGCGCCCAATCGCCAATACCCTCTTCATCCAGGAGATGGCGCGCCGCGGCATTCACTGCAATCTGAGCTTCAAAGCCACCCTGGCGCACAGCGAAGCAGATATTGCGCATACGGCGAATTGCGCTGCCGAAGCCTTCGCCATCATCAAACGCGGCTTGGAGAGCGGCAACCTGCGGCAACTGCTGGAGAGCGACTTGACGCAAGAACCTTTTCGGCGGCTGGTGCGCTAAGGCGGACGGAGCGCAATGCTATGAGAATCGTTGAGGCTGGCAAAATCACGCAAAGCGAGCCCGGCGCCGAGCGCGCTGTTTATACGTTTCCGGCATTGCTGGCCTGCCGCGATGGCAGGCTGCTGATGACCGCCCGGCGCGGAACGGACAAAGACTGCGCCGATGAATGGGTAGAAATCTACCGCTCAGCCGATGGCGGGCAAAGCTGGCATCGCATGACCAGCGCATTCCCGGCTGCGCGCGTCGGCGGCAAAGCCAGTTCCTTCCGCGTCGCCTATCTGACCGAATTGGCTGAGGGGCATCTTCTGGCCGCGTCGATGTGGATAGACCGCGAGACGCATCCGGGCATGCCACTCTTCAATCCGCGCACGGAAGGCTGCCTGCCGATGGGCGTCTTTCTGGCCGATTCATTCGATGGCGGCCATTGCTGGAGCGCCTGGCGACCGGTGGATTTGCCCGCCGAACTTGGACCGCCCAGCTTGACCAACCCCATAATCCAACTGCCGGACGGCGCATTGCTGCTGTCGATAGAGACAAACAAGCGTTATGACGACAACTCTAAATGGCATCAACGGGTGGTCACGCTGCGCTCTTATGACGGCGGCGCCAGCTGGGACGCGCCCTGCGATGCTGGCTGCGATCCTTCCGGGCGGATATTCAACTGGGATCTGCGCCTGGGCTTGGCTGCCGGCGGGGAGCTGGTCAGCTTCGCCTGGGTCTATGACTCAGTGGCTGGGCGCTATCTAAACATCCATCGCCGGATCAGCGCTGATGCTGGCATGTCCTGGTCGGAGCCGCAGGATATCGGAATTGCCGACCAAGCCGGGCATCCCGCCATGCTGCCTGATGGAAGGGTTGCCCTGGCCTGGGTAGACCGATTTGGCAGCGGCTCAATTCGCGCCCGCGCGGCAGCCAAAGCGGTAGCCAACTTTGAGGCAGCCAGCGAAGTTGTCATTTATACTCATGGCGCTTCGCAAGGCCAGGGAAGCGGCATCACCGGCGCGCTGGATGACATGAGAATCTGGTCCTATGGCTTGGTTTACGCCGAGACGCTGAACGATGGCGAGGTCGTGGCGCTTTATTATGCCGGCGATCAGCGGACGATGGATATTCATTATGCGCGTCTGTCGCTTTAGCCAGGCGACGGCGCTGCCGGGCTTGGCTCGGATGTGGAATCGACGACTGAAAAGGCTGAAATGGCGCGCTGGTCACTGACAGAAGCCGATCGCGAATTCATCGCCCGCGATATCGAACCCTTCTTGCCCGAACGGATATTCGACGCCCATGCGCATCTTTTCTGCCATGCGCATTTTGATCCGCTGCCGGCTGGGTATCGAGATATGCCAGCCCGCTTGGATCTGGCGAGCTATTATGACTTCATCGACTGGATCCATCCCGGAGGGCGTACGCGCGGCGGCTTATTTTTCGGCTTGGCATTCCGCGGCGACCGCGAAAGCAATAACCAATTCGTCGCTGAGGAAGTTCGCAATTCGCCGGGCTCTCGCGACTTTGGGCAGATGATCATCTCGCCGGATATGTGCGCGGAAGCAATTTACGCTGGAATCAAAGCCGGTGGATTCGTCGGCTTGAAATGCTACCATACGATGGCGGCGGGATATGAGCGGACCTGGGCGGCGCCCATAGAAGCCTATCTGCCGGAGCATCAGGTCGCGGTGGCTGACCAGCTTGGGCTGTCCATCACCTTGCATATCGTCCGGGATCGGGCCCTGGCTGACCCGCTCAATCAAGCGACCATCCGGCGCTATTGCGAGCGCTATCCGGATATGCGCTTGATCCTGGCGCATGCCGGGCGCGGATTCAATCCCTGGCATACCATCGAAGGCGTCGACAGCTTAAGCGGCTTGGACAACGTCTTCTTCGATACTTCGGCGGTTACCGAAGCCGGCGCCTTCGAGGCGATCATGGATGTCATGGGGCATGAGCGCCTGCTCTATGGATCGGATTTCCCGGTCAGCCATCTGCGCGGGCGCTGCGTGGCCATCGGCGATTCTTTTCACTGGATTTACGCCGATGAGATCAATCTGGCGGAGAAGCACGCCGAATTACATCCCGTGCTGGTCGGCCTGGAGTCGCTGCGCGCGCTGCGCCTGGCTTGCTGGCGGATGCGCCTGAACGCAGGGCAGATCGAGGATATCTTTTACAATAATGCGGATCAGCTATTTGGGCAGCCAACTTAGGCGGGGAGGAAATCATGCCGGCGGCGGAACGCAATGTGCAAAACTTGCTGGATTTGAGCGGCAAAGTCGCCATCTTGACTGGCGCGGCCGGCTGGCTGGGCTCGGCGATGAGCCGGTCTCTTGCGGAAGCGGGCGCGCGCCTGGTCGTCACCAGTCGTGATGCCGCCACAGCCGAAGCCTTCGCGGAGAGCTTGCCTGGCGGCGGGCATCTGGGTTTGGCATTCTCGCAGGGAGATACCGACAGCATCCCCGGCTTCCTTGCCGATGTCATCGAGCGCATGGGCGCGGTTGATATTCTGGTCAACAATGCTTATGGCGGTCCGCCAGCTGACATCGACACGGCCACAGCCGACGATTTCGACCAGGCTTATCATGTCGGCGTTACGGCTTATTTCCTTCTGGCGCGGGATATCGCCTTGCATTTGCGCGGGCGCGGCGTCGGCGGTTCCATCATCAATATCGGCAGCATGTACGGCGTGGTGGCCAGTTATCCCGATGCCTACGCTGGCTTGAGCATCAACAGCCCGCCGAATTATCATGGGCTGAAAGGCGGCCTCGCGCATCTGACGCGGCATCTTGCGGCATATTGGGCGCGCGACAATATCCGCGTCAATTGCATCAGCCCGGGGCCTTTTCCCAAGATGCCAGCCATTGACGAGGCGCATCCCGGCTTCATCAAGCGCCTGGAAGAAAAAGTGCCCCTGGGCCGGATGGGCAAACCGGAAGAGCTCAAGGGCGTCGTCTTGCTGCTGGCCAGCGAAGCCGGCAGTTATATCACCGGGCAGAATATCCTGGTGGACGGCGGCTGGACGGCTTGGTGAGGGAGCGCAGCCATGCAGATTGTCAAGCCAGCTGAACAGGTGGATATGGCGCGCAACAAGCGCCTGCTGAACCGCTATCGCTATATCGAATACGAGTGCCTGCGCATCCTGGCGGCTTGGCTGCCGGCGACGGCGCGCATGGAAACCAAGCTGGCCATGGGGCGCTTCTTGTGGGAAGAGGCGCAGCATGTGCAGCATCTTTTCCAGCGCCTGCGCGAGGTGCAGACGCCGGCCTTCCGCCCGCCTGGCGACCCGGCGCTGGAAGATCTGATGATGGAAGCCATCAACGCGCCGGATGAGCGCAGCCTGCTGGCTGGACTTTTCCGCGTCATCAAACCGGCCCTGATGAAAGCCTATCAATGGCACAGCCAGCAGACTTTCGCCAATCCCGACGCGCCAACGCTCTATGCGCTGAAGCATATCCTGCTGGACGAGGCGGAACATATCGCCTGGGCGGAAACAGAATTCGCCGGGAAGCCCACAGGTGAATGGGAGCGCTATATCACCGATTTGCTGGCTTGGGCTGGGGGAGTCGCCGGTGATGAGCCGCGGGGCAGGAAACCGCCGCGACCGGCCTGCCATACTTCCTTCCGCGTGCCGATGACAGCCGCTCGCGATGAGCGCTTCCGCATCCTGGATCAGCACTGGGGGGATGCCGAAGCTCGCCGGCAAAGCGACGAAGCGGCCCGCAGGCTGGACGAATTCGAGAATTATAGCCAGGAAATGCTGGCGGCTGAGACGGTGGCGCTGATCATCACGCTATCGCCGAATATGCCCTGGGGCTTCGTCTATGACTCGGCGCGGCATTGCTACGACGAGACCCGGCATTGCCTGCTAGGCATTGAATGGCTGCGGCGGCATGGGCTGGATTACCAGACGGTGCCACAGAATACGCGCATCTACGCCTGGCGCTCGCAGTATGACCCAGCCAGGCAATACTGCCTGCTGACCCGCGGCAACGAGGCGCATGCCTTCCCGCATCGGCGGCGCAGCCTGGCCAAATATGAGGCGGCCGGCGACCAGCTTTCGGCGCAATACGTCAGCTACGATATGGCCGACGAGCGGCAGCATGTGGCATTCGGGACCAAATGGCTGCCCGAGCTGATGGCGCGCAACAATATCAATATGCCCGTCGAGCGGTTCATCGAAGAGACCGTCGCCCTTTGGGAAAGAGAGTACGTCTCCGGCGATCTGCCCCTGCATGCTGAGCGCGAGGCGGCGTCATGAACGACTCAGCAACGCGCTATCCACAGGCGATTCTGGTCTCCTGCGAGATACCCTGGGACGAGAATGAAGCGCTTCTGGAAGAGGCTTTCCGGCGCTCGGTGCGGGCGACCCTGGAACAATACAATCATCTCTACATATTTGGCACGGCTGGCGAAGGCTATGCGGTGAATCAAGCGCAGTTTCAGCGCATCGTCGACATCTTCCATGAGGAGACGCGCGGCGAGAATATCTTCCCGATGGTTGGCGTGATAGGCATGTCGACGAGCATCGCGCTGGAGAAGCTGCAATACGCCTATGACCGCGGCTTCCGCGCATTTCAGATCTCGCTGCCTTCCTGGGGGCGGCTGACCGATGCCGAGGTCATGACCTTTTTCCGCGATGTCTGCGGCGCATTCCCGGCCGCCCAATTCTTGCATTACAACCTGCCGCGGGCTGGGCGGGTGCTGGAAGCGCGCCATTATCGTCCGCTGGTCGACGCTCTGCCCAACCTGGTGGCCACCAAGAACACCGGCGGCGGGCACAAACGGGCGGCTGAACTGGTCAGCCAAGTCGGCGAGCTGCAGCACTTCCTTGGCGAGGGCAACTTCCTGCAAGGCTGCCTGTATGGCGAATGCTCATTGCTGGCGACATTCGGTTCGCTGAGCCCGCAGAAGGTCAAAGCCTATTTTGCGGCGGCGCTGGCGCAAGATTATCCGCTTATGTTGACGCTGCAGCGCGGCTTCCACGATATGCTGGCGGATTTGTTCCAGGAGCTGGCCGGCGAAAGCAAAATCGATGGCGCCTATGACAAGCTCTGGGTGCGGCTGGGCGGCTTTGAAGCGATGCCCCTGCGCTTGCTCTCGCCCTATCAAGGCTTCAGCGAGGCGCAGTATCAGGCTTGCCGGCAGATGCTCAAGCGAAAACACATCGATTGGCTGCCCGCTTAGTTGGGCAGTTCGGCGACCCGCCCCTACAGTTCGCAGGGTGGGCGCATGTAGGCTGGATTGAATCAGCCTCTCGGCTTTACACAGCCAGCATGTCATCCAGCTCGGCGCTGGCATCCCGCAGGACATTCATCAGCGAGAAATCGCCGCCATAAGGGATCATCAGCGAGCCAGCCCGGCGGTAACGGTCGACCTCGGCAATAGAAGACGCTGTCCTCGCCCAGACTTTGCCATGCCTGGCGCAAGCGGCCGCCACCTGCGCCACCGCTTCGTCGATTGTCATGCCGATTTCGGGAAAGGTATCCAGGCGCAAGCCCAGGTCGCCCGGTCCCACGAAGAGGGCGTCGATGCCGGGCACAGCGGCGATGTCTTCGGCATTTTCCACCGCTTCGGGTGTTTCGATCTGGGCGACGATGAAGGTCTCGCGATTGGCGTCCGCGATATATGTGCTGTTGGGCAGCCAACTGTCGCCGCCGAAGTGGCAATCCAAGCCCGCGCCATCCAGACCGCGATTGCCGATGGGCGGGAACTTGGTGGCGGCCACAATCTCCCTCGCCATTTCAGCATCGGAGACGAAGGGTATCATCAAGCCGGCCGCGCCATCTTCCAGGTAGCGGTAGAGGCGGGTTCGCTGCACGGTCGGCGGGCGGATCATGCAGTCGATGTCGTAGAGATGGCAGAGCGCCAGCAGATGCTGGACTTCGCGATTGTCGAAGTTGCGGTGCTCCATGTCAAGCCAGATGCCGTCATATTTGTAATGGGCGGCGTAGCGGATGAAGAAAGGCAGCACATGCCCCATGCCACAGAAGCGCGCGAACTGATTGCCCCGCCACTTCGCCAATACTTTGCTTTTCCTCATGAAACGTTTCTCCTTTATGTCTTGTCCGAACCTGGCGGTAGTATGCCAAAGTCTGGTTTTCTTTTGCGGACGACTCAGCGAGTCGCCCCTGTTTACATTGCGAGTTGCAGACCCCACCCCCCCGCCCCTTGCCGACATCTCTAGCGCGCGTAGACACTGCGCATCTGTCGCGCATTCCGACGAGTCATAGAGGGGGAGTTCAACCGCCGGGAAGCAATGGAATTTGCGTGGGCGGCGGCATTGTCGGCCGTGTGTCTACAGTTATGTTTCTTGGGTGGATATCAATAACCATGTCGCAGAATGTAACCGAAGGCAGCTCTTCTTCCACAGACTCTGAGCGCATTCATCCCCCAAGCGCAATCCGTTGTCCGGTTGAGCTGCTGCGCTTCACGGCATTGAGGCAATGCAATATCTGAACGCCGTCGCGCAAGGGATGATACCACTCCCGCCGAGAATCCAAAGCCGCCAGGAATATGCCGAATTCATCAATATAGGCTTGCTCAAAACTGTAGCCAGCCGGCGGCAGCATCTCCTCGTATTTCCCGCTGGCGTTGAGGTAGCGCCGGGCGCGGGGATATGGCAGCAGCTTGACCTCGATCACGCCGCGCGCGCTGACGATGCGATATTCGTATACCTGCCGGTCTTGCAGGAGATCAAGCTGCATTGTGACGGCTGCGCCGGCCGCTGTCCGCGCCAGGATTTGCAGATTGTCTGGTCCTTCAATATCAAGGGCGCCGGAATGACGCGACTGGGCGTAAATTTCGCAAACCCGCGCGCCCAACAAGCTGTAGAGCGTGCCGAGTTCCTGCGCGATGACGCCCATGATCTGCGTCTCGTCATAAAAATCCTGATAGGCTTCCCAGGGATGCCAATTGGGCAGGTAGTTGCCAAAAGCCATCTGATAGGTCAGCGGCGCGCCGAAACTCTCATCCAGCAGCCAGGTTTTGGCTTGTCGCAGGACGGCGTGACAGGGGTTGTTTATGCCGAGCGCGGCGACCAGTTTATATTCCGCCGCCAGCCGCAGCAATTCTTCCGCGCCTTCCAGCCGGTCGGAGAGGGCGATCTCGCAGAAGAAATCTTTCCCCGCGCTAGCCGCTTCCAGGCAATAGCGCATGTGATATTTCGTCGGCGTGGAGACGATGACGACATGCGGATCCCAAGCCCAGGCAGCGGCGAAGTCCTCAAAGCTCTCCACGTTGTAACGCGCCTGGCATTCCGCCCGGCGATCGGCTCTGGGGTCAATCAAGCGGATCTGCCCTGTCCGCGCGCCATGAGCCAGCAGGCAACGCATCCGGCGTTTTCCCATGGAGCCGCCGCCGATGATCAAGAATCGCCTGCTCATGGTCATGCCGACATCGCCCGGAAATGGAATTTGACAAAGACCCAAATCATGCGCTACTATCAGTCTACTCATCCGACTGGTCTGATAAGCTGACATGATATATTATGCGGACTATTCAGCGGATGTCAAATTGCGCGGCTGGAGGGAGCGGAGCAACCGCGAGGGCGGATACGCTGGCTTCTGTTTTTACCGGCGGCGAGGCCTGTCGCCAGCCCGGCGCGCGAAACATTTCAAAAGGCGAGCGCATTTTCGAAGGATGCCGCCAAACATGGCAGAAGCCGGCCTTACGCTAAAGCACCCGCGCAAGATCACGCTGGTCGCGTCAATCGTGGAGCAGTTGGTCGAACATATTCAAACTGGCGCGCTGCAACCGGGCGACAAGCTGCCTTCGGAACGCCAGTTGATCCAAATGCTGGGCGTGGGGCGGTCATCAGTACGCGAGGCGCTTCAAGGTCTGGTGATGATGGGCTTGGTGGAGGTGCGCCCGGGCCAGGGCAGCTATGTCAAGAGCAACCTGCGCAGTTTCATTCCCGATCTCTCTAAGCCGGATCTTTCGGATAATTTGCAGCGGGAGATGCGCTTGCAGCTGATTGAGGCGCGGCGGATGATTGAGGTGGAGATCGCCGGGCAGGCGGCCGCCCGAGCGAAAGCGCAGCAGCTTGAGCATTTTCGCGCTGCCTTTGATGATTATGCGCGTTACATCGACGACTTCAGCGACCCGCGATACCTGGCCGCCCATGAAGATTTTCACCTGTCCCTGGCGGATATGTCGCAGAATCCCTTCAACGTGATGCTGGTCAAAGCCGCCATCCAAGCTGTTCCGCAAACCTTGCGCGAGCGTGAATTCAGCTTTCCCAAGTCCATCGACCTGGAGCGGCTGCGTGAATCCCAGATCATTTTGCATCGCGATATTCTGGAGGCTGTGGCCAACAGGGAGCCGGCCGGGGCGAGGGCCGCGCTGCGGGCGCACATGGATTTCGAACGCGACCTGGTCATAAGCGTGTATCCGGCGACGGCTGATGAGTGTTGAGCCATGCATCGCCTGTCTTTCTCGGATAGCCAGTGAATATGCAGGGAGGCGCCTAGACGACATATAGCGCGGAACGCAAGACCACAACCATCGCGACGCAACTCGCAAGAGTCGCGCCAACTCACTGAAAAAGGGAGCTAACATGAAACACCTACGATTGCTTCTCGTACTAGGCGCCCTGCTGGCTGTCCTGCTGGCGCCAGCCCATGCGCAAGAGCCGGTGACGATCACCTATTGGACGGACCCCGCCCTGGCGCAGCCGATCAGCCTGCCGCAATTCACCGAATTGGCCGCTTTTGAAAACTGGCAAGCGGAACAATTCATGGAGATGCACCCGCATGTCACCGTTGAAGTCCGCGGGCTGGATTGGCCCGATCTGTCGACGGTCGTGCCCACTGCCATCGCCGCTGGCGACCCGCCGGATATCCTCAAGGATTATCTGGGGCGCACCTCCGGCTACGGCGTCGAGGGCGTAACGGTCGATCTCTTCGGTCACCTGCCGCAAGAGGATATCGATGACCTGCTGCCGGGCTTGGTACAGCTATACACGATCGACGGCGCCATGCACGCCATGCCGACCTACTTCTGGAATCACGCTATGGTCGTCAACAAGGCGCTCTTCGATCAAGCCGGCTTGGGCGACATGATCCCGGTTGATGACCGCGACTGGACCTTCGACGAGTTCTACGCCGCGGCCACCGCCATCAAGGAAGCGGGCATCGGCGTCGACTTCCCCTATACCTTGCAGGTCGCTTCCGAGCAGGGCGATTATGACTTCCACGCCTTTATCTGGGGCGCTGGCGGCGAGATTTGGAACCCGGACTGCACAACCGGCTTCGACAACCCAAAGACCCTCGAAGGCTTGCAATTCGTCAACATGCTCTATCAAGAGGGCTTGATCAATTCCGACGCCACCACAGCCGCCTATGCTGACCAGACCAACAATCTTTTCACCGGCAAGAGCGCCATCATGGGCGGCGGCATGGGCGTCCTCAACAACACCATCGGCAACGCCATCAAGAATGGCGAGGTCACGGTCGAGATGGATCCGGTCATCGTGACCTATCCTCACACTGAGGGCGAGGTCTCTGGTTTGGGCGTTGGTCCCTCCGGTTTCGCCGTCTTTGACAAGGGCCGTTCCGATTATGAGATGGAGTGGATCATCGAGTTCCTGCTCTTCCTGAATTCCTCCGAATCCCAGGTGACCTACACGCAGAACAACTCGCAGTTCCCGGCCCGCGCTTCGGCTGGCGTTCCGCTGGCGGAAGATGCGAATTACGCATTGACCCTGTCGCTTATCCAAGAGCGCGGCACCGAGAATCTCGGTCTGGCTTGCCCGGGCTTCTATGAAGTTCGCGTATCGCAGCCGCCGCACTGGCAAGCGATGTTCCTGGGCCAGGAAACTCCGGAAGAGGCTCTGGCGGCATTGGCCTCCGAAGCCGAGTTCATCCTGGATATGTAAGCAGCCGCAGCATTCTGGCGGGGGCGCCCGGTGAAAGCCGGCTGCCTTCGCCAATTTGCCTGTTGGCTTATGATTGCCTAAACTGGAAACTGATATGCTGAGCTTTTCGCAATCCCAATCAACTTTTGAACGATCCCTGTCTTGTGATGGCGGAGCCTGCTGATGTTGGCCAGACTGAGCCGGAAGATTTGGGACGGGCGCTGGGGCTATATTTTCATCGCGCCGGCCATGATCCCTTTTGTCATCTTCACCGCCATTCCACTGGTGCAGGGCTTGCTGCTCAGCTTCTACAAAGCCGGCTTGAACCGCAGCAAGTGGCAGTACATCGGCTTAAAGAATTATACGAACCTGCTGACGCGCGACCCGGTCTTCCCCACCGCTATCAAGAATACCTTCCTGTTTGTCTTAGGCGTTGTGCCGGCCGCCATGATCATCTGCCTCTTCGTCGCCGTGCTCATCTACCCGCTGAGCCAGCGCAAGCAGACCTTCTTCCGCGCCGCCTTCTATATGCCAGTGGTATCGGCGGGCGTCGTCCTGGCGATGGTCTGGGTGTATATCTACAGCCAGGAATATGGCTTGCTCAATTACATGTTCGAATCTCTTGGTTTGTTGGATCTGCTGAATGAGGGCCAGAAGATCGGCTGGCTGGCGCAGACGGATACCGCCCTGCTCTCCCTGGCCATCGTCGTCTTGAGCTGGAGCCTGGGGCAGCCGCTGATTCTCTTCCTGGCTGGCCTCGGCGCCATCCCGGAGACGCTCTACGACGCCGCCAAGATCGATGGCGCGGATTCCTGGCAAGCCTTCTGGAAAATCACCTTGCCGCTGCTGCGCCCGACAATGCTCTTTGTCCTGGTCGTCCTGACAATCGCCGTTTTCCAGGTCTTCGTGGTCGTCCAGCTTATGACCTTGGGGGGACCAGCCAACGCCACGCAGACCATCGTCTATCGCATCTGGGTGACCGGCATCGTCGGCAGCAAATTCGGTTATGCCTCCGCTATGGCTGTGATATTGCTGGTCATCGTCAGTTCGCTGGCGGCCGTGCAATTCAAGCTGCTGGACCGGCAAGCGGCTTGAGGCGAACAGCGGAAGGAAAGAGGCAGCTTATGGCGCAGACGACGTTGAGCCCCAATCCTTTGCCCGGCGATAATGTCTTGCGGCGGCGTTACACTATCAGCCGCTGGCTGCGTTATCTGGCGCTGGCGATCATCGTGGCCATCGCGCTTATCCTGCTCATCCCCATCGTTTGGATGATCCTCGGCTCTTTCAAGATTCAGCGGGTGGCTCTGGCTTATCCGCCCGAGTTGATTCCCAGCAATCCGGTGATGGACAATTGGGAGCGCCTGCTGATCAATCGGCCCTCTTTGCGCTGGATGCTCAATTCTTTCGTGGTGGCCGGCGGCATAGCCTTCTTCGCGGTCATCACCAGCACCTGCGCCGGGTACGCCTTTGGCAAGAAACAATTCCCGGGCCGGACGCTCTTCTTCTGGATGATTCTGATGACGATGATGCTGCCGCGGCAAATCTATATCGTGCCGCTCTTCGTGCTCATGCGAAGTTTGGGCTGGTTCAACAGTTTCCAAGGCATGATTGCGCCCTATCTCGTCTATCCCTTTGGCGTCTTCTTGATGCGCCAGTATATGCAATCCATCCCCGATGAATTGCTGGAAGCGGCCAAGATGGATGGCGCCAGCGAGTTGCAGCTCTTCCGGCATATCATCATTCCGCTCAGCCGGCCAGCTATCGGCGCGATCGCCATTTTCGCCTTTATGGCGGGCTGGAACGATTACCTGTGGCAGCTGGTCACAGCCACCGACGAACTCTGGCTGACCCTGCCTGTCGGCGTCGCCAAGCTGACGGCATCGGGCGTGGGCAGCATAGACATCGGCGTTGGCATGGCGGGCGCGACCTTCGCTTTCATACCCATGCTGCTGATATTCCTGCTATTCCAGAATTATTTCATCAAAGGCATCACCGTCGGGGCGCTCAAGGGCTAGGCGCTTGTTCACCGCAGCCCCTTCCGACGCGCCGATGACAGTCCCTGACTTTGCCCGCTCTTTCTTGACCTTCCGCATCGATTGGAACCTGAAACCCAGCCTCACATCCTCGCATAAGCCGCCTTTCACGTTGAACAGCGCGCGCATCCAGATCGAATCCACTTGCAGCATCAGCGATCGCGTCAGTGGCGAGGCGGAGATCTTTGCGCTGGGCGCGTCATGCAAGACCGAGTACGTCGGCGTCGAGCGCGATATGTGGACGCAGCCCAATGCCGATTTCTGCATCATCCTGTCTGCGGAATCCTTCCTGATACTCAAAAGTTGGGATCGCAAGGACAAAGGCGTGATGCGCTATCCGGTTTCTCTGGGCGAGCAGCCAGAGCGGCAATCGGGGCTTGTCAGCGATACGTATGAGCGGGTCAGCGTCAAGCTGCTGCCCTTGCGAGCGGAGCGGCTGGAAGACAATCGGGAGATCGTCCAGGCGACCCTGGCCGGCGATATGCTGGTCGGGCGCTGCGCCTTCGCGCTGCATGACCGTTACGACATCACAATCGACTTTCCCATCAAGACGATGAACGCCAACGAGCGCGAATGGATATATCAGACGGATACCGGACCCATCCTGTTCCCGGACATGACGGCCGATTGCCAGAATTGGATCGACAGCTTTCATTTGGCTTATGCAGCATTCAACCGCGCCGAGTATGCCGAGTTCATCTTGCAGGCGCCGACGCCGCTTAGCGACGAGATCGCGGTGAATCATTATTCGCGGATTTTGCAAATGCCCGCGCAAAACACGATCTTCCGAGCGCGCTATGACCGCGGCGACTGATATCCTCATCGTTGGCGGCGGCGTCATCGGCTTGAGCGCTGCCTATCATCTGGCGCGCAAGGGCGGCATCCGCGTCACCTTACTGGAGAAGGCGACGGTCGGCGCTGGTTCAAGCTCGCGCGCTGGCGGCATCATCACTGGACACCTGTGGACCAGGACCGGCATCGAGGCGCGCAAGATCAGTCTGCGGCTCTATCGCGAATTGTCCGAAGAACTCAAAGATTATGGCTATGAATTTCAGGCGGTGGGCTGCCTGAATCTGTTCTCGCCGGAAGATTGGCACGCGCGCGAGAAGCTGCTGCCGCTATACGATGAGTTGGACGCGCCCTACGAGATCCTCGACGCGGATGAGATGCGCCGGCGCTGGCTCCTGCTGTGCCCGCGAGATGACGCGATTGGCTTGTTTGATCCGCAAGGCGGCTACAGCGAGCCGGATGAGTATGTGCCGGCTTTGGCGCGAAAATGCCGCGACCTCGGCGTCGACATCCGCGAGTGCCTATCAGTCAGCGGATTCATAAGCCAGGGCGAGCGCATCGTTGGCGTCATCGCTGATGGCGAAGCGCTACAAGCGGACCAGGTCATTTGCGCCGCGCATAGCTGGACGAACCGCCTTTTGGCTGCCGTAGGACGCCCCATGCCATTCAAGTCTTTTGTGCATCAGCGCTATCTGACCGCGCCGCTAGACCATGCGCCAAAGCTGCCGGCAGTGAACGCCAATCCTTATGAAGCCTATCTGCGCCCGGCCAAGGGACATCGCTTGCTTGTGGGCGGTGAAACAGCCGAGCGCCCGGAGTTTGCGCCGCCTTCCCTGGCCTTTGATATGAACGCGCTTCAAGCGCCGCCGGGCTTCAGCGACGCGCTGCGCGGCCAGGTTCAACCGCTGCTGCCGAGCCTGGAACGCTATCCTTTCACGGAGGCGAGGGTTGGGCTTATCTCCTTTAGCCTGGATGGCGAGCCGATTCTGGGCGGCCTGCCGGAATTGCCGGGGCTCCTGCTGGGCAACGCCTTTCATTCCGGCGGTTTCGCCTATAATCCGGTCGCTGGCAAGATGCTGGCGGACCTGGCGACCAGGGGAGCATCCGATTTGGATATCAGCGCCTTTTCGCCCGCCCGCTTCAGCCCTGCGGCAACGGAGACTTACCTGAGCTCAAGGCTGCGGCAGAGAGACGTTTTCGTCCGCCGGCATTGATTCGGAGAGCCGTTAATGCGATATCGTCAACTGGGAAAAACGGATTTGCGCCTCTCGGAATTGTCATTGGGCACGGTTGCGCTGGGCATGCCTTATGGCATTGGCGAAGGGGCGCGCAGCGAAGACGGGATGCCGCCGCCAACGGACAGCGAGGCTATCGCGCTCATTCACCATGCCATGGAGCGCGGCATCAACTTCTTTGATACGGCGCGCGTCTATGGGCGCAGCGAAGAACTGCTGGGCAAAGCACTGCGGGACCGCCGGCACAAGGCGCTGGTGGCGACCAAGCTGACATGCCAGAACGAAGACGGGACCGCCCTGGCTGACGCGGATCTGGCGGAACACATGGCGCGGTCGCTGCATACCAGCTTAAGTCTGCTGGGCAGGGAGTATGTCGATCTGCTGCTCTTGCACAGCGCCTCAAGCGATCTGCTGGAAAACAGCGATGCCATCGCCCTGCTCAAGCGCTTCCAGGCGCAAGGCAAAGCGCGTTATATCGGCGCATCGACTTATGGGACGGTCGCGCCGCAAATCGCCATCGCACAAGGGGCAGACGCTTTGCAGGTCGCCTTCAACATCCTCGATCAGCGCCTGACGGCTGAGGTCTTGCCCTGCGCCCAAGCCGCGGGCACGGGCATCATCGTCCGCTCAGTCTTTCTCAAAGGCGCTCTCAGCCAACGCGCGAATTACCTGCCGGAGCGTCTGGCAACCTTGCGAGCGCACTCCGAGGAGGTCAAGGGAACGGCCGAAACGTTGTCGCCGCCTCTCACGCGTGAAGGAGCCGCGCTGAAATTCGTCCTGGCGCAGGAATCTATCGCCACAGCTTTGGTGGGCGCGCGCGATATCGCCGAGCTGGAAGCCAGCCTGTCAGCCGCAAACAGCCCACCTTGGGATGAGTCGACGATAGAGCGCTTCCGGCGGCTGCGCTGCGATCAAGCCGACTTGCTGGATCCAAATACCTGGGGGCTGCCATAAATGTTGACGAAGCGAGCAAGGACCGTGCCAAAAGCGGGAGCGACTGTATGAGCCAAGCGGCAAGAACAAAGGCGGATCTGGATACGCCGGCCCTCTGGGTGGACCTGGACACCCTGGAAGCGAACATCACGCGATTGGCGCGGCACTTCGACTCGGCTCGGGTGCAATGGCGTCCGCATATCAAAGGCATTCGCGTGCCGGCTATCGCGCATAAAGCCATCGCCGCGGGCGCAATCGGCGTGACCTGCGCCACCATCCGCGAAGCCGAAGCCATGGCGGCAAGCGGCGTGAATGACATCCTGATCGCCAATGAGATGGTCGGCGCGCGCAAGATTGCCCGGCTGGCGCAGCTATGCCAGCAGGCCAACGTCAAAGTCATCGTCGACAATGCCGACAACGTGCGTGAACTGAACGCGGCGGCAATTCAGCAGAAGCTGCGCATCGGCATCTTGATTGATGTCAATACCGGCATGAACCGCACGGGCCTGATGCCGGGACCCGCCGTCGTCCAGTTGGCTAAAGCCGTCGACTGCAGCGAGGGTTTGCGCTTCTTCGGGCTGATGACCTGGGAGGGCCATACCCTGGTGATTGATGACCCCGCTGAACGCCAGCGGGCGACCACCGGAGCCATACAGCAGCTCCTGGCTATGGCTGAGGCTTGCCGAGCGGCCGGGCTGGAGGCGCGCATCGTGAGCGGCGGCGGCAGCGGCACCTACCAGACGACCGCCTCAATCAAAGGCATGACCGAGATTCAAGCCGGCGGCGCCATATTCTGCGATGTCCTGTATCAGCGCTGGGAGGTCGCTACCAAGCCCTGCCTCTTCGTCAAGACCATCGTCAGCAGCAGACCCGCGCCCGACCGCATTATCATCGACGCCGGTTTCAAGACCCTGCCCATCTGGCACGCGCAGCCCAGAGGCATCGGCTTGCCGGCGGTCAAGAGCCATCAGTCATCAGCCGAGCATGGCATCATCACGCTCGAGGGACCCGATGAGCGCATCAAGGTTGGCGATGCGCTGGATTTCATCGTGGGCTATACCGACTGCACAACCATCCTGCATCGCAAGCTCTATGGCATGCGTCGGGGAATGGTTGAAGTCGAGTGGGATGTGCTTTAGTCGCGCATCCGCCAAGCCTCGGTCAGGTTGTGCCGCGGCAATTCCTTCACGCGCAACCCGCTCTTCACAGGATCCTGATAGCGGCTGAAATAGCGGTCAATCTCGCCGGTCAATTCGTCGACGATGGGCTGATACTGGCGATTGTAATAAAGATTATGCGATTCTGTGGGATCCTCGCGCAAATCAAAGAGTTCGCAGGGCGCGTCATCATAATGCCTGCGAACCAGCTTGTGCCGCTCTGCGCGCGCCATCCGCAAGTCGCCATATTCGCCGAATTGCACCGTGCGCCAATCGGGCAAAGCGGATGAGTTATCCAGCAGCGGCAAGAAACTGCGTCCAGGATAGTTGCGCTCCTCATTGAGCGAATCGGTCAAGCCGGCATAATCGACGATGGTCTGAAACACATCGAGGTGATCGACGAATTCCGAGCGACGTTGTCCAGCGAAAAGGTCTCGCGGTTGATTGAATATCAGCGGCACGCGGATCGATTCCTCCAGCATATTCAAGGGCAGCGTGGCATTGCCCTTCCCCCATAAGCCATGCTGGCCGCAGCAAAGCCCATGATCTGAGGTGACGACGATGAGCGCCTCTTCGCGCAGACCGAGCGCTTCCAACTCGTCCAGCAAGCGCCCAATCGCTTCGTCGATATGGGAGATCGCCGCGTAATACTGCGCCAGCGCTTCTCGCGGGTCCAGGCGGGTGGGCATGGTCGATTCGAGAGCCTGCGCGCCATACGGGTAGGCGGGCTGGTCCAGCAAGCCATCAAAAGCGCAATGGCGATACTGAGCCGCCAAACGTTCGGGCTGGCCCCGCCAGGGATTGTGCGTGCCGAAGTAGCCGATGTGCAAGAAGAAGGGCGACGCCTGGTCGCGCTGGCGGAGAAACTCAATGGCTTTATCGGTGATGACCTGTGTGCGCTGGCCCGCGATTGTCTCGATGCTGCCGTTCAGGCTAAAGCGATGCTCGCCGCCGTGTTCCGCCGGGTAATCGCCGACTCCGCTGAACCAATGCGCGAAACCGGCCTGCGGTTGATCATCGTTTCCGAGATGCCATTTTCCGCAATGCGCCGTCTGGTAGCCGGCATGGGAAAGCTGCTGCGCCAGCGTGAGCTCATCCTGCAGCCAGCGTCGGCGATGCATGGATTCGATGGTGGATGACAGGTAGTCATGGATGCCATGCTGCGATGCCAGCCTACCCGTCTGCAGGCAGGCGCGGGCCGGCGAGCAGACCGGCGTTGGCGTGAAAGCATTGGCCATCTGTACGCCGGTGGCAGCCAGGTAATCCAGGGTTGGGCTGTGAACCTCGCTGTTGCCGTAAGAACCCAGAGCCCAATGCGCCAGGTCGTCATTGACGATCAGGATGATATGCTTCCGCTCAGTCGCTGGCATCGTTCACGCTCGCCCGCCGCCGCATGAGTTCCCGCAGCTTCCGCTGGTCATCCGCCCGAAATTCGTCGCTTATCGGGGCATGGAAATCCTGATCGCCGGTCTTCCGCAGCCATTGATGCAGTTCGGCTTCCAGCTCGCTGACCACGTCGCGGTATTCCGCCTGATGATACAGATTGAGCAATTCGTAGGGATCGGCTTCCAGGTCGTAGAGTTCGCCGCCGTGGTTCTGCCAGGCTATGAGCTTGAAACGGTCTTTGATTAGCGCTCTGCCCTGCTCAATTGTGCCGAAGCCGTGTCCATAGGTCTCGACCAGCAGGGAGGCGCGTTCGCTGGCATCCGGGCCAGTCGCCAGGGGCAGCAGGCTTTTGCCATCGACAGGTTCCGCAAACTTCGTCCCCGCCGCATCCAGAATCGTTGGGGCGATGTCTGTGCCGCAAGCGAGGGCTTTCGACACTTGCCCGCCGGGGATCTCCGCGGGATAGCGCATAGCCAGCGGGACGCGCAGCACCTCTTCCGTCATGTACGAGCCTTTGTCGAAACGTCCGCCATGGCTGGCCAGCGCATCGCCATGATCGGCAGTCCATAGCACCAAAGTATTTTCGGACAAGCCCAATTCGTCCAGCTTGTCGAGCAGCAAGCCCCCCGCCGCGTCCACCATGGTGATATGCGCATAAGCCCGCGCGATGATCCTTTGCCACTCGCCCCAGCTGAGATTGCTGGGCGTCGCGAAACGTCCCTCCGCATCCGTCAAATTGTCATGGGGGTCCTGCCAATACAAGTCCGGTTTGCCCACGAGCGTATCGGCGAAATTGCCATAAACCGGGATGTCTTCGGGATCGTAGAGATCGGCGAATTCTTTGCTCGGGAAGAAGGGCTGATGCGGTCCCCAGAAATCCAGCCGCAGATGGAAAGGCTGATCATCGTCCGCAGCCATAAGGGTCTCCAGCTGCTGGCAAGCCATATTCGCCAGGAAGAAGGCTTCATGGCTTTCTTTTGGGGTGGTGGTGACGCCGGTGGCATGTTCGCCGCACCAGTAGCGATCGCTGCGATAGTCCGCGCCAACTTTGAGCTGAGGAAACTCGCGCTGCATGACGAAGCTGTCGAAGACGAATTCGACGTGGTGCCGCGCCGCCGGCAGGTCATTCGCCCGCAGATACTCATGATATTCAGGGCTGATATAGGGGTTGCCGTAATCTTCCAGCGAGAAGCCTTCGCAATCGAAATCGAGCGCCGTTCCCGCGCCGGCATGCCATTTGCCAAAGTAGAAACAGCGATAGCCAGCCCGCGCCAGGCTGCTCAAGTAGATCTCGCGGTCATAGGGCGCGTTGGAATAATTGAAAGTGTTGCGGTGATTATGCGGGTACAGGCCCGTTGCGAGACTGCGGCGCGAGGGACCGCAAAGCGGCGTCGCGCAATAGGAACGTTGGAAGCGAATCCCGCCAGCAGCCAGGCGATCAAAATAGGGCGTCATGGGGCGCGGACCGCCATCCCAGCCGTGTCGGTAAAAGGCTTGATGGTCGTTGACGATGAGGACGATATTCGGGCGCGCGTTCATAGGCTACCGGCTGACGGCTCCTTTGCCGGGCGTTTCGATTCCGCCAGATTCTTGCACAGGCTTGCGTATTCCGCAAAATTTGCAGGCTCGCCCGCGCTGGGCTAGACTCTCCCGCATAGGCATTTCACGTCAGCTTGCACTTCAAGGAGAGTTTGAAATGAAGCGGAGACTAATGCTATTGATTGCCATCCTGCTCGTGGCGGCTTCGTCCTTTGGCGCGCCGGCCATAGCGCAAGACGGGGTCACAATTGACTTTTGGATCCCTGGCGGGCGCGGGCGCGATGAAGGCACAGCCGCGGTCATCGAGGCTTTTGAGGCGCAGAACCCCCATATCACGGTCGAGCTGACGGCGATACCCTTCGGCGAATTCTTCGATTCCCTGCAGGTGGCTTTCGCTGGCAACAGCCCGCCGGATGCCGCCTTGATTGATGGCGTCGGCGTCCAGAATCTGGCATTTAACGGCGCGCTTCTGCCCATTGAAGATATGTTCAGCGCCGAGGACATGGACGATTTCATGACCGACTTGATCGAGATGGTTTCGCTCGACGGGCACATGTTTGGCGCGCCCTGGGCCAACGCCGCCGATGCCATGTATTACAACGTCGATATGTTTGAGGCAGCCGGCATAACCGCGCCCAAGACCCTGGACGACGGCTGGACCTGGGCGGAATTCGTCGAGAACGTCAACACGGTGCGAGCGCATCAAGCGGAAATGGGCAACGAAGTCTATGGCTTGATGGGCTTCAACAACCCGCTGCAAGGCGCCTTCTTCACCTGGACGATAATCCGCAGCGCCAGCAGCCCGGGCGAGCCGCTATGGGAGACTATCGCGCCCGATCTCTCCACGTTTGGCGGCTACATTGATACGCCGGAAGCGATGGAAGCCTATGCTTTCTATCAAAGCCTGTATACCGATGGCTTCATCCCCACCGACAATATCCCCGATGCCTTCCCCAATGGCTTGACGGCGACTTTCTTCGCCATTCCGCCGACGGGCACAGTCCTGGCGCGCAACTTCCCGGATTTGAATTGGGATGTCATGCCGATGCCCTATATCAAGACGCCGATCACCCACACCGGCTCCTTTGCCCCGGGCGTGGCCGCCAAAAGCGATAATCCGGAAGAAGCCAAAGCCTTCGTCAAGTATTTCACCAGCCAGGAAGGCTACGCCACCTATCACGCCGTCACCAAAGTCGTGCCGGGCCGCAAGTCCATGCAAGCGCAGTTGCCGGACTTCCAGGAAGGCTTCCTCGCCCTGCTCTTTGATGAAATGGTGGAATGGGGCGTTGCCAGACCCGGCGGACCAGCGCATACGATCTTCAATCGCATCATCGCCAGCGACATGATGGTGAATATCGCTTTGGGCGGCGATATTGCTGAAGAAGTCGCCAACGCGATTCTGGAAGCCGACGCGCAGCTCATGCAATTCCAATAAGACGCGCGCCCGCGAGTAACATTCCTTTCCCGCCGCTCATCTGGGGCAGCGGGGAGGGATAATTTTCAAAGATGCTTCGCTTGTTCTCCAACAGCCGCAACGCGCAGCGCTATCGGGCGGCTTTCTGGCTGTCCCTGCCCGCCTTGATCGGCTTATTCCTGTTTCATTATTGGCCCATCGCTGAGACCTTTCGGCTGAGCTTCACCGATTACAAGGTCTTCACCGGCGAATTCACGTTCACGGGTCTCAAGAATTACGAAATCGCCTTCAATGATCGGCTGCTTTTGCTGTCGTTGAAGAACACGGCGCTCTTCTTCTTGATCAAGGTGCCGCTGCAGATGGCTTTGGGTTTATGCCTGGCGCTGCTGATCGCCAAGCCGGGCCGCGATTCCACCCTGCTGCGCACGCTGATCCTGTTCCCGGCGGTCACGTCCATGGTGGTGGCTTCGATTGTCTGGGGCATGATGTTTCATTCCGATATTGGCATCGTCAACAGCCTGCTGGAATCCTTCGGGCTGCCGGCCCAGGGCTTCCTGCGCGACAAGCATCAGGCGCTGCCCTCCGTGGCCGCCATCACGATCTGGAAAGATGTCGGCTTGAGCATGATCTTTTATCTGGCTGGCTTGCTGGCTATCCCATCGGTCTACTATGAGGCGGCGCGGATAGATGGGGCCGGGCGCTGGGCGATCTTCCGCTATATTACGCTGCCGCTTCTCAATCGCACGCATGCCTTTGTCCTGGTGACAAGCACAATCGCCGCATTCAAGATCTTCGTGCCGGTGGAAGTCCTGACCGATGGCGGGCCCTCCAACGCCACCCGCGTGATCGTGCATTACATCTTCCATCTCGCCTTCCGCTTCAACCGCTTCAGTTACGCCACCGCGCTCTCCGTCATCCTGGCGATATTGCTGATCGCCATCAGCATCTTCCAACTGCGCATCACTAGGGACGCGGAAAATGACTGAGCCGCGCCAAAACGCTCCTCTGGCAGCTCGCGTTGTCTCCTTCGGGTCGCTGTGGCGGGTGCTGATCTATCTGGTCATCGTTGTCGCCTTCGCCACGCCCTATTTGTGGATTGTCGGCTCGACCTTCAAATCCCGCCAGGATCTCTTTGACGATCTCTACCCGGTGTCAGTGCAGACTTTTTTGCCCAGCAACCCGACGCTGGAGAACCTGGTCACGCTCTTCACCGAGACAAACTTCGCCCAAGCCTTCCTCAACAGCGTTGTGGTGGCCGCCATGTCGGTGACCTTCGCCGTGACGATAAACAGCATGATCGCCTTCGTATTGGCTTGGCTCAAGTTCCCGGGCCGGCGCCTGCTCTTCGTGGTGATCCTGGCGACCTTGACCATCGCCTTTGAAGCCAAGCTGATACCGCTATTCCTGACGATGCAGCAGCTGCATATCGACAACACGCTGCCATCGATCTTCCTGCCCTGGATTACCGATGCTTTCATCATCTTTCTCCTGCGCCAGCATTTCGCCGAATTGCCGCAGGATTTGTACGACGCCGCCATCATCGACGGCTGCTCCTTCTTTCGCATGTACTGGCAGGTGATGCTCCCCAATATCACGCCAGCTTTGGTCAGCGCCGGCTTCATCAAGTTCATCTTCTCCTGGGATTCTTTTATCTGGCCCTCCATCGTGATCACCGATGAATCGAAAACGGTCATCACCGTCGCATTAGCCAAGATGTTCAGCGACGAATACATCCTCTGGGAACTGGTCTTCGCCGGCTCCTTCGTGGCCACCATCCCGGTGGTCATCATCTTTGTCTTCCTGCAGCGCTTTTATGTGCAGGGCTTTGTGCGGTCAGGCTTAAAATGAGTAGACACCCGGCCGACCATGCCGACGCCCAGGCAAAATACATTGCCCGGCGGTTGAATTCCCCCTCTCTGACTCGTCGGAATGCGCGACAGATGCGCAGTGTCTACGCGCGCTAGAGATGTCGGCAAGGGCCGGGGGTGGGGTTTGCAATTCGCAATGTAAACAGGATTGAGCGATGAATATCATTGTTGTTGTGTCCGATACCTTTCGCCGCGATCATCTGCCCTGTTATGGCGCCGTCGATGTCATCAGTCCCAACCTGGACCGCTTTGCCCGGAGCGCCTTGATCTTCGAGGATTGCTACGCCGCCTCCTTCCCCACCGTGCCCGCGCGAGCTGACTTGATGACCGGGCGCTATACCTTTGCCTACCTGCCCTGGGCGCCCCTGCCGCAAGATGAAACCACTCTTGCCGATATGATCAGCGCGGCCGGCTACAATACCGCCGCCATCGCCGATACGCCTTTCCTGGCGCGCCGCGGTTATGGGCAGGAGCGCGGCTTCAAAGAGTTCATCTACGTTCGCGGGCAGCTGCATGGCACGGAAATGGAATACCGCCGGCAGCAGCGTCATGTTTCGGAGATCGAGGGCTACTGCGCGCCGAAGACCTTCACCGAAGCGGCCGCCTGGCTGGAACGGCATCACGAGAAACCTTTCTTCCTGTATATCGACACATGGGATCCGCATGAGCCTTGGGATCCGCCAGCCTATTACGTGAAGCCGCATCTGCCTAATTACCAAAATCAGGTGATCGCGCCAACCTATTACGATTATGCGGCTGATGGCCTCAGCGAAAACGACCTGGAGATCGCCCGCGCCTGCTATAAAGGCGAAATCGCCATGGTCGATCACTGGTTCGGCTATCTGATGGAACGCGTCCGCGTGCTCAACCTGTTGGAAAACACCGCCATCTTCTTCCTTTCCGACCACGGATTTTATTTCGGCGAGCATGGTCTCTTCGGCAAGCGCCGCTTTCGCTGGCCCGATGGCAGCGGATTCGACGAAGGCTTCGCCAAAGGCTTGACCGTGCATCAGCGTCAGGTGCATCGCTCGCCTTTGCACAATGAGCTGACCCAAGTGCCGCTGCTGGCATATCTGCCGGGCATGGAAAGCCGGCGGGTATCGGGCTTGCTGTCATTGCCCGATTTGATGCCGACCATTTTGGATCTGCTGGAGATCCCGCCCTCGCCACGAATCCAGGCCCAGTCCGCCCTGCCCTTGCTGGATGGCGAAAGCATCCATGACCTGATCGTGACCAGCGCGCCCTTTGAGGAGGTGGGCGAGCTATCCAAGACCGTCGATGGGCAGAATCGCGTCGTGGTGGAGGTATCGCCGAGCTCAATCACCGATGGCGAATGGGATCTGCTCTATGCCGTCGAAGGGCAGAAGAGTGAGCTCTATCGATCCAAGGAAGATCCTGGCCATCTGCATGATATGAGCGACGCGCGCCCCGAGGTCATCGAGGCCTTGCACCGTCAATACGTGGATTGGCTTATCGCCAATGACGCGCCCGAGCAGCATCTGAAACCGCGAATGCGACTCTAGCGCACAGCAGAAATCGCGCATTCCGCAAGCGCAGCCAGAGGCGTCGTCAAACTCGCCCTACCATTTTCGCCAGGGTCATTTATACTGTTGAGCCGATTTCGCAGAGTATGCGGGCGGTTGACCCCGCTTGAACGAGGTAGCAGAGAGTTATGGCATCCTATCACGGACCAAAAGCCAAACCCCAGCGGCGCTTCGGCGAATTGCTGGTGCCGCGCCCCAAGTATTCGCGCATCCTGGAAAACCGCGCCTACCCGCCCGGCGAGCATGGCCGCGAGAAATCTTTCCGTTCGGGCCGCCGCAGCAACTACGCGCTGCAGCTCGAGGAGAAACAGAAGCTGTCTTACATCTACAACGTTCGCGAGCGGCAGCTGCGCAACTATTACAAGAAAGCGGCGCTGATGCCGGGACCAACCGGCGTCAACCTGCTCAGCCTGCTGGAGCGGCGCCTGGATAACATCGTCTATCGCTCGGGCTTGGCGGCGACCATCTGGTCCGCCCGCCAGATCGTGGGGCATGGCCATATCCTGGTCAATGGCTCGCGCGTGAACCTGCCATCATATCAGGTTCGCCAGCATGATGTCGTCGAAGTATCCGACAAGATGAAGAAGAATGTGCATATCCAGGAATGGATGCAGCAGTCGGCATACTTCCCGCCCTACATGACGGTGGACAAGGAGGAGTTCAGCGTGACGCTGGATCGCGCGCCGGAAGAGGGCGAAGTGCAGACGCCGGTGCAGATTCAGATGGTGGTGGAGTTTTACAACCGCTTGACTTAGACCCGGCTGGGGACGAGACAATCTCGAGGGACGCTGAGAGGCGTTCCATTTTGTTTGCCGCTGGCTTTCGGCTGGGCGTCACTTGAGCGGGCGAGCATCTTCATTCGGTTTTGGCTGGGCATTTATGGGCTCTGCCTCCAGCAAGTGGCGCGTAGGGTCTTAGAGCCAATCAATGCTCACTGGCGTTGAAGAGTTGTTGGCGGGTCTGCGCTTGGCTGCTTCTTCCTTAGTCAGGCAAAGTGGCGCTTCTCCGTGCCAAGACATGGTAACGGGAATGCCAGTACCGCCGGGTTTCATCTTTCTCGGATTCTCTTGCATCTTATTCTCCTTGCCATGGCCGCAGACGAACCAATGCAATTCATGCTCCATCTTCTCCAAAGTTTAGAGCAATTGGCGAACCCGTTTAATCAGATCAGTCGTGCTATGCCATGGCAAGAAGTCAATGAGTTCGACGCGCCCGCCATATCCCACCACCGTGGCGCGTTCAGGCAAGGGCTTTTCCGCATAATCGCCGCCTTTGACATAGATTTCCGGCTTCAGCGCGCGCAGCAGGCCGTCAGCGGTGTCTTCGTCGAAGATGATCACGGCTGTCACCGGTTTCAGCGCTGCCAGGAGACGCGCCCGTTCATTTGCCGGCACGAGGGGACGCCCCACGCCTTTCAGCCGCCGCGACGAGGCATCGCCGTTTATGCCCACAAACAGAGCATCGCCCAGTTCCCGCGCTTTCTCCAGGTAATCCAGGTGCCCAACATGCAGCAGGTCGAAGTGCCCATTGGTGAAGACCAGGGTCTTGCCTGCCGCACGCAGTTCTTCGCGACATGCTAGCGCTTCTGGCAATCCAACACTTGCCATGATCAGCGATCCTTCAAGCGGTAGACCAGCTTCAAGCCCGACCATTGCGCGTCGATGGCGGCCACCTTGACATCCACCAAACCATTAGCCAGCGCCAAACCGCGCACGACAACCTCGCTGATATCGGTGGGCATCTTGGCAGCCCGTTTGTACCAGGAAATCCAGAGCATGCCGTCCTTCTTGATAGCCCGCTTGAGGCTTGGCAGAGCGGCCGCATAATCCGCCCGCCAGACGAAGAAAGCCTGCGCGAAGTCGTAGCTGTCATGTCGCAGCGAGACATCAACGTTGACGCCAGCCGGCAATTCGCCAAGCAGAGCGAGATAATGCTCGGGCGCGTTCAGCAGCGCGATGCGATACCCGGGTTTGATGCCCAGCTTCATTATCAGGGGCCTGCCGGAATAGCCAGCCGTCATCAGCCGCGCCTAAGCAAATTTCTTGGGATAGAGCTGCCGCGCCAGGCTTTCCGCTTGGGCGACCCATTCACCGATGACATCAATGCCCTTCTGCCAAAAGCCCGGATCGTTGATGTCGACGCCGACCTTCGCCAGCAGCTTGTCGGGATAATCCGAATCGCCAGCCGCCAGCAGGTCGATATATTTGGGCACAAAAGCCTCGCCCTCTTCCTGATAGATGCGATAGAGCGCCAGCACCAGCAGCTCGCCAAATGAATAGGCGTAGACATAACCAGGCGTATGCAGGAAATGCGGCACATAACTCCACCAGCTGCCATATTCTTCAGTGATGATGACGCTGTCGCCGAACATATCGCGCTGCGTCTCCAGCCAAAGCTCATTAAAGCGCTCGCTGGTCAACTCGCCTTCGCCGCGGCGCGCCCTGTGCATTTTGTCCTCGAAGCGGTTCATGGAGATCTGGCGGAAGACCGTGGCAAAGCTGTCTTCGATCTTCTCGGTCAGCATGGACAGCTTGACCTCGTCATCGTCTTCGGCGGTCATGAGATCCTGGAAGACCAGCATCTCGGCGAATGTCGATGCCATTTCCGCCGTCGTCAGCGGCGTATACAAGGCGAACAAGCCCTTTTCTTCGCCGGAGAGCGCCATGTGAATGCCATGCCCCAATTCATGCGCCAGGGTGGTGACATCGCGGGCATCGCCCAGATAGTTCAAAAAGACATAGGGATTGGCGGAGGCGACGGTTGAGGCGGCGAATGCGCCACCGCGTTTGTTGGGCAGGACGGGCGCGTGGATCCAGTTCTTATCGAAAAATTGCCGGGCGACGCTCTCCATGCGCGGGCTGAAGTTGTCGAATGCCTTCAGCACGATATCGCGAGCCTGCTCCCAAACATAAAAAGCCTCGCTCTCTTTCAGGTTCAGCGGCGCGTACCGGTCGTAGTCATAGAGTTCCTCATAACCCAGCAATGCGCGTTTCAAGCGATAATGGCGAGCCACCAAGCCATAGTTGCTCGTCACGGTCGCTACCAGAGCCTCGACCACATCATCGCTGGCTTTGTTGCTGAGGTTGCGCGACGACAGCCAGCTGGGATAGCCGCGCCGCTGGTCGCTGTTGGCTTTGTCCAGCGCGAGCGTATTGAAGATAAAGGTCAGCTCCATGGACTTCTCGTTGAGCTTTTCGGTGAGCTTGCGCCAAGCCATCTCTCGGACGTCGCGGTCGGCATCGCGCAGCTTGTTGAGCACGAAGGTCATATTGACTTCGTCGCCGAGCCAGTCGAAGCGGAAGGCGCTGGTCATCTGGGTGAAGAAACGCGTCCAGGCGCCGCTGCCGGTGACCTGCTTTTCGATGATGATCTGCTCTTCGGCTTCGCTGAGGTTGTAGGGGCGGTAACGGCGCTCGGCTTCAAGATAGTAGCGATAGTCGGCAATTGCAGGATCAGCCAGGATGCTCTGAGCGGCATCGTCATCCAGCGCGTTCCACTCCAGATCGAAGAAAACCAGCTGCTGGCTGAGTTGGGCTTCCAGCTCTTCGATGCGAGCCACAGCCGCTTGATAGGCAGCGCTGCCGGTGTCTGTGGAGAAGTTCAAATAGGCGAATGCGCCCAGGCGTCCGCGCAGGTCATAAACAGCTTCCAGCCCTTTGTAGGCTTCTGCGAAGTCGGCAGCCGTCATCCGGGCGATATTGCCACGCCAGCGCGCCTGAAACTCAGCAACCAGGGAGCGCAGCCTGCCGATATCGCTTTCGATTTGCGGGTCATCTGGGCTCGCGTAGAATATGGACAGATCCCAGAGGACGTTTTCGGCGCCGGTTTGGCGGTCTTTCGGGGCTTGGCTCATTGCGCGCTCGCTTCTTCCGATTCTTTCGACGAATGCCGTTATACTATCAGAAGGTGCAGAGCATGAGTACACCCGTTGCGGTTCGACAAGCCTAAGCGCCCAGTTATGTATTCTCTGTGCCTGCTCTTGGCCGGTTGTGATATACTGCCAATATAAGTCAGTTTGCCATTGTGGTCTGTTTGAAATGCAGCGAGCAGAAAACAAGGTTGGTCATGGATGAGCCTAACGCGTTGACGCAATCACAGAAAGAACTTATCAGGACCCTAGTCGACGAGGCGCTGGAAGAGAAACTACGAGAACTGCCTACACGAGCGGAACTGGCGGAGTTGGCAAATGCTAACGATGTCGGCGCTATTTCAAGGTCTTTGAATACCATAAGCTGATCGTTCCAGCGGACTAGTCTGTTTCTGAAATATAACAGTCTTATCCCATGAAGAGAGTGAACAAACACAGGGGCAAAGCGCTGAATAGTCTAGATTGCCTTCCGGCTGGCTCGGTGTCCACTCGCATATCACTATATTTGATTTTTCATAGCTTTGGTTCCTAGCGACCCGATTTGGTTTGCGGCGCGGCGAAGATCATCCGCCCGGTCGGCCGATTGATGAGCTTGGTGACTTCGACGCCGATGCGCTTGCCCATATAACGCTGACCCGACTCCACCACAACCATCGTGCCATCGTCCAGGTAGCCGACGCCTTGATTGGCATCGCGGCCCGCTTGGATGATGCGAATCTCAAAAGTCTCGCCTGGGATATACACCGAGCGCACAGCGTTGGCCAAGGCATTGATATTCAGCACATCCACGCCTTGCGCGTCCGCCACTTGATTGAGATTGAAGTCGTTGGTCACCAGCGAAGCGTTTAGCTGGATCGAAAGCGCGACCAGCTTGGCATCCACATTGCCAAAATCTGGCGGATCATCGTCAATAATCTTGACCGGCAGGTCATTCTCGCGCTGCAATTCAGTGAGCTTGGCCAGCCCGCGCCTTCCGCGATTGCGCCGCAGGGGATCCGCCGAATCCGCCACGCGCTGCAACTCGCCCAGCACAAAACGCGGGATGACCAGGGTCCCGCCTATGAAACCGGTTTCGGCGATTTCCACGATCCGCCCGTCGATCAGCACACTGGTATCCAGCAGGAGCTGCCGCGTGGCATAAGGGTGCAGGCGCCGCTGCCGCCCCAGGAGCATCTCGCTGGCCCAGTCGCCAATTTCAGCCGCGCGCAGGGCAAAGATTTGCATGCCCAGACCGCCCAAGAGCAGCGAAACCAGCGCGGGCAGGATGCCACCAAGCGGATCGCCCAGCAGCGACAGCGGGTAAGCCAGCATCAGCGCCAGGCACAAGCCGGTCAAGCCGCCCAGGAGCGCAAGCATGAGCCGGGGCGCCGCCATTTCACTGGCGCGTCGCAATGGCAAAAGGGCGAGGGCGGGCGTGACGATGAAACCGGCGATTGCGCCCAGACCGGCTGCCATCAAGGTCGTCTCTTCAGCGCTGAAATCACCGAGAGGCGCCAGGTCCGCGCCGATGCGCGCGCCGGCCAGCGCAAAAGCGAGCAAACCGACAAAGCCGCAAAAGAGCATCGCATTCATGGCCGCCGGTTCTCCCCAGCTCGGCTCGATTTGGCGCTCTTCGCGGCCGAATATGGGTGCTTGGCGCGCTTTATGGCGGATGAGATAGAATCAGAATTCATCAGAATAGATGCCATGCCAGCGCCGCCCAGCCAGAATGCAGCCGGGCTAACAACTGGCCAAAAGGCAAACTTGCCGCATATTCAAGCGTGATTATAGCCGCTGCAGCCAGCGGCCTGCAAAAGAATCGCTTGACGTCTGGTCATGCGCTTGGGGGATCTGAGCGATGCCAAAGCCGGGCGCGTTAATGCGATTCGCTGCCGGGCAATGCGGCCTGGCTATTGGGCTGCGAAAAGCTCAGCGCGGACGCCTGGCGATCGAATTCGCCGGCAGGATAGGCATGCAGGAATGCCATCCGCTCCAGGCGCAGGCGGCGCGAAAAGCTGCCCAGGATATAACCCTGCACCGGGATGAAGAGAATAAAGCCCAGGAGCGCGACCGGCGCGAGCAAAGCCAGAACGAGATTGGCCGCCAGCGTGGCGATGAGCCATTGCATGGTCAGCCCGCCGTTCATTTGCAGCGTGCGCAGCAAAGCGCTGAATTGGTAGAAATACTCGGATTCCCAGGTTTCGGCATAACGCGCCAGGGCGATGGCGAAAAGCGACCAGGCAGCCAACAGAGCGATAAGCAGCAGAGGCAGCGCGAAGCTGAACAGCCCGGCAAAGGTTATGCCGCCAAAAAGGCTGACGGCGATGACCTCGCGGAAGGCGTAGAGGAGCGCTATCGCCAGCAGCAGCGGCGCATGATAGACAAGCAGCGCCATCAAAACCGGGAAACCTTTGCTGATGTCTTCGCCGATATGATCCCACTCCGGCAGCGGACGCGGATAATCATTGCCGACGTTGTGCGTGATCTCCGCCAAATAGCCCAGAAGCACGCAGAGGCAGACCAAACCCAGGACCGGCGTCGGCAAAAGCAGCAGAAACACCGCCATCTCGCCAAGTTTTCTGAGGATATGGCGGTCTTTGAACATAGTGGTGAACGCAAGGTTGTTTTTCATGGCATTATTAGCGGATATCAAAATCGCTTAAACTTACTTTAACATGCTTAACGTATCCGTCAAGCAAAATGTCAGGGCGTCGCATGAACTCGCCGGCGAGATGCCTGCCCAAGCCAGCAGATCGCGCTAGCCTTCATTGCAGGCCTGCATTCGTGATTGCCATAAACAGTCCTTTGCCACGACAATAAGATGATGATTTATCGACTGATGAGCGCGCTGTTTCCGCAAGCCCGCAGGTCCATTGAGCCGCGGCGCATCGTCATCATCCGCCCCTGCTGCATCGGCGATGTCGTGATGGCGACGGCGGCATTGACGGCATTGCGCGAGGCCTTTCCGCGGGCGCATATCAGCTGGGCGCTGGGCGAATGGTCGGCGAGAGCCATCGCGCATCATCCGGCGCTGGATGAGATCCTGCTGACTGCCGATATGCCCCTGGCGTCGCCAGCCAGCTTCTGGCGATTCGCGCGGCAGCTGCGGGCTGGCAGGCACGATCTGGCGGTTTCGCTGCTGCGCTCGCCTTTGATGAGCCTGGCGCTTTGGCTGGCGGGCATCCCCATTCGGGCGGGCTTGGATAGCGGCGGCCGCGGCTTCGGCTACAATCTGCGCGTGGCCATTGATCCGGCTGCGCCAGAACACGAAAGTGAGATTTATCTCAAGGTTGTCAGCGCGGTCGCTGGTAGGAGGTTGCATGCCCAAGCCAACCTGCCGGTCATGGAGGCAGCGCGGCACAGCATTCTGGAGAGGCTGAATGAAACGGGCGTCGGCAAACCTTTCGTTGTTGCCCACCCCGGCGGCGGGCAAAACCCGGGCATGCGATTCGCCAGCAAACGCTATCCGCCAGACCAATTCGCCGAACTGCTCAATCGCGTGGCTGGTTCCGAAGCTGCTCAAGTCGTCCTGATCGCCGGGCCAGGCGATGCGGATCTTGTCGCTGCGGTCGCGGAAAAGCTGCGAACGCCCGCCATCAACTGGATGAACATGCTGGACTTCGCGGAGATCGGCGCGCTGGCGGCTGAGAGCCTGCTCTACATCGGCAATGATACGGGCTTGACGCATCTTGCGGCGGCCAGCGGCGCGAAAACCGTCATGCTGATGGGACCCAGCGATCCGCTGCGGTACGCGCCCTACACCGCCAAGAGTCTGGCGCTTTGGAAGCCGACTGAACTCGCGGCTGGCGGCGTCAATCACGCTCCGGTTGATTGGACCTGGCAGCGGGATGGCATCGGCGTGGATGAAGCGGCGCGGCGCATTCTGGCTTTCCTGGAGGCTTGAGCATGCCCGCATGCCCGGCTCTGTGCTAGCATTGCGCGCAAACCTGGCAGGCAAAGCGGAGGCAGCCCCATGGACTACGAGAACATAATAGTGGATGCGCCGGCGGAAGGCGTGGGCATGGCGCGGCTTAACCGCCCGCATGCGCTGAACGCCCTGAACTCGCTGTTGATGGACGAGCTCATGCAAGCCATGTCGGAATTCGACAGCGACCCCAACATCGGCGCGATGATCCTGACTGGCGGCGACAAAGCCTTCGCGGCCGGCGCGGACATCAAAGAGATGGAAGGCAAGACAGCCATCGACATGCTGATGGCGCGCTCGCTGATTGACCGCTTCAATATCCAAAAGCTGAACAAGCCGGTCATCGCCGCGGTTTCCGGCTATGCCCTGGGCGGCGGCTGCGAGGTGGCCATGAGCTGCGATATGATCGTAGCTTCGGAGACAGCCGTCTTCGGCCAGCCGGAGATCAACCTGGGCATCCTGCCCGGGGCCGGCGGCACGCAACGGCTGACCCGCGCGGTTGGCAAAGCGCTGGCTATGGAAATCATGCTGACCGACCGCAAGCTCAGCGCCCAGGAAGCCCTGCAATTTGGCTTGGTCAATCGGGTGGCCCCGCTGGACGCATACCTCGACGTGGCTATCGGAATCGCCCAGAAGATCGCTCGACGCTCGCAGGTGGCCATTCGCCTGACCAAAGAAGCCATCAACACAGCATACGAGACTTCGCTGGCGGAAGGCTTGGCGCAGGAGAGGCGCAACTTCTTGATCGCCTTTGGCTCGGAAGACAAAGCCGAGGGCATGCGCGCCTTCATCGAAAAACGGCGGGCGGAATGGCGGCATCGCTGAGCCTGCTGTATACCGCGAATCTGGCTGGCGAGCTGGCGATTCTGCCGCGCCTGCACAGTTTTCTGCAGCGCCTCCAAAACCAAGCCACGGGGCGGACGCTGCTGCTGGACCTGGGCGGCTCATGCAGCGACGCCAGTTGGCATTGCCGCGCCACCGGCAACCGCTCGATGCTGATCGCGCTGGATGGCATGGGCTACCACGCAGCCAATTGCGAGCGCCTGCTGGATGCCGAAGCGCGCGACAAGCTCGCCGAACAAGTCAGCCTGAAACTTGTCGATGCGCGGAACCCCTGCCGCTGGGAAGTTGCGCCGGGCATTGAGATCGCTTTTGTGGCTCGCCCGGATGATTCCGCGGAGGGCTTGAACATCCTGCTGGAGGGGGGCGAAAGCAACGTTCTGGAGGGCGATAGGCTGCGTTTGGGGGCGGTCCGCTCGGGGCAGGTCGGGCAGATCATTATCGAGTTTGGCGACGCGCCCCGGCTGGTTTCGGCGACCGCGCATGAGCTGCCAGAAGGCAGTCCGCCCAACCCCAGCATCGCCGGCATGGTGGAATTTGTGGAAGCGGAAGCGCGGCATTATATGAGCAAGATTCGCTAGACGCGGGCTCTTTGACAAGTCGGTTTATCGCGTGTACGCTTAGAGCAACTTGTGTAGAAACAGAGGCGGCATGGTAGTTGATACAGGTGAAATTCGGCTCAGGCGCGCGGAAGAAGACATCAAGACGTTGCGGAATACTGAGAACAGGATTCTGGATCACCTTGATGGATTCTCCGTGACGCTGAACGAAACGCGCGACATTGCCGCTGATAATCGCGAGCGGCTGGCACGCGTGGAGGGCCGGCTGGACAGCATAGAAGGTCGGCTGGACAGCATAGAAGGCCGGCTGGACAGCATAGAAGGTCGGCTGGACAGCATAGAAAACCGGCTGGACGGCATAGAAAACCGGCTGGACGGCATAGAAAACCGGCAGAAGCGAATGGATGACCGGCTGGACTTGATTGAGGAGATTGCGCTCGGGAACAACGCCGCAATACTTGAAATCCGACAAATCGTGGTGAGCATCGCTGACTCGCTCGATCTTACATTCGAGAAGCCGGATAGCAAAGACTAGCCGGATTCACCCGCTGGGCGCGCCGAGCACATTCCCGGAGACAGACGAAAATGGCATAAAGCGCAGTAAAATCAACGTTGACGAGCCATCTGATCCATAAATCGCTCTGCTTGAGAGGATGGTTCAGATGGTGTTGGAATGCCAAGTCATCCTGATCGCGCTAGCCGATCACTTGGGCACGCGCCGTTGGCTAATTCCCTGCCGAGTTCCGCTACTGTGTCCGGCAGGAGCGGATACCGTCTAGCCAGCCGGCGCAAGCAACGTTTGAAATCAGGAGTCGCGATGACTTCCATTGGATTCCAGTAGGCCTTCTTCCAGCATTTCCTGCCGCAATTCTTCCAAGAACTCGGCTAATGGCTGCCCTTCGCCACGCGCCGCCTGCTGCATGCTGCGGATGAAAGCCCGTTGATCCTCGGTGAATGGCTCGCCGTCAGCCTCGAAGTACTCTGGGTCGACAAACTTCGCGTTGTCCTTTACGGGCGCATCCATATCCGCCTTAAGTGTCGTCTCATCCATCAGAGCCATCCCATCACAACAACCGTACAAGAACCGCGATATATGCTCTATAATACCCAAATCGGCAATCGCCGCGCAATCGGCAGTGTCAAAGGCAGCCCCATGGTCGAACTGGTTTGGGATGGCAAATACGACAAAGACGGCAACCGCGTCGCGCCACTGCGAGTGTCCCTGCCCTTCCAGACGGTCGAGACGGTCAACGAAGATCCTATTGAACGGCGGCGGCAGCTGGACCTCTTCGCGGCGGGGCGGGAGACGGCTTGGCGCAACCGGCTGATCTGGGGGGACAAGAAATATGTCCTGCCATCGCTTCTGCCGGAATTCGCCGGCAAGGTGGATCTGATTTATATTGACCCGCCCTTCGCCACTGGCGCGGACTTCTCGTTTCAAGCCAACGTCGGAGATCAAAGATTTACAAAAGATCCGAGCATCATTGAACGAAAGGCGTATCGAGACACTTGGGGAGACGGAATCGAGAGTTACGTATCATGGTTCTATGAATCAGTCGTTATTTTGCGGGAATTGCTGTCAGAGACGGGTCAGTTATACGTACATCTTGACTGGCATATTGTGCATTATGCAAAGGCGATTCTGGACGAAGTTTTTGGAATCACCAACTTTCAGAACGAGATTGTTTGGAGACGAGCGAACACTCACAATGACGCCAAAGGTTACGGAAGGATACATGATACGATACTGTACTATCGCATGCCTGATGCAAAGTTTAACCTGACTTATACAAATTACCGCGAAGAATACATAGATCAGACGTACAGGCATAAGGATTCGGACGGACGCAGATATACAACGTTGCCCTTGCATGCGCCACGAGGAACGCCAAGCGATAAGACGCGAACTTTCGGAGAGCTTGTTTTGGCCGCTCCAGAAGGAAAGTCGTGGCGGTGGAGCCAGAGCAAAATTGACAAAGCGCTTGCAGAAGACCGGATAGTAATATCCAGAAACAACATTCCTCGGTACAAGAAGTATCTTGATGAAGCCAAAGGTGTCTTGTTGCAGTCCCTTTGGACTGACATGAAGATTCTTTCACACCCGGAGATTCTTGGCTACCCCACCCAAAAGCCAGAAGCCCTGCTCGAACGCATCATCCGCGCATCTTCCAACGAAGGCGATCTCGTGCTCGATTGCTTCTGCGGTTCTGGCACCACGGCCGCCGTCGCCGAGAAACTGAATCGCCGCTGGATAGCCTGTGACTTGGGAAGATTCGCCATCCACACGACTCGCAAACGCCTGCTGGGCATCGACAACGCGCGCCCCTTCGTCGTGCAGAACCTCGGCAAATATGAGCGGCAAGTCTGGCAGAAAGCCGAATTTGGCGAGGAAGCCGCCCATAAAATGCGCAGCTACCGCAAGTTCATCCTCGACCTGTATCATGCCGAACTGGTCGATGGCTATGCCTGGCTGCATGGCGTGAAGGGCGGGCGCATGGTGCATGTCGGCTCGGTGGATAGCCCGGTGGCGGTGGGCGATGTCCGGCAGATGGCGATTGAGTTTCGGCGGGCTATCGGCTCTGGCAAAGATGCGCCCACCCGGGCCGGCGTGGATGTGCTGGGCTGGGATTTTGCGCTGGACATGAACGAGACGGCGCAGCAGATCGCGGCCGAAGCCGGCGTGAATATCCGTTTCCTGCGCATCCCCCGCGAAGTGCTGGAGAAGAAAGCGGTCGACCAGGGCGATATCCGTTTCTTTGAGCTGGCGGCTTTGGATGTGGACTTGCGGCAGCAGGGCAGGAGCGTGACGATCAGGCTGACGGACTTCATGATCCCGCCGGATGATGTGCCGGCTGATGTGCAGAAAGCCGTGCGCCAATGGGAAGACTGGATTGACTACTGGGCGGTGGACTTCAATTACCGCGATGATACTTTTCACAATCAATGGCAGAGCTACCGGACGCGCAAAGAACGCGGGCTGCTCATCAGCGTGCAGCATACTTATGAAACGCCGGGCGAATATGTCGTGCTGGTCAAGGCGATCGACATCCTCGGCAATGACACGACCAAGACGCTGCGGGTGACGGTGATGTGAATGAGCCACCCCCTAGCTTAACAACCCCACCCCCGGCCCCTCCCCAAAGCATTAGGGAGGGGAGTTTGGTCGCCTCGCAGGCGGATTCAGCACCCGATTGCAGCCTCCCCCTATTGCAATGCGGGGACTGAGGGGGGTAGGGCAAGGGGTCGGGAGGCGGGGTAGAACAAGGCCTTCGGGGCAAAGGGATAAAGATGCCGCGTCAAAGATACAACCCGGCGCAGATGAGCTACCTGGAAGATCATGGACCGACCGCGCCAGCCGTTCCCGCGATCAGTCAAACCGTCAATGAATGGCGAGATAAACAGTACCCCGGCGCCACGGAAACATCGCGCGCGCTCTTGAATTACTGGTTTCATAGCGATCACAAAACGCGGACGGGCGAGCCCTTCGCCTATTACGCCGCTCAGCGCAAAGCCATCGAGAGCCTGATTTATGTCTATGAGGTGGCGAAAGTCCGCACTCGCGTTGCGCTCTATCAACAGTTCATTCCGCATGATCGGGCGGATGAGATTCGCTTCCCGCGCTACGATGCCTTCGCCCGTTACTGCACCAAGATGGCCACTGGCAGCGGCAAAACCAAGGTCATGGCATTGGCGATCGCCTGGCAATATTTCAACGCGGTGCTGGAAGACGGCGCGGAGTACGCCAAGACATTCCTGGCGATTGCGCCCAATGTCATCGTCTTTGAGCGGCTGCGCGGGGATTTTGCCGGCGGGCGCATCTTCCAGAACGACCCGGTCATCCCTAAAGAGTTCCAGATATATTGGGATATGCAGTTCTATATGCGCGGCGATGCCGAGCGAGCCTCCTCCGAAGGCGCATTGTACCTGACCAATATCCAGCAGCTTTATGAGCGCGAAGAGCGCAAGACTGCCGACGAACCGGAAATCATGACGGCGGTTTTGGGCAGCAAGCCGCCCGCCAAGCTCGCCGACGATGTCGATTTTCGCGCGCGCATAATCGAGCGGGATGGCTCGCCCCTGCTGGTGCTGAATGATGAAGCGCACCATACGCACGACCCCGAAAGCGAATGGAACAGGACCATCCGCAACTTGAATGAAGGGCATGCGGCTGGTTTAGCGGCGCAACTGGATTTCTCGGCGACGCCGCGCTATAGCAAGGGCGCGCTCTTCGCCTGGACGATAAGCGATTATCCGCTTAAGCAGGCGATCCGCGACAACATCGTCAAGCGGCCCGTCAAAGGCATCACCGACATGGGCGAAATGCCCAGCGACGATACCGCCATCCGCTACGAACCCTTCATCATCGCCGGCATTGAGCGCTGGCGGGAATATCGCGACCAACTGGAGCCGATGGGAAAACGGCCTCTGCTTTTTATCATGATGAACAAAACTAAAGAGGCGGATGACATCGGCGCCTACCTGCGGAGTAAATTCCCCGATGAATTCGCCGGCGACAAGACCCTGATTATCCACACGGACAGAAAAGGCGAGGTATCCAAGCGGGATCTGGCTGCCGCGCGCAAAGCCGCGAAAGAAGTCGATCTCGAAGAAAGCGCCATCAACGCCATCGTCAGCGTCTTGATGCTGCGCGAAGGCTGGGATGTGCAGAACGTGACGGTCATCGTCGGCTTGCGCCCCTACACCGCCAAAGCCAATATCTTGCCGGAGCAGACGATTGGCCGCGGCTTGCGCTTGATGTTCCGCAACCTGCCAAGCCCATATCAGGAACGGGTGGATATCATCGGCAACGCGGCATTTATCAATTTCGTTGAGCAGTTGGAAGCCGAAGAAGACTTCCAAATGGATACCTGGCGAGTCGGCAAAGACAAGCTGCAAATCACGGTCATCCAGCCCGAGCCGGCCAAAGCCGAGTACGATATCGCCATGCCGACGCTCAGCCCCATACTTGCTCGGACGACCAGCCTGCAAGACGAAATAGAAGCGCTGGATCTTGCCAGCCTGTATATGGGCGAACCGCTGCCTGTCGACCTCAGCGAAGACTTGGAGCGAACCTTCCTGTACGAGGGCAAAGACCTGCTCACATCCGAAACCTTGTTCGAGCGTATTTATGCCATTCCGACCCCGCAAACTTCGCAAGAAGTGGTCGCTTATTATGCCAACATTATAGCCAAAGAGCTGCGGCTGCCCAGCCAGTTCGCCGCCCTGGCCCCGAAAGTCCGCGATTTTCTGAAGTTCCAGGCATTCGGGCGCGAAGTTGACTTGGACAGCCCGGAGATCCTGCGAGCCATAAGCCAAAAGCTATGCCAGATGGTGACGATGAAAGCCTTCTTGGACGCGCTGCGGGAAAAGTTAGTCCATCCTCAAGCGCCGCTTCTGGAAGGCGCCGGGCGCAGGCTATCGTCGCTTGCGCCTTTCCCCTGGTCGCGTCAGGCGCCGGAATGCCGCAAGACGGTATTCAACAAGGTCGCTTGTGATAACGATTTTGAAGTGGCTTTCGCGCGATTCCTCGATAATGCCAGCGATGTCGCCATGTTTGCCAAGCTGCCGCTTCAGTTTGGCTTTACCATTCCCTACACTGACACGCGCGGCAATCTGCGACACTATTATCCCGATTTTGTGGTCGTCGATGAAAACGAGCTTGCTTGGCTGGTGGAAACCAAAGGGCGCGAAGATAGTGATGTCGCGAACAAAGACCGTTCCGCGGCAGTATGGGCGGAGCAGGCGACCGCGCTCACCGGTCAAACCTGGCGATATGCAAAGATACTGCAAGCTGACTTTGAAAATCACCCGCCGGCTTCCTTCGCTGATTGCGTCCATATCGGGCAGCTCGAATCAAGCGCATTAGCGTAGCGCAAGCCAGCCAATCAATTCGTAGGAAGCAGCGAGAGCAAGAGATGACAAACCACTACGACGCCATCGTCATCGGCTTGGGCGGGATGGGCAGCGCCGCGCTCTATCACCTTGCCAAGCGCGGGCTGAAGGTCTTGGGCATCGAGCAATTCGCCATCCCCCATGACATGGGCTCCTCGCATGGCTTGACGCGCATCATCCGCCTGGCTTATTACGAGGACAATTCGTATGTGCCCCTGCTGCGCCGGTCCTATGCGCTATGGGCGGAGCTTGAGCGCGACTTTGGCGAACGGCTCTTCACCCAGACCGGCAGCATCGACATGGGACCGCCCGATAGCGAAGTCTTCTATGGCAGCCTGCAAAGCTGCATCGAAAACCAGCTCGAGCATGAAACCCTGGATAGCCGGCAACTGCGCGCCCGCTTCCCCGCTTATCAGATGCCGCCGGAAACCATGGCGCTCTTTCAGCCACAGGGCGGCTTGCTGATACCCGAGCGCTGCGTGGTGGCGCATGTCGAGCTGGCCAAGCGGCATGGCGCGGCAGTACATACCGGCGAGCGCGTATTGGGCTGGGATATTCTGCCGGATGAGCGGGTTACAGTGCGCAGCGACATCGCCGAGTACACCGCCGAGAAGCTGGTCATCTGTGGCGGCGCATGGGCGAGCAAGCTGGTTCCCCAATTGGCTGGCAAAGCGGTTGCGGAGCGGCAGGCGCTGGTTTGGCTGGAGACCAAGCAGCCGGAACTCTTCACTCCAGAGCGTTTTCCTGTCTGGAATGGGCAGGTTGAGGAGGGCCGCTATTATGGATTCCCGGTGTTCAACCCAACTGGCAGGACGCCTGGCATGAAGTTCGGGCGCTATCATCATCTCGCCGAGATTTGCGATCCCGATGAGCTTGACCGCGCGGTCCATGCCAAAGATGAGGCGCTGCTGCGCGCTTTCGCCGAGCGCTATTTTCCCGCGGGCGCTGGCCGAGTCTTGCGTTCGGTCGTATGCATGTTCACCAACACAGCCGATGAGCATTTTCTGCTGGATGCTTTGCCGGATGCGCCCCAGGTTGCCATCGCGGCTGGATTCAGCGGCCACGGCTTCAAGATGGCCAGCGTCGTCGGCGAGATCATGGCGGATCTGGCGCAGGCGGGCGAAACGCGCCATGACATCGCATTGCACAGCCTGTCTCGCCTGGCATAGAGGACGCGCATGAAAACCATCGGGCTTATCGGCGGCTTAAGCTGGGAATCGAGCAGCGAATACTATCGCATCATCAATCAGGCGGCGCAGGCGCGGCTGGGCGGCTTGCATTCGGCGCGCTGCTTGATGGTTTCCTTCGATTTCGCCGAGATTGAGCAACTGCAAGCGGCCGGTGATTGGGAGGCGGCCACCAGGCTGATGCTGATGGCGGCGCGGCAACTGTCGCGGGGCGGCGCGGATTGCCTGGTCATTTGCAGCAATACCATGCACAGAACGGCGGAGGCCATCGAATCGGCGTTGGACCTGCCGCTGATTCATATCGCCGATGCCACAGCCAAGCCTATCCTGGCGGCCGGTTATCGCCGAATCGCGCTGCTGGGCACCGCCTTCACCATGGAGCAGGATTTCTATAAAGGCCGGATGAGCGAGCGCTTTGGCTTGGATGTGATGATCCCAAAGGCTCCCGCGCGCGCAATCGTGCATCGCGTCATCTATGAAGAATTGGTGCGGGGCCAGGTTCGCGCCGAATCCCGCAAGCAATACCAAGACGTGATAGCGGACATGGCGGCGGCTGGCGCGGAAGCCGTCATCCTGGGCTGCACGGAGATCGGCCTGCTCATCAAACCGGCCGACAGCCCCCTGCCCAGCTTTGACAGCACCGAGCTGCATGCCCTGGCCGCGCTGGATTGGGCGCTGGCTACCGGCTGAAAACCTATTGCGCAGTCGCTGGCAAGACAGGGAGCGCTGAATTTCTTCGACACAATTTCTATGTCCTCTATGCTCTCGGTGGTCTCGGTGGTCAAAATCTTGCGCAACTCGCTATGCGGCGAAAGCCCTTGAATTCACAACTCTTCGCTACTGGCGCTTTTGCAATTGCCAGCCCGACGTGCTAAATTAGGCGAGCGAAATCGTTTTCGAGCGGCGCTGCGACGGGCGGCGTTGCAATGCTAAAGGATGCAGGTGTGGACATGACGCAAGCGGACATGGCAAGCCAGGAACTTCGCGCCACGGCGGCGACTGCGGATGAACAATCGCGGATTACGCTGCCCAAGAAAATCGATATCCAATTCATTGAAGAGGCGAAGAGCCCGCGCCAGCCCGCAATGGAGGGTTTCAACCCGCGCTACAAGGACTTCGTCGAGTATATCATCGGCATCACGCATGAGATTTGGGAAGAAAAAGGCATCGGCAAGCTCTATGATTATTATGCCAACGCCATGGTCATTCATACATCCGATGGCATGATATATGGGCGCGAAGCCGTCTTCGCGGCAACTATCGAAGCGCTGGCAGCCTACCCGGATCGGCGGCTCTATGGCGATGAAGTGATTTGGGGTCCCATGGATGGCGAAGGCTTGTACTCTTCGCATCGCCTCACTCATGCCGGCACGAATCGCGGCTGGTCAAAATATGGTCCCCCCACGGGCAAGCGCGTGCAATACCTGGCGATCGCCGATTGCTTTTGCAAGCGCAATATGGTCGTCGAAGAATGGATCGCCCGCGACGAGCTGAGCCTGGTTTTGCAGTTGGGCTTGGATCCCGTCAAGACAGCCAGAGAGATGGCAGCCAAGGAAGCGGACAGCGCATCGCCATTCCGGGTGGCTGGCCAAAGCGAACGCGGCATAGGGCAACTGCCGCCGCCCGAATGGGAAAGTTCGGAGAGCGAAGGTTTCGACCCGCAAGATTTCGTCGGGCGCATGCTGCATGAGATCTGGAATTGGCGTTTGCTGAACAAGACGCGCGAGTATTACCATGAGAATTTTGTCTTCGAGGGGCCAGCCAAACGCTTAACCAAAGGCGTGAATGACTGGCAAACTTATGTGCTGTCCCTGCTTTCGGCTATCCCCGATCTGGCGCTGTACAGCGATCACTTCTGCTGCGTGGGCGATGAGACGGAGGGCTATCGCGCGGCCACCCGCTGGACGATGCGCGGCACGCATACCGGCTACGGCATGTATGGCGAGCCGACCGGCAAACCGATTCGCCTCATAGGCATGAGCCATCATCTCATCCAAAACGGCAAGATCAGCTATGAATGGACGGTGTTCGACGAATTCGCCCTGCTCAAGCAGCTCTTCGCCGCGTGAAACCTGCCATCGTGCCCGGCAATGCCATGGACCTGAATCGACGGCGGCAGCACAAAGCCATGCTGCTTGACCTCTGGTCTGCCCCGCGCCAGGGCGTCGGTGGCTTGCGGGCAGCGCTCAGCGAGGCGGTCGAATTTCATGGCTTTTATCCTTTGCGGCGATTGCAAGGCGCTGACTCTGTGCTCGCCCAATTCTGGACGCCCCTGCTCAAGGCAATCCCGGACCTGCAGCGCAGACCGTATATCCTGCTGGCCAACTGCTATGACGGGCGCGATTGGGTGGCCAGCACCGGCGACCTCATTGGCAGTTTCGTCGCGGATTGGCTGGGCATCCCGGCTAGTTTCGCGAGCGTCAAGTTCCGCTATGGCGAGTTCTGCAGGTTTGAGCGGGGCAAAATCGCCGAGATTCGCCTGCTGGTCGATCTTCCAGACCTGATTCGGCAAGCCCATCGCGCCATTCTGCCAGCCAGTTATGGATGCGATATGTGGATCCCGGGTCCGCTGGCAGGCGATGGCATTTCGCTTGAGCCTCGCGACAATAGCGAGACGGCGCTCACGCTCGACCTCGTCGAAAACATGATCTTCGGCGGCTTGAATAAATATGACCAGAAGAGCCAAGCCAGCCAGGGGCTTGAGCGTTTCTGGAGCGCGAATTTGGTATGGCATGGACCGGTCGGCATAGGCTCGGCTTATGGAATAGAGGAGTTCCTGCGGAATGCGCAAGGGCCTATCGTGGGCGCATTCCCCGATCGCAAGGGCGTTGGCCACCAGGCGCGCATCGCCGATGGCTTATTCGCGGCTTCCACCGGCTGGCCCAGCCTGGTTGGCACGCATCTTGGCGAGTTCCTGGGCTGGCAGCCGACCGGGCGGAAAGCAGGCTGGAATATCATGGACTTCTGGCGGCGCGATGGGGGTTTGCTGCGCGAGAATTGGGTGCTGATCGATCTGATTGACGCGGCATTACAATCTGGCGTGGAGCTCTATCCCCCGCTGCGGGATCATCATCATGCGGCAGCCAGCTGAGCAATAGGCGCGAGCCAAATGAGCGAACGAAAAGACAAATTCTTCAACGCCGCCTTCGAATACAGCCCGGTTGACCAGGCGCGGAATATCGCCAACAAGCGGCGCGTAATGGCCATCATGGGCGCGCTGGCGGAAGAGCCCATTGAGCGACTGCCCAAGATCGCCCAGGAGAGCCTGTCGCCGGATTTCGCCCTGCATGTCAGCCACCCCATCAACGAAATTCGCGGGACAGTGGCGGCTTTGGCGAAACTCTGGGGTCCCCTGCGCCATGCCCTGCCGGATATGGAAAGGCGCGAGCATTTTGTGGCTGGCGGGCGATACCGCGATGCTGACTGGATCGCCTGCATGGGGCATTATCTGGGCAGCTTCGAGCGCGATCTGCTGGGCATTCCGGCTACGCGCGGCGCCGTCTGCCTGCGCTACTGCGAGGGGCATGAGCTGCGCGGCGGCAAGATTGTCACGAGTTATATGTTCTTGGACTTTTTGGATCTCCTGCGGCAGGCGGGTTATTTCCCGATTGCGCCCAGCCTGGGCTGCGAGATGCGCTGGCTGCCGCCACGCACGTTGGATGGCATCCTGCTTTCGCCCCAAGACGAGACACGCTCGCGCAAGACGATTGAGACGGTCCTCAAGATGCACGCCGCGCTGGGGTATTACAGCGGGCAGCCGCCGACGCGCTCAGTACTGGATGAGATGGAGCAGGCGGAGCACTGGCATCGCAACTTCATGTGGTATGGACCGGCCGGCATCGGCACGACTCGCGGTCTGCGAGGCTTTGAAGATTATCATCAGATTCCATTCCTGGTGGCATTCCCCGACCGCGCCGGCTCAGCGCAGGGGCATTTCATCCGCATTGGCGATGGCTATTTCGCGGTGACCGGCGGCTGGGGCTACCTGCGGGCGACGCATACCGGCGGCGAGCTTTTTGGCGTCCCGCCGACGGGCAAGCGCATCAAGATGCGGGTGATGGATTTTTATCGCTGCGATGACGAGACCATCGTGGAAAACTGGGTGCCCATCGATGTGCCGCATATCTTGCTGCAAATGGGACTGGATATCTTCGGGAGGATGCGCCATCAATTCCGGCAGCACAAACCCATCAGCGCCAGCGATTGGCTGATAGGCTGAATCTAGGATCATCATTGTAGACAACCGCGCCGCAATGCGACCGCCCACGCAAACTATCTTGCTGTCCGGCGGTTGAACTCCCCCTCTCTGACTCGTCGGAATGCGCGACAGTGAGATGTCGGCTGGGGCCGGGGGTGGGGTCTGCATTTCTCAATGTAAACAGGGGCGAATCACTGTATCGCCCGCAAATGACAAGTCCATTCAATCGCAGAGGCCAGCCATGCCAGAATCCATTCACAACCGCAACAAAGCGCTCATCGGCCGTTTCCGCGCCGCCATGTATGACTGCGACGCGGCCAAATTACGCGGACAACTGGGCGAGATATTCGCGCCGGATTGCCTGGTCCAGCTGGCGAACCCGCTGGAGACGCTGCCTGGAGCGGCCGGCTTATATGAGCAGGCTTATGCGCCGCTGCTGCATGCCCTGCCGGATTTGGAACGGCGCGACTTCATCGTCATGGCTGGCGAGACGCAAGGAGAGAACTGGGTCGGCTGCTGCGGGCATTATATGGGAGTCTTCGAGAATGCCTGGCTGGACATCCCGCCGACGCGGCACTTGATGGCCATGCGCTATCACGAGTTTTTCCGCTTTGAAGACGGGCAGATCGTGGAGATGCAAGCGCTCTGGGATATTCCGCAAGTGATGCTGCAGGCGGGCGCCTGGCCCCTGTCGCCCAGTTTGGCGGTTGAATGGCTTGTGCCGGGACCCGCCAGCAATGACGGCATCATCACCAGCGATTATGACGAAGCGCAATCCCAAGCCAGCCTGCATTGGGTGCGGGATATGCTTAACGCGCTAAAATACAATCGGCTGGGCGTCGAAGCCATGCAGCTGGACAAGTATTGGCATCCCAAAATGATGTGGTATGGACCGGCCGGCATCGGCTCCATGCGGCGCATCTCCGGTTTCCGCAATTGGCATCAGATTCCGTTCCTGAAAGCCATGCCCGACCGCGGCGTCTTCATGGGCAAGGGCATCATGTTCGGCGATGGCGATTATGTGGGCTTCACCGCCTGGCCCGGCATGAGCATGACGGTCAGCGGCGATGGCTGGCTGGGCATCGCGCCGTCGAACCAGGAAATCACCATGCGCAGCCTGGATTTCTGGCGCTGCGAAAATGGCTTGATCCGCGAAAACTGGGTGCTGGTCGATCTGCTGGATGTCTACCATCAGCTGGGCGTGGATGTCTTCGAGCGCATGCGCGAACTAACCGTAGCGCGGCATAGTTCGATTGTGGTTTAACCCCCACCCCAAACCCCTCCCATTACGAACCGTAGGGGCGAGACTAGTCTCGTCCTTATGCGACATTTAGAGAGGCAGCTGCCCCGGCGGGATGTCGCTGATGTAGGGATTGCTGCGGTCGCGGTTGGATAGCGCGGGCTGCTTAATGCCCCAGTCGATATTGGCTTGCGGGTCATCCCAGGCGATGCCATATTCGTCGCTGCCGCCATCGTAATAATTGTTGACGATGTAGATCAGGCTGCAATCGCTCAAAGCCGCGAAGCCATGCGCCACGCCTTCGGGGATGAACAGACCGAGCAGGTTGTCTCCTCCCATATCCAGGCTGGCTGAACGCAAGTAGGTGGGCGACGAGCGCCGCAGGTCCACCAAGCCGACGCGGATGTGGCCCCTGGTCACAAACCAGTAATCGACCTGCTTGAAGTGATAATGCAAGCCGCGAAGGACGCCGGCATTGCTGTCGCTGCGGTTGGATTGCAGCTTGTCCCAATTGACGCCGGGGAACCACTCGGCGCGGAAGGTCTCCATGAAGCGGCCCCGGTCATCGCCGAAGGGCGCGAATGGCACTGTCTGCACGCCGTGAATCTGCGGGAGTGGCTGGGCTGGGGAGGGGTTCAAGTTCTTGGACTCCAACGGACGATTCACAGAGTCGTCCCTACAATCTGTTGATAATGCCAAAGGCAAACTCCAACATCATCTCCTGCTGGCGGATCTGCTCCTCTATCGCCAGCGAGCCATGGCCCGCGTCAAACCAGCGCAGTTCAATCGCCTTGCCCAGCTCGCGAAGCCTCCGCTCATAGACCTTCATCTGGCGCGCCGGGCAACGGGTGTCGTTCGCGCCCTGAATGACCAGGATGGGGGCAGCGATATTCTCGGCATACGTGATGGGCGAGGCTCGCCGGTGCGCCTCGGGCTTCTCATCGGGACTGCCGCCGAAGATGCTTCGTTGATAGCCGCGCAGGGTGCCGGCTTGGTCTTCGTACATCAGCGTCCAATCGGCGATGGCCACGACAGCCATGCCAGCGGCGAAGAGCTCGGGTCGCCTGCCCAGCGATTGCAGCGTCAAATAGCCGCCATAAGAGCCGCCGGTTTTGAGGATCGCGCCAGGTTGGGCGATGCCATTATCCAGCAGCCACTGTACGCCCGCCGCGATATCGTCCACTTCCAGGTCGCCCAGGTTGCCATCGATGGCATGCTGGAAATCATAGCCGAATGTCGTCGAGCCGCGATAGTTGAGGCTGAAGAAGGCGAATCCGTGATCGAGCCAGGCTTGGGCATCCGGCTTCCAGGCATTGGTCTGCACTGCAGTCGGTCCGCCATGGGTATGCACGATTGTCGGGAAGGGACCCTCGCCGGCGGGAGTGCCCAGCCATGCTTGGATGCGCGCGCCGCCGCTGGATTCGTAGCAAACCGAGCGCCAGTGAATGCCAGCGGGGATTTCCGCCGCTATATTCAGTGGACTGCCGATGACCTGGCCGCCGCTGGCATCCAATGCGATCAAACGCGAGGGCGCGGTGGCATCGGTGATATGCAGTTCCAGCCGGTCGCCAGCGACGAAGCCGCTGCCGGGGCTGAATACGCCGGCCGGGGCATCCAGCTTGCGGACATGCCCGGCGCTTATGTCGTAGATATAAAGAGCGTGTTCAGCGCGGTCAACCTGATGCAGCAGCAGGCGCTCCCCATCCGGCGACCAATGCCAGACTTTGACATCGCCCCTGAATTGCTCGCACTGGATATCCTGGCGCTGGCCCGTCCGCGGATTCCAAATCAAGGGACGATGATAGCCGCCAGCGTTGGAGGCGCCGGCAAAGCGCATATCGCCCGCCAGCGGTGAAAAGCCGGCCGATACCATGCCCGTGCCTTCGCCATCCCATAACTCAGCGACCAGCGCGCCCGTCCGCAGATCATAAGCCTCCAGCGCGTATTCCGCCGTGCCGGTCTTTTCGGCTGTGGCCACCACCGCCAGTTCGGCATCGCAAGACATATAGGGTCCAAAAGCCATCGCGCCCTTGGTCAGTTGGAAGATTGGCTGCCGCATGTCGTCCTTGGCGTAGGCGTAGATGTGAAAGCCGGCCTCATCAGCAGCCGTGAAGCCGATGGCGCGACCGGACCGGCATTCATCTATGCTGAACGAGGCGTAGTCCGGCAGGTCGGGACTGATGTCGACTGCATCGCCGCCGGCGAATGGCATACGAACATAATGCCCGATCTCATCGCCGCCAGTATCGCGCAGATAATAGACACTCTCGCCATCCGCGGAAAGCGAGCCATGGAAGACGCCGGAGGGCTCGTCGGTCAGCTGGCGCAGGCTCTGGCTTTCGCCCTCCCAGGCATAGAGCTGGAAGACGCCGTCTTTGTTGCTGGCTGCCAGACCACGCTGGGCATTTGGGCGGCGCGGCGCGTCCAGGCCAGTGATGGCGCGCGAAAACGTTGTTTCCATGGCGCGTCGACGCTGAGGTCCAGGGGATTGAGCACGTTGGCTGCCTTTCCGTTTCCGCGGGCGGAGTCTATCATAAGCGGACATCCTGCCTGGCGCAATAGGGGCGCGGACGGCGAAGCGATACAGTATCGATTTCAGCTGAAACGGTATTTTCGCCGGGCTGAACTCCACGCCATAGGACCGGAAAAAATATCAGATAGGGCGACTGAAACTTTTGCAGAAACGTCTGTTGGCGGGCGAGACAAGGAGCGCGTGGACACAGCCCGTCTCTCGCCCCTGCACGGCGCTGGATTGGCCGAGCCAGAATTGGAAAAAACGCTCCTCAGTTCCCTCAAGAAACTCGGTGTACTCGGTGGCAAAACAGTTGTGTTTCAACCGCAAAGGATACGCTGCCGCCAAAGCAACCTAGACCTGCGCCGATTCCTGCGTCATAATGTGGCGCATGCCCATGCACATTGGGGAGACTAAGAATGGCAATTGCAGTGATGGCTGTGATCATCCTATTGAATATCGCGCTGCTGCTGGCGGTTATGCGCGTCGGCACCATGGAAGATTTTCACAGCGAAGTGTCGCCTGAAGATTCGGGCGCCGTTTTGGCTTGGCGGGCGCGACTGGCGGCGCGGGCCGAAAGCAGCGAGACGTCTTCAAGCGCCTGAATGCCACCGGGCTAATGCATGCGAATTGGCTTGCTCACCCCCGACCTTAGCAAGAAGAATGGCTGGGCGCATTACAGCCTGAACCTCGTCCAGCAATTGCATGCCCGCGGCATCGAGACGACCGTGGTCTGCGCGCGCAACAGCCCGCCAGTTGACTTTGAAGTTCACCCGACGCTGCCGGCGGTCACGCCACCGGAGCGACACAGCCTGCTTAAGTCGCTGCGTCAACTGCCCCGCCTCCGCCACTTGACCCGCCATTGCGATATCATTCACAGCGCGATCGAACCTTACGCGATCCTGGCGGCTGCGCTGGCCGGCGACAAGCCGCTCTTCGTCACCCTGCACGGCAGTTACGTCAATTTGCCGCGCATGCGAGGCTTTCCCGTTGGGCAGCTCTATCGCCGGTCTTTTGAGCGCGCGCGGCTCATCTGCGTCAGCCGGCATACCGCCAGCGTGGCGCATTCGCTGCTGAGGACCGCCCATGCGCATGTCATCAACAATGGGCTGGACTTTGCGCGCTTTGAGCAGCCGCCACAGGCCAGGGTCGAGAAGCGCGGACCAACGGTGGTCACCCTCGGCGAGGTGAAGCCGCGCAAAGGCACGCTGGAATTGGTCGAGGCTATGGCGGTCCTTCGCGAGCGCATCCCCGAAGCGCATTGCCTGATCATTGGCAATCCTCAAAATGGCAGCGCCTACACAACTCGCGTGCAGCAGCGCATTAGCGACCTCCAGTTGGAGGCCAATGTGCGGCTGATGGGCTTCGTCGAGGAAGACATACTGCGCGCCTGGCTGGCCGCGGCTGACGTCTTCGCGCTGCCAGCCATAAACGATGGCTTATACTTTGAAGGCTACGGGCTGGCGATTCTGGAAGCGAGCGCTTCGGGAACCGCTGTGATAGGCACTGACCAATCAGGCACGGCAGACGCCATTGATGACGGCCTTACGGGCTTGATCGTCTCGCAAGCCAATATCGCAGATGCACTGCCCCGGGCGCTGCTCGAATTGCTGGAGAATCCAGCCAAGACGGCGCGGATGGGCGCGGCGGGACGAGCCTACGCGCGGACGCAAACCTGGGCTTCGGCAGCGGAACAGCTTATCGCGCTTTATGAGGCGGCGCTGGCTTAGCCCTCGCGTTCGCCATCGGCATACAGAAAGAAGTTCGCCGTCCCCTTGACCGTGATCGCGAAGCCATGCCGTCGCAGGGTCTCGCTGAGCTCGGCCAAATCGTAATATATCTTGACAATCTGATAGCGGCGGCCATCCTTGAGCATCCGCCCTTGCCTCTCGCCAGCTTGTTTCGTGATTAGCGTGCGCGGATTGGATGGCTCGGGCTGAAGCGAATCGACGATGAAGAGGCGTCCGCCGGGTTTCAGCGCGGCGCATACCTTGTCAAGGAAGCTGCTGAGCTTGTCGGCCGGCACATGCGAGAGCCAGAAGCCGAAGAAAACCATGTCATATTGCTGGCGCGGCTGCCAGGCGAAGAGATCCACAAGCTGGTAATCGACGCGCTCGGATTGCAGCTTGGCGCGGTTGATGGCGATCATCTCCGGCGAGGCGTCCAGAGCCGTCACCTTTTCGCCGATCCTTATGAGCTGCTCAGTCCAGATGCCGGTGCCCGGCGCCAATTCCAGGATTTCGCCGAAGCCCGAACAGCTCAGCAATTGCTCGCGGACCTGCTGGGCTTCCCGCTGCCATTGCCGGGTATGCGCTTCGCCGCGGTCGTAGCGGCCCAACCGGTAGAACCACTCGTCATATTCGGGGGCTCGCGCGCGATAGTATTCGATTTGATGCTGCAGCAATTCAGTCATGGCGAAACTCACTCGGCTGGCAAATGGTTGGGCGGTTTGGCGACAACCTCTCAATACGTCCGCATGGGACCCCGCGGCGACAAGCCATCCGGGTCGTTCAGTTCTACGCCGGGCGGTGGCGTCAAATACCCCTGGAGCAGCGGGTCATCGGTCTCGCGCATCCAGCGATCCAGCCGATTGCGCATATCCGCCAGCGTATCGGCATGCGCGGGATCATCCACCAGGTTATGCCGCTCGCCGGGATCGAAGAAGGTATCGTAGAGTTGCTCGGGCGCGGGCGCGAGTTCGCGGAAACCTCTCTCCATCAATTCGGACTTGGCAAAGCCATCGTCGATATTGGAAAGCACAGGACCCTGGCGATCGTCATAGCGGCGGATGTATTTGTAGCGATCGCTGCGGACGGCGCGCTTGGGTTCGTAGGCGGCGTGAAAATTGACCTCGGCGAAGACCTCATCTCGGATGGCTTCTGTTTCGCCATACAGCAGCGGCAGCATGGAATGCCCCTGCAGCCAGCCCGGCCGCTCGATATTCAGCAGGTCGCAGATTGTCGGGAAGATGTCAATATGGCTGACCAGGGCATCCAGCGCTATGCCGCCAGAGAATGGCGCCGGACCCTGCATGATCAGCGCAACGCCTATGCCGGCATCGGTCAAGCTGCATTTCATTCGCGGGAATGCCAGACCATGATCGGTGGTATAGATGACCAGGGTGTTTTCGCGCAAGCCCGCGTCATCCAGAGCCCGCAGCACCGCGCCAATCTTGTCATCGAGGATGCGCGCCATGGCGATGTAGTTGGCCATATCCTGGCGTATCCGCGGCGTATCGGGCAGGCCCTCCGGCGGCTGAACGTAGGCCGCGTCCACATCGTTCTCCAGCGGATATTCGCGATGCGTCTCGAAGAAGCCGACGGTCAGCCAAAAGGGCTCCTCAGGCGCTTCGCGAATGAAATCGACGGCGGCAGTATGCGCCTGGCTGTGTTCGGTAGTCAATACGCGGTCATAGCCAACTTCCGCGGCGCCGCTGTGCAAATGCGTTCCAGCCAAATGCTGAATGCCCGCCAAAGCCGATGTATAGCCTGCCTTCTTCAACGTATGGATGATGTGCTGCTTGAAGTCGCCCAGGATGAAGTGGCGATTCGCCAAGCCCAGCATGCCGGCGCTATGGGCTGCTTGCCCGGTGAGCAGGGCGGCGCGGCTGGGCGAGCAGGTGGGCGCGGCGCAATAGGCTCGGCGGAAGAGGACGCCCCGCTCCGCCAGGTTCTGCAAGTTCGGCGCAGGCACGGCATGACCATAGGGCTGCAGGTAGCGGCCCGTGTCATGAGAATGGATGTAGAGGATGTTTGGTTTGGGCATTCAGCCCTCAATCGCCCGCCCAGGCTTCCATGCCGGCGAAGGGCATGTGCAGGTCCGGGTCATAGATCGGTCGTTCGGCGTATGTGTTGCTGTTGCTGGCGTCGGGCTTGCCACGCACCAGGATGGCGCGGTCGCTTTCTCGCTTGACTCGAGTCGAGGTCGGGATGTAGCGCAGAGTCAAGCCGATGCGCCATTTGTCCGATGTGTTGGCTTCCGAACCATGAATGATCTGGGGGTTGTGCACGGACACATCGCCGGGCTGCAATTCGAGATCGACGACATGCGAATCGTCAATCTGCGAGGGATGAATCCCGGATTCGAGCACGTTTTTGCCATCCTTGACATCAATCATTTCGCGGCGGGAGAGCAGGCGGTTGTTCTGCGTGCCCGGCAAGACGCGCAGGCAGCCATTCTCGCGGGTGGATTCGGTGGCGGCCAGCCATATCGTGGTCACTTCCATAGGCTCAAGGGGCCAATAGCTGCCGTCTTGATGCCAAAGGACGCGCTGCCCATGCTGAGGCGGCTTGGCGATATAATGCGCCGCCCACATGGCCACATCCGAGCCGATGAATTGTTCGACGATATCCACCAGGCGGTCATCGCCGACCAGCCGGTGCATGAAGGGGTCGGCCACCAGCATATCGTGGCCGAATTTCTCTGGGCGCGTGCCCGGGTTGCGCTCAGCCAGCCAATGCACGTGGTTGGCGGTTTCGCGCGCCAGATCCGCGTCAATCGCCCCGCGGACGATCACATATCCCTGCTCATCGTATTCTTGTCGCAAGCCGCTGTTCATTTTCGACCTCATGGGAACTTGAGCCACCGTGTCAATCGACGGCTATGGCATCACATTGCGCACAGTATTATGGAGGTATTGCGCCTGTTTTTCAAGCTAGGCGACGCTACTCAATATCGACTGGTTCTTTCTGTTTGCGCGGCGGGCGCTGCGGTTCGAGCGCGAGCGTGATGCCGCCGAAGATGGGCGCGCAGACATTGTAGAGGGAGACAGCCAGAGCCGTGGAGATGGCGCCGGCGATGGCCGCGAGCAAAGCGGTTTGCAAAAGCACGGGACCCAGCACATCGGGCGGGATGATGACGTCCCAGAATTTGAAGAGGTGATTGAGCAGGACGAGGGCGATGACAGGCAGGGTGGCGGCGCCGGCCGCGATGATGGCGGCGATCTTGACGGCGGAGAAGAAGCCGATGCGTTTGAGGGTGTAGGTCATGGTGATGCTCTCCGGTAGGTCACAATCGCTTTAGGGATCAGCCTTGTAGAGCAACTCTTGTACGACTACTTGCATGTCCAAGAAGAAATCGTCCAGAAGATTATCTATGTACTTCCTTCGCGTGTTGTATTCCGTCTTGTGTGCTGATAAGTCGCCCAGCTTCTTTAGCCTGGGCAAAGTTCGCTTTGTAGTAGCGGACAGATTCAGTGTCGACTCGTTAACTGCTTTATCAATGAGCCTCGACAAAGTCAGGTACTTCTCGCCGTCTAAAATATCGTTGACAATTCCGTGCGCGACAAAGGCTTCAATGATGAGTGACTCGATAAAGCGCCGCAACATTACGGCGCATGCGTCGTACCAACCATATCCGTAAGTGCCATTGACTTGGTTAGCAATGATGACAATATACTCTTTGGCTCTGCCTTCCAAGAAACTAGTCTCAATCAGCCATTCGGAGTCTGCTCTAGCGTATTCCTCGCGCGGCTTCGCTTCGTCAGCAACTGCCGCCCTTGTTCTCTGCGCAATCCGAAGGGCGCTCTGAAGCCGCTCGATCATTTGGCTTAGTTGGCGTCAACGCTATACAGGTGCTTCGCCATGCTTTTGAATATGTTGTCAATCTGGTCGGCATCCGCGGAAGGCGAAATGTGTATTTGAATGTCAATATGCAACGCCGGCTGACCGTCAGGTAATTCTGGGGACTCTATACGCCTGCCATTTCCGCGGCCATTTGTCGTTCGGGAGTCTTTTTCCGACGCCATTTCAGCGCGGCTCTTGCTGGCCTGACTAAAGTCAGCATAATCACATAGCGTGGTGAAGGTGTTGACGATTCGTGTGATCACCTGCTCGCTGGCCGTTGACTGTTCCGCAAAGAACTCCCTCAGCATACTACTGCTGAGCGCGTACGCATTCGGATGCAAGGCAAACAGCGCCGCATAACCTGTTCTGATTGCGTTTGCCATAACAGATTCTGATTGTCGTGGATTGCGAAAAGATCGCCAAGTCTCCGTCGGCCCATCTTTGTCATCAACAAATGCAATGAACCGCAAGACCTTCACGACCGATTGATCATTAGCGGATCCAAATCCAATGGACGAAAGAAACTCCTGGTCGACTGTAGACGGGACACCGACCTTGGGAATCTCATCCATGACCCCCCGCAAGGCCTTTTTCGTCTGCGCATACGGAAACTTTGTCATTATGTCTAGCCAGTCTTATGTCCGGCACTCGCCACAAGTATACACGGTGAAGGCGCGGGTTTCAAGCAGAAGTGTCTTGCCAGTGACCTTGCTCAACGGCAATGTCCAGATTTCCACAACTATCCCAACACCTGCCCAACCCGATCCAAGTTCCCGACGCTGTAATACTTCGCATCCGGATGATGCGCGAAGAGCGCGGCTGTGCTCTGCTCCGGCAGCCACTGCCAGCTCTCCGTCAGCGCCATGCCCAGCTCCGTCTCCAGTTGCGGCAGCAGGCGCAGCACAATCTCATGATCCGCCAGATCCGGGCATGCGGGATAGCCCCAGCTGTAACGCTTGCCCTGGCCATCAGCGATGCCCAGCTGCCCGCGAACAATATGATTGAGGTAGTTGGCGGCGGCTTCGGCGGCTTGCACAGCCAGACCATGAAAGAAGTAAGCTTCGCTGTAGGCGTCCGCGGCTTGCAGGCGGTCGACTTCTTCCGTGGCGCAATGGCCGACGGTCACCGTCTGCAGGACCATGACATCGACGCCATTGCTCTGGACGGGCGCGAAATAATCGCTGATGCAGAGGCTCTCGCCATCCTGCTGGCGCGGGAAGCGGAAGCGGGCGCATTCAAGTTTTTCGCCGCTTGTTCCATATCTCTCGGCATCCCAAACCAGCAGTTCATCGCCATCGCTGTTGACGGGCAAATAAGCATAGACGGCTTGGGGCTGCAGGGTGGCGCGGATTTTGGCGTCTTTGCTCATGCGCAGCAGGCGCGCCTCAAACTCGGCGGACAGCGCTTGCCAGTCCGGTCCGCGGCTGTTCTTGGCGCCCCAGGACAAGCGGAAAAGCTCGGGCTTGTGCAGGTATTGCAGCACGATTTCCAGAGGCATTTGGCGCACGACGCGGCTGCCCCAGAATGGCGGAGTCGGGATCTGCGGGGCATCGCGCACGGTCTTGCGATTGCCAGCCCGGCGGTCGCGGCGACGGCGAGGCGCGCGATCGACCTCGGCATAGGCTTCGGCGAAGACATCATCGAGGAATCGCTCATGCCGCTCGGCATCCAAAAGCTGGTCCACCACAGCCAGCCCCTCAAAGGCATCCTTGCAATAAAATACGCCGGCCGAGTAGGGTTCTTGACTGTCGCCCAAGAAGAGGATGCGCCGCCCGAAGCGCCGGTTGATGGCCGCCCCGCCCACCAGCACGGGGATATCCAGGCCCCGCCTCGCCAGCTCATTGACAATCAGCGGCATCTGCTTGGATGTGCTGACCAGCAAGGCGGACAAGCCTATGGCGTCGGCTTTAACTTCCAGGGCCTTGTCGATGATGGTATTGGCGGGAACCTGCTTGCCCAGGTCATGCACGGTGTAGCCGTTGTTGCTGAGGATGGTCTTGACCAGGTTCTTGCCGATATCGTGCACATCGCCAAAGACCGTGGCCAGGACGATGATGCCTTTGCTGGCGCCATCGACCCTTTCCATGAAACCTTCGAGGTAAGCGACAGATTTTTTCATGACCTCAGCCGATTGCAGCACGAAGGGCAGGATGAGCTCGCCGGCGCCGAACTTATCGCCGACCTCTTTCATGGCGGGCAGCAGCACCGTGTTCAGCGCGCCGACCGCGTCCATGCGCTCCAGGATGTCATCAATCAGCGCTTCGACGCCCTCTTTCTTGCGATGGACTATCTGCCAATGCAGAGCCTCTTCGCTGCTCATACCGGCGGTAGGGTCAATGTCTTCGGCTTGCGCCAGTTGAATCTCATTGTCCTCGAAGTATTGGATGAAACGCGGCAGGGCATCGGCATCTTTATTGAAGATCAGATCTTCGGCGACTGCCCGTTGCTCGTCAGGGATCTCGGAATAAGGCGTGATATGGGCGGGATTGACGATGGCCATATCCAAGCCCGCTTTGACCGCATGATATAGGAAGACGCTGTTCAGCGCGCCGCGAGCCGCCGCCCCGACGCCAAAGCTGACATTGCTGATGCCCAGCGCGGTCATCACGCCGGGCAGTTCACGCTTGATGAGCCGGATGCCTTCCAGCGTTTCCACAGCGTCATGGCGCAATTCTTCTTGCCCGGTCGTCAGCGGGAAGGTCAGCGTATCGAAGATCAGATCTTCCGCGCGCATGCCGTATTCATTCGTGGCGATTTTGCTGATGCGCCGGGCGATCTCCAGTTTCTTCTCGCGGGTATGCGCCATGCCGGCTTCGTCGATGGTCATGGAGAGCACAGCCGCGCCATGTTTCACCGCGATGGGCAGGATGGCGTCGATGCGCTCGCGGCCGTTTTCCAGGTTGTTGCCGTTGATGACGCCGCGACCCGGATACAATGCCAGGGCCGCCTCAGCCACATCCGCTTCGGTTGTGTCGATAATGAGCGGGACTTCCACCGCCATGGACAGCTTCTTGACGAGATTTTGCATCTGGGCTTTTTCGTCATCGCGTTCGGTCAAAGCCACGCAGACATCCAGCATGTGCGCGCCGCGATTGACCTGCCCGACGGCGATTTCCACGATGCTGTCGTAATCTTCTTCCAGCAGCAATCGCTTGACCCGCCGGCTGCCCTGGCTGTTGACGCGCTCGCCGATCAGGGTGGGACCGGGATCCTGCATCATTTGCGCCGCCGTCATGCCGCTGGACAGGCTGGGCTCATGCAGGATATTGCGCTCCCTGGGCGCTCGCCGGGCTGAAGGTTTCTTCAGCGCCTCTTCATAGCTCATGCCATGCGCGCGTTCATGCAGCCGGGCGATATGTTCGGGAGTTGTGCCGCAGCAGCCGCCCACCGCATTGACGCCCCAAGCCGTGAATTCCGCCACCATCTCGCTAAACGGCTCAGGCTGCATGGGATAAACCGCCTCGCCATCGACATTGATGGGCAAGCCCGCATTGGGCAAGACGCTGATAGGCAAGGCGCAGCGCTCGATCAAATACTGGATAGCCCCGCGCATATATTCGGGACCCGTCGAGCAGTTCATGCCCAGCACGTCAATGGGCAGAGCTTCCAGCGTGGTCAGCGCGCCGGCGATATCCGTGCCGAAGAGCATGCGCCCGCTTACGTCCAGCGTGATCTGCGCTTGCAGGGGGATGCGAAGTCCGGCCTCAGCAAAGTAACGAGAGAGGCCGAATATGGCCGCCTTGAGCTCGAGAATATCCTGCCCGGTCTCCAGCAAGAGCAGATCCGCCCCGCCCTCGACCAAGCCCCGCGCTTGCTCGGCAAAGAGTTCCGCCAGCTCGTCGAAACTGATGTCGCTAAGGTCGGGATCGTCGCCGGAAGGCAGCATTCCGCTGGGACCCAGGCTGCCCGCCACAAAGCGCGCTATGCCCGTCTCGGCTTCGATATGGTCGCAGGCTGCACGGGCAATTTGGGCGGCTTGGAGGTTGATTTCGACGGTGCGTTCGCCCAAGCCATGTTCCGCCAGAGTGCGGCGATTCCCCCGGAAAGTATTCGTCTCGATGGCTTCCGCGCCCGCGTGCAGGAAGGACTCATGGATCTCGCGGATGATGTCCGGGCGCGCGACGCTGAGATAATCGATGCAGTCTTGATACTGCGCGCCACCGAAATCCTCGGGCTTGAGGTTGTAGCTTTGGATGCTGGTGCCCATGGCGCCATCAAAGATGACCACATGATCGGCGATGGCCTCCAGGTAGCGGCGGTTGGTGAATGGCATGCGTGAGATTGTCATGCCCGCATGGTAGCAGATTTAAGCGGGAGAATACAGAGGCTGCCAATCGTCGCTCGACAAGCTTGCGATGGCGCATGCGGGCGCTTCACAGAATCCCTCATTGCGGGCATGCCTGATACTGAGCTCAGCCAGATGCTTGACACTATTATCGCGAATGGATACTATTATCCGCATAACATCCCAGAATATCATTATGAGGTTGGCGCGCAGTGATAATCAGCAGGCGTCAGACAATGTTGATCACCTGGTTGATTGTGTTGGCCGCGCTCGCGTTCGCCGGTCCTGTCTTCGCAAGCAGCGGCGATTATGGCGTCAACACGGGCGCGTCGTCGCAATCGGACCACTGCCTTATGAACGAAAATATTCCCTGCTTTCTGAACTGGAACGGCTACGGGCTGACTTTCGCAAGCGCGTCGAATGGCTGGGCCAAATACACCTTTGACGACTTCGACTGCACGGTTACGCTCAACATCTCAAATCATTCGCAGAACGGCGCTCGCGGGCCGGAGTGTGACCAGTACCAGATTTAGCCAGGCTAGAAAATCATCCTCGTTCTCGCCAACAGAATAGCGGCGATTCGCTGAGACGCCCGACCGTTCCCCAGTTGCAGGCGGCGGGCGAGTCGCCAATTAGCCTCTCCGAATTTCACGATGTTCATGGATCTTGCGATAAGGGGCTGGATCGGCCCATTGCGGCTGGCGGGCTTGCAATGAAGCGATACGATTCGCTGACCTTCTTGACATAAGACACGCTATTGGCTAGTCTATATCTATAGACCAGACATCATCCGAAAGTGGAGACAATCATGCCGAAACTCAAGAAGCGAGCAATACTAGCGGCGGCGCTGATGGCATTGGCGCTGCTTGTCATCGTTGCGACGGTTCTCGCCACCAGCGGCGATTATGGCATTGCCACCGGCTCATCCACAACCTGCGGCGGCAGCGGTCCCTCCTGCACCATCAGCTACAACGGCCACCCCGCCTCCTACGATTCCACGAACAACGATGGCTCGGTCCAATACAATTTTGACGATTATGACTGCTCGGCTGTGGTCGCCACGGATGGCACGATTACGATTGGCGGCGGATCGGAATGCGCGAGCGTGCAAACGGCGGCCACGCCTGCCCCAACTGAAACGCCCGAAGCCTAGCGCCTGCCTGACTGATTGCCAGAGATGCTTGGCTGAAATCCTCGCATAACCTATCCAAGACGCGTGTTGGCGGGCGATTCACAGGATCGCCCCCGCTCGTCTGTCTTTGCATTGCAATCTGCAAGAGCGATACGACGTCTCGCCCAGCCGCGGCTTGGAAGTGTAGCCTTTTCGGCCGAATCACAACTGTTTTGCCACCGAGGACACCGAGAGCGCAGAGTCATTTGAGGGAAAGCAGGCGCATTTGATCACTGCTTTTCCGCCCAAACCAACGTCATGCAGGCGCGAATGGCGGTCAGTGTCGGCGGTCAGTGTCGGCGGTCAGTGTCTACGCGACCTACGCGACCTACGCGACCTGCGCGCCTATTGTCTCGCCCTCGAAAAGAACGCCCGCAAGTTTCTTCGCAGTGCCTGTCTGCCATCAAATGCGCGATTGCATCCGTGGCGAAGCTGAATCTCGCATCAACTCATTCCAATCGAACTCGATACGCTTACCGACAAATTACTTGCATGCGTGTAGAGTATATGTTATGATTATGTCCATCTTAACAATGCCCACTAAAGGAAAACTATTATGTCGGATTTCAAGCTGCGACTGATGATATTGCGCGGCGCGCTGATCGCGCTCGGCCTGCTTGCGCTCGCCGCCCCGGTTTATGCCCGCAGCGGCGATTATGGCGTGAACACAGGCGCCTCAGCGGCATCATCCAACTGCGGAGGAACGAGCCAGCCTGCCTGTTCCATGAACTGGAACGGCTATGGGCTTACCTTCTCGCATGTCGACGCCGATGGCGATCTCGTCTACACCTTTGACGACTTCGACTGCACGGTATACGGGCACCCGAATGGCACATGGTCTGGCCGCGGATCAGAATGCGATCAGTACCAGCCGCCGGCATCCCCTTAACCGGGGCCGGCGCGAGGCTGCATTCGTCGATGCCCCCAGTTTCGTTATGACTGTTCGAATGCGCTCCAGGCAATACCAGATGGACACACTCTAACGATTGCCGCGAAAGGAAAGGACTAATGACAAACTTCACCCAGCAACGTTTTCTCGTGACAGTCGCGTTGCTTGCCCTGGCCCTACTGGCGCTCGCGCTGCCAGCCTTGGCGGCCAGCGGCGATTATGGCGTCAGCACAGGCGCTTCGGCGCAATCGGCTTCCAGTTGCGGCGGCCGGGGCCAGCCCGCCTGCAGCATCACGTATGGCGGCTATACCGCGACATTCCGTACGATTTCCGGTGGTTATGCGGTTTACTCGTTCAGCTTCTCGTGTGAACTGTTGATGGACACCAGCGGCAACAAAACCGTTACGGGAAGCCAATGCAGCCAGTATCTGAATACCAGCAGCAGCCGATAGCCGCGCCATCCAATTTGCTGCGGGCGCTGGCGTCGCTCTTCGACAAGCTGAACGGCTTCATTAAATGTCAGATTAACCGCAAGCCGCAGTGCCAGGCCGATACTTCCGCATAGGAGAAGAAGCATGACAAAGGCAGCTAAGCGATTGACTGTCCTGGCGTCCGCGCTGCTTGCCCTGGCCATCCTGGCTCTGGCGCTGCCAGCCTTGGCGGCCAGCGGCGATTATGGCGTCGCCACCGGCTCGTCCTCAACTTGCGGGGGCAGCGGACCGCCCTGCGTGATGACCTACAACGGCCATTCCCTCAGCTATGATGTCACCAATAGCGACGGCTCCGTCAGCTACCAATTTGACGACTTCGACTGCGTCGCCGTTGTCGCCAGCAATGGCTGGATTACTCTGGGCGGCAATGAATGCTCCAGCGCCCTGGCGACAGCGACGCCAGCGCCGACCGCAACGCCCGAGCCGGCGAGTTAATCCGGCGACAGACAATCCCATTGCTTTCGGGGCGAAACCGGTCTCGCCCTTAACAAAGTCCGCCAATAACCCTGCAATCGGCTGGCAATGACCGCGCCTGCATACCTTCTTTTGCATTGCAATCCGCAAGAGCGAGGTCGCGTAGGTCGCGTAGGTCGCGTAGACACTGACCGGCGACACTGACCGGCGACACTGACCGGCGACACTGACCGGCGAATCGCCCAGACGCGGCAAGCCTCTTTTGACATGGCGCGATACGATTCAGTATATTGCTTGCAGTAATATACTGATGTGGCTAATATGTCGAGATATGGATCGAATTTCGATGCAGGAGACGGCGTATGGCGAATCTCAAGCAGCGACTGATACTGTATTTTGCCGCGCTGATGGCGCTGGTCCTGCTTGCGCTCGGCGCGCCAGTTCTTGCCGTCAGCGGCGATTATGGCGTCAACACGGGCGCCTCCGCGCAATCTTCCAGCTGCGGCGGCACGAGCCAACCGCCTTGTACGCTGAATTGGCACGGTTATGGGCTGACCTTCGTGCATGTCGAGTCCAATGGCGACATCGAATACCAGTTTGACGATTTCGATTGCACGGTATGGGAACATAGCGATGGAACCTTCTCAGGGCGCGGACCAGAATGCGACCAGTACCAGCCGCCAAATTAGTAAGCAGGATCCGACCTCGCCGACGCTCTTAGGGCGCAAGGCTGGAGCGACCGCATAACATATCCAAGCTGCGCGTTGGCGGGCGATTCACAGGAGCGCCTCTGGATATCGCCATTTGCTTTGCATTCTCCAGTAGCGAGTCGAAGACTCGTCCGCTGGCCTGCGCTATAATGCCTGGTTATTGTCTGACGACGCCGGGAAGCCTTGATGACCTCAACAACTGCCCTGAGCGCGAAGGCGGCGCAAACCAGCAGCCGCTTTGATTATGCGCGCATCCTGCTGATATGCTTCGGGCATTTCACCCATGACGTTTATTCCGCTTTCATCGCGCCTTTGCTGCCGCTGCTGATCGACAAGCTGGGTCTGACGCTGCTGATGGCGGGCTCGCTGCCGGTCTTCATGCAAGCGCCATCGCTGCTCGGTCCGCTGATTGGCTACTTCGCCGACCGCTTCTCCGTGCGCTATCTGGTCATATTCGCGCCAGCCATCACAGCCACTCTGGCCACGCTGATCGGCTTCATGCCTTCGTATGCCACGGCGGCTCTTCTGCTCTTCTGCGTCGGCGTGAACATCATGGCATTTCACGCGCCGGCCCCCGCCATGATCGCGCATGTCTCCGGCGACAAGGTGGGGCGCGGCATGAGCTTCTTCATGGCTTCCGGGGAGTTGGCGCGTTCGGTAGGTCCGCTGCTTGTAGGCTTCGGCGTGGCGGAATGGGGCATGCAGGGTTTGTGGCGGCTGATGGTCTTTGGCTGGCTGGCCAGCGCCCTGCTGTATTGGCGATTGCGCGATGTCTCCGCCAAGCGTGTCCCGGGCAAGTCGCGTACCAAGCCGATGCTGCGCCGGTTCGCGCGCGTTTTTGCGCCCCTCTTCGGCGTGATGATATTCCGCAACCTGGCGGCCAGCAGCCTGGGCATCTTCATGGTGGTCTACCTGGTGGATGTCCGCGGCTATGAGCTGACCCTGGCCACCGGCGCGCTGGCGCTTTATGAGTTTTCCGGCGTTGGCGGCGCATTGGCTGGCGGCACGCTCAGCGATCGCATCGGACGCCGCCGGATGGTGGCTGGCGCGGCTATCCTTTCGGCGCTGCTCATGCTGATATTCGCGCATGTCGAGGGGCCGGCGCTCATCCCTGTCTTGATCGGCCTGGGCTTGACGGCGCTTTCCGTTTCGCCGGTTTTCCTGGCGCTCGTGCAGGATCAATTGCCGGAGAACCGCGCGACCGCGAATGGCGTCTTCATGCTCTACGCTTTTGGCATCCGCGCGCTGAATGTGCTGATGGTCGGCGCTTTGGGCGATGCCCTGGGCTTGCAGACCGCTTTCATCGCGGCTGCCCTGCTCTCGCTGGTTTGCCTGCCCATAATCGCCGCTCTGCCAGCCGCCCCGCCAACGAGGCATGAAGACTTGTAGGGCTTGTCCGATATTCGGATCTTGACGCGCAGTCTGCCGTTCCCGCCAACCGGCATACGATAGAAATCCGCTCACAACAGATAGCTGTATGGGCGACTCGCTGAGACGCCCGTGTGAAGAGCCGAACATTCGCGGGCGATTCACAGGGGCGCGTAGGTCGCGTAGACACTGACCGCCGACACAGCCCGTCTATCGCCCCTACAGATCACGAAAAAGGCAAGCAAACTGTCGACGCCCGACCCATGCCTGACTTGAGTCGGTAGGCCCGGGTACGTCATCTTTGCTTGAAGCGAAGCGGGAGCTATGACACAATGTCCTTGACCGAGTTGAGGACTGCGCCGGCATAATGGAATTCCGCTTTCGCCTCATTTTGCTCACGCTGGTCGGGCTGATCGCCCTGGCTGTCTGGGCTTTTCCCGCCTGGCGGCTGGTCTTCCGCGAGCGCGGCGAAAACGCCCCCTTCCCCGGTTTGGCGCTGGAATTGCAAGACGAATTCCTGGCTTTGCCGCGGGCGCAGCGCGAAGAATTGCTGCTGGAATACGATCGCAGCGCGTCGCGGGCTCTGGATATGGCGCTGGCAGCCATAGACGCGGACCAGCCTGCGCCGCCGGAAGACATCGGCGACCAGCTCGAAGGCGCGCGCGCGCTGGTCATGGGCGACTTCCAGGAGATCGACGCTTTGCATTGGGGCGCGGGCAAAGTGACGATTTATGAACTGGCGGATGGACGGCGCATCTTAAGGTTTGCGGATTTTGCCTCGGCGAAATGCCGGGACATGCGCGTGTATCTGGCTCTGGATCCGCTGCCGATGAGCGCGCTGCAGCTGGAAAATGGCTCGCTGGATCTGGGCCGGCTCAAAGGCAACATCGGCGATCAGTATTATTTCCTGCCGGCCGATCACGATTTAAGCGGCTACCAATCGGCTGTGGTTTTCTGCCAGCAATTCGATACGGTCTTGACCGCGGCCCGCCTGCGCTGATATGCCGCGGAAAAGATGAGCCAGGATACCGCAAGACACCCAGATGTCGTTCCTTAGTGCTGCTGCCGTTAAGCCCTGACACGGTTCGGAATATTCTGCCGCAAGGGTCCCGACTCATCAGCACGGAGTATAGACGGCGAGCAAACGCGCGTCAATATCGCCGCAATTGCCAAATCCGCGTCCAGGCGACATAATACCCGCCATACTCACAAGTCGGAGGCAGCGCTCATGTCTGACACTATTCGATTCGATCTGCCGCAAAGCGCGATCCCTGAGCATTGGTACAACATCCAGGCGGATTTGCCGCGTCCCTTGCCGCCTGTCTTGCACCCGGGCACGCATCAGCCGGTGGGACCGGATGACCTGGCGCCGCTCTTCCCCATGGGCTTGATCATGCAAGAGGTCAGCCAGGACCGCTGGATCGAGATCCCTGATGAAGTGCGCGAGATTTACAAGCTTTGGCGGCCCACGCCACTGCTGCGCGCCCGCCGCCTGGAAAAAGCCTTGGATACCCCGGCGCATATCTACTACAAGTACGAGGGCGTATCGCCATCGGGCAGCCACAAGCTCAACACAGCCACAGCCCAAGCCTATTACAACAAGCAGGAGGGCATCGGCGGCTTGACCACCGAGACCGGCGCGGGCCAATGGGGCACGGCGCTGGCACAGGCTTGCAGTTTCTTCGATATGGAATGCATCGTCTATATGGTGCGCATCAGCTATGAGCAGAAGCCCTATCGACGCGCCATCATGCAGAGCTTCGGCGCCAGCGTCACCGCCAGCCCCAGCGATTCCACCAATGCCGGGCGCGCTATCCTTGAGCGGGACGCGGATAGCACCGGCTCTCTGGGCATCGCCATCAGCGAAGCGGTGGAAGTGGCGGCCACCAGCGGCGGCAAGTACAAATACTCGCTGGGCAGCGTCCTGAACCATGTCTTGACGCACCAGACGGTCATCGGCCAAGAAGCCCTGCAGCAGATGGAACTGGCTGGCGAATACCCCGATGTCGTCGTGGGCCCAACGGGCGGCGGCAGCAACTTCGCCGGGATCGCCCTGCCATTCCTGCATCAAAACTTGACCGCGGGCAAGGCTACCAAGCTGCTGGGCGTCGAGCCGGCCGCCTGCCCAAGTTTGACGCGCGGCAAATACGCCTATGACTTCGGCGATACCGTGGGCATGACGCCGCTGGTCAAGATGTATACCCTGGGGCATGGTTTCGTGCCGCCGCCCCTGCATGCCGGTGGCTTGCGCTACCATGGCATGGCTTCGATCATCTGCGAGCTATGGGATCAGAATTTGCTCTCCATGCATGCCATCCCGCAGATGGAGACCTTTGGCGCGGCCCTGACATTCGCCAAAGCCGAAGGCATCATCGCGGCTCCAGAAGCGGCGCATGGGATCGCCGGCGCAATCCGCGAGGCCATGGCCGCCAAAGAAGCCGGCGACGAACGCGTCATCCTGTTCAACCTCTGTGGGCACGGGCATTTCGATATGAGCGCCTACGATGCTTACCTGGGCGGCGAGCTTTCGGATTATGAGTATCCGCAAGCAGAGATTGACCGGGCAATGGCGGAGCTGCCACAGGTTGGCTGATTTGCCGCCGGCATGCCAGTTCTTGCCCAGCCCGGCGCCACAACGATGAGGAGCGGAATCGCGCGTTAGTTGAGTAGCCCGACTTTCCAGTCGACACTATAATGAAGCGTGTCTAGATCTGGCTGGAAGGATCTGCCCAATGAAGCCGAGACTGCTCTTCTCGTTAATGTTCTGCGCCTTGCTGCTGACCGCCTGTTATCGCCAGACTGAAGAATCCTTCCAGCAAGCGGACAGCGCCGAAGCCGTTGTCCTGGCTTCGCCAACCAGCCCGCCCGCTGATGTCGCCGGCGACTCCGCCGAGGGCCAAGCAGGCACGCCGCCCGCATACCTGACGCCGGAAGCCGCGCCGGGCCAGGTTCAGCAGCCGACAGCGGACCGAGCGACCCAGGTCATCATCGCCGCCACCCCGCATTCGCAAACGCTGACGCCATTCTCCCGGCCCACCGCGACCGTCTCCTTTGAAGAAGAGCTGGATGCGGCGCATGAATGCGTTTATACGGTGGTGGCGGGCGATAATCTCTATCGGATTTCCCTGGCATGGAACACAACTGTGCAGGTCATCATGGATGTCAATCAGCTGGATAGCGACGCGCTTTCCATCGGTCAGCTGCTGCTGCGCCCGGGCTGCGAATATGCGACGGCGACCGCCAGCCCGCCAGTATCGCCTGCGCCTGTCGTTATTGAGCCGGCCGCGGATGATGCCGCCGCGCCGGAGCAAGCCACTGACGTCCTGTTGGCAGCCACAGCCACGCCGCTGCCAAACGTGCACGTGGTTTCGGCCGGCGATACAGTCGAGAGCATTGCGCTGAAGTATCGCGTCGATGTGAATGCCTTGATCAGCTTGAACAATATCGCCAACCCGAACCAAATTGTCGTGGGCCAGGAATTGCGGCTGCCGGAATAGGCGCTCAATCCCGCTGGAAGCTGGCCGGGTTGATGCGATTCAATACCGCCCGCGACAGGTCCAGCACGCTGTGGTAATCATCAAGATTCAGCAGGGCTGTCGGCGAGTGAATATAGCGGCATGGGACCGACAGCGTCATCGTTGGCACGCCGCTATGAGCCGTGTGGATGGCGCCGCCATCAGTCCCGCCGCCGCCAAATGTCTTGAGCTGATAAGGAATATCGTGGGCTTCCGCCGTCTCGCGGAGAAAGCTCAGGACCCGCGGATCGCTGATCATGCTGCCATCCGCCAGAGTCAAGACAGCGCCAGCGCCCAGCCGGGTGGATGGATTGGCGAGCAGATCGCCAGCCTCGGCCTCGCGCTTGGGGTCGGGCAGGTCATAGGCGGTTGTGCCTTCGAGCACGATGGCGGCTTGGGGCTGCAATCGCTGGGCAGCCACTTTCGCGCCGCGCAAGCCAATCTCTTCCTGCACGGTAAAGGCGGCTGACACCGTGACCGGGTAGGGTCCGCACCGCAGGATATCGACCAGAATTGAGCAGCCGACGCGGTCATCAAAGGCTTTGCCGCGCAGCATGACATCGCTGAGGCGGGTGAACTGGCTGTCAAAGGCGATGCGGTCGCCGGGCTTTGCCGCGCTGTCATCGCTCGCGCCGACGTCTATGCGCAGCTTGTCGATGCCGACCGTGGTCATATCTTTGCCCATGTGAATCGGCTTCCAGAGCACGACGCCCGCCGCCCGATCAGCCCCGACCTTGACGCGCAAACCCGGCAGAATGCGCGGATCAATGCCGCCGACGTTGGTGAACTGTATCAGCCCCTTGGCCTCCACAGCCGTGACCATCAAGCCCACCTCGTCCATGTGCGCGGCAATCATGACTGCGAAATCTGGATAGCGCGCGCCGACCTGCCTGGCGGTCAAATTGCCGAGCGCGTCCACTTCGATATCGCTGACATGGTCGCGGATGGCGGCGTGGATGATCTGGCGGACTTCGTCTTCCTCGCCACTGACGCCGATGGCTTGTGACAATTCAGGCAATATCATGCGCTCTATCTTTCACGTGAACAGTTTATCTCCAGAGCCGACAGACCTGCCTTGCCGACGCGGCTTCAGGCTGTCCGTGGTCTGGCTTGCGGTCGCGCGGACAAATCATCGCAAGCGGCTATACGGTCTTCACTTGTTCCCAAATGGCGACGAGCTCCTCAGCGGTTACATCGCCATTGGTATGCGCGATAATCATCATATTCGCCAGGTTGTTGAACTTGTTGTCGATTTTGGCATCCACCGCATCAATGCGAGCGCCGAGATTAGACTCAACCGCGTCAATACGAGCGCTCAATTTGGCATCCACCGCGTCAATGCGAGCGGTCAATCTGGCTTCCAAGGCGTCCATGCGGGCGGTCAATTTGGCGTCCAGCGCGTCAAAGCGAGCGTCAACCGCTACAAAGCGAGCGTTCACACTGGCCTCCAGGGCATCAAAACGCGGGTTGATGAAGAGCGGTATCGAGCCCAGAATCGTGAGGATAATCACGATCGTGGACAGATTCTCTCTAATCATCGCCCTGACCTTTCCGCGCCCCTTCGCCGCCATCTCGGCCAGACCAGCGCGAGCGCCTGATAAGAGCGTACCAGAAAATGGCGGCTCTTGTCCACGAAGTTCGCCGCTGGCTTGGCTCTGCTCAGCTTGGGCTGTCAACCTTGATTCCTCCAATTGTGAAAATGCATAGCAGGGAACGGAGACGGGCGGCTTTGTCACCGCCCATGCGTGGTAGTGGAAATCCGAGTGAGAACTAGGCGGGCGTCGGCGTGATGGTCGGGGCGGCGGGGATAGCCGTCGGGTTCAGGCTGTTTATGATATTGGAGAAAATATTGCCTATCGCTGGTCCCAGCAGCGCCAGAATGACGATAACGACCACAGCGACCAAGACGAGGATCAACGCATATTCGACCAAGCCTTGTCCACTTGGGTTTCTCGGTTTGTACGCCATCAGAATACTCCTGGATTTTGTGTTGGCGAGAATGGACTGTGCGCGTTCAATTATGTCCAATATAGCATAGGACTTTGCCGCGGGCAATTGGGCTGGGCCGCCTGGCTTGGGGGCGAATGTTTGCTCAGGCGGAGAGGTGGTTGATTGTTTGTTCGAGAAATTCCGCGAGCGAAGGCCCTAAGAGTATCAGCGAGATGATTACGATTACGGCGAAGAGCACCAAGGCTAGCGCATAATCTACCAGGCTTTGGCTGCGTTCATCGCGCGGGCGGCGTTTGACAATTGAGGAATCCTCAGGCATCGCGACTCTGTTAGGCATCTCATACCTTCAGCATTAGCGAAGACTATATCAGAGCGCGCTCGGATACGCAAGCGATTGCCAAAAATCCAGCTTCAGTTCGGCGTAGATATGCGCGCGTTTCGTCTTAACCGCCTAGTCGTAGCGCAGCACGTTCATGACCCGCTCCTTGAGGGCGACGCGGGCGCTGAGGAAGGTGGCCGTCCAGCCAATGAGCACTGCCGCGATGAGCAGAGCGACGGCTGTCAGGCGGGCGTCAGTCGGCAGGGGAATCGTTATCCCGCCAGCCGCGGATAGCGCGCTGATGACCAGGGCGCTGATGCCTATGCCGATTAAGGCGCTCAGCAAGCCGATCAGGGTCGATTCGATGAACATGACCCGCAGGACTCGGCGGGCCGTCAACCCGATGGCTTTGAGTATGCCGATCTGGCGGCGGCGCTCCAATGTCGAAAGCGCCACCGTATTCGCCATGATCACCGCGGCGGCGAAAAGCGACAGGATGCCCACAATCGTCGGGATGGCGGCAAACTGGTCGATGAGGCGGCCTATCAAGCCATCGATGAATTGCACGTCAATCGCCAAGGCGAACGTCACCGAAGACAGCTCGGTCAATGCGCGGTTGAGCTGCTCATCCGGCACTTGAAAGGCATAGAGCGTGAAATCCGCCGAGGCGCTCGCGGGCAAGACATCGGGCGGGAGGATGCCGCTGGGACCGCCAAAATTCGCCCCGCCCTCCGCGCTGGCCACGATGCCGATGACCTCCAATTCGCTTTCGCCGGCGATATCCAGTTGGATGCGGTCGCCAACTTTGATTTGCAGCTCCCCCGCCGATTCAATGGGCAGGACAATCAGGGGCTGCCCGGCATCTTCCAGGCTCAGCATGCGCCCGGCTTCCAGAGCCGGCTGCCCGCTGTAGATATCCGGCTTGTCAGAATCCCAGACTGCGAATTCCAGCGTAGCGTCTTCGGCGGTCGGCTCGCCATTATGCGCGATTATTTCCGCTTCATAAGTATCGATCGTCGTGCGATAGGCGATGTCTACATCTGCCAGAGCATTGTCAATTGCGCCGCTGATCAGCGCCTGTGGCAAACCCGGGAAAGGAAAGACCAGGACATTGCCGCCAAATGCCCGGCTAAGCTGCAAGTTGAGCAATTCCCGCGTGCCCTCGCCGACGAAGGCTATGCTGCTGAGGGCGAACATGCCAGCGCTCAATGCCAACAGGGTGATGGCGGTGCGCAGGCGATTGGTGGACAGGTTGCGCTGCGCCAGGCGGACGGTGACCAAGCCCAGGGAAGGAACCTTGCCGACCAGCCAGATAATCAGCCAAAGCAGGCCGATCATGATGCCGAAAACGATGAACACAAGCGTGACGCCGATGACGCCGACCAAATAGGGCGATGGCGCGTTGACCGCCTCGCCGGGGCGCCCAGGGCGGAAACCGCGCCGCTCTTCAAAGGCATCCCGTTCTTCTTCGGAAAGCTGCTCGGCATCTCGCGCGGCAATCTCGGCGACGCGGCTCTCGGTGATTTCAAACGAAGGTCTGACGATATGCCCGACGACCAGGCCCAGGCTGATGGTGACGAAGACCAGCAGCAGAAGCGACTGAATGATGCCGAGGGCGACCAGATGCCCCTCGTTGGGGCGCAGGATGATGCTCGGGCGCACTTTGACGGCGGTCAAGATTGGCGCAACCCCAAAGATGGCGGTGACAACCATGCCCAGGCCAAAACCGAAGACCAGCGCCTCCGGATAGATTTTCCATACCAGCGTCTGGCGCAGGGCGACTGAGCCATATTCGTTGACTATGACGCTGAGACCGATGCCCAGGACCAGGCCGGCCAGGCTGCCGATGAAGCCCAGCAGCAGCCCCTCAGCCAAGAAAAGCCGCGCCACCTGGCCGCCCTGCAAGCCGAATGTCTTGACCGCGGCAATCTCGTTGGTGCGCCGGCGAACCAAGACCAGCATGGTATTCATGATGCCAACGCCGCCGATCAACAGCGCGCCCAAACCCATCACCACCACGAAGTCGCTGAGATACTGCGAGATGACTTCGTAGCGCTCCAGGAAATCGTAGATGTCGGTGGAGCGGACGCCCGGCGCCAGCGCTTCCACTTCGGCAGCGTATGCTTCCAACCTGGCTTCATCCGGCGAATCGCTGAAGAGGAGGCCGATGCGATTGGGCGCGAAGTCTTCGTTGAGGACGGCTTGGGCATTGGCGAGGTCAAAATACGCGAAGCCGAAGAAGGCATTCAGGAAGTTGGTCACGCTGCTCTCTTCGGCAACGGAGACGATGCCGCGCACAGTGAAGGGTTCCTGCGTCCCGCTGACGCGCACGATATCGCCGATTTTGATGTCGCTTTGCGCCGCAAGGTTGTCGCTGATGACCACATCGTTGCCGCCCGTGAATAGCTCAGCCAGGGGCGCGTCCGGCGGATCCACAGCGAGAATGGCATGCGTCGGCGGGTAGGTCTGCGGGTCGATGAAATTGCTGCCGATGAAGCTGGGGCGGCCGAACTGGCTCCCCTCTGCCGCTTTGCTGATCTGCATATTGCGGCCCGACATGAAGGCCGAAGCTTTTGCGCCCTTCGCCTCCGCCCATGACAGCAGGGCTTCCAAATCAGCTGGCGCGAAGGCATCGGGATCATTGCTTCCGAAGCCGCCAAATATGCTGTCGTTGCGGATGAGCAGATCGCCCTTGACCTCGATGCGCACGTTGTTGGTCAACGTATCGCCCACCGCCAAGCCTAGCGAGCGCAAGGCGACCACCGTGGCGACGCCGGCTGTGATGCAAAGGATGGCCAAAGTGGTCCAACGGCCCCCGCGGCGGATATTGCGCAGGGCATAGGTGAAGGTGAAACGCAGGCGATGGAGCATGAGACAATCCTGTTATTCTGGTCCGCTAGAGAGCGAGACGGGCTGCAATTAAACCATATACGCGCGCGGCTGTCGACAGGGTTCAATTCGAGTGAGATTCGCGCGCAAGACAAAGGCGCTTGCCCGCAGGTTATCGCTCGGCTACACTTGAGCGTCATAATCTCCAGCGCTCAGGACACACTCATGAACACAGCGATAATCGGCATCACCAGCGGCGGACGCAGCGAGGGCTACGTCAAATCGCGGCATTACCGCAACTTCTACAGCACTCCCGCGCCTTATGTGGATGCCGTGCGGCGGGCTGGCGGCGCCCCTCTGCTCATCCCGCCCGGCCCCGGCTGGGAGGCGCTCATGCCGCTGCTGGATGGCGTCATCGTGACCGGCGGCACGGATATCGACCCGCGTCATTATGGCGGCGACCAGCGCAATCCGCATATCTTGCCAGCCGACAGCGAACGCGATGACTGCGAACTGAGCCTGCTGCGGCGGATGCTGGACGAGCGCGAGAAACCCCTGCTCTGCATCTGCCGCGGCTTGCAGGCTCTCAATGTGGCGGCGGGCGGCAGCCTGCATGAGCATATCCCGGATATCCGCGATGAAGACATTCACCGCGACGAAGTCGGGCTCTGGGCGATGCAAGAAGTGCATGTCGAGGCGGACAGCTTGACCGCCGCTGTCATGGGCTGTACGCGGCTGACTACATCCTCCGGGCATCACCAGGCGGCCAAAGCCATCGGCCGAGGCTTGCGCGTCGTGGCGCGGGCTGATGACGGCATCATCGAGGCTCTTGAGATGCGCGACTATCCCTGGCTTATCGCCGTGCAATGGCATCCCGAAGTCACAGCCGACCGCGACCCCAGCCAGCAAGCGCTCTTCGACGCCCTGGTGATGGAGGCAGCCAAACGGCGAGCCCCTGCATCTCCTTTGGGCGCATTCGCCTGAAGCGGACTCTAGTCTATCGCCAAGGTCATAAAATCCAGCTCGCGCTCGAATCGCTGCTGGCTGCTGAGGACCGTGCCCGGTACGCTGACTCCGCTGGCATACTCGTAGACGATCAGCTTCATGGCGTATTCTCCCGGCGGCAGCTGGCTCAAGTCTATCGTCTGGCGCTGCAAGGCGTCGCGATGAAAGACAAAATCCTGCCCATGCGCCTTCTCGCCTGACTGGCCGAAGAATTGCAGGGACAGCGCATGCGCCTCTTCTGGCAGGTTCTCCCATACCAGCGAGAGATCCAATTGATCGCCTTGCGCCTCCGCCAGCAGGTTGCCCAGCCGAATGCCATTGTCAAAGGCGATGCGGAAAGGCGAATCGCTCATGACAAGCTGGCAGGGATAGCCCTTCCGCAGGAAGACTTCGATGACGGCGCTGGCAGTCTCGGCGATGCGCCCGCAAGACTGGAAATGGCTGGCCACCACTCCTCGATAGGCTTGGCTCATGCTATCATCCGTCGCAACCGGATCGTAGACGAAGAGAATGACATCGCTGTCTGTGAGCGCCGACTGCGACGAGCCGTCCAGATCGTCCGCGCTCCTGAGGGGCGTGAAGCCGCGCAAACTGTAGAGGGCAGCTGAGTATGCCTGGATGGCATCCGGCTCGGCGACCTCAATCGGGCGCGCGCTGAGCAAAGACGTCCCTTGCCAAGGGAATGCCGCGTTCTCGGCGACAGCGTCGAGATGGGCTTGCGCGTCGCGGCTCAGTATGCGCGCCAGCTGGCAGCTTTCATGCAGATCCCGCAAGCGATAGATGCTGACATACTCGTCATGGTAGGCGGCGGAAACGTTGATGAAGTTGGCGGTGATCCGCTCACGATAGATGCGATCTCGGTGCAAGACGATATGCGTGAAGCCATCAGCCAGCAGAGCCGACTGAGCGGCTGTGAAGGCCTCCGCGTTTCCGGGCAGGCAGTTGAAGGCTTTGCCAGCCCGCCAATTCCGCAGCAGCAGGTTGGCATCCATATAGTCAAAGGCTGACTCTGGCGTGCGCGTAGGTCTGCCCTCGGCATGGGGATAGCCATTATAGGTCTGGTAGAAGGCGTAGATTTTGGAATTCTGGCCCCCAGCCGGCAAGTTTATCAGATGAATGGCTTCCTGATCCGCTTCCTCGCGCAGCCAATCGACGAATGCCAGACGCTCCGCCGGCAGCTGAAAGGGCTTCTGCCACTGGTAGTATTCAAATGCCACTGCTACTGACAACAACAGAATGAGAACGGGGCGATGCCTGGCTGGCAGCCTCCGCGCGAGAACCGTCAGCCCCATGCACGAAAGGACGGCGAAGGGCAGCAGGGCGCCGCCATGAAAGACATCGGGAGTCCAGAATGGCGCGAAGACCTGCGGCAAGAGTTCCGTCAGATAATGCTTGGGCAGCCGGATATGCTCATAACGCGTCGAATTCACCGTCAGCGTTGAACCCAGGCGCAATACCAGAAAGACCAGCGCCAAACCCAGCCAGGGCAAAGCCGCCGAGCGAGTCCTGCGCCGCCATAGCGCCAATAGCAGCAGAGCCAGCGGGATATAACCCAGGTAGACGACGCGGTCCCAGCCCGGCTTGTCCACGATGGGAAAGATGTCGCTGATAAGGGGACCCAGCAGCGGATGCTTGTAATTGACAAAATACCACATCAGGTCCGTGCCGATTTCGATGCCAGCATTCTTGTTCAACGCGCCAGACAAAGCCGGATCGCTGATCATGGGATCGAAGCGCGGGAAGGCTATGGCAAGCGCCACAGCAGCCATCAGCGCGACCATCAGCCAATAGCGGGCTTTTCGCCAATGACGCAGCCCAAAACCCAAGACAAAAAATCCTAGCAGAATCAGCAGCGAGACCAGCGTATACAAGCCGATAAAAGCCGTGACCCCGGCGGATGCGCCAGCCAGCAGAGCCAGCTTGATGCTGTCTTCGGCGACAGCGCGATGAAAGCAATACAGGGTCAGCGGAATCGTGGCGATGAAGGCGATATGAATCTGAGCGGGCCGCGCCAGGACAAAGCCGCATAATGCAAAGACGATTGCGCCAAAGCAGGCTATCCAGCGATCGCGAAACAGATAATTGAGATAGACATACCCCGAAGAAGCCACGACAGAAGCCAGAATGAGATAGGCCAGGTTGAAGGCATTGTCGGCCGGCATAACCTGCTTGAGCGCGGTCAGCAGCGCCATGTGCGGCAAGCTGAAATTGTGAAAAGCCAAGGACACGCCTTGCGGATGAAAGAGCAAGTCGGTGAAGAAATAATCGGCTTTTCCCGCGAGGATGCGCTCGAAATACCAGGCATCCCAGAAGAGCATGTTGGCGTCGATATTGGCCTGTACCAGCCAGAACTCATCGCCATTGAAGACATGAATGATGGCGGGCCAGGTCATCGCGATGATGAGCGCCGGGATGAGGATAAGAAAAGGAAAATGCTGTCGTAACGCGCCGCGAAGCCTATTCATGCCGCCTGCCAAAGGTTGCGTTCTGGCCGGCTCAATCAAGCCAGACGGCGGCGTCTTTGGCGAAATACGTAATGATCATATCCGCGCCAGCCCGTCTGATGCTGATGAGGCTTTCCAGCGCGGACCCCTGCAAATCCAGCCAGCCTTGCCGGGCAGCGCCGTGCAGCATGGCGTATTCGCCGCTCACTTGATAGGCGGCCAGGGGCAGATCAAAGCGGCGGCGCGCTTCATTGAGGATATCCAGGCTGGGAAGAGCCGGCTTCACCAGCAGGATGTCCGCGCCCTCTTCGACATCCAGTTCCAACTCCCGCAGCGCTTCCCGGCGGTTGCCCGGGTCCAGCTGATATTGCTGGCGATCGCCAAAACTGGGCGGGCTCTCGGCTGCGTCCCGAAATGGTCCATAGAAAACGCTGGCGGCTTTGGCGGCATAACTCATCAGGGCGACATGCGCATAGCTGGCTTCGTCGAGAGCCGTTCGAATGCTGGCCACCATGCCATCCAGCATGCCGGAGGGCGCGATGATATCGGCGCCGGCTTGGGCATGAACCCGGGAGGCGCGCGCCAGCAATTCCAGCGTGGGGTCATTGAGCAGGTAGCCAAGCGGCAATCTGGCATCGAAATGGGGACTGCCGGGCATGTTGATGAGGCCGCAATGCCCATGATCGGTATATTCGCAAAAGCACATATCGGAGATGACCAGCAGATCCGGCGCGGCTTCCTTGATGACGCCGATGGCTCGCGGGATGATGCCTTCAGGAGCGTAATTGTCGCTGCCAGTGGCATCCTTATGCGCGGGAATGCCAAACAAGATGACCGCCGGGATGCCCAGGCTCGCGATGGATTTGGCTTCCGCCGGCAAACGATCCAACGTCAATTGGAATTGCCCGGGCATGGATGCGATGGGCAGGCGCTGGTCTTCGCCATGCCGGATAAAGAGCGGATAGATGAGATCAGCCGGCGAGAGCGTCGTCTCGCGGACCAGAGTCCGAATCGCCGCGGACATGCGCAGTCGGCGCGGACGAAGACGCTGGCGGACGGGCAGGGCAGCCCCATCTGCGCCAATCGGCAGGTCTAGCTCGCTCGTGGCGGGTCTGTCTCGCATGAGAATCGGCTACCAAAGCTCCCAATGCGTTACATCGTCATAGCCGCGGCGGCCCCCGGCGCTCAGGGGACGGCTGGCATGCCTCTCGTCTGCCGGGTAACCGAAGGAGATGACCAGGCGCGTCTGATGATCGGGCGGAATGCCCAGCAGATCGCGGGCTTCATCCGGCTGGTAGATCGTGCCCAGGCAGGAGCCGATGCCCATTTCGGTGGCAGCCAGCTGCATATACGCGGCGCTCTGCCCGGAATCGAAGAAATGCCAGAGCGTGCGCTCATTCTCGGTGGGCACGACGATGACGATGCAAAGAGCCGCTCCAGCGACATGCCCCATGCCCGCGCCCAGCTGAGCCAACTGCGACAGGCGGTCTCTGTCCTGCACGGCGATGAAATGCCAAGGCTGGCTGTTTTTGGAGCTCTGCGAGCGGCGGCCCGCGTTGAGGATGCGCTCAATCTGGGCGGGCTCAAGCCGTTCATCCCGAAATTCGCGGATGGCGCGTTTGTTTTGGATGGCATCCTGGACGTGCATGGCGCTCTCCTTTGCGTTATGACAAGCGACTAAATCGGCATCAGCGCGGCCAGCCATCCCAGTGGAATTGACACGGGCCGCTCAGTCATCCACATTATGCCGCGGCATGGCGGCTTTTGGGTAGAGGCCGCCATAATTTTTCATTTCCGCGCGCAGCATATCGTTGATCTCGGCTTCATAGACAACATTGGCTTCGACATCGGCTTCTATGGCGAATTCCAGCATCACCTCGGCGACAGAATCCTTGACGGCGCGTTTGATCAATTCCTCCAGTTCGCTTATGCTCAATTCCGCGATGGCTCTCTTGTCCATGACCTTCGGGTGAAGCTGCCCAGCCGCGGCGCCCCAACCCGGCTCCTTTCCACTCGGCTAACCTGGATTGTAGACGGGATACCGGCTAACCGCCCCCGCTGCCACGAAGATTTACACGATTCTGACATTTCGCTCCCTTATTCCTTATACGCATGCCAAAACCATAAGGCGCTGCGCTCATCCAGCCTGAACGCGGCGAACCTTGTCATCCGCGTTGGAGTATGCGACGCTGGACGCTGGCGGGACAAATCCGACAGAGGAAGCCATGCTGTTTGCGGCGGGCATCATCATGTTTTTGGGCAGCCTGGCGCAAGGCGCGATAGGCTTTGCCCTGGGCATGATCGCCGTGCCCCTGCTGGTCGAAGCCGGCTTCAGCCTGTCGCAGGCGGTGGCGCTGACCACGCTTTCAATCGGCATTCAGGTGCTTTTTGGCGCCTGGCAGCTGCGGGCGCATATCCCCTGGGGCGATGTCAAGCTGGCGGCCGCGGCGCGCTTTCTGACCGTGCCGATTGGCATCTTTCTGCTGCTCACTGTCGAGCAGTTGGATACCGAGCAGGTCAAGCGCTTGGTCGGCATTGGCGTTCTCTTCGGGGCATTGCTGCGCGCCTTCGCAAGCGGGAAAGCCATCCGCGAATGGCCGGCATCCGTATCCATCGCCGCATTCAGCCTCAGCGGCATCTTGCAGGGTCTGGTGGCTATGGGCGGTCCGCCATTGGTCTTGTGGATGACCACGCGCGATATGCCTGCCCGACAAGCGCGAGCCTTCACCATGACGCTTTTCTTGCTGAACGCGCCTGTGCAAGTCCTGCTGCTGCTGTTCTTGTCGCGGACGATGAGCGCCGATGTCATCTTTATGGCGCTGGCTTTGGCGCCGCTGATCTTCGTTGGCACGAGCATCGGCCTGCGGCTTGGCGATCGCTTTTCCAAGCCCATGCTCAACACGGTGGCGCTTGGCGTTCTGCTGCTGATCGCCATCAAAGCGATACTCTAAAAGGAGCGGCTTTCTCATGGGCGAACGCGAGGCATTGGCATTCAGCGGCGACGAAATGCGGCAATTCGGCTACGCGGTCATCGACCAGTTGGTCGCCCATTTCGAGAGCATCGCGGAAGAGCCCGTGGCCGGCGAGTTGGATTACGCAGCGCTTGAGGCGATTCTGCATGAGCCGCTGCCCCGGCAAGCCACCGCCTGGCGCGATGTCCTCGAGCAATTCCAGCGCCAGGCAGTCGCGCCGACCAATCATGTCGATCATCCCCGTTTCTTCGCCTATATCCCGCTGGCCAACAACTTCGCCGGCGTCATGGCGGATGCGCTGGCGGCCGGCTACAACATCTTCAACGCCGTCTGGCTGCAGGGCGCGGGCGCGGCTCAAATCGAAAGGCTGACCGTGGATTGGCTGCGGCAGATCTTCGGCTTCCCGCGGCGGGCCGGCGGCAGTTTCGTCAGCGGCGGCTCAGTCGCCAATCTCACCGGCTTGGCGGTGGCGCGGCACGTTCGCTTGAATGGCGAGACAACCGGGGCGGTCGCCTACTGTTCGGATCAAATACATTTCGCGGTATCGCGGGCTTTGCGCATTCTGGGCTTCGCGCCGGAGCAGCTGCGCAAGATACCCAGCGATGGGGTGTTTCGGCTGTCTATCCCGAAGCTGCGGGAAGCCATCAGCAGCGATCGTCGGGCGGGCAAGGAGCCTTTCTGCGTCATCGCGTCGGCTGGCACGACCAATACTGGCGCGGTGGATCCTCTGGATGCCCTGTCCGATCTATGCTCCGAAGAAGCTCTCTGGCTGCATGTGGATGGCGCTTATGGCGCGCCGGCGATGCTGACTGAGCGGGGCAGAGCGGCTCTGCGCGGTTTGCATCGTGCCGATTCGCTGGCTCTGGATGCGCATAAATGGCTCTTCCAGCCCATAGAATGCGGCGTGGCGATAGTCCGCGAGCGGCGCTGGCTGGCGCAGACCTTCAAGGAGCAAGCCGAGTTCTTGAAAGATGTCGAGCAGGGCGGCGAAGAACTCAACTTCATGCACCAGGGCATCCAGCTGACGCGGCAATTCCGCGCGCTCAAGCTGTGGATGAGCTTCAAGATCTTCGGGCTGGACGCCATCTCTGACGCCATTGAGGCCGGCTTCGACAATGCCGAGCGGGCTGAATCTCTGCTGCGGGAAGCGGGCTGCTGGGAGATTGTCACCCCGGCGCGCATGGCTGTGCTCACCTTCCGCTATAAGCCGGCCGATGGCGACGCTGCCATTGCCAATCGCGTGACGCATGACCTGGTGGGCGCGCTCCTGGAAGATGGCGGCGCATTCGCTTCGGGCACGCAACTGCGCGGCAAGACGCTGCTGCGCATGTGTTGCAATAATCCCCGCAGCACGCCGGCGGATCTGGCTTTCGCGGTCGATTTGATGGGAAGGCTGGCGGCTGAGCTGGAAGCGCGAATCAGGTCGGCATGAGCGCTTGACAAGCAAGCGGCTAAACCCGAAAAAAGCCGGTGATTTTTCCTGGACTCGCCGATTTCCGCCGCATATTCCAGCGCTGCGCCTTCTTGGCATTAAGCGCAATGCCAATGGCTCAATTGATCGCCGAGTCCAACTCCGAGCACAGGCGCGAGCCAAACCGGCGGTGATTCGAATTCGGTTGAATTTCAATGAGCCAGATTCACATTCACCACAGAGGCGCAGAGGACACAGAGAAAATGGCATATTTCGCACAGTATTCTCGGTGCTCTCGTTTTTCTCGGTGTACAAGGCGGTGAAGCTTTTCTGTTTCAACCAAAATGAATACACTACCGTCAAACCATCAATTTCCCAGCATCCCGACATTCCACTATAATAGCCGCGAGACCATCGCCAGCCTGCCAGGGGACGCGATCCATGCCCGACGATAGCCAGCGCGATACGCCGCCCGCGGACGAAGCCCCCGAAGAGATGATGGGCGCCATCATCAAGCCGGCCGCGGCTGAGGATTTGCCCCCGCCAGAAGACTTCGCGCCCGCCGCCAGCCCGGAAGAGTTACAGCGATACGCCCGCCCGGAAGATGACCCGCCGGCCTCATTGTCCCCTGCTCAAGCCCAAATCAGCGAGATTGCCCGGCGCTTCCTGGATATGCAGAACCAGGCCGCCACCCTGACCGAACTGCTCAACAAGGAAGAGATCAATTTCGAGGATTATCAGCGTCTGCTCTATGAAGCCATGGTGCAGGACGAGGGGGGATTCTGGTGGATGATAGACGCTGAAAACGAAGAATGGTATCGCCATAATCCGCTCAGCAACCAATGGGAGACCGATTATCCCGCGATCCTGCGGGAGCTTGAAAGCGCCAAGCCGCAACCGAGCGATCCCGATGCCACCCTAACCCAGCCGGGCGGCGATTATGACCTGCCGGCCAGCTACAGCCAGCCCGGATCCAGCCAAGACATCACCGACGAGCGCGGCGTCAAAATCGGCAGGGTCCCGCCCGCAAAGGACGAGCTTTACACTGTGCCCGGCTCGGCAGCCTTGGCGGAGGAATTGCCGGGTCAGCAGCCGACATTCAAAAGCGAAGCTCGGCATGAAGAGACGATGGCAGCGCCGGCCAGCGCCAGTTCAAGCCAGGTCATCCCGAGGGCATTCGACCAGGATATGACATTGCAGCCCTCGCCAATCGTTCGGGACCTGCTGGAAAAGCGCCGCGGCAGCCGCATCCGCCTGGGTTTGACGCTGATCGCCGCTCTGCTGAGCCTGCTGCTCATCGCCGCTATCGTCAGCGCCGGCGTCATCATGATGTGGTATCGCGACAAGCTGGAACCCTTCGCCGAGGGCATCGCCGCGCTTGCGGATTACAGCCCAGCCTACCAGACCGCGCGAATCTTCGATGCGGATGGCAATTTGCTGGCCGCCATCAACAGCCAGGAGACCGGCGCGCGCACCGCGATCACGCTGGACCAGGTCAGCCCATACATGATTCACGCCATCGTCTCGCAGGAGAATGAGCGCTTTTTCGCCGACCCCGGCTTTGACCCCATCGCCATCGCCCGCGCATTCCTCCAAAATATCCGCGGAGGCGGCATCGAATCGGGCGCCAGCACCATCACCCAGCAGATCGCCCGCAACCTGGTGCTGAAGGACCGCGAAATCAGCATTGAGCGCAAGATAAACGAGATCCTGGTCGCCCTGGAGATCGCCAATCGCTATGACAAGACCTTCATTCTTGAGCTCTATCTCAACGAGATCTACTTCGGCAATCAAAGTTATGGCGTGGAGGCGGCCGCCAATTTTTATTTTGGGCATGGCGCGGCAGATCTCAACTTCGCGCAGGCGGCGCTCTTGGCCAGCATCGTGCCCGCGCCTGTTCAGCATGACCCGGTGACAAACCGCGCGTTGGCGGTGGCTGGCATGCGCTCGACCATGCGCAAGATGATCGAGATTGGCTGTCTGCAATTCCAGCATGAGGATTGGCTGACTCGCGGACCCTTCTGCATAGTTGATGGCGCGGAGATGGATTTCGCAGGCGACAGGCAAGTCCTCGTCCGCGTGGGCGAAGCTGGCGAGATCATCGGCGGCATGGCCATTCTGCAGATCGCCGAAATCGAGACGACCATCTTCCAGCCAAGCCAGGCATTCCGGCGCTACCCGCATTTTGTGGATTACGTTCGGGCTCTGGTCGAAGCCGAATTGGGCGAGGCGGCGCTGTTCACGCGCGGGCTCAGCATTCACGCCACGCTGGACCCGGCTCTGCAGGAAGCGGCTCAAGCGGCTCTCAGCAATCAGGTGCGGGCATTGCGGGCGGCGGCCAGCGGCGTCAACACCGGCGCGGTCATGGTCACCGACCCGCGGACTGGCGCTATCCTGGCCATGGTGGGCAGCCACGATTACAACGATGCCTTCGCGGGCCAAGTCAACAACGCGCTGACCTATCAGCAGCCCGGTTCGGCAATCAAACCTTTCGTCTATATGGCTGCCCTGCAGGATAGCGAGGGCGAATATCTGACGCCGGCCAGCATCATCTGGGATGTGCCGATGATCGAGGACCTGGGCGCCGGCGGCATCTATGAACCGCAGAATGTCGATCGCCGCTTCCATGGCGCGGTTCCATTGCGGCTGGCCCTGCAGAACAGCTATAACGTGCCGGCGGTGCGCGTCTTCCGCGACCAACTTGGCATTGGGCGATTCGCCAACATGATGGAGGCGCTCGGGCTGAACTACCCGGAAGGTTCTTTGATCACCCTTTCCAGCGCTTTGGGCGCCAATGAAGTGACGCTGTACGATCTCATGGGCGCTTATGGCGTGATGGCCAGCGGCGGCCGGCATGCGCCTCTATACGCAATCGAGCGGATTACGGAATCGATCGCCGGGCAGGCGGTGGAATTGCAACTGGAACGCGACCCGCCCGAGCCGGTCATATCGCCAGCCCTGGCTTATGTGATGCAGAATATCCTCAGCGATGACCAGTCGCGCGCGCCCAGCTTCACTCTCGATTCCAATATGACCCTGGCCAACCTCGGCATCCCATCGCAGAATGTCGTGGCTGCCAAAACTGGCACGACCAACGGGAGCCGCGATCTTTGGACCATGGGTTTCACGCGGAATGCTGTCGTTGGCGTTTGGCTGGGCACATCGGATAATACGCCTACCTACAATACCAGTGGCAGTCGCAGCGCCGCGCCGGTTTGGAATGCCGTGATGTCAGCCGCGGCCCAGCATGACCCACCCCAGCCATTCGAGAATCCCGGCGGGGTGGTCGCCCGAGAAATCTGCCGGACGACTGGCACGCTGAATTATGCCAACTGCCCGCAGCCAACAACCGATATCTTCTTGCATGAGCAGTATCCTCCGCCCGCTGAAGAGGCATTCCTGCAGCGCCTGATGGTTGACAGCTGGTCGCTGCTGCTGGCCAATGAGTTCTGCCCGAGCCATGCAGTAGAGCGCAACTTCGCCGTCATAGACGATGCCGCGGCGCTGGATTGGCTGAATGCGACTGAGGATGGCCGCCAGCATGCCGCCAGCCTGGATCTCGAGTTGCCGGTCCGCCCGCCGCCAGAAGCCGCCTGCGCCCAGGGCCAGCCCCTGCCCCTGATCAACATCAGCAATATCAACAGCGGCCAGGTGCTGCATGGCGCGGTCGAGATCCGCGGGCAGGTCCAGGCAGCCGATTTCGACCGCTTCGAGCTGCTCTATGCCAGCGCTGAGGATCCGCAGACCTTCTACCCCATCAGCGCCTCGCTGGTGCAGATGCCCGGTTATGGCAGCCCCCTCGGCACATGGGATACGCGCGCCTTGCAGGTTGCAAATGGCGGATATATCCTGCGGCTGGCGGCCAAATCGCAAAGCGGCGGATTCATCAATTTTGATCTGCGGGTGACTGTCGACAATAGCATCGCCGATAGTGAGCCGGCGGAACCGGTCTTTGGTCCGACTGTCGAAGAGATCATCACGCCGACGCCGCCGGGTTGAGGTTTGCCCGCCCAGATGGGAAGTCATGAGACAATGGACACCTTAAATCACTGTAGTAGACGCGCGCAAACATTTCATATGCCAACCACCGAGTACACCGAGTTGATCGAGTACACTGAGAGGACGGGGAAAGAACTTTCTCTGCGCTCCCTGTGTCTCTGTGATGAACAATTGTTTCAGAACTTGCTTTGACTTACTGAGGAATCGCCGCGTGACAGACCATCCCCTCCTCCAAGGCATGAACCCGCAGCAAGCCGCTGCCATCACAGCTGGCGACGGACCCGTGTTAGTGCTGGCTGGTCCCGGCAGCGGCAAAACCAGCGTGCTCACCCGGCGCATCGCCTGGCTGATCCATGAAAAGCGCATTCCGCATCATCGCATCATGGCGGTGACTTTCACGAACAAAGCCGCTGGCGAAATGCGGACGCGGGTCGAGGGGCTGCTGGGCAAACCTCTGCGCGGCATGCAGCTGGGCACTTTCCACGCCACCTGCGCCCGTTTCCTGCGCTACGAAGCCGAAAGCGCCGGCTACCGCCCCGATTACGTGATCTATGACAGCGATGATCAAGCAGCGCTGGTCAAGCAGGTCGTCAAGAGCCTGGACATGGACCCCAAGCGCTTTAATCCTCGGGCTATCCTGGCGAAGATCTCCGGCGCGAAGAACGAGATGATTTTGCCGGAGCAATTTGTTTCGCGCGATTATTTCGGCGAGATCGTCAAGCAGGTCTACACCCGGTATCAGGGGGCGCTGCGGGATGCCAACGCCATGGATTTTGACGACCTGCTGCTGAATATGGTCCTGCTGCTGCGCGATAATGAGCATCTGCGCGAGCGTTATCAGAACCGCTTCGAATATGTGCTGGTGGATGAATTTCAGGACACCAATCAGGTGCAGTACAACCTGGTCAAGCTGATGGCGGCGCCGCGGAACAACGTCTTTGTGGTCGGCGATGAAGACCAAGCGATTTATGCTTTTCGCGGCGCGGATTATCGCAATGTGCTGCGCTTTCAAGACAGCTATGCCGAGGCCGCGGTCTTCTTGCTGGAGCAGAATTATCGCAGTACGCAGAACATCCTGGATATCGCCCGATCGGTGATTGACCGCAACCGCCATAGAAGGCCCAAAGCGCTGCATACCGATCAAGGTCCCGGCAAGCGCGCCCATGTCTCTGAAGCCTTCAATGAGCGGGATGAAGCCGAGTATGTTCTGGAGCGCATTCAGCAGTTCCGCCAGCAAGAAGGTTTGGATTACAAAGATTTCGCGGTGATGTACCGCACCAATGCCCAATCGAGGGCGATGGAACAGGCTTTTGTCAGCGCCGCCATGCCTTATGTGCTGGTCGGCGGGGTCGGCTTCTATAAGCGCCGCGAAGTCAAAGACCTGTTGGCTTACCTGCGCCTGATTCACAATCCCGATGATCGCATCAGCTTTGAGCGCGTCATCAATACGCCGGCCCGGGGCATCGGCAAGAAATCGCTGGCTGCCTTCATCAATTGGATGACCGCGGAGGGCTTGAGCGTCGGCGATGCGCTGAATCGCGTTCATGGGGATGCCTGCCCCCTGGGCGCCGCCGCCAAGAAGAAATTCGCCGCCTTCAACGACATGCTCGCCAGCTGGCAAGACCTGGCGAAAATTGGCGAGCTGCTGACGATGTTTGACAAAGTCACCGCCCAGACGCGCTACTATCTTTTTCTGGAAGAGATCAGCAAATTCCCGGAAGAAGCTGTCGACCGTTCGGACAATGTGCGGGAACTGCGCGGATTGCTGCAATACGCTATGGAAAATGAACAGCCGCTGCATGAATTCTTGGCGGAACAATCGCTGGTGGCGGATGTCGATAGCTTGAAAGACGATACGGACGCCGTGACGCTGATGACCCTGCACGCGGCCAAGGGGCTGGAGTTTCCGGTTGTCTTCATCACGGGATTGGAAGCGGGCATATTGCCGCATTTCCGATCTTTTGAAGAAGCTGGCGGCATCGAAGAAGAGCGACGTCTCTTCTACGTCGGCCTTACCCGCGCCAAGCGCTCGCTTTTCTTGAGTTATGCCTTTCGCCGCGCGCTATACAGTGGCGCAGGCGGCCTGTCAGCGCCCTCCGAGTTCCTGGCGGACCTGCCCGGGCATTTGCTGGATGGCGCGCCATTGACCCTGGCTGCCTTGCGCCGCGCCCAAAGCCTGGAAGCGCAGACCAAGTGGGAGCGCCCGTCCGATTCCCCTAGCCGGCTTATGAATGACCTGCGGAGCGGCACAGTTTCCAAACCCAACGAGAGCCTGCGCAAGAAGATCGCGCCCTTCCCCGGGCATACAAACAGCAGCGAGAAACAATCCGCCTTCATGGTGAATGCCGAAGTGTCGCATACGCAGTTTGGCCGGGGCAAGGTCATCGGCGTCGAAAACGATGGCAGCATCGTCAGCGTGCTTTTCGACCAGCACGGTCCCAAGAAGATCCTGGCTGATGCTGATGGCTTCACCTTGCTTGGCGAATGATCTTGTCATCCAGCAACTGCTGAATATCCGCCTCAGTGTAGCCTATTTCCGCGAGAATCCGCGCCGTGTGCTCGCCATGGAACGGGGCGGGACCGCGCGCCAATTCCGCCTCGCCCAACCGAATGGGACTGCGCATCCAGGCAATGCCCCGCTCGTCCAAGCCGACCATGCCGCGCGCCTTGACCTGCGGTTCATCGAGCAAGTTCGCTAGTGAAATGACTCGACTGAAACAGCAATTGGCAACTTCCAGAAGCGCCGCCCAGTCATCGGCGGTCCTGGTCTTGAAGAGCGCCGCCACTTCTTTGATGAGAGCCGGCTGTCGTTCTCTACTGTGATGCTGCGCGAGCCAGCCTGGCTTGCCCACAGCGCGGCAGAAATTCGCCCAGAACTTGGGTTCGATCGCGCCCAGAGCCAGGGGCTGCCCGTCCGCCGACCAATACAGGTTGTAGCAAGCGCTCTCGCCGCGCAAGCTGATGAAGGCCTCGTCTGACTGGGGCGTATGCGCCTCCACCAAGGCGACCATGGCCAGGGGCATAGCCGCCTCCGCCAGCGACACATCCAAGTAGTCGCCCTGGCCGCTAGCGTGCCGCTTGAGCAGCGCCGCCAGGATGCTCATGACCGCCACATAGGCGCCGCTGACATCGGCTGCCTGCGCTCCGGGCGTCCGCGGGCGCACGTCCGCGCCCAGCAGGCCGTTGCGGGCGATGTAGTTCAGATCATGCCCGCTGGCTTGGGCTTGGGGTCCGCCCTGCCCCCAGCCGGATAGCGAACAGACAATCAAGCGCGGGTTGATGGCATGCAACGTCGGATAGTCCGCGCCCAGGCGAGCGGCCACGCCGGGCCGAAAGCCTTCGATGAGCGCGTCGGCTGTCCCCGCCAGGTCATGCAGGATCCCCTGCCCGGCTGCCGCTTTTAGGTCGAGGGCGATGCTCTTTTTTCCGCCGTTGCTGCTTTGGAAGAAGCTGCCCATGCCATCAATCAGCGGTGGCATATTGCGGGCGTAATCGCCGATGCGCGGGTCCTCGATCTTGATGATTTCAGCGCCCAGGTCATGCAGCAGCATGGTGCAGATGGCGCCGGGCAGGAGGCGCGTCAAGTCGAGGACGCGGGTGGACTGGAGGGGGAGCATGGCTGTTCTTGCTCAATGATAACTTTGAGTTCTCCTTGCAGCTTGTCTGGGTGATTCTCGGTGGCTACCGGATACTTGAGTACGATTACGACTGGATACCGGGAGGGTCTGTCAATCACTACAATGTGATCGCCCAGCTGGAACGAATTGTGGTGAAGGATCTTGTCAATCGAAAATCTCAGTTGGTGTGTGTTTCCGGTTTCCAATTCAATTGAGCAATTCAGCCAGATGCGAACTGACGACTTGTACACTTTGACATCAACATGATGACGAGGAAGCTGCCCATGCCTGCACATTCCTTTGAGTCCTACCATGCGGTTGGAATCAGCATCTCTGCACACTCAAATGGTTTCGAGCGTGCTGAACGCAAGTTTTCGGATAAGTGGAATTGCCTTTCGCTGGTTTCTATTGAGGTTTGCTAGAATGAAAAAAGCCTTAGGAGAATCTCGTCCATTCCAAGAGCTGCAAGGACGTATCCGATGAAGATGCCCGTGATGAACGCCGCCAGCATGAACCCGCAGCCGAATTGAAGCCCGATGGTAAACCAGCTTATGTTTGGCTTTGCGGTAACCTTCTCCGGGATTACGACCTCAACCGGCGTCGACTGAATTGCGCCCTCTTCGTTCTTCCATTTTTCTGGCATGGTTTTGCAACTCCCTATGCTTGTAACTTGTCTACCAGATTGTAGTACAGGAAATCGCGAGTAGCTAAGCCCCCGTCACCGCGCCATCATCCGCCTGCGAGACCAGCCGCGCATACTTCGCCATAACGCCCTTGGCATAATTCGGCTCGGGCGCCTGCCACTTCGCCCGCCGCGCCGCAAGCTCCTCATCACTCAAGTCGACTAGCAGCAATCGCCGCGAGACATCAATCGTGATGCTGTCGCCCTCTTCCAGCAGCGCGATGGGACCGCCAACAGCCGCTTCTGGCGCCGTGTGGCCGATCATCAAGCCGCGCGTCCCGCCGCTGAATCGCCCGTCCGTGACCAAGCCCACCTTGCCGCCCAAGCCCTGCCCGAAGAGAGCCGCGGTGATTTGCAGCATCTCGCGCATGCCAGGCCCCCCGACCGGCCCTTCGTAACGGATGACCAGCACATCGCCCTCGACGATCTGCCGATTTGAGACAGCCTCGAATGCGGCCTCTTCGGTATCAAAGACGCGGGCTGGCCCCGTCAGCGTGGGTGGCGTATCCTTGAGCTTGACCACGGCTCCGGCTGGCGCCAGGTTGCCGCGCAGCACTACCAAGCCGCCGCTGGCTTTGATGGCATTATCAAGGTCGCGCACGACCGCTTGCCCGGGCGTCTCCACAGCGTCGGCGCAGGCTTCGCTCAAGTTTTGGCCTGTCACGGTTGGCGTATCGCCGCGCATATAGCCGCCGTCGATCAGCCGATTGAGCAGGATGGGCACGCCGCCGGCTTTGAAGAGGTCAAGGGCGACATATTTGCCGGTGGGGCGCATATCGCCGATGATGGGCGTGCGCCGGCTGATTTCCTCGATATCGTCCAGCGTGAACTCCAAGCCAGCTTCGCGCGCGAATGCCAGGCAATGCAGGATGCTGTTGGTGCTGCCAGCGGTCGCGGCCGAGGCAGCCAGCGAGTTCTCCAGCGATTGGCGCGTCACCAAAGCCGACGGGCGGATGTCGCGCTCCAGGATATCCAGCATCATTTCGCCGGCCTGGAAGGCGACAGTCTCCTTCTCCGGGTCTTCGGCGGGCACATCGCCCATGCCCATGGGACAGATGCCGATGATTTCGCTGATCATAGCCATAGTGTTGGCGGTGAATTGGCCGCCGCATGCGCCAGGACCGGGGCATGCCACATTCTCGACATCCATCAGCTGCTCATACGTAATCTGCCCCGCCTGGAATTGGCCCAGCGCTTCGAAGACGCTGACCAGGTCGATGTCCCGCCCATTGAGATTGCCGGGGTAGATCGTGCCGCCATAGAGCATCAGCGAGGGCAGGTCGAGCCGGATCAGCGCCATGATCGTGCCGGGTATCGTCTTGTCGCAAGCGGAAAGCGCCACCACGCCATCGAGCATATTCGATTTGGCCACCAGCTCGATGCTGTCGGCGATGACCTCGCGGCTGATCAGCGAGCCTTTCATGCCCTCCGTGCCCATGGTGATGCCGTCGGAGATGCTGATGGTGTTGAACTCGAAGGGCGTGCCGCCGGCCGCGCGGATGCCGCGTTTGACATCATGCGCCAGCTTGCGCAGGTGGAAGTTGCAGGGGCCGATTTCCGTCCAGGTGTTGGCGACGCCGATGAGGGGTTTGGCCAGGGCGTCATCATCATAGCCGACGGCTTTGAGCATGGCGCGGGCGCCGGCGCGTTCGGGTCCATGGACGAGGGTGCGGCTGCGCTGGTTGGTGGCGGGCATGGGGCGCTCCTTGAGAGTGTGTGGATGGTTGTGGGGGTATTGTAGCGCAAGGAGGCGGGAATGGCAGGCGCGGGCGAGAGGATGGTCGCGTTTGGTCCATGTCTGAGGCAAAGGGCGCGCATCTCAAACAGGACGAGAAGAATCGCGCAATGTGCTCTTGAATAACCACTGATATCCCATATATACTTGGATACAAGCTACAGGGCTACTGATTGGGTAGAGGGGAATTCGCATGATGTTGGTACAAAGGACTCTACTGCTTATTCTATGCTGCGCGGTTTACGTGACTGTTTCTTCTCAAGGTGAGACTCTCCTATCATACGGGGATTCCACCCACGGCGAGATTACGAATCGGAACTATGAAATTGAATACAGCGTCTATGCAGAAGCGGGAGACGTAGTGGTAATTACGATGACTCCTGAAGATGACGATGAGTTTCGCTATCCGGGAATCCTTCTGCTGGATGATAACTATGACGTTGTCGCTGAAGCCTTTGATACCTACAGCGTAACCCTATTCCATGATGTAAAGCAAAGCGCGAACTACTATATACTTGCAACCCGCAACGACGGGCGTTCTGGCGAAGGCGAAGGTGAATTCCTACTGACTCTGGACAGGGCAAGACAGCTTAAGAGTGGGCAGGACATATGCGACATTACGACGAGCGAAATAAACAAACATTACGCAATTCGGGTAAAAGGCAAGTTCGACGTGTGGTATCAATTCAATGATGGTGATTTCCGGCCAGAGGTTACTATTAATGCAATAAAGTTACGTGGCAATGGACTTGATTCGAGGATGGCATTGACGGGACCATCGTTGGAGCGTGGAAGCATTGGAGCAACTGTTCGCGGCGGTGAACAGGTACTCCTGATCGTGGAGATCTCTCAGCGTACTTGGGATTGGAGTGACAACAAGACCGCGAATTTTGGGTTGCGGCTAGAAACAGGTGAACCAGCGGATGATGTCGCTATCAGTATCGTCGCGTCGTCTACCATAAATATTCGGAGCGGACCAGGTACACAGTTCGATATCGTCGGGAGTTTCAAAAGTGGTGGTCAAGAAAACGCCTTCGCAAGAAATGAAGACGGCTCGTGGCTAAAGACGGAGGTGGGGTGGGTGTTTGGCAACCTTGTGGAACCGTGCGGTGAGGTCATGAGATTACCGAAAGCTGAGTGAGTCTGGAACCGTCGACGGGTTGGAACAGAAGCTGTCCTATGTCTGATAAACGGAAAGTCGGCCAAGAGCTTCCGCCATCACGCTGGCTGGGCTATTTGACAGCACTGTTGCTCGTTGCGGCGGTGATGATCACTTGCGCGACGCATAACCCTCTAAATGATTTAGTTGCTAGGATTCTTTCCGCGTCTGAGAAAAAAGCTGCAGATTCGCCGACTCCGTACTCATCGGTCGGTGGCAAAGATATTGAGTCGATCATAAATGATATAGCGGATATTGAATTGCTGAAGGTAACAGTGGCCGACAACATTCGAATCGAATATCTGCTTTTCCCACGCAAAGAGTGGCAAGTTTTTGAAGGTCACGAGAACAGCATGTTGGCGATGACATGTGCGATTCGCATGGTTGGTCCTACAAGGAGGCCAGTAATCTTTGCTGGAGTGGGCCGTTTTGTCGATGGTTCAGGGAAATCAGTCTTGCGTTCCCGGGCCGAAACAATGCTCTCAACCTTGGCATTCAATCTGCTCGACTGTTCGTCCGACGATACTGAAGCCATTATCGATTGGAATGAGGTATCGGTTTATCACCGAACGTTTACGATTCTTAAGTGGCTTAAGGATATAGATTAGCTGCTTAGGTATTGGCTGGCAATTCGTGTCCAAAATGCTCTACAGAGGAGAAATGTAATGGCAAAGAAATGGTGTAGCGTAATCATACTTGTTCTCTCGCTGGTGATGGTAGGCGTAGGCATCCCCGCCGTAGCGCAGGACGTATGTGTGGCAGACTATATGGCAAATCTTGCTTTACCAACGACGGTCAGCGAATTGCGACGGTACATCAAAGACTTGCGTGAGGTTTTGAGCGACTGCGATCCGGTATCGGAAGATGTCATTGAAGTAGAACCAAAGGCAAATCTCCAGGATGGCGACTTTGGCGAAGATGAGGAAAATGGCTGCCTATATGGCATTCTCATCGGCTCTCGTGAATCTTCGCCAGAAATCTTCGGTATGGCTGGTGGCGAAACACGATTGAATATGCTCTTCGAATTGAAGAAACCTGGTCAATCAAGATTCGAGGAAGCCAAGTATGACAAGCACATGTCAGATCAGATTGATGATATCAATATCCATCTGTGGAATGGCCCATTCCGCAAAGGTCGCTATGAAGTACGGTACGAGGCGTTCATAGGTGCCGAGCCCGTTACCCTAGCATTTGATGTCGAGTATAATGCCGAGTATCGCGTCGCTGTCATCTGCGGTCTATAGACTACGGTATCGTTCAACCATATTCATAGGATCCCGTCAGATTGGGACGGGATCCTGCTGTCAAATTGCAACTTTCGCTTTTAAATTCACTATCGCGTTACATTTGCTAATCCACCATGCCCAAACTCCCATCCACTGCTTCATCACGCCGCTCAACCCGGCGGATTGTTCAACACCTGCACGATGATCCCCACAATCATGCCCGTCAGCGCATTCGCGGCGGGGATGGAAATACTCGGTATGATGGGTACTCGCTCCCAATTAGCAATACCCAGCGCAGTCATGGTATACTGAGCCCATGAATCGCAGTTCGCCTTGGGAAAACAACCAATGGACATACTAGGTCTGATACGAGAACTGTCTAGCGCTGGGATTTCCGATGTTGTCTTGCTGGTTGTCCTGCCGTTGGCGATGCGCTATATGATAGTCCAGTCACGGATTGATCAACGCAAAGAGACACGCCAGGAACTGCGCGACGCGCTAGACGATACAACGAAGGAAATCTACCGCTATATCGATGCTAAATTTGAAGCGCATGACGCCAGATTCGACGCGCAGGACAAGAGATTCGACGCGCAGGACAAGAGATTCGACGCGCAGGACAAGAGATTCGACCGCATTGACGCCAGATTCGACGCGATAGACCGCAGGTTGGACGCGCACGACGCTCGCTTTGATCAGCTTGACAGAAAGAACGAATCCCGCGCCTACGACATGACGATGCACTTGATAGACATCCGCGAACGGCTCGCCAACATTGAAGGCAGAATGGGCATCTATCCTCCACGCGGGAGCCTGGAACCGCCGCTGCCAGAACCAGGTTCACAGCCCGAAGCCAGCGAGCCCAGCGCGAGCTAGCCGCCATGCCCCACAAACCCATTCGCGGCATCATCAGTCCCATCGTCACCCCGCTCAAAGCAAACGGCGACATCAACACAGCCATGCTCCTCCCCCTCGTCGACTTCCTCATCGCGCGCGGCATCGCCGGCATCTATCCCCTGGGCAGCACGGGCGAAGGTCCGCTCTTCTCAGCCGCCGAGCGCCAAGCCATCGCTGCGGCCACTGTCGAAGCGGTCGCCGGGCGCGTCCCGGTCATCGTGCACACAGGCGCCATCACCACAGCCGAGACCATCACGCTGACCAGTCATGCCCGCGATATTGGCGCGAATGCCGCCGCGGTCCTCACTCCCTGGTATTACCGCCTGAGCGAGGCTGCGCTGGAACGGCATTATCGCGCAGTTTATGAAGCGCTGCCGGCTTTCCCGATTTATCTCTACAACTTGCCGGCCTTCACCGGCAACAGCCTGTCGACTGCCCTGGTGATGCGGCTGGCGCGGGATTATGACAACTGCGCGGGTTTGAAGGACAGCAGCGGCGACCTGCAGACCATGTTCGCGGCCAATCACCTGCGCGACGGGCGCTTCAACACCTGCATCGGTCCCGATATGCTCATCCTGGCGGGCTTGTCCATGGGCTTGGATGCAGCGGTCAGCGGGCACAGCAACATTTTCCCCGAGCTTGTCGTGGGCATCCATGAAGCGGTTGCGGCCGGCAATCTGATTGCGGCTCGCGAGCGTCAGCGGCAGTTGAAAGCGCTGGGCGAGGTGATAGCCGGAGCGGGCGGCTTGCCCATGTTCAAGGCTTTGCTGCAGGAACGCGGCTTGCCGGTCGGGGGCATGCGGGCGCCATTGCAATCGCCGGCTGAAGAGACAGTCCGGGCTTGCGTCGCTCAACTGCGCGCGCTGAAAGCGGAATTGGGCAACGCATAGTCTGTTTGCTCGCGCGGCCCGGTACATGGAGACAATCCAAAGCCCATGTTCTCTTGTTTGCCTCTGTGACCTCGGTGTCCTCGCTGGTCAATTCATGCAAAGCCGCTACAATCCGCCCATGCTCAACAGCGACCTCCTCCACGACCTCCAGCGCGCCCTCGGGCCCCAACAAGCCGCGGCCGACCGCATGACGCGCATCCTCTACAGCACCGACGCCAGCAATTATCAGATCATGCCGCTGGCGGTGACCTATCCGCGCGACGCCGATGATGTGGTCGCCGTGCATGAGATCGCTCGCCTGCACAGCGTACCCGTCTTGCCCCGCGGCGGTGGCAGCGCCCTGGCTGGCCAAGCGGTTGGCGAAGCGGTCATCATGGATTTCACCCGACACATGCGGCGGGTTCGCGGGGTGAATGCCGAGGCGCGCACGGTGGATGTCGAGCCGGGCATGATCCTCGGCGCGTTGAATGGGCAGCTGGCCCCGCTGGACTTGATGTTTGGGCCCGACCCGGCCAGCGCAGAGCGGGCGGCCATCGGCGGAGTCATCGGCAATAACGCCACAGGCGCGCACAGCATTCGCTATGGCATGACGGCTGATCATGTGGCGCGTTTGCAGGTTGTGCTGGCCAATGGCGAGTTGACCTGGCTGGACGCGGCCACGCCGACTCTGGATGGCATTCGCAAAGTCGTTGGCGACCTGGCGGCTGAGCATGCGGCGCAGATCCAGGCGCGCTACCCGCGGACCTGGCGCACGGTGGCTGGCTATGCGCTGGACAAGATTGACCCTGACAATGTGGATCTCAATTGGCTGCTTTGTGGCTCGGAAGGCACCTTGGCAACGGTGGTCCGCGCCCAGCTGCGCCTGGTAGAGCGGCCCCGCAGCGAGAACAAAGGCCTGGCTCTGGTCCATTTCGCCAGCTTGCGCGAAGCCTTGGATGCCACCCCGCGCATCCTGGAACTGGAACCAGCCGCCATCGAGCTGATGGACAAATTCCTGCTGGATAAAACGCGCGCGGCCGCCGGCTATCGTAACCGCTTGACCTTCGTCGAGGGCGATCCGGCAGCCATCCTGGTCGTCGAATTCGTCGGCGCGCAACGTGAACTCGCCGCCAGGATCAAGGACTTGCAGGCGCATATCCGGCGGCTGGGTTATCGCGGCGCGGTCACAGTGGCGGAGACGGCGAGCCAGCAAGACGATGTCTGGACGGTGCGCAAGGCCGGCCTGGGCTTGATGATGAGCGAACGCAGCGAAGCCAAGCCGGTCTCATTCATCGAAGACGGCGCGGTGCCTGTTGAGAATCTGGCTGACTATATCGCCGATGTCGAGCGCATCATCCACGAAAACGGCACGACCTACGCCATCTATGCCCATGCCAGCGCCGGCTGCCTGCATATCCGCCCCTTGATCAACCTCAAGTCACTGCGGGGGCGCGAGCAGTATCGGGCGATTGCCGATGGCGTCGCGCGGACGGTGCTGAAATATCGCGGGACGATCACCGGCGAGCATGGGCAGGGTCTGGTGCGCGGCGAGTTCACCGAGGCCCTCTTTGGCAGCGAACTGATGGAAGCATTCCGTCAGGTCAAGCGAGCCTTTGACCCGCAGAACAGGATGAACCCGGGCAAGATCCTTGATTCGCCCCCGATGGACAGCGCTGAGCTGCTGCGCTTTTCGCCCGAATACCAAGTGATTGATGTGCGAACGCGCTATGACTGGAGCGCCGATAATGGCTTTGCTGGCGCGGTGGAGATGTGCAACGGCGCGGGCGTCTGCCGCAAAGAAGGCGACGGCGTGATGTGCCCTTCGTATCAGGCGACGCTTGATGAGGCGCATTCGACGCGGGGGCGAGCCAATGCTCTGCGCGCTGCCATCAGCGGCGCTCTGCCCGAGGACCTGGGCGACCCGGCTCTCAAGTCCGTGCTGGATCTCTGCCTCGGCTGCAAAGCCTGCGCGGGGGAATGCCCATCGTCGGTCGATGTGGCCAAGCTGAAGGCGGAGTTCCTGGCGTCCTGGCATGACCGGCATGGCATCGACATGGCCACGCGCGTCTTCGGCAACATCCACCTGCTCAACAAGCTGGCGGGAAGGCTGCCGCGGCTCAGCAACCTGGCGATGGGGCATTCCCTGGTCGCATGGGGCTTGGGCGCCTTGGGCATCCCGATGGACCGTCCCCTGCCCAAGTTCGCCCGGAAACGTTTCACAGCCGAGCCTTATCCCCGGCATGCCGAGCCTGATGCCCTCTTGGTCATCGATACCTTCACGGAATGGAATCATCCGCGGATTGGGCGGGCGGCGCTGGATTTGGCGGAGCGGCTGGGTTTACGCGTGAATCCGTTGCGCTTGCCCGGGAGTGGCTGCTGCGGGAGGCCCGCCATCAGCAAAGGTTTGCTGGATGCCGCCAAGTCACTGGCGCGGGACAATCTGCGCCGGCTGTCGCAAACTGGCGATGCGCCGCTGATCTTCCTGGAGCCGAGCTGCCTCAGCGCTTTCACGGACGATTATCTGACCCTGGTCGATGGTGAAGATCAGGCAACCGCGCGTTCTTTGGCCGGCCGCTGCTTGAGCGCCGAAGCCTTCTTCGCGGCTGCATTGGAGGAGCGGGCGGCGGAACTCGCGTGGCGGCAGGGAGCGGCGCGGATCTTGCTGCATGGGCATTGCCATCAGAAAGCGCTTTGGGGCACGGGCGATTCGCTGCGCCTGCTGCAAGCCATCCCTGGCGCGGATGTGGCGGAGATGAACACCGGCTGCTGCGGCTTAGCGGGCAGCTTCGGTTATGAGCATTATGACTTGAGCATGACAATCGCTGAAGACCGTTTGCTGCCCATAATTCGCGCCAACCCTGAGGCCACCATCGCGGCCCCGGGCAGCTCCTGCCGATCGCAGATCCATGACGCCGGACAAGCCGCCTGGCATCCGCTTGAGGTAGTTGTGGACGCTCTAAAGCCTTAGCGCTGGCATCGGGTCCTAAGCCACTGGCACAGGCGATTGGCGCGGCAAGCCAGCATAAGCGCCTTCGCTGGTCCGTTCCGTCAGTTCCTCCAGCGATAGCGCGGCCAGGGCGGCGATCCTCTCGAGATCTGCATCCAGCAATTCCGCGACGCCTTGCGCATACGCTGGGTCCGCTCGGTAGAAATGAGCCAGTTGGCGCGCCACAATGCGTTCGGGTACGCCATCCATCGCTTCGGCGATATTGCTGAAGAGCTGCCGCTGCTGCCCTGGGCTCATCAAGCGGAAGAGGTTGCCAGGCTGCGTATAATCGTCGTTGCCATCGCGGTGATTATAGCGGTCGACATCGCCGGAGATTTTCAGCGGCGGCTCGCTGTAACGGGCATCTTCGACCGGTCCATCCATGCTGTTCGGCTCATAGTTGACTCTGCCGCCGTAGTTGCCATCGAAACGCAGCTTGCCATCTCGGTGATAGGTGCGCACCGGGGATTGGGCTTTGTTGGCTGGCAAGCCCGCGTAGTTGACGCCGATGCGATAGCGGTGCGCGTCGGCATAAGACATGATCCGCGCTTGCAGCATTTTATCCGGCGAAAAGCCGATGCCGGGCACAATGTTGGAAGGCTCGAAAGCCGCCTGCTCAATATCCGCGAAGTAATTCTCCGGGTTGCGATTGAGTTCCATTATGCCAATTTCGATCAAGGGATAATCCCCATGGGGCCATACCTTGGTCAAGTCAAAGGGATTGACGCGGTAGCTCTCGGCTTCGTCTTCCGGCATGACCTGAACGCAGACGCGCCACTTGGGATACTCGCCGCTTTCGATGGCTTCAAAGAGATCGCGCTGGGAGCTTTCGCGGTCTTTGCCCACGATTTCGGCGGCTTGAGCATTCGTCCAGGTTTTGATGCCCTGCATGGACTTGAAATGGAGCTTGATCCAAAAGCGCTCGCTATCGGCATTGATGAAACTGTAGGTATGGCTGCTGTAGCCATTGATGAACCGATAGCTTTGGGGCAGGCCGCGGTCGCTCATCAGGATGGTCACTTGATGCAGGCTCTCGGGCGAAAGCGACCAGAAATCCCACATGGCGGTGCTGGAGCGCATATTGGTCTTTGGGTCGCGCTTTTGGGTATGGATGAAATCGCCAAATTTGTAAGGATCGCGGACGAAGAAGACAGGCGTGTTGTTGCCTACCATGTCCCAATTGCCGTCTCGGGTGTAAAACTTCACCGCGAAGCCGCGCACGTCGCGTTCGGCATCAGCCGCGCCCCGCTCGCCAGCCACTGTCGAGAAGCGGACGAGGCAATCGCTTGCCTTGCCTACTTCGGAGAAGAGATCGGCTTGGCTGTATCTGGTGATGTCATTGGTAACGGTGAAGGTTCCGTAAGCGCCCGAGCCTTTGGCATGCACGACCCGTTCCGGCACGCGCTCTCGATTGAAGGTAGCCATTTTCTCCAGCAGCTGGTAATCCTGCATGAGAAGCGGGCCTCGGGAACCAGCCGTCAGAGAATTCTGGTTGTCGCCTATCGGGGCGCCATGAGCGGTTGTCAACTGCGGACGCTTTGTCATCGTCCATTCCTTTCCCGTCAACCCGCGCGGCGCCAAGTCAGACAGCCATCAACTTGCGCTGCGGCGACGTTTATTGGATACAGAGTAACATAAAATCGCTGGACAAGTAAACTAATGGATGGTCGAATTAGTGAGGCGGTCTCCCGCGCTTCCCTGCCGCGTTCAGGATTTCACTGGATTATCTGTCTGTTTGTGGCACACTTATTGTGGGATTTCACATAAGATGCCATGCAGGTCCATAGATGCCGGATTTCGAACTTGAAGAATTGAGCGCCATGCGGGACTTCCTCGGGCTGCGCGCCATTCGCGTCTTGCCGGAACAGCGGCGCTTCACCAAAGGGGCGCTCCTGACCTTTCTGCAGACGCGGCACCCGGCTGTCACTACCTATGGCATCATGCGCGACAAGCGGCTCATCGGCTATGTCATGCTGATCCATGCGGAGAATCCCGCGCAATGGATCATCGAGCGGCTGACTATCGATCGCGAATTTCAGCGCCAGGGCTATGGCTATGCTGTGGCTGACCATTTGGTGGACATGATTCACGACTTTGACAACAGCGAAATGGTCATCGCCCGCTACAAACCGGAGAACCAGGCGGCGCGAGCCCTCTTCGCCAAATTGAACTTCAGCGAACGCGAGGAAATGTTTCGCGGCCGGCATATCGCCACGCTCGAGTTCGAGTTCGAAGACGATGAAGATGAGGAAGCCGAAGATGGCGATGCGGGCGAACTTGAGGAGCCGTCCGCTGTCGACGAAGAGGATTCGGAGACCCCATGAGCGAGAGGCAGCCGCCGGAGGGGGCTTTGCCGCTCCTGCCGGAATCCATTCGCCGCCGCCTTGAGCCTTTGATGCTGGTGGCGAACAAAGTGCGCGCGGGAGCAATCAAGGGCGATCGCCGGTCCATCAAACGGGGCGCCAGCGTCGAGTTCGCCGATTATCGCAATTATGCGCCTGGAGATGACCTCCGCCAGTTGGATTGGAATATCTATGCCCGGCTTGAGCGTCCGTATATCAAGCTGCTGGAAGACGAAGAAGACCTGGCGGTGCATCTCATCCTTGATGCTTCAGCCAGCATGGACTTCCCGCCCGAAGGCGCGCCAGAGCGGCAAAAGCTCTTCTATGCCAAGCGCATCCTGGCGGGTTTGGCTTATGTCTCGCTGACCAGTGGCGACCGCCTGACGCTGACGTCTGTCAATGACCGGCGCCGGGCGACTTTTGGGCCTGCGCGGGGCCGCGCGCGGAGCATCGCCATTTTACGTTTCATCGGCGAGATAGAAGCCGCTGGCATCACCGACCTGGACGCGGCATTGAGCGATTATGCCATGCGAGCGCGGCGGCCTGGCTTGACGCTGGTCCTCAGCGATATGTTTTCGCTTGATGGCGCTTATCTTGATGGCTTGAACGCGCTGCTGAGCCGCGGGCATGAGGTGGCGCTCATTCATGTGCTGGCGCCGGAAGAAGTACAGCCGACCCTGGCTGGCGATCTCAGCCTGGTGGATGTGGAGACGGAATTGCAGCAAGAGGTGACGGTCGACGGAGCGATGCTGGGGATATATCAGCGGCGGCTGGCGGCTTGGCGCGGGGAGATCCGCAATGAATGCCTGCGGCGGGGCGCGCATTATTTCCCGCTGGTGACGGACGCGCCCTGGGAAGGCTTGATCCTGTCGGATATGCGGCGGGCTGGGCTGGTCAAGTAGCGGCGGCTTTGGCTGGCTTCAGCGCGTCAGTCGGCTGAGAAACATCACCAATGCACAAGCCCGTGAGCATGGCTATCATGTCGATGCCTTCATCCAATGCCTCCCAGTCGACGCTTACATGATGAAGCCGGTGCTCTTGGCGCTGCGCGTCGCTGGCGGTTTGAAGTTTTGGGAAGAAGTGGAGAGGCATGGCGATTGAGCGTCCATCAGCCATATCAACCACAACCTGGTCCGAGTTGAATCGAACGCCTGGAGGTTTGTCTCTTGTACGATGAATGAAGGGGATTCTCGCCGAGTCTGACATGATGGACTGCGCTCCTAACTAGCGAAGCCGTGAACCCGGGTATTGATCCCACGCTTGCCACAATAACGATTCGTGCTGCATTAGCAAGTTAAGCGCACGGCGCAACTCGTGGCTTCAGAATCCGTAATTCTCAATAATCGTCCAGTCCTCAAGGTTGATCACCGCTTCGTTGCCGCCTCGGAAAACATGGACATGCGCCGGCTCGTGGTCCTTCGGATACACAACGTCATCAAAGCCGTGCTGCCTGCGGTGGAGTCTCGTGACCATAGAGCCTCAAGCGCAAAGCATAAACGCCCAAGGCGGCGCGTCAAGCGATCTGCGCTAATTCCATGCTGAACTGGCTTGGGCAGCGCATCGAATTCGGTTGAAGTTCTTTTCAGCTAGATTCAGCTTCGCCTTGGAGGCGCAGCCGTATTGGAAAGCAAGTCCTGCGTAGCGCTTGCAGGCCAGTCTGTAGGAGGGAGAAGAGGAGCGCGTGGACCCAGACAGCCGGGAGTGAGGAAGAAAAACGCGGTGGCGAGCGCAGGTTCGTAAAATGCCTTACAGTTGGGATTCTATGTGCAGGCTGCCATCGTGGATGCGACAGACGCGGTCGGCGAAACGGATGATCTCCATGCTGTGCGTCGCCATGACCAGGGTTTTGCCGGCGCGACAGGTCAAACGCAGCAGGGTATCCAGCACCTGCTCGCCGGTCTCGTCATCCAGGTTGCCAGTCGGCTCATCGGCGAAGACCAGCCGCGGTTCCCGCAAGAGCGCCCGGGCGATGGCCACGCGCTGCTGTTCGCCACCGCTGAGCTTATCGGGGAAGGCATCAGCCCGGCGCGCCAAGCCAACCTGCTCCAGCAGCTGACGGGCTTTCGGTTCGGCTCTCTTCAGCCGCGCTCCGCCCAGCTCCATCGGCAGCGTGATATTCTCCAGCGCCGTTAATGTGGGGATGAGATTGAAGAACTGAAAGACTATGCCGATATGATCGCGGCGGAAAAGCGTCTGCCGCCGATCATCCAGCGCGGTGATATCCTGGCCCGCGATGAGGATCCGTCCGCTGTCGGGTTTGTCGATGCCGCTGAGCAGGTTAAGCAAGGTGCTTTTGCCGCTGCCGCTGGCGCCTATCAAAGCGAAAAACTCGCCTTCCGCAACATCCAGGCTGAGGCCGCTGAAGACGGAGAGCCTGGTTTCACCTTCGCTATAGGTCTTGTAGAGATCGCGGACCTGGACGATGGCGGGGTTCATTCTGCGCGCCGGACAAGATACTTTGAAGACATGGCTGCGACCAAGCGGCTATGGCGGCCTATGCCCAGAGGCTACTGGAAAGACTGGCGAACAGGTAGGGCAGCTTTGGCGGGTTCGCCCCTAGGTATCTGGGACATGACAAGATTATTTGAGCGCGCTTTGGCATTTTGCCCTATTATATGTTAGAGGACGTTCCAAAAGGATGCGTCGCCGCGGCGCAATTCAGGAGGCAGAACAATGACCCGACGCTTGACACTTCTCTTTCTTGTACTCACGCTGCTGGCGCTCTCGCCGTTGGCCAGCGCGCAGGAGGCCATCGAACCGGCTGACCCGGCCATGATGAACCCCGACGCGCATATCAGTTTCCCGCCGCCGGTCTATGTCGTTCGCGACAGCCTGGATATTCGCGGCACGGTAAACCTGGAGGGCATGCGCATCTTCTTCGTCGAGTTCCGGCCCCTCGCGCTGGATGCCATGATGGACGGCGAGAGCGCGGAACCAGAAGAATGGGTGCCGGCCACCTCGCCGCGGATCGCCCCGGTCCTCGACGATGTCCTGGGCGCCTGGAATACCTTGTCTGTGCGCGACGGGCTCTATGAATTGCGCTTGATCATCAACACCGGCGCCGATGAGCCGAGTTATTTTCGCGTCAGCCCCATTCGCGTTGAGAACAACCCGCCCGAGTTCCTGGCTGAGCAGCAGGTAGTGGTCATAGAAGAACCCACCGCTATGCCAGAACCCACCGCCCTGCCCGAGCCAACCGAACTGCCCGATACGTCGCCGCGCGTGTCCGCCCTGGTCAACAGCAACGTCCGCGCTGGCGATTCGACAGGTTATGTCATTGTCGGCGGCTTGAAAGAAGGCGAAACAGCCGCCATCAAGGGCATAAGCAGCTTCGGCACCGGCTGGTTCTACATCGAACTGAGCACGGGACGGCGCGGCTTCATCCACCCGAATCTCGTGAGCCCGCAAGGCGACCTGAGCAGCCTGGCGCGGATCAATCCGCCGCCTCTGCCGCCGACGCCCATCCCGCCGCCAACCGCCGTGCCCGCGCCAACCAGCGGACCCAACCTGCGCATCGTCAATTCGCAGATCCGGCCTCACCCGCCGCTATGCAATCAAGCCTATGAGATCCAGGTGACGGTCATCAACGATGGCAACGCGGCTACGCAGACTGGCGGCGTAGTCGAGGTTCGCGATTCCCGCCACGATGGCGCCGGTCTGATAACTACCTTTATCGGCCTCTCGCAACTGGCGCCCGGCGAACAGCGCACCTTCGGCGGCAAGTTGACGCAGGCGCAGTATTACCGGGAACTGCATCACATCAACATGATTGTTGACGCGCGCAACGAGATCGCCGAGACCAATGAAGGCGATAATCGTCACGCGGCCGCGCCATACATCCTCGACAAAGCCAGCTGCTAGCCAAGCGGCGAATTGGAACGGAGCGGGAGTTTCTCGCTCCGTTTTCACTTGCGCAAGACCGTATACCGGTTGAGATCGCCCTCGGCGCCATCCGCGCGATAGTCGTCAATGACGTTCATTCCGCTGGCTTGGATGAGACGGCGGTGTTCATCGTCGGCAATGAAATGGCAGTAGCGCTTTGCTTGAATGCCACGCCGCCAATCCAGCAGGTAATCATGCCGCTCGACCTGGATGCCCGCATCCCAAGGCAGGATGCGCTGGCGAAAGCGTTCCTTTTCATAAAATCTCCATGCCGCGAAGACCAGAAGCCCACCGGGCAGGACGAGCCCCGCGGCCGCTCGCAGCAGATCCCGGCGTTGTCGCGCGCCCGGCACATGATGCAGCAATCCGAATAGCGCTACCAAGCGAGCCGGCGGACCAGCCAAGCCATCCGTTATAATATCCCGCTCGATCAGCCTGTGGCGCGCGTTTGCCAGCTGCCCCAGTTCGCTCTCGGCGGCCAGCAGCAGTTCAGCGCAGTTGTCGATGCCGGTATAATTGAAGGCTTGCTCTTGGCGATGAGCAAGGAAGCGCGCAAAACGCCCATTGCCACAGCCGATATCCAGCACGGAGATCAAAGGCATCTCAATAGAAGCCAGCAGGCGCTCCCAGCCAGGCCAGGCTCTTTGCCGCGTCGCGCTGAACTCGGCGGCGGTCAGGCGATAAAACTCCCGATTCAAGGCATTCAGATAGCGCCGCGTCGCCTCGTCCATCGCTGTAATCCACCAAACATTAGAAGCATGCAAGAGCGTCCGCCGCGCTGTAAGAGTCGCGCGCAGCCATGCGTCATTCTCTTGCCAGCGCAGCAAACGATTTTACCCCGCTGCGCCGCCGATATGGTATAGTGTGCGTGGACGAGCCTGTTTTCGCCGCGCAAATTCGCCTTTATTGCCGGATTTGATCATTGATTGCAGAGGCGAGAGCGAAGAAAGATGACAATGGCTAACGACATAAACTTCCGCAGCCACTACGAACAGGGCAAGAGCAAGTTCCAGGCTATTCAGGGCAAGGTTTTCTGGCAGGAGGTCTTGAATACGCTGACGGGCAGGCATAGAGAGCTGATGAACTTCGATGAGGTGCGCAGCCGCCTGCACCTGCACGAAGAGCTGTATCGCGGCGTTGTGGATGTCCCGCTGGATCATATCGTCGGCAGCGTCGGGCGCTACAAAGACTTCACCGCCACCTTCCTGCCCAAGAAAGCCAATATGAAAGACCGCTGGAGCCGCGTATACGCTTTGGCATACAGCATGGAAGGTCCCCCGCCCATCGAGCTCTACAAAGTCGGCGACGCCTATTTCGTGCGGGATGGCAATCATCGGGTTTCGGTGGCGCGGGAGCTGGGCGCGAAATCCATCCTGGCGCATGTGGTCGAACTGCCGACGAGTGTGCCATTGCGCCCCAATATGAGCGAGCGGGAGATGGAATCGGCCGAGGCTTATGCCAACTTCCTGGATGAGACGGGGCTGGCGCGCGCCGTGCCCAATCACGAATCCATCGAATTGACCGTGCCCACCCGCTATCACGAGTTGATGGGGCATATCTTCCTGCATGAGCGCGTCATGGAAAAGCTCGAGGGGCATGCCCTGACCACGGAAGAAGCCACCGCCGACTGGTATCACACCATCTACAAGCCCGCCATCGACCTGATCCGCAAATACAAGGTCATGGAATTGGTCAAAGGCAAGAAAACAGCCCGCACCGAGGGCGATCTTTTCCTCTGGCTGATGCTGAACCTGCTCGACCTGCGGCATCAGTATGGCGATGCGTCGCCGGTCAAGTCATTCAGCGGCGCAATCAAATCCTACCTGGAAGACGAGCAAGTGCATGTGCCCGAAGCGCTGGAGAACGAAGGCGACCAATCCGTCCTGCTCACGCGCACGCAAGCCATGAAAGCCGTCCGCAAAGCCCGCGAGCGACAGCGTGAAGACGAAGACCAGTCAGAGACGGACGCGCTGATCACCTAGGCCGCTGGCTAAGCTGGAAATCGGGGATGTCCAGAGCCGTGATGCGCATGAAGGCGATTTCCTGCGCCGACATATCATCGGGGTAATCGCCGGCGTCGTCATGATACGCTTCCAGTATTTTCTTGGCATCGCGGATATAGCTGCGCGCGGTATTCTCGCTGATGCCCATCTCATGCGCGACCAGGCGATGCGACATGCCTTCAACGGCATAAAGCGCCAAAGCTTCGAATCCGCGCCGGCTCATATTCTGGTAGCGCCGCGGACCAGCCAACTGTCGCGCCGGGCTCAGCCGCCGGTGGGAGAGCTTCCGCGCTTCGCGAACGACGCCCGGGCTGATGAGAAAGTCATCGGCTGGCAGGCAATGCGCGTGGCAAAGCGCCCAGGCTATGTGGATGCGCGTATCCGGCTTCAGCAAATAGGCTTTGGCGCCGGCCTCGGTCGCGGCATAAAGATCGTCCAGATCCGCGAATGGCGCCAGGCAGATGACCATGAGGCTCTTGAAACGTCCCCGCAAGTCGCCGACGGCTTGGGCCAGGGGCGCCGCCCCGGCAAACTGGCTGGCGTCAACGATGACCACATCGGGCTCGTCTTTGAGCCTGCCCTCCGCCAGCGCGGACCAGAAATCCCCCAGGCGCGCCGTCTTGCATATCACCCGCGTCCGCCGGTCCCAAGCCAGGTAGGCGTTGATGGCGTTGCGCGCGTAGAAATCGCTGTCTACTACGGCGACATTCAGGTTGATGCTGCCTATCCCGGACAGGGTCGCCCTCCGCCTCGGGCTCATGCGCCGCTCTCTTCATGCGCCGCTTTGATGTACGCCAGGACTTCCGCCCCCAGGTCATAATCGCCCGAGGGGATGATATACGCGCCCTGGACCAAGCCGGACATTTGGTCGAGCAATTCCTGGGCGATGTTTATGCCCGTCGCCGGCGGGTCAGCCGCCTCGGCAATCCGCCGCATGATGCCCTCGGGGATAGAGATGCCAGGCACTTCGTTGTGCAGATACCGGGCTTGCCGGTGGCTGCGCAGGGGCATCACCGCCATCAGCACGGGCAATTCAAAGGCGCTGCCGCAGATCTGCTCATAACGCTGCCGAAAGCGCAAGATGCGCTCGGGCTCGAAGATGGCTTGGCTCAAAGCAAAATCCGCCCCCGCGCGGATCTTGTTGCGCAGGCTGCGAATCTCGCGATCCAGGTCATCCGCCGCCATGTTCAGCGCGCAGCCGACTGTGAAGCTGCTGGGCATGCCGATGCTGTGCCCCGCCATATCCACGCCGGCGTTCATGCCCTGCTTGATGACGCCAATCAAACGCGACGGCGCAATATCGTTGAGGTCGCTGGCATCGGGGAAGTCGCCGATCCGCGTTGGGTCGCCCATGACCACGAAGAGATTGCGCAAGCCCAATGCATGCGCCGCCAGCAGATCGCCCTGGACGCGCAGCATATTCCGCCCCCGCGTCGGGAAATGCAGCACAGTCTCGATGCCCAGCTGGGATTGCAGCAGATGCGCCACCGCCCAGGCGCTCATCTTCATGCGCGCGGCTGGAGTATCGGCGACGTTGATCAAATCCGCGCCGGCCGCTCTCAAGCCTCTTGCCGCAGTCATCAACGAATCCGTTTGGTAACTGCGCAGGGGCGCCATCTCCACGGTCACGGTGAATTGCCCGCGCTTCAGGCGATCGGCGAGTTCGGTCGGGGCTTGCGGCTCCTGCGCTTCTTGCTCAGCAGAGCTTTCGCTGATGTGCAGCTCGACGAAGTCGCTCGCGGGTTTGTCCAGAGCCCCGCGCATGGCGGCGATATGTTCGGGCTTCGTGCCGCAGCAGCCGCCGATCACCGTCGCGCCGATGTTCACGAAGGTGGTGGCGCAATCAGCGAAGTACTCGGCTGTGGCGGGAAAGAGGATGCGCCCGCCGACGACTTCGGGGAAACCGGCGTTGGGCATGGCGGAGAAGCATGCGCCAGGCACAGCATAAATCATCTGCCGCAGCACTTCGGCGATGCCGGCCGGTCCGCTGCCGCAGTTGACGCCGATGACATCCGCCCCGGCTTTATGCAGGTCGTTGGCCACCCGCGCTGGGGGATGACCGCCGTAACTCAAATTCTCCTGATAGAAGGTCGCCTGCGCCATGACCGGCAAATCGGGCGCGATCCCTCGCAGCGTCTTGATGGCCAGCAGCAATTCTCTATGTTCGCTGAATGTCTCGAATGCGATGAGATCCACGCCGCCAGCGACCAGATATTCCAGCTGCTCGGCATAGGCGCGCTCGGCTTCGGCATGTGTCAAGCGTCCATAAGGCGCAATGCCCAAGCCCAGCGGACCCACCGATGCGGCCACATATACTCCTTCGCAGCCGCTTTCACCGATCGCCCGCAGAGCCAACTCGACCCCGCGCCGATTATAGAGCTCGACGCGCGCCTCCCATCCGACCGCCCCCAGTTTGATGCGGTTCGCGCCAAAAGTATTCGTCTCGATGATCTCCGCGCCCGCCTGGATATAGGCATTGTGGATAGCCATCACGACTTCGGGAGCGTCGACGTTCATGGCATCGAAACAGGCGTCGGCCCGCGCCTGCGATTCGTGATGGAGCATCGTGCCCATGGCGCCATCAGCCAGGAGGGGCTTCCCGCTGGCCAAGCGCTCTCGGAATGGCGGCTTGCTCATCTTCGCACCGCCTCGTTTTCGCGTCCGCCCACGCTACCCAATCTGGCGGATTCGCGTATGCTAAGTAGGTTATTCATCCGCATAATTGCTATGCGCCCGCTGCTATCGCGTGCCGATTGCGGGAGTTTAGCAGAAAAGCGCCTAGGCTTCTATTGGGGGGCGGCTTGAGCAGGTTCGCGCGCGAGTTCCGCAAACCGCGGCGCATTCGCCAGCACTTGGTCGCGGGTATTCACCGGCTATGCGGGGAGCTTCTGCAAGCGCTGCGCTTCAGCTATGGCCAGCTGCGCGGGGGACCGCGGCTCATCAAACGCGGTCATGTCTGGTATGTGCCGCTCTGGCTGCCGATTGCCCTGGCCATCCTGCTGGCATCCAGCGTGATTTGGGATGATATCGCCCTGCTCGCCCAACGCGGCTTGAGCGGCGCCGTCCATTTGCTGGGCGCGAATGAGGACGATTTGGCGGACTTATTCACCCCATCTGTACAGCACTGGTCGGAGGATATCAGGCGGTGGGCGCGTGATAATGAACTGGACCCGCAACTGCTGGCCACTGTGATGCAGATCGAATCCTGCGGACATCCCAGCGCCGTCAGCCAGGCAGGCGCCCAGGGGCTCTTCCAGGTCATGCCATTTCACTTTGCCGATGGCGAAGACATGCAGGACACCGAAACCAATGCCATGCGCGGCGGCGCCTTCTTGAAGTACTGCGGGACCGCCTCAGGCGATGTTATCGGCTTGACGCTGGCTTGCTACAATGGCGGACCCTCGGTCATCAGCCAAGACCGCGAACGCTGGCCAGCCGAAACGCGGAAATATTATCGCTGGGGGGTGGGCATTTTCAGCGACGCCGCGGCCGGCAAATCCCATAGCGATACCCTGGACCAATGGCTGGCGGCCGGCGGGCAGCATCTCTGCGACAGCGCCTGGAGAGAGCTCAACCCCTAGCGGAAGCCGGGCGATCACTGGTAACTGCGCATCACCGAAAGCAGCTTGCCCTTGATCTCGCAATTGCCTGGCTGCACATAGATCGGCTCATAATCGCGGTTGGCTGGCTGCAGGCGGATGCGGTCGGCTTCTCGGTAGAAACTCTTGAGCGTGGTTTCGCTGTCTTCCGGCAGCCAAGCCGCCACCATCTCGCCATTTTCAGCCGTCTCTTGCCGCCGCAGGATGACAATATCGCCATCCTTGATCATGGCGTCTATCATCGAATCGCCACGGACGGTCAGCGCGAAGGTCTCGCTGGCTTCATAGCCCCCGAGCAGACGCGGCGGCACGGCAATATAGTCGTCTTCCCCGATGTGGTGGCCAATATCCTCCGGCAGCGATATGGGTTCGCCAGCGGCAATGGGGCCGACAAGCGCTACCCGATGCAATTCCCTGGAGCCGATGACCGGCTTGCCAATCGCCGCGAAGCCGGGGATGTCGCGCACGATGCGCAACCCGCGCGATACCTTGCCCATGCGCTGGATGAAACCCGCTTCCACCAGCTTGTTGAGGTTGTAATTCACCACCGACGTCGAGCCGATATCGCATTCTTCGCCGATCTCGCGAATGCTGGGCGGGAAACCCTGATCCTGCGTGTACCTTTGCATGAAACGCAGCATGTTCTGCTGCCGCCTTGAAAGCCTGTGAAATTCTTTCATCAGCCTGTCCTTATGAATCGCTTGGTCCGGCCGGGCGATGCCGGCGCAATCCGCCCTGATGGCATTATACTTGAACATTTGTTTATGCGTCAAATGTTCTAGCGGGCAATTTCCCCATCAATTTGCGATGCCGTCCAGTAGAGCAGCCGGCGGATCATCGCCCGTGATGGCCAGCGCTCCACCCTCCAGCAGCGCCTGGTTTCCGCTGGCGGGCAGATCAAAGGCGTAGACGGGCCGTCCCTGCTCGCGGGCAAAACGCGCTGTGTACATCGCGCCGCCATCCAACTGGGATTCTGCCAGGATGACTGCCTGGCTCAAGCCGCTGATAATGCGATTGCGCGCCACCAGCCGCTGGGCATTCGCTCCCCAATGCGGATTCAGCGCGCTGAGAATTGCGCCGCCCGCCTGAATGCGCCCAGCCAGCTCTCGGTTCGAGCGCGGGTAGACATTCAGCACTCCGCTGCCCAGGACGGCGATGGTCGCCCCGCCAACCGCCAAGGCGCCACAATGCGCGGCGCTATCCAGCCCCAGAGCCAAGCCACTGACAATCACCCAGCCTTCCCGGGCCAGCTTGGCCGCCAATTCCAACGTGAGAAAGCGCGCTCTTTTGCTCGGCTGCCGCGTGCCCACAATGGCAATCGCCTTCGCCCACCGGTCCACGCTCAGCTTGCCCCTGGCGAAGAGCAGCGGCGGAGCCTCATCCAAATCGCGCAGCGCAGCGGGATAGCCGCAGCCATTCCGCGCCAGAAAGGCGATGCCTCCTGCGCGCCAGGCGGCTTTCTGCCTGGCCACTCGCCCGAGGTCGATGGCTTTGATATGGCTCGCAATGGCGGGCCCCACCCCCGGGACGCGCAGCAAGTCGCCATGCGGGGCGGCAAGCAGGGCAGACAGATCATTATCAAAATGCCGCAGCAGGCTGGCCAAGGTCTTCGCGCCGATATGCGGGGACAGGCTTAGCGCGATCCAGCGGTCGTCGTCCTCCGCCTCAATCGGCTGCATAATATTCGACGATGGAGAGTTGCATCGCGTGCATGAAAGAATTCACCTGGCGCAGCAATGTTGACCACTCCGAGGAGCTGCTGGGCTGGCGCAATTCTGACCAGCTCAGAATCGAGTTCAAGACAAAATCGCTGAAGAAATAGAAGCCGCGGATAGCTTGGGGCAGGGTCAAGCCATCGGCGATGAGACGGGCGGCATAATCCTTGCCCAGAGTGATGGCGCTGCCCAAGCCTTCTTCCGGGGCGCCGGCCGCCACAAATGCGCGCATGGCTTCCAGGACGCGTCTTCCCTGCTCGCGCATGTGACGCTTGTTCTCGTCGCTCATGGCCGCATACCAAGGCGCTGATTCCAGGCGTTCGCTGCCCACTTGCATGCGCGTCTGCCCCAGGGCGTTCTGCATGATGATCTGCAGCTCAAGCGGCTCGAGATCGGCTGGAACGCGGCTGTATTCGCTGAGATCCTTGATATTGAAGCGGCGATGCTTGCCGGCCGTGCGCCGAAAAGGCAGCTTGCCGCTATCCGCCCAGTTGCGCACAGTGGCGGGATGCACGCCAAGGATTTCGGCGGCATGACGCAGGCTGACCCACTCGCTTCCCTCGCCGCGTTTTGCCATCTTTCCGCGTTCAATATCCGACTTTCGATCGCCATCCAGTATACTTCAGCGCGCCCCTCAATCAAAGATTCCGCCGTAGAAGCCGGACGATCGCATCAAATCGGAATGGCGCTGATATGGGGGCAGATATTCCTCTTCGCTTGGGCGAACCAATGGCTCGCCCCTACAATGCCGGACGATATTGGCGTCTCCAACGCATTCGACGCTACCCGCCCGTCGAGACTGGTCTCCCCTCGCGCCAATTCGGTGGTTTGTGCTTCAACCGCCAGCGCCAGCCCGCGGGATAACCCAGCATCTTGGCAATATCGCCGGCCAGGCGCAGCCAGGGAATCGCAACGATGCAAAAGAGCCAAAGCCCAAGGGAGCCGCCCCGCGCGCGCCGGATGAGAGTCGGCAAACGGCGATAGGGACCCCAAAGATAGACCAGCCCAGAGACGACCAGCGCAAGCCAGAACACGGGATTGACTAGCAAGCCCGCCCACAGAAGCGCCGGCAGCAGCAGCCAATAGGCCAGATAGCGGATGAGATGCCGCTTGAAAAAGAGATGGGCTTTGCCATCGCCGCGGGCATACAAATAATACTGGCGGAAAAACTGGCGCAGCGTCGCCCGGGGCCGAAAATAGACCAGCGCCGAACCGGCAAAGGCGAATCGCCCCGCCACATTCCGCAAGCGCAGGTCAAGAATCAGATCCTCGCAATAATCCAGCCATTCAGGGTACAAGCCCGCTTTGAGCGCGGCTGCCTTGCGGAAGGCGATGCTGCGGCTGCTGGGCAGGAAGCTCGCAGCGGCGATCTCATCCTCCAGCGGCAATGTCGCTGCGCCCAGGGCGATCTCGAATGCCGATTGCGGGTCCGCGCGGAAGAAGCCGCCCACAACATTCAGCGCGGCATCGTCACACAGCGGCTGGCTGATCTTCTCCAGCCAATCGTCCTTGAGGCGAGTGCCGGCGTCGGTCACCGCGATGATGTCGCCGGCCGCCGCCTTGATCGCGCGGTTCCGCCCCTGGCTGATGTTGCAGCCCGCTTCGACGAGCAGGCGCAGAGGCAGCCTGTCCTGGTAGGCGCGGAGGATGGCGACGGTGTCATCGCTGCTGCCGCCATCGACGATGACGATTTCCTCCGGCGGGCGCGTTTGCCGCAGGATCGAATCCAGCATCGGACGGATAGAATCGCCTTCGTTGAGCACAGTGGCGATCAGGCTAATCATTATGCCTGTCCAGCATCCTCTTGCGGAATTCCTGCGCCTGCCTCTCGCCCCGTTCGCTCAGTTCCGCGCTGCCGGCTGCCGCGCGCACATAACCCAAAGCCCGCAATCGCGCCAATACCCGCGACATTCTGCGCTCAGTCCAGTGGAAATGTTCATGCAAACGCGCCAGGTTCAACTCGCTCTCATGCCGGTCCGTGTGCTGATGGTTAAGAATATGCGCCAGCACGACCTGGTCCGCGAAGACCCGGCGGCGGTTCGCCCGGCGCAGGAATGTTGAAATCAAGCCATAGCGGGGCGAAAGCAGCCAGGCAAGCAGGAACAAGCCGAACATCATCAGCACCATGGACGCGCTGATCGAAGAATCCCATTGTTCGGGCAAGTCCAGCCTGAAGAAACGATTCAACGCCGCTATGCCATCCGCCAGCGGGATAAAGCCGAAGAGCAGGCCCCGCGCCAGATCATACCCGAAGAAGGCGCCCAAGCCGCCAATCAGCGGGCTAAGCGCCAGCATGACCGACAAGCGATCCGTCAGCAGATAGGCGGTCGCCGGCGGGATGATGAAAAAGGCGATCACCAATATCGAGCCGACGGCGTCAAATGCGCCAACCGCCACCAGGCTGACCAGGATCATCAAGGCATAATGCAGCAGGGCGGGCCGGAAACCCAGAAAGCCCGCCAGCGCGGCGTCGAATGTCGCCAGCTTGAGCTCCTTGTAGAACAGGCTGACAAAAGCCAGCGTCAGCAGCGTCAACGTCAGCATGACCATGAGCGACTTGGGGAAGAAAACCAGGACCGGCTGCCGCTCCAGCAAGCCGGCGGCCCAGGCTTGGGCGGGGCTGTATTCGCCGCAATTGCCGCAAGTTTCGCGGAACACGGCGCGCTCATCGCGGGGGCTGATGCCAAGCTCGCGGCAGTTGCTGCATTGGCGCGCGAACCGGGCGGCTTCGTCATCTGGCTCTATGATCACAGTCTCGCAATTCGCCAGGCAATGACTGTTGGCGTTCGCCCAAGCCAAGCCGATTTCGCCCACCAGCACGGCATCCTCATCCAGGTGAGCGTCATCCACATAGCGCGCGATCAAGATCACGGCGATGGCGAAAAGCAGTGGAAAAGCCAAGCCAAGAGCCGCGTCCTGCTTGACCAAGCCCGAACGAAAGAGCAGCTCGGTCAAGATCACAGTGCCGACGCCAGCCAGCGACGCCCCCAAAATCAGCCAGGGAGACGAGGTATCGGGGGGCAGGCCGAATACCCGCGTCATCAGCAGGAAAGCCAACACAATGCCCAGCAGCACGGTATGGCTGATGGCATCGCTGCTCAGCGACAGCCCGCGCAAGAGCAGGAAACTGCCCAGGATGGCGCCGCTGATGGCGATGAGGCAGCCCAGCAGCGTGGCCGTGTGCCGTGGCGAGCGCAGGAACGCGTTCAGTTCTTCGGGCGTGAAGACAGCGAGCAGCAAATCGATCAGCACTGCTTCCAGCGGCATCATGCGTCTGCGCCCGTCTCCAGCTTGCGGACCAGCTTGACGATAGCGGCGGCCGGCAGGCAGGTCTCGATATCCCGCTGCCGGTCTTCTTGTATAAAAGGCAAGCCCAGGGCATGGCTGTGCAGACGATAGATTTCCCAGAGGCGCTGGTTGCGCTGGTCGGTCCGCGCCCAGGCGATGCCGCTTTGGCTCAAGCGCCAGCCCCCCGCCGTCTCCGTGATATGCCCGGCTCCATGCAGCTGCCCCAGGCCGGATCGGCCGCCGCGGGCTTGAATGCCGCGGATGAAGTCATCTGGCACGGGATAATCGGCCGCCCCATGCGAAAGAGCGTAGCGATAGAGAGCGCGCAAGGTGTTGAGGCTCGCGTATCTCCGGCGATTGGCCAGCAGCCGCAAGCGGCTCCAGAGCAAGCCCCGCCCCGGCGCCAGCGTGATCGAAATGACCACCAGCGCAAAAGCCACGATAATGATCATGGGACCCGTCGGAATATCGCTGTCCAGCGCGCTGATGACCGCGCCGATGCCGCCAGCGAATGCGCCAAAGACAGCCGCCAGAATGACCATCTGCCCCAGAGCGCGCGTCCATTGGCGAGCGGCTATGCCCGGCGCTATCAGCATGCCCACCATCAATATCACGCCGGCCAGCTGCAAGCCCAGAACAACCGTGATAACGATAAGCGTGGACAGGAGCGCGTTGATCCAGCCGACGCGAAAGCCATTGGCGCTGGCGAATTCGGGATCAAAGGCGACCAGCTTGAACTCCTTCCAATGCAAAGCCACCACAGCCAGGACCGCTATGCCTGCCGCGCAGACCAGCCGTACATCGCTCTCGATGATGGCGGCCGCTTGACCGAAGATGAAATGATCCAAGCCCGCCTGGCTGGCATCCGGGATGGACTGGATATAAGCCAGCAAGCCGATGCCGGCCGCGAAGAAGGCGCTCAGGACGATGCCCATGGCCGCATCTTGCTTGATCCGCGTGCTGTATATGATGGCGGCAAGCAGACGCAAGCCCAGCCAACTGGCGATGCCCGCGCCCAGCAGCAGCCAGCTTAGCTCCCGGCCCGCCAGCAGAAAAGCGATGGCCACGCCGGGCAATGCCGCATGGGACAGCGCATCGCCAAGCAAACTCTCTTGACGCAGCACGGCAAAGCTGCCCAGGACGCCGCAGAGCAAGCCCAGCATGGCGCCGCCCAAAGCGACCACGCGCACGGTGTAGGTGAAGCGCAGGTCGAAGAGGAGCTGGCTGAGCGGGATGAATAGCAAGCCCAGCGCGATCATCGCGGCTATGATCAGCCAGACGCGGCTTTGGGAATCCGCAGGATTGGCGTCCGATGGCATCATCCCGCCTCAGCGGTTTCCAGGAAGCCGCTCTCCAGGCTGGCCATCCGCCCGCCATAGGTCTTGCGCAGATTCGCCGTCGTGAAGACATCCCGCGTTGGTCCCGTGGCGATGACCTCGACATTGAGCAGCGTCACCCAATCAAAATATTCCGTCACGGTATGCAAGTCATGATGCACGACCAGCACTGTCTTGCCGCGGGCATTCAACGCGCGCAGGATATCCACGATGGTTTTTTCCGTGACGGCGTCGACGGCGGCGAATGGCTCGTCCATAAGATAAATCTGGGCATCCTGAACCAGAGCCCGCGCCAGGAAGGTCCGCTGCCGCTGCCCGCCGGAAAGCTGGCTTATCTGCCGATCGCGCAGGTCCTGCAAGCCCACCTGTTCCAATGCCCGCAGCGCCAGAGCCCGCTCGCGCCGGCGGGGCCTGCGAAACCAGCCCAGTTTGCCATAGAGCCCCATGGCTGCCACATCCATCACCGAGGTCGGGAAATCCCAATCGACGCTGCCACGCTGCGGAACATAGCCGACCAGCGAGCGCGCGGCTTCATAAGGCTTGCCATAAAAGCGGACTGTGCCGGCCGCCTTTGGCATCAGGTTCAGCGCCGCTTTGATCAACGTGCTTTTGCCCGCGCCATTCGGTCCAACGATGCCCATGAGCGCGCCCGCCGGCACAGCCAAGTCGATATCCCAGATGGCGGGTTTCTCGTCATAAGCGACGGTCAGATCGTCAATGGACAGGGCAAAGGGGCTTTGCGCGCGCATCGCAGTTCGCTCCAGTCGCTCAGGCTGCGCAATCGGCGTGCCAGATGTCTTCGGGCGGCGCCGGCAAGAGACCCTCAGGCCAAGGCGGAATCACCACATCCGCGCCCATGCACCGGTAGGATTGCATGACTGTCAGGGCATTCTGCGCCAGCATGCCGATGTAGCTGCCGCCGAAACTGCCCGGCTGGTCCATGGCGTCGCCATAGAGCTCGCGGATGCCCAGGCGGGCTTGGCTCCCCTGCGCGCCCACAGCTTCGATCACCGCTTCAATGGTATCGGGCGGGATGCTGCTTTCCACGAAGAGCACCGGTATCTCATGGGCGATGACAAAGTCGACGGTCTGCTGAATATCGCCGACGCCGGCTTCATCTTCCGTGCTCAAGCCTTGAATGGCCTGCATCCGCCAGCCAAAAGCCGAGCCGAAATATTGAAAAGCGTCATGCGATGTGACCAGGTAGCGCCGCCCCTCGGCTATGGAGCGCAAGCCCGCGTCCGCCCAGGCGAAGAGCAGATCAAGCTGCTCGCTATAAGCGGCGGCTTTGGCTCGATACAGCGCGGCATTCTCTGGGTCGAAATCCGCCAGCGCCTCCGCCAGCGCCACAGCGGCAATCTGCCAGTTGCGCGGGTCAAACCAATAATGCGGATCATCCACATTGACCAGGCTATCCGACAAGTCGAAACCGCCAATGATGAAGCCGGCCTCTTTCACCGGCGCGCTCAAGGCGTGGATGGCGATGCCCTGCTCAGCCAGAGCGGTGAAGATGGCATCAAATTGCCCTTCCAGGCGCAAGCCGCTGTAAACCACCATCTCGGCTTGGTTCATGGCGACAATGTCGGATTCGGTCGGTTGATAGAGATGCGGGTCGACGCCCGCGCCCATCAGCGCCACCAGTTCAATGCTGTCCAGCCCGGCTGTCAATACCCGCGCCAGGTCGGCCGCCTGGGTGGTGGTAGCCACGATCTTGCGCCGCGCTTCCTTGCCTTGCGCAACCATGGAAAACAGAAATATAAAGACTGACAAGGATAAAAACAGGTTCCGCGCGCTCACGATTCATGCCCTTCGCAAGATTTTTCAGCGACATTAACTATATTTTTAGTCGAACTTAAAACGCTTGTCAAGGGCATGACCAGGCGAGTTTCTTGCCAGGTCATCTTGGTCTTTGGATGATGCGCGGAAAATGCTCAGAAGATGCGCCAGCGGCTTTTCTTGGGCGGGCGGATGCCATGCGTCAGCGTCGTCAAGCCAGCTAGCGCGCAGAACATAGGCCGCTGCTCGGCGAAGAGCTGCTCAATGCCCCGCAGCGTTGCCCGGCGCTCCACCATTTCGAAGAATGCCCCGACGCGCCGAAACAGGGGGACAGTCTGCTCCCGCGTCAATCCCGCTTCCCATCGCCACTTTTCCGGGAAGAAATAATAAAAGAAGCTGTAGGTTGCGGCCGTCATCACGCTGACCCCGCGATTATCATAAGCCCACAGATCAAGCCCGGCCAGCCCGGCCATCTCCGCCATGAGGACCAGCGCGCGCGTCGCGGATACCTGGGCGGCATACGTTTCGCTGGCGCCGTCGATGTCAACGATGCCTTTGAAATAGCCTTCGGGGTGAATATGCTGGTCAATGATGCGGCGATAGATAGCGGCAGCCCGCCCAAAGCCGGTCTCTTCCTCGCGCAGGATCGCGGCCGCCATGCTCACTGCCGCCAGCCAACTCAGGCGCAGGGGGTCGCTTTCCACGTCGCTGTCCAGCCTCCGCGCCCAGCCGGCGATGAGGTCCAGGATAGTCCCCGCCGCCGCTTGCCAATGACGATGCGCCCGCAGCCTGGACGCGACCGCGAGCCAGCCTAGATGTCGCTGAATCTCGACGATGTCTGGACATTCAACCGCGGCGAAGTCTTGCGCTTGCAGGCTCTCCATGGCATCGTCAGCGGCCGCCTCGTCATTGCGCAGGACATATCGCAGAGACAGCAGCTGCGCCCTTTCCAGCGGATCGGCGCGAAAGGCATCGAGCAGGGGCAAGGCAGAGGCGATCGGCTGGCGGCCAAGATTGTCCCGCGCCAACCGCAGATCGCCTTCGGAGAAAAACAGCCCGGCAGTTCGCTTCATTTTCGCTCGGTCATAAGCAATCAGTTGCTTGCCAGTCTACCATCCCTGATGGTCATCGGCTAAGGGCGGCGTTCCAGCGGCACTCTCGATACGCGGTGGACCGGCTCTGGCATAACGGCGGCGCAGAAATGACCATGCCAGCAGGCAGCCCAGCAGCGACAGAAGCGCAACAGCCAGCGCAAGCCCGCCAGCAGCCAGGAGAAGCATGCGAGTGGCATCGGCATCCAGTCGGGTACCGACCGCCGGCCCCGGCTCAGCAATCAGCGATCGCCCGCCAAAGTCTATCACCGGCGGAGGCTCGCCCGGCAGGAGCATCGCTTCGGCTGTAGTCGCGCCCGTGGCGATAAGCTCGCTGCCGCTGATGATAAGACGGTATTTTCCAGCCAGCAAATCGTCAAAGCAGAGCAAACCGTCGGCGGCATACGGCGAATCATTCAGCAGCGCTGTATTGATGGTCAAACCGCGCTCGTCGAGCAAGCTGGCGGCGATGCCCCGCGTGATTGGCAATTCCCCAGCCTCGCGTATGCCATTCTCGTTCTCATCCGCGAAGGCGCTGAGGCAGATCTGGCTGCGAGCCTGCCCCTGCGCGAGCGTGCATGCCAGCGCCAGGCAGATTAGCGCCAGCCAGCGCGCCCGCCCCATCAGCGGCTCCGCAGGAAAACAGCCAGGATCAGGCCGCTCGCCATAACCGCCGCTGCGGCAGCCATCAGCGCCAACCCGGCGAGCTCGCGCAGCAAACCGCCGGTTACATCCACCGGCGCGTCGCTTGCGTCTTGCGCTGGCGAAACTGGTCCCGCGGGCAGATCCGCGCCCTGCCGCGCCGCAAATTCCAGCAGCACATCGCCGCCCGCTCGCAAATCCAGCCACAATTCCGACTCGCCGCGCAAGCCATAGCCAGCCGGCGCCTCCGCTCCCAGCCGATAGACCTGCCGCCCCAAATCGCGCAGGCAAGCGGGCTCGCTCTCGCCATCCGTCGTATACCGCGCCCGCTCAAGACCAGCGCCGTCATAGAGGACGATAGTTCCCTGCCTGAGGCGGAGCTCAGCCGGTTCGCGCATGCCATTGTGATTGGCGTCTTCGTATACGACCAGGCAGACCAGAGGCTGGAGGTCGGCGGGGTCCATCATCGGCGCGGAAGCCTCAATGACCGGCGCCTCCGGGTAGCTGTCGTCCGGCGTGGGCTCGCGTGGCTCTTGGGGGTCGTCAGTCCCGGTTTCGCCCGCTGGCTGGGCATCGCCACTTGCGGCATCCGGCGCGACAAGCAGGCGCTGGCCGATTTGCAGATAGGCATCAGGGTCCAGGCTGTTCAAGCTGAGCAGCTGCTCAAGCGTGACGCCGTAGTTCTGGGCGATCGCCGTGAGGGTCTCGCCAGCTTCCACCGTGTGAATGAGGTTATCGGTTTCTTGCGCATTTGCGCTCATCAGCGCGGCGACGCAGAGCAGCAGCAGGCAAAGTCGACGCAAAGCGGCTCTCCAAATCCTCGGGCAATGACGGGAATCAGCCGGCATTATAACATGGGAAAATCGCCATTCAGCGCCATCGCCGTGCGCCTGAGACGCGGAATTCGGCTAGAATTATCCCCATGAGATTGCTATTGCTCTGTCTGATCTTGCAACTGCTCTTGGCCTGGTCCGCCCAGGCTCAATCCCGCGAGCTCGACGCCGATCAATTGCGCATTGAGCGCGATGGCTTGATCAGCGGCATGCTCAATGATGACAATCCGCGCGATGTCTTCACTGTCGACGGCTTGCGCGGCGAAGTCATCCGCTTTGAGCTCAGGGCGACTGAGGGGGACCTGGACCCCGTGCTCGGCGTCTTTGACGATAGCGGGCGGATGACGCTCTGGCAGGATGACAGCGCCGGCGCGACAGGCATCGCTCGCGACCTGACTATGGAGAAGACCGGGCGCTACTTCGTGGTCGTTGGCCGTTTCGCATTCGGCCTGGGCGCGACCGCCGGGGGTTATGAGCTGCGCATGACACGCAAGGGCGTCTTGTCTGAACGCGGCAGCGCCCTGCGTTATGGCGATTCCGTCATCGGCACCATCAGCAACGCCAGTGCCGAAGTGTATTACACATTCCAAGCCGAACAGGGCGATATCCTGACCATATCCATGGCCCGTTCTTCCGGCACGCTCGATCCCTTCCTGCGCGTGGTGGATGGCGACCGCTTTGTGATCGCCGAGAACGATGACCAGCACAGCGAAACCCGCAACGCGCGCATCGACAGCCTCATCATCGAGCGCGGCGGCGCTTATATCGTGATGGCGACCCGCTATGACGACAGCGCGGGCAGCTTCGTGCTCAGCATCGAAGAAGCGGCGCATAGCGGCACAGGCAGCAGCCGGTTGGCGCCCCTGCCCATCGGCTATGGCGAAACGCGAACGTCAACGTTGAGCAACCAGCAGTTCGAGCGCTTTTACGCCTTCCAAGCCACTGCCGACGATGTGATCACCATTGATATGCTGCGCGGCGGCAGCGGCGATCTGGATAGTTATCTGATCTTGACGGACAGCGATTACCAGTCTATCGCCGAGGATGATGACAGCGGCGACGGTCAAAACGCCCGCATCATCGATTTTCTTGTCCCGGCCGATGGCAAGTACCATATAATCGCCACCCGCTACGATGGCAGAGCCGGCGCGACCAGCGGCGAATATCGGCTGAGCCTGGATATTCTGGATGCCCCTCTGGTCAATATCCCGCCCGGCACGGTCAGCCTGGAATTCGGCAGCAGCGTCACCGGCAAGATCAGCGAAGCCAATCCGCGGGATGTCTACGCCTTCTATGGAAGACAAGGCGAAGTCCTGTCGATATCCATGACCCGCGTGGATGGCAACCTGGATGCCCTGCTGGAGCTGCTGAATGGCGCGCAGGAAGTGGTTGCGCGCAACGACGACCGCGCCGCCAATGACCAGAACGCCCTGATTGATCACTACGCCCTGCCGGCCAGCGGCACCTACTACATCCGCGCCCGCCGCTATGCCGGGACGGATGGCGACCCCAATACAACTGGCGCTTATGTGCTGGTGCTGGCCGAGCGGGCCGGTTGATACTCCTGGAGGCGCGAGGGATCAAGCCCGGCGTTCCCGTTCTTCTTCTTCGCCTTGGTAGGCCAGCAGATCGTCAAGCGACATCTTGGGCAGGCGATTCTCCGCCATGACCGCGCGCATCTCGGTGTTGATCTCGCCATCTTCGCCGATGTGGCGGCGGATATCGCGGCCCGAAGCCTCGGCGTATTCAAAGCGATGATCGGCGATGGCGACGCCGTCGGCAATCACGCGCATCGACCACTTGCCATCCAGTTCCATCTGATCGTGCAGCGGCATGCGCGTATTGGGCGTCAGGAAGTTGCGCCCGCGCTCCAGGTGAAAATCATCCTCATGCACATAGATCAGGTCGCCTATGGCATCCACAATTTCGAAGCGGATGCTGCCATTGGCTTCCATGGGCACACGCAATTGCACAAAAGGCTGAATGTAATCGATATCATCAGGCAGGGACCAAGTGCGGTAAATCTGCGGTTCGCTGTCGTCTTTGGTGGTCAGCAAGCCGATGTCCACCGCCAGCACCTGTACATTGTCCGGGTCCAGCCCGGCCCGCGTCACCGACTCCAAAGCATGGCGATAGACCCGCTGTTCGGCGCTGGCCGGCTGCTGATGGAAGATCTCATAATCGTCGTAATCTTCTTCTTGTTCCTGCTGTTCATAATCGTATTGGTTGTAGTCAAACGTTTGCGCGGCGCTGCTGATATTGCTGCTGGAACGGTCATTATCGAATTGCCGCACCAGGAAGAGCAAGCCAAGCAGCACCAGGATGACCGGGAAGCTGTTGCCCAGCAAAGCCACCGCCCCCAAAGCCAGGAGGATGAAAGCGAGGAACCATGTGTTGCGGTTTTCCGGCATGAAAACTTCCTCTATCGCGAACCGCGCGAGCGCCCCGAAGAGCTCGGCTGCTGCAGCAAATCTTTGAGCTGGGTGGTCTGCGGCTGCTCCATCTCCTCCACGATGACGGCATCAGCCAGGTTGCGCCGTCTCTGAAGGCTGCGGCTGCGGCTTGGCGCTTCGACTTCGGCTTCCCCGCTGAGGCGGCGGCGGCGCTCAATCACCGATGGCGACAGCATCAGATTGTGCATGCCGATGAGATTGTTATCGACATAGACTCGCAGGTCCCAATCGCCATTGCCATCCACGCCGCGATTGCCGGCCAGCGGCAAATGATGATCGGCCAGCAAGCTGAGCTCGCCCTCGCGCAGATAGGTCTTCATCTCATGCACGTACTGCTCTTCGCCCAAATGATTGTAGATTTCGTAGCGGATCAAGGCTTGCCGTTCTGCCTCTTCCGGCAGGACAAAGAGGGTGATGAAGGGGCGCGCGCCATCGTCGTCTTTGGAGATATTGCGCGTCCGCCGCATGGCCAAGCCTTCGACGCCCGTCTGCATGGCGATCAAACCGATATCCAGCATGACGATGCCGCTGCGGTTGAAATAACCGGCTTGGGCGGCCGCCCGCTCAGTGGCTTCCCGCGCTTGTGGCGTGATGCGCCGCTGCAAGGGCGCCCGATGCAAGACATCAAGCAGGCTGGCGCGCTCCGGCCCCAACTCGATCATGGAGGCGATGACGGCCACAGCCAGCACGCCAATCAGCGAAAGCTGCACAGCCGCCGACACCGGCGCCGCCAACAAGGCGAAACCGATCAGCAAGGTCATCGCCAGCAGCCAAGCCGTATTGCGCCGTTTCAAACGTATCATCAACTCACCCTGGGCGCTGTCGCCAAGCCCCGCGCCTCATTCCGCCCTATTCTAACACCAAGTGCGCCATGCTTCACATTGTCAAGTCATAGCCGCCGCAAGCCGCAGTTAGCGCTGCTGCCTCGCCAATTCCTGCCCGTCTTCATCGTCGGCTGGCATATCCAGCAATTCACCGTCATCGCTAAGCCGCAAGCCCCGCCGCTCATAATTGTCGAGCGCATACACATCCCCGCCGGCTTCTTCATAATCTTCGTAGTCGTCATCGTCCAAAGCTTCCCGCGCGCGCTGCAATTCAATCTGCCTGGCCACCTCCGCTTCAATTTCCGCTTCCCGCTTGCGCGCGCCGGCGCCATAGGCATTGTGATAGCTGACATAATGGCTCACCATGCCGATTCCCCAGAATATCGTCACAAAGAGCGGCCAGGGGAAGCCGGTCCAAGTCAGCAGCCAGATGATCCAGAGCATAAGATTTACAGCCCCATACACGATGGCATGCTGGATCAAGCCGCTGCGTTCGTCGAACTTTTTCTCCACTCTGCGGCGGACCGCGTCGATGTTTTCGTTCTTGTTTTTCATGCGTCTCTCCCGCCCGGTTGCCTAGCGCTGCGGTTGCCGCTGCCCGGCTGTCAGCTCCTCCAGGCTCAGGACATGCGCTGGTAATTCGGCGCTTATGCCTTGGGGAGCCGGCTGCGATTCGCGCATCTTTGCTCGCCGCCGCGCCAGTTCAAGTTCGCGCTCCACCTGCGCCTCGATTCTCGCCTCTCGCCCGCTCGCCGCCTTGCCATAGGCGAAGACATAACGCAGGACATGCGCCGCAAGGCCGATGCCCAAGATGCCGAAGAGCGTGACCACATCCCGCCAGCGCGCCCATTCCAAAATTGGCTCGCCGGGCATATTGCCGGCATGCCCCAGAACAAAAATGGCGGAGATGCAGGTGAAAACCGCCAGGTGCTGCCAGAGCAGGCGGCGATCCTTCAGCTGTTCTCCCGCTTGGATGCGCGCCAGTTCAGCCCCCTCTTCAGCCTCGCCGTCATCCGCAAATCTCAGCCGCTTGTGAATGCGAGCGCGAGTCTGCTTTTCATGCCAATCCCGCCCCTTGCCATGCCGAAAATAGTAGCGGATGAAATGCAGCGCGCCCGTGCCGCACAGGAGCCCGCAGAAGATGGCGAACTCGATGAAACCGCTGCGCCAATATCGTCCCGCCCAAAGCTCCGGCAGGTTGTATGCGTAGAGGATGCCCGCGCCGGCCACGACCAGCAGATGAAAGGCGACGGCGCCCCGCGCTCGAAACTTGCGCTCCACGCGTTCACGGATTTCCGCCCGGTCGACTGGCTTGCTCTTGGCTTTCATTGCTCGCTCGCCGCCATTTGCTGCCGCGATTCGGACAAGGGCGCCGCGCACTCAATCTCGCCGTCGTCGCTCAAGCGCAGACGCGAGCCAAACGCGATGCCCGTTTCCAGAGCCAGTTCCTCCCGCTCGAATTGCGCGCGCCACGCCCGGCTGTCCATCTCAGAGCTATGCCAGCGCTTCTCGATTTCGGCGTCGATCTTCTGCGCTCGCCCCGCTGGACTGCGGCCATGCACAAAAAAGAATCGCGTCAGGTGCAGGGAGAATGCCAAGCCCATATAGCCAGCCAGATTCAGAATATGCTCTGTCGCGTCAAAGCCAATACCTGTCCCGTCGCGGATGGCGCCTGGCAGATAGCAGAGCAGAAACATCACAGAAGTCAAGCCATGCGCCGCCACGATGCGCCTTGCCGCGACCCGCTTGGAAACGCGCTCTTCTATGAGCAGTTCATCGTCCTCATCCGCTTCCGTCCGCTGAGACTGCTCGTCGAGGGCGCGCTCGATTTCATCAGCCCGCCGGACCGCGCCAGGACCGCAACGGTGATAATAACGCAGCGCATGCCAAGCCAGCGGGATCGCCCATAAGCCGCCCAGCAGCGCATAGCCTTGCCAATCCAGCCAAGTGACATTCAGCCGGAACAGCAGAGCGACGCCCACATAGACCAGCAGATGCAAAAGCAGATCCCGCCGGCCTGCCAGCCGCTTCTCAATGCGATAGCGGATCAACTCTTCGTCGATGGTCCGCCGCCCGGCTGCGTTCTCGCTCATGGTCTAACTCGCGCCAAAGCTCAAGCCCAGGGCATTCAGCCAGCGGCGATAGGCGATTGCCGTCTTGTCGCTGCGCAGGTGCAGCTCGGCTTGCAGGTCCAGCGGCAGCAGTTCCGGGCGCTGCGATTGCACGATTGGCAAATCCTGCATGGCGATCTCGTCCTGGAAGGCGCGCAGAGACTCGTCGGCGCTATCGACCTGCGTCATCACCATCCACATCCACATCAGCGACTTGACTTCTTCGATGGGCGTGACCATCAACAAAATGGCGAACTTCTCTTCGGCTTCCTTGCGGAAATAGGCCACCAGCGGTCGATAGACTTTATAGGTATAGGTCACCCAGTTGGGGATATGCGAGCCATCCGGGTTGGGCTGGAAGACGCGGATATTCGAAGCGGTGATGCCCCTTTCGTCCGTGACTACCGCATAATCGGGGATCTCCGGGCGTTCCTGCGTGCCCAGGATGTTCTCATGCACAAAAGGAAAATGCGCCACATCCAGGAAGTTCTCCACCATGCGCGGGCCCGCCGCCGCGAATTCATAGGCGCCGCAGAGTATCTTGCGATAGCTGTCATCGCCCCATTCTTCAAAGTCAGGGATGTCATGCGCCGGTTCGCCGAGGCAGACCCAAACCATGTCATAAGCGACCTTGGCGCGATAGACGATGGCTCGGGCTTTGGCGGGCGGCTTCTGTTCGGGGTGGGCGGGGATCCTGACGCATTGCCCGGCGCCATTGTATGTCCAGCCGTGATAAGGGCATTGCAAGGTCTGATCGGGCAGCCGCTCGCCCAGGGAGAGCCGCGTCCCGCGATGCACGCAGAGATCTTTCCAGGCATGCACTTGGTCGCCCGCGCGCCAGATGACAATATCTTCGCCCAAGACGCGCGCGCCAAGCACATTATCGGCCGCTTCCAAATCCGCCAACGGCAGGACAGCATGCCAATCATTGAGCAAGACAGGGTCATCGATCATCAGCGCAACCTCCCGCAGCGGCCATCTCTTACGATTATAGCATAGCGCCAACCAGCAACTCGCCTCTAGCTATGCGAGCGGCTCTCTGTACCATAAAATGCTGCCAGACAAGGAGCGTAAAGGGAGGGCGACATGCCAAGCATGGAAGGAAAAGTCGCATTGGTGACCGGGGCGGCCGCGGGCATTGGGAGAGCCAGCGCAATGGCATTGGCGCGGGAAGGCGCCACCCTCTGCGTTTCGGACATTAACGAAGCTGGCGCCGCGGAAACAGCCGATCTCATCACTGCGGCCGGCGGCTCAGCCATGGCCTGCCGATGCGACGTGCGGGATCCCGCGGAAGTCAAGACTATGCTGGCGGCGACGGTGGCGGCTTTCGGCTCTCTGGACGCGGCGGTCAACAACGCCGGCATCTCCGGCAAGTTCACCCAGCGCATGCACGAAGCCGATGACGAGACCTTTGAGAAAGTGCTGGATGTCAACCTGCGCGGAGTCTGGCATTGCATGCGAGCCGAGCTGAAGCAGATGCTGAGCCAGGGAAGCGGCGTCATCGTCAATATCGCATCGGTGGCTGGCTTGATCGGCGCGCCAAAAGCGGCCGATTATACCGTCAGCAAACATGCCGTGGTGGGCATGACCAAGTCGGCCGCGCTGGATTATGCCAAACTGGGCATCCGCGTCAATGCCGTCTGCCCGGCATACACGGACACCGCCATGGTCCAGGGCGCCATCGCCGGCAATCCCCTTATGGCGGCGATCATGACCCGCGCCATACCCATGGGCAGGCTGGGCAAGGCGGAAGAAATCGCCGAGGCGGTCCTGTGGCTCTGTTCGGATGCCGCGTCTTTCGTCACGGGCCATGCGCTGGTTCTGGATGGCGGCTTGGTGGCGCTCTAGGCGGGCCGGCTTGTTGACAAGCTGGCTGGCGCGATTCTATACTTCAAGCGGCGGAAGCTATGTGTATAGTATCATGTTCTCATGGGATGGTGTCAAAGAGCGACAAGTGAAAAAATTCCTTTTGTACACGATGACCGGTGCGCGCCACAAGCAGTGCGCTTCACCACATCACATGTAACCATTGAAATGGCAGACGGGCGCATTTTGGGCTTGCCGCTATATTATGCGCCTTGGCTGGAACGCGCGAATGACAGCCAGCGACAGAACTACCAACTTAATTATTATACTGTGTACTGGGAAGATCTTGATGAATGCATCGATATGGTTGCCATGCTTACTGGCATATACATCAAGAGCAAGACGCGGCCAGAGTCGGTCAACGCCCCATCGAAATCCCGGCTCCTGCTTGACCAGGTCAGTTCGCCGCATATCCTGTTTGCATTGCGAGCTATAAACCCCACCACCGGCCCAGCCTACACCTCTAGCGCGCGTAGACACTGCGCCTCTGTCGCGCATTCCGAAGCATCAGCGAGGGGAGTCGCTTGCAGCGAGCCGCAAGGTATTTTGCGTGGGCGGTCGCATTGCGGCTCGGGTGTCTACAGTTTACGAAATTGTTGATGAAGCTATCGCAGATCCACAGAGTTCAAGTTTGAAGCGATTGCCCTTACCTCGCCCATAAGGCGCTATGACTTTGGCGCGCTTTAGGCTAGAATAGCCACGAGGCGAAGACGAACTATGATGCCGGCAGAAGCCGAAGCAGCTGAAAGGCAATAGCCGATGCGCCGCCAGGCAGCGGATAGCCAGGTGAAGACCATCCTCAGCGAATTGCGCGATGTCAACAAAGACCGCCGCCGCACCGCCGTGATGAAACTGGGCATGATCGGTGGCGACCAAGCCGTGCGCGCCTTGATCAGCATTGTGGATAACAAGCAGGAAGACCTCATCGTCCGAGGCAGAGCGGCGCTGATGCTGGGCAAGCTCAAGGACGACCGCGCCGTGCCGCATCTGATCCGCGCGTTGGAGGCGCCCGGCTTCCTCACGCCTTATCACGCCGCGCAGGCATTGGGCAAAATTGGCGATCCGCGCGCTGTGAAGGCTCTGCTAGATCTGGCTGACAGCAGCCGCGATAAAACCCGCGCCGCCGCCATAAATGCCTTGCGGGATTTGGGCCACGAAAAGGAAGCGGGCCACTTTCCCGACGGGCAGCCGCCTATCTGAACCGCAGGCGCAATCGCTGCCGGTGATCACAAAGAAGAATGATTATGCAAGAGGACAGACCATGAACGAGGTCGTGATTGTTGACGCTATCCGCAGTCCGCTGGGCAAACGGGGCGGCTGGCTGCGCGAATGGCACCCGGTCAAGCTGGGCGCGCATGTGACGGGCTGCCTCCTGGAGCGCGCCGGCTTGGAAGGGAATCGCGTTGACCATCTGCTCTTTGGATGCGTCAGCCAGGTGGGCGAACAGACGATGAACATCGCCCGCAACATCGCGCTGGATGCCGAATTGCCCATCGCAACGCCGGCGACGACAATCGATTTCCAATGCGGCAGCAGCCAGCAAGCCATCCACCTGGCGGCGGCCATGGTCGCCTCCGGGCAGGCAGATTTGGTAATTGCCGGCGGCGTAGAGAGCATGACGCGCGTTCCGATGGGCTCGAGCCTGGGCAGCGACGGCTCCCTGCCATTCACCGACAGCATCATGGAAACCTGGAATATGATCCCGCAAGGCGTCGCTTCCGATGAGATCGCGGCAAAGTGGGGCATCACGCGGGCGGCTATGGATGAGCTGGGTTTGGAGAGCCATCGCCGCGCCTGGCAAGCGACCCAAGCTGGCATCCTGCGGCGGGAGATCGCGCCCTTGTCTGGCAGCGACGAAGCGGGCAATCTCTTCATGGTCGAGCGCGATCAAGGCATTCGCCCGAATGGTTCGCTGGAGGCAATGGCGGCTTTGCAGCCGGTCTTCAGCAGCGATGGCGTCACCACCGCCGGCAACAGCAGCCAGATCAGCGATGGGGCGGCGGCGGCGCTGGTTACAACGGCGGGCATGGCGCGGCAGCTTGGACTGGAAGCCCGGGCGCGCATCGTCGCTATGGCCACTGTCGGCAGCGATCCGCATCTCATGCTGACTGGGCCCATCGCGGCCACGCAGCGCGTTCTGGCGCGGGCTGGCTTGCGCATGGCGGATATTGATGTCTTCGAGGTCAACGAAGCCTTCGCCTCTGTCCCGCGGATATGGGAGAAGGCCACGGGCGGCGACCTGAGCAAGGTGAATATCCATGGCGGGGCGATTGCTTTGGGGCATCCGCTGGGGGCATCGGGCGCGCGTTTGATGACGGCGATGATAAATGCGCTGGAGACGACTGGCGGGCGTTATGGCTTGCAGACGATGTGCTGCGGCGGCGGGATGGCGACTGGCGCGATCATCGAGCGCATCGAAAGCTGATCAACCGCCGCGAACGCCAATCGGCAAGGGTGTGCTCGCCGGGCTGATGTTCTCGCCGCCATTTCCAACCGCGCCATTCCCGCTGCAGGCTTGCGCCGCTTCCTGCTGCTTTGCGATTAAGAGGCTGCGACTCACCGGGCTGCGATTGGGCTGCAATGCGAGAGCCGCGCCATATTGCTGATGCGCCAGGCAGGCCTCGCCGCCCAACAGCAGCGCGTCCCCATAGTAGCGCAGGGCATCCTGCAATTCGCCGACCACCTGACCATTCATATAATTGCGATTGTGCTGATAGACGATTTGGCTGAATAGGCGCGTGGCCTCAGCCGGGTTGGTTGTCTTGTAGCTCTGGGCGATTAGGAAGGTATCGGCGATATAGCGCTCATAATTCAACTCGCCAATATCGCCATAGGTTTCGGCGCGCTCGGTCAAGACGATGGCTTCGGAGAGCTTGAATCTGCGGTAGAGGGCCAGAGCCTCGTTGGTCAATGCCTCAAGCAGCATGGCTCGCACCAAATCGCGCTGATAGCTCTCGTCGATGCTGACGATGGCTTCCAGCGTGCTTATGGCTGACGGGTAATTCCCCAGCGCGATATCGGCTTGCGCTTCAGCCAGCAGCCCTTCCAGGTCGTATGCCCATTCGCTCGAATCATCGCTGGTTTCGGTCGGCGCTGGCTGAGCGGTGAAGGCCGGGCTGGGCTGGGCAGTGGGCATGGGGTCCGTCGGCGCTGGCTGAGCGGTGAATGTCGGGCTGGGCTGAGCGAGCAAGTAGGCGGCTGTGGCCATAGGCGCGAGCTCACGCAGGCAGTTGGGCGCTGAATCCCGCTGTTCCAGCCAGTCGATCCGCGATTTCGCCAGGTCAAGATTGCCATCGGCCAGGTTCTGCCGCAGAAGGTCGCATTGCCCTTGCAGCTCGCTTGCGGCGGATTCCGTGGCCCGGGCGCGGGCGGATTGCAAGCCCGCGTTCCAACCGCCATAAGCCGCGGCGGCGACTATGACCAGCGAAACCAGCAGGCAGAAGGCGGTCGCCAAGATCCAAATCAAGCAGCTGTTTCGGCGCGCTCTGCGGGGTCCCGATGGCGGAATGGCGCCCGGGGCTGGCTGGCTGCTCCTCTCGATCATTGGGCGACCTCGCTGGCATGATGCTCTATGCGGCGCGCATTATAGTTCAGGCAATCCGCGCTTTCCAGCCGTGTCAGGTCATGCGAGCTTGACGTTATTCCGCCGGCTGTGGTACACTGCGCGCATGAAAACGCGGCAAACGAAGTCCATGCCTATGCGGATGCCATCCGTCCATATCGACAGACGGCGCTTGAAGTACGCCTAGGCCTCACAGCGCATTACTCCATTGCCGTCTGTCAGCGACAGGCGGTTTTTTGTTGCAGGAGTGGGTTAAGCGTCAGCTGAAGCTCAGGCTCGACCAGTAAACGGGAGCAAGACTCATGGCAGCAGAATATATTCACGTCTCGGTGGCTTGGCCTTATGCCAATGGCGATTTGCATATCGGGCATCTGGCCGGCGCTTATCTGCCCGCCGATATCTTCGCCCGCTATCATCGCCTGCGCGGCAATCATGTGCTGATGGTCAGTGGCTCGGACAGCCATGGCACGCCCATCACCGTCGAGGCGGACAAACGCGGCGTCTCGCCCCTGGAAGTCTTCGAGCATTATCATGAGCGCTTCTTGCGGACGCAGCAAAAGGTCGGCGTCAGCTATGACTTGTTCACGCATACCGACACCGAGAACCACCATCGCGTCGCCCAGGATATTTTCAAGATTTTGCTGGAACGCGGCTATCTCTACAAAGAACGGCAGACCCTGCTCTTCAGCGAGCGCGAGCGGCGTTTCCTGCCCGATCGTTATGTGGAAGGCGGCTGCTATATCTGCAAGTACCCGCATGCCCGCGGCGACCAATGCGAGAATTGCGGCAACCTGATGGACGCCATCCAGCTGATCGATCCGCATAGCCGCAACAACCCCGCCGACAAGCTCGTCAAGCGCGAATCGGAGCATTATTTCCTGGACCTGGCCAAGTTCACCGAGCAGATCCTCGAATACCTGGAGGAGCATCAGCATCATTGGCGGCCGAATGTCAGCCGTTTCAGCCAGAACTTCGTCAAGGACGGTTTGCGGGGAAGGCCCATCACGCGCGACATCGATTGGGGGATTCGCGTGCCGCTGGATGGCTGGGAGGACAAGCGGCTCTACGTCTGGTTTGATGCTGTCATGGGCTATTTCACGGCCAGCATCGAATGGGCGCATAATATTGGCAAACCCGACGAATGGAAGAAATGGTGGTACAACCCCGACGCCAAAATCTACAACTTCATCGGCAAGGACAATATTCCCTTCCACACCATCATCTGGCAGGCGGAGCTTCTGGGCATCGATGGCATATACAACGAAGGCGACCCGGTCTATGGCGATATCGCCTTGCAGCTGCCTTATGACGTGCCGGCCAACGAGTTCATGAACATCGAGGGGCAGCAATTCTCGACCTCGCGGAACTGGGCGGTGTGGCTGCCCGATCTGCTGGAGCGCTACCAAGCCGATGCGCTGCGCTTTTATGTCGCCCGTACTTTCCCGGAGCGGCAGGACAGCGATTTCTCCTGGGAGGGCTTCCTGGCGCGGGTGAACAACGAATTGCTGGCGGCATGGGGCAACTTAGTGAATCGCGTCTGTGGCTTCGCCTGGAAACGTTTTGATGGCGCGGCGCCGGTGACTGACCAGTTGCTGCCGGAAGACCAATCCATCATCGCGCGGACGGAAGCCGGCTTTGAAATTGTTGGCGCGCTGCTGGAAGCGGTTAGCCTCAAGGAAGCTCTGGAAGAGACGCTGGCTTTGGCGCGGGCGGTCAATGGCTGGCTGAATGAGCGCGAGCCTTGGCGGGTCATCAAGCGGGATCGGGCGGACGCGGCGCGCTCGGTCTATGCGGCTCTGCGCTGCATCGACAACTTGAAGATCCTCTTCGCGCCTTTCACGCCTTTCAGCTCGCAGCGGGTTCATGAGATGCTGGGCTATGAGGGGCGGCTCTTTGGCGACTTGCGGATTGAGAATTACCGCGAGGAGACGCGCGATCATCTGGCGCTGGTCTATGATGGGGCGCTGGCGATCGGGGAATGGCGGGCGAGTGAGTTGCAGCCTGGGCAGGCTCTGCGGAAGCCGGCGCCGCTCTTTGTGAAGCTGGATGCGGAGATTGTGGAGTTGGAGCGTGGGAATCTGGGGCGGGCGCGTGTGGAGGGTGAGATAGGGTAGGAGTAGACGTAACTGTTGCTTAGAGGTGAGGACGAGATCTCGACATCGGCTACGTGAGGTGCTAGCATATTCTTTGAAGCTCCTTCGTCGAGTTATCGCAAAGTCACATACCTGTTCCGCGAGAAAATGAGGCTCTCGCTCACGCCAAGTCCTGGCTGATAGCACGATGTAAATTGATTGTAATTGACTCGTGTCAGGATGAAGAATTGCAAAACATACGACTTATCTGAGGGAACAAATATGGCTTCTACATCTACACTTACAAGTCTTGCCATTCTAAGTGTATACGTAAATCAAGGTTCCAACTATTTGGAGTATCTTAGACCATTTGTTCTTCACGTTCTGATAGAGCATCGACCTGATCCTGTCAAAAGCGATGAAGTCAGCCGCCTTTTGCGCGAGCAGTATGGACTGCAGATACCATTTCAAACAGTTGAAACAGTCCTCAAGCGCATATCGCGTGACAATACCATAACCAAGGAGAATCACATATATCGGATTTCAGGTGAACTCCCTGATCCTCGCATCGCTGCCAAGATAGATCGCGCAAAGATTCAGATTGACTCTGTTGTAACTGAGTTGATGAATTACTCACAGGCAGGCAGGAAGCCATTTACCAGGTTTGATGATGCGGTAGAAGCCATCCTCAAGTTTCTAGCACAATTCGACGTTACATGTCTACGAGCCGCACTGCGCGAAACTGCGATTCCGAAGCTAGATGGAAATCACACTTCCGATACTGTACAAGTAAGTGAGTTTGTACAGCATTTGCAGCGCTCGTCATCGGCGCTTTTCCAGGATTTCTCGGTCCTAATGCAAGGAAATATGGCGGCAAATGCTCTTCTGTGTCCAGACCTGCATGACGCTCCACCTACTTTTGAGAAAGTGGAGTTTTATTTCGACACGCCTCTGCTTATACCTTTGCTCGGACTTGAAGACGATTCGCGTCATGCAGCAGTTCGTGAACTGATAGACTTGCTATCAAGACTCGGTGGCAAATCATTGGTGTTTTCCCATACCATGAACGAACTCCAAGGTGTCATTGTTAGCGCTGCACATTACCTGAATTCGCCTGATGGTCGAGGTCCAATTGTGCGTGAGGCTAGAATACGAGGCACAGAAAAGGCCGAGTTACTTCTTCTTTCAGAAAAAATAGAAGAAGAACTGGCATCGTTAGGAGTACATGCGGAGGATACTCCTCGTCATGAACAGGATTATCAGATTGACGAATCAGAATTCGAGGATGTTCTTCTGGATGAAATTACCCACTATAACAACCCCAATGCTCTCAAAAATGACATAGAATCTGTTCGAAGCATTTATACCCTCAGAGGACTAAGATCTGCGCCGACTCTAGAGAAAGCAACAGCAGTCTTGGTTACCAGCAATAGTGCATTTGCCAAAGCAGCGTGGAGATATGGTAAGCAGTTCGGTCCCTCAAGGGACGTGTCAGTCGTCATGACGGACTTTAGTCTCGCAAACTTGGCCTGGCTAAAGGCTCCTATGAATGCTCCTGAAATACCCAAGACTCAATTGATGGCGTTTTCGTACGCTGCCCTGATCCCTTCGGGTAGAGTGCTCGCTAAATTCATGGACCAAATTGACAAGCTCGAGAGTAAAGGGACCATAACCCCCAGGGATCATCAGCTTTTGAGAAGCAGCCCCCTTGTCATACCAGAATTAATGAACCTTACACTTGGAGAGGACGCGGCGCTTACCGGCGAAACAGTAATGCAGACTCTCAACCGTGTATCGCAAGAGATAAGAAAGGAAGAGCAAGCGAAAACCATTGAAGAACAAAAGGCGCACCGAGCTACTCGAGCTTCTCTATCTGAGCAGGAGATCCAGAACAAGACTATTCGAAACAATGTTCAGAGACGTTGCTTCCGACGTGCTACAGTCATTGCACGTGCGGTGACCTTTCTAGTAGTTCTAGTTTTCCTGGCTGGCTTGTATGTCGAAACCGTTGAAGCATCCTTCGACTTGACAATAAGTCGAGTGTTCACTATTTGTTCAGTAATATACCTCTTTCTGTCTGCGGGAAACATGCTGTTCGGTTTAAGTTTCTTGATCTTTCACAATAAGTTGCAGAAGCATTTGTTCAATTGGTTACTTCAAAGAGAGGCGAAATCCATTGGCATCACTCTGAGCAATTTTGGCATTGAATGATTGCCTCGCGAACGCATTAAGCGCTATAGATACTTGATGTCAGGGGATGGTTTTATGTTTCTCCCCCAACTCCCATGCTATACTCCCGCCCATGACCTGGCTCCAATCCCACTTTAACACACCCAATCCCATCATCGCCATGTGCCACCTGCGCGCGCTGCCAGGCGACCCCGGCTATGACCCCGACGCGGGCCTCGAAGCCATCATCGCAGCCGCCCGTCAGGACCTCCTCGCCCTGCAAGCCGGCGGCGTCGACGCCATCATGTTCAGCAACGAAGCCAGCCTGCCCTATCTCACCCGCGTCGAACCCATCACCAGCGTCTGCATGACTCGCGTCATCGCTGAGCTGCGCCCCGAGATTGACCGCCCCTTCGGCGTGAATGTGCTTTGGGATGCTAAAGCCTCGCTGGATGTCGCCTTGGCCACGGGCGCGGGATTCGTCCGCGAAATATTCACCGGCGTTTATGCCAGCGATTTCGGCTTGTGGAACACCAATTGCGGCCAGGTCATCCGCCATCAGCATGCCATCGGCGCCGGGCATATCAAGCTGCTCTTCAATATCGTGCCCGAATCGGCAGTCTATCTTTCCAATCGCAATGTCGTTGATATCGCCAAGTCGACTGTCTTCGTCGCCCAGCCCGATGCCCTCTGCGTCTCTGGCTTGACGGCCGGCGCGGAAGCCTCCAGCGAGACCCTGCGGCTGGTCAAGCAGGCGCTGCCCGAAACGCCCGTCTTCGCCAATACCGGCGTCAACAGCGGCAACCTGGCGGAGACCCTGGCAATCGCCGATGGCACGGTCACCGGCACGGCTTTCAAGCGGGACGGCCACATCTGGAACGAGGTTGATAGCGAGCGCGTCCGCGAATTCATGCGCATTGTCCGCTCCCTCCGCGGCGGCTGAGCTCATGGACCCGCGCTGGCATGCGGTGGCGGAGGTCCTGGTCGCATATTCGACCGCGTTGCAGCCGGGCATGCGCGTCCTGATCGTCATGGGCGGCCGCGAAACTCTTGAGCTGGCGCAGGCTCTCTACCAGGCCTGCATCCAAGCCGGCGCTTTTCCCCAGGCGCTTTTTCAGGACGAGCGGATGCGGCATGCCTTGCTGAAGTTCGGCGATGAGACGCAGATTAAGTGGCTGCCGGAAATGGAAGCCTATGGCATGGACTGGGCGGATGTCTATTTTGGCTTGCGGGCCGGCGGTCCTTCGAATCAGTTCGCCGACATTCCCGCGCCGGTTCTGGCCGCCAATCAAGCCGCTCGCGGCAAGATCTCGACGTTGCGCTGGCAGAAGACCCGCTGGTGCCTGGTTCGCGTTCCATGCGCGGCTCTCGCCCGGCAAGCCAACATCAGCCTCAAGCAGCTTACCGACATGTTTTTCGCGGCTTGCCTGCTGGATTATCCGGCGGAGTCGGCCAAGTGGCATGCCCAGGCGCGAAGACTGCAAGGCGCGGTAAGAGCGCGCATCGTCGCTGGCGAAGAAACCGATCTGTCGTTCTCGGTCGCCGGGCGATCTTGGCTGGTCTTTGACGGCAAGATCAACCTGCCCGATGGGGAAATCTACACCGCGCCGGTCAATGCCACGTTGAATGGCAAGATCCATTTCGAGCTGCCGGGCATCTTCGGCGGCAAGCTCATGCGCGATATCCGGCTGGCATGGAAAGATGGCGAGTTGATTCATGCCAGCGCCTCCGCCAACCAGAATTATCTGCGGCGCATCCTCAAGACTGACGCCGGCGCCAGCCGACTAGGCGAGTTTGCATTTGGTTTGAATCCGCATATTGATCGCTTCTGCGGGGATATACTCTATGATGAAAAAATTGGCGGCACGGCTCACCTGGCTCTGGGCCGAGCGTATCCGCAAACTGGCGGACAGAACCACTCCAGCATACACTGGGATCTGGTGAAGGATCTGCGCGCTGGGGGCGAGGTTGTCATTGACGGCGCAACCGTGCTGAGAGAAGGCAGGCTGCTGATTTGAAGGAGGCGCTTATAGACAGAATCCCTAACCCGTACCGCTTTTTGTCGCTAGCAAGAAGGAGTTTATGATGTCAAGAAAAGGAATTAGCCGGCGAGACTTTCTGAAAGTTGGCGGCGCGGCAGGCGCGGCATTGGCTAGCGCTGCGCCACTGGGCAATCTGGCGCGCGTCGCCGCTCAAACCGATACGACGATCAACGTGCTGACCGTCGGCGACCCCTGGGATCTGGCGCTGCAAAGCGTCGTCGATCAGTTCACTGAAGCCACCGGCATTGGCGTGAACATTGAGTCCCTGGGCTATACTGCCCTGCAAGCCCGCTTGATCAACGCCTTCCTCACCCAAAGCGCTGATGCCGATGTCATCGCCGTCGACCAAATGTGGATCAGCCAATATGCCGACAACGGCTGGATCCGCTCGCTCGACGACTTCATCGCCATGGATTCGGATGCCCACTTTGACGATTTTGTGCCCGAGTGCCTGTATTCCTTGAGCACCTGGCGCAACCACGTCTGGACGCTGCCCATCGCCTCCTATGCCCAAGGCATCATGTACCGCACTGACCTTTTCGAAGCTGCCGGGCTGGATGCGCTGCCCTCGACCTTGGCCGACGCCGGCGACTGGACCTGGGAAGATTATTTCGGCATCCTCGAGCAAATCAACGGCATGGACCTCGATGGCACGTCGATGTATGGCACCACGGTCATCGGCGCGCAGCCTGTCCCGGTCGTGCACATGTACACGCAGCTCTCAGCCAGTTACGGCACGCGCTGGTTCACCCAATTCCCCGAAGCGCCCTGGGACTTCAGCCCGACCATCAACAGCGACGCCAATGTCGCCGCCCTGCATGACTGGCTGAAGCTCTATGCCGCCTCGCCACCGGAATCCATCAACTATCTCTGGTTTGATGCCGGCACCCGCTTCTCCCAAGGCGACATCGGCATGTTCTATCACTGGACGCCCTACTTCTACCTGGTGAACAACGAAGGCTATCTCACCGGCACGCCGTCGCCCGTGGTCGATAAGTTCGAGACTGCCGTCCTGCCCACCCGCACAGCCGGCGGCGATCAAGTCGTCAGCCTCGGCGGCTGGTCCCTGGGCATGCCATCCACATCCGCCAATCAGGACGCGGCATGGCAGTTCATCAAATGGGCGACCAGCTCTGAGGGCCAGAAAGCCATGGGCGAGGTCAATGTCAAGGGCTATCAGTTCGCGGATTTCAGCCGCCAGTCCAATTACGACGATGCGGGCTTGAACGCCATCTATCCCTTCCTGGGCACGCAGCTGGAGATGATGAAGCTGGGCGATGGCAAGGTCGTGCGGCCGCCGGCGCCCATCTACACCTCGCTGGAAGGCGTCTACGGCTTGCAGATCAACCAGGCGATGAGCGGCGCAGTCACGCCGGAGCAGGCGCTGGAGACGACTGGCATCCTCTTCCAGAACATCCTGAGCGGCAACCAGATGATTCCCTACAACGTCGACAGCTTTGATGACACCCTGGAGAACACCAAAGCCCTGCAAGCCAGCTTATCGGGAAACTAATCGCTCTCCGCGTCGCGTGTTCCATCTGTTAATTCACGCGCGACACTTCTGCCGCCCAAGCACAATCCCTTGCGGCTCGCGTTATTTGACTCCCCTCCCTGAAGCTTTGGGGAGGGGCCGGGGGCGGGGTTGGTTGCTGGAAACGTAAATGAGCCGCCCCTGCCGCGTTGTATCCCGCTGAGTTCGGGGATCTTCCGCGCGTTTCACCTGGGCAGCCGAGCGCAATTATGTCACGCAAACGCCTGCCATACCTCCTCCTGGCGCCGTCAATCCTCATCTTGCTGGCGCTGATTCTCTATCCGCTTGGTTTCGCCCTGCGCAACAGCTTCTGGTTCTGGAACCTGCAGACCAGCCCGATGCCGCTCTATCACTCGGGCTTGGATAATTACCGCATGGTCTTTCAGGTTACGCCATTTGCCGAAGCGCTGAAAAACACCCTCTTGCTGGCGGGCTTGGGCGTCTTCGCGCAATTCTGGTTTGGCATGGGCATCGCCCTGCTGCTTTACACCCACCTGCGCGGCATGGGCTTCTTCCGCGCCCTGCTCATCATGCCGACCACGCTGGCGCCGGTCGTGGCGGGCTTTCTTTTCCGGTATCTGCTGGAACCCAAAGGCGGACTTCTGCCCTGGCTGCTCGAGGGGGTCGGCTTCCCCGTCCCGCCCCAAGGCTTCCTCGGCAACTCGGGCACCGCGCTCTTCAGCATCGGAGTCGTCGATACCTGGCAGTGGACGCCCTTCTTCGCCATCGTGCTGTACGCCGGCTTGCTGTCTATCTCGGAGGAAGTGCTGGAGGCTGCGCTGGTGGATGGCGCGTCGCGCTTTCGTCTGTTCTGGTCGATATGCCTGCCGCTGCTGCGCCCCATCGCCGCCTTCCTTGTCATGATTCGCTTCATGCAGCTATTCAACAGTTTCGATCTCGTCTATGTGCTCACCAATGGCGGACCGGGCACCTCATCGCGGACCCTCAGCTTCAACCTCTACCGCGAAGGCTTGGTCAATTACAACATCGGTTTGACTGCCGCCATGACCTGGCTGGTGGTCATCATCGTCTCCGTCATCATCAATCTCTATCTCGTCTTCATCTATCGCAAGCGGGAATGGTGATCGCATGCGCGCGCCGACGACCCGCCAGAAGATCTTCATTTACGCTCTCATGGGGCTTGTGATGCTCTTCTTCGTCGGTCCCATCATTTGGTTTATCCTGCTGGCTTTCCGCCACCCCAGCGATGCCTACAACCTGCCGCCGGAAATACTCTTCCAGCCCGACTTTGGCAACTTCATCACCACCTTCGTCGAGCCCGGCAAGAACGCCATACAATTTGTGAACAGCCTGATCGTCAGCACGGGCGCGACCCTGCTCAGCCTGCCCTTCGCGCTGGCCGCCGCCTACGCCCTCTCGCGTTTTGCCATGCGCGGCAAAGAGTTCATCATGAACTGGTATATCAGCCTGCTCATCGCGCCGCCAATCGTCTTCGTCATACCTTATTTCATCCTCATGTCCTGGATCGGCTGGGCCGGCAGTTATCAGGCGATGATCCTCACCCTGCAAACGTTGGCGATTCCCTTCTCCGTTTGGCTGCTCAAGAGCTTCATGGACGAAGTGCCGGTCGATCTGGAAGAAGCCGCCTGGGTCGATGGCGCCAACCGCTTCGCCGCCTTCTTCCGCATCATCATCCCGCTGGCTCTGCCCGGCATCATCGTCACTTCCATGTTCACTTTCGTATTCAGCTGGAATAATGTGCTCTTCCCGCTCGTCCTCAGCAAACAGAGCACAACCACGCTCCCGGTCGGCACAATCAGCTTCTTCGCTTCGACTGGCGTATACTGGGGGCATATCGCCGCCACCGCCGTAATCGCTATGCTGCCGCCCATGATCATCTTCCTGCTTCTGGGCCGCTATGTCGTGCGCGGCTTGACCTTCGGCGCAGTGAAAGGATGAACGCTCGCCATGAATAAAACTGGATTTGGTCTCATCGGCTGTGGCATCGTCGGCGGCGCCTGGCATGCCCAGGTGTATCATCAGCTGCCGCAAGCCGAGCTGGTCGCCGTCTGCGATCTTGATGAAGCGCGGGCTCGCGCAATCGCCGAGCGTTACGGCGCGGCTCATGTGTTCACGGATTATCGCGATCTGCTGGCGCGGGAAGATATCGCCGCCGTTTCCATCGCCACGCCCGATTTCGCCCATCGCGAGATTGCCGTGGCCGCCGCCCAAGCAGGCAAGCATATCCTGGTCGAAAAACCGCTGGCCACAACGGTGGACGATGCCGAAGCCATCCTGCGCGCAGTCGACGAGGCTGGCGTCAAGCTGATGGTGGACTTCCACAATCGCGTCAATCCGGCTTTTGTGGCCACGCGCCAAGCGGTTCTTGATGGCGACCTGGGCGAATTACAGTACATTTACGCCCGGCTCAGCAATACGACCTTCGTGCCGATGCAAATGCTGCCTTGGGCCAGCCAGACATCGGCGCTCTGGTTCCTGGCCAGCCATACGCTTGATATGGCTTGCTGGCTGCTGAATGACCGGCCCCGGCGCGTTTACGCCGTCAGCCGATCGGGCATCCTGCGCTCCAAAGGCGTGGACACAGCCGACTTTCATGTGGCGATCGTCGAATTTGAGCGCGGCGCAGTGGTGACTTTGGAGAACTGCTGGATCCTGCCCGAAAGCGAGAGCAATGTCTTCAACCTCAAGATGGAAGTCCTGGGCAGCGACGGCGTCATGTACATTAATACTTCGGACAACCGCACTGTCGAAAAGTTCACGCGCGAATCGGCCAGCCTGCCGGATACGCTGGGCTTCACGCTGGATGCCCAATCCGCCCGGCTCAGCGGTTTTGTGCTGGAAGCTATCGCCCGCTTCGTGGATGCTGTCGTGGATGACAAGCCGCTGCTGGCGACGGGCGCGGAGGGCTTGCTGGTCACGCGGACGCTGGCTGCCATCGAGCGCTCGGCGGAAACGAGCCAGCCGATTGAACTTGGCTAGGCGCCGCTATGTCGGATGACCGTTTGCTGCTGGGCATCGACATCGGCACCTCCAGCTCAAAGGGAGTGCTGGTCGGGCTGGATGGCCGGATTCATGCCCAACATAGCGTGCCGCACGGCTTTGACATGCCGCGGCCGGGCTGGGCGGAGCAAGATGCCGACGCCGTATGGTGGCGGGATTTCTGTCTGATTTCCCACGCGCTCATCGCCAAAGCGGGTATCGCCCCGGGGCGCATCGCCGCTCTGTCTTGCAGCGCCATCGCCCCCACAATGCTGCCCCTGGATGCTGATGGCAAGCCCCTGCGGCCCGCCATCCTCTATGGCATAGACACCCGCGCCAGCCAGGAAATCATCGATATGACGGAGCAGCTGGGCGCAGAGGCGATCTTCCAGCGCGCCAGCCAGACGCTTTCGGCGCAATCCCTTGGTCCCAAGGTCCTTTGGTATCGCCGGCATCAGCCCGAGCTCTTCCGCCGCACGCGCAAGATCGTCACCGCCGCCAGCTATCTGGTCTTCCGCCTGACGGGAAACTTCGTCCTCGATAAGTATGTCGCGCCCTATTTCACGCCCTTCTTTGACGCGCGCCAACTCGCCTGGCATAGAGACTGGGTCGAGCAAGTTTGCCCGCTCGAATGGCTGCCGGAAACGCGCTGGTCCGCTGAACTGGCTGGGTATGTGAGCGAAACGGCTGAAGCGGAAACGGGCATTCCAGCCGGTACGCCGGTGGCGGTTGGCACGGCCGACGCCCTGGCCGAAGCGGTGGCGGCCGGCGCCATATCCGCGGGCGACCTCATGGTCATGTATGGCACGACGCTCTTTCTGATTCTGACCACAGCGGCGCATCAAGCGCATCGCGATCTTTGGGCTTCTCATCATCTGCTGCCCGGAGCGGCCACGCTGGCGGCTGGCTTGTCTACTTCTGGCGCGCTGCTGAGTTGGTTCCGCGATGAACTTGGCGCGGTAGAACGGGCGGCGGCAGAAAGGAGCGGCGGAAATGCCTTCGCCTTACTGTCGGAGAGCGCGGCGCGGGCAAACCCCGGCGCTGATGGCTTGATCACGCTGCCCTACTTCAGCGGCGAACGCAGTCCGATAAACGATCCGCATGCCCGGGGTCTCTTCTTTGGCTTGACGCTAAGCCACAGGCGCGGACATCTCTACCGCAGCTGCCTGGAAGGCATCGCTTATGGCTTGCGGCACAATATCGAAGCGATGGCGGAAATTGATGCGATACCGAACCGTCTGGTGGCCATCGGCGGCGGCGCGCAGGACCCGCTCTGGGCGCAGATCTGCAGCGATGTCACCGGTTTGCCGCAGGACCTGCCAAGGACGACCATCGGCGCGGCTTATGGCGATGCCTATATCGCCGGTTTGGCGGCCGGCATCTTCAGCGACTGGACTCCCCTGCATGAGCGCTGGGTGAAGATCGAGCGGCGCATCCTGCCTGATCCGGCGGTCAAAGCGCGCTATGACCAGTTGTATGCCATCTATCTTGACCTGTATCGCGCGACGCGCCCTCACATGATGCGGCTGGCAGGGCTGGAGAGCCAGTTGCAAAGCGCCGACGGACTGCGGTAAGCTGGTTGAATCGCAAATGAGGAGGCATCCATGGCTAAGCGGATAGCCAAGAGCAGCAGCAAAGACGCGGACAACCTGCAGGCCGTGCTAAACAAGATCCCGCAGATGTTCGGCGATGAGGCGGCGTCGGGCTTGCGAATGCACGAAGTTATCATGGAAGCCGCGCCCGATTTGAAGCCGCGCTTGTGGTATGGCATGCCGGGTTATGCGCGGAGCCGAACTACGCCTGTGCTGGTCTTCATCCGCAAAGATGATTATTTGACCTTTGGCCTGACCGAAAAAGCCAATATCCAGCTTGATGAGGGCGCGACCGACCAGCTCATCCCCAGTTCCTGGTTCTTGACCGGGCTGGACGCGGCGACGGAGGCGAAGATCAGGGAGATTGTTCGCCGGGCTGTGGTCTGAAGACGAGCCGCTCAATCCCGCAATAGACATTCACTCGCTCATCCAGCAGAATAAGCAGCCGAATCCGCCCATGCCCCAAGCCGGGAGCCGCCATGGCTTACGCGCCCAATATGGTCGACTCGCACATGCACAGCCCGCTCTGCAAGCATGCCCGCGGTCCCCTGGAAAACTACGCCGCCCAAGCCGAGCGCCTGGGCTTGCGGGGCATAACTTTCACTTGTCACAGCCCCATGCCATTTGGCTGGAATCCCAAAGCGCGCATGACATTCAAGCAGCTGCCGGAGTATGTCGACATGGTTATGGCGACGCGCGCCGCCTTCGCCGGGCGGGTCGATGTCCGGCTGGGCTTGGAAAGCGATTACCTGCCCGGCTTTGAAAGCTGGCTGGATGATTTGCACCGCCGCTATGACTTCAGCTATATCCTCGGCTCCGTGCATCCGCAGACGGACGAATACAAAGCGCTCTACCTCGAAGGGGCATCTCGACTGGAGTATGAGAAGAGCTACTTCGAGAATCTGGCCAATGCCGCCGAGAGCGGATTGTTCGATTGCCTGAGCCACCCCGATATCGTCAAGATTGTGCATCCGCAACTCTACCAGCTTGAGGATCATCGCGATACCATCCGCCGCGTCCTCGATCGCATCGCCCGCGCTGGCATCGCCATGGAGCTGAACACCAGCGGCTTAAACAAACCCTATCGCGAGATGAACCCGGCGCCGGGCATCCTGGCGGAGATGGCGCTGCGCAATATCCCGGTCGTGCTGGGCTCGGATGCCCACGACGCCCATCGAGTCGGCGCGGAATTCCCCAAAGCGCTGGGCATGCTGCAAGATGCCGGTTATGAGCGCGTCAGCTTTTTCATCGACCGCGAACGGCATGACCTGCTCATCCGAGACGTATACCTGGAGTCGCTTCAGCCTCGCCTGGTCTAGCCGATCCTTTTCACCCCTGACAATCGCATATCGCTCGCCGGCTTGGTCGTGCGCTGGCCGGGATTTGCATTGCGCGAACCTATGGTCGCCCATGAAGCTCCTTGTGTCGCTAGGCTGTGCGAACATATGTGCTAGTTTGCAAGGGGCGAGGAGGATTCGATGAAAGAGATGGGCTTGGCGAAACTCTGCAAATCGAGGCGGGCTTGGGTGGCTCTGGCGACATTGGTGGCCACCGGGCTCAACGAGCTTTGGGGCGTCGACCTGGATCCGGCCGTAATTGTGGCGCTTGGGGCTGTGGTGGTTGGCGGCTATGCCATTGAAGATGCCGCACGCGCGCGAGGCGAAAAAGATGAATGAGCGCGAACAACAGCGCCTGCGACGCATCGGCAAGCTCGTGAAGCAGTTGGACAGCGAGGTTGACCGGCTGCGGCGGAACTGTGAAAAGCCGAAACTCGCCCTGCCGGATGTCGAGGCGCCAGAGCTGGCAAAGCCCGCCGATATTGCCGAGTTCGCCGTCCGCGCGGTCGGGGCTTGGGAAGGCAATACCTTTGGCTGGCATGGCGAGCCGGGCAAAAGCGCCTTTGGCATCATCGGCTTCGAGGGCGACTTGGCGGGAAGGCTGCGCGCTTATGACAGGCAGCATGGCGGGAGCGGCCTCATGGACGAGATTTCGCCAAAAACGCAGATCGCCTTGGCCTGCGAATTGTTCCGCGAGGTCGATAACGCCAGCTGCGCGCCGCGGGGCATCGACTCGCTAGCGGGCCGCGTCATGGCTTTTGACATGGCGGTGAACAACGGCAAGTATCATCCTTTCTTCGCCGAAACCGACCGCGATCTGGGGCTGAGCCATGCCAAACCGCCTGGCTATCATGGCTACACGAAGAGCGCCATCGCCCCGGCTGACCAGGCGAGCTACTTGGCGCTCGCCGCTTTGAAACGCATCGAACTGCGCCGGCATCTTTTCGCCCGGTTTCCCGGCTTGGAAGATCGATACCGCTGGTGGCATGAGCAGATCCAAACCGGCTTCAGCGACCCTCTGCGCATCCAGCCCCGCGATATTGCCATTCCTCTGCCCGCGAAAGCCGCTGCGCCGCCGGGCAAACGCTGGGGCTCGCCGTTGGATCCAAGAGCGCGGACCTGCATCGCCCCAGGCTGGATCGTCTCGCAGGCTTATGCCGCCATCTTCCCCGATCATCCGCTCATCCCGAAATGGATGTGGGGCTTGGCGCATAGCGGGCTGGATTTCAACACGTTTCCCGACGATTTTGGCTTGCCGGTTTATGCGACGGCGGAAGGCAGGGTCAGCTGCGCCAAAGATCTGGGCGGTACCTGGCGCAACGTCATCGTGCTGGAGCATGGCGAGACTGTCTTGTCGCGTTATGGTCATCTCTCGCGCATGACTGTCCCCGAGGGCATGCGGGTCGAGCGGGGCGCTATGATAGGCTGCGTGGGCGATGCGGAAGGCGCTCTGCCCTCGCATCTGCATTTCGACATCTGCATCTCGGGCATCTTGCGGCGGAAGCCCGGCTTCAACAGCGCATTCCCAACAGGCGCGGAATTGGCGGAGCACTTTGCCGATCCGGTCTGCTGGATCAACGACCGCGGTCATTGGCTGTGAACTTTGGGTGACATTTAGAGAGGCGACCCAAAGGCAGCCCCATTACAGACGGAGGGTTGCTGGGGGTTTAAGCGTACCAGTCATCGCGATTGAGGGGAAGATCGCCAGCGGCCCCTTTGCCAGCCCGCGATTTGTAGAGCAAGGCTTGATGGATGGAGTTATAGCCCGATTCGAAGACCCAGCGCGCCCCAGCAAGATAGATCCGCCAGCGCCGATAGCCGATGGGACCCAGCATATCCAGGATCTCGCTCTCATGCGCCTCATAGCGCGCCAGCCAGTTCTTCAACGTCAGGGCGTAGTGCTCGCGCAGGCTCTCCACATCCCGCACTTCAAAGCCGGCTTTGGCGGCCACATCCAGCACGTAGGCGATATGCTGGCTGTCGCCATCCGGGAAAACATATTGCTGGACGAAGGAATCCTTGGCTTGGTATTGCGGCACTTTGGGCGCCTGGAAGAGGGTTATGCCATGATTCAGGAAGACTCCGCCCGGCTTGAGCAAACGATAGGCTTTGTCAAAATAGATGCCCAGGTTCTCGCGACCGACATGCTCAACCATGCCCACGCTGACGATTTTGTCGAATGGCATGGCTTCGTCGACATTGCGATAATCCTGCAATTCGACGCGGCAGCTGTCAGCCAGTCCAGCCGCTTCGATGCGCTCCATGGCCAGTTCGAGCTGTTTCTCCGCCAGAGTGATGCCCAGCGCGTCCACGCCATAATGCTCGGCCGCGTGCATAATCAGCGCGCCCCAGCCGCAGCCGATATCCAGCAGGCGGTCGCCCGGCTCCAGGCGCAGCTTGCGGCAGATATAATCCAGCTTGCGGCTCTGCGCTGAGTCGATGCTTTCGGCCGGGTCCTCGAAGTAGGCGCAGGAGTACACCATCTTCTCATCCAGCCACAGTTGATAGAACGCGTTGGAAACATCGTAGTGATACTGGATGGCTTGCATATCGCGGTTGACCGAGTGGCGGGCGCCGGACAGGCTGGCGATCTGGTCATTGCCGCCGGGATCTCGCGAGGGCAGGCGCAGCAGCTTGGGCGCGAAACGCAGGGTATCGCTCAAGCTCCAGCCTTCCCATAGATAACGCGCCAGGTCGATGGCGGCGTAAAGCTGGCCTTCGATCTCGAAGTCGCCAAACATATAGGCTTCGCCAAGTTTGCGCTCGGTGGGCGGGAAGAACATGCGCCGCAATGCCGACGGACCGTTAAGCGCGATGGTGAAGCGGGGTTCGCCCCCGCCGCTGGGCTGCCAGAGCGTGCCCTCCCATAAGCGAATGGCGAAATCCTTGCCGGGATACTCGGCGAAAACTGCGCTGAGCAAATCCAGCGTGGGCGCCACGTGACGATCTTGAGTCCTTATCCCACTAGTTGCCATCGTCGCCCTCCTTTCCGCGTCATGCCAAAGCCAGCCAATGCCATGGGCGCAGAAGCCAGCTTGCCGGGCATTATAACAATTTTGCCGGCAGGCTGCGAAGCGGATTTACAGGTTGTGTATCCATTTCGGCTGAAACACAACTGTTTTTCTACCGAGGACACCGAGCTTCATGAGGGAAAGAATGAGTATATTTTCCACTACATGACCGGCCAATCCAGCCTCCCGTAGACACAGGGCCGACAATGCCGCCGCCCACGCAAAATACCTTGCGGCTCACTGATTTTGACTCCCCCTCTCTGACTCGTCGGAATGCACGACATTGAGATGTCGGCTGGGGCCGGGGGGTGGGGTCTGCAACTCGCAACGTAAACAGGGGCGAGAGGCGGGCTGTGTCTACGCGCCCCTTGCATCGCCCTCCAACAGAGTGTCCAGAATGCGTTCTGCAGGACTTACGCGCCAATACGACAGTGCCACCGAGGTGAAGTTGAATCCAGCTGAAAAGATTTTCAACCGAATTCTAACGCTGCCGATTTTCACTATGCGCGATTCTAGCCAGCATACCCTCTCGCTTGGTTTAATGATACATGACAATAGTATATGTCGCGTATTTTGGTCATTCTGTGTTTTCGCTAGGGTGCAAATTATGGACTCTTGGCCATCATCCGTCGCGGCGAGCCGCCTCCTGAGCCTGCGTTTAATCGCGGTCATGATGGGCCTGTTTCTCGCGTCGAGCGCGCCGCAACTCCAGCCATGGTCGCGCGAGGCTTGGTCACTGTCAAACTGCATGGTGCGGACGACTGCCAGTCTTTACTTCCGCGCCAGCCCGGCGGGTTCCGTCATCGGCGGCATACGTAAAACCGCTTTGCTGACCGCGCTGGAACGCACAGCCGACTGGTTCCTGGTGGATTATCATCGCGCGCGGCTGGATAAGCGCGGATTTCGTCGAGCCGCAAGGCGACTGCGTTTGAAAGAGACGCATCGCTGGAGCCGCCATGCGTATGGACGAATTGGCTTGCCCCTGCGCATAAATGCAACTTCGCCCCTATTCCCGCCAAGCGGTTGCTAGGGTGGATTTTCGCGCTATCCCGCAAATTATGTCAGCGTTATGAGATTGAATTACAGTATGTGTGTTATAAATGAATCGGTGTCGGATGGTTTCGCACGGTGACCGGTATGGACGCATGGATATCCTTGGCGACGGGCTGTTGCCAAAGGCTGCGCTTGCCTGCCGTCCTTTTCTGCCTGGCTTTTGCGGCAATAGCGCAAGGCGCCACCATCACTGTCGATGGCAGCTGCAAGTTCGAAGACGCGCTTTACGCGGCCGACAGGGACACAGCGACCGGCAACTGCCCGGCCGGCAGCGGCGATGACACCATCGCGCTCAAAGCAAATGTCACGCTCACCAGAGTGTTGGAGCAGGTAGACAGCAAGATCACCATCAGTGGCGGCGGCTACACAATCGACGGCGCAGGAGAATTCGCCTTTATCAACAATCAGTCCGGCGGAGAAGTGATCATCAACAACCTCACGCTGACCAATGCCTGGACGGACAACGATTCCTGGGTGATCCAGAATTACGGCAAAATGACCGTCGCCGACAGCGCGTTCATCGACAATGGGAAGGCGCGGCACGGCGTCGGCGGCGTATTCAACTACGGCGCCACAATTTCCGACGGCTTCTTGACGATTTCCAATTCCACCATTCGCACAACTGCGAAAAGCGTCAGAGCCGTGAATGTGAACTCAAACGCGCAGGGCGCCGTCACGCTGAGCCATGCGACTTTGTACACGCCAAACTATGTTGGACTGTACGTTACCGGCGATGGGCGAGGGATCGTCAAGGTGCGCAACAGCATCATCGCCGGCGACTTCTATGCCCAGTGCTGGATTCCCAAGTTTCCTAACGAACCCGCGGAACCAACGGGATCAGATCTGCTGGCGGAATTCGTTGGCAATTTGGTGGCGAATACCACCCCGGCTACCAAGAACCAGGACAATCTCTGCAAGAACCGCTTGCGCAGCGCCGGTTTGGGTTCCTTGACCGGCTCGCCCGGCTATTTCCCGCTTGACAATTCCAGCCGGGCAATAGGCATTGGGAACACTAGCGTCTGCGCCGCTTTCCCGACTGATCAGGCTGGTAACTCTCGGCCAGGCACGGGATGCGATGCCGGGGCGATAGAAAATGCGCTTGACAAGCCCGTCTCTGGATTGCGATCTGCCGCGCTCACGGGAGATGAGGTCGCGCATGACCTCTCGCGATCGCAAGCAAGTGAACTTGCGCCGCGCTACAGCACCTGCGCCGCCTTCACCGAGCGCATCATTGTTAAGGGTTGGAACCTGGGCGCGCAATGCCAGGAGACCACAACCGACGCTGCTATCGGCGACCCCCAGATCATCCGCGAGGGTTGGATCATGGCGGTGGATATCTGGGGCTGGCTGGACGCGGGCCTGGAGGTCTGCTTTGAAGCCGTCGGCAAGCTGACGCTGCTGGAGGCCGCGTATGCGCCGCGACTGGCCGTCCCTCTGCAAGCCTATAGCTGGCAAGGGCATACCTGCGCCTGGGTGGACCGCCCCGGCAATGTCATCCTGCAAGCCAGCGACTCGCCCGCGCCGCAACTCCAGCCATGGTCGCGCGAGGCTTGGTCACTGTCAAACTGCATGGTGCGGACGACTGCCAGTCTTTATTTCCGCGCCAGCCCGGCGGGTTCCGTCATCGGCGGCGTACGGAAAACCGCTTTGCTGACCGCGCTGGAACGCACAGCCGACTGGTTCCTGGTGGATTATCATGGCGCGCGCGGCTGGATAAGCGCGGATTTCGTCGAGCCTCAAGGGCAATGCGGCTGAGATACGCTGCCACAGCCTGGACATGACGAATACGCGCTTTCTGTTATGCTATGCGGCATGAGCGGGGGGACGAGAAGCGCTACCGAAGCGCATTTGCTGGTCGTGGCCGAAAGTCTGCTCAGCCGCGCCGGCTTGACCGCGCTGCTGGAAGAACGCGGCTGCGTTGTGCTGGCGCAGGTGGCTGGCGGGCGCCTGCAAAGGCATATCGACCGCTTCCAGCCCGATGCCCTGGTCGTCGATTTCGGCTGGGACAGCGAGGGCATGCGGGCCCGCTTGAGCGAGACGGAGGCGGAATTGCCTCTCCTGGCGCTGGTGGCCACGGATGCGGGAACATCACTGGCGCCCCTGCTGCATACCTTGCGCCTCTGCCCGCAATTTGCCCTGCTGCCGCGCGATTGCCAGCCCGAGCTCATCGTCAGCGCGCTGGATGCCTTGGCGGGTGGCTTGTGCGCCATTGACCCCAGCTTGACGAGTTTGCTGGCTTCCCCGGTCCGCGATGCGCATGAGCCGGCGTTGAACCCGCTGACCGCCCGCGAACATGAGGTCTTGCAGTTGCTGGCTCAAGGATTGACCAACCGCGCCATCGCTCACGAACTGGGCGTCACTCAGCATACGGTCAAGTTCCATGTCAACGCCATCATGAGCAAGCTGGCTGCCCAGAGCCGCACGGAAGCCGTCGTCCGCGCCACCCAGCTGGGCATGATCGTCTTGTAGGGGCGCCAGGTATGCTGAACTTTGCCACCAAGCATACAGAGTCGGCCTAAAGGCTTGTCTCAGTAAGTCCAAGTTAGTCATGCAACAAACAACTCGAAGCTGTAGGGGCGAGCCGGTGGCTCGTCCCCATTTGGGCCAATGCTTTAGGGCGGCGGGCGACTCACCGAGTTCCCCCTACAATTCTCATTACATAGTTGGATTTACTTCTGTGCCATACTGGCTCTCTGTGGTTAAATCATTCTGATTCGTCCATATGCGGGGATTCCGCATGAAGGTATTGGTCACGGGCGCGACAGGTTTCGTCGGCTCGCATCTCACGCGAATGCTCTGCGAATCGGGCTATGCGGTGCGCGCGTTGTATCGCTCGCGAGCCAAGCTGGGTCAATTCGCGGATCTGGATCTGGAAGCCGTCCAAGGCAGCCTGGATGATCTGGCCAGCCTGGAACGCGCCTGCGCCGGCTGCGAGATCCTCTTCCATGTGGCCGCCAAAGCCGATTACTGGAAAGATGAGTACCGCGAGGCTCTATGGCGAATCAACGTCGAAGGCAGCCACAATATCCTGCAGGCCGCCAGCAAAGCGGGCTTGAGGCGGGTGATCTTCACCAGCAGCGCATCAACCATCGGCATCCGCCCGGGCATGAAACCCGCCGACGAATCCGAAGCCTTCAACCTGCCGCCCGAGCGCTTCTATTATGCCTACACCAAGTGGCAAGCCGAAGCAGTCGTGGCGCAATTCCTGGCGCAGGGCTTGGATATTGTGACGCTGAACCCGGCGGTTGTGATTGGACCGGGCGATCGCAACGCCATCTCGGGCAGCTTCATCATCGAGACAGCGCGCTGGCAATGGCTGACGCCGATGTCCTCCGGCAGCCTGGCGGCGATTGACGTTCGCGATGTGGCTCGCGCTCATCTGCATGCCATCGACAAGGGAAGAACGGGCGAACGCTATATCCTCAGCGCGAAGAACCTGAGCTATGCGCAGTGGTTCCGGCTGATCGCCGCCGCCTGTGAGGTGAAGCCGCCGCTGCTGGCGACGCCGGACTGGCTGATCGAGCCGATTGCGCGTGGCATTGACGCAGTGCGCCGCCTGGGCATTCAAACGCCGATGGACGCGGACCAGGTTCGGCTGGGCAAAGCGCATGTCATCTTCGACGCCGGCAAAGCCAATCGCGAACTTGGCAAGCCGCAGATCGACATCGAGACCAGCCTGCGCGATACCTTCGAATGGTATCAGCGGCATGGCTATATCAAGCGCGATGCCCTGACGCGCCTGCTCAGCTGGTTTTGACCGCTCGCCTGACGAGGTCGTTGAAGAGCGGCTGGCCAAGCTCACTCATCCGCTCGGGATGGAATTGTATGCCGATGACACGCCCATCGGGAGATTCGATGGCTTCAATGTGGCCGTCCGCCGAACGCGCCGATACCCGCAGGCCGCCGCCGAGCTCCGCAATGGCTTGGATATGATGCGAATTGGTCATGAGCCGCTCCCGGCCCAGGATGGCGCGCAGATGGCTGCCGCTGGCGATGGCGATCTCATGCTCCCTCCCGCCGCGGTCAGCGCTGTGAATGGCTGCGCCGGCCTGGTTTTGCGCATCGGCATAGATGCTGCCGCCAGCCAGGGCGTTGGCGAATTGCATGCCATAGCAGATGCCGAGGAAGGGTTTATGCGCCATAGCCGCGGTGATCAGCGCGTCGCTGCGGTCGCGCCGCGGGTCCACGGGCGGCAGGTCAGGCGGGAGCGCGCCAATCAGACCGCGGGTGATGCCCGGACCGCCGGTGATGATCAAGCCATCCAGCGAATCGGCCATGGCTCGCGCGGTGGATTGACGCTCGATGATCGGCAGGACGATGGGAATTCCGCCAGCCGCTTCCACGGCCCGTATGTAGCGCAGGTCGAGCCTTAGCTGGTCGCCCGCCAAGCTCGTTGTAATGCCGATGCGCGAAAGGCTCATGGGCGCTCGTCAATGCGGCATGTAAGGCAGGTCGTTCATGCCGCCAACAAATTGCGGCAGATTCCGATGCCCCAGCATCTGGCGAATGGCATGGGCTTCGCCAAGATGGAACCAGTAATGATAGATGACGCGCTGCAGCATCGTGCCTTGGGATTCAGCCAAGGGCTCGCCCTGCCAGTGGAAATGTTCTTGCAGGCTTTCGCTGCTCAGGCTGTCCAGGAATATATCGGCATTGGCGGTGATTTCATGCCAAGCCGCCCACATGTCATCGAGTTTGGGCGTGGAGGGCGGGCAGCCTGGCGCGCAGATCTTGCGCAAGTCCGGCTGGATGACCTTGCCCTGCGCCAGGAAGACGAAGACCTGGTTCTCATGGGCGGCCAGATGCCCAATCAGCCAGCTGATGCAATTCATCTGCCCGTGCCGTCGCCAGGCATCCTGCAGGCTGATGCCATCCAGACAGCGCAGGAACTCGCGCCGGGTGAAGCGAAGCTGCTTGACTAGGGGATGGGACATTGTTCGCTCCTTATCTTGTGTGTGTGGCAGGCGGGTGGGCATCCCTACGGTGGACAATGCGGGCGAGTCAGCAGCAGGCGAGTTCGCGGCTTGGCAGACCTAAGCCGATATCGCCGACGGTGATCAGGGCTGGCTCTTCCCGCTTTGGCGCGCAGCAGATTTCGTCGATGGCATACTCCGTAACGCAGACTCCCGTCTCCAGCAGGTTCAGCTGCACATCGCGGGCGGCCGCCCAATCGCCACTGAGAGCCGCCGCCACGGAACGCGCCTGTTCATAACCCGTTGCCAGCAGGAAAGTGGGCGCGCGCCCATAACTCTTCATGCCCAGGATATAAAAATTCGCTTCCGGCTGCCGCAATTCCGCCTCGCCATGTGGCGGCACTGTGCCGCAACTGTGCAGATTGGGGTCGATGAGGGGCGCCAGGGCGCGGCTGCTCTCCACGGACGGGTCAAGATCCAGGCGCAATTCGCTGAGCATGTCCAGGTCCGGGCGCGCGCCTGTGCAAGCGATGATCTCGTCGGCAGCCACTCGCGTCTCCCTGCCGCGCATATCTCCGCTGACCTGGAATCCGCCTTTGGAGGCCGCCACACGGCTGATATGAAAGGGCGCGATAATTTCCAGCGCCGCCGCTTCGACGGCCGCCTTGATGCGCATGCCCAGTTGACCGCGAGCTGGCAGGGCATCATCCTCGCCGCCGCCATAGACCTTGCGCAGGTTGTCGCCTCGCATGAGCCAGACGACTTCCGTATCCGCAGCTTCCGCGCGCAGGTCCAGCAGATCCAGCAGGCAGTTCAGGGCGGAATGTCCGCTGCCGACCACCATGACGCGCCGCCCGGCATAACGCTGCCGATCGCTCCCCTTGACAGCCGGGATGCCATAGGCGATGCGCCCATTCAAGCCAGTTTCGCCCAACGCCGGCAAGCCATTCGCGCCCAGGGGATTGGGCTTGCGCCAACAGCCGGAGGCGTCGATCACGGCACGCGCTTCGACCAGGGCCTCTTCGCCTTTCGCCGTCAGGATGCGCAGCTGAAAGGGCTGCTGATCGCGTCCGCTGTCCTTGAGCTTGTCTATGCCGCGCCGACTGACGCCGGTCACGCGGGCGCCGGTGTGAATGACCGCGCGCATGGCTGGCAATTCCGCCAAGGGGCGCACGTAGCGTTCGTAGAGTTCCGCGCCGGTGGGCAGTTCATCCGCCGGTGGCATCCGCCAGTTTGCCGCTTCCAGCAGGCGTCGCGAGGCGCCATCCACGTTGAATTCCCAGGGCGAAAACATGCGGACATGCCCCCATTCCAGCAGGTTCGCGCCCACGCTGGACCCGGCTTCAAAGAGCATCACGGCTTGGCTCCGTTCGATGAGATGGGCGGCCGCCGCCAACCCCACAGGTCCGCCGCCGATGATGGCTACTGGCAGATGAGTCATGATCTGTCTTCCAGGATTATGTTTGTCGTTCAGGCGATTCAGGTATTCAGATGACTTGCGCATTAGGCTGTCTTACTTGGGATTTTGGGATTGCTGGCTTTGGCGGGTGGGCGAGTAACCTCCTCGCCCCTTCGGTTGCGTGGTGGTATGCGGGAGCTCAGTAGCCCAGCTTGAGCGCCACCTCATCCAGGCTGTCCGTGGGACCAATCAAGGTCAGTTCATCGCCGGTGTGCAGATTGGTATAGCCATGCGGCACAATGGCATGGCCCCGGCGCACAATCGCCATCACCAGGACATCATCTGGCAGGATCAATTCGCGCAGGTGCAAGCCATCCACGCTGGGGTCGGTGATGGTCACCTGCGTCACATCGTGATCGGGGTCATCTTCGAAGACCATAGCCGCCAGCTGGGGCGCGCGCACAAAATTATCCAGCAGATGCACCATGGCATTGGCAGGGTCCAGAACATGCACGCCGAGTTCGCGGAAATCCTCCACCAGTTCATAGGTATTCAGCCGGGCGATCTGCCGCGTAATGCCGAAATCTTCATAGAATATCTGGCAAAGTTTCAGGCTCTCGGCATCATCCGGCAGCAGCGCAACCGCCACCTCGGTCTTGGGTTCGATGAGCTTGGCGATCTCTTCGGCGGAGACTTCCGGCAGCCAATGTTCATGGCGGAAGCCGTCGCTGGCCGGCAGTTTCGATACATGCGAGCGATCCACATCCAGGAGTTTGACGCGCCAACCATGCGCCAGCAAGCGCTCAGCCAGCTGCCGCGACTGATTCTCGATGCCCACGATGACGGCGTCCAGAATCTCGTCGTCTTCAATATCTTTGGGCAGGTGCGATTCGCGAGCCAGGCGAATGGCGTATTTGAAGAACGGCGGTCCCGTGAGTTCGCTCAGCACAATGACCGACACGATGAGCGTAGTGAAGTCATTGCCCAGCAGCGGAAACTGATTGGCGACTTCTTTCGCCAAACCCAAGCCAACGCCCGCTTGCGTTATGAACGCCATCCAGTAGATGCTCCGGAACTGCGGCGGATCGCCGGCTACCGTGCCGCCAAGGAAACCGCCAGCGAAGAGCGCCAGCAGGCGAATGGCGTATACCGCCAGCGTGATGGGCAAGATCGTGAGCAGAATATCCAGCTTGAGCGAGCCGCCCACGAGCGTGAAGAAGACCACGAATATCGGCATTTGCACGCGATGCAGAAGATGGCGCAGTTCGCTGCGATAGGGACTGCGATTCGTCAGCCAAAAGCTGGCTACCAGGCAGATCAGCAGCGGCTCAAAGTGGAGCTCATAGGGCAGATTGGCGTGGCTCCAATGGCGCAGCTCGGCTGCCATGGCAAACACCAGATAGCCAATCAGGAGCAGCAAGGGAATCTTCAGCTGGTCTTCCCAGTGGGCGCGCAAAACAAAGCCCATCACCTGCGCCACCAACAGGCCCAGGCACATGGACGCCAGCAACTCAAAGAGCACCAGAAAGATGAAGCCGATTTCAAAGCTGCGGCTCGTCAGCAAGGTGGCGGCGATGGACGTGCTCACGGCGAAAAGCACCACGATAAGCACATCCTTGACCAATGTAACGCCCAGCACAGTGCGCGTGAAGGGGCCCCGAGCCCGCATTTCGTTGATGATGGCGATAGCGGAAGAGGGCGCCCGCGCCGCCAGTATCGTCCCCGCAAGCAGCGCGGCGGCCACGCGACCTTCTGTTGGCAGGTCCGCCATGAACGGGATGCTGTCCGCCAGGAAGAAAATAGCCAATCCACAGATCACGTATATTGCGGCAATCTGTGAAAGCGTATTCCAGCCGATGCTGCGCATGCGCCCGCGCAGCTCATCCAGCGCCATTTCGCTGCCCGCCGCGAAGGCGATAAAAGCCAGAGCCGTCTCATCCAGGAAGCGCAGAGCCTCGACATCCATGACCTCGATGAAGCGCAGGATGAAGGGGCCAGCCAATATGCCCGCGACCAGGTAACCGGTGATCAGCGGCAGGTGAAAGCGAGTCGCCAAGCGCCCGATCTGAAAAGCCGCCAAGGCGATGAAGAGGAAGCTCGCCAGGGAAAAGGCGATGACGTCAATGTTCACAGAGCCACCTTCACGGCAGTGCCAATTCAAACTGCGTATTGTAGCAAGCGGCTTACGCCTGTACAGACTGTAAAGATTGTCTGGTTGTGTATCGAATTCGGTTGAAATTCAAATGAGCCAGATTCAACTTAACTACAAAGGCGCGAAGGACACAAAGAGAATTGCATATTTCGCATTATTCTCGGTGCTCTCGTTTTTCTCGGTGTACTCGGTGGCAAAAGCTTATGTGTTTCAACCGAAAAGGATACACTTCCGATTGTCTTGCGGGGAGGGGGATTATCCAGCGGCAGGCGACTTGTCTTTGAGCTGTCTCTCCAAATCCGCCGCGAGCCGGCCCATGATCAGCACAGTCTGCCGCAGGTCGGCTGGCGTGGTGCGCGGATTGTTGGTAACCAGGCGAATGGCTGTTTTCCCGCGCAGCTTGGTGGTCGAAGCGAAGGCGAATCCATTCGCCGCCATGGCGCCCTGCAATGCGTCTGTTACCTGGTTTGCCAGCGTTTCATCGCCATTTTGCGTTTTGTAGCGGCATGTCACAATCGCCATTTGCGCCGGCGTGACGATCTCCCAGCTTTCCGCGCCTCGCAGGAGCGATTCCGCCATTTCAGCCAATTCAAAGCCGCGTTCTATCGCAGCCCGCACAGCCGCCAAGCCAAATACTTTTAAGCTCATCCAGAATTTCAAGGCGCGAAAATAACGCGTCAGTTGAATGCCTTGATACATGAAGTTCATCTCTTCGCCAACCTCTTCTTTACTGTGCATCTCGGCATCAGTAAGGAAGTGCGCTGTCTCCTTGAATGTAGCGCTAAGCCAGTGACGATCGCGCACGAGCAGAGCGCTGCACTCAACCGGTTGAAACATCCATTTATGCGCGTCCCAGGTCAATGTATGCGCGCGTTCAATGCCAGCCAGCGCCCGCCCTTTATACTCGCTCAAGCAGGCGGAAGCGCCATAAGCGCCATCGACGTGCAGCCAGAGGTCTTCTCTCTCGCATAGATCCGCCAAGTCATTGAGCGGGTCTACCGCGCCGGAATTGGTTGTGCCCGCGGTCGCGGCGACGCAGAAGGGCCGTTTGCCCGCCGCTCTATCCTCTGCAATAGCCCGTTCAAGATCGGCCACTGGCAGCCGAAAATCTTCATCGGACGGTATTTCGCGCAGTTGTTCAGGCGCAAAGCCGAGGATGCGCAAGCCGCGCGCGATGACAAAATGCGCCTGATCCGAGCAGTAAATGACGGCATCGCTCATATCGCCATTCAGCTGGATCTCCCGCGCCACAGCCAAACCCGTCAGGTTCGCCACTGAGCCGCCGCTGACAAATAAGCCGCCCGCCTCTTCCGGCATTCCGCAGAGCTTGCGCAGCCAGCTGATGCAGAGCCTTTCGACGATGGCCGCGCCTGTGCCCAAAGGGTATAGAGCGTTGAAGATGTTATAGCCGGAAGCCAATGTGTCGGCCATGGCGCCGACGAAGTTGCTGGATGAAGGGATATAGGCGAAAAAGCGCGGATGATCCAGGTGGTCGATGGTCGTCAGCACCTGTCGCTCGAACTGTTCCAATACGTCTTGCCAATCCGTCCCCGCCTCCGGGAGCGGCTCGTTCAAGATTTCCTCAAACGTCGCATGATCCAGCGCTCGCGTAACCGGAAATTGGGCTTGCGCGCCTGTATAATCCACCAGCATGTCGATGATGCGGTAACCCATTTCGCGCATTTCTTCAGGGTGGAGCTTTAGCCGGTCGCGAGGGTTGGAATTCCTCATAGCATTTCCTTAGCGCAACTTGTCGGTAACGCAACGATTACTCAACTATTGTAGTTGTTTCAATTCTTCTGACTAGAGTCTATCGCAACCGCTTAACGGCAACAAAACTGACGACTGAAAAACGAGACGTCCAGCGATCTAAAGCTAGCACGGAAATCAGCCGTATTCAACACTGCCGCTGGCGGATTCCTAGAAATCGCGCGGCTTATGTTTTTCAGCACAGCCCGCTATCGCTGCCGCCAATGCCAGCGGGGAGCCGCAACAGGATATGTTCGAGAACATAGCCGAAGCGCGCCTAAGCCACCTTCGCGTCTTCCGCCACCACCAGATCATGCGCATGCGTCGACAAATACCGCTGCACATAAGGATTGCCGATGACAGCCATATCCGCCACCACCTGCTCGCGGCGAATGGTGAAATGGAAAATCTCGATGCAGCGCATGCCAGCGAACCAATGCCGCCGCAGCGTCACCTTGCGGTCAATCTCCCAGCCGCGGGCGATGGCCGTCAAGAGATTGTCTCCGCCGGCATAATGCTCCGATGAATAACTCCAATGCTGCGAAGTGATATCCTGGTATTGCGCGTGGAAATTCTGCTGCTGCGTCTCAGTCATCGGCTGGCTGGCTCCCCATGCGGCGATATACTGCCAGGATTATAGGCGTCCAGCGGCCGCGAGGCAAGATGGCTAAGTGAGGCGCGCGATTTTATGCGAAGTTCATACCGGGCTGGCCACCGCTGAAGCCGCCTCATAAATGACGCGGATATCATGCGTGACGATGAAGCGCTCGATATAGGGATTGCTAAGCACCGGCATGATGATCAGCTGGCTGCCGCGCACCAGGGTGAAATCATAAATTGTCGTGGGGCGGCTGCCGCTATGCCAGACTTGACGGGCGCTAACCCGGGGCAACGCCAATATCCAGCCGGACCGCATAGCCGAGATGAGTTGGCTGGCGGCGGCGTACTCTTCCGAGGCGGGGCTCCAATACTGGTCGACCTCGGTGTATTTCTCATGCGCGCTGCTGCTGTTCATCCATTCCATCTGACCTGTACCCCCTGGCGCGAAACACGTCTCGCGCGGCTTAGGTCAATTCAAGGCGAGGGTCGGCGCTTCTCACTGGGCAAACCCGCCTGCATATCGGATCATCGGGTATTTGCGCTCTGCAGCCTGCCTTGTATTCAGCATACGCGAAAATGACTCGTTGGATGATTGAAACAGCCTTAAATCGTCTCTAAGCTAGACGGCGATCACAATTATTTCGCGGGGCTGGAGGGTTTCAGGGCTACTTCTTGCGGGCGGCAAAGCTATCGGCGAGGGCGACCAGCATGGCGCGCAAGCTGGCTTTTGGCGGCGCGATCACATCGTGAAAGCCCAACTCGCGCGCGGCAGCAGCGGTCGCTGGACCCAGGCAAAGCGCCGGCAGGCTCAGAGCTTCATCCAGCGAACAGCGTTGACGGAAATAGCGCAGGGCCGATGGACTGGCGAAGGAAATGGCGGCGATCTTCCCCCGAGCGATCAACTCCGGCAGGTCTGCCCCGCCATGCCCCATGCGCGTGCGATATGCGATCACCGCCTCGACGATTGCGCCTCGTTCGCGCAGGGCGGTGGCAGTCCGCGAGCCAGCCAGGTCCGATTGCGGCAGCAGCAGGCGATGCCCAGGCGTCAATGGCAGCTCAGCAGCCAGGCTCTCGGCGCTGGCAGACCTCGGCATGAAATCGGCAGGCCGCGAGAATTGCCGGCGCAGTTCCCCTGCGGTGGCTGGACCAAGCGCGGCGATATTCACCGGATTCATGTCAAGCTCGCCGCCCAAGGCGCGCGCGCGCTCAGCGATTGCCCAGACGGCGTTGCCGCTGCACAATGCCAGCCAGTCGAACTCGCCCAAGCGACGCAGGCATGCGTCCAGCCGGCTGGTATCGGCTGGCAGCCCAATCTCCAAACAGGGATAAGCCACCGGGATGCCGCCAAATTCGCGGATAAGCGCTTCCAGCTGCGGCGCTTGATGGCGGGCGCGGGTGATGACGATGCCTTTGCCAGCCAGCGCAGCGTTCATGGACATGGCGAGCCTCAGGCTTTTCCGGTTCTTCGCGCAGTCTCCCAGTGAGCCCGCAAGAGCTCATCCGCGCCACTTGCCAGAGCTTGCCCAGCCAGGCGCTTGCCCAAATCCAGCGCGCCGCTGCGGTCCTTGGCATCGCGCAGAGCGACCTCGCCATTGACATCAATGCGCCGCAAGCCGTCATCGCTCATGACCCGCCCGCGCAGGTGAAGCTCGCCGCCCTTGAAATTCGCGTGAGCGGCCACGGGCACAGCGCAGCCCGCCGCCAGTTCGCCCAGAAGGGCGCGTTCGGCCAGGGTGGCTGCTTCGCTCTGGGGATCGTTTAGTTGCTGAAAAAAAGCCAACGGCGCATCGGCATTGAGGCATTGAATCGCCAGCGCCCCTTGACCCGCGGCGCAGAGCAGTTGATCGTCGCTGAAGGTTTGGCTGATATGCCCCGCCAAGCCCAGCCGAATTAAACCGGCCGCCGCCAGCGCCAGCGCATCGTATCGCCCATCTTCCGCGCGCAGCTTGTCCAGGCGGGTTGGCACGTTGCCGCGAATGGGCAGGATCTCCAGGTCGGGGCGCAGCGCCAGCAATTGCGCTCGCCGGCGCAGGCTGCCCGTGCCTATGCGCGCGCCAATTGGCAGATCCTCCAGTGCGGCGCCGGAGCGGCTCACCAAAGCATCGCGATGATCGCCCCGAAGTGGCACCGCGGCCAGAGCCAGGTCCGCGGCCATATCCACCGGCATGTCCTTCAGGCTATGCGCGGCGCAATCGATCTCGCCCAGGCGCAGCGCCTCTTCCAGCGCGGATGTGAACAGCCCTTTGCCAGCCAGCGAGGGCAGGGGCGCATTCGGGTTAGCGTCGCCGCGCGTGCTGTATGCGCGAATCTCGATGTGTATGCCCGGTTGCAGCGCTCGAAGCAGATCGGCGACATGATTCGCCTGCCAAATCGACAGCCGCGAACGGCGCGTGCCAATGCGCAGGACCTGCCGCAGCTGAGCCAGGCTCGGCGTCGGCAAGTCAGACGCTCCGCACAGTCGGCTCGAAGCCAATCAGCTGGCGGGCGCGGTCACTGCTGACCGGGCTTTCATCGCCGATGATTGGGCGAATGCGCCGCCGCGTCTCTGGGTGAAAAAGCGTCAGCAGCGCCTCCGTCTCATAGCCCAGGCTGTTGCGGTCGCTGTTGACAAAGAGCGGATGCGCGCCCTGGAAATCGACTGTCAGCGCCTTTTCAAAGGCTTGCGTAGAGTCATCGGTATGGATGAAAGTCCAGAAGTTGAAGCGGTCATAAAAACAGGCCGCGGTAAGCCAGTCTTCAGAGGGACCCTCTTTGGGCATCGGCTCGCGCAGCAAGCCCTGAAATTCCATGATGTGGCGCGCGCGCATTGCCTGCGCCGCCCGGCGAGCCTCCGCCAATAAGCTCCGTTGCTGGCCCCTTGGCAGCTTGCGGAAAGCCTCTATCTGCTGCCGTCGCTCTGCCAGGTTTTGGCGCATGTTGCGTTCGCGGATGGTCTCATCATTAAAGACAGCCGGCAAGCGAAAGGACAGGCTGCTGATGCCCGCGCGCCGCCAGTAATACTCGGCGATCTCCTCGACCAGCTGCTTGGAGAAGGAGTAGGCATCGGTGGTATGCAGGGGCAGATTCTCATCGAGCGGGAAGTAATCGTAAATCCGTTCGTCGCAGCCCCAAAAACCGCCGATGGCATTGATGGAGCTGGCTTGGGCGATGCGCTTGACGCCGGCTTTGGCAGCCGCTTCAAAGATGTTGTATGTGCCCGCCACATTGATGCTGAAGACGGTCTCGTTGGCGCGCGTCCGCGTCGAGGGAATGGCGGCCAGATGCGCGATGGCATCGCGATCCGCGACATGCTCAGCCAGCGCCTCAACATCCAGGATATTGCATTGGGCGTATTCGATGCCCTCAATCGGACAATCGGCGTCGATGCCGATGACCCGCAGATCCCAGCCCAGCTCGACGAAGCGCCGGCTGATTGGGCTGCCAACCAAGCCGCCCCCGCCCGTTATCAGAACGCGCATGAGAATCTATCCCAACATCTTGAAGCCGATGGGCGCGCTGAGAGCCAGCGATGAGCGGAAGGTCAGCAAGCCGCTATCGGCGTCGATCGCGAAGACGGCAGCATTATCCGTGTGACGGTTGCCGATGATCAGGTATTGGCCGCGAGGCTCGATCATGAAAGCCCGGGGCCAGGCGCCGCGAGTCGATTCGTTGGCCAGGTAGCTCGGCATCCCCTCAGCATCCAGGCTGTAGATGACGATAGAGTCGTGCCCGCGGTTCGAGCCATAGAGGAACTTGCCATTGGGGTGAACATGCACGTCGGCGGTGGTATTGAGACGTTCGGCGGGCTGCTCATAACCTGGCGGCAAGGTCGGCAAGATGGACTCGCGCGTCCAGTTGTCCTCGGCGTCATAGCTGAAGGTCGCCAGGGTCGAATCCAGCTCGTTGATGACGTACATGCGCGGCAAATCGGGATGGAAGGCGACGTGGCGCGGGCCCGCGCCGGGCGGCAGGTCCAGCGTCCGCGACAGGCTCAGCTTGCCTTTCGCAGCATCCAGGGCATAGAGATAGACCTTGTCCGTGCCCAGATCCGGCACGACGGCATAGCGATTATCCGGCGTCGTCACGATCATGTGCGGATGCGAGACATCCTGCCGCTCGGGGTTGGGGCCAGTGCTGTCAGCGATTTCAATATGCTCGCTGTTGGCGCCCAGAATGCCCGCCTCGCTGATGGGATACACGCGGATATTGCCGCGCCCGCTGCCATTGACATAGTTCACCATGAGAACCTGCCTGCCGCTGGCGTCCGCGCAGATATAGCAGGGCGATGTGCCGGCCGCCGGGGCGCTGCTGAGCTTTATTAAGTCGCCCGAGGCGTCGATGGCAAAAGACACAATTTCGACTTCGCCATCCATGGTCGTGGCGAGCAGAAACTTGCCGCTGGGGTGGGGATTGAGATAATGGCATTCGCTGATGTCGCTGACATGGCGGACGACAGTGAGTTCGCCGCTGTCATAATCCAGCGAGGCGATAGTGATGCCATAAGGGGCGTCGCCCGCATTGGCGATGTATATCAGGTTGTCGCTCATGAAGGATCCTCTAGGGTTGCTTGCTCATGCTGTGCGCAAAGTGTAGCGCAAAAGGCAAGGCGTTTGCCATGACTGCGAGTTGCGCGCATTGTCTGATTGACTGACAACTTGCTCAGCGCGAAGCCACGCGGGCATAGCGCCAAACCGCCATAGGCAGGAAGACCGCCACAATGCCGGCGATCCACAGCAGCGACAAGACAACTTCATCCGGGTTGACCGTGCCGGTCATCAGATCGCGCACGGTGTTGGCCACCACGCTGACCGGCTGATTTTCGGCGAAAGTCCGCAGCCATTCCGCCTGCATCGTGAAGGTCGGCACGAAGATCGAACTGGCGAAAGTCAGCGGGAAGAGCCAGATGAAACCGGCCACCTGCGCCGCCTCCGGGTCTTTGACCAGCAGGCCGATGGTCGCCGAGATCCAGGTGACCGCATAGCCGAAAGCCACCGCCAGCGCCAAGCCGAGGATGCCGCTGCCCAGATCTTCAAAGCGAAAGCCGATGACCGAGCCAGCCGCCACCATGATGAGCACGGTGAATGTGCCGCGCAAGGTATCGGCGCTTGTCCGCCCTGCCAGCACCGCCGCCCGCGACATGGGCAAGGAACGGAAGCGGTCAATGACCCCGCGCGAGAGATCCACCGAGAGCCCGACGGTCGTATTGGCGGAAGCGAAGAGGATCGTCTGGATGATGATGCCCGGCAGCAGGAAGCTGATGTAATCCCCGCCTGTGGAAAAGCTGATGGCCCCGCCGAAGACATAGGTGAAGAGCAGCAGGAAGATGACTGGCTGGATGGTGGCGAAGACCAGCAATTCCGGCTGCCGCTGATAGGCATAGAGATTGCGGCGCATCACAACGAAGGTGTCGGTGAAGTTCCATACGAAACGCTGCAGCGCGCTGGATTGGCTTGGGCTGAAGGCGCCAGCCATATTGCTTTGAGTCATGCTGTTTGTCCTTATCGCTTGAGTTTGACGAGGTTGGCTAGGCGCTGCGGCGGCGGCCAAAACGGCGCTTGGGCTTGACAACTTCTTCGACGATCTCTTCGCCTGTGATGCTCAGGAAGACATCATTCAGCGAAGGCCGGCGCAGATTCAGCTCGGCGATGTGAATATCATTGCCATCGAGCAGGCGCACCACCTCGGCGATGGATTGCGCGCCGCTTTCCACAGCCAGGATGACGTGACCGCGCTGGTCGTCGATTTGTGGACTTTCGGATGACATCGCTTCCAATAGCTGCGATGCCTGGACCGTCTGCCGGGGGTTGGCCACGGTGATATCGATGAAATCAGCCGCCAAGTTGGCTTTGAGTTCATTGGCTGTGCCCTGCGCGATGACATGGCCGTGATCGATGACCACAATCTTGTCGCAGAGCTCATCGGCTTCTTCAAGGTACTGCGTCGTCAGCAGCAGGGTGGCGCCATCGGAGACCAACGTGCGGATGGTATCCCACATGACGATGCGCGTGCGCGGATCCAAACCCGTGGTCGGCTCATCCAGGAAGAGGATATCGGGCCTGGCGACGATGCTGGCGGCCAGATCCAGGCGGCGGCGCATCCCGCCGGAATAGGTCTTGACGGGGCGGTCGGCTGCGTCGTTCAAGGCGAATTGGTCGAGCAGTTCCTGGGCGCGCTTTCGGGCGTCTCCCCGCGCCATGTGATAGAGACGGCCCACCATGACGAGGTTCTCGCGCCCGGTGAGAATCTCGTCGACTGCCGTGCTCTGGCCAGCCAAGCCGATAATCTCGCGCACGCTCTGCTTCTGCCGCAGGACATCCAGCCCGCCGACGCGCACGTTGCCGCTATCCGGTTTCAGCAAGGTCGTCAGTATGCGCACCAAGGTGGTTTTGCCGGCGCCGTTGGGACCCAGCAAGCCCAGCACCTTGCCGGTCTCGGCGGCGATGGATACGCCATCCAGCGCTTTCACCTCGCCAAAATGCTTATAGACCTCTTCCGCGATGATGGCGTGATCGTTATGCATTGATGTTCGCTCCTCAGCTCGTTTGCAGCGACTGGCATGCGGAAGCCTTGCGAAATTAGATGCCGCAGGGTCCCGCGCCGTCGGTTTCACTTTCAAATAAGGATAGAACGCGCTCCAGAGTGACCAGGGCGGAGCGGCGTTCGTCGTCGGAAAGGGGTTGCAGCAACTCTTGCGCCAACAAATGGTGACGATTATAGGCTTGCTTCATGCGGACAAGGCCCAGGTCGGTCAGCTCAACCAGCTTGCTGCGGCGGTCGCGCGGGTTGCTGATGCGGCAGACCAAGCCATCAGCCTCCAGCCGGTCGATCATCTGCGATGCATTGGACAGATTCGAAAAGACGGGATCAGCGAAGTAACTGATAGGCTGCGGCGAGCCAGCATCGTAGAGGCGCTTGAGAAACCACAGCTGTGGCGGCGAGAGCATGCCAGCCGTCTTGATCTGGTCGGCGTGCAGAACCAGTTGGCGGCAGATGCGCGTAAGCAGCGTGAAGAAATGGCTCTCAAAGCTATCGTCGTTCCAGGCGGCCTCGGCGCAAGTTTGTTTCATATATGGATTATCCATATATGTAGCTTAGCCGACGTGAGGCAGGATTTCCATTAGAAATACGTTAATTTTTCGGGCGAAGCCTAGCTGGGCGCGACGAAGACCACCTCAAAGAGCTTGAGCCATTTCTTGCCGGTGATGTAGAAGGTATCGCTCTGCGGGTTATGGGCGATGCCATTGAGGACGCTGCCCGGCGCCAAATCCTCCCGCTCGGCCGGGCTCAGCAAGCCGGAAGCGTCTATCAACGCGGTGATCTCGCCGCTGAATTTGTCGATGCGAAAGATGTAATCGGTATTCCAGGCATTGGCGTAGACATGCTCTCCGACGCATTCCAATTCGTTCAGCAGCTGCGGCGGAATGACCTGTCCCTCTAATGTAACAGCGCCACGGAAGATCAGCGCGAAGCTCTCCGGATCGCGGATGGACAGATGAGACCCGCCATCGCTCATGAAAAGATAGCGGCCGTCATAGCAGAGTCCCCAGCCCTCGCCCGGGTAGTCCAGCGTTTCGACAAGCTCGAAGCTGGCGAAATCATACACAAAGGCTTTGCCCGCCTTCCAGGTGAGTTGGATGAGCCTGTCGCCAACCCGTTCCAGCCCTTCGGCGAAGTACTTGTCAGCCAGCGGGAGGTTCTCCTCCGCCTTTCCGCTGGCCAGGTCGACGCGGCGCAAGCTGGATTCGCCCCATAAGCCCGTGGATTCGTAGAGATAGCCGCCATCCCAAATCAAGCCTTGGGTGAAGGCGTCGGGGTCATGCGAATAAACCCGAATGACTTCCGGGATGAGAACGGGCGTCTGTGGCGCCTGCGCTTGGAGGGGAGGCAGCCAGAGAACCCATAAGAAAATGACACATATGCGCTTCAAGGGCGATAACCTCGCATCCATTGCGTCTTCCGCGGCTTATGCTAACAGCGAGAGAAGGCGAGCGGCTAGAGCAATCCCTGTCGGCTACTTGTCGCGGGTGAGAGCGAAGCCCTTCATGAATTGCCGCTGCAGGACGAGGAAGACCGCCATCGGAGGCAAGCTGGTTATGATGACGCCCATCATCATGGGACCGAAGTTGTCGCCGACTTCTACGTTCTGCGTAAGCGATTGCATGCCCCACTGCACAACCTGCAGATCCTGATCGCGCAGGAGGATGAGCGGCCAGAGGAATTGATTCCAGCCAAAGAGGAACATGATAACCATAAGCGCGCCGATGGTATTCCAGCTGAGGGGGATGAGCACGCGGAACAAGAACTGCATCGGCGAGGCGCCATCGAGTTGCGCCGCCTCGGATAGATCTGGCGGCATGGTCATGAAGTGCTGCCGAAAGATGAAGACGCCGGTCGCGCTGGCCAGCAGCGGCAGCGTCAAGGCCACATAGGGGTGAGGCCAGGCGTCGAAGCTGACGACGCGGCGATAGAGCGCGATGAGCAGCACATCGCCCGGCATGATCAGCGTTATCAACACGAAACCGAAGACGATCCACTTGCCAGGATAACGAAAATAAACCAAGCCCAAACCTGCCAGGACAGACATGACCGTTTTGCCAATGGCGATTGACATGGCAATGACAAAGCTGTTCAGCATGAAGCGGCCCATATTGCGTTGGACCATGACCGTGCGCAGGTTCTCGAAGAACATCGACCCCGGCGTGAACTTGTGATTGTAGACCTCGGGGTTGCTCTGCGTGCTGATCAAGAGCGCGTAGAACATCGGAAACGTGATGATGACCACCGATATGATCAAGATGAGATGGGCGTACCAACGCTGCGGAATCAGCCGCCGCCAAAGCGAACGGTTCTTGCCGGCCGAAGGGTCAAAGACGAATCTTGAGCTGGCGCTCTCGGTCATATCAGTAATTCCCGTACTGCACGCGGCGCTGCCCGACGCGGAACTGGAAGATGGTAATCCCGACGACGATCAAGAACAGGATCAGCGATTGCGCCGTCGATTTGCCGATGTCGCTGGCGAGAATGCCGGTGACATACACGCGATACATCGCCGTAAAGGTCGATTCGGTCGGTCCGCCGCGAGTCAAAACGAATATGAGGCCGAAGGTATCGAAGAAGGCGTAAATCGTATTTGTGACGATCAAGAAGAACGTGAAGGGCGAAAGCAAGGGGAAGGTGATGCGCGCGAAACGCTGCCAGGCGCTGGCGCCATCAATTGAAGCCGATTCCAGCAAGTCTTTGGGTATCGTCTGCAAGCCGGCGGTATAAAAGAGGATATTGAAGCCGATGACGTTCCAGACGCTGGCGAGCACGACGCTGATCTGCGCCGCCGGAATAGAGACCAGCCATGGCACCTTCGCGCCGAATAAAAGGTAGAGCACGCGGTTGACGATTCCGGATTCTGTGCCCAGCAGCAAGCCAAAGATCGAGCCGGCGACAATCGGCGATATCGCGTAGGGCCAGATCAGCAAAGTGCGATAAATGTTCGCGCCTTTGATTGGCTGATTGAGCATGCTGGCGATCAATAGCGCCAAGCTCATCGCGATGAGAATGATGCCAAAAGACAGCGCGAAGCTCAGAAACAAATTGCTGTGATAATCCAAGTCCGAAAGCATGCGCGAGAAGTTCGATACGCAGATGAAGCGCGTCCGCGGCGCCCCGAAGCGCGCCAAAAAGGTCGAGAAGCGCAGGGTATCGAACATCGGCAGGTACACGAAGTAGATCAGCACCAGGATCGTTGGCGACAACACAGCCATGGCATAGAGCAAGCCGTAGCGGCCGCGGAAGGCGCCAGGCGTTGTATCGCCGCGCGGCAAAAGGCGCTGACCGCGGAAGAATCGCCAGAGCAGCGCGCTGGCAACATTGAGCGTCAGCAGCAAACCGAGCGCAACGGCAATCCAGCCGACCATGATGTCCTCGCTCTTTTGGTCGGCTTGGAACATGCAGTAGCCGAGCGGGGCTGTCAGCAGAGTCGCGCCGATGGCGCCGGCAATCGCGCCTGTGATGAGACTGAGGTTCAAGCCGCCCGCTTGCGTCTGCCAGCGCAGGAACGCGAAATAGCCCGCGCCGAGCAAAGCGCCGACTAGAGTGACGATCAACGGATGGACTGTGTAGGCGATTTCTTCCATGCGAGCTTTCGCGCTTCAAGCCTTTATAGAGGGTGAATTCCGGGCAAGCGCCAGAGCCTGCCCAGAATCAGCTGTTGCGACTTTTCGCTGCCGCCTACTCGTCGGCGAAGAGGAAGTTGTATTCCTGCAGCAGTTCGGTCAAGGTGGCATTGGTGTCCGCGATCATGGCGTCCAGATCGCCGCCATTGAGCATGTACTCTTCCACCAGGCCGTTGTAGTAGGGGCGGCTTTGCTGGAAGGTGCCATAGGTCGAGCCGCGCGTGGCGTTGTTGACGGTCGATTCGCCCAACTGGGTGCTGGCGGTCAAGAAGTTGGGGAAGGCCGCATACCAGTCATCCGCCTCAATATCCACGCGGGAGCCGCTGGGGATATCCCAGAGGATTTCGTTGCCCGGTTCCAGGTTCTGCAGCAGCTCGATGGAACTGTTGCGCACCGGCACGTAACCCGAGGCGGTATGCCAGCTGGCGCTGTTTTCGGTGTTGCTGAAGAAGAGCAGGAAGGCCATGGCGGCATCGGCGACTTCCGGCGTCAAGCCATTGCTGATCCACATTGTCGCTCCGCCCAGGATATTGCCAACCCAGCCGCTGGGAGCGTCTTGATTGTAAGCCATGCCGGTCGTATCCAGCGTAAAGCCGGTTTCAGCGGCGCCTTCGCTGACCGCGCGGGCGGCTGCCGAACTGCTCATCAGAATGGCGGCTTTGCCCGAGATGAAGTTCTGCGTCGGCGGACCCCATTGGTCCTGGCCCTCGAAGATGAAGTAGCCATTGCTGTACAGGTCGCGGTAGAACTGAGCGATGGCGCGGTAGGCGTCGGTGTCGAGGTTGAATTCGGTAGCGCGCGCGGCGCGGCCATTCTCGTTATTGACCATGTATTCGTTCTGCTGCGCCAGCCACTGCTCAATGAACCAGCCAGAGAAGGGCCAAGAGGCGCAAGCCGAGAGTACGCCCTCATCCACCAGCGGCTGCAGCGCGACGCAAGCGTCCAGAATATCAGCCCATGTCAGCGGCAGCTCGCTTATGCCGGCTTGCTCGAGCACGTCGACATTGTAATACATGATCGGCGTGGAGGTGTTCCAGGCGACCGAAGCCCATACGCCATCGACGGTGTAGTAGTTGGAGATCACGGGGATGATGTCTTCAAAGTCCACCGGATGCCCCAGCACTTCGTCGCGCCCCGCGATGATGTCTTCGGCGAAGGTGAACCAGTTGGAATCCACCGCGAATTGCAGCGCGGCGTCAAAGAGCTGGACGATCTCCGGATAGTTGCCGTCTTCGCGGCCCAGCGTATAGTTGTTGACGATCGTGTCATAATCAACAACCGAGACCATGCTGACGTTGATGTCGTCGTGAAGCGCGTTAAAGCGTTCCGCCGTATCAACCGCCCAATCGTAGCGATGATCGCTGAAAGCCACCCAGGCTTCAAGCTCAATGACATCCTGAGCCGCAGTTGGCGTGAGGACAAGCACAGCCATCACCATCAGAAGAATGAGTGCAAGCGCTGATTTTTTCATGTGTTGAATACTCCTTATGCTCGAATTGAACTGAGGCGGTTGAGTAAAGCATGGCAGAGGCAAGCCTGGCTGGCATCGCTCAGCCTCGAAGAGTTTACCGCAATGCGGAGTATAATTCAATAAGCAGCTTAGCGGAGACAATGGCATGATGAGCGGACCAGCCTGCGCCCTCTGTCAGACGTCAAGCAAATCCAGGCAAGTCATGCAAAACACTAACGGCTCTCTGTTGGGGCGGCATGTCAACCCGCCCGCGCAGGCCGCTTTAGCGCCGCAAACTCCACGCGAATCAGACCGTATCCGCCACTTTGCCGACCGCAAAGTAGGCCTGGTCGAGCCGCGGCAAGCCATTTAGCACATTCTCACAGAAAATCTGGCGCAATTTCCATAAGTTTCGCTCTGTTATATGGCAGAAACGCCCAATACAATGGCGGGGCTTACCCTATGGAAACTCGTAGCATAAGGATGGATGGAAATGGCAAGCCTTGTCCCCCCCGCTTCCGCGATGGAGTCGCCCGGCGCCCTGCTGGCTTGGGCAAACGAGAACGACGTCGTCGAGATTGATTTGCGATTTGTCGATATCCGCGGCGTGCCGCAGCACTTCAGCATGCCGATTCAGTCAGTTGATGAAGGCGCCTTTGAAGATGGCTTCGGCTTTGACGGCTCAAGCATTCAGGGCTTCCAGGCCATCAACGAATCGGACATGATCCTGCTGGCGGATTTGCAGACTGCCTACATAGACCCCTTCTTCGCCTACAAAACGCTGGCGATGTATTGCGACGCCCACGATCCCATAAGCCGGGCGCCCTATGCCCTTGACGCCCGCGGCGTGACGAAACGCGCCGAAGCCTACCTGGCCGCCTCGGACCTGGCTGATATCGCCTATTTTGGACCCGAAGCCGAGTTCTTCATGTTCGACAATGTGGCCTACAGCACATCGGAGAACAGCAGCTTCTACCGCGTGGATTCCTTCGAGGGCGATTGGAACAGCGGCAATGACAACCCCGCCCAGGGCCATGTGAACCGCATCAAGATGGGGTACTTCCCCCTGCCGCCGCAAGACAAAACCCAAGATGTCCGCGCGGAGATGGTGCGGACAATGGGCGATCTCGGCCTCGAGGTCGAGGTGCATCATCACGAAGTCGGCGGCGCCGGGCAAGCCGAGATTGATCTCAAGTACAACAGTCTGCTGACGATGGCTGACATGATGGTCACCTACAAATACGTCGTGAAGAATGTGGCTTTGGCGAATGGCTTCTACGCCACCTTCATGCCCAAGCCGCTCTTCGAGGAAAACGGCTCCGGCATGCACGTGCACCAATCGCTGTGGAAAGACGGGCAGCCCCTCTTCGGTGGCGATCAATACGCCGGGCTCAGCCAGATGGCGCTTTGGTATATCGGCGGTTTGATCAAGCATGCCCGCGCCTGCGCCGCTTTCACCAACCCAATCACCAACAGTTATCGCCGCTTGGTGCCGGGTTATGAAGCGCCCGTCAACCTTGTGTATTCGGCGCGCAACCGCTCGGCTGGCATCCGTATCCCGATGTATAGCAACAATCCCAAAGCCAAACGCGTCGAGGCTCGCTGGCCCGACCCGGCCGCCAACCCCTATCTGGCGCTGCCGGCTCTGATGATGGCGGGCATCGATGGCATCAAGAACCAGATCGACCCCGGCGCCCCCTCCGAAGCGGATCTCTATGAGGGCGACCACGAGACCCCGGTCATGCCAGGCACCTTGGGCGAGGCTTTGCGCGAGCTGGCAGCCAATCACGATTTCTTGCTGGAAGGCGGCGTCTTCAGCAAAGCCTTCATCCAGAATTACATCGACTACAAGCAGGTCGAAGATCAGGACGCGGTGGCCATGCGCCCGCATCCCTACGAATTCGAGCTGTACTTCAGCATCTAGGCATCCAGCCTGAGAACCAAGCGAATCACAGCGGGCGGCTTACAAAGTCGCCCTTGTGTTTTCGGCGCGGAGGGCAGGTGATTTATCCAGGCCGCTCCAAGCTACCAGCAAAATTCATGCTTGCCATGCGCGAGGGACTCGGCTATACTGCCCCTCATGATGCGGGCATAGTTCAGCGGTAGAACATTTCCTTGCCAAGGAAAAGGTCACGGGTTCGAATCCCGTTGCCCGCTCAGCCAAGCCAATCCCCGCGATTGGTTTTTTCTTCCAAATCCGGGAATATCGCGGCAGTTCCATAGCTGTAGGTAAGAATCCCCGCGCCTGCCATGTCCCATAGTGCGTGGCGCGAGTGGAGACCGAAGGAGCATTTGCTTTGAATAGCAGCTTGAACTCACTGGAATTGCAGGAAGACGCGCAGCTGGTCATTGATGTCTTGAGCGAAAATGCCGAGGTGGACTTGGATTTTTCAGCCGACTCGGTGTCCTGGCTGGATGCCTATATTGAAGAGCATCGCCACGAACTTGACGAGCGCGACAAATCCCTGCTGCAAGAGAAGTTTGGCGCCTACCTGGGCGAATCCATCCGGCGCAATTATGGCGGACGCTGGGTCAAGGGCAGCGGCGATCGCTGGATGATCGTCTTTGATGAGGAGTATCAGGCTTCGCCTTTCGAGCTGATCGGCGAGCACCTGGATCATCATACGGAATTGACCGAGGTCTTCGCGCATCTGCCCGATCACTGGCGCGCGCGGCAGAATTAAGCGCAGGGCGCCATTCGAGAACGAACTAGGAGGCGGCGTTGACATGCCGCCTTTTTTCTTGCCAGGCTGCGAACCCGGCAAATCACTTGGCTAGTTGTAATTGTAGGCGTTGGCGGCGTATTCGCGAGCCGTGCCAGCCACCACAGCCAAACCCACCCCGCGCGCGGCCGCCCGCTCCTTGGCGCCGGCCACCTCCCCCTTGAGCCGCATCAACTCGCGGTCCTCGGGGTCATAAGACAAGCCGTCGTTGATGAGCAATTCGGCGATGGACGAGAGGAAGAGGTTGCGCATCATCAAGTTCACCAATTCCGCGATGACGCCGACGATATCGCTCTTGGCTTGCCGCTCATAAGCCACGTGCAAGGCTTGCCGCAAGCGAGTCAGAGCCTCGGGCAAGCGCTCGGCGCGAATGAGAATCCCGCCCAGATGCCGCAGCTGCCGCGCTTCGGTCTGCTGATCGCCAAGCTCGCGGGCGATATACAGAGCCGAGGTATGGAAATTCACCGCCTCCGTCCAGCGCTCCAGCCGCAGGTTGACCTCGCCCAAGCCGCGCAGCGCCTGGCCCTCCATTTCACGGTTCTTCTGCTGCTTGAAGCGGTCAAGCGCCTCCTCAAGCATCTCGATAGCCCGCCGTTCCTGGCTCGCGTCCAGGTAGGCCACGCCCAGCTTGTACAAAATCAGAGCTTCGTTTTGGCTGTCTTCACGATGGCGCGCCGAAGCCAGAGCCCGCTCATAGGCTTCAACGGCGATGGACGCCTCGCCAAGCTCCTTATGCGCGTCGCCGCTGGTGATCTGCAAGAACATAGCCGCTTCATCGTCTGCGAGCTCATCGGCGAGGTGCAGGGCGCGCTGTACATAATCCAGGGCGGTAACAGCCGAATCGCTGCGCACCAGCAAGCCCGCCAGCATATCCAGAGCCTCCAGCATGCCGGCTTTGTCTTCCTTGCTCTCATGGATGGCCAAAACTTCGCTGTAGGTGGCCACGGCGTCTTTCTCGCGGCTCTGGCTGATCTGCACCTTGCCGACCGCTTCCAGGATCTGCAGGACGCGCTGGGTATCATCGTGCTGCCGGGCGAAGGACAATGCCGTGCGCAGCTTGAGCTGCTCGATGGCGGCTGGAGTCGTCTGGCTGCCCACCAGGAGCCCGGCGATCATATCCAGGGTTTCCAGGACGCCGTCTTTATCCCCGCCGCTCTCATAGATTTCCAGCACGTCGCCATAGGTGGCCACGGCGTCTTTCTCCCGCCCCTGGTTGATCTGCATGCGAGCGATGGCTTTAAGGATTTGCAGCTGGCGGGCGGTTTCCTTGTTCTGGCTGGCGACATTGAGCGCCGTGCGCAGCTGGTCGATATTGACCGAATCCAAGTCCGCGTCGTCCAGGCGGATCAGGGTCTCCCCTTCAAGCTGGCTGGCTTCGCTTTCGGGCGCCTCGTCATCAGCGCTGCCCAGCGAGGGCGCCTCTTCGCTGCCGGCCGCCTGTTCGCCCTTGTCCTCGCCAGCCTCGCCATTGTCAAGCGCGGGTTCAGCAGTCGGCAGTTCCTCATAGACCAGCAGCGCTCCATCGCGGATGGCATGCAAGCGCGCGATTTCGTAGCGATAGCCGGCCGCGCTGATTTGGCTTTCCAGCGGCGCGATGGCTTTGGCAAGGTCGGCCGCCAAATCGGCATCCTCGTTGTCGGCTGCCCATTCCGCCGCAGCCAGCAGATTATCAAACTCGGTCAGCATGCGCTGGACGGCATCATCGGCTTGCCCATGCACATCGACATAATCGCGCGAGGTATCGACGATATCGGCGCGCAGAGCCTCCAGGCGGTCCCGCTCCAGCGCCCAATCTTGCAGGAAGCCATGCGCCAGCGGATGCAAACGATAATAGGCTTCGCCGGCCCGCTGGAAGCGTTCGACCAGGAAGAGCCGCGACAGAATCGTCATCGACATATCGATGGATTCCGCAGCGATGCCGCTGAGCAGATTGAGATAGGCCACAGAAGCTTCGCCCTTGATCGTGGCGCTGAGGAAAAGCAGCAGTTCGCGCAGGCGATCGTTCAAGCCGCCAAAGCTGATGCTGAGCGCTGCCAGCACGGCGTCATTATCCTGGCTTTCCAGCGCGGCGGCCAGGGTCTCGCCAAATTCGGCCGGCGATTGGCGGGCGATGATCATGCTTCGGGCAGCCATGACCAGGGGGAAGGCGGCAAAATTGAGTTGGGCGGCCAGCGCGGCGATAGCCTCATCGCTTTCGCCATTTTTCAACCCCGCCTTCTGCTTGAACAAACGCAAGGCATCATTCTGCGCCAGGTTGCCAATTGGCTGATTGCGCCAGTCCCCCTGCGCGAGGGGCGCGGTATTGGTCACGACCAGCGGAATTTCGGCAGCGCAGCGTTTCACAAAAGGCGCCAAGGCTGCCGATTCGATCTCGCCATCAAGCGCCAGCAGCGGCTGATTCTCGCTGAGAAGCGCTTGCAGGTCCGCAAGCCGGCTCAGGGGATTATCGGCATTGGCGATTTCGATATTGCCATAGGCGCGCGCCACGCGGACGACAAGCTCCACCATGGGCGGGTTGTGAACGCTCAGCCAAAGGACCGGACGCTTATGCTGCTGCAAGGTGACATTGGCGATGGTGGCGGCCACGGTGCTTTTGCCCGCGCCGGCCGCGCCATGCAAGACCAACTGCTGCCGCTGCCGCAGACGCAGCAGAAGAGAACGCAGCAGGTCATCGCGCCCTACTGGACGACCGAGGCGCCGCAGGGGCAAATCCGTAACCGCAGTGACAGCCGCTTCCAGGGGTTGTAGCTCCGCCATAGCTCCCTCAAGAGTGCCATTATCAGCCAAGTCGGGCAAATCATCATCCAGTATATAGGGACATTCGGAATCGGACAATTTAACTGCGGGCAATAATAGCGGGCTGGTCCGCAATACATGGCTTGGGCAAGGGCAGCCTATCCTTTTCGGTTGAAACACATTTGTTTTACCACCGAGGACACCGAGAGCGCCGAGCCATATGAGGGAAAGCTAGAGCAATTTGTTCACTGCTTGTCCGCCCAATCCAGGTTCATCGCACCTTTGGCGGAGCCGAATCTAGCCCAATAGAATTCGATACGCTGCCGCGCAAGCTCTGGCTTGAAGCGGGCGCGATCTCTGGCTATACTGCTTGGCTGTTTGGGCGCGTGGCGCAATGGCAGCGCAGTTGACTTTTAATCAATTGGTTGCAGGTTCGAATCCTGCCGCGCTCACATTCACTTCCATTCAAGACGCCTCAGCCCGGCGTCCAAGCCAACTCCGCGATGCCCGCCACATCCGTCTTCACATCGATCACCGCCGGGCGCCCGGCTGCAAAAGCCTGTTCCAGCGCGCCTTGAAGTTCGCTCGCTTTGCGCACAGTCAAGCCCAGGCAGCCCATCGACTCGGCGATCGGCGCGAAGTCGGTATCTTCAAAGAGCCAAAGCTCATCCGAGCCGGGACTGCGGCCCCCATAAATCTGCTCGACGCCCGCCTGCTCTTGATTGAGCGAGTGATTGTTGTTGACCACTGTGACCGTGTTAATGTCGCAGCGGCGGGCCGTCTCCAACTCAGCCAGGTGATACCAGATGCCGCCATCGCCGGTGAAGCAGAGCGCCGGCCGCTCGGGCTGCGCGCATTTGGCGCCCATGGCCGCTGGCAAGCCCCAGCCCAGCGAACCGGAACAGCGGATATACGCTTGCTCGGGATGCCGCAGATCGAGCATGGCGCCCGTCCAGATGCCGGCATGCCCGGTATCCGAGACCAGGATGGCATCTTCTGGCAGATGCTCGCTCAAAGCCTTGCAGAGCCTCTCAGGCCGAATTGGCTCGTTCTCGGAATGATACTGTTCGCCAGCGCCATCCCACCAAGCGCGGACCCGCGCCTGCGCAAAGTCGATCCAGTCTTCGCGCTCGGGCAAGACATCAGCCATGTCCAGCATCTTCTGCAGGGTAGCGCGCGCATCGCCATGCAAGCCAACCTCGATGGCATAATTGCGGCCGATCTCCGCGGCGTTGATATCGAGCTGGATAGCGCGGACGCCAGGCGGCGGAATAGTGTAATTGTTGGTCAGCTGCCCGCCGGTGTGGCTGCCGATATAAAAGAGCAGGTCGGCTTCGCAGAGGATCTGATTGGCGCAGGCTCGGGAATAGGAGCCGGGCAAACCCACCGCCAGCGGATGATCCGGCGGGAACATGGTCTTTGCGTTCAGCGCCGTGGCCACGGGGATAGAGAGCTTCTCCGCCAGCGCGACAAGTTCAGCGCGGGCAGCCGAAAGCGTGACGCCGCCGCCAGCCACGATGACCGGGCGCTTAGCCTCCCGCAACAGACGCAGCGCGTCGGCAATCGACTCTTCATCCGCTACCGGGCGGAAGGGCGGCAACTGCGCGAACTGGCTCTCGATGACGACTTCCAGGTCCGCCTCGACATTGACCACGCCGCTGCCGTCTATGCCTTGCAGGTCCAGGTGCGTTGGCTGTGGAGTGCCCGTCGTGGCCGCGCGGAATGCCTGCCGCAGGTGATGGGATAATTCTTCCGGTCCCGCGACATAAGCGCTGTACTTCGTGACCGCGGAGAAAGGCGCATGGTGGTCCACTTCCTGATAAGCATGGCGCAGCTGATGCCCCTGCCATTCGCGGCCCGTGATGGCCACCACTGGCGAGCAGGACAGCCAGGCGTCTTGCAGGCCCGCCGCCAGATTGACCGCGCCGACCGATTGCGCCATGCAGAGGCTTGGGGCGCGTTTGACGCGGGCATAAGCATCCGCCATATAGGCCGCGGCTTTCTCGCCATGCGTCTGCACGCGTTTGATGCCCAGTTTCTCCATCTCCATCAAGGCGCGCGGCGCAATATAGGGCATGAAGAATACGTGGCTTATGCCGTAGCCATGCACCGTATCGGCGAGTAATTTGCCGCCCGTCATTCTTGGCATTTTGCTCTCCCTTGGCACCGTGAAAACTCGCATAGCATAGCGTTATGCCGCCTGGTTCGCCACAAATGAGCTGAGGGCGTGGAGATTATGACATCATAAAGTCTCCGCGCTGCTAAAGAAAATACTCTTTGCCCTCGGTGTACTCGGTGGTTATATGTCCTGTGCAGATCTTGCCATGCGTCGTCAGTCAGTGAGATTCGCCACTGGAGGGCTGAGCATTTTTTGCGTCATCCGCCGGCAGCTGATAGAATCTCCGGAAATCGCTTGACAAACAATTGCGAACGATGTACGGTTGCGGTGACTGGGTTAATCGGTTAAACACTTGCAAAACTTAGGCTTGACGAAGCGCTCAAAGCTGGCCGAGCGCTGAGCGGGCAAGGAGGCGCCGGGGATACATAAGCGATTTGCTGTGGCAGCGTAGACTGTTCAACTGATAAGGAGAATCTGATGACTGAATATGAGAAGTTACCGGAGAAGCAGCTCAGCCGGCGCGACCTGCTCAAGATGTTGGGCAGCGGCGCGGCTGGCATGAGCATGGCCAAGCTGGCTGGGCTGGGTGGCTCGGCGGCCGCTTTGCTGCAAGGCATGCCGGCCGGCGCGCAGAGCAAGGTCGAGATCTGGACAGGATTCGGCCAGGGGCGTATGGCGGATGCCATGCAAGGCGCGATCGACAACTTCGCGGTTGAGAATCCAGAATTTGCCCCTGAGCACATCATCGTGCCTTGGGGCGAGATTCATGACCGCGTGCTCGCCGCCACCGCTGCCGGTTCGCCGCCCGATGCCTATCGCGGCTGGGCTTGGATCGTTGGCGACGCCGCTATCGGCGCGCTGACCAACTTGCAGCCCTATGTTGACGCCGCGAATGTCGACTTGATGGACTTCTGGCCCGCGACGCTCAATCAAATGAAGTACCAGGGCGATGTTCATGCCATGAGCATCTCGACCATCGTGCAGTTCATGTATTACAACAAGGATCGCATGAGAGAGGGCGGTTTGGACCCCGACAGCCCGCCGACGACGATCGCCGAGCTGGATGCGATGGGCGCCGAGCTCAATGATATCGCCGACGATGGCGAAATCCTGCGGCTTGGCTTTTCGCCGACATTGCCAGGCAAGCAAGTCTGGGAGTGGGGCGCAGCCTTCGGCAGCCAATACTGGGATGAGGCCGAGGGCAATATCGCCCTTGATGAAGAAGCCTGGATCGAGCTGCTGAACTGGTACAAGAGTTATGGCGACAAGTTCGGCGTCGAAAACCTGGCCGGCTACGCCTCCACTTATGGCGGCAACGGCTTTGGGCGCAACTCGCCGCAGGGCATCTACTACACCGGTTTGATCAGCTTCTGGGTCATCGGCAGCTGGCTGTTCAACGACATGGGCGAATATGGACCGGATGTCGATTTCGGCGTCATCCCGATCCCGACCCTGGAGGGCGCCGACGATGCCACGCCGGGAACGTCAATCGCCAATATGTACTTCGTGCCAGCCAATTGCGCCAACCCCGACGGCGGTTTCGCCTTCGCCGACTATATGAGCTCATCGCCCTACGTGGCCATCAACAAAGCCCTGCCGGATAGCGTCATGCCATCGCGCCCGTCGCTGGCGAGTTTGCCAGAAGTCGCCGAAGAAGGCGCTTGGACGGTCCTGGCGCGCGACGAGATTCTGCCTAATACGCTGGAGAGACCGAGCTTCCCCGGCAACGGCTTCCTGGGCAGCGCATTGAATGACGCCGTCGACCATGTCATGTTCAATGACGCCGACCCGGCGACGGTTATCGCCGACGCGGTCGCGCGTTCACGCCGCGAAGTGGAACGTATGCGCGGCTAGGGGCCGAAAACGCCTGTGCAGGGGCGAGCCACTGGGGAGCCCCGCATATCCCTAGATCACGACATGCGGGCCTTTCAGCGAGACGCCCCGACAGACCACCGATAATCCAGGGCGCTTCATGATCAGCTTGAGACGCAAGCCAGCCAGCCAGCCCAACAGCTGGCGCACAGACAATCTCCCGGCTTGGGGCATGTTCTTCATCGCGCCTTGGATCCTTGGCTTTGTCGCCTTCACCGTGTATCCCTTTTTCGCCTCTCTGTACTACAGCTTCACCAACTTCAACATCATCAATCTCACTCCGCGCTGGGTCGGCTTGGACAATTATGTCGAACTCTTCACTGCTGATCCGCTTTTCTGGATTTCAATCAGCAACTCGATACGGTACGCCGCCTTGCTGCTTGTTTTCGCCACCATCTTTGACATCTTTATCGCCTATCTGCTCAGCCAGAATGTCAAGTTCCTTTCGATATACCGCACGATATTCTTCTTCCCCGTCCTGGTGCCGGTGGTGGCGGCCAGCTTGACCTGGATCTGGATTCTGAATCCACGCTTCGGCTTGATGAACGGCTTGCTCGAGCTAATTGGCATCAAGGGACCGAACTGGCTGGCGTCGCCAGACACGGCGATGTACTCGCTTATTTTCATCGGCGTCTGGGGCAGCGGCCGCCAGGTGATCGTTTATCTGTCGGGCTTCAACGATATACCGCGCTCTTTGTATGAAGCGGCCGATATTGACGGCGCTTCCGGCATTCAGAAGTTCTGGCGCATCACGCTGCCGCTATTGTCGCCGCAGATCTTCTTCAATGTCGTCACGCTCATCATCTTTTCCATGCAATCCTTCTCCGAGGTTTACATCATGACGCAGGGCGGTCCGGCCAATTCGACCCTGCTCTACGCCGTGAACTTGTACAACCGCGCCTTCCGCGATTACGCCATGGGTTACGCCTCGGCTTTGGCTTGGATCATGTTCTTATTGATCCTGGGGTTGACCCTGATCATCTTCAAGTTCTTGAGCGGGAGGGTCATCTATGAGCGCTAGGAAGGCGCCTTAGCATGGCAGTATTGCCGCCGGCCGCGCCCGGAAGACGCGCCATGACGGACGAAGAGCGCAATTACCTGCTTCTGCAGCGGGCGCGATCGCTCATCAAGCATGCCGTTCTCATCGTCTTCGGCATCGCTTTTATGCTGCCCTTCGTCTGGATGATCAGCTCATCGGTCAAGCCGAACATCGACATCTTCGAGATTCCCGTCCGCTTGATACCCAAATCGCTCCGCCTCGAGAATTACATCGACGCCACAAACGCCATCCCCTTCTGGCAATACTTGTGGAACTCCACCTATTACACGATTTTCGCCACCATTGGCGCGGTGCTTTCCAACACTTTCATCGCCTACGGATTCGCGCGAGTGCGCTGGCGGGGGCGCAATGTCGTTTTCATCATCGTCATCGCCACCATGATGCTGCCCTTCCAGGTGCGCATGATCCCGCTGTATATCTTGTTCGCCAGGATTGGCTGGCTGAACAGCTTCCTGCCCTTGATTGTGCCCAATTTCTTCGGCAACGCATTCTACATTTTCTTGATGCGCCAATTCATGATGACGCTGCCCAACGAGTTGGACGACGCGGCGCGCATCGACGGCGCCAGCGAATGGGGCATCTTCTGGCGCATCGCCGTGCCCCTGTCCAAACCGGCCATCTTGACCGTCGCCATCTTCGAGATCATTCACACCTGGCATGACTTCATCGGTCCCCTGGTCTACTTGCGGCACCCGACCAAGTACACGCTGTCTATCGGTTTGCGGCTGTATTTCACGCAATACGGCGCGGAATGGGGTTTGCTGATGGCGGCAGCGGCCATGTTCACCATTCCCATGGTCATCTTCTTTTTCTTCGCCCAGCGGTCTTTCATCGAAGGCATCACGCTGACGGGCTTGAAAGGCTAGCGACGTGGCGCGCCTGGTTTTTCAGCCCCAGACCCGCGACGCCATCAAAAGCGGCATCGACGCTATGACGGGAGCCATTGCGCCGACGCTAGGTCCTTTGACCGGTCCAGTCGCTCTGGATCATGCCACGCGAGGCGGCTCGCCCGAATTGCTGGATGATGGCGGCTTGATCGCCCGGCGGATACTGCAGCTCAATGATCGCGATGCCGATGTCGGCGCTATGCTGCTGCGCGAGACGCTCTGGCAACAGAAAGAACGTTTTGGCGATGGCGCGGCCACAACTGCCCTGCTCTATCAGACCGTATACGCGGAAAGCCATCGCTTCATCAGCGCGGGCGGAAATGCCATGCTCTTGCGGCGGCATCTGGAAGCGGCTATGAATCGGCTGCTGGAAATCCTGCGCGGGCAGGCGCGGCCAATCGCGGACAGGCGCGAAATCGAGCGGCTCGCCAGTTCCATCAGCGGCGATGCGGAATTGGCGGCGAGCCTGGCGGATGTCTTTGATGTGCTGGGACCGCACCAGCCGATTGAAACGCGCGATGGCGGACGCGGCTTGCGGCATGAATTCTTTCTCGGCGCGCATTGGGAGAGCCAGGTCCCCTCCGCCGGCGTCTTTGAAGGGAGAGCCAGCAAGCGCATCGAACTCAGGAATACCGCCTGGCTGATCAGCGATTTCGAACTGGATGACCTGCAAGCGCTGGTGTCGCTGGTTACCGATGCTGTCAGCGCTGGCTACGATTCGCTGGCTATCGTGGCCAAATCTTTTTCTGAGCAGATCATCGCGGCGCAAGGCGCAAACAGCCGCATGGAAGGCTTCATGCTGGTCTACATAGAGCCAAAAGGACTGCTGGACGAGCAGGCGGCCGGCTTGCAGGATCTGGCGCTGCTGACCGGCGGGCAGATCCTGCGGACGGTCACGGGGCACGCGCCCCAAGCTATCCGGCGCGGCGATCTGGGCAAGTCCGAGCTGGCTTGGCTGGATCGCGACCGCTTCGGCATCATCGCTGGCGGCGGGCCAGCGGCGCGCGTCACAAGCGAAATCGCTGCCTTGGAGAAACAATTCAACAAGACAGACGATGAGCGACAGAAAGATTTGCTGCGCGGGCGCATCGGTCGCTTGCGAGGCGGCTCGGCAGTTGTCTTTTGCGGCGGCGGCACAGAAAGCGAGATGCGCTATCGGCAGGCGCTGGCAGAACGGACAATCACGGCATTGCGTTCGGCGCTGATGAATGGCGCGCTGCCCGGTGGCGGCACGGCTTTGCTGCGCTGCGTCCCGGCTTTACAGGCGATTCGGGACAAAAGTGAGGATCTGCATGAACGGGCGGCCTGCCAGATTCTGATGACAGCTTTGCAGGCGCCTTGCCGGCAGCTGCTGGTCAACTCGGGTCACGAAGCCCCCGGCGTGGTCATCAACGAGATCATGCGCAGCGCAAACGGCAGCGGCTTTGACCTGCTTGCAGGCAGCCAGACAAGCTTGCGGGAAACCGGCATCATCGATTCGGCGGCCGCGCTTATGGGGGCGGTGCGGGTTGGCATTGGCGGCGCGGCTCTGGCGCTGACGGTGGATACGATCGTGCATCGGGCAAACCCGCCCTTGGCCATCGAACCGGGCGGCCTGCCAGCCGGCGCGGATCTGGGAAATATCGAATTGAAATAGTGGACTAGAGTCTAAAGAAAGGCAATGCGAGATGGCATGGCGACCGACAGCGGAACAAAAGCGGCATTACGAAGAGCGCGGTTACTTCACGGTGGAAAACGTGGTCAGCCGGCAGATGGCTGCCGAAATGCTTGGCGTCATCAAGAACGCCATCTTGACGCCAGAAACGGGCGATATCCGAGCCGATGCCGACCCGATGGACCCCATGAACGATGATACGCCGGCAGCCCGAGCCGTCCGCTTTCGCAAGCTCAGCAAGTTCAACCAGCGCAATCCCTTGATATGGCATAACGCGCATTGCAGCCAGCCGGTCCTGGATATCGCGCGATATTTCCTCGGCGATGACATCTTGCTGAAATACGACAGCTGCTTCCTCAAGCCAGCCCGCTCCGGCAGCGCCACGCCCTGGCACCAGGACAACGGCTTATGGCGCGATGGCGATACCGAGCCCTTCAACTTTTGGATGGCGCTGGACCCAGCCACCATAGAAAATGGCTGCCTGCAGATGATCCCGGGCAGCTACAAGACCGAGATCGTGCATCATGTCTTGTACGCGAACAGCATTCATGGCGAGCTGCCCCGCGAGCGCGTCGAAGAGATGATCGATACCTACGGCGTCGAGCATATTGAACTCGAACCGGGCAGCATAGTCGTTTGGCACAGCAACGCCTGGCATTACAGCCCGCCCAATACCAGCGACAAGGGGCGCATCGCCATTGCCGGCGTTATGAGCAGCCCGGATATTGTCGAAAACGGCCGCAGCGGCGATGTCGGCTACAAGTGGCTGATGAAAGAGGGCCAAGTCGCCACCATTTTCCCGGCGGCGGAATACCAGATGCAGCGGCAAAAGCGCTGGCAAGCCGTGCCCTGGAAGAAAATAAGCTAGTTCACGAGGGCGCCAGGACCGCAGTCGACTCGCGAAGGATCAGCCGCGATGGCATGATGATGCGCTTCACGGGCAGGTCCGGCCCGGCGATTCTGCGCAGCATCAACTGAGCGGCATTTTCGCCCAGGCCGCGGGGATCGGCTGAAACCGTCGTCAAGCTCGGGTGCCAGAGCGTGGCTTCCGGCACGTCGTCGAAACCGATGACGGCGAAATCCGCGCCCGCTTCCATGCCCGCCGCGCGCAAGCCCAGCATCATGCCAAAAGCAATCACATCGCTGTAGCAGTAGGCTGCGGAAGGCGGTCCCGCCATGCGCAAAAGCAGATGGATGGCGTCATATCCGCCGCGCCGGGTGACGGGGCTGTCTATGCAAAGGGCGGGGTCATAGGCGATGTCATGCCGCTGCAAGGTCTGGCGATAGCTCAGCAGCCGTCTTTGCCGGGTGGCTTGTTCCGGGAAGCCGCCGACGAAAGCGATGCGCCGATGTCCCTGCGCGATCAGATGTTCCACCGCCCGCCGCGTGCCCTGCTCGTCATCCATGCCCACACAATCGGCAGCCAGCTGCGGAAAATATGGGATCAAGAGGACAAGCGGGCAGAATTGCATCAATCGCTGGAGCGAATCGGTCGTTGTTTGCGCCACTGGCGACAGAATCAAGCCGTCCACATCGCGCTCCAGCATGATTCTGATCATGCGCGCCTGCTTGGCCAGGTCGTCATCTGTCGCGCAGAGCAGCAGGCTGTAGTCCTCTTGCGCCAGAGCCGCTTCCGCGCCCGATGTCAGCTCGGCATTGAAGGGGTTCGTGACGTCTTTGATTATCAAACCGATGGTGTAGGACCGCTGCGTGCGCAGACTGGCGGCCCGCTGGTTATAGACATAGCCGAGCGAGTCCACGGCGGCCAGGACGCGCTTTCGCGTCGGTTCGGAGATGCGCGGGTTGTTCTGCAGCGCCATAGATGCCGTCGCTATGGAAACGGCAGCCGCTTCCGCAACATTTTGCAAGGTGACTTTTTTGCGCCTGGGGGGCCGCGTCATCGCTCTCTTGCGCCTCGCCGTTCATCCCTTCAAAGTTCGGGCATTCAAATCTGGACAGGCCATTGCCAGCCCCATTCTAGCACAGGCGCGGGTGACCGAGGCGGGCCATGCTTGCAGCCTGTTAAAGCCGCGCCGCCCTGCTACAATGAGCGCGTGAAAACAGGGGAAGGGCGTGGGCATGGACAAGCTGGCGGATATCGGCCTGGTGGGCTTGGCGGTGATGGGGCAGAACCTGGCGCTGAACATCAACGACCATGGCTATCGCGTGGCTGTCTTCAACCGCACGACATCAAAAGTAACGCGCTTCCTTGAGAATGAAGCGGCCGGCACAGACATCATCGGAACCTATACGCCGGCGGAATTCGTCGCCAGCATCAAGCGTCCACGCAAACTGATCCTGATGATCCAGGCAGGCGACGCGGTGGACAAATCCATCGCACAGCTGGCGCCCCTGCTGGATGAAGGCGATATCATCATCGACGGCGGCAACTCCAACTTCAACGACACGATTCGCCGGACACGCGAAGTCGAGGCGCTGGGCAAGCGATTCATAGGCGCGGGCATCAGCGGCGGCGAGGAAGGCGCGCGTCATGGACCGTCGATTATGCCGGGCGGTTCGGCGGATGCATGGCCCGAGGTGAAGCCGATCCTCCAGGCGGTGGCGGCCAAGGTCGCGGATGGCTCGCCCTGCTGCGATTGGGTGGGCGAGGATGGCGCCGGGCATTTTGTCAAGATGGTGCACAACGGCATCGAATACGCCGATATGCAGCTGATTTGCGAAGCCTGGCATTTGATGTCGAGCGCGCTGGAGATGGACGAAGCGGAATGCAGCCAGGTCTTAGCGCAATGGAATCGCGGCAAGCTGGAATCCTTCCTGATCGAAATAACCGGCGAGATCCTGGCTTACCGCGATGAGGATGGGCAGCCGCTGCTGCGCAAGATCCTCGATACCGCCAGCCAGAAAGGCACGGGCAAATGGACGGCCATCACCGCCCTGCAAGAAGGCACTCCCCTGTCGCTGATAGGCGAAGCGGTATTCGCGCGCTGCCTTTCCGCCATAAAAGACCAGCGAGTAGCCGCTTCAATAGTCCTGCCAGGACCGAATGCTCGCTTCACTGGCGACAAGGCGGGTTTCCTCCGCGACCTGGAGCAGGCGGTCTACGCAGCCAAGATCATCAGTTACGCGCAGGGCTATATGCTGATGCGGGATGCGGCGCGCGCTTATGGCTGGAATCTGAATTATGGCGGCGTGGCTTTGATGTGGCGCGAAGGCTGCATCATCCGCTCGGCATTCCTGAGCAAGATCCAAGAAGCCTACGCGGCGAATCCTGACTTGGCGAACCTGCTGCTGGACGATTACTTCAGCGCGGCGGTCATCCAGGCGGGGGAGGCCTGGCGGCGGGTGGTGGCGGCGGGCGTCGAGCTGGGCATTCCGCTGCCGATACTTGGCGGGGCGCTGGCTTTTTATGATGGCTATCGCTCGGCGAATTTGCCGGCGAATCTTTTGCAAGCGCAGCGGGATTATTTTGGCGCGCATACGTATGAGCGGGTGGACAGGCCGCGGGGCGAGCATTTTCATACGAATTGGACGGGGACCGGCGGGGATGTGACGGCTGGGAGTTATGATGTGTGAGTCCAATGCCAAAGAGTTTGTCCCTGGGACATGCACTGAAAGGCTCGATACCCAACAGAAAGGGAAAGCATGACCGACCATACGGTTCCCAACACTATGTATTTCGGCGATTGCCTTGAAATCATGACCGAGTTCATTGTCGATGATTCTGTGGACCTGATTTACCTTGACCCGCCGTTTAACTCCAAGCGGATCTACAATGCCTTTATCGGCGGCGCGCAGTGGGTCGCGTTTGACGATACCTGGCGCTGGTACGAAGCTATTGACGACTTCCACGCGGTAGCCAGCGATGTATCGCTTGCGCCTACAATGGAAGGCCTGCGGCGCATCCTGGGAGAAGGAAGTATGCTGGCCTATCTTTCTTACATTGCGAACCGCCTACGAGAATGCCGGCGTGTGCTTAAGCCAGAAGGCAGCATTTATCTGCACTGCGACCCCACAATGAGCCACTACCTGAAACTGATCATGGATGGTGTGTTTGGCCAGAATAGTTTCAGAAACGAAGTGATATGGTGTTACCGTACTGGCGGAGCTACCAAGCGCTGGTTTGCTAAAAAGCACGATGTTATCTTCTACTATGCGCGAGGCGCCAATCCCTACTTCCAAGTGCAAAAGGAACGGTCTTATTTGACCGGTCAGATGAGACATGTGGCGGGCAAGCCGTTGCTGACAGACGAGTACGGCGAGTATCAACACGTAGTGTTTTCCAAGACAGACATAAAGCTATATCGTGACAAAATAGGCTACTATACCATGGTCAATTGTCGTGATTCCTGGAATATAGATGCGGTTGGCCGAACATCAAGTGAGAGAATGGGATACCCGACGCAAAAGCCACTGGCTCTACTTGATCGCATAATTCGCGCCAGCTGTCCACAAAGTGGTACTGTGTTGGACGCCTTTTGTGGCTGCGGCACGACCATTCACGCTGCCCAAAACCTGGGACGGCGCTGGATTGGTATTGATGTCTGTGTGCAAGCCTGCAAAGTCATTCAAAATCGCATAGAGGGACACTTCGACAGCTTATGGAATGAGATAGAATTCGTCGGCATGCCCAAGACAATAGATGACGCCAAAGCATTAGCCGCTTACGATCCCTTCAAATTCGAGCGTTGGGCAGCCTCTCTTGTGCCTGGCATGGAAGCCAACCAACGACAGCGAGGCGATAAAGGCATAGATGGCAGGGGGCGTTTGCCAATCCGCAAAGGACAATTCGTTGATGTGGTGTCACAAGTCAAGGCGGGCAACGCCAGCCCCGGCCAAGTGCGGGCATTCAACGAAACGCGCCGGCAAGCTGGAGCTGAGCTAGGTATATTCACATGCTTTGAAGACAAGGTATTCAGAGGAATGCGCAATGCGGCTGCAAACGCAGGCAAGTACCTGGACAACTGGCCCGTGATTCAAATCTATACGGTAGAAGACTTCTTCGCAGGCAGATTGCCTCAGATGCCTATCGCCGACATCCGCCTGCCCTAAGTTTAGGCCACCTTTGGCAACTCCGGCACAAACTGAAAATCCGGCTCGGCACGCTGCCGCCGCAGAATCCCCAGGATCCGCCGCCAAGTCCCGACCACCCCCCGCGTCGGCTCGGGCATATCATGTTTCACCAGCGCATGCAACTCCGCCAGATGATAGAAAGGCACAGCCGCGTACATGTGATGCTCAATATGATAATTCATCTGCCAATACAAGAAGCCCAACACGGGATTCAGCAAAATCGTGCGCGTGTTCAGCCGGTAGTCGCTCACCTCGTCCGACAAGCCAATATGCTGCGCCTCGTTGAGCAGGAACTGGAAGCCGCCGCCGTAGAATGGCGCCAGCGTGACCAGCAGCGGAATCTGCCACCAGCCCATCGCCAGCGAGACGACGACAATCAGCCCATGCCCGAGCAGCAGCAGACGCGCCCAGTTGAATAGCGCCCGCCGATCTTCAGTCGCTTCCGGCGGGAAGAGCGCACGCTCCCATTCGCTATCGATATAACCGCAGCTCAGGCGAATCACCGACTTCATGCGCAGAGCGAACCCCCGCGGATTGACAAAGGCGAAACCGAGATAGGAACGGAGGCTTAGCTCGCGCGGCAAGACTACTTCCAGGTCATCCGGCGGGTGCAGCGTATAGCGGTGATGCGCCTGGTGGCTGGCCCAGAACGACACATGGCTATACCAGCCCAGGAAGCTGTAGACGTTGCGGAAGGCGATGTTCAGCGCGGGGGTCTTGAAGACGGTCTTGTGGCAGAACTCATGGAAGCCGTTGACCAGGAAGGCGTAGAGCGAGCCATGCAGATAGACCAGCGCGATGGCGAACAGGATATGCGCGTTTTCAGTCGCATGCCATGCCAAGCCGCCGCTGCACATCAGCACAGCCAGGAAGCCCAGGCTCTGCGCCAGGCCGCGGGCATCGCTGCGCTGGTTCAGGCGAGCCAAATCAGCCGGCGAGACAGGCGAGCGATACCATTTGATGCGCTTGGGCGATTGGCCGGGGTTCACGTTAGTCGAAGCTCAGCATGGCTTTGATGACGCCATTGGCTGGGTCAAGCCAGGACGGGAAGGCGCTCACGATGGTCTCCGGCGTCGCCCCATGCGTGATCCAGGGCGCGAGGTCGATGCTGCCCGCTTGCAGGCAGTCGATCACCCAGCGGAAATCTGCGGGCGTGGCGTTGCGGCTGGCCAGCAGGGTCATCTCATGCGAATGAAAGTGCGGATCGCTGAAGGTCAAGTCGCCGGTGATATGCCCGACGAGGACCAGCGAGCCGCCATGCGCCACAAAATCAAAAGCCGCATGCATTGAACCGGCGCTGCCCGTGCAATCGAAGACCAGGGTCGGCAGTTCCCCGCCCAGCTGCCGCCTGACATGCGCAAGCGCGTCCTGCCGGGCGTCGATGAGCCGCTCAATGCCCAGACGTTCCGCGCAGAACTCCAGCCGCCGCTCATTAACTTCCATGACCGTCACATCCGCGCCGGCGACTTTGGCGAATTGGGCGGTGGCCAAGCCAATCGGTCCCGCCCCGATCACCAGCGCATTCTCGCCCTCGGCAACTTGCGCGCGCTTGCTGGCATGAGCGCCTATGCTGAGCATTTCCACCAGCGCCAAATGCTCCAGCGGGATGCCGTCGGCTTTGAGCAGCTTGTCGGCTGGCAGCGGGAAACATTCGCGCATCCCGCCATCAATATGCACGCCCAGGACTTGCATATTCACGCAGCAGTTGCTCTTGCCGCGCCGGCAGGCCACGCAATCGCCGCAATTCAGATAGGGGATGACGCAGCATTGGTCGCCGATGCCATATTCAAGCGCCTGCTCGGTCGGCCCGATGTCGACCACCTCGACCGCCAGTTCATGCCCCATGATGCGCGGATAGCTGAAGAAGTTCTGGTTGCCGCCATAGGCATGCAAGTCCGTGCCGCAGATGCCGACGCGCCTGACCAGCACAAGCGCTTCATCCCGCCCGGCTGAGCGAGGCTCTGGCATATCGCGCAGGCTGAGCGCGCCAGGCTGCTCAAGTACTATAGCTTTCACTGTACGCGCTCCATTCCTCAGCATTTACAAGATAGTGTGCCGAAGATTCCCCGGCCCAGGGCAATCGTTTGAGAGTACAGATGGGCGAGTCGCCGCCTCGCCCCTACAATTCTCACGGATTGATTTGCTGCTGTGGTCGCGCCTAATTGCCCTGCAGCCAGGCCAGGCTGTAAGCCAAAGCCTGGTCGATCACTTCCGTGACCCCCGCCAGCACATCAAAGATATGGTCGCCATCAAGCACAATCAGCGCTTCGACGCCGTCGTGATAATCGAGGAAGACCTGCCCGGCCTGGGGCTGCGGCGTCACTGTGTCATCCCGCGAACCGGTGATGGCGAGCAGGGGGCCGCCGTAGCTCACAATCTCGGCGACGGGATCCACCAGGAAGATCTCTTCAAAGAAGGGTCCCTTGAGCGAAGTCTCCGCGCCCCAAGGCAGCTCAAGGGTAAGCGCTTCATCGCCAGCGGCCGCGCCCAGCAGCAGGTTATCCATGCCCAGCAGAATGCCATAGCTCATAACCGGGTTGGAAACGGCGGACCAAAGCACCAGGTTGCTGACGCGACTATCGCGCCCGGCCGTCGCCGCGCCCACTAAGCCGCCCTGGCTCAAGCCGAGGATGCTCATGCGCGCGCTGTCGACGGTTTCCAGAGATTCCAGGTAATCCAGAGCCGCGATGGCATCCGAGATTTGCCCGCTGAAGGTTGTGTCTTCCCAGGCGCCGTCGCTTTCGCCGGAGCCGCGGAAGTCGATGCGCAAGCTGGCCACGCCCCGCCCGCCGAGCCAACTGGCCGCGCGACTGAACATGGTGTCTTCCGTGCCGATCACGGGCAATTCATGGCGCGCGCCGGTGAAGCCATGCAGCAGCAGGACAACCGGATGCGGTCCCGCCCCTTCTGGCAGCGCCAGCGTGCCGATAATGGTCTCGCCGCCGTTGCTGAAGCTGACATCGCTTTCGCTCACGCTGAAGTCCGCCACAGATTCAGCCAGCGCGGCCGCGGCATCGTCCAGGCTGTTCTGGGCAGCCAATGGCGCCGCTGCGATGCAAAGCCAAAGCAAAAGCAGCAGCAAAGCGAACGATTTGGAAAGATGTTTTGTCAACATGAGAATCTCCAATTCATACTTGGTTGCCATAAACGATTCTGGCACAGCAAGCGCCTGGCGGCAAAGGCCGACTTGCAATCAATGTTCCGGCTGCTCAAGTACGATAGCTTTCACGGCGCCCCTACCCTTCTGTCATTATCGAGCTTGTAGAATTCGCTGGCGTTGCCGCCCATGACAGCCGCCTGCTCCTCGGGCGAAAACGCGGCGATATAATTCTCCACGATGCCGACCACCTGGCTGTAGCTGCCGGCCAGGGCGCAGACGGGCCAATCGCTGCCGAACATCAGCCGCTCCACGCCAAAGCAGTCGAAGACGACATCGAGATAAGGCGCATAGTCGTCTTGCCTCCAGGCATGCCAAGCCGCCTCGGTCGCCATGCCGGAGAGTTTGCAGCATACATTGTCAAAAGCCGCCAGCTGGCGGATCTGGCTCGCCCAGGGTTCCATGACGCCATCTTTGATGAAGGGTTTGGCGATATGATCCAGGACAAAGCGCTGCTCCGGGAAACGGCTGACCACCTCAATGGCGACGGGCAGATGCCGCGGGAATAGCAGCAGATCGTAACTGAGGTCATAGGCTTTGAGCAGCGCCATGCCACGCAGGAAATTGCCGCCCAGCATGAAACGGTCATCGGCTTCGTCATGCACGATATGCCGCAAGCCCACAAGACGCCGGCGAGGCGCGTATCGCTCCAGCTGCGCCTCAAAGTCCGCCGAGCGCATATCCAGCCAGCCAACGACGCCACGAATGAACGCGTATTCCTCCGCCAGCCCAAGCAGGTATTCGGTCTCGGCGACGATTTGCCGCGCTTGCACCGCCACCGTGCCATCAATGCCGCAATCCGCCATCAGTGGCTGCAGGTCCGGCGGCAGATAATCGACCCTCAGAGACGCGCGCGATTCGTCCATCCAGGGATAGTCGTCGCTGTTGTATTGCCAAAAGTGCTGATGAGAATCAATGCGGAGGGTCATGGCTGGCTCACTCAGGGGATATATCTGGCTGCCGGTGACTTGATTTTACCGCAGGCGCGACGCAGCCAAAAGCGCTGGCTTTACAGGGAATCGTGGCGCAGGGCCAGGGCATTCGCCTCAGAATCCAATATGCCCCGTTCTCCATGCAGAATGAGCAATTTGTAGACACCCGCGTCACCTTGCGACGGCTCACGCAAAATACATTGCCCGGAGGTTGAACTCCCCCTCTCTGACTCGTCGGAATGCACGACATTGAGATGTCGGCTGGGGCCGGGGGTGGGGTCTGCAATTCGCAATGTAAACATGGGCTAAACTGTGCGTCGCCCATGTGAACAGCAGAATAATTGCGGACGATTCACAGCCGCGCGTAGACACAGCCCGCCTCTCGCCCTAAGGGAGGCTGGATTGGCCGGTCCTGTAGTGGATAAAATGCTCATCCTTTCCCTCATAAAGCTCAGTGTCCTCGGTGGCGAGACAGTTGTGTTTCAGCCGAAATGGATACACTACCCTGTTGCGTAGCCCAATTGCCGTCATGATGCTTCCGTGCTATAGTCCTCGCCATTATCGCCAACTGGATAATTGCTCTGGAGTGGATATGAAACAGGCCGCTGTTACCGGAGTCGAGCGGGCGGGAGTCGCATCGCTTGAGACACCCCGCGCTCGCGGCAACTGGGTGCTGATCAAAGTGCTGGCCGCGCCGATGTGCACGGAGTTCAAAGCTTTCGCCGCTGGCGATAATCCGCCGGTCATCGGGCATGAAGCGGCTGGCGAAGTCGTCGCCGTGGCGCAGCCGGGCCGCGTGGCGGTTGGCGATCGCGTCGCCGTCATGCCCATGAACCCCTGCGGGAAATGCGCGCTCTGCCTGGATGGCGATTATATTCACTGCCAGGACTCAGCCGATTTCGCCGCTTTGCATGGCAGCCTGGCTGGCATGAGTACAATGGCGCAATACCTGCTCAAAGAAGATTGGATGCTGCTGCCCATCCCGGATGGCATGTCTATCGACCATGGCGCGATGGCCTGCTGCGGCTTGGGACCAACCTTCGGCGCAATGCAAGCCATGAACGTCGATCGGCATGACAGCCTGCTCATCACCGGCTTGGGACCGGTGGGCTTGGGCGGCGTCATCAACGGGCGCTATCGCGGCGCGACTGTCATCGGCGTCGATTCCAACCGCTATCGAGCGCAGCTGGCGCTGGAATTGGGCGCAGCGGCTGTCATCAACCCCCTGGAAGATGATGCCCTGGAGCAGATCCTGGCGCTGACGGAGCGCGGACGCGGCGTCGACAGAGCCATCGACTGTTCAGGCGTGGTGGCGGCCCATCGGCTTTGCATCGACGCGACCAGGCGGCGCGGACTGGTGGCTTTCGTCGGCGAATGCGGCGAGGATACTCCCTTGCGCATCAGCCAGGATATGATCCGCAAGGGTCTGCGCCTCTTCGGCAGTTGGCATTTCAATATGGCGGACGCGCCCCGCATGATGACGATGATCAGCCAAGTTGGCGCAGAGTTGGACAAGCTGATCACCCATCGCTATCCGCTGTCGGAAATCCAAGAAGCCTGGGCGACCCAGCTCTCCGGGCAATGCGGCAAAGTCATCTTGCAGCCCTGGGAGGGGGAACGTGTATAAATCCGTCATCATTGGCGTCAGCGGCGGGCGGGCGCATCACCATGCCGATGCCTACGCATTCATCAAGCGCGGCAAGCTCGTGGCCGCCTCCGCCCGGCAGCCGGACAAGCTGGAAGCCTTCGCCGACAAGTACGCAGTCGAAAAGCGCTATACCGATTACCGCGAGATGCTCGCGCAAGAAAAGCCGGATCTGGTCCAGGTCAGCGTGCCGCCGGATGCCCGGCTGGAGATCTTCCAGGCGGCTGAAGAAGCGGGCGTCCCCGCCATGATCGTCGAGAAGCCCCTGGCTATTCAGGGCGAGGATTACGGGGCGATTCGCGATTTTGCGGCTGGAAAGCCCAAGATCAAAATCGCCATCAATCACCAGCTGCATTTCCACCCGCGTCGCCAGCATCTGCAGAAGCTCGTCCGCGACGGCGCCATAGGCAAGCTGCGTTTCATCGAAGCCAGCTCGGGCATGAACCTGGCCTATCAAGGCACGCATTCGCTGCAAGCCATCGGCGCATTTAATCCCACCCAGCCGACGACCGTCTTCGGGCAAGTATCCGGCGCGGAAGGTTTGCAAAGCAATATCAAGGAACATTACGCGCCTGACCAAAGCCTGGCCGCCGTGGAATACGCCAATGACGTACAAGCCAGCCTGCGCTGCGGCGAAAACGCGCCCCGCGTCATCCCCGGCTTGCCCATACATCAGCACAAGCGCATCGCCGTCTATGGCATGAGCGGCTACGTTCACTGGACGATGTGGGGCTGGGAAACCTGCGTCAATGGCGTCTATGACAGTGGCGAGCACAATTACCCGGACGAAGATGTCTTGGGCCAAGCCGCCATGTGCGATGCCATGTTTGATTGGCTGGAAGACGACTCGGCCGTCCATCCGCTGAACCTGGATGGCGCGCTGGTGGATTTCAACGTCATCCTGGCGCTATATGCCAGCGCGCTTCATCATCAGGTGATTGAGCTGCCCTATGAGCCGGAAGAGCGGCTCGTCCCTAAACTGCGCGAGGTCCTTAGTGGCTGAGCCGATGCCAAGACAGCCGCGCATCCTGCTGGCTCTTCGCCATGGCCTCTTTGAGGAACTTTTCAGCCCAGCGGCGCGCCAAAGATTGAGCGAACTGGCTCGCTTGACCCGCGCAGCCAGAGAGGACTTGCTGAGCTCAGCCGAGCTGGCAAAGCGCATCGCCGGGCATGACATCGTCATCACCGGCTGGGGTACGCCAACTTTCGACGCCGAGGCGCTGGCGGCCGCGGATCGCCTGCGCTTGATCGCCCATTCGGCCGGCACAATCAAAGAAATCCTGCCGGCGGCGGTTTTCGCTGAGGGACGGCGCGTGACGCATGCCGCGGCTGCCATGGCCATCCCGGTCGCGGAGACCACCCTGCTGCTCATCCTGCTGGGCTTGCGGCAGTTTCAGCGCATCGACCGCGCTCTTCGCGAGGACTCCTGGGCGGCGGCGAAAGCCATCCCCCTGGGCTATGAACTGGCCGGCAAGCGCGTCGGCGTCATCGGCGCAGGCTACACGGGCAGAGCGGTCATCCAGCGCCTGCGGGCTTTCGGCGCGGAACTCTGGCTTTATGATCCCTATGTAAACGAGGCGGAGGCGGACTCGCTGGGCGCGCGAAAAGCCGAGCTCGAGCCGCTCATGCGCGAATGCCCCATCGTCACCCTGCAAGCGCCCTCGACTGCCGAGACCTTTCGCTTGCTGGGCGCGGAGCAATTCAGTTGGCTGCAAAATGGCGCATTTTTCATCAACACGGCGCGCAGTTGGCTGGTCGACGAGGCGGCGCTGCTGGCGGAATTGAAGACCGGGCGGTTCAGCGCGGCAATAGACGTCTTCGAGCAAGAGCCTCTGCCCGGTAGCAGCCCTTTCCGCGCGCTGGATAATATCATCCTGACGCCGCATATCGCCTCGCATACCGTGGAGGCGCGCCTGCGTCAGGGAGATATCGTTGTCGATGAGATCGCCGGCTTCCTCCAAAGCGGTGAATTGCGCTACGAGGTCACGAGCGCTATGCTCGATAGCATGGCATAGGAACAGAGAAAGAGGCGAGCAATGGGCATACTTGCCGGCAAGACGATCATCGTAACTGGCGCCAGCAGCGGTTTTGGCGAAGCCATTGCCATTGCCTGCGCGGCGGAAGGCGCCAATGTCAGCCTGGTGGCGCGGCGGGTGGCGGCTTTGGAAGCGGTTGCGGCTATAGCGCGCGCTAAAGGCGGTCAGGCATTGGTCTGCCCGGCGGACGTCAGCGATGACCAGCAGGTCCAGGCGGCGGTCGAGCGGACGCGGGCGGAATTCGGTCCCATCGCTGTGCTGGTCAACAACGCCGGCACAAACATCACCGAGCGCTCGGTCAGCGATACCAGCGCCCAGCAATGGCGGGACCTGCTTGAGGTGAACCTGACCAGCGCCTTCGTCTTCACCAAAGCGGTCTTGCCGGAGATGATGGCTCGCGGAGACGGCTTGATCGTCAACATCGCATCGCGGGCGGGCATGTTCCCCAGTTTGCTGGCTGGCGTCGGCTACAGCGCCACCAAGATCGGCATGGAAGCGCTGAATACAGTCACCAACGAGGAGGGCAATGCGCATGGCGTGCGCGCCTGCCTCTTCAATCCCGGCGCGGGCAATACGCCCATCATCGACCGCCGCCCGGTCAAGTTCAGCCAGGAAGCCAAACAAAAGATGATCCAATCCGAAGATATCGCGGCTGCCGTCGTCTTCATCGCCAGCTTGCCGCCCCGCGTCAATATCGACCTGATCTCCATGATGCCAACCAAGACCTAGCTCAACTGTACGGACGAGTCGCTGGCTCGCCCACTCTTGCCAGTTGTTTGACCGTTGAATTAGCTTATGCGCATGATACTGCCTGGGAGCGCGCGCAGATGAACGAACTCGCGCTTTTCGTCAAACCCTGGAAATCCTTGCCCTTGCCGGAGCTTGCGCGGCATGTGCGCTCGCTGGGCTTTGGGCTGATCGAATTGCCCGTCCGCCCCGGTTTCCAGGTCGAGCCAGACAAGATCGAGCGCGACCTGCCGACCGCGGTGAAACTGCTGGCGGAGGAAGGCGTCGCCGTCTTGAATGTAACGGTCGATATGGCTTTGGATGACGAACGCTTGTACAGCGCCTGCGCGGCCGCTGGAGTTGGCTTGAACCGCGTCATGTTCCGGCATGGCAATACCGACTATTTCAGCGCCGAAGCCGAAGCCCGGCAAAAGCTTGATGCCGCCCTGCCCTTCTGCCAGCAATACAATTTCCAGATTGGCATTCAGAATCATTCCCGCCGCTTCGTGCCAGTCAACGAGATGGGCATGGTGCGCCTGCTGCGGGATTACGATCCGCGGTATATCGCCGCCTATTGGGACCCGGCGCATAACGCCCTGGAGGGCATGGACAGCGATGCCGCGCTGGATGTCTTGAAGCCGCATCTCTGCGTCGTCAACTTGAAGAATGCCTACTGGCGGCGCGTCAGCGGACCAGAAGCCGCAGTGGCGCAGTGGCGGATCTACTGGACATCCGGCGCGCAGGGAAGGGCTTCCTGGTCCCGCGTTATCGCCAAGCTCAAGGCGATTGAATACGAGGGACCGATCTGCTTCTCGGCTGAGTACAGCGATGAAGCGAGAGTGGACGAGTTGATTGTGAAGGATTTGGCATTCGCGCGCGGGTTGCTGGCGTAGGGATGGACGGGCTCAGCCTTTGATGCCGGAAGTGGCGATGCTTTCGATGAAGGCGCGCTGCAGGGCCAGGTAGAAGATCAGCACCGGGATGGTTACCATCGACAAGTAGGCCATGATCTCCCCCCAGGCAATATTTAACTGGAAGAAGTATTGCAGGCCGACCATGATGGGGCGCAGCTCCTCCGAGCGGATAGTCATCAGCGGCCAGATGTAGGCGTTCCACATCACGAGGAATTTGAGAATGGCGACGGTGGCGACGATAGGACCTGCAATCGGCATGATGATGCGCGTGTAGATTTGCCAGATGCTGGCGCCGTCGATGCGCGCCGCTTCCACCAATTCATCGGGCAAATCGCGAAAGTACTGATAGAAGAGGAAGATACCGAGCGAATCGGCGATGAAGGGAATGATCTGCACGTGATAAGAATTGAGCCAGCCGAACTCAATGCCTTCGGGGCCGATCCAGGGCAGATTGTTCGCCACGAGCAGCATGGGAATGGCGATCACTTCAAAGGGCACGATAAAGGTGGCGATGATCAGCGAGAGCACGATGGTTTTGCCGCGCCACTGCAAGAAGGCGAAAGAAAAGGCTGCCATCGAATTCAGCAGTAAACTGGCCGCCACCGAAACAGAAGTGGTGAAGACGGAATTGAAGGCGAACTGCGCTATAGGCACGCGTTCAAAGGCTTCGGCATAGTTGTTCAGCGAGATATCTCCCACTGGCAAAAAGGCGCGCAATGAAGCCGAATCTCGCAGCAGCTGCAAATCCGGCTTGAGCGAGGACATCACCATAAACAGGATGGGAAAGATGAAGATAGTCGCGATCAATATCAGCAGGGCATAACGCATACCGATGCTGAGATTGCGACGCGTTTCGAAGCTCATGGCATTCATGGCTAGCGCCGGCCGCGTGTTAGATAACGCTGCGTCATGGCGATGACGAAGACGATGACGAAGAGAATGACAGAGATGGCTGAGCCTTCGGCGATGTCTTGTTTGTGGTAGCCTCGCTGCACCGCCTGGTAGACGACGCTCTGCGTGGCATCCAGCGGGCCGCCGCGGGTCATCACATCCACTTGTACGAAGAGACCCATGGCCTGGATCGTAATGACGATGAGCACGAGCACGGCTGTATTACGCAAGCCGGGCCAGGTGACGAAGCGGAATCGCTGCCAACCGCCGGCGCCATCCAAACTCGCGGCTTCATACAGGCTGGCAGGAATCGTCTGCAAACCGGCCAGCCAAATCACCATGTGAAAGCCCACCGCCTGCCAGACGGACATGACGATCATGGCCGGCATGGCGGTATAGGGATTGCCCAGCCAATCGACCGGTTGGAAGCTGCCAAAGGACAGGATGCCCAACAGGTTGTTGAGCAAACCGTTGTTGCCGTCATAGATGAAGCGCCAAAGCAGCGACACCACGACCATGGAGACCACGACAGGCGCGAAGTAAATGGCGCGGAATACGTTGATGAAGGGCAAGGCCTGGTTGAGCAGCAGCGCCAGCAGCAGCGCCAGGCCACCCTGCAGCGGCGCGATTACGCTGGCGAAAACAAGCGTATTGATCAAGGCGCGCAAGAAGACAACATCCGCGACCAGGATGACGGTGCGGTTCTCGCCCGATTGCCATGACGTGAATTCGCGCAAGCCGTCGAGTTCGGGATAATTGGGGTTGTTGCGCGTGAAATTTCGCAGTCGCGGATAAACGATGCCGCCGTCCTGGTAGACAATCGCGCCGCTGTCGTCCCGCTTCGGCTCCAGCGTAAAGGCGCGAACGCTGAGCAGACGCTCGAAGTTGCGCAGCCCCACCCACTCGGCCGGATTGGGCGAGATGAGTCGCTGATTGGTGAACGAGACGACGAAGGCCATCAAGAACGGAATTACCAGGAACACGGTCAGGATCAGCAGCGCGGGGAATGCCATCAGCCAGCCGAAGAGCGCGTCATTCCGCTGATACAGCGGCGCGTCTTTCGGCAGCAAGAGACGCACCCAGAGCGGGGCGTTTTTTCTGGCTTCAGCTGCTGTTAGCATGCGGCTGTTCCAAGAAACCGGGTTAAGGTCATCAAGGATTTCGGAATAAGGTCAAGAGGAAAGGCATTTCGGGGGCGTACTGGCGGCGCGGCGCTGCAGCCAACCCCTGCCCCCGGCGCCCGCCCTCCAGGTTTATGATGGGCAGCCGACGAACCAGGGAGCACAGCGCGAAAGACTTGACACGAGTCGCTGGACTTGCCAAGTCGCCCCGCGAACGCCGCCCTTCCCCGGTGTGCTGGGGAAGGGACGGGGATGGTGCAATGCTTTGGCAAAACGCCAACTACATATCGCCGAAGCCGTATCCGCCGTTGTCTTCAATGTCCTGTTCGATTTCGTCAACGGCTGCGTCCAGTGTATCTTGCACGTCTGCGCCGTCGGCGATATCAGCCAGTGCTTTTTTGAAGCTCAGCGACATGTTGGCATATCCCGGAGTAACAGGCCGGACCAGGCCTTGCGCCTCGCTCAAGCCAAAGAAGACTTCCAGGGGGCCGCCCTCATAGTAAAGGTCCGACATCGCTGCCGCGCTGGCGGTCGCTGGAGCCAAGCCGCCAAAGTTGCTGAAATCGACCAGGTATTCATCCTGAATGGCGAATTCGATGAATGCGTTGGCGCCAACAGGATGGTCGCTGGTGGACGAAATACCGAATTGCCAGGAAGCGGCGCCGATGGTGGAGCCGTTGCCAAAATCGGGCGCAGGCAGGAACAAGGCGTCGTCGCCGAAGGCTTCCAGAGCGGCGCGCGCCGCCCAGTTGCCGTTCCATTGCAGCGCATACTTGCCGTCAAGGAAGCCGGTACCACGGTCGGCGGGGTCTTGCGATGTACCGGGTACGAGGCCGCGCTCGAACAGGCTCTGCCACCATTCGCCAAAGGCGAGCCCGGCTTCGCCGTTCAGAACCCCCTCGGCCATGAGGTAGGTCTCGCGGTCGATCATGTCGCCGCCGAAGCTTTGCAGGAAGGGCGAGATGGCGTAGGTCCACCACTCGTCTCCCCAAGCCAAGCCGACATCAAAAGCGTATTCAAAGTCGCCGGTCGCTTGCAGCTGCTCCAGAATGGCGTCAAATTCTTCGCCCGTCCAGGGTTCTTCGAGCGTGGGGATGCGGATATCGTTCGCTTCCAGGACTGATTGGCGAGCGTAAATGGCGACCGCAGCGTCCCACAATCCGACGGCATAGACTTCGCCGTTGTAGATGCCGACAGCGCCGGGCAGGAAACCGTCCAGCGCGCCTTCGGACAGGTTGAGCGGGGCCATGTAACCAGACCAAGCCCAGCCCGGCATAACGGGACCGTCCACGTCAATGATGTCGGGCAAGTCACCCGACAGCGCCGCCGCGACGATGGACGAATTGTAGGATTCCTGCGGGAACTCTTCGATGACGACCGACCAATCAGACTGCGACGCGTTGAAGTCGTCAATGACGTTCAACAAGACCGCGCGTTCTTCCGGGTTGCCAGCGCCGTGATACCACAGGCTGAGCTCGGTTTGCGCGCTAGCCAACGGCGCCGCCGAAAGCAGCAGCGTGATTAGCACGAGCATTACCGATATTCTATTCATCTTGGTTCTCCTTACTTGTATGAAATGTGATCGTATTCTCCTGCAAATAAGACAACCCACGCCTGTGCCGCGAACGCACTACGCCAGCGCGCAAGCATTGGGCATGCCAAATGCAGAAGCGGAAAACTAGTATAACCAGTCTCCCGCTTGCTTGCAACAGTACAGAATTGTTTCACGATACGCGCGGTTTAGCCGCCAAGCAACTCATTGGTCTGGTCGTGCACGCGCTGCACGACGGCGGCAGCGTCGCGTTCCTCGCCCGTCCAGAGCAGATCCATATTGGCAATCCATACGGAGCTGTCCCATTCCTGGAATTTCGAATGGTATGTCGGGTGTACGCCATCGCGCGCGCCGATTATCGAGAAGACATCGTGATAGGCGTCGCCGTAGGGCGCATCCTCCGGCGCGGCGCAGTCATGGAATTCCGACTGGCTGACCAGCGCGGCGCCCATGGTGGCTGTGCGGCAGAGGTGATCCGGATTCGCCAGAGTATAGCGAATCAACTCATAAGCCAGATCGGGATGCGCTGCCGAAGTCGGGATGGAAAATGCCGAACCGCCAATGAAGTTGTAGCGGCCAGCGGGACCCGTCGGCGAAGGCACGACCGTCCAGTTGAAGCTGTCGGCAACCAGCTCATCCATGCGCGAGGCGGCATCGTTCAGCGCATAGTGCATGGCGACATTGCCATTGGCGAAGAGGAATTCGGTCGTGAAGCCGGAGGCGGCGATAGAATCGGCAGTGGGGTGGGCGCCCGAATCCCAGAGCAGGTCAGCCATCCATTGGATCGCGGCTACTGTTTCTGGCGTATTCATCACCGATTCGGTGATTTCGTCATTCCATAGTTCGCCGCCGAAGCTCTTGATGATCCAGTAGGCGCCGCCTGAGCCGCGGCCGACGCTGACAAGATTGCTGATGCCCCAGGTATCCGTTTCGCCATCGCCATCGTTGTCTTGCGTTAGGGCAATCGCCAATTCGGTGAATTCCTCAAAGGTCGTGTGCTCGCCAGGCGGTTCCAAGCCAGCCGCTTCAAAGAGATCGAGGTTGATGTAGATCCCGCCGGGCGCCAGGTCATAGGGAATGGCGTACTGGCTGCCCTGGTAATTGAAGGCGTCGACTTGCGAGGCGACGAATTTCTCGGGCCAACCGGGGATTGGGCAAGCGTCAAGATAGCTGTCGAGGTTCAATACCCAGCCATTGGCGGCGAAGGTGTCGTTGCGCGTATCGTGCATCCAAGCCATATCGATTTCGGCGCCGCCCGCCAGCTGCGCCGGCAAGGTCGTCCAATAATCCCCCCAATTCACGCCCGTATTCAGGATCTGTTCCACATTGGGGTAGTATTCGCCGAAGAATTCATCGAAAGCCAGCAGGAATTTGTCAACCTCGCCGACCCCTTCCCAACCGGTGATGGTGATGGCTGCCGAGGAATCGCCATCGACCGTGCCGCAGGTCCAGTCCGTCATATCCTGCGCTGAGGCCACGAAGCCGAAGCTGAGCAGCGCAAGAAGGCTCACCAGCAATGCGATTTTGCGAATCATCTGATTGTCCTTTCATCATGGATAAGTGCTTGCGAAACGAAGCGGATGGTCGGTCCCTAGCCACCTCCTTTGATGCCGCTGGTCACTATGCCGCGTACGTAATACTTCTGCCCCAGGACGAATGCGGCAATGACCGGGATTACCGAGAAGGTGGCAGCCGCCATAATCAAATGCCAGGGCGTGCGCATGCCCGACTGATTCTGGAAGGAAGCCAGCAGCAGCGGCATGGTCTTGACTTTCGGCTTCGCCAGCACAACGAGGGGCCACAAATAGCTGTTCCAGGTCGCCACGAATGTGAAGATGGCCAAGGTCGCCAGGGCCGGTTTCGTCAAAGGCAGGATGATAAGCCAATAGGTGCGGAAAAAGCCGCAGCCATCGATGCGCGCCGCATCCTCCAATTCCCGCGGAATCGTCACCATGAACTGACGCATCAAGAAGGTGCCCCAAGGCGTCACGAGGAAAGGCGCAATCACCGCCTGAAGCGTGCTGACCCAACCAAAGGCGCGCATCTGTATGTAGAGCGGAATCAGCAAGACGGTGAAGGGCACCATCATCAGCGAAATATACAGCAGGAAGAGCTTGTCGCGGCCAGGGTAGCGCAGCCGGGCGAAAGAATAACCCGCCAGGCTGGATGTCAGCAGCTGGCCCAAAATTATCGCCGCGGCGACCAGCACGCTGTTGAAGAAGCCGATGTCGAAATGCGTTGCCGACCAAGCCTCAGTGTAATTTGAGAAATGCCAGACCTCCGGGATGAATTCCGGCGGATACTTGTATATGCCGCGGATATCCTTGAAGGAGTTGGCGACCATCCAGGCGAAAGGCATGATGAAGATGATGCCCACGACGGACAGCACAACATAAACCAGCAAGTCCATCAGCAGCTTGGTCTGCTTCTGCCCCAGGAGCCTGTCCCTCGTCTTCTGTACGCTCGCCATAGTTATCGCGCGCCCGCCCGCCTCTTATTCATCCACATCAAAACCGATTACCCATCGCCGCGCCAAACGCCATTGAATGATCGTGATGACCAATATAATCACGAAGACGATCGCCGCCAGCGCCGCGCCATACCCCATCTTGAAGAACGTAAAGGCGTTCTGGAATATGTATAGCGTCAGCGGCGTCGTGGCATGCGCGGGACCGCCTTGGGTCAAAATATAAAACTGGTCGAAAGCCTGGAATGCTCCGATAAGCGAAGTCACCACCACGAAGAATATCGCCGGCGTGAGCATGGGGAAGGTCACATATCGCATGCGCTGCCAGCCGCTGGCGCCATCGATCGAAGCGGCTTCATAATACTCTTCCGGTATGCCCTGCAAGCCCGCCAGCAGGATAAGCATGGCAAAGCCGATGCCCTGCCAGTTGCTCATGATGATGACGCTTGGCATCGCCCATTGCGTATCGTGGATCCACTTGGGACCATCTATGCCGAACCAGCTCAGCGCGTGGTTGATCATGCCGATCTCGGGCTGGTAGATCCAGCGCCATATCGTCGCCGCCGCCACGGTCAGCGTAATCTGGGGCAGGAAGTAGACCGTGCGAAAGAAGATGATGCCGCGCATCTTGCGATTTAATGCCAGCGCCAGCCAGAAGGCGATGAAGATGCCAGTCGGCACAGCCACGAAAGTATAATAAAAGCTGTTGCCCAGGGACTTCCAAAAAAGCCGGTCATTGACCATGGTCTCAAAGTTTTTTAAGCCAATGAACTCGGGCGGCTTAGCCAGGCTCCAGTCGGTGAGCATGATGTAGAAGGCAAATAGAATCGGGAAGAGCAGAAAGACCACGAAGCCAATGAAGTTGGGCAACAGGAAAAGATAACCGGCGATGGTCTCGCCGCGGCGCAAACCTGTGAAGGCATGCCTGATTTCCTCAAGCGGGCCACGCTTCGGTTTTTCGCGCCCGGTCAGCGCTGCTTGCGCCTGAGCCACGGCTGTCCTTTCTGGTTTGGGCTGCCACCGCCCAGTCTCGCGGACCGATGGCGATTGCCGAACTTGCCATACTGAGGCAAGAATCTAACATACCGCTATGGGGCTGTCAATCCGCTTGCGAAGCGCTCTTTCCGCCAAGCCTATGGCGCTCAGTCTCTTGTAATCGTGATGAGCGTATCGGGCTGAAGGTCCCTGAGCTCGCTGAATTCGCCGGTGTTCCAGACGATGCTCAAGCGCTGCAGCCTGGCATGGGGCGGGAAGCCGAAATGCGCGCGGCTGCTATCGCCGGACAGGTAGCCGCTCAACGCCGTGACATCCCGCCTATAGTCGCCTTGGTCGGTGTGCAGGATGATTTGCGCGCCTATGCCAGCGCTGTTGCCTGTGCCTTCCCAGCGCAGGTCAACCTCCAGAGAGGCGCCAGCGCAAAGCCGGTTTTCGAAGAGCGTCGTCGCCGAGCCCAAGTTGTTGACGACCACATCCAGATCGCCGTCATTATCCAGGTCGGCCAGGGACATGCCGCGGCCACTCGCGCGGTCGTTCAATCCCCAGCCGGTTTGCGCGGCGAAACCCGCCCCTGCCAGATTGCGATAAACCTGATTCTCTTCCACCAGCTCATCATTGGGCAGATGCGAGAAGAGTTCGCGCGATATCATGCCATTGACGACGTAAAGATCTTGATAGCCGTCATTATTGAGGTCGCCAAATTTCGCTGACCAGGTCCAGCCCGTGCCATCAAGCCGGTAGTCGCGCGCAATATTGGTGAAGCCGCCAGCCTCGTCAAAGTCATAGAGCACGTTCTCCATGATCTGCGGATCGCCTTCGACATGGGGCATGTTCATCATCATGTCCATGACCGGCTGCCATTGCGTCATGGTGGCCGCGTCGTCGGCATACGGTTTCATATCCGCCGCGAAGACCTCCAGCGCGCCGTCATTGTTGAGGTCAGCGGCATCATAACTCATGGTGCTGTGCGGCATGACGGCTGGTGGCTGGCTGCTGCGCCAAGCGCCCTCAGCGAAGGTGAAATAGCGATCTTCCACCGCGAAATCATTGCCGATGACGATTTCGTATTCGCCCATCCGATTGAGGCTGGTCATGATCGCCAAGGTATTGGAGCGGTTGGCGATGCGGGTCGGGCGAAAGCCATCAGCGCGGTTCTCATAATAGATGACGCCGGCTTGGCTCGCCGATTGCCCGAGGAGCTTCTCATTCTCGACATCATAAGAGCCGGTGACCAGATCGAGGTCGCCATCGCCATCGGCATCAAGCCAGTTCATGGCATAGCCGATATAACTCACGCCGGGCAGCACCTGGGTCTCGAACCCCTGTCCGGCCAGATTCCGCCAAAACAGAGGAGGCGCGGCCTGCTGCGTGAAGACAATATCCGTCCAGCCATCGGCGTCGACATCCACCGTGGCCACAGCGCGCGCCGGCGTCCGCGATGGCAGGCTCTCGCGCTCAAAACGGAGGCCCCCGCGATTCCACAAGATGCTGTTGTCGCCGGCCAGGTTGGCCAGAATGATATCCAGCGCGCCGTCCTGGTCCAGGTCGCTGATGGCCAAGCCGGCGCCATTGCTGTCATAATAGCCAACGGGCAGCGCGGTCGGCTGAGTGACATGATCGAGTTCATGGGCGATGAAGCGGTCCTGGCATTCAGTCCGCTGGGCGAGCGGCGTCGCTTCGGTCCTCACTGGGACGAAGAGGCGAATGGCGAATGAAGCGGGGGTCGCGGTGAAGAGAGCCAGGATAGACAGCAGTAAGCAGGCGCGCATGGCATCGCTCGTCAGTCTGGGCGGCATGCCAATGAAGATACCAGCCAGCCAGCCCTATCGCAATAGCTTCGCTTTTAGTCGCCCGGCGAAACGCGAAACAGGGCTGTTCTCTAGCTCGCCCTGTATTCACGGCTTGGCTGTGGTCAAGAATTTGCTAGGATGCCCGCTCGACCTCGGCGGCTGCCCTGCCAATGACACCGCTGCCTTCAAGGAATCCGAGCATCCGCGCGTGCTTCAACCTCATAATCCGCATCTCCGCGCGCAACTCTCGCTCTTCCGCTTCGAGTCGGCGCAGACGCTCGTCGCGGTCATCAAAGCGATGCTCTATTCTCTGGCTCAACTTAGCGCCAGGGATTACAGAATCTTGTGCTATGTTCATGACTCGCCCCTTTCGTCGAATGCGCGACGCGGTTCCAGCGACTGCAAAACTCGTACCATTCTGCGGAGATCTTCAGAAGACTGAATGGGCTGCTTTTACACTCTTGCCAAATCGCGGCTAGCCCTGGCAGCGAATCGAATTCGGCTGAAAACCCTTTGTACAAGTTTCTCAATTACCACACAGGCGCGGAAGAGTTGCCTGGCAAGTCGCGCGACTCATTTGCAGGCCGTCCAGTTGGAGGGCGAGACAATTCTCGCCCCTACAGGGTGCTGATATGCCTGGCAAGTTGCGCGCAAACTGCTCCTCTTTACCCTCAAAGGACTCGGCGCTCTCGGTGTCCTTGGTGGCATAGCAATAGTGATTCAACCGAAAAGGATACACTACCGCTAGCCCTCGTCTTCAGCTTGCGGCGGGTTCTCGAGCTCAGCCAAAGTTGGCATGTTGGCGCGCTTGAAATGCACGCCGGTCGCGCCATCGGGGCGGGTGCCGCGGTTCTCCAGGCTCTGCAAATTGCCAGCGCCATCATAAGCGCGGACGTCAAAGCGGTGATCGCCTTCCTGGAAGCGCCAGTCAAAACGCCAGATCACCCAGGTCAACTCGGAAAGCGGTTGCCGCAAGCTCGCCAATTGCCAATCGCCGCCATTCACGCTGACTTCCACGCGGGAGATCCGCTTGGCGCCGCTGTAGGCGATGCCGCCGACCGGCACGATATAACCCGCATCGTCCTTCAGAATCGAGTCTGTGGCCACAGCGTCCACAACTGAGGTGGGATTTACAATCGCCTCTTTGCTCCAGCCGCGGCGCACCCAATACCCTTCCGCCCAGGCGTCGACGAACTCGATGCTCTTGATCCACTTGGGCTGCTTCATGCCATAGCGGTCGGGCAGGTAGATGCGCAGGGGGAAGCCGTGCTTTTGCTTCAGCGGCTGGTCATCCCATTCGTAGGCGAACATGATGCGCTCGTCCGATTCGACAAGGTCAAGCATGACGAACTCGTCAAATTCGTCCGCGCCGGTGATCTTCATGGCGACGGCGTCTTCTTGCGGCTGCGCCAATTCGAGGAAGTCCTTGACCAGGAAGCCCGACCACTTCGTCGTGCTGATCAAGCTTCCGGCAATGCGATTGCTGATACAGGACAAGGTGATGAAGCGGTCGACGCGCGCGAACTTGTCGTACAGGTCTTGCAGGGAAAGGCTGACCGGATTATCCACCAAGCCAGTGACTTCCAGCCGCCATTCCTGTGAATCGATAACCGGCGGACGCGAGCTGATGTCGATGCGATAATGCTCGTCTAGCGGCGTATACTCCGGGCGCGTGCCCGGGGCCGGCTGCAGGTCATCGGCGATATTGGGCAGTTCGCCATCGGCTGGCGCTTTCGGCAAGGCATCGACCAGCTTGCCCTCGCCCGGCTTGCCAGCTGCGATAGCGCCCAAACCCGCGCCGACAACCGTGATGGCAGCGCTGGCGCCCCCAATGCGAATGAGAAACTGCCGCCGATCAAGCGCCTCCACCTGGATGGTCTCGCCGGTGACTTCGTCGGTTTTGGTCTTGGCGCCGCTATGCGCCAGGGCATTGTAAATCCAGTTGGCAACCCCGCCCCAAAGAGAAAATACGAGCAGCACCCAGAGAGCCTGGACAGGCTGCGGCGCGGTGGCTGTCAAGTTGACCTGCGCGGAGACCAGCATCATCAGCGCGCCAGAAGCCAGCCCCAGCAAGAGACCGGGCATCACGCTGCGGGCGCTGGCCGCTCTGCGGTTGAGCGCGGCGAAGAACAGGGCGATGGCGATTATGCCCAGCAGCAGGAATGCCCCCAAGCCCATCAGCTGCTCGGCTGTCTTGGCAGCGGCCGAGGTCTCGCCCAGATCAAAGGCGATGATGGCTTCAACCATGAGGTCAATGCCAAAGGTCAGCAGCGCGCCGGGCAACTGCCGCGAAACAAAGTCGAAGACGTCAAAGGGGATAAAGGGCAGACCAGCCGCCATATCCGCCAGGAAGAGCACAGCCGTCAGCGTCATGGTCAGCAAGCCACCGACCAACGCGCCCAGCCAAAGGGATGGTTTTCGTAGCGTATCCATGATTTTCTGCTTACTCCGCTTAACTCGCCTGCTGGTATTATAGACGAAAAACGGCCTTGGGCAGTGTATCCTTTTTCTTGAAACACAACTCTTTTGCCACCGAGGCTACCGAGAGCGCCGAGTCTTTTGAGGGATAATGGGCGCATTCTGTTTATTTCCGCTTACCGGTGGCAACCCGCCGCCACCTGGTATAGATCAATTGGAAAGGTTCGGCGAAACATGAGCGATGAAAGCGCTTTGCAAGATCGCCTATGGAAGGAGCATGCGGACCGCGCAGCCTACCGCCTGGCTCTGGAGTTGGGCTGCCAATACTTTGACGCGCGGAGCGAGCGCCCAGTCTTCCCCAGCCGGGAGGCGCTGAGAGGGCTGGACAGCTTTGATGAACCCATGCCCGAGGGAGCCACCCCGGCATCGGAGGTTCTATCGCAGCTGCATGACCTGGGCTCGCCCGCTGCCACAGCCCAGGGTGGCGGACGTTACTTCGGATTCGTGAACGGCGGTATGCTGCCGGCCGCCTTGGGGGCGCGCCTGCTGGCTGATTTCTGGGATCAGAACGCCGCGCTGGAAGTCATGTCGCCGATCGCCGCCAAGCTGGAAGCGGTCTGCGAAAGCTGGCTGGTCGATCTCTTCGCCTTGCCCGCTGGCACGGCGGCTGGCCTGCTCAGCGGCACATCAACCGCCACGCTCTGCGGCCTGCTGGCGGGCCGGAACACTCTGCTGCGGCGGCTGGGCTGGGATGCCAGCGCCAGGGGCCTCTTCGGCTCGCCAAAGCTGCGCGTCATAACCAGCCAGGCAGCCCATGCCAGCGTACTCAAAGCTTTGGCGGTCATCGGCTTGGGCGCGGAGCAGATCACGATTGCGCCGGCGGATGACCAGGGGCGCTTTGAGGCACGGGAACTGCCGCATTTGGACGAAAGCGCGCTGCTTATCTTGCAGGCCGGCAATGTCAACAGCGGCGCATTCGACCCCTTCCTGCCTTTATGCGAGGCGGCGCGGAAGGCTGGCGCCTGGACGCATATCGATGGCGCATTTGGCTTGTGGGCCCGCGCCTGCCAAGCGACCGCGCATCTAACCGAGGGCATTGAGCTGGCCGATTCCTGGTCGGTTGACGCGCACAAGACCCTTAACAGCCCCTATGACTGCGGCATCGTCTTGTGTCGCGATCGGCAGGCCTTGGTCAGCGCCTTAACCGCCAGCGATGCTTATATTCCAAGCGGGGCCGGGCGCGATGGCATGCTCTATTCGCTGGATATGTCTCGCCGGGCGCGGGGCATCGAACTTTGGGCGGCGCTGAAATCACTGGGGCGCGGGGGCATTGATCAGCTGGTGGCGCAGCTCTGCCGGCGGGCTAGGCAATTCGCGGAAGAACTGCAGGCGCATGACTTCCGCATACTCAACGATGTGGTCTTCAACCAGGTCTTGGCAGCTTGCGAGTCATCGGCGCTGACTCTGCTTACGCTCAAGAATCTGCAAAACAGCGGGGAATGCTGGGCAGGCGCGTCGCGATGGCATGGCGAAGATGTGATCCGCATCAGCGTCTGCTCCTGGGCGACGTCTGAAGAGGACCTGCGCCGGTCCGTGGCCGCATTTGTAGCCGCCCGGCAGCAAGCCCGCGACTCCAATCCTGCCAGCCAAATCTAAGGCTAGTCCGTACTCCGAATTTGTCACGAATTCTGCCCCCATCCCCGACCGCCTGCAAATTGCCCATTTCTGGCGCTAAACCATCAGTATCGGACAAGCCTTGTATGGGCGCCCCTCGCCTCGCCCTCATAGCCAGCCGACGAATCAGGCATACAAGCCGGCAATCCGCTCGCGCAGACCGGCCGCCTCGCGCAGGTCAGTATTGTCGCTGAACTGATCGACGCCGCCGATGAGCGTCTTTTCAGCGATGGCTCTCACTTGCGGATCTTGAATGGCAGCCAGCAGCCGCTCCACATAACGCCAGGCATTGCTCACCAGGAAGCCGCGCCCATGGAATGCTTGCGAGGCAGGCAATACTGGCTCGGCCAAGCCGCTGCGGTTGTGCATGGCATTGAGCGCTTTGTAAGCCACACACAGCTTTGCCTCCCGCTCGCGCCAGCTTTCGCCATGAATCGCCGCGCGCAAGACAGGCGACAATTCCGCGGCGCATGGCAGCTCGGCAAAAGCCCTGCCCAGCCATTTGGGATAGGGCGCGTACCGCATTTCGTAATGAAAGCAGAGCTGCATGATCGAGCGGACCAAGCGAGCGGCGATCACCGCCGAGCCCAGTTCATCGCCAGTCGCCCCAGCCCGCGGCGCCAGATGCTCATCTTGCCCGATGCGCTGCCAGCCGCAAGCCAGAAGATAGAGCCAGACATCGCGCGGATAATACCGGTATTTCGCGCGCAGCCGACCTAAACCGATGCCATCATGAAAGACCGCGCCAGCCGTGAAGCCAAGCAGCTTCTGTTGGGGCAGGCTCAGCCAATCCGCGGCGCTCGGCTCTGTATCAGCCGGGATGCCCAGAGTGGCTTTCATGTAGCCGTCCAACGTCAGGATCTCCGCGCGATGGTTGATCTTGCCTTGGCTAATCGCTTGCAGGATCTGCGTGCCATCATCGCCCTGGCCGGTCTTGGGGGCGCTGAAGTTTGTGGGATAGCCCATGAAACTGTAGGGCAGATTGTCAGCGAGCCTCGCATGCAGCTGGCTGGCAACCCTGCGATGATCGCCTTCATGCAGGAAGAGCAGCAGACGCGGTCCCCAATGATGGTCGGTCGAGATGGCGTCATCGTAACCGAGCGCTTCCGAGCCGCTGCCCAGCAGAGCCGCGCTGTACGCCAGGTTCGGGAAATGCCCGGCGAGGATGGGCATGACCGCCTCATGATAGAATGCCCGCGCCAACGCAAGCCCGGGCGCAAACTTGGCCATGGAAAGCCTCCGCCACACAAAAATCTGACCATGCCATTTGGCGATAGCTGTGTATAATACCCCTCACGAAGAAACGAGCGCCAGATTGGGAGTGTAGAAGCCGTGTCATCACCAAGTCGTATCAAGGCATTGCGGGACCAGATTGACCCGATCAACCTGCAAATCCTGGAGTTGCTCAACAAGCGGGCGACAATCGCGCTGGAAATCGGCAAGGTTAACCAGCAGATGGGCACGCGGAATTATGACCCGCAGCGCGAGGCGGAAATGCTGACGGCGCTGCAAATGACCAACGAAGGTCCCTTCAGCAACGAAACCATCTCAAAACTCTTCTATGAAATCTTCCGGGCTACCCTGCACCTGGAAGAAGAAGACGCTCGCGAGACCATCCTCGTCCAGCGGAAACGGCCCGATGACGATACCATCATCGAATTTGCCAATGGCTTGCGGCTGGGCAACGATTCCTTTGAATTGATCGCCGGTCCCTGCGCCGTCGAGAGCTACGAGCAGATGGATGCGGTGGCGGCTGTGCTGGCGGAACGCGGGGTGAAGATGATCCGCGGCATGGGTTACAAACCGCGCACATCGCCCTACGATTTCCAAGGCATGGGCGAAGAAGGTTTGAAGATCGCCCGCCAGGTCGCCGACAATTACGGCTTGGCAGTCATCAGCGAAGTGCTGGACCTGTCGCTGATCCCGATGATGGATCAATATGTGGATGCCTTCTGGGTGGGCGCGCGCAATATGCAGAACAGTTTCCTGCTGCGGGCTTTGGGCAAACAAGCCAAGCCGGTGCTGTTGAAGCGCGGCTTCGGGGCGACGCTCAAGGAATTCATCTACGCGGCCGAATACATCATGTCGGGCGGCAACCAAGAGGTCATCTTGATGGAGCGCGGCATCCGCACTTTCAGCGAATGGACGCGCAATACCCTCGATATCAGCGCTGTGCCCCTGCTCAAGCAGGAAACGCATCTGCCCGTCATCGTCGATATTTCCCACTCGGCAGGGCGGCGGGATATCGCCAACTCCCTGGGGCGCGTGGCGCGCGTCAGCGGAGCGGATGGCTTGATGGTGGAGGTCCACCCCAACCCGGATGTCGCCATGTCCGATGCCAAGCAGCAGCTAAACCTCGCGCAGTTCAACCAGCTGATGGACGATATCGAATCCATCGGCGAACGCTATACAGCGGCTGCCGGCTGAGCCATTCAGGATCGCCGCAACGTGACCAAGAAGCGCTTCGTTCTCAAGGGAGATCGGGGCGCTTTTTCGCTTGAGCGGCCAGACTGAGCCATGCCCTGGGCCCTGGCATATAATCATTTATGCGCTATTGGCACTCCCGCCACAAACTGAGCCTGATCGTCGCGCTGGCGATATTGGCGCGTCTGGCTGTGCTGCTGGCTTTCCCGGATGTCTTCGCTTTCACGCAAAGCGGCGAGATTCATGGCTCTGTCGCTTATGACGAATACGCCGTCAATCTGCTGGATACCGGCGTCTATGGCCGCGAACCGGGCGAGCCTGACGCTGGCTTGCCGCCGCTCTACAGTTATGTTCTGGCGCTGGCTTATGGCTTTCTGGGCAGGCATTACCTGGTCGTCGCCGCTCTGCATATTCTCTTCGACGCCCTGTCCATCGCCCTGCTTTATGACATCTGTCGCCGCCTGTTCGACCGGCATGGCGATAGGATCGGCGCGCTGGCTGGCGTGTTTTTCGCCCTCTATCCCTATCTGATCTTCCAGACGCTGACGCTGAACGATACGGCGCTGTGGATCCTGCTGCTGCATGGCTTCGTCTGGCTGATGATCCGCCTGCGCGAACGAGAGGCATTCGATAGGCATGCCTTGCTGCTGGCGCTGTTGGCTGGCGCGCTGCTGGGCATATCGGCTTTGGCGCGCGCTTTGCTGCCGCCGTTTGCGCTGTTTGCGTCGCTTTGGTTCCTGCTCAAGCTAAGCTGGCGCGAGAGCTTTTGGCGTCTGCTGCCCGTGGCCGTCATGAGCCTGCTGGTCCTTCTGCCCTGGCTGGCGCGAGGATATGCGCTATACGGCGGTTTCGTGCCCATCGCGCTGAACAGCGGCGAGAATGTGTATCAAGGGAACAATCCCTGGACGGTGGCGGTCTTTCGCGCCGGCTATGATGCGCAATGGCTGCCTCCCCCGCTGGACGCGCCGCCGGTTGAGCAGCCGCTGGAGCGCAACAACTTCCTCGCGCAAGCCGGCTGGAATTACTTGCGCGAGCATCCCCAGCGCATCCCGGAGCTGCTGCTGGTCAAGCTGCAAGTCTATTGGAACGCCCAGGTCACGCCGCTCAATAACCTGCGCCAAGGCGAGAAGCTGGCTATCGACGAGGCTGGCGATGTCGTCATCATCACCGGCCAGGGCTCGCATATTGGCGTGACCGCTGCCAACGCGGCTTATCAGGAGTCCAGCCTGTTCAATGAATTTGGGCGCCGGCTGCATAGCCTGTATTTTGGCGGCTTGTGGCTGCTGGCGTTGGCGGGATTGTGGCTGAGCCGGCGCGAGTGGCGGGTTATGAGCTTGCTGGTCTTTGTCCAGCTAAGCCAGACGCTGATGTACCTGGTCTTTCATCCGTCCACGCGCTATCGCTCGCCGACGGATCCGCTGCTCTTTGTGTTTTCGGCTTATGCGCTGGTGTGTGTCGCGCTGTGGTGGCGGGGGCGGACTAACCCCTCCCCCTGACCCCCTACCCAACGCATTGGAGAGGGGAACGCTCCGACAAATTCAATGGAAATGGGCTGGCGTGCTTCGAATCTTTGTTCTATGATACAGATGAGCAAAGGACGGGTCTATGAATAGACAGAAACCGCCCAAGGGCATTGAATGGACGCGGATTCGCCTTGCTGATGGCACAGTACTGCCCGGCTACACATGGAATCCGACAGGCGGCTGCTTCCATGGCTGCACCTGGCGCATGCCGGACGGTTCGATTACAGAGTGCTATGCCAAGACCATCGCCGAACGTTTCACCTCTGGCTATCCGAAGGGATTCGAACATCACTACTGGCGGCCGCACGCCCTGGAAGCGCCATTGAAACTCAAGCAGCCAGCCGGCATTTTCGTCGGCAGCATGGCTGATCTCTTCGGGCATTGGGTGCCGGAAGAACAGATTCGTCAGGTGCTTGATGTCATGACCGATGCGAGCCAGCACATATTCCAGACGCTCAGCAAGTTCCCCATTCGCTTGCCCAGCTTCAATCCATTTCCCGATAACGTCTGGGTGGGGGTCAGCCTGCCGGCCGGTCATCTGATGAGCCAAACGGGCGGGGCGCGGGCGCTGAAAGCCTATCTGCGTCACCTGCGGAATATCGACGCGACAGTGCGCTTCATGAGCATCGAGCCGCTCTGGTTTGATGTGGCGCCGGTGTTTGCGGAATGGCTGGCGACGGAGGGCGAGCTGCCGTTTGAGTGGGCGATTATAGGGGCGGCGTCGAATGGGCGGCGCGTTTTTCAGCCGGAGGAGGCTTGGACGGGGCGATTGATTGAGTTGCTGGATGAAGAGAGCGTGCCTGTATTCTTCAAGGGCAACATGGAATGGGACGAGTGGTATGAATCGTTTCCTAGAGTTGCATGATGTGAAGCTACTTAGAAGAGTTTAGGCTGCTCGACGTCCTGAACCGCGGCGTTCCAGAACTGAATGCCCAGGTCATGCTTGCTCGCGAAAATCATCGTGTACATCTGTACGTTGCGCCTATTCTTGAACTCCTGTTCGTGTCGTGCTGTTTCGACATACCCCTTTGCAACAAGTCGCTGCAAATAGAAATCGATTAGCTCCCGTCTCACGGCTGAACCGCCTTGCTGTCGAACGCGCTGATAAATCTTCCGCCACTCGCGCGTTCCAAAGAACCTGTCAATTATCGTCTCCTCCTGCGCGCCAACCAGCATGCCAGCATTACGAGTGATCCCGCTAGTTGAGAAATTGATGATCAGATCCATCCGTTGTTGCGCCGCCAGTTTTTCGACCGTCTTCCACGCAATTTCAAGTCCTTCTGGATCCAGAAACGCGAGATTAAGGCTTGGCCATTTACCGCCAATAAACGGCCTGTCCAACTGTTGTACTTCTCTAACGATTCTATCAACAGCCAGATTGCAATCCTCTTGGATCAGATGAACATTTTGGCTTCGGTCACTGACACTAACACGGGTCTGGAGCGCTCTAAACTCGTCGCTTCCCATCTCTACTAAGTACAGGTTGTCAAACTGAAACCTTGTTGTTAGCGCCAAGAGCGGTGAACCTAGCAGTACTTCATTGCTTTGGTCATAGCTGTTTTTGCCAGGTCCTGCTTGCAAGTCAATGTAGTTCAATGCGCGCCATCGCTTATCCTTCATGGCTGTTGTGAAGCGCGCCATATAGCCCTTCAAGATTGCCAGCTTTTCCCTAGCGTAATACTGGCTGTCGCGCGTTTGCAGGCCGTCTTGCTCGTCCCTGAGATACAGGTGTGTCACGCCATGATCCCTTCCATATCAAGCAGAGCGTAGCACAAAGTTTCTATCCCCACAACCCCCTACTCCCCTCGATCCGGCGCCAGCAAATCCCAGAACCGCCCCAGCAAATAGCGATACTTCATCCCATGCGCGCTCAAGACCATAGTCAGCGCGAACAAGGCCGGTATCGCCAGGATCATCCACATCCCCGCCCCGCCATCCCACACTGGCGGCCTGAACTCGAAGACCGGCCGCTCAAACACGGGATCCACATACATCACCAGGATCGTCCCCGCCGTCAGCAGCCCGCTCATCAACAGAATCCGCCAATGTCGCAGGAAGCTGCGCGGCTCATATATGTCGATGCCCTGCACATGCCAGGTGATCAGCATGCCATAGAGCGCCACCATGATGGTCACCGACGAGCGCGTCATCAGCAGATCGCCCCCGCTGCCAAACCAGGTGATCAGATAGAGCAGTGTCATACAAACCGCGCCGATGAAACCCATCGTGACAATATAATCCACCACATCGCGCCGGAACCGCGCCATGAACTGCGGGCGCAGCCAGCCAAAGGCGATCAGCGTGGCCGGCAGATTGACCGTGCCGAAGGTCGCCCAGCTTATCTGCACCGGCGTTATCGGGAAGGGCAGCGCCATGAATGCGATGAAGATAAAGAAGGCGATGCCATAGAAGTTGCGCACCAGGAACATCTTCATCGTGCCAAAGATGGTCTGCGTGGTCTCCTTGCCCTCGCGGAAGGCTCTCGGCAGCGTCGACATGGCGTTGTTGAGCAGCACGATATCGGCCACGTCTTTGCTGATTTGCGTGCCATCGTTCATGACAATCGCCAGGTTGGCGGCTTTCAGCGCAGGCACGTCATTGACGCCATCGCCGACCATGGCCACATATTGGCCTTGCCGCCGCAGCGATTCCACGATGCGCTGTTTGGTATCCGGCTCGATGCGGGCGAAAACATGGCTGTCGCGCGCGGCATTGTCGAACTCGCCCTCGCCCATGGCATCCAGCTCGGCGCCCGTATAGGCTCGGCGGCCGATTGCCATGCCAGCGCTGGCGGCTATGGAGCGCACCGTTTCCAGGTTGTCGCCCGAGATAACCTTGAGCTGCAGATCTTCATCGCGAAAGGCTTGCAGGGTTTCCTGAATGTCATGGCGGATGGCATCGCTCATCACGATCAGCGCCAGGGGCTGCGCGGCATAAGAGACGAGGCCCGCCTCCAGATCCGGGTCGCCACTCATCCGCGCGAAAGCCAGCACCCGCATGCCATCCCCCGCCAGGCTCTCGGCATCGTGATACCAGGCATGATCGGGCGGCAGCAGGCGTTCCGGGGCGCCCAGCAGCAGCGTCGATTCTGGCAGGCAGACCGCCGACCACTTCCGCGCCGAGTTGAAAGGGATCTCGCGCAGCTTCTGGGGGTACTCCCGCTCGCCCACGACGGCGTCTATATGACGTTCGATGGCTTGCGCCGTATTGTTGAGATGAGCCAGATTCTTCAAGTAACTGTGCAAGAGCCGGTGAATCTCTTCTGCCGGCATTTCCGAGATGGCGATGATCTCGCGCACAGCTAGCCGATTCTGGGTCAGTGTGCCGGTCTTGTCGAAGCAAAGCACGGTGGCGTTGGCCAGGGATTCGACGGCGTTGACGCGCTGGATGAGCGTCTGCTGGCGGCTGATCTTGACCGCGCCGATGGTCAGCGACAGGATGGCCACCAGCACCAGTCCCTGCGGCACCAGGCTGGTCGTGAAAACCACGGCGTTGCGCACAATATCCAGAAAATCGGTATGCAGCGAGAAACCGGTCACGAAGATCATCGGCACGAAGACCAGCATGATCAGCACGGTGACCTCGACCGTGATGTCGATCTTGATCTGCGTGGGCGTCTTGACCAGCTTGTATTGCTTGGCGATGACCGAAAGCTGATTGATATGGCTTTCCGCGCCCACCTTAGTCGCCCGCATGATGCCGCTGCCCGCCACGCAGAAAGACCCCGACAAGACCTGGTCATCGCGCGCTTTGCTGACCGCGTCCGATTCGCCGGTCAAGTGCGATTCGTCCAACTCCAGCGAGTCGGCATTTATGACTTCGCCATCCACCACCAGCCGGTCGCCCGGCTCAATGCGAATGATCTCGTCCTTGACCACCTCGCGCATGGGCGCATCCCGCCATTGGCCATCGCGCAGGCAGCGCACGGACTGTTCGGATAGCGCCGCCAGCTGGTCCAGCTGGCGTTTGGCGTTGAACTCCTGGATCATGCCGAAGAAGGTATTGGAGACCACGCTGAAGCCGGCGAAGAAAGCCGTGGCGTAATCGCCCAGCAGGATGACCAGCACGAGCATCCCGCCCAGCACGATATTGAAGAGGTTCAGCACATTCTCGCGGAAGATTTGCCAATAGCTGCGCCCGACCCGCGCTTCGAAGCTGTTGTCCTCGCCGCGTTGCTGGCGCTGGCGGACCTCGGCGCTGCTCAGCCCTTCAATTGCGATAGGCGTTTCGGCTTGCGCTCTGTTGGCGAGATCTTGCATGAGCTGGCGATTTCCTGGCTTGGCGGGTCAAAGATGAATACGCACGGGCGCGGATAATGGCGCGGCTATTCTAGCAGCGACAGGGCGGTATCCAAACTATTGAGATTCCTAGGGGCGAGGTCGCGTTGACGTTGACCGGCGACACTGACCGGCGCAGACGCCTCGCCTCTACGCGATTCGACATTTCTCTGTGCTCTCGGTGTTCTCGGTGGCTATAATTGTTGACCATGATACGATTGCCGCAAGGACTCCCCATGATCCAAATCGCCGAGATGCTGCCGCCCGTCTATTCCCCGCTCTGGGATCTGGTCGCCCAATGCGGCGTCACGCATGTCGTTGGCGCGCTTGACCTCAATAATCAACTCAGCCCGGCAGCGCCCTGGTCATACGAGTCCCTGCGGCGCGTCAAAGCAGCCTATGAAGACCGCGGCTTCACGCTGGAAGTCATTGAGAGCCGCCCGCCGCTGGACAAGGCCAAACTTGGCTTGCCCGGGCGCGACGAAGAGATTGCCACGGTCTGCGAATTGCTGGAGAGCATGGGCAGGCTGGGCATCCCCGTTTGGTGCTGGGAATGGATGCCGGTGATGAACTGGCTGCGCACCGATACAGCCATTCCTGACCGAGGCGGCGCATTGGTGACCGGCTATGACCACAGCCAGATGCGCGACGCTCCTCTGACCAAGTATGGCGAAGTGAGCGAGGCGGCGCTTTGGGAGAACCTGCGATACTTCCTGCAACGCGTTCTGCCCGTGGCTGAGGCTAGCGGCGTCAAGCTGGCCATGCACCCGGATGACCCGCCACTCTCGCCCATCCGCGGCCTGGGGCGCATCATGCGCAGCATCGAGAACTTCCAACGCCTGCTGGATCTCGCGCCCAGCGATATGAATGGCATCGCGCTCTGCCAGGGCAACTTCACGCTGATGACCGACGACCTGCCCGCCGCCATTCGCCGCTTCGCCGACAAGATTTTCTTCGTGCACATGCGCGATGTGGCTGGCATCCCCGAGCGATTCCAGGAGACTTTCCATGACGCGGGGCAGACGGACATGGTCGCTTGCATGCGCGCCTACCGCGATATTGGCTTCGCTGGCGTCCTGCGCCCCGATCATGTGCCGACAATGGCTGGCGACAGCAACGATGACGCCGGCTATTCGTCTATCGGCCGGCTCTTCGCCATCGGCTACCTCAAAGGCATCCGCGAAACGGTCTACGGCGAGAGGGCTTGACCGGCGCTAGGCAGGGGCTGCCGATGCGGTTCCCGAATCAGCATCGTCATCAATGTCCTGGCTGCGCTTCATCCTCAGTTCCTTGTCGTCGATGGCCAGGGCGGCGATCACCGCGCAAAGGACGCAGGCGGCCGCGCCAATCCACATCAAGATATTGAAGGTGGCGGCGAAAGCCTCGCGGATGACCTGGCGCACCTGCTCGCGCTCTTCCTCAGCCAGCCAGTCGGGAATTTCCGTCTCCACCAGGTCGCCCGAATCGGCTTCCAGGGCGATCTGCGCTTCGACGGGCAGCGTCTTAATATAGGGATCGCTTACCAGAAGCAGGCCGAACCAGTTGATGGCCAAACCGCCGAGAATGCCGACGATCAGCACTTGGCCCACGCGCGTCAGAGTATTGTTCACGCCTGACGCGACGCCGGCGTTCCGGTCTGGCGCCGCCGCCATGGCCGCCATGGTCAAGGGCGCGAAGCTCAATCCAAAGCCCAAGCCAAAGAGCGAGACCGGCAGAAAGAAGGTGCTGAAATATTCGGATGCGCCGCCTGTTACGCCGACGTTTCCAAATGCCACAAAGCCGCCCGCCACCAGCAGCAAACCCAAAGCCATGGGCGCGCGCGGACCCCGCCTGTCCAGCAGCGGACCCACCAAAGCCGAGCCCAAGGTCGCCACCAGAATCAACGGAATGATGGAAAGCCCGGTAAAAGTGGCGCTATAGCCTTGCACCTGGATGAGATTCAGCGGAAGGTAGAGCAGGGCCGGCTGGATGACGCCATGAAAGACCAGCGTGATCGTATTGGACGCGCTGAATGTCTGCGAGCGGAAGAGCCGAAGCGGCAAAATGCCATGTTTGCCATCGCGCTCGCCATGCAGGAAAAGCGCAAATGCCAGCAGGCCGATGACGATTGCGCCGAGGATCCGCGGGCTGGTGAAACCAAAGGTGGAACTTTCGATGAAGCCATAGGTGACCCCGCCGAGACCGATGATGACCAGCAGCGCGCCAAAGATGCTGATGCGTTTCGGGGCTTCGCGATTGAAGCTCTCCGGCACATAGCGGAGCAAGACCAGAGCGGCCAGCGCGCCCAGGGGGATATGAATCAGAAACACCAGCCGCCACATGCCCAGGTCGGTTACCACCCCGGCGAAGAATGGCGCCAAACCGGCCATCAGCACGGTAAAGCCCGACCACAAGCCAATCGCCCGCCCTTGGCCCCGTCCGCTGAAATAGGCTGAGGCGATTGCCAGGCTGTTCGGCACGATCATGGAACTGCCGATGCCCTGCGCCAGCCGCCCGGCGATGATGATGTTCGTCGTCGACGCAAAACCGCAGATCACCGAAGCCAGCCCGAATAGCAGGATGCCGATAAGACAGACGCGAACCCGCCCATAATGATCGCCCATGGAGCCGGTCACGACGATCAGCGAGGCTTGCACCATGACATAGGCGTTGGGGATCCAGATGAGATCCGCCCCGCGCGCGCCCAACTCCGTTTGGATGGACGGCAGGGCCACATTCAGCGACGAGCTGGCCACGAATGCCATGCTGGCCGCGGATATGGTAGCGAATAGCACCCAGAAGCCGGTGCCCCGGTTGTATTCAGCAGATTCTAATGGAAGCAAGGTCAATCCCGGAAAGTCTTAATGGCTTGACAACGCATTTGAATCATAGCATAGCATCAGCAATCAACAGCGTAAACCGCCGCCAACCAGGGACCGGAAATCACTCGGGGAAGGGCAGTTCCCGCTCAATCAGAAAGGCGGCCAGCAAACCGCTAACGAAGCTCAAGCCAGCCGCGATTAGCATGATCACGCTGATGGAATGCGAGAATGAGTCGCTTATCAGATCTTCCAGATAGGCTTTGACCTGGGGCGCCAGGCTGACAGGCAAGCTGGTTTCCGCCAGTTTCACCGATTCTTTATCCAGAAAAGCCCGCGCATCGCTTGGCAGCGTCGTAACGCCGGCATCGTTGAGCAGAGCGTCCCGGAACAGCAGCAGCACGATGCCGCCCATAACGGCGATCGCCAGCACCTGAGCCGAGCGCGACACCGTGTTGTTCAAGCCGGATGCCATGCCAGCGTGATGCTCGTCCACCGAAGCCATGACCGCCGTCGTCAAAGGCGCCAGCGTGATGCCCATGCCGGCGCCAAAGAGGCAGATGGCCGGGAAGAGCGTCGACCAATAGCTGTCTTGATCATAAGCGGGCTCCAGCATGGCGAAGAGCAGGAAGGCGGCGCTGATGACCATGGGACCGCAGATCAGCGGCAGGCGCGGACCAAAACGGTCAACCACCCGGCTCATCAAGAAAGAAATGCCCACCATCAGCACGGTCATGGGCAGCAAAGCGAAACCCACCGACGATTCGCTGTAGCCTTGAACCTGGATCAAGCTCAGCGGCAAGAAGAAGAGCACGCTGTTCATCGCGCCATAGAGCAGCAGCGTCAGCGTGTTGGCGCCGGTGAAGGTGCGCGAACGGAAGAGGTTGAGCGGCATCATCGGGTGATCGCTATGCCCTTCGATCCAGATAAAGGCCGGCAAGATAGCGATGGCGGCGGCGCCAGCCAGCAGGACCAGCGGGTCGCCAAAGCCGCGGCGCGGCCCCTCGATGCAGAAGAAGCCGCTGAGCAGCAGCACCAGCGTACTCAGGAAAGTGCCGGAGATGTCCAGTTCTTTTGGCGCTTCTTCATCGTAACTCTCCGGCACATAAGCGATAAGCACCAGGATCGCCAGCAAGCCGAGCGGGATATTGACGATGAATATCAGCCGCCACAAGCCGGCCTCGGTCAGCAAACCGCCCAGAATCGGACCCGCGCCCGAGACCAGCATGGTAAATGCCGACCAGACGCCGATAGACCAGCTTCGCCGATGATGCGCGAAGAATGCGCCGACCAGCGCCAGGCTGCAGGTGATCATCATGCCGCTGCCGACGCCCTGCAGGGCCCGCGCCAGGATCAGCACTTCGGCAGATTCCGTCAGCCCGCAGACCAGCGAAGCCAGCGCGAAGAGCAAAATGCCCGCGATGTAGATGCGCTTGCGGCCATAATGATCGCCAAAGGAGCCGCTGAGGAATATAAAAGCGGCTTGCAAGAGCGTATAGGCATTGACGATCCATATCAGATCCGTGCCGCTGGCGGAGAGATCGCGCTGAATGGCAGGCAGCGCCACGCTCAGCGCCGTGCTGACCATGAAGACCATACTTGGCGCAAGAATGGTGGCGAGCAAGACCCAAAAGTCCAGCCGCCATGTCTCAACCGCTCGCTTGGAAGCGCTCAAGGTCTTGATAGGCTCCGCCTTGATTTCGTCAGCGCTCAAACGCAAGCCAGCCTGGTCATGCCCGGTTCATCCGCCGCGAAGCGCAATTTGGCGCAAGGATATGAGGACGTTCTGGCCTATTCGGGCTGCCTGGATCGGCTGGAGCCCAAAGGTCCGCAGGTATGACCGGCTTGCCTGTTATAGTTTACTAGACGTCTTTCCCAAGTCCGCCAGTTCATCTTCCAATTCGGCGCGGCGTTTCGCGCTGGCTCGCCGGCCCGCTGCCATAGCCCGTTCATAATGCGCCAACAAGTCATCGGACGTCACCGGCGAGAAGAAGGCGACCAGCAGAGCGCCAATGACTCCGCCGATGCCCAATCCCATCAACATGCTGAGAAATTTGCGCATGAGCCCGTCTCAAATGCGTCGCTGTCCCATAATATTGCGCGCCTCACAGCAGGAAGAACAGTGGCGGCAATGCCAGGAGCAGACCAAAAGCGCCCATGCCAAAAGGCAGCTTCATGAAGAGCAGGCAGCCCGTCACCACGCAGAGCAAGCCGGCCTCTCGGCAGAAACGTTCCCACTTGCGCGTGGCTGAGCTGCCGAAACGTTTGCGAAACCAGGGGATACGCTCGACGGACCCCCACACCAAAGCCTCGCGAAACAGCAAGTGCATCCCGATAGTCCACCAGAATACCGCGATACAGATTTGGGCGATCCACATAAACGCATCCCGCTTTGCCAGAATTTGCCACATTGTAGCGTGAAATATCCGCTCGTCAACGCGCTGGCGCTACTGTTCCCTAGAGCAGATCCAAGGGGTCGATATCAATCTGCCAGCCGGCTTCGGTTTTCAGTTCAGTTAAGGCCGCGCGCGGATCTGGACCGCGAATGAGAAGCTGCCAGCGATACCGGCGGTCAATGCGGCTGAAATAGCAAGGCGCTGGACCAATGAGGCTCGTGCCGCTAAGCCCGCGCTCGCGGATGATCTGTTCCAATTGGCTGGCCGCGCTGATCGCCATTTGCTCGGCGCGCTCGGCATTGGTCGCTCGGAAGACGATGCGCGCCAATCGCCGATAGGGCGGATAACCCAGCTCGCGGCGGTAGCTCAATTCACCCGCGGAGAAACCGGCGTAATCATGTTTGGAAGCCGCCTGGATGACATAATGCTCCGGCTGATAGCTCTGCAAGATGACTCGCCCGCCCAGCAGGCCGCGGCCCGCCCGGCCCGCCACCTGCGTCAGGATTTGAAAGACGCGTTCGCCGGCGCGATAATCCGGCAGCGCCAAGCCCAGATCCGCGCTGACCACGCCAACCAGCGTCACCAGCGGCAGATCCAGCCCTTTGGCGATCATCTGCGTGCCTATCAGCAGATCCGCCCTGCGTTCGACGAACTGCTCAAGGATCTCGAAGTGCATCTTGGGCGAGCGGGCTGTGTCGATATCCCAGCGCAAGGTCCTGGCTTTGGGGAAGAGTTCCTGCAGAGCCGATTCCACCTGCTGCGTGCCGGCGCCGAAGTAGCGTATCCGCGGCGATCCGCATTGCGGGCAGGCTGAGGGCTGGGGCTGCCCGGCGCCACAATGATGGCAGCGCAAACTGCTGTCGTAGCGATGATAGGTCAGGGGCCTGTCGCAGCGCTGACATTCGAGCGCGCCGCCACAATCACGGCAGAAGACATAGGTGGCTTGCCCGCGCCGGTTGAGCAGCAGCATGGCTTGTTCGCCCCGGGCCAAAACTTCCGCCAGAGCCTCTTGCAGCGCAATGCTGAACATGCTGGTATTGCCGCCGCGCAATTCCGCCCGCATATCCACCAGGCTGACGCTGGGCAAATCGATGGTGAGGGCGTCGGTCGCCTCGTGGCGGTACTGCGTCGTCAAGCCTAGCCGGCTAGCCTGCTGCTGAATGCGCTGGCGATGCCCCATGATGCGCTTGGGCAGATGAAGCGCCGTGAACAAGCCCTTCCGCGCGCGCTGCCAGCTGCCCAAATCTGGCGTGGCGCTGCCCAGGATCAGGACCGCGTTGTTGCGCTCCGCCAGAAACATGGCCGCTTCCCGGGCGTGATAATGCGGCTCGCTCATCCAGGGCGCTTGCTTGTAGCTGGCGTCATGCTCTTCATCCAGCACGATCAAACCCAGGTCTGGCAGGGGCGTGAAAAGCGCTGAGCGCGTACCGACGATGACCATGACGGCGCCGGTTCGGGCGCGCTGCCAGGTATCGTAGCGCTCGCCGATGGGCAGGCTGCCGTGCATCAGCGCCACTTGCCCGGGGAAGCGCTCGGATACGCGGCGGACGGTCTGCGCGGTCAAGGCGATCTCGGGCACGAGGAAAATGGCGCTCCGGCCTTGCGCCAGCGCCTCGCCAATGCCACGCAGATAGATCTCGGTTTTGCCGCTGCCGGTCACGCCATGGAGCAGGAAATGCTGGGATTCCTGCCGCTGCAATGCCGGGCGAATCCGCCCCCAGACGGCTTGCTGATCGGGCGTCAGCCTTGGCGCGCTGGTCGGCACGAAGTCGAAATCTCGCAGCGAATCCCGCCAGATTTGTTCCTCGCGCGCGTCGAGCAAACCCGCTTTGATGAAGGTCTTCAGTCGGTGAGTGGTGGCGCCGGTCTCGCGCCGGGCTTCCGGCATAGTCGGCGGATTGGGCATCATGGCGATCTGGCGGAGTATCCGCTCGCTGAAGGCATCGCCGCGCCAGCGATCCAGGGCTCGCTCGACCCGTTCTTGATCGGCCTCGAGAATGACCAGGTCTTGCTCGCCGCGTTCAGTCTTTTCGATGAAGACCAGCCCATCATCAAGCAGCCTCTTAAGGGGCGCGCGCGTCGTCGCGCCGGCCAAAGCCAAGGCATCCCCTAGCCCGATGGCTTCATCGTCTCGCTGAACGATGGCTTCCAGCAGCCGGACATGCGCGGCCGGTTTCTTCAGCCGCTTGACCAGGCCGGGGATGTCTTCAGTTTTGTATTGCGGATACAGGCGCGTGACCGTCTTGGCTCGCGCGGAGGGCGGCGCCAGGATCGATTCCGCGCTGACCAAGCCAGCCTCCAGCAGGCGCTCAAGCTCCGCCTCCACGGGCTGTTTGGGGAATTTCCGCTTCAACTGGCTCAGGCGGCGGGGTCCATTATCGCGCAGGTCGATGAGCAGGCGCTGCGGCAAGGGCGGGGTCGCCTTGGGCTCCGCGCCCGGCAGGGTCATCTGTCGGGGCTGGCTGGCCGCGGGCGCCTCGCTGAGGAAGCGATAGAGCCGGTCGGATTTGCCGGCGAAACCGGGCGGCAGCATCAGCCAGACGCAATTGCCGATGGGCGACAGCGTGGTCTCGCTCAGCCAGAGAGCCAGCGCAAGATGCGTCGCGGATAGGACGGGAACGGCATCCAGCAATTCGATGATCGGCTTGGTTTCCGGGATGCTGGAATTCTCATGCAAGGCGATGACCGCCGCGGGCTGCATGGCCACGCCAAATTCCACACGAACCAGGCAGCCGGGCAGCAATGCGCCAGCCAGTTCGTCCGGGACATGATAGGTGAAGGTTTTGCGCAGCGGCGCATTCAGCGCGACCTCGGCGTAGCGCAACGGCTTCATTTTCGCCTGTATTCGCTAAGCTGGATGCTGATTGTACGGCATCGACATACGCTAGCCAACAATCCCGATCTGGCTTTCCGCGCAGGGCTGTATAGGCTACAATCTGACTCCGACACAGGTCTTCCGGGCAATAACCGCATGACAGCCAGCGAAGCGCTTTCAGCCAAACTCAGCGCGCGCATCCTGCGCCGTTTTGGCTTGCCCGCCGCGCCCCATCCAGATCTGGCCACCTTGCAAGCGCTGATCGCCGCCTATACGCGCTCCGTGCCCTGGGAGAGCGCCTCGAGAGTGGCTCGCCGAGCCCGGCATGAGCCTGACCAAGACTGCGCCCTGTTTGGCGCGGACTTTTGGGAAAGCCATTTCGCGCTTGGCACGGGCGGCACTTGCTACGAGAGCAATTACGCCTTCTTCGGCTTGCTGCTGCGCCTGGGTTATGAGGGTTATCTCACCATCAACGATATGGGGGAGTCAATCGGCTGCCACAGCGCAATCGTGATTTTCCTGGACGAGCGGAAATATCTGGTGGATGTCGGTTTCCCGCTGTATATCGCCCTGCCCTTGCCAGGGGATGGGGAGACCCAGGCCGCCTGCGCCATCATGCGTTACAGTCTGTCGCGCAATGGCAGCGACCAATATCAGCTGCGGCGTGAGCTGGGCAAGCGCGTTCACGGCTTCGCGCTGAATGACAAGCCGGTGGATGACGCCGAGTATCGCGCCATCGGCATCCACGATTATCGGCATGATGGCGGCCAGTTTCTCAATGAGATCGTCATTCACCGGATCGTCGATGAGCGGCTGTGGCGATTTCACAGCGACGTAGAGCCGCTCTGCCTGCAGGAATTCGTCGATGGCGAACGGCATGATCGTCTTCTGGGCGCTGACCCGGCCGCGGAAGTGGCTGCAAAGTTTGGCATGGCGCGCGCTGTGCTGGCGGAGGCATGGAAGGCGCTGGGCATCGGGAAAACCTGAAGCAAGCCTGAATAACTGCCGGAGCTCCCTCTCGTTCCCAATAGTGGGGTCAGATAGGGATAATCGCCTACGCCACCGTCACAGTCTCGTCCAAATACACATCCTGAATGGCATGGAGCAAGCGCGCGCCTTCAGCCATGGGACGCTGGAATGCCTTGCGTCCGCTGATCAAACCCATGCCGCCCGCCCGCTTGTTGATGACCGCCGTCTTCACCGCTTCGGCAAAATCATTGTCGCCGCTGGCCCCGCCAGAGCTGATCAAGCCTGCCTTGCCCATGTAGCCATTGGCCACCTGGTAGCGGGTCAAATCTATCGGATGCTGGCTGCTCAACCGGCTGTAGATGCGCTCATCCAGCTTGCCATAAGAGGAGTCGCCGCTGTTCAGCGCCAGGTAGCCGCCGGTCTGCGTTGGCAGCTTCTGTTTGACGATATCCGCGCCCAGGGTCACGCCCAGGTGATTGGCTTGCCCGGTCAAATCTGCGCTGGCTTCGTGATTCACGCCATCCACGGTAAAAGCCGGATTGCGCATATAACACCAGAGGATGGTCGCCATGCCCAGTTCATGCGCCAGGGCGAAAGCTTCCGCCACCTCGACCATTTGGCGGTTGGAATCTTCCGAGCCGAAATAGACCGTCGCGCCAACAGCCACCGCGCCCATATCCCATGCCTGCTGGATCGTGCCGAACATGATCTGCAGGTGCGCGTTGGGGTAGGTCACCAATTCGTTGTGATTGACCTTGACGATGAAGGGGATGCGATGGGCGTAGCGCCGGGCGGTCATGCCCAGCACGCCAAAGGTCGAAGCCACGGCGTTGCAGCCGCCCTCCAGAGCCAGCTCGATGATATTGGCGGGGTCGAAGTAAGCCGGGTTGGGCGCGAAGGATGCGCCAGCCGAATGCTCAATGCCCTGGTCAACCGGCAGAATCGAGACATATCCCGTGCCGCCCAGCCGCCCGCCTTGATAGATCTGCTGCAGGCTGCGGATGACCTGCGGCTTGCGGTCGCTATCCAGCCAGACGCGCTCGACGAAGTCTGGGCCGGGCAGCGCCAGCTCCTCGCGAGGGATGGTATGCGAGATGTGGTCGAGCAGGTATTCGGCTTCATCGCCCAGATAGTCGGCAATGCTGAACTTGGTTGCCATCGCCATAATCCTGTCCTTTGCGTACGCTTGGCTTCTTGCGGGCGATTATAGCAGGGAAATATCTCCTAAATCATGCTACAATTATTGGAGAGTAGAGCGTTGCTGAGTGTGGGAAACAGCAATATGTAAATTCGGGATGCGCCACCATGACTATCGAAGAGTCAGTTCGTCGAATTGCCTCGGAATATACCGAAACGCTGCATCAGCGGGTTCAAGAGCGTGTGCTCGAGATGGACAGCGATGACAACTCTCACTATCTGATATACCGGGTTTTGGGGTTCACAATTGAGGAGGGCAAGAAGATTGACATCTACCAGAACACTGGTCGCTTTCTTTACCGCTATGCAGGAGCCTTCCTAGAACGAGCTACCAAACTCTGCTTCGAATCAAAGTTCCCTGATGCAAAATCAGTGAAGATTCCCAACACAATAGGATTGCGTCCAAAGAGATTTGGAATCGACTGCTTAATCGGCAATCTAGCTTATGAGATCAAATGGCGCGACGCGACGACCGATGGCGATCACATCACAAAAGAGCATACTCGAATCCGCGCTGTAGCCGCTGCCGGCTATGAACCAATTCGTCTAATGTATTACTATCCTAATCGTACCCAGGCGATGCGGATCCAAGCAGCTTTGAAAGACTTGTACAAAGCCAATAACGGCGCCTACTATTGTGCGGAAGACGCCTGGGAGCATCTCGAAGCCAAAACAAACATCAATCTTTTGGCGATTCTGCAAGATATTGCCGCCGAGAACGAGAATGCAAAATGATCAACGAAGTACTTTATGGTGACTGCCTAGACATATTGAAACAACTGCCTCGTAAAACCATTGATATGGTCTATCTTGATCCGCCTTTCTATACACAGTCTAAACAAACCCTCAAATCAAGGGCTAACAAAGAGTACAGCTATAGCGACAGTTGGGATTCCATTCAGTCGTACATTATCTTTCTGGGAGAACGTCTCCACGAAATCCGCCGGGTGATGAAAGACGACAGCGTGATATTTTTGCACTGCGACAGACATGCATCCCATCGAATACGCGTACTATTGGATGAAGTCTTCGGGTACGAGCGTTTCGTGTCAGAAATCATATGGACCTATCGGCGCTGGTCTACATCAAAAAAATCACTCTTAGGTTCCCATCAGACCATCCTTATGTATGCCAAGACGGCGAAATACAAGTTCAATGAGATTCTGCAAGACTATTCTGAAACTACCAATCTCGATCAGATCCTGCAACGGCGAGAACGCAATTCGCAGGGCAAATCGACCTACTCGACGGACTCCCATGGACGAACCATTTTGCAAGGTCCCAAACGCGGTGTACCGTTGTCGGACACTTGGGATATACCGTACTTGAACCCAAAAGCCAGAGAACGCTGCGGTTACCCTACCCAAAAGCCTCTAAGGTTACTGGAACGGATAGTGTTGTTGGCCTCTAACGAAGACGATCTCGTTCTCGATCCTTTCTGTGGCAGCGGCACGACCTTGGTCGCTGCGACTCTCCTGAATCGCAACTTTCTTGGAATAGACTCGTATTTGGCGGCCGTGGAACTGTCCCGGCAACGAGTTCAAAATCCGGTCCGCTCAGAGTCCAGATTGCTTGATGCAGGTCGCGATGCTTTTCGGAAGTTGCCTGCAGAGGTAGTTCAAATCCTAAGTGAATTGCCAGTAAAATTGGTACAACGTAATCGTGGCATTGACGCAATTCATGATCAGTTCATTGACGGCCGACCTGTAGTTCTGCGTGTGCAGAGACCTGGCGAGGACTTGACAGATGCAGCATATAGACTGCAACGGGCTGGGAGGAAAAAGAATGCGGCACTGCTCATACTTATCAGAACACAAATGGAGACTTGCCAGCATTCTTTCTTTGACATTGTTCCTGAAGATGTCCGCGTTATTGATTCCCTACAGGTCTCAGTCCAATCGCAGTTAAGCACCAATTCGCATAGGTAGTTTCTCTCATAGCGCCAATGAGCACGAAATCAGTTCTGCAATTCTAGTAAGGGACATTCGCAAAATGCACCCGAGCGTCGCCATGCTTGCGGACTTGCGCCGGGCAGCCGAACAACGCGACCCCGAGCGCTGCCAATTCCTCCTCAAGTCGCTCTTCATGGAGCTGGACTTTTACCTGGCGCTGGCGGTGGTCATCGAGCGGGCGCAATGCTTCCTGGATACCTTTGAGGTCTATTGCAGCGATGGCCTCTTCGCCCGGCGGATCTTGATGCAGATGGTCAATACCGGCGTCGCGCCAGCCCGCCTCCCGCCAGAAGCCCAGCGCGACTTCAGCTTCCCCGGCGGCGCGAACTACATGAAAGGCTTGGCAGACCTGGCGCAGGCTTTACAGCAGGGTCCGCTTCCGCCGCGGATTAGCCATCTGGTCAGCGCAACGGTCAATGTCATCATGGCGGAACTGGTCGAGCAGTATTATGGACGCCAGCCGGAAGCCTGGGCGCGCATCCGCCAGCCGGGCGACGCCAGCCAAGCCCAGCGCATCGCCTATGACTTCTGGACGGACGAGGAGGTGGCTCTGCTGGATACCGACCATTGGCTGGAAGTCGCTGACAGCGTCGAGCGGCATCTGCAGCGCCAGTATGGCCAGCGCTGAAACCGAGCGCTGCTTGGCCTGCTATATGCCATTTGCTCGGCAACCTTGCCTTGCAAGGCCTGACGACTGCGCCTAGATCACCTCAATGTAGTCGCGGCTCGGCAACTCCGGGAAGGGCGCGTGCGGTTCAGCTTGATACCAGAAAGCCGTCGAGGCGATATCATCTTGCAGGGGCAGGTAACGCCATTCCTCGAAAGGCGCTTTGTGCATTGACCCCGAGCGCCAGCCCAAAGCTTGAATCGTCACCCGCAGGTCTTCTTCGAAGCGGATGGGATCGGGAATATGCCAGCGATACATGCCGAAGCGCTGCTGGCTCTGGTAGAAGCCATCGGGCTTGATGACCTGCGGCAAACCCAGGTAGGGCGTTGAGAAGGGCGTATAGAAGCCGTCCGCGCTGCCAAAGCACCAGGCGCCGCCGAAATAATCCTCCGTGCCAGTGCCGCATATCGTGGGGAAATCCGAATCGCCATCCATGTAGAACTTAATCTCGCCTTCGCCCCACCAGCCGCGATTGTTGCTGCCCCAAGCCATGTATGCGCCGACATAATGGCCCATGCCTTTGACGCCATCAAGCAGGGTATGCACTTCCTTGTATGGCAGCGGATTGCTGCGCCGCCATTGCGCGTGCAGGTAGCCGACATCTTCAGGGACCTCAGTCAGCGCGTAATCAAACTGGTAGAACAAGGGCTGCACGGGCGTGTCGAGCAGGTTCTCAATCGTGACGCGGGCGCTCTTGCGGAAGGGCATCTCCCAGTAGCTGTTGAAGGCGCTGTGGGAATTGGCCGATATGGGCATCGAGTTGACATGACAGTATTCCGTCCAGCCGTTGCAGAAAAAATCCCCAAAAGGCACTTCGATAGACGGCTGCTCTTCATCATCCCAATAGAAGCGCAGAATCAAAGAGCGCCAATACTTGGCGAATGTGGTGATCCAAATATGCTGAATGGCGCCCGGCCCCTCAATCTCGGCCAGGGTCGTAACGCTGTTGGCCTCCAAGCCGATGCAAGGCGATACCTTCCAGCCCTGCCCCAGGTCCTGCGCGGCTGACAGCGAGAAGCCATCTGTGGCCATGCCGCCGCGGCCTTTTTCGCCTTTGAAGTTCTCCGCGCTGATGGAGCGCGTTTTCGCCCGGGACAAGCGCGAGATGTTGCCCATGTTCAAATGCAATCCGTTGAAATACTCCATCGCGGCGCCTCATTTCATCTTTGTAGAACCTGGTTTGTCATGCAGGAAAGGGATTGGCAGTCATTGGCTCAAGCGGGCGATTCACTGAATAGCCTCTACTTGCTCAGTGGTCGCGTCGGGGGCGAAATCAATGGGTTTGTAGCAGAGGGCTTGGCGTTCCGCTGAAACCTGGACGAGGGGCGGCCGCGTAGTTTCGCAGATTGCCCGCGCGTATTTGCAGCGCTTGGCGAACTTGCAAGCCTGCGCCTGGTATTCTTTCAACTCGATATCGGGCAGCTTTTGCCCCCGCTCCCATTTGTGATCGACAGTCGGGACAGAATCAAGCAGCAATTCGGTATAAGGGTGGGCGGAATCGGTCAGGATCTGTTCGGAGGGTCCATATTCCACGACGCTGCCCCGGTACATGATGGCGATATAATCGCTGACGTAGTAGGCGGTCGACAGGTCATGCGTGATATACACAAAGCTGACCCGGTACTTTTCCTTCAACTCCAGGAAGAGATTGACGATGTTCATGCGCAGCGAAGCGTCAATCATGCTCACGGGTTCATCGGCGACGATCAGCTTGGGCCGCGGGATAAGGCTGCGGGCCACGGAGATGCGCTGCAGCTCGCCGCCGGAGAATTGATTGGCGTATTTGCCTTCCACGCGGACCAGATCCAAGCCGACCGACTCCAGCGCTTCGGCGACGATTTCCCGCGATTCTTTTCGGTTGGCGGCGATGCCCAGGCGAACTGCGGCATCATGAAGATAGCGATCGACCTTCTTGCGCGCGCTGAAAGCCTCGAAAGGGTTTTGGAAGATTGGCTGGACCGCCCGGAAATACTCCCGGCCCTTCAAGCCATCGCCGCCTTTTGAAAACAGCGGATGCCCGTCGATGAGCACATCGCCCGCGGTCGGCTGCTCCAACTCCAGGATGATGCGCGCAAGCGTGGTCTTGCCGCTGCCAGATTCTCCAACGATGCTCAGTATCGATGGCTCCGCGGCCGGCAAGCTCAGGCTCACATCGTCCACAGCCACCAGGCGCGTGCCAAATATCAAGCCGCCTATGCGGAAGACCTTGCTCACTTTGCGCAATTCCAGCAGGTTCGCGCTCAAGAGACCGCCTCGCCATACAAGTGACAGGATACAAAGTGCTGCTCTTCTAATTGGATCAATGCCGGCTCCTGATGCCCGCAATGCTCCATGGCTTTGGGGCAGCGCGGCGCAAAGCGGCAGCCCGCCGGCGGCTGAATGAGGTTGGGGGGGCGGCCAGAGATGCCGGAACGCTGCGCCCGATCGCCAACCCGCGGCAAAGATTGGATCAGCATCTGCGTATAGGGATGCAAGGGATTCCTGAAGATGGCGGCGGTGGGTCCATATTCCACCAGCTTGCCGGCGTACATAATCGCCAGCCGGTCGCTTATCTGATAATGCACGCCCATATCATGCGAGACGACGACCAGCGTGTTCTCCATACTCCGCTGCAACTCAGTCAACATCAGCAGAATGCCCTTCTGCACGACGACATCCAGCGCGGTTGTCGGTTCATCCGCCAGGACTATCCGCGGATGCAGAAAGGTGCCGAGCGCCACCAGCACGCGCTGTTTCATGCCGCCGCTCAGTTGATGGGGGTAGGACTTCAAGACTTCGACAGGCAATTCCAGCTCTTTGAGATAGTCCGCCACGCGCTCGCGAATGGCAGTCTTGCCCGCCGCCCGCAAAGCATGATCGCGGGGCACGGCGTCGAAGAATTGATTCTCAATGCGTATGACCGGGTTCAGGACGCTCATCGAGCCCTGGGGGATGTAAGAAATGAATTCCCACCAATGTTTGCGGATTTCCCCGGGCCCGATAGTTTTGATTTTGCCCGCGCCATCGGGCAGATCGGCTTCGTAACTGCCGGAGACAATCTGCAGCGGCGGCTGAATAAAATCGTAGAGGACTTTCAGCAATGTGGATTTGCCGCAGCCGGATTCGCCGGCGATGCCCACAATTTCATTCGGACGGATCTCAAAGGTGAGGCCATCGACAGCCTGCACGACGCCGCGCGGGGTATCGTAGTAGCATTTGAGCTCGCGCAGCCTAAGCATCGCCATGCCCCCGCCGTTCCGCGGACAAGCTGGATATGCCCGTCGACACCAGAAACAAGCCGATAAAGAGCAGGATGATGGCCACAACGGGCGACCCAATCCACCACCAGCGCTGCCCGAGAAGCGCCTGATGCTGCAATGCCCAGTAGATCATCGTGCCCAGCGTGGCTTCTTCCAGGCTGGACAAGCCAATCACAGCCAAGCCGGACTCGGTGGCTATGGCGACCAGCACCGTGTTGACAAAATTGGCCATCGCCCAGCTGAAGATATGCGGGACGATCTCTTCGGCGAGGATGGCAAACGTGCTCGAGCCGGAGAAGCGCGCCGTGTTCACAAATTGGCGCTCGCGCATGCTCAGGGCGATGGAGCGCATCTGGCGGGCGGGCCAGGGCCAATTGAAAATGATGAGAATGACGCTGATGAGGACCAGCGATGCCCGGCCCTGCAGAAGGGACGACATCAGGATGAGAATTGGCAGGGATGGCACAACAATGAAGACATCAGCCAGCAAGGTGATGACGCGGTCCGGCATCCCGCCGAGGAAGCCGGCCGCCAAACCGGCGAAGACGCCTATCAGCGTGGCGAAGAAAGCCACAAACAAGCCGATGAACAGCGAATTCTGAGTGGCGTAGGACAGCAGCCAGAAGGTGTCTTGCCCCAGGTTGGTCGTGCCCAGAAGGTGCTCGGCGCTGGGCGGCAGGTTGCGCGAGTGGCGGATCCAATCGCGCGGGTCCTCCGGCGAGAAAAACGGCAGAATGCCCCCCAGCAATATGAATGCCGCCAGTATGACAATGCCCGCCCTCAGGCGCGGATTAAAATTGCGCATCGCTATTTCTGCCTGATCCGCGGATCAAAGAAGGGGTAGAGCAGGTCGATAATCAGAGTGGATGTGGCCACCGCAATGATCGAAATCGTGATCGTGCCCATGAGCAGGTTGTAATCGGCTTGCAGCACAGCGTTGTAGGTCATCGTGCCCAGGCCGGGATAACTGAAGAGAATCTCGGCGATGAGCGCGCCATTGAAGATCGCCCCGATTTGCAGCGCCAAAACCGTAACCTGCGGCAAGATGGCGTTGCGCAGCACATAAGCCGTCATGATGCGGCCCTCGCCCGCGCCCTTCAACTTGGCGAAATAGACAAAATCTTCTTCCGATATGCTGGACGAAAGCGCCTTCATGCTCAAAACCCACCAGCCGAAGCCGACGATGACTATGGACAGAGCCGGCAGAATGGAGTTGTAGATCGCGCTGGAGATGAATTGCCAGGACCAGGCTTCGCCGCGGACCGAGAAAAACAGCGGAAAGATCGGATTGATGTGGATGAACAGGATAATCAAGATGAGCGCGGTGATGTAATACGGTATGGGATACACCAGAATCGCGATGACTTCCAGCGCGCGCGACGAAACCCAGCGGCTCTTGTAGCCGGCCAGCAAGCCAATGGCGTTGCCCAGGATCCAGGCGATAACAGTCGCCGAAAGGAGCAAACCCAGGGTCCAGGGCAAGGCGCGCCCGATCAGTTCATTCACCGGCGTCGGGAACATGGACAGCGAAGGCCCAAATTCGCGCGTTACAAAGGTGCGGTGAAAGAAGCCGAAGTACTGGTCGGCCAGAGAGCCTTCCAAGCCGAAGGCCTGGGTCAGCGTGGCGCGCATGGCTTCGACCTGGCTGGCTTCCATGTAGGCGCCTTGGCTCATGATGCGCCCAAGCATCGATTCCACTGGATCGGATGGCAAGAAGCGCGGCACAAAGAAGACCACCGTGATGCCGATCCAAATCACCAGGATGTAGGCGATGACGCGCGTGATCACGAACTTGGCGAATTGCATCTTGCGACCTAATTCTACAACTTTGGGACGATACAATTATCGCCCCTGCATTAATTGCGCGCCGGCGGGCGACCGGGCAGGCCGCCCCAGTTTACATTGCGAGTTGCAGACCCCACCCTCCCCAGCCCCTGCCGACATCTCTATGTCGAGCATTCCGACGAGTCAAGGAGGGGGAATCAAGCGCGGCTAGGGAGCGAGGGGCTCTTGGCTAGCCGTCGGACTTTGGCTGGATGAAGGGCATGTGATACTTGAACAGCGACCACCACCACCAGGGGCCTTCATAGAAGTTATCCGCGGTGGGCATGCCGTCCCAATAGGTCGTGACGACTGGCACGAACTTGGATGTGCCGAACATGGGCAGCCAGGGCCGCTCGACGATGAACTGCTTCTCGAACTCGGTCAGCAGCGGGATGGTGTCCGGATGATCGCTGGGCAGGGGCGCGATCTGGTCGAGAATGCCGCTGAGCGCGTCGCTGTCGTAGCGCATGGCGTTGCCGGGCGCCGGCTGGCCAATGGGCACGATGTGGCGCTTATGCCAGAAGGCATCCAGCAGATCCCAGCTATCTGGCAGCGCGCCGCAACCGGGCCAATAGGAGCCGGCGTCGAAAGTGCCGTTGCTGTAATTGCTCCAGAAGGTGCCGGAGTCCATCTGCTGCACGGTGGCGTCAATGCCAAACTCGCGCCAGTTGTCCGCTATGGCGAATGCCAGCCGCTGCGATTGCACCTCGAAGTTCGAAGGCGAGTTAATCGTAACCTGCCAAGGGCTGCCATCGGGCTTGTGCCAGGCGCCGTCTTCCAGCGAGAAGCCCTCGGCCTCCAGCATTTCGGTCGCTTTGGCGGGGTCGTGCTTCCACCAGCCGGTCCCGAAGAGATCCACCAGCGCCTCTTCGCTGTCCGGCAAGCCTTCGACGCCCTGCTCGGCCAGGATGGCGGCGATATCAACGGCGTAATTGGGGTCGAATGGCTGGTAGCCGTCTTCGAAAGCGAACTCGGTCATCCAGTCGCGCATGGGTTTGTGGAAAGCATCGTGAATGACCTGCACCGGCGGCACAGCCAGCGCCGAGACGCGCAGAATGCCGGCGAATGTGGCCAAGCCCACGCTCTTGATGTCGGTGGCCAGCGCCATCGCCCAGCGGACATTTTGGTTGTCCCAGGGCGGCTGCGAGTTGGCGAAGATGATGCCGCGCTCGCAGGGGTCATCGAAATTCGCATAGGGGAAATTCTGGTGCCAGGCGGCCGCGTTCGGGTTGGCGTCGCGCAGGATGTCCCAGGCTTCCGGCGAGATATCGGTCAAGATATCCAACTGGTTTTGAATGGCGGCGATGATGCGGCGCTCTTCTGTGCCATAAAAGCGGAAGAGCACATATTCCGGCCCCGGCTCGCCATAGATCTGGCCGACATCGGTATGCTGCCAGTCCTCGCGCTTGGTATAGAGGAACCAGTTGCCGTTGGGGTCAGAATCCGTCAAGGTATAGGGTCCGCTGCCGACCGGCGGATAATTCTGGAAGGTGGCCGGGTCTTCGTTCTCCCAGATGTGCTTGGGCACGAGGCGGAAGCTGTCGCCCCAGATATGCACGCCGAGGGTGTAAGCCAGGCGCGGTTCCGAGCGCTTGAGGTTGAGAATCATCGTCAGATCGTCAACGACTTCGTAATTGTCGATCACCTGCGCCAGGAAGCCGCTATAGGGGAACTCCGGCGTATTCAATATCATGTCGATGTTGAACGCCATATCAGCTGTCGTGATGGGTTCGCCATCGCTCCAGCGCAAGTTGTCGCGCAGGGTGACGCGGAAGCTGGTGAAATCCTCATTCAGCGCCTCTGGCATCTCCGCCGCCAAAGCCGGGAACTGCTCGCCCGTCGCCGTGTTGATCTCCCACAGATTCGTATAGACCAACTGGTGCAAGCCGGCGCTCATGTGCGTGCCAGCCTGGTAGGGGTTGGTCTGGGTAGGGTTATTGACGCGCCCGCCCAGGTTGTCGACGATGAGCGTCGTCGCGCGGGGCGTGCCGACTTCGGTCTGTTCCTGCGCGGAGACAAGAGCGCTGGAAAATAAGACGAGGACCGCCAAAACAAGGAAGGTGATAAACTTCGCGCGATGTTTCTTGACCATCAGAAAACTCCTTTGACTAGCATTTGAAGAGATATGACGCGCGTTGGAAGAAGACAAGCTAAGGCGGAGTGACCGCTTGTCACAGCCACCGCTTCTTTCAACGCTGGCGCAGAGTATAACGTGAAGAATCGTTCGCGCAACAAATCCAGCTGCCTCCAAGGCAATCGCTTCATATTCCATTATGCCTCGTTATCCTCGTATACGCGCGATCTGCTGGGGCTGCACAGTGCGTCGCCCTAACCAAGAGAAGAACATCTGCGGACGGCGCGCGACCTCGCCACTGCTTAGTATGCGAGACTCCTACCCCATCCCCCGGCCCATTGCCCCGAAGCATCAGGGAAGGGGAGTCAAATGCTGCGTTTTGCGTGGGAGCGGCCAATGGCGTATACTTCTCTGGCATGAGCCTGGATCAATTTGGCATTGAAGCGCCACCGCCGGGACTGTACGCCTACAGCCGGCAAATCAGGACGGGCATAGACGGGTTGGCAGCCGTCGCCGCCGAAGACATCGCCGCCTTTCACGCGCTGGGCTTCCTGGTCATTCACAAGGCCTTTGACCGCGCCGCTATTGATGCCTGCAAAGCTGGCTTGCGCGACCTCATCCTGCAGCCCGCCGCGGACAACATCATGATCGAGCGTTCGGTTGGCGACGATCTGGCGCGTTTGTCCGCCGATGCCCGGCTTGATGCCGTGCGCAAGCTCATGCCCATCGCCGCTTATGACCGCCGAATCAAAGCGGCCGCTGAAAATGCCCCGCTGCTGAGCCTCTTGGAGCGCGTCATGGGCGAGGCGCCTGCCATGACGCAAGATATGGCGCTGCTGAAACCGCCGCGCATCGGCCGCGAAAAACCCTGGCACCAGGATATGGCTTACTTCGATTACCCCAGCGACGCCGCGATCATTGGCGTTTGGATCGCCCTGGACGAAGCGACGCCCGAAAACGGCTGCATGATGGTCATTCCCGGCAGCCATCATAAAGGCCCCTTGCCGCATTGGATGCGCCGTGATTGGCAAATCTGCGATACCGATGTGCTTGTGGGGCGCAGCGCAGCCATCCCCTTGCCGCCCGGCGGCTGTCTGCTCTTTCATTGCCTGCTGCATCATGGAACGCCGCCAAGCCAATCCGACCGACGGCGCTGGGCGCTGCAATTCCATTACCGCCCGCGAAGCCTGCAGCCCCTGCCCACCAGCGAGCATCGCCTGAGCGTTTTCGGCGCGCATGGCGAGGATGCCAGCTGTTAGCGAGGAGCTGCCAGACGATGACCGCGCTCGTCTTCTTCATCTTCAATCTGCTGCTGATGGGCGGCGTATTCCTCTATGGCATGTATCAGTTCATGCAAGTCGAGGAGAAGCGCAAGCGCCGGGATCTGCTGTCTCAGGCAACGCTGGATGAAGCCGAATTATCCGCGCTATTGCGGGCGCAGCGATACGATGAAGCGCTGGCAAGCCTCATGCGACAGGCGGATGTCGATCGTTTCACCGCCCAATCGGCATTGGATCTGCTGCTCGCGGAAGACCCTGCGCCGCGAGAGAAAATGATATAGGGATGAGGTCGCGCAGGTCGCGCAGGTCGCGTAGACACTGACCGGCGACACTGACCGGCGACACTGACCGGCGACACTGACCGGCGCCATTGGGTCGCCCGTCAACTCAAGCCGAAGAAATATGCCCGAGTATCGTCTTCGCGCGGGCATCCCAGGCATAAGCAGCCAGGGCGCGTCCGCGAGCCCGTCTGCCCAGGCTCAGGCGCAGGGCCGGGTCATCGCGCAGCCGCATAATTGCATTTGCCCAGGCCTCTGTATCGCCCGGCGGAACAAGCAGAGCCGTTTCACCATGGCTCAGCGCATCCGCCCAGGCCGGCAAGTCCGAAGCGACAATCGCTCTTTCAGCCGCCATGTATTCGAAGAGTTTCAAGGGCGATGTGTAGTTGGCGAATTGCGTCTGCGCAGGATGGGGCATCACGCAGACATCCATCGTCATCAGCAGAGGCAAGACATCGCGCGGCAAGACATGCCCGGCGGTGATGAAACGCTCGGCGGGCAAGCCCAATGCCAGCCAGCGCCGCCGCAGGTCCTCCGCCATATCGTCTGGTCCGCCTACGAGGAGCAGACGCGCGCCCTCGACCTGAGCCAGCGCCTCGACAACCGTGGCCAGCCCCTTGTCCATGCCCAGCATTTGCAAACGACCCAGGTAGCCGACGACATAGGCATCATCAGGCAGCCCGCGAGCGCGCCTGATCTCAAGGCCGGCGGGCAGGTCAGCAAAGCGTTCGCGCCGGAAACCATCATGGGCGATGATGACGCGGCCGGGTTCCGCCCCCCGTTGATGGATCAAATCTTCGCGCAAGCGCCCAGTAATGGCGATGACTGAGCCAACCCGCGAAGCCACATAGCTCTGCAAAGCCGCGCCCCGCCCCTCGCGCGCATAGAGATGCGCCTCATAAGCGATCTGTCGCTTTGCCTTCAACCGCGTGAGCAGCGCCAGAATGAGCTCATCGCGGCTGTAATAGATATCGGCGCGCGCGTATAGCAGCCGGACGGCGCAAACCAGCGTAAAAGAGAGCAGCAGAACGTAGAAAGCCAGGCGGGCGCCGCGACCATCGGGCGGGAAAAGCGGAAAGATATCGATGCAGGGGATGCGGCGTATGCGGAAACGCGGCTGCAGGTCGTAATACTGAAAGGGATCGCGAATCCGGCGCATCTCGCGGGTATTCCAGCGCCGGGCGACCCAGAGGGTCACATCGCAGCCGGCCGCGGCGAAGGCGTCGCAATTCTCCATGATTTGCAAGCCATGGGCTTTTTCGGTGGGCAGGCGCATCAGGGAGATGTAGAGCAGTTTGGGCATTGGCAATCAGCCCTGAGCCCGCGCCGGCCGGGGCAGCAGCATGCTCAACAAGCCCGCCACCGCGATGATCACCGCCACGATCTCGAAGGTGGCCGCCAAGCCGATTTGGTCCGAAATCGCCCCGATGGCCAGCGAGCCGATCGCGCCGGTGCCGAAGATGAAACCCAGGATTGCCCCAGAGGCGAATCCCTTGCGCAGCGGGATCAGATCTTGCGCCATCACCACGATCAAGCTGTGCGCCCCGCCCGACAAGCCGCCGGCCGCTATGGCCAGGAAAAAGGCGAAAGCGCCTTCGTAAGCGGGCAGCAGGAAAAAAGCCGGCGCGGAAAGCAGCATGCTCAGCATCATCACCTTGCGCCGGTCAAACAAATCGGCCAGACGCCCGAAGATCAAGCCGGACAAGCCCGAGGCGATCCAATAGGAGCTGGTGATGACGCCATAGGCGGCCGGGCTCCAGCCCTTCTGTTGGAAGAGCAGCGGCACAAAAGCCACGGACCCCTGCTGCCCCAAACCGCGCAAGACCACGATCAAACCCAGGATGACAAATGCCAGCAGGGAGAAATGCTGCCTGTGGCCATTTTCGCGCTCGGCTTTGCGGATGTCCTGCTCGGCGTGGTGCTCATGATGTTTGGGGATGCTCGTCCACATCAGCGCTATGCCGGGGATGGAGATGAGCGAGAGCAGCAGGATGGGGCGCACATCGCTTTGGATGCCGAAACGCGTCATGCCGACCAGCTCGCCCAGCCTGCCCAGAACATTGGGGTTCGCCCAATCCAGCAGGATGCCGGCGATGGCTGGTCCCAGCGCCAAGCCCGTCTGCCCCATCAGGAAAAAGATGGCCATGTGAAAAGCCGAGCGCCGCGGGACCGCTTCCGCCGCATGCAGAGCGCCAACCGGGTGCAGAGCCGCGCTGCCAATCGGGGCGATGACCAGCGGGAAGAACATCAGCCAGTACTGCCGCGTCGCAGCCGCCAGCGCCACAGCCAGCGTGAACAAGCCGACATGCAATAACAAGCCCAGCGAGCCCAGGCGCCGTCCGCCGCTTTTATCCGCCCGCAAGCCAAAGAAGGGCTGGGGCAGCGCATTCAGCAATTGCGCGATGCCGATTGTCAAGCCGATTTGCACATTGCTCATGGGCATGAGGCCAGCCGCCAGAAAGGTGAGCAGAACCGGCGTCATCGACGCGAAGATGTCATTGGTCAAGTGGCCGATGCAGACCGACCACAATAGCCGAAAGCGGCGCGCCATAAGCTCCTGCCCTCGCTGAGATGGCGGCTATGATACTGGCTGGGCTGGCGCTTGAGAATGTAGATTGTCGGCAACTCTGCGGTCAGGGCAAGGTCTGACGATTGCAGGGTTTACTCGATATCGCGCGGACGGTCGATTATCTCGCCGGGGCTGGCGGGGCGCGCTCCCAGATGACATGGACGAGACGCCAATGCTTGTCATTGACGTATCCGCAGTCTAAACGATAATGCGCGGGATACCAAGCCAAGCGCGCCCGCTGAAAGACAAGGACAGGCCATGCCAGCAGATTTTGACATGCCGCAACCCGCCCCAAAACGCGACCAGCCCTACCACATCGTCGTCACCGCCGCCCATCATGACGATATCGAGTTTGGCGTGGCCGGCAGCGTGGCAAAATGGATCCAGGGCGAAGGCGCGACAGTCACCTATGTCATCATCACCGATGGCGGCTCGGGCAGCAACGACCCGGCGATGACGCGCGCGGAACTGGTGGCGCTGCGGCGGGAAGAGCAGTTGCGGGCGGCCGCGATCGTCGGCGTCAGCGATGTGCGCTTCCTCGATTATCCCGATGGCATGCTGCAAGCCACGCTGGAATTGCGGCGGGATATCACCCGCATCATCCGCGAGACCAAAGCCTATCGCGTCGTCTGCCAGGACCCGACCACCGTCTTCGTGCAGAGCCAATACATCAACCACCCCGACCACCGCGCGGCCGGCGAAGCCACTATCTATGCCGCCTTCCCCAGCGCCGAAACCCGACCCGTCTTCCCCGAGCTGCTGGCGGAAGGGCATGAGCCGCACAAGATCGGCGAGCTCTATCTCAACCTCTCGATGCAAGCCACGCACTACGTTGATATCAGCGACGTCTTTGCATTGAAGATGCAATCGCTGGGCGCGCATGTCTCGCAGATTGGCGCCGGCGAAGACTTCGAGAATGGCGCGAAGAAGTGGATCAGCGAGCGCAGCCGGGAGAGCGGCAAAGCGGTCGGCGTCGAATTTGCCGAGTTCTTCCGCGTCATGAAGTTCGACGAAGAGAGACCCGACCCTGACGGCGAAACCTAGCCCAGCCAGGGCAATCGCGCCAAAATCACTATGTCCTGTTCTGCGCGCAAACAACGGAATTCGTAGGGGCTGGTCGGTGACCCGTCCATGTGTTGAGCAGAAAATTCGCGGGACGAGGTCGCGTAGACACTGACCGCCGCCACCGGCTCGCCCCTGTTTACTTTGCGGGCCCCCATCCCCCGGCCCCATTCCTCATCTCTATGAGGAACATCCCCAAAATGAGGGAAGGGGAGTCAAAATCAGTGAGCCGCAAGGTGTTTTGCGTGGGCGGTCGCATTGCGGCGCGTGTGTCTACGGATGACAAATTTTGAGGCAAAACTGTCCCATATCAACGGCGTTCCAATTTGGTGGGATTGCCCTGCTAGCCCCGCGCAAAAGATTGCCGCAGCGACCCTTACGCGATATGCTAATATGCGATCTATATCGCTCTGGTCGATTATGTTCGGATGTCTGACCTTCTGCTCATCATCGCGCTGGGCGGCTCTCCTGTTAGTTGCCACGCTCTTTGCGGTCGCCCCGGCGCCAGCCTTCGCGCAGCCGTCCGTCGCCGCTTGCGGCTTGCCCACCGGTGGCTTCGTCAACACCTTGGTGAGTTACACGCTGACAGCCAACTGCACGCAAACCGCCGCCCTTGATTTCGGCGCGAACGTCAATGGCACGGTCCTCATCGATGGCAAGGGATACACGATTGACGCCAGCGCCTTGACCGGAACCGCCGGCGTGTTCACAACCACCCAGGGCGCCCAGCTGGACGTCAAGGACCTGACGATTGTCGGGGGAGGCTCAGCTTCGACAAGCGCGGCCCATCTCTCCGACTCCGCGCAATTTACCCGGGTGACCTTTCGCAACACCGACGGCACCGCCATCGGCAAAGCGAGCGGGTCGGGCTTCACCTTCACGCTAAAGGACATCCTCATCGAAAATGGGGAGGGCGCCTACTCCTTCTGGGGCGATGGGCCGAGCGGCCTCCTTTCCCGCAACGGCTCGGTCTTCAATGTGACGAATCTGGTCATCCGCGACATGGCGCGCGGCAACTCGGCTTTGGCGTTGGATCACTGGGAGTTTCAATCGCCTACCGCCATCAATATCAACGGCTGCTTCACGCATGAGCGCATCTTCCCCCAGCTGACGTACCGCACGATCAATGACAACAGCACTGGCAAATGCACGGGTACCATCGGCAACGGCGATAACGCGGTCAAGTCGGTAGCCGCGCCCGTCCCCGCGGCTTGCGGATTGCCGCCAGCGGGCCACCTCAATGCCCAGACCAGCTACGAATTCAACCTGACAGGCAACTGTACGCAGTCGGGCACGCTCTATATCCCCAAAGGCATATCCGTCAAGATAAATGGCAATTGGCGCACGATCACCGCGGCCAGCGGCGTCATCCCTTTCGAGACGGCGGGCTCGCTGACGATCAATAGAGCCCAGCTCAGCGGCATTACGTCAAGGCCCATCATCGGTTGGCTGCGCAGCACGCTTACCGTGAAAGACAGCATCATCCGCAACAACAGTTTTTCGATCTTGCTGGCCGATCACAACGCGACATTTGACAATGTGCATTTTGAAAATAACAACACCGCGAGCTCCAGCGCTTATGATGGCTCCGTATTGCGGACGCTTCGGGAAGGCAAGGTGACTATTCGCAATGCCATCATCCGCAACAACAGCGGCGCGGCCGGCGCGCTTTATATGGGCTTGGCGCATCCCTCCGGCAGCGATGGCGCGGTCACGCTGGAAGGCTGCATCGAGTTCAGCGGCAACACCGACAGCGACGGCGACGCGTCCAATTACAGCGACGCCAGCGGCTGGCTCACCGACAATTCAACGAGCAGCGATTGCCCGGCTTTTCAGTTTGGCGCAGCGGACGGCGATCCAGGAACAAGCGCGCGGCAGGCGGCTTCACGCGGCGGGGACCGGGCGCCCGACGATTGTGAATTGCCGATTGGCGCCTATGCCTGCATATTCCGCGGACCAGAGGTGGGACCGCAGACCCTGCAAGTCTATGGCATCTCGCCGAAATCGACCGGCTTCCATCTCCTGACCGTGACGCAAGCGGAGGTCGACGCCCTTTCGGGACGCGCCATCGTCGCCACTTCGCCGCAATGCCGCGTCATGGTAACCCGCGAGCGGAATGGCGACATCATCATCTCGGCGGGTCCCAATCATGAAGGCAAGCTGCTGCATACCGTGCTGGACGGCAGCCTGCATGGCCATGTCATCAGCATCTATTCGACATACGGCGACAGCCTTTGCCCGGGCGCGGAAAGCCACCGCATCACAGATCTGCGCAACTGCATGGTGACGACAGAACACAGCCTGTTCCTCCGCGAATCGCCCGCTGGAACCGCCATCGGGGGCGTGCCCGAAAACGCCACCTTGACCGCGCTGGCGCGAACCGCCGACTGGTTCAAGGTCGATGACAACGGCGAGCATGGCTGGATCAGCGCCAAGCACGCGCTTCCCCAAGGCGATTGCGGCTAATCACCCGAGCTTGCCAATCCAATCCCACAGCCTGAGCAGCCCATTCACAATTGCCCAGCCCCGCGCGCAAGCGGTAGAATAGCTGACGCGACGATAGCGACAGAGAAGGACGACCATGATTCTGACTACGTATCACACGGAGGCCGGCATCCAGCTGGGCATCAAAACTGCGCGGGGCATTTTGGACGTGGCGGCGGCCGCTGCGGCGACAAACACGGAATGCCCGACAACGCCCGAAGCGGTATACGCCCAGGGCAACGCAGCCCTCGCGAGCCTGAATGAACTGACGACTTCGGCGGATGATCCGGCGCTCTTCCTCGACGAAGCCAGCTTGACATACGCGCCCGTCGTGCCCAACCCGGGCAAGATCCTCTGCGTCGGCTTGAATTATCGGAAGCACGCCGCGGAATCTGGCATGGCGCCGCCGGAGGAGCCGGTGCTCTTCAGCAAGTTCAACAACAGCTTGGCTGCCCCGGGCGAAGCCATCCCCCTGCAAGCGGATTGGCAAGCCGTCGATTATGAATCGGAGCTCGGCGTGGTCATGGGCGCAACGGCGCGCAATGTCTCGGTGGATGAAGCGCTGGGCAAGGTCTTCGGCTACTGCAATATGAACGACATAAGCGAACGCGACCTGCAGATGCGCAGCGGGCAATGGCTGCTTGGCAAGACCCTCGACAAGTTCCTGCCCTGGGACCTTATGTGGTCACAGCCGATGCCATCCCCGATCCGCAGAACCTGGCAATCAAGGGCTGGCTGAATGGCGAACTGCGCCAGAGCAGCAATACCGCCGACATGATCTTCAGCGTGGCCGAAATCATCGCCTACGCCAGCCGGGTCATGACGCTTGAGCCTGGCGATGTCATCAGCACCGGCACGCCAGAAGGCGTCATCCTGGGCATGCAGCCGCGGGTCTGGCTCAAACCGGGCGATGAATACGTCGTCGAAGTCGCGGGCTTGGGCAGGCTGGCCAATCGCATGGTCGAGGCATAATCATGGCGGATACCTACCTTGTCACCGGCGGGATGGGCTGCATAGGCGCCTGGGCTTTGTATTTCTTGCGAGCCAGCGGCAAGCGAGCCGTCAACTTTGACGCCAGCGCCGATCGCCAGCGCCTCAACTGGCTGATGAGCCAAGAAGAACAGCGAGACATCGCTTTCGTGCAAGGCGACCTGCGCGATGCCGATGCGCTCAAAGCCGTCTTCGCTGAGCATGACATCAGCCATGTCATTCATCTGGCGGCGCTGCAGGTGCCATTCTGCCGCGCTAATCCCAAGTTGGGCGCGGAAGTCAATGTCACGGGCACGGTCAATATCTTCGAGGCGGCCAAAGCCCAGGGCATCGGACATCTGGCTTTCGCGTCGTCCATCGGCGTTTATGGGCCGCCAAGCGATTTTCCGCCCGGCTTGATCGCCAATGACGCGCCGCAAAACCCGCGCACGCTCTATGGCGCCTACAAAGTCTGCAATGAGCAGACCGCCAAGGTCTATTTCTACGATGCCGGCATCAGCAGCGTATGCCTGCGCCCCTACACGGTCTATGGCGTCGGGCGCAACCAGGGCATGACCAGCGAGCCCACCAAAGCGCTGACGGCGGCCGCCAAGGGGCAACCCAGCACGATCGGCTTTAGCGGCGCGATGCAATTTCAGCTGGCGGCTGATGTGGCGCGGCAATTCATCCTGGCGGCTGAGCAGCCTCTAAAAGGCGCATTTGGATTCAATCTGGGCGGCCAGCCAGCCACGGTTGCGGACTTTGTGGCTGCCGCGAAAGCCATACTGCCCGAAGCGCAGATCAAAGTCGCGGAGGAGCCCCTGCCCTTCCCGGCTGGCTTTGACGACAGCGCATTGAGAGCCAACTTCGAGACGATTTATGAGACGCCTTTGCATGAGGGCATCGCGGAGACCATCGCGCATATCCAGCGGCTGGGCGACAGGATCTAAGCGTCTGGCTGGCTTTCTGCAAGGCAATGGCAATAGCTCGCTTACCGCCAATGCAAAGCCAGATCCGCAACAGACGAACGCCCGGATGCGTATAAGACAGCAGGGGAAGCGCTTGACAATCCCTCTGCGCCTCAGCAGGAGCGCGCAAGTAATACAAAGACCAAGCACCGAGTTGACCGAGCACACTGAGAAGAAGAGGAACGGATTTCTCTGTGAATCAAACATAGTAATATGAACAGAAGGGGCGACTCGGTGAGTCGTCCGCCGGCTTCAAACATCGGCATAATGCGGGACGAGCCACCGGCTTGCCCCTGTTTACATTGCGAGATACAGACCCCACCCCCCGGCCCAGCCGACATCTCTATGTCGAGCATACCGACGAGTCAGAGAGAGGGAGTTCAATGGCCGGGAAGCAATGAATTTTGCGTGGGCGGTCGCATTGCGGCGCGGGTGTCTACAGCTTACGAATTGAAAGCAGCCCAACCATGTCCAAAACCACGCGTTTCATCCAGCAGTTCAGCGTCAACCTGCTCAATATGCAGCGGGCGCGCGTCAAGACAATTGATTATGTGATGATCAAGGTCCCGCCGTCGTTTGCGGCTGTGCCCAAAGAACGCAACCTGATCCAGCGGCAGATCCTGGGCGCGCCGCCGATGAGCCTGATGGAATTAGTCGAGGCTTTGGAACGCATCGCCGATGACCCGCGGACCCTGGGCTTGATCCTGTATTTCCGCGGCCTGTCCGCCAGCGTTGCCGACTTGCAGACCATGCGCGACGCCATCCTGCGTTTCCGCGAGAAGGGCAAACGCGCCTTGAGCTATGCGCCGGCCTACCGCACGCTCGATTATTATGTCGCCAGCGCCTGCGACGAGATCATGCTGCCGCCGGCTGGCATGCTGGAGACCAGCGGGCTTTTCAGCCAGCAAGTCTTCCTGAAGGAAGGCATGGGCGCGGCGGGCTTGCAATTTGATTCGGTGGCCATCTCCCCCTATAAAGGCGCGGCCGATACGCTCACCCGAGCGGAGCCCTCGCCAGAAGGCCGCGAACAAACGAACTGGCTGCTCGATTCGGTTTATGAAAGCATCATCGATGGCATCGCCGCCACGCGCAAGATGAAGCCCGAAGAAGTGACCGGCATGATCAATGGCGCGCTGCACACCAGCGAGGCCGCGCTGGAGAAGGGATATGTCGACGCGGAGATGAACGAAGAGCGGCTGCTTGAGCATCTCGGCGTGGGCAAGATCACCCTGTGGGAAGAAGCCAATGGCCAAGTCTACCTGCCCCAGCGCGATTTCAGCGGCAAATACATAGGCCTGATCTATGCCGGCGGCGCGATAGTCGATGGCGAAAGCCAGAGCCCGCCCAGCGATATGCCCATCCCGCTGCCTTTCGTCGGCGCGGAACGCCTGGGCGATATCACCCTGAATCAGCAGGTACGCAATCTGATGCGCGACCCGCAATGCGGCGCTATGGTCCTGTACATCGACAGCGGCGGCGGCTCGGCCACGGCTTCCGAATCCATGGCGGCCGCGCTGGGCGAATTCGCCAAGACCCGGCCCCTGGTCGTCTACATGGGCGGCGTGGCGGCATCCGGCGGCTATTATATCGCCAGTCCAGCGCATTGGATTGTGGCTCAGCCCGGCACGATCACCGGCTCCATCGGCGTGCTGATGGGCAAGCTGGTCAATAACGAGATGCTGAAGAAACTGCGCTTCAATGCTGTTTCCTATCGGCGCGGCGACAATGCCGATTGGATCGCTGGCGAGAGCGCCTTCAGCGATGCCCAGCGCGATATGGTGCGGGCCAGCATTGAAAGCATCTATGAGCAATTTCTGGGGCGGGTTGCCGAAAGCCGCGGCAAGACTCGCGATGAGGTGGATGCCATCGGTGGCGGGCGCGTCTGGACGGGCGCGCAGGCTTTGGAGATTGGGCTGGTCGATGAGCTGGGCGGCTTGCGGCGGGCATTGGACAAGGCGCGGGAATTGGCGAACCTGCCCGAGGCGGCGCCGGCGCTGCTCATCCGCGAGAAAGGCAAGCCCATTGGCGTGCAAGTGGCCGAACAGAACCCGGCCGCGGCGCTGCGATATGCGCTGGAGGGGCTGGATTTGCTGAACAACCGGGCGCAGTGTTTGCTGCCATTTGAGTGGCGGGTGGGCTAGCCCAATAGCGGGAACGGGAGCAATATGAACGAGATCTTTACAATCGGTTACGGCGGGCGCGAGACAGGCGAATTCCTGGCTCTGCTGGACAAGTTCCAGATCGACACGCTCGTGGATGTACGTTCCCAGCCCTATTCCAAATTCAATCCGGATTTCACGCGGTCAGCGCTGGCCAGGATTCTGGCGCGGGCGGGCCGCGACTATGTTTTCATGGGCGGCGCGCTCGGGGGCCGACCGGACGATGAGGACTGTTTCGTGGCCGGCAAGCTGAATGCGGAACAATGCGAGGCCCGTGACTGGTATCGGCAGGGGATCGCCGAACTCAAGGCTCTGGCGCTGGAAACCCGCCTGGTCCTCATGTGCAGCGAGAAAGACCCCGCCCATTGCCACCGCAGTTATGTGGTTGGGGCGACCCTGGCCAAAGACGCGAACTTCGCAGTCGCGCATATCGACAAGTTCGGCGAGCGGCAATCCCAAGCCGCGCTTGAGGCGGCCAGCGCCCCCCGCCAGCTCAATATGCTGCTTTGAGGACACATCATGCCAGCGGAATCCCTCTTGAAGATCTACACGCTTGGCGTTTATGGCTATTCTGAAGAGGCCTTCTTTGGGGCGATTCTTGAGCGCCAGATCGACCTCTTCATCGATATTCGCGCTCGGCGGGGCATGCGCGGCGCGCGTTACAAGTTTGTCAACAGCGGCTACCTGCAAAGCAAACTGCTGGAGCTGGGCATCGCCTACGCCCACTTGAAAGAACTGGCCCCAACCCAAGCCATTCGCGCCTTGCAAGACCAAGCCGACCAAGAGCGGAAACTGGCGCTGCGCAGCGACCGGCAAAGCCTTTGCAAGGCATACATCCACGAATACAAGCGGGATATCCTGCGCGTCTACAAACGATTGCCGGAGCGCAAATTCTATGCGGGGGCCGCCTTGGCCCGCGCGCATGAACTGGCGGAGCTGCCCGAATGCCAGCCGGCCCGGCGGCCCGCGCTCTTCTGCGTCGAAGGCGAACCGCGAGCCTGCCACCGCAGCCTGGTCGCCGCCGAGATGCAGCGCCAGCTCAATGTCGAAATCGAAGACATCACCGCCGAGCGGGAATGATTGCGATGACTAAAGTATTGGTCGTATGCAAGACGCGGATGAAAAGCGGGCTCTGCGTGGGCGGCTTGGTAGAGCGCAGTTACGCCAGAATTCGCCTCTTGACCGCGGAGGGCTATAACCAGCCCACAGAGACCAAGTTTAATGTCGGCGATATTTGGGAATGCCGGTTGGCGCCCAGGCGCGGCAGAAAGCCCCACACCGAAGACATGCTGATCACCCCGCGGTGGCTGGCGCGCACTGTGCCGAATATGCGCGACTTCCTCTTGCAGCGCCTTGACTTGGAGGCGATGCCACATAGCGCATTGTTTGATGGCTCGCTGCAAGTCGCCAAGAGCGGCAGCGCCTACATCAGCGAACGGGGTGGCGTGCCAGCCTATGCCCATGCATTCTGGATGCCCCTGCACAGCTTGAAGCTGAAACATGAGCGCAATTCTCATTACTATTATCTGCAAGACCCCTACTCGCGGAATAGATTTCGGCTGCCATACGTGGGGCTGGACGAGCCCCCGCCGACGCTGCCGCCCGGCTGCTTGCTGCACCTCTCGCTGGCGCGCTGGTGGCTGCGGCCCGGCACGCGCGAAGAACGCTGTTACCTGCAACTCTCCGGCATATTCATATAGTTTAACAAGGACATCTCCCCATGACCCAAGTCCCCGCTCGCTCAGACGTCCCCATAGACTCCACATGGAATCACGAATCCGTCTTTCCATCTTTCGCCGCCTGGCGAGAGGAATACCAAGCCGCCAGCGAAGCCCTTGGCCAAATCGCCGAGTTCAAAGGCAGCCTCGGCCAAAGCCCACAGCGCCTGGCTTCCTGGTTCGATCTGCATCAATCCCTGGCTCGCCGCGTCTGGAAGCTGGTTATGTACCCCGTCATGTGGCAAGCCTGCGATGGTCATAACGAAGACATCAAGGGCATGGTCGGGCAAGCGCAGAGCCTGGCCGGCGCCTTCATCGCCAGCGCGTCTTTCGCCCAGCCCGAGCTGCTGGATATGGACCCGGGCGACCTGCTGCAATGGACCCAGTCCGAGGCGGATCTGCAACTCTTTGAGCACTATGTCGACAACCTGCTGCGCGCGAAAGAACATATTCTCTCGGCTGATGTGGAAGCGGTACTAGGCGCATTGAGCGACCCGCTGGGGCGGATAGAAAGCATCCGCGGCGCGTTGAATGACATGGACCTCAGCTTCGAGGCGGCCAAGGACAGCGCGGGCCATGCGCAGCCGTTGGTGCAGAGCACGCGCGACAAACTGCTGGCTGATAGCGACCGCGAAACCCGCAAGAGCGCCTGGCGGAATTATGCCGATAGTTATCTCAAGTTTCAGAATACCTTCGCCACGGCTTATCTGGCTTCTGTCAAGAGAAATGTAGCTCTGGCGCGCCTCCGCGGATATGACAGCGTATTGCACGCCAAGCTCGCGCCCAACAATATCCCGGTGGAAGTCTTTCACAATCTCATCGATACCTACAAGAAACATATCCCCACCTGGCATCGCTATTGGGATGCGCGGCGGCGGTTGCTGGGCTATGAGAGCATCCATCCCTGGGATATCTGGGCGCCATTGACCGCAAACGATCCGCAGCTGAGCTTTCCCGAAGCCGTCGACATGATCGCCCAAGGCATGGCGCCGCTTGGCGAAGACTACGTGGCCACCATGCGCCGCGGCTGCCTGGAAGAGCGCTGGGTGGATTACGCCATCAACGACGGCAAATCCGAAGGCGCTTTCTCCTATGGCACGTATGACAGCCATCCCTTCATCATGATGAGCTTTGACGGCAACTTGAGTTCCATGAGCACCCTTGCGCATGAGCTGGGCCATTCCATGCACAGCCATTATTCGCGCGCCAGCCAGCCCTTCGTCTACAGCAATTATTCCATGTTCGCGGCTGAAGTGGCTTCCAACTTCAACCAGGCGATGGTGCGAGCGCAGCTCTTCGCAAATGCCAACGACCGCGATTTTCAGCTGGCGCTGATCCAGGAAGCCATGGACAACATCCACCGCTATTTCTTCATCATGCCCACCCTGGCGCGCTTCGAGCTTGAGGTTCATACGCGCATGGAGAATGAGGAGCCGCTGACCCCGGCCACGCTGAACCAGATCATGGCGGATTTCTATGCCGAGGGTTATGGCGAGACGATGACGGACGATCCGGGGCGCACGGGCATCACCTGGGCGCAGTTCGGCCATCTCTACGAAGCCTATTACACCTTCCAATACGCCACCGGCATCTCAGCGGCGCATGCTTTGGCGAATGGCATCCTGGCGGGCGATGACCCGGAGGCGGTCGGGCGCTACCTGGCATTCCTGAAGGCGGGCGGCAGCCGTTATCCCATCCCCGCGCTGATGTCAGCTGGCATTGATATGTCGACGCCCCTGGCGGTGGAAGAGACTTTCACAGTGCTGGAGGGGCTGGTGGACCGGCTGGAGGGTTTAGCATGAGCGACGAGGAAGCCGCTTAAATGCGAATTGACCGAGACGCTGCAATTGACATGGCGGTGTATTCGGGCAATCTGCTGTATAGTCTGCGAGATGATCGACACTTTTGGGCTATGACTCTTATCGTCTCTAATCTGTTTGAATTAGTCGGGGAAGGCAGCGAAACCCTTGAACGCTTCGACAATGGGTTTTCCGAATTGTTCCGACAGAGACCAGACCGGTCAGTTGCGCTTGGCTGGGATATCGGATGCGTCGCGAGAGCCGTCAGAAACATAGTCGTTCATAGGATGTCCCTGGACAGAACGCAAAGAAAAAACTTCAAGACCCGAGACAGAGTGGCGGTTGTAAGCATTGGTTTCATTGCCGCGTCTATGGACCAAGACAATGATTTCGTATATGATGTTACACGTATCGGAGAAGAGCAGTATATCATTCACTTTTCTCCGGCGTCGTTTTGGCCCTATGTACAAGAATGGTATAAGCGAAGGAACATGAAGTGACTCGAAAGCAGTACGTCTTGTACGAGCCAGGAGGCCACAAGGCGCGAGGATTCGCTTACGGTCAGCTGGTCGAAGTCCGCTACATTGACGTCGTCCGCACCGAAATCGCATCTCCAGAACGCGAACAGTTCATCAAGCTGGTCGAGCAGGCGCAGCTTACAGACGAAGACCTCAGCGATTGCCGCATCGGCTTTGTGGACGCCAATGGAGTCGGCGACTATACCAGTTGGCAAGAATTCCTAGACATGAAGCCCGCGCCCGGCTGATTTCCCTTCCATAGCTCGGCCAAGCCGGGACTCCATTTGCGCTTTTCACCCCCCAAGCTCTGGGCTTCGGTTCAACGCCGGGACAAAGGCAGAACACTATGACGGAAAAGCGGTACAGCTTGTTCAAGCAAGGTGGGCGAATGGTTCGTGGCATCAGCTACGGCAAGCTGGTCGAAGTGCGCTACCTGGATGTGATCCGCACCGAGCACGAATCGCCCGACCTGGATGCCTTCCTCGCCATTCTGCGCCAAGTTCAAAGCGAAACAGACCCCGCCGACTTCAGCCAGTGCCGCGTGGGCCACGTCGACGAAAACGGCGTGGGCCTCTATTACGACCCTTTGGAATTCCTGGCGCGCGAAGGCAACATGGACAACTACAGCGAACCCAGACCTGTCACAGAAGCAGCGCCCTGAAACGCAGCGCGCAACATGCCCCGAAACAATATGTATTATACGAGCCTGGTGGATTGAGGATCCGCGGCTACGACGATGGCCAGTTAGCTGAAGTCCGTTACATTGACGTCGTCCGCAGCGAAATCGCATCGCCAGACCGCCAACAATTCATCAAGCTGGTCCAGCAGGCGCAGCTCACGGACGAAGACCTCAGCGATTGCCGCATCGGCTATGTGGACGCCAATGGAGTCGGCGACTATGCCAGTTGGCAAAAATTCCTCGATATGAAGACCGCGACCGGCTGATCTCCCCCAATACATCTCTTACACGCGCGAACCCTCTTTGCGTTGCGCGCGAAACAGCCCCCAGCGCCTGCCCAAATCACAGACCGTCGTAGGGGCGATACTCGTCACGCCCTGTTGGCTGCCGATGGGAGTCCAATTCGAGATCGCCATTACTCTGTCTATTATAAGATATATTTCGCCATTATATCTCACTTCTGTAGTACATCCCCCTAAGAGTATTGCGCCTGCGATTTTAGTGATATATCTTCATGGAATTGTCGCCTACAGCATGAGGTGAGCCTATGTGGCTCTTTACAGTTAATCCTCTTCGTCGTGTATTCATAACATGTCTTTGCCTGTGCATCGCGCTGCTGACGGCGCATGTCAGCCTGGCGGCCACCATCATCGTTGATGGCACGAACTGCACCCTGTCGCAAGCCATCACGGCCGCCAATACGCCAACCAGCTGCGGCAGCTACGCGGGCTCGACTGGACACGACATCATTTCGCTGGAGTTTAGCTCGTTGACGCTCAGTTCCGCCCTGCCAGCGATCACATCAGACATCACAATCAGGGGCAACGGCAAGACGATAGACGGCGGCGGCAGCTATCGGATTTTCAATGTGACGAGCGGGCATCTCAAAATTGACAATATAACGCTTACTAACGGAAGTGCGGGCCAAGGATCGGGCGGGGACGGGGGAGCGATCTCGGTTGCATTTGGCGCGCAGCTGACGGCGACAAATTGCAACTTCAACAACAACACTGGTCAGAATGGCGGTGCAATTCATGTTGTTGGCAGGCTGACCATCAGTAATTGCAGCATCCTCAACAACACTGCTACCCGCGCGAGTGGCGGCGGCGGCATATTTGTAGCCTTTGGCGGCAGAGCGTTTATAAGACATGTGACAATCTACGGGAACACACTTAGCGAAAGCAACGCGAAGGGCACGGCACTAGCGGTAGATCACGCAACCGCCTGGGTTGTGCTGGAAAACAGCATCTTGGGCGATACGGACGGCAGCACCAACGACTGCGGCCTTTACCGTAACGCCAGTCTGAAACAGAACATCGGCAATGTCATCGAAAATGGCGAGGGCAACTGCAACACCGACAACATTACCGGGCTGGACATCGGCGTCACCACGACCGGGTTCGGCAACCCGCAGGTCTATCCCATCAACGCGACGAGCAGCGCCAATGGCCGCGGCGACGCCTCGATCTGCAAGCAGTACCCCAGAGACCAGGTCGGCATCTATCGCCCGGCGACCGGCTGCGACGCTGGCGCTTCCGAGCGCGGCGGCACGAATTACATTGATGTCGACGCCACCTGTTCGCTCTCCGAGGCCATCGGCAACGCCAACGACAACGGCGCGACCAACACCGACTGCGAGGGCGGCGTTACGGACGCTGTCGCCACCGACACCATCCGCATGACGGTGGATGAGGAGCTCACCGCCGGCACAGCCAGCGTGACCAGCACTATCGTCGTCGAGGGCCAAGGCAAGACCGTGAGCGTGGCATCGGGCAGTACGGCGCGCCCCTTCCATGTCGGCACGGGCGGCGATTTGACGCTGCGCAATATCACCATCAGCGGCGGCAGGGACACGCAGGGTTCAACCGTGCATTCGCGCGGCACGCTAACCATGGAAGACTGCACCGTCACCGGCAGCACAGCCACCACGGACGACGCCGGCGCCGTCATCATCTGGGATAACAGCACAGCCACCATCACCCGCTGCACATTCAGCAGCAACACGGCTGGCAAGGAAGGCGGCGCGATCAATGTCGCCAGCGGCACGATGACCATCACCGACAGCGTCTTCCGCGGCAACACCGCCGGCTACGAGGGTGGCGCGATCAACCTGGAAACCGGCACTTTGACCGTCACTGGCAGCGCCTTCATCGAAAACAGAGCCGAAAGCTCAAGCTACACGGACAATTATGGTGGCGCAATCTATGCCTACAGCGGCACGCTCACGGTTGGCAACAGCACCTTCATCGGCAACTATGGCCAAATCGGCGCCGGCGGGATTTATGTCCTCGGCGACACCGCCACGCTCACCCATCTCACGCTGTCGAACAATATCGCCAGCACAGGTTTGGTGAGTGGCATAAGCGGCGGCGGCACGACGAACATCGTCAACAGCGTCATCGCCCAATCCAGCGCTCAAAGCGCCCCGTTGTGCGGCGGCAGCTTCAGCAACAGCGCCACCGAACGCGGCATCTTGACCTGGAATGGCCCCGCTACCGACAACTGCGGCACGGTGACGGTGGGCAATCCGCAGCTCGGCTCGCAGACGGGCAGCATTCCGTATTTGCCGCTTGGCGCTGGCAGCGCGGCTATCGGCAAAGGCATCGCGGCGGGCTGCGCCGGGTATGCGACCGACCAGGCTGGCAACGCCCGCCCCGGGACCAATTGCGACAGCGGCGCGGTGCAGTACATCGCCGGGGATGTCGTCCTCAAGACCAGCAGCGGCGGCACATACATCTCGCCAACGCCCGTGCCCTGCAGCGGCGAATGGCTGAACGCCAATACCAGCATCCAGGTCAGCGCGACGTATGATATATGCAGCGGCATCCAATTCCAGCGGCGCGATGCCAGCGCGGTCGGCATCGGCTGGGTCGTCGAAGTCGGTTTCGTGGACGCTGTCGATGTCTGGGGCTGGGTGCGCCCGACGGCGACGGTCTGCTTCCCGCAGGCTGGCTCGACCCTGTTCATCAACGCCAGCACGACGCCGCACACTGTCGAGCAGCTGCCATCCTGGCTGGAGGGCAATTCCACCTGCGCCTCGGTGGGCGTCCATGGCTTGATTGTGCTGCTGCCCATGGATTCGCCGCATACCACTTCGCCGAGCGCCGGCGCGCAGAGTACTCAGAGCACGCTGAGCGATTGCATGGTGACCACGCAAGCGCGGCTGAACCTGCGCCTGAGGCCCAATGGCACGGTCATCGGCGTTGTGCCGAACAATGCCACGCTGACGACCTTCGCCAGCAAAGACGGCTGGTACAACGTGGATTATTACGGCACGCGCGGCTGGATAGGCGGCGATTACGCCACGCCGGCTGGAAACTGCGGCTGACACTGAAGCGCTTGTATCTATCTTCCACGAAAGGTTCGGCTTATGCCCGCGCGTAGATTGCTGTTTGTCCTGTCCGCCTTAGGCCTGTTGGCTGTGGCGATCCTGGGAGGATTGAATCCTTTTGAGGCTCAGCAGAGCGGCAGCGAGATCGCCGTCAACCAAAGCTGCACACTGGATAAAGCCATCACGGCAGCTAACACAAACACGGCGCAAGTCGGCTGCTCATCCGGCACGGGCGCGGATACGCTTAAGCTGTCGGCGAGTATCACGCTCACGGGGAATCTGCCGCAGATCACCTCGGAGATTACGCTGGAGGGCGGCAACTTCCAGATCGACGCCGGAAACTGGCGGCGCATCTTTGACGTCAACAATGCGGATTTCACCATCAAGAATCTGACGTTGACGCAGGGCGATGCCGGCGGGGCGCATGGCGGCATTATGCGCGTGCGCAACTCCGACCTGACTTTGACAAATGTGACCATCGACAAAGGCACGAGCGGCAATCATGGCGGCGGCATCTTTTTCGACGGCAGCTCCAAGACCTTGACCATCACCGGCAGCGTCTTCAGCGGCAATGCCACCGATGACAGCAAGGGCGGCAAAGGCGGCGCGCTTTACGTAAACGCCGGCAGCGGCAGCACAATCAAAACCTCGACGTTCAGCAGCAATACCGCCATCGCTACCGGCGGCGCGATCCACAATGACGGCATGCTGACAATCGAAAACAGCACTTTCTACAGCAATTCTTCCACCGGAAACGGCGGCGGCATCTACAGCAGCAGCGGGTCCTCCCTGACGTTGAAGCATGTGACGATGAATGGCAACAGCGTCAACGCCAGCGCGGATGGCGACAGCCTCTATTATGTCGGCGGGCTGACTTTGCAGAATTCGCTCATGGTCGGCACAGCCAACAGCCAGCACTGCGAAACCAGCGGCGCGGGGATTCAGGCAGTCAAAGCCGGCGTGCTGATCCAGGATGGCAGCTGCTCGCCCGCCCTCACCGGCTCGGCGAATCTGGGCGAATTGAAAGGCTCGCCCAAGTATTACCCGCTGACCAGCGGAAGCAAAGACGTCAACGCGGCGGTAACAGCCAACTGCCTCAGCGTTGACCAGGCTGGCACGACCAGACCCCAAGGCGATGCCTGCGATATCGGCGCGCATGAACTGGCGGTTTCCAAGATCACGCCGACGCATACGCCAACGCCCAGCAATACGCCAACGCATACCCCCACAGACACGCCGACGAATACGCCGACGCATACGCCAACAGACACGCCGACGAACACGCCGACGCATACGCCCACAGATACGCCGACGAACACGCCGACGCATACGCCAACAGATACGCCGACGAACACGCCGACGAATACCCAGACCTACACGCCAACGCAGCCGGGCGGCGCGAACCAGGTTGGCTTGGCTGGCGTAGTCTCACAGCCAGATTCTGAAAGCGCCGAGGGCGGAAGCTCAGGCGATCAAGAGCAAAAGCCCATCGCCACCGCCGATTTCTGCACGGGCGAATGGCTGAACGCGAACACGGGCATCCAGGTCAGCGCCACCTACGATATTTGCGAAGGCATCGAGTTTGAGCGGCGCGACGCCAGCGGCATCGGCATCGGCTGGGTCATCGAAGCCGGCTTCCTGGATGTGGTGGATGTCTGGGGCTGGGTCAGGCCGACGGCTACGGTCTGCTTCCCGCAGCTGGGTTCGACGCTCTTCATCAACTCGGCCACAGCGCCGCACACTGTCGAGCAATTGGCATCCTGGAGCGATGGCAGCGTTACCTGCGCCTCGGTTGGCAAGCCGGGCATGATCGTGCTGATGCCGGTCGATTCGCCCTATACAACGCCGCCGGGCAATATGCCGACAGCCACGCCCGACCACAGCGAGCAGCCCCTCAGCGATTGCCTGGTCACGACGGCCGCCTACCTCAACCTGCGCGCCAGCCCCGGGGGCGCCATCCTGGGACTGGTCCCTATGAACCTGACCTTGACGGCCCATGCGCGCAGGAATGGCTGGTTCCAGGTCGATTATTATGGGGCGCTGGGTTGGGTTAGCGCGGATTATGTGACGACCAGCGGCGCTTGCGGCTGATTGCTGGGAGCATGTCTATGAATTGGTCCAGCTGGCTCGCCAAAAACTTTGTCTGCGCCTCAGCTTCGGGGGGGGGTATCGTTACGTCGCCTGATCGTTTTCCTTTTGGCTCTGATAGTCTTGTTCGCCCCGCCCGCCAGAGCCCAGAGCGATCCGCCGTCAGATGCTTGCGGCTTGCCTAATGGCGGCGACCTGCAAACCGCCAAAACCTACACGCTGACCGGCAACTGCGTTCAGACCTCGGCTTTGAATCTGTTGTCCAGCGGCACAATCACCATTGATGGCAAGGGCTACAGCGTTGACGCCAGCGCCTTGACCAGGCAAAGCAGCTTCATCAAAACCTGGCAAGGCGCAAAACTGGTGTTGAAAGACCTCACCGTGATTGGCGGGGGCTATTCGGGCGGGGGCAGCGTCGATATGGGTGACGATGGCGCGATCACCAATGTCACTTTCCAAAAGACCTATCGCGCGGCGGTCGCCGGCAGTTCATCCAGCGCTGGCACATACACATTGACCAGCATCCTGTTCGAAGATTTGGAGGGCGCGTATTTCTATCGCATGAGCAGTCCGTCGGCTGTCCTGGCGCTAAACAGCGGGGCATTCACGCTCAACAAGGTGGTCTTCCGCGATCTTGTCGGCGGCAGCTCGGCCATGGGCAGTCCATTCAGCGCAAACGCATCAATCACTATCACTGGCTGCATGACCAGCACACGGGTCTACCCGCGCTTGAAGCAGGGCGCGATCACCGATAACAGCACCGGCGAATGCAACGGCAAGATAGGCAACACTCATGATGCTGTCGATGCGACGCCAGCGCCTTCGCCAGTGGCTTGCGGCCTGCCGGACGGGGGTTTCATCAGCGCGGACGCTGCCTATACGCTCAAAGCCAACTGCCGGCTAAGCGATACGCTTTACATCCCCAGCGGCGTGACCGTGACCATCACTGGCGGCGGCCGCACAGTCTCGGCCGGCGGCAGCTTCGTTGGCATCCGCAACGCTGGCACAACCACCATCAACGGCGTCGTCTTCACGGGCTTCAGCAACTATCCCATTCGCACTGATCTGCGCGGGCAATTGACCATCAAAAACTCGCGATTCCAAAGCAACAGCCAGCCCCTGTAAATCCTCGATAATGCGGCCACGTTGGACAACGTGGTTTTCGTCGGCAACAGCAGCTCAAGCTCCAGTTCCACCAGCGCCCTGCGCCACCTATGACATCTGCAGCGGCATCCAATTCCAGCGAAGGGACGCCAGCGCGGTCGGCATCGGCTGGGTCGTCGAAGCCGGCTTCATGGACGCCGTCGATGTCTGGGGCTGGGTCCGCCCGACGGCGACGGTCTGCTTCCCGCAGGCTGGCTCGACTTTGTTCATCAACGCCAGCGCGACCCCGCAACCGATTGAGCAGCTGCCATCCTGGCTAGAGGGCAATAGCACCTGCGCCTCGGTGGACGCGCATGGCTTGATTGTGCTGCTGCCCATGGATTCGCCGCATACCACCGCCCCGAGCGCCGGCGCGCACAGTATGCACAGCGCATTCTCCGGCTGCATGGTTACCACGCAAGCGCGGCTGAACCTGCGCTATGAGCCGAATGGCGTCATCATAGGCGTCGTGCCAGCCAATGCCACGTTGACGACTTTCGCCAGCCAGGACGGCTGGTACAACGTGGATTGTTACGGCACGCGCGGTTGGATCAGCGCCTATCACACAACGTCGATCGGCAACTGCGGCTGAGAGCATCGCGGGCGCTTCCAGTTCGCGCAGCGAGGATGGACTCCAGTCCAGCCCCGCCTCACTGTCTCTTTGCGATATAGCCTTGCGCCATCTGTCTCAAAAGCTACACTACTCGGACACATCGCTCATTACTGAATGAGGTTGGCATGATCCGGCAACTGGCGCGGTTCAATTCTCTTTCGTTCGCTGCTTTACATGGCGGCGGCGCGAGATGGGTGTGGCTGGGGCGGATATGCGCGCCTGTCTTGAGATGCCTTTCGCAGCGAAGGGCCGGGGAGCGGACTAGGCTTGCAGCGACGGTGGAGGAAGCGCCATGAACTGGCTGGCGCGTTTGGCGGTATCGGCGGCAGCCTGCGGAGCGCTGCTGTTTTCGGGCGCGTCCGTCCGCGCGCAAGCCACGAATACGCCGACGCCTGGCGCTACCATCCTGGTCAACGACACATGCTCGCTGAGTAACGCCATCCGTTCCGCCAACGACAATGTCTCGCGCGGCGGCTGCACAGCCGGCACGACCGGGCGCGATATCATCCGCCTGACGAAGAGGGCAGCAGAACTAGAGAATCTGCCTCCTGTATCCGCGGCTGTGCGGGTGGAAGGCATGGGCTATTCCATCAGCGGCAGCGGCAAATATCAACTGTTTCGCATAAACGCTGGCGTCCATGCGGAATTTGACTATGTGCGCCTCTCCAACGGCAGACGGGGAGATGGTACCGGCGGCGCAATCTGGAACCTTGGCACGACGACGATTACGCGGTCGACATTTTACGATCATCGGTCTTTGAACGGCGGCGCCATCTACAATAATGCCGACGCCACGCTGACGGTGAGCAATTCCACCTTTTCCTTCAATTATGCCAATAGCAGCGGTGGCGCCATGACTCTCTACGGTACGGCGGTGCTGTCGCATATCACCGTGTATAACAGTGAGGCGGACGCCACCAGCGGGGCGCTTTATATCGCGAGCGGCGCGTCGGTCTCTCTGCGCAACAGCATCATCGCCGGCACGATTACCGCCAGCGACTGCGTCGGCAGCCTCAGCCAGAATGTGGGCAACTTGATCGAGGACAAATCTTGCAGCCCAGCCGCCAGCGGAAGTCCCGCTTTGGGCAGCCTCACCATTTCCGGCTACTATCCCCTAGAAGCCCACAGCCCGGCGATCGACCTTGGCGATGACGCCATCTGCGCGGCTTATCCAACTGACCAGGCCGGCAGTTCCCGTCCGGCGACGGACTGCAATGCTGGCGCGGTCGAAAGCACCCTGTCGCCAACGGATACGCCCGTCCCAACCGACACGCCCGTCCCAACCGACACGCCTGTCCCAACGGATACGCCCGTCCCAACGGATACGCCTGTCCCAACGGATACGCCCACCAATACGCCCGTCCCAACCGACACGCCTGTCCCAACGGATACGCCCACCAATACGCCTGTCCCAACGGATACGCCCGTCCCAACGGATACGCCTGTCCCAACCGACACGCCCGTGCCGACCGACACGCCTGTCCCGCCAACCGACACGCCCATCCCGCCAACCGACACGCCCGTACCGCCAACCGACACGCCTGTCCCGCCAACTGACACGCCCGTGCCAACCGACACGCCCATCCCGCCAACCGACACGCCTGTCCCGCCAACCGACACGCCCATCCCGCCAACCGACACGCCTGTCCCGCCAACCGACACGCCCATCCCGCCAACCGACACGCCTGTCCCGCCAACCGACACGCCTGTACCGCCAACCGACACGCCTGTCCCGCCAACCGACACGCCTGTCCCGCCAACCGACACGCCTGTACCACCGACCGACACGCCTGTACCGCCAACCGACACGCCTGTCCCGCCAACCGACACGCCCGTCCCGCCAACCGACACGCCCATCCCGCCAACCGACACGCCTGTCCCGCCAACCGACACGCCTGCCCCTCCAACCGACACGCCCGTACCGACCGACACGCCAACGCATACGCAGACGCCGTCCGCCATGCCGGCTGCGACGCCATCGTCTGTTGAGAGCGAACAGCAGCGGCGGGCAACGCTGGAGGCCGCCGAAGGCCGGGCAGCTAGCCGCGCCACCAACAAAGCCAAGCGCGCGACGGCGCTGACAGCGACGGCGCTCGCCCCCACAGCCACGCCTGTCTGCAGCGGCCAATGGCTGAACGAAAACACCGAAATCCGCGTCAGCGCGACGTATGACATTTGCAGCGGCATCCAATTCCAGCGGCGCGATGCCAGCGCGGTCGGCATCGGCTGGGTCGCCCAGGCCGGCTTCCTGGACGCGGTGGATGTCTGGGGCTGGGTGCGGCCGACGGCCACGGTCTGCTTCCCGCAGGCTGGCTCGACCCTGTTCATCAACACCAGCGCGACCCCGCGCACAATCGAGCAGCTGCCCTCCTGGCTGGATGGCAACTCCACCTGCGCCTCGGTGGGCGTAAACGGCTTGATCGTGCTGCTGCCCATCGATTCGACGCATACCACCGCCCCGAGCGCCGGCGCGCACAGTATGCACAGCGCATTCTCCGGCTGCATGGTTACCACGCAAGCGCGGCTGAACCTGCGCCTGGAACCGAATGGCACGATTATCGGCGTCGTGCCAGCCAATGCCACACTGACGGCCTTCGCCAGCCAGGCCGGCTGGTACAACGTGGATTATTACGGCACGCGCGGCTGGATAAGCGGCGATTACGCGACGCCCATCGGCAACTGCGGCTGAGCCAGGCAGACTGCTCGCAAATGCGCTAGCCATAATCCGCAAAACAGTCTAGTATGGAGTCCAATTAGTCTATCTGTCCCATGTTGTTTCGGCAGTGAGCGCTGAAGCCAGGGGCTAGCGTGCCAAACATGGCAGCCATGCTTGGGCAGAATCTCCGCCATCGAGGCTTCCCGCCAAAATGTCGCTGGTCTTCGGCTGGCGCGCTCCTTCTCTGGCTAGCTTGGCTGTGTGTTGTCGGCAGTGGCGTCCGCGCTGATCACCGCCCCAACGAGGACGACCCGGACTCGGCTAGTTGCGGCATGCCGGCCGGCGGCATCGTCTATCACTCCAGCACCTGGACGCTTTCCGCCGATTGCGCGCAGACCGAGCGCATCCTGCTGCATTCCCAGATGCGGCGCAATGCCGACCAAAAGGTCGTCATAAACGGCAAGGGCTATACGATTTCCGCGCCGAACAATGCGGAGTTCCTCAACTGCAGCGGCTCGACGGACAGTTCCACGGAGCGCATTGTACTCGAGATCAACAATGTCACGATAGATGGCGGCGGCACAAGCTCCCGGGGTTCGCTTTGGGTGCAGAATTGCGAGGTTACGCTGAACAACGTGACATTCACCAATACCTATGCCTCAGCCATCATGGGCGGCACGGGCGCGGGCAGCGGCAACCGCGGCGACTTCACCCTGAACAATGTGCTCTTCGAGAATCTGTATGGCTTCTACAGCTATCACGGTTCCCGGCCCTCAGCCATCAACGCGCGCCTGAGCACCACCTGGACCTTGAACAACGTGGTGATACGCGATGTCTTCGGCGGTTCCTTCGCGATTGGGCCCGCCTGGGCGTCGGACGAAGACAAACAAACCGGCAGCGCGCCAACGTTCACCTTCACCGGCTGTTACACGGCGGAGCGCATCTTCGCGCGCGAGCGGCATAGCAGCGTCAACCCGGGCAGCCGAGCCAAATGCACTGGCATGATAGGCAACGGGGGCCAGGCGGTGAAGACCGTGCCGCATCCCGAGCCGGGCGATTGCGGCTTGCCCAGCGGCGGCATGCTGCAGCGGAACGCCAGCTACAGCTTGAGCGGCGATTGTACGCTAAGCAGCGCCATTTATATCCCGGCCGGGCTCACCGTGACGATTGAAGGCAACGGAAGATCCATCACGCCGGCCGACCGCTGGACCGCCATCGCCAACGCCGGCAACCTCAGCATCCGCAATGCCATCATTCAGAATGCCACGCACTATCCCATGCTCGGCTACTACACCGGCAGCCTCGTCGTGGAGAACACCGTTTTCCGCAACAACAGCCGGCCCGTCTATCTCAAGGATCCCACCGCCAGCTTTACGAATGTGCTCTTCGAGAACAACAGCGTCGCCAGCGACTGGCCCCGCGCCCACTCGCTGTATGTGGCTGTCGAAACCGAGCTCACGCTGCGCAAAGCCACCTTCCGCAACAACAGCAACGGGACATCCGCCATATATCTGGCTTGGAAATCGCTGGATGGAGTCAAACCCAAGGTCACGCTGGAAGACTGCGCAAGCTTCGAAAACAACAGCCCAGCCACCGAGACCTACATTCTTAACGGCAATGGCACGGTCGTCGACAATACCAGTGGCGCAACCTGCCCCGCGTATGTGTACCCGACCGCGGTCGATCTCTCGCCACAGCCGACCCCAGCCCCAGCCGAGACCGCCCAGCCAATGGAAGAGCTCCGCGTTGGCGGCGGCGAAACCGGCGTCATCTTCCGCAGCCGGGAAGCCACCCAGACGCAGCTGCAAGTTTATGATGTCGATGAAGCAACCTCACAGGGCAGCCTGGCGCTGAACGTGACGCAAGCCCAGGTCGACGCCATGCCGGGACCAGGCGTCGTCGTCACCTCAGCCGATTGCCGCGCCACCGTCTTCCTCAACGCCGATGGCACTATCACAGTCAAGGTGGGACCTAACAGCAACGGGTATTTCCAGCATACGGTCTTTGACCAGGCGCTGCATGGCCACATCATCAGCACCTACAGCAATTTCGAGCCCATCGCCTGCGCGGCGCTCTCCGGCTGCCAGGTGACCACGCAAGTCGCGCTGAACCTGCGCCAGGAGCCCGGGGGAACGATTATCGGCGTCGTGCCAGCCAATGCCACGTTGACGGCCGTCGCCAAAAAGGATGGCTGGTACAACGTCGATTATGCCGGCAGGCGCGGCTGGATAAGCGGAGATTACGCGACGCCCATCGGCAACTGCGGCTGAGCCTGACACTGGTCATCGGCGGGCGCGGGGGTACAATGGCGGCCTACTCGCCCTGATTATCGGGAGACCCGCACATGCCCAAGATCGCGTTTATCGGCGCTGGCAGCTTCGGCTTCACGCGCAAGCTCGTCAAAGACATCCTGACCTTTCCCCTGCTCGAAGGCGCGGAGATCGCGCTGATGGATATTGACGCCGAACGTCTGGATTTCGCCAAGCGGGCAGTCAGCCGCATCGTCGAGGCTGGCGAATATCCCGCCACAGTCAGCGCGACTTTGGACCGCGTCGAAGCCTTGCGCGGCGCCGATTATGTGGTGGTGACCATTCTGGTTGGCTCGACCGATGTCTGGCGGCATGATATCGAGATCCCCATGAGATATGGCGTGGATATGAACGTCGGCGATACCCGCGGCGTCTCCGGCATCTTCCGCTCGCTGCGCACCATCCCCGTCCTGGTGGATATCGCCCGCGATATGCAGCGGTATTGCCCGAATGCGCTGATGCTCAATTACACCAACCCGATGGCCATGCTCTGCCGGGCTATGGACATCGAAACCGATATCCGCGTAACGGGCTTGTGCCACAGCGTCCAGGGCACGTCGAAGATGCTGGCACGCTGGATCGGCGCGCCCTACGAAGAAATCAACTATACCTGCGCCGGCATCAACCATACCGCCTGGTTCGTGGAATACCTCTGGAATGGCGAGGATGCCTACCCGTTGATTCAGCGCGCCATCAGCGAGAATCCCGAGATCTACAATGCCGAGCAGGTGCGCAACGAGATGTATCTGGCGCTAGATTATTACGTCACCGAATCCAGCGGGCACAATTCCGAATACAACTGGTGGTTCCGCAAGCGCCCCGACCTGATCGAGCGTTACGCCACGCATGGCACGAACTGGAACCCGGGCGAGCATGCCTATATCCTGAAGGAATATCGCCGCCGCGAGCATGACTGGCGCGATGACATTCACGCCTGGTTCGCCGAAGACGCTATCGACCTGGAACGCGGGCATGAATACGCCGCTTATATCATCAACGCCATGGAAGGCGGGACTCCTTTCAAGTTCAATGGCAATGTGCCCAATCATGGCTTGGTCGACAATTTGCCGGACAATGCCTGCGTCGAAGTGCCGGTCTGGGCATCGCGGGATGGCTTGGAAGCGGTGGCTGTGGGTCCCCTGCCGCAATCTGTCGCGCCGCTGACCAACCTTTACGCCCAGATCGAAGAGATGGCTGTGGAGGGCATCCTCAAAGGCGACAAGCGTTTGATCACCCAGGCGGTGGCTTATTCGCCGCTATCAGCCGCTGTCTGCTCGCTGCGGGAGATCCAGTCGATGGTGGATGAACTTTTCGCGGTCAACGAGGCTTATTTGAATCGAGCTTTTGCATGAGCTTCACGCGCGCGGAATTCGCCGGCTCAGCGCAGAAGCGAGCCTTATGGCGCAAAGACAGGATAATGGCCTGCTAAATCTTTGGAACCCCGACAAGCACCTGCGGATTCATAGTCCGCGCTTGCGGCTGGCGCTGCGCATGAGCTGGTATTGCATGGTCCTCAGCAGTGTTGGCGGCTGCCTGTTCGCGCTGGCTTTTCTCCTGGATTTCCCCAATCCCGATGCGGAAAACATCAAGCAGTCATTCATCCTCGCCCTGTTCTTCGGCGTCGGCACGGCTTTGATTCCCCGCCTCTTCGCATCGATCCTCATTGGCGCGGCCATGGCGATTGTCACGGGCAAGTTCCCAAAGCCAAACGACAATCCATGGGCATACAAATTCGTTATGGGGCTGACAGCTTCCGCTATCGTTCACCTTTTCGCGCCGATCAACCTGGTCAGATTCACTCTGTCCGAGCTGACAGGCGGAGTTTACTCGCCCTCCCTGGAGACGGCTTCGCTCATCGCCGTGTACGCGGTCGCCCTGTATCTCAGCCAGGTCATGGCGGGGACTTACCTGCAAGAGGCAAGCCCTGATGGCAAGCCTCGCTGAGACGCCTGCCCGCCATTTGCATCAGCCGCTGAGCTTGTGGCACAATAGCGTTAGATAGAAAGGCGGACAAAGATGCTGCGTACAAAGTCCCTTATCAAACTCATCCTGCGCATGACGGCCTTCGGACTGGTCCTGGGCGCGGTCATGGGCTTGCTGATCATCGCGCTCTTCGGCGTCGATTTCTTCGCGCCAGCGGGCATTCTCTATATCCAGTTGATGCAATCCGAACTGCTCACAGGCGCGCTGCTCGGCAGTGTGACCGGTTTGGCGATGGCTCTGTACGCGGGCCTGCTGCATCGCCAAGTCCACCGGCCGCAGCTATTCCGCTATGCCCTGGCGATTGTCGCGCTCGCCGCTTCGCTTATCTTGGTCGAGCCGCCTGTCAGGCTGAATTTCCTGCTGGATGACATCGCGGCTATGCCCGGTCTATTTGACTACATCGGCTATGACGCCAGTTTTGGCATCGCGCTGCTGGCTTCCGTTGGCAAGCACGCCTTGTTCGCTCTGGTGGCTTGCTTCTGCGCGAGCCGATACCTTGCGGAAACCGCCCCACGCCCTTAAATTGCTGGCGCGCCGCATCGCCGCTGGAAGATACAGCCGGGCAATCCTGACGCTCCATGCCCAGGCTGAGGCAGCTTTCTAGCTCGAACCCGCCCGCAGGCGATCGCGAGCCTCGCGCGCCGGCTGAAAGTTGGGGTTGAAGGTCAGCGCGGCGATATAATTCTGCAGGGCTTTCTGCGTTTCTCCGCGTCCTTCGCGAGCCATGCCCAGATAATAATAGGTCTCCTCGACGTATTGGCCCCCGCCGTCATTTTGGTTCTGCCGGGCTATGCGGATCATGTCGTCATAACGCCCGGTGTGATAATAAGCCTCGAAGGCGCCAAACTGATACCAGAACATGCGCCAGGGCAAGCCCAGGGAGATGGCTTTGTCATAAGCCTGCGCGGCCGCGTCGTACATGCCCAGGTCGACGAAGCTGCTGCCCATATTGAACCAGGCATGGGCATCTTCCTGCTCAGCGATGGCTTCCGCCCGCGCCATCTCCAGCGCCTTGATGTGGTTCTGCCATTCGTCGGCGTCCGCGCCCAGCAGCGCCAGCAATTCCTCCTCGCGGTTGACCGTGTACAGCGCGATGAATGTGTAGTTGAAATGCCGCCAGTAATGCTCGATCTCGGCGTAGCTGTAAGAGGTGTTGGGACCCTTGAAGCTGTCCATGCTGGTGAATTCGGCTCGGCTCTCATCCCAGCCGCTGAGCAGCAGGTAATGCCCCATCCAGTCATAGCCATCGGGTTCGTAGCCTTTTTCGATGACTACTGGAAAGCCATTGAGCATCAACGTCTGAATCTGTTCGAGCGTTCCGCCGGCGCGCACGAGGGCATAGATCGGCAACTCGGGTATCCGCGTGTTTACGAACTCGGCCATCTGCCAGGGGCTGACGTTCTTGTCTTCGTAATTCGGCTTCAGCCAGTTGGCGGCGCGGTTCTGGTCATCCTGGTAGCCGAAATAGACCAGCGCATTGGTCAACGTGGCGGGACCGCAATTGTTCCAGCCTTGATATTCGCTGCCCAGCGAGTCCATGCGGAAGCTGGCTGGCAATTCGCTGCCGGTCTCGTTCGTTTGCGCGCCCGCGGGCAACACAAGCGCGACCAATATGATCAAGAGACAGAGCCATTTCATGAGGCGCTATCCAATATGAAAGCGGTTCTCTTAGCCATTATACCCGCAATGGCAGAGGCTGAGCAGACGATTTGGCTACGGAATGGTCGCCTATTGCCAGGCTTCCTGGATATCGACGCTCAACTGGCCCGGGCAAGGCGCGAAAGTGGCTGGCTCGATGATCGGCTCGGGCTCGCCGGCTGCGATCATGCGCCGAATAAGCCGCGCGCGCAAAACATCGGCCACAGCCCGGTGCGATTCGCAGTTGATGCGATTGTGCAATTCATCGGGGTCAGCCAGCAGGTCATAGAGTTCGGTCTCGATATAGCTGTCGCTGCCGGGGTCATTCCAGCCATCTTTATCCGGCGCGGTCACGGCGTATTTCCAGCGGCGGCTGCGGATGGCGCGCCCAACCTGCGATTCGCTGATTTGGATGAAGACCTCGGCTGGCCAGCCTTCGTCATCGCCACGCAGCAGGGGCAGGAGCGATCGGCCTTGCATCTCTTCTGGCACGGGGATGCCGGCGGCGTCGAGCAGGGTCGGCGGCAAGTCCAGCAGGCTGACCATCTGATTCAGTCGTCCGCCAGAGCAGAAGGGACCGCCATGCAGCATGGTCGGCACGCGCGCGGAAGCCTCGTGGCAGCTGCGTTTGTATTCGGCGTTTCGCGTCTTGAAGTGGTTGCCATGATCGGAGGTGAACAGGATGATGGTATCGTCCAGCATATCCAGGCTGATCAGCGCGTCCGCCAGCCTGCCCAGCGCTTCATCCAGCCGCTTGATCATGCCCAGGTAACCAGCCATCTGCTGATGAGCCGAGCCGCCCAGAGCCGCCAAGTCCGGCGGCATCCAGCGAGCTCGATAGCGCTGCATATAACCGACCGGCGGCGGATAATCATCGCGGTGGTTCTGATGATGCGGCTCGATGAATGAACTGAAGAGGAAAAAAGGCCGGTCTTGATGCTCGTTGATGTATTGGATCATGGCGTCGGTCTGGGCATCCACGCGATAGCCCGGCAGTTTCACCGCTTGGCCAGCGCCATCGTACATCACCGTATCATAGGCATCGGAGGTGAACTCCAGCAGGTTCGAAGCCAGCCAATACTCATAGCCGCCGCGCTGCCGGGGCGAAACGGGTCCCTGGCTTTCATCCGACAGGTGCCATTTTCCGATGTAAGCCGTATCGTAGCCAGCCTCGCTGAAATAATGCGCCAGGGTGCGGCTCTCGCTGGGCAGGGCGATGCCATTGCGGAAGCAGCCGGTCTCTGTGGCGTACAAGCCGGTCTGCAAACAGGCTCGGGCGGGACCGCAAACCGGCTGGCAGGTGATGGAATAATGGACATCCGTGCCGGCGCGGGCGAGGCGGTCGAAGTTGGGCGTCAAGTCCAGCGGGTTGCCGTGGATGCCGGCTGTATCCCAGCGCTGCTGGTCGGTGAAGAAGACGATGATGTTGGGTTGTTTTTTCATATCAGCTTTAGCGCCCCCGCCAGCAAACGCGAATTATCCTCAGCGCCTCGCGCCTCAACACGCTGCGTCAAACTTGCGCTTGCTCCCGCCATGCCCGCTCGCAGGTAACGTTCACTCAACAACTGAACTATACTGCTATGACCTTGGCAAAGCAAGTCATCGCCAGCCAGTGGCTATCCACATTGATTTGCGCTAGACTGCCCCGAAGTTGACAGGATGCCACTACCGGATTGCCTATGCAACAGATACGCGACTTCCTGCAAAGCAAGAACTGCCCGCCCGGCGATCTTTATGACTTGCCCGCGTCAGCCAAACGTTTCCCGGATGGCGCGCAGTATCGCATCGAGATCCCCAGCGTCGAAGGTCCGCGAGCCCTGGCCGCTGTGCTGGAAGCGGCGGAACAGTATGGCGTCGTCATCCAGCGCGTCTCCCAGGGCAGCGGCATCTGGATGCTCACCGACGCCGAGATCCGCGAGATGTGCCGGCTGGGGGCGGGGGCGGGCATCGAAGTCAGCCTCTTCGTTGGTCCGCGCGCCGGCTGGGGGACAAGCGCCCAAGTCCGCTCCAGCGCCGGCAAGAACCTGGGCGCTCGCCTGCGGGGCCTGGATGAAGTGGTCTATGCCACGCAGGATGTCCTCCGCGGCTGTGAACTGGGTTTGCGTTCGGTTCTGGTGGCCGACGAAGGGCAGCTCTGGCTGGTCAACGCGATGAAGCAGGCGGGCGATCTGCCGGCTGACCTGGTCGTCAAGATTTCCGTGCAGATGGGCGCGGCCAACCCCATCTCCATCAAGCTGCTGGAAGAGCTGGGCGCGGGCACTTACAACGTCCCCACGGACTTGACCCTGCCCCAGATGGCCGCCATACGCGCGGCGGTTGACCTGCCCTTGGATGTTTATGTCGAGGCGCCGGATGATTTCGGCGGATTCGTGAGGCATTATGAAGTCCCCGAGCTGATCCGCATCGCTTCGCCGATTTATGTCAAGCTGGGTTTGCGCAACGCTCCGAATATCTACCCGAGCGGCTTGCATATCGAAGACACGGCGGTCAAGCTGGCGCGGGAACGCGTACATCGGGCGGCATTAGTCATGGGTATCATCCAGCGCCATGCTCCAGAAGCGGTCATGGGCGAGACGGGCGCGGATGATTTGGGGATCCCGGTGTTCTGACCCCCCTCGGTCCCCCCGACGGGTCAGGGGGAAGTCTGACCCCCTCAGTCCCCCGTAGGTCAGTGTCTACGCGACCCGTCAGGACAGGGGGAAGCGACCCCCCTCAGTCCCCCGTAGGTCAGTGTCTACGCGACCCGTCAGGACAGGGGGAAGCGCAAACCGTCTAAGCTCGACCGCGTCAGGCAAGGGCTTGCGTGGAGGCTCTGCAAGGCAGAAAGCATTGAGGTGAGGATTCATGAAAATCAGCAATGTCAGCACCATGGTCATGGGCACGCCCTGGCGGAATCTGCTCTTCGTCAAGGTCGAAACCGACGAGGGCTTGACAGGCTGGGCAGAGGCGCGCCCGGTTGGCGGCGTCGGTCCCGTCATCGGCTACCTCAAGGAATCCGTGCCTGATTTCGCTCTGGGACAGGACCCATTCAACACCGAAGCCCTGACCTACCGCATGCTGCGAGAGACATATGGGCGAGCTGGCGAGATCGCCATGACCGGCATCGCCCTGCTCGAAATCGCCTGTTGGGACATCATCGGCAAAGCGCTGGACCAGCCCGTGTATCGCCTGCTCGGCGGCGCCATGCGCGACAAGATCAAAGCCTACGCCAACGGCTGGTATCGCGTTGAAAGGCGACCCGAAGCCTGGCGCGCGGCCGCCAAAGAGGTCATCGCCAAGGGCTACCGCGCCTTGAAATTCGATCCTTTCGGCAGCGGCTTCTATGAGTTCACGCGCGAGGAGAAGCTGCTGTCTGTGGCTTTGGTCGAGGCGGTTTATGATGCCGTGGGACCAGATGTCGAGCTGCTCATCGAGATGCACGGCCGCTTCAACCCCGTAACCGCCGTCGAGATCATCCGCGACCTGGCGGAGTTTCGCCCGGCCTGGGTGGAGGAACCCGTCCCGCCGGAGAACCTGCGCGCCCTGCGGGATGTGCGCGAGGTGGCGCTTGGTTTGGGCATCCCCGTGGCCACCGGCGAACGCATCCATACGCCTTATGAATATCGCGAACTCTTCGAGTTGGGCGCGGCTGATATCATCCAGACCGACATCACCCACTTTGGCGGCTTGATGAACATGAAAAAGCTGGCCGGCGCGGCGGAAATGTATTATGTGCTGGTCGCCCCGCACAATGTCGGCGGACCCTGCTCGACCATGGCTTCGCTGGCTATCGCGGCCAGTACGCCAAACTTCAAAATCCAGGAGTATTTCAACGATTTTGCCGACCCGCCCGTGAAAGCGGCCGGCATTGGCGTGCCCGAAGTGGTCGATGGCTATTTTGACCTGCCGACGAAGCCTGGGCTGGGCGTCGAGATTGACGAGGACATCATCGCCGAATACCCGCAGCGCGAAACCGATTTCAATCTCTTCAGCGAGGACTGGCACCGGCGGGATTTGAAATAGGCAGCCCCCGCCCTAAGCCTTGGCAAACTCGATGCCGCGATAGACATCCGCCAGCGGCAACTCGCATTCCAATGCCTCCAGCGGAACCACATCGCCGGGCTTGTCAAAGACGCGGACATGCCAGCCGTCGGTGTTGCGCGCGCATAGATCCGCGCGGCGACGGTCTTGCTCGATAATCAGATACGCTTCGATGCTGGGCACATCAAAGTAGAAGCCGAACTTGTCTATGCGGTCGTAAAGCGCAGTTGACGGCGACGCCACTTCGACCACAAGTATCGGGTTGGTCAAGCTCAACTCGCTCTCGTCTTCATAATGCTCTTGGCCGCATACCACGCTCAGATCCGGGTATACATAGCGCGTGGCGTCGACTCGTACTCGCATATCGCTGCCAAAGACTTCGCATCGTTCCAGACCGACAAGTCCTGTGATCGCTGTTGATATGCGCGTCACGATTTTGTTGTGTCTGCTTGTCGCGCCAGGCATCTCGATAATCTCTCCGTCGATATATTCGTTCTTGATTTCCTGGCGCTCTTCCCATGCCAGGTATTCCGCGGCGGTCATCACGCGCTCTCTTGCGATTGCCATTGCTAACCTCGTTTGCTCACTTTCATGCCACAGTATACCAAGCGTTGCCCGGGATCATTCACGCGCCGATTGAGCCAGTTCGACGCCGCGATAGACATCGGCCAGCGGCAGCACACAGCCCAGCATTGGCAGCGGTATGACGTCCTCCGGCTGCGAGAATATTCGCAAATTCCAGCCCTGCTCGGCTCGGATGAACAAATCCGCTCGGTGACGGTCCTGCTCGACGATGAGATAAGCCTCAATGCTGGCGACTTCCTGATAGAGATCCAGCTTGTCGACCCGGTCGCGGACGCGCGAGCTTGGCGAAGTGACCTCGACGACCAGGATGGGATTCAGCAGGCTGGTATTGTTGTCCTCCACCTGGGGCTTTGCGCAGAATACGCAGACTTCCGGATAGACATAGGCCGAGTCGCGTATTTTCACGCGCATTTCGCTGTTGAGCGCAAAGCAGCCCGACCTGCCCATGGACTGCGTGAGCGCGCTCACTACATTGGCTCCTAGCAAAGCATGCGTCAGCGTTCCACCAGGCATCTCGATAATCTCTCCGTCAATGAACTCGTGCCTGAGCTCCTGGCGCTCTTCCCATGCCAGATATTCCGCAACCGTCATCACGCGCTCTCTTGCGATTGCCATTGTCAACCCTCGCCTGCTCTCTTCGCCTGACAGTATAACACGCTCGCCGGCGCCGGACGTCCGCGCTGCAGAGGCCGACTGCCGCGCAGACTTGTTTTCCACAGCTACTTATAAACCACTATCTAACATAGTATCCCAGTACACTAGTACATCGTCCCAAGAGTATTGCGCCAACTATGTTCTTGATATATCTTGTGACATCTTTACGCGAGCCGTATGAGGCAATTCTATGTGGCTTCCTATAGCGTTTCCTTATCGTCCTATGTTAATTATCGGTGTCTGCCTGTGCATAGCGATGCTGACGGCGCATGTCAGCCTGGCGGCGACCATTGAGGTCAACAGCAACTGCAACCTGGTACAAGCCGTTTCCGCCGCGGACAACGACGGCGTGCCCGGCGGCAGCCAATGCACAGCCGGCAGCGGCGCTGACACCATCATCTTCGACTCCAACTACAGCACTACTATCACGCCGGGAGCGGAATTGGCGGTCAACAGCGACATCACGATCGTGGGCGGCGCCAGAGAGATAAACGGCAATAACGGTCATCGCCTGTTCCATGTGCGAAGCGGGCATCTGCGCTTGGATCGGCTGACATTAAACAACGGCGAATCCTCTTCGGGCGGTGCTGGCGGCGGCATTCTGGTCAACAGCGGCGCGTCATTGACTGTGACCAACAGTTACTTGGCCAACAATCGTTCCGCAGGCGACGGCGGGGCGGTAGCTTCCAGCGGCACAGTGACAATCAGCAACAGCAGCTTCAGCTCCAATGAAGCGAACGGCTCGGGCGGCGGCGGCGCAATCGCAATTACGGGCGGCAGCGCGACGATTACGCACGTAACCATGTACAACAACGACGCGGTTGGCATCGGCGCAAAAGGCAAGGCGCTTCTGATCAGCAGCAGCGCGGCGCGCGTCTCCCTGCGCAACAGCATCCTGGGCGATGACGACAGCAGCAGCAACGACTGTGGCTTAACGAACGGCGCGACCCTGGCGCAGAACATCGGCAATGTCATTGAAGCCGGCGACACCGGCTGCACGACCGCCAGCAACCGCCGCACCATCGGCATTGACAGTTCGCGCGGCTCGCCCGAGGCGATAACGATCAATGAAAACAGCCATGCCAACGGCGCGGGCGACAATGCCATCTGCAAAGCTAATCCGACCGACCAGACGGGCATCCGCAGGCCAGCCACCGCCTGCGACGCCGGGGCTGCCGAGCGCGACGGTTTCAACGACATCACTGTGGACAGCACTTGCACGCTGCCGCAAGCCATCATCACCGCCGACGAGCAGTCGACGCAGAATCAATGCGAGCTCGGCGTAACTGACGATGTTGCCATAGATGTCATCTGGCTGACGCAAGACGCGATCCTGGGAGCTGGCTCTACTCAAATAGAGGTGGATAGCACCATGATCATCGAGGGCCAGAGCCGCGTCATAACGCGTAACACCGGTTCGGACCGGCTCTTCCTCGTCCGCAACAGCGCCAAAATGACGCTGCGCAATGTCACCATCAGCGGCGGCAACCCCGGCGGCGATGGCGGCGCGTTTAATGTCCAGGGCGGCGCGGGCATCCACCTGGAAAACTGTGTCATCCGGGACAATACATCGACGAACGAGACTGGCGGCGGCATCTATTTCCATACCGACCACGGGACCAGCACCATCGACCGCTGCTATTTCTTCAACAACCGCGCTGGCGACGATGGCGGGGCGATATACTTTAGCGCCGGCACGCTCACCATCTCCAACAGCACATTCGAAAGCAACAACGCCGCCAATAGCGGTGGCGCGATTGAGGTCAGCGGCGGCCAGGCCACTATATCGCATACCACGGTCTGGAACAACACCAGCAACACCCACAATCTAACCACCGCCATTCACCATACTGGCGGCACGCTCTACTTGTTCAACAGCATTATCGGGCGCGACGCGGCCGGCGGCGGACCGTTGTGCGGGGGCACGCAAACGGGCAAGTACAGCGAAACGGGGAACTTGTCCTGGAACGATGCCGGCGTTACCGAGAGCTGCCTCGGGGCGACCCCGAGCAATCCTAACTTCGGCGGGCGGACCGGCGCCGTGCCCCACTTCCCGCTGAGCGCTGGCAGCGCGGCCATCGGCCTCGGCGTTGACGCTGAGTGCGCGCTTTATCCGGTCGATCAAGCCGGCAATGCGCGCCCAGCCACAAATTGCGACGCCGGCGCAGTGCAGTTCGTCTCCGGAGAGATCGCCATCAAGACAAGCAGCGGCGGCACATACACCTCGCCGACCCCCATCCCCTGCAGCGGCGAATGGCTGAACGCCAATACCGAAATCCGCGTCAGCGCCACATACGATATTTGCAGCGGCATCCAATTCCAGCGCAGAGACGCCAGCGCGGTCGGCATAGGCTGGATCGCAAACGCCGGCTTTATGGACGCGGTGGATGTCTGGGGCTGGGTGCGCCCGACGGCGACGGTCTGCTTCCCGCAAGTTGGCTCAACGCTCTTCATCAACGCCAGCAGGACGCCGCACACGGTGGAGCAGCTGCCTTCCTGGCTGGATGGCAATTCCACCTGCGCCTCGGTGGGGGTACATGGCTTGATCGTGCTGCTGCCGGTCAATTCGCCGCATACCACAACGCCCAGCGCCGATTCGCAAAGCGGGCAGACTACGCAGAGCGAATTGTCGGGCTGCATGGTGACCACGGAAGCGCGCCTGAACCTGCGCCATGAGCCGAATGGCATCATCATCGGCGTCGTGCCAGCCAATGCCACGCTGACGACCTTCGCCAGCAAAAACGGCTGGTATCACGTGGATTATTACGGCGCGCGCGGCTGGATCAGCGGGGATTATGCGACGGCGAACGACGCTTGTGGTTGAGATGCAGGACATCAGACACTCAAGCTTGCGGGCGTGTTGGCAGGTTGAAACGCTACTGGAGCGATACGATGGTCCATGACAAGAAGCGCATAATACTTGTTTCGCTATGCTTTGCTCTTGCGCTGTTCGCGGCGCATGTCAGTTTGGCGGCCACCATCGTCGTCGATGGCTCTACCTGCACCCTGGCGCAGGCGATCACCGCTGCCAATACGCCGACCAGCTGCGGCACTTCGTCTTACGCCGGCAGCACAGGCGCGGACACCATCACTTTCGACGCCAATTACACCAACACCATCACGCCGGGCGCGGTTATGACGGTCACCAGCGACATCACGATCGTGGGCGGCGGCAGAGAGATTAGCGGCAACAACAGTCACCGCGTATTCCATGTGCGAAGCGGGCATCTGCGCCTGGATCGGCTCGAGATTAACCGCGGCGTCATCGGCTCGGCCGGTTCTGGCGGCGCCATCCTAGTTGACGGCGGCGCGGCGCTGACCGTGACCAACAGCCGCTTCGCACTTAACAGGTCGGACGACGCCGGCGGGGCGATCGCATCCAGCGGCACATTGACCATCAGCAACAGCAGCCTCACCTCCAATACTGGAAGCCCAACCGGCGGCGGCGCGATTGCCATCAGCGGCGGCAGCGCCACCATCACGCATGTGACCATGTACAACAACACGGCAGGTGGCGCCAACCCTACGGGCGGGGAATTGCTGATCAGCAGCAGCGCGGCGCGCGTCTACCTGCGCAACAGCATCCTGGGCGACGAAAACACTAGCAGCAACGACTGCGGTTTGACGAACGGCGCGACCCTGGCGCAGAACATCGGCAATGTCATCGAAAACGGCGACGCGGGCTGCACGACCGCCAGCAACCGCCGCACCATCGGCATTAGCGGCACTCGCGGTTCGCCCGAGGCGCCTACGATCAATGCCAACAGCCATGCCAACGGCGCGGGCGACAATGCCATCTGCAAAGCCTATCCGACTGACCAGACGGGCATCCGCAGACCAGCCACCGCCTGCGACGCCGGGGCGGCCGAGCGCGATGGCTTCAACGACATCACTGTGGACAGCACTTGCACGCTGCGCCAAGCCATCATCACTGCCGGCGACCAGTCGACGCAGCAAGAATGCGAGCTCGGCGTTGATGACGACACCGCCATGGACGTCATCTGGCTGACGCAGGACGCGACGGTTACGCAGTCGCAGCAAATCAATGTCGCAACTGACATGCGCGTTGAGGGACAGGGCTATACCATTTCACGGACTGCCGGTACCGATCGCATCTTCCTCGTCAACAACAACGCGGATTTCACGCTGCGCAAAGTCACCATCAGCGGAGGCAATCCATCCGGAGACGGCGGCGCGTTTAATGTCCAGGGCGGGGCTGGCATCCACCTGGAAGACTGCGTCATCAAGGACAATACGTCGACCAGCAAAACCGGCGGCGCGATTTACTTCCACAGCAATCATGGCACGAGCACCATCGACCGCTGCGCCTTCATCAACAATCGGTCAAGCACTAGTAGTGGCGGCGCAATCCGCCTCCTTGGCGGCACGGTCACCATTACCAACAGCACTTTCACAAATAACCACAGCGCACAGGACGGCGGCGCGATCTATGTTGACGGCGGCACAGCCACGCACTCCCATGTCACACTCTGGGACAATACCAGCGGCAGCACAGGCTATATCACAGGCATTCGCGGCCGTAGCACGACTAGCGTGAACAACAGCATCATCGGGCGCAGCGCGACGGCCGGGGGCGCCTTGTGTGGCGGCAGTTTCAACAATTCCAGTTCAGAGCGCGGCATCATCATGTGGAATGGTCCCATTCAGAATAATCCTTGCGGCACGGTGACGGTGGCGGATCCGAAACTCGGCGCGCAGACCGGCGCCGTGCCCCACTTCCCGCTGGGCGCTGGCAGCGCGGCGATTGGCGTCGGCGTTGACGCTGAGTGCGCGCTCTATCCGGTCGATCAGGCGGGCAATGCCCGGCCCTCCAGCAACTGCGACGCCGGCGCAGTGCAGTACATCGCCCCCATGACCACGACCGCAGCGAGATCCAGCGGCGGCACATACACCTCGCCAACGCCCATCCCCTGCAGCGGCGAATGGCTGAACGCCAATACCGAAATCCAGGTCAGCGCCACATACGATATTTGCAGCGGCATCCAATTCCAGCGCAGAGACGCCAGCGCGGTCGGCATAGGCTGGATCGTCAACGCCGGCATCCTGGACGCGGTGGATGTCTGGGGCTGGGTGCGCCCGACGGCGACGGTCTGCTTCCCGCAAGTTGGCTCGACGCTCTTCATCAACGCCAGCAGGACGCCGCATACGGTCGAGCAGCTGCCTTACTGGCTGGATGGCAATTCCACCTGCGCCTCTGTGGGAGTACATGGCTTGATCGTGCTGCTGCCCATCAATTCGCCGCATACCACCCCGAGCGCCGGAACGCAGAATACGCAGAGTACGCAGAGCGCATTGTCGGGCTGCATGGTTACCACAACAGCGCGCCTGAACCTGCGCGTTGAGCCGAATGGCACGATCATCGGCGTCGTGCCAGCCAATGCCACGCTGACGACTTTCGCCAGCCAGGCCGGCTGGTTCCATATCGATTATTACGGCGCGCGCGGCTGGATAAGCGGCGATTATGCGACGCTGGTTGGGAGTTGCGGCTGACCGCGGCTGAGGCGTATGTAACCGTCACTCACGAAAGGCTCGGCAAATGCGCGCATATAGATTTCTGATAGCCATGTCTGTCTGCGCCGCTCTGGTATTGGCTTGGCTGGGGCACGCTTTTGGGCAAGGCGCAAGTTCGATTGACCTGAGCCAGAATTGCAGCCTGGCGAACGCCATCACAGCTGCCAACAATGATGCGGCGACCGGCGGCTGCGTGGCTGGCTCAGGCGCTGACACCATCAAACTTTCGGCGAATATCACGCTTTCGGCGAATCTGCCCCAGATCACTTCCGAGATAACGCTGGAGGGCGGCAACTACCAAATCGACGCCGGGACCTGGCGGCGCATCTTCGACGTCAACAACGCGGATTTCACCGTAAACAACCTGACGCTGACGCAGGGGAACGCCGGCGGGGCGCATGGCGGCATCATTCGCGCTCGCAACTCCGACTTGACGCTGAGCAATGTGGTCATTGACAAAGGCAAGAGCGGCAATAATGGCGGCGGCGTCTATTTCGATGGCAGTTCGAAGACCCTGACAATCACCGGCAGCGTCTTCAGCGGCAATGCCACCAACGACGCCAAGGGCGGCAAAGGCGGCGGACTGTATGTGAAAGCCAGCAGCGGCAGCAGCATCAAAACCTCGACGTTCAGCAGCAATACCGCCATCACGACCGGCGGCGCGATTCACAATGATGGCGCGCTGAGCATTGAGAACAGCACGATATACAGCAATTCCTCCACCGGAAATGGCGGCGGCGTCTACACTGGCAACGGCGCGACCACCACGCTCACGCATGTGACGATGAACGGCAACAGCGTCAACGCCAGCGCGGATGGCGACAGCGTCTATTACATGGGCGCGATGACCATCACGAACTCCATCATGGCGGGCACAGCCAACAGCGAGCATTGCGAAAGCAGCGGCGTCTCAATACAAGCCAGCAGCGCGACAGTGAGCGGCAGCCTGATCCAGGACGGCAGTTGTTCGCCTGCTCTCCGGGGCGATGCCGGTTTGGGCGCGCTGGAAGGTTCGCCGAAGCATTATTCGCTGACGAGTTCCAGCAAAGCCGTCAACGCGGCAGTAAGAGCCAGTTGCCTTAGCGTTGACCAGGCGGGCACGACGCGCCCACAAGGCGATAACTGCGATATTGGCGCCTATGAACTGGCTGCTGCCAAGATCACGCCCACGCCGACGCACACGCCGACTGACACGCAGACGCCCACCCCAACTGACTCGCCAACAAATACGCCGACTGACACGCCGACGCCAACACATACGCCAAGCCCGACCGTTGACGCCGCCAATCGAACTGGCTTGAGCGGAGTGGTCGGGGTTGGCTGGCCAGCCGGATGCGGAGCGCGCCGGGGGCGGAAGTTCAGCCGATCCAGAGCCCAAGCCCGCCTCCGCAGTCACGTTCTGCACAGGCGAATGGCTGAATGCGAACACGGACATCCAGGTCAGCGCTAGCTATGATATCTGCAGCGGCATAGAGTTCGAGCGGCGGGACGCCAGTGGCATCGGCATCGGCTGGATCATCGCGGCCGGCTTCCTGGATGTGGTGGATGTCTGGGGCTGGGTGCGGCCCACAGCCACCGTCTGCTTCCCGCAGCTGGGTTCGACGCTCTTCATCAACTCGGCCACAGCGCCACACACTGTCGAGCAGTTGGCTTCCTGGAGCGCTGACGGCATGACCTGCGCTGCGATTGGCAAGGCGGGCGCTATTGTGCTGATGCCGGTCGATTCGCCCTATACAACGCCGCCGGGCAATGCGCCAACGGCCAGGCCCAACCATAGCGAGCAGCCCCTCAGCGAATGCCTCGTTACGACCACCGCCTACCTCAACCTGCGCGCCTCGCCCGCAGGCGCCATACTGGGGCTGGTCCCGATGAATACTTCGCTAACCGCTTTCGCCAAGCGGGATGGCTGGTTCAAGGTAGAATATCAAGGCAGGCGCGGCTGGATCAGCGGGGATTATGCGACGCCTGTTGGGAGTTGCGGTTGAATCGCGCAATACCAAGGGCTGCAGCGGCTCGAGGTAGTCCCGCTCGACGATGTGATAAGCCTCATTGCTGGCGACTTCCTGAGAATAATCCAGCTTGTCGACCCGGTCGCGGACGCGCGAACTCGGCGATGTCACTTCGTCGAACAGGATGGGATTGAGCAGGCTGGTATTGTTATCCTCCATCAGGGGCTTGGCGCAGAATACGCATAGATCCGGATAGACATAGGCGGAATCGCTTTTTTTCGCGCGCATTTAGCTGTTGAGCGCGTGACAATCCGGCCTGCTCATGGCCTGAGCAATCGCCCTGCCGACGTTCATTCCTACAAGGGCATGCGTCAAAGTTCCGCCAGGCATCTCGATAATCTCTCCATCAATGTACTCGTGCTTGAGCTCCTGGCGCTCTTCCCATGCCAGGTACTCCGCCACGGTCATCGCGCGTTCTCTTGCGATTGCCATTGCTTGCCCTCGGTTACTCCTCTTCGCATGACAGTAGAACACGCGCCCAGCCATGAAGAGGCCGCGCCCGAATTCTTTCGGCATGGCTTGCCGTTTGCATCATATTTGATATACTATCGCCTACTCTGTTGTTTATGGGACACTTGGAAGGCACTTATGTTGCGCATACACGGTATTGTCAGTTCCGCCCGCCGCATGCTCCCGCTGGGGATTGTGGCGCTGCTTTGCCTGCTGTCCGCGCGGGTTAGCCTGGCGGCGACGATTACTGTCAACGATGATTGTCCCTTGTCTGCCGCCATCACATCCGCCAACAACGACAGCAACAGCCACGATACCGACTGCACGGCCGGCAGCGGCGCGGATACCATCACGCTATCGGCGAATGTCACGCTCAGCGCGGATCTGCCGCGAGTCACTTCGGCCATCACTGTGCAGGGCAACGGCTACTCCATTGATGGCGGCAATTCCTATCACATGTTCTATCTCAACAGCAGCGGCAACCTGACCCTCAACAATATCACCTTGACTCAGAGCCGCGCCAATTCGCGCTCCAACAATTATGGGGGGGCAATCTATGCCTGGCAGGGGCAGGTGACAGTGACGAATAGCACCATCCGCGATAGCTACGCCTCTTCGGACGGTGGCGCTTTGTATGTTTCCGGCGCGCAATCCAACTTGACCATCAGCAACAGCTCCATTATCAGCAATAGTGTCGGCAGCATTGCCGGTGGCATCAGCTTTGCCGGCGCAACGGCGACTCTCACCCATGTTACGCTACACGATAACTTGTCCGCCGGCGCCAGCAACGCCATCCCAAGTGGCTTGTTTATTTCGAGCAACAGCTTTAGCATACGCAACAGCATCGTCGCCAGCAGCGACGACAACCAGGACTGCTTTCTTGGTACGGGCGTATCACTCAGTCAGAACATCGGCAACCTCATCGGCGACAACACCTGCTCCCCAGCCGCCACTGGCGATCCCAGCTTGAGCGCGGATTCGCGCGGCGCTCTCCTGCCCGGCAGCGGCAGCCCGGTCCTGGGCATCGGCAATGACGCCATCTGCAAGCAGTACAACCTTGACCAGTTTGGCGTGCGCCGTCCGACAAGCAATTGCGACGCGGGCGCGGTGGAACGCGGCGGCTACAAAGACATCTATGTGAACGGCGGCGTAGACTATACCTCCAGCCCCTTCCCCGTCTGCAACCTGAGGGAAGCCATCACCAGCGCCAACGAGAACAGCGCCACCAACGCCGACGGCTGCGTTGCTGGCGTCGAAGACGAGGTGGGCCGCGATGTCATCTGGCTGCAGGTGGACTCGACGCTGAATACAGAAGCCCCGGAAATCGAAAGCAATATCTTTATGGAGGGCGGGGGCCACCGCATAACCACCACACAGGACATCCGCCTCTTGTCTGTCGCGAGCGGCGGCGATTTCATCCTGCGCGATGTGGAACTCAGCGGCGGCAACCCTGACAGCGACGGCGGCGCGATGGCGGTAGCCGGCAAGCTGTGGCTGGAGGATTGCGTCATAAAAGACAACAGCACAACCTCCACCGCAGACGGGGGCGCAATATCGTTCAGCTCCGGCAGCAACGCCACAGTTGATCGCTGCGCCTTCATCAATAACCGGTCGGCTTATCAAGGCGGCGCCGTAATGATCGCTGGCGGCTCGGTCAACATTCGCAACAGCACATTCACCAAGAACCATTCCGCCAACAACGGCGGCGCGATCGCTGTCACCAGCGGCACGGTAACGCTGGCGCAGCTGACCGTCTGGGACAACACCAGCGCTAGCGCCGGCTTAGTCACGGGCATCGTTGGCGTCGGCACGGTCAACATGTACAACACCATCATCGGCCGCAGCGAGACCGGCGGGGGCGTATTGTGCGGGGGCAGCTTCAACAACAGCAATACGCAACGCGGCATCATCACCTGGAACGGACCCGCGAGCGACAACTGCGGCACCGTTACGGTGGCGGATCCAAGGCTGGGCGCGCTGACTGGCAGCATCCCCTACTTGCCGCTTCAAGCGGGCAGCCCGGCTATCGGCGCGGGCATCGACGCCCAATGCAACACCTACAAGAAAGACCAACTGGGCAACGCCCGCCCGGCGACCGCCTGCGATATCGGCGCTGTGCAGTATTACGATATCCCCGCCGAGAGCGCCAGCAGCATCAGCGGTGGCAGCAGCAGCGGCATATATTCGCCAACGCCCGTCCCCTGCAGCGGCGACTGGCTGAACGCCAATACCGGCATCCGCGTCAGCGCGACGTATGACATCTGCAGCGGCATCCAATTCCAGCGGCGCGACGCCAGCGCGGTCGGCATAGGCTGGATAATCCAAGCCGGCGTCCTGGACGCGGTGGACGTATGGGGCTGGGTCCGCCCGACGGCCACCGTCTGCTTCCCGCAGGCCGGCTCGACCCTGTTCATCAACGCCAGCGCGACGCCGCATACGGTCGAGCAGCTGCCCTCCTGGCGGAACGGCAATTCCACCTGCGCCTCGGTGGGCGTACATGGCTTGGTCGTGCTGCTGCCCATCGATTCGCCGCATACCACTGCTCCCGGCATCGGCAAGCAGACCAGCTTCGACGGCTGCATGGCGACCACGCAAGCGCGGCTGAACCTGCGCATTGAGCCGAAGGGCACGATCATCGGCGTCGTGCCAGCCAATGCCACGCTGACGACTTTCGCCAGCAAGGATGGCTGGTTCCATGTCGATTATTATGGGACGCGCGGCTGGATCAGCGGGGATTACGCCACGCCGGCTGGAGAGTGCGGCTAGGGCATGCTCTGGCGCCGGTCAAGCAAGGTCGCGCTATACAGGCAACTCGCTATCATCCAGGTCATGCAGCAGCGCGGTGACCGCAGCCTTGAGAGCGGGCAGGTCTTCTTGCGCATACTGCCAAACTTGTTCCAGCAAAACGTCATGATGTCGGTGGATGAGCACATCGCGGAAACCAGCGAAATCGCTCCAGGCAACTTCGGGATGCGCCGAAGTCAAGTCCGCAGTCAAGCGCTAAACTGCTTCGCCGATGATCATGAAGCCGAGCGTCACCCCATCCTGGAGCAATCCATCTTCTAGGAAGGATTCGCGACCGCCCACGATGCAGAATTCTATACGCTGGATTCGTTAAGTATGTCCTGCAGATAGAGTCGCTGGCTGCGTGTCATAGCGCTTGCATTTCATGCAACACGAATGATTCCAGCTCTTTCCGCAAGGCATGCCGGGGCACGACATCCACCTTCCGCCCGACAAGTTCTTCGAGCTTTTGCGTCAAACGGATGAGGTCGGTCAGGCGGAAATCGCTTTCGAAATCGACGAGGAAATCAATATCGCTGTCGGCATGCGCATTGCCACGAACTACCGAGCCGAACACGGATACCTTGCGCGCGCGACACTGCCTGGCCAGCGCCATGATCTCCGGCTTTATGCGGCGGATGTCTTCCAATGTGCGGATCTTCGCGCTTTCAGGCATGCGGCTCACTCGGCGAATCGGGCGGTCATCGTCTCATAGTGTAGCACAAGCCATCCGTCGGCCGGGCTGGTCTCACGCGCCGGCTTTATTTTCGTCCAGGTCTTGCGGCAGCGCGGTGACCGCAGCCTTGAGAGCGGGCAATTCTTCATGGGCAGTACGCCACACCAATTCCAGCCGGGTTCTACGATACTGGTGCACAAGGACATCCCTAAAGCCGGCGACGCGTTTCCACGGGATATGCCGATGTCGTTCAGTTAGTGATTCATCCAGGTTCTTGGTCGCTTCGCCAATTACTATGAAGCCCAGGATGATCGCATCCTGAATCATAACTGACTGCTCAAACGCGTCTCGTCCATGTGAGACGAAATTTTCAATCCGTTGGATTCGCTCCATAATTTCCTGACACAACAAGCGCTGCTTTTCGCTCATAGTGTTTGAGCTTCTTTGAACACCGCTTCCCGCATTTCATGTCGCAGGCTTGGGCGGTCTATAACATCCACTTTGCGACCGAGCAAATACTCTAGTCCATTCATCAGTCCAGAAACATCAAGCAGCGTATAATCGTCCTCGAAATCCACCAGGAAATCGATATCGCTGTCGGCATGCGCATTGCCGCGAACTACCGAGCCGAACACGGATACCTTGCGCGCGCGACACTCCCGGGCCAGCGCCATTATCTGCGGCTTTATGCGGCGGATGTCTTCCAATGTGCGGACCTGCGTACTTTCAGCCATGCGGCTCACTCGGCGAATCGGGCGATTATCGTCTCATAGTGTAGCACAAGCCATCCGTCGGCCGGGCTGGTCTCACGCGCCGCACTCAACTTTCGGCTGCCGATTCGTCAAGCGAAGCCAGTATCGTGGCGACAGCTGCCTTCAGGGCTGGCAGGTCTTCTTGCGACGCCCGCCAGACGAAGATCATTTTGGTATTGTGATACTGATGGATGAGAATGTCGCGAAAGCCGGCGAACCCTCGCCAATCAATTTGCGGCTGCCGCGCGAGCAGAGCGTCGTTCAGCTGCTTTATCGCTTCGCCGATAATCGTAAAGCAGTAAACGACAGCGTCTTGATTCACCGTGGATTGCATGAAGGCGTCGCGACCGACGGCTGTATACGCTTCAATTCACTGTATGCGGTCGAGAATATCCGCGCAATACAAGCGCTGACTTCGTGTCACAATGGCAGCGCTTCCTTTAAGATATAGGGTCTCAATTCCTCGCGCAGCGAACGGCGCGGGACCACATCAACTTTGAGACCGAGCAAGTCCTCCAATTCATAGATGAGCCGCGCATGATCCAGCAACCTGTAGTGGTCCTCGAAATCGACCAGAAAATCAATATCGCTGTCGGCATGCGCATTGCCGCGAACTACCGAGCCGAACACGGATACCTTGCGCGCGCGACACTCCCGGGCCAGCGCCATTATCTGCGGCTTCATTCGGCGGATGTCTTCCAATGTGCGGACCTGCGTACTTTCAGCCATGCGAGTCAACTCGTGTCGTGCCCTGCCACCGTCTCATAGTGTAGCACGGAGCCAGGGTCCGCCGTCCGGCCGAGACGTGGCTTGTCCACAATGCGCCGCACTCAACTTTCGGCTGCCGATTCGTCAAGCGAAGCCAGTATCGTGGCGACAGCTGCCTTCAGGGCTGGCAGGTCTTCTTGAGACGCCCGCCATGCCACTATTATCTCGGTATTGTGATACTGATGAATGAGAACATCGCGAAAGCCGGCATATCGGCGCCAGGGAATTTGCGGATGTGAGGCAGTCAAGTCATCACTTAGCCGTTTGATTGCTTCTCCGATGACCAGGAAACAGAACTTGACCGCATTCTGATGGAGGCTGGATTGCATAAACGCGTCCGGACCGCGGGCGACATACTCTTCTATGCTCGCGATATTGTTCAGAATATCCAGGCAGTACTCCGTTTGCGTTCTTGTCACAGTTCTATCGCTTCGCCAATTATGGTATCCCTCAGCGACGGTCGCAGAGATCTTCTCGGCGCAACATCAACCTTGCGTCCGAGTAGATCCTCCAAGCCCACCAATAGCCCGGCGTGATCCAAGAGCGAATACTCTTCCTCGAAATCGACCAGAAAATCAATATCGCTGTCGGCATGCGCTTCGCCGCGAACTACCGAGCCGAACACGGATACCTTGCGCGCGCGACACTGCCTGGCCAGCGCCATTATCTGCGGCTTCATGCGGCGGATGTCTTCCAATGTGCGGACCTGCGCGCTTTCAGCCATGACGCGCTCCAGCTAAGCATCCGCCAGGAGGCGATCCACGGCCTCCGCCAGCTGCCGCAGGTTCTTGACCAGGAAGACGCGGTCGGCGTACATGCTGTACTCCCACATGTCGCTGTCGCCGCTGCCCCATTGACGGCGCGATTCCGGACAGAACCAGATCAGCCGTCTTCCCTTGCGCTGCATCTCCTGGGCGATATCCAGGCGCGGATCATTGTAGTTGTTGCGCCCATCGCCAAAAAACAGAATCGTCGTGCGGCTGTCGACCAGTTGCATGTGGTCCCGCTGGAAAGCAGCCAGGCTGTTGCCCAAGTCCGTGCTGTAGTAACCGGGCGGGTTTTCCGCCATGACTCGCGCGACCGCCTCCCGCGGGGGCAGCTCGGCCAGGGTCGTGCTGACGTCGACCAGATCATGGATAAAGATGAAGCTGTGCGTCCGCCGCACCTGGTCGCTGAGCTCATAGACAAGCGTCAGCAGGAACTCGACGGCATAGCGCATGGATGTGCTCAAATCGCAGATCAGAATCAGGCTGGGTTTTTTGTGGCGCTTGCGAAATTGCGCTTCCATGGGTACGCCGCCATAACGCAGATTCTTGCGGATGGTCCTTCGGGGATCGAAATCGCCGGTTTTGGCGCGCTTCTGCCGCAGAGCCGCCCGCGTGCGCAATCTGGCTGCCAGCCGCCGCACTTCAGCGCGCAGATCTTCGATATCGCCGCTGCTCAGCCGCTGCAAAGGGACGTCCAGCAGGTCCGGGACTTCGCGGGGTTCCTGTTTCGCCATTTGCTCCGCCAGGCTGGCGCCAACGTGCCGGGAGATCTGCTGGGATAAGCCGCGCATATTCTCGCGCAGCATGTCTTCCAATTCCGCCAGAGCCTCCTCGCTCATGCCCAGAGCCGCCAGCTCTTCCAGCAGGTCATCCAGCATGCGTCCCATCTGCGTCAAGCCGGCCTGCCGGTTCATGCGCCGCTCGAACCAAGGGCGCATAACCATCTCGTCGCCTTGCGCCAAGCCGGAAGATTCGCCCAGCTGGCTCAGCTCGTCATCGCTGAACTCGCGGCCCTCCAGCAGTCTCTGCAACAGATCGCGCAGGGCATCCAAATCGCCCAGCAGCGAACGCAGCGCCTCCTGCAGCATCCGCTCTTGTTCGGGCGTCATCTGTTCCAGGATATTCTGCAGGGGCGGCTTGTTGTTGCTGAAGAAGAGCGGGAAGAAAACCTCGAAGACCGGCTGATCGCGCTGGTTCTTGACCAGGCTGGCTTTCATGGCGCTCTTGAAGGCTGTCTGGCGGCCCACCCCGGCTTGATCGACGGCGAACATGGCATCCTGGCTTTCAGCCAGTGAAACGCGCAAGCCAGCGGCGCGCAGGGCTCGGATGAAGTCGATCATTCGCTTTTGCATGGGGACAAGCCTTGCCGCTCAATCCTGAAGTGCGCCTGCCCCAATGGTAATCGCTTTCGGCTTCCAAAGCAAAATCATGCGCATCAGCCAGCAGCGACCAATGTTACCGAATCCAAGCCATAATACTCCGCCTGCCATGTGATAATGGGTTCGTTCAAGCCGGGGCGCTTCAGGCCTGTCTCCATAAAGTGCCACAGATCAAAAGCCCCAGCCGGGATCGCCACATCGCGCTGGCCAGCCGCCGCCAGATCCAGCAGCAAGGCATGCCGTTCATCCCATTCTTCGGCAACGAGCCGCATATCGGGCAGCAGCCGCAGTTGTCCGCTGACGATGCTCACAAAAGCGCAGGCAACCAGCAGCAGAGCCGCTAACTGGACGCGGGCGCCCGCAACGGATGGCAGGCGTCGGCAGGCGTATCCCAAAGCGAATCCCCAGATCAATCCCTGCGATACAATCAAGTAGGCTGCCGCGGCCAATGTTCGCCCATCATTCACCTCCCACCAGTTTCCGAGAAAGTAGCGCGGCACGCTGATCATCACGGCCGCCGTCAGCAGAACAATACACGTGGCCAGCAGCGGCAAGAGGCGCAGCCACAACTCCCGCCCGTCGAGAGTTGCCGTAGCCCATTGCCACCAGGCCAGGGTTATCAAGCTCAGCGACATCAGCAGCAGGGCATTCCGCGCCAGGATGTACACCTCCCGCAGGCTTGGCGCGAAATGCATAGCGACAGCCAGCAGGAGCAGCCCCAGCGAAAATCCGCCCAGCCGGCCTTTGCCGCCGCTCAGCCAGGCTTGGAATTGCCGGTAGCGCAAAGCAACCAGCAGGCAGCCAGCAATCAGCGCAATATTCAAGCCGACCACGCCAGCGAAGCTCAAGCTGAAGCGGCTCAAGACCAGCGCATCATCGCTGCTGTGCGCCCATAATGGCGGCAGCATCGCCAGTTGGAGGAGCAGTACGCCGACATACGCCAGCGAGCCATACTGAGCCGCGGCGCGCTCGCCAATGCCAGCCGGCAGCGACAAGGATTTGGCCCGCAGGCTCAGCAGCAGCGCCACCCCGAATACCAGCAGCAGACCGGCAATCGCATCGGCATCCAGCAGCAGCCGGTGTACATCGAATAGTCCCATCTCGAGCAATTCGGCGGGGTCGCGAATCGCGTATACATGCTGGTAATCGTCAAACACGCGCTCCATGCGGATCAGCCGGCCCGGCGCAGTCCACTGCACTATTCCGCTGGCAATGCTGCCCAGCAAGCCGCCGCCGAGCAAGCAAATCGGCTTCATCCAGAAACGGCGGGGCAGAAAGATGAGCAGGACCGCCAAAAGCGACGCCAGAAACACGGATTGGAATATCAGATGCACTTCAGAGAAGCCGCCAATCCCGAAGGCAAGCAGCCCGAAGACGCCGCCTGCCAATGCCAGCCCGCTTGTCGACTCCAGCCGCCTTGCCAGAGCCAGCATGAATGCCAGCAGCGCGGTAAACAAGCCAAGCGGAAAGATATAGCGCGCGGAACTGGAATACCAGTAGAGCGACTCCGGCGAGAAATGAGCGTTTATGCTGGCCGCCGCCGCAAGACTGGCCAAGCCGATGGAAATTGCCAGACGTTTGCGCCCTGCCCCAGCCAAGAGCTGCCAGAGCAGCCAAGACAGCGCCGGAACCCAGATGAAGATGATCAGGGCAGGGAAGATCGCGGGGGCAAGCCAATCAAGCGGCGCCAAGAGACTATGCAGGACATAATCGCCGTACGCGCCATTCCAGCGCTCTCGCCAATGCAGCGCGTTTTCCAGCGGCGAATGCGCTTGTCCGAGCAGAATATGCCGCCAGTCGTCGCTCCAGGGCCGGCTGAAATGCCCCAGATAGACCAAGAGCGCAGCCGGCAGCATCGCCAGGCAAAGCGGCAATCCGCGCTTGATCATGCCTTGCGCCCGCCCGGACCCGAACCTTCCAGCAGTATCCATGGTGTCCCTGCCATCCGCGCGTCTAGCCATCATCGACCAAAGTTATCGAATCGAAACCATAGTAGGCTTTTAGCAGCCCGTCGCTCGGTTCATCCATGCCGGGCAGTCTGTCGCCGGTCAATATGAACAGATAGAGATTAAAGGCGCGCGCCGGAATCACAGCATGGCGCTGGCCAGTTTCCGCGATGTCAATCAGCAGGGCATGCCGCTCGTCCCATTCCTGCGCATACAATCGGAAATCGGGCAAGATGCGCAGCTGCCCAATGATGATGCTCAGCCAGGCGGCGATCACAATGAGCAGGCTGGCCAGCCGCAAGCGCCTTCGCCCCGCCTGACTCATGCGCCGTCCGCAATAACCCAGCGCGAAACCCCAGACCAAGCCCAGCGAAACCAGCAGGAAAGCCGCCCCCGCGAGCCGCCTCAATTGACCGACCGCATGGAAGGTGCCCAAGAAATAGCGGGGCACCGCGATCATCGCAGCGGCGATCAACAAAGCAGCGCCAGTGAAGAGCAGCGGCAACAGGCAGAGCCACATCTCTTTGCGCGCCAGCTTGTCCCGCGACCATTCCCACCATGCCAGAGCCAGCAAGCTGAGCGATGCCATGAAGAGCGTGTTGCGCGCCAGAATGTAGATGTCGCGGAAATGCGGCGCCAAAAGCAGCGGCAAAGCCAGAAGCAAAAGCGCCAGCGCATAGCCTGACAAGCGCCAGCGTGAACCGCGCAGCATCGCCTGGAATTGCCCATAGCGCGCGATGACCAGCAAACAGGCGACAATCACACCGGCGTTGATGCAGACGACCGCCATGAAACTGAGGCTGAAGCGACCCAAGAACAGCGCATCGTCGCTGCTGTGCGTCCACAGCGCCGGCAGCAGAAGCGCTTGAATCAGCGCAATGGCGCCATAAGGCAGGCGCCCGTCGATATGCGCGAAACCTTCGCCGATGCCGCTCGGCAATGACAGCCGTTTCATGCGCAGCGTCAAGAACAAGACCGCCCCGAAAACCAGCAGCATGGCAGCCAGAACTTGCGGGTCTATCAGCAGCCGATGGGCGTCAAAGAGCGCCAGATCCAGCAGGTCGCCGGGGTCGCGCAGGCTCTGAACGCGCGGATAATTCTGCGCGTAATCGCTGCGTATCAAACGCCCCGGCGATGTCCACTGGACCCAGGCGCTGGCCAGGCTGCCCAGCAAACCGCCGCCAAACAGACATAGCGCCTTCATGCGCATACGACCCGGCAAGAAGACCAGCAATGCGGCTAGCAGAAGAGCCAAACAAGCCGATTGGAAGATCAGATACACTTCGGAAAAGCCGCCAACCGCGAAGCATATCAGCCCGCCGACGATTCCAGCGATGCCCAAGCCGCGGGACGAATGCGCCCGCCGGCCCGCCGCCAGCATGAAAGCGAGACAGCCGACAAAGAGAGCCAGCGGAAAGGCATAGCGGGCGCTCGCTGAAAGCCAATAGAATGATTGCGGCGTATAGAAGGCGCTGACGCTGGCCCCAACCGTGAGGCTCGCCAGGCTCAGAGCCAGCGACAGCCTATGCCGCCCCGCGCCCAGCCAAGCCAGAACCTGCCAAAACAGCCAAGCCAAAGCCGCTGCCCAGATGACGATAATCAGCCCGGGCATTACCGAAGCCGCCAGCCAATCCAGCGGCGCCAACAAGCCGTGCAGGAAATAATCGGCGTAAGCGCCATTCCATGTCTGCCGCCAATACAGGACGTTCCGCCAGGGTCCATGCTCGCGCCCCAGAAGGATATGCGCCCAATCGTCGGCTGCCAGCCGGCTGAAATGACCCAGATAGGCGAAGAATGCGGCCGGCAAGCAAGCCAAAGCCATCAGCAGCCATCTGACCAGCTTGTTATCCAGCGACAGCGACATCTTACGCCTCAGTTCTCCTCAATCAGAGTGATGGATTCAAAGCCATAATACTTGAGCAATGCCGGCATATCCTCTACCGGAAAATCGGCTCTTTTCTCGCCGAATTCAATGAAGTGATCGAGGTCAAAAGCTGGCGGCGGGATTCGGGCATGCCGCTCTCCTTCCGCTCGTAATGCCAGCAGCCGCGCATCCCGCTTGTCCCATTCGCTGGCATACAGAGCGAAATCGGGAATGCTGCTGATTTGGCCGCCAACGAGGCTGAGCCAGGCAAGCGTCAGGACCCCCGCGGCCAAGCCTTGCGCCCGCTTTCGAGGGGTTCTGCCCAGCTGCCTGGCGATGTGACCAGCGGCAATGCCCCACGCGAGTCCCGTCATGGTCAGCAAGCAGGCGGCCGAGGCCAAATGCCTGGCGATCACAATGCTAATGTGAAGTTGATCCGCAATCATCAGCGCCCAGAGATACAGCAATGCCAGCGCCGACGCCGCCAGAGCGAACAGGCAGATGCGACGGGACAGCGCGTCCCTGCCCAAGCGCGCCCCTTCCAGCCAAGCCAACAGCAGCAGGCTCAGCGCCGTAATGAACAGAACATTCTCGGCAGCCCTGTCCATAGCCCGCAACTGTGGCAAGACAAGCAGGCCCATGCCGCTCGCCGTAAGCAGCATAACATAAGCCTTCGGCCGCATTGGCGCTCTTCGCAGCCATACTTGCAGCCGGCTATGGCGCAGGCAAAGCGCCAGCAAGCCCCCGATAAGCCCCAGGTTCATAATGACGACCAGCAAGAAACTCGCGCTGAAACGCCCGAAGAATTGCGCTGTATCGCTGGAATGCGCCCAGATGCCAGGCAGCAGCGCCAGTTGAGCCGCCAGAACAGCCAGGTAGGGCAGCCGTCCGCCAAGCCGCAAACGCAGCGCGCCAGAGAGTTCCGCCGGCATGGTCAAAGAGCGACTACAGAGCCACAAGAGCAGCCCAAAGGCGAAAAGCAGCCAGAAACTCTCCAGAGTCGAGAGCCGCATCAATGCGCGGTAGAGGTCGCCCAGCGCGTCGCCGGCCACCCCCATCAGATTTGGCAAGCTCGGGGCTATGCCGTCTCCCGAAACCGCCTCAGCGCGCATCGTCAAGCCAGGCGCGGTCAGCTGCAAAGCCAGGCTGGCCAGCGAACCCAGGATGCCGCCGCCGATGATGACGATGGCTCGGGCGCGCAGCATCCGAGGCGCATAGGAGATCACATAAGCGACCAGCAAGAGCAGCGCGCCAAGCTGGAATGCCAGATGCAATTCCGAAAAGCCCGCAATGGCAAAGGCAGCCAAGCCGCTCAGCAGGCCAGCCGCAGCCAGCCCCGGGTTCGCGCGAACTCGCCTGCCCATAGTGAGCATGAGCGCCAGGTACAGGCAAAACAGCGCGAAGGGAAAGAGATAGCGCAGACTGGCGGCCTGCCAAAAAAGCGTCGCCGGCGCGAACTGCGCGTTTATGCAGCCCGCAACGATCAGCGATGCGCCCGCCAATGCCCAAGCCCAGCGGCCTGCCTTGACCTGCAATATGTCCAGGCATTGCGCGAGGAGCCAGGTCAAGCCCAGCAGCCAAATGGCAATGAGCAGGCTTGGCAAAACAGAGGGAGCGCTCTTCCCCAGCGGCGCCAAAATCCCGTGCATGAAATAATCGGCATAAGCGCCATTCCAGCGCTCGCGCCAATGGAGCATGTTCGCCCAGGGTCCATGCGCGAGCCCCAAAGAAAGATGACGGAAATCGTCCGGCAGCATGCGGCTGAAACTGCCAAGATAAGCGTAAAGCGCGGATGGCAGCAATGCCAAAGCCAGCGGCAGCCAGCGGCATCCCTTATGCAAAAGCCGGCGCGTCATGGCTCAGTCCGCGGCCACGGTGATCGACTCCAGACCATAAAAGTCCAGCATGGCGCCGTCATAGCTCGCGCGAGCTTCTGGCGCGATCTCGCCATAAGTCAGGAAGATGCCTTGGTTAAATGATATCGGCGGGACGATGGCATGCGCCTCTCCCCTGTCCGCCGCCGCGATGAGCAGGGCATGCCGGGCATCCCAATCCCGCGCCATCGTCATGAAGTTGGGCAGCTGGCTGAGTTGGCTGCTCACGATGCTCAAGTAGACGACAGCCAGCGCGAGGAAGCATGTCCATCTGAGCCGCCGCCGCGCGAGCTCGCCCAGGCTCGTCAGGCTGCGGCCAAGAGTAAATCCCCAGACCAGCCCCAGCGACACGAAGCCGAAGGCAGCCGCCGACCAGTGCCGAGCCGCGCCCACGCCCACGAAGTATCGCGGCAGGGTCACCAATGCAGCCACCGACAGCAGGACAAGAGCCGTGCCAGCCAGCGGCAGCGGCAGCAGCCATCGCTCGGCATGATCCAAGTTGGCGGAAGCCCATTCGCGCCATGCCAGAGCCAGCAGGCTCAGCGCCGAGACAAAGAAGAGATTCTGCGCCGTGATGTGCATATCGCGGAGTATCGGCAGAGCGAAGAGCGTCAAGCCGCCAGCCAGCAGGCCGAGCGCGAAAACCGGAGGCCGCCGCGCTCCCCCGTTCAGCCAGGCTTGCAGGCGCGTATGCCGCCATAGCAGCCACAAGAAGCCCAGGAGCAGCGCCCCGTTTACACTAACCGCCACCATGTACGATGCGCTGAATCGCCCCAGAAATATCGCCTGATCGCTTTGGTGCAGCCAGATCGCCGGCAGGATCAAGAGTTGAACGAGCAGACCAGCGCCATGCCACACTCGGTCCTGCGTCAATAGCGGCGAGTTTGCCCGCGATGCCGGCAGCTTGACTGACCGCGCGCCAAGCGAGAGCAGCAAAGCCAGCGCGAAGAGCAAGAGGAAGCCGGCCGCCACCTCGGGGTCCGCCGTCATCTCATGCAGATCGCGCAAGCCCAGCCGCGTCAACTCCGCAAGATCGCGTTTGGGATGAAACTGCGGATACTCCCATATCGTCTCCGTCCGCTTCAGCCGACCGGGCGCGCTCCACTGCAGAGCCAAACTGGCCAGGGTTCCCAGCCAGCCAGCGCCAAGCAAGCCAATAACTCGCGATGGCAGGCGCCGTCGAAAGCCGATGAGCAGCAGCCCCGAGAGCAGCGTGATAAAGGCCAATTGCACAACCAGGGTCATCTCGGCGAAGCCCGCGCTGATGAAGCTGAAGGCCGCCAGGAGCAAGCCCGCCAGCGCCAAGCCAAGCCGCGACCGCAGGCGCTTGCAAGCCGTCAGCAGCAGCGCGAACCAGAGCGTCAGCAGCGCAATTGGCAAGGTGTACTGCGTGGCGGAGATAAAGAAATATAGCCCCATGACTGTGTAAATCGCGTGGATGCTGGCAGCCACAGTCAGGCCCGCCAAGATGAGCGCCAGGCTGCGACGATGCGCGCGGACATCCAGCCTAGCCAGCAGATGCCCAAAGAGGCCTGCCAAGCCAAAGAGCCAGCAAGCGCTGATCATGCCCGGCAAGAGCGCCGGCGCTTGCATGGCGAAGGGCGTCATAAGACCATGCAAAAACGCCGAACTGTAGTGGCCCGCCCAATTGTTGCGCCAGTGCAAGGCGCCATGCAGCGGTCCCAAGTCACGGGCGATCTGGAGATAGATGTAGTCATCGCCCAGCATGCGGCTGAACGTCCCAGAATAGGCGTAGAGCAGCGCCGGCAGCAGCGCGAGACCCAGCAGCGACAGGTTCACCGCTCGATTGTCAAGCCAGTTGGTCATTCGCCTTGCCTCTGCCTCCATGGCTCTTAATGCTAAGCCTCTGCCTCGTCCAGCAATGTGATGGAGGCCAGATCATAATAATCCAGAACCACGCGGTGATAAAAGCCGCCGTCGGTCGCATCGTCGCCAATTTCGCCGCGCAGTATAAAGGCAGCCAGGTCAAACTCGCGCGGCGGGATTAGGACGTCGCGCTGCCCCTGCGCTCGCAGTTCGGTCAGCAAGCTGTGCCGCTCATCCCATTCCCGCGCATAGGTGGCGAGATTTGGCGCATCCCGCGATTGGCTCAAGATGATGCTGCCATATACCAAACCAGCCGCCGCCAGGCAAGCCAGCTTCAGCCGCGCTTCCCCCCGCTTGCCAAGCCGTCCCGCCCCGTATCCTAGCGTGACGCCCCATATCAAACCCTGGGCTGTCAGCAAGAGGGCCGGGCTCGTCCAATGCCGCGGGTCGCCTATCCCAACAAACATGCGCGGAACGGTTATGAGAGCCGCGGTCGAAAGCAAGGCGATCAGCGCGCTGCTGAATGCCAGCAAGCTCAAATGCCTGGCGGCAGCCTCATCCCTTTGCGCCGTCCATTCCAGCCATGCCACGAAGAGCCAGCTCAGCGCCGTGGCAAAAAGAAAGTTCGAGGCGCTGACGTGCATCGAGCGCAATTGCGGCGCCGCCATCATCATCAATGCCAGCAGCGCTGCCAGACCGGCCAGGGAGTCGCTGCGTCGCCGGCTCCTCCTCAGGAAGGCGCGCAAATGACCATAGTGCCAGAGCAGCAGGCAAGAAAGGACCAGCATCGCAACATTTATGGCGACCACCAGCGCAAAGGCATAACTGTAACGGCCGAAGACCTGCGCCACATCGCTGGCATGCGTCCAGAGCAGCGGCGCAAACAGCGCCTGAACGATCAATGCGACAAGATAAGGCAGCCGACTGGCAGCGACATGCGCGCGGGAGCCAGCGCCCAGCGGCAGTCTGGTCGACTGAATCGCCCGCCCCCCCAGCCAGCCCATCGCCAGCAGCAAGACAAAGCCCAGGACCGTCTCCGGCGCGATCGCCAATTGATAGATGTCCGCCAAGGCATGCCGCATCAATGTCAAGGGATCCCGGATCGGCTGGAATTGCGGATACTCAAGCGTCAGCGCCGTCCGCACGAGCCGCCCCGGCGACGTCCATTGCACAGCCAGGCTGCCCAAGGTACCCAGGCAGCCCGCGCCAATCAAGGCAGTGGCATTGCGCCGAAGCTCGCCGCCGGTTACCGCAAATGCCGCCAGCAGCAGCAGCGGAAGAAATGCCAGTTGGAATATAAGCTGGGCTTCCGAAAATCCAGCCCAAATGAAGCCGCAGACTGCGCTTGCTCCCGCCCAAGCCAGCAGGGAGCCGCCCATTTGAATGCGCCGTGAAGCCGCCAGCAACAGCGACATAGTCCAGCAGAGCAAAGCCGTCGGCAGCGTATAAGCCATGTTCGCGGCATACCAATACAGCGATTGAGACGAATAGAAGGCATTCATGCTGGCAGCAATCAGCAACCCCGCGACCGATATTGCCAGCGCCAGCCGATGCCGCTTGACCCCCAGCAATTCCAAAACCTGCCAAAGCAGCCAAGCCGCCCCAAGCAGCCAGAGCCCAACCGCGAATACGGCGAATATCGAGGGCAGAGCCGCATCCAGGCTAGCCAGCAAGCCCGTGAGAAAAATACCGCTGTACGAAGACATCCACACCGCGCGCCAATGCAGCATGTTCTGCCAAGCGCCAAGCTCCGCGGCCATCGGGATCCAGCGATATTCATCGCCCAGCAATCGGCTGTAATGCCCCAGGTAGGCGAAGAGCAGAGCCGGCAGCAGCGCCAAGCCTATGAGCAGGCACTTCATGATTGCGGAACGGCGTCTCAGTTTCATGCGGCTTCTTCGCGCTGCGCGACTGCTAAGACATCCATTGTATAATGAATTGTCCAAAAGCGTATCGTAGCCCGCGCGCATGTCCGCCGCGAGCTCAAGGGATTTGCTCTTGGGCTGGATTGACCCGGCGAGAGAAAGCGCATGGCAAGGTGATTCTATTTCGCTCTTCGGGCCGGCTGCTGGCGTTCATCCTGACATTCAGCGCCTCAGTCGCCTGCGGTCCAACAGCGCTGGAGCCAGCCGCCCCGCCTCATTATGGCGCGCATATTCTGCTGCCCGGCTTTGCGCCCGCGCCTTTCTCGCTGGATGCGCTCAGCGGTGGCGATGTCGCCATAAAGCCGCTCGCGCTGGGGGATAATTGCCTTGGATATGCCGCCGCCGAGCCCGATATCCTGCTTGAGTTGGCTGCGCCCTTCCCGCGGATAACCCTGCTGGCGGCCAGCCAAACGGATACAACGCTCATCGTCCGCCTGCCCAACGGAGGCTGGACCTGCAATGACGATGCCAACGGCTTGAACCCGGCATTGGTTTTGCACAATGCCGCGCCGGGCATGTATCTGGTCTGGATCGGCAATTATGCGGCCGGCAGCCATGACGAGGCGGTCTTCTATGTCTCGGAGTTGGGACCCGAAAGCCTGCCGACGACAGCCACGGGTCCCGACCCCGAGCGGGAGGCCAGCTATGGCAAGGCGACGCTCGCGCCTCGTTTTCAGCCGGCGCCATTTGCTGTGCAGGTCCTGGGCGGAGGTCGCAGCCCGGCAGCGGATTTCCTGGCTGAGCCCGGCTGCCATGGCTATATTGCCGAAGCGCCCGATTACAGCGTCGCGCTGGGCGAGCCCTTCCGCGAGATTCATTTTGGCTTGCATAGCCCGGCGGCTATGACCCTCATCATCCATAGCGCGGATGGCAAGTGGCATTGCAGCGAGACGCTTGAGGGGCGCGACGCCGCCATCAGCTTCAGCCATGCGCCGGCCGGCGAATACGATATCTGGGCGGGCAGCGCCGACTTCAAGAATTATAGCGCCAGCATCCTATACGTCAGCGAATCCCCTGCCCGGCCGCCCGATCTGCGCATTGATGCCAATTGCCCGAGCCTGCCAGCCACCGAGCTGAACGTCAGCGAAATAGCCAGCGTCGTCCTTGCCCATGCCACCATGTACGATGCGCCCGAAACCGCCTCCACCTTGCTCTATCGTCCGGAAATCGGCGCTAAGCTGCGGCTGATCGGCGGTCCAGTATGCAAAGACGGCTTGCGCTGGTGGCGCGCTGAACTGGTAGAAAGCAGCCAACCGGTCCGCGGCTGGATCGCAGATGGGGGCGGCAATGAAGCCTGGCTGCAACCGGCAGACTGAGCGCGCTCAGGCTCGGGCGATCTCGACGACCAGCCCATCGCTCCAGCCGTGTTTCGCCTGCATCTTGGCTTTGACGGCGGCAATCAAGGCCGGATCGCTCGGGATGCTGGCAGCGCCTGCCCAGCTCGCCTCGCCCAGCCGGCAGCTGACAGCCGGGTTGGCGCGGATATTCTGTACCCAATGAGCCGCCTCGCGCTTTTCGGCGATCAGATAATGGCGGTCCTCATGCTCGACGTACCAGATCTCGATCTCATGCGGCTGGCCGCTGATGTGGCCCGTGGTGGTCAGGTAGAGGTATTTTGGCGCAGTCATACAATCGCATCCAAACGGCAGGTTTGCGGCCAATCGCCGGCGCATGCCAACCATGACCAATCTTTTGCTGCATAGTATACTCGCTGGCCTGCGAGGTTGCGTCAAGCGGGATTCGCGTTAGTTGGGCGCATCGAGATCATATAAGGAGCCGAAGATGACCGAAGCGGGCGAGAGGCTGCTGGCGGGCGCCAAGCAAGCATTGGATTTTGCCCTGGGAAACGCTGAAGCGGGCACCTACAAAGTTCACTACCCTAAAGCGAGCGATATCGTGATTCGCCGGGAAGGCAGCGCGGATTTTGAGAGGATCTATCAGCTTACGGCAGCCGCCTTCAACCGCGCCGCGGAAGCCGAGATTGTCGACCGCCTGCGCGAAGAAAAAGCCCTGCTGCTCTCTCATGTAGCCGTCTCAAATGGCGAAATCGTCGGTCATGCCGCCTACAGCCTGGTCACGATCGCGGATGGCGACAGCATACGGCGCCAGCCCGCGTTAGGTCCCATCTCCGTGGCGCCAGCCCATCAGCGTCAGGGCATCGGCTCGACGCTGGTCCGGGCCGGTTTGGCAGCCATGAGCGAGGCTGGGCACAGCTTGCTCTTCCTGGTGGGCAGCCCGCGCTATTATCCGCGATTTGGCTTCGCGCCGGCTGTGCCGCTGGGCTTCAGCAGCGACTACGTCCAGCCCGGTGGCGCGCATGAGCATTTCATGGCGGCTGTCCTGGACGAGGGGCAACTGGCAGGCCAGATCCGTGGCCATGTCCGCTTTCACCCCGCCTTTGCCGACGTTTAGTCCTCCGCCAGGATCGCGATGATTTCTGCTGCGGCTTTCCCCGCGGCGAAGAGCGCATGCCCGAGGCTGGCATCTTTATCCACCAGCAGCGCCAGGGTCACATCGCCGGCTGGGCAGCAGAGCAGCGCCCCCGCCTCGCCCTCGACCAGCAGGCGTCCCATCTCGCCCTGAGCCAATCGCTCCAGGCAGAATTGCGCCATGCCCGCCAGACGAGCGGAAACAGCCGCCAGGGTCTCGCCGTTCAGCGCCTGGTTATGACTGCCGGTTTGCCCATCGTTGGGATGGACAGCCAGCGCCAAACCATCTTCATTGACGACAGCGCAAAGCAGCGCGCCATCGGCAACCAGGCTCAGCCGGCGCAGCGTCTCCTCCAATGCGCGGGGGCGATCGGCCTGTTTTCCTGCCACGCGCAGACCCCTTATGAAAATGTACGCAACAGGCAGTATAGCCCAAGCGACAAGCCCGCTCAAGCCAATCGAGCCAGCGGGCCGGCAATTAAAACGATGAGTTTCGGGCGCTGGCAAGTATAATCAACCTAGCCGAGCCGAGGAGCAGTTCGTGCGCGCCGAGCCCGCCCAGCCCATAATCATCCGCAGCGAATCGCCGCAGCGCAGCGAATCTCTGGGCATGGCTCTGGGCAAGCTGCTGCAACCGGGCGATTGCATCTGCCTTTGCGGTCCGCTGGGCGCTGGCAAAACCTTGCTGAGCCGCGGCATCGGCGCTGGCTGGGGCGCGGAACCGCCTCTGACCAGCCCCACGTACAATCTGGCGCATGAACATGTTCGGAAGCGTGACGAGACGAGGCTCTGGCATATTGATTGTTATCGCCTCAGCGGCTTGGCGGAAGCGTCATCGCTGGGCTTGGACGATATCTTCGAGAGCGATGATATCGCCATCATCGAATGGCCTGAGCGCATTGCGGAAATCCTGCCGGAAGAGAGGCTGCGCATCGATATCGAATTGGCGGAAGAGCCGGCGCGCGCGCTGGTCATTCAAGCCCGGGGAGCGCGCCACTGCGCATTGCTTGAGGCTTGGCGGCGGGCTGCCCAGCTGGAGACCTGAGCCATTATGCTGCTGGCCATCGATACCTCCACGCAGATCCTGAGCATCGCCTTGCATGATGGCGACTCGCTTTTGGCTGAGTGCACGTTGAGCGCGGGCCGCAAGCACAGCGCTTTGCTCGCGCCGCTGACGCAGCAGATCATGGCGCAGTTGGGCATTTCGCCCTCAGAGCTTAGCGCGCTGGCTGTGTCGGTCGGTCCCGGCTCATACACGGGTTTGCGCATCGGAGTGGCTTTCGCCAAAGGCATGGCGGCTGTCGGGGAATTGCCCCTCGCGCCGGTGACCACGCTGGAGACTATCGTCGCGGGGCAAAACAGCCGGCAAGCCGATATGCCACTGATCGCCACCCTGCCTGCCGGGCGCAAGCGCGCCATCTGGGCGGAATATCAACGCCAGGGCGGCAGTTGGCAAGAGACGCGAACTCCGCAGATCAGCGTCTGGGGCGACCTGCTAGAGTTGTGCAGCCAGCCCTGCCTGATAAGCGGCGAGATGACGGCGGCCGGCTTGAGCGCCATTGACGAAGCCCGCCAAAGCGGCAAGCGCATTGAGCTGCTGCCCGCGTCCGAACGTTTGCGGCGGGCCGGCCTCCTGGCGGAAATCGCCTGGAAAAGGCTGGGAGCGGGCGATGCCAAAGGGCGCTTCCCCGCCAGCCAGGTCATGCCCATCTACCTCAAGGATCCTGGCTAATTCGATAGATACAGGAGGCGAAGCATGAAGGACATCTTGCGCCAGCTCGGCATTCAAAACGTAAGTGCCGGGGTCTGCGCCGGGCGAGATAAGTGGATTCGCGAGCCAGTGGGCCAGCCATTGGAGTCCAGCAGCCCGGCCACTGGCCAACCCATCGCCACGGTCATCCAAGGCGGGGCAGCGGGCTACGAGGCGGCGGTGGCTTCGGCACAGGCTGGCTTTGAAACCTGGCGGCAGCTGCCAGCCCCGAAACGCGGCGACCTTATCCGCGACCTCGGCAATGCCCTGCGCGAGAACAAAGCCGCCCTCGGCGCGCTGGTCAGCCTGGAAAATGGCAAGATCCTCAGCGAAGGCTTGGGCGAAGTGCAGGAGATGATCGATATCTGCGATTTTGCGGTCGGTTTGTCGCGCCAGCTCTATGGCTTGAGCATGCACTCCGAGCGCCCCAGCCATCGCATGCTGGAGCAGTGGCATCCGCTGGGACCCATCGGCATCATCACCGCATTCAATTTCCCGGTCGCCGTATGGTCATGGAACGCCGCGATAGCCGCCGTCTGTGGCGATACGATGATCTGGAAGCCGTCGCCTGCCACGCCATTGACCGCCATCGCCGTCCAGAATATCTGCAATCAGGTGATGTCGGCGCACGGAGTCGATGGCGTCTTCAACCTGGTCATTGGCAGCAACGACGACATCGGCGAACGCATGACGGGCGATGAGCGCCTGCCCCTCATCAGCTTTACGGGTTCCGTCCGCGTTGGCAAGCATGTCGCCCAGCGCCTGGCCGCCCGCCTGGGGCGCGGCATCCTCGAGCTCGGCGGCAACAATGGCATCATCGTCAGCGCGGACGCCGACCTGGATCTGGCTACGCGCGCAATTCTATTCGGGGCAGTCGGCACAGCCGGGCAGCGCTGCACCAGCACCCGCCGGCTGATCGCGCAGCGCTCGATTGTCGATGAGCTATGCGAGCGCCTGAGCCGCGCCTACCAGTCTGTGCCCATAGGCGATCCCCTGGATGAAGCCAGCTTGATGGGTCCGCTGATCAATGAGCGGGCTGTCGATGCCATGCTGCGGGCGGTGGATGCGGCGCAATCCGCAGGCGGCCAGGTCTTGACCGGCGGCCGGCGATTGCCCGAGCTCGGCGTCAACTTCGTCGAGCCGACCATCATCCGCATGCCCAGGCAGACCCCGCTCGTCTGTGAAGAGACCTTCGCGCCCATCCTCTATGTCATGGAGTATGAGCGTCTTGACGACGCCATCGCCATGCACAACGCCGTGCCCCAGGGTTTGTCCAGCGCCATTTTTACGCGCGACCTGGCGACATCGGAAGCCTTCCTGTCCCATGCCGGTTCGGATTGCGGCATCGCCAACGTCAATATCGGCACAAGCGGCGCGGAAATCGGCGGCGCATTCGGCGGAGAGAAGGACACCGGCGGCGGTCGCGAATCCGGTTCCGATGCCTGGAAAGCCTATATGCGGCGGCAGACCAATACCATCAACTATTCTTCGGATTTGCCGCTCGCCCAAGGCGTCCTGTTCGAGGTTTGAGCGCGCAGGCTAAAGGCAGACTTGCGGGCAGGTCGCGCAGTTCTCGAGTTGTCATTTGCACGATAAACTTGGCAATGCAGAGACACCGCGAGCGCAGACAGAAGCCAGACCCGGGCTTCTTTGACGGTTGTTCTCTGCCTCAAAGTGCGCGGATTCACAGAAATTTTGCCTGAAGGGACACTATCTCTGCGCCCTCAGCTCCTCTGTGATGAACAACCAATCTCATGCGATTGCCCTGGCCGCCAATCCGCTTCCTCTGCCCATCCTCAGCGCTTGTGATACACTTTCAGTAATTGTATATTGTTATGAGATCGTATCCGCCGAGAATGCAAGTGAGATTAAATATGCCGTCAAGAGCAAAACAGCTATTCGTCTTGGCCTCCCTGGTGATGACCCTCGCTGCCGCTCTCTGGGTCATCACTCCAGCGCTGGCCGGACGCGGCGACTATGGCGTCAACACAGGGTCAACGCAGTCGACGCCGGAACGGCTACAGCCCACCGATACGCGCGTGGCGCCGCCACCGACCGCTACACCGCCACCGCCCACCAACACGCCAGTCCCGCCGCCGCCCACCGCCGTTCCCGCGACAGCCGTGCCGACCCAGCATCCGGATTGCAAGCCGGGCCATTACCTGCATATAGACCCGGATGGCTCCGGCGCCTGCCTTCCGATACCTAGCTGATTCGCCTGTCGTCTGGCCTATGGCAACGCAGCCTCAGCGGGGAGCATAGACATACAATCGTCGGTGCTGGCATGTGCAGCGCCATCGACAAAAGGCAGGCTCAGCGCCGGCGCAGCAAGCCAATTAAGAGCCGCGTCATGAGCAGGAATGCCAGGACCAAAGCTGCCCGCCGCACCGGCTCGCTGAAGAGCTCAACCGGCGGCAGTTCCGGCTCGTCGCCGCTCGGCTCAAGGCGCAGGACCGTGAATTCGTCGACAACATCCGCCAGAGTATTCAGGTCGGCCGCCTGCGCCGAGGTCATGCGAGCGAAGAGCGTCTCATATATCCAGGAATTGCGGCTGAACATGTAGAGGGCGCGCAGAGCCTCGGCCGGGTCTTGCACGCGTTCGGCGCGGGCGTCGATGATCCGCCCGCCATGCTGAATGGTGACGCGCGGCGAAGCCTGGATGTTGCGATACCAGTCGGTTTCCCCGCCAAAGCCAGAAAGCGCGTAATACTTGCTGCCATGCCGCCGATATTCGATCACGACATGGCGGGGCAAGCCGGTTTTGCGCCCCTTGGTCGTCATGATCAGCAGCGGCAGCCAGCCCAGAGCCGGACCCCAACCCAGTCGATAGAGGGCGATCGGCGCGCGGAGGAGCTGTTTCGCCAACTCGCGGGACGGGTCGGCGGATTCGTGGTTTGCGTTGTGAATGGTTGCGGCGGCTGTCGTTTCCATGCGCGCTAATTCCATTCCGAGCGGCTGGGACGGCTGCGCCCGCGATAGTTTTCATCGTCCTGCCCGCGCAGGACCTGCCGGCGGGCTTTCCGCACATCGCTTTCATGCTTGAGCAGGACGGTCAGGGTCGTCTCCAGGGTCTTCTCGTCGATGCTGTCAGCGTTGAGCATGACCAGAGCTTTCGCCCAGTCAATCGTCTCGGAGACGCTGGGGTTCTTCTTCAAGTCCAGCCGGCGCATGCCCTGCACGACATCGACGGTCTGCCGCGCCAGCTTGTCATTCAATTCCGGCACGCGCATCTTGACGATATTCAGTTCCGCCTCATGCGTGGGGTAATCCACAAATAGGTAGAGGCAGCGCCGCTTCAAGGCTTCGGATAGCTCGCGGGTATTGTTGCTGGTCAGCACGACAATGGGGTGATGCCGCGCCCGCACCGTGCCCAGCTCGGGGATGGACACCTGGAAATCGCTGAGGATCTCCAGCAGGAAAGCCTCAAACTCGGCATCCGCCCGGTCGATCTCATCAATCAGCAGCACGACGGGCGCGTCGCTGAGCAAAGCCGCCAGCAGGGGCCTCGCCAGCAGGAAGCGCTCGCTGAAGAAGACATCGTCTTCCTCCCCCAGCCGGTCGGCCGCCTGTCGCAAGGTTTCAGCCGCCGCCAGCAGGTCGCTGAGCTTGTCGCGCAGGAGCTGCGTATAGAGCATCTGCTTGGCGTATTCCCATTCGTAGAGGGCTTTGTTCTCATCCAGGCCTTCATAACATTGCAGGCGAATCAAGTCCAGCCCCGCCGCGCCGGACCAGGCTTTTGCCAGTTCCGTCTTGCCAACGCCGGCCGGCCCCTCGACCAGGAGCGGTTTGCCCAGCTGCTGCGCCAGGAAGACCACGGTGGCGATTTCATCGCTGGCGATATAGTGCTGCCCGCCTAATGCTTGGGTGACCTGCTGAACGTCTTCGAACATCGTCGGCGCGTCCCGTCTGCTCTGGCCTAGTGTTGGTCATGCAATGCCCAGCCGAGTGTAACCGAGATGGCGATGGCATGGCAAGCGCAGGGTCAACAGTAGGATTTGGCTATAAGGCTTGTCCGATACTTGCAAATTCGCTACAAATCTGCCCCCGGCCCCTCTTGCCATCTGTAGCGCGCGTAGACACTGCGCATCTGGCAAGGGCCCCCAAAATGAGGGAAGGGGAGAAACACTTGCACACATTCCGCGCCATTTCCGCTACAATCCGCTCAAAATAGTCAACTGTAGGGGCGAGCCGGTGGCTCGTCCCGTTAGCTACACATCCAGAATATGATGAAAAATCGTCGATAGCGGACAAGCCTTTTAGATGCAAAATCCTGTATGACCTTATCTGCATCCAAAACCAGCAGTTCGTAGGTGCAAGGCGGCCACTCGCCAATGTGAAGAGCAGAGCAATTACGCGATTTGCAGTTTCGCCCATACCAATTGCTGAAGTAGCATGCGGAATATGGCAAATTGGATTTGGAAGCGATTGCCGTGAGGTCGACATCGTAAGGAATTGCCTAGACGGATCGCGCACGCTACTGTAGGATGCGCTGTGGCAAGTTATGTTCGCAAGGAGACAGTAATGGCCCAGCGCAAACGTCACCCCTTGGAGGACCACGAGCGCCAGAAAATCTTGGAAGAGAAGATCCTGATGGAGCAGGCAGGCGGCAAGCGGCTGGAGAGCCAGATGGGATTCCAGGCAGTCTTGGTCACGGAGAAAAAGCCAAACCACCTTGTGCACCTCATCCTCACGGTTTTGACTGGCGGGTTGTGGGCTTTGATTTGGATATTTGTCGTGCTGTCGAGCAAGGATCGCCGGGAGATACTGCAAGTTGACGAGTACGGAATGACCAAGATAATTCCCGCCAAGAGCTAGCGTACTAAACTGCAGTGCACGGGACACATTACGAGCATAGGGTTCAACCACGATTCATTAATGCCTCATGCCAGACGTCCAGCTCAACTTCAGCCTGCCCCTCCCGCCGCAAGAGGCCTTTGACGTCTTCGTCAACCAGATGGACCTCTGGTGGCCCCGGCGCGGCGCCTTCCCCTACAGCTTCGCCCCGGAGACGACCCGCCCGCAGCATATCCGCTTCGAAGCCCAAGCCGGCGGGCGCTATTACGAAACCTTCGCCGATGGCAGCGAATACATCATCGGGAGCATCACAACCTGGCAGCCGCCGACGCAGCTGGCCTACACCTGGCGCGACCCCACATGGCAGGGCGAGACGACCATCACTGTCCGATTCATGCCCAGCGGCGATGGCGCGGATGTCATCTATACGCAATCGGGATTCGCGGAGGCCGGGGTCGCCTGGCTGATTCCTTATTACCAAGTGGGCTGCCGCCAAACCTTGGCTGGCTATTCCGCGCATTGCCGGGCGCTGCATGAGCTGCGAGCGCTGAATCTAAGCCAGGATTAGCGCCTCAAGCCAGCAGACCGCCGACCCGCTCAATGATATAGGCGCCGATATTGGCTTTGCTGGTGCGCTCAATGGCATGCAAGCCGCCGTCCATATCCAGCACGACCACGCGATTGCTGTCGACCGCAAAGCCGGCGTCATCCGCCGTGATGTCATTCGCCACCAGCAGGTCGAGCCCCTTGCTTTGCAGTTTGCCGCTGGCGTTCTCCACCAGGTTCTCGCTTTCAGCCGCGAAGCCGACCACGATCATGGGGTAACCCGTCTCCGCCCGCTGCCGCTTGACCTCGAGCAGGATATCCGGCGTCCGCGCCAAGGGCAGGCTCAAGCTCTCGCCGCTCTTCTTGATCTTCTGTTCGGAGACGATTCGCGGGGCATAATCAGCCACTGCCGCCGCCATGATCAAAGCTGAGCATTCCGCCATGTTTTCCAGCACAGCGGTCTTCATGTCCTCGGCGGATTCGACCATGATCATGCTCGCTCCCACTGGAGGCGGCAGATGCGCCGTCGTCGAGATCAAGGCGACTTCCGCGCCCGCGTCCAGAGCCGCCTGGGCGATGGCATAGCCTTGTTTGCCGCTTGAGCGATTGCTGATGAAGCGCACGGGATCCAATGCCTCGCGCGTGCCGCCAGCCGTGACCACCAGCTTATGCCCAGCCAGTTCGCCATCCATGCCCAAGACACGGCGAATCTGGCCGATCAACTCTGGAGTTTCTGGCAGGCGGCCCGCGCCGACCAAGCCGCTGGCGAAACGCCCGACAGCCGGTTCAATCACATGCGCGCCCCGCCGCAGCAATATCTCGCGATTGGCTTGCACAGCCGGATGATCGTACATGCCGCCATCCATAGCCGGCGCGATAATCAAGGGACAATCAAGCGACAAAGCCGTCAGCGAAAGCAGATCATCCGCCAGCCCCTGCGCCAGTTTGGCCAGGGTATGCGCGGTGGCCGGCGCGACGATCATCAGGTCTGCGCCTTCCGCCAAGCCGATATGCGTGATATGGCTGGGCAGCGCGCCATCATCCGCCAGCCACATATCGGTGTGGACGGGTCGTCCGCTAAGCGCCTGCAATGTCAAGGGGCTGAGGAATCGCTGCGCCGCCTCGGTCATCAGCACGTCCACCTTCGCGCCTGCCTGCGTCAATTTGCTGGCCAGATCGGCCGCTTTGTAAGCCGCGATGCTGCCACAGAGACCCAGGATGATGCGTTTGTCTTGCAGAATCGCTATCGTTGACATGCCCATGCCCGCCCCGTGAATGCGAACTAATGGTACACAATCCGCCGCCGAAACAAAAGTCCAGCGCCCCGGGCAGTGTATCTTTGTCGGTTGAAACACATATGTTTTGCCACCGAGGACACCAAGAGCGCGGAGTCATTTGAGGAAGAGCGGGAGAAACTCGATCACTGCTTGCCCGACCAATCCAGCGTCGTGCAGGGGCGAGAGGCGGGCTGTGCCGGCGGTCTGTGTCACCGCGACCTACTTGACCCTTTAATCGCCCTTCAACAGTACGTCCGCTAGATTCTTCGCACGGCCTACCTGCTAACATATGCGTCATTGCATCTATGGCGAAGCTGAATCTAGCTCAAAAGAATTCCAGCCGAATGCGATACACAACCGCGCCCCGGCTCATCTCGCCAAGACAGCCGAATTCTGCTAGAGTGAACGCGGATCTGGCGCGGTAAATCGCGGAGAGAATCGCCATGCGAGCAGGCAATGCAAGGGGCAGGGTTTCAGCGGCCGCGCTGCTGCTTACCCTGCTGATCTGCGCCGCCTGCAACCTCGACGCCCCGCAAGATGATGCCGCGAGCCGCTTTGATGGACCGCCAGTCATTCACATCACAGCGCCCCAGCCCGGGCAGACTTTCCTGGCTGGCACAACTGTCATCCTGCAGGCGCGCATCGAAAAGGCCGGACCAGACCTGGCGCGGGTGGCTGTCCTGCTGGATGAGGACCTGCTTGGCGAAAAGCTTCAGCCCAACGAAACCGCCGCCACCATTCTGCCGATGACCATAGACTGGCCCACCAGCCAAGTCGGGCGCTATACCTTGTCTGTGCTCGCCGAACGCGCCGATGGCAGCGCCAGCCGTGAAGACGTCAGCATTGAAGTGGTTGCGAGCGAAGGGGCTGAGGAGAGTGGAGCGATGAGCCCGCCCGAGCCCTTGCCTTTGGCGACTAACGCGAGCCAGCCGGCCGCCCCAGCCGCGCAAGAAGGCGTCAACCTGCTGGTGACATCGGTTGAAATCGCGCCCGCCGAGCCGGCCTGCGGCCAAGCCGTCATAATCCGCGCCAAGGTCCGCAACAGCGGCTCGCTCAATGCGCAGACCAGTCCCTGGGTTTCAGCCAAGGCTCACCTGCTCAGCGATGCCAGCGTAGTGGCTGAAAACAACGAGACGACCTACCTGCCCAAGCTCGCGGCCGGCGAAGAGACCGTGTTGGAAATGTCGCTGACCATTCACTCGCATCACAGCCAGGCGCAGCAAATTCGCGTCCTGGTCGATGCCGGCAACCATATCCTGGAAGCGAACGAAGAGGACAATATCGGCAGCAGCGCCGAGTTCACGCTGAGCCAAGGCAGTTGCGCTTGATTCTGTCCGCGAGCCAGCCTGGCGCTCCGCCCGACTGTGCTATAGTGTTGGCTGATCCAGCCTTTGCCCGGTATTGACGAGGCACGAGCCTGTGAGTTCCATAATCGTTACCAACGATGACGGCTATGACGCGCCCGGCATTGTGAGCCTGGCGGAAGCGGTTCTTCCGCTCGGCGATGCGCAGATTTGCGCGCCAGCCATCAACCAGAGCGCCAGCGGACACAAGATCACCCTGTCGCAGGACATCAGCTATCGGCGCTGTCTGGTCGGCGATGGCATCCGCGCCTTGGCTGTCAACGGCTCGCCGGCCGATTGCATCGCGCTTTCCCTGCTGGGCTTGGTGGATGGCAAGCCCGATTTGGTGGTCTCCGGCATCAACCGCGGCGAGAATATGGCGCAAGACCTGACCTACAGCGGCACGGTCAGCGCGGCCTTGGAAGCGGCCATACACGGCATCCCCGCGATAGCCTTTTCGCTGGCAAGCCGCCATGCCAATGCAAAAGCCGATTACCAGGTCGCGGCAATCGTCGCCCGCGGCATTGTCCAAGAGATGCTGACAAACACGCTGCCCGCCTATACCATCCTCAACGTCAACATCCCGCCGGTCGAACGTTACGAGGACCTGCGCGGCATCCGGCTTACGCGGCAAGGGGTGCGCGTCTATCGCGATCGGCTGGTCGAGGTGGCCAGCGGCATCGCGCGCGTCGAAGGCGAGCCGCCAACGGCAAACACCGATGAGCTTGGCACGGACGTCTGGGCGGTGCATCGCGACTACGTCAGCGTGACGCCGGTGCATCTGGATATGACCGCGCATCGTTTCCTGGCGGACCTGGAGGCTTGGGACCTGCGCTTGCACACGGACTGCGAAGAATCCGCTGGGGCTATTCTGTGAATCGCCCGCTCCAGCGTGTAGAAAGGCATCGGTGATGAATATCTTGAAGAATCTGTTTGGCGGCGGCGGACGCGATGAAGACCGCGGCATCTATTTCTACGTCAAGCCCAAGATGTGCCAGGAGGTCTTGCGGGTGCGGGTCGATCCGCTGAATGATCTGTCGCAGACGGATGACGGCAAGGGCTATTGGTGCCGTAAGCTGGCCAGCGCGGCGCGATGCCCGTTTCAGGCGGAGTTGGAGTTGTATTTTGACAAGAACAAGCGCTACAAGGGCAGCGATGTGACGAATGGGGAGCTGGTGAGCGAGGCGGAGTGGGAGGGCTAATCCGAGTGATCTCGGCAGGGTATGTACGACACGCCGAAATTGTCTCTCGTTTTCGTCCCCCATCCCCCGGCCCCTTGCCCCCAAATTGAGGGAAGGGGAGTCATGCTAGTGCGGAGTATGCGACATTACACGCGATATACACACATAAGTGAACGCTGTAGGGGCGAAGCGTTGACCAGCCCGCCAAGCTCCAAATGTTGACAAATCTTATCTGAATCGCATTTACCGCCGATGAACCGTATACACCACGATAAACACGAATGTCAGATAGGCGAGGATGTCTTGCGCAGTTCGGTCGCGCAGAGCAAGCGCGGACGCCGTGATTGCGGTGAGGAATACCAGGAAAGAAAAAAACGGGATGCTCAAGTCTTTCACGCGGAATCCCTTTACGCTGGCGAGGTACAGCCTAGCTGCCATCCGTTGCTATGCCTGTGAAGCGGGTCATGTTAGTGTCTTCGGTCCAGTACGAGCCGTCTGGAAGTATGGTGGTATACCGGAACTTCGCGCCATCGAAATTGACTTCTGTCAAGTCGGCTTCAGTAAAGTCTGTGTCCATCAAGTCCGCGTGAGAAAGATCCGAGTGGGATAGGTTGGCGTTGCGGAAGACCGCGCCTGTCAAGTTGGCGTTTCTGAACGACTGCCTGGGCAAGTTTGCGCCCGTTAGGTTCGCACCAGAAAGGTTGACGTTATGCCAGTGGTACTCTTCGTCAATGTTGCCCTCGTCAATGTACAAGTTCGCTAGATTCGCGCTCGACATGTCTGCATTTGAAAAGATGCAATGTACGCAGTAGCTAACATTCGAAAGATTAACCCTCTCCATCCTAGCACCTGTAAAATCGCAAGTGAGTAACTCGCAATGAGAGAAATCAGCATCCCTCAGTATTGCGCCCGTGAAATTGCCAGAGAATCGCGCTCCGATGAGATTCGCTGCGGTCAGGTTTGCATCCCTAAAATCCACTAGCTCGAACAATGTTCGTCGCAAATTTGCCTTTATCAAGATCGCATTGCGAAAGTTCGCGCCCAAGCAATAGACTTCATCCCATGCATCAATGCCGGGCCAAATTTCCGAAATGAGTGATACGCGGACTCTTTCTTCAGAATTGCTCAAGTTTGCGTCCGTCAAGTCTGCATGACTGAAATCCGCATAGCCCAATTTCGAGTCGCTCAAGTCTGTAAGCGTCAAGTCAGCGCGCAGAAACTTGGCATTTTGCAGATTAGCCCAATCCAAACGCGCTTCCGAAAGATTGGCGTCGCTCAGATTGCAATTGCCGAGGTCATGTCCGGAAAGATCAACTCGCATGAGCTTGGCATGGGAAAGATCGCAATTCTTAAGGATTACCAGCCGCAGATTTGATCCAGCTAAATTGGCGCCTCGCAAGTCTGCTAGATGGAGATTTCGACCGTTCAAATCCTGGCCGGAAAGGTCCAAGCCACTGAGATCTACGCGCACTTCGATCTCGTCGCCTTCAGAGTCTACTATTTCCTCGTTAGTCGAATCGTCGGTCTGGTGGGGATGTAACTGCTCAGGTGCGGGTTCGGGATCGCTAGTTTCGATTTCAGTGGAATAGAGACGGCAGCCAAACTTCAGTTTAATCTCTTCGACAGCGTCCGCTTCGTTACCCGCCTTTATAACCCTCAATAGCCGAATCGCAGTATCAGCAAGTCTATAAACGTCATGGTCAGTGATTGTCGTTCCAGCCGCCTCATGTGCTAAGAAATTGTTGCGAACGTTTTGCACTTCGTACAGATAGTTTCTTGCACTGGCTACATCTATGTTGGTTTTGGCCTGTCGCGCGCGATGACCGATCTTCTTAGAGAAAACCTCATCCCAATTGCCCTGCATTGCCTTTAGCCAGCCCTGCAAATCAACACTCTGCTTCGCGTCGACCTCGTCGTCAAACGGGTGATCGCTTTGCAAGACATCCTGTAGATGCTGGAGATACGACTCGCCAGAATATCTCTGCTTGTATGTTTTGAGTACGAAGAGGCAAAGCCCATCCCGAAGAGCAGCCAATATGGCGCGCACAGAAGCGTTGTTGTCCAGTTGATTCATAAGAACTCCGCGCTATTTTCTCGCCCCGTGAAGGAAATCGGGCTAGAACAGACGCGCAATTCTATTCGACTTTGTAGTCAGTGTAAAGCGACTTCACCCCTACCCCTCCACAACCCCAGCCGCCTCCAGCCCAGGCAAGCCAAACACCCGGCGGATCTGCCCCTCAATCCCATCCGACATCGCCCCGTTGCTGCGCAGGAAACCCTTGGCGTTCTCCCGCCCCTGCCCCAGAAGCTCATCCTGATAGCGATAGAAAGCCCCGCGCTTGTCGATGATGCCCAACTCCGTGCCAATATCAATGATCTCGCCGGATTTGCTGATGCCCTGGTTGAACATGATGTCGAACTCGCATTTCTTGAAAGGCGCAGCCACCTTGTTCTTCTTGATGGTGACCCGCGTGCGATTGCCGACCACATCGCCGGCATGCTTGATCTGCTGGATGCGGCGAATATCCATGCGCACGCTGGCGTAGAACTTCAGGGCGCGCCCGCCTGGAGTGGTCTCCGGGCTGCCGAACATCACGCCGACTTTCTCGCGCAGCTGATTGGTGAAAACCACGCAGACATTCGATTGCTTGATGGCGCCGGCCAGCTTGCGCAGCGCCTGGCTCATCAAACGCGCCTGCAAGCCCACATGCGAATCGCCCATTTCGCCTTCAATCTCCGCGCGGGGCACCAGCGCCGCCACGCTATCCACCACGATGACGTCCAAAGCGCCCGAACGCACCAGATGCTCGGTGATCTCCAGCGCCTGCTCGCCAGTATCCGGCTGGGAGACGTAAAGCTGCTGGGTATCGACGCCGATCTTCTGGGCATAGGCCGGGTCCAGCGCGTGCTCCATATCAATGAAAGCGCAGATGCCGCCGGTCTTCTGCGCCTCGGCCACGACATGCAGGCAGAGCGTCGTCTTGCCGGAGCTTTCCGGGCCATAGATCTCGGTGATGCGCCCGCGCGGCACGCCCCCGACGCCCAGGGAAATATCGATGCCCAGCGAACCGGTGGGGATGGCTTCGACTTGCAGGCCGCTGCCCGCCCCGAGGCTGAAGATCGTGCCATCGCCATAGCGCTTGGTGATATCGACCAATGTGGCGTCCAGCGCCTTCTGCCTGGCTGCGGTGTCATGATTATCGAAGACCTGGGTTTCTTTTGTCACGCGCGTTCGTTTCGCCATCGCCATCTCGCTTCGTCTATGTCTCGCCCTAGTGTAGTCTCGGTAAGGCAATTTCGCTATGCTGGCCAGTATAGCGCATTTGTTCTAGGCGCGCAAGCCCCAATTCGCGGCAGTGTAGCCTTTACGGTTGAAACACAATGCCTGCCATCGAGGACAGCGAGTCAATTGAGGGAAAGCAGGAGCGCTTTATCCACTTTTAGCCAACGCGCATTCAGCATCTGCGGGTTTCTGCTACAATAGGCGCATGGGACAGATGCTCAACGACAAGCGCATTCGACAATTGCTGATCGCGGTTTTGCTGGTCATCCTGGCGCTGGGCTTGCTCAGCCTGGTATCGACCGTCTTCCAGATGATTGTGCCCCTGGCCATCGTCATCGCCGGCGCATTCGCTTTCTACAAGATCGCCCTTGAAGGCAGAGACAAACCCGCAGCCATAGCGCAAGACGCCGATGAGGAAGCAGCGGATATCGACGCCGAAGCCGACGAAGCCAGCCAGCGCCTGAGCGCCATCGACAAAGCGCGCAGCGACTTCCTGGATGCCACTTCGCCCGCCGAAGAAATCCTCGATCAGATCAAATCGCGCCGCCGCCGACTGCAGGGAGATGAAGACCCGTGAAACTCTTGTCCATCAATATCGCGCAGCCGCAAGCCGTCGCATTTAATGGCAGAAGCTATCGCACCGGCATCAACAAGCGCCACCGCATGGGACGCGTCGTATTAAGGCGACTGGGGCTGGATGGCGATGGCCAAGCCGATGGCAAGCATCATGGCGGTCCCCACCGCGCTGTCTATTGCTATCCGCATGAGCATTATGGCTACTGGGCGGCGCAGCTAAATCGCGAGGACTTTCACTATGGCGCCTTTGGCGAGAATCTAACCACGTTGGGTTTGCTGGAATCCCGCATCCGCATCGGCGACATCCTCCGCATCGGCGACGCCATCATCCAGGTAACACAACCCCGCGTGCCCTGCTACAAGCTGGCGGACAAGCTGGGGATGCCCGGCTTTGAAAAGAGCTTCCTGCGCGCCAACCGCCCCGGCTTTTACGCTCGGGTTATGCAAGAGGGCGTCGTGGAAGCGGGCGACCCCATCCAACTCACCGAAAGCGATCAAGCCAGTCTGACCGTGACGCAGGTCAATGCCGCGCTGCACCTGGGCGAAGGCGACCGGCCGACGGCTGAACGGGCTCAGGCGATAGAGGCGCTTTCACCCGAATGGCGGCGGTCATTTGCCGAGCAGCTGCGCCGCTTCCCGGGCGACTAGGCGGCTGCGGCTTCCCTCTCCAGCTCTTCCGCCCACAAACCCACTGAAGCCAGCCCATTCATCTTTGCGCGGTGACGCAAGGCAGCCTGCGCGGAGCCCACGTTCTCGGGCAAGTTGCGCCATATCGCCATCGGCCGCCGCTGCAATGCCCGCGCATAGGAAAAGCTCAGCTTCCAAGGCAGGTCATAGTTGGCGTTCATGGCGTTCAGATGCGCGGTGGCGTGATAATCGCTTTGCCCGCCAGACAAGAAGACGATGCCTGGGATGGCGGCGGGGATCTGCCGGCGGAAGACCTTGACTGTCTGCTCAGCCACCGCGGCGATATCGGCTTGCGCGGCGCGCTCATGGCCCGATAGCACCATGCTGGCTTTGACCAGCGTCCCGGCAAAGTCAACGCGATGCAGCCTGAGCGCTTCGAATGTCCGGCTCAGAACATAATCGGTGACTTCGAAGCAGGTCTCGATGCTGTGATCGCCCCAAAGCTCCACCTCCGGCTCGACAATGGGCACGATGCCGGCTTCCTGCGAGAGAGCGGCCACCTGCGCCATGACATAAGCATTGGCTTCGATGGCGTACTGACTGGGCGTTCCCGGTCCAATCCGCAAGGCGGCGCGCCACTTGCTGAAGCCGATGCCCATCTCGGCGTATTCCGCCAGCCGCTCGCGCAAGCCATCCAAGCCGCTGCCCACGGTCTCGCCATCTGTGCCCGCCAGGACAACCATGCCCTTGAAAGGCGAGATGCCCGGGATCATGCCCCGCGCAATCACCTGGGGCAGCAGCGCCTCGCCATGGGCGTCAGCCATGCGAACCTGCTCATCGGTCATGATGATGCCGCTGACATGCTCATTCAGATTCGCCGTCGTGAAAAGCAGTTGCGACCAATCGCGGTAGCTCTGCCGGCTATCGGGGATGCCTTCGCTCTTGAGCATCTGCCGGAAAGCCGGCGATGGCCGGTCGGCTGCCATGATGCCTTTGCCGGGCTTGACTAACTGGTTTGCGATTGCGTTCAGGTTCATGCCGTCTCCACATTTTCAGGTCCATCAGGTCAGGGGCTATTCTTGCCGCTGTCGCCCCTGCCCGCTAGCCCAAGCTGGGAGGGAAAACCTGCAAGGAACATAAAGGGCGGACCCCACCCATGAAGCGAGCCCGCCCAGTACGAATCCGCGATTGTCAGCGGCGGCTAGCCATCCATCGCATCCAGCGCCGCCTGCTGCTCGGCGATTTTCTCGTCCGTGCAAGCCAGGCTGGCCAGCAGCTGCGCATCGCCTTCCATGCGCTCTTCCAGCGGGACCTGCTGCATATCCGCGCCGACGCCGGGCAACTCAATCGCCGAGCCGACAACCTCGCCATCTTCGATGACATAATCAGCCTGGGCAATCGCCGCCTCGACAAACTCTACTCCATTCTCGCGGGCTGAATCCAGGTTCAGCGCCGAACGGAAACTTGCGGTCATGTTGATGCCCGTTCTGGCGATATCCAGTTCGCCCTTCAGCGCGGCCACCGCCATGGTCGCCGCGATCGCGCCTTCGCGATACCAGCCATCGAAGCCCTCAGCCATCGTGATCCCAGCGTGCACGTCGGAAACCAGCATCGAAACAGTCGGGATGCCATAAGCAGCCTTCTGTATTGCAGGAATGCCGCCCGAAGCCGTCATATTTGGCAGCATTAAGACAATATCCACGCCTTTGTCCACCAGGCTCTGCGTCGCCACGCCCAACTCGGCGATGCTGTTGTATGCCGCGTATTCGCCGCTCAGGTTCATGCTCTCCAAGGTGCCGTTGAGAGCGCCAGCCAGATACTCGCTAGCCGGGTCGGATGGGTCCATGAGTATCCCGACCTTTTCCAACGACGGGTTCTGGATCAAAGCCAAGGGCTGGAATCCCTGGAAGTTGAAGACCATCGCGGTTCCGGTGACATAATCCGGCTTGATGCAAGGCGATTGCGCCAACCCAGTCTCATACGGCGCCGATACGATAGCGAAGATCAGCGCTGGGGGCGCCTCCATCTCCCTCAGCATGTTGCCGGCGACATACCCTACCTGGGACGAGACGGTCAGCAAAACATCCACGCCTTCGTCCAAGGCGTTTTCCACCATCAGGTTGGCGGTGGCCATATCGAAGCCGGCATCGCGATACAGGACCGTGACATGCTCGCCCGCCAGGTCATTGCCGGCTCCCAGGCTGGCGCGCTCCTCCGCGTCTATAAGCGCATAGGCTTGCAGCGTATCCAGGATAGCCGAATCGGTGAGCGCGAAGGCAGGCGACCGCCCAAAGCTCAATATCGCCAGCGTCGGCTTTTCGGCCTCGGCCAACGCGGCTGGGATGCAAATTGCCACTATCGTCAATGCCAACAGGCAAATCTTGAAGCTTTTCACTGCTTTCCTCCAGTCAGTTGCGATAGCATTTCTTTGTCCGCTGCCGGCGAGCCTAATCCCGGTCAATTGCTGGCATTGTGGACCCAGGCAAAGCCCGGCAACGCCAATGACATCAATAAACGAGCGGACCCCCAATAGCAAGCCCGCCCCTTTTATCGAATCCGAGCTTGCCAATAGCGGCTAGCGGTCGAGCGTATCCAGAGCCGCTTGCTGCTCGGCGATCATCTCTTCCGTGCAATGCAGGCCGGCCAGAAACTCGTCATCGGCCGCCATGCGTTCTTCCGGCGGCAGCACTGGCAAGGTCGACCCCAGGCCGGGTATCTCTATGGCATTGCCAATGGCTTCCCCGCCTTGAACCACATAATCAGCCGCTTCCAGCAGAGCCGGCGCGATCTCTATGCCTTGAATATCAGCCGAATCCAGGTTTACCGCTTCCATGTAACTCTCGGTGGTGTTGACCATGGTGCTGGCGATATCCAGTTCGCCATTCAGATAGGCTGCCACCATGGTTGTCGCTGTCTTGCCTTCGCGATACCAGCCATCAAAGCCGCTGCCGACAGTCACGCCCAGATGCACGTCGGAAACCAGGAAGGAGTAGACCGGCACGCCATAAGCCGCATCAATGATAGCCGGGATGCCGCGCATGGCTGTGGTATGCGGCAGCAGCAGGATGGCTTTGGCGCCGTCATCGACCAGCGATTGCGTGGCGATTGGCAAGTCAGTCGCCGAGGTGAAGGTGGCGACATCAAAAGACCAGCCATAGCGCGACCAACTGCTCTCCATCATGTCTATCAGGAATGCCGCTGTGGGATCGGAGGGATCGGCGATGACGCCCATGTGCCGCAATTCGGGATCCTGCAAATTGACGGCCGGCACATACTGGCTGTAATCCATATACATGGCGGTGCCGGTGATGTATTCCGGTTTGATGCAGGAAGACTTTCCCAAGCCCAGATGATAGGGCGCCGTCACGATGGCGAAGAACAGGGCCGGCGGGTCGTCCATATCTTCCAGCAAGCCAGCCGCGATCATGCCCACTTCGTTGGACAGGGTGAGCAGCGCGTCCGCCCCTTCATCAAGCGCGTCTTCCACCATCGTATTCGCCGTGGGGAAGTCAAAACCGGCATCCCGGAAGAGAATGTTGATCTTCTCTCCGTGCAGGTCGCCGCCGGCAAACACGGCTTCGCGCTCTTCGGCATTCACAAAGCCATAAGCCTCCAGCGTATCAAAGATGCCTTCTTCGGTCAGCTGGAAAGCCGGCGAACGCCCGAAGGTCAGGATAGCCAGGGTCGGCGCATCGTCATCCGCCAGCGCGGCAACCGGCAGGAGCAGCGCCAGCAGCATCAGCGTCAGTGAGAGTTTCTTCAAGGTATTCATCAATCTCCTCATGATTTGCTTCAAAGGTTGCCAAAGTTTGCTCAGCCAAAGCCAAGCAAGCGGCATTGTAGGGGGATCTGTGATGGGGCGCTAGAGCCTTGCCTGCCAGCGCCCCCGGAACTCCCGCTAGGCTTCCGCATCCAGAGCCGCCTGCTGTTCGGCGATCATCTCGGGCGTGCATTGCAAACCAGCCAGGAACTCGGCATCGGCAGCCATACGCTCTTCCAGCGACATCTCTTCCAGGAAGGTGTTCACGCCGGGGATCTCAAACTCCTCGCCCATGCCAGCGCCGCCCTCGATAACGAAGGAAGCCAAAGCGAGCAATTCGTCCGTGATTGTCACGCCGGTCGCCTCAGCCGCGTCCAGGTTGACCGCCACCGAGAAGCCCGGCGACGCGTTGATGGCGGTTGTGGCAATATCGATCTCGCCGCGCAAATGGCCGATCAGCATCTGAGCCGCTATGAGGCCCTCGCTGTACCAGCCTTGAAAGCCCGAGCCAATTTGAATGCCGCTGAAGATATCCGTCAGCATCACGGAATAGACTGGAATGCCATAAGCGGTATCGACGACGGCTGCCAAGCCCGCCGACGAGCCCGTGCGTGGCGGCAGCAAGAGTGCGTCCGCGCCCCTATCCAGCAAAGATTCAGTCGCCAGCGCATAATCCGCGGCGTTGACGACCGACGCCGTCGCCACCTTGAAACCACTCGCGGCCGCATAGGCGTTCATAACTTGCAGCGTCAAAGCCTGCGCGGGATCGTCCGCGTTCATGATTATGCCAAGAGTTCCCAAGCCCGGGCTCTGGGCATTGCGCACCTCGTCAAACTGGGCGAAATCAATATCCATCTGCGTGCCGGTCAAGTTGGCTGGCTTCAGGCAGGGCGCGGCCGCCAAACCCGTATAGTAGGGCGCCGTCAGGATGGCGAAGATCATGGCGGGCGGGTCTTCCATGGCTTGTGTGGCCGCCCCGGCAATCAAGCCCACCTCAGTAGAAATCGTCAGCAGAACATCCGCGCCTTCGTCCATGGCGTCTTCCACCATGAGGGTAGCCGTGGCCAGATCAAAGCCGGCATCGCGATACAGAATGTTGATGTTCTCGCCATGCAAGTCGCTGTTGCCATCCAGCACGGCGCGTTCGTCGGCGCTGATGTATCCATAGACTTCCAGCATATCGAGAATCGCCTTGTCCGTCAGGGCGACCGAGGGCGATTGCCCAAAGCGCAGGTACGCTACAGTCGGCGCATCATCGTCAGCGCTCGCAACTGGCGCCAGCGAAAGCAGCAAAAGCCCCAGCAGCAGGACCATCACGATACGGGAACGTAAATTCCGCGAATATCCAGTCATGGTTGATTCTCCCTGATATATGACTGCAAATTGATAATGGACAGGTGACTCGCCTGCGCCATCGCAACAAAGTATATGCCTCAAGCATGACTTTAGATAGACAAGGAATTCAGCTTGCTCGCGCGCCCATCGACGCCAGCGCCTCCCGCAGCGCGCCCAGCGGCAAACCAACCACGTTGCTATAGCTGCCCTCGATCCGCGCGACCGGCTGAAATGACCGATTCTGTATGGCATAGGCGCCAGCTTTATCCAGCGGGTCGCCCGTGGCGATATAAGCGGCGATTTCGGCATCGCTATACTCGCGCATGGTTACGAGAGTGCGCTCGTGCCGGGTGATGAGGCGCGGCTCTGGACCCGCTCGCAGCAGCGTGAAAGCGGTAACCACCTCGTGGCTGCGTCCGCGCAAAGCCCGCAGCATGGCAGCCGCATCAGCCTTGTCGGCCGGTTTTCCCAGCAGCCCGCCCGCCTCGTCAATCACGATGGTATCCGCGCCGATGACCAGCGCCCCTGTGTCGGCGAGTTCCTGGGCGCCGGCTTGGGCTTTCTGCCGGCTGAGCCGCCTGACAAACCCGATCAGGTCTTCGCCCTCATGGCGAGATTCGTCGATATCCGGCGCGATGACCGCGAACTCCAGCCTCAGCTGGCTCAGCAGCTCGCGGCGGCGCGGCGAAGAAGACGCGAGTATCAGCTGCATGGGCGCTGCCTGCCTTTCAATGAGCCGGCGGTAACAATAGCGAAGCAATGGCGCAGGGCAATCGCATCGAATTGGAATGCCGTTGATATGGGACAGATTACCCAAAAAATTTGTCATCCGTAGGGGCGAGCCGGTGGCTCGTCCCGCTTGCTGCACAGCCAGAATCTTACTGAAAGTCATCAGTATCGGACAAGCCTTATAGAAGATTCCGCGAAAATTCGGTATATTGGCATAAGGATACAAGGAAGAAGCGCATGCGCAATATTCGAAAAAGCAAGCGATATGCCGGGCTGGGGAAGTACGCGCTGTCGCCGAAGCCGCTGGATATTACGCAGTTGAATGCGCTGATGCGCCAGGTCTTCGCCTGGATGTGGGTGGGCATGGGCATCACAGCGACGGTGGCCAGCGCTATGTCCGTCGGCGCCTTCATGCCGAGCCTCGAGAGCCTAATCATCATCATCATCGCGCCATTCATCGCAGCCGTCGCGCTGGACCGCAAGCTGCGCCGTTTTTCGCCGAAACAAGCCGGCGCGTTTTTCATTTTCTACGCGGCGCTGACCGGCTTAACCTTGTCCATCGTTTTCTCCAGCCTGTTTTATCCCACATTCAGCGGCGCGCTGGTCAACGCCAGTTTCAGCACCGCCGTCCTCTTCGGCGTGATGACCCTGATCGGCTGGCGGACTCGGCTGGATCTTAGCCTCGAGCGCAGCTATGTCTTGATGCTGGCGCTTGGTCTGCTCATCGCCACCTTGGCCAACACGCTGCTGGCTGGCGCTGGTTTCGACTATATCTTCAGTTATTTCTCCGTGCTGCTCTTCAGCGCGCTGGCGGCAAATCAGCGGGAGGCCTGCGCCGCTTTGGCCGCCGACCCGGACTTGCGGATAATGCCGGCCGACAGTCTGCGATTCAGCCTTCTGGCGGCTTTGCAACTTTACCTGAGCGCGGCAAAAATGCTTCTGATTGCGCTGGCCAGCCTCTTCGGGAGGAGGCGTGAATGGGAACATACGCATTTTCACCACATGCCCCATCATCAGCGCAGCCATTACGGCGGCATTGGCGCTATTGACTCTGGCGGCGGTGGCAGCAACATGGGCGGAGGCGGCAGCATCGGTGGCAGTGGCGGCGGAGGCGGCGGATCTTTCACCCCCTAAGCGCCACAGGCAAGCGGCTCAAAGTTAGAAGCGCGTAAATTCCCCCAAAGCGCCACATCCATTCCAGCGAGAATTCGTTATACTATGTGGTATCCCGCTCAGGAATCGCGCGCCGCATCCTTGGCGCTCTATGGAGGAACAGACATGAACTTCAGAAATGACAGCTTCTCGATTGAAGCGCCTGGCAAGCCGCTTGAGGGCTTGCAGCTCAACGCGGTCATGCGCAACGTCTATGGCTGGATGACCATGGGCTTGCTGGTCACTGCCGCGATGGCGCTGGCAATCAGCAACATGGGCGTCTTCCCCTCGCAGGGCATGATGTTTGTGGCGATTTTCGCGCAGCTGGGCATCGTCATCGGCTTGAGCTGGGCGATCAACCGCATCTCCGCCACCACAGCCGGCATGCTCTTTTTTATTTATGCGGCCGTGACGGGTTTCACCTTCTCGATCTTTTTCCTGGTCTTCGATATTGGCTCAATCGCGGGCGCCTTCTTCAGCACGGCTGGCGTCTTCGGCGCGATGACCATCTATGGCTTGACGACCAAGACCGACCTCACCAAGATGGGCAGCTACCTGATGATGGGCTTGTTCGGCTTGATCATCGCCAGCATCGTCAACCTCTTCCTGGGCAGCTCGATGATCGACTTTGTTATCAGCATCTTTGGCGTGCTGCTCTTCACTGGCTTGACCGCCTGGGATACGCAGCGCATCGCGGCGATGGCAGCCTCGCGCAAGATGAAGGTCGATTCCGACGATACGCTCAAGTTCAGCATCATGGCGGCGCTGACGCTCTACCTGGATTTCATCAACCTGTTCATCTTCATGCTGCGGCTCTTTGGCGGCGGCCGGGATTAGGCTGCAAGCCAACTAGTATCGGACAATCCTTGTAGGGGCGAGGCGGTGACTCGCCCTTTCACGTCCCGTTCATTGTCGCCAAAATTCCGTCTCAGCCGCTCTTGCGCCGGCGATAGCTCAGCAGCACGAGCGCAGCAAATAAACCCCAACCCGCCCATAGCAGAAAAGGCCTATTCAAGTCGACGATGCTCAAGGCATTGCCCAAGGGCGGTATCACGGTCGAGCCGATATTCTGCATGACATTGCCAAAGCCCAGCGAACTGCCCACTAATGCCAACTGCAGCCCCTTGATCTCTGTCAATGACACGCTCTTCAGCGCCAGGAAGCTGTCGATGCAGCAGCCGGAGAGCGCCATGGCCAGCAACACACCCCAGAAGTCATCGCCGACGACAGCCATTAGCGCTGCCCCGCCGCTCATGATCAACGCGCCAGCCGCCATCACAATCTTGCGGTCGCCCAGCCGGTCGGAAATATGCGCGAGAGGCGCGACGCTGAACAGGCTGATGAGGAAATACACGGTGAGCGCGCTATCGGCCTCGACGGCGCTCCAGCCCAGCGCGCGCAGGTAGGTCGGCGCATAACCGAGCATGCCGCGAAACATGCCCACCACAGCCAGAACGGACAGGGCAACTGCCCAGAATTCGCCGAAGCGGGCGATGATTCGCAGGTCGCGAGTCACCCGCCGCAGGCTCAGCGCGCCACGAGCTGATTTGGGGCTGGCTGGCAGCATGACAATCCACAGCAATGCCATCCCTATTCCTGCCGCGCCCAGCGCAATGAGCGTCGGCCGCCAACCGCCAAGCAGTGGCGATAGCAGCGTGGCGCAAAATCGCGAGCCGAGCATTAAGCCGCTGGCAAAACCGATCGACATGATACCGACAGCCAAACCCAGCTGCCGCGAAGCAAACCACTCGCGGTTGAACTTGGCGAAAGCCATCGGCATCACGGGCCAGAACATGCCGTACACGAAGGACAGCGCGAAGAGCGACCAGAAATCCCCGGCGAATGCGCGCATGGCGCCGCTGATGCCCGTGGCCAAACACAAGCCGATCAGCATGCGCCGCGTGCCGAACTGGTCCAGCAAGATGCCGCCGACGAACGCAGTCACGATGCCCATAGCCGAGCTCACGCCCCAGATCCCGCCAAGCTCAACCATATCCAAGTCTAGCGATTCGGCGATCTCGCTGAACATGACCGAGAAACCTGTGGTGGGGAAGCCGACCAGGACAAATGCCGTCGCCGTCAGCAGCGCCAGCAATACCCAGCGGTAAGGCGACTCTTGATTATCATGAACTGCCATCGCCGCCATCGGCAAGGTCTCTCAGTGGAAAAAGCCAGCGCTATTTCGCTTTCCGCTTGCGATAGCTCAGCAGCATCAACGTGGCGAACAAGCCAGAAGCGGCCCAAAGCAAAAAGGGCGTATGCAAGTCAACGGTGGTCAGCGCATTGCCCAGGGGCGGCGTAATCGTCGAGCCGATATTCTGCAAGACGCCGCCAAAACCCAGCGCGCTGCCCACGAAGGCGATCTCCAAGCCATCCACCTCTGTCGTCGCCGCGCCCTTCAAAGCCATGAAGCTGTCAAAGCAGCAGCCAGCCAGCGCCATAGCCAGCATGACGCCCCAGAAGTGATCGCCAACCGCGAACATCAAGAGCGTGCCGATAGTCATCATGGACGTGCCAAAAGCCATGACCAGCCGCCGATTGCCCAGCCTGTCCGAAAGATGCGATATGGGCACGACGCTTATCAAGCTGCAGAAGAAGAACACCGTGATGGCGGTATCGGCATCGACCGCGTTCCAGCCAATCTCGCGCAGATAGGTCGGCACATAACCCACTAAGCCGCGCATCAAACCCAGCACGCCAAACACCGACAGCGATATCACCCAGAGTTCGCGGAAGCGCGCCACATAACGCAGGTTGCGGGCTATCTGCCGGATGTCGATTTTTTCGGCGCGGCGGCGCTCCGAAGGCGGATGCGCAACAGCCCAGAGCAAAGCCAGCGCGATGGCGACGGCGCCCAGCAAAACCATCACGGGCCTCCAGCCGCCCAGCAATGGCGAAAGCACCGTGGCGCTCAAACGCGAACCCAGCATCAAGCCGGTGGCGAAACCGGCCGACATCACGCCCGATGCGAAACCCAGCTGCCGCGAGGCGAACCATTCGCGGTTCAGCTTGACAAAGTTCATCGGCAAGATGGGCTGCACCATGCCAAAGAGGAAGGAAAACAAAAAAAGCGACCAGAAATCCACCGCGAAGCCGCGCAAACCGCCAGCGATCCCTGTCGCCAGGCAGAGCGCCACCAGCGTGCGCCGCGTCCCGATGAGGTCGATGAAAGTCCCGCCGAGCAGCGCCGTGAAGATGCCCATGCCCGTGCCGATGCCCCAAATCACGCCGATCTCGATGAGATCCAAGTCCAGCGAATCGGCAATCTCGCTGAAGAGCGCTGACAGGCTTGTCGTCGGGAAGCCCATGACCAGGAAGCCGGAGAGCGTGACCATGAACAGGATCACCCACCGGTAGGGCGAGTTCTGCCGTTCGCTGGGGTCAGTTGGGGGCGCGAGTTTCCACATGCTGCGCATCGCATAAGTCGATAATCCGCACATGGTAGCGCAAAGCCAGACGATGACAAGGTTGAGGCGCTAATGTGAAATGCCGCGACGCCTTGCCAAGCAGCGCCCGTATCAGCCATAATCCAAAGGTCTTCAGCCATTGTCGCAGAAGAAAGATCGGATTATGTCACATGTATCGCGCCGCGAAAAAGAACGAGCCATGCGAACGGCGGGCCGCCTGCCAGCCGGGCAATCGCTGACCGAGAAATTCCCCGTCCTCACTTATGGACCCACGCCCGAGTTCAACCGCGATACCTGGGACCTGCGCGTCTTCGGCGCGGTCAAGCGGGAAAAGCGCTGGACATGGGAGGAATTCTTGCGTTTGCCAACCGGCGAGATAACCGTTGATATTCACTGCGTCACCCGCTGGAGCAAGTTCGATACCCGCTGGCAAGGCGTCATGTTCCGCGATTTCCTGCGCGAAATAGAACTCACGGACGAGGCGCGGTTCGTCATCGCCCATTGCGAGTATGGCTACACCGCTAACTTGCCGCTCGAAGTCATGGATGACGAGACTGTCATGCTGGCCACGAAATATGAGGGCCGCTGGCTGCATGAGCCGGACCTAATGGCTCATGGCGGACCGCTGCGCACGATCGTTCCCAAGCGCTATTTCTGGAAGAGCGCCAAGTTCCTGCGCGCCCTGGAGTTCAGCCCGGTGGATAAACCCGGCTTCTGGGAGGCCGGCGCATACCACAACGAAGGCGATCCCTTCAAAGAAGAGCGATTCAACCGGCGGGGGCTTTGAGCGCGCCATGCGAATCCGCGCCGCCATCCTCAGCGCGCCCAAGGGGCATTTTCACATCGAAACCGTCGATCTTGAGGAGCCGCAAGCCGGCGAAGCCCTGGTCAAAGTGGCGGCCAGCGGCGTCTGTCGCAGCGATTGGCGGGTGGCTATTGGCACTGCGCCAAAACCCATGCCCATCATCGCCGGGCACGAAGGCGCGGGCATCGTGGAAGCGGTCGGCAAAGGCTCCTCACGCCTGAAGCCGGGCGATCATGTCGTCTTCACCTGGCAGCCCGATTGCGGCGCCTGCTTCTATTGCCAGCGCGGCAAATCCAACCTCTGCGCGAGCTTCACGCCGCTGCTGGCGACCGGCTTGCAGGCTGATGGCAGGTCGCGCATTCATTGGCGGGGCAAACCGCTGCATATCCTGGCCGGCCTGGGCGCATTCGCCGAATATGTCATCGCGCGCCAGGAAAGCTGCCTGCCCATCCGCCGCGATATCCCATTGGAGCTGGCGGCTCTCTCCGGCTGCGCGGTCGCCACTGGCATGGGCGCGGCCATGCACACGGCGCAGGTGAAACCCGGCGAAAGCGTCGCCGTCTTCGGCGCGGGCGGCATCGGCTTGAATATCATCCAGGGCGCCAAGCTCTGCGGCGCGAAAACACTCATCGCGGTCGATACGCTGAATTCCAAGCTGGCTCTCGCCCGTGAATTTGGCGCGACGCATGCGCTGCCCTATCAGGCCGATATCGCCAGGCGCATACGGACTTTGACTGGCGGGCGCGGCGCAGACAAGGTATTTGAAGCCGCCGGCATCCCCGCCCTGCAGGAAGTGGCTTTCGAGGCTCTGCGCCCAGGCGGAACCCTGACCCTGGTGGGGACTGCGCCGGACGCCAGCCACACACGCTTGCCCGGCGCGCAGATCACCAGGGACGAGAAAGTCATCCGCGGCTGCTTCTATGGCTCCTGCAGCCCGCGGCGCGATATTCCGCGGCTGCTTGACCTATACGCGGCGCGCAAGCTCAAACTGCGCGAACTGGTCAGCAAGCGCTACCGGCTTGACCAGATCAACGAAGCCTATGCCGACATGGTCCAAGGCAGGCTCGCCCGCGGCCTGATTGTCATGTGATTGCGGATGCCAACAAAATGGGCGGCCCGCCATGGACCGCCCCATAAAATCAATGGGTTGCCGCGGAATTTAACCAGTCGCAGCCGCCACCGCGCGCCGCAGGAAAACGCCCGCCATCTGCTGGCGATAGCTCTCCGGGTAGGCGATGTCGCCCGCCAGCCAGTCGCCAATATCGGCTTTGACCGCTTCAGCCGCCGCATCCAGCGCAGCCGCATCCAGGCTTGTTCCAGCCAGCGCAGCTTCCGCGCCCGCGCATTTGACCGCCTTCACCGTGGCGCCGCCAACCGCCACATCCGCGCTCACGCAGGCGCCGTCATCCATCTTCAGGCAGACGGCCACGCCTACGATGGCGTAGCGTGAAGCGGGATGCGGGAACTTTACATAAGCGCATCGGCAGTCTTCGCAGCTTGGCAGGCTGATGCCAGTGATGAGCTCGCCTTCTTCGAGGTCCGTCTCGAAGAGATCGACAAAGAAATCTTCCGCGCCGACGGAGCGCGCGCCATCCGCCCCTTGGATATTGATCGTGGCGCCGCAAGCCACCAGCACCGTCGGCGGATCCGAAGCCGGGTCAGCATGGGCGATGTTGCCGCCGATCGTGCCAAAGTTGCGCACAGCCTGGTCGCCAACTTGCCCGCAGGCGCTGGCCAGCGCGGCGCACATGGCCTGCACATCGCTTGATGCCGCGATCTCGGCGTGGGTGGTGGTCGCGCCGATGCTCAGCCCGCCATTGACAGAGATGCCGCTTAAGCTGTCAATCCCGCCGATGTCCACCAGCTGTTCCGGGGCGGACAGGCGCAGCTTCATCACCGGCAGCAGGCTATGCCCGCCAGCCAGGAACTTGCCCTCATCGCCGATCATCTCCAGCGCTTCATCGACCGAGCCAGCCCGCGCATATTCGAATTGATTGGGCCACATATATGATGTCCTTTCTGTTTGCTTTGAGGGCGAGTCACGACATCGCCCTGCAATCTGATCTACACCCTCGGTCCCCTCAACGCATTGGGGGGAAGCCGTCGCCAAGAGAAGCCTGCCGACTCCCACTCCCTGATGATTCGGGGAGGGGTTGAATTATGAAGCCGACTGGATAGCCGCCCAGACCTTGGCTGATGTCAGCGGCATGTCAATCTGCTCGATGCCCAGCGGCGACAAAGCATCCAGCACGGCGTTGTAGACCGTCGGCGTGCTGGCTATCGTGCCCGTTTCGCCGACGCCCTTGACGCCAATGGGATGATGCGGCGATGGCGTCACCGTCTCGCCCAGCTCAAAGTTGGGGAACATATCCGCTTTGGGCATGCAATAATCCATCATCGAGCCGGTCAGCAACTGGCCATTCTCGTCATAAATAGCGCCTTCACAAAGCGCTTGCGCCACGCCTTGCACGACGCCGCCATGGATCTGCCCAGCCACGATCTCCGGGTTGATCTGCGGACCGCAATCGTCCACCGCGATATAGCGCTGCAAGTCGATCTCGCCCGTTTCGGCATGCACCTCGACGATGGCGATATGCGTGCCAAAGGGATAGACAAAATTGGGCGGGTCATAAAATTGCGATTCCTCGAAGCCCGGGTCCATGCCCTCCGGCATATTCCAAGCCAGATGCGCCATCAAAGCCACATCCTGGATGCTCTGCGCTTGATCGGGCGAACCCTTGACCGAAAAGCTGCCATCGGCGTATTCGATGTCATCCACATTGGCTTCCATGAGATGAGCCGCCAAAACGCGGGCTTTCTCCTTGAGCTTGCGCGAGGCATGCGCCAGAGCCGCGCCAGTGACCGGCGTCGTGCGGCTGCCATAGGTGCCCCAGCCCATCGGCGTCTCAGTGGTATCGCCATGCACCACTTCGATATCATCTACGGGGAAGCCCAGTTCTTCGGCGATGATCTGCGCCAGCGTCGTCTCCGAACCTTGGCCATGTGGCGAAGCGCCGATAAGCGCCTGCACCTTGCCCGTCGGCGTCACGCGCACCGTCGCGCTCTCCCACAAGCCGCCCTGGAAGCCAACCGCCCCCGCGACCTGGCTAGGACCCAAACCGCACATCTCGGTATAGGCCGTCACGCCAATGCCCAGGTAGCGCCCGTCCGCCAATGCCTCTGCCTGCGCCTGGCGGAAGTCGTCGTAACCCGCCATGCCCAGCGCCTTCTCGAATGCGGCTGGATAATCGCCGCTGTCATAGGTCAAGCCGGCCGCCACATCGTAGCCGTCTTCAAAAGCCGGGATGAGGTTCTTGCGCCGCACCTCGGCAGGATCCATGTCGATGGCTGCCGCGACCTTGTCCACCATGCGCTCCAGCAGGAAGGTGGCTTCGGGTCTGCCAGCGCCGCGATAGGCATCCGTGGGCGTCCCATTGGTCATCACGCCAATCGACTCGCAGTATACGCTGTCCATTGTGTAAGGACCGACGTAAAGCAAGCCATGCAGAATCGTCGGGATGCCGGGCGCAGCCGTCGAAAGGTAGCCGCCCATGCCGGCATAGACCGTGGCGCGGACGCCCAGCAGCTTGCCGTCATTGCTGGCCGCCATATCCACATGCTGGATATGATCGCGCCCATGAATCGTAATCAGATAATTCTCCGAGCGCGTCTCCGTCCATTTGACCGGCACGCCCAGCTGCATGGCCGCCCAACTGACCAATGCCTCATCCGGATAGCAGGGGATTTTGCTGCCGAAGCCGCCGCCGACTTCCGGGGCGATCACGCGCACGCGGTTCTCGTTCAAGCCGGTGACCGCGCTGATGATGAAGCGATGAATATGCGGATTCTGCGAGGTGCACCAGAGCGTCAATTCCTGCGTGGCCGGGTTGAACTGCGCCATAGCCGAGCGCGGTTCCATAGCCGTTGGCAGGAGCCGTTGCTGCACGATGCGCTCAGAGACGACCACATCAGCCTCGTCGAAGACGGCGTCGCTGGCTTCTTTGTCAAAGGGCGCCCATCTGAAAGCGATATTGCCCTCCACATCGTCATGGATGAGCGGAGCGCCTTCTTGAGCGGCTGCTTCCGGGTCAATCACAGCCGGCAGCTCCTCATACTCGACGACGATCGCGTCAGCCGCGTCCTGCGCCCGGTAGCGGTCATCCGCCAGCACAATTGCCACGCCATCGCCGACGTAACGGACCTTGCCCTTGGCCAAGGCGGGATGCTCCGGCGTCTTCAAATCGCTATCCGGGATCAGCCAGGCGGTCGGCAAGCCCGCCAACCCGTCGCCGATGTCCTCGCTGGTATAGACCGCTGCCACGCCTTCCATGGCTTCCGCGGCCGAAGTATCGATGCTCAGGATATTGGCATGCGCATAAGGGCTGCGCGCGACAGCCATGTGCAAGACGCCCGGCAGCTTGATGTCATCCGTGTAGCGCGCTTCGCCGGTTATCAGCCGCGGGTCTTCCCGCCTTTTGATCCCACTCCCAAATATTCGGGTTGTCATGGCTCACCCCCTTAGGCGCCGGCGGCCGAGTCAGCCACCTGTTTGACCGCCTTGACGATGTTGTGATAGCCGGTGCAGCGGCAGATATTTCCTTCGAGGTAGTGGCGGATCTCGTTTTCCGAGGCGCCGGGATTGTCGCGGACGAACGCTGCGGAAGCCATGATCATGCCCGGCGTGCAATAGCCGCATTGCAAGCCATGATTCTCCCAGAAAGCCGTCTGCATGGGGTGGTGCTCGCCACCCTCCGCCAAGCCTTCAATGGTCGTGACCTCGCAGCCCTCGGCTTGAACCGCCAGCAATGTACAGGACTTCAAGACCTTGCCATCCAAATGCACCGTGCAGGCGCCGCATTGGCTGGTATCGCAACCGATCTTGGTACCGGTTAAGTCCAGGGTCTCGCGCAGAAAATGCACCAGCAAGGTACGGGCGTCGACATCCGCCTCGCGCTTGACCCCATTCACAGTCATTGAAACTTGCATGTATGCCTCCATTTCTGTATCAAGAATCACTCAGAGCGAATCCTGCGGGCTGGCCGCTGGCGGAATTCTAGCTTGCGCCCCGGCAATCCCGCAAGCTCTCGTCAGCAACTTGCCGGTTGACCGCAGCGCGAGGCAGTTTTCCGCATGGCGAGAGTGTAGCCTGCTTCGGCAAAATAGGCAAACTTTCCTCCCCAAGGTATCAGAGCCATCGCATCAAACTTGCGCTGCCTTATTCTGCGCCAGTCGCATCACCATATTCGACTCCCCGCTTCATGGGCGCCGGGGACACCGCCTCTTGCCCGCAAGGTAAACGATCACGCGCGCCGCCCTCAATCCAGCGGATACACTGGCCGCGGAATTTGCCGATAGGGGAAGCGCGACAAGTTGGCGCTGCACAAGCCCGGCGTATCCATTTCGATGACCGCCCCGGCGATTGGCAGGTAAGCCGCGCGATAAGCCACAGCCGATTTGACCACGATCATGCTCTGCGCTTCGGGGATGATGCCAATATGCCGAAGCTGCGCCAAATCCATCGGCGGGGTCTTGCGCTCCGTCAGCAGAATATTGACTCCCGCGGCCCGCAGCCAGGCGCATTCGCCCATCTCTACCCGGTCGGCATACAAAGACGCAAAATGATTATCCGCCCGCTCACAGCTGAAGAGGCCATCCGAAAACGCGCGCACCCTGCCCTCGACCGGCACAGGCGCCCCATGCCAGTTGTCATGCTTGCCGCCAACGCTGAGCCGCACGCTCGCGCCCAGGCCCGCCGCTTTGCAAATCGCCACGGCTTCGGCATCCGCCAGCACGATCGCCCCATCTTCCACGTCATGTTCCAGCATGGCTGCCAGAGCTTCTGGCCCATCGCCAGTTGTGCCGCCGCCAATGTTGTCCGCCGAATCCACCAGGATGACCGGACCGCCCGCATGCCGCAGCGCCCGATTGACCGCTTCGCTGGCGCCCAGCAAGTCCGGCAAAGCCCGCTCGCGCTGCCGGTACAGGATCTCGCTGAGCTCGCTGGCATAGCTCCGCGCCAGTGCCGGCTGGCCATCCGTGGTCACGATGACGCTGGGACCCGTGAAAGGCGTATCGGCATAGGCGAAGCCGCCCATCACCGCCACCCCAAGCACAGCCGGATCCGCTTTGAATTGAGCCGCCCTGGCATGAACCAGCGCCAAGGGAGGATCGGACGTGCCCGTGCTTTGCGCCGGCAGCAGCATGGGCGGTCTAGCGAATGCCGCGCAGGGAACGACTTCCCGCCGCAGCAAACGCGCCAGGCTCTCGGCACAGTCCACGCCGCGCTCATAGCTGTCCAGGTGCGGATTGCTGTCATAAGCCAGCAGAACATCCGCCAGCTCAACCAGCCGCGGGCTCACGTTGCCGTGCATATCCAGCAGGCCGACGATCGGGGTTTCCGCGCCGACAATCTCGCGAGCCCCCGCCAGGATTTCTCCTTCGGGATCCAACTCGCCTTCAGCCGCCATCGCTCCGTGCAAAGCCAGCAGGACGCCATCCAGCGGCAAGCTCATTTTCAGCCGGCTCAGCAAGCCATCGCGCAGAGTTTGCCAGGCGCTGGCAGTTACCAGACCGGCCGGCATGGCAGTGGCGTAGAGCGTTGGCAGGCCGCGCCAGCCTTCGGAGCGGGCAAAGTCGATCATTCCGCCGATGCCCGAGCGCGTCCCCCGCATGGCTTCCAGCATGTCCTCGCCAAAATGCAGCTGTTGGGCGGCGAAATCGGCCAGGCGCGTCCGCCCGCTCATGAAGCTATGCGTCTCATGCAGGAGGCCGCCGATGGCGATGCGCGGCTGCCCGGCGCTCATCACAGCTTCGCCAATGCCAGCACTTGGCGGGCGGCTTGGTCATCGGTGACCAGCGAGTTGATATACCCGCCATTTAATGCGCCGAGGATGGCGCCGGCTTTATCGGTTGTGCCAGCCACGGCGATGACGTTTTCCACCCGGCGCAGCGCCTCCAAGCCAATGCTTATGGAGCGATGGTTGATGCCGATATCGAGGACTTTGCCCGTCACATCAAAGAATTGCGCGCACATATGCCCGACCACGCCGATATTATGCAGCCAGTCGCGCTCCTTGCGATTGATATAACCCGTCCAGATGATGCCGGAAGATTCCGCCTGCAGCGAGCCAATGCCGATGAGCACGATATTGGCGTTCGCGCCCAGCCGCAGGACATCGTTCACGCTCGGTTCTTGCAGGAAGAGATCGCGGGTGCGCCGGTCTTCCATGAGCAGCGGCGCATGCAGATAGCGGTAACGCGCGCCCAGCTTGGCAGCCAACTGCCGCGTCAGGTCTATGCCTTCGATCAGCGGATTATCCGAGCCCAAAGCGCCGATGATCGGCACGACGGTCAAGGTTTCGCCTCGCCGCGGGCGCACCTGTTCGACAGTCCTGGCTATGGAACGGCCATAAGACATGCCCAGCGCGCTGGCTTCCGGCAGGCATTCTTCCAACAAGTTTGCGCCCAGCTTGCCGATGCCCTTGCGGATCGACTCCGGTGATTTGCCCCGGCTGCTCAGGACGCGCGCCTCCCGCAAGCAAAATACCGACTTGATGGCTGCTTCCATGTCACGATCGCGCATAACATCGTAGTTCACCGTTATGGTGACCACGCCGGCATCCCGGGCTTTGCGCAAAAGACGCGAGACCGTCGAGCGCGACAGGCTGAGCATTCGGCCGATTTCGCTCTGGGTCAGATTGCGCTCATAATACAGCCGCGACACTTCGATGAGGGTCTGCCGCTGGTCCTCTTCCGCCAGAATCGCCATTCGCGCTGCCTCGCTGGCACATATTCCCAAGCCATGAAATTATTCGCAGAATAGCCGCAACTTCGTGATTTTCTGTTGCCTGCTCCGTCCGCTTTTGCACGTATTCTCAATTCTGTAGCATACAGTCCAGACGATTATATCCTTTTATCAGCGGGGATGGCAAATTGACGCGAGAAAACAGGCGCATGCATATCGACAGCATCAGCCGCGAATCCTGGATTCTGAGCAGCTTCCCCGAGTGGGGCAGCTGGCTGAACGAAGAGATTGAAGCCGAACAGGTCGCCGAGGGCAGCTTCGCCATGTGGTGGCTGGGCTGCTGCGGCATCTGGCTAAAATCGGCCGGCGGAACCAACCTTTGCATAGACCTTTGGGTGCAATCCGGCAAGCGCACGCAGAAGACCAAGCTCATGCGCCACCGCCATCAACACCAGCGCGCCAGCGGCGTCCAGTTGATCCAGCCCAACCTGCGCAACGCCATCGTCCCTATCGATCCTTTTGCCATCCGCGAAATCGACGCCGTGCTGGCCACCCACGATCACAGCGACCACATCGACATCAACGTCGCCGCAGCCATCATCCAGAATTGCGCTGAGGACATCCCCTTCATCGGACCGCAAACCTGCGTCGACAAGTGGATCGGCTGGGGGGCGCCGCCGGAGCGCTGCCGCGTCGTGAAGCCGGGCGATTGCCTGCGGATTGGCGATATCGACATCATCGCGCTGGATTCTTTCGACCGCACGGAACTCGTCACCGCTCCGCCAGAGATCACGCTCAAGGGCAAGATGCCGCAAGACATGGATGAGCGCGCCGTCAATTACCTATTCAAGACCAGCGGCGGCAATTTTTATCACGCATCCGACTCGCATTATTCCAACTGGTTCGCCAAACACGGCAACGATCATGAGATTCACGTGGCCCTGGCCAACTTTGGCGACAATCCCCGCGGCATCACCGACAAGATGGGTTCGCTGGACTTGCTGCGCATGGCGGAATGCCTCAATTGCGAAGTGGTCATCCCCGTGCATCACGACATCTGGACGAACTTCCAAGCCGACCCCAACGAGATTCTCGTGCTCTGGCAGATGCGCAAAGAGCGCCTGCAATACGGGTTCAAACCTTTTATCTGGCAAGTCGGCGGCAAGTACGTTTATCCGCAAGACAAGGAAAAGATCATCTACAACCATCGGCGCGGCTTTGAAGACGTCTTCGCCATCGAGCCGGACCTGCCCTTCAAATCCATGTTATGAGGCGCTCGACAAGCCAAGCGCGGCATCAATGGCTGAGTCAATCGACGAGTGAAAGGAAAAACGCAATCGCCAAGCAAGCATCTGAATCGACCCTGGAAACGCTGACAATTTACAGGAGCAATCTCATGAAAAGACCAATCCTCGCCTTTGCGCTTGTCGCCCTGCTGCTCATGCCGCTTTCCGCCGGCGTCATGGCGCAGGACAGCTTTGATCCTTACGCGCCCTACCGCGGCGATACCATCGTGGTGAGCTGGCCCTCGCTCTATCACTTCCAGCAGGCCGCCACCCTGATCCCCCAATTCGAGGAAGAAACCGGCATCAACGTTGAGGTGGACTTCCTGCAATACCAAGCCATGAAGCCGGCTCAGGAAGTCGAATTGCAGAAGCCGCGCAACGGCGAATATGACGTGGTCGCCTGGGTCGTCTTCACAAAATCCGAATATGTCATAAACGGCTACCTCGAACCCCTGGCCAACTTCTTCGTCAATCCGGCGCTGGCCGACCCCAGCTATAACCCCGATGATCTCGTGCCCGCCTGGACGGAGACGGGCGGCGTGGTCGGCGGCACAAACGCCTACCTGCCCGGTCCAACGCAGGCGCTCTATGGCTTGCCCTTCGGCGCGGAAACCAGCATCCTGGTATACCGCCAGGACATCTTTGACGAGCAGGGGCTGGATGTGCCGGCCACCTACGATGACATGCTGTCCACCGCGGCCTATATCACCGAGAACGTCGACGGCGTCTATGGCATGACCAGCCGAGGCGCGGCGGGCCATCAAATCGTGCATGGCTGGCTGCTGCACCTCAGCCCCTATGGCGGCACGATCTTCGACGAAAACTGGGAACCTACCGTGACCGCGCCAGAAGCCATCGCCTCGCTCGAAGCCTTGAAGACCATCGTCGAGAATTCGCCGCCGGGCGTGGAAGCTTACGGCTTCGGCGAGCAAGCCAACGCCTTCCTGCAAGGCGACGCCGCCATGTACCTGGATACGCACAAGATCGCCGCCATGACCCGCGACCCCAACTCGTCCCTGGTCGATGGCAAGGTCGGCTACGCGCTGCACCCCAAAGTCGGCGATGCCGAATGCGGCTTATCCGAGACCGGCGGATTCGCCATGGGCATCCCCAGCAATTCCGCCAACAAAGAAGCCGCCTTCCTCTTCATGCAATGGATGACCAGCCCGCGCATCGACCGTGAACTGGCGCTGATCGGCGCCGACCCAGGCCGGATCTCCACGCTCACCGACCCCGGCATGCAGGAGATGTTCCCGGAATACGCCGTGGTCGTCGAACAGCTTGAATGCGCCAACGCCAACTGGAGGCCGCTAATACCGGAATGGGGCGCGCTGAATGCCCCCATCCTCGGCGTTTATGTGTCCGAATACGTCACCGGCAACATGAGCGCCGAAGAGGCCATGGCCCAAGCCGCCGAAGAGATCCGCGCTGAGATGGACCGCGCCGGCTACTACGGCTGGGCGAGCATGTAGAATCGCCAAGGGCTGGCGCAACCGGGAAAGTTCCGACGCGCTGGCATAAACCGGGGGAGTCGCAAGCAGGCTCCCCCATAGCGGCATATCAGGGGACATAGCCATGCAGAGTTCCTTCAAGATCCGCCAGATACGCATCGCCTATGCCTTCCTCCTGCCCGCGATCATCATCTTCGCGCTGGGTCTGGTCGTCCCGCTGATCAACACCTTCGAGCTGAGCTTTAATCGCCTGTCCATGGGCTCTCGCTGGAGCGACCGCGATTATGTCGGCGCGGAGAATTATGAGCGCATGGTCGAGGATGATCATGTGCGCTCGTCGGTCGGCGTGACGCTGCGTTTCGCCGCCTTCGTGCTGGTTGCCGAGCTGGTCATCGGCATGGGCTTGGCGCTGCTGCTGGAGAAGCCCATCAAAGGCGCTGCCATCTTCCGGACGATCTTTATCTTGCCGCTGATGGTATCGCCGGTGGCTGTCGGCTTGATCTGGCGCTACCTGCTTGATGGGCGCATTGGGCTGGTCAATCATTATCTGGGCATGCTGGGCATCCCGCCGCAGACCTGGCTGGGCGATAAAGACCTGGCTTTCTTCTCCATCGTCATCACCGATATCTGGCAGTGGACGCCTTTCATATTCATCATCCTTTTGGCTGGCTTGCAGGCGCTGCCCTCCGAAGTCCTGGAAGCCTCGCGGATAGACGGCGCAAACTGGTGGCAGATGACCTTCCGCATCAAGATTCCCATGCTGCGTTCCATCCTGCTGGTCACCGTGCTTATGCGCCTGATAGACGTTTTCCGCGCGCTGGAAGTCATCTTCATCATGACATTCGGCGGTCCGGGCCGCAGCACGCAGGTCATGTCCCTGCATATCTACAAAACCGCCTTCACCTCACAGACCCTGGGCTATGCGTCGACCATCGCCGTCGTCTTGATGTTCCTCATGCTCGTCCTTAGCCTTGTCCTGCTGCTCTTCTCCAACCCATTAAAAGAGCGGGCGGACTTTTAGCATGGACGACCAGATATGAACGCGCTCGCCAGACATAACCGCTCCACCGTCTTGCAATACGCCCTGCTGGTCTTCCTGGCGCTTATCGCCTTGGGTCCCATCATCGTGATGTTCGTCACCTCCTTCAAAACCCAGGTCGCTATCATGTCCAGCGAATCGATGTGGATCTTCCAGCCCACTTTCGATAACTACTTGCATGTCTTTGAGAACAAGTTTGATTTATTCCTGCGCAATTCCATCATTGTGTCCCTGGCCTCGACCCTGCTTTCGCTGCTGGTGGCTGGCATGGCGGCTTATGCCCTGGCGCGGCTGGAATTCCCCGGGCGCTCGCCAATCGCCTATTTCACGCTGATCATCCGCATGGTGCCGCCGGCTGTCCTGGCCATCCCCATCTTCATTCTTTGGCTGAACTGGGAACTCTTCCTCTTCGATCTCATTGACACCACGCCCGCCCTCTACAACATGGAGAACCCCGATCCCTATCTCTTCGCCGAGGGGCTGGTCGATGGGCGCATCGGCTTGACGCTTTTCTATACGGCGCTGAACCTGCCTTTCGCCATCTGGCTGCTCATCGGCTTCCTGCGCCAGATCCCCACGGAGATCGAAGAAGCGGCCATCGTTGACGGCGCCTCGCAATGGCAGGTCTTCACGCGGGTCATCTTCCCGCTGATGCGGCCCGGCCTGGCTGTCGCCGCCATCTTCACCTTCCGCATCTCCTGGAATGAATTCTTGCTGGCGCTGGTCTTGACTGACCGAAACACGCGCACCCTGCCCGTCGGCATCACCCTTTTCCTGACCGAACAAGGCGTGCAATGGGGGCGCATCATGGCTATGGGCACGCTTATCGTCATCCCGCCGCTCATCCTGACCTTCGTGGCTGCCCGGCAAATCATCGCGGGCATGACTGCCGGCGCGGTCAAAGGCTAAGCCCATGCCCCGCCCTCTGCTGCAGCTCGCCCTGGATACGCCGGATCTGCCGTCGGCATTGGCTCCACTGCAGGAAGCCGCCCCGCATATCGATATCATTGAAGTCGGCACGATCCTCTGCCTGGCTGAGGGCTTTGGCGCAGTCCGCATCATCCGCAGCCTCTTCCCGCAGAAGACCATACTGGCTGATGTCCGCATTGCCGAAGCCGGCGGCATCATCGCCAGGATGGCATTCGAAGCCGGCGCCGATTGGGTCAGCGTAGTCAGCGGCGCTTCGCCCTCCACAGCCGAGGTGGTCTATGCCGTCGCCCAAGAGCATGGCGGCGATGTGCAGATCGAATTGAGCGAGGGCTGGACCTGGCGGCAAGCCAAGCGCTGGCGCGAAATCGGCATCAAGCAAGCCATCATCCACCGCAGCCGCGATGCCGAAGCCCAAGGTTCGCTGGCCTTTGCGGAAGCCGACCAGGAGAATATCCGCCGGCTGGCCGATATGGGCTATCGCGTCACGGTAGCTGGCGGCATAAGCCTGGACGATATCGCTGGCTTCGCGGGCAGCCCCGTGAGCATCTTCATCGCGGGCCGCGCCATACGCAGCGCCAGCCAGCCCGCCCAAGCCGCCGCAGCCTTCCAAGCCGCCATAGGCCGCGCCTTCCCCGCCACCGACGCCTGAGGAGCCATGCCAAAATCCCTGCCCCTGGGCATCTATGAAAAAGCGCTGCCCCTGGATATCGACTGGCATGCCCGGCTGGATCTGGCGCGGGAAGTCGGCTTCGATTTCGTCGAGCTCTCCTGCGATGAAAGCCCGCAGCGCCAAGCGCGCATGGATTGGAACCAAGCCCAGCGCCGTGAGTTGCGCGACGCCATCGACAAGAGCGGCATCCCCCTGTTCAGCATGTGCTTGAGCGCGCACCGCTCGCTGGCATTGGGCAGCGCCGACCCGCGAATACGCCAAGCGGGGATCGATCTGCTGCAAAAAGCCATCGCCTTCAGCTTCGTTCTGGGTATCCGCATCATCCAGATCGCCGGCTATTATGATTATTATGGCAATTTTGACGTTGGCGCGGAAACGCGTTATCTGCAGGCTTTGGCGGAGGGCGCGGGCTGGGCGGGCGAGGCGGGCGTGATGCTGGGCATCGAAACCATGGAAGGCGAAAACGCAGTCGACTCCATCAACCGCGCCAAGCAGCACGTCGACGCGCTGAACTCGCCCTGGCTCAAGATCTATCCCGATATCGGCAACCTGGCTGCCCATGGCTATGATCTGCGCGCCGAACTGCAAACCGGGCATGGTCATATGGTCGGCATCCATGTCAAGGATTCGCGCCCGGGCGAGCCGCGGCGGGTGCCATTCGGCGAGGGCGTCGTTCCCTTCGTCGCGGCTTTCCAAACGCTGGCGGAACTGAAATATCGCGGACCGATGCTTATCGAGATGTGGAACGACAACCGCCCCGATTCCATGAATCTCATCATCGCCGCGCGACAGTGGGTACAGAGCAAAATGGCGGAAGCCGGTATGATCGACCATGCCGCGCTTTGATGTCACCACGATTGGCGAAGGCCAGCTGCGCTACTCCGCGCCCCTGGGCAGCCGCCTTGAGCGGGCAGACCAGCTTGACGTGCATGTCACCGGCACAGAAGCCAACGTGACCAGCCTGCTTTCGCGCCTGGGCTGGCGATGCGGCTGGGTCAGCGCCTTGCCCGCTACACCATTAGGACGGCGCGTGGCTAATGAATACGCGCTATCCGGCTTGGATCTCTCGGCTGTTCGCTGGTCCGCTGGGGGCCGCCTGGCAACCTATTATGTGGAGTTTGGCGCTCCCCCGCGCGGCACACAAGTCTGGTATGACCGCCGCGACAGTTGCTTCGTGAACATGACCCGCGAGGATGTCGATTGGGATTATCTGCTGGATACGCGCCTGCTGCATCTCTCCGGTCTGAGCGTGCCGCTTTCGCCCACGATAAACGCCATCTTGCTGGAAGCGCTTGACAAAGCCAAAGCGCGCGGAATAGCCATCAGCTTCGATATGAATTATCGCAGCCGCATCTGGTCGCCCGAAGCCGCCGCCCAGGCTGTCGCGCCCTTTCTGGCTGGGGCGGATATCCTTTTCTTCGCCCGTGGCGATGCCCAGCGCGTGTATGGCTTTGAAGGCTCGCCAGAAGACATCGCCCGCCAACTGGCAGAATTGACATCGGCCAGCGCCATCGTATGCTCGCTTTCGCATGAGGGCATCATCGCCTGGGATCGCCAGAGCTTTCATCATGAGCCAGCCCGGCGGATCCCGGTCATTGACCGCATTGGCGCGGGCGACGCCATGGTGGCTGGCGTCCTGCATGGCTGGCTGGGTGGCGATCTCGTCAAGGGCTTGCGTTATGGCGTCCTGACAGCCGCGCTCTGCCTCACGCATCATGGCGACGCCGTCTATACCACCCGCGAGGAACTGGAAGCGCTGCTAGACAGCCCGCCCGCCGATATCACTCGCTGAAACCCGCTAGGCATATCCGCGCGGATCATTCACCGGCGTCAGGGGCAGCCCGCCACGCAAGACCGCCGCGATATTCTCCGCGCAGAGCCGCCGCGCCGCCAGGCGACTCTCCCGCGTGCCGCCGCCGATATGCGGGGTCAAGACCACGTTGGGCAACTCCAGCAAAGCGGGATGCGCAGCCGGTTCAAACTCGAAGACATCCAGAGCCGCGCCAGCCAGCTTGCCAGAGCGCAGCGCCGCCACCAGAGCCTCTTCATGCAGAACCGCGCCCCGCGCCATGTTGATCACATACGCGCCGCTTTTCATCCGAGCAAGCCGCGCCGCATCCAACAGATGCCAGGTCTGGTCCGTCAGAGGCGTATGCAGGCTGACCACATCGGCTTCCGCCAGCAGCGCCGAAAGCGACCGATAGCCGGCTTCGCCTGAGCGACTGCGGCTGTGAAAGATGACGCGCATATCGAAGGCTCGCGCCCGCTTTGCCACCGCCCGCCCGATGCGGCCATAACCGATGATGCCCAGGGTCTTGCCAGCCAGCAGCGCGCCATCCCAGACTCCGGGCTGGAAACCGTCGTCCGCCCAGCGCCCCGAACGCGCATAGGCGTCAGCTTGCGGAATCCGGCGCAGCAAGCTCAGCATCAGCGCCAGCGTACAATCTGCGGTTGAAGCCACGAAGGCATCCGGCGTGTTGCTCGCCCAGACCCCCCGCCGCGCCATCAAGTCCAGATCGAGGTTGTCCACGCCTATCGCCACATTCGCCACGATTTTGAGCTGCGGCGCCGCATCCAGCAATTTTTCATCCACGATCAACTCAGCCTGGTTGATGATGCCCTGCAGCGAGGGCGCAAGCTCCAGCACAGTTTCGCGGGGCATCAAGCGTCCGCCGGCTGGACCCTGGATGACTTCAGCCAAGCCTTCCAGCGGGCTCAGGGCATGGGCTGGCACGGCATTCGTGATCAAGACCTTGGGCATGGGCTGGCTCACATAGTCCTGATCCGTCATGTTAGATATTCAGGGCGTTTGGCTGGCGGACGATGCGCAGGGGCGCGTAGGTCGCGTAGACACTGACCGCCGACACAGCCCGTCAATCGCCCCTGCAAGGTTTGTCCGTTTCTGGGTTCGATGCCCAAAGCTAAACATAATAGCTCCGCCCGGGTGGCGCAGTCCGCAAGCCGGGATGCCCCGTCAGCACCCGCTCATCAATGTCAAAGCCCAAGCCCGGCCTGTCCGGCAGCAGAAAATAGCCCTGTTCAACTGGCAGGTCATGCGACAGGCATTCATCGCGCCAGGGCACATCCTTGACCATAAATTCTTGCCGAAAGAAGTTGGGCACTGTCGCCATAGCATGCGCCGACGCGATCGTCGAGATGGGTCCGTTGGGGTTGTGCGGGGCGATCGGCACATTGTAGGCTTCGGCCAGCGTGGCGATCTTGCGCATCTCGCTGATGCCGCCGCAGCGGGTGATATCGGGCATGAGCACATCAGCGGCTTGGGCATCCAGGACCCGTTTCGCCATGAAGCGCGAATGCAACCGCTCGCCAAGGCAGACGGGCAGCGGGATCTGCCGGCGAATATCGGCGATGGCTTCCGGGAATTCGGGCAGAGCCGGCTCCTCATACCACATGCAGTTGAAGCCCAGCTGCGCCAGCCTGCGCGCCATTTCGATGGCAGTGGGCATATTCAAGAAGGCATGCGTCTCGATGGCGATGGGCACGCCGGGTCCGGCCGCTTCCGCCACCGCCGCCACTACATCCAACGCCAGCCGCTTCTGCGCTTCGCCCAGGGCATTGTTCGCGCTCAGGTCATCGCCATAGCCATAGTGCACATGGGCGAAGGGGTCGAGCTTTAATGCGCCAAAACCGGCCGCCACCGTCTCCCGCGCTTGCCGGGCATAACTCTTGGCATCATGTCCGCCATCAATGAACCAATAATTGGCATAGAGTTCGATGCGCTCCCGATATTGTCCGCCCAGCAAGTCATAGACCGGCGCATTCAGAGCCTTTCCCTTGATATCCCATAGGGCGATGTCGATGGCGCTGATGGCTGAAAGCAGCGGACCCGCCTGCCCCAGCCAGTGCATATCGCGGTAGAGCTTCGTCCAGATAAAATCGATGCGCCGCGCGTCCATGCCCAGCACAGCGCGCCCGACATGCTGGCAGGCGGCTTCCACCAAAGGCGAGCCGGGCCAATTCGTGGCTTCGCCCCAGCCATGAATGCCGGCATCCGTCTCGACCTTTACCAGGGTCCAGTTGTACTTTATGCCTTCGACCAGCCAGGTCTTGACGCCGTTTATCCGCATCATGCCCCCTCGAAACGGATAGGCAGCGATTTCAAGCCGCGGAACAAGGCGTTATTCCATTCCAGTTTCTCGGCAGCGATCTCGATATTGCGCAGCCTTCCCAGCAAGCCGCGAAATGCCGAGGGCGCTTCCAAACGAGCCAGCGGCGCGCCGACGCAGAAATGCGGTCCATAGCCAAATGCCAGATGCTTGTTGGGCGAGCGGCGGATATCCAGCTTGTCCGGCTCGGCAAAATGCGCGGGATCGCGATTGGCCGCCCCCAACATTTGCATGACAAGCTGACCTTTGCGAATCAGTTTGTCGCCAACCTGGATGTCGCGCGTGGCGATGCGCCGATTGCGCTGGAAAGGTCCATCATAACGCAGGAATTCCTCGGTCGCGCTCCCAGCCAGTTCGGGATTCTCTTGTAATAACCGCAGCTGATCCGGATGGCGCAAAAGCGCGTACAACCCGTTGGCGATGAGGTAGGTGGTAGTCTCATGCCCGCCGATGAGAATGGTCACGCAGCTGGAGACCATCTCCTCTTCCGTGAGCTTGTCGCCTTCCAGTTCCGCCAGGACTAATGCCGTGATCAGGTCGTCTTCGGGCTGCAATCGCCGTTTGGCATAGATATCGCGGAAGTATTGCTGCATGGCCAACAGCGAATCCTGCGATTTCAGCAAGACCTCCGGCGATGGCTTGGGCGTGGCCATGAAGCCGACAATCTCGCCCGACCAGGCTTTGAACCTGGCGTGATCTTCCAGAGGGATGCCCATCAGCCCGGCGATGACCGTCACCGGCAGCGGATAAGAAAAATCCCAGATCACATCCATCTCTCCGCGATCAATCCGCTGCTGAATCAGCCCATTCACGATCTCGTCGATAGCGGCTTGCATCTTGCGAATCGTCCTGGGCGTGAAGGCTAGATGCACCAGCTTGCGCATGCGACTGTGGTCGGGCGGATCTACGTTGATCAAGCCCTGCGAATAATGGCGCACCAGGGGCTCGACGCGCTCCCAAAGCGGCTCGGGCAGGTCCAGAGAGGCGGTTAATCGTCCCAGACTGGTGAAGCTGCGATAATCCTGCAAGCTGCGGGCGATGTCGTCATAGCGCGTCAGCATCCAGCAGCCCCAAGCCTCGCTCCAATAGACCGGCGCTTCCTCGCGCATGCGATGATACAAGGGGTAAGGGTCGGCATCATAAGCGTGGTCGCTCAAGGCGCTGTCAAATTGGCTCATCGCTGCCTCTCCCGCGCTCAGCCCAAGCCGGCCCGAAAATTGCCGATGACTTCCGATACGCGCAGGCTGCGGTCATAGATGCGCAGATGGCGAATGGCAGGACCAATCTCGACGCATTCCGAATCCGCCACGTCGGGCGCGCCGTCCATCACGCTCTGGCTGCCCGGGGCGATGATCGGGTTCTTGACGCTTGCGTTGACATGGCGCAGGCTTGGGCTGAAGCGCCCCCAGCCGAATTGCCGATGCGCGCCGCCGTCACAGAGCTTGCCATCAACGATGAAGAGGATGAGCTTTGGTCCGCCATCCACCACCACAGCCAGGTGATGCAGGCTTCCCGCCTCCAGCATATCGCGGTCGCACTCCCAGCGATGTTCCGTCCGCCCGTCATTCAAGATGATCTCGACCGTGCCGCGGGATGTCGCGCCTAATGCCCAGCCCTGCCCGTTGGCCGACCGCGCCTCCAGCAGCGATTGTTCGCCATCCAGCCCCTCCAGCCGCAGCCATAAATCCAGCGTGAAGCCGCTGCGCAGGTCCTTCGCGCCATAATCCGGGCGTTCATGATCGCGAGCCATGAAGGGCGGCAAAGCGGGAAAGCGGGCTTCATGAGTGGCAGCAGCCTCTGCTCGCCATTCGAGAATACAGCCGTCGGCCGTCGCCTGCCCTGCGTCATCAAACTGCCCCCAGAGACCCGCCAGCAGCGCCTGATCGATTTCGTGAACCCGCGCCTTGTCCTTCTGCGTCTCCAGCAAGTAGAGCTTGCCAGCCTCTTCTATCAAGTCAGGATAGCTCATGCGAACAAAGCTGTCGTCGTCATAGAGGACGATCTCGGGCTGTGACCAGGCGATGACGCGGCCAGCGGGTCCATCCACCTCGATGCCGCCGCATAGCCAGACGGGATTGCGGTCTTCATACCAGTTGCCGCCATGATTATGAAACCAGTAGAGATACTTGCCGTTCGCGCATTTCCAGGCGAAGTTGGCTGCGCGTGGATGTTTCATCAAGCGGCCATCGGCATAACGTTTGTATTGCGGCTCGCTCCAGCTGCGCCCCTGGTCACGGCTGTAGGCATAAGCCGGATGGCCGTCAATGGTGCGATAGACGCAGTAGAACGCGCCATCGCTGAGCAGGGCATAACTCTGCTCTTCGGCGATGGGACCGCCACCGGCCGGCGCGCGCAAGCCGGCATCGCCCTCGGGCAGCGTCTCCCAAATGATCTTGCCGGGATCGGCTTCGGTCAAGATGTTTTCGCTGCGCAGCAAGACGCCTTCCGAGCGCGTGAAGAAGCCATGCCCCAAGCCGCCGACCTTGTGCAGCGAGACATAAGCCGCGCCGTCATGGATTATCGGCTTGCCCACGTTCCAAAAATAGCGAATCTCCCCGCCATAGGGATTCTCGCGGTCAATCGCCATCTCGCGGACTGGCACAGTGTAGCGCTCGCCCGACCAGGTCTGGCCATGATCATCGCTGTACTTGAAGACAAAATACCCCTGCGAATCGACGCGGTAGCATTTGCCGTCTTTGTAAGGCGGGTCATCGGCGAGGACATGCCGGCGGTCATCGCTGTTGTGGTTGTAAAACAGATACACGCGCCCGCTCGGCGTTTTCAGCGGCACAGCGTAGGAGGCTTCCGGTCCATCAGCCGGTTCGACGGCTACAGGCGCGGACCAAGTCTTGCCCTGATCGCGGCTGCGCGTCGCGATGATATGCTGGCCTGTCGCGCCTTCAATGCCCGAACCCGTGGTGATCGTGCAGAGCCAGGCGCCGTCGGCAGTCTTGACCACGTAGGGCTGGTCGCTGTAACGCTCGGTGGGGATTTCATGTCCCCGCGCAATATGTCGATTGTCCTGCATCATGCTTCCTCGATTCTATAAGCCCGCCAATTCCAGGTCAGCCGCAAAATGGCAGGCGGCGCTGTGCCCGGGCGCCACTTCCTGCAGGGGCGGCGCTTCTTCGCGGCAAATCGCCTGGGCATAGGGACAGCGCGGATGAAAATAACAGCCGCTGGGCGGATTGGCTGGGTCCGGCAGCTCGCCTTCGATGCCGCCGCTCTCCGGCAGCGGTCTATCGGGGTCGGGTCTCGGTATCGCCGAAAGCAGCGCCTCGGTATAGGGGTGGCGGGGCTGGCGGAAGAGCGCTTCGGTTGGCGCTTGCTCCACCAGCTTGCCCACGTACATCACCGCCACATCGTCCGAGACATGCTCAACCACGCTCAAATCATGGGCGATGAACAGGTAAGTCAAGCCAAGCTCTTCCTGCAAATCTTTCAGCAGGTTCAAAATCTGCGCCTGCACGGAGACATCCAGCGCGGAAACGGCTTCATCACAGACAATCAGCTGCGGATTGATGCTCAATGCCCGAGCGATGCCGATCCGCTGGCGCTGCCCGCCGCTGAAAGCATGCGGATAACGTTTCATATAGCGCAGGTCCAAGCCGACATGCTCCAAAGCCCGCCGGACGCGCTCTTCCAAAGCTTTTCCGGAAGCCACCCGGTTGATGCGCAGCGGCTCGCTGACGATATCATAGACTGTCTTGCGCGGATCCAGGCTGGAATAGGGATCCTGGAAGATCATCTGCATGTGCTTGCGGAAATCGCGCATTTCCCGCCGGCTCAACTGGGCGAGGTCCGTGCTGGCTCCAGCGTGATGAAAGATGATCTCGCCAGCCGTCAGATCAAGAGCCCGCAAGACGCAGCGCCCCAAGGTTGTCTTGCCCGAGCCCGATTCGCCGACCAAGCCCAGGGTCTTGCCCTTGTCTATGCGCAGGCTGACGTCGTCAACCGCCCGCACATGCCCGACCACCCGCCGCAGCAATCCCTCTTCTATTGGGAAATACTTCTTCAATCCGCGGACTTCGAGCAGGCTCGCCTCAGCCATGGCGCGCTATCTCCTGGTCTCCTCAACCGTGATTGGCGGGCGCATCCGCACTGGGTTATGCGCCGGATCGCAATCGCGCAGCCATTCGTCAGTGATATATTTGCCCAGCAGATAATGCTTGCGGTCGGGGTAGAACAAGACGCGCTCCTGGCCATCGTCAACCAGGCTGGGGTAGACGGCCACTTGCGTGCCGCCGGTATAGGGCAGCAGGATGCCATTGGAAGTCGTGAAGATCTTCGGCGGGCCAAAACGCAGCGGATGCTCGCGCTCGCCGGGGATCTCCCGCCCGACCGTCAGCCAAACCGGGTAGCGATTGCGCTTGGAATCCACCGGCGATTTCCCCCCGTTGGCGCTGCCGTCATTGTTGTAAAAGAGCAGCAGGTAACGCCCGTCGCGCAGGCGATAGAGCGGGCTGGGCGCCATGGGATTCAGCACGGGGTTGCCGCCCGGCTCATAGCGCAGGACACGCGGCTCATCCCAAGAGCGGCCATCGTCCTCGGAAAGCGCATAATAATTCGCGCCGGTCAACGTGCGGAAGACGCAGATCAACCGGCCATCGGCAAGAGCCTGCACCGTCGGCTCCTGCGCCACGCTGACGCCGGGCCGCCAGGGATTCTCCACCTGGATGCCATGCTGCGATTTGGGCCAGGTCGTCGCCACCAGCTTGTGCGGGTCGCGCTCAGTCAATATATTCTCAAATCGCAGGAAACAAATCTCCGACCAATGTTCCAGCAGGTTCAAGCTGAGCTTCACCGCGGGGTCAAAGGTATTGCTGGCCCAGCGCGTGAAAGGCGCGATGACATGGCTGCCCGGCACACTGAAGATATTCTGATAGACGATCCAGTTGGGCGGCATGGTTGGGTCAGGATGGCTGATGGCGCTCGGCGCGATCGGAAAATCCATGGTCTCTTCGCTCCAGCTGAGGCCGTCGTCATCCGACCAGCGGCAGCGAACCAGCCCGGTGGTATCCTCGCGGGCGTCATCCAGCCCGACATTCTTGTTGTAGATGTAATAGACGCGATGCCCGCCATCGGCCAGCAGGCCCGGCGCCACAATCGGGAAGCCCCAGCTGGCCAAACCCGTGCCGCGCGGGTCGCCCGGTTGCGGACCGTCTATCGTGTATGGCTTTGACCAGCTTCTGCCCCGGTCCAGCGAGCGGCTGACCACCACGCGCTGATCGCCGGCGTTCTCAAATGTCGATTGCGTCCAGAAGCCCAGGAAGCTGCCCGGCGGCGTCTTGACCACCAGGAAATGCTGATTGCAGGCATCCGCGCCCACGAAGTCGTCGGGAATATATGCCAGCAGATCCGGCTCGCTGCGCTCCCATTCGTTTTCCAGGTACAGGTCATTCACGTCACTATCTTCCTCTTTATCTCGCCTCGCCAAGATCATTCATAGAGCAGGCAATTGACGCTGTGGCCGGGCGCCACCGTCACCGCTTCCGGCATCGCCACGTCGCAGCGGCCGGGCATGAACTCGGCGCAGCGGCTGGCGAAGGGGCAGGCATCCGGCGGGTCCAGCGGCACCGGCACAGTACCCCGTATCGTCGCCAGGCGTTTGCCCTCGGTGGCGCCAAACTTGGGAATGGAGCGCATCAAACCGCGCGTGTAAGGATGCTTCGGGTCTTTGAAGATCTGCCGCGCCGCGCCATATTCGACGATCTTGCCCAGGTACATGACCGCCACATCGTCAGCCATATTGGCGATCACGCCCAGATCGTGGGTGATGAACATGATCGCCATGCCATTATCGCGCTGCAAACGTTTCATCAAGCGCAAGATCTGCGCCTGAATGGTGACGTCCAGCGCCGTTGTCGGTTCGTCAGCGATCAGCAAACGCGGATTCAGGATGATGGCCATGGCGATCATGCTGCGTTGCCGCATCCCGCCGGATAGCTGGAAAGGGTATTCATCGACGCGGCGTTCGGGGGCCGGTATGCCCACCTCGTCCAGCAGCGCGATGGTCCGTTCCCGCGCCGTCCGCTTGTCCCGCAGGCCATGCACAAGCAGCGCTTCCATGATCTGGTTGCCCACAGTATGCACAGGCGAAAACGCCGTCATCGGCTCCTGGAAGATCATGGCGATTTCGCGCCCGCGCATATCCCGCATCTCCTCGCCGTCTTCGTCCAATTGGGCGATATCCACCGCGCCGTCATCTTTGTGCAGCAGGATCTGCCCGCGCATTCGGCTGGTCTTCTTGGGCGTGATGCGCATGATCGACTGCGCCGTGACGCTCTTGCCGCAGCCCGATTCGCCGACGATGCCCAAGGTGCGATTTTTCCTGATGGTGAAAGACACGCCGTTCACCGCCTTGAGCGTGCCCTCTTCCAGCTCGAAATAGGTGTGCAGGTCAATGACCTCGAGCAAGGCATCGCCGCTCATCACAATTCCTTATAGGGGTCGGCGGCGTCGCGCAGGCCATCGCCCACAAAGTTGAAAAGCAGCACTGTCGCGATGACCGCCAGAGCCGGGGTCAACAGCCAGGGATACAAAGCGATATTCGAGATATTCTGCGCGCCTTCCAGAAGCGTGCCCCAGCTGACGGCCGGCGGTCGAATGCCCAAACCGAGGAAGCTCAGCGCCGTTTCGCCCAGGATCATGCCCGGGATGGCGATGGTGATATTGACGATGAGAAAGCTGATATAACCCGGCAGCAGATGTTCATAGATGATGCGGATGTCGCTGGCGCCGGCGATCTTGGCAGCCACGATATAATCATGCTCGCGCATTTCCAGCAGCTTGGCGCGCACGGCTCTGGCCAGCCCGGTCCAGGTCATGGTCGACAAGATGATGGTGATGGCGAAATAGGTCCGCTCGACGGGCCAGTCGATTGGCACAATCGCCGCCAGGGCAATCCACAGCGGGATCTGCGGGATGGCGCTGAGGATCTCCGTGAAGCGCATGATCACGATGTCGACCAAGCCGCCATAAAAGCCGGAGATCCCGCCAAGCGTCGCGCCCAGGAAAAAGCTCAGGAAAACGCCCACCAGCCCAATCGTCAGGCTGATGCGGCTGGCCGCCAGGATCCGCGACAAGACATCCCGCCCCAAGCCATCCGAACCCAGCAGGAAGACCTTGCCCTCGCCCGCGTCGAAGAAATGCCAATCCATGGCGATCTTGCCCCAAAAGCGATACGGCTCGCCACGGGTGAAAAAACGGATGCGATGAATCGTGTCCGGGTCTTCGGTGTAAATCCGCTCAAAAGTATCCAGGTTCAGCTCATACTTCAGCCCATAGACAAAAGGACCGATGAAATTGCCTTGCGAATCGAAGAAGCGGATCGGCGTGGGCGGCGTGTTGACATAACCCTGATGCTGGGTGATGGCTCTGTAGGGCGACCAAAACTCATAAGTGAAAGCCAGGAAATACATGATGATCAGCATGACGCTGGAGACAAGCGCCAGGCGATGCCGCTTGAAGCGCCGCCAGATAAGCTGCTGCTGGGAGGCGATATAGTAGCGCTCTTCCATGCCCGAGAGGCTGGGACCGCCGCCGGCTTCTCCACTTGCCGATGCCATCAGGTTGCGCCCTTTTCCATGCGGATGCGCGGGTCATAAACGGACAGGATGATATCGCCCAGGATCACTCCGATGACCGCCAGGATGCTCTGGATCATCAAAATGCTGGCAGCCAGCTCGACATCTTCCGCCAGCAATGCGCTGAAGAGCAGCGGACCCAGCGTCGGCAGGTTCAGCACGATGGCCACGATCGTCTGCCCGGAAATCAGCCTCGGCAGGATGTAGCCGATGGAATTCACCACCGGGTTCAGCGCCAGCCGCACCGGGTACTTGAAGAGCAAACGGCGATACTTCAAGCCCTTGGCGCGGGCGGTGATCACATACTGCTGGCCCAGCTCATCCAGCAGCGTGGCGCGCATAGTGCGTATGGTGCCAGCCGTCTGCGCCGTGACAATCACGATGATGGGAATCCACAGATGATTGAGCAAGTCCAGCGCCTTGGCCAGGGACCAGGGCTGCTCTTCCATGCCCGGCGAATACAAGCCGCCGATGCTCAAACCGAAGAACTTGTGAAACAGGAAGAGCAAGATCAGCGCCAGCAAGAAGTTGGGCGTGGCCAGGCCGATGAAGCCGACGAAGGTCCAAAAATAATCGCCCAGGCTGTATTGACGGGTGGCGCTGTAGATGCCGATGGGCACGGCGATGGCATAGGTGGCGATCAGCGATACCACCGAGAGCAGCACAGTGGCCGCTATGCGCTCCTCGATCAAGCGGCTGACCGGGATGCCCAGCATGGAAAAGCCCATATTGCCCTGGGCGAATTGCGTCGCCCAGATAGCGTATTGGACATATATTGGCTTGTCCAAGCCATACTGAGCGCGCAGAGCGGCTTCTTCTTCTTCGGTGATGATATCGCCCTGCGCCGAGCGCGCGTTCACGATGCGGTCAACCGCGTCGCCCCTTGGCAGCTGCACGATCATGAAGATCAAGAAGCTGATGACAATGAGCACCAGAAAGGCGTAAATCAGCCGCTGCAGCAGATATTTGCTGAAACTCATTGCAAATCTCTAAAGTCCCCTGCCGATGCAAGTTCCCCCTCCCTGATGCTTCGGGGAGGGGGTTAGGGGGCGGGGTAGAGTCAACTAACCCTCGTCGATGTACCACTGTTCGACGTGGAAGGGCGCGTAGAAGTTGGTATCCGAACCCCAGAAGAGCTCCTCAGTCGGCACGTTGCGCAGACGATTGGAATAGATGACCGGCTGCGGCGTCAAACCCACCGATGGGATGATCGGCAGCTGCTCGCCCCAATAGGCGAAGTAGGCAGCGCCCAGCTCAGCCGCTTCCGCCGAATCGCTCGGGTACTGGCTAAACTCATCCCACATCGCGTTGAGGTCCTTGATAACCTGCGGCGGTTCGATGCCTTCGCCGCCAGCCGAGGATATCCAGGCGGTCCATTCGCGGGCCCAGAAGTGCCGCACCGGGTCATTCACCGCGAAATGATCCGGCGTGCCGCGGCCGAAGAGCGTCGCCCGGCCGATATGCCACATCACGGTCATCACCTCGTTGGCGTTATACAAATCAAAGACCAGATCCGGCGAGGCGCCTTGGCAGATCAACTCCACGCCGATATCCACCATGTCGCTGGCCATCATCTCGCAGCCGGATTGATGATCCACCAGCCCATGCGCGATTATCGTCACGCGGCGGCCATCAGCCAGCAGGCGGAAACCGGCGTCATCGCGCTCCGTCAAACCCAAGCCATCCAGCAGCGCGTTGGCCTGGTCGGGATGATATTCAATCTTCTCGCTGAACCAATCCTGATTGAACCAGGGCAAGGTCTTCAAAGGCGTTGCCGGGTGCGGCGCCGCCAAGCCGAAGAAGAGCACGTCATTCATCTCGGCGCGGTCTATGGACATCGAAAGCGCGGCGCGGAAATCGGCATTTTGGAAGAGTTCGCGGAAAGCCTCATCTGGATAATTCTGGTTGGGGAAGAGCGAGAATTCCGATGGCCTCAGCGATTGCGCGATATAGGTCGTGTAGCCGCCATTCGCCTCTTCGGCGCGGTAGAGGCGCAGATCCGTCGGCCGCGTATACCGCACGCCAAAGTCCAGCTCGCCAGCCGAGAGCCGCAGGGCATAGATGTCCAGGTCGCCAGCCAGGGAAACCTCGATGTAATCCATATAGGGCAGTTGATTGCCGGCTTCGTCGACCTGGTGGAAATAGGGATTGCGCTCCAGCAAAACGCGATCGCTCTCGATGATTATCGGCGTCCAACTGTCCATATAGGGGCGGTCAAGAGGCTGCGCCGACAAGTTGTAGCCCTGGGCGCGCTTGCTGTTGACCAGATCCACCCAGCTTTCCAAACCGGCTTCTTCCGCCAGAGCCTGGGCGTTCTCGTTGTACTTGCCGTGATATTGCTTCAGCCAATGCGAGGGACCATAGAGGCTGTTGTCGCTGGAGAAATGCGTCCGCCCGAAGCTGTCCATGGCGATGGGATAGGGAATCGCCCAAGTATAGCTGAAGGTGGTGTCATCGATGACTTCGAAGGTGGCCACCTCGCCGCCGGGCCGCCAGAAACCGCCCGGACCGTTGGGGCTGATATCCGGGTCGTTCATGATGTCTTCCCAATGCCAGCGGAAATCTTCGGTGTTGAAATCATCGCCATCCGACCACTTCAAGCCGTCGCGAAGCGTGATGGTCAGAGTGCGATTCCCGTTGGACCATTCCCAGCTCTCCGCCAGGTCCGCCTGATATTCGCTGGCGGTGAAGTTGTAGCGGAACAAGCCGGTATGGCGGATGCGCAAACCTTCGTCCATGCGCTCGCCAATATCGCCAAAGCGCAAGGTGCCGCCATAGCTGCCGACCTCGCTGACAACCGGGATGACCTTGGGGTTGCCGGGCAGGCGCTCTTCAACAGCCGGCAACTCGCCCGCCGCCACTCTTTCAGCCAGCATCGGCGCTTCGGAATACATCGTGTCCTGCCCGATGGCCGGCGCGGCGAATGCCAAGATGACCAGCAAAACAATGGTAAAGGTGATATTGCGTCTCATAATCATGCGGTTCTCCCATATCAACTGTGATGCGATTGCATCGGTTTATCGATTTACCGCCAGATTGACCATAATCCTCCTTCTCGCTCTTGATAGCGTTTATGACAGCCCGCAAAGCGCTGCCAGGAAAATAACACGTTTGAATGGGCGGGTCAATTTTCGGCGACTCAAGCCAGCGGCAGATGAAAGCGGCGGACGAAGCTGCGGCTGCCCCGAAGCATGACCAGGTTGAAGCCGCCCGGCGTCAACTCATCCTTCTCGTTTCTGCCAGCCAAACCCGGGTAAGCGGCCAGGTTCGTCCAGGTCGATTGACAGCAGACGTACATCACGCCATCGCTATGGGCATTCACGCTCTGATGAATATGCCCGTGAAAGACGCCAGCCAGCCAGTCGCGACGCGCCATAAGGAGTTGATGGATCCGCTCGCCATTTTGCAAGCGCATCTCATCGTCGACCCAGGGTATGCCCGTCTTGATTATGGGATGATGCGCAGCCACAATCACCGGCTGGCCATCGGCGGCCTTCAAGCGCGCGGCGAATGCCTGAATCTGCCCCTCGCTGATTGTGGGCGCATGAGCATCGCCCTGCCCATTGCTATCCAGCGTCACCAGCTGATGCTTGCCGATCTCCACGCGGTCATCGCCAAGCGCATGAAGCTCTTGCCCGTCATGCAAGAAATCCCGCATCATTTCAAAGCTGTCATGATTGCCCGGCAGGCAATACATCGGCATAGGAAAGCGCAGCAAGATCTCGCGGGCCGCGTGATAATTCTCTTCCAGCGGGTCGGCGCAGACATCGCCCGTGTGCAAGATGAAATCAAAGGTGAAAGGCAGCGCCAGAATCGCCTCCAGCAAGCGCTCCACATTCAGATTGGGATGACGTGTCGGCTCCGTCTCCCATGGCGGGCAATAGGCTGGGTCGCCACTGATATGCGTATCGCTGATATGCAAGAATGTCAGCATGGCCTCTTCCCCCACGCTCGGTATTCTGGGCGGTCAATCTTGGTTCCCTACGCAATCGCCAGGGGGTTGACCCAGGAACCGGTCGCCCCCGTCAGCTTCAGCGGCGCGATGATCAGCAGAAACTCATAAGTTTCCGCGGCCGCCAGCTCATCGAGATTGAGATTCTCGACATGCGTGATGCCGCTATTCACCAGCAGGAAGCGATGCACCGAATGATCCCTTGGCGGCATAGCCTCGACAGCCATATTATCCGCGCCCACGAGCGTCATGCCCTGCGCGACCAGGAATTGCGCCGCCTCCAGGTTCAAGCCGGTCTGGGCATCGCGATAGACCGGGTCGCCCGCTTTCAGCAAACGATAGGCGCCCGTGCGGACGAGGACAGCCGTATCCGCGCTGATTTGGCTGTTCTGCCGTTCCATAGCGCCGCGAATGTCCTCCGCGCCAATCGCATAAGCCGGCGGCAGCGTCTCGAAGCCTTTGTAGGCCGCCACATCCAGCAATATCCCGCGCATGACAATCGGCGGCATCTTTTCGATGCTGAGGTGCTGCTGCCCGGCCGAGTTGACATGATCGGCCGCCGCCACAGTTTTGCCTGGTCCAGCATACAGGCGCGGTTCGCCAGCGAGATCCACGTTTCCGGCTGCGTCCTGCCGCTCGGCAATATGACAGAGGGCGTCGATGTGCGTGCCAACGTGAATGGACATGCGGATGACTTCGGCAGCGGCAGTGCCAGGCGCAATCCCAGAGGGGTCGCCATGGCGCAGGTGCGGCGCAATCGAATAGGATTTCATGGCATCCCCGGGCGTCAGCATGCCTTCCTGAAAGTCAACGCCCAAGCTGAAGACTGCGCCCGTCTTGACCAAAGCCAGCAGATCAGGCCTCAATCTGGGCGGGAGCAGCCTGCCATAACCGGTAGCGTTCATACTATCACCTCGTCTACTCACGTATCGCCCGGCAGCGGATCAAGTGGCAAGCCGCTGGGCAATTCGGCGGGCAGGATATGCTTCAGGTCGCGCGCGGCATCATCGGTCAATCCGCGCAGGAATGCCGCCAGGTCGGCCACCTCCGCCTCGGTCAAGGGCAAGCCGCGGCTGACCGGCTGCGCCAGGGAATGCGCCTGCCGCTCAAAATCATAGGGCAGCAACTGATCCTGAAACTCGGCTGGCAGATGCCGGTCGGCTTCATAGAGCATATTCGCCCGCCAGGGACCGGCGTGATGCCAGATGACATCTTCCAGCCTGGCATAGGCGCCGCTATGGAAATACGGCGCGGTCAATTCCACATTGCGCAGGCTCGGCGTTTTGAAGCGGTACTGATCGCGATAATCAAAGCTGACGTTGGCGCGCCCAAAATCATCCCTTCCATCGGGACCGTTGTCTTTGCCTGGTCCCAGCTGCGGCGTCATGAGGTTGTGAAAATCTTGATCCGTGAAGAGATCCCCGCTATGGCAGACTGCGCAGTTGACGGCTGGATCGCTAGCCCCAAAGAAGAGCAATGCGCCGCGTTTCTGCGCCGGGCTCAGCGCCTGGTCATCGCCAGCCAGATAATAATCCCAAGGCGCTGCGGTGAAGATCAGCTGCCGCTCGAAAGCCGCCACCGCCTCTGCCAGATGCCGCAAGCTGATTTGCCCGTCGCCAAAGACCTGGGCGAAGCGCGCTTGATATTCAGCGTTGCCACGCAGGCGCTCCAGCAAGGTCAAGCGGATGACCATAGGCGGATAATTGCTGAATGTCACACCCGCCATCTCATGCTGGGATGTGATCGGGAAGAGCACCTGCGCCATCAGCGGGTCAGTCATGTCCAGATCGTTGACGGCATCTTCCAGCGTGAACACGCCCGCGGCGCCGGCAGTGCCTTCGACGCGCCCGTCCCAAAACTGCTTGTCCAACAAGGCGCTGTTGATGATGGTCGGGCTGTTGCGCGGGATGAAAACATCCACGAAGGGGTTGACCAGCGTGCCGACATGGTCGCCGCCGGCTTCGCTCCGCAGGCTGATCGTCTGGCGGAAGGCGCGCCGCTCGCCCAAGCCATGCCCGCCAGCGCCAATCGGCAAAACCCGCCCGTCCGCCATGGCAAAAGCCGGATGATGGCAGGTGGCGCAGGCGATGTTCTGGTCGCCCGACAAGATGGGATCGAAAAACAAATCTCTGCCCAGTCGCGTCAGCTCGCTTTCCGGCTCGATGCGTTCCCGCCCGGGATAGGCTTGCAGATTGGCCGCCTGGATGGCCGCGCGCAAGGCTTCGTCCAGGTCACGCGTATCCGCCTTGGGCTCACGCGCCTGGCCATTGACCAGCGTTCTCGCCGGCAATTCTTCTTCCATGCCAAATTGCAGCTGCAGCAGACGTCCGGAATAGGCTTCGGTCAGGTAAATGCTGCCATCGGGCATGGGCAGGAGCGCGGCCGGAAAATGCAAGTTCTTGAGGACCGTTTCCAGGATGCCCGCCGGGGTGATGCGGCTGAGCCGGCCCGTGGCCGCCAAGTCGCCCAGTTCATCAAAGCATTCGACGCCCGCCACCGCGCCATGTTCCAATATCCAAAGGTTGCCCCGCCCGTCCACCGCAACGTCTATGGGCATGTTCAAGCCATCGACCAGGGTCCGCTGCCGCCCATCGGGACCCAGCGCGACCAGTTCGCCGCCATTCTCCACATGCGGGCAGCCGCCCAGCAGCGTCGCATACAAACTATCGCCATGCCGCGCCAAGCCAGTCGGCAGCGCCTCCAGCCGGCCGCCGCTCTCTTGTGGATTATCCAGAGCCGCGAAACGATGCAGATAGCGGATCTCGCCAGCGCCGTCTTCTATGACCAAGCCGTTGCCAGCCGCGTCGCTCACCAGGGGCATGCCCGCCGCATCAAAGGCGATGTCGAAAGGATGCAAGAAGAAGAGCCCGCCGCGCTGGCTCTGTCGCCGCTGCATATCAGCCAGGCTGAAGGCTTCGGCCGGCAATGCCCGCGCTCGCTCGCTGGGCAAGCTGTACAATTGTGACCCAGCCACCGCCAGGAGGATCTCCGAACCATCCGGCGAGACAGCCAAAGCCGGCGCGCTCAGCAAATTCTGCCTGGAAAAACTGCTGGGTATGCCCGAGACCAGACGCCCCAAGCCGCCATCGGGCCGCAGCAGGCTGATGCCGGCGCTGCGCTCGCCATGACCGCCAGCCTCGGCAATCAAGACGCCGCCATCCGGCAATAAAGCCAAGCCAGCCGGATAATACAAACCCTCGGCGACCGTCCGTATGCTTATGCCGTCATTCGCGGTTGCGACCGCCGATGCCAGGAAGACCAGCAGGCTCAGCCAAAGCGCTTTCATGCGACTGCGAGCAATCTATCGACATTTCCGATTCAGCCAGAGTTTAGCACACTTGCGGCGATCATTGCCCAGCCTCACATCAACGGCAAGGGCATCAGATTGCCCGTGTAATCGTCCTTGAGCCAGGCATAATCAGGGTCGTCGTAGGGCGGCGTCGCCCGCGCTTCATCGACCAGTTCGCCGGCCAGATAATTCAGGAAATACAGGTTTGAGCCCGGCGCGGCTGATGTGGAATGAAAGCCCTGGGTCACCAGAACCAAATCCCGGTCGCGAACGGCGAAGATCTCTTCAAAGTCAGTGTCCCGCCGATAATTGCGATGCAGCGCCACCCCATCGGCCGGGTCCGTGCGGAAATAATAAGTCTCGTCCAAATGCGCCGAGCCGCCATAGCCATCGTGGCAATGCGGCGGATAACCCGACCAAGCGCCGCCCGGCACATAGACTTCATACAATATCAGCCGTTCAGCCGGCATGGGATGCGCCAGCGTATGATGCACCTGACGCCGAGCCGCCCCGCCGCCGCGCAGCTCCGACCGAATCTCTTCCGGCCTGAACAGGCGCAAGGGATACTTGCCTTCGGCCGGGGCCGAGCCTATCGCGAACTCAAACTCGCCATCCGCCCGCGCGCCGAACTCCTGCCCCGGCGGCACATACAGCACGGAGGGCTTCTCCTGGAAGACGCCCGCCCGCCGCAGCTTGAACTCGCCCTGGTCCGTCTGGATCACCCCGCTGCCCTGCAATGGCGCCAGCGCCAACTCTTGCCCTTCGGTGCGATGCAGATAGACCTGCTCGCCGCGCAAGCGAATCACGCGATAGGAAAGATAAGACCAGCCAGCGCTTTGCGGGCTAACGTCCAGCGCGATCACGCCCTCAGGATTCGACTTCAAATGATTGCTCATAAACCAGCTCGCTCCTTGGATTCGATGAACCGCTCAACCTCATCCCAATAGGGCAATGCCCGCGCGCAGCCGTTCCGCGTCACCACCATGGCGCCGCAAGCATTGGCGAAACGCGCCGCCCGCCGCCAATCCCAGCCTCTTGAACGCGCCGCGATCAAGCCGCTTGCGAAACCATCGCCCGCGCCCACCGTGTTGACCGCCTTGACCGGGAAGCCGGGCAGATCCAGCGCGCCATCCCGCCGCATAATCGATACGCCTCGCTCACCGCGTTTGACAACCAGCGTCGCCCTGCACTCAGCGCGAAAGGCATCCATAAACGCCTGCAAGCGTTCAGGGTCAGTCCGTTTTCCGCCCGCCATGACGCGCTCCGGCTGGGGGGAAAGCGCCTCCTCAAACTCTTCTTCCGTGCCGATGATGACATCGCAAAGCGGCAGGATCCGCCGCATGTTCAAGCCAAAAGCCAGGGGATGCGACCATTGATCGGGGCGCAGGTCGAGGTCGATGAAGCTGGTCATGCCCAGTTGGCGCGCCCGCTCAGCCAGATATAGCGTCGCATCGCGCATTGTCCCGCGGCTCAGGGCGGTGCCCGAAAGCTGCAAAAACCGCGCATCGCTCATTGGCAAATCCAGCGCGTCGTCGATGGTCAGATGCGGATCAGCAGCATCCTCGCGATAGAAAGTCAGCGGAAAGCGATCCGGTGGCTGGACGCCCACCACCGCCATGCCCGTGCGTCGGCCCGCCTTGATGAGGACATGATCGGTTCGCACATTTTCGCCGCGCAGATAATGCCGGACGAAGCGGCCCACCTCGTCATCGCCGACAGCCGTGAAAGCCAGCGCGCGCAAGCCCAGCCGGCTGGCTCCGATGGCGATATTGACGGGGCTGCCGCCGACGCCCGTCTCGAAGGATTTGATATTTGGGAAATCCGCGCCGATTTCGCGGGCGAAGAGATCCATCGACACCCGCCCGGCTGTGATCAGGTCAAGCGTCATTGCAGCAATCCCGGCAGTTCGCCAGCCTCAATGGCATCCAGCGCTTCCGCCACTTTCGCGACCAAGCCCGGCGTTTCGGCGAGATCCCGCCCCCAAAGCGCCTCGTTCGCGAGGACGGTCCGCGTCAAGGTCTCGTTCGATTCCGCATCCGCCCAGGCCTGCGCGAACCACTCCAGAACAGCCGCGTCATCCTTGAGTGGGATCAGATCGCCGCGGTACAAGCGCATGAAGCCAGCCAGCGCAATTGCCAGCCGCCTCGGCAATTCGCCTTCACGCTTCAGATAGCCCAGCAGCGAAGGCACAATCCGCTCCTTGACCTTGGCGGAACTGTTCAGCGAAATTGTCTCCAGGCGGTGATGAATGCGCGGATTCGCAAAGCGGTCAAAGACATCCCGCGCGAAACTCTCCAGCTCCGTCCGCGGCGCCTCGCTGACCGAGGGTATCACTTCGTCGAATATCAAGCGCCGTATGAAATGACTCAGCGCCTCATCTTCCATCGTCTCGCGCACGGATTCGATGCCCAGCAGAATGCCCAGCGGCACCATGGACGTATGCGCGCCATTCAACACGCGCACCTTGATCAGACGATAGGGCGCGGCCTCCGGCACAATCTTGACGTTCAGCGGCGTCCGCGTCTTGTCAACCGGGAACTCCTCCAGCAGGCTCGGCGGCGCTTCGATGATCCAGCTGTGATACTGTTCGCCGGCCACCAGCAGGCGATCTTCATAACCCAGCTGGGCGAATATGCCCTCGGCCTCGGCTTGGGGATAACCGGGGATGATGCGGTCAACCAACGTATTATAGAAATGATTATGCGCCCCGATCCAATCCGCAAAGCCGGTTTCAAGCCCCCAAAGCTCGGCGTATCGCAGGATTATCTCGCGCAGCTGGCTGGCATTGTCCTCGATCAGTTCAGTGGGGATGATGATGCAGCCTGTGTCGGCAGCGCCCGCAAAATGCCGATAGCGCTCATGCAAAAAGCGCGTCAGCTTGGCGGGGAAGGTCCGCGGCGGCTCATCGGCAAAGCGATCATCTCCGCTGTAAACAATGCCGGATTCGGTAGTGTTGGAAAAGACAAAACGGATCTCCGGCTGCCGCGCCAAAGCCAGGCAGGCGCCAAAATCCTGATAGGGGTAGACCGTGCGATTCACCGCGCTGATGAGACGGGTCCGCTCGCTGAACTGGCCATCTTGCATGCCATGCAGCCACGCAGTGAAAAGACAATCCTGAGCGTCCAAATCCGCGTAGCTGCCCGGCGTGGCTTTGACCAGCGCGATGCCAGCCGCGAAATCGGTCTCGGCGTTGAGCACATCCACCACCCAATCGACGAAGCCGCGCAGGAAGTTGCCGCCGCCAAACTGTACGATGCGCTCGGGATGGCGCGCGACATTCTCTAGCATCGTCCGCGACAGCTTTTGCATAAGACTCATCCATCCAATCGGTACGTTTGCTTGGCCAGGTCATAAGCCAGGGCGCGCATCATCGCGCAGGCGTCTTCTTCGTCGATGAAGCCGCGAATGAGTTGGCCCGCCAGCCAATCCGCGCAGACCCGCCGCCAGACATCGTGCCGCGTCGGGATGGAAGGATAAGCCCGCGTATCATCGTTGAAGCCAGCCAGATTGGCGATGCCGGCCGTTTCCACCACGGCGTCCAGGAAGCGCGTCATGCCCAGCCAGCTATCAAAGAACCACCAAGGCGGTCCCAAGCGCAAGAGCGGATAATGCCCAGCCAAAGGCGCCAGCTCGCGGCTGTAGGTCGTCTCATCCAGGTTGAAGAGAACCAGAGTCATATCCCGCCGGTTGCCGAACTCATCCAGCAAGGGCTTCAGGTTAGCCGTGAACTCGCTGCGGATGGGGATGTCCGCGCCCATATCGCTGCCATAATGCGCCTGGATCCAGGGATTGTGATTGCGATACGAGCCGATGTGCAGCTGCATCACCAAGCCGTCTTCGCCGCTCATCCGCGCCATTTCCATGAGCATGTGCCCGCCGAATTGCCTGGCGTCGTTCGCGCTCGCCTCGCCCCGCAGCGCCCGCTGAAAAATCGCCCCCGCCTCGCCCGCGCTCAATCGATTCGTATAAGCCGTCAATGCCGCGTGGTCGGTGGCCGTCGCGCCCAGGGACTTGAAGAATTCGCGCCGCCCCTCCAGCGCCCGGATAAAACTGGCATACTCATGGACCGGCTCGCCGGATACTTCACGCAAAAGCTCAATCTGCTCGCGCCAGCCGGGCAAGGCGATATGCGCCAGGGCATCTGGACGAAATGTCGGGATGACGCGCCCTCCCCAGCCGGATTCGCGTATCGCCTGATGCTGCTCCAGCGTATCGGTGGCCGCGTCCGTGGTCGCAAGGACTTCAATGTTGAAACGTTCATAGAGCGCGCGGGGCCGAAACTCGTCGCTGCCCAGCTTCTCGGCAATGGCGTCATAAATGGCGTCAGCGTTCTGCCCGTTGAGCTTAAGCGTTATGCCGAAAACATCCGCCAGCTCATCGCGCAGCCAGATGCCCGTTGGCGTGGCGCGGAAGACATGCCAATGCTCGCAGACCAATCGCCATATCTCGCGGTGATCGCGACCTGCGGAATCCGCTGGCGTTACCGCTCCGGGCAGCCGCGGGATCCCCAGCGCATCCAGCGAGATCCCCTGCGAATACAACATGCGGAAGATATAATGATCGGGGATGATCAAGAGGTCCACCGGGCTGCCGAATTGGTAATCCGGAACAGCGAAGAGCCGCGGGTCCACATGACCATGCGGGCAGACCAAAGGCAGATGCTTCACGCTCTCATATAAAGCGCGCGCCTCGGACCTCTGCGCTGGATCCGCTGAGAAATAGCGGTCTCGCATCTGGCGCACTCACATCACAGGGCGAACAAGGGTCTTCATTCTAGCGCAGCGTCAAGCGGATGAAAACAGTCGCGCGGGGCGAAACAAACCGTCAGTCGTATCAAGCAGTTTTCTGCTTGGGCAAGTCGCCGCTGTATAAATAACAAGCCACCGACTGCCCATAAGCGCCTATGTAGCTCCTCGGCGTCGTCTCGCATTCGACCATGGCATGCGGGCAGCGATGGCGGAAGAGGCAGCCGCGCCGATCTTCGCCCGGGGTCAATTCTTCCAGCGGGATCTCCACCCGGCCTTCCCAGGCATTATCCGGATCCGGCCGTGGGATGGAACTGACAAGCAGCTGCGTATAGGGGTGCTGCGGATGCTGAATGACCGTCGAGGCATCGCCAACTTCCACAGCCCGCCCGCGATACAGCACAAAGATCTTGTCGCTGATTTGATGCGCGGTGGCCAGGTCATGCGTGATATACAGCAGCGAAATGCCAAACTCGTCGCGCAGCTCCTTGAGCTTCGTCAGGATATTCGCCCGCAGCGACGCGTCAATCATCGAAACCGGTTCATCCGCCACGATGATCTTGGGCTGCAAGAGCAGGCTGCGCGCCACCACGATGCGCTGCCTCTGCCCGCCGCTAAGCTGATGCGGATAGCGCCCCAAGACCTCGCCCGCCCGCAAGCCGACCTTGCTCAGAGCGTCCTCGATCATGTCGCGAGCCTGCGCCCGATTCCGCGCCAGCTTGAAACTGCGGATAGGCGTCTGCAGCAAGCGGTCAATCGTATAAAAGGGATTGTAGACAGCGAAGGGATCCTGGAAAATCGCCTGGACTTCGCGCCGATAATCGCGCCGCTCCTGGCTGGACATCTCCCACAGATCCCGCCCCTTATAGACGACGCGCCCGCCCGTCGGCTTGATCATGGCCAAGCCCAGCCGCGCCAGGGTGGTCTTGCCGCTGCCGCTCTCGCCGGCTATTGCGATGATGGAGGGCTTGTCCTCTTCGATGGCCAGATTCAAATCTTCCAGAGCCACGATGCCATCGGGGTTGCGCTTGTTGCCGCCGAAAGCCATCGTCACATTGTCAAACTCAAGCAGGTTCTTGGCTGTCATGGGCTCTTGTCTTCCACAAGATGGCATGCGGCGCGCCGGCCGCCACGAAAATCCCGCAAAATTGGAATCTCTTTTCGGCAGCGCCCCTCGGCCACCGGGCAGCGCGGATGAAAGGCGCATCCCGAAGGCAGGTCCAGCAAGGAAGGCTGGCTGCCGGGGATGCCGGCCAGCTCGCGCTTCTCTTCGGGCGATGGCAAAGAGCTGATCAACAGCTTGCTATAAGGATGCTGCGGGTCTTTGAAGAAGGCGCTTATCGGCGAGACCTCGACCATTTTGCCGGCGTACATGACCGCCAGCCGGTCAGCCGATTGCGCCATCAGACCCATATCGTGCCCGATGATGATCATGGCGGCGTTCAGCTGCGCCTGCACATCGTTAAGCGTCTGCATGACCACGCGCTGCACCACCACATCCAGGGCGCTGGTCGGCTCATCGGCGATGATGACCGCCGGCTCCAGGATGATCGCCAGGGCGATGCAAACCCGCTGCTTCATCCCGCCGCTCAGCTCATGCGGGTACATCTCGGCGACGCTGTCCGGCAAGCCCACCCGCCCCAGCAATTCGCCGATATGTTTGTTGATGTCGCGCCTGCTCCAGCCGCTCTCATGCGCTTCGATCGCGTCGGCCATCTGATATTTGATCTTGATGACCGGGTTCAGCGAATTCATCGAACCCTGCGGGATGAGCGAGAGCTTGCTCCAGCGCAGAGCCCGCATCTGCTCGCGATTTAATGCCAGCAGGTCCCGGCCGTCCAGCAGCGCCTCCCCGCCATCAATCGAAGCCGGCGGTTTATGCAGGCGCATCAAAGCCAGAGCCAGCGTGGTCTTGCCCGAGCCCGATTCGCCAACGATGCCCAGCCGCTCGCCGGCATAGAGCTTGAAGCTCACGTCATCGACGGCTTTGACGGCTTGCGAGGCTGTCTTGTATGAAACGCGCAGATTGTTGACCTGCAGGGCGATGTCCTGGCTCATCCGGTTTTCCTCAAGCGCGGGTTGACGAATTCATCCATGGCCGCGCTGACCAGGAAGAGCCCGACGAAGAGCACGATCAGCACGATAATCGGCGGCAGCCACCACCACCACAAGCCGCGTATCAGCGCCGAATAGAGCTGCGCCCAATAAATCGTCATGCCCAGGGTCGGCGTGCGCTGCGGTCCCATGCCCAGCACTTCCAAGCCGATGCCCGCCAGTATGGCGCCCGATGTCGCGCCGACGAAGCTGGCCGCCGCCAATGGCAGGATATTTGGCATGATCTCTTCGAATATGATGCGAATATCGCTCAAGCCAGCCAGCCGCGCCATGTGCACGTAGGGCTGCTCGCGCAAGGAAAGCACCTGGGCCCGGATCGTCCGCGCCGGGAACATCCAGGAAAGCAATGCGATTATCAGCGCCATATTCTCGACGCTCATCGTGCGCACCGATGCCGCCACCACCAGCAGAATCGCCAAGGGCGGAATGGTAAGCATGGTGTCGGTGGCTGTGCTGATCACCATATCGACGCGGCCGCCATAATAGCCAGCCAGCAAGCCCAGGCTCGTCCCCAGTGTCACGCCCACAAGCCCAGCCAGCAAACCCATCTTCAGCGTCTGCGGCGTGCCCACGACGATTACCGCCAAGACATCGCGGCCCCCGCTGTCCGTGCCCATCGGGTACTCGGCTGATGGCGGCTGGTTGGTCTTCACCTTTATCGGCCTGGCATTATCCACATCCACGACCAAGGGTCCCGCGAAGCCCACCAGCAGCAAGAACAGCAGCATGAGCAAACCCAGCAGCAGCTTCGGACTGCGCAGAATGTAGACGATGACGGCTCGGGAGCGGCTTAGCGCGATTTGCGGCATGGATGGCTCTCTTTGTGCCTTTGCCTAACGTTCGATGCGCGGATCCAGCAAGGGATAGATCAGATCGACGATCAAAACCGAGACGGCTACAGTCAATATCAAAAAGAAGGTCACGCCTTGCACCATGTAATAATCCGAACTGCGCAGCGCGTTGTACAGCAGCCAGCCGATGCCGGGATAATTAAAGATGACCTCGACCAGCACCGAGCCCGATGCCACCGTGCCCAGCGCGATCGCCAGCGATGTCACCTGGGGCAGCAAGGCGTTGCGCATGGCATAGGCGAAGAAGACGCGCCGGTTTGGCAAGCCCTTGGCTTCGGCCAGGGTCAGATAATCCTCTCCCAGGACGGTCACCATCGTGCCGCGCATGCCCAAAGCCCAGAAGCCCACGCTGGTAAGCACAATCGACAGAGCCGGCAAGATGCCATGGCGGATGACGTCCAGCAAGAAGTCCAGATCCATCCGCGGGATCGTGCCCGAAGAATATGCCCCGCCCAGCGGCAGCAAGCGCATCACAAAGGCGAAGATGTAGACGAGGATCAATCCCAGCAGATAATACGGCACAGCTGATAAGACCATGAATAAAGGGATGAAGCGATTGACGGCGGCCGGCGCCCGGGGCCATGCCATCAGCGCGCCAAAGAACGAGCCGAAAGCGAAGGATATCAAAGTCGAGACAGCCAGCAAGCCGACGGTCCAAGGCAGCGCGCGGAAAAGCGCCGCCTCCACCTTCTGGGGATAATAAGAAATGGAATAACCCAAATCCAGGCGCATGGTGTTAAAGAGAAAGCTGAAATATTGTATATGGATCGGCTGGTCCAGGCCGAAGCGCGCGCGATAAGCCGCCACGATTTCGTCTTCGGAGTCGGCCTGCGTGCCCGCGCCGCGAGCGCGCAACTCTTCCAGCACAGCGCCAATCGGGTCGCCCGGCGCCAAACGCGGGATGATGAAGTTCAACGTGGCAGCCAGGATCACCACCACGAAGAACATGATGATCCGCCGGATGAAATAAGCCTGCTTCACATCCAAATCCTCAAAATGAATTCGCTTGCTATTCGGGCGCGCCAATGGCTAGCCCCTACACCCTCCCCCTGACCCGTCGGGGGGACCGAGGGGGTTTGCCTCCCCCTGACCCGTCGGGGGGACCGAGGGGGGTTGCCTCCCCCTGACCCGTCGGGGGGACCGAGGGGGGTTGCCTCCCCCTGACCCGTCGGGGGGACCGAGGGGGGTTCACAAAGGGGCGACCATTTCAGCCGCCCCCCAGAGTATACTACATCGCCGGTTCGATCTCGGTGATCATCAGCAATGCCGTCTGCCACCAGAAGCCGGGGTGGACGTAGTTGTTGTCCGCCGTCGGCCAGTTCGTCCAATAGTGGTTATTGAACGGCGTCAGCAGCGAAGCTTCCGTCAGCGGCATGCCAGGCAGGTCCGTCAGCCAAATCTCGATAGCCGAGCGGAACAGTTCCTGCATGGATGGATCGTCGCTGGCCGTCAGCGCCATTTGATCGACTATGGCGTCATATTCGGCGTTCTCATAGCGGGTCCGCGCGCCGGTGACATCTTCGCCCAGCGGGGCGGAATGGCGGCTGTGGAAGTTGTCCAGCGTGCCATAGGGATCGCGCACTGCGCCGCAGGCTACGTCGATCCAGGCGTTGGCGCCGCCGGTGCGAGCCGTCTCGTTGAAAGCCGCGTTGTCCTGCAGCTTGAAGGTGGCGTCAAAGCCAGCCCGCTGCAGCAATTCGGCGATGACCGGCGCCATCTTGACCTGGAAGGTCTCGCCCTGGCGGATGGCCAAATCCATCTGCACGGTGTTGCCGTCGCCATCAACCCAGAGGTCGTCGGCGTTGCGGGTGAAGCCGTTGGCGCTCATCAACTCATCGACCTTGTCCTGGTTCTGCTCCAGGGTCGGGTAGGCTTCAAACAGGTCGGCGCTGGCGTTCATGTATTCCAGCAAGGGCGGGTAACCAGGCATAATCCAGTTGATCGTGCTGGTCATGCCTTCCCAGGCGATATCCACCAGGGCGTCGCGGTTGATGGCATAGCTCATCGCCCAGCGCAGGTCGGCGTTGTCAAATGGCGAAACCGCGTTGTTGACCACCAGATAGCGCGGGCAGGGATCGAGGTAGGCGTAAGGCAGTTCGCTGTACCAGCCGGTCACAGCCGGGTTCTGGGCCACGACAGTCTCGAAGGTGCTGCGGCCCATCAGCCACATGGTATCCAGTTCGTTGTTGATGGCCATGGCGGCGCGGCGCTCTTCGTTGCCGGCAGCCAGGAAGATGACCCGTTCCGGCGCGGGCAGGTCCTTGAAGCCAGTGGCGGCGCCCCACCAGTCATCGCGGCGGTCCCATACCGATTCGGTCTCGTTGGAGATGACCAGGCGATAGGGACCCGTGCCGACCGGATAACCGGCTTCCAAGTCGAAGTTGGTGAATGTCAGCGGATCTTCCTGCATCGAATAGATATGCTCGGGCACGATGTAGGTTGACCAGTAGATGCCCACGCCAAATGCGTTGAAGAGGTAGCGCGGGTTCGGCGCGTTGAGCGAAATGACGACGGTCAAATCGTCCGGCGCGGCGACGCTGCTGACGAAATCGGCATGCCGGTCGCTGAAGCGCGCATCGCGGTTTTCCATCAGGAAGTTCAGCGTATACAGCACGTCATCGGCATTAAAAGCCTCGCCGTCGCTCCACATCACGCCATCGCGCAGGTTGATGGTCAACTCGGTGTAGTCGTCGTTGAAAGCGGCGCTTTCCGCAAGCCAGGGCACGAGTTCGCCCGACTCGTAGTTGTAATAGAAGAGCGATTCGAAGCCGACCTGATTCATGCCGGCATGCCCCAGCGAGCCATTCGCCAGCGGATTGAAATTCTCCGGCGCAGGGTTGCGCACGCTGATGTTCTCGATGACCAGAGTTTTCTCGCGCGGCACCTCGGCCAATTGCGCCAGGCTGACCGGCGCGATCATGCCCAGGACCAGGCTAACCGCGACCACTATCAGCAGAAACCTGCCTGATACAAGCCTTCTCATTGTAATTCTCCTTAGATATGCGTTCCTTAGATTACATTGATCGCCCGCCGCCATAGGAAGCGCGACGGGGATACAGGGCGAGCATAACAAAAACGCCGTTGGAATTCAAGCGTCCTTTGCCATAGGGAGTCTTTCGAATTCGGTTGAACTTCCCTTTGGCCAGACTTGCTTTCACCAGAGCGCCGCGGAAGCAAGCGCAAGCAAGTCCGGGAAACGACTTTTGACCACAGAGACACAGAGGGCGCAGAGAAATACCTTTACTCAGTCCAAGCAAGCAAGTCATGCAAAGATGCTTGGATTCCTGAAATCTTCGATCTCCGTAGGGGCGAGACGGCGGCTCGTCCCGCGTTCTGAATAAGTCCATGATCTCTTCGCACAATATACTTGGCGCTACTTCGTCCTCTCAGTTTACTCGATCAACTCGGTGTACTAGGTGCTTGGCTTTTGTATTGCGCGCGAGCGCATGCTGATGGACACAGAGGATTACGGCAGAGTAAGCGTATTTCTCGATGCTCTCGGCGTCCTCGGTGGCAAGCCAACCGTATTTCAGCCGAAAAGGATACACTTCCGTTGCCATAAGCCCAGACTCCGCCCTATAATGCTCGCCAACCCAAAACGCATCGCGAGGCAAGCCTATCATGCAGTTGCGAAAGCTCGGAAACTCATCCCTCATGGTCTCCCCCATCGGCGTCGGCTTTTGGGGCATCGTCGGCGGCGACTACTGGGGCGCGCAAGACGAGCGGGATACCATCAGCGCCGCCCATGCCGCCTTGGACGCCGGCCTCAACTTCTTCGATACCGCCGAAGGCTATGGCAATGGCTATTCCGAAGAGATGCTCGGGCGGGCTTTGGCAGGCCGCCGCGATGAAGCCATCATCGCCACAAAAGTCAGCCAGAAGAACCTGAAACCAGCCGCTATCCGCTCCGCCTGCGAGCGCAGCCTGAAACGCCTGCAGACCGACGTCATCGACTTGTACCAGGCGCATTGGCCCAACCGGCAAGTGCCATTCGCGGACAGCATGGCGACCCTGCTCGACTTGCAGAGCGAAGGCAAGATCCGCGTCATCGGCGTCAGCAACTTCGGCAAGCTGGACATGCCCGATATGCTGCAATGGGGACGCTACGAAGCCAATCAGCTGCCCTACAGCCTGCTCTGGCGCGCCATCGAGTTCGACATCCAGCCGCAATGCGTCGAGAAGGCCATCGGCATCCTGCCTTATAGCCCGCTGAACCAGGCGCTGCTGGCGGGGAGATACAGCCATGCCGACGAGATGCCCTATCAGCGCACGCGCACGCGCCACTTCCGCCCCGACCGCCGCGACTCCCGTCATGGCACGTCCGGCTGCGAGGAAGAGACCTTCGCCGCCGTCGCCGCCATCCGCGAGATCTGCGCTGACATCGGGGAAGAGATGGCGCATGTGGCGCTGGCTTGGCTGCTGCATAAGCCGGCCGTGAGCTCCGTGCTGGCTGGCGCGCGCAACCGGCGACAAGTTGAATCCAATGCTCATGCCGGCAATTTGAAGCTGTCGGATGAGACCATGCAGCGGCTGGACGAAGCGACGGATGAGCTCAAGCAGAAGCTGGGTCCCGACCCGGATATGTGGGGCACGGGGGCGGATTCGCGCTATCGGTAGTGGCGGTTAGGGGGCGAGGTCGCGTAGCTCGCGTAGACACTGACCGCCGACGTTGGGTCACCCAAAGCGCTTCGCTGAATTACGACTTTGTCTTGGGCGAACTTGACTTGGACTGGTTTGCGCGAGGCGCAGGTTTTTCCGTAGTCTTTCTGTCAGATCGCGTATCACGATTCCCGCCGGGTATGTCAGATTTGGGAATTGAACAACTCGTCGTGTACTTGACGGCAATGCGCTTCATGGCGACGCTCCTCAAAAGACTTGCTTAGGTGAAGTCATTTCTGACAAACAGACTGTTGCGCGACATTTCGCCCCAACCAGCCTCGCCCAATATCTCAATATGATACTCATAATGACCTTCGCCTACAAATTCCAACTCCTCAATTTGAAGGCGATAGACATGCCAAAACGCATCCCGAAAGTCGAGTTCAAAGCTCGTCTCTCGCAGGACCCGATGATCATGTGGCGTCACCCAGCGCGCGACCGCAGTGTATAACTTCATGTCAGCCGCTTGCTCTATTAGCCAAGTGGAAACGAGCCAATTTGGCGGATTCAGAATCAGCGTGGATTGCACTCCATCAGGAAGCTCGCTTTCAATATTCATTTCGGAGAAAACTCTCCACAGAGTTACATCCCCGCCAGGATGCATTACGTAGTCTCTGCAAAACACTGACGAATCGATTCTGATCAAATTGCCATCCTACCCAAATGCATGGTTGAAACACTGTACGCACGATACCATAAGAGAATACGCAAGAGCCAGTGTGCCCGCCCCTGGACAACGATTTCCTGACCAACCCAAAACATGCAATCACTGGTTCCGCGGACACAGCACTTAGAATTCTACGAATCCGCTTTTTTAATTTTCAAGCGGATCATGACCGATAACGGCTCGCAGCTCTTGGTGCCCTCTGCGGAGAATCCCCTACAACCCAAACAACTCCCCCAGGTCCACCATCTCGCCCGTCTCAATCGACATATTCGCCGCGATGCCCACCAGAACTGATGCCGCGCCGTCCCGGAAACCGGCATTCCGCCCCAGCCCATCGGCCGGCGCATCGGGCGCGAATATCTGCTCCAGCATCAGCGGATCCGCCCCGCCATGCCCGCCTTCAGCTTGCGGCACCGGCGCCTCATAAGCCTCGCCAAACATGGGGAAAGCCCGGATCTCCGTCCTCTTGAAACCGCCTTTGCTCGCCCCAGCCGCCGCGCTATCCGCCTTGAGATGCGCAACGCTCTCGACCACATCCATCTCGACGCGGCCCCGCGTCCCCGTGACCGCAACCCGCAAGCCCTCCCAGGGCGCATAAGCCACCAGGCAGTACGACAGCAAAGCGCCATTGGCATAACGCGCCGTCACCGTCATGGTGTCTTCGGCTGTGATCGGCTCGCCAAAGACATTGCGATCGCGGATGTAGCCCGTCTCCGCTTCGGCATCCAGATACAGCCCCTTGTAAGCCGCCTTCTCATCCAGGAAGAGCGCAAAGGGATCGTCTTTGGCTTCCGCTTCGCCGGTATAGCGCGCGTACTCGTAACGCTGGCCGCGAGCCGCCGCATTCGCCTTGCCATAGAAGAGCAGATCGCCCAGCGCGAAGACCTGCCGGGGCCTTGAGCCGATCCACCAATTCACCAGGTCGAAATGATGCGTGGCTTTATGCACCAGCAAGCCGCCGCTGTTGGCTTTCTCGCGATGCCAACGCCGGAAATAATCCGCGCCATGGCTGGTATCCAGCAGCCAGGAAAAATCCACCAGCAGCGGACGCCCCACCGCGCCCTCGGCGATCAACTGGCGGAAACGCGCATAAGCCGGCGCAAAACGATAGTTGAAGGTCACGCGCAGCTTTCTGTCGCTGGCTCTGAGCGCCTCGTCAATCCGCCGCAAGCCAGCCAGGCTCGTGGTCAGCGGCTTCTCGCTGATGACATGGCAGCCCAGTTCCAATGCCCGCGCGATGTACACATGATGCCAGGCGTCCACAGTCGTCACGATGACCGTGTCGGGCCGGACCTCGGCGATCATGCGCTCGAATTCGTCGGCATGATAGCTTGGCGCAGGCGCGTCCAACTGCCGGTTATGCCAATCCATGCGCGTCTGGCTGAGGTCGCATAAGCCAACCAGCTGCGCGAATTCGGCGTAGTCCCGGCTGATGGCGTTGATGAACATGCCCGCCCGCGAACCCGTGCCGACGATGGCGTAACGTTGTCTCCCTGTCATAAACCCTTCCCATACACCCGGCCATCCTCGCGCCCATTCTACCATCAGCAGGACGCGCTTGCCCCTCGGTCACCCCGGCGAGTCAGGGTCGCGTAGACACCGACCGGCGGGGAAGACTTCGCCTGCTGAGACGATGGCTAACGAGATTACCCAGTTGCGGCTGGCTATGCGCCCCCTGCCTGATGCTTCGGAATGCGCGACAGATGCGCAGCGACACCGCGCGCTAGAGATGACAGCTGGAGCCCTGGGATGGGATAGAATTGGGCATAATCAAAGCTAGGCAATGCCTCGCCCCTAGAGCGATACATCCAAAGGAGACCCAAAATGTCACACCAGCGCATCCTGCCTAAATCCAGCAAGGGCGGCAATATCTTTCCCGATATCGATTACCGCACCTGCAAAGCCGTCCGCGCCGGCAACCTGGTCTTCGTCGAGGGCCAGACAGGCTTGACCATGGATGGCCAGGGCTTCGTCGGCCATGGCGACCCAGCCGCCCAAGCTGATACCGCCATGAAAAATGTCAAGACCATCCTGGAAACGGCCGGCGCCCGCATGGAAGATATTTGCAAGATCACCACCTATGTCACCGACGCCGCCTATCGCGAACTTGTCTATCCCGTGCTGGCCAAACACATGCCCGATGTCTATCCCTGCTCGACCGGCGTGGTCGTCAAGGCATTGGGCAAGCCTTATGCGGATTTCGAGATTGATGTCTTCGCGGTGATTCCCGACGAGCGCGCCTGATTGGCTCAAAGCTTGTGCCAGGCTCGCGCGTCAGCTTGTGGCTGCGCTTCCAGCCGCGCCAGGATGCGCTGAGCTTCTTCCGGCGTCGCCCGCAGGTTCGGCAATGCATCCAAGCCCGAGTAGACCGAGCCAGCCGTCGGCAGCATACGACTCAGCGGCAGGACTTCGCAGCGGCGCTCAGACAGCAGACGCGCATACACAGCGGCATAAATCTCCGGCGAATAGGCAGCGGCTTGCGCGGATTCCGCCATGCCCAGCCGATGAGCCAAGCCGTGCACATCTTCCCAGAGCGCGCGCAGCAGATCCGGCGGCGCGTCATGCGCTTCATTTGCGTGCCGGGGTTTGGCGATGGTCGCTTCCCGCTTGGCTTCGATAGCCGCCCGCAGTTCCCGCGAAGGCAGGGGCAGGACAAAGCGCGTCCGCTCATCCCGCAGAAGCGCTTCCGCCGCGTCTTCATGCGGTCTCGCCAATTCCATCAAGCGGCCGCCAATCAAAGGCAATTCGCCGATCAACATGTCGCCTGCGCCGCCCGCCCGCCAATCCAGGACCGCGCCCCGCGCCCAGATGCCCACCGCCCGGATCACCAGCGGATGCGTCGCGCCAGCATTCAGCGGATAGCGAGGTCCCTCAAAAGGATGCCGAGCCACATCCCATTGCAGCAGGTGAACGCGGCGTCCCGAATCCTGCGCCAGCAAAGCCAACTGCTGCAATAGCAGGCTCTTGCCGACGCCGGGCAAACCAGCGAAAAAGACCAGATCCGCGCTTTCGACCAGCTCGACGAATCGCGCCAGCAGCGGCGAATCGGGCGGCAGAATATGGAAACTCATTGGGAGCCCGGCGGCCGCGCGCGGGGCTGATCATAGATGCTGTCGAAGCTGGGCGTATCACCCATAGGCACTTCAATGATCGTGGGCAAATCGCTTTTGAAGCCATAGCGCATCGCCTCGCGCAGCTGGCTCTCCGTTTCCGCCCGGAAAGCGTTTGCGCCGAAGGCTTCGGCAAACTTGACAAAATCAGGGTTCTCCAAATCGCTGGCGATGACCCGCTCGTCATAATAGCGAATCTGCATCTTGCGCACATTGCCATAAGCGTCGTTGTTGAAGACGATCGCGACCAGTGGAATGCCATGCTGCGCGGCCGCAGCCAGTTCGCCGGCGCAGTACATGAAGCCGCCATCGCCGCAAATCGCGATCACCGGCACATCCGGGCGAGCCGCCTTGACGCCCAAGCCAGTCGGAAAAGCGTAGCCGAGCGTGCCCTGGTAGCCGCTGCTGATGCTGGTGCGCGGCTTGTACACGGGGAAGTTCACTCGCGCCGCATAAGCCACTTGCGTCATGCCCATAACCGCGATGCCATCTTCGCCAAGCTCCTCGCGCAAGATCCGCGAATAGCTATTCTGCGGCTCGAGGTAAGCCATTTGCCGGGCGGCGGCGGCGCGCAGCTCCAGCATTTCTTCCCGGCGGGATTCTCGCTTGCGGTTATGCCGCTCTACCTTGTCGATCAGCGGCGGCAAGGCCTCTTCGGCCCGCGCGATGATTGCCAGGTCGGGCGCTTGAATGCTGTTGATGGCATCGCTGTCGACATCAATGCGGATCACTTTCATGTCGTCGTCCGTGCCCCAGCGCTGCAAGGGCAGGCGCATATTGCTGCCGATAGCCATGACCAGATCGGTCGTCTTGTAGTATTCGTAGGCCGCTGGCGATTTCAGGCTGAGCGGGTTGCGGCTGTCCAGCACGCCGTTGCCGGTGCGGTAGGCGAAGACCGGCGCTTGCAGAATCTCCGCCAGCTGGGTCACTTCCGCGCTGACTCCCTGGGCGCCGCTGCCGACGCAAATCATCGGGCGTTCGGCTCTGCCCAGAAGCTGGCCAGCCTCCTCTATAAGGCCGGCATCCACGGGTGGCGCGAAAGGCTGCAATGGCGCTGGCGTCTCGGGCGCCTCTGCCCGCATTTTCAGAATATCGGGCGGGATTTCCAGGGCGACCGGGCGGGGCCTTCCCGAGCGCATCTCATAGAAGGCCCGCGCCACCTTCTCGCTCGCCTCAGCCGGGTGCAGCGCGAGATCGCTCCACTTTGTCAAGCCGCGCAGCACTTCCGACTGGTGCGAAATCTCGTGCAGATCGCCCATGGCTTTGCCAATGCGCTGGCTGTGGATCTGCCCGGCGATGCAGAAGACCGGCGCATTCACGGCGTAGGCGCTGGCCAAAGCCGCCCCAGCGTTCAGCACGCCCGGACCGGGCACAACGCTGAATACCGCTGGCTGGCCCGTCGCGGCAGCTGCGCCAAATGCCATATAGGCTGCCCCCTCTTCGTGGCGCGTATGCAGGACGCGAATCTTGTCGCGGTTATCAAAAAGCGCGTTGAACAGCCAGTCGATTTGGACGCCCGGCAAGCCGAAAAGCGTATCAATTCCATGAGCGATGAGGCTCTCGACGATGGCTTCGCCGCCAGTTCTCAGTGGCATAGGGACCGCTCCTGCTGCTGATTGTCGCGCGGGGCTATTAAACCACAGTCGCCAACATCTTGCGACCTGCCATGCCACTGCCGAGCCCGAATCATCCACAGATTCAGCAGGCGCGAGGCGCTTGCTCGCCCTAACACGATAGGACAATTCGCCAACGCGGGCGACCCAATGGCGCCGGTCAGTGTCTACGCGACCTCGTCCCTACAAGGCTATTTGGAAATTGCCTCCGATCCCTGCCCGGCCCATTTTTGACAGCCCATGCCATTTTCGTTAGTCTATGCGCAGCGGCACGCCAAAAAACACAACTCATGCCGGAGGCCAAGAATGAGCTTACAAAAAGAGCAAGTGCACGATTTCGTCAAGAAGTATCAAGAACAACGCATCTCGCGGCGGCAATTCCTGCAGGCGGTGAGCACCGTCGGCGGCGTCGCCATAGCCCAATCCCTCATGCCCGGCTTCCGCCTGGCCACAGCCCTGGCCCAAGGCAGCCCAAAACAGGGCGGCACGCTGGTAGCCGCCACAATCGACAAACCGGTCAATATGGACCCCGCCTTCGCCGAGCTCTATTCGTCGATGCAGGTCTACCAGAATGTCTTCTCCAAGCTGGTCAACCTGGACAGAAACAACAACGTCCTGCCTGGCTTGGCGCATTCCTGGCAGCAGCTGGATGACTCGACCTGGGAATTCCAACTGGTCGACAATGCCTGGTTCCATAACGACGAACACTGCACGGCGCAGGACGTCAAATACAGCTTCGAGCGCCTCTTTGACCCCGATCTTGGCGCGCCCAACAGCGTCTTCTTCACACCATTTGAAGGCGTCGAAATCGTCGATGATTACACCTTCCGCATCATCACCCAGCCCAACTGGGGCGGCCTGCTGGAGGCATTGGGCGCATTCCTCGAAGTCGTCAACCAGCGGGGCATCGAAGAGAACGACCCGCGCCTTATGCCCATCGGCACCGGTCCATTCAAGTTTGTGCAATGGGTCAAGGATGACTTCATTGAGCTTGAGCGCTGGGACAAATACTTCAAGCCCAACCAGCCCTACCTGGACAAGGTGATCTTCCGCGCCATTTCCGATGACACCGTCCGCCTGACCGGCTTGCAGACCGGCGAGCTCGGCTGGATTGAGCAGGTCCCCCTGCATCGCGCCGATGAACTGCGAGCCAGCGCCGATGTCAAAGCCAACCCGGATGGCGAATTCTTCCCCGATATGTTCCTGATCAACTGCTCGAAGCCGCCCTTCGACCAGGTGGAAGTCCGCCAGGCATTGCAATGGGCGCTGCATCGCGACTCCATCGCCCAGTTGATCTGGTTCGGGCAGGCCGCGCCTTCCGCCGAACCGGTCTCGCCATCCAACCCCTGGTATTCCGGCGTGAACGTCTATGAGGGCGGGCCCAATATCGACAAAGCCAAAGCCCTGCTGGCTCAAGCCGGCTACGCGGACGGGCTGACAATCCGCTTTGCCGCCCAGCCGCAAGTCCCGACTCAGCCATTGGTAGGCCAGCTCCTGGAGCAGCAGCTGGCTCCGGCCGGCATCCGCGTGGAAGTCGAATCTTTTGAATCGGCGCGCTGGTTCGAGGAGCTCTTCACTCTCAACTACGAGATCACCGGCACCTACTGGAGCGCCACAGCCGACCCCGGCGAGCACTGCCTCTACCCGCTTTCGCATTCCGCCTCGCCCTGGAATTTCGCGGCTTTCCGCGATTCGCCCGAGCTGGACAAAGCACTGGAGGAGTTCCGCTTCACGCTGGACCCGGAAGCGCGGCAGCAAGCCTACAACAATGTCGTGCGCCTGCATCAGGAATTCTCGCCCGAAGTCTTCCAGATCAACTTCAAGCGCACCTACTGGACGCAGCCCAATATCCACGGCGCGCAGACCCTGCCGACCCTGGAATTGCGCATGGAAGACATCTGGATCGACGCTTGAGGTCCTATAGGCGGGCGGGGCAGTTTGTAGCGCTTCTCCCGCCGTCATCTGATTCTTCTCAAAGGCCAAGCCCCCATGCGATTGCCGCGCTATGTTATGAGCCGCCTGCTGCTCTTGCTGCCGGTCCTCTTCGGCACGTCCCTGCTGATATTCCTGCTGCTGCGGCTGATCCCGGGCGACCCCGCACAGGTCATCCTGGGCCTGCGCGCCACGCCCGAACGCCTGCTCATCGTCCGCGAGGAACTGGGCTTGGACCTGCCGGTTCACCTGCAATACGGGCAATGGCTGGGCAAGCTCTTGCAGGGCGACCTGGGCAGGGATTACCGCAGCAACGAAGCGGTCGCGGCTCTGCTCAGCGTCCGACTGCCGGTGACCATCCAGCTGACCTTGATGTCCCTGGCGCTGGCTGTCTTGATCGCCCTGCCCCTGGGCATCCGCGCCGCCATCAAACCGGGCGGGATCGCGGACCGGCTGTCGATGACGCTGGGTCTGTTTGGCATCTCCATCCCCGATTTTTGGCTGGGCATCATGCTGATCCTGGTCTTCGCGCTGGGCCTGCGCATGTTCCCTTCTTCCGGCTATGTTCGCCCGCATGAAGACCTGCTGGGCAACTTGCGCTCATTCTTCTTGCCGGCGCTGACGCTGGCGGTGGGCTTGTCGGCGGTGCTGGTGCGCGTAACCCGCTCGGCGATAGTCGAAGTGCTGGAGCGGGATTTTGTCAAGTTCCTGCGCGCCAAGGGTCTGCGCGAGCGGCTGGTCATCTATCAACATGTCCTGCGCAACGCCAGCATCCCCATCGTCACTGTCATCGGCTTGCAATTTGGCTACTTGCTGGGCGGCGCGGTCATCGTGGAAGAAGTCTTCAGCTTGCCCGGCGTCGGAAGGCTGATCGTCAGCGCCACCCTGGAACGCAATTATCCGGTCGTGCAGGCCGGCATGCTGGTGGTGGCTCTGCTCTTCATCCTGGTCAACCTGGCAACTGACGTCCTCTACGCCTTGATCAACCCCAAGATTCGCGGAGCCGGCGCATGATGGACCGCCTGCGACGCTGGCATCGCGCGAGCCGCTCGGCCTGCCTCGGCGGGATCATCATCCTGGCGCTGGTCATGCTTACCGCCACGGTGTCGCTGTATATGCCCTACAAGCCCGATGCCATGGATTTTATGGCGCCATTGAGCGGACCCTCCTCTGCGCATCTGCTGGGCACGGACAATTTCGGCCGCGACATCTTGACGCGCGTTCTCTATGGCTATCAGATTTCGCTGGCGGTGGCGCTGGGCTCTGTGGGCTTCGGCATGGCTGTCGGCGCGAGCCTGGGCTTGCTGGCCGGCTACTTCGGCGGCTTGACGGACAATATCATCATGCGCCCCATGGATGTGCTGATGGCCTTCCCAGCCATCGTGCTGGTGGTGGCGCTGACCGGCTTCGTGGGTCGCGAGATAACGGTGATGGTCCTAGCGGTGGCGGTGGTCTATGTGCCTATCTTCGCCCGGGTCATGCGCGGGGCGACGCTGGAAGTGGTCAACGAGCTCTTCGTCGAAGGCGCGAGAGCCCGCGGCGCCTCCCACCTGAGGTTGATGCTGCGGCATATCCTGCCCAACGCCATCGCCCCGGTCTTGATCCAGGCGTCGATTCTAATGGGCATCGCCATTTTGCTGGAATCGGCATTGAGCTTCATCGGCCTGGGCACGCAGCCGCCCGATCCGTCCCTGGGTTTGATGCTCTCCGAAGGCAGGTCCTTCATGCAGCAAGCGCCCTGGATGGTCGTGGCGCCGGGCTTGGCGATTTCCCTGGCCGTGCTGGGCTTCAACCTGCTGGGCAATGGCTTGCAAGACCTGTTTAACCCTGCGAGGCAGGGGCGATGAGCCTGCTTTCAGCGCGCGGACTCAGCACCGAGTTTTACACGGGCGGCGCCTGGCATGAAGCCGTCTCCGATGCCAGCTTTGACCTGCGCTCCGGCGAGATCCTGGGGCTGGTTGGCGAATCGGGCTGCGGCAAGTCCACCATCGCCTACAGCATCATGCGCCTGCTGGCCGCCAATGCCCGCATCAGCGCTGGCGAAATCTGGCTGGATGACCTGAACCTCCTGGAAGCCGACGAAGAAACGCTGCGCAAACTGCGGGGCAGCCGCCTCTCGATGATCTTCCAGGATCCTATGACCGCCTTGGATTCGCTCTTCACCGTGGGCCACCAGATCATCGAAACCCTGCGCGAACACCTGGATATCGGCGCGGCTGAAGCCCGAGAACGGGCCTTGGACTTGCTGCGCCAGGTGGGCATCCCGGCTGCGGAAGAACGCCTGAAAGCCTACCCCCACCAATTCAGCGGCGGCATGTCGCAGCGGATAGCCTTGGCCATCGCCATCGCCTGCCATCCGCAAGCGCTGATCGCCGATGAGCCGACCACCGCGCTGGACGTGACCATTCAAGCGCAAATCCTGCATTTGATCCGCCGATTGCTGGTCGAGGAGCAAGGCGCGGGCATCCTGCTTATCACGCATGATCTTGGCGTGGTGGCGCAGGTCTGCGATCGCGTGGCTGTCATGTACGCCGGCAAGATCGTCGAGACTGGCGACGTGCATACGATATTCCGGCAGCCCCTGCATCCCTATACGCAGGCTTTGCTCCGCTCCCTGCCCAGCCATGGCATAGCCCGCGGCGCTCTGGCCAATATCCAGGGACGCGTGCCCAGCCTGGATGACCGGCCAAGCGGCTGCCGTTTCCATCCCCGCTGCCCGCATGCCCAAGCCATCTGCCAAGAGCAAAGCCCGCCACTGCGTGAACAGTCCGGCGGACAAAAGGTCGCCTGTGTCCTCTATGACTGAGCCAATGCCGCTGCTGCGCGCCACGAGCCTCACGAAGCATTTTCCGCTGGAGACGGGCCTGCTGGCCAGGCTGCGCGGGAGCCAAGGCAAGGCGGTGCAAGCTGTGGAAGCTGTGTCGTTGGATGTCCAAGCCGGACAGACCCTGGCCATCGTCGGCGAATCCGGCTCCGGCAAGAGCACGCTGGGCAGGCTGCTGCTGCGGCTGATGCGGCCGACGGCCGGCAAAGCGCTCTACAAGGGACGGAATATCTTCACGATGAAGCGCGGCGAATTGCGCGAATTCCGCCGGCAAGCGCAGATCATCCTGCAAGACCCTTACGCCTCGCTGAACCCCCGGATGCGCATCGGGCAGATCATCCGCGAGCCCCTGGATATTTATGGCGAAGGCAGCAAGACGCAGCGCCAGAAACGCGTCCATGCCCTGCTGGAACGGGTCGGCTTATCCAGCGCCCATGCCCGCGCCTACCCCTCCGAGCTCAGCGGCGGGCAGCGACAGCGGGTGGGCATCGCGGCGGCTTTGGCGCTTTCGCCCGAGCTCATCATCGCCGATGAGCCGACCTCGTCGCTGGATGTCTCCGTGCAGGCGCAAACCCTGAACCTGCTGGCGGATTTGCAGCGCGATTTCAAGCTGACCTATATCTTCATAACGCATGATTTGGGCGTCGTGCAGCATTTCAGCGATCGCGTGGCGGTGATGTACCTGGGCAAGATCGTGGAAGAAGCGCCGACCGCCGCCCTCTTCGCGGACCCGCAACATCCTTATACGCAGGTGCTCTTTTCGGCTATCCCGCTGCCGGACCCGACCCGCCGCGTCAACTGGGATCTGCCCAAAGGCGAGCCGCCATCGCCGCTCAACCCGCCAAGCGGCTGCCATTTTCATCCCCGCTGTCCCAAAGCCCTGAGCGAGTGTTCGGCTGTCGCGCCCCAGTTATGGCAGACCGCGCCGGAACGCCGCGTGGCTTGCCTGCTGTATGAGTCGGCCGCCGACAGTTGATCGCCCAAAAGCAACCCATTGCAGGGGCATTACCGTGTATCGCTTGCCCAATCCAAGCTGCGCGTAGGGGCGAGACTTGTCTCGACCTAATGCCTGCCCTAAATCCCAACTTGCCACCATGACTCAGCGTCTTGCTTGCGATCCCCATCCAATCACTACAGCCGGCTGTAGACACACGCGCCGCAATGCGACCGCCCACGCAAAAGACCTTGCTTCCCGGCGGTTGAACTCCCCCTCTCTGACTCGTCGGGGAGGGGGCCGGGGGGTGGGGTCTGTATCTCGCAATGTAAACAGGCGCGATTCTGTGAGTCGCCCGCCAAGATCAGGATCCATTCAACCATTCCCGCGCCAAAAGATGCCGAGTTGCGCTACAATCATGCGGCGAAACGCCAACTAGCCAGGAGACATCCGTATGAGCTACGGCAGAGCAAGCTCCGACGAAACCTTGGACCCCGCCGTCATCCAAGCGCTGGCGCAGAAAATGGGCTTGGACGTCAGTGAGCAGGATGCCCAAGTCCTCACCGCGCTGCTGATGAATCAGCTGGCGGCCGTCCAATCCTTCGATAGCTTCGACCTGCAAGACATCGTGCCGGCGACGGTCTTCCGGCTGGAAAGGGCAAGCCATGACTGAACTCACCGATCTCTCGCTCAGCCAGGTCAGCGATATGCTCCAGGCGGGCGAACTCTCCGCCGTGGAACTTGTCGAAGCCAACCTGCAAGCCATCGAAAAGACCGAGCCCATCGTGCATGCCTATGCCAATGTGCTGGCGGATGAGGCGCTCGAAGCCGCGCGGGAAGCCGATGCGGAAATCGCCAAGAGCGGCCGGCGCGGACCCTTGCACGGCATCCCAATAGGCATAAAGGACAATATCTATACCAAAGGCATCGTCACCGAATGCGGCTCGCGGGTGATGGCCGGCTTCGTGCCAGAGCATGACGCCACCTGCGTGGAAAAGCTGAAGCAGGCGGGCGCCATCATCATCGGCAAGACGCATTGCCACGAGTTCGCCTATGGCGTGAACCAGCCGCCCAGCCAAAGCCCCTGGAACTTCGACGTCTATCCCGGCGGTTCCAGCATCGGCTCGGGCGTGGCGGTGACGAGCCGCTCATCCTTCGGCGCGCTGGGCACGGATACCGGCGGCTCCATCCGCGTGCCCGCCTCCATCAACAACCTGGCGGGCATGAAAGCCAGCTTCGGCCGCGTCAGCATCCGCGGCGTCGTGCCAGTCGCCTGGTCCCTGGATCATGTTGGTCCGATGACGCGCACGGTCAAGGACAACGCGCTTTTGCTGGGCGGGATGGCGGGCTATGACCCCAAAGATCCCACCAGCGCCGACCAGCCCGTGCCGGATTTCTGCGCCAGCCTGGAAGCGGGCGCGCGGGACCTGCGCATCGGCATCGAACGCGATTACTTCTTCTATGACGGAGTAATCGACGAAATCCGCGATTCGGTCGAAGCGGTCATCAGCGCATATCAAGCTATGGGCGCCGAGATCATCGAAATCAGCCTCCCCGAGCTGGAAATCACCCAGGACGCCCTCTTCACCATCGTGCTATGCGAGGGCAGCACCTGGCATCGCAAGCTCATCCGCGAGCAGGGCGACAAGTATGACCCAGCCACCCGCGCCGTCGTGCAGCTGGGCGAGCTCGTGCCAGCCACGCAATACCTGGCTGCCCAGCAAGCGCGCCGGCTCTATCGCGAAGCTCTGCTGCGGGAATTCCGCGAGCATAAGCTGGATGCCATGCTGAACCCGACCATGCCCATCCCGACCGCGCCGCTGGATATGCTGAACGCGCCGCGGGCTGATGGCTATGACGACACGCCGGTGGGTTCCATGTGCCATCACACCTTCAACGCCAACCTGGCGGGTTTGCCGGCGCTGAGCATGCCTTGCGGGATCACGAGCGGGGGATTGCCTTTTGGCTTTCAGCTGACGGGGCGGGCCTTTGACGAGGCGATGGTGTATCGGATCGCGCGGGCTTATGAGCGCGAGCATGATTGGCATGAGAGGAAGGCGGGGGCGCTGGAGGGGGTGTAAGGAGTTGTCCTGTGGATTGCCCGTTTGACGATTCCGGGTTGCGGCGATTGAACTCAGTGAATCACTCTTCGGTCGCATCGGAAGTCTCGGACAGCGCCGGCGGAATGGACGGATGTTGCAATGCCGCTCGCTTTTCGTTCAGCTCCCGATTAGTCATGCGACGCCCGATGTAGAATGCGCCCGTCAGCGAAGCGGCGGCAAAGCCTACATATCCGACGCTTGCCAGAGGCTGATTTGAAGCTATAGCGTAAGCTGCCAAGAGCAATAATGCGATTCCCAGCACGAATCCAAGAGACATGGCAATCCTATCTCGCCGGATTGCGGCCTTCTGCCCGCGATTCTCCATCTCTATGCGATGACTCTGTTGCGTTTCAGTCATCGTTAGAATGCGGTCAGCGCTGCCTGGTAAAATCCGCTCCCAATCTATCACAATTCTTGGATGCGCCAGCGGACCCGAATATTGCTCTTGAAGAAAGATTCGGCTGATGACTTCTTCGCGTATTTCTTCGGGGATACTTCCAATTGATTCGGTCGAGATGGGGCTGGATTCCAAAGCGTCCTTGCTGGCTTTATTGTCGATCACTCGCCTGCGCTTTCACGATCTCCTGCTTGTGCAGGACAATAGCTTCGGTCATATAATCGCCGACGGCGAGCCAATCGGAACGCAGCGCTTCGTAATCCGCTCGCTCCGCTGAAGGCGCGACAGTGTAGGTATTCAGTGCGCCACATATGTCAATCAGACTGCCGATTCCCGTCCATATCGTTGGCGTCGGCACTCGGTGCAATCGATTGGTCTTTGGCATGTAATTGCTCACAATCGGCACCTTTTGGATACCACTGCTTGATACTCAGTATCTTACTTCCTTGTCCCGACGCTGTCAATAAGTCGGCTATGCTATACTACCCATTCGAAATCACTTAGCGCGCCTTCCCTCATTCTCGGGGGCAAGGGGCCGGGGGATGGGGGCATGACAAACCGACTCTACTACGGCGACAACCTCGAGATCCTGCGCAACACGGAATACTTCCCCGACGCCTGCGTCGACCTGATTTACCTCGACCCGCCCTTCAACAGCAATCGCAATTACAACGTGCTTTTCAAAGCCGAAAGCGGCGCGGACAGCGAAGCCCAAATCACCGCCTTCGAGGACACCTGGCATTGGGGCGAGACCGCCGAAGAAACCTACCGCGACCTGATTGTCAACGCGCCAGAAAAGGTCAGCACGGCAATCGAGGCGATGATGAATCTGATCGACCGCAACCAGATGATGGCTTACCTGGTCATGATGTCCGCAAGGCTGGTCGAGCTGCACCGCGTTTTGAAGCCGACCGGCAGCCTCTACCTGCATTGCGACCCGACGGCCAGCCATTACTTGAAGATTGTGCTAGACGCGATTTTTGGCGTCGAGAACTTTCGCAATGAAGTAATCTGGAAGCGGACTGGCGCGCACAACTTAGGGGCTAAGCAATGGCCTGCCGTCCACGATGTTTTGCTCATGTATAGCAAAAGCGAAACATGGAAATGGAATCAGCAATTTGAAGATTACGATGATGAATATAAAGAGAGGAACTACAGACTCAGCGACGAGAGAGGCGCTTATACAACTCAGCCCATTACAGGTGGAAAGGCTGGCGGTCCTGAAGCCTATCAAAAGTGGCGAGGTCGACTTCCAAGTAGAGGCCGTGCATGGGCGATACCCGCAGGATATAAACGCTTTCCTGACTGGCTGAAGAAGCTCTTGCCATCCGAACAGGAATGGGAGGGTTTCGGAATACATGCAAAACTGGATCTCATGGACTCACACGGCATGATTCACTGGCCAAACAAGTCCGATGGCGCTCCAAGATACAAATACTATTTGCAAGACGCACCCGGGAAAATACCTTCTGACACTTGGACAGAAATACCAAAGATCGCTGCGCATGCCAAAGAACGCCTGGGCTACCCCACGCAAAAGCCCGAAGCCCTGCTGGAACGCATCATCCGCGCTTCATCCAACGAAGGCGACATCGTCCTTGATCCCTTCTGTGGCTGCGGCACAGCCATCGCGGCGGCGCACAAGCTCGGGCGCAATTGGATCGGCATCGATATCACCCATCTATCCATCGCCCTGCAAAAATACCGCCTGGGTGATATGTTCGAGTTGGTTTCAGGACGCGACTACCAAGTCATCGGCGAGCCGACAACCGAAGAAGGCGCGCGCGAACTGGCGCAGGATTCCGCCAACGAAGGCCGCTATCAGTTCGAGTGGTGGGCGCTTTCGCTGGTGGGCGCGAAGCCGGTCGGCGGGCAGGCTGGCTCTCGCAAGGGCAAAAAAGGCGCGGACAAAGGCATCGATGGCGTCATCAACTTCTTCGAGCAGGACGAGAAAGGCAAAGATCGGGCGCGTAAAGTTGTCGTCCAGGTGAAGTCTGGGGCAGTCAAGGCGGGCGACATCCGCGATTTGAAAGGCACAGTCGAGCGCGAGAAAGCGGCCATCGGCGTTTTCGTCACGCTGGAATCGCCGACCCAGCCAATGCTCAAGGAAGCGCTGGCGGCGGGTTATTATGAGTCCGACTTTTGGCGGAAGTCCTGTCGCAAGCTGCAAATCCTGTCGATTCGCGATCTCTTTGATGGCGAGAGAGTCGATATGCCGCCGCAGCATGGCACTTTCAAGCAGGCCGCCCGGCATAAGAGCGGAGATGGCAAGTCGCAGCAGGATTTGATGTAGCATTGTTCTGTGCTATAATTACTGGCAAGATTCCACGAAAAGGCAGTCAATCAAGAAAGACGACATGGATCAGAATACGCAGTTTATCATCACGGTCGGCACGGTTATCGGCGTATTCCTGTGGCTGCGGCACGACATTAATCAAATCCACGGCCGGATTGACAGCCTTGAAACCAAGTTCGACAAATTGAGCGACAGTGTTGTGGCATTGCGGGAAAGCATGGCTTGGATGCGCGGGGTTGAAAGAGGATTTTGACTCGTCCGAATGACGCTGAGCGCCAATCACTCCTCCCCAACCTCAAGCGCCTCCCCATCCCCCACAACATACAACCCAGCCCCAGGCCGCCTCCCCCATGGACTCGGGCTCGACCCAGCCGACCACTCACGCACCCGACAGCGCTCCAGCATCTCCATATCAAACTGAATCCCATTCCCCGGCGCGTCCCCCAGCACGATAAAGCCATCCTCCACCCGGCTGTCATGCGTGAAAACTACATCTCGCCCGGCATCCACCACTTCCATCCAGATATGATTGGGAATCACCGCCGCCAGATGCGCCATGAAGTTGCCCGGGCAATTCATCACCGACACCGGCAGATCAAAACCATCCGCCATGGCCGCCACCCGCAGCGCCCCTGTGATGCCGCCCGTGCCAATGCCAATCTGCAAAATGTCGGCCGCTTCATGGGCGATCAAAGCGCGGAAATCAGCCGCGTCATCCAGGTTCTCGCCCGTGGCCACCGCCGCGTTCACCGCCCGCGAGACCTGCCGCAAACCCGCATAATCCCAGCGCCGCGCCGGCTCCTCCGCCCAGAAAATCTCATGATGCCGCTCGAAATAGCGAATATGCTGGATGGCTTGCTTGGGCGACCAGTATTCGTTGGAATCGATCAGCAGGATGGGTTCGCGCCCGCTCGTGGCCAATGCCTCTTGCATGATGCCGATGCGCCGCAGATCCGCCTCGCGATCCAAGCCCACCTTGAGCTTGCCGATGGCTATGCCGCGCCCCGCCTGCCGTTCATAGAATTCACGAATCCCTTCATCATCCAGGCAGAGGTCGATGCCGCTGGCATAGGCTTTGACCGCCCGGCTGGAGGCGCCCAGGGTCTTCCAGAGCGGCTCGCCATTGGCTTTGGCTTTAAGATCCCAAAGCGCCAAATCCAGCGCTGCAATGACATCGGTGACCGCGCCGCGATTGCCGCCCTTGAACGCGAAATCCGCCATGCGCCGCCACAAGCCGACCACCCCGCGCGGGTCCCGCCCGAAGAGCAGGTTCTCCGCCATTGACGCTATCTCGCTGGCTTGCCCCGGGTTGCCTAGCGCCACCCCAGTCAGCCCGTTGTCAGCTTCCAGGAAGACGGCCAGAGCCGCATAACGGTCGCGCCCGCGAGGATTGTTGGCATCGCCAATTGGGCGCGCCATGCGATGTTCAAAGAGTATCGTTCGTATGCCGGTGATTTTCATGCCTGCCTCGTGTGTTTAATATTCTCGCAACAACGTCGGAGCGTAGGGGCGAGGCGGTGACTCGCCCGCGCAAAATGCCTTGCGGCCAGCAGCGCTTTTCTCCCTTTACCCTTTATGGGGACCCCGTCCATAGAGATTGCGATAAGGGGTTTGGGGTGGGGGCTACAACTCCCCATCCGCATGCATCCGCCGCAGGACTTTCTTGTCCATCTTGCCCACGCCGGTCTTGGGAATCTCATCGACCACCACATAGCCATCCGGCAGCCAGAACTTCGGGAAGCGCTCCAGCAGGTAGGCATCCAGCCGATCAGCCGCCCATTCGCCCAAGGGGACCAGCACCGCCAGGGGCCGCTCTCCCCAGCGTGCATCCGGCACAGCGATGACAGCCGCTTCCATCACATCGGGATGCGAAATCAGCGCGTTCTCCAGGTCAACCGACGAGATCCATTCGCCGCCGCTCTTGACCAGATCCTTGCTGCGGTCGGTGATGGTCATATAGCCATCCGCGTCAACCGTGACCACATCGCCCGTGCGAAACCAGCCATCATCCGTGAAATGCTCATGATCCTCTTCCAGCTTGTAATACTGCCCAGCCACCCAATAGCCGCGGACCTGCAGCTCGCCCATAGTCCGCCCGTCCCAAGCCAGTTCGCGCCCATCGTCATCCACAATCCGCGCGTCGACGCCGGGCACAAAATAACCCTGCTTGGCTTTGATATCCCAGCGCGCCGCCGCGTCCAGGTCTTGATGCCGCGTTTGCAGTTTGGCGACGCTGCCAATCGGCGACATCTCGGTCATGCCCCAGGCATGCACGACGTTGACGCCAAAGTCGCGCTCATAAGCCTCGATCAAACCGCGGGGCATCGCCGAGCCGCCCACCACCAGCTGCGTGATGGACGAGATATCGCGCGGGTTCCGGCGCAATTCGTGATACAAGCCATTCCAGATCGTTGGCACCCCGGCCGCAATCGTAACCCGCTCCCGCTCAATCATCTCCGCCAGCGGTTCCGGCTGGAGATGCCGACCTGGCATAATCAAGCTCGCCCCAACCCAGGCGCAGGCATAGGGCAGGCCCCAGGCCATGGCATGGAACTGCGGCACCACCGGCAGGACGACATCCGCTTCGGTCGGTCCCAGAGCGGCCGCCGCCATCACGCCCAGAGTATGCAGCATCATCGAACGGTGGCTGTACAAGACGCCTTTGGGCATGCCGGTCGTGCCGCTGGTATAACACAAGCCCATGGCCATGTTCTCGTCATGGCAGCGCCAGGCGAAGTCATCGCTGGTGGTCGCCAGCAACTCTTCATAATAGAGCGCGTTCGGCATGCCATGCTCTTGCGCCCTGTCGCAGTTGAAAAGCACAAAATGCTCGACCGTCTTCAGTTGCGCGGCGATGGGCTCAAGCAGGGGCAGCAGCGTGCCATCCACGAAGATGATTTTGTCTTCGGCGTGGTCGATGATATATCGCAACTGCTCGGGAGACAGGCGGATGTTCAACGTATGGCAAACCGCGCCGGCGCCCGGAATGCCAAAATAGAGCTCGAGATGCTCGAAGCTGTTCCAGGCGAAAGTGCCGACCCGGTCGCCTGGTTTGATGCCCAGCCCGTCCAGCGCATTGCCCAGCCGTTTCACCCGCGCGTGAAAATCGGCGTAAGCGTATGTGTGCCAGCCGCCATCGGGCAGCTTGGTTTTGATTGTCTTGCGCGGCGCCATGCGCTGGGCATGCTCGACGATCGTCGACAAGACCAGCGGATACTCCATCATCAGACCAGGCAGCATATTGACCGTCCTCCGAAGTCTTAGTTGCGCCATTATACGAGATGAGCGCGGGATCATGCAGGGTCACGCCATCGCGTCGCGCGCCCAACCCCCTCGGTCCCCCATCAGGTTGACGGGACGCGATGACCACCCCGGCGATTTCCAATCAAAAATGATGCGTGTAGAGACGCGCCATTGCCGCGCGTGGACAAAGTGGGTCGGTCGCCCGCATTGCATCATCAGCATGAGACCGCCCCTACTCCGGCGTCACATACGCTGCCGTGATGCCCCCATCAACCGTGAAGGCGCTGCCAGTCACAAATGAGGACTCGTCCGAAGCCAGATAGAGCGCGGCTTGGGCGATCTCTTCCGCCTCGCCAAAACGCCCCATGGGGATATGTACCAGGCGGCGGCGCTTCTTTTCGTCCGTGTCGAGATATTTCATCAGCAATTCTGTGCGCAGGGGACCCGGGCAAAGGGCATTGACGCGGATATTCTCGCGAGCGTGGATGACCGCCAGTTCCCGCGACATGGCCAGGACGGCGCCCTTGCTGGCTGTGTATGCCAGTTGTGGCGTGGCCGCGCCCAGCAAAGCCACGAAAGACGCGGTATTGATGACGCTGCCTCCGCCCGCCCGACGCAAAGCCGGAATGCCATACTTGCAGCCCAGGAAGACGCCTTTGACGTTCACTGCCATGGTCATATCCCAGACGGCTTCGGAAGTTTTCATGGCGTCATCGTCAGCGGCATGGCTGATGCCGGCGTTGTTGAAGAGGATGTCCAGCTTGCCATAGGTCGCTTCGGCATGGGCGATCATGGTTTGGCAATCTTCCGCCAGCGAGACATCCGCGCGGATAAAACTGGCATCCCCGCCCGAGGCCTTGATCGCGTCGGCGCAAGCCTGCCCGCTTTCGGAGTCGATGTCGACAGCCACCACCGCCGCGCCTTCATGGGCGAAAAGCTGCGACGTCCGCCAGCCGATGCCGCTGCCCGCGCCGGTGATGAGGGCTATTTTGTCCTTTAGGCGCATGTTAGGATTCATTTCACTAAACGGACGCGCGAGTACTTGTAGAAGCAAACAAAGCGCCAGTCTCGCGATGGACGCACACATATGCCGCATTCAATCGAAATCAATATGGCAGAGTTACTCGAAGTGCTCTCTTGACAACCCGGATTGACGAATGATTGCCGACAAGGTACCTGGCCGTAATTCCTTATGATTGGGCACAGGAACCGTCGTTGTGGTGTACGCACCAGTTACTTGGAGCGAGCGTCGCTGCATCACAATGTGACTACCGCGCCGGCGAACCTCCTCGAATCCGTTGAGAGTCAGAATTCCGCATACTTCGCGACCAGACAGTACTCTTAGCCTAGGCACTTTCTACTCTCAACTGTTGAACATATCCGCGGCTCTCAAGACGACGCTGGATTTCCTCAGGCGACGCCACTTCCAGAAACAGAGATACCGCCTCAACGATATTGACCTTCGCTTCTTGAAGCGAGCTTCCTTGACTGGCTATATCGTAATCAAGGCAATGGGAAACATAACCATCCCCATCCTTCGAAATGCTAACCGTGATCGTATCCATCGCCACCCTCCGTACAACACTCACATGCCACACCTTGATAAAAGCAGCGTCCTCAGCCAACATGTAATATGTAAATGGTATCCGCCTTGACGCAAGTTGTCAAGGGTTGCTAAAGTGGGCCGTGTTTCGGCTCATACTCGCTCAAACTACCGTTCCCACTCACAATCCATCACCGCAGTAGGTGAATGGTATCCGCCTTGACGCAAGTTGTCAAAGGTTGCTTAAGTGTGGAGTGTTTGGGCTCATATCCGCTCGAAGTACCGCGCACGCTCCCAATCCGTCACAGCAGCCCGAAAGCTCTCCGCTTCCAGGCGATAGAAGTGGCTGTAATGCTCCACGACATCCTCGCCAAATGCCTCGCGCGCGAAGCTGCTGTTTTCAAAGAGATCCGTCGCCCCCTCCAGCGAATATGGCACGCGCGGCAAGTGACGGGCGGCATAGATATCGCCTTCAAAGATATCCGGCGGCTCAATGCGGTTGCGGATGCCATCCAAGCCGGAAGCCAAAGCCGCGGCATAAGCCAGGTAGGGGTTGCAATCCGCGCCCGGCACACGACATTCGATGCGCAGGCTCGCCCCATGCCCGACCACGCGGAAGCCCGCCGTGCGATTGTCATAACTCCAGGCGATGCGCGTCGGCGCCCAGGAGCCGTCTTCATAACGTTTGTAAGCATTGACAGTCGGCGCATAGAAGACCATCATCTCGGGCAGACGCGCCATCCAGCCGCCCAGAAAATGGCGAAACAGTTGCGAGCAATGCGCTGGTCCCAGCCGCTCTTCACCAGCGAAAGCATTCTCCCCCTCCTTGAACAAGCTGAGATGGATATGGCAGCTTGAGCCAGCCTGCCCGGCGAAGGGTTTCGCCATGAAGGTGAGGCTGCGGCCCTGGGCATCGGCGATCTCCTTGAGGCAATGCTTCATCAGCGCGTGGCGGTCCGCCATGCTCAGCGCGTCAGCATAGCGGATGTTGATCTCGTGCTGCCCCAAGCCCCATTCGCCCTTGCTGCTCTCGACCGGGATGCCCGAATGCTTGAGATGGCGGCGGGCCTCTGCCGTGAATTCTTCTTCCCGCGCGCCTTGAAGGAGATGATAATCTTCCAAGTACCAGCCCAGCGGCTGCAAACCGGCGTAGCCCTTCTCATGCGCCTGCCGATACGAATCGCGATAGATATAGTATTCCAATTCCGAAGCGGCATTGACGCTGAAGCCCAGCTCAGCCGCGGCCTCCAGCTGCCTGCGCAGGATTGAACGCGGCGCTGCCGAGACCGGCTCATGCGCGCTTTCGTCCTCCACATCGCAGATCACAATGGCGGTTCCATCCAGCCAGCTGGCTCTCCTCAGGGTGTTCAGATCCGGCGCGAGATGAAAATCGCCATAACCCAGCTCCCAGTTGGCGAAGTCATAACCGGGCGCCGGTTCCATCTCCATGTCGGTAGTGAGCAGGTAGTTGCAGGCATGCGTTCCCTGCCGCGCGGCTTCTTCCAGGAAATACTCGGCATCCAGGCGCTTGCCCAGCAGACGTCCATAATGATCGCAGAAAGCCAGAATGACCGTCTCGATCTCGCCCGCCTCCACAGCCGGGACCAATTCATCCAGGCTCAACATGCCACGCAGCGCGCCCATATCCGCCACCTCACTAGCGCAAGCCGAAGAGACCGGCCGCCTTGGTCTTGCTCTCCGCCCAGATATCCAGATCGACGATGCCATCGACGCCCTTCTTATACACAGGCTCCGCTCTGTCCAGCGGCAGGCTGACCACGCGCCCGGTGACCGCCGAGGCATAAGCGCCCAGAGTGATCTCCAATGCGCGGGCTCCAGCGGAAGCCGGCGCGATCGGCTGGCGCTTCTGGCGAATGGCATCGCGGAAATCCGCCCAAAGTTCAGTGAATGACCGGGCGATATTGTCACTGTGCCTCTCACAATTGTTGATGGCATGGTCCGTGCGCTGCCAGTCAGCGTCGATGCTGTAGAGCTCGACAGCCTGGTTGAAGCCGCCCGATTGATACTGCTTGTAGCGCATGCGCATCTGTCCAGCGGAGCCGCTGATATCCGCGCCGCCGACGCCCTCGCCCCAGCCCATGTGAATCGCGGCATAGGCTTTGGGAAAAGCGATTTGCATCAGCGCCAGGTCTTCAATTACGGGCTGACGATGCCTGTACTCCGGCGCATCGACAAAAGCCATCACCTGTTGCGCTTCTTCGCCGACCAGCCATTCCGCCAGATAAACGGCATGGATCATATCCATCAAGACGCCGCCGCCCGCCGCCAGGCTATGCCGCCAATCCGCCTGATATTCAGCCGCGCCAGGATAATCAATCACGCCCAGAAAATGCAGCGTGGCCACGCGCATACCGCCTATCACGCCCTCGCCGATTAGCCGCTTCATCAGCCGATATTCGGGCAAGTAATGATAATTGTGCACCATGGCCATGGTCAGCTCAGCCGCCTGCGCCGCGCTCACCAGCTGGTCAGCCACCGCCGGCGTCGTGCTGATGGGTTTCTCGCTGAGCACATGCTTGCCAGCCGCCAAGGCTTCCAGCGCGATCCGCGGACGATACATCTGCGGCACAGCAATGACCACGGCATCGATAGCGTCCAGCGCCAGCAAGTCGCGGTAATCGGCGTATAGCTGGCTGTCATCCAGCGCGAACCACTGCTTGCCGATGGCGCGGCGAGCCGGAGTGACATCCGCCAATGCCCGCAATTCGATATCCGGCAGGCTGTTCAGAGCCGGGCGATGCCCATAATTGACGACATTGCCGCAGCCTATCAGACCGACGCCGAGCGTATCGCTTATCATGCCAGCGTCACCAGGCGCGCAAGCCGAGCAATTTCTCGCCCAAGGGAGTGAGCTGCGCGGTCTGGCCTTTTACGATCTCCCAACGCCGTGGATCGCCCGGGAAGGCCGGACCGACGCGTGGCAGCCGCTCGCGCCAGGAGCTCACCCGTTCTTGCCGCAGCGCCTCGTCGTCCTCGCGAGCCGGGAACATCGAGATATATTGCGCCAGACGGGGCCGGTCGGAATTGTTGCGCGCCGTGCCATGAGGCAGCAAGCTGTGCCAGATGACCAGGTCGCCCGCCTGCATCTCCACTTTGCGCAAGTCGTAGCCGCTGATATCCGGCTTCCAGGGGTCGCGGTCGCATGGCTGCGTCTTGACCCATTGCTCGAATTGGCGATGAAAGCCGGGCACTAACTGCAAGCCGCCCTGGTCAGCGCTCACATCAACCAGCGCCAAGACGCCCTGCACGCCGAAGGGCAGAGGATCCAGCGAAGTGTCGATATCCCAATGCACGAAGCCCTGGAAATCGTGGTCGGCGCGGGCAGGCGGATTGAGATTGACGCGGTCGATGGTCACCCAAAGATCTTCCCGCCCCCAGATATCCACAAATGCCCCATAAATGCGCGGATTCTGGCGGTTATTCCACAGGCATTGATGCTGATACAGCTCGACCATGCCTGACTGGCTGAGTTCCAGCATGCCATATTCATTCTGCGGCGCGCTGTACCAAGTGGCTGGATCATGGCGATCCATCTCCATGAAATCCCATATCACATCCACAACCGCGTCCACATCGGCTTGTGGCACGGCATTCGGCAGGATGACATAGCCATTCTCATGCCAGAAAGCCCGTTCAGCATCGGATAGTAGGCCCATGAGTCGCGCTCCTCGGCATTTTGCCTTCGCGCGATATTTTAGACGATTGTGGGCGATTTACAAAATTGCCCTTGCGCGCGTTGTGGATAATGCGGGCAACCAACCCCACCCCCCGGCCCCCTACCCCGAAGCGTCAGGGAGGGGGAGACAACCGCAACGGGGCGTCATGTATATTTGCGCTCAGCGGCATCGTCGCGGGTTCTGCAGAAACTGTGGTTGCAGCGGACGATTCACAGAATCACCCCTACAAGAGGAATTTGGATCTTAGAACCAGGTGGCGCGTTCCTTGTCCGTTTCGTATTGTTCGCGGGCGGCTTGCACGGCGGGCATCTCCGAGACTTCAGCCACCGGCACATCCCACCATGCGCCATAGCCGGGCACGCGCTGTCGCCGGTCGACTTCGGTGACGATGCAGACGGGTCCGCCAGTATGCGCTTTGGCTGCCTCGATGGCGCTGGAAAACTCTTCGCGGTTGCTCGCGCGGATGACATGGGCGCCCAGGCTCTCGCAATTTTTGGCGAAATCAATGGGCAGGGTCTCGCCATCAAGATGCCCCGAACCGGTGCGATAGCGGTATTTCGTGCCGAAGCCATCGCTGCCGACGCTCTTGGATAGCGCGCCGATGCTGGCGAAGCCGTGATTATCCACCACGATGATATTCACCTTTAGCCCCTCTTGCACCATGGTCACAATCTCCGTGTGCATCATCAAGAAGGAGCCATCGCCCACCAGCACCCAGACCTCGCGCTCGGGTTCCGCCAGTTTGACGCCCATGCCGCCGGCGATCTCGTAGCCCATGGTCGAATAGCCATATTCCAGGTGGTAGCCCTTGCTGTTGCGCGTCCGCCAGAGTTTGTGCAGGTCGCCGGGCATGCTGCCAGCCGCGCAGAGCACCGTATCGCCCGCGCCGGAAAGCGTATTCACCATGCCGATGACCTCGCCCTGGCTGAGCATGGGCTCGTGCTCCAGGTTGTAGATGCGATGCACCTCAGCATCCCATGCCGCGTTATAGTTCTTGGCGCGCTCTTGATACGCAGCGGAGGTCGCGTGTCCGCCTAAAGCCGCCCCAAGCTCCTCCAGCGTCGCTCGGGCATCGCCGGTCAATGGCAGGGCATGATGCTTGTAGGCATCGTATTCTGCGACATTGATGTTGATGAAGCGCGCGTTTGCGTTGCCGAAAGCCGTCTTGGAGGCGTTGGTGAAATCGCTGTAGCGCGTGCCGATGCCGATGACCAGGTCGGCTTCGCGCATCAAGGCAATCGCGCCTTCCGCGCCAGTCACGCCAGCCGCGCCCAGGCAGAGCGGATTGTCATAATTCAGCGCGCCTTTGCCCGCCTGCGTCTCGGTCACGGGGATGCCGGTTTGCGCCACGAAATCCGCCAGAGCCGCGTTGGCTTCGCTGTAATGGACGCCGCCGCCGGCTACGATGATGGGCTGCCGCGATTCGCGGATCCATTCGGCAGCTCGGGAAACGGCATCGCGATCAGGACGGTTGCGCGGGATCTGCCAGACGCGCTTCTCGAACATCTCCGCGGGATAATCGTAGGCATAAGCCTGGATATCCTGCGGCAGGCTCAGCGTGACCGCGCCCGTATCGGCCGGCGAAGTCAAGACGCGCATGGCTTCGGGCAAGGCCGTGATGATCTGCTCGGGCCGAGTGATGCGATCCCAATAACGCGAGACCGGCTTGAAGCAGTCATTGACGCTGATGTCCTGCGTATGCTCGCTTTCCAACTGCTGCAAAACCGGCGCCTGGATGCGCTCGGCGAAGATATCGCCCGGCAGCAATAGCACGGGGATGCGATTGACCGTGGCCACCGCCGCGCCAGTCACCATGTTGGTGGCGCCGGGACCGATGGACGATGCGCAGGCGAATGTCGCCAGGCGGTTGCGATGCTTGCTGTAGGCCACCGAAGTGAGGACCTGCGCCTGTTCGTTGCGGCATTGGTAGTAGCGCATGTGGGGGGCGTATTGTTCGAGCGCTTGGCCGACGCCGGCGACATTGCCGTGGCCGAAGATGCCCCAGACGCCGGCGAAGAAGGGATTCTCGCGGCCATCGCGGGATACATGCTGGTTGGCGAGGTAGCGTATGAGAGCTTGGGACATGGTGAGTCGTGCCGTGGTCATGCGGGTGTCCTTTCAGATCTCGGGTTTAAGAATTCTATATGGGCTGTTGGCGGATTCCCATGCGCGAATACGAGCGTAGAGCGCTGTTACTACGAAGTGTACAAACTCAAACGCCAAGCGTAGCGCTCGTGCCAATTCGTTGCCCGTAGTTTGCTTGTGCGCCTTTTGGGACATATCGCGCTGAAACCTACGCTCAAAATGCACAGGCAAGACAAGCGACAGTAGAGATAGCATATCTTTTCCGCGGCATAGTACCATTTCAAGCGGGATCTGCCCTTTGAGCGCTTCTACTTGTTCGAGTAATTCCGACACGCTGAGAGCGCTGGTTTCTTCCAACAGTGTTGCGGCGACTTTATGACTGCTCAACTGGAACGTCTTCTCGTCGATAAAATCGGCGAATCTGTCCGAGACCCGCCGCAGCATAAGATTATAATTGCGACACCGAAAGTCTAGCAGGCGAAAGTAACCGAACTCTACCGCAAGTCGAAGAGCCTCGTCCCTCAGAGTCTTGGCGAGGTCGTGGATTTCGTCGGTCGCTACGTTTACGAAAGTATGGCGCATCACCTTTTCTAGCGCCGGCGTATTGATCATTAGCGTTTCTACGTCCGGAGAATCGTCAAATAGCAGGTTGTCCATTTTTAGTAGATTCGACTGCTCTACGAGCCAAAAGTCGGGATCGACGATGGCCGCCACACCATGCAATGATGTCTTGGAATTCGCAATTTCGAGCGCTTTGACGGCTTTTTCTTTGTTTCCCGCTGGTATAAGACTGCATCTGACAGCCACATACTCCGTCCACAGCGCTTCATCAGTCTGCCCTTCGACTAGCACCAAAGAATGCCGCGGATACCTGCTACGAAACATCCGAAGCTTGGCGACGATGTCCTCAGGCGAATTCGGCAACATCATCACTATAATCAGCTTCCGGATTCTGCAAGTCTACCATCCAATCGTACTTGTCATGAACAATTTGCGGAGAGTGAGTAGCAATCAACACATCGAAATCGCATAGGTCAATGACGCGCTTCAAGTCGTTTAGAAATTCGTGTTGCCATGTAACATGGAGCGACAGCTCCGGTTCATCAATCAGGACGAGTGACTTTTGAGGAATATCAAAGAGCAGTTTGGAAAACAACACGAGTTGATGCTGCTCACCGGAGGACAGACTTGCCACAGGAATTAACGTTCCGTCATTTGATAAGAAAATGAGACCGGTTTCGGCATCGGAGTATACTCGCTTGAAGCTGAAGTGTCCGTTAAGCAAATCCACTAACGTCGTCAAACGAATGTCGGTCCGGGCAATTTCAGTGTTTCGCGTCTTGATAACATCCAGAGTCGACTCTATGTACGCTAACTGTGCGCCTATCTCCGATTCATTTAGACTCTCTGTCTCTGTTTCATCATGTAGCAGGGCATTCATGGCTGTGAGAAGCGCTCTAAGCTCGGAAAGTTGAGACTGTGTGAGCCTTTGTGCTCCTCGCACGTCGTGCACGAGATTTGCGGTCTTTGCCGAATACTCTTCTACCGCCAATCCGAGCACACGCGTATATTTAGCTGAGTCCGCTGGAAAAGAGTCTGACTCTATCGCTACTTCTGTTTGCAACCGCTCTGTCTTTATTAGTGCTACGTTTATGCCGTTCTTGATCTCGTCCAGCCATTCTGAGTCGCCTTCGGTCTGTTCAAGCAGATTCATAGTGTAGGAGCCAGTGACTTCAGTAAATGACAGCTCTAGTTCGCCGTTTTCTCTACTGACTTCGAGATATCCTTGATGATCAAAATAAACGCGGAAATGCTCGAATGGCACTTCGCGGAAAGCACGATAATTTGAGTTGAACAGGCCATTGAGCATTGTAAGCAAGATTGTCTTTCCGAACCCGTTCGGCCCATGCAAAATCGTAATCCGCGACTCCTGATTCAGCGGAATCTCATGATCAAACACGCCAAACAGCTTCTTAACGCTGATCTTCGTTATCCGCATCACAGCACCTCCGCAACTCCCCACATCCCCATTATACCACCTACCCCTCCATCCCATGATGCACCACCGGCAACCTGGGATCCACAAAAGTCCACGTCCCCTGCACCCAGCTGTAGGCCGGATCATCGCTATTCGCCAGCGACTGCGCAGAACCCGCCAGAAAATTCAAATAATAGGTCGTATACCCATGCGCGCTGACCACCGGATGATAGCCCTCCGGCACCAGCACCGTGTCATGATTGCCCGCCAGCATCACCCCATCAATGCTGCGGTCGTCATTGTACACCCGCTGATAAGCATAGCCGCCCGGATGGTCGATCTTGTAGAAATAGATCTCCTCCAGGTCAGCTTCCAGCAGGTTGCCCGCCTCATCCTCTTTGTGCACATCGTGCTTATGCGGCGGATAGCTCGACCAGTTGCCCGAAGGCGTATAGACCTCGACGGCCACAATGCGATGGCAATTGAAGCCGGGTGGCAGGATGCCATTGATCTGCCGGGAAGCGTTGCCGCCGCCGCGCAGCTCAATCTCGCTCATGTCGGGCGTCACCAGTTGGGTCGGGAAGTCCTGGTCAGTAGGTACCCAGCAAGACGCGAATTCCAGCCTGTCGCTCGTCGCCGTGATGGTGAACTGCTTGCGCCGCGACATATACAGCGCCCAGGGCATGCCGCTGAAAACATCCGGCCGCCGTCCCACCTGCTTGAACTCGCCGTCGCTGGTGACGATATCGCAGGTCCCGCCCAGGATGACGGTGGCGTTTTCATGCTCGCGGGTATCCACACGGTAGCTTTCGCCCCGGCGCAGGCGCATGGCTGCCATGTTGAGATAGTCCCAGCCGGCTTGCTCAGCGCTGACTGAAGCGAATATGCCCGACCCATCCTTGTCTTGCGATTTGATCAGCATGGTTTCTGATGTGTATTGCATGTCAGCGCCCCCATCCTCAGCGAGCTATGCGGCGCGGCTCCTTGCCCCCACGAGGCAGGGCAGTTTAGCAGCGCGCTCGATACTGTCTGTACGATTCAACTATAACTTGTATTCCAGACGCATCATTCTCATATCCAATAAAACAATGCCCCTCCCTCGTCTTGGGCTGAGGAGCGGACGCGCTTGTGTCGATTTGAATTGCGGCGAATGCGAACTGATGCAAAGACTCATCAGCAACGATTTTATACAGGCAAGGTATAAAAAGGGAAACGGATGAATCTCAAGGTACTTTACCAGTGGATTGGTCAGTTGCGAATACTCTGCCCAGTTTGACAGGGCAATCGCGCCAAATTGGAATGGCGCTGATATGGGACAGATTTCCACCAAAATTGTCAACTGTGGACGCCCGCGCGACAGATGGGCAGTGTCCGCGCGCCAGAGACGTCGGCTGGGCAGGGGCTGTAGCGGCGCCAGGAAGCGAGCGCATGACCGTGAACTTGACCAGCCAGCAATTGCCGCAGCCGCCATCAAGGTTTATAGTCAGCGGAAAGGCCAGCCATGCCGAAGGACAGCCCGGACATGACCGAGAAAGCCGAAAACGAAAAGCTCCCCAGCGAAGAAATCAAAGAGGAAGCGCCAGTCATCAGCGCGCATGAACTCGAGTTGGCTGGCGCCAGGCTCGCCTACAGCGCCACCGTCGGCATGCTGCCCCTCAAAGACGAGAAGGAAAAAATCGTCGCCCAGATCTTCTACACCGCCTACACCGTGGATACAGACGACAGCCCTGCCGAACGTCCGCTGATCTTCGTCTTCAATGGCGGTCCCGGCGCCGCCTCAATCTGGCTGCACATGGGGGCGCTCGGTCCCAAACGCGTCGATATGGGCGAAGAAGGCTGGATGCCGCCACCGCCGTATCGCCTGATCGATAACGTTCATTCCTGGCTTGACCTTGGCGATCTGGTTTTCATCGACCCCGTTGGCACCGGCTTTTCGCGCGCGGTGGACCCAGCCGATAACAAAAAGTATTGGGGGCTGGAAGCGGACCTGGAAGCGGTCGGCGAGTTTATCCGCCTGTATCTCTCGCGGAATCAGCGCTGGACATCGCCATTGTACCTGGCTGGCGAGAGCTATGGCACAACCCGCGCGGCCGGCTTGGCGGGCCATCTCATTGACCGCGGCATCGCCTTCAACGGCATAATCCTGATTTCGACGGTCATGAACTTCCAGACCTTGCGCTTCACCAAAGCCAATGACCTGCCATACGCCTTATACTTGCCCAGCTTTTGCGCGGCGGCGCATTATCACGGAGCGCTGGATGACAGGCTGCAAAAGCGCGAACTGCGCGGTTTGCTGCAAGAAGTATCCGACTGGGCGGAATCGGAGTACACAGTGGCTCTTGCCAAAGGCGACCGGCTCACTGAGGCTGAGCGCTTGCAAGTCGCCGAGCGCCTCTCGGAGTATTCCGGCTTGTCGCAGCGCTTCATCCTGGGCGTGGACCTGCGCGTCACTATCATGAGCTTCTGCAAGGAGTTGCTGCGCGATGACAAACGGGCTTTGGGCAGGCTGGACGCGCGTTACATCGGCATCATGGCATCGACCGAGGGGGCGACTTTCGACTTTGACCCCTCCATGAATGCCATCATCCCGCCCTATACCGCCGTCTACAATCAATACATCCGCGAGCGGCTGGGCTATTGCAGCGACCTCAACTACGAGATTCTCAGCTTTAATGTCAACGAAAACTGGAAATATCCCGGCGGGCAGTTCCCCGATACCAGCGAGGGATTGCGGGCGGCTTTCGCCAAGAATCCCTTCATGCGCGTACTGGTGGCGCAGGGCTATTATGACCTGGCCACGCCCTTCCAGGCCGCCTATTATTCGCTGGAGCACATGGGCTTGGACGCCAGCTTGCGCGACAACATCACCATTGCGGAATACGCAGCCGGGCACATGATGTACCTGCATGAGCCGTCGTTGGCGCAGCTCAAAGCCGATGCCGCCGCCTTTATCCGGAATGAAAAGGCCTAGGCCAAGGACTGCCGCAGGCGACCACTGGGTGAACTGCCCGCAAAGAGCCATGCGGAGTGACGAGTCAAGGCCTTAAGCCGCGCAGCGAGTTCCGCGCGGGGGTTTTGGCCACTGACTACGCCGAGGAAAACGAGTACACAGAGAATTGACCGGGGAATGCGAAAGGCTGTGACCCCGAAGGCATGACAAGCCCCAAAGCCAGCAGCCCCTCAGGCGAAGATATCCAGCGTGCCGCGCATTTCCATGGGCAAGCTGAAGATCTGCCAGGCGATCAGCATCATCAACAGAAATACCAGCGCCCAAGGCAGCATGCCCAGCAGAGCCTTGCGCCGATAAAGCCGCAGAGCCGCCTTCTGCGCCAGACGCAGGCTCCAGAAAAACCCCCCTAGCAAGACAAGCAGCTGAACCACGCCGATGGCTGTGATATCCAGGCTGAGGCTGAAACGCCCCCACTCGCCTGCCCCGCCCAGGAATTCCTGAATGACCGGCACTATCAGCAGCGGACCGACAAGCAGATGAAAGCTGTAATGGGCGAACCAGATGCCAAAGCCCAGTGGCGCAAAAGCCGGCGCGAAGGCCGCGGCCGTCTCGCGCAGGGAATCCCGCCGAGCGAAGCCGGTTATGCCCCGCCCCAGCCAAGCCGCCGCAACCGCGACAGCGATAGGCAGCAGCAGATTCGCCAAGCCAAAGATCAGCAGCAGGGCGATGAATTCGCTGGCGACGCCCAGGTTCAGCGCCAGCCATTCCTGCAGCGCATAATAAGGCGGGACCATGCCAAAGGCGTTGGAGATGCCCATGAAGCCCAGCGCGATGGCCAGCAGCGAGACATCCCAGCGGCGCGACCAGCTATCGGCTGCGCTGAGCTCCGCGCCCGGCATGCGCGTGAACAGGCTGGCGTTGTCATGCGGGCAGGCGCGCACGCAATCCAGACAGAAGGTGCAATCGAGGTTGCTGCGGATCTGCGGGGCGAAGAGCTCTGTGCCACAGCCCAGGCTGCCTTGCGGACCGTGCCGCACTTCTACGCTCTTGGTCTGGACGCTTCCAACAATGGGGATCGCATCCAGGCGCAACGTGGCTTGCGGCGCATAACTGCCATTGACGCATTCCTTGCCGACGCAGCTGGCGCAGATATCCGGCGATTTGACGGCGATGCGCGCAGGCGACAAGGTCGAATACACCATGTTGAATGCGCCCAGGGGGCAGACGTACTTGCAAAATGCCGATTCGGCGAAAAAAGCCTCCAGCGCGAAGGAAGCCGCGAAATACAGCAGGACCAGCCAAGCCGTGAGCCAGGGGCTGGCCCAAAGATCCAGGTATTCATAGGCGAAGAAGAGCGCGAACAAACTGAAGATCGACAGCCACTTGCTGCGCAGACGCTGCGGGAAACGCCGACCGCGCCCCGAAAGCCGCTTCGCCAAACTGCGCGGCAGCGTGAAAGGGCAGCCCATGCAGACCAGATTGCCCGCCAGCAGCAGAACGATGACCGCCAGACCGCGAAGAGTGACCCAAGGCGCGACAGTCGCCAGGTTGCGCGACGCCGACTGCGGTCCTATGAAGCCGTCGATGACCAGCGCCAAAGCCGCCAGCGTGAAGAGCAGCTGCAAAGCCAGCCGCCCATGCCGATGCCGAAGCGCCCGCCCAACGACCGGCAAGCGCAGAAGATCCGCGCCCATCTGTGGAATCCGTTCCATGTCGCCAGGGTTCATGCGCCGCGCCCCATTTCCCCGCAGAACATCAGGCTGGCGCGCCGCTGGCCAAGGTGTAAAGCACAAAGACGCCATAGAGCGTCAGCAAGACCCAGCCCTCGCGCCGGCTCAATTCGCGTTCGCTTTCCAGGAAGGCGAATAGCGCCAGCGTCGTGCCTGCAAGGATGCCGACGGAAATCCATAAGCCGTCCGCGCCCACCTCGATATGCCGCGCGCCCAGAAGCGTCAGCGCGATCGCCCAGGGCAGCGCCAAGCCCACCAGCAGATCAAAGGTATTCGAGCCTACCGCATTGGCCACAGCCATGCCGCCGCGGCCCTCGCGGGCGACTTCCAGCGATGACATCAGATCCGGCGCGGAGGTGCCAGCCGCCAGCAAGGTCAAAGCCACGATGACAGGCGGGATGCCGATGCCCTGCGCGAAGACAATCGTCGACTCGACCAGCGCATAGCTCAGCCCGACGATCAAGACTATGGAGATGGCAAATGCCCGCAGATAATGCTTTTCCGGCGCGCCCGTCGCCCGCAGCAGCAATGGCGCGATCACAGCCTCGACCCGATGCCACAGGGCGAATCTGGCTCGGTCTGGCGGCGCATGAGCCGGGGCCGGCTCCGCTGGCGATTCGTCTTGTCCGCGGCCGCGCAGAACGACAAGCAGGATGATATAGGCGGCATAACCCGCCAAGCCAAGCAGCGCCTCCATCAAGGTGATATGACCATCAAAGAAGACCGCGGCCAGATAGGCGATCGCCAACAGGTAATACAGGATATCGCGGCGCACGGCGAAGGCATGGACATAAAAGCCGCCGGCCGCCACCGCCGACAAGCCCGTGATCGCCAGGACATTGAAGACTGCCGAACCAACGATAGTGCCTATGCCGACATCGCTATGCTCGCCGCCGCCGCTGAATAGCGCCATCAAGGCAATGGCCAGCTCCGGCGCTGAAGACCCAACAGCCATCAGCGACGCGCCGGCCACTTCGTCCGAAAGTTTCAGACGGCGCGAGAGGGCGTCCAGGCTGGGGATGAAGAAGCGGTCGGTGAGAATCGCCAGAGCCATCACCGAAGCCAGGATCACAGCCAGGCTAATCAGCACATCCGTCATCCGCACGCCTCTTTTCCCCGTCCGGCGGCCTTTGGCGGTCGCAATAGTGAGGATTCAGAGCTAGAATCCGCTTGCGGCAGCCTGCCAGTGATTATACCATCAGTCACCTGGCAGCCAGGCGCTCATGCGGACCGGTTGGGAGGCATGATGAATCGCGAAAGCACGCTATTGCTCTTTGCATACAACGATTGGGCGAACAATCGCATCCTGGACGCCGCTGCCGACCTGAGCCCGGAACAGCTGGCCGCGCCCAACGATTTTGGCTGGAAATCGCTCTTTGGCGCTCTCGTTCATATCCTCGATGCCGAATACTACTGGCGCGTTTTCCTGGCTGAGAGCAAGGAAACTGACTGGATCGAAGAAGACGATTTCGCAGATCTCGCCGCCCTTCGCCTCCGCTGGGAGCTTGAGCACCGCGCCCTGGAGCGCTACGTCGCCTCGCTGAGCGATGAAGCGATTGCCAGTCCCTTTGCTTTTGAAGTCGACGGGCAAGCGGGCCAGCGGCTCCTGTGGCATTTCTTGCAGCATATCTTGAACCACAGCGCCCAGCACCGCAGCGAATGCGCGGCATTGCTCACCGGCTTCGGCGCTTCGCCCGGCGATATGGACTTGCTGGTCTTCCTGGACGAAGGCTGAGCGGCTCGGCAAACAGAGCGAGGGTCACAGAATGCATCCCGAACACGTCAAACTCTATTATGGCTACAACCAATGGGCGAATGAGCGCATCCTGGACGCGGCTGAAACGCTGGACGCCGAGCGGCTCAATCAAGCCAATGACCTGGGCTGGGGCAGCCTGCTAGGCGGGCTCAAGCATATTCTTGGCGCGGAAACCGGCTGGTTCACCTTTCTCTTCGGCTTGGAAGCCAGCGATCGCCCCCGACAGGATGACATCCAGGACATAGCAACCTTGCGTCAGCGTTGGGCCAGCGCCAATGAGAGCCTGTGGCGCTGCCTGGACGGCTTAAAAGCGGAGGACATGAGCGGCGTCCATAGCAGCGTCCGAGGCGAGCGGGAGTATCACTGGGCGCTATGGCAGGCGCTGGTTCATGTCGTCAACCATGGCACGCAGCACCGCAGCGAATGCGCCGCCCTGCTGACCGGCTTTGGCGCTTCGCCCGGCGATATGGACTTCTCGCAGTTTCTCTATGAACGTTATGGAAGGAGCGACTTTGATCACGCCGATGAGGAAGGTATCGCGCGCGGGGATATGGAATTGCTCTTCCGCTACAACGATTGGGCGAATGAGCGCCTGCTTGATTTTGCCGCTGAACTCTCGCCGGAGCAGCTCACTAGATCTCACGATATGGGCTGGGAGAGCCTGCGCGGCACGTTGGTCCACCTCATGGATGCCGAATACGCCTGGCGGGAATTGCTGATGAATGGCCTTTTCGTCGAAAGATTGCAGCCCGAAGGCTTTGCCGATGTCGCGGCCATTCGCGAGCGCTGGGCGGAGGAACGCGCGCGGTTCTGGCGCTACCTCGAGAGCCTGAGCGATGCGGATTTGCTTGGCGCGGTCAGTTATGAGGCGGACGGCGAGAGGCGCTATCGGCTGTTGTGGCAATGTCTGGCGCACCTGGTCAATCATGGCACGCAGCATCGGGCGGAATGCGCTGCGCTCTTGACCGGCTTTGGGCATTCGCCGGGCAATCTGGATTTCACGGTGTATTTGAGTTCGCGCTAGCTCCGCGCTATTTCAAAGCGGTTTAGCGCCTAACCCGAGCAAACTGTAGTATTGCTCCTTGACCGTAGAATCCGATACGATGTCCTCAATCGTGAACAGGTAGTTCACATTTGATCGGTTGGACTCGATGTCCCGCCGCGCCTGCCGAGACATTGAGACCGACGACATAATGAGTATCGTTATCGCGCCTGGGCTTTCCTCCTTTGCGCGGCTCAGGCTCTTGATCGCAGCCCCAACGCGCTCGAGAACGCCCGCGGCGTCAATGCCACCTTTGACTTCGACCGCCGCATGTATCCGATATTCGCTGTAAATCTGTATGTCAGGTTCAGATCCCAACCGTACCATGCGGCCGTCTTGAAGTCTGAATTCGACGACTCGCGAAGCGACGTCAACCGCAGAGCCAGCGTCAATCAGTTCTAGCGCATGCAGTCTGCCCAGCAGATCTCTTCTAACAAGTTCCTCAGTTATGTCGCCTTTGCGATTCTGCCATGAACCCTGCGCCTGTGAACCAGCTGCCATCCCCCGCCAAAGGTCGAATTCTCTAGCCGCAATGCGAGCTTCGCTTTCGACGAGAGCGCTTATCAATTGATTCAATCTTCGCGCAATGGCAAGCGCAGCGTCCTGATTGGGCGGATTGCCGCTCGTCTCGAATCGTTTCGTTGGCAATCCAACTTGATTCATTGATTTCTGCGACGCCATAGAAAGCATTCGGTAATAGCTTACCGCCCTGTCTACCGCAACAAGCACAGCGGGATGAGCAAATACAACGATAGGCTTTATCCCGCCATGAATTATGCGATTCCATGCCACGGATGAAATGGATAGTTGTCGCATATCCCACTTTAGCGCTTCACCCGAGATCTCTTCAATCTGCTCGGCGACCTCCATCAGGCCCCACTCGTGCAGCCTTTGATGGAAGAACAAGCTCTTTTGCAGTTGGTCAAGCGCCCAAGCACGCCGTTTATCTGAGTTCACTGGCATTGCCCGTTCTTGGTCCAAATCAGAATACTTTTTCTCAAAGCTTCTCGGCCATAATTGCCCATCTGTTGGCTGCTATTTCCTTTACGCTGCGGCAATACGTAGATCTTTTCAGGCTCGAAACCAAACTTCGAGGCAATATCAGTCATCAGCAAGTCAACTGGTATGGTCTCTCCACTGTAGCGAACATTATCGTTGACAATAGCAACCTGCGCCCCGTTCTTGCATACCCGTGAAAGCTCGTGTGTCACAAAGGCAAGCTCGATGAAGTAACCTTCGACCATAGAAATGATGCCGCTATTGTTGACTTCTCCACGCCGACGACGCAGTTTCAGCGCAGTTATAATCTCTTCAAGCGCGTCGACTTCATCCAATACGGAAATTACTCTGTCAAAATCGTTTTTCCTACCGAGAGTTGTATAGAAGCGTCGCAAGTCATCAATCTTGGATCTATTCTCAACTGTGCAACTTAACAAGCTCTGCCGGAGGCTTAGCAACCCCTGTTGATCAATCCCCATAAATGCCAACTCAAGAGCGTATGTTCGAGTATAATCGTACCGATTGCAGTATGGCGGCGACGTTATTACGGCATCTACTGACTCCGCATCGTGCTGAGGCAGTTCCTCCAAAACAGATCCAACAATGAGTTCTTGCTTGCTTCCTCGGCTCCGTTGCGCGGACATCGTTACAATATCATCGACCACGCGGTCTAGCGCCTGCAATAGCGCCAATTGTACGTTTTGGATCTTGCGTTTGCGATATGGTTTAGCGGGCGACTTCCCAGTGGCAAGCCTTACTGCGTTGCGTTTCTTCACCTTCAACGATCTGCTGTCCCAGCGCAAGAACTGACCATCTTTGCTTGTATAACTGATGTCTTCCAGTATCGAAAGCAGCACAAAACGAAGCAAGATTTTCGAGTCGTCAGAAACATCCAATTTCCGAAATTCTTCGTCGTACCACATCAGCTCCGACTCGCTATCCCTATCAAACGCATGCTCCGTTATGGGCAGGTGCGGGAAAACCCGGCATGAGGCTTTCGGTGGAGTTGACGCAACCCAATCACATATTGCTTGCAGCTCACTGACGTCATATCTGTCGAGCCTCGATTTTGCTTGCCAAATCAATTCGCCCATTGGCATCACTTCGATTCCAGTAGCATTGACCCCATGTTCGCGCGCGACCAGGAGCGTGGTCGACGCGCCCGCAAAGGGATCAAGAATGTGTTGCGGCGGCCGAAGATCAAACTCCTCTATAAAGCCTTGAACAAGCCGAGCGGAGAATCCCTCCTTGAATTTGAACCAGCGGTGAAAACTTTCCGATTTATTCGCCTGATAACTCACCAGTCTTCGGTTGAAACGGCTAGTCGGCAAAAGTAGGTCCCGGTACTTTCGCTCAAGTTCATGACGCGCCGCAAAGTCAGTAAACAGTGACAGTTGCATCTTGACAGTTGACCGCCTCTGCTATCCCAGAAAGTCTCACCAATTGTAGCCCAATTACGAAGCTCAAGAGAAATCATAAACTACAGCGAGAAAAGCCAATAGCGCTTAGACTGAATGCTCATCAGAGTCAGAATGCTCGTCCTCATAAACCGAAGTACGCCTCCGCCGGCTCCGCAAGAGATCCCCGCCCAGGTTGCGCGCTTCGGGCGGCTCTTCCATGAATTCGGGCTCGCGCGTTGAGGCTGGTCGGATGACTGTCCTGGGCGCTGGAGCCGGCACAGGCGGCGGAGCATCCCGGGGCGCTGGCGGAAGCGGTCGCATCCCATCGCCATAGCGGGTTTCTCGCCGGCTGCGGCCCCGCGCGCTGAAGAGCGCCTGCATGCCTTGGGAACGCGCCGCATCCGGCCCCGTTCCAGCCAGAGTCGCGCGCAAACGCTGCAAATCGCTCCTTGTGATGATCAAGCGGCGAATGGCGATATCCAAAGGCAGCAGCAGCAGCGCCAGCAGTATCAAGCGCTCCCAAATATCTGTCGCCGCCTGTTCCGCGCCCAGGTCATGCGCAAAGACGGCTTCGGGAGCGTCGGCCAGGTTCTTGCCGCCGGTGATCTCGGCAATCTCAGCCAGCAGGCGCTCATCCCGCGGCTGAGGAATATACTCCGGCGAATAGGAGCGCACCCAGCCATGCAAATCCTTGAACTGCGCGCTGGGGGTCTCGGCTTCTCCGCTAATCGTCAGAAAATAAGCGCCTTCGTTTTGGGGCGCGAAACCGGCTTCATAGCGGCCGGGCGCCGTCTGCTGCAGGGGCAGGCGAAAGCTGCCGCCAGCCGGGTTCAATACCGCGCTGGTCAATGCCAAGCCATCAAGGAAAGCGCCATCGTCATCGCGGGCGTCCACCACGATGCGCGCCCTGTCGTTCTGCGCGATCACCCGCGTCTCCAGGTTCTTGCTGCCGCCGGCGTTGATGCTCCAAGCCACCGCCTGCCCCCAGAAGCGCGGAAAATCTTCCCAGTCCACCCATGCGTTCGCCCAGCGCGCGCTGGCGTCAGACGTCCAGGCCACCACCCTTCCCAAGCCATACTGCCAGGCAGCCAGGATGGGATCCGAGTAGGGTTCCGGTCCGCTGAGGATGCGCTGAGCCGCCAGCTTGGGCGTCGCCGCCACATAGCCGCGCAGGGGCGGGAAGCTCGCGATGCCATCGATGATCGCGCTGCTGCCGGTGACGCGGGGCGCGAAGCTCTCTTCGACGATGTATGAACGGGATGCCAGCACGGTCTCCTGCGCGAATATCAGCGGGATCTGCTCCACATCCGAAACGCGGTAGAAATTGCCCGCGCCCGCCTCCGCCATCGACTCCAGGAAGCTGCCCGGGTTGCGCCCGATAGCCAGCACGGACATGCTCACCTGATGCGTTTCGTTCAGCGCGCCGCTGAGCTCGACCAAGCCGGTTGAGCTGGCGCCGCCATCGGTAAGCAGGATCAGATGCTTGAGCTGCGAAGGCTCGTCGTCGATATCGCGTTCCACCAGCCGCAAACCCGCCAGGATATCCGTACCGCCGCCTGAGCGAATCGTATTGGTCATGGCGATAAGCGCCTGGGCGTCGTTCACCCGCTGAAAGGGCACAACCCATGCGCCGCCCGTGTCAAAAGTGCCGATGGCGACGCGGTCGGAGGGCTGCAGCAGTTCCAAAGACAGCGCGATGGCGCGCTTTGCCAGCTCCAGGTTGGGAACGCCGCTGCGCCCGATCTGCCCCATGCTGCCGGAGCGGTCAATCAAATAGGCGATGGTCAGCTGCGGCAGGCGCTTCTGGTCTTTGATCTGCATATCCAGCGGCAAAGTTCGCTCAAGCGGCGTCTGATAATAGCCGCCCGGCGCGTAGCTTTGCGGTCCGCCGATCATGACCAAGCCCCCGCCAATATCGCTGACGAATTGATCCAGCAGGCTCATCTGCGCCCTGCCCAACTCGGCCGCCGGCACATTCGCCAGGATGACGCTCTTATAATTGGCCAGGTCGCCCATCTTGACGGGCAGTTTGCCGGGCGGAGCCAGATCCACGACCAAGCCCGCATTCTCCAAAGCCGGCAAGAGATACTGCGTTTCGGCTTCGTCAGCGCTGACGAGCAGGGCGCGCGCTGGGCCAAGGACCTGGCTGAAAGCGCCGAGTTGATTGTTCTGATTGAAATTGTCATGCTCGCCCGGCACGACGATCTGCGCCGTGAAATCGAGGAAGCCGCTCTTCTCGCCCGCTTGCGTCAGGCTGTAGCGGGTCTCGCCAGCTTGCAGCGCCAGTTCTTCTTCATGGATCAGCCGGCCGCCGGAGAAGATCAGCAGCGTGGCCGGGCTGGCCGCTTCCGCCTCAATGCCAATGGAAATATCGAAGCTCTGGTTCTCCGCCACACGGCTCGGCGCGTCAATTGACGTGATGCGCGCTTCCGGGGCTGCCGCGCGAAACATGGGCGCATAGCTGATATCGACGCCGGCGACGGCCGCTCGCTGCGCCCGGGCGATGGCGTCGCCTGTGGTGGCTTGGCCATCGCTGAGGATGACGATGCGCCGCGAGACATCGGGCGGGAACATGGACAGCGCCGTCTGGATGGCATTGGCGATATCCGTGCCCGTCGTCTGCGGGATTGAGGCAAAGCTTTCAATGTCATCCGCCACGCCAAAATCCGTCTCCGGCACGGCATTTTCACCGAAGAGCAGAGCCGCCCATTCATCATCCGGCTGCTTCGCGCCCAAAGCCTCGCGCATGTATGCCAGCTGGCTGTCTTCACGATTCCCGCCCATGCTGTCCGAGGCGTCGACGAGGAAGATTACCGCCAGGCGATCGACGGCTTGGACGTTCTGCAAGCCCGCCAAAGCCAGGACAAGCAAAGCCAGGATCAGCGCGCGCAGAAACAGGCTGGCGATATCGCGGCGGCGGCGAAAAGCATAACGGGGAAAGCCATAAACCCAGATGATGGGCAAAAGGACAAGCAGGAGCAAAGCGATATGCGGGGCGGTCAGCTGCATGGTCGGTCCAGATCGCTTGGGCAGCCTGATTGTAGCGCCGAGCGCTGCCCACTGACAGGGTGGCTGCCCCGAGCAGGCTGGCTGAGCCGGCATTGACATTCAAGGCGCTGGAGATTTCTGCGCGAATATGCGGGAAAATTGGACGAAAACTGCAAAAGCCTGTACACTCATCGGCAATATTTCAAAAGTCGTGGCTGAACTTGTTGCTGTCACAAGGGGGAGCTAATGTCCGAGTACGAAAGTCACCATGTATTAGAGGCTGATCCCTTTGAGGAACAGGTTAGTTCATTCGCCGAAGAGGGACCGGATATTATCAAGGTGTCGGCGCGTTCCCGGTCCACTGCGGTCGCAGGCGCTATCGCCGGCGTCATGCGGCAGCACAACATTGCCGAGGTGCAAGCCATCGGCGCGGGCGCGGTCAACCAGGCCGTCAAGGCTTTGGCCATCGCGCGCGGCTACCTGGAACGCGATGAGATCGACATCGTGACCACGCCATACTTCACCGAAGTGGAAATCGACGGCCAAGAAAGAACGGCGGTGCGTTTCCGTGTTGAGCCACGCCCCAGCTAAAAGGCGATCTCCACGAAACTGCCAGCCTGCTCCTTTGCAGTGGATGCCACGCATCCAGCGCGCAGACATGACTCGCCAGCCTGACTGTTTCACTGATGCCGCCTCGCTGATATAATCCTGCCGTTCCGGCTCTCTTTCATCGACAGGAGTGAGGCTGTGCCTAATTTGACTGCGCTTGCCATCAACACCATTCGCGCGCTGGCCATGGATGCCGTGCAGAAAGCCAACAGCGGGCATCCCGGCTTGCCAATGGGCGCGGCGCCGCTGGCTTATGCCCTGTGGATGCGCCACCTGCAATTCAATCCGCAAAACCCCGGCTGGCATAACCGCGACCGCTTCGTGCTCAGCGCGGGCCATGGCTCCATGCTCCTCTATGCCCTGCTCCATTTGACCGGCTACGATCTGTCGCTGGACGATATCAAGAATTTCCGCCAATGGGGCAGCCCAACGCCGGGCCACCCCGAACATGGCGATACGCCGGGCGTCGAGACCACCACGGGTCCGCTGGGGCAAGGCGCGGCCACAGCCGTCGGCATGGCTTTGGCGGAAGCCTACCTGGCGCGCTATTTCAACCGCGATGACCATGAGATCGTCGACCACCACACCTACGTCCTCGTCAGCGATGGCGATCTTATGGAAGGCGTCTGCCTGGAGGCGGCCGCGCTGGCTGGGCACTGGGGCTTGGGCAAGCTGATCTTTCTCTACGATGACAACCAGGTCACGCTGGATGGCGCCGCTGAGATGATCTTCACGGAAGATGTCGCCCTGCGCTTCGGGGCTATGGGCTGGCATGTCAGCCGCGTCGCCGATGGCAGGGACGTGGACGCGATTGACGGAGCGATTGCCGCCGCCAAAGCTGTTACAGACCAGCCCAGCTTGATCGCCGTGCGCACCATCATCGGCTATGGCAGCCCCAACAAGCAAGGCACCAGCGCCGCTCATGGCAGCCCTTTGGGCGATGACGAGGTGGCTTTGGCCAAGCAAACTCTCGGCTGGGGCGCGAGCGAGGCATTCCACCTGCCCGGCGAGGCGCTGGAGCATTTCCGCGGCGCGATCAAAGCTGGCCAGAACGCCGAAAAAGCCTGGCAAGCCCGCTTTGATGCCTGGCAAACCGCCTTCCCCGATTTGGCTGCCGAATGGGAACTGGCGCAGGCTGGCCAATTCGCCGAGGGCTGGGCTGAGGCGCTGCCAAGCTGGGACGCGGAATCTGAAATCGCCACACGCAGCGCGGGCGGGGAAGCCCTGAATTCCCTGGCGAGGTTCGCGCCGACCATGATCGGTGGCGATGCCGACCTGGCTGGCAGCACCCGAACGCTGATCGCCGGCGCGGGCCACACCGGACGAGGCCGCGCGACCGAGCGCAACCTGCGCTTTGGCGTCCGCGAACATGCCATGGGCGCCATCGTCAATGGCTTGGCGCTGCATGGCGGCATCATCAAACCCTACAGCGCGACATTCTTCACCTTCAGCGATTATATGCGGCCCGCCATGCGACTGGGCGCGCTGATGGACCTGCCGGCCGTGTATGTCTTCACGCATGACAGCATCGGCTTGGGCGAGGATGGGCCAACGCATCAGCCGGTCGAACATCTGATGTCCCTGCGCGTCATGCCCAATTTGCATGTCTTCCGCCCGGCCGACGCCACGGAAACCGCCGGCGCCTGGGCGGCCATCGCCACGTTGGATCACCCCGCCGCCATCGCGCTTAGCCGCCAGAACCTGCCCGTCCTGGCTGGCAACGACGCCGGCATCCACGAAGGCGTGGCGCGCGGAGCCTATGTGCTATCCGAGCATGAATCCGGCGATATTGACGCCATCATCATGGCCACCGGCAGCGAAGTTTCCATTGCCTTGGACGCGGCCGGTTTGCTGGAAGATGCTGATATCCGCGTTCGCGTGGTCTCGATGCCCTGCTGGGAACTCTTCGAGGCGCAGGACGCGGAATACAAGGAGAGCGTCTTGCCACAAGCCGTGACGCGCCGCGTCAGCGTTGAAGCCGGCGCCACCCTGGGCTGGAGCAAGTATCTTGGCGGGGGCGGCATTGCCATCGGCGTCGATCGCTTCGGGGCAAGCGCGCCCTACAAAACAATCTATGAAGCATTTGGCTTGACGCCCGGTCATGTAGCGGAAGCCGTGAATTCGCTGCTGGATGCTTGAGATTCGCGAGCCGGTCATGACGCCTGCGCCCAAGATCATCATCATTATCCCGACATACAACGAATGCGAGAATATCCCGCGGATGCTGCGGGCGCTGTTTGCGCTGCGCCTGCCCAACCTGCTTGTGCTGGTCGTTGATGACAATTCGCCCGATGGCACGGGACAGCTTGCCGAAGAATTGGCTGCCCGGCAGGAATACGCTGGCTTCGTCCATGTGCTGCGCCGAGCCAGCAAGCAGGGTTTGGGTCCGGCCTATATCCAAGGCTTCAAGAAGGCGCTTTCGCTGGGGGCGGACCTTATCATCCAGATGGATGCCGATTTCTCGCACCAGCCCAAATATATCCCGCAGCTTTTGGCTCGCGTCCATGAGGCGGATCTTGTTATCGGCTCGCGTTATGTCCAGGGGGGCAGCGTCGACGAAAGTTGGAGCGCGCTGCGCAAGCTGCTCAGCTGGTGGGCCAACCGCGTATATGCGCCGTCGATCTTGCGCCTGCCCGTGAATGACGCCACTGGCGGCTTCAGAGTCTATCGCCGCGAATGCCTAAGCGCCATGGATTTCAACGAGATACGCGCGAATGGCTACGTCTTCCTGGTGGAACTGGCCTATGTAGCGCATCGTCTTGGCTTCGCAATAAGCGAGACGCCGATTCACTTCCCGGACAGGCAGCATGGCGAATCCAAGATGTCAACCGCCGTCGCCGCGGAAGCCGCCTTGGCCATCTGGCGGATTCTCTTCCGCCATCGCCGCCTGAGCCAAGCTGACCGCCGACGCTGACCGTCTGGGAAAGCGTCGTCTGCTGAGACGATAGCGATACGCATATCCATTACCCGGCGATTTATGCTCCCTTTCCTGATGCTTTGGAGCGGGGCCGGGGTCGGGCAGGCCAATTTAACGGGACGCGCTACCGGACAAGCCTCACAGATTGCTATTGTGCCTGTCGACGTATGCCCGCAGGTCGTCGACATGGTCGGCGTAATGCGCGAAAGTATTGCCCACAAGGAAGGCCAGCAAGGGCAGGCCGCGGATATCGCAGATCTCGGGGTCGTTGATCTCTTCGTCCGTCATGCGCCCCACCAGCTGCTCCAGCGGAGGGAAACTCAGCTCGAACATCTCCAGCACGGTTTCCAGGGGCATATCGCGATTGTCGTGGAAGACGCGGGCGTTAATCTCGTCCGGCGTCTCCGTCCGCGCCAGCATCTCGCCGCCTAATGCTCGCGAGACCATGTTCGTCGCCGCCTGCTCCCACCAGGTGATATGCGCGATGATATCCTTGACCGACCATTCGGGATGCGGTCCTGGCCGGCGGGTCATCTGCTCTTCGCTCAAGCACGCCCAAAGCGCAGCCAGTTCGGCGCGTTCGCGTTCGGCCCGTTCCAGCAGGTCGTCGCCATCCATGTACGCAATCCAGCCGTCCGCGTTCGTCTCGGTTACCATGTTTAGTTGTCCTGCCATTTCGGGCGATTCACAGATTCGCCCCTTCAGCCCTATATTGTATGCGCTCCCCTTCCCTGATGCGTCGGGACCCTTGCCAGATGCGCAGTGTCTACGCGCGCTAGAGATGGCAAGAGGGGCCGGGGGATGGGGTTAAGCTAGCCCTCCATAGGGCGCGACGAAAGCCTCGACTTCCGGCATGGTCGGCATGAAATTGGCGCAGCCATGCTCGGTAACGACGATCGCGCCGCAAGCATTGCCCAGCCGCGCCGCCTTGTACCAGCCCCAGCCCTTGACCAGCCCATAAATGAAGCCGCCGCCAAAAGCATCCCCCGCGCCCAGAATATTCGTCACCTCGACCGGGAAGCCGGGCGCGTCGATTGTCTCGCCGTTCTTGAGATGGATGCGCGCGCCTTCTGGCCCGATCTTCTCGACCACGGCCTCGGGTCCCATGCTCAGCAGGTAGCGGATGGCGCCGCGGGTATCGCCGGCCACTTTGGTATCCGAGACTTGCGAATGCGTCACTTCCATCTGGGCGGCATCGCTGAGCATTGCCGCGTTGATTTCGTCTTCCGTGCCGATGACCACATTGACCGCGCGCAGGACGCTCCGCGCGACCACGCCAAAGGCTCGCACGTCATGCCATTGATCGGGGCGGAAATCGACATCGAAGACCACCGTCGCGCCAGCCAAACGCGCCTGCTCAGCCGCGAACATCGTGGCGCTGCGGCTGGGCTCCCGGCTCAGGTTCGTGCCGGCAAACTGAAACACCCGGCAATCGTTCAGGGGCGCGGCCAGGGCATCGTCGATGTTCAAGTTGATGTCGGCGCAATTGTCGCGATAGAAGACCAGCGGGAACTTGTCCGGCGGTTCGATGCCCAGCACAGCGGCAGAAGTGCGATGTTCCGGCTTGCGCGGGATGAAGCGAGTCTCGACGCCTTCGTTGTTGAGGAAATTCAGGATGAAATCGCCAACCGGGTCATCGCCCACGGCCGTAAGCAGCGCCGTTTTCAAACCCAGCCGCCGGCCGCCGACGCTGATATTGGTGGGCGAGCCGCCGATATAAGCCGCGAAACTCTCGATCTCGACGAATGGCGCGCCGATGTCATTGGAATAGAGATCGATCGAGCTCCGCCCCATGTGCAGGGAATCATAAGTCTTGTTCATGCCAGCTCGCCTTTGATCTCATCCAGCCGGACGGGGCGATTCTCGGCTATCGAACGCATGCCCGCCATGGCCATCAGCACGGGAACGCGGCCATCATTGCCTTCGACCGGCACTGGCTCACCCATCTCTATCGCGCGAACAAACTCCCGGATCTCAAGCGCGTAGCTTTCCATGTAGCGCTCAATGAAGAAATGCAAGGGCAAATCTTGGCGGACGCTGCAGGCATCGCTGATGACGACGGCGTTGGGATGCCTATTGCCGCTGCGGACCGCGCCGGCGCTGCCAAAGACCTCAACGCGCTGGTCATAGCCATAGACGGCTTGACGGCTGTTCTCTATCGTTCCGATGGCGCCATTCGCAAAGCGCAGCATGACCTTGGCCGTATCGATATCGCCGGCCTCGCCAATCGCCGCGTCCACCATGACATCCGCCATAGCGAAGATCTCTTCGACCTCGCCCAGCAAGAAACGGCACATATCGAAGTCGTGAATCATCATATCCATCATCAATCCGCCGGAGACCTTGATGTATTCGATAGGCGGCGGCGAGGGATCGCGGCTGATGATGCTCAGGGTATGCGGGGCGCCAATTTCGCCCGTTACGATGGCTCGTTTGATGCGCGCGTGATTGGCGTCAAAGCGGCGGTTAAAGCCGATCTGCAGCTGCACGCCCGCCTCCTCCACAGCCGCCAGCGCCGCGTCGATCTCCGCCAGATCAAAGGCGATGGGCTTCTCGCAGAAGATGTGCTTGCCGGCTCGCGCCGCCTCGGTGATGAAATGGCAATGCGTATCGGTTGAAGAGCAGATGACAACCGCGTCGATGTCCGCGCTGCTGATGATCTCGGCCGGGTCAGCGCTGTATTCGGCGATGCCATAATCAGCGGCCGCAGCTTGAGCCGACTCCGCAAAAATATCGGCGATGGCCAGCACTTGCGCGCCAGCCACCCGAGTGGTCAGCGTACTGGCATGGACGCGGCCGATGCGCCCGGCGCCGATGATGCCCAGATTGATGGTCATAGTCTCCCCCTGTCGCTCTGCCTGTCCGGCAATACACGCAATGATAGTCGATTTTCCGCTCAGGTGAATATGACGAAATGCCGGCGCCCCGCCCAGGCTGACCCCCGCTTGCCCGCTGGCGGACGAATCCGCTACAATCTTCCTGAGATAAGGGGGAGGCAATGCCATGGACAGGCTGGATCCAGGAGTGGCGGTCGCGCAAGACATTGATGACCAGATGGAAGACGACGATATGCGCGAACCAACCAAAGAAGAGATCATGGAAGACATTCGCCTCGGCATCCGAGAGGCCAGGGCTGGCAAGGGGATGCCAGCGAGAGAGTCGCTGAAAGCGCTGGTGCAAAGAATCTACGGCGATGCCGACAACGATTGAGTACCTTCCCAGGTTTGACCGTCGGCTGGAGCGGCTTGAGCGGAAATACCCCCGCACATATTTTGCAGTCGACCGACTCATAATCCAGCTTGAGCAAGGCCTGCGCCCTGGTCAGCTCATTCCCAACGTCGGCTATACGCTCTACAAGGTGCGCCTGCCCAACCGAGCTGCCCGGCGTGGCAAACGCGGCGGCTTCCGCGTGATCTACTACGCCCAGTTCCATGACCGCGTCACCTTGCTCGCCATCTACTCCAAATCGGACGAAGCCGACATCAGCATCGCCGAATTGCGGCAACTAGCCAGCGAGGCTGAGCAGTGACGCAGCTTGCCCGGCTGCGGACGACTCTGCTAGAATCCGGCTGGGATTAAAGGGAGGCAAAGCCATGGACAGGATGGATCCAGGCGCGGCGGTAGCGCAAGCCATAGAGGACGAGATAGAAGACGACGACCGCGAGCCGACAAAAGAAGAAATCATGGATGATCTTCGCATTGCCCTGCGCGACGTGATTGCGGGCAAAGAAATGATGCCAGCGCTTGAATCCCTTGAAGCGCTCGAGAAGAGAATCTACGGCGATGCCAACGACGGTTAACTATCATCCGCAGTTCGACAGAAAGCTAGACAGACTTGAACGGAAGTATCGTCGAACAACGCATGAAGTCCGTGGTCTGATTCACCAACTCATGCGCGACCTGCGCCCAGGCCAACGCATACCAAACGTCGGTTACACTTTACAAAGCGCGCCTGCCCAACCGAGCTGCCCTTAAATCCCTGTAGGGGCTACACTTGTGTCGCCCGCCGGCTTCCGCGTGATCTACTACGCCCAGTTCCATGACCGCGTCACCTTGCTCGCCATCTACTCCAAGTCGGACGAAGCCGACATCAGCATCGCCGAATTGCGGCAACTAGCCAGCGAGGCTGAGCAATGAACGGGACCCGCTAGCCCAGCGCGAGGCTTGCCACAACGATGAATCCATCCCAATGCCCCATCAGCCAACTCAGCCAATCCTTCGACCCCCTCGACCTCCATGACCCCTTCCCCGCGCTCGCCCAAGCCCGCCATGAGCAGCCGGTCTTCTACAGCCCAGCAATCGACTACTGGATCGTCACCCGCCACGCCGACATTAAATCCATCTTCCGTAACCACCAGACCTACACCGCCGCCAACACCATCAGTCCCATAGTCCCCTTCCCGCCCGCGGTCACTCAAATGCTCGCCGACGGCGACTACAGCCCCGAGCCAGTCCTTTCCAACAATGTGCCGCCCAGCCACAGTCGCATCCGCAGCCTGGTCAACCGCCTCTTTACGCCCCGCCGCATGAGAAGTTTCGCGCCGACCATCCGCCGCATCGCCGAAAACCGCGTCGAGCGCCTCAAGCAAAAATCACCGCTGGATATCGTCTCCACCCTCACCTTCGAGTATCCCGCCTATGTGCTGTTTCATGTCCTGGGCGTTCCCGAAGCCGATGTGCCGCGGGTCAAAGCCTGGGCCGGCAATCGCATCAAGCTCTACTATGGCAAGCCCAGCGAGCAAGAACAGATCGCCATGACCCGGCAGCTTGTGCCCTTCTGGCGCTATGTCGTGGACCTGGTGGCGGAAAAAGCCCGTTCCCCGCAAGACGATTTGACCAGCGACCTCATCCGCATGCGCGCGGGCGACGACGCTGTGCTGACCCTGAACGAGATCGCCAGCTGCATGATAACGCTGCTGGTGGCCGGGCATGAGACCACCACGGCGCAGATCAGCAACGCCCTGCTGCACTTGCTTGGCCAGCCCGAGCTCTGGCAAGCCCTGGTGGAAGCGCCCGAACGCATCCCGCAGGCGATGGAAGAGATGATGCGCTACGACCCGTCCGTTTGCGCATGGCGGCGGCTGGCGGCCAAGGCAAGCCAAATCAACGGCGTCGCCATACCAGCAGGAGCCAACCTGCTGCTGATGCTCAACTCAGCCAATCGCGACGCCGATGTCTTCCCCGAGCCGGACGCAATCCTGTTCTCCCGCCCCAACCTCAAAGAGCAGCTGGCATTCGGCTTTGGCATTCACTATTGCGTTGGCGCGCCCCTGGCTCGGCTGGAGATGAACATCCTGCTGGAGACCTTGTCGCGCGAACTGCCCAGCCTGCGCTTGCTCGCCGACCAGACAATCAAATACACGCGCAATATCTCGTTTCGCGGTCCGCTGGAATTGTGGGTGGAGTGGTAGATCAAGGCGCGGGATGGTTAGGACCGATCCAGGTGGCGGCGGATGGCTCGACGGCCTCGATATCCAGGTTGACGACGATAGCATCCTGGTCGCTGCGCACGAGGATGCAGACCAGCGGCTCATCCGGCTGCGCGTTGATCTCCTGATGCGGCACAAAAGGCGGCACATAGATGAAATCGCCGGCTTCGGCTTCGGCGACATATTCCAGCTTCTCGCCCCAGCGCATGCGCGCCCGCCCGCTGAGCACATAGATGACGCTTTCCAACTCGCCATGATGATGGGCGCCGGTCTTGGCGTCGGGCTGGATGTTGACCGTGCCCGCCCAGAGTTTGCTGGCGCCGGCTTTGGCATGGGTGATGGCGGCCGCGCGGGTCATGCCCGGGGTCTGCGGCGTGTTGCTGTCCAGCTCGTGGCTGCGCACGATGCGCACGCCATTCTCGCGCCAGTTGGGTTTATCGCTCATGGGATGGCTCCCGAAGGTATTGACGTTTATGGGATTTTACCACCGATGGCGCTGAATTGAGCGGGAATTTTACAGCTTGCCCCTCAAGACATTACATTGCGATATGCTAAGGACTGCGCTACCTTTGCGTTCAAGAATTATGACCTGTCCCTTGGAGAAGTCATGTCAACTCCCAACTTCAAAAACCGTACGCTTTTCCATGGAGACAATCTAGAGTTCTTGCGCGGAATGAACAGCGAAACCGTGCATCTCATCGCCACCGACCCGCCCTTCAACAAGAATCGCGATTTTCATGCCACCCCCGACAGCCTTGCCAAGGGCGCGAGCTTCAAAGATCGCTGGTCTTGGGACCGGGATGTGCATGAAGATTGGACCGACAGCGTAAAAGATGACTGGCCTGCTGTCTGGGAGGTCATAGATGCCGCTCGAACTGCCTATGGCGATGACATGGGCGCATTCTTGTGCTGGATTGGCGTTCGGCTCATGGAGATGCACCGTATTCTTCGCCCGGACGGCACTCTCTATTTACACCTTGATCGCACGGCAGTCGCCTATGTCAAGTGCCTGATGGATGGCATCTTTGGGCCGAAAAACTTCATCACCGAGCTGATATGGAATTATGGGACGCCTTCCGGAGGTCGGTCGGGCGGCAAAAAGCCAGTCAAGTCGCATGAAACGCTTCTCGTGTATGCGAAGAAATATGGCCAACATACCTATAACAAGCAGTACACGCCATATTCGGAAAATTACAAGACGAAGTGGTTTCGCCATACGGATGAAGAGGGCCGCAAGTACCGCACCAGGACACGCAATGGCAAGATCATCAGACAGTATCTCGATGAGAGTCCCGGCGTTCCCCTATCCGATACCTGGTCAGATATAAGATCGCTCTACGGCTCGTCGGGATGGTTTCCCAACAATCGCCAGGAGATCACAGGCTACCCGACGCAGAAGCCTCTTGCATTGTACGAGCGCATCATCCTGGCATCTTCCCATGAAACCGACATGGTGCTTGACCCCTTCTGCGGTTGCGCCACCACGCCCATCGCCGCCGAGCGCTTGAAACGCCAATGGGTGGGCATGGATATCTGGGATGGCGCGCTGGACGTCGTGAAGCAGCGCATGGAGCGGGAGACTGTATTGCGCTCCAGTGATACAAACCATGTGACCTTGCCCAAAATCCACTTTCTTACCGAAGCGCCGGAACGGACTGACGAAAACGAAATCGCGGCTCCAAACCTTCGTTTGCGCATCCAGCGACCAAAAGAACCTTGGGAGAAGATTTCCCACCGGGGAATGACCAACATTCTGGCGGCCGCGCAAGCCTCCAACGGTGAAGTCATCTGCGCTGGCTGCGGACGGTCTTTGGAACGGGAGTTCATGCAACTGGATCACATCACGCCCAAGTCAGACCGGGGCGCGAATCACATTCTCAATCGAATCCTGCTCTGCGGTCCTTGCAACCGCCGCAAACGCGATAATCTAACTCTACGCGGCCTAATGCGCGAAAACAAGAAGGCCACGTGGATGAAAGATGAAGGCATGGCGAAGCTGGCCCAGGACGATGCCCGCTATCGGGCGGAATGGGTGCGCGACTTTTTTGAGACTGAGGAGTGTCAAGAATTGATACGAGGCAGGATTAGGTAAAGATGTGGGGTAAGGCTCGGCGGGAAGAGATACGGAGAATTCACCAGAAGCACAAGTTTTTTTACGAGATGTTGGGTGGTTCAGTCGTGCTGATTATAAGCGTTCTCATCGGCGCGGTCTCGTTTGGTGCCAATAATCCAGACTTTCGCATGAATCTGTTCACAGAGAGCATGGGCATAGTAGCGACGGTGTTCATGATCAATCGATGGTATGGACATCGTGAGCGAGAGAATTTGAAGCGACGGTTGATTCGAGAAGTGGGAAGTCGGTCACATGACATAGCTATTTCGGCGGTGGAGTGGATGGATCGCGAGGGTTGGCTGCGGGGCGAAGATGGGCTGTTGAAGGGGGCGGATTTGCGGGAGGCGCAACTAATGGATGCGAGGATGAATGGCGCAAACTTAGAAAAAGCCGAAATGAGAAAGGCGGATTTACGATTTGGTAGATTAAAAGACGCTCGGTTTCACAGCGCACAGTTACCAGAAGCGCGTCTATTCGGAGCGAAATTAAGTCATGCAAAGATGCGTTGCGCTTATTTGCACTCGGCTTCTGCGGAACGCGCAGATTTTAGCCATGCTTGCTTAGATGGCGCTACGATGGATTGGCTTTGCCTTAGGGGCGGAAATCTGAGCGGCGCGTGTTTCAGAGGAGCGAGCCTTCATGCGGCAAAACTGAATGGCGCCGGCCTTTCGGGAGCGGATTTTTATAATGCAGACTTGACCATGTCTGAACTGCGTGATGCCAAATATCACAACAAAGCAAATTGGGAAGGTGCAAAGCTCCGGTATGTCGATTTGCATGGCGTCGATTTCTCCGACGCGAATATGAAAGGGGCTGATTTGGAATGCGCCAATCTTGAAGCCGCAGATTTCTGGGGAACCGATTTTCGGGACGCTATGCTGCTGGGCGCAAAGTTAAGGGGCGCGAAAATCAATCCATTTGATCCGCCCGAAGAAAGTATCTTTGACGGACCCGAGTTTGAGGGTCTTGCAGTTTACGGCATGGGAGAATCTCACAAGACCAATTTGCTAGGCGCAACGCTCCCCGACGGGACGGTGTTCACGGTTGACATGGACTACAAAGAGCTTCATCGCTTCACCAGTCCACATGATCCGCAATTTGACGCCACACTTGCAAGTATTGAGGCATACCGCAATAGACCGTAGTGGCGGCATATAAATGCATCGCAGAAGGTGTGCAAGCATCCCGCATTTCACCGCCGCAAATGCCTGACCCCATCAGCCCCAGCCACCACCACATCCCGCGCCATCCCCACAAACAGACCATGCTCGACGATGCCAGCCCGCGCCCGAATCTCCCGCGCCAAACCCGCCGCATCAGCCATTGCGCCAAAATCACAATCCAGGATGATATTGCCCTGGTCCGTCCGGTATGCCCGCTCGCCCGCCATGCGCAGAACCGGCCTTCCGCCAAGCTCGCGCAGATAAGCCGCCTGCGATTGCCAGCCAAAGGGGATGACCTCGACCGGCAGCGCCCAGCCCGTCCCAAGCCGCTCGACCAGCTTGCCTTCGTCCACCACAATGATCAGCCGCTCCGTAACCTGCGCCACGATCTTTTCGCGCAGCAAAGCGCCGCCGCCGCCTTTGATGCAATTGAATTCGGGATCGACCTCGTCCGCCCCGTCAATCGTGATGTCGATGCGCCCATGCTCCGCCAGGCTGGTCAGCGGGATGCCCAGCTCAAGCGCGGCTTCTTCGGTGGCTCGCGATGTCGGGATAGCCAGGATGTCGCTTAGTTCGCCGTTGTGAATGCGCCTGGCGATGCGGCGCGTGGCGAAGATGGCTGTGCTGCCCGTGCCCAGCCCGATGATCATGCCGGACCGCACAAATTCCGCGGCGTATTCGCCCGCCTGCCGCTTCAGCGCCTGAGTGTCCATACGCGGGATTCTACCAGCATTTCATCGTAGAAACAGACAGGTCACATCGCATGCGCCGGGTCGCCCATAATCATCCCAGCCGTGAAATGCCGCGCGCTATACGCTATAGTCTGCGCATTGGCTGACAACCGACGAGGAAACGCGATGTACAAGACACTTAGCCCCGGCGCCATCGGCATTCGCAACCTGTCGCTCAGCGAGAGCATCGGCCTGGCCAAAGCCACCGGCTTCGCAGGTCTCGATTTCAGCATCCAGCAAGCCGCTGAACTGGGCGCGGAGGCGGCGCGGAACCTCTTCGCCGAGGCCCGCATCCGCTATGGCGCCTGGGGCATGCCCGTGCGCTGGCAAACTGACCACTGGCGCGATGACCTGGCGCAGCTGCCGCGTTATGCCGCCGTGGCCGCGGACATGGGGGCGACCCGCTGCTCAACCTGGTGCCCGCCTTCTTCCACTGAGCGAGCATTTGATGACAATTTCGCCTGGCATCTTGAGCGCTTCACCGCCATCGCCCAAGTCCTCAAGGATCATGGCATCCGCTTCGGCATCGAGTTCATCGGCCCGCAGAGCCTCCGCCCGCCCGACAAACACGCCTTCATCTACACCATGGAAGGCATGCTGGAGCTGGCGGCCGCCATCGGCACGGGCAACGTCGGCTTGCTGCTGGATGCCTGGCATCTCTATACATCGGGCGGCTCGCTCGATGACCTGGACAAGATCAGCAATGCCGATATCGTCAACGCGCATGTCAACGACGCCCCAAGCGGGCTGACCATGGCCCAATACATCGACAACGATCGGCGTCTGCCCTGCGAGACCGGCGTCATCGACCTGGCGGGTTTCATGGGCAAGCTGGCCGCGCTTGGCTACGACGGTCCGGTCACGCCCGAGCCCTTCAGCGCCCGCGTCAACGCCATTGAAGACCCCATGGAAGCGGCGACGCTGACAGCAGAGAGCATGGCGCAATTGTGGCGGGTGGCGAGCTTGGGTTGATTGAGAACGTGATGAAAGCCATTAGCGCGAGCCCGCCCCGCAAGAGTGACGGACGACCAGCGATGTCGGCGTCATGACTTTCAAATACACTTCTTCCGGGTTCTCCAGCCGTTTGACCAGGCGCCGCGCCGCAATCTCGCCCAGCAAGACCTTGCGCGCATGCACGGTCGTCAGCGGCGGGAATGTGAAATCGGCATCCGGGATATTGTCGAATCCGGTAACGGCGATGTCATCGGGCACGCGATAGCCCTCGCGCTGCAGCCAAGCCATCGCGCCAATAGCCAGCCGGTCAGAGGCGCAGACAATCGCATCGGGCGGTTCCGCCTGGCGCAGGAGGATTTGCGCGCCCCGCTCGCCCAGATCCGGCGTCCAGCCTGAGGGACCCGGCATGAGGATCTGTTCCAGGCTCGGCTCATGCGACAGATTGCAATCGGTCAGCCCCTTGCGAAAGCCGGCATAGCGAATATCGGCGTACCCGGAGATATAAGCCAAGCGCCTGTGGCCCAGCCCCGCCAGATGCGCCACCATCCGCCGCATGCCGCGCTCGCCGTCAAAGAGCACCAGGTCGTCTTCGATGGCGAAGCTGTCGGCCACGGTGACAATCGGCTTCATATTCTCGCGCAGGTATCGCACGCTCTCAGCGTCTGACCAACCCAGCAAGATCAAGCCGCGCATGGCATTGCCTTCGAGCAGGCGCTTGGCTTGCGCCCGGCTGCCCACCTCGTGCAGGGTCTTCACAAAGGCGATCTGATAGCCCCGGCTTTCCAGCGCGCTGTCGACGCCTTCCAGCACCATGTTGTAGAAGGGGTCGCGGTATTTATCGATGCGCGAGACCAGCAAGACGCCCACCGTCCCCTCGGGCTTCCGCTCGGCTTGTCGCTTGAGCTGGGCGCCGCCATAGCGTCTTTGCAGCAGGCCGGAATCCGCCAGCAGTCGCAGGTCGCGACGGATGGTGCTTTCGGAGACGCCAAATCGCTCAGCCAGCTCGCTGGTGGCGTGCAATTGCACTGGCGAAGCGCCGCGCAACTGCCGCAATATCAAGTCATGCCGCTGGGATTTCTTCATGAGGCTGCGGCTCGCGTTCCTATTGGACAGCCGTCAAGCATACACGATATTGCGCGTTCTGGGCATATTCTTGAATGTTTTCTTGACAACGCGCAAGAAATTTGCTTAAATGCGCGGAAAATATTGTGCGAATAGGCATAGTCCCTTAGTTGGCAGGCATCTGATGGCAAGCTGGCTTCAAGCGCGTTACGCCAGGTCTAGCCCTTGCAAGAACGGGCAAATGGACTATCCTCTACGCGGCAATTTGGCAGGGAGAATGCAATGGCGCTGAAGATCGCCATGATTGGCGCGGGTTCCGTCGGCTTCACGCGGCGGCTGATGATGGACCTGCTGACCGTGCCGGAGTTCGCCGATACACACTTCGCGCTGATGGATATCTCGGCGCGCAACCTGGGCATGGTGGCGCAGCTATGCCAGCGCGATATCGCAGCCAATGGCTTGCCAGCCACAATCAGCTCGACGCTGGACCGCCGCGAAGCCATCGCCGATGCCGATTATGTGATATGCATGATCCGTCAAGGCGGCTTGGACGCTTTCCAGCTGGATATCGACATCCCGCTGAAATACGGCGTCGACCAATGCGTCGGCGATACCATCTGCGCCGGCGGCATCATGTACGGACAGCGGACAATCCCCGCCCTGCTGGATATCTGCCGCGATATCCGCGAGCTGGCCAAACCCGGCGCCATATTCCTCAACTACTCCAATCCCATGGCCATGAACACCTGGGCATGCAACACATATGGCGGCGTCAATACCATCGGTTTATGCCACGGCGTGCAGCACGGGCATGGACAGATCGCCGAGTGCATTGAGCTTTGGGCGCGGCGCGAAGGCAAAATCACGCCCGACGAGCGCGTAACCCGCGACGATGTCGATATCATCTGCGCGGGCTTGAATCATCAAACCTGGTACATCCAGGTCCAATGGCGCGGCATGGATATGCTGCCCCGGCTGCCAGACCTGTTCGAGGCGCACCCCGACTTCCGCGAAGAAGAAAAGCTGCGCATCGACGTGCTGCGCCGCTTTGGCTATTATTCCACCGAATCCAACGGGCATCTCAGCGAATACCTGCCCTGGTATCGCAAGCGGCCGGAAGAGATCACCGACTGGATCAGCCTGAACCGCTGGATCCATGGCGAAACGGGCGGCTACCTGCGCGTCTGCACCGAAGGCCGCAATTGGTTCGAGACCGATTTTCCCAACTGGCTGGAAGAAGAACCGCCCCAAATCAGCGCCCAAAACCGCAGCCACGAACACGGCTCCTACATCATCGAAGGGCTGGAGACCGGGCGCGTCTATCGCGGGCATTTCAATGTGCAAAACCGCGGCTATATCACTAATCTGCCCGATGGCTGCGTGGTGGAGATCCCGGGTTATGTCGACCGCAACGGCATCAACATGCCAGTAGTTGGCGACCTGCCTCTGGCCTGCGCGGCCACCTGTTCAGCCAGCGCGCGCGTCCAGGAGATGGCTATGGAAGCGGCTGTGCATGGCGACGTGACCCTGCTCAAGCAAGCTATGCTGCATGATCCGCTGGTCGGCGCGGTCTGCAACCCCGAAGAAGTCTGGCAGATGACCGATGAGCTGCTCGTGGCGCAATCCGAATGGCTGCCCAACTATGCCACGGACGAGATTGAAGCGGCGCGCAATCGCCTGGCCAGTCACGAAGCGAATGGCACGCGCGTAAGCCTGCGCGAAACGGCCGGCGCGGCTCGCCTGCATACCCGCAGCGTGGCCGAACTGGCTGCCGACAAACTGGCGCGGGAAATGGCGCAAACATCGGACAAAGGCTAATGCCGGCATCCAGGAATACCGGACCATTACTTACTCCCCATCCCTCTGCATGGGGGCAAGGGGCCAGGGGATGGGCGGACTTTTGCCCGCCAATGACAAACCATCAGAAATCATCATTATGAACGCCAAAGCCGAGCCCATCCTCGAGGTCAAAAACCTCAAAACGCACTTCTTCACCGACAAGGGAGTCGTCCAAGCCGTGAAGGGCGTCAGCTTCTCGCTGGCCAATGGCGAGACCCTGGGCATCGTCGGCGAAAGCGGCTGCGGCAAAAGCGTCACCGCCAGCTCCATCATGCAGCTCATCAAGTCGCCGCCCGGCCAGATCGTCGATGGCGAAATCATCTTCCGGCGTCAGAAACGGCGCGCCGAAACCATCGATATAGTCAGCCTCGACCCCAAAGGCATCGAGATGCGCAGCATCCGCGGCGGCGAAATCTCGATGATCTTCCAGGAGCCCATGACTTCGCTCAATCCGCTGCATACCGTGGGCCGGCAGATCGCCGAAGTGGTCGAGCTGCATCAAGGCCTTGGGCGCAAGGAAGCCCTCAAGGTCGCCATCGACATGCTGGACCGCGTGCGCATCGCCGACCCGGCTGACCGCGTCAAGCAATATCCGCATCAACTCAGCGGCGGCATGCGGCAGCGGGTGATGATCGCCCTGGCGCTTTCCTGCAACCCGTCCATCCTGATCGCCGATGAGCCGACCACCGCCCTCGACGTCACCATCCAGGCGCAGATCATCAGCCTCATGGAAGGCTTGCAGGACGATTTTGGCTCCTCCATCATTATCATCACGCATAATCTGGGCGTCGTATCGCAGATGGCGGATTATGTGGCGGTGATGTATTTCGGGCGCATCGTCGAATATGGCACGGTCATCGATATCTTCCGCAATCCGCAGCATCCTTATACCGTTGGCTTGCTGCAATCCATTCCCGTCCTGGGGCGGCGCAAGGAGATCCTGGTGCCAATTGAAGGCATCGTGCCCAACGCCACCGCCGAGATCGCCGGCTGCGCCTTTGCCGATCGCTGTCCGCATGTCATGGCCAAGTGCCGAACGCATCTGCCGCCGCCGACGGTCGTCGACGGGCAGCACCAAGTCGCCTGCTGGCTGCACGAGGGCGCGAACGAAGGCGAGGCGGTCGCCTGAAAGTCTGTGAATTATCCTGCTCGCAAAGAAGTGGGCGGGTTAATTTCTGTAAATCAAATTTCGGAGGCATTGCAATGAAGCGTTCACGTTTTATCCGCATGCTGCTGGTGACGGCAGCGCTATTCGCGACGATCGGCGCGGGTTTTGCCCAAATGGGCGAAGTCGCCGATCCCATTCCTTACCCCGAAGGCGTGCAACTGGGCGATAACCCGATTGTCACCTTCTCGCTTGACGAAATGCTCGTCTACCAGGCGCTGGATTCCTACAGCGAACCCGCCTACGTAACCGCGATGGTCGAAGCTGGCGATCTGCCGCCGGTCGAAGAGCGCCTGCCGGACAACCCGCAGGTCATCCTCAACTCCGGCATGTCGACGGGTCCGGGCGTCTATGGCGGCGTCTGGCGCGATTTCTCGGCTGTGCCCACCGAAGGCTGGAACCTCTGCGCGCGGCAGACCCAGGGCTGGTTCGGCATCAACTATATCTACGGCGAATCGCTGGTTAAATCCGGCCCCATGTTCCTGCGCAACGACAACCTCGAGCCCCTGCCCAACCTGGCGACGGATTGGGAATGGAGCGAAGACGGCATGCAGCTGGTGATGAACATCATCCGCGGCGCCAAATGGTCGGATGGCGCGCCCTTCGGCGTACACGACATCCTGTTCACCTGGAATCACGTCATCCTCGACGAGAATGTCAATTCCTGGACGAACCGCTCCACCTGGCAGATTGACGGCCAAGACATCATGCTGGAACAGACCGGCGACGACCAGATCACCTGGACATTCCCGGTTGCCTATCCCGTGCAATGGCTGTTCAACATGGACTTCCTGGATTTCAACATCTGCGCCGAGCATATCTACGCGCCGATGCACCCAGCCGTCAACGCCGAATCCGACTATGACACCTTCGAGAAGTTCCAGGTGCAGGATAGTCTGCCCGTTCCCACCATGGGTCCCTGGGTGGCCACCAGCTACCAGATCGACGAGTTCATGGTGCACCGCCGGAATCCCTATTATTGGAAGGTCGACGAAGCCGGCAACCAGTTGCCCTACCTCGACGAAGTCACTTTCGAGAAGGGTCCCAGCGGCATCGGCCGTACCCTCGGCACCCTGGCGGGCTCGATAGACCACACCAACCTGGAGAACCCCAGCACCTACGTCGAAGCGATCACGCGTTCGCAAGAAGATGACGCGCACTTCCGCATCGAGTGGGGTCCCGAGACCTTGGCGTTCAACATCGAGTTCAACCTGTCGTCCACATTGGGCGTACAAGACGAACGCGACCAGGCATTGCGCGATCTCTTCCGCGATCTGCGCTTCCGCCGCGCCGTAGCCCACGCCGTTGATGGCGATGGCGTTGGCCAAGCGGTCATCCGCGGTCCCTTCATGCGCGCTTTCGCAGGCGGCATCACGCCCGGCTCTCCCTACTTCGATATCGACAGCGTGGTCTTCTATCCCTATTCGCCCGATTCCGCCCGCGCTCTGCTGGCTGAGCTGGGCTTCGAGGATACCGATGGCGATGGCATCGTGAACTGGACTGACGGCGCGCTGGCTGGCGAGAACCTGGTCGTGGTCCTGAACACCAGCGTCGCCGCCGAAGCCACTGGTCAGATCGGCGATGCCTTTGTGCTGCTGATGCAGGATGTCGGCGTCCAGGTCAACCTGCAGCCGCTGCAGGGTCCAGCCGCTGGCGACGCCATCACCACCGGCACCTGGGAAATGCGCGTTGACCGCGCCGGGCAGGAGTTCACCACCTCCTTCACCCGTTGCCGCGATCTGGGTCCCGTAACGGACTTGTCGCCCGATTTCCACCGCGCCGATGGCGGCAGCCGCGACCTGCTGGACTTCGAAGCGGAGATCGTCGAGATCGTCAACGCATTCTGCCTGGAGCCGGATTTTGACTCCCGCAAAGCCTTGATGTCCCGCTACATCACGCTGACCACCGAGAACGTCTACCATGTCGGCGGCATCATCGGCCGCTATGGCTTGGCTTTGGCGAAACGCTTCAACAACATTCCGGTTGGCGCGCCGCCCTTCTTCTACCAGTGGACCTGGGGCAACGTCATTCCGGAAGCTGTTTGGGTGAATCCGGATGAGCAAATCGCCGAGATCTTCCCCGGCACCTTGCCGGAATACGGCGATATGTAGGCAATCCTAAAGTGGAGGGGGCGCCGTCCCCTTCCATCCCTTGCGGACGCGGCGGCTAGGGAGCGTGTCACATCCCGGTTGCCGTGTCCGCCACAATTGATTTATACTTGGCAACGTCTTCGCACTGCCCTTTTCGCTGACGCAAGGCATACGCGCTCATGCTCCGATATATCGTAAATCGCCTGCTGTCATCCATTCTGATACTTTTTGTCATCACGATCGTGGCTTTCACTATAATTCAGATTCCGCCGGGCGATTTCGCCGATGTCTACAAACAAGAGTTGATCGCACTGGGCGGCACCTCCGAAGAACAGGCTGAGCTGGCTGCGAACAAGCTGCGCGACAAATACGGCTTGCTCGATCCTTTGCCGATTCAATACGCCAAGTGGATCAGCGCGATTGTGCTTCATGGCGATTTCGGCTGGTCCTTCTCGCAGCGCGTCGACGTCAGCCAGTTGTTGGCCCAGCGCCTGCCGCGCACCATCGGCATCGCCCTGGCCGCCCATGCCATCTCATCCCTGGTGGGCATCGCCCTGGGCATCTATGTGGCCAACCGCCAGTACAGCATCGCCGACAACACAGCAGCAGCCTTCGCATTCTTCGCGACCTCCATGCCTCGCTTCTCGCTGGCGCTGATCGTCATGTACTTCCTGGCATTCGGCTTGGGCTGGGAGCATGTCAGCGCCCTGCAATCGCCGGAATACCGCTATGCCCCCTGGTCAATAGACAAAGCCATTGACCTGCTCAAGCACGTGGGACCGGTGATTTTGATCGCCGGCTTGGGCGGCGTGGCGCGCAATATGCGGGTCATGCGCGGCAACCTGCTGGATGTGCTCAATCAGCAGTATGTCACCACCGCGCGCTCCAAGGGCTTGCAGGAATCCCGCGTGATCAACCGGCATGCCGTTCCCAACGCCCTGCATCCCATCGTGGCTTATCAAGGCACTGTCCTGCCCTATATGTTCCAGGGCGAGCTCGAGGCGGCTCTGGTATTTGGCTTGCCGACAATCGCGCCAATGTTCGCCGAAGCGCTGCTCAAAGAAGACGTCTTCCTTTCCGGCAGCATCCTCCTGCTCTACGGCATTTTGTTGATCGCCGGCAATTTTGTGGCCGATATGGTGCTGGGTCTGCTGGACCCGCGCATCAGCTTTAGTTGATTGCGGACAGGCGCATGGCGCAAGACATCGACGCACTGGGCATTGCCGAAGAAGAACTGGAAGAAAGCAGCGACTCCTATTCGCAGCTGGTCTGGCAGCGCTTCAGCCGCAGCAAAGCCGCCATCGTCGGCGGCCTCATGGTCGTCATGCTGATCGTGCTGGCCATCCTGCCCGAGTTCTTCTCGCCCTACAACCTCTACAAAACCTCGCTGGGCGATTCCTATACGCCGCCTATGCAGATCCGCTTCTTTGATTTGGACGGCAACTTCTCCCTGCGCCCATTCGTCTACAAACAAGAACTGGTCATCGACCCGGTAACCTATCAGGCGCGCCCGGAAATCAACCCCGACGAGCGCTATTATGTGCATTTCTTCGTGCGCAGTTGGGAATACAAACTCTTCGGCTTGTTCGAGACGGACTTGCACCTCTTCGGCTTGGAAGATGCCGATGACGTCCGCCTGCACCTGCTGGGCACGGACCGCTTCGGCCGCGACCTCTGGGGGCGGATCTGCCTGGCGGGCCGCGTCTCGCTGTCGCTGAGCATCCTGGCAGCCGTGATCGCCATCGTGGTCGGCTCCTCCGTCGGCGTCATCTCCGGCTATTATGGCGGTACCATCGACAACGTGATGCAGCGCCTGGTGGAAGTCATCATGTCCTTCCCCGAGCTGCCGCTATGGATGACCCTGGCCGCGGTCATTCCCAAGACTTGGTCAGGCGAGCAGAAGTTCCTGGCGATGGCGCTGATCTTCCCCTTCTTGCGCTGGGCTGTCCTGGCGCGTGAAGTGCGCGGCAAAGTGCTCTCCTTGCGCGAGACCGACTTCATATTGGCAGCCAAAGAACAAGGCGCCGGCGACTTCCGCATCATCTTCATGCACTTGTATCCCAACGTGCTCAGCCATGTCATCGTCGTGCTGACCCTGCTCATCCCCAGCATCATCCTGGCGGAGGCTTTCCTCAGCTTCCTGGGCATCGGCATCAATGAACCGCTGACCAGCTGGGGCTTCTTGATGAAGAGCGCCCAAAGCCTGGAGACCCTGGGGCAGAACACCTGGATCCTCACGCCGGTCATCTTCATCGTGGTGGCGGTGCTCGGTCTCAATTTCCTGGGCGATGGCCTGCGCGACGCAGCCGACCCCTATTCCAACCTGTAGGCGGGACTTATGACAAGATCCAACCCCCACCCTAAATCCCTCCCCCATGAAGAGGGAGGGACTTCAAAGCAAGAGAACTCCCCCTCCCTCATCTTGGGGGAAGGGGCTGGGGGGTGGGGGCTCGTATGAACGACATCATCCTCAAAGTGAATGACTTGAAGATGCACTTCCCACTGCGGCAGGGCTTGCTGCAGCGCCAGGTCGGCACGATTAAAGCCGTCGATGGCTTGAGCTTTGAACTGCGCGAACAGGAAGTCATGGGCTTGGTGGGCGAGAGCGGCTGCGGCAAAACCACCGTCGGGCGCGCGCTCCTGCGCCTCTATGACCCGACGGGCGGCGAAGTGCTCTATCACCGCGCCGATGGCGATTGGGTCGATGTCGCCAAAATAAATCGCCGCGAGATGAAAGACCTGCGCAAAGAACTGCGCATGATCTTCCAGGATCCTTTCAGTTCGCTGAATCCGCGCCTGACCGTGAGAGATCTCATCGCCGAACCCCTGGTCATCCACAGAGCCGCTTCCGGCGATGCCATCACCGAGCGGGTGGCCGAGTTGATGTCGGCGGTAGGCTTGAAGCCAGCCTACATGGGGCGCTATCCGCATGAATTTTCCGGCGGGCAGCGGCAGCGCATCGGCGTGGCGCGCACCCTGGCTTTGAACCCGCGGCTGATCGTGGCGGATGAACCCGTCTCGGCATTGGACGTCTCCGTGCAGGCGCAAGTGCTAAACCTGCTGCAGACGCTGAAAGACGAACTGCGGCTGACCTTCATCTTCATCTCGCACGATCTTTCCGTGGTCGAGCATATCTGCGATAAAATCGCCGTCATGTACGTTGGCAAACTGGTCGAGCTGGCGCCCACCGATGAGCTCCTGCGCAACCCAAAGCATCCGTATACCGAAGCGCTGGTATCGGCTGTGCCGCCGGCCGACCCGCTTATCAAGATGGAGCGCATCATCCTGGAAGGCGATGTGCCCAGCCCGGCCAACCCGCCTTCGGGCTGCGTCTTTCATCCGCGTTGCCGCTATGCCCAAGACATCTGCCAGCGGGAAACGCCGCCTCTGGTCAGCCTGGGTCCTGAGCATGTCGCGCGCTGCCACTTCGCCGATGAACTTGATTTGCAAGGAGTAGCGGATGTCCAGTCCTCCTAAATCCCCCCCGACGAGTCAGGGGGGACTTGCTGGCGCGCCGGGCGAGGGGCGCTTCTACGCGGCTCTGGCTTATGTTCTGCCACTTTTCGGCGGCATCATTGGCATCCTGGCGGATGGCGGCAATCCCCTGACGCGGCTTCATGCCCAGCAGAGCATCGCCACGGTCATCACCCTGATCTTGAGTTTCTTCGTCTGGGCAATCTCCGGCTATATCATCGGGCTGATTCCCTGGATCGGTCCCGTCATCTCGATCTCGCTGTTTTCGCTGGTGATTTCACTGGCGGCCTTCCTGGTCATCAACTGGCTGCTCAGCTTCTTGCGGGCTCTGCGTGGCGAGGCGCGGGTCATCCCCCTGGCCAACCGCGTGGCTCTGCGGCTCTTTGGCGAGAGAGCGCCGGCGCGTAAAAGCGCTTGAGAACCATGAGCCTGCGCCAACTGCGCGAAGAAATCTGCCAGCTGCATGCCGAGCTGCCCAAGAACAATCTGGTGGCTTGGACCAGCGGCAACATCAGCGCCCGCGACCCAGCCACGAACCTGGTGGTCATCAAACCCAGCGGCCTGCGCTTTGAAGATTTAACCCCCGCCAGCATGGTCGTCACCGACTTGCAAGGCAAAGTCGTCGATGGCGATCTGGCGCCTTCCTCCGATACCGCCTCGCATTGTTACATCTATCGTCACATGCCGGCTGTCAATGGCATCGCGCATACCCATTCGCGGTTTGCCAGCGCTTTCGCGGTGATTGGCGAGCCGATTCCCTGCCTGACCACCGCCATGGCGGATGAGTTTGGCGGCGCAATCCCCTGCGCGGGCTTCGGTTTGATCGGCGGCGAAGACATCGGCAAGCTGGTCGTCGACGCGCTGACCGGGCATCGCAGCCCGGCCGCCCTGCTGCAGAATCATGGCGTTTTCACCATCGGCGCATCGGCGGAAGAGGCCGTCAAAGCGGCGGTGATGACCGAAGACAACGCAGCCATCGTCTGGCATGCGCGCCAGCTGGGGCAGGTCATACCCATCGCCCATGCCGATATCGACAGCCTCTATGACCGTTACCAGAATGTGTATGGCCAGCGCAAATGAGGCGCGACAGTCACGGTCTCGACTCCATGCAAACGAAATTCCGCCGTAGGGGCCACTCTATGATTCGCCAGCCCGCAACAGACAACGGGGAAATCACATGACGCTCAACCAACAGCAAATCTGGTTCCTGACCGGCAGCCAGCACCTCTACGGCCCCGAAGCCATCCAACAGGTCGGCGCGCATTCCCAGGAAATCGCCGCCTACCTCGACAACCTGAACACGATGCCGCTTGAGGTCGTATACAAACCGGTTCTGACCACGCCGGAAGAAATCAGCAGCGCTTGCAGCCAAGCCAATGAAGACCCGCGCTGCGTCGGCTTGATTGCCTGGATGCACACCTTCTCGCCGGCCAAGAATTGGATCGCCGGCTTGAGCGCCCTGCGCAAACCCCTGCTGCACCTGCACAGTCAATACAACCGCGATATCCCCTGGTCCGAGATCGATATGGACTTCATGAATCTCAACCAGGCCGCGCATGGCGACCGCGAATTCGGCTACATGATGAGCCGGTTGCGGATGCGGCGCAAGGTGATCGTCGGGCATTGGCAAGATCCGGGCGTTCACGCGCAGATCGCCGGCTGGGCGCGGGCAGCGGCCGCCTGGGCAGCCACGCAAGGCATGAAGGTGGCGCGCTTCGGCGACAATATGCGCAATGTGGCCGTGACCGAAGGCGACAAGGTGGCCGCGCAAGCCCAATTCGGCTACCAGGTCAATGGCTATGGCCTGGGAGACCTGGCCGCTGTCATAAACGAAGTCGCGGATGCTGAAATAGACGACTTGGTCAGCGAATACGCAGAAAGCTACACAATCAGCGCGGACCTGCGGCGGGGCGCGGCTCGGCATGAATCCGTTAGGGAAGCGGCTCGCATCGAAATCGGCTTGGAGCAGTTCTTGCGCGCTGGCGGTTTCGGCGCATTCACAACCACCTTCGAAGACCTGCACGGCTTGGCGCAGCTGCCCGGCTTGGCGGTCCAGCGCTTGATGGCGGCTGGTTATGGCTTCGGCGCGGAAGGCGATTGGAAGACGGCGGCTCTGCTGCGCTCGCTCAAAGTCATGGCGGCCGGCCTGGCAGGCGGCACATCCTTCATGGAAGATTACACCTATCATTTCCAGCCCGGCAAGATGGCTGTGCTGGGCGCGCACATGCTGGAAGTCTGCCCGAGCATCGCGGCGCGTCAACCCAGCCTGGAAGTCCATCCCCTGGGCATCGGCGGCAAGGCGGACCCAGCCCGGCTGGTCTTTAATGCAGCGGCCGGCCCCGCCCTGAACGCCTCCCTGGTGGATATGGGCGAGCGCTTTCGCATGATCGTCAACACCGTCGATGTCATTGAGCCGCTCGAAGCTCTGCCCAAGCTGCCGGTTGCGCGGGCATTGTGGCAGCCCCATCCCAACTTGCAGGTTGGCGCGGCCGCCTGGATCCAGGCCGGCGGAGCGCACCATACCGTCTTCAGCCAAGCGCTCACATTAGAGCATATCAGCGACTTCTGCGAGATGGCCGGCGTCGAATGCCTGCTAATCGACAAGACGACCGAGCTGCGCGCCTTCAAGAACGAACTGCGCTGGAATGACGCGGCTTACCGGCTGGGGATTTGACAAGGACGCATCCCAAACCTGAGCAATGCCAAGTCAATCATGCAAACGCTCGCGGGCAGAGGGCGTCCCAACGGCTCGCCCCTGTTACCATTGCGAATTACAGACCCCATTCCCCGGCCCCAGCCGACATCTCTAGCGCGCGTAGACACTGCGCCTCTGTCGAGCATTCCGACGAGACAGAGAGGGGGAGTTCAACCGCCGGGCAAGGTATTTTGCGTGGGCGGCGGCATTGTCGGCCGTGTGTGTCTACAGTTGTCTCGTTTGAGCGGTCAGCAATGAAACTGTTGCATAGTCTGCGCCAGACCAACTCCCCTTCACCCTTCATGGGGACCATTGCCATGGAGATGGCAATTGGGGCCGGGGGATGGGGGCCGTAGTGACACCACCCCCGCCCGCCCAACCTTGTCAAATGCCGCAACTCTGCGCTACAGTGAATACTATGGCTGGCATGCCAAATCGCAGCATCGCAGAGCATCGGGCGAAACTACGCGGGTAAAGGATTGTAGCTATGGCATCAGCGGCGAACTCATCCGGGCACGTCGGGCTGGTCCGCAACCTGGGCTTGTTTGATATCACCATGATCGGCGTCGGCGCGATGATCGGCGCTGGCATCTTCGTCTTGACCGGCATCGCGGCGGGCACAGCCGGCCCCGCGCTGATCCTGGCTTTTGCCATGAATGGCGTCATCACCGTCTTGACCGCCATGGTCTATGCCGAACTGGGCTCCGCCATCCCCGAAGCCGGAGGCGGTTATCTCTGGGTGAAAGAAGGTTTGCCCGGCCCCAACGGTTTCCTGGCTGGCTGGATGAGCTGGTTCGCCCATGCCGTGGCCGGCAGCCTATATGGCGTTGGCTTCGGCGGCTTCATCTACGAGCTTTTGCGCATCCTCTTCCTTGACCCGTCCGCCCATCACGACGAGCACGCCGGCCTCTTCCTGAGCGCGCCCCTGCACCTGCCCTTCGGCATCGAGCTGACCGAAGCCGACCTCGTGCAGAAGGTCTTCGCCGTGCTCATCATCCTGCTCTTCCTCTACATCAACTATCGCGGCACATCGGAAACGGGCGCCGTCGGCAATATCGTCACCGTGCTGAAAGTCATCATCATCCTCATCTTCATCGTCAGCGGCTTGTTCGTGGTATTTGGCGAGCCAGTTCGCTTCGAGAATTTCCAGCCCTTTGCCCCGCGCGACATCATCGGCATAGTCAGCGCCATGGGCTTAACCTTTATCGCTTTCGAGGGATACGAGATCATCGTGCAAGCCGGCGAAGAAGTCCGCAATCCGCGCAAGAATATCCCGCGGGCGGTCTTCCTGTCGCTGGCCATCGTCGTGCCGATTTATATGCTGGTGGCTTTTGTCATCATCGGCGCGGTGGACCCGCCGGAGGGAACCCTCATTCATGACTGGCTTGGCGAGCTCGGCGAGATTGGCATCGCCCGGGCGGCCGCTCAGTTCATGCCCTTCGGCACCTTCCTGATCATGGTCGGCGGCTTGCTCTCGACCATGAGCGCGCTCAACGCCACGACATTCTCGTCAACGCGCGTCTCCTTCGCTATGGGCCGCGATCGCGCTCTGCCGGATGGCTTCTCCAGCGTCAGCCGCAAGACCCGCACGCCCCATGTGGCATTGGGCTGGTCGGGCGTATTGATCTTGTTCGTCGCCTTGACGCTGCCAATCGAAGATGTGGCCGCCTCAGCCGATATCATGTTCATCCTGCTCTTCCTGCAGGTCAACCTGGCTGTGCTCACCATCCGCAGCAAGTATGGCAAGAATCTCAAATACGGCTTCCTGCTGCCCTTCTTCCCCATCCTGCCCATGATCGCCATTGGCATGCAATTCCTGCTGGTGCTCTCGCTCTTCGAAGTGTCGATAATCGCCTGGATTTACGCGGCGATATGGATTGGCGGCGGCTTCCTGATCTACTTCCTTTATGCCCGGCCGCGGCAAGAAAAAGCCCATCGCACACCGGTCGTGCAGCAGACCGAATTGCTCACGCCTGTGCAGGAAGCGCCCTATCGCGTCCTGGTGCCGGTGGCCAATCCGGATTCCCTGGCCACCCTGCTGCCGCCCGCCTTGAACGCCGCCAAGCTGCATGACGGCAAGGTGACGCTCTTGCATGTGGTCACGGTGCCCTCGCCAACGCCCCTGTCTTCGGGCCATCGCTATCTGGCCCGCGGCGATGCCCTGCGCGAAAAAGCCCTTTCCATGGTGGCGGATGACGAGGTCGCCCTGGATTACATCGTGCGGCTGGCGCGTGGAGTGGCTCCAGCCATCATCGATACCGCCCAGGAACAGCGCGCCGACCTGCTGGTCATAGGCTGGCAGGGCTTGCCCCCGGAAGATGGCCACAGCGTGCTTGGACCTAACATTGACCAGGTATTGAGCAAGGTCAACTGCGATGTCATGATGCTGCAGCCGGGCGCGACAGCTAGCGCCAAGCGCATCCTCATGCCCATCGCCGAGCCGCGTCAAGTCGCTTATTCCCTGCAATTGATCCAGCAATTCTCAGCCGCCGAGCTGCAGTTGGATTTGCTGCATGTCTTTTCCACTGATACGCCAGCAGCCGACCGCGAACGCATGACCCGCGCCATCCAGCGGCAGATCGACGCCGTCAAGCTGGAGGGCAATCAGGTCACCCTGCATACCCAAATCGACGCCAACCGCATTGACGCCATCGTGGAAGCGGCCGGCGACCACGATTATGTCGTCATTGGCGAAACGCGCGATACCCGCGTCAAGCAGCGTCTCTTCGGCAATACGCCCATGGTCATCGCCGAGCGCACATCCACGCCCGTCATGCTCCTGCATCCGGAGACCAGCGGCGTCGAGTTCGGCTTGCGGCAGGCGGTCAATTATGTCAGCGGCGGTTATGCGGCAGTGGACCCCGAATCCCGCCAGCGCCTCGAGGAGCAAGGCTATATCGTCGAAGGCGAAGACAGCGGCGATGGCAAGCTGAAATCGACGGTCAACCAGCCCATCATCTTCCTCATCGGCATCCTGACCGTGGTAGCGGCATTCATGATGTACGCCGGCAGCGGCGGAACCCTGACCTGGATAGGCGTCCTGCTCTACTTTGGCACGCTGCTGGTCTTCACTTTTGTGGCGGTTCGAGCCTCGCGCTCGGGGAGTTAGGCGCTGCGGTTTTTGCGCGCGTCGACCTGTTGGCGCAGCCGCTCCATCAGATCGACGCCCATCTGCCGGCAGAGGTCGATCATATCAATGGGTATCCAATTCTCTATCAGATATTCGCCTTCGCGCTTCCACCAGTCAAAGTCGCGGATGGTCATCAGCTTGCCCGTAGCCGGGATGCCGGCATAATCGCCATGATTCCGCGAGAAAACCGTATCCCAGATGCCGCCGCAGCAATACTGCCCCTCGCCGATGAACCCCATGACGCGGCCGCCGCCATCCGTGCTTAAACCGCGGTCGCCAAAGCCATGCAGCCAGTTGCGCTGGTGAAAGTCTTCAAATTCTTCCAGGCTGAAGCACAAGCCAATCCCGCTGGGCCCATACCACTTCATATCCTGATGCCAATACTTGCCTTGCTCCATGCGGCTCATATTCCCGCCATCGCGCGCCCGGTCATAACGCTCCAAACCCCGCCCCATAGCCTCGACCAACTGCAGGCTTTTGCGCCCAGCCAGCGCATCCTGCTCGGTCAGCAAGAGGCCATCTTTGGCGACCGGCCCGGGAACCTTGCCGCCCTCCGCGCCCGGCGCCGGCGGCAGAACTTGATAACCCGCCTGCCGCATCACCGCCAGGACATCCAGCTGCAAATAGGCCTCGGCAATTTTGCCCTCGCGAAGGACATAGAAAACGCCAAACCAGATGTTGGTCTTCAAGCCCGTCGCGGGGATGCCCAGCCAATCCCGCTCAAAACTGCCGGTCAGATAGCCGCAGCCGCTGACCCATTCCGTGCCTTCTTCCGTGCCAAAGTGGCTCTCGCCGCTCTCGATGCCGCCCATGAAGATATAAGGCGCGAACTTGATATCTGGGAACGAAGCCCGCATCGGCAGCCAGAAATCGCTGATCAGCCCCTCCGCGCCCATGATCTGGTCGATTGGCGCCGAGGCGTTCCAATTCACATCGTCATGCGCGGCCGCCTGTATCACCGCCGGCACATCCTCATTGCCGACATGATTCAGCTTCTGCCAATAATGCCAGACGGCTTCTTTGTTCCGCTGGTTTAGACTGTTCGACATATCCGCCCTCCTTTATGCCACAGACCCGGCTCTTTGCGGCTAGCCTTTGACCGCGCCAGCCGTCAAACCCTTGACCAGTTGGCTCTGAAAGATGAAGACGACGATGATTATGGGCACAGCGGCGGAAACAGCGGCGGCCGCAGCCAAGGTGATATGGCCCGGATCTTCGCCGGCCGCATACTTGGAAATGGCCACCGTCAACGTCCAGTTGGATTGCGTCAGAATCCGCACCAGCAAGAAATCGCTATACGCCAGCAGGAGGGTGAAGAGCGCCGTGGAGATGATGCCGGGCCACATGATCGGGATGATAACGGTGATGAAGGCGGTCAGGCGATTCGCGCCATCCACCATGGCCGATTCTTCGATCTCTTTGGGGATATTCATGAAAAAGCTGCGCAGCATCCAAATCGTGAAGGGCTGATTGATGGCCACCAGCGTGATGATGAGCAGGATATGCGTGTCGTACAAGCCAGAGCGCTGCCCAAACCACCAATAGGGCAGGATGTAAGCCATGCCCGGCAAGGAGCGGAAGCCCAATGCCGTGACCAGTATAACCACGCCAGCCAATCCGCTGTACCGGGCCAAGCCATAACCCGCCAGGCAGCCTATCGAGATCGAAATGCAGATCGTGCCGACTGTGACAATGATGGTATTCAAAAAATAATCGTAAAAGGTCTGCGTGCGCACATATTCCGGTATCGACCAAAGCACATAGAAACCAATCGCCAGCACAGCCAAATACACATAACCGCGCGGCAAGCGAAAGCGCCGGGCATTCAGCGCAACGAAGCCCAAAGCGCCGAAGATGGCCACCAGCGCAATCGCCACCAGCATGGGATCGTCAGGAATCGCTTTCAGCCAAAGATCGCTGTAATTGTCCAGCGTCGGATCGAAGATGAAGAGGGGCGCGCGGGAATTGGCTTGGCGCGGCGTCTTGAAAGACTGGATGGTCGTCCAAAAGAAAGGCACAACGCTGAAGATGGCGTAACAAGTCAGGATCACATATATGACAGCCCGGGCATAGCGATTGTCTATGCGTTTCATGCTAGCGCTCTTCGGTCTGCTCTTTATAGGTGCGCGCCAGGAAGGGCACCAAAACCACCAGGATCAGGATCACCGTGATGACCGACATGGCATTGGCTTTGCCCAACCGCTGCACGCTCATGGCTGTGCGGAAAGTGTAGAGCATCATCACTTCCGCCTTGTATATCGGGTTCTGCTCAGTCAGCACAAAGACAGAATCAAAGACGCGATACGAATCCATAATCGAGATCAATCCCACAAACACAAAGAGCGAGCGCAAATGCGGGATCATAATATGGCGGATCTGGCGCAAGCGCGTCGCCCCGTCGATCATGGATGCCTCGACAAGCTCCCCCGGCAAGGTCTGCAAACCGGCGAAAAAGACAATCAGCGGGAAAGGCGTGGCCGCCCACAAGCTGTGCAGCAGGATCAGCCCTTTGACAGACTGCTCGGTGAAGATGAAGCGCGAGCCAAAGACCTCGCGATAAGCCCATGCCAAAATGCCGCCGGATTCAAAGAGCTGCTTGACCATCAGCGTGCCCACCACCGGCACCACGATGAAGGGCATCAAAAAGGCCGCGATATAAATGCCGCGGTAACGCCGCGAAATCTGGTCAAGCAATACGGCGATCAAGAAACCCGTGAAGGTCTGCGCGGGCACGGCGATGGCGATATAGGTCATCGTGAAAGAGAAAGCCTGCCAGAACTTGCGGTCTTCAAAGACCTCAATGTAATTCGCCAGCCCGACGAACTCCGGCGTATTGATGTTGCGGAAGGTCATGAAGTGCATGCTCAGCCCAATTGACGCCACCAAGGGGAAGACCATCAGCGCCAGCATGACCAGCAGGCTGGGCGACATGAACATATAAAAGGTGCGTCGGTTCATCTATTCCGCCGGTGATTGGCGACTCCGCTAGCCACCCCTAGAGAAACCATCGCGTGTAGGGCGAGCCACTGACCCGCCCCTGTTTACGTTGCGAACATCCAACCCCGCCCCCGGCCCCTCCCCGAAGCATCAGGGAGGGGAGTCAAATGCTGCGACCGGCAATGTGACCTGCGTGAGCCATCGCAGGGTGGCGCGGGCGCGGCCAAATGCGTTGGAATGGGCGCGGCTCCCGCCTATTCGCCGATATAACCCTGCACGGTCGCCTCAGCTATGTATTCTTCGGCGGCCCCATCCAATGCTTCCTGCGGGCTGAGATCGCCTGTGCCGACCAGCGGCAGCCAGTTGCCGAGAGCCGTGCGAGCCAGGGCAGCGGCCGGATTCAGCGAATTGCCGCCAACGCCTTGCCCGAGTGACACCGCCATTGCGCCCAGGTTGCGCCCGCCATGACCAGCCTCCGCCACCGACGTGCGCACGACGGCGCCATGCGCAGCCCCGCCGACCTGACCCTCATAATCGAAGGTTTCCATGATGGCGCGGAAAGCCAGATCGGGATCAACTCCGCCGCGTTTGGTGATCGAGTAGGCGTCAATCCAGGCGCTGCCGCCCAGGATGCCGCTCTCCGGATCCGGCGCGGGCGAACCGGCAAAGCCGATCCCGCCGACGAAGTCGGACTTGTCCGGGTCGTCCATATTTGCCGCGCGCGAAGCCCAGATATGCACGAATGCCAGCGTGCCAGTCTCCATGCCGATCTCGCTGTCGTCGATGCTGTAGGTCAAGCCCTCGACGCCCATGCAAGCATCCACAACCTCTTTCATCTTGGCCAGAGCGGCCGCGCCCGCTTCGCTGTTGAAGGCTGGCGTATTGTCGTCATTCAGGTAGGTCGCGCCGAAGGAACGGCTGAAGTGCATGAACTCGATCTCCCATGCCCAGCCGGCGTGCAGGTTCATGGTGAAGGGCAGGTCGATGCTGTCTTCATTCTCCGCCAGAACGGCGCAGGCGTCCATGACCTCGTCATAAGTAGTCGGGACTTCGATCATGTGCTTCTCGAAGAGATCCATGCGGTAGAAGAGGTGCATGGTATTCGACATGAAGGGCACGCCATAGATATTGCCGCCGATGGTCGCGGCATCCCAAACCGGCTGCGGGATATCGTCCAGGTTGTACTCTTCGCGGTATTGCTCGACCAGGTCATTCAGCGGCAGCAGGGCGTCAAATTCCGAAAGCACAACCATGCGCGCCGGGGTCGTGTGCAGGATAGCCCAGGGCGAATCGCCGCCGCCTGCCAATGCCAGGTTGGCTTGCTCTTCGGCGCTGGCGGAATCCAGCAATTGGATGTTGACTGTCAGGTTGTCAACTTCATTGCATTTCTCCAGCTCGTCGGCGAAGAACTCGGTGATGGGGAATGCCCAGCCCATGAAGTTCAAGGCGGTCTCGGCTTCGGGCGCGTCAAGCTCGCAGGGGTCAGCATCCTGCGCCATGCTCGGCAGCGCCAAAGCCAGGAGCATCAAAACGATCAGCAACTTCTTCATTGCTCTTTCCTCTCTGATAGGGTGAATTTGCGCTGTGCTAAATGCTCAGCCGCATAGGACAGGCGGGAGTATAACCCACTATGCCGCCGCGTCCAAATGAGCCCAGGGCAATCGCGCCAATTTTGAAAGTAGATGATATGGTACAGCTTTCCCCGAAAATCTGTCATCCGTCGTTTGCGCGCAGAACAGGACAAAATGATTATGATGCCATTGCCCTGCTCAAAATGGCGAAGTCGCGGCGCGCCGGGTACACTTGCCCACAGCGTTGCCATTCTCGCGCGCAACCGCAAGCCAGGCAGAAAGAAGACGTTGATGAGCCACAAGTCTTCCCAGACAAATCAGGAAATCCGCCGGCAGCTGCTGGACAAGCTGGCATGGCGCTGCATTGGCCCCCATCGCGGCGGCCGGGTGGTGGCGGTGGCAGGCGATCCCATGCAGAAGATGACCTTCTATATGGGCGCATGCGCGGGCGGCGTCTGGAAGACCTCTGACGGCGGCACATACTGGCATAACGTCTCCGATGGCTATTTCAACACGGCGGCCATCGGCGCGCTGGCGGTTTCCTCTTCCGACCCCAATATCATCTATGCCGGCGCGGGCGAAAGCACCATCCGCGGCAACGTCTCGCATGGCGATGGCGTCTATAAATCGCTCGACGCCGGGCTGAGCTGGCGGCATATCGGCTTGAGCGATACGCGGCATATCGGCAAGATCGTCATTCATCCGCGCGATCCCGACCTGGTCTATGTGGCGGCTCTGGGCCACGCCTTCGGTCCCAATGAGCAGCGCGGCATCTTCCGTTCCCATGACGGCGGCGACAGCTGGCAACGTGTACTCTACAAGAGCCCGCGGGCCGGCTCGCATGATATCGCCATGGATCTCAACAATCCGCGCATCCTCTACGCGGCTGTCTGGCAGGCGCAGCGCTACCCGCACAAGCTGGAAAATGGCGGACCGGAATCCGGCTTGTGGCGCAGCTTTGACGGCGGCGACAGCTGGCGGGACATTACCCGCAATCCCGGTTTGCCCAGCGGCATCCTCGGCAAGATTGGCGTGGCGGCGTCGCCCGTCCAGCCCGGGCGCGTCTGGGCGGTCATCGAAGCGCATGATGGCGCGGTCTTCCGATCCGACGACTATGGAATGACCTGGCAGCGGCTCAGCGAGCAATCCCTATTGCGGACGCGCCCCTGGTATTACATGCACATCACCGCCGATACGCTCGACCCGGACACGGTCTATGTCCAGAATTACGGCTTCTGGAAGTCCATCGACGGCGGCGCCAGCTTCAGCGACATGCCCACCCCCCACGGCGATGAGCATGCTCTCTGGATAGATCCGCAGGAAAACCAGCGCATGATCAAAGGCAACGATGGCGGCGCTTGCGTATCCTTTAATGGCGGGCGCAGCTGGTCAACCATCACCAACCAGCCGACGGCGCAGCTCTATCATGTCTGCGCGGATGATCGCTTTCCTTATCGCGTCTATGGCTCGCAGCAAGACAACACCGCCATCAGCCTGCCCAGCGCCACCGTCGACGGCTTGATTCATGAACGCGATTGGCACGCGCCCGGCGGCGGCGAAAGCGGCTACATCGCCATCAAGCCGGATGACCAGGATATCGTGGTGGCTTCCGGTCCCATCGGCCAACGCGCCTACATCGATTTGATGACGCTTTACAATCATCGCACCGGGCAGAAATGGATCATCACCGTCTGGCCCGAGCTCTATGGCTGGGGCGTCGGCGCGGAACGGCACAAATATCGCTTCCAATGGACCTTCCCCATCATGTTTTCCCAGCATGACCCGGACCAGCTCTATGTATGCAGCCAGCATCTGCATGGCTCGCGCGATCTCGGCAAGAGCTTCGATGTCCTAAGCCCGGATTTGACGCGCAACGACCCCGAGAAACTCAAAGCCTCCGGCGGTCCCATCACCCGGGACAATACCGGCGCCGAAATCTATTGCACCATCTTCGCGCTGGCCGAATCGCCGCATGAACCTGGCGAGCTTTGGGCGGGCACGGATGACGGTCTCGTGCAGCTCTCGCGCGATGGCGGGCGCAACTGGCGGGAGATCACACCGCCCGACCTGCCTGAGTGGGCGCTGATCAGCATCATCGACCTGTCCGTCCATCAGCCCGGCGCGGCTTACCTGGCAGCCACGCGCTACAAGCTCGACGACACCCGCCCCTATCTCTACAAGACGGTCGATTACGGCGAAAGCTGGACCGCCATCACCCAGGGCATCCCGGAACATGAATTCACCCGCGTCATCCGCGAAGACCCCAGCAAGCGCGGCCTGCTCTATGCCGGCACGGAGACAGGCATGTATATCTCCTTTGACGACGGCGACTATTGGCAGCCCATGGGCGGCAACCTGCCCGTCTGCCCCATTCACGACTTCATCATCAAAGACCGCGATCTGGTGGTGGCCACGCATGGCCGCTCCTTCTGGATCCTGGATGATCTGTCGCCGCTGCAGCAAGCCGCTGACGATATCGGCGCCGGCGGGACGATGCTCTTCGCGCCCGCTCCCAAGATCAGGCTGCGCAGCTATCCCGGCTTTGGCGGCTGGGATGCGCAGTACGCGCCCGACATGGTCAACTATGGAGGGGCTGGCACGAGCGTGGCCGCTTTCACCAGCGATGCCGATGGACAGCCCCAATTCCTCAATGTGGGAACCAATCCCCAACCGGGCATCGTCTTCCGGTATCACCTGGCGGAAGAATCCCAAGCGCCAATCGAATTTCGCATCCGCTCGCTGGATGGCGACCTGATCCGCGCTTTCAAGAGCGATGTGCATGCCGAGCTTTCGGCGGCGGCCGGCGCCAACAGCTTCCACTGGAATCTGCGTTATCCTGGAGCGGAATCGGTGACTGGCGTCGATGAAGCCTGGGAGAGACCCGACGGTCCCATGATCGCCCCCGGCGAATACACGGCTGAACTCCAGGTTGGCGACCAGCACAGCGTACAGCGCTTCGAGCTCCGCCCCGACCCGCGTGTTGAGGCCAGCGATGACGATTATCAGGCGCAGTTGGATATGCTGCTGGCCATCCGCGAGCGGCTTACGCAGAACAACGCATTGATAAACAAGCTGGTCATCCTCAAAGCCCAGGCAGCGGCTTGGGCTGTTCGCAGCGATGACGCGGCTCTAATTGCCAGCGCAAATGAAATCAGCGGCGAGGTGGATCGCCTGTTGCCCCAGCTGATCAACGTCGGCTACACCGAGTCGCAGCTGTATGCCATGGGCTTGAACGAGAAGTTCAACGCCCTCTTCGATTCTGTCGATAGCGCCGATTATGCGCCGCCGCGGCAAGCGCATGAGGTCTTCGCCCAACTCAGCGATGAACTGGATGGGCATCTGGCTTACCTGCGGACGGACCTGGGCGAGACCGTGGCCGACTTCAACGCGGCTGTGAGAGCGCTGGGCATGGAAGCGCTGGATATGCCCTGAAGCTCATTATGCCCGCACATTGGGGTCCAGGGCGTCCCGCAGGGCATCGCCAATGACGTTCAAAATCAGCACGACCAGGGTGATGGTCAAGCCGGGGAAGACAGCCATCCACCATTGCGTACGCATGTAATTGCGGCCATCAGCCAGCATGGCGCCCCATTCCGGCGTCGGCGGGCGCACGCCCAAGCCAAGGAAGCTCAAACTGGCGCCAGCCACTATCGCGCCGGATACGCCCAGGGTCGTCACCACGATCATCGGACCCAAAACGCCGGGCAAAATATGATAAAACATGATCCGCGCCGAACTCGCCCCCATGCCGCGCGCCGCCAGCACATATTCCATCTCGCGGATGGACAGCGTGATGCCGCGTATCAGCCGCGCATAAGTCGGCAGCGAGAAGAAGGTGATGGCGAAGATGACATTGACCATGTTGGCGCCCAACAGGCTGACCAGCCAGATAGCCAGGATCAAGCCCGGAAACGCCAGAATCACATCCATGACGCGCATGATGGCATTATCCAGCGCGCCGCCAAAATACCCCGCCAGCAAGCCCAGCGGCACGCTGATTATCACCGCAAGCCCTATCGAGAAGAAGCCCACCTGCAGCGAGACCCGTCCGCCATACAGCACGCGGCTGAGGATATCGCGGCCCAGCTTGTCCGTGCCAAAGGGGTGCGTCAGCGATGGCGCTTGATTGCGCGAGGGCGTGTCTTTTTGGATGGGGTCATAAGGCGTGACCAGCGGCGCCAGGAGGATGGCCAGCACGATCAGCAGCAGGCAGACCAAGCCCGCCACAGCCACGCGATTGCCAGCGAACTTCATGATCACCAACGTATACAAACCGCTGGCCCGCTCGCCGCCCGGGAGCTGACGCGCCCTATTCATAGCGTATCCGCGGATCGACGAAGGCGTAGATGATATCGACTATGAGATTGACAAAGACGAAAGACGCCGCAACCAGGATGACCGTGCCTTGAATCATCGGATAATCACGATTGCTGATAGAATCGATAGCCAGCCGCCCCACGCCCGGCAAGCCGAAAATGCTCTCCGTGATGACTGCCCCGCCGAGCAAACCGCCCACCGACAAGCCAACTATCGTGATCACCGGGATCAAGGTGTTCTTCAAGGCATGGGCGATTAGCACCTGCCGCTGCGCCAAGCCTTTCGCGCGCGCCGTCCGCACATAATCCGCGCTCAGCGCCTCAATCATGCTCGCGCGTGTCAAGCGGGCGATCAAGGCGCTTTGCCCCACCGCCAATGTCGCCACCGGCAGGACAAAATGCCGCCAGCTGCCCGCCCCTTGCACAGGCAGCACGCGCAAACCAACCGCGAAGACCAAAATCAGCATCAAGCCCAGCCAGAATGTCGGTATCGAATAGAAGAAAACCGCCGTCACGATGCCCAGGCGGTCTATCCAACTGCGCTGATGCACAGCCGTGACGATCCCTATCAACAAGCCGATGCTGGTGCCCACCGCGACGCTGAGAAAGGTGATGGTCGCGGTGAAGGGGAAGGCTTTGGCGATGACGCCCAGGACCGGCTCGCGAAATTTGACCGAGCGCCCCAGATCGCCCCCGGCGAAGTTGCGCAAAAATATCACATACTGCTCTAACGGGGAGCGATCCAAGCCCAGGTTCTTGCGGATCTGCTCAATGAGCTCCGGGCTGGCTCGGTCGCCCGCCATGAGCTTGGCTGGGTCGCCTGGCACGGCGATGCGCAGCATAAAGAATACCACAGTGGCAACAGCCAGGATGAGCGGAAAGGCAATCAAGACGCGCCGCAGGATATACTTGCTCAAGTTTCCGGGCTCCGCCGCTTGGCCTCCCCCGCCACAGTAGCCCTCCCCTCATCTCCAGGAAGCGCATCCCAAAAGATGAGGGAGGGGCATGGGCCGCCCCGCGCCCGCCGTCGGCTATCCATCCCGCGAAATGGGAGATGAGCCAGGCGGCTGGGGGGCGAATTGGTTACTCTGTTTCGAAGTAGGCGTTCCAATACAGGAAGCTCAAGTCGGGATGGATCCGCCAGTTCATCACTTCTGCCCGAACGCCAGTCAAAGCGGGCGGCACAGCCAGGTAGACCCAGGGCGAGGCTTCGATGATATAGCTGCTCACCGCGCTCACCGCCTCGAAGCGCAAATCCGGATCCAGCTGGGTATCCGCCGCGTTCAGCAATTCCGTCAGCTCGTCCGTGGAGAACCAGGCGCGGTTGCTGCCGCCCTTCCGGCCGGGGTCGAAGAAATAGGTCAAAATGCTGGGATCGCTGTAGCCATAGAGCAGCAGGAAGAGATCATGCTCGCCGGTGGTGGTCAGGTCGATCAAGGCGGAGAATTCCAACACGTCTATCACCAGCGGGATGCCCACAGCGCGCCACTGCGCTTCCAGGACTTCGGCTTGCCGGCGCCATTCGTCCGGCGAAGCGGTCGCCAAGGGCACAGACCAGGCATTGCCATCCGGGTCTTCGCGCAGGCCATCGCCATCGACATCGACATAACCCAGTTCATCCAGCATGGCGCTGGCTCTTTCGGGGTCGAAGCTGGGCGCGGTGGCATCCAAGTCCGGGTTATGCCCCCAGATAGTTGGTGGCAGCGGCTGATAGAGCGGCTCCGCCAGATCCTCCCAAGCCAAGGTTACAAACTCCTGCCGGTCGGTGGCATACGCGAAGGCGCGGCGCAATTCCGCATTCGTCCAAGGCTCCTTTGAGGTGTTGAAGCCGACATAGCGGATCTGGTTCAGCTGGGCGATATGCACATCAATATCCGGATTGGCTTCGGCATCAGCCAGGTTCTGCGTCGGGATGCCAGCCAGCGACACTTCGCCCGTCTCCAGCGCGGCGAGCACCGTCTGCTCCTCGCCAATGAAGAGGATCTGCAGCTCATCCAGGAAGACCGGCCCAGGATGGTCGTAAAGCTCCGGCGGCGCCCAGTTGAAGTCCGGGTTGCGCTCGAAAAGCACATAATTGTCGGTGACCAATTCCTTGAAGATGAAGGGTCCGCCACCGACCGGGCTCGTGCCGAAGTTGTCCGGCCCCAGCGCTTCATAAGCCGTCGGCGACACAATCTCCAAGCCCGAAAGCACAAAGAAGAGCGGCGCATATGGCGAGTTCAAGTGCATCGTGAAGCTGTACTCGCTGTTGAGCTCCACTTCGTTCAAGAGGCCCCGCAGGTCAGCGCCTTGCGACGAGCCGGTTTCCGGATCCGCATAGCGATCCAGATTCCACTTGATTGCCGCCGCGTCGATGGGTGTGCCATCGGTGAAGCTGGCATTCTCGATCAGGTTGATCGTCAGCGATTTGGAATCCTCCGAAACAGACCAGGTATCCGCCAGGAAGCCGATATAGGACATATCCAGAGCGCGGGAAAAGAGCGTCGGGTAGATGGCGTAATGGGGCCAGCTATGCCAGGACGAGATGAAAGGATCAAGCGAGGTATTGGAATTGGCGTCAGCCACAACCAATCGCCCGCCCTTGCCAGCCATAACGTCGTCTTGGGCGCTTGCGGCTCCAAAAGCCAGCAGAAGCGCAATCAAAAGCGCGATGCAAATTCTCTTCATGAACACGAGCAGTTCCTCCAGGGTATCAACAGGCGATGGCATGGCAAAGCTCCAGCTTTTATCGATAGGGGCCTCCTGTCTTTGGCTAGCCGAGGCCGGCGAATTCGTCATAGACCGCGCGCCCAACCTCGCCCATAGCCGTCTCAACTTCATATACTCGCTGGTGATGGGCGGCTGGCTGATTCCACACCGGCGCCTCGTCCCATTCGGTGAAGAGCGATAGGATGACATGATTCGCCTCGCCGATCGTGATGATACCGCAATCATTGCGAATACCGCCAATGGTGCCGGTCTTGTGCGCCGCCTTGACCCCCAGCGGCAAAAAGCGCGAGATGCGAACATTGAACTGCTGCTTGTGCAGAATATCAAAAGCCAGTTCGCGAATATCTTCGGGGAAGAGATCGCCAAACATCTTCGCCAGCAAGCCGTTCATGGCATTGGCAGTGCTGACATTGTTTTCGGGACCCTTGCTGAACGCCAAACCATCGCGCAGCACATCGTTCTTCAAAGACCATTTGTGAATGTCTTCGCGCGGCATATCGGCGACCTCCGGCGGGAAGAGATGCCGCAGCAAAGCCTTGCAATCCAGCTTGAAGTGGATTTCCGGCAAGCCCAACTCGCGCATATACGCTTCTATCGCGGCGGGACCGCCCAGCAGATCCACCATGATATCAGTGGCGGTATTGTCGCTGATGATGATCATCAGAGTCAGCAGGTCGCGCACGCTGGGTTCCAAGCCGCTCTCGAAATAGGGCAGGATGCCGCTGCCCAAGCTTTTGTCCTCATCAGCCAAGGCGACCCGCGCCCCAAGATCAAGCTTGCCCGCCGCCAGCTGCTGGCATGCCGTCGCCAGAATGGGGATTTTGAACGTGCTGGCCATGGGGAAGGGCGCATCGCCATTGACAGCGATTCGCGCGCCCGATTCGATATGCCAGGCCGCCACGCCCGCAGAAATGCCCGCTTTGTGAATGCTCTCGCCTATCTTGTCCGCCAAGCTCATTTCGCGCCTCCGTAAGGCATATTTTCCCGCCAGCGCGCCTTGGCCGCCTCCAGGCGCTCAGGGCAAATCCCCACGCCAATCCCATAGCCATCGGGGACTTCTAACGTACTGCCCGCGCCCAGAACGAATGGCGGCTCGGTGATGTCCGCGGCGAAATAGCGATCGGTAGCGGAAATATCCGAAGGCAGGTTGACGGCCGGCAAGGCAGCGAAAGCCACGTTGGCCGCCCGCCCGACGCCGGTCTCCAGCATCCCGCCGACCCAAAGCGGCAAATCCTGCGCGACGCAGATGTCATAGATCTCCAGGCATTCGCTGAAACCGCCGACCCGGGCCGGTTTCAAGTTCAAGATGCCGATGGCGCCAACCTGCAGCGCCACCAACAGATCACTGGCGGTTTTCACGCTCTCGTCCAGGCAGATGGGCGTGCGCAGGCGCTTTTGCAGTTGTCCATGCTGGTAGATATCGTCATGGGCCAGGGGCTGCTCAATCATCAGCAAATTGAACTGATCAAGCTGCGACAGATGCTCGGCGTCTTCGGGGCGATAATCGCTGTTGGCATCCAGCATGAGCAGAATATCGGGATGGGCCTGGCGGATGGCTCTAGCCAGATCCACATCCCAGCCGCGCTTGATTTTCAGCTTGATGCGCCCGTAGCCTTCCTGGAGGCGCTGAGCGACCACCGCGACCGTGGCCTCAAGCGATGGCTGAATGCCAATGCTGACGCCAACAGTCGCCCGCCCCGCCGATTCGTGGCCAGGCGGCGCATAGTGGGCGAAGCAATCGGTCAGGCGCATGGCATTGCTCTTGGCGAAGGCATCCCAGACAGCCGCTTCCAAGCCGGCGCGGGCATGATGGCTGCCGCGAAAACGTTTGACCAGAGCCGGGAAATCGCGCGGGTCAGCCAGGGTCTCGCCGATGACGGCCGGCAGCAAGAACTCGGACAGGATATGCCGCGCCGTCACGGCTGTTTCATGTCCATAGCCGGGCCAAAACTCAATCGAACATTCGCCCCAGCCGGTGACGCCGGCTTCGGTCTTCAATTCGACAAGCACAGCGACTTTGTCCGCCTCCGCGCCGAAGCTGGTCTCAAATGGCGCAAGATAGGGCAGCAGCACGGTATGCAACTCTATGGACTTGATGGCGATCTCTCTCACGCGAATGTCCTTTTCTGCTTGGTCGCTGCCTGAACGAGCCTGTGGCTTCGCCGAAGAGCCAATTGTAGCAAGGGAAACTGTCCCCGTAAATCGGCGGGCGGGGACAAGGCAATCGCAATAAAATTGCCAGCGAGGTCACACGCGACAGGGCGCCGGCAAACGATGAATTCTCTGTGTACTCAAGTTAACTCGATGAACTCTGGTGCTGAATGCCCGATTGATTCTTCGTCATCCGCTAGCGCATCATTTCGACGCGATTGCCATTCGCATTCGGGCGCTGCGTAAACGTTGGCGCGCAAGAAGAGCAGGGGCTAGATACCCGCGCTTTCCGGCGGCAGCAAGTCGCGCATTTCCAGAACGAAACCCGGTAGCGCGTCTTCGCCCGATAGCGCGCCGTCCATGCTGATAACCTGGCTGATGATTTCGCCGCCTTCGCCCATGCGCAGGACCTCCGCCCGACGTAACATGGGATTGATGATCCACACCAGGCGCGCGCCATGCGCAAGATAGATATCGGCTTTGCGCCGCAGCTCCGCCCAGGTATTGCCAGACGACATGATTTCCACCGCGATGTCAGGCATGAAACCAAAGAAGGGCATGGGAAAAGATATGGGCATCCGCTCGCGAGCCACAAAAGCAAGGTCAGGCGCGAGCAGCGTCGTCTTGTCGCCCGGCGGAGAAAAGCCGCCCTCAGACAGGATGAAACCGAGATTGCGAGGCTCTACGAAGGCAGTCAGCAAGAAAGAAAGACTCGACGAAAGCCATGCATGGACAGAATCTGCGGGAGGCGTCTCGATTAGCTCTCCATGGATTAGCTCGCGGCCTGTTTCGTCCCCGCCGGGCTGGCAAAGCATTTCCCAGATGTCTTCCACCGTAGTGAGGCGCTCAATGACTTCCATATCCGGACTCATTCCCTATACTCGCGCAGAGTGTAACACAGAAGACCTGCGCTCCTGAAGATTGCGGACGCTACGGCGAATTCCTGGCTGACTCTCGGTGAATTCGGTTTTCTCGGCGCGCCTGGCGGCAAAGTTCTGCCCGTTTTAGCCGCAAAGGATACACTGCCGCTTAGGAGTCCTCGCCGCTGTACAAATTGAATTGACGGTACAATTCTTCCAGCCGCTCCAGACGTTCGCGCGTTTTCTCCGGATAGCGCAGGGACAAAGCGCCCAGCAGCGCATCCAGCAGGGCGAAAACTGCCACGCTATTGCTGTAGAGCCGCAGCTGAAAGGGCACTATCATGGCCAGGTCGGCGCGGATGGCGGCTGGCGAGACGTGGCTGTCCGTCACCGTCAGCACTTTGGCGCCGCGCTCCCGCCCGGCATCCATCACCATCAACGTCTCGCGCGTGTAGCGGGCGAAACAGAGCGAAAAGACCAGGTCCTCAGCGTTGAGGGCGATCAGCTGCGCCGCGATCGGGTCGATGCCCGGCGTCAGCACAGTCGTGGCCGGGCGGATGTAGCGCAGCACGATGCCGAAGTTCAATGCTAGCGGGAAGGAGGCGCCCAAGCCGATCATATAGACGCGCCTGGCGCCATCGAGCATATTCACCGCGCGGTCAAAGACATGCGTCGGCACATGCTGCGGCAGGTCAATCAAGGTTTGCAATTCATCGCGCAGCACGGTGTTGAAAAGGTGGGCGCCTTCTTCGGAATCGGCGGAGAGATAATCCCGCAGCTTCTGCGAGCTGATTTGCATGCGCTGGGCGATCTTGGCTTGATTGAGGAATTGGCTGCGCAAGACCGATTGCAGCTCGGGGAAGCCCTCAAAGCCGAGAGCCTGCGCCGCGCGCACAACCGTCGATGAATTCACGCCGACCGCTTCAGCGATCTCGGTGATGGTGAAGTGGATGACGTCGATGCCGCCTTCCAGGAGAAACTGAGCCACCTGGCGCTGGCTTGGCGAGAGGGAATCGTGCCGCCGGCGGATCCAGCGGATGATGTCAGCTTGCGGGCGCTCGTCGCTCATCATCGCCTCAATACAAGTCCGCGCTCAGGTATTTCAAGCCGGAATCCGGCAGCAGGATGGCTATGCGCTGGCCGCGATGCCGGCCCCGCAGCAATTGCGCCGCGGCCGCCAGGTTCGCGCCCGACGAATAGCCGGCGAACAAGCCTTCTTCTTGAGCCAGCCGCCGCGCCATATTCCTCGCTTCTTCATCGCTGACCTGCAGGCAGCCGTCAAGCAAGTCGCGATCCAGCAATGGCAATGCCTCCATGGCGTAACCGCCGCCCTGGATGCGATGATTCGGGCGCGTTACAGCCTGGCCAGCCAACGGAGCCGCGCCAGCCGGTTCCACGATATAGCATTGTATGGCGGGGTTCGCCTCTTTGAAATAGCGCGCGCAGCCCGCGAATGAGCCGCCGCTGCCGACGAAATCGCAGAATGCGTCGATGCCGCCGGATTGCCGCATGATCTCGGGCGCGGTATGGCAGTAATGCGCCTGGGCATTGCCGGGCAGCTGGAACTGATCCGCGCGGTATGCGCCCCGTTCCATGACGATTCGCCGCGCGGCCGCCTCCACCAGCGCCAGATCCGCCCCGGAGACTTGCCCGGTTGGCGAGCCCGCCGCTTGCTCGACAAGCACAACCTCCGCGCCCAAAGCCCGCATCATGCGCGCCCGTTCCGGCGTATTCCCGCGCGACATCACCGCCACGAAATGATAGCCCTTGGCTGCGCAGACGATGGCCAAGCCCGTGCCGGTATTGCCGCTGGTCAGCTCGACGACCGTCATGCCCGGCCGCAGCGCGCCGCTGGCTTCGGCTTCTTCAATCATGCGCAGGGCGATGCGGTCTTTTTTGGAATAGCCCGGGTTGAAGAACTCGACCTTGGCGAAAACGCGGCCCTCCAGCCCAGCCAGGACGCGCCCAAGCTCAACCAGCGGCGTATTGCCGATGAGCTCAAGCACGGATGCAGCGAGGCGCTCTCCTGCCAAAATTGTTCTCCAATCACATCAAATGCGCTCTCGGGGCAAAGCTCTGTGGAATCGCCCGCTTGGACCAGCCAGCCCTTCAGGAAGCGGGAATTCGCCTGACGGCCAAGCTGGCATAGTATAGGTCGCCCATCGGCATTCGGCAAATGCCCCGCGTTGCCATAGACCGCTGCCCTTGCTATCATTCGATGCGTCTCAGATAACGGGGACGGCAAAGCATGGCGCAGGACGTCATCATCCGAGAATTGCATGACATGGCTGAGCTCCTGGCGACGGTCGAGCTGCAGCGCGCGGTCTGGGGCATGCATGATGTTGAGGTCTCATCGCCACATACCTTGCGGGCGATCGTTCACGCGGGCGGCTGCGTCCTGGCGGCATTGGATGGCGAGCGTCTGGTTGGCTTCTGTTTCGGCATGGCAGCCTGGCGCTGGGAAGAACTCTGGCTCTGGTCGCACATGGCTGGCGTCCGCCCGGCATACCAGGGACGGGGCTTGGGTTTCCGGCTCAAACAGGCGCAGCGCGAATGGGCATTGGCGCGGGGCTTCCAAAAGATGGCTTGGACCTTCGACCCCCTCCAGAGCGGCAACGCCAACTTCAATTTCAATCGCCTGGGCGTTACAGCGCGCATCTATTCGGTCAATCATTATGGCGATATGCAGGATGGCATCAACGCGGGCTTGGCATCCGACCGGCTGGAAGCGCACTGGCAGCTGGACTCGCCCAAGGTGATCGCCATGGCGCAGGCCCGCTATGTAGCCAACGAAGCCGGCCAGCCAGAAGCCCTGAGCATGGCGGTCATCGAAAAGCGGGGCGCGCTGGAATATCGTCCGTCGGATCTAAGCGGCGATGCCCCCATTGGCATTGAGATTCCGCTGGACATAGCGGCTTTGAAGCGGCAGGACATGGAACGCGCGCAACAATGGCAGCTCTATGCCCGGCGCGCCATGACCGAACTTCTGGCGGCTGGCTATGCCGTCACGGGCTTCCAGCGCCAGGGCGACAAAGCCTGGTACAGCCTCAGCCGAGCCGATTAAGCCAGTTCGAGCTCAGCCGCGGCGCAGAGAGCCAGCAAGTCGTCAACGCGCTCCAGCGATTCCATTGCGCTGCACAGGTCGTAGATGCGTTCGGCGCGTTCAACCGAGAAGAGATCGCGCGTCAGCACGTTGAACTTGTGGCGCAATTCGGCATCCGTCATGCGGAACTCCGGCTCGCCTTTCATATTAGGCAGGAAGCTCTCGCGCATGTCGCCATTCGCCAGCTGGAGGCGCAAGCGGCAGCCATTCCAGTCGGGATAGCGGGCTTCTATCTCCGGGTTGACTTGCACATCGATCAGGTTGCGCAGGCGCCGCGCTTCCGGCTCGTCCCAATAGGCGAAATCCTGGGGGAAAGCGCTGCCCCGCGTCAATGCCACGGCCGTAGACGTGCGGATGCTCAAGCCAGCCACCTCGCGGGAGGGCGGGTTGGCGTCCACGCGGAAGATCGGCTTCGTGGCATAGCTGTAGGTGGCCAGGTCTATGCGCTCGATCTCGCGGGTATCCAGCGGTCCCTGGTTCAAGATGGCTTGCGCGGCGTCAATGGCTTGATGGGTATGCCGGCAGCCGCCATGCGGTTTGAAAGCCGTGCCGAGGATGGCAAAGCTCTCGCCCAGATCCGCGAAGGTATCGGGCGCGAAACCATCGCCAAAAGCGCTGAAGAAGCCATAGCTGCCGTCCAAAGCGCCACGCGGGCCGAAGAAATCCGCTTCCGCCAGGCGCAGGGCGAAGACAGCGTTGCGCGCCGCGAACCCGGATATCAGATCCTTGGTATCGCAGAGGCCGCCTTCATAGACGTACTGCTCCGTGCCAGAAGCCAGGTCGGCAGCCAGAGCCACCGTGTTCAGCATGCGCTCCCTATCCAAACCGGCGCAGCGAGCCACTGCCAAAGCCGTCGAGATCGCGCCGACGCTGCCTTTCATATCGAAGCCGCGAGCGCGTTGAGTCGCGCGCACCTGCCGCCCGACGCGCACGGCGAAGTCATAAGCCGCCACCATGCTGACCAGGATATCCTCGCCGCTGGCGCCATAAGCCTGCGCCACAGCCAGCAGAGCCGGCGCGACCTGCGAGGCGATATGCCCAGCTTGGCGATGCGAATCGTCCATGCCCAGGATCTTTATCATGACCGCGTTGGCAAAGGCGGCTCCCTCCAGCGACGTATATTCGCCCGAGCCCAGCACTCTGGCTTCATGGCCCGGCAGCGCAGCCTCCGCGTAGCGCGCGGCTTTCCGCCCCAGTTCGCGCTGATAGCCGCCCAAGCCCGTGCCGATGGAATCGTAGAGCACAGTCTTGGCCAGCTCGCGCGCTTCCAGCGGGATATCATCCCAGCGCAAATTGATCGCGTAATCGCAGATCTGTTCAAGCAAGTTCATGAGTTTTGTCCTTCTGTCTATGCGGGCGGCTGAGCGACTCGCCAAGTCTCCCCTACGGTTTCCATGGAGTGGGGTCGCCCCGACATTCTCCGCAGCCTAATCCAGCAAATCGCAAACCGTCTCTATCATAAAGGTGACATCGTCCTCCGTGAATTCGGGCGAAACGGGCAGGTTGACAAGCTCGCGCGCCAGCCGATCCGTCACCGGCAGCTGGTCTTTGTTGGGAAACATCCCCGCATAGACCGAATACCGGGTGATGGGCGGGGCATAATGGATCACCGCTTCGATGCCGGCTTCGCGCAATGCCCGATGCGCTTCGAGCTGATTGTCAACGCAGATGGTATAGGAGCGGAAGGTGGGCGCGGATTCGGGGCGGATCTGCGGGACGCGAGCCGATGCGCCAGCCAAGCCTGCTCCCAAAGCTTCCCCGATGGCGCGGCGGCGGGCGGTCCACTGCTTGAGATAAGGCAGCTTGACCAGCAGAATCGCGGCTTGCAAGGCATCCAGCGGCACGTTGTAGCCTTCGGCGATGTAATCCTGGTAAGCGGCCGGCTTACTAGGATTGGGCGGGGCGTGGCCATAATCAGCCAGCAGGCAGAGCCGTTCATAGATCCCCTCATCGCTGGTGACGACCATGCCGCCGTTGCCAGCGCTGCCAAAGGGCTTGAAAGGCGCCAGGCTGAAGACCGCCGCATCCGCATACGCGCCGACGGGCTGGCCATGATCATAAGCGCCGGTGGCCAGAGCCGCGTCTTCCACGATGAGCAGACCATGCCGGTCGGCGATAGCGCGCAAACGTTTGACATTGGCGGGGTGGCCATGCAGGTCAACCGGCAGAATAGCGCGCGTGCTGGGCGTGATGGCCGCTTCGACCAGATCAGGATCGATGGTGTAATCGGAAGCCAGAACATCGCAGACCGCAATCTTGGCGCCACAGTTAGTGATAGCGGCGCTGGTCGATATATCCGAGTTGGCGACGGTGATGACCTCATCGCCTGGTCCGATGCCACAAGCCCGCAGCGCCAGGAAGAGCGCCACTGTGCCAGAGCCGACGGCGACGGCGTATTTGGCTGCGACTTCGGCCGCAAAAGCCCGCTCCAGCCGCGCGCGAACATCCGCCGAATGACTGTAGGGTTTGGTGACAAGCGGTTCGATTGCCGCCATGAATTCGCCGCGCAGCGCTCGATGCGTTTCCATGGTGCGAGAACGGGGGATGCGGAATGTTTCGGGCATAAGCGCTGCCTTTGCGAAATCGGCGGGTCTTAGGCCGTAAGGCTCCTACAGGATAAGCAGAAACGTCATCAGGCGCGGCCGCGTATATTGGGATCGAGAAAATCGCGCAGCCAATCGCCCAGGAAGACCACGCCCAGCACCGTAATCGTGATGGCCATGCCGGGATAGAAAGTCATCCACCAGGCGCTGTTGATGTAGGCTTTGCCATCCGCCAGCATCAGCCCCCAGGTGACCGTCGGCGTCTTGACCCCCAAGCCCAGGAAGCTCAGCGAAGACTCCGCCAAAATCGTCACCGCCACTTGAACGGCCGCCAGGACAATGGCGGAAGAAATCACATTGGGCAAGACATGGCGCAGCATAACCAGGGGCCGGCTTTGGCCGAGGGCATAGGCGGCGGTGACATACTCCATTTCGCGCACCTTCAGCACTTCGCCACGGATGACGCGGGCGTACGTCACCCAGCCGGTGCAGCCGAGAATGAGAATCAACGTGCCCAAACCTGCGCCGACAACGCCTGAGATGGCCACCACGAGCACAATAAATGGGATGCTTAGCAAAGCGTCGACAACGCGCATCATTATAGTATCGAGCATGCCGCCAACAAAGCCGCTCACCAAACCGTAGCACACGCCGATCGTGCCCGCTATGAGCACGGAGACGATGCCCACCAACACGGAAACCCGGCTGCCGGCGATGATGCGGCTGAGTATGTCGCGGCCCAGCTGATCGGTGCCCAGCGAGTATGTGCCGCTGCTGTCGCTGTAGCCAGGGGGTTTGAAGCGGGCGCGCAGATTATGGCCCACCGCTTCATGGGGAGAAACCTGCGGACCGATAAGCGCGAGCAGCAGCACAAAGCCGACGATTGCCGTGCCGGCGATGCCAATAGGGCTGCGGAAAAGCGCCGATGCGACGCGCGACAACATGCTGCGTTGGGGCGGCAGGGTCGATATGTATTCGGGCGAGACTTTGCCAACTTGCAGATTTTCCATGCTTGTGCCTTAGCCGATGCGGATCCGCGGGTCAATGAGCATATAGAAGGCGTCAAGCGCGTAGTTTATCAGAATGAAGGACAAGGAGAACCAGAACAATCCAGCTTGCACGACGGTGGTATCGCGCACGTTGATCGATTCCACCATCAGCCGGCCCAAACCGGGCCAAGCGAAGACGCTTTCCACCACCACGGAGCCGCCCAGCAGCCAGCCCAGCTGCAAGCCAAAGACGGTCACGACCGGTATCAGAGCGTTGCGCAGGGCATGCCGCAGGACCACCTGTTTGCCTTGCAAGCCCTTGCTGCGCGCGGTGCGGACGTAATCTTGATTCAGCACCTCCAGCATAGCCGAGCGCGTCAGGCGGGACAGGCGAGCCGCCATGCCGACGCCGAGGGTGGCCGCGGGCATGATGATCGCCTGGGGTTCCAAGGCGCCGAAGGAAGGCAGAATGCGCAGGTAAACCGAGAATATGATGATGAGCATGAGACCCAGCCAAAAGCTCGGCATGGCAGTGCCCAAAGAAGCCAGCGCGGTGCTGGCGAAATCGAGCAGGCTGTTGCGCTTCAATGCCGAAAGGATGCCGAGGGGCACAGCGATCGTCATGCCAATCATGGAAGCCACGGCCGCCAGCAGCCAGGAATAGCCCAGGCGCTCGACCACCACTTCCATGGCCGGGCGCCGGGCGAAGAAAGACGTGCCAAAATCGCCCGTGACGGCTTTGCGCAAGAATATCGCGTATTGCTCCAGGACCGGTTTGTCAAAGCCCCAGGCCGCTCGCAAGGCTTCGATCTGCTCTTGGTTGAATATCGGCGGCGCCATAATCGAGATGGGATCGCCGCGCAGGCGCACCATCACGAAGACCAAGAGCGAAACGATGAACATCGTCACGCACAACTGAAAGAATCGTGTGATGATGAATTCGCGCATGAGTTAGCTACGCCCGCCCGGCTCCACCACAATTCTGTAGGGCGAGACTGGTTTCGTCCGCCAAAAATCAGATTGTCCGCAGGGGCGACCCATTGGGTCACCCTATGAATCGCCCCTCCAGACCAGTCTGTGAATGCCTGGATTACATGCCGTCCGCAAGTTTCAGATCGCGGAAGGTCATCCAGCCGTCCTTGCGCAGCGTGAAATCGAACTCAGCCGTGTTCATCGCCGCGACCGTCGTCATCTCGTACAGGGTGACGGTCCCCTGGTAAGCCATATAGTGTTCCCACCATTCTTCCCAGAGCGCCAGGCGGGTCTCGGAATCATGGGTGGTCAGGATGGCTTGGGCGACCGCGTCCCAGTCCGCTTCACAGGCTCGGTAACGCGGCGCTTCCCAGGAACATTGATAGAAGAGCGGCAGCAAGCCCACCGAGCAGCCCAGCGACGTCATCATGATGTCGCGATTGTTGCCGGGCGTGGAAATCTCGCTGTAATGGGCGGCCGTGTCGCGGACGGTCAAGTCCACGTTGAAGCCGACTTCTTCCAGCATGATCGCCACGACTTCGGCAACTTCTTTCTCATTGCCGTCGCGGTTGTTCATGGTGTCGAAGTAGACCGTGGGGCCTTCGCCTTCCGCGTAGCCGGCTTGCGCCAGATATTCGCGCGCCAGATCCGGGTTGTACCAATCGCTAATCACGTCCGGGTCGGCGTATTTGGCAGCGAAGCCTTCCGGATGGTAGGAGCAGACGCGCGCCAGCCTGCCTTCAGCCGCGCCTTGCACTTCGGCCAGCAGATGACGATCCAGCGCATGGGTGATGGCGAAGCGCACATTGACGTCCATGGTGGCTGGCTGGTAGCCATCGTGGGTTTCCGACATGGCGCCGGTTTCGGCCTGGGTGCGCACGCGGAGATGGTGCATGCGGTTCTTGGTCTCAACCAGCAGGCTGATGCCTTCGGTCGCCTCGAGGCGTTCGCGGTCCGGCACGGGCACGGATGGGATCAAGTCGACCTGGCCAGCCAGGAGAGCAGCCACCTGCGCCGAAGCTTCCGGGATCACCTGGTAGATGACGCGGTCAACTTCGGGGCGGCCGCTGTGGTAATCATCCCAGGCTTCAAAGACATAACGGTCGTTCTCGGTGAATTCCGCCAGCATGTAAGGACCGGAGCCGACTGGGTTGCGGATGAACTCTTCCTGGCCCACTTCCTGGAAGTACTTGGGCGGCAGCAGCTCACAGCCATTGAAGCTGACATCGTTCTCGAAGTAAGCGTGGGGCTCTTCGGTGGTGATGTCGATGGTCAGGTCGTCCACGACGATGGTGTCCTTGACGAAGCGCCATTGCAGCCACAGCGGGATCTGCGGGTCGATTTCCACGCGAACCCGGTCGATATTCCACTTCACGGCGTGGGCATCCAGCGGCTCGCCATTATGGAAGGTGGCGCCTTCGCGGAGGTGGAAACGCCAGGTGGTGTCGTCGACCAGTTCCCAGCTGTGGGCGGCCTGCGGCACATAACCGCCGCCTTCGGGCGCGCGCCAGATCAAACAATCGTAGAGCAAGTTGGTCAGCCAGTGGCTCGAGATGAACCAGTGGGAATGCGCATCCATCGAACGGATGGGACCCGCATGGGCAAAGACGAATTCGCTCACGTCGTCCTGGGCGCCGGCCGGCGCGATAGCCATTGCGCCGAGCAGAAGGCAAAGGCTAAACAGGATCAGCAATCTCTTGGCAAACATGGGTTACTCCTTTATGCGATAACTAGGACACTTGCGAAGATCGCGCTTGCTATTTTGCCATCGGCGCCTCCTCATATCCGCTGGCAGCCTATTTTAACCTGAAATCCCGTTGCGCTGGGCTTTGGCGGCATAATGCGCCAGCTTGTCTTCGTCGATTTCCACGCCCAGCCCCGGCCCTTCCGGCGCGCGCAGCATATTGCCATCGGGCGCGTATGCCTCCGCCAGGATAGTATCGGTCATATCGGAGAAGCCGGCGGGCCACTTGGCGACCGGCGTGGCTGTAGCCAGGTGAGCGGCAGCAGCCGCGACAATGTCGAAATATGGCGCGACCGAGATCTCCAGCCCGGCCGCCTCCGCCACAGCCGCCATCTTGGCAGCCGGCAGCAAACCGCCATAGCGATGCAGCTTGAAATGCAAAACCTGCGCCGCCCGCGCCCTGGCAATCTCGTAGACGCTGCGCGGGTCAGCCGTGGCTTCATCCGCTTGCAAGGGCGTAGCGAGCCGCTCTGCCAAATGCGCCATCTCGTCCAGATACCTCACTGGCTGCTCGAACAAGGCGACGCCGCCGGCCGCCTCCAAGCCGGGCAGCGCCTGTACCGCTTCGCCTAGAGTATACCCAGTATTGCCGTCAAGCTGAAATACAATCGGGTCTTCTACCAGATCGCGCAAACGGCTGTACCAGCGCAGGTCATCCCTCACGGCGAAACCGATCTTGGTTTTGAACCAGGTCCAGCCCTGCGCCGCCAGTTCATCAATCCGCGCCGCCATAGCCTGGGCATCCTCGCGCTCGACGAAGCCATGGCAGAGCGCGCCGGGCATTACAGCGCCGCCAAGCAACTGATAGACCGGCAGGCCAAGCGCCTTGCCCTTGATATCCCACAAGGCGAAATCCAGAGCCGTCCGCGCGTTGACAGCGCCGCGCAATGCCTGAAACATGCGCTGATGCAGGCATTCGATGTTAAAAGGGTCTTGGCCGATGATGGCGGGCGCCAGGTAGCGGTCAATCTGATGTTTGACCACCTCGACGGCATCGCCGCCCCAGGGCGCGGGCGCGACGGTTTGGCCCCAGCCGGTCAAGCCCTCGTCGGTCCGCATCTTGACGACAACGGTATGGGTCCTTGCCGACACCCCATACACAGTCGCCAGATCGCGGCTGCGCGATATATTCACGATACTGGCGCTGATGTCGCCGATCTTCACCAGCTTTCCCCTCCCCTGCCAAACAAGACGGGCCCGCTAGACGGCGGCCAGAGCCGGCATGGCTTCGGGCAGCGACAAACGCACCAGATGACCGACATCGTCCAGGGTTTCCAGCCGGGCGATGCTATCCAGCAACTCATCGCTTTGCGCGGCCGGCAAGATATCGCCAGCCATGTGATGGAACTTGGCGGCGAACTCGGCTTCGGTGAGCATATTCTCCGGCTCGCCTTTGGCATGTTCGACGCGTCCGCGGTGCAATTGCCCGTCAGCGGTGTGGATGCGCACTTCGCAGCCGTTCTTCAGCGGATGTTCGGCTTGAATCGCCTCGTCCAAGCCCACCGTGACCAGTTGGCGCAGGCGCCGCTGCTCGGGCTCGTCATAGGTGGCGATGTCTTCGCTGAACCAATGGCCGCGCGTCAAGATGACCGAGACGGTCACCGGCAAACTGAAGGAAGCCTGCCCCAGCGTTTCCGGCGCGTAATTGACGCGGAAGGAAGGCGTGATGGCTTCGTGATAGGTATCGATCTCGATGCCGGTGATGGCCTCAAGATTGGGCTGGCTGGCTTGCAAGAGCGTTTGCGTGGCATCGACGCAGGAATGCACATGGCGGCAGCCGGCATGCGGTTTGAAGCCGGTGCGCGCCAGAGCCTGGCTATCCAGCCGGTCGAGGAAAGCCGGATCATAACCGGGACCAAAGGCGTGGAAGTAGCCGTATTCGCCATCGAGGGCGCCGGGCGGCCCGCGGAAGCCATATTCAGCCATCCTCGCGCTGGCGATGCCGTTCTGGGCGGCGTAGGCAGCCAGCAGGTCTTTGGTATCGCATGCGCCAGCGTCATAGACATACTGCTCCGTGCCGCAAGCCATATCCATTGCCAAAGCCAGGGCATGCGTGATCTGGTCCGCCGACAAGCCCATAGCCACAGCCGCCGCGACCGCGCTGGCCATGGTGCCGGCTTGCCCCTTGTGATCCATGCCCCGCTCCCGCTGCCAGGCGTCAACTGCGCTGTGAATCATATCCATCACATCATAGCCAACAGCCAGAGCGGTGATAAGCTGCCGGCCCGTCAGCTGATACAACTCGCCGATGGCCAGGACAACCGGCGCCAGTTCCGCAGCCACATGGCCCGCTGTGCGATGGCTGTCATCCATGCCCATGGCTTTGCCAGTGACAGCGTTTGCCCAAGCCGCCCCTTCCAGCGTGCTGCGGCGGCCATCGCCGATGATTGTCGCGGCATCGCCAGGGTGCATGCGCGCGGCATAATCAACCGCCAGCCTGCCCAGTCCGGTTTGAATCCCGCCCAGGGTCACGCCGAAGTGATCAAGCAGGACCTGCCGGGCGCGGGTGATGGTGAGTTCGCTGAGTTCATCAAAGCGCTTGGCTGCCGCGTATTCGCCGACAAACTGCGCCGCGGTTTTCCCGTTCATGTTGTTTACCTCCTTTTTTGCGGGCGACTCGCAGAATCGCCCCTACATTGCGCAAGCCAACCCCGCCCCCGGCCCCTCCCCGAAGCATCAGAGAGGGGAGTGAAATGCTGCGAGCCGCAAGGTATTTTGCGTGAGCCGTCGCAGGGCGGCGCGGGTGTCCACATTCGCGGGCGGTCAGCCTCCCCCTGACTCGTCGGGTCGCGTAGACACTGACCTTCGGGGGACCGAGGGGGGTCCGCTAAGCCTCCAATTGTATGTAATAACGGTCGGCGTGATGTGGCGAAAGGCGGACAGCCCCGCCCGGCGTGACCAGGAAATTATCCGAGATCAAGAAGCCGCGGTCATTCTCCAGCACCGTGCCCGGATGGAAAGACAGCACCATATTCGGCTTCAGCACAAAATCCGGGGCGGCTGGCGAACTGGGACCATCGCTGCCATCCAAGCCCGTGCTGTGACAATCCGGCGTATGCTTGCCATCCACCGGGAAGCCCAAATCCCGCAGAGCCTGGTCATTGGCATCGGAGATATCGCGGAAGGTATTGCCGGCTTTGGCGGCCGCCGATGAGGCTTCCACCGCCGCCAGGTAGCCATCCAGCAGGGCGCGTGCGTCATCTGGCAAGGGATCAAAGGAGAAGACCGTCGTCATCTCCAGCCAATAGCCCCAAGGCGATTCGTAGACGATCTCGAAGTTGATGATGTCCTCGCGGCTCATGCGCAGGTCTTTGGGGGTGGGCACCGTATAGGGCGTGATATCCAGCGAGAGCTTCGTCCGCCCCCAGAATGCCCCAAAAGATTTGATGTAGCCTTCGACAGCCGCGCAGACATCCCAGTAGCGCTCGCCGACGCCAGCCATATCCTTGAAGACGTCCATAGCCGAATCCAGGATGGCGCCATTCTGCTGGATGGCTTCCAGCTCCAGCGGCGTCTTGATTTGGCGGATGGCGTTGAAGTCGTCGGTGACCTCGACCAACTCAAAGCCTTCCAGCTGCGCGACAAAAGCCTGATACGTCGCCAAGCCCATCAGCTTGCTCATATTCACCATGCCGATGCGTTTGCCGCCGCCCGCGTATTCTTTGGCTTTCTCGGCTGTGGCAGCCACGATGTCGCCAGCCGGCGTGAAGACGCGCTCGGGCAGGGTGGTGGTTTCGTTCCGGCTCCAAACAGCCTGGTAAGAACTCCAGACATGCAGCCAGGGATAAGGATCCTCCGCGCCGAGGATGGCATAAGCCACGCCGCCCCAGAGATGCGCATGGGTGATATAGCGGATGGCGCCCATCCCGCCCGGCATGGCTTGCCCTGTGATGATCAGCGCCTCCAGATCCTGGGCTTTCATCATCGCCTGCAGCCTGGCGACGCGCCGCGCCGTATCCCGCTTCAAAGCCTCGTGCGTTAGCATCACTAAACGCTCCTCATAACTCGAATTCGTAAGGTTGATTGAAAAGAAACTCCCTGCCCACGCCAGCCTCGCGCGCTTTGTCATAGAGCCGCCGAGCCACCGCCACATCTTCTATGCCCGTCCCGCCAGACAGGAAGAGCGTCCACTTGCTGTCATGCTCGCGGCCTGTGACCTTGCCAGCCGCCAGCATGCCCAAGTCGCCCAGGATATGCGATTCGTCTATGACGCCCGCTTCCAGGGGCATGATGATTTCGCCATTTTCCTTGAAACCCTGCGCCCATTCATCGACGAAGACGCGGCTATTGACCACCGTATGCTCGTCCACTTCGCGGACCCAGGGATAATGCGCGCCCAGGGCATTGATGTGCAGGGGCTTATCCGGCAGATCCGCCCCATTGAAGACCGGCGTCGGCGAAGTCGTGATGGTGATGACGATGTCGGCTCCTTGCAGGGCAGCCTTGGGCGAATCGGCAGGCAGAACCTCAATGCCCAGTTCCGCGCTCATCTTCTCGCAGAATTCCCGCCGTTCTTTGGCGCGCCGGCTGAATGCTCGGACTGATTCTATCGCGCAAACCTCATTCAAGGCATACAGCTGCGAGCGGGCATGCCGGCCCGTCCCGAAGAGAGCCAGGCGCGAACTGCCCTCCGGCGCCAGATGCCGAACCGCCACAGCGGACATGGCGGCTGTCTTGAGCCAGTCGTAATACAGCACTTCCATGACAGCGACAAGCGCGCCGCTATTGGTATCGAAGAGGAACATGTGCGTTTCCAAGCCCATGGGCAAACCGGCCGTATAAGCCTGGACGCCCGCCCCGCCAAGCCCCGGCAGCAGCGCCGCCTTGAACTGGAAGGAGGCTTTGGAGCCGCTGGGCAGGTGGCCCGCCCGGTGGGATTTCACGCGGTCGCCCGGGATATACAGGCTCTCGCGCGGGAAGCCGATGCCAGCGCCCATGCCCACTTCGCGATAGCCCGCTTCGACAGCCTCAATATAATCGGGCAGGTCCATCAAGCCGCGTATTTCGTGATTGCGCAAGAACAATACCATAAGGTCCCCGCCTCTTCCGCTAGAGCTCGAACTCATAGGGCTGGTTGAAGGCAAATTCCCTGCCGACGCCCCGTTCCAGCGCCCGCCGATACAAGCGTGAAGCCACAGCGATATCATCGACGCCCGTGCCGCCGGAGAGAAAGAGCGTCCACTTGGTATCCGGCAGGCGGCCCCTCGCAGCGCCCGTAACCAGCGCGCCCAGATCGCCAATGACATGGGATTCGTCGATCAATCCTTCTTGGATAGGCATCACGATTTCGCCATTTTCGCGGATGCCCTGCGCCAGTACATCGACAAAGACGCGGCTCATGATGACCGCATGGCTGTCGATCTCGCGGGCCCAGGGATAATGCGCCCCCAAGCCATTGATGTGCAGCGGCTTATCGGGCAGGTCGACGCCGGCGAATACCGGCTGGTCCGCGGTAGTGATGGCGGTAACGATATCGGCATCATGCAGAGCCGCTTTGGGCGAATCGGCCGGGATGACCTCAATGCCCAGTTCGGCGCTCATTCTGTCACAGAAGGCGCGGCGGTTTTCGGCATTCCGGCTGTAGGCTTGCGCGCGGCGGATATCCGCGACATGACGAATGCCGTAGAGCTGCGAACGGGCATGGCGGCCCGTGCCAAAAAGCGCCAGCACAGAGCTGCCCGGCGGGGCGAGGTGGCGCGTCGCCAATGCCGAGACGGCTGTGGTCTTCAGCCAGCTCAGGTACATCACTTCCATTATGGCGGCCAGCGCGCCCGTTTCCGCATCGAAAAGGAACATAAAAGTTTCCAGGCCGCCAGGCAAACCGGAGGTATAGGCGTTCACTCCCGCCCCGCCCAAGCCGGGCAGCAAGCCGGCTTTGAACTTGAAGGAGGCTTTGTAGCCGGGCGGCAGATGCCCACCGCCATAAGGGTGATTCGCATCGCCTTTGATCCACAGGTTCTGGCGCGGGCACATTGCGCCGGCTCGGGCGCCGTACTCGCGGTAGCCAGCTTCGACAGCCTCGATGTATTCGGGGATATCCATGAGCCCGCGGATCTCGTGATTGCGCAAGAGCAGTACCATTCCGCTGTCTCCGGCTAAAGATCCAGCAAGGGCGAGCGCGTCGCCATCAAGAAGAGACATGCAAAAGCCACGCAAGCGCCAGCCGCCGCCAGGACCAGCGAGATGCCCAAGAACTCCGCCACCGCGCCGCCCAGCAAAGCCGAAAGCGGGATCAAACCCCATACCATGCCCCAGACGCTCATCATCCGCCCGCGCAGCGCATCCGGAATCTTCATCAGCAGCAGGGCGTTGATCAAAGTCAGGAACATGCCCGAGAAAATGCCGATGATGAATATCATAGCCAGCGCGATGACCGGCTCGCTCATGAAGGCGAAGAGCGTCATGCCCAAGCCAAACAGGGTCGAGAATATCAGCACCGCCCAGCCCTTGGGGTAGACATCGCCAATCAAAGCCACCGCGAAGCCCGATAGCGCCGAACCCATGCTGGCGCTGCCCACCAGCAAGCCGAGCAGCGCCGGTCCCTCATGCAGGACGCGGTCGACGAAAATGGGCATCAGCTTTTGATAGGGCATGCCAACCGGCACGAAGACCAAAGCCAGCAGCACCAGAGCGAACATCGCGCGATCCCTGCGCAGGTAGCTGACCACCTGCGCCATGCCGCGGAGGATGTTGTAGGCGTCTTGACGTTTGCGTTTTGGCTCCGGCAAAGCCTGCGTCGCCTTGAAATAAAGGAAAGCGCCCAAAGCGAAGATCGCGGCTTGCGTCAGCAGCGTGAAGGCGATATCGGTCAGATCCAGCAAGAAGCCCGCCAGCACGGGACCAAAGAAGCCCATCAAACGCGTGCCGGAATAGCTCAGCGTGCTGGCGTTGAAGACCATATCTTCCGGAACCAGATTGGGCAGGATGGCCATCCGCGCCGGCGCGTACATGGCAAATGAGGCGCCCAGCGCCAAAGACGTCGCCAGAATGAACTCTGGCTTGGTCTGGTCCATGTAAGCCAGCAATGCCAGCAGCGCTGACGCCCCCACCGCCGCGCTCAGCGATGCCTGGACGATCTTCTCGCGCTTGAAACGGTCCGCCAGCAAGCCGGAAAATGGCGACACCAGCAGCAGCGGCAAGCCATAGCAAAATGCCGTCATGCCCACCATGAAAGCCGAATCCGTGACTGCCAGCATAGTCCAGCCCAAGGCCACCGCCTGCAGCAGGAAAGCCACATGCGCCAGCACGTTGCCCAGCCAGTACCAGCGATAGGCATGAACGCGAAAACTGCTGCGGTTGACCAGGCTGAGGATCATCTCCCTGCCATCTCACTCTGCGGGCGACGCAAAAGCATCACCTGCCCTGCCCGGAAACTCCTAGACTGCCAGGCATCGCGCTGGAACTACGCAAGGGCGATTTCTTCGACCAGGTCGCCCAGGATTGCCAGGACGCTGCCAGCTTCCGGCACGGGCCAAGCCGCGCCGCCATGCGCCATGATGCCCGCTCGCGGCGCCAGGATATCGCCGAGGCGCGCGCCGGTGAAGGGATGCCGGACGTAGCCGAGCTTGTCGCCTTCCGCCACCTGCGTCCCGCGTTTATGCTTGTCCATGAAGGTAAAGCCGCGCGTGTCCCCGGTCCTGATAACCGTGTGCTGGCGGATGACGCTGGTGGACGCGACATCGGATTCCAGCGCGCCCTCCAGGATGCCCAGGTGGCGCAGGGCGTTGAGCACGGCATTGCGCATCCGCCCGAGGTTCTGGTCGCGATAATCGCGCAAGCCCGGTCCCCCGCCGATATAGGCCGCGGCGCTGGCTATCCCATCCTGTGCCGCTGCGGCCGCCATGGAGCCATCGTCCGCCCGGTCGAGCAGGACATGCGGCAAACCAAGCGCGACAGCCAGATCTCTGGATGCCTCGGCCGCGCCATGGCTGTAGACGCCGGCGAATTCATGATAATTGGAAAGCGCGCCGGTGCGGATATCCAGCAGAGCATCGGCATTGGCAATCGCCGCTTCGTAGTAAGCTGCGACAAGCCGCTCGCTGACGCTGCCGCCGGCGTCGCCCCGCCCCACCTGGTTGAGATGCTTGCCATCCCAGGCGCTGTTCGCCTGCTCAAACTCAAATGCCGAGGTGTTCATCAGCGGCGCGAGGATCAAGCTGCCTTTCATCTGGGCGGGGTCAAGCTCCTTGGCCACATGCGGCAGGATGAGGGCCGGTTCAATCTCCAGGCCGCTGGCGCCGGCTTGAGCCACCAGGGTCGGTCCTTCTTGCGCCCCGACGACCAGATGCAGCGGGATATGAATGGGAAATTGCCCATGCGTCTCGCCTATGCTGAAGAAGCCAAAGGCGCGCTCGCCCGGTTTGGCTTGAATGCTGCCGATCTTCATAAGTCGATTCTCCATTTCCCTTAGTCAAAGTCCAGGTAGAGGTCCATCGTACGGCGGTCTTCGATGCGGTCTATCGAGCCCAGGATGCCGATGGAGGTCGCGCCGACGGTGGGCCATTCCTGCCCGCTGGGGATGACGATGCCATCATGCGGCGTTGGCATCTCCGCCAGCAGATCGCCCGTGTAGGGGTCCACCAGCCTGCCATAGACATCGCCTTGCTTGAGCTCATCGCGGAATTTGCGGTCGCGGATGAAGAGCCCGTCCACAGGCGGCTTCCAAATGACGACGCCGGCGTTGTAGACCGTGCAGAGCGGACCATCCGACTCGAACTCGCCGTCGATCATGCGCATGCACTTGAGGATATTCCAGATGCCGCGCTCAGCATCGCGCACGTTGTCTTCGCCATTTTTGAACCAGCCGGTGCCGCCGCCAAATTCCAGCGTGATCTGCGTCGTGCCCGCGTCTTCGATGGCTTTCTTGGACGTGCCAGGCGAGAAGGTGCCAGCCGGGAAGAAAGCCGCTTGATCCAGCCCATAAGCCACGATCAGCTTCCGGCGCCGCTCCTCGTGATACGTGAGGTTGTCCGGGTCTTCTTCGGAGTTGAAGAGGACGTAACGTTCATAGGCTGTGCGGCCCCCGGCGTGAAAGTCGATGAAGACATCGGCTTGCAGGAAAGCTTCCTGAAAATAGTGGTACGCCATCTGGTCGGAGGCGCTGCCGTTTTTGTCCCCGGGGAAGAGCCGGCTGATGTCTTTGGCATCCACGCGCGAGCCGCGTTCGCCCAGCTCGAAGCCGACGCGGTTGACAATTGGCACAGCGATGACATTGCCGCGCATGACGCTGGGGTCGGCTTTCTCGACGAAGTTGAGCAGGGCGATGGAGCCGATGATCTCGCCGCCGTGGATAGCGCCTTGCATCAGCAGAGTCGGTCCCGGCGCCGCCCCGGCGATGAGATGCACCGGGATATCCAGCTTCAGCCCGGAGCGGGTCGTGGCTGTTTCCAGGTAGCCGAAGGTCTTTTCGCCGGCCTTCGCGGATACATTGCCTACATTTAACATAGATTGCCTCCTTTGATGTGAGGGCGAGACAAGTCTCTCCCCTACAGATTCGTTTCAATGGGATGCGTGCCCAGATACTTCTTGAACCAGCCCAGAATGCGATGCTGCCGTTCGATGCGGTTGCCAGGCCTCCCGCCGCGCGACAAGCCATGATTCTCGCCTTCAAAGATAACCAGCTCGACTGGTTTGCCGCGCCAGCGCAGAGCCGCGAACATCTGCTCAGCCTGCTCCAAAGCGCAGCGGTGATCTTCATCCGCGTGAATGATCAGCAGCGGCGTATTGATATTTTCGACATAAGCCACTGGCGATTGCGCCCAGCTGCTTTCGAGATCCCGCCAGGGGTCGGTGCGTGTCTCCCCGCCGGTGCATTCCGGCCCGATGTCCGATGTGCCGAAGAAACTGATCTGATTGACGATGGAGCGCTGAGTCACTGCCGCCGCAAAGCGATCGGTATGCCCGACCACCCAGTTGGTCATGAAGCCGCCGCAGCTGCCGCCCGTCACGCCCATCCGCCCACCATCAATATAATCTCGCGCCACCAGCTCATCGACTCCGAGCATGATCTCCGCATAATCCTGGCCGCCTTGGTCGCCCTCGCTGGCTTTGGTCCAGGCTTGGCCATAACCAGCCGTCGTGCCCCGCTGATTGAAGTAGGCCACGGCATAACCGGCATTGGCATAGACCTGGAACTCGTGATTGAAATCCCAGGAGAACATCGAACAATGCACGTATAGCACCAGCGGATAGGCTTTGCCGGCTTTGAAGCCCAGCGGTTTCATCAGCCAGGCATGCACCTTGGCGCCATCGACGCCCTCATACCAGTAGCTCTCCGGCGATGCCAGGTCATGATCGCGCAGCCAGGGATTCAGGTTCGTCAGCCTGCGCGATTGGCCATCGTCCCAGCAATAGAGATCGCCCGGATTGCTGGGGTCGGATTGTCCATAAGCCACCCTGCCACCGGCGGCCGGGCTGTATTCGAAGACCATGCCATCGCGGCTGATCAAGCGCTCATATTCGCCGGCGGTGTTGATGCGATAGAGATTGGCTGCCCCTTCTTCGGTGAGCAGGAAATAGATCCAGTCATCGCCCGGCGCCCATTTCATGGTGACGTTCGTCAGGCTGGCGCGCTGGTCAGCCACGCCATAATTGCCGACTTCTTCATCGATATCCGCGCCCAGTTTGACAGCCGTCCCCGCCTCCACATCGGCCAGATGAGGCTGCCAGAAATTGCGGCGATTGACCGGCGGCGGCAGGTTATGCCCAGCGAAAGCGATATAACGATCGTCCGCGCCCCAAACGGGACTGAAAGCCGTGCCGCGCCAATCCGGCAGCAGCAGACGCGGCTCCCCATCCGGCAGGTCGCAGGTCAAAATCTGGCCATATCCCAGGGGCGTATTCTGTTCGCGCGCCATGCCCACAAAGGCGATACGGTTGCCCTTGCCGCTCCATTTCGGCGCGGAATAATCGCATTCGCTATGCGTGATCTGGACGAGATCGGCATTGTCCAAATCCAGCAGCCAGATCTGCGTGAACTTGTCATGCACCCAGCCGACGCCATCCTGCTTGTAACGCAGACGCCGCACCACCTTGATCGTCGGCGCGGGAATGCCGGCTGCGGAACCGCGGTCATCAGCATAGCGCATCTCCGTCCAGCGCGCTCCGACCAGCTTGCCGCCATCCGCCGACCAATCCAGCCCGGTCATGGCTGCGCCTTCCAAAGCGTAGACCTCTTCAAAGTCATCTTCGACATGGAGGACGCGCACGGAATGCCCGTCGGCATCGCTGTGGCTGTAGGCGAGGCGGCTGCTATCGCGGCTCCAAGCCAGCGAAGAAACCTGCGGCTCGCCATCAGTCGCGCGCCTGGCTGTATCCGAGCGCAGATCATAGATGTACAGATGCGCCACATAGCCATTGCTTTCGACGTGGGGACGGCGAATCGAAAAGGCGATCAGCTCGCCCGATGGCGCCATGGCAATCTCATCCAGCCAGCGGAACTTGAGCAGATCCTCGGGGATCAAGCCGCGCCGCCGCTCGACTGGGGTGCTGGGAAATTGGCTCATTATGTTCGCCCTTTGCATAGCGAGCAGTTCACAGAATCGCCTCGAAAAGTACTTTCCGATACTGCGACATCATTTATCCAAACCCCTCAAATTTGACAGCCGTAGGGGCGAGGCGGCGACTCGCCCAACTGCGCTTTGCCCGGTTTTGCCACCTATCACTCACTATCGGACAAGCCTTCCAGCTATTCTTGGCTACCCCAGCAGGTTCGTGACAGTCTCTTCCACCACGCCAAAGAAGCAGCACCAATGCCCCTCCATCACCGACGGTCTGGCGCGCATGCCAAAGACCACGCCAGCTTGCGGAGCGCGCACCTCGCCAATGACATCGCCATACAGGTCATAAACCGTGCCGATCAACTCGCCGGCTTCCAACTCGGTCTCGAAGGGCAAATCCGCCCGCCCGACGTACATGCCGGTGGCCGGCGCCAGCAGCGGAATCTGATAGCCCATGCGCCAGGCGGATTCATAAGCCGGCTCGCCCGCGATCATGCCATAATGCCGCATGACGTTCAGATAGCCCGCAGCCAGGTCATCCGCGATGGCATGGAAGTCGCTGGTCAGCGTGCGACAGTTGCCGCCAAGCTCGACGGTGATGCCGGCTTTGCCCAAGCTGGCCATCTGCGAACTGGGGTTGCCGCCGCCGGTGCCGCTGCGGAAGACCAGATCCCAGCCCCGCCCCATAGCCGCCGCCAACTCCAGACTGGGCGGATTATCCGAAGCGAAGATCATGTGCGCCAAATACGAATGCTCGCCGCCCGAATGAATGGCGATCTGCAGGTCGCAGCTGTCTTTCATGGCTTCCCAATGCGCATGAGCCACGCGCTCCGTCGGGTAGCCGTCCGCGCGCCCGGGATACAGCCGGTTCATATCGTAGGCAAAGCTGTCCAGGGGGTCGCCCCGAGTGCCAGCGGTGAAAGCCGAGACATTCATGGCAGGCACGGCGACTATCGTCCCGCTGAGCTGGCTTGCGTCCACTTCCGCCAGAGCCTTGAAGATGGAGAAGGGTCCCTCCGGTTCATCGCCATGCGTGGCTCCGTTGAGCCAAAGGATAGGCCCATCATGGACGCCGCGATACACGATGATGGGAATCTCGCGCGGCCGCCCGTACATATCGCCAATGATGGGGATGCCGCCGCGTTTTACCTCGCCCGGCGCCGCTGTAACTGTGCCGATAGTTATTGCGTTTGACATTTTCGCTCCTCAAAATTCGTTGAGAGACTCACAAAGTAAACGTGACGTCAATGCCCTCGGCCAATTCGCGCAGACCTTCGACAGTCTCGCGGGAGACGGGGATGCCGCTGGCTTGCCGCTCGTCCATGCGCCGGAACTCGATTTCGCCGGGCAAAATCACCGGCTTGGCACGGTCAATTGGCGGCGCGCCCTTGATCTGCTTCACCAGTTCCGCCAGCCGGCGCTCATAATCCTCAGGTGGCAGCATGGCAGCGGGATCAATCGCCAGCATCAGGTGGCCCACATCATAATTGCGGTCATCCTGGAAGACGTCCAACCCGAAGAGCGCCCCGGTCATGACGCCAGCCAGCACATCCGTCGCCAGGCTCAAGCCATAGCCCTTGTATTCGCCGATGGGCAGCATAGGACCCTCTCGGGCGGCGGCCGGGTCCGTGGTGACCTCGCCTTCAGGGGTCAGCGCCCAGTTATCCGGCATGGGGCGGTTTTCGCGTTCATACCAGCGCATCATGCCCTTGCCGGACATCGTCAGCGCCATATCCAGAACGATAGCGTGGTCGTCGCCCCGCGGGATGGCGATGCCCCAGGGGTTCGTGCCTAACACAGGCTTCGCCGAGCCCCAGGGCGCCATCTCGGCCAAGGCGTTGGTGAAGGACCAGCCGATGAGCCCTTGCTTGGCTGCTGTCATGGCATGATAGCCGGCGATGCCAAAATGATTGCTGTGGCGGACGCCGACCATGGCGATGCCGCTGGATTTCGCCAGCTCGATAGCCCGGCTCATGGCGCGATGGGCAGCCACATAGCCAAAGCCCTGTGCCGCGTCCAGCAATGCAAAGGAGGCGCCCTCGCGCAGCCAGGTCATGGGCGCGCCGGGCATGATGCCGCCATTCTTGACCCGCCGATGATAGCGGAAGAGCTTCTCCAAACCTTGCCCCTGGCCCGGGTGCCACCATTGCGAGGCAGTCATCAATCCATCGCTTATGATGGCGGCTTCTTCGGCGGTCGCGCCAAGCCCGCGCATAAAGTCAATCGTGAAAGCGCTCAGCGTTTCCAGCGAATACTGATTGACCAGCGATGCGTCTCGCAGTTCATAAGCCATAGGCGCCGCCTTACATATAGGGATGCGCTAGCGGATTCAGCACCGCTTCGTTGACCACAAACTCCGGCGGGCTATTCAGCAGATGGGCGATGAAGCGCGCCACCTGGGCCGGGTCCATGCTCTCGCCCCGCGGCATTTCGCCGATGGGCGCGCCACGCCAGCCGGTATCCATGCCGCCGGGATACAGTATCGTCGAGCGGATGTTATGGTCTTTGCCAGCCAGGGCGATGGCATGGTTCAGCCCGGTCAAGCCGAACTTGGCGCCTCCATAGGCAGGGCTGCCGCCGCCCCGCAAGCCAGCCGTGCCGCTGATGGTGATGACAGTGGCCGCTTCCGCGCGGGCCAGGCAATCCCAAAGCGCCCGCGTCAGATAAAACACGCCCGAGAGGTTGACGCCAATCACGTTGTCCCAATCGCTGATTTCGGTCTCCTCAAATGTGCGGGGCGCGGGAATGCCAGCGTTGTTGATGAGAATATCAATCGCGCCGAAATCTCGCTGAATCGCCCTGGCCATGGCAAGCACAGAGGCCGCGTCCGAGACATCGCCGGACATTGTCGTCACTCGGCCGCCCTGCTTGAGGATGGCTTCACCGGTGTCCAGCAGGCGCTCTTCGCCCCGCGCGATCAGGATGACATGCGCGCCGAGGCTCGCCAGTTCCAGCGCGATCGCTCGCCCCAAACCGTGAGAAGCGCCGCTGATGACCGCCCGTTTGCCTTGCAAGCTCCCGCTCATTCTCCGGCGCGCCATCGTCCAGGCTGTCTGCCGGCTCTCATTTTGTGTCCGCCACGATAGCGCGCATGGCGATCTTCATCCGCTCCAAGCCTTCGCGCAGCAGATCCTCCGGCTGCAAGAAGGTCATGCGCAGGTAATTCTTGCGATCTTGCGAGAAAGCCGAGCCCGGGTAGGCCAGCACATGCGCTTCGGACAAGATGCGCTGCGCCAGTTCCGCGCTATCCAGCCCGGTGAAGCTGATATCGGCGAAGACAAATTGCCCGCCTTGGGGCAAGCCATAAGCCATGCCCATCTCATCCAGCGCGTCCAGCACCAGCCGCCGCCGCCGCCGATAGGCTGCCGCCATCATCTCGACCGGTTCCTGCGGTCCCGTCAGCGCGGCGATGCCGGCATATTGCGATATGATTGATGCGCCGCCGCTGATAGCCGCCTTGAGTTCGCGCACGCGCGCCATCAGATCGGCTGGTCCCACAACCCAGCCCAGCCGCCAGCCGGTCATCGAATAGGCTTTGGACAGGGCGTTCAGCGTCAGCGTCCGTTCCTTGCCGCCGGGCAGGGAAGCCGGGCTGACGTGTTCAAAGTCCTCATACACAAAGAGATCGTAGATATCATCGGCTATGACGATCAGATCGTTCTCGATGGCGATATCCAGCATTTCGCGCATGTCGGCGGGCGAGATGACGTTGGCAGCCGGGTTATTCGGCGATACCAGCAGCAGCGAGCGCGACCGTTCCGTGACAGCCGCGCGCACGTCGGCCGGGTCGGCGCGGAAGTCGTTCTCGGCGTAGGATTGCACTTCAACTTTAGTTCCGCCCGCGAAAGCCAGCGAATCCGCATAGGTGTTGTAATTCGGCTCGGGCACGATCATCTCATCGCCCGGCCCATTGGCAGCCACCACCATCAGGAAGAGGGCTTCCTGCCCGCCGTTGGTGACGACCACTTCGCTTTCCGGGTCCACATCGATATTGTTGACGCGCTTGACCCGCTGGGCGATGGCTTGGCGCAGGGCTGGCAAACCCTCCGGCGGCGCATGATCGGCATGATGCTTGACCATGGCTTCTTTGGCGGCTGCCACAATATGCTCGGGCGTGTCAAAATCGGGGTCGCCGCGGCCCATGACAATCACATCGTCATAGCTGTTGGCTTCGCTGATCAAGTCATAGAGCAGGTTGGTGCCCTGTTTTTTCTTCTTGCTCATGGCTTATCCTTCCATCCCGATCAGGCAAGCGCCCGCAGCGCTTCCGCGGTTCTATGGGTGACATTCATGCGGATGACATCGTCCGCGCCGAAATCCCCGCCATCAGCCGCCTCATAGCCAGCCGCCCGCAGTTTCGCCAAAGCCGGCGCCGCCCCATTGTCCACGCGCAGGGCGATGATATTAGCCGCTCCGCCAGCCACGACAGCCAGACCGGCCTCATCCGCCAGGGGCAGCAAGCTATCGCGAAGTTCGCCCAAAGCGCCCATCTGCAGCGCCCGCGCTTCGTCAAAGATTTGGCTGGCTTCCAGCGCGCCATACTGCGAGGCAGTGCTGGTGCAGATGGACATGATCTGCTTCTGGGATTGCATGGCGGGGATCCATGCCTGCGGCGCGGCGATATAGCCGATGTACCAGCTGGCCAAACCCAAGCCGGGAAAAGCCTCGCCAATGCAAGCCACGCGCGCGGCTCCCTTGTCATGCGCGGCCAGCGAGGCAATGTCTCCTGCCAGCCAAACCGCCAGCCCCTGATCCCAGATCAGGCCCGCGTCATGCTCCTCGGCTAAAGCAAAGATGGCTGCCGTTTCTTCCGCGCTATAAGCCGCGCCGCTCAGCCGCGATGGCGATTCCAGATAGAAGAGGCGACAACCGGCCGCCGCTGCCTCCGCGATGCTCTCCACCGCTGGCAGATAGCCCGCCTCAGCCTCAACAGCCAGCGGCATGACATTGCGCGGCCGTGTGCCCAATGCCTTGCGTACGCCGGGATGCGCCACAGCCGGCGCAGCGATGCTGGCATAGCTCTGGCCTATCAGTTGAACCGTCAAGAAGCGCGCTTCTTGCATGCCAGCCGTGACGATGATATTGCCCTGCTGATAGGCCGCTTGGCTGAAGCCAGCCAGGAAATCCGCCAGAGCTTGCCGCAGGGGGCCAATGCCGGGCACGTCGACGTAATGCGTCTGCCCGCTTTCCAGCGCTTCCGATGCGGCGGCGATTATCCGCTCATCCAGAGGGCGAATCATGCCATCGGCGCTGAGATCGCGCTCGCCGCGCATGACCGGCGCCAAGATTTTCGCGTTCAAGTCCCTATCGGCATGATGCCGAGCCAAGAGTTCCGCAATGTTCTTTGATGCCAAGCTGTCCGCTCCTTTCAACTGGATAGCTTTCCCGCTCGCCAATCCCGCATGCGCATTGCCTGCAAAAGAGGACTGGCGAAAAGCGCGGGAGAAGCCGCGTTTGCGACGCATTGCCGCGACATTGTTGAATGTCGACAATATCCCTTCAATTGCGCGGGATTATAGCCATTGCGCCAGCGTCTGTCAAGCAATTGCCCGGCGCGGCAGTGTATCGAATCCGATTGAAATTCTTTTGGGCTAGTTTCACCTTCGCCACAGAGGCACAGAAGTATGTGCGAGTTTGTCATGCAAAGATGTTTCGATTCTAGAAATCGCCGATCTCTGTAAGACTCGTCCCGCGCTCTAAGGAAGTCCGTAATCTCTTCGCATAACACACTTGGCGCAACTGAGGGCACAGAGAAAATGGCAATGTCAGCGAGCAAATCTCGGCGCTCTCGGTACCCTCGGTGGCTAAACATTCGTATTTCAATCGAAAAGGATACAATACCCCGGCGCCAGCCCTAAGCCAGCATCTCGCCCAGGAGGCGCCAGCAGAGCCAAAGCGCCCGCGGCGTATGGAAGAAGCCTTTCCACATTCCGCCTTTGAGCGGCGTCGACACTCCCCCGTCGCGATGCAGATAGCCAAACCAGCCGCCGTATTCCGCATCGGGAAAATGCCCAAAGGTCCAGGCATGCAGACGCTCAAACCAGCCGGCATAGCTCTCATCGCCGCTCAGATGATAAGCCAGCAGGGTGGCGTAGAGCGCCTCGGCATGGGGCCACCAGAGCTTCATATCCCATTCCAGCCGCGTGGGCGGTTTGCCAGCCGCGTCAACAAAATAAAGCAAGCCGCCATGCTCGCCGTCCCAGCCGCGCTCCAGCGAATAGTCAATCATGCGCAAAGCCGGCGCAATCAGCGTCTCGTCATCGCGAAAGAGCGCCTCGCGCATGACAAAAGCGGCGCTCTCCATGGCGTGACCGGGCGTGACGCGGCGGCCATCGACTGTATCGAGCTTGCTGTTGTCCACATTCACTACCTCGAAGACCGCTCTAGCCTCGTCATCCAGGAAGCCGTTGATGATCTGATCAAGCGCGTGGTCGGCGACTTCCCTGTGCAGCGGGTCATCAGGGACTGCCAGGCGGAGTTCCTGCGTCGTGGCCAGCATGATCATGGAGACGTTATGCGCTTTGGCTCGCCGCGTCCGGGGATAGACCTTGGGCTCAAGCTTGCCGGGCTCCCGCAGATGCTCCACGACAAGCCGATAGGTATCTATGGCGCGCTGCCTGGCTTTCTCGTCGCCCGTGGCTCTCGCGTATTCGGCCAAGCCGATCACCGCGAAGGTCTCGGTGAAGATATAGCGGCGTTTGCGCAGGGGCTCGCCATCAGCCGTGACCGCGAAGAACATCCGACCGTCGGCATCAAAGCCATAACGCATGAGGAAGTCGTAGATATGCCGCGCGGCCTCCAGCCAATCCTCGCGCGGCTCAACCTCGTTATGCAGCTTGGCGAACATCCACAGCGCCCGCCCCTGCAGCCACATGGACTTGTCCGTATCAAAGACGCCGCCATCGCGCGCCAGCGAGTTGAACTGCCCGCCATGGACGCGGTCCAGCGAATGCTCCAGCCAGAAGGGGACGACGCTTTCGAAGCATTCGCGGCGATAAATCTCGCGGAGTTCCAGCAGGCGGGCCCGCTTCATCCTTTGATGCCCGAGACCATCATGCCTTCGACGAAGTAGCGCTGGAAGAAAATGGTCATCTTTCGCGGCACTTAATATAGGCGGTAACAGAGGCAAACCAAGTGGAAGCGGACAATTGCTGGGGCGGACCGCTTATCCAAGTCCCTGAGTCGATCTGCTCATCGTTGCCAATACAGTTCACTCCTTCCATAGCCCGAAGCGCAGCAGCCCGGGCATTGGCAACAGCGTTCGCCGCCGATCCTCCAAATCTTTCCTCTTCAGCGGAGCGATAGTATTCGCGTGGAGGCGTGGTGGGAGCAGGCGCATTTGTTGGTTGCGGCGGAGGCACGTAAGGCTTCGGCGTATTTGTGGGCTGTGGATTGGGCTGGCCAGGCGGTGACGTCGCATTCGGCGGATTCGTCGGCGCGGCTGTCGGCACGGGCGTGGCCGTCGGGTCATAGCGCAGCTTCAATGTCGAACTCCAGGGACCCTCAGCCTCGTATGCTTTGCCATCACCGAGCGACTGAGCGTCGACATCGTATGTTCTGCCGGTTTGCACGTTGTAAAGGCTTAAGGAGGTTGTGGGCGCGTAGACCGTGGCCTGTTCATAATTCGCGCCATCGCTGTACCAGACAACAAGATAAGCCACCGCGCCTGTGACCGCATCCCAAGCCACCGTCGTGCCGGACACCAGACGCAAGTTGCCAGGAGCATCCAAGTCCTTCGGGGCGGGCGTAGGCGTTATCGTCGGGCTTGGCGTGTTGGACGGCGTAGGCGTATTGCTAGGCGTATAAGTTGCAGTCGGCGTGGGCGTTTTCGTCGGCGTATAAGTCGGGGTTTGCGTTTTCGTCGGCGTGTCAGTCGGCGTCGGAGTGGGTGTATCCGTTGGCGTCGGCGTATTCGTTGGCGTGTCAGTGGGCGTTGGCGTATTCGTTGGCGTATCTGTCGGCGTCGCAGTGGGAGTATTCGACGGCGTCGGCGTGAAGGCGGCTGTTACCGTAAGTATCTCGCTCCAAGGTCCCTCTTCTTTGTATTCAATGCCATCCCCAAGCGCCTGCACTCGGAGCAGATAGATGGCGCCGACTTCCGTAGCCGGAATCGTGTATTGCGTCGGCGACTTGGCGACAATGTGCGTCTCTTGATTGTGGCCCGACTTCTCCCACTTGATTCGATAGCCGGTCGCGTTAGGCACGGCATCCCAAGCCACCGTGCTGCCCCAAAGATGGCGAAGACTCTGCGGCTCAGCCAAGGCCTTCAAGGGCGCGGCGATAACCGTGAGTATCTCACTCCAAGGTCCGAGCGCCTCGTACAGTTTGCCATCGCCACGCGCTCGCACTTTGAAGAGATATTTCGCGCCGGCAATTGGCACAGGGATGTTGTACTGGGTTGGCGATGCGCCGATGTCATGCGTTTCGATCTTGCCGCCTTCGCGCTGCCACTCAACGCGATAACCAGTCGCGCCGGTTACAGCTGCCCAAGCCACAGTGCCAGCCCAAAGCTGGTAGAGATTCTTCGGCTGTGCCAGGTCCTTTGGCGGGAGAGGCGTCGCGGTAGGCGTAGCGGTGGCAGTGTTTGTCGGCGTGGATGTTGGCGTGTTGGTCGGGGTCGCGGTTGGCGTATTGGATGGCGTTGGCGTGAAGTCGGCGGTAATCGTCACCTTGTCTGACCATTGCCCGTATGTCACGTAGGACGTTCCATCGCCCAATGCCTGGACTTCGACCTCATAACTGCGACCAACATCGAGACCAGGAATCGTATACTGCGTCGCCGACGCGCTCACGGCCACGTAGCGGCGGCCTCGGTTAGGCGGCCCGTATCGCAGCTGATAACCTGTAGCGCCATCGACTTGGTCCCAGCCGACGGTTGTGCCCCAAAGATGGCGGAAATTGCTCGGCGCGGGCAAATCCATGGGCGGCGCGGGTGTGGCAGTGAAAGCGGGCGTGTTGGTTGGAACGGTCGTTGGGATCGCCGTCGGCGCGGATGTGGGCGCAGTGGTAGGGGCTGACGTCGGAACAAGCGTGGGCGCGGTTGTGGCAGTTGGCGCAGTCGTTGGCGTGGCGGTCGCCGCTGGCACTCGCATAATCGCTTCGGGCAAACTCCAGAGGCTGTTCGTGTGTGAGCCGGAATTATCAGCCAGTGCTCTAACCTGCACGGCGTAAGTTATATTCAATGGCAAAGAGTTGAAATCATAGCTGGTCTGTGAAGCGGGCAGGTCTGCGGTCTGGACGTTGCTGCTGGTCGCCCACTAGCGCAATTGATAGCCGCCGGCATTGTCGACGGCATTCCATGAGAGCGTGTCGTTTGCGAATTGGAGGCCTGTCGGGCGGTCGAGACGTTGCTGGGCTTGGACGAAGAATGACACAGCAGCAAAACCAATTGAGACAAACGCAAACGATAGAAGCCACTTCGCAACAAAGCGGTTCTTCATCCGGATACCTAAACCTCGCAACTAGGATCCAATGAGAATAATGAAACACATATTTATATTATGTCGCATAATTTGCCAAGCCATTTCTGACCCGCCGCCCCAGCGAAATCATCGAAAAGCATATCGTCCTGACCACCCAGCCTATCGAAGAACCGGCCGATAATCGCCACTTCCGCCAGGTCCTGGACATGTTCGCCGCCGAGAAGATGCTGATGTTTTCCAGCGATTATCCGCATTGGGATGGCGACACGCCCGATTTCGCCATGCGTCAAATCCCGCCTGATATGCGCGACGCCGTCATGCACCAGAACGCCATCGACCTCTATGGCTTGCGAGTCCCCGCCCATGCCAGCTAAATCGCGGGTTCATGTCTGCGCCGAAGCAGCTCTGCCGGCTGGCGAGAAAGTCATCATTGACGCGGCCGGCAAGTCCATCGGCGTCTTCAACACCGGCTCGCGCATTGTGGCCGCCCTGAACCTCTGCCCGCATGAATTCGCGCCCGTCTGCCTTGGCAAGCTCAGCGGCGCCACCCTGCCCAGCCAGCCCGGCGAGTTCATCTGGGGGCGGGAAAACGAGATCCTGCGCTGCCCCTGGCATGGCTGGGAGTTTGACCTGCACACGGGCCAATGCCTGACCGACCGCAGCCGCCTGCGCCTCTTCCCCGTCATCATCAGCGAAGGCCAGATCTTCGTAAACGTCTGAGCGATTCCCTCCAGCCCGAAACCCTGCCAAGGCGCCTGCGTAGTGATAGGCAATGCGCGCTCGCGTCTCGCAAAGCCCCGGAGGAATATCACTATGTTACGCAGAACGCTCTTGTTATGCATGTTTATTCTGTTGCCGCTGCTTTCCGCCACGCCGGCAATCGCTCAGCAAAGCCTGGCGCAGCCCAGCATCCGCGGCGTCAATGGCAGCGATGTGGGCTGGTCGCCGGTCACTGGCGCGGAAGGGTACCGCATCCGCTGGTACAAACCCAATGGCAGCCGCACATTCAAAACCGTCGGCAAAAACCCGCCCATCTTTACCATGACCAACCTGGATGCCGGCGCCAGCTACGTCGTGCAGGTTCGGGCGCTTGGCGATGGCCTCAACTATGAAAAGAAAAGCAAATGGAGCAAGAAGTTCAGTTTCACCGCGCCATCAAGCCCAGCCCAAGGCCCGCTTGAGCTGCCGGCGCCCAGCTTCAGCAGCGTATCCGGCACGACCGTGTCCTGGAATGCCGTGACCGGCGCCACCAGCTACCGCGTGAGGTGGATCGCTCCAGATGGCACGGTCAAGGGCAAAGGCTTGGACGCCTCGACGACTTCGTACACCATCAAACGCAAGAAGCTGATAAGCGGCGCGACCTACAATGTCCAGGTGCGGGCCCGCGGCGATGGCGTGAATTATGAGAAGAAGGGACCCTGGAGCGGCGTTGTGCAGATCGTGGGTTAGCGCATGAGGGCGATTCACAAGAGTCGCCCGGCTGCCCGACGTACAACATTGGCTGTGAGGGCGAGACGAACCTCGCCCCTTCAGCGACCGAGGGCAGGCATATCCCTCTCAGTTATTGACCTGAAAGAACTCCACCACTTCGCCGCCGGGTCCCTTGAAGAAGGCAATCGACGCATCCAGCGCCCCCAACCGCGCCGTCCGCAGCTCCACCGTGATTTCCATGCCAGCCGCTCTCACCTTTTCGAGGGCGGCTTCTATGTCTGTCGTGGTTAGGGCGAAGTGGAAGACCACGTTGCCTTCGGCGTTTCCGCTGGGATTCGCGCCCGGCAGCGGCTCGAAGAGTTCCAGATGGCTGCCATCGCCAATATCCAGCAGGCAGATGCGGCGTCCGCCAGCGCTGAACTCGACCGCCATCGTCATGCCCATGACCTCGGTGTAAAAGGCGACCGAAGCCGCGTAATCCTGGGTCTGCACGGCGATATGATGGCTGCCCAAACCGGCGATGGCTTGGTTCTTGTTTCCGATTGGCATAAGGACTCCTTGCGTATAAGAGGCGAGCGTGGCGGCATTATACCAGCGAATCGCTTATGATAGAGGCATGCGCGGAATTGAATGAAAGGGAGCCAACCATGTCGAAGCGAATCCGCCTGCTTGCCCTGCTGCTCGCCATGGCTTTGAGCCTGCTCGCCCCGGCCTTGGCGGACGACGCCGAGCCGATTGTCTTCGCCGATCTCAGCTGGGACAGCGCCATCCTGCAGAACCGCATCGCCCAATACATCGTCGAAAAAGGCTACGGTCATGCCACGTCGTCCATCCCCGGCGGCACCATCGACCTCTTCCAAAGCCTGCGCGAAAGCGATGCCGATGTGATGCTGGAGCTATGGACGCCCAACCACGTCGAGAAATGGCTGGATGCCACCATCGCCGGCGAAGTCGTCACCATGGGCGAAAGCCTGCACCCGCTGTCGCAATCGGCTTTCACCATCCCCGCCTATGTGAAAGCGGCCCATCCCGAACTGGACAGCGTGGAAGACCTGCGCGAAGAACCATATTACAGCCTCTTCGCCACCGACGACAGCGATGGCAAAGCGGTGCTGGTCACCTGCCCGGCCGGCTGGTCCTGCAGCCAGATCAACATCGACCAGGTGGCTGGCCATGGCTTGGCGGATGTCATCGAGGTCATCGTGCCGGAGAACGAAGCCGCCCTGCATCAAAGCCTTTACGACGCCCACAGCCAAGGCAAACCCTGGCTCGGCTACCTGGACAGCATCATGGCGCCAGCACTGCAGCTGGATCTGGTCCGCCTGGAAGAACCGGCCTTCAGCGAACTCTGCTGGCTGACTGACAAAGCCTGCGCCTATGAGCAGACCCTGGCGCTGATCATGGTGGCGGCCGACCTGCCGGCCCGCGCGCCCGCTGTGGTCGAGATGCTGCGCCAATGGCAGCTGCACGTCGATGATTACGCGGAGTTGGCTCTGTGGCGGCTGGATAATGATGCCAGTTACGCGGAGGCGGCAGCCTGGTGGCTGAACGAGAAGAGCGAGATCTGGCGCGAATGGGTGACGGAAGCGGCGGCGGAGGCGATCGCGGCGGCGCTGGAAGCTGGCGAGGCGGCGGCTGGCTGGCTTGCGGATTGACAGGCGAGGGAAAGTCCTTTACAGTGCATGCCCCTTGCCAGTTTTGGGCTTGGATGCCATACATCTGTAACCGACTCGGAGTCTGGAGAACCCACATGCGTAAGTACCTTAACCTTTTCATCATATTGGCTTTGCTCATGGCGATTGCGCCGGCTTTTGCGCAGGACGCCGTAGAGTTGCGCATCCGCTGGTACGACGACGGCAACGAGGGCGAGGTCCTGCGCGACCTGCTTGATCGCTTTGAAGCCGACAACCCCGATATCAGCATCGAAATCGATACCGTGCCCTACCGGGCGATTCTGGAAAACCTGCCGCTTGATCTGGCCGCGGGCGAAGGACCGGATATGGCGCGCGTCACCGACCTGGGCGGTCTGGCGGAGTTTTACCTGGATATGACGCCCTATCTCAGTGATCCCGCCTACTGGGAAGACAATTTCGGTCCCTTCCTGAACTGGAAGCGCTTGCCCGGCGATTCCAGCAGCATCCCCGGCTTCATGACGCAATTGACCATCACCGGTCCGCTTATCAACCGCACGCTCTTTGAGCAGGCTGGCATCGACGTGCCCAGCGACAGCGGCGATCCCGTAAGCTGGGACGAATGGGCGGCTGCTTCCGTCGCGGTTGCCGAGGCGCTGGAGATCCCCTATCCCATGGCCATGGACCGCAGCGGTCACCGTTTCGCCGGCCCCGCCATCAGTTCGGGCGCGATGTATTTCGATGACATGGGCCACCCGACAGTCATGGACGAGGGCTTCCGCGCCATGGCCGAACGCTTCGTCAACTGGCATCTCGATGGCACCATGCACCCCGAGATGTGGCCCCTCAGCGAAGGCTATGCCGGCGCCAACGAAGAATTCGCCAATGCCGAGTTGGTCTTCTACATGAGCGGCAGCTGGCAGGTCGGGCAGTTCAGCGAGCAAATCGGCGATGCTTTCGACTGGCAAGTCGTGCCGAACCCCTGCGGACCCGGCGGCTGCACAGGCATGCCCGGCGGCGCGGCTCTGGTTGGCATCGGCGCGACTGAGCATCCGGAAGCAGTCACGCGCGTGATGGAATATCTGGCAAGCCAGGACGTGCTGGGTGAATTCGCTGCCCGCACGCTCTTTATCCCGGCCCACGCCGGATTGTCGGCCGCTGGCGTCGACTTCGACACCGATTTGCAGCTGGCGAAGGATGCCCTCGGCGTCTTCGTCGGGCAAGTTGGCACGCTTGAGCAGACGGCTTTCGATCTGCAAGCCTACGCCTTCAACCGGGCGCTCTTTGATGCCACCCGCGACCGCTTGACGCAAGCTATGGTCGGCGAGTTGACGCTGGATGAGGCGATCGCGCGCATCCAGGACGATGTGGATACCGCGCTGGCTGAACAAGGCTAGCCAGGCAATCCGCTGAACCAAGAAAATGAACAGTAGGGGCGGCTCGCTGAGTCGCCCTAATTTCTGAATCATTGATGACCCAAGCAAGCAAGCAAAGCCCCTCCTTGCGCCTGCTGAGCCTCCTTGACCCGCTGACCCGCCCTGTTTTGCTCATGCTGGTCAGCGCCGTTGACCGCGTCCTCACGCCCATACAGCGCCGCGTCGGCATCGACAAGATGGGCTATTTCTTCGTCCTGCCCAACTTACTGATATTTGGCATCTTTGTCCTTTTCCCTATGCTGCTCAACTTCTATTACGCCATGACCGGCGGCACCAAGCTCTTCCCCGAAGACCGTCCCTTCATCGGCTTGCAGAACTTCGCCACGCTCTTTGATTGCGAAAACTTCAGCCAGCCCAACAGCTGCCAAGAAGACCTCTTCTGGCGCGGCATATTTAATACGATCCAGTTCGTCGTCTTCCAGGTCAGCGGCATCGTGCTCTTCTCGTTAATCACGGCGCTCGTCCTGAACCGCCGCATCATCGCCCGCGGCTTCTTCCGCAGCGTCTTTTTCTATCCCGTGCTGCTTTCGCCAGTGGTGGTCGCCTTGATTTGGAAGTGGATATTGCAACATGAAGGCCTGCTCAACGCCATCATCGAGATCCTTGGAGGGGAGAGCAAGCGCTGGCTGCTGGATACGAATTGGGCGATGTTTTGGGTGGTCTTCGTCAGCGTCTGGGCATTGATGGGCTTTTATACGCTGATTCTGCTGGCTGGCTTGCAATCCATCCCGCCGGAGCTCTATGAAGCCAGCTCTATCGACGGGGCAAACACCTGGCAGGATTTTCGTTTTGTCACCATGCCTCTGCTCATGCCGACCATGTTTGTGGTGCTGGTCCTGTCCTTGATCCGCGCCGTGCAAATGTTCGATCAGATCTACGTGCTCACCGGCGGTGGACCGGGCACGCGCACCCAGCTCATGGTGCAATACATCTATACCACCGGCTTTTCTAATCAGATCCAACTCTTTGGCTTGTCGGCGGCCGCTTCCATGGTGCTTGGCGTATCGCTGCTGATATTGACCCTGCTGCAGCTGCGGCTCAGCAATCAATCGAGCTTGGCATAGGGCTAACATGCAGGCGGATAGACTCAGCATCGGTCAATTTCTCTCCTTGCGCAGCGGTGGCAAGCGCCTCAATACCGCCGACGCCTTAACTTATCTCTACCTAACCATCGGCACGATTCTGATGTTCGGTCCGGTGCTTTGGCTGGTGGCCTCATCCTTCAAGACGCAAGCTGGCTTGGTCAAATATCCGCCGCCGCTGCTGCCCTATCAGCAAGTTCAAGTCGAGGTCGAAGGATTTGACAAGCCGCTGCCGCTCTTCGAGGTGACGATGGAAGACGGCTCCCTGCGTGAACTGGCGCAGGTGCGGCGCGTCGGCATTGAAGCCCAATTGGTCGACCCCGCTGAGCCAGCCGCCGAGCGCATCAAGGTCAATATCCGCCAGCGCGAGCCGATTGAAGAGGTCAAGCTGGCTTGGGAGAATTATCTGGATCCGCTGATAGAACTGGACAATTTCGATTTCTTTACGTACCTCAAGAATAGCGTGATCGTGACGACCGCAGCCACCGCAATCACCCTGGTCATCAACAGCATGGCGGCATTCGCGCTGAGCAAATATCGTTTCAAGGGCCGCGATGCCATCTTCGTGCTTTTCATCTCGACGCTGATGATCCCCATCACAGTTATTCTGGTACCCGTCTTCCTGGTCATCACCAGCATCGGTTGGAAGAACAATCTCTGGGGCGTGATCATCCCCGGCGCGGCCACGCCAACCGGCATCTTTCTGCTGCGGCAATACATGCTGACCATCCCCGATGAGCTGCTCGACGCTGCGCGTATTGATGGCGCCAGTGAATGGCATATCTACTGGCGCATCATCCTGCCATTGGCGCGCCCGGCGCTGGCTGTCCTGGCTATCTTCTCGGTCATGTGGCGCTGGAACGACTTCCTCTGGCCCCTGATCGTGCTTTCGCAAAACGACTATTTCACTCTGCAAGTCGGCTTGAACGCTTTCCAAGGCGAACTGCAGATCCAATGGCATTACGTCTTGGCCATGACCGTCGTCACGCTCTTGCCCATCACGCTGGTCTTCGCCTTCCTGCAGCGCTTCATCACCACCGGCATCGCCACCACCGGCATGAAATGATGACCGCGCATAGAGCCGTCGTCATCGCCCCCGGCCAGGTCGCGCTGGAAAGCTTCACCCCGCCCCCGCCCCAAGCCAACCAAGTCCTGCTGCGCGCCCAGGCCAGCCTCATCAGCCCGGGCACGGAACGCGCCTTTTTCCTGAAGCTCGACAATGCCCATGCGCCCTTTCCGCTTTATCCCGGCTACAGCTTCATCGGCGAGGTCGCGGCTCTCGGCGCGGATGTCCGCAACCTGCAACCGGGCCAGCGCGTCGCCTGCCCGGCGCCCCATGCCTCTCATGCCCTGGTCGAGGCTGCCAAGTGCCTGCCCCTCCCCCCAGAGCTGCCAGCGGACGAAGCGGCATTCTTTAACCTGGCCGCCATCGCCATGCAAGGCATACGCAAGGCGCGCATTGAGCTTGGCGAATCTGTGGCTGTGCTGGGCGCCGGCTTGATCGGCATCCTGGCCATGCGGCTGGCGCAGCTGAATGGCGGCTTGCCCGTCATCGGCATCGACCTGAATACAAGTCGTCTGGCTTTGGCGCGAGAAACGGCGGCTGATGAGACCCTGCTCAGCGGCGACAGCCTGCAAGATGACCTGCGCGCGCTGTTGGGAAGGCATACCAACGGCGCGGATGTCGTCATTGAAGCGACTGGCATGCCCCAGTTGGTCGTCACGGCTTTTCAGCTGGCGGCGGTCCGCGGCCGAGTCGTCCTTCTGGGCAGCCCGCGCGGCGATACCCAGAGCGTCAACTTCTATCGCGATGTACACCGCAAAGGCATAACGGTCATCGGCGGGCATGAAATCAACCGACCGCAACAGGAGAACAGCCCAGGCTACTGGACGCAAGTCAGAGAACAGCAAGTCTGCCTGGAGCTGCTCGCCCGGCGCCGCCTCAAGGTCAAGCCGCTGATCACGCATCGCTATAATTGGCGGGACTTCGCAAAAGCCTACGCGCATCTGGCCAAGCACGACATAACAGCCTTGGGTATACTCATAGAATGGACATGATGACCAATCCATCGGAAACGCGGCGGCAACTCTGGGATATGCTGGGCGATATCCCGAAGCCAAGCCTGCCCCAAGCCCGCCTCATCGCCAGTCACGAGGCGCCAGCCTATACGCTGGAACACCTGACCTGGCGCAATGCCCTCGGCGATGCCGTGTATGGCTATCTGCTGCTGCCCAAGGGTGGCGAACTGCCCGGGCCGGCGGTGCTTTATCATCACGAGCATGGCGGCAAATACCATCTGGGCAAGGAGGCCGCGCTCAAGATACGCGAAAATGGCTATGCGCCGGGCATCGCTCTGGTCGAGGCCGGCTTCATCGTCCTGGCTATCGACGCCTATGGCTTCGGCCAGCGCGAGCGTCACGGACCGGGCGGCGACGCCGAAACCGGCCCATCCACCGAGCTTTCGCTTTTCAAGCAGTTTCTTTGGCAGGGGCGCACGCTCTGGGGCATGATGCTGCACGATGACCTCAGCGCCCTGGCCTACTTGAGCAGCCGCGCGGAAGTCGATTCTGGGCGGATCGGCGCGACTGGCATGAGCCTGGGCGGTTCGCGGACGACCTGGGTGGCCGCCCTGGACGAGACGGTCAAAGCCGCAGCGCCCATCTCACAGATGACCCGCTGGCGGGATTTCGCGGATTCGGGGCACTTTCGCGGGCACAGCATCTACTATTATGTGCCGGGCGCGCTGGCCTCGCCTTTCGATATGGAGCATCTGGTCGCCCTGGCCGCCCCCCGCCACCAGCTTATTTTGACCGGCGACGGCGATCCCCTCTCGCCCATCAGCGGCATTCACAAGGTTATGGACTTCGCGAGCCAAGCCTATCGCCAGGCTGGCGCCACCGACAATCTGCAGCTGAAGCTCTATGAAGGCGTCGCCCACGCCTACCTGCCGGACATGGTCGCGCAGATGATTGACTTCTTCCGCCGCAAGCTCTAGCGCCCATCCACGTCGCTTCATTTCCCCCTGTTCATCCATAGGCATTACGCGCCCGTTTGGATGCCAGCGACGCGCCTGCTATACTCAGCGCGCGGCCGCGCCCATCTTGCCGCTCCTTTCGCCACAGCATTCGCGCATGAGTCGCAAATCGTCCGCGCCGCAAATATCACGCCAAGCGTATAGCTATTCTTTGGAGGAAGTCTCATGTTCGCAAAACAGGCATTATGGAAGTTCGCGCTGGTATTCCTGCTGCTGATGATCGCGTTGGCAGGCGTCCAGGCGCAGGATGACACGCTCACGTTCATCTCCTGGCAGGTGGATGAGCCGGGCGTTGGGGATTGGTGGCGCACAGCCATCGCTGAATTCGAAAGCGCGCATGAAGGCGTCTCCATCGAATTCACCAAAGTCGCCAGACCCGAATATGCCGATACTTTCCTGACGCTCTTCGCCGGCGGCAGTCCACCCGACATCGTTCACCTCGCCGCCTTTGAATTCCAGCAATTCGCCGATGCCGGCTGGTTGGAAGATCTCGGTCCCTGGGTCGAGAATTCCGAGCTTGATTTGGATGGCTGGGCTGGGCAAGTCAAGTGCATGTGGGAAGGCGAGACCGCCTGCATCATGCTGCTCTACTTCGGCTTTGTCATGGTCGTGAACGACGCCATACTGGAATCAATCGGCATGGAAGCGCCGACGAACTGGGAAGAAATGCTGGCAGTCCTGCGCGCGGCCACGCAAGATACCGATGGCGATGGCATCGTCGACCAGTGGGGCATCTGCCACCATACCAACGAGGGCAGCCAATACGCCTCGCAACTGCTGAGCTATGTCGTCGGTTCAGGCGGCTACTGGACCAGCGCGGAAGGCGAAGTCACCATCGATACGCCGGAGGTGGCAGAAGGCTTCTCGCGTTGGAAGACGGTCTTTGACGAAGGCTTGAGCCCGCTCGATCTGTCTTCGGGCGATTGTCACCAGCTGATGATGGAAGGCAAGCTGGCGACCAGGATGGAAGGCAGCTGGGTCTACAACTTTGTGCGCCGCGCCGAGCCAGAAGTCCAGCAGCATCTGCGCATCGCGCCCGTGCCTTTTGATGTGCCAGTTGGCGGCGGCAGCAACGTCATCGCCATGGCCAGCGAGATCAGCGATGACCGCAAAGCCCTGGTTTGGGATTTCATCGAGATAATCACCTCGCAAGAATGGCAAGAGCAATTCGGCGTCTTCGTGGGCAATCCCGCGCCGCGCCCGGGCACCTTGACCGATGCCATTTATGAAGCCGTGCCTCACGTGGATATTCTGCTCGAATCGCAGACTACCGCCTCAGAGAATGGCATCGACCGCAGCCCAACGGGACTCCAGATCGTCTACAACGAGTTCTCCAAGCTGGTCCGCAATGAAGCGCAGCGCATGGTGGCCGATGATGTCGACCCGGCCGAAGCGGTCGCCAGTCTGCATGCCCTGGCTGTGGAGCTGCAGCAGGAGATGTAGGCTAGGCGGGGGATCCCGAAAACACAAGAAACCGCAGGGGCAAGCCAGCCGCGGATCCCGAAAACACAAGAAATCGTGGGGCAAGCCAGCCGCGGGTCCCAAATAGACAAGAAACCGCAGGGGCAAGCCAGCCGCGGATCCCGAAAACACAAGAGGCTATAGGGGCAAGCCAGCCGCGGGTCCCAAATAGACAAGAAACCGTAGGGGCGAGCCGGCGGCTCGTCCCGACAAGGCCCGTTTTCGAGAATCCCTCGCATGATCGGAGGGCGTTCCAGCAAAACGCCCCCACAGCCGAGACCATCTGGGCAATGAACACTGGGCGGGCGACGCTAAGTTGCCCTTGCAGTTGACGCGTTGGCAGCGAACCAACAGGAGACTCCCCTTTTGGCGAACCAAACACACGCGCCGCGCTGGAGCCTGTGGAATCCAGGCAATCGGCATATTTTCGCCTATCTGCTGCTGCTGCCGGCGGTGCTGCTGACGGCCGCCATCATCGTCTACCCCATCATCTCCGCCATTGACTTGAGTTTTCAAAAGATCAAGATCGCCAAATTGGGACGGTCGCGCGCGCCATGGACCCTGGCGAATTATGAAGAGCTCTTCACATCCGCCGAGTTTTACCAAGCAATCTGGGTGACCATCAGCCTGGTGGCGACCGTGACCATTCTGTCCTATATCATCGGCTTGGCGACGGCGATCCTGGTGAATCAGCAATTTGCCGGTCGCAAGCTGGCGCGGGTCCTGGTGGCGGTCCCCTGGGCGGTGCCGTCGGTCATGGCAGCCATCATCTGGTGGTGGCTTTTTGACAGCTCCTTCGGCATGATCAACTGGGCGCTGGTGCGCAGCGGGCTGAGCAGCGAGATGATCCCCTGGCTTTCCACGCCCGGCGCGGCTTTCTTTGTCATCGTCGTGGTCATGGTCTGGAAGGGCTATCCCTTCATATCCGTCATCATGCTGGCGGGCTTGCAATCCATCCCGCTCGAGCTCTACGATGCGGCCAAAGTCGATGGCGCGAACGGCTGGCATCGCTTCCGCTTCATCACCCTGCCGGGTTTGCGCTCGGTCCGCGGCATCGCCCTCATCCTCATCATGCTCTGGGTTTTTCGCGATTTTCCCATCATCTACATCTTGACTGGCGGCGGCCCGCAGCGGACGACCCAGACCTTGGCGATCATGACCTATCAGGAAGCATTCAAGTTTCACGATTTTGGCTTTGCCGCGGCCATCGGCGTCATTACCCTGATCATCAGCATTATCGCCAGCTGGTATATGGTGCGCCGCAGCGACGAGCCCCTGTATTGACGAAAGCAAGTTGATTATGGCGCGCAGCAAGACGGAGACGATGATGCTTTACGCGCTGGTTCTGGCTGTCGTCGTCATTCTGGTCTTCCCCTTGTACTGGATGTTCAACACATCAGTTACGCCCTCGACGCAACTGCGCAGCTTCCCGCCGGTATTCATTCAGCCCCAGCCGAGTTTCGCCGCCTATGAGTCCATTTTCGCTGAACGCCCCATCGGAATTTGGCTAGGGAATTCGGCGTTTGTGGCGGTCACATCGACAGCGCTCTCCATGTTCGTCAGCGTCCTGGCTGGCTACAGCATCTCGCGGATACGGGCGCGCGGCTCGCAAGCCATCGGCCTCTTCTTCTTGATGAGCCGCATGCTGCCCAGCACGCTGATTATCATTCCCCTCTTCGTCAGCTTCCGCCAGCTGCAGCTCATCGGCGACTTGAAGTCACTCATCCTCGCCCACGCCACTTTCATCACGCCTTTCGCCGTTTGGATGCTGAAAGGCTATTTCGACACCATCCCGTCCGAGTTGGAAGACGCTGCCATGATCGACGGCTGCACCCCGCTGAGCGCCCTGCTGCGCGTCGTTTTGCCGCTTTCGGCGCCGGGCTTGGCGGCCACCACGCTCTACGGTTTCGTGCTTTCCTGGAATGATTTTGTCTTCGCGCGGACATTCCTGGTCGCGAATCAAAAAGCCTGGACGGTCAACGTGGGCGTGGCTTCGCTGAAAGGCGAATATCTGACCGAGTGGAACGTCATCATGGCGGGCTCGCTGATCGCCATGCTGCCCATCGTGCTGGCTTATTTGTTCCTGGAACGTTTCCTGGTCAGCGGCTTGACGGCCGGCGCCGGCAAGTAATTCGCCCGCGTCAGGCCTTCAGCCCAACCAACTCCACGCTGACCTCATAAAGCCTGCTGGCAATTTCGGGATCATGCGCCTGTGGGTTGGGCGAGCGCATCGGCCAGCCGCCGGGCCGATCTTCTCGATTGGGGTAGAGGATGCTGTTTTGGCTGAAGTAGGCGCCATTGTGCTTGGGCGCATCATCGTCGAGCAGACAATGCAGCGTCGTTTGCGCGCCGTCATAAGGCGACATAATGCCCAGAAAGCCGCTGAAAGGCCGCAGCCCAAGGTTCATGGCTCCGCGCAGCCAGCCAGGCATAATTTCGGCGCCAAAGTTTGATCGTATCCAGCCGGGATGCACCGAGCAGGCTGTGACATCCGCGCCTTCCAGCCGGCGAGCCAACTCCTTGGCATGCAGGACGTTCGCCAGTTTCGATTGCGAGTAAGCCGCCATGGCGCTGTAGGGCTTTCTGTCAAAATGCAAGTCCTCAAAATCTATGCTGACCGGCTGGCTGCCGCGCCCGGCATGCACGACGCTGGACAAACAGACGATACGCGAAGGGGCGCTGGCTTTCAAAATATCGAGCAGCAACTCGCTGAGCAGAAAATGACCCAAGTGGTTGGTGGCGAACTGGATCTCGTAGCCGTCTTCGCTGCGCCCCTCGGCTGTGACTAAACCGGCGTTATTGACAAGCGCGTCCAGCCGCTCATGCCGAGCCAGGAAAGCTTCCGCGAACCTCCGCACGGAATCCAAACTGGCCAAGTCCAGCTTCATGATCTCGGCAGTGCCGGGAAGGCGCTTGAAGCCGGCGAAGGCTTCTTCGCCCGCGTTGACGCGCCGGCAAGCGCCAACAACATGCGCGCCCTGCCGAACCAATTGTTCACTCGTCGCCAAACCCGTGCCTGAGTTCGCCCCGGTGACGATGTACACGCGTCCGCTCAGGTCTTTTTTCAAAAGTCGCGAATCGCACATAAGCGTTTTTGGCATGGAATTTCTCGTCGTCCATCGTGCCGGCGAAAGCATGGGGCGAGCATGCCCGCCCGCGAAACATCCGCGCCAAAATTAGCCCAATCCCAGGCGCTCGTCAACCGCAAGGCTCTTCCCCGCCACCCAATCCCCAGCCAAACGAGAAATTTGACAAGCCAAGCGCCATCGCAATACAATTGGTAACACCACTGACCAATTTCTACGATTTGCGCGAGAGCCGCCATGAAAGTCGCTGCGCCAAGCCTTTCCGGTCTGCAAACTATCGAAAGAGCCTCGGTCAAAGACCAGACACTGGCTCAGCTCAAGCGATACATACTCTCCGGCGCGGCTCCCCTGGGCGAGCGGCTGCCATCCGAACGCGCCTTGTCGGAGGCGCTGGGCGTGGGAAGATACAGCGTTCGCGAGGCGCTGAAGGTGCTGGAAGCGGTGGGCTTGGTCGAATCGCGCATAGGCGAAGGCGCCTTCCTCACCAACAATATCGGCGCCAGTTTCGGGCGCATTCTGGGCTGGAGCCTGGCAGTTCGCGGCGGCGCAATCATCGAACTGCTGGACGCGCGCAAAATGATCGAGGTCGAGGCGGCTCGGGCGGCCGCGCAGCGCGCCACAGACAGCCAGATCCAGGCGATGCGCATTGAGCTTGATGCCATGCGCGCCAACCAGAACCGCGTGCGGGATTATCTCAAAGCCGATATGAACTTTCATCGGCGCATTGGCGAAGCCAGCCAAAACGCCATCATCAGCCAGTTCGTCAGCAATCTCATTGATATGCTGGAAGAGGTTATGAAGGAAACCCAATCCGACTGCTTGCCCGCCCAAGCGGAAGGCGGCGGCACGCATCAAGCCATTTTTGCCGCTATCGTCCATGGCGACTCCGAAGCGGCCGGCGATCTCATGCGCGAGCATATTCAGTTTAGCAGCGAAGTCTGGCAGACGGTGATCTCCCTGACTGCCGATGCCAAGAATCAGCAAGCCAACTAGAAACGTCAGCTATGACCAAGGAGGCGGCTATTGAATGAAAACTTCCCGTATACGGACAGATTATGAGACTTGTTGAGGAGCGCTAACATGACCATGAAATTTTCCTTCGATACCGCGAATCAGAAGCCCTCGCGCAGGGACTTCTTGCGGCTGAGCGGCGCGAGTTTGGCAGCCGCCATGCTGGCCCGCTATGGCATGCCGGCCGCCTTTGCCCAATCCATCCCCGATATCCCCGCCGAGCTGCATCCCGGCAGCCCCAACAATCCGCGTGGCTGGACGACAACGCTGCCGCCTATCCCGGAAGGCATGCCGGTGGATCCGCCGGTCACCATCACCGGCAGCCGCCGCGGTCCCTGGGAATTCGCCGATGGCGACACCATCGAAAACTCGCCTTTCAGCCGGCTGAACGCCGCCGTCACCGGCATCCACTGGAAGCTGGCTTTCAGCTGGACCGACAACGAAGAAGAAGTCTTGCAGAAATACAATCTGGCTCTGGCCAGCAACGACCTGCCCGACTTCATGGAGACCGTGCCGCTGCAAATCTATGGCGAATTGCTCGAGAATGACCTGGTTGAAGATATCACCGATGTCTTCGACGCGGTCGCGCATCCTGTTTGGCTGAAAGAAGCCATGAGCTTCGGCGATGGAGCCGCCTGGCAATACGCCGAGGTCAATGGCCGCAAAATGGGCTTGCCCTACATCGAGCAGGCCGCGCAGAATGACAAGCTGCTGTGGATACGCCAGGATTGGCTGGACGCCGTCGGCATGAGCGCGCCCAGGACTGTCGATGAGCTTTACGCCGTCGCCAAAGCTTTCGTAGAAGCCGACTTGGGGCAAGGCAACACCATCGGCATCGCGGCCGCCAACAACCTGGTCACCTGGTACAGCTCGCTTGACCCGATCTTTGGCGCCTGGGGCGTCATGCCCGGTTACTGGACGCCGGCTGATAATGGCGACCTGCAATACAACAGCGTCCTGCCGGAGACCAAAGAGGTGCTCGGCTTGCTGCGGCAGTGGTATGCCGAGGGCATCTTCGCGCAGGATTATTTCACGCTGCGCCCGCCACAGACGGCATTCAGGCAGATCGGCGGCAACACCTGCGGCATCACCATGTCGCCCGCTTTCGCCGCGCTCTTCGGCTTGCCGGACAGCGTCACCAACGATCCCAGCGCCCGCTGGACCTGGGCGGATATCCCGGCGGGTCCCACCGGCATCAAGAAGAAAGCCTGGAGCAACCCGGTCGTCGACAGCGTCTTCTGCTTCCGCAAAGGCTTTGAGCATGTCGATCTCGTCTTGAAGCAGATCGGCTGGTGGGCGGAACTCTTGCAGAACCCGGACAATCGCTTCCACGGCTTCGCTGGCACCGATTACTTCTGGCGCAACGACGCCGGCGATGTCGACCCGATGGGCAGCACGCTGGATCTGGCTTCCGGCTACGATGGCACGAAGCATATCTGGGGACCGCCCGGCACCAATGGCGGGGCCCGCACGGACCCGCGCTTCGAGACCAACTGGATCAAGCACCGCCGCGAAGTTTGGGCAAACAGCCCCGAAGATGAACGCGACGCCATGATGGAAGCCTTCCTGGGCGGCGACGAGCTCTCCGTCATGTGGGATGAAGCCAATGTCTTCGCCGTCGACCGCTGGGAGCTGGATGGCATCCGCAACCACTTCACGACCTTCCCGACGCGGACGATGGAGCGGGCAAGCGCATCGCTGGATGGCTTGGAAGCCGAGACCTTCGTCAACATCATCACCGGGCAAGCCGCTCTGGATGACTTCGATTCCTTCGTCGAAAGCTGGCGCTCTGGCGGCGGCGACGCCATCACCGGCGAAGTCAACGAATGGTGGCATGGGGGGATGTAAAGCGAAGGACCGACCCCTCCCCTTGCCCAGCCGACATCTCTATGTCGCGCATTCCGAAGCATCGGAGAGAAGAGCAAGAGCGAGCGGAATCACGGTTGACGTGGCGTTCCTAGCCGAGTCCGGGATGTCGCATCAAGACCTTCCCCCCAGTGATATGGGGGGACCGAGGGGGTAGACAGACTGTAGACGCATGACCATCCGAGCGTACCTCAAGCGCGCCTGGCCCCTCTACGCGATGCTCATCCCGGGCATCATCTTCGTGCTGCTCTTCCGCTACTATCCGATGTATGGCGTGGTCATCGCCTTTCAAGATTTCAGCCCGGCCAAAGGCTTCGCGAGTTCGCCCTGGGTCGGCTGGAACAATTTCGAGTTCCTGTTTTCGCTGCCGGAGTTTTGGCGCATCCTCGGCAATACCCTGATCATCGCCGTCGCCAAGATTGTGGCTGACCAGATCGGCGCGATCATTCTCTCGCTGCTGCTCAATGAAGCCCGCCTTATATTTTTTCGCCGCGCGATCCAAACGTTGATTTACCTGCCCCACTTTCTCTCCTGGATCGTCCTGGGCGGCATCCTGCTGGATATCCTCGCTCCGCATGGCATCCTCAATCAAGCCATCGGCAACTTCGGCGTCCAGCCCCAGCTCTTCCTGGGCAGCAACACCTGGTTCCGCGGCACAATGATTACCTCCGGCTTCTGGAAGAACGTCGGCTTCTCCACCATTGTCTATCTGGCGGCGCTGACCGCCATCAACCCCGTTTTGCACGAGGCGGCCGCCATCGACGGCGCCGGGCGCTTCCGCCGGATATGGCATATCACCCTGCCTGGCATCCGGCCGACGATTGTGCTGCTGGCCGCGCTGAGCCTGGGCGATGTCTTGCAAGCCGGCTTCGAGCAAATCCTGACCCTCTATAGCCCGGCCGTCTACCGCACCGGCGACATTATCGATACCAATGTCTACCGCGTCGGCTTGGTCTCGGCGCAATACAGCCTGGCGGGGGCGGTGGGGCTCTTCAAGTCCTTCATCGGCTTCTTCTTGATCGTGCTTTCCTATTGGCTGGCGGACCGCTACGCCGGCTATCGGATACTGTGAGGCTGTCGCATGATCCGCGAAGACAATTGGTTCAGCCTTTGGTCTACCCCACCCCCTGGCCCCCTCCCCAAATCATTGGAGAGGGGGATTCCCGCGACGAGCAAATTCAAGGCGAGGGATTGCGCGCCTGGTTTACGAGGCGGCGCCGCATGATCCGCGAAGACAATTGGTTCAGCCGTCTCTTTGATGGCTTCAACTATGTCTTTCTGGCGGTCTTCGCGCTGCTCTGCCTGGCGCCGATTGTGCATATCTTCGCCGTTTCGCTCAGCGGGCGGGCGCCGGCCACGGGCGGTTTCGTCTCCTTTTGGCCGATTGACTTCACGATTGAGAATTACCAGGAAGTCATGGGCTCGCGGACATTTCTGCGCTCCTTCATGATCTCGGTATTGCGCGTCGTAACGGGAACGAGCCTGAACATCACGCTGATCATCCTGACGGCTTATCCGCTTTCGAAGACGCCGCGGGTCTTCAAGGGGCGCAACATTTTCATCTGGTTCTTCGTCTTCGCCATGCTTTTCGATGGCGGCTTGATTCCCTCCTTCCTGGTCGTGCGCAGCCTGGGTTTGCTCAACACGCTGGGCGCGCTGATCCTGCCCGGCGCAGTGCCCATCTTCAGCGTCATCCTGATGATGAACTTCTTTCGCGATGTGCCCAAGGAGCTGGAAGAATCGGCGCTGATCGACGGCGCTTCGCATTGGCGCGTGCTATGGCATATCTATATCCCGCTGTCCTTGCCGGCCATCGCCACTTTGACGCTCTTCGCGGCGGTCAACCACTGGAACGCCTGGTTCGATGGTTTGATATACATGACGGACAACGCCAATTATCCCATGCAGACTTTCTTGCGCACGGTTGTCGTCGAGCTGGACTTGACCAATGTGGGCATAGACCCGCGGGATTTGCAGCGCCTTTCCGACAGAGCCATTCGCGGCGCGCAGATCATCGTGGCGACCGTGCCTATCCTGGTCGTTTACCCGTTCTTGCAACGGTATTTTATCTCTGGCATCAAGCTTGGCGCGGTGAAGGAGTAAAGAAATGCGCGCTGAATGCAAGAGGGCAAAGCGACAATGAAGCCAGTCTTCGGCGAAAGCGTCTTCCCCTTTGGGACGCATGTCTACCGCGAGCCCTGCCTGGATCTGGAGGCTGTCTTGCGGGACCTGCCCCTGCTGAAGTCATTCGGCTTCAATATGATCAAGATCCAGGAACACTGGTCAGCCGACGAACCCCGCGAAGGCGAAACCGATTTCTCGCGCATCGAGCGGATCATCCAAGCTGCCGCCGAGCTCGATCTGGGCGTCTATCTCGGTTTGACCATGGAACAGGCGCCGGCCTGGGCTTGGCGTAAGTTCCCCGATTGCCATTTTGTCTATGCCGATGGCCGCCGCCACAACCAGCCGACCCAATACACCATCCCCATGGATGGCAAGCCCGGACCCTGCTGGGATCACCCCGGCATCCGACAAGCCGCCAGCCGCTTCATCGCCGATCTGGCGCGGACGCTGGGGCAATATCCAAACATCTGGGCATGGAATACCTTCCAGGAAATCGGCTTCTGGCCCAACACGGCCGGCAAGCTGGGCTTCTGCTATTGCCCGCATACCCTGGCTCGCTTTCGCCAATGGCTGCAAGAGCAATACGGTTCCTTGGATGCGCTGAACCGCGCCTGGCAGATCAACTACGCCGACTGGCGCGAGGTCGAGCCGCCCCGCCGCGAGGAGCCCCTGGCCCCTTTCATCGACTGGCGCTACTTCATGGACGATGTGTACATGCCCCGCCAGCTGGCTTTCAAGACTCAGGCTCTGCGCGAGAATGACCCGCTGCGGCGGCCCGTCTTCAGCCATGCCGATACGCCGCGCATCGGCTCCGGCGCCGAATGGGAATGGGCGCGGGCTGGCGACTTCTTCGGCACAAGCAACTATCCAAAATGGAACAACGGCCACCCCTGGGATGACCCGGCGACGAGCGAGCAGGAAGCCCTGCTCAACGAAATCTGGGAAGAGATGATGCTCTGCACGGACCTGGCGCGGGGCAACAACGGGCGGGATCGCGCCTTATGGGGGGCGGAGTTCCAGGGCGGTCCCATCTCCACTTCGCTGCATTTTGGTCGCAAGCCGTCGCCAAATGACCTGCGTGTTTGGATGCTGGCTGGTTTGGCAGGCGGCATGACCGGCATCAGCTTCTGGAATCATCGCGTCGAGCGCTTCTGGAAAGAGGCCAACGGCTTCGGCTTGCTTGATCCCATCGGCGACAGCAGCCCGCGCATGGAGGCAGCCAGCCGCATCGGCAAAGCCATCCAGCGCCACAGCAGCTTCTTCGCCCTGTCGCAGCCGCCGCGCGCGCAAGTAGCCTTGCTGGTCAACGAAGACCATTATCATTTCTTCCAAGCCTGCAATGGCGATGTCATCGAGCAGTATCGCTACAATATGCGCGGTCATTATGCGCGGCTCTGGCGTTTGGGCATCCCGGTCGATTTCCTCGATGCCCATCAAGTGGCCAAAGGCGAACTGGCGCAGTATCAAGCCGCCATCCTCACCATGCCGCTGAGCCTGGACGCCGACTATTTCCAGCATCTGGTCCAATTCACAGAAGCCGGCGGCATGCTGATCGCCGAAGCCTGCCCGGGCCGCTGGGACAAATATGGCTGGGCAAGCCTGACGCAAATGGTCGCTGGCGGGGAAGAATTCTTCGGCGCGCGACATCAAGACCTGGTCATGGTCAATGAGCCCGGCGACGAGCGGCGCTGGCTGCCGGAGGAACGGCGCTTTGGCGAATTCGCCCCGCCAACCATGCTGGAAGGCTGCGCTCACTTCGCCAATATGCGCTTGCCTGCCAATTTTTATTTGCAGACTTTGCAGCCGACCAGCGGCGACGTCATCCTGCGCGCCAATGGGGAAGCGGCCGCTGTCATCAACCGGGTCGGCATGGGGACAAGCGCCCTTATCGGCAGCTTCCTGGGCTTCAGCGCCTTGGCCTACCGCGATCAGGCTGGCGATGGCGACCGTTTCATGGAGATGCTGCTGGCGCGAGCCGGCGTATTGCCCGACTGTTGCGGCTCGCTGCTGCGGCGGCGGCGCGGCCTGGAGGACCAGGAAGCCTGGTTCTTTATCAATCCGGGCGAGGAAGCGGCCACCGAAAGCATAAGCATCGCAGGTTTCGCGGACATCAGCGACCTGCTGGGGGACTGCCTGCTGGAACGATCGGGCGATGCCATCACCCTGCGCGTGGCCGGCGCGAACCTGGCTTGCCTGCTGCTTTCGCGGTGATATAGACATCCCGCAGGGGCTAGCTGTTTAGTCTCGCAGTGAGATGGTGTGGGTTTTGATGAAAGATGTCCGGTGTATCCAGCCATCGCTCGCAGATGTATTCGTAGGGGCTTCTCCCCTTCAGCGTTTTGAGCCGCTTGGCAAAGTTGTAGGCTTGCAAGAAGGCCCCCAGGTGTTGGCGCAACTGCGCGTGAGTGTGGTAGAAGTACTTGTACACAGTCTGCTCCTTGAGGGTCCTATGCATCCGTTCCACTTGCCCGTTTGTCCATGGATGATAAGGCTTGGTCAGCCGGTGGTCGATGCCATGGGCTACGCATATCTTACCGAACTCCCGCTTGCCCTGCTGCTTGGCATTCGGAGGCGGGGCAAACACGGAGCCATTATCGGTCAAGATCGTATGAATCCGATAGGGCACTGCTGCTATCAAGCGGCGCAGGAAGGCACAAGCATCTGCGCGCTTGGCGCTTGTCATGAGCTCTGCAAAGACAAACTTGGAGGTGCGGTCAATGGCCACAAAGAGACTTAGTCTGCCTTCATCGGTGCGAACCTGGCAGATGTCCACGTGAAAGTACCCGATGGGATAGTCCTTGAAGCGCTTCTTCGCCGGCTTGCTGTCCGATTGTGGCAAGCGGTTTACCCCATGCCGCTTAAAACAGCGATGCAGGCTAGCGCGGGTCAAATGGGGGATCGTCTCCTGCAGCGCGTAGAGGCAGTCATCAAGCGACAGCAGGGTCTTGGTACGGAAGGCCACGATCATGGCTTCCTCTTGCTCGGTAAGCACGGTCGAGCGCGGCTGTTTCGGGCCCATTGGCAAGTCCTTGACAGAAACTCGATTCTTCCATTTGGCGACAGTCTTGGGGTTGATGCCGAAGCGTTTGGCCAGCTTGGCTATGCTCTCTTGACTATCTTGTATCTCTCGGCGGGTCGCCTCTGTCGTCCTGGCCTGAGGGTGCAGTACCTGTCCCATAATGCTTCCTTGTCGCTCTTTGACACCATCCCATGAGAACATGATACTATACAGCTAGCCACCGGCTCGCCCATTGAACAACTCAATAACAAAACAGGAAAAATCATGAAGATCACCGGAATTGATTGCCATGTACTGCTGGTACCCGAGTTTCATAACGAAGCCTGCTCATCCGCGCAGGACAACCTGGTGGTCGAGATTCACACCGACGCCGGCATCAGCGGCATAGGCGAGACGGACGTCAACCCCTGGATAGCCCGAGCCTGCATCCAAGCCATGGGTACGCATATCATGGGCTTGGGCTTGCAGGAGATGCTCATCGGCGAAGACCCGCTGCAGCCCGAGGCACTCTGGCAGAAGCTCTACAGCGGCTCAAAGATGAACGGCCGCCGCGGCGCGCTCATCTGCGCAATGGGCGCGCTTGATATGGCGCTCTGGGATCTCAAGGGCAAAGCGCTGGGCTTGCCCGTCTACAAGCTGCTGGGCGGGGCGGTCAAGCCGAGCATCACGCCCTACGCCTCCTTGCTGCCCACCGGCGATACTTTGGGCGAATATCGCGAATCGCTGAAAGCCAAGCTGCTGCAAGCCCGCGACTTCGGCTTCAAGGCGGCTAAGCTGGAAATTTGCATCAATGGTCCCTACACGCATAACGCCCTGAATGAAGACGATGATCATATCGCTGCCATCGTCGCCGAATGCCGAGAAGCGGTCGGCGCGGAGATGACCCTGATGGTCGATGTCGCCTATGCCTGGGACAATGCGCGGACGGCTCTGCGGGTCATCAAACAGCTTGAGCCCTATGATCTCTTCTTTTTGGAGACGCCTATCAATATCGACGACCTCGAGGGCTACGCCTTCATCTGCGACCATTCGCCGATTCGCATCGCCGCCGGGGAATGGCAGAACACGCATTTCGAATTTCTGGATCTGGCGCATCGCGGCAAGCTGGATGTCTTGCAGCCGGATATCGGCCGGGTGGGCGGCTTCAGCGAGGCGCGCAAGGTCGCGCAGTTGGCGGCCGATTATGGCAGGCTGATCGTGCCGCATTGCTGGAAGACCGGCATCGGCATAGCGGCCAGCGCCCATCTCGGTTTCGCCACCGCCTGCTGCCCCTACATTGAATGGCTGCCGGCGCATCTTTCCGAGTCAGTCCTGCGCGATGAGCTGGTGGCTGATGAACTGGAAATGGTCGACGGCGAGATCCTATTGCCGGAGAAGCCGGGCTTGGGCATCAAACTGAATCGCGACGCCCTGGCGCGTTATGCGGTGGATTGATTCTCCCGCTCCAAATGTCCCGTATTGGTTTGGCTATTGTCTGTCTTTGACTGATTTCGGACACAATGAATGCAACTGACCTAAGCTGCTAGAGGCGACTAGAACATTTATGCCAAAGCGCATCCAATTATGGTTGACATAAGAATGGGTCATGGTATATTTGTCTTGAATACTCAATCCCTTGGGAGGTGTAATGTGGGTGAGCAGATGGCGAGCAAAGAAAATGTCTTGATTGCCATCGTTGCAGCTGCTGGTGATGCCGGTCTTGATCGAATTCAATTGCAAAAGTCAGCTTTTCTTGTTGGCGAGCAATTCAACAGCGAGTTGCCATCGGGTTTCTATGAGTTTCGGCCGCACTTTTACGGACCGTTCGCTCAACCGATCTTGGATGATATTGAGTGGTTATGCACCGGGCCAATGATTGAAATTGTCCCACATAAGCACAGTCGCCACCCCTCTTATCGCTTGGTAGAAGATGTCCGAATTGCGCAGTTTGGTTTGTCTGAGAACTTGGAAGCGGGAATCAGCGAGATCGTTTCGTGGGTAAAGAGCATGGATTTTTATACTCTTACGAGGGCGATATATTTGATGTATCCAGAATTTCTCGAGAAGAGCGTACTTGTCTTTGACGAAGACAAAGCGCTTGGCGAAAGTTTGGAACGATCGGTGCGTCAATTCCAAAACGGGGAAGTCTACGACGCCAATAAGCGCTTCGAAGAGTTGAACCGCCGCTATGCCTAGATCGATCCGTTGGTCTCGCGATTTTGACAAGCAATACCAGAAACTTCTTCGCAGAAATCCGTCGATCAAGAAAAGATCGGATCGTTTCTTGCCAAACTGAATGCTGGCGAGAATCCAGGCTCTCCATACTCTACCACGCCAGGCAATCGTATGATGAGATGGCGTTTCGACATCAATTCTCTTTCGATGCGGGTCATTTACCACGCCGACCAGCACCACGTCAGTTTGCTTTTGATCATTAGGCGAAAAGACTTTAGCCAGCGGTCAATCCAGAAGGCTGAGAATATTCTGAGCCGTATGAACGAAAGGAAGCTACAGTAGCTGAGTTTCCCCTTGTCCATTGCCTGATCTCTGTCATTATTCGAGGAGCATGCATTCAGGCTTGGCGAATTGCAATGGCTCCTTTAGGCGAAAGGGGCCGCCGGAAGATTCATCCCCGCCGCTCCCAGAGCCGACTTGATCGCCGCTCGCTGCGCCTCTGAACTGGCTGGCATGGGCATGCGCGGAATGCCAGCGGGCCGCCCCTGCAATGCCAGCGCGGTCTTGACGTTGGCGGGCAAATTGTCATCCATGATGGCGTTCCAAATCGGCAGCAGCTTGCGATGCGTCGCCAAAGCCCCTGCCTGGTCGCGGGCCTGGACTTGATCCCACAATCTCACGCATAGCTCGGGCGCCGCCGTCAGAATAGCCGCGATGGCTCCGTGCGCGCCCAAAGCGAAAGACGGATAGAGCAGCGCGTCCACCGCTGACATGATGATCCCGGCGTCAGCTGAGGTATGCAGCAGGTCCGCCAGCAGCTTGAGATCGCCCGCGCTCTGCTTGACGCCGATGAGCCCGGGTATCTCGCGCATCATGCGGTCCAGCAAAGCCGGCGAGCAATATGACCAGGGCACGACATTGTAGACCATGACCGGCTTTTCCGCCCGCTCCGCCAGCAGCGCGAAATGCGCGAACATCGTCTCGTCGCTGGGGCGGAAGAGATAATGCACCGGCGTGACTTGCAGCGCCGCCACATCCAGGTCAGCCAAGGCCCGCGCCTTCTCCAGCGCCTGCCGCGTGCTGTCGACGATGATGCCGGCGATGACGGGGACGCGCCCGGCCGCCGCGTCGACTGCGCTTCCGACGATCTGGCGGAGTTCGTCCGTGCTCAGCGTATGCCCCTCGCCGGTGCTGCCGCCGACAGCCAGACCATGCGCTTTGGCTTGGCTGATGAGGTATTCCACTTCCGCGCGCAGCAGGCTCTCGTCGATGGATTCGTCAGCTGCGAAGGGCGTCGCCATGGGCGGCACAATGCCTGTGATTTTCATGCTGTCTCCCTTGTCCCCTCTTCCTCATCCAACTGGTCTTGGGCGTTTTCCCGCTCGCCGCTCTCATGCTCGACAATCCGCTCGATGATGAAGCGGGGCCGCCGCCGGGTCTCATCCAGGTTGCGCCACATATATTCGCCGATGACGCCCAGGATGAGCATCTGCAAGCCAGCGGCGATCAAGACCACCACGATGGTCGAAGCCCAGCCTTCCGCCTCCACGCCCAGCGCAAGCCGCGCGTAAATCACCCAGCCGGCATAGAGCAAGCCGACCAGGCTGAAACATATTCCCAGAGCCGTCGCCATGCGGATGGGCGCATGCGAAAAAGCCACGAAAGAATCGATGAAGTATTTCAGCTTCCGCCCCAGCGTCCACATGGATTGGCCATAGCGCCGCTCCCGCGCGCCGCGGTCATAATGAATGACATGCGGTTCAAAGCCCAGCCACAAAATCAAGCCCATCAGATAGGCGTTGTTCTCCTGGATGCCATTGATCAACGCGCAGACCTGGCTGTCGATCAAGAAGAAGTCGAAACCGCGCCGGGGCATGCTCCTGATGGCGAAGCGGCGGAATAAACGATAGAAGGCATCAGCCAGCAGCGAAGTGGGAAAAGGATCCGCGCGGCCCCGCCGGGCAGCGATGACCACCTTGCTCCCCGTTCGCCAGCGCGCGATCATCTCATGCAGCAGGGCTGGCGGGTCCTGCAAATCGGCAGCGATGGCAGCCACAGCATCGCCCTGCGCCAGGCTCATGCCGGCCATGATAGCCGGGTTGGAGCCAAAATTGCGCGAGAGCTTGGCTACTTTCATGCGCGCTTCGTCGGCTGCCAGCGATTGCAGAACGGCAAAAGACTCATCGCGGGAGCCATCATCGACGAAGATGAACTCGAAGTCATCGCCAGGGTTGCGCGCCGCCACCGCCTGCAGTTCCGCCAACAAGTCGGCCAGGCTGCTCGCGTTGTGATAGACCGGCGCCACTATCGAGATAAGGCTCATCCGCCGCCAGCCTCCAACTCAAATTTGCGCAGGACCTGCGCGCGCATATCGGCATCGACCGGCCCCAGCACCCGCGCGGGCACACCTGCCACGATCGTCCAGGCGGGGACGTCTTTGGTGACCATGGCGCCCGGGGCGACGATTGCGCCCATGCCGATTTCGACGCCGGCCGCCAGCGTCGCGCCTGCCCCAATCAGGGCGAAGCGCCGCAGCAGCGGACCCTCCGTCGAGAATGGCAGCAAGCCAAATCGCTTGAGATAGACAGCGTTGTCATTGATCGCGGTTACGCCCGGTCCTATGAATACATCCTCTTCAATTTGCATATTGCCGGTGAGGATCGCCCCGTCGATGGCCCGGCTGCGCGCGCCCAGCCGCGAATCGTACATCATCATCACGCCGCGCCCGAGCACGGAATCCGCATCCAGCCGGCAGCCTTCGCGTATCGAAGCCAAATCGCCAATCAGAACGCGGTCGCCAATTTCCAGATGGCAATATAGCACAGAATTCGCGCCGATCACGCAGCCCGCGCCGATGCTCACGCCGCCCTCGCAGCCTGCCAAGGGACGGTTGGTCGTGCCAGCGCGGATTGGCGGGCGACCGATGACCGCGCCGGGCAGGATGCGCGTGCCCTCGCCAACAGCCACCTCGGGATAAAAGGTCACATTCGCGCCGACTTCGACGCCGGCCGCCAGCCGCAGGTCGCCCAGGATCGCGACATTTTCCCCGCGCTTGGCCGAGGGATGGATCTCAAGCCGGCTCATCATGCCCCCAATAATGCCGCTTGTGGGCGCGATAATAGGCGACAGTCTGGCGCAAGCCATCGCGCAGGCTGGTGCGGGGCCGCCAGCCCGCCAGCTTGGCAATCTTGCTGATATCGGAATAAAAGTCGCCGGGTTCCTGCGCCTTGCGTTCTGGCGTGAAGGGCGCGAATTCCCATGAGCCGCTGCCGGCCGCGTCTATCACCGTCTCAGCCAGTTCGATGAAGTTGGTCGGCTGGTCAATGCCCACATTCAGCACTTCGCCGACGGCTCCGGGCGCCAGCGCCGATTGCATAATCGCCTCGACAGCGTCATCAATGTACAGAAAGTCGCGCAGGATCTTGCCGTCGCCAAAGACCTTGATAGTCTCGCCATCAATGGCCAGGCGCGTGAACCAGTTGACCACGCCATAACGGGGATGCTTCATCTGCGCCCGCGGACCGTAGACATTCGTCAAGCGCAGCATGACCGAGGCGATTCCATGGGCGTCGTTGTAGACCTGGATGATCTTTTCAGCCGTCAGGTTGGAGATTTCATAGATGCCTTTGGGGCGCGTCGGGGCTTCTTCGTTGACTGGCAGCGATACCGCCGGGCCATATTGCCCGCGCGTGCCGGTGTAGATCAGCTTGGCGCTCGGGTTATGCCGCCGCAGCGCCTCCATGACAACCGCCGCGCCTTTGATATTGATGTCGATATCGGGGAAGGGGTCGGTCATGCTCAAAATATGGTCGACTTGGCCAGCCAGATGAAAGACAAAATCCTGCCCGCGCGCCAGATAATTCATGGCATTAACATCGCGGATATCGCAGAAATTCACCGTCGCGCGCGAGCGAATTGGCTGGATGTTGAAGAGGTTGCCGGCATAGCCCGGGATCATGGCGTCCACGATGGTGACATCCGCGCCCGCCTCGACCAATGCAATCGCCAGGTTGCTGCCTGTGAAGCCCATGCCGCCGGTGACCAGCGCCCGCGCCCCCTGGAATCCGCCGCCGATATCCATATTGTCTAGCCTCGCAGGTCTTCTATGGTCGCGCAGACATGCAGGATCTCGTCATCGCGCAAGCCAATATACAGCGGCAGCGACAGAATCTCGCTGGCGGCTTTCTCGGTGGCTGGCAGGCTGCCGGCCCGGTAGCCCAAATCACGATGCGATTCTTGCAGATGGACCGGTATCGGATAATGGATCAAGCTGCCTATCCCGCGATTTGCCAGGTCAGCCATGAGATCGTCTCGCTGGCTATCGCGAATGACATAGAGATGATAAACATGCTGGCGCCCGGGGAGCGTTTCTGGCTTGGTCACGGAGCGCAGATTGGCATCGTAAAGCGCGGCAATCGCCCGCCGGCGCTTATTATGCTCATCGAGATATTTGAGCTTGACGCGCAGCACCGCCGCCTGCATCTCATCAAGCCGGCTGTTCGTCCCGCGCGTTTGATGCGTATAGCGCGTCGTCTGCCCATAGTTGCGCAGCTTCTCGAGCCGCTCGGCATAATCGGGATCGTCGGTGATGACCGCGCCGCCATCGCCATAAGCGCCCATATTCTTGGTGGGGTAGAAGCTGAAGGCGCCCATATCGCCTATCGCGCCGACCTTGCGCCCCTGGTATTCCGCGCCGTGGGCTTGGGCGCAATCTTCAATCAGCAGCAGATTATGCTCATCCGCCAATGCCTTCAACGCCCGCATATCGGCTGGCTGGCCATAAAGATGCACTGGCAGGAGCGCCCGCGTCCGCTCGGTGATGGCCTCCCGCGCCGCCATTGGGCAGAGCGTATAGGTCGCCAGGTCAATATCAGCCAGGACAGGCTTCGCGCCGGCGCTTTCTATGGCTGTCACAGTCGCCATGGCGGTATGGGCCACGGTGATGACCTCGTCGCCCGGTCCGATGCCGCCCGCCCGCAGCGCCAGCTCAAGCGCGTCCGTCCCGCTGGCAAGGCCTGCCGCATGAGCGACGCCATGATAATCGGCGAATTCGCGCTCGAATGCCCGAACTTCCGGCCCCAGGATATACCAGCCGCTATCGGCAACGCGCAGCAGCGCCTGATTGACCTCGTTCGCAAGCAGATCATGCAAGGGCTTCAGTTGATTGAAAGGGATCACGTTTGGCTCATCCTGTCTGCGCTATTCGCTCGAATCACACGATAGAGGGTTCTGCCAGCGGCAGGTCGCGCTTGCCGAATTGGATCCACAGCGTCCACAGCGTGATCGGGATAATCAGCAGGATACAGCCCAGCAGCAGCACGCCGGGGATGCCCAGCTGCGTATCAATCAGCAATCCGGTACTGCCCGAAGCCACCGCCGCGAACAGGGTATACAAGGCGAACTCGGTAGAGAAGACGCGCCCGCGCACTTGATTGGGCACGATTTGCAGGAGCAGCTGCGTCCCCAGCACCCAGATCAAGCCGCCGCCGATGCCGCGCAGCAATGCGCCGAACAAGATCACCTCAAAGGAAATCAGCGTCGCCGAGATCAAGAAGCCCAACAATGCGCAGACATAACCCAGGGCGATCATCAGGCGCAGCTGCCGATCGCGGTCGCGAGCCCAGTTCCGCCCCAGGATCGGTCCGATGCCCGAGCCTATGCCCGACATCACGTATATCAAGCCCAGGCTGATGCTGCCGCCCTCGCCTATCGGGAAATACTGCTCGGCGATAGTGACCTGGATGACCTGGTAAAAGCCGATGATCAGCAGACCCAGCGCGCCCTTGTGAATGGCAATCGAGAAGGTGTCGATGTGCCGGCGCAGATAATCCAGCCCATCAAGATACTGCCGCAAGCCAGCCAGGATGGATTGATCGCCGCTGGATTTCAGCTGCGGTTGATAGGGCATGCGCAGCAGAATCATAGCGCTGACCAGGAAGGTGACCGCGTCAATCGCGAAGGCGGGATAGACGCCGACCATGCCCGAGACCAAGCCGCCCAGCGCCGCGCCAAATGCCAGCATGACGGACCAGGTGGCTGATGACAGCGCGTTGGCGATGCCCAATTCATGCTTCTGGGTGATATCCGGCAGGATCGAGTTCCAGGCGGGAAAATAAAAACCCTGCGAGGCGCTCTGGATGGCTGTCAGCGCGTATATCAACCAGACATGCTCAGGCGAGCGCACGAGCAGGAAGCCCAGCACAACAAAGCAGCGCAAGACATCCGTACTTATGACGATGGCTTTGCGGTTATAGCGGTCGGCCACCACGCCAGCGAATGGGCTGACCAGAAATGGCGCCAGCATACGCACGACGAACAAGCCGCCAACCGCCGTGCCCGATTGCGTCAAAGTGGCGATCAATGCCGCAGACGCGATCAGATTGAACCAATCGCCCGTCAAGCTGACGACCTGCCCCGACCATAGATAGCGGAAAGAGCGGTTGCCGCGGATCAGCTGCCAATAGCCGCCGGTCCGCTCACTTTGCTGCGCCACGTCGCTTTCGCCTTTGCTGGAGCCGCGCCCCCCCATGCCAACCCCGCGCCATTATAGCCAGTCCTGCCCTGGCGTACAGCGCTTGATTGTCCGCGTCAATGAGAGCCTCCCGGGCCAGCCAAGTATTCAATTCCAGGCGAATCTCCGCTAGATTATGGCGGGATAAGCGGATCTGCCGTCCAGGAGCGAAGCATGCGCGTTTTCATTGCGGGAATTGATGGGTATCTCGGCTGGCCCCTGGCCGTTAGCCTGCGCGCGCATGGACATGAAGTGGCGGGGGCGGATCTGCTCTTGCGGCGGGAATGGGTGGCGGAAGTTGGCGGCATCAGCGCCTTGCCAATCGCCAGCCGCGAGGAACGCCTGGAGGCTTATCGCGAGAGATTCGGCGAACCGCTGGATTTCCGCCGGGGTGATTTGACCGATTACGCATTTGTCAAGGATTTCTTCGCCGAGTTCCAACCCGAAGCCGTCGTGCACCTGGGCCAGATGCCCTCCGCGCCTTATTCGATGATGGACCAGGCGCATTGCGTCTGGACGCAGCGCAACAACGTCATCAACAACCTCAACATCTTGTGGGCGATCAAAGAAGCGGCCCCAAACGCCCACCTGGTCAAGATCGGCACTATGGGCGAATATGGCACGCCGGATGTTGATATCCCGGAGGGTTTCTTCGAGGTGGAGTTTCGCGGGCGTCGGGACCGCCTGCCCTTCCCGCGCCAGGCCGGCAGCTGGTATCACCAGAGCAAGGTGCACGATTCGCATAATACGCATTTCGCCTCGAAGATTTGGGGCATCCGCGCCACAGATATCATGCAGGGCGTCGTCTTTGGCGCGCAGCTGGCGGAAATGGGCGATGACCCGCGCCTGCGCACCCGGCTGGACTTTGACCAATGCTTCGGCACCGCCATCAACCGCTTCTGCTGCCAGGCGGTGATTGGCCATCCCCTCACGTTATTTGGCTTGGGCAAGCAGAAACGCGGCTTCCTCCCGCTGGTGGATTCCATGACCTGCCTGCGCCTGGCGGTTGAGAACCCGCCCGAGCCTGGCCAGTTCCGCGTCTTCAACCAGTTCGAGAATGCCTACACAATCAGCGAGTTGGCTTGTATGGTCAAAGAAGTTGGCTTCAGAATTGGCTTGAAGCCGGAGATAGGCCGCTATGACAACCCGCGAACGGAGATGGAAGAGCATTATTATCAGCCGGACCGGCGGCATCTGCTCGACCTGGGCTATGAGCCGACCCGCGATATCAAGTCGGTGATGCAGGGCATGATGCTGGAACTGCTGGCGCATCGCGAGCGCATTCAGGCGCATGCCGAGTCGCTTATCCCCGATATCCGCTGGGACGGGGGCCGTCAACGCTCGGAGGTCATCGGGTGAAACGGGCTAGAGCGCTGCTCATCATCCTTGATGGCTGGGGCATCCGAGAAGCGGTAGCGGGCAACGCCGCGGCCTTGGCGAGGACGCCCAATTTTGATCGCTGGCTGCGGGATTGCGAGCGTTGCATCACGCATACGTCGGGCGAGCATGTCGGCTTGACGCCGGGGCAGATGGGCAATTCCGAAGTCGGGCATCTCAACCTGGGCGCTGGGCGCATCGTCTATCAAGACATCTCGCGCATCGCCAATGCCATCGCTGACGGGTCGCTTGAGCGCAATCCGACGCTGCTGGCGGCATTCAGCCATGTCAAAGCGCAAAGCAAGAAGCTGCATCTGATCGGCTTGCTGGGCGATGGCGGCGTGCACAGCCATTCGGATCATCTCTATGCTCTGTTGGATTTCTGCAAAGCGGGCGGCATCAACCCGGTATTGCATCTCATCACCGATGGGCGCGATACGCCAACCCAGCGCGGCAGCCGCTTCTGCTCCGAATTGCTGGACAAGCTGCATAACATCAGCTGCGGACGGGTGGCCACAATCAGCGGGCGCTACTACGCCATGGACCGCGACAAACGCTGGGAGCGTACCGAACGCGCCTATGCCGCCATGGCCGCCCGGCAAAGCGAAGAGCAAGCCCCCGATGCCCTACGCGCCATTCAGCAAGCCTATGACCAGGGCATCACCGACGAGTTCATCCCGCCCACGGTCATTGGCAATGACGCGGATTTGGGCATTGAAGCCGGCGATGTCCTGCTCTGTTTCAACTTCCGCGCAGACCGCATGCGCCAATTGGCAGCGGCTTTTGCGAATCCCGAATCTACCGGCAGCGAGCATTTTCCAGCCATCGCCGACCTGCGCCTGCTCACCATGACCGAATACATGCCCGGTTTGACAGAGCATGTCCTTTTTCCGGTGGAGTTGCTGAGCAACACTTTGGCTGAGACGCTGAGCAAAGCGGGCTTGAGGCAATATCACACGGCGGAAACCGAGAAATACCCGCACGTGACCTTCTTCTTCAACGGCCGCAACGAAGCGCCTTTCCCCGGCGAGACGCGCCACATCGTCCCCTCGCCCAAAGTCGCCACTTACGATTTACAGCCGGAGATGAGCGCGCATGAACTCACTGAAGCCACGCTGCGGCGCATAGAGGAGCATGAGGACAACTTTATCCTGGTCAATTATGCCAACCCGGACATGGTCGGGCATACTGGCAGCCTGCCCGCGGCTATCAAGGCAGTCGAAACGGTTGACGACTGCGCTGGCAAATTGGTCGCGGCGATGACAGCCAAGGGCGGCTCCGCCATTGTCACGGCGGATCATGGCAACTGCGAGCGCATGGTAGACCCCGTTACTGGCGAGGCGCATACCTATCATACGGCGGGTCCCGTTTCGCTCTTCGTCATCGACGCCGCCAAGAGCTATGACTTGTATAGCTGGGGGCGGCTGGCTGACGTAGCGCCGACGGTTCTCGATATGCTTGGCGTCACGCAGCCGGCGGAGATGACGGGCCAGAGTTTGATTCGGGCGCGGCGAGCCTAGCCTAGCTTTCGCCGGAAGAAGGCAACCATCTCATCAAAGGCATCGCTGGCGACATCATCCTGGCTGAATTGGCCGTTCTCCAGCATGAAGCCATGCGGTTCCTTGGAATACACCTTGAGCTCGAAATCTTTGCCGGCTTCGTCCAGCGCGGTTGCGTAGGCATAAATCCCGGCAATCGGGCTGGGGCGGTCGAGCGTTCCATGGATGATGAGCATGGGCGCGTCAAGCTGGTCAATCCAATCCACCGGCGCTGTCGGGTTGGCTCTGTTGGGGAAGCCGTACCAAGCCACGCCAGCAGCGAAGGCATCGATCTGCGGCAGGAACAGCATGGTATAGCGCCCGCCCGCGCAGAAGCCGGTCAAGCCGATGCGCAGCGGGTCGACATCATCACGCTCGCTGAGCAAGGCAAGGCTATCGAGCAAGAGCTGCTGGACCAGCGCGTCCGCCGGGCTCTGCTCAAATGTCTGCCAGCCGACCGCCAGGACCACAAAGCCTTTCGCGGCAAATGCCTCGGTCATGTCGCGGTAGCCTTGCTGCATGCCTCGAAACGAATGGATCAACAGCACCGCGGGATATACGCCCTCGCTCGCGGGATAAGCCAGAAGGGACTCATATGCCTGCTCGCCGCTCATCACTGCAATATCTTCGCTGATTGTCTGGTAGCCATCGCGGGCCATCGCGGTCAGCGAAAGAGTCAGCAAGATCAAAATCTGCGCCAGGCATTTAATTTTCATGGAATTGTCCTTATCATCTCGGCTGTGGCTCCTAGGCTATCACCGCGTTTGGGGCAAAGTCAACCAATCGCGGCTCAGGGTAGTGTATCCTTTTCGGTTGAAAGACCATTGCTTTTCCACCGAGAGCGCCGAGTCTTTTGAGGGAAAAGAGAAGCAGTTTGCGCGCAACTCGCCTGGCCTATCCAGCGGCCTTTAGGGGGACCTGTCTCGCCCTCTAACTGGATGGCTCGCAAAATGAGTCGCGCGACTTACCAGGCATCTATTCCGCGCCCGTGTGGTGAAGTAAAAACTGGTACAACAGGTTTTCAACCGAATTCGATACGCTGCCCGGCTCTGCGCGCCGACAATGGTCGCGAGTTGGATCTGGCGCTTAGAAGAAAGCGGCAAGGGCGAAAATGAAGCGCAAAGACAGCCTGCAAGCCATCGAGGAGTCGCCAGAGGTCTCCGTGCTGATCATCGGCGGCGGCGTCAATGGCATCGGCGTCTTTCGCGATCTGGCGATGAATGGCGTGGACGCGCTGCTGGTGGAACGGGGCGACTTCAGCAGCGGCACGAGCTCGGGCTCCTCGCACATGCTGCATGGCGGCATCCGCTACCTGGAAAATGGCGAGTTCCGCCTGGTCACCGAAGCCTTGCGGGAACGCGGGCGCATGCTGGCCAACGCGCCTCATTATGCCAAGCCCCTGCGCACGACCATCCCGATCTTCCGCTGGTGTTCCGGCATGCTGAACGCGCCTTTGAAGTTCTTCAACCTGCTGGACCGCCCCGGCGAACGCGGCGCTCTGGTCATCAAGCTCGGGCTGACCTTCTATGACCTTTTGGCGCGCGGGCAAAATAGCTTGCCGCGGCATGAGTTTCGTTTGCGGGGGGCGGCATTAAGCGAATATCCACAGCTGAACCCGGGCATCGTCTGCGCGGCCAGTTATTATGATGCCTGGATGCCAGCGCCCGAACGCATCTGCCTGGAGATGCTGCTGGATGCCGAAGCCAGCCATGCCGACTGCCGCGCGCTCAACTACGTCAGCGCGATCGCCGGCGCCGGCGACGCCGTGACCCTGCGCGATGAACTGGAAGGCGCGGAATATCGCGTCAAGCCCAAGGTCGTGATCAACGCGGCTGGCCCCTGGATTGACTTTGTCAACGCCGCTATTGGCGAAACCCGGCAGCGCTTCATCGGCGGCACGAAGGGCTCGCATCTGGTGCTGGATAATCCCGACTTGCTGGCGGCCGCTGGCGAGAGCGAGATATTCTTCGAGAATGACGATGGCCGCATCGTGCTCATCCTGCCTTATTTTCAGCGCGTCATGATCGGCACAACCGATATCCACATTGAGAATCCCGATGAGGCGGTCATCAGCGATGCCGAGATCGACTATCTGCTGGGCATGGTGAAGAAAGTCTTCCCGGGCATAAACGTCGCGCGGTCGCAGGTCGTCTTCAGCTTCTCAGCCGTCCGCCCCCTGCCCTACAGCCCAACTGGCAAAACTGGCAACGCGGGGCAGATCAGCCGCGATCACAGCATCCGCAGCCTGCCCGCAGAAGCCGAACGCGCCTACCCCATCCATTCGCTGATCGGCGGCAAATGGACGACCTTCCGCGCCTTCTCCCAGCAGGCGGCGGACCAGGCTCTGCAAGATCTGGGGCGGTCACGCATGGCCAGCACCGCCAACGTCAGCATAGGCGGGGGCCGCGAATACCCCCGCGGCGAGGCGGAACGCGAAGACTGGCTGCATAACCTGCAGAGGCGCTGCGCACTGCCCATGCCGCGCCTGCGCCAACTCTTCGAACGTTATGGCACAAGAGCCGAGAGCCTCGCCAAGTTCATCTCAAGCGGGCAAGACAGCGCGTTACAGCATGCCCCGGGCTACAGCCGGCGCGAAATCGAGTTCCTGCTCAGATGTGAAAAGGTCGAGCGGCTGGAGGATGCGCTCCTGCGGCGCACGCTGATCGCCATGCTGGGCGGCGCGACGCGCGAACTGCTGCATGAATTGGCGGAGATCTGCGCGGCGGTTCTGGGCTGGTCAGACGCGCGCATAGCCTGCGAAATCCAGCGCGCCCGCGATATCTTGCGCAGCCGGCACCGCGTCGAGCTTTAGCCGGCGGGTTTATGCCAGGCGCACGGCTGTCCCGCTGGCGGAGACCATGAGCATGCTGCCGCTTGAGCCGATGGTCTCATAATCCAGGTCGATGCCGACGACGGCATTCGCGCCCAGATCCCGCGCGTTGATCTGCATCTCTTCGATGGCCAGGTCTTTCGCCCGCCGCAGCTCTTCTTCATAGACGCCCGAGCGCCCGCCGACGATATCGCGTATGCCGGCGAACATATCCTTGAACATATTGGCGCCCATGACAGCCTCGCCGCTGACGATGCCCAGGTAGGCCTCGATGGGCCGGCCTTCAACGTTAGGCGTGGTGGTGACGATCATGCGCTTCCTCTTGTTATCCATTCGCTTCCTCTTCATCGTTATGCGGCGCTCATTGTAGCGACAGTTGGCATTCGCGGGTAGGTTTCAAGTCGGCTTATGCCCCTGCGCCGACCCGGCATCGGGCAAGACAAGCCGCAGCAGCTTATCGGCCCCCGAGCCGGCGGTCATATCTCCGCTAATTACAGCCGCTTCAACCTCGCGCCGTGCCGCTTGCAGAGCCGGGTTGCCGAAGACCAGGGACTGAATACGCGCTTCGAGGATGGCCTGCAGCCATGCGCGCCGCTGGTCCGCCCGCCGCTGGGCAAATATGTTACAATCTGCATATGGTATCCAAAAGTTGCAAATTGTAGACGGCGGACGGAAGGAGTCTCTGCATTGAGTAAGCGAAAGAAGTCCAAATCGTCCAACTCGATATTCAAGTTCCGCAGACATGATCGCATAGGATCGAGCGACGCGCAAGAAGATCGCGAGATCTTGCGGAAATGCTTTGTAGACACTGGTGACTTGGAAGTTCTGGCGGATACAAGAAGACCTGAGTGCATTGTCTTGGGAAGGACAGGCGTAGGCAAAACCGCTTTACTATCAATGCTTGAGGACAGAGAGGAAAAGGTTACAACACTGGACCCACACGATTTGGCTTTGAACTTTCTTTCCAACAGGCCGCTTCTAAACTTCTTTATAGATATTGGAGTAGACTTGGATCTATTCTTCCGTGTCCTTTGGCGTCACATCGTCGCGATTGAGATCATCAAGCTAGCTAGCGAAGCAGTCGGCGATCAAGGAATCAAGAGCTTCTTTCAATCTATCCAGGAGAAAGTTTACAGAAACCGAGCAAGGAGAATTGCTCAGGACTATCTGCGGCGTTATCCGGAATTTTGGAAAGATACCCAAGTGCTTATAACGGAAGAGACCAAGACTCTTGAAAAGCAAGTCGACAGCCAAGTGCGCATAGGTCTGAGTGGCACAATTCGCGGAATCGTATTGGGCCAAGCGGAATATAGGCGAGGTGACCTCAATAGCATAAGCGAAGAGGAACGAAGAGAAGTCGCCCAAATCGGGCAAGACGTAGTAAACAAAATGCAAATGCGGGAGCTAACGGCAGTAATTGACTTGCTCGCTAATGAACTTATTCGCGACCGACAAAAGAAATACTTTATCGCTATAGATAAATTGGATGAGAACTGGACAAGCAACCCAATTAGGTACAAATTAATCCGAGCTCTGTTTGAAACGACTAGAGACTTTAACGGACGCATTCCTCAGGTCAAGGTCGTATGTGCAATTAGAGAAGATCTATTGGATCGAGTCTTTCGATTCACAAGAGCGCAAGGTGATCAGCAAGAGAAATACCGTTCGCTGTATCTGCAATTACATTGGAAACCCAAAGAACTGGTTGACGTGCTCGATCTTCGAGTACACCAAATGATTGCCCACAGGTATGCAAAGAATCAGCGAGTTAGAATTGCAGATATACTTCCCAAGAAAGTTCGACAAATCAACACCGTCACGTACATAATTGAGAGAACCCTCAACACTCCAAGAGACGTAATTGTTCTCTTCAATGAGTGTATCAAGCAAGCTGACGGTAAACCAAAGCTCACGCAGACGCACATCCTTGCTGCTGAAGGCATATATTCGGAGTTACGCCTTAAATCTCTAGCCGACGAATGGTCAGGCGACTTTTCCACATTGACAGATGCAGTGTATATTCTGAAGCAATTGCATAAATCGTTTCGAATAGAGAAACTAGACCGCAATTCGATAGAGGACAGATTGCTGGAGTACTTGGTTAAGGTGCAACAGAACGGTACAAGCGACCATCTTTATCGACTAGTAGACGAGAAAATGGATTTTGACTCCGCCATTCCGGAACTGTTGCACATTCTCTACCGGGTTGGCATCGTGGGTGTCAAGAAGGAGAGTTATCTTGAGACATATTGGTCGCATAAGGGAGACAAGATTCATCAGTCAGATATCAATAGTGACGCAAGGTTCCATATTCATCCCGCGTTTTATAGAATTCTCGGCGTCAATCCCTGAGAACAAGCCGCAGCAGCTTATCGGCCCCCGAGCCGGCGGTCATATCTCCGCTAATTACAGCCGCTTCAACCTCGCGCCGTGCCGCTTGCAGAGCCGGGTTGCCGAAGACCAGAGCCTGCAGACGCGCTTCGAGGATGGCCTGCAGCCATGCGCGCCGCTGGTCCGCCCGCCGCTGGGCAAATGCGCCATTGGCTTGGGTCGCCGCCATGAAAGCCGATATCGTCCGCCAGATCTGCGCGATGCCCTCGCCGGTCAGGCTGGAGACGGTGAAAGCCCGCGTTTCCCAGCCAACTGTGGCCGGCCCCAGGAATTTCAGGCTGCGGCTGTACTGCGCTTTGGCGGCTTGCGCAGCGCTGATATTGTCGCCATCGGCTTTGTTGATGACCAGGGCGTCGGCCAGCTCGATCAAGCCGCGTTTGATGCCCTGCAGCTCATCGCCGGCGCCGGTGATCAGCAGCAGCAGCAGAAAATCCACCAGCGAGCGCAGAGCCGCTTCGCTTTGGCCCGCGCCCACCGTCTCGATGAGGATGACATCATAGCCAGCCGCCTCACAGACGATGACCGCTTCGCGCGACTTGCCGGCCAGGCCGCCGAGGAGGCCGCTGCTGGGCGTCGGTCGGATGAAGGCGCTTTCGAGCCGGGCCAGGCCTTCCATGCGGGTTTTGTCGCCCAGGATGCTGCCGCCGCTCACGCTGCTGCTCGGGTCAACCGCCAGCACAGCCACCCGTTTGCCCCGCTCGCCGAGCAGGCTGCCGAGGCTGTCGATGAAGCTGCTCTTGCCAGCGCCGGGGGGACCGGTGACGCCGATGCGGATGGATTTGCCGCTATGGGGCAGGAGGCGCTCCAGCAGAGCCTGCGCCGGCTGCTGATGCTGGGGAGCGGCGCTCTCGACCAGGGTGATGGCGCGAGCCAGAGCCGTTCGGTCGCCAGCCAGGACTCGCTCCGCCAGGGATGGCGCGTCGAGGATTGTGTTGGTTTTCACTGGCTGCTCCATAGCCGCCAAGATGGGCTGATGATACCCTGTTTACGGCGCGCGTAAAAAAGCCCCCATCGGCCAAGGCATTCGCATCAAATTGTAACGCCGTTGATATGGGACAGATTTCCCCAAAAATTTGTCATCCGTAGACACTCGCGCCGCATTGCGACGGCTCACGCAATATACATTGCCTGGCGGTTGAACTCCCCCTCTCTGACTCGTCGGGGAGGGGGCCGGGGGGTGGGGTCTGCAATTCGCAATGTAAACAGGGGCAAGCAGGTGGCTCGTCCCGTGAATGTTCTGCTCTACACATGGGCGGGTCACCGACCAGCTCCTAGTACTTGCGATCTCCTGAACGCGGTCAGGGCTGTTGGGCGGGAGAGCCGAGCCGCGTTATAGTTGCGCCAATCGACAGCCTTGGAATGGGCAGGAGGCCTATCATGGCGCAATTCTTATGGCAGACGTCGCTGACCTCGGCGGCTTGGAAGGCTTTGATGTCCCAATCGGCCGCGCCGCTGTTTGGCGAGGGGCATCGCGTGGCGGAAGAATTTGGCGGCAGCGTCAGGCACAGCTGGGTGGCTTTCGGCGAAAATGACTTCATCGTCCTGGTGGAGATGCCCAGCAACGAGAGCATGGCCGCTTATGTCCTGGCTATGACGGCCATGGGCTATTATTCACAGGGCAAGACGACCGTCCTGCTCAGCGCGGACGAGACCAGCCAAGCCATCTTGCGGGCCGCCGAGTATCACGATCTGAGCTAAGCCGGCTTATGCCAGCCGCCGCTTCAGTTCGTCAAACACCTGGCGAGCCGCCGCCGGGACGGCTGTGCCCGGACCGAATATGGCAGCCGCGCCCATCTCGCTTAATGCGGCATGATCCTGCGCGGGGATGACGCCGCCGATGACCACCATCATATCCGCCCGCCCCAGCGCGTCCAGTTCCGCGATCAGCCGGGGCAGCAGGGTTTTGTGGGCAGCCGCCAGCGAACTGATGCCGATGATATGGACGTCGTTCTCCACCGCCTGCCTGGCGACTTCGGCCGGCGTCTGAAAAAGGGGCGCGATATCCACGTCAAAGCCCATATCGGCGAAGGCTGTGGCGATGACCTTGGCGCCGCGGTCATGCCCGTCTTGCCCCATCTTGGCCACCATGAGTCGTGGCCGCCTGCCTTCTTCCCGCGCGAATTCGGCTGTCATCCGCCGCAATTCCGCGACTTCGCTGTCGTTGCCATATTCAGCGCTGTAGACGCCGGTCAGCGATTGCGTCATGGCTTTGTGCCGCCCCCAGACTTTCTCCAATGCCAGCGAGATTTCGCCATTGGTGGCTCTTGCCCGAGCCGCCGCCACAGCCAGCGCGAGCAGGTTGCCACTGCCGGACCGCGCGCAGTCGGTCAGAGCAGTCAGCGTGTCTGCCACTTTCCCCTCTTTCCGCGATGCCCGCAAGGCTTTTAAGCGCTGGATCTGCTTCTCGCGCACGGCGCTGTTATCGACTTCGCGATGGGGGATTGGCGCGTCTTCCGGCGGGCGATAGGCGTTGAGTCCGATGATGACCTCGGCGCCGCTGTCGATTTGGGCTTGTCGCCGGGCGGCCGCTTCTTCGATGCGCAGTTTGGGCAAGCCGGTTTCCAGCGCTTTGGTCATGCCGCCGAGGGCTTCGATCTCCTGGATATGCGCCCAGGCGCGTTCCGCCAGATCATGCGTGAGCCGCTCGACCAGGTATGAGCCGCCCCAGGGATCGACGGTATCGGCGAGGCCGGTTTCATGCAGCAGGAAGAGCTGGGTATTGCGGGCGATGCGGGCGCTGAAATCTGTTGGCAGGGCGATGGCTTCGTCCAGGGCGTTGGTATGCAGGGATTGCGTCCCGCCCATGACGGCGGCCATGGCTTCCAGGCAGGTGCGGGCGATATTGTTGTAGGGGTCGCTGGCTTGCAGGCTCCAGCCGGATGTCTGGCAATGCGCGCGGAGAGCCAGGGACTTGGGATTGTTTGGCGCGAATGGCTTGACCAGCTTGGCCCAGAGCAGGCGCGCAGCCCGCATTTTGGCGATCTCCATGAAATAATTCATGCCTATGCCCCAAAAGAAGGACAAGCGCGGGGCAAAGTCGTCAATTGCCAAGCCAGCCGAGATGCCCGTCCGCAGATATTCCAGCCCGTTGGCCAGGGTGTAAGCCAGCTCAATATCCGCGCCGCCGCCGGCTTCCTGGATGTGATAGCCGCTGACGCTGATGCTGTTGAAGCGGGGCATGCGCTCGGCGGTGAAAGCCAAGATATCGCCGATGATCCGCATGGATTGGGCTGGCGGATAGATATAGGTATTGCGCACCATGTATTCTTTGAGGATGTCGTTTTGGATGGTGCCGGTCAAGCGCTCGGGCGGGAGGCCCTGTTCTTCGGCAGCCGCGATGAAAAATGCCAGCACGGGCAGGACGGCGCCGTTCATCGTCATCGACACCGACATTTTGTCCAGCGGGATGCCGTCGAAGAGCCGCTGCATATCCTCCACGCTATCGACAGCCACGCCGGCCATGCCCACATCGCCGATGACGCGGGGATGATCCGAGTCGTAGCCGCGGTGGGTGGCCAGGTCAAAAGCCACGGAGAGCCCTTTCTGTCCGGCAGCCAGATTGCGCCGATAGAAGGCGTTGCTCTCTTCGGCGGTGGAATATCCGGCGTATTGGCGGATCGTCCAGGGGCGGTGGGCGTACATGGTCGGGTAGGGACCGCGGAGAAAGGGCGGGATGCCGGCGACAAAGTCCAGATGTTCAAGCGCGCGCAGGTCAGCAGCGGTGTGCAGCGCCTTGATATCGATGCGCTCTTGGGTTTGCCAGATTTGCGCTTCGGCTGCTTGTCTCGTCCGCGCCTCGACTTCCTTGCGCCAGCGCTGCATATCCGCAGGCGGAACCCGCGACTCAAATTCGATCTGGCTGAAATCGGGGAGCTTGCTCATGTGGCGGCCTCTTCCAGGCGCAGGGGCGGCAAGGGTTGGGCTTGCATCACTTCTCCGCCCGCCGCTTCCATGCTGGCCGCATCCGCTTCTGGTTGTGGAGGGATTGGCTCATCAGCGTTGCGGTATTGGTTCAAGCCGACCAGGATGGCATCACCATTTGCAATAGCCTGCTTGCGCCGCTGGGCAATCGCCTGGATGCGCCTTAGGATCGCGCCCGATCGCAATTCCGCCAGCAGGCCGCCATCCGCTTCTATGGCTTGGAAATCCGCCCAGGCTCGCTGCGCCAATTCGTCCGTGAGCCGTTCGATATGCCAGGCGCCGCCTGCCGGATCGATCACTTCGGGCAGCCGCAATTCCTCAGCCAGGATCAGCTGAACATTCAGCGAGAGCCGCCGGGAGAAAGCCGCGGACTTGCCGAGAGGCGCGTCGAAGGGCGCGAGGCTCAGGCAATCGACGCCGCCGATGACCGCCGCCAGCGCTTCAGCGGTCGCGCGCAGCAGGTTGACATGGACGTCGCGGATGGTCTTGTCCCGCCTGCCTCCCCGTGCCTGCAAGCGGATGCGCTGCCCGGAATCGCCGATGCCAATCGCCCGCGAAACTTGCGCCCAGAGCAGCTTGATGGCGCGGAACTTGGCGATCTCCATGAAGAAGTTCTCGCCGATGCCCAGCCGGAAATGCAATCGCTCCGCGGCCAGATTCAAGTCGATGCCCCGAAGAGCCAGCGCGCGCAAAGTTTCGACGCCGGAAGCCAGGGCGAGCGCCAGCTCCTGAACGGCATGGGCGCCGGCATCGTGATAGACCGTCGTGCTGATGGCGATGCTGCCCAAACGAGGAGAGGCTTTTGCCACAGCCGTCACATATTCCGCCATGCGCTCAAAAGCATCCTTGCGCAACTGCCCTGTCCGCGCCAAATGCGAGAGCGGATCATAGCCCGCGCAGCCGGTCAGCTTTGCCAACTGGTCGTCTGTCATGTATGCGCGGAGAAGCTCATAGATCTTTGGGGCGCGCCAGTCGCTGCTGACAAGGAGGGGGAATCGCGACAGGTCGATCTGGTCAAGCGCCGCACGCAGGTCAGACAGCGAATCCAAGCTGAGGGCATCGTCAAGGGTGATGGCTGTCTGCCCGCCGGCCAGCGCTTCGTGGAGAGCCGCGTTGAATGCGGAAGGCTGGCTGATACTGAGCTCATTGGCAATCAGCCAGGGTTGGCTGCGATACCCGGCCGCCCTCGCGCCGCGCCGAAAGGGAAACTGGCCCGGCAGGGAATCGATTGAGCCGGCCTCATCGACAGCCTCCGCGCCGAGCAGGGGAGGAATATCGATGCCTTCGCAGCTGTGGCTGACGAGGCTTTCCAGGTCGCGTCCGCGCAGGGACTCATGAGCGGCCGCCAGCCAGTCCTCATGGGTATGCCTGTCGAAATCGGCGAAAAGCGATTCAGGCATGGCTTTCTCGCAGGTTAGGGATTGCGCAGTTTCACAATTGTATCGCTCTCAAGATGCTTGCGTCTGGCCGCGTTCAGCCAGTTCAATGGCGGCTGATCTCCCCTGGGCAGCTCGGATGCGCTCCAGGGCGAACTTCTGGCTGCGGTCGAAGCGGTAGATGCCGTTCTGCTCCTGGTAGATGTCGGTGAGCTGGGTATAGCAATAGCCGAACATATTCACGTCGTCCAGCAAGATGGCGCAGAGCCGCTCGAAGCGCTGGTAGAATTCCTCCAGATCCCGCGGTCGTTCGCCATAGCCCCAGGAATCTTCGCCTGCCTTGACCTCGGGATTCCACCAGATGCCGCCGAATTCGCTGACGAAATAGGGCTGTCCGCGATAAGGAATCGACCAGTTGATATTGCCCGCGAAGCGCGCTGGCAAGCCCCATTGGCTGGCGTCATTGATATAGGGTTTGCCCTGCGCCAAGCCGGCCTGACGTTCGCGGAAGCGGTCCGGGTCCTGCGTATAATCGTGGCTGTCATAGACATCGGCTTCTTGCACGCGATGGGAATAGCCGGAGCTATCGAGGACGGGGCGCGCGCTGTCCATGGCTTTGGTGGCCAGGAACATGCCGCGGGTGACATCGTCAAGGACGGTGAGGCGGTCGCCCAGAGCCTGCCAGGTTTCATTGAGCGGGCACCAGCCGATGATGCAGGGGTGCGAATAATCGCGCTCGAGGCATTCCAGCCATTGGGTGATGTACTCCGCGCCCGGCTGTTGATGCTCGGCCAGGTTGGGGCCGCTGTTGCTGCAGCCCCAATCGCCAAATTCGCCCCAGACCAGGTAGCCCAGGCGATCGGCATGCGTGAGGAAGCGTTCTTCGAAGACTTTCTGGTGCAGGCGCGCGCCATTGAAGCCGGCCGCCATGCTGAGTTCGATATCCTCTCGCAGGGCGGCGTCGCTTGGCGCGGTCATGATGCCCTCGGGATAATAGCCCTGGTCGAGCACCAGGCGCTGGAAGACGGTCTTGCCATTGAGCTTGATGGCTTTGCCGGCGATGCTGATGGAGCGCATGCCAGCATAGGTCTTGGCGGAATCGATGATCGTGCCGGCGTCATTGATGAGCGCGAGGTCAATGTCGTACAGATTGGGCTGGCCGACATCCCATAGGCGCAGGCGGTCTTCGGGAATGGGCAGATCGAGCCGCGGCGCCAGGTCATATTCGGCTGAGCCTTCCGCGCGACAGACCTCGCCGGCTTCGTCGGATAATATCGCTTGCAGTCGCATTCCGGGCGCGTTGCCGCTGATGGGCTGTTCTATGCGAAAGGCGGCATTGGCCAGGTCGGGCGTTATGCGCGTTCGCCGCAGGTGGATATCGGGCAGGGGCTCGAGCCAGACGCTTTGCCAGATGCCGGTTGTGCGGACGTAGATGGCGCCGCTGGGAGCGTATTCTCGGGCTTGTTTGCCGCGGGGCTGGGGGCGCTTGCCATCATCGCGGGCGCGCAGGACGATGGTGATGGTTTTTCCCGCTTCGGCGATGCCAGCAAGATCGCAGCTGAAAGGCGTGAAGCCGCCGCGGTGGCGCCCGACTTCTTCGCCATTGACCCAGACTGTGCTGTCATAATCGACGGCTTGAAAATGCAGGATGACGCGCCTGCCCGCCCAGTCCGCCGGGATTTTGACGTTGCGGCGATACCAGACGGCGTTCATGAAATCGGCGTTGTGAATGCCCGAGAGCTTGGATTCCGGGCAGAAGGGCACGGTGATGCGGTCGTTCAGGTCGCGCTGGAGCAGGCCGCGCTCGAGGCCGCTATCGCCCTGGTCGATCTCGAATTGCCATTCGCCATTCAAGCAGAGCCAATCTTCGCGGAGGAATTGCGGGCGTGGATATTCGCTGCGTGGGATTGCGGACATTGTCGTCTCCTGCTGGGAGTTTGTGGATCGTCATGCCGTTATGTGTAGCGCAAAGCGGCGTGATTGGATAGAGCGCCTCTGTTTACATTGCCCCCACCCCCCGGCTCCGCAGCCCCAAAATGGGGGAGGGGGAGTTAAGCGCCGGGCAATGGATTCTGCGTTGGCGGTCGCAAGGCGGCGCGGAAGGGCGAGACAAGTCTAGCCCCTACTCAAACTCCAGCACGCCATCCTCCAGCTTGCCGTAGCGCATGACCAGCAGATCTTTCAGATAATTCTGATAGACCTTCCAGGGGCGGCGCTTGCCTTGTTTGGGCAGCGAGTTCAGGGCGCGCTTGACATAACCGGAGCTGAAATCGATATAGGCTTCGGTTTCGACGCTGCCATCCGGGCGGGGCGCGCATTGGGCATAGCCGCGGCGCTCCATGTGGTTCAGCAAACGGCAGACATATTCGCAGATCAGCTCGGCTTTCAACGTCCAGGAGGCGTTGGTATAGCCGAATGCCGAAGCCAGGTTGGGGATGCCGCTGTACATCATGCCTTTGTAGCTGAGCGTATCGCCCAGGTCTACTGGTTTGCCATCCACCGAGATGTCCAGGCCGTGCATGATTTGCATCCGCAGGCCGGTCGCCGTCACGATGATGTCAGCTGGCAGCAATTCGCCCGATTCCAGCCGGATCCCCTCGGCGGCGAAGCGGTCGATGCGCTCGGTGAGGATGGCCAGCTTGCCTGTCTTGACAGCCTGGAAAAAGTCGCCATCTGGGGCGAGGCAAACGCGCTGATCCCAGGGGTCGTACCGGGGCGAGAAATGCCGCTCCAGGTCGCCATCCGGGTAGTCTGGCCCCAGCGTCTGGCGAATGCCCTGGAGGATATTGGCGCGGGTCTCTTTGGGTTTGCTGCGGGCGATATGGAACTGGAGGAGTTGCCGCAGGATGAGCCGCCAGCGATTCAGGGGCGCAGCGAGTTTGCCTGGCAAGCGCTGATGCAGTCGCAAGGCTGTGGAGTCGTGTGAGGGTCCGCTGACGATATAGGTTGGCGAGCGCTGCAGCATGGTAACCTGAGCGGCTTTTTCAGCCAGAGCCGGGGCCATGGTCACGGCGGTAGCCCCGCTGCCAATGATGACGAGGCGCTTTCCGCAATAGTCGAGGTCCGCGGACCAGTCCTGCGGGTGGACGATATGGCCCGCGAAGTCCTCCATGCCCTGCCAGCGCGGTGTATAGCCCTGATCGTAGCGATAGTAGCCGGTGCACATGAAAAGAAACTTGCAGCGGATTTGGCGTTCCTGGCCATTCTCGGCATGCGCTATGCTGACTGTCCATTGCGCCGTCAGGGATGACCAGGCGATCTTCGTCGCGCGCTGCCCGAAGCGGATGCGGCGGTCGATGCCGAACTCGCGGGCGCTGTCTTTGAGGTATTGCAGGATGGTTTGCCCATCGGCGATGGCTTTGTGGCCGGTCCAGGGGCGGAAGCGATAGCCCAGCGTATACATTTCGGAATCGGAGCGGATGCCGGGGTAGCGGAAGAGGTCCCAGGTGCCGCCCAGGGATGAGCGGCCTTCCAGGATGGCGAAGCTGTGGCCGGGGCAGCGGGTTTGCAGATAATAAGCCGCCGCGATGCCGGACAAGCCGGCGCCGACGATGAGGACGTCCAAGGATTCGCTCATGTTTGGCTGATTGCGCGCGAACGATCGCGACCATGATACCACGCGCTTTGGCGGGGCTGGGCGGAGATTGCCAAGTGATTTGCCAGAATATTGGCAGTAAGTTGCGGAAACTGGCAAGAAAGAACCAAGACATTGCCAAGCGCGTTATAAGCAGAACCCGCGAATATGTCACTGTTTATGTATACAGTATAGATACTGTACAATATATCAGGCGGATTGCGAGAGATCTATGCTTGGCCGCGCGGTGGCTGGCAGCGCGGATGAGAGGGGGTTTGGGGCGCATGGACACAGGCTAGCCGGCATGGCGTGACAATGGGCGACTGCATGGTCGCGCATGCGAGGCGATGGCCGGCGGGATAGAATCCTGGAAAGGCGGAGCAGGCGGGTCGCAGGCAAAAGGAGCGAGGCATGAGCAAGCCAAATATCTTGATAATCATGTCGGACGAGCACGCGCCGATGTTCAGCAGCGTCTATGGGCATCCCCTTGTGCGGACGCCGAATATGCAGCGTTTGGCGGCGGCTGGCGCGACCTTCGACGCGGCTTATTGCAACTCGCCTTTGTGCATGCCATCGCGGATGTCTTTCATGACCGGGCGCTTTGTCCATCGCATTGGCGCGTGGGACAATGTGACGCCTCTGCGCTCGGATGAAGTGACCTGGGCGCATCGGTTGCGGGCGCGGGGTTATGATGTCGCGCTTTCGGGCAAGCAGCATTTTGGGGGCGCGGATCAGCTGCATGGATTTGAAAGCCAGCTGGCGCGCGATTTGCATGCGGAGCGCTACCACCCGATTCACGCTTGGGACGAGGGCATCACGCCGGCTGAGCAGCCTTGGCAAGAAGCGTATGCGGCTGGACCGGGCTGGACCGAAGAACTGGAGGTCGACGAGCTGGTTCAGGAGCGGGCGCTGGCATATCTGCGCGAGCCAGCCCGGCGTTCGCGTCCCTGGGCGCTGAATGTGTCGTTTATCGCGCCGCATTTTCCGTTGGTGGCGCCGCAGCGCTTTTGGGAGTTGTATCCGCCGGATGAGATGGACTTGCCGGAGATCCCCGATGGGCATCTTGAGAATTTGCACCCGATGGCGCAGCGTTTTCGGACGATGTTTGGTTTTCCGCGATTCCCGGATGATGTGGTTCGGCGGGCGCGGGCGGGCTATTATGCGCTGGTCAGCTATTTTGACGAGAAGCTGGGCGAGCTGCTGGATGTATTGCATGAGACGGGGCAATACGAGAACACGGTCATCATTCACCTCAGCGATCATGGCGAGATGAATGGCGAGCATGGCATGTGGCGGAAGTCGAACTTTTATGAGGCGTCGGCGCGCGTGCCGCTGCAGATTGTGTGGGATGGTCGGATTGCCGGGAATCGGCGGATTGGCGAGGTGGCATCGCTGGTGGATGTGACGGCGACGATATGCGATATCGCTGGAGACGATTGCGATTTGCCGCTGGATGGCGACAGTCTGCTGCCGATGCTGCGCGGTGATGGCGCGGGATGGAAGGATGAAGCCTTCTGCGAATATCTGGCGCATGGGACGGACAGGCCGATGGCTATGCTGAGGCGGGGGCGCTACAAGCTCAATTTCAGTTGGGGCGAGCCGGTTGAGTTGTATGATGTCGTTGCTGACCCGGGCGAGTTTCGTGATTTGGCGGGTGAGGCGGAGGTTGCCGATGTTGTGGCGGGGCTGAAGAGAGATTTGCTGGCGCGTTGGGATCCGGCCGGTTTGGATGGGCGGGTGCGGGCGAGCCAGCTGCGGCAGAAGTATATTGAAGAGCGCTTTGGCGTGGGTTGGCGAGAGGCGGGGGCCAGATGAATGATCTGGCGAGTCACCGCCTCGCCCCTACCAGGCTTGTCCGATACTCTCAAATTCGCTCCTATACTACCTCCATCCCCCGGCCCCTTGCCCCCATAAAGGGGAAAGGGGAGTCGACAACGCTGGGAGCATTGTATTTTCTGTGGGCGGTCAAAGTGCCGCGCAGACCGAAGCGGAACGTATAGCCACGCTGGAGGAAGGCTCGCGACATGCCGCCACCAAAGCGGAGCTTCATCACTCGCTGCTCTTGCTATTTATCGCGCTGCTGGCGGCTTTGGGCCGGTTGATGATTATTCGCATAACGCGACTATCAGTGAAATATCGCAGATCCGCGAAGTGTTGTTTGAGTTGCTGCAGCGGCTGCCTGGCGCGGGTTAGGGTTTAGCCTGTCAAGTTTGGATGGCCGCGACCCTGGGAGGATGGCGGTACTGCGCGGGTGGACGAGCCAAGCCCAGCCCCTACAAGTCTTGACCGAGACTTACGATATTCCGGCTGGTTCTGGCTGTGCAGCGAGCGGGACGAGCCACCGGCTCGCCCCTACATTTGACATATTTGAGCGGATTTTAACGTCACTGGCGCATCATCCGTACATGCCTTAGTCCGCCGTCACAAGCTCTTCCAGGCGGCGGTACTGGCTCATGTAGAGATCGTGATAGAAGCCGCGCATTGCCAGCAAGTCGTCATGGCTGCCGCGTTCGATGATGCGATGATCATTGACGACCAGTACCTGGTCAGCGTTGCGGATGGTGCTGAGGCGATGGGCTATGACAAAAGCCGTCCTGCCTTCCAGCAGGCGCAGCAAAGCCTCTTGAATGTGGATTTCGGTGCGGGTGTCGACGCTGCTGGTGGCTTCATCGAGGATGAGGATGCGCGGGTCGGCCAGGATGGCGCGGGCGATGGCCAGGAGTTGGCGCTGGCCCTGGCTGAAATTGTGGCCCTTCTCCGAGACTTGCGTGTCATAGCCGCGGGGCAGCAGGTGGATGAAGGCATCGGCGTTGGCCAGCTTGGCGGCTTCTATGACTTCGGCGTCGCTGGCGTCCAGGCGGCCGTAGCGGATGTTTTCCATGACTGTGCCGCTGAAGAGGAAGGTGTCTTGCAGGACGATGCCCAGCTGTTCGCGGATGGAATTTTGCGTGAGTTGGCGGATATCCGCGCCGTCGATGCGGATGCTGCCGGCTGTGACGTCGTAGAAGCGGCTGAGCAGGCTGATTATGGTGGTTTTGCCGGCGCCGGTGGGTCCTACCAGGGCGATGGTCTGCCCGGCGGCCACATCCAGGCTGATATTTTGCAGCACGGCTTTGCCCGGCTCATAGGCGAAATCAACATTCTCGAAGCGGACATCGCCGCGGATGTCCTTCAGAGGCAGGGCATCGGGCGCGTCGGTGACCGTGGGCGCCGCATCCAGCACGGCGAAGATGCGCTCTGAGCCAGCCAGCGCCGATTGCAGCTGATTGTAGACCATGGCGATGCCGCGCATGGGCCGGAAGAAGTTCATGATATAGACGACGAATGCCGCGATGACGCCGACGGAGACCATGTCGTTCAGAGCCAGCCAGCCACCGAGGAGGGCGGTCGCGGCGACGGTGAGGATCATCATGGTGGTGAACATGGGACCGAGGGCGGCGGTGATGAAGTCGGCGCGGATGCCGACTTTGCGATAGGCTTGGCTGGCGATTTGGAATTGGGCGATGGCGGCTTCTTCCTGGGCGTAGGCTTGCACGACGCGGATGCCGGTGATGTTCTCTTCCATGACGGCGTTGAGCCAGCCGAGGTTCTTTTGCATCCCGCGGAAGGCTACCCGGGTGCGCTCGGTGACCTGCCTTGTGATCCAAAGCATGATTGGCAGGATGATCAACGTGCCGATAGCCAGGGGCAGGTTGAGCAGCAGCATGGCGATCATGATGCCGCCGAGGGAGAGGATGTTGGTGGTGAACTGGATGAGCCCGTTGGAGAGAATCTGGTTGATGGTCTCGCTGTCATTGGAGATGCGGCTCATGAGGTCGCCGGTCCGGTGGCGGTCGTGATAATCCATTGAGAGCGCCTGGAAATGCCGGAAGAGGGCTTCGCGGATATCAGCCACGAAATGCTGCCCGACGCGAATCATGATGATGCCGTGGATGACGGTGAAGATGCCTTGCGCCAGGTAGACTGCCAGCATGAGCAGGGCGATGCCCAGCAAGCCTTCGAGGTCGTCATGCGCGACATACTGGTCGATGGCGGCCCCGAGCAAGGCGGGACCGATGAGCCCGAAGAGGGTGGCCACGATGACGAGGATGGCGACCAGGACAAGGCGGGCATGGTAGGGGCGCAGATAATCAGCCAGGCGGCGGAGCGTGCCGCGCCGGTCTTTGGCTTTTTCGCCGGTGGGCCGTGAGCCGCCGGAGCCGCCGATGAAGCGCGGACGCGGGGTTGATGAGGACTGCTTAGTCATGTTTTGCCGCCGAGTTCATAGAGGTATATCAAGCGAAAAGTGTGAACATAATCGGGACGAGCCGCCGGCTCGCCCCTACGGATTAGTTGGTTGTGTGGACGATTCACAGAATCTCCCCTACGGAATGTTGGTCTGGGCGGGCGGCGATTTTCATGGCAGGGATCCATTGGCGCGGGCGACTTCGCCGAGTTGGGATTGGTAGATTTCGCGGTAGATGGGACCGCGCTGGAGCAGTTCTTTGTGTGTGCCGCGTTCGGCGATTTTGCCATCGTCCAGCACGAGGATGAGATCGGCCTGGATGACGCTGGTGATGCGCTGGGCGATGATAAAAGTTGTGCGGTCTTGGGCAAGCGCGTCGAGAGCCGCCTGGATTGCGAATTCGGTTTCCATATCGACGGCGCTGGCGCTGTCATCCAGGATGAGGATGCCGGGTTGGATGAGCAGGGCGCGGGCGATGGCGATGCGCTGTTTTTGGCCGCCGGAGAGGTTTGCGCCGCCGGCTTCGATTGGGCTGTCATAGGCATTGGGCATGGCGCTGATGAAGTCATGGGCTTGGGCTGCTTTTGCCGCTGCGATCACCTCGTCAAGCGTGGCATCGGGCTTGCCATAGGCGATATTGTCGCGCGCGCTGCCGCTGAAGAGGATGGATTCTTGCAGGATCATGCCGATCTGGGCGCGCAGGGCAGCCGGATCCCATTGGCGGACGTCCACGCCATCGACCAGGACCGCGCCGCCGCTGACGTCATAGAAGCGCGGGATGAGATTGACGAGGCTGCTTTTGCCGGCGCCTGTCGCGCCAAGCAGGGCGATCTGGGCGCCTGGCTGGACGCTGAAGCTGATCTCGCGGAGGACGTCATCGCCGCTGACGCCGGACGCGCCATTGGACTGGCTGGCATTAGAGCGGCTGTAATGGAAGGAGACGTTGTCAAAAGCCACATCGCCGCGGATGCGCTGGGCAGTATGCGGTTCGGGAGCGATTTTTAAGCTGGGCGGGGTATCGAAGACATCCAGCAGGCGTTCGGCAGAGGCTTCGGCGCGGGCGGACATCATGAGCAGATTGCCCAGGAAGAGCAGCGGTCCCATGCCGATCATCAGGTAATTGTTGAAGGCGATGAGCTCGCCGATGGTGAGGCGGTCGCCGATGACCGAGTGGCCGCCGAACCAGAGCACCGCCACCACGCCCACATTGGTGAGGATCTGCAGGATGGGCATGGCCACCGCCATGAGTTCGCCGACTTCCACATTGCGCTCGCGGTATTCGACATTGCTTTTGCCGAACTGGGCGATCTCGTAACGGGCGCGGACGAAGGCTTTGACGACCTGGATGCCGGCCAGGTTTTCCTGCACCAGCGTATTCAGCGCGCCGAGCTTCTGCTGGACGACGGTGAAGAGGCGGGTGGCTTTGAGCATGAGGTAGCGGATATAGAGAGCGGAGAGGCCGGCGACGGCGAACATGATCAGGGAGAGCTGCCAATCGGTGAGCAGGAGCATGATCATGCTGCCGATGATCATGAGCAGGACGCGCAGCAGGAGGGCGAGCCCGGCGCTGGAGAACATGCGCACGACATCGACATCGCTGGAGACGCGGGTCATCAGGTTGCCTGTGCGCATTTGGTCGAGGTTGGCGAAGGACAGGGATTGGATATGCCGGAAGAGGGCATGGCGGATATCGAGCGCCAAGCCTTGGGAGACGACGGCGCGGCACCAGCCTTGGCCGAGGGTGCTGATTGCGCCGATGATGGCGGCGATGAACATCCAGAATGCGCCGAGGAGGATCATGTCGAGCTGGCGGGGGGTGATGCCGCGGTCGATGATGAATTGCAGCAGGCGGGGCACGCTGAGTTCCATGGCGACAGGCAGGACGGTCGTCCAGAAGCCGAAGAAGAGGTAGAGGCGATAGGGCTTCATGAAGCGGAAAATGCGCCAGAGGGAGGTCATGGCGGCAAGTGTAGCCGCTATTTTGACAAAATGTAGGGGCGAGACTTGTCCCGCCCGCCACAGCAACCAAGCCCGTCCCCTTGCCTCAGCGAGCCGGGGAAGGGGAGTCAATGGCAGCGCAAATCAGATGCTTTTGCTTGGGCCGCGGCTATGAGGCGCGCGTGTCTGCATGGTTTATAATGTTTGCCATTGTTGAATGGCTTGGGAGGGGCGGCAATGGAATTTCGCGCTTTGGGACGAAGCGGCGTCAAGGTCGCGCCGATTGGCTTGGGAACCGGCAATTTCGCCGATCCGACGCCGGAAGACGAATCGATCCGCATGTTGAATCGGGCGGTCGAGGCGGGCGTCAATCTCATCGATACCGCCAACTCCTATACCAATGGCGAGAGCGAGCGCTTCATCGGGCGGGCTTTTAGCAAGGGGCTGCCGCGCCACGAGGTCATCCTGGCGACCAAAGCCTTTCAACGCGTGGGACCAGGACCGAACGACGAGGATTTGTCGCGCCTGCATCTCATTCGCGCCTGCGAAGATTCGCTGCGCCGGCTTCAGACCGAGACTATCGATCTCTATCAAATTCATCGGCCCTCGCCGGCGATCCCGGTTGATGAAACCCTCGGGGCGCTGACCGATCTGATACGGCAGGGCAAGGTACGCTATATCGGCTGTTCGACGCATCCCGCCTGGAAGATCATGGAAGCGATCATGGTCAGCGAATTGAAGGGTTACGCCCGTTTTGTCTGCGAGCAGCCGCCTTACAATCTGCTGGATCGGCGCATTGAAAACGAGTTGGTTCCGCTGTGCCAAGCTTATGGACTGGGCTTGATCACCTGGTCGCCTTTGGCGCAGGGCGTCCTGGCTGGGCGATATTCCAGCGCTACTGACCTGCCGGCTGATTCGCGCGGGGCGCTGCGGGGCGGCATCTATTCCGAGCGGATCACGCAAGCGGGCGTTGAGGTCGGGGAAAAAGTGGTCAGCCTGGCGCAGGCGCATGGCATGTCGGCGGCGCAGCTGGCGACGCTCTGGGTGAAAGATCAACCCGGAATCACCGCGCCGCTGATTGGACCGCGCACGCTGGAACAGCTTGAGCATCTGCTGCCTGTGCTGGACATGTCGCTCAGCGACGAATTGCGGGCGGCTTGCGACGCGCTGGTGGCGCCGGGCGGGGCGGTCGCCAGCTTCTTCAACACGGCCGCATGGATGAAGCAGCGGATCATTTGAGCCGCCGGCCTGCGCCGCTTCGCAGAGCCAGCCCAATCCGCAGCCGACGAAGACGCCGAAGCAGCAGCCGTCTCTCCCTTTCAGCCGTGCCGTTCGACGCTCCAGTGCCGACTCGCGCGCCTATGTGGCGAAGCAGAGTTGGGGAGAACTTAATTTCAACCGAATTCGATACGCTGCCGATGGGCATAGGCGTTTGCGTGAGCGCGGCAAATGCGTTACCTCTGTGCCTATCCACCGGCCTGTGCGCATCTGATCGAGGTTGGCGAAGGACAGGGATTGGATATGGCGGAAGAGGCCATGGCGGATATCGAGCGCCAAGCCTTGGGAGACGACGGCGCGGCGCCAGCCTTGGCCGAGGGTGCTGATTGCGCCGATGATGGCGGCGATGAACATCCAGAATGCGCCGAGCAGGATCATGTCGAGCTGGCGGGGGGAGATGCCGCGGTCGATGATGAATTGCAGCAGGCGGGGCACGCTGAGTTCCATGGCGACAGGCAGGACGGTCGTCCAGAAGCCGAAGAAGAGGTAGACGCGGTAGGGCTTCATGAAGCGGAAGATGCGCCAGAGGGAGGTCATGGCGGCAAGTGTAGCTGTGGGCTGGCGGGGATGGGTGGATGGGGTGAAGCTGATGGATGCTTCGTGGACTCAAGAACCTAGCCATCCACAGACTGATTGCATATATCTTTATACTGTGTAGGATTGTGTCCGTTATGCGAACTAATCTCTAAGGACAGGATATATCTGCCAAGACAGAGGAATACAATGATTCGAAAGTTGCTATCCGCGCTTGTGCCGGTCTCAATTGGATTGGTCGCCGCGTCTTTTTTTGTCCACGCCCAGCAACGTCTCGATCGCCCGACAGGTCTCCAATTCGCTAACGATGCGCTCTCATGGAATTCAGTCACCAATGCCGGCGGCTATCAATTGCGCTGGTGGGCAACAAGCAGCAACGTCCAGACCGCAGACTTGCCATCTTCGCAGACAAGCTATGACTTCAGCGCGTTGCCTATGAACGTAACCTTCGCTGTGCAAGTGCGCGCTCTGGCGGATACTTCCGGCTCTTACACGAACAGCCTGTGGAGCTTGCCCGAAGCGATAATACGCGTACCAGCAGCTACCGCAACGCCAACTGCCACAACCGCGCCTACTCTTGTTCCGACGACAGCCCCTACTACTGCGCCGACGTCGGCACCGACTGCGATTCCAACAGACGCTCCAACGAATACACCCGCAGCCACTGACACGCCCGCTCCGCCCAAGGATCTGCCCGCGCCCGGCAATTTCCGCCATCTTTGGGGAACGACTGTCGGCTGGAGCAAAGTCGATGGCGCGACAGGCTATCAGCTGCGTTATGGACCGCCAAACCGAGGCCGTCGCTACGTGACCGTGAGCGCGTCGGCGGCGCAGTACACGATCCCGGATCTCGACGTTGGCCGCAGCTACGAGGTCGAAGTTCAAGCGCTGGGCGATGGAACGTCTTATGTGACGCACGGGCAATGGTCAGACAAGGTGACCATAACGGCAGCATTCACGCCAACGCCATCCAATACGCCCACGCCGACCACTACGCCAACCGCGACCCCGACGAAAACGCCGACTTCAACGCCGACGAACACTGCCACCTCGACGCAAACCGCGACGCCTCTTCCGCCGAAAGACCTGGCCAAACCGCAAAATCTTTATCAGCTTTGGGCTGGCACCGTCGCTTGGGCGGCTGTGACTGGCGCTACTGGCTATCGCGTCGAGTGGCAGATCGAAGGCGGCAAGATCGAAACGCATGACATTGGCGCATCGCCAACCCAGTACAACATCCCGGACACGACTGCCGGAGCGAAGTACCTGTTCAAAGTTCGGGCGCTTGGCGATGGCAAAAGCTACGAAGCGCTTGGACCCTGGAGCGCTGTATTCACTGTCACGGCGGCCCCCTTGAAAGACTTGGCGGAGCCGCAGAATCTCCGTCATCTCTGGGGCAGCGCGGTGGCTTGGGATGCTGTGCCCAATGCGACTGGCTACCGCTTGCGCTGGAGACATGAGGGCGGCAAGGTGAACCACGACTCCGTCGGCAAATCGACCACGCAGTTCCAAATCCCGGGCACGACGGTAGGGCTGAAGTACCTTGTCGAAGTTCAGGCTTTGGGCGATGGCATCGAGTACGAGGAAGAGGGTCCCTGGAGCGCGATCTTGACGGTCACGGCTGATTTCACGCCAACGCCGTCGAATACTCCCACTGCCACTCCGACAGATACGCCAACGAAAACGCCCACCAATACGCCAACTTTCACGCCTACTGATACGCCGACGAACACACCAACTGATACACCGACCTTCACACCTACCTATACACCTACGCCGACGCCAACGGATACACCTACGCCGACGCCCACTGACACGCCAACGAACACGCCAACGCCAACACCCACCGATACGCCGACGAATACGCCCAGCCCAGCGCCGCCACCGAAAGCCCTAGACGCGCCGAGCAACTTCCGTGTTTTATCCGGCACGACGGTAGGCTGGAAAGGGGTAATTGGCGCGACCGGCTACATCGTCAAGTGGAAACCGGCGGAGGGCGTCGGCATTGGACATTCGACGCAGTTGGACAAGCGCGCAACAACACTTGAGTTATGGAGTATTGCGGTTGGAGTAACCTACAATGTCGCCGTGCAAGCCCTTGGCGACGGCCGCCACTATGAATCGTTTGGACCCTGGTCTTCGTTGAAGTTGTACATCAAGCCTACCGCGACGCCGACAGCGACGTTCACGCCGAGCAATACGCCGACTCAGAAACCAACTGCCAAGCCGAAGCCGCCCACTGCGAAGCCCACGAATACGCCGAAGCCAACCAATCCTCCTACAACTATCCCGCCGCCAACCAACACTCCGGAATGCATCCGAATTGATCACTATACCAGGACACAAACCTGGAATACGCAGTGCTCGCCTTGGGGGACAATCGGTACATGCGTTTACGAGAGAAGCTGCACAGGTACCTGCTGTCGCAAAAGCGACACGTATTGCCCGATCATTTCGGAAACATGCGGAGGATGGAAACTCGTTTCCTTTACGCCAGCTGGAAGTTCGGTCGTAGAGGAAATAAGCATTCCGCCCGCCGAGTACAGCGCAATCAATCTTTCAGATTTTCCTGTCTTGCCGACGCCGGAAAATGCGCATCCCTTCGTTAAAGCTTGAGAGAATATGCTCGTGATCCGCCGCCATTATACGAGCAGGGCATCCCCGTCATTCTCATCAGCCATACCATGCACGATGTGATGGCGGTGGCGGACCGGATGGTGATCATGCGGCGGGGCAAGGTGGTCGCCAATATCCAGCGGGCGGAAGCCAGCGAAGAGCTGATCGTGCGGCATATTGTGGGCAGCGTCGGCAATGGCGAGAGCGCGGCGATGATTTGAGCGTCGCGGCGGGGACTTTCTTTTGTCCTACCATTTCTGCTACAATTGACTCGCGTCGTCAGGTTCGGAAAGGAGGCTGATACGATGCGCGCGCCCAAGACAATAGCCGAGAACATCCAGGAGCTTGAGACGATCCCCCCGGATGATGTAGCGGTTGACGACGACTACGAAATGAGCAAGGAAGAAATCCTAGACAGCATTGAACGCGGACTGCGACAGATGCTCGCTGGCAAAGGGCGTCCGGTGCAGGAATTCCTGGATGAGCTTGACAGCGAATAATTTATGCCCTGGCGAGTTGTCATCGCTTTGCCCGAATTTGAAAATGAAGCTCGGCGACTCAAACGCAGATTTCCTAGTGTCTCCGCCCAAGTCCGAGTCCTCGCCTCGCGGTTGAGCAACTGGGAAATGCCTGGCGAAAGGGTTCCTGAAACATCGCATCGAATCTACACGACAAGGTTGTCGAATCCGTCGGCGCGTCGAGGGAAGAGCGGCGGTTTTCGCGTTTACTACGCTGTAAACCAGACAGAAATGATCTACTTAGTTTCGATATATTCCAAAACCGACCGGGACGATGTAAGCGTATACGAAGTGCGGCAGATAATTAAGCGCATGGACCGAGAATTGAGCGGCAATAGCTCATGCGAGCCATGACGCCTCGCTCTGCCGAAAGGAATTCCGATCTCGAATGAAAGGACGACCATGCCCAAGACGCTCACGCCGGGCCGATATCGCGGTTTGAAGACTTGCAGCCTGGAATGCGCCGATGTCTTTGGCATCCTGGCTTTTGACCAGCGCGGCAGTTACCGCAGGATGATGCCGCCGGGCAGCGGCTATGAAGATTTGGCGCGGGTCAAGACGGAGATCATCGGGGCGCTTTCGCTGGAGGCCAGCGCGGTGCTGACTGACCCGGTCTATGGCTTGGACGCGGCCATGCGCATGAGCCCGAAGGCGGGTTTGCTGCTGGCTTTGGAGAAGAGCGGCTACAGCGGCGACGCGCGCTGCCGGCGGACGGAATTGCTGCCCGGCTGGACGGCGGAGAAGATCCGCAAAGCCGGCGCCAGCGCGGTCAAGTTCATGGTCTATTATCATCCCGAGAGCGGCGATTTGGCTGATGAGCTTGAGGGGCTGATCGCGGATGTGACGCGGGAATGCCATGCCTGGGATCTGCCGGTGTTTCTTGAGCCGATGTCATACAGCCTGACGCCCGGCATCGCCAAAGACAGCGAGGGATTCGCCGAGCGGCGGGCGGAAATCGTCATAGAGACGGCGCGGCGCCTGTCTCGCACGGGGGCGGATGCGCTGAAGCTGGAGTTCCCGCTGGATATCAAGTTCAATCAAGATATGGGCGAGTGGCGCGAGGCTTGCGGGCGTTTGAGCGAGGCTTCGGCTGTGCCTTGGGTGCTGCTCAGCGCGGGCGTCGATTTCGAGCAATTCAAGCCCCAGGCGCAAGTGGCTTGCGAGAGCGGGGCGAGCGGCTTCCTGGCTGGCCGGGCGATCTGGAAAGAGGCTGCGGCGATGAGCAGCGCAGACAGAGAGACGTTCCTGCAGGATGTGGCCCGTGACCGCCTGCGGCAATTGCTGGCTATCGCGGCGGACCATGCCCGGCCCTGGAGCGACTTTTACGCCCCGCCGGTCGCGGCTGAAAACTGGTATGAGCGCTATGGCGAACAGCCGGGCTGAATCAAGGGCGGGCGACGGGCATGGAACAGCGGCGCTTCGGCAAGAGCGATCTGTTCACATCCGCCATTGGCTTTGGCTGTTGGGAGATGAGCCTGCGCCAATATGGGCGGATTGACTCCGCAGAAGCCATCGAAACTGTGCGGCGCGCCATCGACCTGGGCGTCACGCTCTTTGATACGGCGGAGACCTATGGACCCTTCACATCGGAGGAGCTCCTGGGCAAGGCACTGGGCAAGCGACGCAAAGAGGCGACGCTGGTCACCAAGGTCGGCTTCACATTTTGCGAAGATCCAGAGCATCCTGGCTACATGAAGACGGACCGGCGCGATTCTTCGGCGGCGAATATCATCCGGCATGTGGAGGGCTGCCTGCGCCGGCTGAACACAGATTATATTGACCTGCTGCTGGTGCATTTTCATGATCATCAGACGCCGCATGAAGAGACGCTGGCTGGCTTGCAAGCCTTGCAAGCGGCTGGCAAGATTCGCCATTATGGCGTGTCAAACTACAATGTGGCGATGCTGGCCGCCTGCCAGGCGCATGGCCAGTTGGCTGCCAACCAGGTTGGCTATCATCTCTTTGATCGGCGCGTCGAGCAGTCGATATTGCCCTATTGCCGGGATAATGGCATCGGTTTCATGGCTTATGGCACGCTGGCATTTGGCTTGCTGAGCGGGGCTTTTTCGCCCGATACCAGGTTTGTCGACTGGGATTGGCGCAGCCGTGGCGAGGCTTTTGGCTTGCCGCTTTTCCAGCCCGAGCCATTTGGCAGAGCTTTGCGCGCCGTGGAGCGGCTGAAAGGGCTGGCGGCGGATTATGGCAGGTCGGTGGCGCAGTTGGCGATTGCCTGGCTTTTGGGCAAACGGGGCCTGACGGTGGCGCTGGTGGGCATGCGCAACGAACGAGAATTGAAGGAAAATGCGGCCGCTGCCGATTGGCGATTGAGCGCGGAAGATACTGCCGAAATCGACCGTATCTTCGCCGAAGAAGCTGTGCCCCTGTATCGCGATGCCGAGCTTTTCCTTTGATGGCTGAAGCTCAAGCCAGAATGCCTTGGGCGCGCAAGCTGGCGATTTCCGCTGGTGAACAGCCAATTTCGAGGGCCACTTCGTCGCTGTGTTCGCCCAGGCGCGGGGGATGACGGCGATAGACCAGGGGCGTCTCGGACAGATGCACCGGCGTGGCCAGGGATTTGACGAGGCCCAGGGCGGGGTGTTCCAGTTCGATGATCATTCCGCGTTCCAGAACATGGGGATCGCCCAGAGCCTCGGCGGTGGTGTTGATGCGCCCGCAAGGCACGCCGGCCCCCCGCAGCTCATCCAGCCATTGGTCGCAGGGTTTCTGACGGATGATGGCGCGGACGATGGGCAGGAGGCTCTCATAGTTGGCGATGCGCCGGGCATTGCTGGCGAAACGGGGATCAGCGGCCAGGTCAGCGCGGTCCACATGATTGCAGAAGTTCCGCCAGACATTATCGGAGGCGACGCCGAGGATGAACCAGGCGCCATCGCTGGCTTGCACGGCTTCGTAAGGCACGACTTGGGGGTGGCGGTTGCCGCGGCGGGGCGGGTCACTGCCCAGCGCGAAATGTTCGGCGGCGAAATTTGCCAGCCAGGTCATCTGGCCTTCTTGCAGGGACATATCGATGAATTGTCCGCGTCCGCTTTTGTGGCGCGCGTTTATGGCAGCCAGGATGCCGATGACGGTGAAGAGCCCGCAGGTCATATCGGCGATGGGCGTGGGGAAGCGCATGGGCGAGCCGTCGACCTCGCCGGTCAGCGCCATGGTCCCCGATTCGGCTTGGGCGACCAGGTCATAGCCGGGCTGGTCCGCGCGGGGGCCGCGGCGTCCATAACCGCTGATGGAGACGTAGACCAGGCGCGGGTTGATGGCGCTGAGGGCAGCGTAGTCTACGCCATGCCGTTTCAAGGCGGCTCTGGTCATCAGGTTTGTCAGGAAGATATCGGCATTGGCGACCAGTTTGCGCAGGAAGTCGCGCCCCGGTTGCGAGCGGATATCGAGGGCGATGCCGCGTTTGTTGCGGTTGACAGCCAGGTAGTAGCAGCTTTGATCGCCGATATAGGGCGGCGCCCATTGTCGGGAATTGTCGCCGACGCCGGGTTTTTCGATCTTGATGACATCTGCGCCGAGGTCGCCCAGGATCATCGTGGCGTAGGGACCTGCCAGAGCCTGGGTCTGGTCGATGACTGTGATGTCGCGCAGGGGCGGGCAAGTTGTCATAGAGCCTGTGCCAATCGGCATTCGCTATGCGCTTTAGTCCGCGCATCGGGGGGATTGTCAAGCCAATCCGGCAAACTTGCTACCTGAAACAGCGGACTGGATACAGCGCGAAGACTGCGTCTCTGGTAATCATCGTCAATTGTTCTTGCATCGCTTGAGCGATCAACAAGCGATCGAATGGATCACGATGATGCAAGGGAATGGAAGCAATCATCTCCAGATGATCAATGGATTTGGCAAGCAAACGAAGTCGGCCATTAATGTCCAGTTGTTTGCGGATGAAGACGGCAAAAGGTTCAGGCAATTCGAGTTTGCCAATCCTAACTTTGATGGCGATCTCCCAAAGGCTGGCAATACTCAAATGGATTGTATGCGATGGATTTTCAATCGCTGCAATCGCTGAGGCGCTCAAAGCCCTGTCTCCATTTAGAAACCAGAGAAAAGCGTGGGTGTCGAGCAGATAATTCACGGGGTGATTTCTTCAAACTCAAACAGAGGCGCGTCGAAATCTTCCGCCATTTTTATCAAGCCTTCGGCGCTGCCAGCCCGCAGCAGCCTGCCTTGAGGGACAGGGATTGGTAGCAACTTCACCGCGCGGTTCGAGTCCAGTTGTATTAGGATTTCTTCACCAAGATTTGCCGCTTCAATCAGATCTTTCAAGCATTCCCGCGCCGTTTGGATATCGTAGATCTTCATTATAGATACTCCCGATCAGCCGCATCTCGCGCTATTGTACACTGACACATGCGCGCTAGGACAAGCAGCCATGGCCCTGGGCAAGATTCCAGGTGTTTGCGAGCGGGCGACCCAATGGCGACGGTCAGTATCGCCGGTCAGTGTCTACGCGACCTGCGCGACCTTGCCCTACAGTGTTCATTTATGAGCGGATTGTAACATAAACAGCGCGGGATGCGCATGATTGGCGCTCGCGGGCAATAGAGGATTGCGCCAATAGCAATTGCGATTTCGCATGAAGCTGGGTCCTTTGCGCGGGCTCATCATGCTGGTTGCGCCCAGCGGTCTTCTTCGGCGCGGCGCCGCCACATCACCAGAGCGGCCAGCAGCATAGCCACCCCCCATAAGCCAAATACAGCGCTCCAATCGCTGACCTCAAGCAATCCGCCGATTGCGAAACTGGCTGTCCCGCCGAAGAATGTCGCCATCATATTCACCGTACCCGCTGTTGACGAGGCGCGCCCCGGCGGCGCCACCAGCAGAGGGATAGAGGCAATCGCCAGATTGAATGCGCCATTGAGCATCATCAAGCCGAAGCCCAGGATCAGCATCGCCAGGAGACCGGCGGCGGCTGGCATCAGCAGGAAACTGAAGCCGGCGGCGGCAAACATGAGGACGGCGGTCATAAATACTTGATTGCTGCTGAGCACGCGAAAATGCGCCAGCAGCAGACCCGGTATCGCGACAATCTGCATCAGCGCCGCGACCGTGCCGACCATGCCATCGGCGATCAGACCGGTATCAAGAATATAGGCCGGCAGCCAGATAAGCGAACCGTTGCGGACGAAACCGGCCAAGGCAGCCACGAACAGCACGAAGACGATAGCTCGCGCTTCGGAAATGATCGCGCGCAGGCGGAGGCCGCTGGACTGTGTCTTCGGCGCGTCGATGCCGGCTTTGCGCCAGGCAGCCAAGACCAGCAGCAGCAGCAAACCGGGCAGCCAAAAGGCGATGCGCCAGTTCCCGCCGGCCGCCACCGCCCCGATCAAGGTCCAGGTCAGCGCCGTGCCGATGACATATCCGAAGGGCATGAGGGTCGATGCGCGCTTGATTTCACGCGGAGCGAGACGTTCCGCCAGGATGCGCACCATGGGCGACCAGCCGCCGGATTGGGCGATGCCGTTCATCCCCCACAATATAAGCATGATGACCAGCGAGGATTGAAAAGAGAAGAGGACATTGATGATGGCGGTGGCCAGCAGGCCGAGACTGACGATGCGGAAGGGACTGACGTGACTGCCGACTTCGCCACTGATGAATTGGAACAAGCCATAGAACCAGAAGAAGACCGTGCCCAAAGCGCCCACCTCGGCCAGGCTGAGATCCAGGTCTGCCGCCAGCGCAGGCAGGACGACGCTGACGTTGACCCGTCCCAAATAGAGCAGTCCATAGGTGGCGCACAAGGCGACAACCATACGGGTCGGTCGTTCTGTTAGAGATGGGCGCAACAGTCTCCTCGATGACGTATGGCGGAATCCGCTTATGATTATGAAGCAGCGCGGCGGGCGGGGCAAGTCTCCCCCCTGGCGCTATGTCGAATGCTGTGGTGCGGCTTGTGCGATTCAGCGATACAATAGCGGCATGAGCCTGCAAAGACGCGAAAGGAGGCTCGCTATGAGCTACCGCGCCAAAGAAGCGCTGCCCAAGACCATGCCGGCCGTCGTCTGTCATGGACCGGAAGATTATCGCCTGGAGGAATGGGCTGTGCCGCAGCCGGCCGCCGGCGAGGTGGTCATCCGCGTCCAATCCGTCGGGATTTGCGCCAGCGACCTCAAATGCTATCAGGGCGCGCCGCTGTTTTGGGGCGATGCCACGCGCGAGGGCTACTGCCAGGCGCCGGTCATCCCCGGGCATGAGTTCGTTGGCGAGGTGGTGGCGCTGGGCGAGGGCGCGAGCGAGCAGTATGGTTTGGCGCTGGGCGATATGGCGGTTTCGGAGCAGATCGTGCCTTGCTGGGCATGCCGATTTTGCAGGCGCGGGCAGTATTGGATGTGCCAGGACAAGCACGATGTTTATGGCTTTCGGCAAGCGACGATTGGCGCGATGGCCGAGTATATGCTGTTTCCGGTCGGGGCTTTGAATTATAAAGTGCCTGACGATATGCCAGCCCATCACGCGGCTTTCATTGAGCCCCTGGGCTGCTCGATCCACGCGGTGCAGCGCGGCGAGATCAAGCTGGAGGATGTGGTGGTCATCGCTGGCTGCGGACCGCTGGGTTTGGGCATGGTGGCGGCGGCGCGGCTGAAGAATCCGGCTTTGCTGATCGCCATAGACCTGAATGAGGAGCGGCTGGAGATCGCCAAGCTCTGCGGCGCGGATTTGACGATGAACCCGCGAAAAATTGATGTCATCGACGAGATCCTCAAGCTGACGGAGGGTTATGGCTGTGATGTGTATATCGAAGCGACTGGCTACCCCGCGGCGGTCACGCAGGGTCTGCAGATGATCCGCAAGCTGGGCACATTCGTCGAGTTCAGCGTCATGCGCGAGCCGGTCACCGCTGATTGGACGATCATCGGCGATACCAAGGAGCTCAACATTCACGGCTCGCATCTCAGCCCTTATACCTACCCAATCGCCATCGACATGCTGAGCAAGGGTTTGCTGCCCATGGAGCGCATCATGACGCATCAGCTGGCTTTGAGCGAGTTTCAGGCGGGCATTGATATGGTGGCGCGGGGCACGGAATCGGTGAAGGTGACGCTGACGCCGTAGATTTGATAATGACCGAGGGCGCTTGTCACCCCCACCCCCTGGCTCCCTCCCCAAATCATTGGAGAGGGGGAAGGCAAAGAAAAGCGGGTTTTCTGGATCGAAAGGGTTCGAGATGGCGGAGTCGCTGGCGGGCAAAGTGGTGATGATCACGGGCGCGAGTTCGGGCATAGGCGAGGCTTGCGCGCGCATGCTGGCGGAGGCGGGCTGCAAGTTGACGCTGGCGGCGCGTTCGGTTGACAAGCTGCGGGCGCTGGCGGATGAACTGGATGCGGAATGCCTGGCGGTCGGAGCGGATATGACCGTGGCGGGCGACATCAGCAAGATGGTCGCGGCGACGCTGGAGCGCTTTGGGCGGGTGGATATTTTGCTGGCGAACGCGGGCGTGTATATTCCGGGTCAATTTGCTGTGGGCGATATCGAAGCGCTTTCGCGGATGCTGACTCTGAATGTGGAGGCGGTCATGCGCTGCGCCCACGCGGTCATCCCCGGCATGAAAGCCCAAGGCAGCGGCGATATCATCGTGACCAGCTCGATTTCCGGGCACATGGATATCGCTGGCGAACCGGTATATAGCGCGAGCAAGAATGCCGTGCAGACCTTCGCGCATACCTTGCGGCGGCAGGTGGCTGGCGATGGCTTGCGGGTGATGTCCATCGCGCCGGGACCGGTGGCTAACCCGATGCAGAATTTGTATGATTTGGCGGAGATCAAGCGGGCGGTGGAGGAGCGGGGTTCGCATTTGGCTTCGGAAGATTGCGCCGAGGCGATCCTGTTCATGCTGACGCGGCCCCGGCATGTGACCATACGGGATCTCGTCTTGCTGCCGCAGATCAATAGAGTGTGAGCGCTGGGCGGGTCTACCCCCCTCGGTCCCCCGCAGGTCAGTGTCTACGCGACCCGACGAGTCAGGGGGAAGCCAAGCTACTTAAAACTCAAATATAACGGTTGTAGGAAGTGGGCAGCGTAGGGTGCGAAGACAGGGATAGCCGCCTCTGACTGTTGGCGGTGGGATGCAATCATGATTTAGGAAGGCGAGTATGGCAGAGTCATTATCAGGCAAGGTTGTGATTATCACGGGCGCGAGTTCGGGCATAGGGGAGGCTTGCGCGCGCGAGCTGGCGGAGGCGGGCTGCAAGTTGACGCTGGCGGCGCGTTCGGTTGACAAGCTGCGGGCGCTGGCGAATGAGCTGGATGCGGAATGCCTGGTCGTCCAAGCGGATATGACCGTCCCGAGCGACATCAGCGGCATGGTGGAAGCGACGCTGGAGCGCTTTGGGCGGGTGGATATCCTGTTCGCCAATGCGGGCATCTATATCCCCGGCGAGTTCGCGGATGGCGATATGGATGAATTCACGCGCTTGCTGACCATCAATATCGATGCGGTTTTGCGCTGCGCCCATGCCGTCATTCCGGGGATGAAGGCGCAAGGCAGCGGCGATATTGTGGTGACCAGTTCGATTTCGGGTTTTATTGATGTGCATTGGGAGCCCATATACAGCTGCACGAAGCACGCTGTGCAAACCTTTGTGCATACGGTGAGGCGGCAGTTGGCGGGGGATGGCATCCGGGTGATGTCGCTGGCGCCGGGGGCGGTGGCCAATCCGCTGTGGGGCTTTCATGAGGCGGCGGAGATCGAGCGGGTTTCGGTGGGCGAGCGGGAGTATTTGACGTCTGGGGATTGCGCGGCGGCGCTGCGTTTCATGCTGGAAAGGCCGCGGCATGTGACGATACGCGATTTGGTGATTTTGCCGCAGAATCAGGTGAATATCTGAGGGTTTTGGGTCTACCCCCCTCGGTCCCCCCGACGAATCGGGGGGAAGGGTGTAAGAGCGCAAAATGTGAAAGAAAGCGGGCATGGCTGAGGCGCTGGCAGGCAAAGTCGTCATCATCACCGGCGCGAGCTCGGGCATTGGCGCTGCTGTGGCGCGATTGCTGGCGACTCAGGGCTGCAAGCTGGTTTTGGCCGCGCGCTCTTTGGGCAAGCTGGAGGCGCTGGCGAACGAGCTTGCTGCGGAATGCCTGGTGCTTGGCGCGGATATGACCCAGCCGAATGACATCAGCGAGATGGTGGAGCGGACGAAGCGGCGATTCGGTTCCGTGGATGTTCTGTTCGCCAACGCGGGCGCGTTCATTCAAGGCGACTTCGCGGACTATGACATGGAGGCGGTCAGTCGGATGCTGCGGGTGAATGTCGAGGGGGTTATGCGCTGCGCTCATGCGGTTCTGCCGATTATGCTGGCGCAAGGCCGGGGCGATATCCTGGTCACGAGTTCTATTGCCGGGCATGCCGAATTGCACAAGGGTCCGGCTTATGGCGCGAGCAAACACGCGATTGAGACGCTGGTGAACACATTGCGGCAGCAACTGCTTGGCGATGGCATACGGGTGATGTCGCTGGCGCCGGGCAAGGTGGCGAATGAGTTATGGGGCATTACGGAGCCTGAGCGGATTCGGCGATTGACCAGTGATGAAGAGCAGTACCTTGGCGTGGAGGATGTGGCGGAGGCGGCGCTGTTTATGCTTTCGCGGCCGCGGCGGGTGACTGTGCGCACGTTGGTTATGGTGCCGCGCTATCAGGAGGCTTGAGGGGGCGGATGCAGGCCGGCCAAGCGCCACAGCTTTCTGGCTTCAACCGCATCGGTCCTATTCATACGGAGTCGAGTGATGGTTGCCCTGCCCACTGCCGTGCGGCCAGTGATAACGGTGTAATTGCGCGTCCAAGCGAAGTGGTCTCCCCAGATTTGCAGCCGGGGGTTGTACAGCGTTGCTTCCTGGTTTGTTCGAGGATCTAGGCCGGTTGTGAAGGCTGCTTTGAATGCGTTGCAATTCCTGCAGGCGAGGCAAAGATTATGGATTTCGGTTATTCCGCCGAGAGTCTGCGGAATCACATGGTCAATTTCCATAACCAGGATAATGCGCTTTTGGGCGCGGCAGTATTCACAGCAACGGTTGGCGCGTTCTTCTACAAGCCTTCTGAGCCAGACGGGCACATACGTCATGCGGGATGGCTAGACGCCCAGGTAGCTGTCTACATCCAAGCCACGCCTTTTCATCTGCAGGAGCGCTCTTGAACGCAGCAGAATCTGGCGGTCAAGCATATCAAGCAACTCATTCAGCTCCCTGGACTCATGGTCGAGGAGCGCGCCCCGTTTCCCACGAGCGGTCAACTCGCGCAGCCGGGAATCTTGCGCCCATGGCAGGGGCCGATTAAAGAGCTCCCACAACTGCTGATCGCTAAGACCGTGTAGCAAATCTGAAGCGTCATCACTATCGGTCATCATGCCAAAGATCATCGCCAAGCCATCCTGCAAGACTGATTCCAGTGATCTGTCACCGCCACGCGCGATGACTTGGGCTTCTTGAATTAATTCCTCCGGCAGTTCCAGTTCAATCGTCGCGCGTTTCATTTCGATGTCGCCTCGCCTGTGGTTGCCGGGAGTATAGCGCAGGTACGCTGGCTTAGGCGAGCAGGGAGCGCGCAGTCGCCAGGCTCCGCGGCACGCCGACCGTGAGCGGCTCTTCCGCGCCTTCATATTCCAGCGACAGCCAGCCTGTGTAACCCGCCTCGCGCAGCACAGCCATGACAGCCGGCAGATCGACCAAGCCATCGCCGACCACCGAGCCGGTCAGCAGGCGTCCATTGGGATCGGCGAAGACATGGCTGGCTTCATCGCCTGTGGCCGGTTTCATGTCTTTGAGGTGGACAAGGGCGACCCACTCCTTCAGGTCATGCGCGGCGGCGACGGGGTCTTGGCCCATGATCAGGAAGTTGCCGGTATCAAAATTCACGCGCAGGGCTGGCGAATTGACTCGCTTGATGATATCGCGCACCTGGTCGCTGCGCCCGGCGAAACGCCCGTGATTTTCCAGCGCCAGGGTAGCGCCATGCGATTGAGCGTAATCCGCGCCGGCCGCCAGCCCTTCGAGGATCCATTCCATGCCTTGCTCATGCGAGATGCCTTGCTTGGCGTCGCCGCTGAAGACGCGCAGGAAGTCCACGCCCAGCCCCAGGGCGGTATCGATTCCGCGCCGCAGGTCAGCCAGTTCGCGCGCGCGCTTGCTGGCATCGGGCTGGATGAAGTTGTTGCTGAGCGAATAGACGGCCAATGCCAAATCTAAATCAGCCAGGCGGCGTTTGACCTGGGGGATTTCGTTTTCGGCATCCGTCCAGAACATATCGAGCAGCTCCACGCCGCTGACCGGCTGCGAGGCGGCGAAATCGAGGAAGCCCATCAGGTCGAGTTTGCCGGCGCGGACGGCGCGAACGCAGCTGTACATGCTGAGGCTGAGTTTCATGGTTGGATGTCCTTTGGATGAATTGGATTGTTGCGAATGCGTGAAAGGGCCCCCACCCCGGCCCACTCACCCCAAAATGAGGGAGGATGAGCTAACCGCAGCGGGATGCAATGTATTTAGCGTGGGCGGTGGCATGATCGGCCAGCTGTCTACGCGGACTGGGCGGAGTGGTAGGCGGCGGCGATAACGCGCATCACAGCCAGCCCATCCTCGCCGCTGACCAGGGGCGCTTGGCCCGTCTCGATGCAGCGCAGAAAGTGATCGGCCTGGGCATGAAAACGGTCGGGCTTGTCGAATTGTCGCTCCGTCCAGTCCGCGTCATCAGCCAGCTTATAGCGCAGGCCCGCATCGGCATTATAGTCGATTATGGCCTGACCTTCTGTGCCATAGATTCTTACGATGGCTTCGGAGACGGGCGTGACCCAACTGCAATTCAACGCGCCGATGACGCCGCTTTGGCTGCGCAGCAAGAGCGAGGCGCTGTCTTCGACGGCGATGGGCAGCGTCGCGGAGATTTGGGCATGGGCGCTGGCCACTTCGTCGCTGGTCAAGGCGCGGAAGATATCGATGCTGTGGACGAGGGTGTCTATCAAGATGCCGCCGCCGGCTATATCCGCATCGGTGAACCAGGAATTGCCGGCCCGGGCGAAACGAAAGCCGAAGCGATTCTCGATCTGCGCGAGCCTGCCCAAGGCGCCGGTTTTGATCAGGGCTTTAGCGGCTATCAAGGGCGGATGGAAGCGATGGCAAAAGGCGAATTGCAGCAGCTGGCCTTGCATGGCGGCGACGATGGCTTCGGTTTCGGCCAGGTTGCGGGCGGGCGGCTTCTCACAGAGTACGGCGATGCCGCGCTGGCTGGCTGCCATGACGTTGGGCAGATGGAACTTGGGCGGCGTGCAGATGCTGATGGCGTGGGGTTTAGTTTCGTCGAGCATGCGCTCGGCTTCTGTGAAGGCTTGACCGCCGAATTGCCGGGCTTTGGCATGGGCGGCGGATTCGATGACATCGGCGATGCCGACGATCTGGCAGCGTTCGGCATGAGCGGCATAGGCGCGCAGATGAGCCCCGGCGATGCCTCCCGCGCCGATGATGCCGATCTTTATTTTGCTCATCCCGCTAGCCTTTCAAGCCGGTCAGGGCGATGCCGCGGACGAAGGTCTTCTGGGTAAAGAAGAAGAGGACGATGGTGGGCAGCATGGCCAGGGTGGAGGCGGCCATCATGAGCTGCCATTGCGCGCCATACATATTCTGGAAGAGCTTCAAGCCCAGGGAGATCGTCCAATCCTGCTGATTCTGCAGATAGATCAGCGGGCCGAGGAAGTCGCGATAGGTCTGCACGAAGGTGAAGAGAGCGACGACAGCCAGGGCGGGCCGCATCAAGGGGATCATCACATACCAGAGGATGCCCAGTTCGCTGGCGCCATCGATGCGGGCGGCGTCGCTGAGCTCTTGCGGGATGGTGAGCAGGAATTGGCGCAGCAGAAAGACGTAGAGGGCGCTGCCGAAGAAATGCGGGACGACCAAGGGCAAAAACGTGCCGACCCAGCCCAAATCGCGGAAGATCAGGTAGAGGGGTATCAGCGTGACTTGGGAGGGCAGCATGATGGTGCTGAGGTAAATCAGGAAGATGATGTTGCGCCCGGGCCATTGAATCCGCGCGAAGCCATAGGCGATGAAGGTGCAGGAGAGGACTGTGCCCAGGACGGTCAAGCCGGATATGGCGATGGTATTCCACATGTAGCGCCAAAAGGGGATGTAGGTCGTCGAATCAGCGAAGTTATGCCATTGCGGGTTGGGCGGCAGGATGGGCGGCGGCTGGGCGAAGATCTCGACATCGGTCTTGAGCGCGGTGACGAGCAGCCAATAGAGCGGGAAGATATAGGCGACCGCCATGATGAAGACGATCGTATAGGCGATGGTCCGCTTGATGCGGTCTTGGATGAGGCGATTCTGCCGCCAGGGTATTGCGCTGGTCACCTAATTCTCCGCGTGATAATAGACCCAGCCGGCCGTCCGGAAGAGGATGGCTGTGGCGACCAGCACAATCATGAAGAGGATCCAGGCTTGGGCGCTGGCGTATCCCATTTTGAATTGCTGGAAAGCCGTCTGGTAAAGGTACATGGAATAGAACATGGCGGAGTTGGCGACGCCGCCGGCCGCGCCATCGCGAGTGGCGGTCATCACCCAGGCTTCGGTGAAATACTGGAAGTAGCCGATGACGTTGACGATGATGGTGTAGAAGATGACCGGGCTGATCATGGGCAGGGTGATCTTGAAGGTCTTCTGCAGGGCGTTGGCGCCGTCGAGCTCGGCCGATTCGAGCAAGTCATGCGGCACGTCTTGCAAGCCAGCCAGATAGATGAGAATGGTATTGCCGCCGAACCAGGCGCCCATGAAGATCAGCGAGGGTTTCACCCACTTGGGGTCAGTCAGCCAGCCGATGGGCTGCAAGCCGATGAAGCGCAGGAATTCGTTGAGGATGCCGAATTGCCCGTTGAAGATCCACAGCCAGACTATGGTTGAGGCCACCACGGGCGTGATGGAGGGCACGTAGAAGATGCTGCGATAGATGGACAGTCCCTTGATTTTTGTGTTGAGCAGCAGGGCCATCAGCATATTGAAGACCAGGTGAATGGGCAAGCCGACCAGCACCATGTAGAGCGTGTTTTGGATGCCGATTTTGAAGACGCGGTCTTCCAGCAAGAAGCGATAATTGTTCAAGCCGACGTAGCGAGGCGGCTGCAGGATATTGTAGCGGGTGAAGCTGTATTGCAGGGATTGGACGATGGGACCGATGTTGAACATGAAGAAGCCGATGATGGCCGGCGAGATGAAGAGCAAGCCGATAATCAGCGAGCGGCGCTGGTTTTTGCTGAGCCGGGGGCGTCGTAGCGAAATGGTCATGGGCATAAGCGCCGAATCAAGGGCAAAGGCAACAGAGCGCACAGGCGACCAACATGGCCGCCCCTATTGCATCGCGGACAGCAAACCCCACCCCCCGGCCCCTCCCCGACGAGTCAGGGAGGGGGAGTTAAGCGCCGGGATGCAATGTATTTTGCGTGGGTGGCGGCATCGTCGCGCGGGTGAATACAAGGCATATAGTTATGCGGCGACCTGCCTTACATCATTGCCATATCGAGTTCGCGCTGGACTTCTTCGGTGACGCGGTCGAGGGCTTCCTGGGCGGAGAGCTGGCCGGCTTTCACGGCTGTTTCCGCCTCGCCAAGCCGCGAGTTGTAGAAGTCATTGACCGGGATCTTGGCGGGACCAAAGGCGTTTGGACCGTTGAGCAGATCCAGCGCCAGTTGGAAGCGGTGATCGCTGACGAAACGTTCGGCGGTGGCCGCGCCGACCTTGGGCGGGATATTCTGGATATTGAAGCAGAACTCGCCCATGTGCTCGTCTTCGCTGAGCCAGCGGATGAATTCCCAAGCCGCGTCGGGGTTGATTACGCCGGTGGGGATGGTGAAGACGCTGCCGCCAAAGGTGGTGCAGTTGGGGCGTCCGCCATCCGGATAGGGCGCGGAGATCATGTCCATTTCGAGGTCGGGCGCGAATTTCTTCTGGAATTGGATGAACCATTCGCCGACTTGCTTGAAGCCTTCCTTGCCGACGAAGAAGGGATTCTGGGTGCTGAGGTAATCGCCGAAGCCGCTGGTGAAAGCGGCCACCCTTTCGGGACCCAGGCGCGACCAGTAGCCCGACATCCATTCCAGCGCGGCGACGTTGGCTGGGTCGTTCGCGGTGATGGTCTGGCTGTCCTCGTCATACAATCCCCCGCCGAAGACATGCGCCCACCAGGTGAGATTGGCGGGCAGCAAGCCGACGCGTTCAATGTTGCCGTCGCCGTCGATGATCTCGAAGGCTTGGCAGGCTTCGTCCAATTCGGCGATTGTGGTCGGTGGCGCGCTGATGCCCAGTTCTTCCATGGCCGGCGGACTGAAAGCCAGCACGCGCGCGTTCGAGGTGCACATCAAACCCCAGAGTTCGCCGTTGTACCACCAGTTTTCCCAAAGCTGCGGGAAGTATTCCGAGCCGTCGATGCCAGCCGCTTCGGCATAGGCTGTCAGGGGCGTCAAGGCGCCTTGGGAGGCGATCTGCACGAGTTGGTGGAGCCAGACAGCCGAGACCACGTCGGGCGGGTTGCCACCGGCGATAGCGGTCAAGACCTTTTCGTATTGGCCGAAAACCGTTGTCATATTGACATAGGAGTTTTCGTGCTCTTCGTTGAACTGGTCGACCAGCCCCTGCAGGACGTCAAATTCGAAGCCGCTCCAGCCCGTCCAATAATTCAGGAAAGCCTGTTCCTGCGCGTAGGTCAAGCCGGCTGGCATGGCTGAGATTGCCGTCGCCGTGCCCGCTGCCAAACTGGCTCGCAAGAAATCCCGCCGTGAAAGTTTCTTTTCGTTCATGTCGCCTTTCGCTCCCTTCAGAACTTCATCAATCTAGCCATTGCGCCGTGCTGGCATCCGGATAAAACGCAGTCCCAACGCGACGCCCGCGCATGATTATGACTTGCGCCGCAAATTTTGTCAAAAACCTGGTATTCGCGCGACAATTGGGGCAGCTTGCTCCGCCAGCTTGATGGGGAGGCATGATCATGACCAGCGCCAGCGAAAGCGCCATCCGCAATGAATTCATGAATATCACCCTGCTGCTGCTGAGCCTGGGCATGTGGTGCCTTGTCCTGGCTGGCGACATTTTGCCGGGCAGCCTGCCGGATATTTTGATGTTTGACGCGGTCATCATGATTGCCGTCTGTGGCTTGAGTTATGTCATCAAGGCGCGGGGATTCAGCCTGGCCTGCTTTTTCCTGCTGCTTTGCATCGCCATGTTCGCCGGGCAGATCAGCCTGGCCAGCGGGAGCGCGACGGCGCTGTATCTCATCCCGGCCAGCTTGATCATCGCTGTCATCGTTTTGCCGCCGCCCTGGCTGCTGCTGGCATTGCTGATAGACGGCTGTTTGCTGCTGGCTTTGGCGCCGGCGGGGGATCTCTGGCTGTTGCTGGCCGCGGGAGGATGCCAGTTGATCATCGTGGGCTTGCTGCGGCGCTATTTTGTCAATCAGCTGCGAATCAGCCAAGGCTACCAGGATTATGCCGCCGAACAAATGAAGGAAGCGCGGGACAGCCGGGCGGAGCTGGCGCTGATGGCCAAGCAGCTGCAGGAATATCAGGAGCGGCTGCGCGATATCAACACGAAGCTGGAGATCGCCTTTGAGCAAGCGGAAGAATCCCGCCAGGCCAAGGCGCGTTTCGCCGCCAATGTCAGCCATGAGCTGCGCACGCCGATCAACCTCATCGTTGGCTTCAGCGAGGTGATGATCCAGGCGCCGGAGGTTTATGAGGAACCGCTGCCGGCCGGCTACCAAGCCGATATTCAAGCGGTGTATCGCAACGCCCGGCATTTGCAGAATCTCATCAATGATGTGCTGGATATCTCGCAGCTGGAGGCGCGGCATCTGGCCATCGTCAAGCAGAAGAGCCGCCTGGGCGATTGCGTGGCGGAGACGGCGGATATGGTGGCGGATTTGATCGCCAAGAAGGGTTTGAGCTTCGCGGTGGATATCCCGGAGGATTTGCCGGAGCTGTGGTTTGACCCCGTGCGCATCCGCCAGATTCTGCTGAACTTGCTGGTCAATGCGGCGCGTTTCACCAGCCAGGGCGGCATCCGCATCGAGATCGCGGTGGGTGATGATGAAGTGACGACCAGCGTGACAGACAGCGGCATCGGCTTGAAGGCGGAGGAGATTCCGCGGGTCTTCGACGAATTCTTTCAAGTGGCCGGGCAGGATGGCGATGGCGAGCGGGGCTCGGGCCTGGGCTTGACGCTGAGCCGCGAGCTCATTCGTCTGCATGGCGGAGTGATGACCGTGAGCAGCGCGGGCCAGCCGGGTTTGGGCAGCCGTTTCGCTTTTTCCTTGCCGACGACGCGGCAGTTGATGGCGCGGATGCCCAGCGGCAGCCAGCTGCCAAAGCGTCAGCGGGCTGAAAAACGCATCCTGATCGTCGACCCGGATGAGGCGGTCACGGCTTTCTTCGCGCGCTATCTCAAGTCCCACATTGTCAGCGCCTGCCATGACGAGAGCCAGGCGATGCGGGGGCTAAGCCAGTTTCAGCCGGATATAGTGCTGCTGGCGCAGAATCATGGGTACTCGCGTTTGCTTGCGCGGGTCAAGGAGCGGCACAGCGAGATCAGCCTCATCAGCATGCCCATGCCCAGCGGAAGAGCCGCCATCCGCCAGCGTGGCGCGCATGATTATCTCGTCAAGCCGGTTTCGCTGGACATGTTGAAGAAGACCTTGGGGCAGTTTGGCGACGGTCTGCGCTCGATCATGATCATCGATGACAATCGCGATATTGTGCGGCTTTTTGGGCAGGCTCTGCGCAGCATTGACGCGGAAATTCGTTTGCGCTATGCCTATGATGGCGCGAGGGGTTTGGACATGATGCGGGAAGAGAAGCCGGACCTGTTGATGCTGGATGTCTTGATGCCGGGCATGGATGGCTTCGCGGTCATTGAAGCCATGCGGAGCAGCGCGGACCTGGCGGATGTGCCTATCGTGCTGATATCGGCCAAGGGCGCCAGCGAATCCATCACGCCAGCCATCACAGGGCGGGTCAGCCTGGCGCGGGAGGCAGGTTATACGCCGCTGGAATTGGCGGCTTGCGCGCAAGCATTAATCGACAGCATTCGTCCGCGGGCGGATATCAAGCTGGAGCGGGCGCGGCAGGGCTTAGGCTTCGCAAATGACGGAGCGTTCCAGGGCGGAATATTGGCGGGCGGCGCTGGCTGAGGGCTGATGCGTAAAAGGCGCTTATGCCAGAGATTCGGCTTGAGCCTGCGCCCAGACCAAATCAGCGAATGCGTATGGCGGCGCTTCCCCAGCGGTCATGGCTTTCAGGGCGCGCAAGGCTTCGACATGCCAATCGCTGCCCCAGTTCAGGCTATGGCTTGACGCGAGTGTAGTGAGTTGGGCTGTTTGGCTCAAGACATCTGAGCGGATGCTGCCGGCGGTTCCGGCGATTTCAAAGTTGATGGCGGCGGGTTTGGGGTAGCCGGGCGGCAGGGACCAGCTTATATCGGCCGTGGCATAGACATCGTTTGCCAGCAGGAAGGACAAGATCGTGATGCCGTCGGCATTGCCAGCCAGGGGACCGCGGCTGATATGGACATCGGCGATTGGACCGCCGAGCAGCCAGCGCAGCAGATCAAATGCGGCGGGACCGCGTTTTGCCAGGGCAGAGGGCTGTTCGCCATCCGCCAGCCAGCGTTCGTTGCAGCTCAGCTTGAGATAGAGCAGTTTGCCCAAAGTTCCCTCTGCGACAAGTACGTGAATCCGCAGCGTTATGGGCAAGAGGCGCAGGGGCATCATGGGCAGCAGCGAGAGAGTATGCCGTTCAATGACCGCGAGTATTTCGCGCAGCCGCCCGGCGGAATCGAAAACTGGCGGGTCGTAGATGGCGCTGGCGCCGGTCTCGATCAGGAAGTTGAGCAGTTGATCATCGAGTGGCTGCAGGGCGATCACGGCGGGAGCGTCGGCGCTTGGCCGGGCGTCGGTCTTCAAGCGGGCGCTGGAATCAAGGCGGGCGACCGAATGGGCATGGCTCAGATATTCCGCCGCGCGCTGGTAGGCATGGGCTTTGGCGTCGTCCGCGCCGATGAGGAGCAGGTTCATGGCGAGCCGTCTTTCAGCTCGACGGGCTTGCCGCTGCGCATGGACTGGCCCGCCGCTTCCGCCACTTGCAGGGCATGGAGAGCTTCGCGCGGGTCGATGATGAAGGGGCGGTCTTCTTTCAGCGCCGAGAGAAAATGCTCCAGTTGCAGCAAGTAGGGATCGTCGTCTTCGCGCATGGTTTCTTCGGGCAGTTGGAAAGGAATGGGTTCGCCGCGCAGGCTGATGTACAGGGATTCGGCCGGGGCGCTGTCATATTCGAGCCGGCCCGCGTCGCCGATGAGCGCGAATTGTTGGCGGAAGGCGCCGTCGGTCAGCATCCAGTTGCCTTCAATATGGCCAATGCTGCCTGAGGCGAATTCCAGGGTGAGCAGCATGTGGTCAGCCACGATGGGCAGATCCTTGCGATAGCTCAAGCCGCGCGCCATGACGCGCTTGACGGGACCCAGGCACCAGCAGGCGAAGTCGATATCGTGCAGGCTGACTTCGAAGGCGACGCCGCCGGTCATGGTCACATCGGCAAACCACTTTCGATCGTCGAGTTCGGCAGCGTGGCCCGCGGCGCGTATCGCCCGGAGCAGCCTGGGCTGGCCGATATCACCGGCGTCGAGGGCTTGTTTGGCTCGCCGATATTGATGAAAGAAGCGCAGGACATGCCCGACGTAGAGGCGCGCGCCGGATTCTTCCGCCAGTTGAATGATGCGCTCGGCAGCCTTGCTTTGGCGAGCCAGGGGCTTCTCGCAGAAGATATGCTTGCCTGACGCGGCGGCCGTTTCAACCGCTTCCAAGTGGTAGACAGAAGGCGTGCATATCTGGACGATATCCGCGGCTTCGACAAGCGCTTCCAAGGAATCGAAGTTCGCGCCGCCAAAGCGATTCGCCAGAGCCGCGGCTTTCTGGGGCGAGATGTCGTGGAAGCCGGCGATTGCAACCGGCAGCTTTTGCCAGCGCAGGGCATGCCATTCGCCCATCAAGCCCGCGCCGAGTATGCCAATTTTCACGTCTGTTGTCTCTCCGTTGGTGGATTGCGCGGGGCGGGATCTGGCTGTCGCCGCGACAATGGGAAGGAGTATGGCAAGGCTGGGGCGAAAAGACAAATGCGCATGAGGTGGGCTGGCGGCAGTGCATCCATTTCGGCTGGAATACAAGTGTTTTGCCACCGAGGGCGCCGAGAGCAGTGAGTCTGGCGCGCGGAATGCGCATGAGGGATGCTGGCCTTGCGTGATTTGCGCGGCGGTGGTGGCTGGAGTAGAATTGCGGACTTGTAGCGCAAGCAGCGCTAGAATTTTGTCGAGTGCGCAGGATACCTCAGGAGGCAGCATGACCAGCAAATGTTTTCGTTCATATATCGCATTGCTATTGATCGCGGTTTTCAGCTTGGCGCTTGTGCCGGCGCAGGCGCAAGACGCGGTTGAAGTGGTGATTTGGCACATGGAACAGCCGCCGCAGCGCGTCGAACGGGTGCAGGGCTTGATTGACGAGTTCAACGCCGCCAACCCGGGCATAGTCGTCAGCCAGGACGTGCAGAGCTGGGGGGAGATTTACACCAAGGCGCCGGCTTCGGTAGTGGCGGGCAACGCGCCGGAGGTGCTCTTCGCCATCCCCGATTTCACGCCGATCATCCGTGAATTGGGCGCTGTGCAGCCGGTGGATGATTTTGTTGCCGAGATCGACGAGACGCATGGCTACCTGGACGCGGGCATCGAGCAGTATTCGTCGGATGGTCATGTCTGGGCGATACCGCTTTGGAATATGGCGCATGCCATCTGGTACAACATCGACGACCTGGAAGAAGCGGGCGTGGAATCGATGGCCACTTGGGATGATTGGGCGAGCGCCGTCGAAGCCTTGACTGGCGAGGGCCGCTACGGGATTGGCTTGCCGGCCAACCGCAACCTGTACACGGATCAGGTGGTGTACAACTTCATGATCAACGCCGGCGCGTCGAATCTCTACAATGATGATGGCAGCCTGCGCTTCAACAATGAGCGGACGGCGCGCGCGCTGGACTTCTATGGGCAGCTGAGCCAATTTTCGCCGCCGGACAGCCCGAGCTGGGCATGGGGCGAGGCGGAGGTCTGCCTGGGCAGCGGGACTTGCGCGATGGTCAATCAGTTTCCTTTCCTGCGTTCCTATGAAGCCAATGGCGGCGATCCGGCGAATCTGGGCGTGATGGCGATGCCGGTGGATGCGGGCGTTGAGGACCCCGGCACAATTTCGTATGTGAACGCCGCGATGATCCTGACCGATGACAGCGCCAAGCAGGAAGCGGCTTACGAGTTCCTGCGCTTCATCTTCCAGCCCGACAATTACGGCTTGTTCCTGAACATGGAGCCGGGCTTGTTCTTGCCCATCACCGAATCGGGCTTTGAATCCGAGACCTACTGGAGCGATCCGCTGGTGGTGCAGTATCGCGATCAGCTGGAGACCGTGCTGGAGTATTCGCGTTCGGGGCGTCTCTTTGGCTTCACCGGCGACCAGACCTTCCCCAGCATCGCCCGCATCTCGGCGCAGAATCTGCTGAGCCAGGTGGGGCAATTGGTGGTAGTGGATGGCATGGGCGGCGCAGAAGCGGCTGAAGAAGGCGAATACCTGATGATGGAAGCGATCGAGTAGGCATCGCCTTGAGGGTTCCTGGGCGGCTTGTCCCCATTAGGCAAGCCCCCGGCCCCCTCACCACAAAATGAGGGGGAGATTTGCGCAGCCGGTTGCGATGGGCTTTGCGTGGGCTGGGGCTCTGCTTTGCCCATACAGCAATCCATATATGAGCAGGTTGGGGCGGAGCGCCATGCGCGGATAGATCGTGGCGAGAAGAGCGAAAGCCAAGCGAGACGACCGGCGCCGGCGCCGCGCGCTGCTGGGCATTGTCCTGGTGGCGCCTTTGGTGATTTGGCTGATCGCCACCATCGCTTATCCGATTTTTTCCTTGATCCGCTTGAGTTTTTTGGATGTCGGCGTCATCGGGACCGGCGGCGAATTCGTCGGTTTGGAGAATTATCAGCGCGTGCTGAACTCGCGCCATTTCTGGCCGTCGATGGGCAAGAGCGTGGTGTGGGTGTTGGGCAATGGCTTGCTGCAGACTATCTTGGCATTCGTGGCCGCGCTGATCTTGAACCTGCCCTTTCGCGGCCGGGCCCTGGCGAGGACCTGGGTGATATTGCCCTGGATCGTGCCGACGGTGGTGGCCATCATCGTCTGGAAGTGGATGCTGGGCACATCGGGCGGGATAGTCAACACAATTTTGCTGCGGCTGGGTTTGATACAGGAGCAAGTTGGCTTTTTCAGCACGGGCAACGCGGCGATGGCATCGCTGATCGGCATCAATTCCTGGCGCTTTTTTCCTTTGCTGACGATCATCATTTTGGCGGGCATGCAGGGCATCTCCAGCGATTTGTATGACGCGGCCGGGGTGGATGGCGCCAGCGCCTGGCAGCGGTTTGTCAATATCACCATACCGGGTTTGAAGCCGGTGCTCTTTGTGATGGGCTTGGTCGGCACATTGTGGTCGATCAATATATTTGACGTCATCTATCTGGTCACGGGCGGGGGACCATCGCGCGCGACCTTGACCATGCCGGTGCTGATTTATGATATGGCTTTCTTGCAGTATCGGCTGGGGCGGGCGGCGGCCGCGGCGGTGATGATGGCCCTCGCGGTTACGCTCTTCACGATAGCGTTCATTTTTTTCCTCGCGCCGAGAGCCGATGAAGAAGACGAGACCTGGCGATGAATGAGCGGGGGCATAGCGCTGGCATCCGTTATGCTTTGGTCTTTCTGGTGATGTTCTTCATCATCGCGCCCTTCTATTGGATATACAGTTCGTCGATCAAGGAATCGAGCGAAATCGTATCGCAGGCGCCGACGCTTGTTCCGCGGGCGATCACCTTCCAGCATTATGACAATCTGCTGTCTTCGTCCGATTATTCGCTGTATCTGGCTAACAGCGCGCTGGTCAGCCTGGCGACGATGGCTATCACGGTGGTTTTGTCGACTTCGGCGGCTTATGGTTTGTACCGTCTGCCCTTCCCCGGGCGCAAGACATTGTATCGCTTGATTCTGCTGGCTTATATTTTCCCGGGTTCGCTGCTGCTCATCCCGCTGTATGTGATGCTGAGCGGTTTGAAGCTGCTGGATACGCAATTGGCGCTGGTCATCATCAACGTCACCTTCGCCGCGCCCTTTTCCGTTTGGCTGCTCAAAGCCTTTTTCGCTTCGATACCCTTTGAATTGGAAGAGGCGGCCAGCCTGGATGGCGCCAGCTGGCTGCAGACGCTGCTGCGGGTTGTGCTGCCCTTGGCTTCGCCGGGGGTGGCCAGCGTGGCCATCTTCGCCTTCATCACTTCGTGGACCGAATACATGTTTGCTTCGGTGCTCATCATCAGCGATGCCAGGCGGACCTTGCCGGTGGGCTTGGCTGGCGTCATCGGCCAGTACGTCATCGACTGGGGATTGCTGCTGGCGGGGGCCGGGGCGACTACGCTGCCGATCATCCTGCTCTTTGTCTTGATAGGACGTTTCTTCGTCAAGGGCTTGCTGGAAGGCGGCGTCAAGGCATGAGGCTTGTCGGGTACTGATGTTTATTCGTCAATTTCTGTTTGCGAGGCGAGCGGGACGAGCCAGCGGCGCCGGTCTGTGTCTACGCGACCTCGCCCCTACATTTGACAAATGTGAGCGGATTGAAGCGGAAGTGGCGCGGAATGTGCTTGAGCGTCGCTCCCTTTGTCATCATTTGGAACACGAAACCGCGCCAGACCGCGAGTATTGGAAAAGTCTCATTGGGGCGCGGGAAAGCTGGAGGGCAGTCTGATGGCGGTTGAACTGGGCTTGGAAGTTTTCCTGGAATCGCATACGAAAATGCTGGCTGGCAAGCGCGTTGCTCTGCTGGCATGCCCGAGCAGCGTTGACCGGCGTCTGCGCGGCAGCATAGAGTTATTGCATGGGCATCCGGCGGTCAATCTGGTGGCGCTCTTTGGTCCCGAGCATGGCATCCGCGGCAATGCCCAAGCCGGCGACAAGGTCGAGAGCGGCATCGACTCCGTGACTGGTTTGCCGGCGTACAGCCTGTATGGCGCGACGCAGACCCCCAGCGCGGAGATGCTGCGCGATATTGATGTCATCCTGATTGACCTGCAGGGGGCGGGCGTGCGTTTCTACACTTTTGTGGCGACGGCGCTGAATGTCATGCGGGCGGCGGCGGGGGCTGGCATCGGCGTCATCATTCTGGACCGGCCCGCGCCAATCACTGGAACGCGGGTGGAAGGTCCCTTGCTCGATATGGAATATGCGTCGTTCGTGGGGCCGGCGCGCTTGCCGATTCGCTATGGCATGACCCTGGGCGAAGTGGCCAGCATGCTCAACGCGGACATCGGCTGCGACCTGGAAGTGATTCGCATGCGCGGCTGGGGGCGGGAGATGTGGCATGACGAGACGGGCTTGCCTTTCCTGCCGTCATCGCCAAACCTGCCGACTCTGGATTCGGTCACGCTGTATCCAGGCACGTGCTTGATCGAGGGCAGCAACCTGTCCGAGGGACGCGGAACGACCAGACCATTCGAGTATATCGGCGCGCCTTGGATCCGGGCGGATTTGCTTTGCGAGCGGCTGACTGGCTTGGGGCTGGCTGGCGCGCTTTTTCGGCCTGTGCATTTCGCGCCTGTATTTGGCAAGCATCGCGGGCGGGTCTGCGCGGGCGTCCAGGTGTATGTCAGCGATCGCGAGAGCTTTCAGCCGGTGGAGATGGCGCTGCATCTGCTGCAGAGTGTGAAGCGGGAGTATCCCGATGATTTCGCTTGGCGCGGGCCTTGGCAAGAGAGGGCGCATCCGCCGATTGACTTGCTTTGGGGCAGCGATGAATTGCGCCGGCAGATTGACGCTGACCAGCCGGTCGCGGATCTCACAGCAAGTTGGCAGCGGGATCTTGGGAGCTTTCTACGAAAACGAGCGGAGCATCTGCTATACTAGCCGATAGCAGTCAATCTATTGCCGTTTCGATATTTCTAGCACAGGAGGAATCTCATGAAGTTGCGATCGCGTTTGATACTGCGGTGCTTGCTGGTATTTCTGCTGGTTTCGGCCGGCGCCTTGACCTGGGCGCAGGATACGACGCTGACGATGCTGACGCATTGGGGCACGGAAGACCAGTTGGCGGCGCAGCAAGCCATCATCGACGCCTATATGGAAGCCCATCCGGATGTGGCGATTGAGTTGGTCACGGTCGATTTTGGCGAATTGCGCACGAAGATCATCACGGGGCGCACCGCCGGGATCAGCGCCGATGTCTACCATTTTTATCATTTGTGGCTGCCGGATTTTGTGAACGCCGGCGTCCTGGCTGAGCCGACGGATGACGACCTGTCGTACATCAACGAGAATGTGGCGCAAGGCACAATCGACGCCGTCAGCACTTCCGACGGGCAGACCTGGGGCTACCCGACCGAGGTCAATCCGTATCTGCTGGTATATAACAAGCGGCTGCTGGCGGAAGCGGGTTATGAGTCGCCGCCGAGCAATTGGGATGAGCTGAAGGAGATGGCTTCGGCCATCACGCAGGTGGATGACACCGGGGCGATCAGGCAGTTGGGCTTTGGGGTGATGGCTGGCTGGGATTCGGGCATCGTGCATCCTTTCAGCGCTCTGCTGTTCTCGAATGGCGGCAGCTACCTCAGCGAGGATCGCACAGTGGCGGAGTTCAACAGCGCGGAAGGTTTGGAGACGCTGCAGCTTTATGCCGATCTGGTGGCGAATGGCGGGACGGACGCGAGCATAAGCGGCTTGGGCGATTTTCCCAGCGGCACGGTGGGCATGGTCATCATGGCGCCCTGGTGGCGGGCGACGCTGCGCGCGGCTGAAGGCATTGATTTTGACACGGAAGTCGGCGTGGCCGAGATCCCTGTGGGGCCAAGCGGGGAAGCGCCTTCCAGCATCGCCTATACCTGGCTATTCGCGGTGGATTCGAATTCGCCCAACAAGCCGGCCGCCTGGGATTTCATTCACTGGATGAACGCCGAGCACGAAGAAGGGGCGGGTTCGGCGATTGGCGACTTTTTGGTGAATGCGCTGGGCGCTATTCCGAGTTTCGATCATGATCAAGCGGCATTCGCGGAGTCGATGAGCGATCATTATGTCTCGGCATTTGTGGCGGCCTCGGCTTATGCGCGCCCGGAGCAGATTGTGGCTGGCGGACAAGAGGTCAAGACTCTGCTGCAAGTGGAGATTGAGGCGGTGCTGACGGGCATGACCAGCCCCGAAGAAGCGCTGGAGTCGGTCGAGACGCAAGCCAACGCCATCCTGGAAGAACAGCGGATGATGGCTGAGGAATAGGCGGAGAATTTAGCCCCCCATCCCCCGGCCCCTCTTGCCATCTCTATGGCAAGGGTCCCCATGAAGGGGGAAGGGGGTATCATGCGTAGGGAGCAAAGAATTTTGCGTGGGCGGCGCTTTTGATGTCGGCAGTGGCTGGCAGGGTGGCGCGCTGGCTGCCCGATATCCCCAGAAGCCCGCTGATGCGCCGGCGCATGCTCTGGGCTTATGCCTTTGTGGCCGCGCCGGTCATCGCTTTGATACTCTTTCTGCTGGGTCCGATTCTGTTTTCGGGCTGGGTGAGTTTGCATCGCTGGGACATGCTTTCGCCCGTCGAGGAGATGCCTTGGCGCGGTTTGAGCAATTATGCTTTCCTGCTCACCAAGGATACGGTCTTCGCCAAAGCCTTGGCCAATACCTTCCTCTTCGCGATTGGCGGGGTCGGGGCGAATACGATTTTGGGTTTGGGTTTCGCGCTGCTGCTCAACAGCAAGATCCGCGGGCGGCGGATTTGGCGCGTGCTGTATTTCATGCCGGTGATCACTGCTCCTTTGGCGCTGGCGGTGATGTTTTCCTTCATCTTCGACCGCAACTATGGCGTGGTCAACACTATCATTACGGCTCTGGGTTTGCCGCGGCAGCCCTTCCTGAGCGGACCGAGCCAGGCGCTGATGACCCTCGTTTTCATCGCCATCTACCAGTACGTCGGTTATTACATCGTCATTTTCCTGGCTGGCTTGCAGGGCATCCCGCAGGATTATTACGATGCGGCGCGGGTGGATGGCGCTGGGAGCATGCAGGAGTTTCGTTATGTGACCTTGCCCTTGCTGCGTCCGGTGGCTTTGTTTGTGGTGGTGACGAATACGATAGGCGCGTTGCAGGTTTTTGATCTGGTCTTCGCCACGACGGGCGGCGCGCCAGCCAACAGTTCCATGACGGTGGTGTTGCACATGTACAATACGGCTTTCAAGTTCTCGCGGATGGGGCGGGCTTCGGCAATGGCTTTCATCCTGTTCGCCATCATCCTGCTCATCACGCTGGCGCAGCTGCGCTTGCTTCGCGACAGGACCTATCAGGAATGAGGGCGCGGATGGAAGGGGAGCGAGACTGGCTGTTGGCGCGGATGCTGGTTGGCCTGCGCTATGTGATCCTGGTGGCGGGGGCGGCGGTCATGGTCTTCCCTTTTGCGTGGATGCTGATCGCCTCGCTGATGACGGCAGGGGAGATTCAGCTTCGCCCGCCGGTGTGGCTGCCGGCCACTCCGCAATTCAGCAATTATACGGATTTGCCGCAGAAGATCCCTATGGCGCGGCTGTATTTCAACAGCCTTTTCACCGCGAGCCTGATCGTCCTGGGCGTCTTGGTCAGCAGTTCGCTGGCTGGCTTCGCATTTGCCAAGTATCGCTTCCCGGGCCGCGAGGCGCTGTTCACCATGATTTTGGCGACCATGATGATTCCCTTCTTTGTGACGCTGATCCCGGTATTTTTCATCGTGCGGCAATTGGGCTGGATTGATACTTACCAGGGCTTGGTGGTCCCTGGCTTGGCTTCGGCTTATGGCATCTTTCTCATGCGGCAGTTCATGGTCACGGTGCCTGACGAACTGATAGACGCGGCGCGGATAGACGGCGCCAGCGAGCCGGGCATCTTTTGGCGCATCGTGCTGCCGCTGGTAAAGCCGGCCCTGGCGACCCTTGGCACATTCACTTTCATCGGCGCCTGGAACAATTTTTTGTGGCCCCTGCTGGTCATCAACAGCCGCGATCTGATGACTTTGCCGCTGGGCATCAATTCCATGAAGAGTCTGTATGCGGACAATACCAACCTGCTCATGGCGGGCACGGCGGCCTCTGTTTTGCCGATGCTGCTGGTATTTGTCTTCTTGCAGCGCTATTTCATACAGGGCATCGCGCTCACGGGATTAAAAGGATAGGAACGGCTTATGGATATACGAGACTATCGCGGCGGGGACGAGAGCCAGCTGCTGGAGGTTTGGCGGCGGTCGATGCATGCCGATGGCGTCAGCGCCAGCCTGTTTCGGACGCAGGTCTTGCTGGACCCGAACTTTCACCCGGGCAATGTCCCGGTGGCTGTGGAGGACGGGCGGGTTGTCGGCTTTGCGCTGTGTTTGAGCCGGCGCGTGCCGTATTTTTTGCAAGGCATGGATGCGGATGAAGCCTGGATCAGCGCATTTGGCGTGCATCCGGACTATCAGCGGCGCGGGATTGGCAGCGCGCTGATCGAAAGGGTTCTGGGCAGGCTGCGCGGCGAGGGGCGCAAACGGCTGGAAATATCGCCTTATGTGCCCAATTATTTCGTGCCTGGCATCGATACGCGAGCCTATCCCGGCACGATTCGCTTCTTGCGGGAGCGCCATGGGTTCGAGGTCTTGTATCACGCCATTAGCATGGGCAGCGATTTGACTGGTTTTCGCATCCCCGAGGAGATTCAGGCGCGGATAGAGCGGGCGGAGGCTGAAGATGGCTTGACCATTCGCCCGATAGCCGCCAGCGACATCCCGGATTTGATGCCCTTTTTGGTGGAGCATTTTGGCTGGGATTGGTTTCGGCACGCGCAGAGTTATCTGCTGGAATACTTTGGCGACAGTCCGCAGCGCATATGTTTTCTGGTGGCGCGGCAAAATGGCGAGGTGGTGGGCTTCTGCCAACAGCGCAACGAGCGTTTTGGGCCCTTCGGCGTACGGCCCGACCGGCGCAATCGGGGCATCGGCCGCATGCTGCTATTCAAGTGTTTGGAAGAGATGAGCGCCCGGCATGTCTTCTACGCCTATTTTCTTTGGACGGATGAGAATGCGGCGCGCTTGTATGCGCTGGCTGGTTTCCAGCGTCGGCGGGAATTCGCTGTGATGCGCAAGGCGCTTTAGTGGGCGAAGTAGGGAAATCGCTTCATAATCATTAAATGCCATTTTCCGCGAGGTACAGGAAACTGCTGCGTTGTCGCTGAAAATGGCTTTCAGATTGTGGGCGTTTCAGCAAAACGTCCCTACAGATAAGTAAAATGTTGATGAATCTGTCCGAGATCCACGCAGCATGCGTTTGAAGCGATTGCCCGGTGGATGAGGTTTGAAACAGAAAGGAGCAGGCGCAATGGCTGGACATTTGATGGTCGTCGGCGGCCATATATCGGATGCGGAGAATATGGCGGGCGCGGTGATGCTCAAGCACAAGCGGGCCGGCTGGGACATCACCATCGTGCATGCCACGACCGGCGAGAAAGGGCACCCGACTTTGAGCGCGGCAGACTACCTGAAGATGCGGCTGGCGGACGCGCGGGCGTCGGCCGAGTTCATCGGCGCGAATATGGAGCTGCTGCCTTATGGCGATGGCGAGCTGCCGGTCAATGACGAATCGATCTGGCTGATGGCGGATCTGATTCGCAAATACCGTCCGACGCTGGTCATCACGCACTGGAAGGGCAGCTTCCATATCGACCACAACAATAGTCATGATGTGGTTATGCAAGCGCTATTCCGCGCTGGCTTGCCGGCTTTTGAGCGCGAGCAGCCGGCGCATTCGCCGAAAGCGCTGCTATTCTCTGAAAACTGGGAAGATATGGAAGGCTATCATGCGGATATTTATCTGGATGTCAGCGAGGTCTTTGATGAGTATCTGGCGCTGCTGAAGACGCATGCTTTGATGCGCGAGGATTATGCCAGCTTCCGCTATTGGGATTATTACAAAGCCTTGGGGGAGGCGCGGGGGGCGCTGGGCGGTTTTGAGCGGGCGGTGACTTTGATGCGGCCGCGCAGCATGTACAGCTTCGAGCGGCAGGCGGGTTTGCTGCTGGATGTTTGAGATGGCGGTTCATGGGAGGGCGCAGACAGTGCGGGACAAACGGTCCTGCAAGGCTTGTGCGATAGTGATGATTTTCCGTCAGATCCTGGTTGGATAGCGAGCGGGACGAGCCACCGGCTTGCCCCTACAGTTGACTGATTTGAGCGGATTGCAGGAGGCGCAGCAGTTCATCGCGGGCGGGCGGCTTTTTCAGGTAGCCATCGGCGCCCAGCGAGAGCGCCAGGTCTTGCATTTCCAGCACGGAGCAGATCAGGACCGGGATATCGGCGGTATCGGGATGGCTCTTGAGGCGCTGCAGGATCTGCCAGCCATCCACGCCCGGCAGCATGACATCCAGGATGACGCAGAGCGGCGGCATGTCCCGGGCGATGCGCATAGCCTGGCTTTCTTCTTGAGCCGTGAGCAGCTGATAGGGCAGATTGGCCAGGTAGCGTTTGAAGAGAGCGATGCTGTCCGGGTTGTCATCGACGATGAGGATTTTGGGGGCGGATTGCGCAAAGCTCAGGCGGATGCTTGACGGCGGCGATTGACTCTCGAGCTGGGCGTTGAGGCTGCGCAGCAAGGCATTCGCGGTGGCGTCCGCATGCAGGTTCTGCCAGGCATCATCCAGGCTCGCGGCGGAAAAGATTATGGCTGGGGCGGGATCGACGCTGATGCGGATCTGCGCGCCGGCTTCCAGCCCTCCCAGCATACTGTTGAGCAGGTAGATGACAAGCTGGCGGAAGACTGGCTGGGCGGCTTGCAGCTGGATTGGCGCAGCGGGTTGGCTGAGTTGGATCTGGATGCCGCGCTGTTTGGCGAGCGCGCCCGTCGAACGGAGAGCGGCTGCGATTTCGGCATGGGCGGCGAAGCTCTTGGGGTCGCCTTCGAGGTTGAGGTAGCTGAGTTCCCGCGCCAGGGAATGCTTGCCGCGTTCGGCTTCCGGGCTGAAGCGCTGGTCCCAGATGACCTGGCTGATGGTTTGCAGGGCGCGCTGATGCTCGCGATAATACTGGCGCTCGCTTAATGCCAGCCGGTTCAGGACTTCGTTGGCGCTGCGTTCGTCGATATAGCGCAGCATCAGGATGTTATAGAGGCGGTTCTGGCGCGATGCGGGGTTGGCGGTGTTTTCGCGGCGCAAGTTTTCGATGGCTTGCATGACCGCGGAACGTATGGCTTGCATGCGTTCTTTGCCGCTGTGCTCGCCCGCCAGCCGGCGCGCCACGGGATTCTCGACCAGTTTCAAGTAGTCGTAGAGATGGCTGAGCAGTTGGCGGATATGCTCTTCAAAGTCGGCGGGATAGCTTGTCATGGCGGGTTATGCGTCTATGGCAGGGTTTTGGCAGTCCAGCGTCAGTCTCGCCCGGGTATAGTTTAGGCAGGTGGAAAAGACAGGACGAGCATAACACGGAATAATTCAGCGCGTCCATTTTGCCGCGGACTGGGGCGCAAAAGCCAGCCGATTGGGCAAGTCTAGCCACATGGGGTATCCTATCGCAAAGGAGGAGGGAGGCGGCGATTGACAAAGCCAAGGTTCACATCTTCGCTCGCTTGTTAGTAATCGAGGTGAAAAATGCTCCGTTCACATAAATTGATCGCGCTGCTCGTCTTTGCCGCGCTGCTGTTTGGCATAAGCGTGAGCGCGCAGGACGATGGCTTGAAGCTGACTGGCTGGCCCTACGAAGTCGATGTGGTCACCGAGAACTTGGGCCGTTTCACAGAGCAGACCGGGCATCCGGCGGTTTTCCTGCCCTTCCCCAGCAATGAATATCACGACAAGATGGTGGCCAGTTTTGTGGCTGGGACCGAGTTTGACGTGGCTTATGTCCGCGACAGCTACCTGGCGGAATGGGCTTCGGCGGGCTGGATTGTGCCGATAAGCGGCTTGGAAGGCGCGGATGAGCTGCTGGCGGATCTGCCGGCCGGCATCATCGAGCAGATGTCCTATGACGGCGAGGTCTATGGCTTGCCCTATTATTCCGGCGTGCAGACGATGGCTTACAACGCGGCGCACCTGGAAGCGGCTGGCGTTGACGCCCCGCCCGAGACTTGGGACGAGATGCTGGAACAGGCGCAGATGATCAAAGACGCTGGCGTGGTCGAGTATCCTATTCTGATGCAGCTGCGCAGTGGCGAGAATTATCTGCTGCGCGAATGGGAGACGCTGACGGCATCGCGCGGCGGCAAGCTCTTTGATGACGACTTCAACCCGCTCTTCCAGGAAGAGGGCAGCGCGGCTTGGGAGGCTTTGGATTGGCTGACAGCAGGTTTGGACGCTGGTTTGATTGACCCGGCTTCGCTGACCGATGATGACGGCACGCTGCTGATGGCGGCTGGCACGACCTCGTTCATGACCACCACGGATTATACGTTGAAAGCCATGAACGATCCGGAACAATCGAACGTGGCGGGCGACATCAAGAACGCGCTCGTGCCGGGGACGGATGAAGTCCGCAGCGGCACTTGGGGTTATGTGCGCCTGTATGCCATAACGAATAACGCGCCGGACAAGGACGCGGCTTGGCAGTTGGTGCAATTCCTGGGCGGCAAGGATGCCACGGGCGTCTATTTTGTGCCGAAACGCTGGGCGCTGGAATTTGGCTTGGGCTTCTCGCCGGCGCCGCTCTATGAAGACGAAGAGGTGCGCAACTCGATCTCGGGCTGGATCGACCCGGACCTGCTCAGCGAGCAATCCGAGTATGCGATTTCGCGCCCCTATCGCTTTGTGCCCTATTTCTCCGATTGGGAGATCGGCAGTTGGGGTCCGCTGCAAGCCGCTATTCTGGGCGATGCGGACAAGGGTCAGGTCTTGGCGGACTTGGCTGAAGAATGGAACGAACTGCGGGAAGACTGGGAATAAGCCCCCAGCCCAAAACCGCTCTTGCCATCTCCATGGCAAGGGTCCCAAGTTGAGGGAGGGGGCTTTGACCAAGCGGGCGGTTCGCTGAGCCGCCCGGGTTACCCCCCCTCGGTCCCCCCATCGCAATGGGGGATAAGGAATCGCCGAGAGTTCTGGTTAGTGGCTTAAGCTGAGGCAGATTAGCGTGCAATTGAAGGCGAGCGGGCAACGCAAAGAGATGTCGCAGGGCATGATGGCGGTTTTGTTCAGCGCGCCGGCTGTGCTGATCATCGCCGCGACCATCCTGGTGCCTTTTGGCATGGCGGTCTTTCTCAGCCTGCACAAGTGGAATCTCAAGCGGCCGGGCCGCGAGCGTTTCATCGGCTTGGAGAATTACGCCGACTGGCTGACGGACAGCGATTTTTGGGAGCCGCTGCGCACGACCTTCACCTTCGCCATCGGGGCGGTGATCGTGATTGTGGTCATCGCCCTGCTGATATCGCTGCTGCTGAATGAGAAGTTCCCCGGGCGGGGCGTATTGCGCGCCCTGCTGCTGGTGCCTTGGGCGATTCCTTCGGTGGTGAACGCGCTGCTTTGGAAGTGGCTGCTGAACCCGCAGTATGGCTTGGTGAACGCCGTCTTCTATGATATAGGCATCATCACCGAGTATCAGAATGTGCTTGGCAGCATGCCCAGCGTGATGATTTGGCTGGTCATCGCGTATTCCTGGATTCATATACCGCTGGCCACCTTGCTGCTGTTATCGGGCTTGCAGACGATCCCGGGCGACATATACGAATCGGCGATTGTGGATGGCGCGAGCGTCTGGCAGCGCTTCCGGCACATCACCCTGCCCATGCTGCGCCCCATGCTGTCGATTGTGATTATTTTTGAGATGATCTTCGCGCTAAAAGTCTTCGATATCATTTTTGTGCTGACGGCTGGGGGACCGGCGGATGCCACGAATGTGCTGGGCTGGCAGATTTATACCGAGACCTTCCGCAAGCTGGATTTCGGCGCGGGCAGTTCTATCGCCATGCTGCTGGGCGGGATAACGCTGGCGCTGGCCATCTTGTTTTATGTCTTTTTGGACAAGGGGGTCGAGCAATAATGAAAAACCGCGCTCGCCTCCGCCTGGTTGTCATCTATGTTTCAGCCGTGATTGTGCTGGCTGGCACGGTTGGTCCCTTTTTGTGGCTGGTGAGTTCCAGCTTCCAATATGAGCGCCAGCTGCTGAACCGGCCGCCGCAATGGCTGCCCAACCCGATCGTGCTGGATAGCTACCGGGAGATCTTTGAGGGGGCTGTCTTGGGCGAGGCCTCGGGCGTGCCTTATCAATCGCGGATCTTCCTGCGCAGTTTCGCCAATTCGTTCTTCGTGGCGGGCAGCGTGGCCGCCATCGCCGTTTTGACGGGCGCGTATGCCGCCTATCCTTTGGCGCGCTTGCACTTTCGCGGGCGCAACCTGCTGCTCTTTGGGATTTTGGCCAGCCGCTTGATCCCGGCGCTTTCGCTGGCTATTCCGATTGTGCTGGTGGCCAAGCGGATTGGCATGAGCGACAAGATTATCTCGCTGGTGTTCATCAACTTGTCTTTCATTTTGCCGTATGTGATTTGGCTGCTGCAATCCTACTTCAAGAGCATCCCGATGGAATTGGAAGATGCCGGGCGGATTGATGGCTGCAGCCGCTTGCAGGTGGTGCACAAGATTATATTGCCGCTTTCGCTGCCCGGTTTGACCTCGGCGGGCATTTTGGCTTTCTTGCTGACCTGGGGCGAGTTTTTGTTCGCGCTGCTGCTATCGGAGACGCCGGCATCGTATACGAGCACGGTGGTGGTATCGCTGTTTGCAACCGATGTGGACGTAAGTTTTGTGAGCATCATCACGGCGGGCGTGGTATCGGTGATTCCGCCGATCTGCTTCGCTTTGGTCTTCCAGCGTTTCATCATCAGCGGTTTGCTTTCGGGCTCTCTGAAGGGTTAACCACAGATGGCACAGAAGTAAATCACATAAAGTAATGAGAATCGTAGGGGCGACTGACCTGCAGTGTCTACGCGCAGCGGTGGACGCCGTTAGCCCTATAGCATCGGCATAATTCGGGACGAGCCACCGGCGCCTGTCAGTGTCTACGCGACCTCGCCCCTACAGCAATCGAATTGTTTGTTGCGCGACCTACTTGCGCTTACTGAGGACACAGAGGGTACCGAGTTGCCATTTAATGTCAAGCGGCGCGGCAAGCTGACTTATTATTACGAAGGCGATGAGCCGGTCCTGTCCAACCTGGTCGTTGAGGCGCTGTCGGATGGCGACCTGCGGATTTGCTTCGCGGGTTTGACCGGCGGCTATTCGGCCAGCGGCATTCTCAAGCTGGACAGCGTGGCGCGGATGGAGCCGGAAATCGAGATTCCGCTGGTCTTCCAATGCTGGGAGAGTTGGCTGCGGGAGGCGGGGATCTGCCAATCCATCGCCGAGATAGACTTCATTGAGATGCATGTCTTCGGCTGCCAGCCCAAGTCGCCAAATCCGCTGGTGGATCCGCTCGGGTATCGGGCGGAATGCGAGCGTTTGCGGGCGGCTTATGGGCGAGCCTATCAGGGATATTTCCAGGAGCATTGCCCGGAGAATGGGATGCCGGCGCGTTTCACGGTGCATGTGGTGGATGTGCCGGACGCGGCGGCGAGTTATGAGTTTTATGGGGTGGGTTTGTGGCAGCGGGGGATGCGGGGCTGAACCATGCCCCTCGACATCCTGACACTCGGCGAGGCGCTCGTCGAAGTCATGCGCACGGGCGTCGACCAGCCCCTGAGCCAGCCCGGACCCTTCGTTGGACCCTACCCCAGTGGCGCGCCATTCATCTTCGCTGTGCAGGCGGCGCGGCTGGGCATGAAAGCCGGCGCCATCGGCTCGGTCGGCGCGGATGCCTTTGGCGCATGCCTGCTCGATCAGCTGCGGGCGGATGGCGTGGAGACGGCGGGAGTTCGCCAGCATAACGATGCTCCTACGGGCCTGGCTTTTGTGGCTTATCGCGCGGATGGCGTGCGCGACTTCGTGTTCAGCCTGGGCGCGGGCGGGCGCATCACGGGCGATATGCTGCTGCCAGAGCTTTTCGCTGGTTTGCGCTGCTTCCATGTGATGGGATCGACGCTGTCGATGAGCGGGGATGTCTTGCGGGTTTGCCAAGAAGCCCTGCGGATGGCGCTTGAGGCGGACGCGCTGATCAGCTTTGACCCAAACTTGCGCCCGGAACTGCTGGGGCTTGACGAGGCGCGCGCAGCATTCGCCGAGTTCATGGCTGCCGCGGATGTTCTGATGCCGACAGCGGAGGAATTGCTGCGGCTGACTGGCAGCGGTTCTATTGAGGACGCTGTGGACAAGCTGCTGGCTGAGCGCCCAAAGCGGACAATTGTGGTCACGCGGGGCGCGGCCGGCTGCACAGTCTACGATGCGAGCGGCGCGGTGGATCTGCCGGGTTTCGCCGTAACCGAGATTGACCCGACGGGCGCTGGCGACTGCTTTGACGCGGGCTTCCTGAGCGCTTGGCTGGCGGGCGAATCGGCTGTGGATGCGGCGCGCTTTGGCAACGCTTGCGGCGCGCTGGCTGTCATGGCGAAGGGTCCGATGGCTGGGGCGAAGGGGCGAGAAGACGTGACGCGGTTCATGGAGTCGGGCGTATAGTCTCCCAAATCATCCGGGGGGTTCGCCAGCAACATGTCCTCGCGCCAATTTGGGCTCAGCGGCGCTCCTGGAAGAGGTCGCGGGTTTGCTCTGCGCTTTGCGTGCGCCAGTTCAGCAGCGCATTCAGCAGTTCGCGTTTGACATCCGCCAGCGCTTCGTCACTCCAGCGGTTGTCGGTTTCGCCCGGATCCGCTTCCAGATCGAATAGCTGGCCATATTCTTGCCCGGCGAAATGCACGAGTTTGTGCGTATGGCTGCGGACCATGCTCATGTAGGGACCTTCGTAGACATTGTCCGGCGGATGTTCGGCGAAGACCAGTTCGCGCCCTTGCCATGATTCGCCCTGCAAAGCCGGCGTCAGGGATTGCGCCTGCATGCTCTCTGCCCTGGGGATTCCCGCCAGGTCGAGTATGGTGGCGCCGATATCCATCCATTGGCAGAGCTGGCTGAAGCGCTGCCCGGCTGGGATGCGCCCCGGCGCCCAGAAAATCGCCGGCACGCGCGTGATGATGTCGTACATGGTCCACTTCTGGATATGCCCGTGATCGCCCAGGCAATCGCCGTGATCGCTGGTGAAGATGACGATGCTGTTTTCCAGCAAGCCCTGCTCGTCCAGCCCGTTCATGATTTCGCCGACTTGCTTGTCGATCATGCTGACATTGGCCAGATAATAGGCGCGCTGGCGCTGGAGCTGCAAACGCGAAGGCTGGAGCAGATGCACGATGGAGTCGTGATCGATCTCGGTGTTGTGCTGGCGCAATTGCTGGAAGGGCGGCGGCTGGTCCGCGAGCTCGGCCAGCGTGACCTCTGGCAGGGGCAGGTCGCGGTCGATGTATTGGGCGGCGGCATCGGGCGTCGGGTCATAGGGCGGATGGGGACCGGGGAAGCCGATTTGCAGGAAGAGCGGCTGATCGACTTTTCGGTTGCGCAGCCAGCTTTGCGCCAGGCCGCCGACGAAATTATCGGAATGGGTTTCTGGCGGCAGGTCCCAGCTGAAGGCGCCCATGCGCTCGCGATAATCGTCGCGTTGACGATAGAGTACGCGCTGCTGCTTGACCAAGCCGCGTTTTTCCAGCGCTTTGTCCCATTGATCCATATATTCGCGGCCCTGCAGGTAGCGGTCTTTGTTCTCGACCACGAAGCGTTCATGGAAACCCAGGGGCGTCTCGAAGGGTTTGCTGTGCATTTTGCCGATGTTGACGCAGTGATAACCGGCGGCCGCCAGATCTTCGACCCATGAGCGCCGCCACAGGTCGCCATTTGCCAGGATGCCGGTGACATGGGGATAGTAGCCTGTGAAGAGGCTGGCGCGGGCAGGGGCGCAGGAGGGCGCGGTGATATGGCAATTATCGAAGCTGGCGCCTTCGGTGGCCAGGCGGTCGAGATTGGGACTGTCCATATAGGGGAAGCCGAGGGCGTTGATGGTGTCGTAGCGCTGTTGGTCGGTGATGATGAGGATGATATTGGGCTGTGACATGGGATTGCCTGCTCTAGGCGTACTTGGGATTGTCAATGACAGCCGGCTGGCCAGCGCGCAGCATGACGAGCTTGCGGAAGCCGTCGCGTTCGATTGTGCCATAATCGTGGCCCGCGCGCGCCTCCCAGACGGAGAAGAAGACAAAATCTTCAGCGCCGATGTTGACAGTGCGATGCGCCCAGAATGGCGGCACATAAGCTGAACTGCCGGCGGTCATTTCCAGTTCGCTGGTCTGGCCATCGGCGGTTTGCAGCAGCAGCAAGCCCCGCCCGGACAAGCCGAAATAGACCTCGCCTTGTTCGCGGCGGGCGTGGAAGTGCCCCTTGGTCATGTGCAATTCGCCGCCGATGTGGCCGGGCAGGATGCGCGTCGTGCAATGGGGGATTTGGCCTTCTTCGGCTGGCAGCTCGACGCCGTGGACTTCGTAGATGAGGCGGTCGCCTTCGTCTCGCAGGATGCGCTGGGCTGCTTCGCGGTCGGCGTACATCTTGGTCATATCGCTTAGCCGGCGCTGGTATTGGCTGCGGAGCGGGCTGAATTGGCCCGATAGGAAGTCGACCTGGGTTACAAAGGGTTGGATGAGGGTCATGGGCTTGCCTGTGTGTTTCGCCGATGGACTATTGTACATTGCGCAGTGAATATTGGGAGACTTTGGTCTTTTTCGGGCGACTCAATGGCGCCGGTCAGTGTCTACGCGACTTCGCTCCTACAAGACTTGTCCGATACTGATGATTTTCGGACAGATTCTGGTTGTGCAGCGAGCGGGACGAGCCACCGGCGCCGGTCAGTGTCTACGCGACTTCGCTCCTACAAGACTTGTCCGATACTGATGATTTTCGGACAGATTCTGGTTGTGCAGCGAGCGGGACGAGCCACCGGCGCCTGTCAGTGTCTACGCGACCTTCGCCCCTACAGCTATCGGATTTGAAATGATTGGAATGAAAATCGCTCGTAATGCGCTTGAGCGTCGCTTCCATTCCCGCTATCTGGGACCAGAAACCGCGCCAGACTGCGAGTATCGGACAAGCCGGACAGTGGTCGAATATGAATTGCATAGGGTCAGCGCGGGCGGAAGGCAGCGGCGATTTCGCTGAGTTGGCGGAAGGTCTCGGCATTTAGCGGGATAGCGAAGGTTTCAGCTATGGCTTCGCACCAGCCGCGCAGGAAGTAATTCCAGCCGTCTTCGATATGCAGGCGACGCGCCGATGCCTGGGCTAGCGCCTGATGCATGAACTCACGATCGCCGCGATAATTCAGTTCCCAAACGAAGCCATGCCGCGGGAATTGCGCTTCCGCAGTCAGTGGCGAGCCGGGCGTATCCTTGCCCATGCCCGTGGCGTTGATGACCAGCGAGCCGGGCGGGATCTCATGCAGCAAGGCATCGTTATCCCGCGCGCTGCGGCTGAGATGATAGGCGAACTGGATGGGCGTATTGAGGCGGCTGTGAATGCGCTTGATGGCGGCCAGCCTCTCCGGCAAGACATCGCAGAGCAGCATACGGCGAGGAAAGCCGCTCTCGGGATTGGCTCGCGCCAAAGCCACGCTGATGGCGATGGCTGCCCCACCCGCGCCCAGGCAGAGGACATCGCGATTCCCGCCTGTCCAGTGTCTTGGAGGCAAGAAATCACGCAGAGCCCGCGCCGATGCCTGCGGATCTTTGGCGAAGGCGAGCAGCTTGCCATCGCGTTTGACGATGCAGGAGACTTCATCGCAGAGTCTGGCAGTTTCGTCGAGGCTGTCGAATCGCTCGCGGGTGGCGGCCAGCAGGTCGATTTTGTGGGTCGTGACCAGGGCGCCGCGGATCGCTGGGTCGGCGATAATTGTTTCCAGCGCGCTGCGGTAGCTGGCCACCGGGGCGCGCAGGGGCAGATCCCATCCGATGATGTCGCAATCCAAGCCGAGCTGGTCTGCCCAGCGGGGGAAGAGCCGCATAATGGTGGAGGCGCCGGTGGAGACGCCGATGAAAATGAGCTTGGCGCGGCTCAAGAAGCATTTCCCATAAACATGGCCGAAAGAATCGCGCGACCCAATGGCGCCGGTCAGTGCCTGCGCGACCTCGCCCCTAAATGGCGTGTTCTGTGGCGGAATCATAAAGCGGCGATATCGTCATAGATGGGCTCAAGGGCGTCGTAGAGGCGGTTGAAGATAGGCTGCATGCGCTCGTAGGCAGCTTGGGCGGCCGGGGCGGGCATGACTGTGGAAGCCACGGCGTTCATCTGGTGGATCATATCGAAGCTGTCATAGAGGCCTGCGCCGACGCCGCCGACCAGGGCCGCGCCCATCGACGTGGCTTCTTCCAGGATAGCCAGGCGCTGTACGGGCATGCCATAGATATCCGCCATGATCTGATTCCAGATGGCTCCGCTGGCGCCGCCGCCTATGAGCCGCATGGATCTGATGTCTGTGCCTTGGGCGCGGAAGGCATCGAGGATGACGCGCAGGTTCATGGTCACGCCTTCCAGCACGGCGCGGTACATATGGGCGCGGGTATGGCGGATGGTCAAGCCGATGAAAGCGCCGCGGGCATGGGGATTCCAGCGCGGGCTGCGTTCGCCCAGCAGATATGGCAGGAAGAAGAGGCCCTCCGCGCCGGGCTCAACTTGGGCAATCTCCAGGTTGATCAGCTCATAGGGGCTGATGCCCAGGCGCTCGGCGGTTTCTTTCTCGAAGAGCGAGAGTTGGTCGCGGGTCCATTGGTAGGAGGCGCCGGCCGCCTGCATGGTGCCGGTGGGCATGAACATATCGGGGATGACATGGCCGAAAGTGAAGGTGCGGTAGGCGGGGTCCATGATCGGTTCGGGCGTTGACAGGGCGATCCAGGAAGAGGAGCCGACGTAGTTATAGGCGGAGCCGGCTTTGATGACACCAGCGCCAGCCGCCGCGCAGGCCCCATCGCCGCCGCCGATGACCACGGGGGTCCCGGCTGAGACGCCAACTTCGTCAGCCACGCTGGCTTGGACTTCGCCAACCACATCGGTGGAGGGGCGGATCTCGGGCAGTTTCTCGACGGGCAGCGCCACCGCGTCCAGGATGGCGCTTGACCATTGGTTGCCGCGCAAGTCATAGAGGTTCATGCTGGAGGCGTCTGAGGGGTCGGTGACGAACTTGCCGGTCAGGCGGGCGACGATGGCGTCTTTGGCGTGGACGAACTTATGCGTCTGGCGGTAGATATCCGGCTGGTTGTCGCGCAGCCAGAGGATTTTAGCCAGGGAATAGGATGCGCTGAGGCGATGCCCGGTAGTCTGGTAGATCTTGTCGAAGTCCAGGCGCTGGCCGATCCAGCGTTCTTGTTCCAGGGCGCGCTGGTCCGCCCAGATGATGGCATTGCGCAGGGGGCGGCCGCGGCTATCGAGAGGGACTGCGCCCATCATCTGGCCGCTGAAGGTGATGCAGGCGATATCGTCTGGGTGGATGCCGGTCTCGCTGAGCAGGCGGCGGGTGGAGTTGCAGATGGCGCGCCACCAGTCGTCCGGGTTTTGTTCGGCCCAGCCGGTAAAAGCGTATTCGGTTGGGTAGGCTTGGAATTCCGCGCCGACCAGTTTGCCCTCGCGGTCATAGAGGGTGGCTTTGTTGCCGGTTGTGCCGAGGTCATGCGCGATGACGTAATTTGCCATGAGCCGCTTCTCGCTACTGAGACGGTATCGCGGCTAGCATACAGAATTCGCCCGCTGAATACAAGCAGCCTGTTAGATTGCCGCAAACCGCGTTACAATGTTTTGGCGCGGCTGTTGACTTGGCATTACCGCGTTTTCATTGTCCATGTAAAGCAAGAATGGAGTGTAACCATGCGTAAAATTTCTCTCTTGGCGATGCTGGCTCTGCTGGCGGTTGTCATCGCGGCGCCGGCTGGCGCGCAAGATTTCTCCGGGCAGACGGTAGTTGTCGTCACCCAGACGGGTTCAGCCATCGGCGGGCCGGTGCTGGACAAGGGTCCGATCTGGGAAGAGGCGACTGGCGGCAACATTGAATTGCAGACTTTCGCATTTGGCGAGCTCTTCGAGAAGATTGTCACGGCGCTTTCGACTGGTTCGGGCGATTATGACGTCTTGATTTACGCGGCTGACTGGGCTGGCGATATCATGGCGCCGGGGTATGTGATGGAGATCCCGCAGGAGACGTTGGACGCCATCGAATCCGAGGATGTCATTCCGCTGTATGCCGACCGCATCACGACTTGGGGCGGCGTGCCTTATGCCCTGCCCTATGATGGCGATGCGCACATGCTGTATTACCGCAAGGATCTGGTGGATAACGAAATGTACGCGGCGGACTTTGAGGCGGCTTATGGCTACGCTTTGGGCGAGCCGGCCACCTGGTCGCAGTATCACGATATCGCCGAGTTCTTCAATGGCATGGAAGTGGATACGGCTGGCTCGATGGCGCCGATCTATGGCGCTCTGGAAGCGCAGCGGCGCAATGCGCAATCCTACTGGGTGTATTTGTCGCGGGCGGCTGGTTATGGCAAGGCGCCGGGCAACCCCTGCTTCTTCTTCAGCTGCGATGACATGACTCCGCAGGTCAACAACCCGGGCTGGGTGCGGGCGCTTGAGGAGTATATTGACATCCGCAACGTGGGCGATCCGGAAATGATCAATTACGACGTGGCGGATACGCGGACGCTGATGGCGACGGGCACGGCGGTATTGAACCTGGATTGGGGCGATGTCGGCACGATTTCGGTGGATGAAAATATGTCGCTGGTCAAGGGCGCTGTTGGTTTTGGCGTGCTGCCGGGCGGCGATGCCTACTGGGATTATGAAGCTGGCGCATGGGTGGATGAAGTCAATCCCGCGCCCTTCATCGCATTTGGCGGCTGGATCATCTCGATTGCGGCGGACAGCGATGTTACCGAAGCGGCGCTGGATTTCGCGTCTTACCTGGCCAGCAAGGAAGTGGTCAACGAATTGGCGGTAACGGGCGGCACGGGCATCAACCCCAGCCGTTTCAGCCAATTGGCGGATACCGCGCCTTGGGTAGCGGCCGGCTTTGATGAAGAGAGCGCTGCCGATTATCTGGACGCGATTCAGAACACCATCAACCATCCGAACGCGGTGCTGGACATCCGCATAACGGGTTCGGCGGAGTATCTGTCGACGTTGGATGCCGAGATCGCGCGGGCTTTGGCTGGCGAGATCAGCGCGCAGGAGGCCCTCGATAACGTGGCTGGCTTGTGGAACGACATCACGGATCGCCTGGGCCGTGACGCGCAGCTGGCGCAGTACAAGGCGGCTGTGGGTTATGAGGGCTGACCCCCCTCGGTCCCCCCGTCGAGTCGGGGGGAGGTTGACCATCGCGGATCGTCGTGTCTGGTCGGGGGGAGGTTGACCATCGCGGATCGTCGTATATGGTCGGGGGGAGGCTGACCCCCCTCGGTCCCCCCGTCGAGTCGGGGGGAGGTTGACCATCGCGGATCGTCGTGTCTGGTCGGGGGGAGGTTGACCCCCCTCGGTCCCCCCGTCGAATCATCGGGGAGAAGTTCGCCTAGGCGGGCTTGGAGCTAAGGTCTTGCCGGAATTGTTCAGAGAATTTCGGTGAAAGTCGTGCCAGTCAGGTGTGCTCAGGATGGTCATAATGGATAAGCCAGAGGAAGGCGGTCGCGTTGCAGGAACTAAGAATTGGGCGCCTACGCATACAGACCGCAGCATTTATGACGATATGCAGGCGCGCGCCAAATATATGCGTCAGAACCCAACACCAGCTGAAAAGGTTCTTTGGCAACGGCTGCGCAAGCGACAGCTCGTGGGATTCCGTTTTCGTAGACAACATCCCATCAATAGATTCATCGTCGACTTTTATTGCCGAGCCGCCTGCCTGGTCATAGAAGTGGATGGATCCATACACGACTCCGCTGAACAAGCCGAATATGATCGCCAGCGCGAAGGATTCTTGGAGAATAGAGGGTTGAGCGTCTTGCGATACTCCAAATCAGACGCGCTTGCGGAAACCGACGCAGTTTTGAAATCTATTGGCGACTTTCTTACTCGCTCCCTCTTGTCGGACACGGCGAAACCTTTCCCCCAATGATTCGGGGGGACTGAGGGGGGTAGACAGACTTGCAAGCCACAAGCGGGGTCCGCGAAGACAGGGTGATGAAGCGGGTGTTTTTGAGCCCGGCGGTCATCATCTTGCTGGCGCTTTCGATCTTTCCCTTGCTGTGGTCGCTGGGCATCAGCTTCACGGATATGCAGCGGGGCGGCTCGACGATCGCGCGACAGGCGGCTTCTGAGGGCATCACCGAAGGCGTGGGTTTCCTGGGCATGGGCTTTGAGTTGACCGGGCGCAATTATGAGCGCTTGCTGGGCGATGGCCGTTTGCATAGCACCGTGCGCAATACGATGATTTATGTCTTCGCTGGCGTGGCGATCCAATATGTCATCGGCTTGGGCTTGGCGACCGTGTTGAACCAGCCTTTTCGCGGGCGGAATATCGCGCGGGTGATTTTCCTGATGCCCATGATGATGACGCCGGTGGCGGCTGCTTATACCGGGCGTATGTTCTTCGATTCGAACGCTTTACGCTCGCCATTGGCGCATTTCCTGCGGGATTTTGGCAAGTGGCTGGGCATGGAGCGGGGCATCAGCGTGCCCTGGTTCACGGATACGGGCTGGGCGCCGATCGCGATTCTGATCATCGACGCCTGGCAGTGGATCCCCTTTATGACGCTGATTCTGCTGGCGGGCATGCAAGCCATTCCCGAAGATATTTATGAGGCGGCGCGGGTGGATGGGGCGAATGTCCTGAATATATTCTGGCGCATCACCTTGCCGATTTTGCTGCCGATTTCGCTGACGGTGATCTTGATCCGCGGCTTGGAGATCTTCAAGATCATTGACGTTATCGTGGTGACGACTGGCGGCGGACCTGGCTCGGCGACCGAGTCTTTGACGCTGTATATCTTTGAGCAGGCGCTGAGCAATGGCAATTATGGCTATGCCAGCGCGATCGCCTATGTATTGCTGGTGCTGGTGATCATCTTCGCGATGATATTCCTGGCGGTTGGGCGGCGCTTCACGCGGGGCGCGCCCGGGCGGGGCGACTGATGGAGGCGAGGGGCAGGCGATTCCTGGGCCGGAGCAGCCGGCGGCCCCTATGGCAATCAGCCGTTCTGTATGGGCTGGTCATCTTCTGGTGTTTCATTGTGTTATTTCCCTTTTATTGGCTGGTGACCACATCGGTCAAGCGCCCCATTGACGTCAGCCGCGGGCCGAATTACATCCCATTCGTCGATTTCCAGCCCATCCCCGATCATTGGCAGGAGATGTTTGGCTCGCAGCGGGAATCGACCGAGAGGCACTTCCGCAACAGTCTGGTTTCTGCGATAGGCAGCACGTTGCTTTCGGTTGTCATCGGCGCGATGGCCGGTTATGGCTTGTCGCGTTTCAAGTATTATTGGGCGCGTTTGGGCTGGGATAATGACAATATCGCCTTTTGGATCATCTCGCAGCGCTTCCTGCCGCCGGCGATTTTCATCGTGCCTTTTGTGCTGCTGTACAACGCCTTCGGCTTGATCGATACCTATGCCGGTCTCATCCTGGCTTATACGATGTTCAACATCCCCTTCGCCGTGTGGATCATGCGGGATTTCTTCAATGGCTTGCCGGTGGATTTGGAAGAGAGCGCCCGCGTTGATGGCGCCACGCGCTGGCAGGCATTCACGCGCATCGTCCTGCCATTGAGCGCGCCGGGCTTGGTGGCGGTGGCGATTTTCTCGTTCATCTTCGCCTGGAATGAATATCTCTTCGCACTGATGCTGACCAATTTCAAAGCCATTACGATGCCGGTGCTGATCGCCGGGCAAAATAATACGCGGGGCATCGAATGGTGGTTCATCAGCGCGCTGACCTTGATGGCGGTAGCGCCGGTGATCATCATGGGTTTGCTGCTGGAGCGCTTCATCACGCGGGGATTGACGGCCGGCGCGATCAAGGGCTGAGCCTGCCCCCCACCCCAAAACCCTCCCCCAGAGCGAGGGAGGGGCTTATTTTCGAGTCTTGGCGATTTGCAGAGACGGGACGAGGTCGCGTAGACACTGACCGGCGCCGCGGGCTCGCCCCTACGACGACAGAGAGATTTGTTCAGTCATAGATGCTGGACATTTGCCAGGCATCCAATTGCAGCAGCGTGACGGCTTGGCCCTGGGCGCGCAGGGAGAGGCCGGCGCTGTCTTCACGGCTTGGGTAGACGCGGGCGGCCAGGCATTGCTTGCCGTTGACGAAAACTTCGACGATGCTGCGGTCGATGAAAACGCGCAGCTGCAAGGTTTCGCCCTCGGCGAGATAGACGGGCGCGGTCTCTGGGGCGCGCGAAAGGGCATCGGGCAAGAGAGAAGAATAAGATGTGTCTATGCTGATCAGGCTTTCGTAGCGCTGTGGCAGCTTGGCCATGGCGACGGAGCTGGCGTTCATGGGCGCGGTCTTGGAGAGATTCTGACGATAGCGATTGCCCCGCTGGCGATAGAAAGCGATGCGCGTGAACTCTTCCTTGCCGGGCGAGCGCAGCAGGTTGAGCTCGACAAGCGGAGCGGCGGCAGTATCGATTTCCAGCTGCAATTCCATTGCCTTGCCAGTGATAGTCTTCAGGACAATTTCTTCATTGGCTGGCAGGCTGAGCTTGCTGATCCGCTGATGTTGCCCGCGCAGCGAAGCGATATCGCCGGCCGGTTCTTGCAGGAGGCGTCCCTCGGCATCCAGGCTGAGCCGGCGCGGCAGGCTCATGATCTGATTCCATTCGCGCGTTGGCATGCCCTGGTTCATATTGAATATGACGATGACGCCGCCTGCGCCATCGGGCATCGCTGAGGGGGCATGGACGCCGCTGGGCGTGGAGGGACCAAAGTTGAACAAGCCGCCATCGGTTACGACGAACTTGTCGCGTTCGGTGTCGTAATCGCCAAGCAGGTATTGGCCGCCGGTCATGTGGCTGTAGATGAGCAGGATATGTTTATCGCCGATGGGCCAGAAATAGGGGCAAGCGCCATCATCGCCGACCACGGTGTAGCGGTCATCTTCGACGAAGGGATGCAGGTATTCCCAATGCGCCAGGTCGCTTGAGCGGAAGAGGAAGTTGGCGCGGACGGGTTTTCTGTCGGGACCATCGGGCAGGAAGCCGCCGGAGAGGGCGTAATACTGATCGCCTTTTTTCCAGATGCAGGGGTCAAAGACGCTGTAGGGCGCGGGCGGGTCGCTGTCAGAGGGGATGGGGATGACGGGCTGGCCGGTAACTTTCTCCCAATTGAGCAGCAGCGGGTCGGATGACAGGGCGACCATATTGCCGACTTCGGTGCCATGATACATGGCGATGACGCGGTCTTCCTCGACCAATGCCGTGCCGGAATAGCAGCAATCTTCGGGGTCGGGATAGATGGCATAAGGCAGGTCGCGCCAGTGAATGAGGTCATCGCTGATGGCATGCCCCCAATGCTGACGCTGGTCATCGGGCGGATAGCCTTGATAGAAGAGATGCCAGCGCCCCTGCCAGAAGCACAAGCCGTTGGGATCGTTGAGGGTGCTTTCGGGGCTGACGAAATGGTAAAGCGGGCGATGGATGTCGCTGGCCAGCCGCTGGCGGGATTCGGCAAAGCGCTGCAGCATGGGGTTGGCTGCCAGCTGGGCTTCTTGCTCTGTCAGGGAGTCGGCGAAATGGTATTGCGGAACTTTGGAGCGGCGGTCGGGTATGTGTTCGGCGGTCATGCGATTTCATTCTCCTTTTTGCATAAAGCTGGGCATTCTTGGCGCGAACCAGGCTGTCTGGCGGCTTAGCGCGTGGTGTATCCGCCATCGACTACGATAGCGGCGCCGGTGATATAGCTGGCTTCGTCCGAGGCGAGGAAGGCGGCCACGCTGGCGATCTCTTCGGGTTTTCCCGCCCGGCCCAGTGGCACCTGGCTGAGGAATTTGGCATGTTCAGCGGCGGGCGTCTGCTGGGTTGCCGGTGTGTCGATGGCGCCGGGCAGGATGGCGTTGACGCGGATATCTGGCGCCAATTCCAGGGAGAGGGCGCGCGTCAGGGAAAGCAGGCCGCCTTTGGAGGCCTGGTAAGCTGCGCTGCCTGCCAAACCGACGATGCTGTGAATGGACGCGGTGTTGAGGATGACGCCGACGCCGCTTGCGCGCAGATGGGGGATGGCCAATTTGCTGGCTCGCCATACCGCGCTGAGGTTGACGTCCAGCGCGCGCTGCCAGGCTGCCTCGCGGGCTTCGAGGGCGGTAGCGGCTTCGTTCCAAAAGGCGTTGTTATGCAGGATATGCAAGCTGCCGAAAGTTTGCAGGCTGCTATCGATGAGCTTCTGCAGATCGCTTGATTTGCTGACGTCTGTCTCGATGAAGATGGCCTGGCGGCCCTCGGCGTTTATGGCAGAAGCGCAGGCTTGACCGGCTTCGGCATTAATGTCGGCGATGACGACTCTTGCGCCTTCCGCGGCAAAGCGCATGGCCGTAGCCTTGCCGATGCCCGAAGCGGCGCCGGTGATGATGGCTGTTCTGCCCGCCAGTTTCATGGATTGCCTTCTCTCCCGTCTTTGACGCCTGGTCAGAGCGCTTCGAAGCGCCAGCCAGCGCCTTTCGCGCGGACAAAACCCAAGCCGGGGAAGGGAAAATGGAAGCCGTGGATCAAAGCCTGCTCATCCGCCGCTCGCTTTAGCAGCCTGCGCCGCGAGGCAATGCCTTGGGCTGGCAGTTCATCCCAGGCGGGATGCCAGTTGGTGTTTTCGATGTGAATGGGCAGGTCCATGGTGTCAGCCACGCAGAGCAAGCGCTCTCCGCCCGAATTGATGGCGAGGGAGATGTGATTGCGCGTATGCCCGCCGGTGGGAATCGTGCGGATGCCGGGCGCGATTGCATCGCCGGCTTCGATCAGCTGCAGTTGGTTTTGCAGAGCCAGCAGGCATTCACGCGCGAAGTGGATATCGGCGATGAAGTCGGATTGTATGGCATCCAGATCGGCATCGCGAGCCCAATACTCCCATTCCCCGCGCACCATGATATGGCGGGCATTGGGGAAGATCATATCGCCATTTTGAGCGAGGCCGCCGCAGACATGATCGCGATGGCCGTGCGTCAGGATGATGGCGCTGATGGATTCGGGCGGATAGCCGGCCGCAGCCAGGCCGGGCAAAAGATTGCCCAGATGCGCATCGTAGAAGGGTCCTCCGCCGCTATCGACCAGGATGCGCTCGCTGCCGGTATCGATGAGCAGGCAATTGCAATCCAGCTCATAATAATCGGGCGAGATGCCATGTTCGCGCAGGGCGGCCGCCAAGTCCTCCGCGGGAGCGCCGGCAAAAAATGTCGGCAGCAGGTCGGCATCGATGGGTTGAATGCCATCGCTGATGGAGACGCATTGGAAGTCGCCGAGGGTGAAGGGGTGGATTCTTGTGTGCATGTCGCGACGCCTCAAGAGCCAGATCACCAGGTGAGCGGCAGACGGCAGATGCCCTGCCCCATGAGGCCGATGAGCATGGCATCGTCCAATGGCAGCATGGCGGTTGCTGTACCCTCTATGGAATAAGCGAGTTGCCAGGTTTCGCCGGCGTCTTCGCAGCGGAATATGCCCTCATCGGCCAGGGCATGCAGGGTCGCGCCGCTGCTATGGGTCTGGACATAAATCTGATTCACCGCGCCGGTTAGCGACTGAGCCGCCAAACGATGCCAGGTCTCGCCATTGTCTTTAGATGTCCACAAGCCTTGGCTTTCGCTGCCAGCCAGGAGTTTCTGCGAGCCGCTAGCCGGATCATGCCAGGCAGCCAGGCAAAGGACGGGAGCGCATTCGCTAGGGAAGCCGGTGAATCGCCAGGCGCGCCCGCCATTGTCGCTGCGGTAGAGCCCGGTGGTCGTGCCGGCGAAGGCGGTTTCATCGTCGCGCCAATTTGGCGAAAGCGCCAGGCAGAGCGCATTGAGATCGAAGAGGCCGAAGTTCCAGGGCTGCCAGCGAGTGCCGCGGTCGGTCGAGGAGAATATGCCATCTTCCAATGTGGCAGCCAGGAGCATGCCATCGCGCTCAAAATCAGGCGAGGCCGCCAAGCCCGAGAAGACTGGCGGCGGCGCGGGGAAGGCTGTGCTGAATAAAGAATCGCCCGCGTCGCTTGAGCGCAGGATGCCGCCCTTGACGGCTGCAAAGAGGCTGCGGTCGCTGGCGAAGGCTGGCGAAAGCGCCAGGGCGGTCGTCGCGGCTTCCGGCGCTGCGGGCAGGCGTTGCCAGCTGATTCCGGCATCTTGCGAGCGGTATAGCCCGGAACTGCACGCGGCAAAGCAGACGCTATCCGATGCCGCCAGGGCAAAAGCGGTTTCGTCGGGTCGCTGAAAAGCCAGTGTGAGTTGATCGCTGTGCATGGATGCGCCTCAGCCGGGCGAGCGGGCGATTTCCGGCGTCTTGTGCCGGACGAGCACATCAATGGTCAGCGCCATGCCCGCGGTCATCACGGCGCCGCGCAAAGCCGACTTGAGCGCCGCGGCGCTATCCAGCAAGCTGTTGCTGTCGGTGAGTTCTCCGCTGATGACGTCGAAGCCATCGCAGCCGGCGGAATGGGCGATGCGCGCGAAGATCTCGCCCGGTTCATAACCGGCGTTCTCATAGATGGCGCGGGCTGGTTCCACCAGGGCAGCGCGCAGGATGCGGCCGGCGGCGCGTTCATCGGGATCGCTGCCATTGTTGAGCATAGGCTCGAGGAGGGCTTGGCAGCGGGCATACGCCATGCCTGCTCCGGGCAGCGCGCCTTCTTTGACGACATCGCGCATGGCTTGGGCAGTGGATTCCGCCAGCGCCTTGCGAGCTTCGATTTCCGTTTCCGAAAGTCCGCCGATCCAGAGTGTGGCGGAGCCGCCCATGAGCTTGCCGATGCGCGCTTGCAGGGTGTCGCGGCGCTCGCTGTCATCGCTGCGCTGATGCTGTTTCTGCAGGTTGCCGACGTGTTGGCGCAGGGCACGCGGATCGCCTTTGCCGCCGATGATGCCGAAGTTATGCGGGCTGGCCCAGGCGCGCCTTGCCGAGCCCAGGTTGGCGGACGTGATATCTTTCAGGCTGTCGCCGGCCGCGGAAATCAGGGGCTTGCCGCCGGTCAGGACAGCCAGGTCTTGTATGGCAGCCTGGCGATCATCGGGGTTCATGCCGGGCCCGCGCACCGCCATGACGCGAAAGTTCTTGAGTTTGCCGTTGGCCATGGACAAGCCGGCGATGGCTTCGGCGGACAAGTCGCCGGCGATGAGCAGCAGGTTCTCGATGCGCCGCTCGACAGCCAGCTCAAGCATGGGCATGATATGGCGCGGATCGGTGATTTGAAAGTCGGCGATGACGATGGCTGGCGTTTCGTAGACGGTCTGCAATTCTTTTTGATTGGCGATCATATCGCGGGAGAAGAGGCCGCTATTCCAGGACATGCCCTCGATATATTCGCGGCTGAGCGCGCGGCTGTGGGCTTTGCGGATATCCAGTTGGCCGAAGCTGCCGATGATATCGAAGATTTCGCCCAGCATTTTGGCCAGGGGCGGGTCATGGCAGATGGCTTCGGCGACCCTGGCGAGTTTGGCTTTGCCGCTGACGGCGATGGTCATCTCATCCAGCCCGGCGAGAACAAGAGCCAGAGCCGCTTGCAGATAATGGCGCAGGCGCATGGCATTGCCGCCGGCCGCCAGATAATGGATGCCGCCTTGATAGATGGCTTGCAGGAGAACAGCCGCCGTCGCGCTGCCATCGCCCAGGCTGTCGTGCTGCTGGCAGACCAAGGCGCGCGCCAGCATAGCGCCGATGTCTTCATCGCGGGCATGCATTTCGATGACGCGGCGGGCGATGATGCCGGCTTCGTCGAGGACGTCGGGCGTCTTCCGCGGGTCATCAAGGCGCGTGAGGGCGACAGTGCGCGGGGTGGGGCCGAGGGTCGGGCGGATGGCGGCGACCAGCTTGTTGATGCCTGCGCCGATATGCTGATGGGCGTCCGGCTGGAAGACAATGCCGGGCTGGTAAGTCCTCCGAGAGTGGAAGGGTTTGTCGTCGCTCATGGCTCTATGCGGCAGGCAGGGAGCGCAGCGATACCTGGTCGAATGCCGCGCTGCCTTCGGATACAAAGAAACCCAGTTTGCCCTCCGCATGGTCATAGAGGCGGCAATTCAAAGCCAGGGCCTCATTGATATACAGGACAAGAATGGAGCCTTCGATGAAGACTTTGAGGCGCGCGGATTCGCCCGGGGGGCCGGGAATGGCGCGTTCCAGCATGAAAGGCTCATCGCCGGGGCGGGGCCAGCGGTCTATGACGACGCGCCGCGAGCCGGGCTCCCAGCGGACTTGATAATAACTTTCCAGATCGTCCGCGCAGCGCAGCAGGATTCCGCAGCCGCGGGTCATTGGCTGAGCTTTGATACGCGCTTCGATCAGGGCGGCGGATGGCATTTCAGCCAGGATGCAGGCGGCGTAGCTATCGGGCGCATCCGCGGAGATGGCGCCGCCTTCGGCCTGCCAAGCGCCGATTTTCGGCTGCAAGTTGATGGCGCGGCGCTGCGAAAAGAGCGCGTCCTGGGCGGGCGGCGAATTGACCAGGAAGCCGGATTTGTCCAGCGCCAGCAATTCATGCGCGACCATGCTTCCCGCCCACTGCCACTGGCCCGCGTCGGATTCCCCCTCGCGGGTGGGGTTCCAGGCGAAGACGAAGCGGCGTTTGCCATCGCCGGCGGTCTTGGCGGCATAAAATGCCCGGCCATCAAAGGTATCGTTTTCCGGCGCCAGCCAGGGACCATCCAGCGATTCGCTCAAGCGAAAGTGAGTGACGTGGCGTTCGCTGAAGGTGGAATAGACCAGAGCCCACTGATCGCCCCAGCGGAAGAGATCCGGGCATTCGTGCGTGTAATAGAGCCGCGGCGACCAGAAGGGCGGCTTGACCTGCCATTCATGGAGATCGGGCGAGGTCATCAGGGCGATGCAGCCGCGCCGGTTGGAGGGACCGGTCTTCTCGCGGGCGGCCAGGAGCATCCAGTATTCGCCGGCTTCGTCGTTCCAGAAAGGGAAAGGGTCGCGCCAATCGATGCTTTCGTACCAGCGCGGGTCAGCTTTGATGATAGGGTTGCGCGGGTCTTTGCGCCATGTGATGAGGTCTGTGCTGGTGGCCAGGCAGACGGTTTGGGCTTTGCCTTCGCCGGGGAAGCCCGTGTAAAAGAGATAGAAGATTCCTTCGCGCTCGATGATGGCGCCGGTGAAGCAGCTGACGGAATCTGGCGAGCCGGGCGGGCCGGGTTTGATGGCCAGGGGCAGCTCCCGCCAGGTTGCGAGATCGCGCGAGGCGACGTGGGCGTAGGGCGTGTGATGCGCGCCATTGCGCAGTGGCGGCAGGGGGGCTTTCAGATAAAAGGCATGGTAGAGGCCCTGCCAATAGAAGGGGATGACATCGCCAAGGAAGCCGTCGGCGGGTTTATAGAATACGCTCATGCGCCGGGACAATCTTGAAGTGACACAAGGGGGCCTAGCCTTTGATCGCGCCGCGCATAATGCCCTCGATCAAGTAGCGCTGGCCCAGAATGAAGATGATGATGACGGGCACGAGCGACATGACCACGCCTGCCAGGACCACGGCTATCGAGCCGGTCATCATATAGCCCTGGAGTTGGAAGATGCCCAAGGTGATGGGGAAGTTCTCGTTGTCGATCAAGAAGATCAAGGGGCGGAAGAATTCGTTCCAGTGGAAGTTGAAGCTCAGGATGGCCAAGACAGCCAAGCCCGGTTTGACCAGGGGCAGATAGATGCGGTAGAAGAGTTGCCATTGGTTGGCGCCGTCGATCAAGCCGGATTCTTCCAGTTCAATGGGGATGGTGAGAAAGTATTGGCGCAGCAGGAAGGTGCCAAAAGCGGTTGGCACAGCGGGCAGGATGAGCGACCAGAGCGTATCGACCAAGCCCATATTGCGCAGGAAGATGAAGACGGGTATGACGACAGCCTGGATGGGGATCATCATGGTTGCCAGGACGATCCAGAATAGGGTTTCGCGGCCCCGGAATTCCAGGCGTGCGAAAGCGTAGCCAGCCAGCGAGGCGGACATCAGTTGCCCTAGCACCGTGCCCCAGGTGATGAGGGTGCTGTTGATGATCTGGCGGCCGAAGGGCACTTTCTCAAAGACTTCGGCATAGTTTTCGATGGCCAGGTCGGTGGGCAGCCATTTGGGCGGCACGGTAAAGGAATCTTTGCCTTTGCGCAGGGAGGTGGAGAATGTCCAGACCATGGGCGCGATGATGACGATGCTGAGCATGAAGAGAATGATTATAGGCGCATATTTGCTGGCGACAAAGGTGATGACCTGCCGCCGATGCTGGGAGGCGCTGACTTCGCCGGGGCTGCTCATGGCGCTCGCTGTCATCGATCCACTCCCGCGATTGTCTACTGATAGAAGACCCAGCGCCGGCTCATCCACATCTGCACGACGGTGAAAGCCAGGATGACCAGGAAGAGCACAACGGCAATGGCTGAGCCGTAGCCATATTCGATGTTTTTGAAAGCGGCTTCGTAGAGGACCATTACGGCGGTGCGGCTGGCGTTGCCGGGTCCGCCGCGGGTCATGATGAAGGGTTCTTCAAAGACCTGCACAGCGCCGATGACGCCGGTGACCGCGGCAAAGAGTATCTGTGGGCTGAGCAGGGGGATGGTGACGGACCAGAGGCGGCGAAAGCCTTGCGCGCCATCGACATCGGCCGCATCGAGCACCTCGCGGGAGATATTGGACAAGCCGCCCAGGAAGAGCACAAAGGTGAAGCCGAGGTTGCGCCAGGCGGACATGATGACGATGGTGATCAGCACCCAATCAGCCGAGGTTTTCCAGGGGATCTGCTGAATGCCCATCAAGCTCAGATAATAATTCAGCGGACCAAATTCTTTGTGAAAGATATAGCCCATGACAACAGCGACGGCCGCGCCGGACATCAAGAGGGGCAGGAAGAAGGCGGTTCGGAAATAATAGCGCATGGCGGTATTGGTGATGCGGTGGACAGCCATAGCCAGGAGCAAGCCGATGGAGACTTGGGTGGCGACGGCGAGGACGGTGAATTTGAGGGTATTGCCGAAGCTGATGGCTATGCGGACATCGCCCAGCAAGCGCTCGTAATTGGCCAATTCGACAAAATCTGGCGGCTTGAAGATATTCCAGCGGAACAAGCTCAAGCCAAAAGAGACAAAGACGGGGCCAGCGGTGAAGATGAAGATGCCGAGCAGGGTCGGAATGAGGAAGAGATAACCCAGGACGGCGCGGCGCCGGCGCAGCCCGTCCATCGTATCCTGCATCAGCCAATGCCAGGGACCGCCGCTGGCCTCGCCACTGGTTTTTGTCATCGCCTGTTCTCAATCCGCCAAACGGGGCAGAGCCAATACCGGATGCGGTATCGGCTCTACACGCTGCTGCGTTTAGTTGTCGGCGTAATACTGCGGTTGCCGCGCGGTCAGATCTTCCAGCTCCTGCTGCATGAGGTCCAGGGCGTCTTGCGGGGACATGGCGCCGGACATGGCGTTGCTGGTGCCGGTGGTGAAGATGGTGGTCATCGGGTTGGACCAGGGCGGCGCCGGGATGGGCGATGTCGAGGGATGGTCATCCAGCGTGCCATAGAAGACATCGCTATTGGTGGGACCGGTCGTCTCGAAAGCGTCCTTCTGGCTGTATGAGCGGCGCGCCGGCGTGGTGATGATCACCGGGTTGAAGAATTCGCTGCTCTGGAAGCCTTCATGGCTGACTTCGATCTTCATGAATTCCCAGGCTTCGTCCGGGGCGGTCGCTACGGTAGCCAGCCAGTGGCCCCCCGTGCCAAACTGATGCTTTTGATTGCGCCAGTTCGGCCAATACTGCACGTCGAATTCGCCTTTAGCCATGCCTTCGTTGCCGAGCCTGCCCGCCCAGAATCCGCCGGCCGGGGTCATGCACAGCAAACCAGTCGAATAGAAGCCGGTGAGGGTTTGGCCGCTGCCCATCTCAATATCGGGCGTTACGCCTTCCTGCCAGAGATCGACGACCAGTTGCAGCGCCTCGACCACTTCTGGCGAATTGGCGATTGGCTCGCGCCAGCGGAAGCCGCCGCCACGTCCATCAGCCGCCGCGTCGCCGTCATAATAGCCGTCCCAGACCCAGCTGCCGCCGGGCGCGCGTTCCTCGGTATAGAGGTTGCCGCCGGCCACGAAGATCCAGGGCATCCAGCTGCCCCAGAGGCGGTTCGTCCAGGCGTAACCGAAGACTTCGGTATTGCCGTTGTCATCCTTCTTGGTGGTGCCGCGGGCGATTTCTACGAAGTCGTCTTTGGTCCACTCGGATCCCGGCACATCAAAGCCATTCTCAGCCAATACATTCGTGTTGAAGTATATATTGGCGGCGTTGAAATCGCGCGGGGGCTCATACAAGCTGCCCTCGTACATCATGGCTTCGACCAAGGAGGGATGGACATCGGAGAAGAAGTCCGTCCAAAAGTCCTGATCGGGATCGTTGACGATGCGGTCATCGAGCGGGGCAGCCAAGCCTTGGCCCGCGAAAAGCTGGCAGGCTTCGGTGGCGGCATAACCCACATCAATGGATTCGCCAGCGGCGACCAGGGCGAGAATCTTGGCGGCGACTTCTTCATGGTCGATGCCCGTCAGCACAACCCATTCGACTTGCACATTGGGATGGCGGGCTGTCATGATATCGGCGACGGGCTGCAGCGTGTTGTCATCGAGACCGGCGGTTTGCACCTTGATGGTGACGGTGTCTTGGGCGATGACGCGGACGGGCAGGCCGCTCATGACCAAGCCTGTGCTGCCGGCTGCCGCGAGTTTGAGCAGATCGCGGCGACTCATTTTCTTTTCTGAGCTCATGTTGCCTCCTTAAAGAGTTCCTTAATTGCAGTAGGGCGATGCTGTTTTACTTAGTCAGTCTTCACCTCCTTCGATATTCCCAGCGACGGAGTGCAGAAGCCTGCGTACCATATCGCTTGCCAGACTGCCAAGATACCATATTATGGCTGATGCAACAAATTTTGCGCGGAAATATCTTAAGCGGTTTCGCATTGCGGAGCCTGGCTAGAGCAAGCGCGGGGCAAAGGGAGATTCCAGGAGATCGCCGCGGCTTAAGCCCTGGGTGGCGAAGCTGTGCCGCTTTGCCGCTTCCGGGTTGGCTGGCGACCAATCAAAACGGGCGTCTGCGGTCATGTAGGCCATGGTCATGGCTTCGCGCAGGGCATCCGTTCGGTTGGGGCCGGCGCGATGATAGACCAAGCCCGAATGAAAGCTGCAATCGCCTTGATTAAGCGGCAGCCACTCCCAAGGATAGTCGCGGAGGTTCTCGCCGATAGCGATTTCGGATTGGGCGCTGAAGATATCGATGAATTCGGCCTCGTCCGAGAGTTTGTGGCTGCCTTTCGCGAAAGCCATGCAGCCGCGTTCGCGTGGCGCGTCGACCAGGGCGATCCAGATCGTGGCAGTCATGGCGGCGGGCTGCAGGGGCCAGAAAGCGGCATCCACATGATAATCGGTGACGCGGCCGCCGGGTTCTTTGAAGAGCGCTTGATCGAACCAGAGCTTGAGACCATCGACGGCGAGCAGGCGGCGAGCCAGATCGGCAAAGCGGAAGCACTGGGCGAATTCGGCGATAGCGGGGTAATGCCGCCAGAGGTTGAAGGCTTGCAGGAAGCTCTGTTCATAGACGCGCTTTTGGGCGAGCGGGCGGCGGTCGTCCTGGAAGCGGTGGAAAACAGCCAGGCGGATGAGATCGCGATAGTAGGCGAGTGGCGGGCTGCTGATGACCTGTTCCAGGCGGACGTAGCCATTGGCTTGATAGGCATCGAGCTGGGCTTTTTCTAGCGGGTACGGTTCGGCCAGGAAGGCTTTGATGGCCGGCGGCGCGGGGGCATGGAGACGCTTCAGGTCTTGGCGGGACAGTTTGGGTTTAGGGCTGAGATTCAGGTTCATGGCGTCATGGCGGCTGCGAACTGGCAGGCGAGACAATTCCCGCCCCTGCAAGGATCAGCAGCGTCGGCGCGCAGTATAGCGCTCGCTTGGTCAAATTACGAGGAGCTCGCGCGGGAAGCTGCTGAGGCATTCAGCGCCGTCGTCGGTAATCAGCACGACATCTTCAATGCGTATGCCGATTTCGCCCATGCGATAGATGCCCGGTTCAATGGTGAAGACCATGCCGGCTTCGAGGCGGCGGGTATTGCCCAGCGTGATATAGGGCGCTTCGTGAGCCAGCAGGCCGATGCCATGCCCGGCGCGATGGCGCATCAGGGGACCGTAGCCGGCGTCGATGATGACTTGGCGGGCGGTCCTATCCAGCGAATCGGCTGTGGCGCCCGGTTTGGCGGCAGCGCGAGCCGCTTGATTGGCTGCCAGAACGACCGCGTATAGCTTGCGCTGCGCGGAGTTGACCGAGCCGACGAAGCAGACTCGGGTGATATCGGCGCAGTAGCCGGCGAACTTGGCGCCAAAATCAATGATGAGCGGGTCGCCTGGCTGGATGCGATAGGGCAAAGGCGCGGAATGTGGCAGGGCGGTGTTGGGTCCCGCATGCAGGATCGTGTCGAATGCCAGTCCTTGGCCGCCGAGCGCGCTGATATGCCCTTCCAGGATGCGCGCGGCTTCGATTTCGGTCATGCCGGCTTTGATATGCGGCAGGCTGGCATGCAGGGCGGCTTCGGAGATGGCGATGGCTTGGCGCAGGCTGTCGATTTCGGCTGGGTCTTTATGCAGGCGCAGCTCGGTCAGGGCGCTGTCGGCGTCGATGACCTGGGCTTTGGGGGCGGCCTGGCGGATGAGTTCGCCTTCGAAAAAGCGCATGTTGCCGCCTTCGACGCCCATGGTCTGGCCATTTGCGCCCATGGCTTGGATTGCCGCCTGGAATGCCTTGGCGCAGCCTTGGGCATCTGCATAGGAGAAGAGGCGCGGCGGCTGGGCATGGCGCTGAAACAGGGGGATTTCCAACTCGGGGATGACGGCGACCGGCTGCGCATCCAGCGGATAGAAGGCGACGATGGGGCGTTCCAGAGCCAGATGCGTCGCCCCGCTGATATAGCGATGGTTGGCGCCGGGGATCAAGGCGACGATATCCAGCCCGTTCGCGCGCATGATGGCATGGAGTTTGGCCAGGCGAGCGCATTCAGTCATCGCTATGCCAGATGCTGCCCATTTGCCAGACCCGGACATGGGCATTCACGTCGCCCAGGCTGTATAGGCGCAAGCCCAGAGCGTCGGCGCGGTCGGGATAGATGCGGCTGGCCAGGGAGCGCCGCTGGTTGGCAAAGATCTCGATGACGGAATTATCGAGGAAGATGCGCAGGTCGAGGGCTTCGTCGGCCGCCAGTGGCAGAGCGCATTCGCAGGCGTCGGTGGAAATTTCAGCTGTCTCGGTCGAATTCTCGCGCAAGAGGCTGAGCTTGCCAGTTGTGAAGTCATAGACGACTTCCGTGTATTGTTGGCCATCTGGGCTGCGGCGGAATTGTATGCCCAGCTTTTGGCCATTGCTGCGGGATGCGCGGCAGGCAATCTCCAGGCGCGCGCCCTTGGAATCGCCCAGGTTATGCGGGCGGGCGGGTTTCAGGGAGACATCGCCAGCAAAGAGCTGGGCTTGGCGGAGCCCGCGCAGTTCGGCAGCCGGTTGGATCTTGAGTTCGCCGGCAGCGTCAAGGGAAATCACGCGAGGCAGTGTCAAGCAAGATGCCCAGCCAGCGGCCGCGTATTGATCGCGCGGGCGAGCTTCGCGCAGCCAGCCCCACATCAGCCAGCGCCCATGCGGATCCAGCAGGCTGTTGGGCGCATAGAAGGCGTCGCCCCAATCCAGCCGTTCGGCGGGACCCGCGGGCAGAAATCCCGAGCCGGCATAATCGCCCAGCCAATATATCGGGCGGCCATGCGGAGAGACGGCGAGCAGGCGCTTCTCGCCCAGGTTGAGGAAGTTTGGGCATTCCCAGTTGTGGCCGCTTTCGGCTGGGTCGCCGATGTAGAGCGGGTTGAGGTATTCCCACGCGATGAGATCGGGCGAATGATAGAGCAGAGCCGCCCCGCCCTGCCCTTTTATGCCCGAGCCGAGCAGCATGCGCCATTCGCCATCCGCTTCTTGCCACAGGAAGGGATCGCGGAAGCCGATGACATCAAGGTCTGGCGGCGGCATTTGAATGACGGGATTGGCGGGATGTTTCTGCCAGGACAGCATATCATCGCTGCTGGTGGCGAGGCACTGCGTTTCCTGGTCAATTTCCAGGATGAACTCGTCGTAATAGCCTTGGGGGATGCGCTGGCGGTCGGAAGCGGGCAGGCTGTCGCTGGCCTCGTAGAGGGTCATATCGGCGACGGCGGAATAGAGCATGGTTGGGATGCCGTCGTGGATGACGACGCTGCCGGACCAGCAGCCGGCGCCATCGTAGCTGCCCGGCGAAGGCATGATGGCGATGGGGCAATGTTCCCAGCGTATCAAGTCGCGGCTGCGGGCGTGGCCCCAGCACATGGGACCGAAGTCGGCGATAGCGGGGTTGTGCTGGAAGAACATATGCCAATAGCCGTTGTGGTAGACGGGACCGTTGGGGTCGTTGATCCAGTTGGCGGCGGTCATGAGATGATAGGCTGGGCGCTGCGGGTCGGCGGCGATTCTGGCGGCGGCCTGGGCAACGGTCGCGTTGGCTTCGGCGAGTTGGCGCTGGCAGTCGGTCATGGATTTGGTCCTAAATGTTGGCGTGGGCGAGACAAGTCGCGTCCCTGCGGAATTCTCATGGCATGGTTGGGCGGGCATCTGTCATTCCAGGTTGGCATGGCGTTGGTTCATTTCTGCTTCCGGCACATCCAGAGCGACTTTTAGGCGGATGATGAGCAGATCGCAGAGCAAGCCCAGGCAATGCTCAAAGAGCGAGCCCATGACCAGGACGGAGTTTGGCTCTTGGCTGTGACCGGCTTTGAAGTTGCTGGCGGGGATATGGACGAGTATCTTGGCGGCGGCGGCAATTGGCGAATCGAGATTGCCGGTCAGGGCAGCCAGTTTTGCGCCGGTCGCGCCGATGATATCGACGTAGCGCAGCAGGGAGCTGGTTTTCCCGGAGGACGAGCCGATGAGCAGCAGGTCGCCGGTCTCGATGGCTGGCGTGGTGACGTCATCGACGACATGGACTTTCATGCCGAGGTGCATCAGGCGCATGGCGAAGGCGCGCATCTGCAAGCCTGTGCGCCCGCGGCCGGCGATGAATATGCGCTGGGCATTCAGCAATTCCGCTTGCAGCGCGGCGACCTGCGCGGCATCGAGCTGGCGCAGAACCCGCCCGAGATCGTCGAGAATCGCCTCGATGAGTTCAGCTGTTTGCATGGCGGCGCAGCCTTTCATGGAAGAGGCGAGCGGCATTGGCGGGGTCGGCTGCCTTGGTGATGGCTGAGCCGACGATGAGGATTTGCGGATCATGCGCCAGGGCTTGCTCAAGGGCGCTCAGCTGCAGGCCGCCGGCGATGGCCAGGCGAGCTTCGGGCAAGGCCGCGCGCAGTTGCGCCAGCTGGGCAAAGGGCGAGCCCTGCGCCGATTGCATGTCGTGGGCGGTGTGCAGGCAGAGCAGATCGCAGCCCAGCTTCAGCAGTTCGCGGGCGCGCGCCAGGGGATCCGCCACTTGCATCATGTCGATCATGACCTGATTTTGATGGCGTTTCGCGCTGCGCAGGGCGCCGCAAATGGTGGCGTCGCTGGCCAGAGCCATCACGGTCACGGTATCCGCGCCAGCCGCAAAGGCGATTTCGGCTTCGGCTTGGCCCGCGTCCATGATCTTGAGGTCGGCAACCAGGCGGAGATAGGGATATGCCGCGCGGATCTGGCGGACGGCTTCCATGCCTTCTCGGAAGACCAGGGGCGTGCCAACTTCGGCGATGTCGCAATGGGGCTGGACCTGCGCCAGGATGCGTAATGCGCGGTCAAGCTCGCCATCCAGCGCGATCTGCAATTCGCTCATGGTTCTCCATATTTCAGGCGGATGGGATAAAATCGTTGACGCTAAGCCAAGTATAGTTCAGGTGACAAGAAAGGGGCAGCGGGCATGGCGGCGAAGATTGTGGTGGCGGGCAGCTTCAATACCGACTTGACCTCGTATATGGAGCGGATGCCGAGGCCGGGCGAGACGGTGCATGGCGAGCGCTTCGTGACCGGGGCGGGCGGCAAAGGCTCGAACCAGGCGGTGGCGGCGGCGCGTTTGGGGGCGGATGTGAGCTTTATCGGGCGGGTCGGCAAAGATGTCTTCGCTGAGCTGGCGTATGAGATTTGGGACGCGGAGGGCGTCAACCGCGATTTTGTGCGCCAGGATGCTGAGCATGCCACGGGCGTCGCGCCTATCCTGGTGGATGGCCAGGGCGAGAATATGATCGTGGTGGTGCTGGGTGCGAACCTGCGCCTCACGCGGGAAGATATCGACGCGGCGCGGGAACGCATCGCCGAAGCGGATGTCTTGATCGCGCAATTGGAGATCAACCTGGATATGGTGGCTTATGCGCTGAAGACGGCGAAAGAGCTGGGCCTGCGGACGATATTGAATCCGGCGCCGGCTGCCCAGTTACCCGAAGGCATGCTGGAACTGGCCGATTATCTGACGCCGAATGAGACCGAGCTGGAGAGCTTGGGCGGCTCCGGGCGGGATGTGGCCGCGGCGGCTCGCGGACTTATGACGCGGCCGAACCAGACAGCCGTGGTCACCCTGGGCGCGAGCGGGGCGCAGATTGTCACAGAAAGCGAGAGCAAGTTCGTGCCAGCGTATGCGGTGGATGTGGTGGATACGACGGGGGCTGGCGATGCCTTCAACGCGGGCTTGGCGGTGGCGCTGGCAGAAGGGATGGGGCTGGAGGCGGCTGTGCGCTTGGCGAATGCCGCGGCCGCCCTCTGTGTGACCAAGCCGGGCACGGCGCGCAGCACGCCCTATCGGGGGGAGGTGGATGCGCTGCTTGGGGGATGAGGGTATGTGAGCCAATACAACGGACACCCCTCGGTCCCACCATCGAGACAGGGGGAAGCTGCTGACCCCCCTCGGTCCTTCCGTCAAGACAGGGGGAAGCCGCTGACCCCCTCGGTCCCCCCATCGAGACTGGGGAAAGCTGCTGACCCCCCTCGGTCCCCCCGTCGAGACAGGGGGAAGCTGCTGACCCCCCTCGGTCCCCCCGTCGAGACAGGGGGAAGCTGCTGACCCCCCTCGGTCCCCCCGTCGAGACAGGGGGAAGCTGCTGACCCCCCTCGGTCCCCCCATCGAGACTGGGGGAAGGGGAGTCGAAGGCGTAGTCGGCAGGGTGTCTACGTGTGGATTCTAAGCGACGGTCGATTTGAGATGATCGGCCAGGCGCAGGGACAGAGCCACTATGGTCAGCGTCGGGTTGGCATAACCGCCGGTTGGGAAGACCGCTGAGCCGGCGATGTAGAGATTCTCGACGCTGTGCAGGCGCGAATTGATGTTGACGATGCCATCATGGGGCGAGACGGACATGCGCAGGGCGCCCATGTGATGATCGCCGGTTTCCAGCGCGCCTTCGTCTGGCGGAAATGTCCAGTCTTCCGCCCCGCCGCCCACATCGGTGATCATTTTCTGCTGGCTGGCGCCGCGGCGTCGCAGGTAGTCCAGGCTGATCTCGAGGGCGCGGGTTGCGCTGCGTTTGTCGGTTTCGTTGAGCCGCCAATCGATATGGGCGACCGGCTGGCCAAAGATGCGATCGCGCTGCTCGTGGTTCAGGGTGATGCGGCTGCTTTCGTCCGGACTCTGTTCCCAGTTCAGATTGACGATGGCTGATGCCGCGTCCGCGCCGAAATACAAAATGATGCGAAAGTTGCCGATGCCTTCGTCGAGCAGGGTCTGCTGCTTTGGCGCGAGCATGCCCCAGGCGTTGAACACGAGATATTCAAAGACCAACTCGGGGTTGACCAGAGGCTCGACCATGTGTCGGTATGCGCCGCCCGGGCTAACCCCCTTCGGTCCCCCCAAAGAGTTGGGGGGAGGCTTAAGGCGGATTTGCTGTTCGCGGAAGAAGTTGCGGATTTCGCTAGGCACGGGCTGGTCGAAGGCGACATGCGCCGCATTGGTAAGCAGCGGATGCACCATGAAGCCGCGTCCCAGCTGATCGCGCGCGTTGTTGCCGAGATCGCCAGAAAGCTGCAGCAGGCGGACGTTCTCTATGCCGCCGCATGCCAGGACGTAGGCATGAGCCTGGACGGTGAAGGGCTGCCCGGCTCTGCCATCGACGATGGTGGAGCAGCGCAACTCGGTGACATGGCTTCTGTTTTCGTCGCTGGCAATGCTGAGCAGGTGGGCGTTGAATAGCACGTTGATGTTGGGCGCGTTTTTCAGTTCGTCGCGGAATTGCACGTGGAAATCATGCAGGTTCTCTTCGTATTGGGCGCGCATGACGGCGCCGGTCAGCTTGTCGCCGGGCTGGGCGTCAAAGCAGCGGGCATATAACACGCGCTCCCAGAATGCCATGTCGTCATAGTTGAAGGGACCGAATTGCCCGAAGTCATGGGCGTCGATGTACCAGGGGCGGAGTTCGCGCTCGTCGAATGGCCAGCTGGCATCGCGATAGCCGGGCCGGGGCGCGTAATCGGCGGGGTCAAGCGGACGCGCCCAAAAGCCGAAGTGATTGGTGGTGCCGCCATACATATTCAGGCGGGAGCGCTGCGGAAAGCCGGGATCGACCTTATGCAGAAAGTCGCCGGTTGTGCCGCTGTAGAGGGCTTGGCGGTGGTCGTTGGGCGTGCCGCGATCGCTGGGGCTGCCGCTGACCAGCAGGATGACCTTGAGCGGCGTGTTTGCCAGTCGCTGAGCCAGGGCTATGCCGGCCGCTCCGGCGCCAACGATGCAGATATCGAAGCCACCAAGGAGCGTGTTGGCGGGCAGATGATCGGCATAGAGGTACATGCGCTCCTCCTTTAGCGTGCCTCGAAGAGCAATTGTCGCGCCATGTGAGCGGCACCGAGGATGGGCGCGTCCTCGCCCAGGCTGGAAGCCATGATCTTGACGCGGGCGGATACAGCGCGGAACGCATAGCCGGGCAGGGTTTGGCGAGCCGGCTCCAGCAGCAGATCGCCGGCTTTCGCCACGCTGCCGCCGATGACAAAGGTCTCGATATTGAGGGTCATGGCCAGAGAGGCGATGGCGATGCCCAGGGCTCTTCCCGCTTCCTGGAAAACGCGGCGGGCATGGTCGTCGCCGGCATGGGCGCGCCGGGCGATTTCGTCGCCGCTGATGGTTGTGCCAGTGGCTGCGGCGAAGTGCTTGCTAAGGGCGGGACCGCTGGCATAGGCTTCCAGGCAGCCGCGCGAGCCGCAATGACAGGGATGCCCTTTGGGGTCGATGGTCATGTGTCCGGATTCGCCGGCGCTGTTGCCTTCGCCATAGATGAGCTGGCTTTCATAGATGATGGCTGCGCCGACGCCTGTGCCGATGACGATGTAGATCAGGCTGTCGCGCTCGCGAGCCGCCCCAAAATGAAACTCGCCCAGGGCGGCGACTTTGGCATCGTGATCCAGGCTGACGGGCAGCGAGAGACGTTCGCTCATAGCGCGGCGAAAGGGCGTATTGGACAAGCCGGGCAAGTTGACCAGCGCGAGCAGGTCGCCGCTGATATGATCGACCGGTCCGGGCGCGCCAATGCCTATGGCGGCTGCGGATTCGCCAGGGGGCAGCAAACTATTCAAGTCGGCGACTTGGCTGGCGATGCGCTCGATGACGCTCTCGAGACCGGCTTCCGCGCAAGTGTCGATGCGGCGGCGCGCCAGGATCTCATCGCCAGGACCGACCAAGCCCAGGGCGATCTTGCTGCCGCCGAGGTCGATGCCGATTGTGTGGCTCATGGGCGCAGTTCCGATTGCAGGATGGGCTTGCCAGCCAAGCGGTCGGCCACGCGCAGAGCCTGGGCGCAGATGGTCAATGCCGGGTTCATGGCGGTCGACGAGGGGAAGAAAGAAGAATCCACCACATAAAGATTATCGATCTCATGCGTCTTGCAGAAAGGATTGAGCACGGAATCAGCCGGGTCATCGCCGAAGCGAGCCGTGCCGCATTGATGCGAATTGGTCTCTATGCCGAGGGTCTCGGTGAAGACCAGCGGGTAGCCAGCCCGGCGCATCATGCGAACGGCGCGTTTGATGAGCTGCTTATGGGCGACGCGATTGTTGGGCTGCCAATGCACCTGGATTGACCCATCGCTGCCGACTGCGACGCGATTTTCGGGGTCGGGCAGATCTTCGGACATGACCCAAAAGTCGATGCTGCGGCGAGCCATTGCGCCGAGGAGGGGTTTGGGCAGGTAGGGTTTGGCGGCCGAGAGCATGCCGGCTTGCAGCTTGCCCAGAGCCTGGATATTGCCCATTGGATAGGCGAAGGCTTCATCGCCGAAGTAATAATCGTTGATGGCGGCGGTCTTTTGGAAGACGGTCGGGTTGGTCTTCATGGGCGCGACGGCCGTCAGAGCGGTGTTGTTATGCGCCATGTAATTGCGGCCCAGCTGCCCGGAGGCATTGGCCAAGCCGGCGAGATGGGCGCTGTTGGCTGAGCGCAGCAGCAGGACAGCCGAGTTGACCGCGCCGCAGGAGACGATGATTGTATCCGCGGAGACGTTCAAAGATTCGCCTGCTCTCTCGACTTCGACGGCGGTGGCTCGCTTGCCTGGGCGGTCGGTCAGGATGCGCCGGGCTTGGGTATTGGTCCAGAGCTCGATAGTGCCATATTCAAGCGCGGGCCGCACGCAGCGGATATCGGCATCGCCTTTGGCATGCAGCTGGCAGGGGAAGCCATCGCAGGTCATGCAGCGGATGCAGCGTCCGCCTTCGCGCAGGTCCAGGGACATGGGCAGGCAATAAGGATGCAGGCTTTGGGCGCGCAGCTTGTCGATGAGCGCGGCAATCGCGGGTTCATGCGGCACTTCGGGATAGGGATAGGGGCGGGTCCTGGGCGGCTCGCTGGGGTCATCGCCGGTTTTGCCATGCACGAAGAAGAGCTCTTCGGCTAGGTTGTAATAAGGTTCGAGGTCTGCGTAGCTGAGTGGCCAAGCGCGGGACGTGCCGCCTTCATGTTCGATTGCGTCGAAGTCGGCTTGGCGGAAACGGGGCAATGCCGCGCCATAGACTTTGGTGTTGCCGCCGACGTAATAATGCACGCCGGGTTTGAAGCGGCCGCCTGTGCTGGCGTCGATCCAGGTTTCGGCGGGCTTGTAGCGATTCTCGCCAAAGACGGCGCTGACCTGCCAATTTTGCGGCTCCTGGGGCAGGTAATCCCCGCGTTCAATGAGCAGGATGCGCGCGCCGCTGTTACGCAGGGCATAAGCCAGCGCGCCGCCGCCCATGCCCGTGCCGATGATGATGATGTCGTAGTTGCGCGCCCGCACTCAGGCTATTCCTCAAGGGTTCAATAATTCACGCAGCATCGAATCGCTATGCCGGCGCTGGCAGACGATTGATTATGTACAAGAGCAGCGGGACGATGACAGCTGCCAACGCGATGCCCGCGCCAATCAGCCACATGAGAAACTGCCGCGACTGTTTTTCAATGAGCGCTTTCAGTTCCGCGACATCCGCCTTCGTCGCCAGATGAGGCCTTTCTGTAGCAATCGCGGTCTCAATCTTTGCCATCCGTTCAATGACTTGGCGTGACTGAAGCGTGTCCGATAACGCCATGTAGAGCCTCCTGCTGCTTGCCAATCCGCTATGTGCCGGTTGCAGTCAACTATATCACTGGAAGAGCCGTCAAACAATTCAGGCCACTGATATCCAGCGGCCGGACTCGGATGATTCTTCGGCGGCTGCCATGATGCGCTGGATATGCAAGCCATCGGCGAAGGAGGGCGATGTTGGCTTGTCATCCCAGATGGCGCGGATGAACTGATATTGGCATTCGGCGTGGACGCGCATGAAATCGGGGCTCATCGTCCAATCGGGGGCGCGCTGCCCGGCGTAGCGGCTACCGGCTTGCAGGCTGCGGAAGCCTTGCTGATGGGCTGGCTCGCGGGCGTCAAATATGCGCAAGACGGCTGGATCGGCCAGGTCAAAGCGGATCGCGCCTTTATCGCCGAAGATTTCTATGCAGAGGTCGTTGGTCGCGCCGGTACCCATGCGGGAGATTTCGATTGTGCCCAGCGCGCCACTGGGCAGGCGAGCGCGCAGCAGAGCGATATCATCGACATCCACGGGGGCGGTTTCGGATGCGCCTGGGGCGATTGGGCGCTGATTGATGAGCGTATCCAGGCTGGCGTTGACCGCGGCGAACTCGCCCAGCAGGCTATAGAGCAGATCAAGCACATGCGAGCCCAGATCAAAGAGCGCGCCGCCGCCGGTGACCGCCCGCTGGAGGCGCCAGGACATGGCTTTGTCGGCGCTGATATAACTTGAGCGGTGATAGCGTCCGCGGAAGGAGAAGACCCGCCCGACGAAGCCCTCATCCAGTAAAGTTTTGGCCAGGGCGATTGCGGGGAAGAAGCGGAAATTGAAAGTGAGCTGGGCTTTGAGGCCGGCCGCTTCAACGGACCTTGCCATGTCTTGCGCTTGGGCGACGTTCATGGCCAGGGGTTTTTCGCAATAGATATGCTTGCCGGCGGCCGCGGCGGCCAGGCCAATCTCGTGATGCGAGTTGTTGGGCGTGCAGATGTCGATGGCATCGATGTCGTCGCGCGCGAGCAGCTGTCGATAATCATCGGTATGGAATGCGCAGCCGATTTCGTTCGCGGCGCTTTGGGCGCTGGCCTGGCGGGTGGTGGCGACGCCGGCGATTGCGACGCTGTCCGCTGGCAAGCCATAGTGAAAGGGAATGGCGCGGTAGGCGGCTGCATGCACACGGCCGATGCCGCCATAGCCGATGAGCCCGATGGTGATTTTTGGCATGTGTTCTGTCCCCCCACCCCCTGGCTCGCAAAACGCGGGAAGGGGGATTTATTGTAGGCGATTGTGTTGCGTTGCGGGTGAGACAAGTCTCGCCCCTACGATTGGGATATTAAGCCTTTGTCATCGCGATACTGGTCGCTGGCATTTTGCATGACGGCGCGCAGGTTCTGCACGGCGGCGGTGATTTCGCCTGTGCCGGGCTGGAGCTTGCCGGCGGGACCCTTGAGCAGGGGCGATGAGAATTCGCCGACGGTCATGCCGGCTGCTATGAACTGGGCGATATTGCCGGCGTTCAAGCCGCCATCTTCCATGAGCTCGATGCGGTCTTGCAGGCCGGCCGCGGCGATCATGTCATGCAGCTGGCGGATGGTGCGCAAGACGATAGGATCGATGGTATGCGGGCTTTTGCCGCCGCTGGTGGCTTTCCAGAAGGGCGCGCGGCTTTCATATTCGATGATGTCGATGTAGGGATGGATGAATTGCTCGAAAGCAATGGCTGGCACGCCCTGCCAAGCCCAGACGCCGACCTTCAGCCCGAGCTTCTCTTTGATGTAGGTGATGTTTTGGAAGATCATCTCATCCGTGGTTTCCAGGGGCAGGCTGATGAGGCTGACGCCGAGATCTGCCAGCTGATCGAAGACGCTGAAGTTGGGGCGCAGCATTTGCAGCTGGGCTTCGACCTCGAGAGTCGTGCTGGCGCATGCCGCTTCGATGATGTCATAACCGCCGCGGGGCATGGCGAAATCCATATACTTGCCATCGCGGACTTCGATATGCAGCCAGTCGACGCCGGCTTCTTCGAGTTCGCGGACTTGCGCGCCGAGCACGGCATAATCCGCCCAGAAGAGGCCGGCCGCGATTTTGACTTGTTGGGCGACGTTTCCGATTGGCATGGATTCCTCCGCGTTTGTGTGGGCAGTTCGTATTCTGTGTTTTGGGCGACCCAAAGGCTCGCCCCTACGAGTCGCCTCTCAGAATGCGGGCGGCGGTGGCTTCATCCGTGCAGAGAACGTTGATGGCGCTGGAGTTCAGCGCGCCCGTGATGGCGGCGGCTTTGTTGATCCCGGCGGCCACGGCTATAGTCTGCGGCACTGCCCGTAATTCGTCCAGAGTCAAGCCGATGATGCGCTCGTTCAGCGGGCATGGATAGAGTTGCCCGGCGTCATCGAAGAGTTGCCAAGCCATATCGCCGATTGCGCCCGCCCGGCGGAAGCTGCGCAGTTGCTGTGAATCGGCCACGCCGGCGCGAACGAAACCTGAGGATTGCGGATGCAGATCGCCTATGCCAACCAGGGCGATATCGGCGCGGCGCACCTGCTCCAGCGCATGGCTGACGACTGCTTGTCCGCGGATGATGCGAGCGGCTTCGGCATTATCCGCCAGCAAGGGGCAGGACAGGTAGAGGGCTTCGCCGCCCAGCTTCTGCGCCAGTTGCCGCGTCAGCGCGGAGCTGTCGAATTCTTTCAGCGCATGGGAGAGGCTGCCGGTGGCTTGCATGACCTTGACGTCTGCTTGGAAATCCGGGCGGATGGCGTTGATGACTTCGTAGGTCGTGCTGCCAAAACATATCGACAAGCTGGCGGCATCGGCGAGCTGGCTTTCGAGATAGCGGGCGGCCAGCTGGCCTATCTGGCGGAGGAGCAGAGCCGCATCCCCGGCGCCAGCCTGCAGGACAAGAGCCGCATCCAGCTTGTAGCGCTTTGTCAGCTGCGCTTCCAAGCCGGGCGCGCGTTTGATATGCCAGTTGATCAAGATGCGCACGACCTGGGTCTCGCGGGCTTCTTTGAGCAGGCGGTGGATTTTGACGCGGGAAAGGTCAAGGGCGCCGGCGATTTCGCTTTGGGTCATCTCCCGTTCGTAATACATGGATGCCACTTTCGCCAGGAGTTCATGCTGGGCGCTGTCGATCATGCTCAGACTCCCGCCTGGTTTCGCCGCAGGATGGCGCTGGCGGCCTGGTCTGTGCTCGGCTGATAGCCCGGCAAGGGCAGCAGGCGCTGATGAATTATGTCGATCATCCAATCGGCGCTGGGGAAGAAGTGCTCGTCCAGTTCAGCTGGAGGCGTGATCCAGTTGCGCGCGCCGAGCACCGCCACCGGTCCATCAAGCTGGTCGAAGGCCATCTGGCTGATGTTGGAAGCCATGGTATGCAGGAAGGAGCCGCGCTCGCTGGCATCGGAGGCGAGCAGGACTCTGCCGGTTTTGCGGACAGATTCGATTAAAGGCGCATAATCCAGCGGATTCAAAAAGCGGGCGTCGATGACCTCGGCGGAGAGGCCATGTTGAGCTTGCAGGATGTCAGCCGCTTCCAGGGCGCGGTAGAGGGTTGCGCCGATAGTGATGAGGGTGATATCGCCGCCCTGCCGATGAATGTGTGGCTGGCCCTCTTCGATCTCGTAATACTCAAGCGGGACGCCGCCTGGGAAGAGGCTCTCCGGCTGGCTGTAGAGGCGCTGGCTTTCGAAGAAGACCACCGGATCCGTGCCGCTTAGCGCGCTGTTGAGCATGCCTTTGGCATCATAAGCGGTGGCGGGGAAATAAACTTTCAAGCCCGGGATATGGGCGACGATGGAGCTCCAGTCTTGCGAATGCTGCGCTCCGTATTTCATGCCGACGGAGACGCGCAGCACCAGGGGCATGCGCAGAACATTGGCGGACATGGCTTGCCACTTGGCCATCTGGTTGAAGATTTCGTCGCCGGCCCGCCCCATGAAATCGCAGTACATCAGCTCGGGGACGGCGCGTCCGCCAGCCAGAGCATAGCCCACCGCCACGCCAACGATGGCCGCTTCGGAGATGGGCGTATTGAAGAGACGATGATAAGGCAGGGCTTCGGTCAAGCCGCGATAAGCGCCAAAGGCACCACCCCAATCGCGATTTTCTTCGCCAAAAGCGATCATGGTCGGGTCGCTGTAGAAGCGCTGCAGCATGCTTTCGAAGATGGCTTCGGCGTAGGTGACTGTCTTGAGTTTGGGGTTGGGCTTGCCATGCTCGTCAAAGGCGAAACGATGCTTGGCTCGGGTGACGCTGAGGCGCGTCTCGTCCAGGTTTTGCAGGGTTTCCGGCGGGCGCTCATCCAGCTTCTCGGCGCGCTGGTTGGAGAACATCATGCGGCCGATGGCGTCGCCGGCGGGCTCCAGGCGCGGCGACCGTTCCAGGTCAACAGCCGCTGCAACAACCTTTGAGATGCGCTCGATGACATTCCGCTCCATGTCGGCCAGCGCCTCGGCGTCGGCATGACCCTGACGGCAGAGGTATTCGCCAAAGCCGCGAATGGAATCCTGCTTGCGCCACATCTCGATTTCGTTGCGCCCGCGATACGACGAGGCGTCGCTGGGCGAATGGCCCGAGTAGCGATAGGTGACGACATCGAGCATGGCGGGGCCTTGGCCCGCGAGGAGCAGGTTTTTCACCCGGCGGGTGGCATCTGCGACAGCCAGGGGATCATAGCCATCGACGCGTTCGCTGTGCATGGCGGCGGCGTTGATGCCCAGCCCGACGCGCGCCAGCATGCCATGCCCCAGGGTCTCGCCTTGGGGCTGCCCGCCCATGCCATAAAAGTTGTTCATGAAGTTGAAGAGGATAGGCGGCGCGCCCCCCAGCTCGGCATTCCAAAGCGTGTGATACTGGTCCATGGCGGCGAAGTTCATGGCTTCCCAGACGGGTCCGCTGGCGATGGAGGAGTCGCCGATATTGGCGATGACGATGCCTTGTTTGCGGTTGACGCGTTTGAAGAGCGCCATGCCGACGGCGATATCGGCTGAGCCGCCGACGATGGCGTTGTTGGGCATGATGCCAAAGGGCGGGAAGAAAGCGTGCATGGAGCCGCCCATGCCTTGGTTGAAGCCGGTGGCGCGGGCGAAGATTTCGGCATAAGCGCCATAGACCAGCCAGCTGCGCGCCAGCTCGCGGGTATCGGCGAAGTCGGCGATTGTCTCGATGATGCGCAGCGCGGCGCCATTCATGAAGCGCTCCATGATGTCCAGCAATGTGTCTTCGTCGAGCGCGCGGATGGCAGCCAAGCCTTTTGCCAGGATCTCGCCATGGCTGCGGTGCGAGCCGAGGATGAAGTCGCCGGGCTCAAGCGCCAGGCATTGGCCGACGGCTGCCGCTTCCTGCCCGATGGAAAGATGAGCGGGACCGGCGTGGCTGTATGGCAAGCCGCGGTATGCGCCTTGTTTCTTGAAGTTGTCGAGAGCCGTTTCAAACTCGCGGATCAGCCGCATATCGTGGTAGACGCTGAGCAGCTGGGCGGGCGAATACAAGCTGGCTTCGGCTGTCGAGTCGGGCGTGTAGGCGTTGACGGGGATGTCGGGCGCGCGGATGAGCGAGCGTTGGCGGGCTTGGGCCGGGTCGATGGTCAGTGATTTGGGCAAGATGGGGCTCCTTGAATTGGATTAGCCACCGAGGACACAGAGGGTACTGAGAAAGCCGCTTGTAGGGGCTAGACTTGTCTCGCCCTCATAATCTACCCCCCTCGGTCCCCCCGACGAGTCAGAGGGAAGGTTGTTGACCCCCTCGGTCCCTCCGAAGCATCAGGGGGAAGGTTGTTGACCCCCTCGGTCCCTCCGAAGCATCAGGGGGAAGGTTGTTGACCCCCTCGGTCCCCCCGAAGCATCAGGGGGGAAGGTTGTTGACCCCCTCGGTCCCTCCGACGAGTCTGGGGGAAGGTTGTTGACCCCCCTCGGTCCCCCCGACGAGTCAGGGGGAAGGTTGTTGACCCCCCTCGGTCCCCCCGACGAGTCAGGGGGAAGGTTGTTGACCCCCCTCGGTCCCCCCGACGAGTCAGGGGGGAAGGTTGTTGACCCCCTCGGTCCCTCCGAAGCATCAGGGGGAAGCTGGCTGGCGATCCACAGGATTGCACATGCCGCTGCGATACCTTTCATAATGCAGCCAGTATGTCGATATTGGCGATGTTGGCGGCCAGGGCTTGCAGGAAACGGGCAGCCGGCGCGCCATCGACGACTTGATGATTGATGGTCAGCGAGAGCCCGATATGCGGGATGAACTCGATCTCATCGCCGGTTTGCATGGGCTTGAGGGTGATGCTGCCGATGCCCAGGATGGCGACCTGGGGCGGGTTGAGCACGGGCGTGAAGCTCTCGATGCCCAGCGCGCCCAGGTTGCTTACCGTGAAGGTTCCGCCGCTGAGCTCGTCGGGCTGGGCTGTGCCGGCGCGGCAGACAGCAGCCAGGCGATTGGCTTCGGCTGAGATTTGCTTGAGCGTCATGGCCTGGGCATCGCGGATGACGGGGACGAGCAAGCCACGCTCGGTATCCACCGCCATGGCCAGATGCGCAGCCTCGTGCTGGGTGATGATGTCATCCTGGAAGAGGGCGTTAAGGGCGGGGAAAGCCGGCAGGGTCCGCGAGACGGCGAAGAGCAGCAGGTCATTGATGGCGACGGCGTTCAAGCCCAGGGAGTAATCGCTGTTTTTGAGGCGGCGGCGAAAAGCTTGCAGGGCGCGGGCGTCGGCTGCGGCATTCAGGGTCAGCTGGGCGGTGGTTTGCAGGGAGCTGAGCATGCGCTGGGCGATGGTCTTGCGGATGCCTTTGAGGGGGATTTCGGAGATGCCCGGCGCTGTGGCGGGCTGGAGATCGGCTTTAGTCACGCGTTGAGAGACATTGGCAGGGTTGGGCAGATGGTAATCGCCGCTGTCCAGCATGGCTTTGGCGACCGGGCTGACAGTGACGCGCTGCCGCAGTGCCGCTTCGATATCGCGTTCGATGATGCGCCCTTGGGGTCCGCTGCCGGTGAGAGCCGCGTAGTCTATGCCTTTGCGCCGCGCCAGATTCAGCGCCCGTGGCGAAATGGCGATGCGCTGGTCGGTTCGCTTAGGCGGGTTTGCGGATGGCTGGGCTGGCTCTGTGAAGTTGGCGGCGACATCCGCCTCCGCGCTTTCCGGTGATGGACTGGCGGGCATGAACTCGGCAAGGGATTCGCCGGCTGCCCCGACCACGGCGATGGGGCTGAGCACGTTTGCTTCTTCGCCGGCTTGGCAGAGCTGAGCCAGCAGGATGCCCGCGGCGTCGCTTTCGATCTCGAGGGTGGCTTTGTCGGTTTCGACTTCGCAGAGCAGGTCGCCTGGGCTGACTGGATCGCCAACCGCGGCATGCCAAGCGAGGATGATGGCGCTTTCGACGGTGTTGCCCAGCTTGGGCAGGATGACGGCTTGAGCCATGAATCGCTCCGGGCAATCGATCTGTGCAATTGCACATATGAAGTACAATTGCGCAGAGTGTAGCGCGGGGTTAGCCTCATGTCAAGGAATTGGCGGAATCTGGTAGAATCGGCGTGTTGAGCTTTTGGCACAGGAAGCGATGGATATGAAGTTTCAATTGCATCATGTCAGCATCCCGCGGGCGCCGGGCAGCGATGCCATGACGCGGGGCTTTTATGGCGGCGTGTTGGGTTTTGAGGAGATTCCGGCGGCTGCCAGCGTGATGTACCTGGACGTGCTCTGGTTCAAGATCGGCGAGGCATCCGAGTTGCATGTCTTCGCGGATGAATCGCTGGATGACTCGTCATTTCGGCATTTCTGCTTGCTGGTGGATGATCTGGCGGGTATGCGCGACAAGCTGGCTGCGGCGGGTTATGCGCCTTATGATGGCGATGTCATCCCGGGCCGGCCGCGCTTCTTCTGCCGCGATCCTTTTGGCAATCTCATCGAATTCTTGACGATTGCTGGCGATTACCTGGCTTTGCAGGAGGGCGATCAATAACCTTGGCCATAGCGCAGTGGACCGCGCCAAGCCCAGGGGTTGCGCGCGCGCAGGGCGTCTTCGTCCAATTGAGCATTGGTCTCCAGAAGTTTGCCATCGACAACCGCAGGTCTTTCTTTGGTTTCCAAGTAAGCTATCAAGCTGGCTTTGAGCGCGGCTTTGGCATCCGCGTGTTGCGGCAGGCGCGCCAGATTGCGCGTATCGTCAGGGTCGGCGCGGACATCAAAGAGCTGCTCGGCGGCGCCGGCGAAGTAATAGATATATTTCAAGCGGCCATCGGTGGCGAAGACGGAATGCCGCGTTTCGCCATAGATGAGGCGTTCTTTCGGCAGCTGCAGCAGGGAGTGGCCGTCCATGCCGGGTTCGGGCTGCAAACCAGCCAGCCGCAGCAGTGTGGGCGCGATATCGGCAGTCAGCGCTGGCGTTTTGACGCGGCGATTATACAGCCTTTCCCCTGACGCAGCGGCAGGCCCGAGAGGGCAAGCGCCGGGATAAGAGGCTGGCAGGCGCAAGAGTATAGGCACGCGGGCTGATGATTCCAGGTAGGTGTATTTGCCGTAGAGGTGATGGTCGCCGAGGTGCTCGCCATGGTCGGAGGTGATGACGATGACGGAGTTGTCATACAAGCCCAGCCGTTTGAGTTCGCCGAAGAAGCGGCCCAGCTGATAATCGATATGCGTGATTTGGGCGTAATAATGCCTCCGCAGGCGGCGGATGACCTGGGCTGGCAGGCGGTCGGCTTTGCGGGTCAGGCGTTCGGCGATAAGGGCGGCTGGCTCGTCATCCGCGCCAAGCCAATCCCCGATGACGGGCGGCGGGGTATCGAAGTCATCATAGAGGCGGGCATACTCCTCGGGCGGGTCAAAGGGGCTGTGGGGCGCTTCGAAGACCATCCAGAGCATGAAAGGGCATTCGGGATCGCGCTGGGAGAGGAAGCGGATGCTCTCATCGACGATCCAATGACTATGCGTCAGGCGCTCGGGCAGGGCACTGGGGGCAGGGTAGACTTCATTGCCGCCCAAGCCATGGCCGCGGTAGAAGCCGCCATAGCCTTGGTCATCCAGGAAGTTGACATAATCGTCCGGGTGCAGGCTGATATGCTCGAAGCCGAAGCGGGCGCGTTCGGGGTAGAAGTGCATCTTGCCGACGGCTTTGGTTTGGTAGCCGGCTTCGCGGGTCAGGCGATATGGCAGGCTGCGATGCGCGGGGATAGGCGAGCGCGGTCCGCTCATATTGTTGTGGGGCATGCCGTGCTGGCTGGCGGTGAAGCCGGTGAGCATGGTGGCGCGCTGTGGCATGCAGACGGGGCAATCGGCATAAGCGCGCTGATGCCAGATGCCTTCGTAGGCGATTTGGTCGAAATGCGGGGTCATCACCGGGTGGGCGCTGCCGGCGATGCCCAGGCAATCCCCGCGCCATTGATCGAGGACGATAAAGACGATGTTGGGACGCCCCCTCGGTCCCCCCGACGAGTCAGGGGCAACCCCCCTCGGTCCGCCGGACGAGTCAGGGGCAACCCCCCTCGGTCCCCCCGACGAGTCAGGGGCAACCCCCCTCGGTCCCCCCGACGAGTCAGGGGCAACCCCCCTCGGTCCCCCCGACGAGTCTGAGCCAACCCCCCTCGGTCCCCCCATCGAGATGGGGGGAAGGTTAGTGCTTTGGCGCATAGCTGGCTAGCCTTTGAGGCTGCCTTGCGCGGTCACGCCGGTGATCAGATGCTTTTGGCCGAAGTAGAAGACGACCAGCATGGGGATGATCATCAGCATGGAGAAAGTCATGATCATGTTGAGGCTGTTGTCATCGCCTTCAAAGCCTTGCAAGGCGTTCAAGCCCAGAGCCAGGGTCCAGAGTTCTTTGTTGGAGCCGAGGTAGATCAGCGGATTCAGGAAGTCGTTCCAGGCGAAGGAAAAGGCGAAGATGGAAATTGCCGCCAGCACGGGGCGCGACATGGGCATGAATATCCGCCACCAGACGCCGAACTCGGAGCAGCCGTCGATGCGCGCGGAGTCGTGAATGTCGTCTGGGATGCCGCGGAAAAACTGCCGATACAAGAAGATGTAAAAGGCGTTATGCCCCAGCAGGCGCGGCAAGATAAGGGGGCCAAAGGTGCGCGTCCAGCCGATCTCGTCGAAAAACAAGAATAAGGGAATTAATCGCACCACATAGGGCAGCATCATCGTGGCCAGCAGGATGCCAAAGAAAACGTTGCGCCCGGGGAAGGGGATGCGCGCGAAGGCGTAACCGGCCAAGGTGCAAGGTATCCATGCGCCAAACAGCGCCGCCACCACGATGATCATGGTATTGCGCGTATAGTTGACGATGGGGCGGGCTTCGAAGAGATAAGGATAATTCTCCCAGGCGATGGGATCCGGGATGAGTTCAAGCCGGCGGATGGTGATCTTGTCGCGGGTTTTCAGCGAAGTCGAGACCGTCCAAAGCAGGGGCACCATCATCACAATGGCGCCCAGGGTGAGGATGGCGTAGATGACGATGTGGCGCACTCGTTTGGTTCTGGGATCTTCAATCATGCCGTCATCCTGTCAGGCAACTCTAGGTCTCGTCATCCTGCGCGTCGCCATAGAATACCCAGCGATTCGAGGTATAGACCAGCAGGATCGTCAGGACAAAAATAATCAGGAATAGGATCACCGAAAGCGCGGCCGCATAGCCAAACTCAAAATCGCGGAAGGCTTTGTTATAGACATGCAGCATATAGACAAGTCCCGCTTGCAAGGGTCCCCCGTGCGTCCCTATGAGGATGAAGACTTGTTCGAAGACCTGGAAGCCGCCGATGAGGCCCATCAAGAGATTGAAGAAAATCGTCGGCGTCATCAGCGGGATAGTGATGTAGACGAGCCGCTGCCAGCCGGTGCCGCCGTCGATCGCGGCCGCCTCATACAGATCTTCCGGGATGCCCTGCAAGCCAGCGAGGAAGATGATCATCTGGGCGCCAAAACCCCAGAGGCTGAGCAGGATCAGCGATGGTTTGATGGCATCCGGCGATGACAGCCAGCGCACGGGGGCTGCGCCAATCAAGACGAGGAACTGGTTGAGGAAGCCATAGCGGGTGTTGAGAAAGCCGGCGAAAATCACCGTGGCCGCCACCAATGGCACAACCGATGGCACATAGAACAGCGTGCGATAGAGTTCCATGCCGCGGACGCGCAGGTTCAATATCAGCGCGATCAAGAAGGCGAAAACCAGGCGCAGCGGAACGCTGTAACCCAGGTAGTAGAGCGTGTTGTACATGCTCTTGCCGAAGAGCTTGTCCGACGTGAAGATCTCGGTGTAATTCTCCAAGCCAATCCAGGGCGGCAAGCCCACCGTGCCGATTTGATAATCGGTGAAGCTCAGATACAGGTTGTAGATGAAGGGCATGGCGTCGAAGATGATGAAGCCGGCGAACCAGGGAAAGATGAACGCGTAGCCGATCAGCGCGCGGTTTTTGAACCACCATTCCTGGAAGCGCAGTTTCGCGGTGGCTTCTGGTTGGGCTGGTCTGGTTTTGAGGGAGGCTTGCACGATTTTGCGCCTGAATTGGTGGTCATAGTGGGCAACTTAGCGAGTCGCCCCTACAGATTGTTATGGTGTGGCGGGCGATTCACAGAATCTCCCCTACAGACTGCCGTTGGGAGGGCGAGACAAGTCTCGCCCCTACAGATTAGGATGTTGTGGAGAGTTGCCCGTACAGATTGTCACTGTGCGGGCTAAGCGTTGGCGGCGTCAAACTCCGCCCAGAATTCATCCAGCAAGGCTTGCATCTCGGCATGGGCGTCGCTCAGGGCGTCTTCGGCGGATTTCACACCGAAGAAAGCTTCTTCAACGCTGTTGGTCAAGATCTCGGCGAGCTGGCCTTGCACGGGCGTGATTTGCACCGGCGTATCGACGGCCAGCGCTTCCCTGACCTTGTCCCAATAGGGATTGATTTCGTAGTAGGCCGGGTTTTCGTTGCAGGCTTTCACTGGCGAGGGGCGGCTCTGCGCGAAGAGGAAGGCGCAGCCCCCCAATTCATGCGTGCCGATGAACTCCGCGAATTTGAAGGCGGCCGCTTGTTTCTCTAGCGGGTGGGCAGCGGGAATCGTGTATGCCCAGGCGCCGACGAAGTTGTAGCCGGTGACGCCCGTGTGCGAGGCATCGGGATTTTCGCCATTGTAGGGCCGCATCATCACGCCCCAGGAGCTGGTATCCGCATAGAGATCCGGCTCGACGTTGTTGAGGTGACCGAAGGCCGACGAGTTCACGTGGATGAAGGCGAGGGCGTCGTCAAAGAAGGGATGATCGCCCTGGGAGAAGGACGTATCCTGGAAGAAATCGGTCATGTTCTCGATGCCGCCGTTGATGTCGTTGGTGAAGTTGACCATCCATTCCAGCGTTTCCACGCCTTCGGGGCTGTTGAAAAGCAAGCTGCGTCCATCCGCGCTGGCGTAGGCGCCGTTGTTGGTGTAGAGCCAGAATACGAAGGCATCGCCGTTGTTGCCGAGAGAAGTGCCGAGGACCTCAGCGCCCATGGCGTCGGCGACCGTGACCGCGCGAGCGACTTCTTCGAGCTCTTGCCAGGTCTGCGGCGGGCTTTCCGGATCGAAGCCGGCATCGCGCAGCATGTTCTTGTTATAGAAGTAGAGCGGCGATATCAGACCGGCCGTTGGCATGGGCAAGCCATAGAGTTCGCCATTCCAGTATTGCAGGCCGATTTCGCCATCATAGAAGACGCTGATATCCGTGCCTTCCGCTTCGACGAAAGCATCGATGGGGATGATCAAACCGGACAGCGCGAACTGATAGGTCTCGGGCCGCGTGGACATGATGATGCCGGGCGGGTTGCTGCTGGCGGCGGCGGTGGCGAGCAACTCGGCGCGGTTATCCCAGGGTTGGACCTGATTGATGACGCGGATGCAGGGATTTTCCGCCTCGAAGTGGCCGATGAGCGTGTCCATCAGGGCTTCGCGGTGGGCGCCCCACCAGTTCATGAACTCGAGTTCAATGACATCGCCCTCGCAATCAGCCAAGGTCGGGGCGAGGCTGAGCGCGAGCAAGACGCCAAGGGCCAGGAACAGTCGTGCGGCAAGTGATAGATTCATGGTTCTCTCCTCAAAAGAATTAAGCCATGCCGGGCAGCATTTGCGCTTTCCCGCCTGCTGGCTATACTTGGGCAAGCTGGGCCGGCGCGGCATCTGAACAGGGTGAAGTGTAACGCGTGGCGGCAAGGCTGTCAAACTGGCGGACGGGGGTAGTGTATCCTTTACGGTTGAAACACAATTTCTCTGCCGCCGAGGACACCGAGAGCGCCGAGATATGCGCGCTGACTTTGCCATTTTCTCTGTGCCTTCCGCTCCTTTGTGGTGAATGTGAATCTGGCGCAACGGAATTTCAACCGAATTCGATACACTCCCAATTTTAAGGCGAGCCAATATGGAAAACCCGGGTGTCCTGAATATCTTGAAGTTTGCCAATGCCGTGCAGTTGAGAGCCTATCGCCCGGACCGCGACCGGACGATATGGACGCGCGCGAGCCTGAAACACATGGACGACATCAACGGCACGAATACCATTGATGTGGCGGATGTGGACCGCGACAGCGACGCGCTCGAACTGCTGATCGAGATTTTGAAATCCTCCGACACCGATTGGATGAAGTACGATTCGCCCGGACAGGAAGAATGGTATGTGCTGCCATCCTTGCTGGAAGGAAAGGCGGGATAAGCCCGCAGATTGGCGAGCCAAGCGGAATGCCTGCCGCATATGCCGACCCGCGACTGAGCCAATTTGATCCTCTGGCGCGGATCATCTTTTATGACGATTTTGACGAAGGTCCGCGCGGCTGGTCAGAGTTGATCGGCAATTATGAAGGCAGCCTGGATTCGATGCTGCCGGAATACAGCGATATGCGCCCGCCGATGCTGAGCAACCTGACGATGTGGGATACTGGCAGCGCCGGCTCGATGTCTGGCGCGTATGCGCTGAAGATCGCCAGCCGCGCCCGAGCCGGGTCATTGGCCACGAGCATCAAACGTCTGACCTTTCGCAAGCGCGGGCTCATCCAACTGGAATGCTATTTCACGTTCAAGCCGGAAGCCAGCGAATTGCGGCTCTCGCTGAACGATGTGCGCGCTTTTGGCGTCTTGTTTGATTTGCAAGATGGCATGAACCCGGAATATCGCTGGATGCCGCATCTGCGCTATTTGAACGCCGATGGCGACCGCATGGTCAATCGCTGGCAGATGAAGGGGGCGACCCGCCGATTCAGCCAGATCGGCAAAAGCGGCGAGACGGTCTCGCATTTCCACCTGGGCGCGGAGAACTGGGAGGATATCGACCTGCCGGCGCAGACCCTGGCGTACAACGAGATCGCCACCAAGATGAATTGGCATTATCTGCGGCTTAGCGTGGATTTGGCTGAGCGGCGCTTCCTGGGCTTCCAGTGCAATGACCTGGTGTATGAGGGCGAGGCGCTGAAGCATATCGCCATCCCCGCCATGCCCAATTTGAATTGCATGCTGAATACGGCTTTCTGGGTGGAGACGAACAGGGACAAGCGCGCCTTCCTGTATCTGGATTCTGTGCTGCTTTCGGGTGAATTTTGATCATGGCTCTACGGCGAAGTTATACCGCCATCGTTGAACGCAACGTGGTCTGGCAGGGGCAGTTCGCGACGGAGCCTTATGAAGCGGCTTGGGCCAGCGAGGCGATTTTCTTTGTGCGGGCGCTGGAGTGCTCGGAGGGCTTGGAGGCGCGTGAAGCTCGCGCGCAGATCTCGGCTGATGGCATCCGCTGGGTGGACGAAGGCGCGGCATTCGACTTGCCCACAGAAAAAGACCAGGTGAGTTTCTGCAAGGTGGGGCATTTTGGCGGCTGGCTGCGGATAGCCGGCGCGCTGGCGGAAGGGGAGCGGCTGACAGTGCTGGTGTCGCTGGCTTTGAAGGAATGACATAGAGCCACGCGGATCACACACCCCATGAAGAGGCAGAGGAGTTGAGCTCAGCGGCGGGATATGAACAGTCTCCTGGAGGAAACCTGAATGCCTTCGCAAACGGCTTTTGAATTCGACGCGGTTATCGTCGGGGGGACGCCGGCCGGCATCATGGCGGGCATAGCGGTGGCTCGGGGCGGGCGGCGGGCGGTCATCCTGGAGCGGACGGCATATATCGGCGGCTTGCCAGCCAATGGCTTGGGCGCGACGGATATTGCCACGCGGGGCGCGACAGGCGGGCTCTTCCTGGAATTCGTCGGGCGCGTGAAGAGGCATTACAGCGATAGTTATGGCGCGGATTCGCGGCAGGTCGCGTTATGCAGCGATGGTTATCGATTTGAGCCGCATGTCGCTGAGCGGATCTTGCTGGAGATGATCGCGGAGCAAGGCGAGCGGCTCCAAGCGCGGACGCTGCGGCAATTTGACCACGAGCCCTATAATGCCATCAAGGAGGGCGCGGCGCTGAGGCAGATCAAAGTAGTCAATCGTCAAAGCGGCGAGGAAGAGATCTACAGCGGGCGGGTCTTCGTGGACGCTACTTATGAAGGCGACTTGGCGGCGGCGGCTCGCGCTCCGTATATGCTGGGGCGGGAAGGGGCGGAGGAATATGGCGAACCCTGCGCCGGGAAGTTCTATCAACGTTGGGGGGCGCCGGTCGACGAGCGTTATTCAACGGGCCAAGGCGACAACGCCATCCAATCCTACAATTATCGCCTGCCGCTGACGACGGACCAGGCCAATATGCGGCGCATCGAAAAGCCAGCGACCTACAATCGGGCTGAGTACCTTTCGCTGGCGGATGATGTGCGGCTGAATCGCTTTGCCGGTCCGCCGACGCCGCTGGAGTTTGATGGCATCGGCGCGATCACCAATATGGTCCGCCTGCCGAATGACAAGGTAGATGGCAACAATCAGCACGCCGCCTTCATCTCGACTGACCTGCCAGAGGAGAATTGGCCCTACCCCGCCGCCAGTTGGGATTGGCGGGACCGCTTCGCCAAACGTTTGCGGGAGTATATTCTGGGCTTGTTTTATTTCGCGCAGAATGATGAGGCGCTGCCGGCGGAGTTTCGCGAGCGCTGCCGCCGCTGGGGATTATCGCGGGATGAATTCGCCGATAATGACAATTTCCCGCGGCAGATTTACGTCCGCGAGGGCCGGCGGATCCGCGGCGAATATCTGTTCACGGCGCATGACGCCCTCTCCAAGCGGCATTCTCGGGAGCATGTCAGCAGCGTCACCGCCAGCCATTATGCGCTGGATTCGCATGCCTGCCACAAGCGCGAGCCAGGCCGCCCGCATACCGAAGGCATCTTCAGCTATCGCACGACGCCTTACAGCGTGCCTTATGGCGTGATTGTGCCGCTGGAGGTGGAGAACCTGCTCATCCCCGTGCCGGCGTCGGCGACGCATATCGGCTTCAGCACCTTGCGCATGGAGCCTTGCTGGATGGCATTGGGCGAGGCGGCCGGGGAAGCGGTGAACCTCAGCCTGGACGAGGGCGGCAGCGTGCGCGAACTGAACATCGTCGAGCTGCAGCGGCGTCTGCTCAAGGCGGGCGCTGTGCTGAGCTATTTTGAAGACGCGGGACCGGGCGATGCCCATTATGAAGCGCTGCAGTTCTTCGCTCTGCGCGGCTTCCTGGGCGCGGGCTATCGAGCCAGGCTGAGCGAGGCGGTCTCGGCGGAAGATCGCGCGAATTGGACCAGCTGGGCGGGGGAGCGGGACCTGGCTGATTTCAGCGGGACGCGCGGTCAACTCTTGGATAGACTCTATGCGGAAGTCAGCGGTCGCGATGATGCTTGGCAGGCGGCGCTCTATGCAAACGTGGAGGATTAGGCGATGGAATTCGTTCGGATCACAAAGGAACAGAAGAAACAGTTTGATGAAGAAGGTTACCTGATATTGCGCGGAGCATTGGACAGCGACACGGTTTCAGCGCTGATCGAAGCGGGCGACCGGCTGCTGGCTTCTGACCGCGAGCAGAATCGGCAGCGCAGACCTGGCGGCAAGTATGATGGCTTTCGCAATTGCGTCTCGCTGGACGAGGCTTTCCTGCCGCTGATCACCAATCCGAAGACCTTTTCGCTCGTGGCGCAGCTGCTGAGCCCGCATTTGTCGCTGCTGACCAGCCACTTGATTTATCGCCATCCTGACCCGCCGGGTTCGCCGGATACGGAGCGTTTGCCGGGCTGGCATCGCGATCATTATATGTCCATGCGCGATCTGGGGGACCGGCATATCCCGCGGCATTCTTTGAAAGTGGCCTATTATCTGACGGATTTGAGCGAGCCGAACACGGGCGTGACCATGATGGCGGCCGGCAGCAATCAGCTCACGCGGCGCATCGAGATCCCGCCGGGCGAGGTGGACCCTTCCAGCAAGGTGGAGCCGCTGCTTAACCCGGGCGATTGCGTCTTCTTCGAGAATCGCACCTGGCATGCGGGGGCGGCCAACCTGACAGAGCGGACGCGCAAGGCGGTGATGATCGGCTACAGCTATGACTGGATCAAGCCGACGGATTATCGGCGGCAGGCGCCGGAGTTGGTGGAGAAGCTGGGACCGATGGAGCGGGCGCTGGTTGGGGAGCCGGTGGATGAGTCGCTGGCATTTGATTTCACGGGTGGGGCGAACCCGATTGCGGAGTGGTGTTTGGCGCATGGTTATGATTTCACGGCGCGGCATGGCAAGGAGCATTTTGTGGGGCCGGCGGGGAATGGACAGTCAGAATAGCGGGGATCAATGGCGAGCCAGACTTATGAGAGTACGCTGAATGCCTGGCTGGCGGAGTTGCTGCGGGCTGAGGGTTTGGCAGCGAAGCCAGAGGTTGGGCAGGGTGGCGGGAAGCGGCTGGATGTTGAGGTCGTCGTAGACGATATCAAGGTTGCGCTGGAGGCGGAACAAGGCACAACGCCGACCAAGAAGGCATCCGCGATAGGAGACGCCGATGGTCGCATAGCAGACGACCTGGCCTATTGCGCCGTTGCGATCTGCTATCCAGCTGGGTTAATGACAGCAGGCGAACTGGCGGTGTGTACGCTGCTGTATACCGTACGTACGCCGAGCGATTCGCCGGAGCCGAAAAAGACGACCTGGCAGCAGGGCGATATTCCGCATCTGGTCAGTGTGATAAGGAAGATCCCAGATCAGTTGGGGGATCCGGACCATATCGCCAATGAGCTGTCTACCTGGTTAAATCTGGCGGTTGCGCGCCTTAGAGAAGGTCAGAAGCGAGACTTGGCGGCGGCGCTCGATCTACCATCTGGCAAAGCCACGAAGCTCGAGTTTGGCACTGCGCTCAGCAGCAGCTACAACCAGGCTGCCAAACGCGCCATGCTGGTGATTGCGACGGCCGTAATGTTTCATGCTCGGCTGGACGCCTATCGACATGACTTGAAACCAAAACTAGATAATCGGCAGATTCCACCCCAGCCTTTCGCGGCCGACTGGCCCCCTCCGCGCGCGTCTGAGTGCGCCGCCAGCGACGATCCCATTGGCAAGTTCGAGCGGGCTTGGGATTTGTGGCTGGCAGTTGATTACAAGCCGATTTTCGCCACCGCCAGGAATGCGCTTTTAAGTTGCGCCCAAAATGTTGCCTGGACCGCAGCGGTACGGCTCACCGCCCGCGCCGCCATTCGCGTCGTGCGCAATGTGGTCGGGCTGCGACATGACCTCTTGGGACGCATCTTCCATAGGGTGCTGGACACCGCGCGCTACGACGGCTCTTTTTATACGACGACGGCGGCCGCGACGCTGCTGGCGACGCTGGCGATACGCGACGATATGTGCGACTGGTCTGACCCTGAAGCGATTGCGCGATTGCGCATAACCGATCCGGCCTGTGGCACGGGGACGCTTCTTATGGCGGCTGCGGAACGAATCCGCGATTTGACGAGCGGGGCTCAAGGCAAGGAAAACATATCACGGATTCTGATTGAGAATGTCCTCACTGGTTACGATGTCAATTTGACGGCGACTCATCTGGCGGCGACGACCCTGGGATTGCTTTCGCCGACCACGACATTCAAAGAGATGAAGATGTATCGCGCGCTGCTGGGAGTGGAGAATGGCGAGGCGAAGTTAGGTTCGCTGGAATTCCTCAGCCCGGAGCCGGACAGGCAGCCGCGTCTCTTGCCTTGGCCGACGGGGATAGAGCAGATTGAAGATTCGGAGGCGGTGACGGAAGCCGAGGCGGCCGACCTGGTGATTATGAATCCGCCGTTTACAAGGGATAGCCTGCGGCATGACCAGTTTAGTCGGGAGGATGAGAAGAAGCTGAAGTCTCGTGAGAAGGAATTGTTTGCCAGTCTTCCAACTCATCTGTCAGGCAATAGTGGATCATTTTTGCTTCTTGCGACACACCTCCTGAGCGCGACTGGGGGTGTCTTGGCTTGCATTCTGCCAGCGGTAATCGCCACTAATTCGTCCGGCTTGGGCATTCGCAGATTCCTTGCTGACAAGTTTTTTGTAGAAGCGATAATTTCGTCCCACGATCCGACTCGGATCTACTTTTCTGAGAATACTACAATCGGTGAAATGCTACTGATATGCCGCCAACGACCACGCGAAGCAATTCCTACCAAAGTCGTAAACCTTTATGAGAATCCGCCGACCCCATCTGCGGCGCTAGCCGTAGCCCGAGAAATTATTGAAGGGAAACCAGAGAATATCAAAGGGTCGATTCAAGCGTGGCCACATACTCGTATCGCCGTAGGAAACTGGGGCGGAGTGCAATTTCTGTCCGCCTACCTTTGTGAACGCTTTGTGGCATTGGCGGAAGGTGACCTGTTCCGTACACTGACCTTAGAGTCAATTGCACATGTTGGGCCGGCTGGTCGTCGAACACAGGATGCGTTTGAGCAAACCGTACTTCCAGATGCAGGAGGAAGAGTAGCACTCTGGAATCACAGGTCGGATCGGACCCAAACAATGTGCGCCGCAATCGACTCATACATCGTACCTGTAGAGCGCAAAGCACATCTGGCCGAGCGATACTGGAGTCAGCGCAGCAGGTTCCTGTTGGCGAACAGGCTGCGCCTAAACACTATGAGATGTACCAGTGTTCGCCTCCCTACGAAGGTTCTTGGCGCAAGGTGGGTTCCATGCCGCTTCAAGGTAGACGAGCCGCACAACACCAAGTTTGAGAAGGCCGCCTGTACTTACTTGAACTCCACCATAGGAATTCTTGCGATGATTGGCGACAGAACTACCAAGATTCTATCATATCCTCAGTTTTCACTTGACGACTTGCGGCGTATTCCCGTACCAGACTTCCCAGCCATGAGCGAATCGCAAATCTCCATTCTCGCCACAGCCTATGACACGCTCTGCGAGATGACCTTGCTGCCCCTGCCGCAGATGCAGCAATGCGCGACCCGCAAGGCCCTCGACCGGGCGGTCATCAGCGCGCTTGGAATTGAGGCCGAAGTCGTCGCCCAAATCCGCCGGGAGCTGGCCCGCGAGCCAAGCATCACCGGAAAGCCCTATATGCAGACTAGACTGGACTGACCAAGTTTCCCCTCAACGCTTAGGGGGGACACTGAGGAGCGACAACATGAAAGAAAGAACCTGCGACATTCTCATCGTTGGCGGCGGCACGGGCGCTATCGGCGCGGCATTGGCGGCACTGCGCATGGGCAAGTCGGTCATCATGAGCGAAGAGACCGACTGGCTCGGCGGGCAGCTCACCGCTCAAGCCGTCCCGCCGGACGAAAACCCTTGGGTCGACCAATGCGGGGCGACAGCCAGCTACATGCGCTTTTCGGATGGCGTCCGCGATTATTATCGGCGCAATTATCCGCTGACCGAAAAGGCGCGGCAGACGATGAACTGGAATCCCGGCGCGGGGAATGTCAGCCGGCTTTGCCATGAGCCGCGGGTGGGCTTGGCGGTCATCGAAGCCATGCTCGCGCCCTATCGCTCCAGCCGGCAGCTGGATGTGCTGCTATGGCATGCGCCGGTGTTCGCCGAAACGGATGGCGACAAAGTCCTGGCGGTTACGTTGGAAGATACGCGGACGGGCGAGCGGCTTGTCATCAGCGCGCCCTATATCCTGGACGCGACGGAGCTTGGCGACTTGCTGGAGATGGCGGATGTCGAGTTTGTGATTGGGGCGGAGAGCCAGGCGCAGACCGGCGAAATGCACGCTGTCGAGGGCGAGCCGCTGCCGCTGGATCAGCAGTCGATAAGCTGGTGCTTCGCCATAGATCATTTGCCCGGTGAGGATCATACGATTGACAAGCCGGCCGATTATGGCTTCTGGCGCGAATACCAAGCCGATTTCTGGCCCGACAAGCAGCTGAGCTGGGTGTATTCCAGCCCGATCACGCTTGAGCCGGTGCATCGCCCGATCTTCCAGGCCGGCGACCCGCCAGAATACCGCGAATTCCCGGGCGACCTCTGGCATTTTCGGCGCATCTTGTACAAGGGGCATTATCCCGATGGCGCCTTCCCAAGCGACATCACGCTGGTGAATTGGCCGCAGATCGATTATTGGCTGAAGCCGCTGCTGGGCGTGGATGAAGCGACCAAGCAGGCCGCCTTGCGCGAATGCAAGCAGTTGAGCTTCTCGATGTTGTACTGGATGCAGACCGAGGCGCCCCGAAGCGATGGCAAAGGCTATGGCTATCCGGGATTGCGCTTGCGGCCCGATGTGGTCGGCACGAGCGATGGCATGGCGAAATACGTCTATGTGCGGGAGGCGCGGCGCATTGAAGCGGAGTTCACCGTGCTTGAGGAGCATGTCGGCGTCGAGCAGCGCGGCGGCCTGAGCGAGGCGGCGCAGTTTGACGACAGCGTGGGCATCGGCAGTTATCGCATAGACTTGCATCCCAGCACGGGTTTGCGCAATTATATTGACATCAGCAGTTATCCTTTCCAGATTCCGCTGGGTTCGCTGATCCCGAAGCGCGTCGAGAACCTGCTGCCGGCTTGCAAGAACCTGGGCGTGACGCATATCACCAATGGCTGTTATCGATTGCATCCGGTGGAATGGAATATCGGCGAGGCGGCGGGAGCGCTGGCGGCTTATTGTCTGGATAAGGGGCTGAGCCCGCGGCAGACGCGCAATAGCGAAGGGCATCTGCGCGATTTTCAACGTTTGCTCTCGCGTGAGTTGGGCGTGCCGCTGGAATGGCCCCGGTATGCCCGGCGGACGGTTCGTTAGATGATGAGCACGGCTGACCCCTCTCGGGCAACCCCACTCGGTTCCCCCGACGAATCAGGGGGAAGGTTGATGACCCCCCTCGGTCCCCCCGACGAATCAGGGGGAAGGTTGATGACCCCCCTCGGTCCCCCCGACGAATCAGGGGGAAGGTTGATTACCCCCCTCGGTCCCCCCGACGAGTCAGGGGGAAGGTTGATTACCCCACTCGGTCCCCCCGACGAATCAGGGGGAAGGTTGATTACCCCATTCGGTCCCCCCGACGAATCAGGGGGAAGGTTGATTACCCCACTCGGTCCCCCCGACGAATCAGGGGGAAGGTTGATGTGTTATGGCTCTGGAAAACTGGACACATAATCTCCGGTTCTTAGGGAGAGCGTTGCCGCCACTCCGCCTCGAATTGGGCCGGCGTCTGGTAGTCCAAGGCACTGTGTATCCGCTTGTGCCGATAGACTTGGTCGATGAAGTGTCCGATTTCCGCGCGCGCCTCTGCCAGCGACTGGTACTCGCTCAGGTACACTTCCTCCTCCTTGATGGTGCGAATCACCCGTTCGGCGTGTCCATTGTCGCTTGGCTTACCCACCGCCGCCATGCTGATTTTTGTCCCCGCGCTTTCCAGGGCTGCCACATAGGCTTTGCAGGCGTATTGCGTGCCCTGGTCCGAATGGTGGATTGCCGGCGCGCCGTGCCTATCCATTGCCCTTTGCAGCGCGCCAAGCGTCAGGGTCTGACTTTGCGACCAACTCAATTGCCAGCCGCGAATTGCCCGGGTGAAAACATCCATGACGATGGCGAGGTGGACATCGTCCGAGCGCAAGCGGATGTAGGTGATGTCCGACACCCAAATCTCTTCTGGGCGGGTGGCTTTCCTGCCCTTGACCAGGTTCGGGTAGCGCCGATAGCCATGCTTGCTGTTGGTCGTGCTGCGGCTGCGCTTGACCTTGACCAGCAGGTTCATCTCCGCCATCAGCCGCCGCACACGGTTGCGGCCGATGCGCAGTTCGTACGGCGGAAGCGCCAGTTGCGCCGTGATCCGCCGGCTGCCATAGCGCGGATGCTGGCCGGCGATGTCCTTGATGGCGCGGCGCAGGCTGTCATCGGCGGGCTTGGGCGGACGCGCCGGGCGATAGTAGCTGCTGCGCGGCAAGCCAAGCAACTCGCAGCACGCCTTCACGGGATACACCTTGCTCAGCGCCTTCACAGCGGCTCGCTTTCTAGCGGCAGGGACTTGACATAATGCGAGGCTTTTTTTGCGATTTCCAGTTGCATCGTGAGCTTCCCGACCAGGCGCTGCAGCTCGGCGGTCTTGTCTGCCTCGCGCTTCTGCCGGGCCGGCTGGCCCCGCTCGAAGGCGCCTGTGCCGGCGCGGATAAACTCGTCCTTCCAGCGATAGAGCAGGCTGTCCTTGATCTGATATTCGCGGCTGGCTTCGGCGATGGATTTCTGGCCGCTGATAATCTCCAGCACGATTCTGGCTTTGGTTTCGGGGCTGTGGTTGCGTCTTGTCGGCACCGTGGTTTCTCCTTTGCTGACGTCCAAGTATACTCTCTTAGCTTGGTGTCCAGCTTCTTGGAGCCATTACAATGACCCCCCTCGGTCCCCCCGACGAATCAGGGGGAAGGTTGATGACCCCCCTCGGTCCCCCCGACGAGTCAGGGGGAAGGCAACCCGCTTGCTCCCCCAATCGAGACGTGGGGAAGATTGCTGCGCGGTTGATATGCTTGCTGGTTTGCGCGTTTGTCGCGGGTTCGGCGTATGCGCAGGGGGATGAGCCTATCTTCGTGGATGTCAGCGAGGCGGCGGGCATCACGGCGGCGCATCGGGGCGTTTGGGATCCTTTTGGCGTTGGCGAGGGCTACCTGGCGATTGGGCAGGCATGGGGCGATTATGACCGCGATGGCTGGGTCGATCTCTTCGTGACCGGCAACCTTGAGCCGAATGTCTTGTATCGCAACCAGGGCGATGGCAGCTTCGCCATATCACAGCACAGCGAGACCGTGAGCTTGCCGGATGTGCCCAGCGGCGGCGCGACCTGGGCGGATTATGACAACGACGGCTGGCTGGATCTGTATGTTGTGAACTTCGGGGCGAATCGGCTCTTTCGCAATCTGGCTGGCGAGGGCTTCCGCGATGTGACCCTGGAGGCGGGGCTTGGCGATCGCGGCAAGGGCACTTCGGCGGCTTGGGGCGATTATGATGGCGATGGCTGGCTGGATGTCTATGTGACGAATTGGGCCTGCTTCCCCGAATGCCATCCGGTGGATTTCACGGCGCAGCAAGACCGTCTCTATCACAACACTGGCGATGGCGGTTTCACCGATGTGACCGCCAGCCTGGAGTATCGCCTGACCTTGGGGGCGGGTTTCGCGCCGGCTTTCCTGGATTATGACGATGATGGCGACAGCGATATCTATGTCGTCAATGACAAGCTGCAGAACGAGATTGGCAATGTGCTTTGGCGCAACGATGGCGCGGGCTGCGGGCATTGGTGCTGGACGAATGTATCGGGCGAGAGCGGCGCAGACCTGCTCATCAACGGCATGGGCTTGGACGCCGGCGATTATGACAACGATGGCGACCTGGATATGTATATCACCGACATGGTCTATACCATGCACCTCCTGGAGAACGATGGCGGGCAGTTCCACAACCAAGCCGAGGCGACCGGCACAAGCATCAATTATGGACCTGACAATGGAGTGGGCTGGGGCGCGACCTTCTTTGATTATGACAACGATGGCTGGCAGGATCTGTATGTGGCGGCCACCAATTATCACCAGACCTTCCCCGAGCTGGTGGTCAGCTTCATGAACCCGCGGGCGGATTCGCTCTTCCGCAACGACGAAATGGGCGGCTTCGCCGATGTCAGCGCGGGCAGCGGCATTGATGCCAACCTGGCGACCCTGGGCGTGGCTTATGCCGATTATGACCGGGATGGCGATTTGGATCTGGTCACCGGCAACTGGAACAGCGGCTACCGGCTCTATCAGAACCAGGGCGGCCCCAATCGCTGGCTCTCGCTGGAGTTGCGCGGCGGCGACCCCCCCAGGCAGGCAGCGGCGGCGGACGATGAAGAAGCGCCCGAGATTGTGAATCGCGATGCGGTCGGGGCGCGCGTCACTGTGATCGCCGATGGCATTGAGCAGCTGCAGACGGTCAGCATCGGCTCAGGTTTGGGCGGCAACAATCAGTTGGCTTTGCATTTTGGCTTGGGCATGGCGGCGGCGGCGGACTTGCGGGTGGTATGGAGCAATGGCGCGACATGCGAGTTTGCGGCGCTGCCTGCCAATCAGCGTTTGCGGCTGGTCTATGGGCTGACGGCTGGCTGTGGATAGACTACTGTGCGGACTATTTCTACCCCCTCAATCCCCCCCGAAGCATCAGTGGGAAGTTTCAGCCCGACTCGGCCGGCGCCTGGAATTCGGATATTGCAATCTAATCCGCTCTTGGACGACCAGTAAACGCGCGTTGGGAACGGATCAGCGAACGTCGGTCTTCAGCGGCACGACATCGCAGGTTTCTTGATACCAGGTAAGCATGCGTTCGCGCAGGGCAGCCAGGATATTCGCATAGGCAGGGTCGTCGATGCGGTTGTTCAACTCGCCCGGGTCATTCCGCAAATCGTAGAGTTCATCGCTTTCGTACAGACGGCGAACATATTTGTGGTCGCGCGTGCGGCACATAGCGGCTTTGCTGTGTTCGCCTTTTTCGCTGCCCTGGAGTTGGACGCGGGGCCAATAGAGCCCGCCGGGATCATAGAATGAGGGGCTGTCCTTTTCCATGGCTTGCTCTTCGCCGATGAGCCGCCCGCCCTCACAGAAGACGGCGTCGCGGTGTTCGTCGATGCTGCCGGCGACCAGACTGGAGAGCGAGCGCCCGAAGTGATCGTAGCCGGGGTCGATGCCGGCCCATTCATAGGCGGTGGCGGTGAAGTCGATGAGCTCGACGAGCTGGTCGCGGATGCCGGGCTGGATTGGCTTGTCGGCTGGCGGCTTGACGATCAGCGGGACGCGCGTCAGGCAATCTTCAAAAGTATTCTGGGTCTTCTCGACCAAGCCGTAATCGCCGGTGAAATCGCCATGGTCGGAGAAGAAGAAAATGGCGCTGTCCTCATAGAGACCGCGGTCTTTCAGGGCTTGCATGACCAAGCCGAACTGGCTGTCGACGCGGGCGCACATGCCGTAATACACCGCGCACAGCTCATTGAAGCGTTCCTCGCTCCAGCCTTGCATGCCCTGCCGTTCATAGATGCCGGCGACCAGCGATGGCTTCCTGGACCAATCTGGCGTCGGCTGGCGGGCGGGAAGGCTGTCGCGGTCAATCTGGCTGAACCAGGGATCTTCGACGCCATAGGGCGGATGCGGATAGCCAAGCGGCAGGTAGACGCAAAGCGGTTGATCAGCCGGGGCATTATGAATCTGTTCGATTGCGCCATCGACCATCGCCCAGTCGTTGTCGTAGTAGACCGCTTGGCCAGTAGATGCCGCGGGATGGGTTGCCGGCAGCTTTCCCGCGAAGAAGGAATAATAGTTGTCGCCATCGGGCGAGCCTCGCCATGCGTCGGCGCTATGCAGGTTGGGGCTTGGCGGGCGCGGCGCTTCATACTTGACATCGCAGTACTCGGCGAAGCCATTTTGGCGCGGGACAAGGTCATTCTTGCCGCCCCAGAAGACAAAATACCCGGCGTCTTTGAGTTGTTTGAGCAGGACGGGCTCATCGGGCTGGAGCATGTGAAACATGGTGCGATGGCCGCGGACATGCGGATACCAGCCGGTCATGAAAGAGCAGCGGCTGGGCGTGCAGACGGGATTTTGGCAGAAGGCATAGCGGAAGGAGACGGCGTCGGATTCGATGATCTGGTCGAGGTTGGGTGTGCTGGCGGCGGGATTGCCGAGGTGGCTCATGACATCGCCGCGCCACTGGTCGGGGTTGAAGATGATGATGTGGGGCCTGTTAGACACTGGTTGACTCCTTGGATCGCAACCGCACTACGCAGCCCAATCTTCCATGGCAAGATTTGGGATCCTACTAAAGTGACGGGTGTTGTGGGTTACAAGCGTCAGATTATGGACCAGGGCAATGGCGGCGATTTGAGTATCAAGCGGTCCGATGCTCGCGCCGCGGCTCTTTAGCAAGCCGTCAATTCTTCCGTAGGCTTCAGCGGCGTCATCGTCAAATGGCAGGCTGACAAACTGACGCAAAAAGAGGTCTTGCTGCGCGCGGGATTTAGCGGGGTTTTGGCTTCCGCTGGAACCGGCATACATTTCGCACTTCGTTATTGCGCTGACCACAATATCCGACGCCCTATGCTGATGAAGATTCTGGCGCACCTTGGGTTCCAATCCATTGATATAGTAGAGGCAAATGTCGGTATCGAGAAGATACCTCATGCCATCTTCTCCCGTTCGCGCGCCTTAAACCTCTCTGGCAGATCTATTGGATCATGGGCAAGGCTTCCATAGGTCATATCTATAAACTCTTCCCAAGACATATCCTCGTAAGCCACTTGTCTGACGCCGTGTTGTATTGACCTGCTCAAATATTCCAGGAGCTGCGCCTTTTCCTGCAAGGTCAATTTGTGCATGGCTTGCACAGCATCCATCAGCGCGCCCTCCGAGCCAGGCGCCGCGCGGTCAGATGACTTGTCTTTCACCATCTCAGCCATGAGTTTCGTCCTTTCCAAAGCGCCGCCTTGCCCAGCCGCTTCCTGTGGGTATTGCATGCCGCGCAACTCCGATTATAACTTCACATGATGGGCTATCCTAGATATTGGCAATGGCGAAGTCGAAAGCCTAGAGCAGACCGCCAGGCAAGGGCGTGATGGCGGCGGGGTTGCCGAGGCGCTCCGCTGCTGGTCGGGATTGAAGCGGTATGCAGCTGGTTGTGACTTTTGGATGCTAATAAGCCAGGTACGCGCCGGTATCCAGCTTGCCGCGCCTGGCATGACCCAGCTTCCAGGGCAAGGGCGCGACCTGCGGCTCAAGATACCAACTGCTCGTCCAATGTTTGCCGCCGGGCGAGAGTTCATGCGCCTCGCCGATGACAAAATACCTGCCGTCATGACCGGTCTGCGTCTCTTGCAGGCGTATCAAGCTGCCGATGGTCAAGCCAAGCTGGTCCGCATGACGCGCGCCGCCATCTTCCGCATGGCTTTGCAGGGTGAGCGACTTCGCCAAGCCAAAGGGAGTCTTGCTGCGGTTGCGCTCGAAATCGGCGATGTGCTGCGCTTGATCCAAGTCGTCTATCGATGGCAGGTTGATATGCATCGTCCGCCTGCCAAAGTAGCTGACGCTGGGCTGGTCGATGGCGCGGGCGTCCATTTGGCCTTCATCGACGATCTTCCGCCCCTTCACCAGGCATTTCTCGACGATGGCTTCGATGGCATCGCTCTCATTCTTGAAGACCAGGTTCGCCCCGTTGGCTTTCGCCTCCACAGTGGCTATGCAGCTGCCCTTGGCAAATTCCACATCCGCGACCGCGACTTCCTTGCCGCCGATGCGCTGGTTCTTCTCGTCCGTGTATTTGACATAGACTTCGCGGGTTTCGCCCGGCGCAACGCGAATCACCGCGTTCTTGAGCTCCCACAGAGTCGTGGGCTCATCGTCAATGTCGCGCGGGTGGCAGGTGACGATTATCTCGTTCTTCGTCTGCTCCGGGCTGGCGTAGGCGTATTGCATGGCGGTCATGTCGTCGTGGAAGCTGGCGTCCAGCCTGTCCTTGTCGAGGATATGATGACGATTCCAGAAAACGGCTTTGCCTTCGCGGTCGAAGAAGAACTTGCCGCGTTCGGCCGCCGTGATGTCGCGGATGCCGCGGTAGACGTCAAAGGTGTCTTTGTCCTGGTCGGGATAGCCGCCCTGGCGCGCCCAGTTATCGCCAGCCATGTTGAAGGAAAGCGCGCCGGCTTCGTAGTCGCTGTCGGCGATGATCTTGGTGAGATACGTCGATTGGCTCAGCTTGCCATAGGCTTCGTCGCCGAGGACCCAGGAATCGCTGAGGGCTGTGGGGAAGATGACCTCGTTGACGAGGGCGGCGATGATCTGGTCGCTGCGCTGGTTTTCCTGGAGCTGGATTTTGGATTCGGCTGTCTTGAGGAATCGCATGGCGCCCGTGGCCAGGATGGCCGCTGTGCGTTCCCCGTTGCGATTGGCCGCCGGGTGGATCGATTGCACCCAACCCGAGAAGTGGCGGCGGGTTGTCGTCCCGTCATTGGACTCGATCTTCACCGGACGCAACGGCGCGAGCTTGCCGCTCAACGGACCAGCGGTGTCTTCGGGTGAGAAGCGCTTGTCGGCGTTGCGCATAGTGAGGTTCAGCGTGGCTTCATTGGCCACATTCAGGAAAGCCTGTTGGAAACCGAGGGTCCACTTGGCGGATAAGACGCGCGATGTCTCGTCCGTGTATGCGCCGTCTCGATTCCAGTCGATTGCGATTGTCCAGCGTGTTGTCATTGGTTTTCACTCCTTCATTCTTTCGTATGGAGATTGCACACTGTGTTCACCGTAGAGCGCGTGTCCGTCGAGGGTTCTAAATCTGATACGCCAGCCCGTTAGATATTTTGAGATGCTCAAGTATAGAGAAGTGCGATCAAGCCAGTAGTCGCGGCCAATGGCGTTAAGCGCGTAGGTCTTGATGCTTTCGATGTCCGCCGCAATCTCAGTCCAGTGCGGACCGGGTCCTGTGGCCGATTTCAACGGATGCAGCCTGGCTCCAACCTGTGACCTGCCAAAATCAACGTTTACTTCAACGATTGTGCCCTGTTCCGACTCTGCGCGCCCAAATCTACACATAGGATGGTGATGTAGAGGCACATCCACAGATGCATCTTCCAAAACGCAAGCCTCGGGCTGACAAATGTAACCAAAACCATAAATCCCTAACTCATCAGTTGCGCCGTGCCACAAGAGCTTCAGCGCTATTTCACGATATAGGGTCTTCATCAAATCGATCTCTGAGCGACTATCTTGCCACAATGATTGTACGAATTCTTGCGAAAACGAGAATTCCTCCGGCAAGGCGCAGAAGTCTTCCATAGGCGCAGTGAGTACAAGCTGAACCGCAATCACTGCCAACAGTAAAGCAAACGCCGCTTGCGATGCACGACGAACGAGCAGGTTAGTCCTCATTGCGACTTCCTCTGTAAGATAGCCCGTACTTCTCGAGCGCTTCACTCTCCATAGACAATACATTCCGCGCGTAATCGTTGCTGATCGTGCGTCTTACGCCTTCAACTACTGGATCAACGTCGGGCTTAATGTTGCTCTGCGCTCTGTCACTTGCGAGATCCGCCAGTCTCGCCAGTGCTTGTCCCCAACCTTGATTGTATCCAACAACCGCCAACAGCCGGAGTTCATGTTCGCTGATATGAGGTTCGTCGATTTCTGCATCTGAAACTGCAACGCCATGCTTGCGCAGATAAGGCCGCAGGCGCGTTTCAAAATCCATGAGATATGCCCCAGCAACCCTGATGCTAAACTCTTCGTTCGAGAATAAAGCCCAGCCAACTTCGTACTCGTCCCAACTTTGAGTCTCATCCCGAATGCCAGAACTCACCGAACCTAAATCAGCGAATCTGTCCAGATACCGATCGAGCATCTCTGTTGCAGTGTCCACCTTTATCTGCGCAATGCCAAACGACTGCAACCCCAGTCCATACATCAATCCGTAATTTGAATGCTCCCAGAACCGGGACCAATGTGGCGTCTCCCAAAGCACCAGCTGCGCCAACAGAGCAGGGTCTACGCCTGTCGCCTCGGCGGTTCTCCAATAGGGCAATGCCCCGTTCAGCAAGTCATGGAAATCCATGGTGTGACTGTGATGTATTTCGGCGTGACCATAGAATGCCGCAGCCGCACGTTGAAAGCCAGCTAAATCGTTCTCGGCTTTATCCAATACTCGGTCGATCAGGTCGCTCACTGGAAGCGTGTCATCCAAGTCGAGTTGGCGCGTGGCATCGGTCAATCGATCTATGAATCCCGGCTCAGCCTGCCGGAAAACAAGCTCCGGCCGATCTTCCCGATACCGCCGCGCCTCTTCCGCCGACTTCTTCGCCAAAGCTATAGTCTCACCCAGCATCGGCGAACCAACCTCATAGCTGGCCTGCCCATCGCGGACTAGCGCCATGCGATCTCTGCCGCGCAGATACACTCCCTCGCGACCATCCCCTGTGATGACAAGCAGAAGCTCCGCCCCAGCCGCAAACGCGCTCACCCGGTCCGCTGCCGACGCGCCCGTCCCGTTCGGATGATTATGCACGAAGATCAACCGGCGCCCCCGCAGAGCCTCCGCTTCTCAGGCTGCGGCACTGGTAAATGCATTAGCAATTGTTTCGATTTGATATTCCACAGCGCTACTCTCTGATCAGGGCTGATAGCTGCCATGAGCTCGCCGTTCGGATGAAGCTGTGGACGTAATCCTGGATAGACGGTCATTTCAAACGCGTTGTTCGCATTCCAGGCTGTAATTGTGTAATCGTCAGTTAACCCGGTATAGATCAGTCTGTCTGCAAACAGCATTCCATCGTCCATGGAAATATGACTGAAGGACCCATCCGGTTTTCCCACGAGTAGCACTTCGCCGGTCTCAAAATCCCAGACAAGCAACCGTCCATTCCCGTGGCAAACCAACCAGGGATTGATGTGCCCAAAAGCCAGGATTGTATGTTTGCCGCCGCAGGTGTCTTCACCAAGAACTTGTATGTATGTAACATCCCAAGTATCAGTTCGATACATCTGTATCTCGCCTTGGGGCGTAGCGAGCGCAAATAGGGAGCTATCTGGGCTGAAAGCAGCGGCATTGGCGGCCTCCGAAATGGTGGCGATATGCGCGCCAAGACCTTGTTCTATATCGAATTGGTATATGCTGACGCCCTCAGTATGTGACCAATTCACATACTGACGCCAATCAGGACTTAGCCAAGGACGCTCTTCATACTTCTGGTGAGATTGATGAGTGATGATATAGAATGTACGCAAACCCGTTCTAACATCCCATATCGACAATTCACCAGTTTTGTCGCTCCAAGCGTAGCTAATGGACATGATATATCTGCTGTCGGGACTAAAAGACAGCATCATGGAGTATGCGGATATTTCGTTTGAAGCATCCGATAAATCCAGTATTGGCATGTGGTTTTCACTGTTGAATACGCTTAATCGTCCTTTATCCGCGACAGCGATCTGTTGACTGTCAGGACTAAATGACATGGGGCCATGGGCATAGTTGCTCTTCAGGCCTACAAGACGTCCAGGCGGGGAAGAAAGATCATCGAGGTTGTAGATCCATACCTCTCTGAAGTAATGGATGCCTTCCTCTGCATCGACAATGAATTGCCCCGGAAAATTATCGACGACGTAAAGCGCGGCTAAATGTCGACCATCGTTGGACATCACGATAGATTCAGCCAACCAGCGCGGAGCGTCTTGGGCTTGGACAGTAGTGCCAAGCCGCATAAGACAACAGAGCAGTAGAACGAGAATTAGAATTCGGTTATTCCGCATAAATGCTGGCGCCCTCCATAAACTCAGCACTTTCTGATTCGTCAAGTTCTGGGTGAAGACGTGCAGAGTCCAGATTTTCGCCGTATAGGTCAAATCGTCTTGTATTCGGATCAAGCTGGCTCCGCATCGCCAATCCGAAAAAGTAGTTGGCCGAATTGGATCCGGTCCTATGGTATTCCGACCGCAGGATATTCAGTTCTGTCTCCATCGCATCGCTGCCTGGTTCGCTTGAACCAAAGTATAGAATTGCCAAATCCAAGTGATGTGAGCTTGTGCCAGATTTGCCCGTCCGGCCGATTATGGATTCGTCAACACTGTCAATAAACTCGCCCGGTAGAATATGCGGAGCAATTCCTGAAAGGTGCGCGAAGGCATAGAATATCCTGCCGTCGTCGCTCCAGCGATCAGGATTGTGATCGGCTAAATTCGCAAAGCGCTCCATGTTTGGCCGCTCGGTTCTCAAGCGCTGTGCCGCTAGTCTTTGCATCTCTAGACGCCGCATGATCTCATCATTGGACTGGTAGTAATGCGCCGGAAAACTGATCACGACGTAACTCCCCAGTGTTTCATGGTCGCGAACTACAAACTCGACTCTAACATCTTGGCCAACAACTGGCGACTGCAGTAGAAATGATTCGTGAATTCTACCTGGGTTGTCTTCATCAGGCACATGATTATAATCGCGCGACAGCACTCCTCGCTTGGTCCTAGGGTCGTCGTCGCGCCCCGTTCTATCAGCCCATTCCTCCTCAGACACTTCGATATTCGAATCCCCGCCATGTGCTTTCTCATCAGGAACGATCGGCAGTAACTCATAGCCCGACGATGCGCCGGCGGTTATGGCATCCGCAAATGGAACAAACTTGAACTTGGCGGCCGGGTCATTGGCATCTATCCAGTACTTCCGGTCAAATCCATATATTGCGACCAGAGCGGAGCCGTCTTTCTGTTTGGAAAACTCATGTACGCTAATCGGAACTGAAGGATCAATGCCGATAAGCGACGATACGACTTCGTTCAATTCCTCATCAGTGTAGATTGTCAAGATTCCCGAAATCTTCATTTCTCCAATAGCATGTGGATTCAGTTGCGCCTGTGTAAGCGCGTATAAAAACTCGACAGAGTCGTTGGCATACGTTCGCCCAGATACTTGCGCGCGCAGCGATATATATGGACTAGACGCCAAGTCAACTCTACGAAACTCTAGCTCGGCCTCGGTCTGCCTTAGGTCTATCCACAATTCACTACCAGCGGCTTCAACCTTTACCGCATAAGGCCGCGAGGGGTTGTGGTCCAATACCCTAAACTTGAAACTTGAAGATCCGAGAGGCCAGACAGCGCTCGCTCTATCATCATCTCGCAGAACAGCTTCTTCGCTTGCATATACCTCTAGCATTCCACTTGCGCGCAATTCCACAACCTGTTCTCTAGGCGCAATCCGATCGTTGCCCAGGTCCTGCGCCACCGTTTCTACAGCTTCCTCATCCGCAAAGCCGAGCATCTCATCCCAATCCGAGTATTCGATCTTGGCCAGCGTCGCCCAAGCCAGCGCGTCCGATTCCGCGTACCAGCTCCACAGGGCGTACTGCGTCATAAAGTGGCTCCACTGGCTCCGCGGCGGCATGCCCTCTCGCTTCACTGTGATCAACACTTCCCGCGCCAAGATGTCGGTCTCGACATGCAGCAGGTGATTAACGCGCTGCTCTTGCCCAGGAGACAGCGGAGTATGCTCCTGCCAAACAGTTATTCCCGATGGCGCTTCATCGCTGACATGCGGCAGGAACGTAACATGTCCGCTCGCGGCAAGATCGTCCGGAAACTCTTTAATATCAGGCGCATACTCCTCCTTCACTGGCTGCCTTGCAGGCGGCTCTTGGCGATCCCTATTGTCTCTAGAATCTTCGCTGCCGCTATCGTCGTGATTCCGCCTGTCTGAGGCATCTTTGCCCGGCGGCGCCTGCACAGGCGGAGGAGACCGCGGCGCAAGGCTGGGATGATCCGCCGGCAGACCGATAACCGGCTTCTTGCCCGGGTTAAAGTTGGCTGGTACCTTGCGGGGATTGGTGACGATGAACTTCTTGCCATCGTAAATGATTGAGCCTTCTTCGTCCGATGAAAAGCCTGTAAATGACATCTTCTTCCCTCGCTCAACATCAAATCGGGCTGTGATTCCGCCGCGCATCCCCGCCCTGCCACATGCCAGCCGACCAGCCATGCGCTTCAAGCAAGGTCTAGCAAGCTATCGCTTCGTATAGGCGACAATTTGGTCGCGCCTTGGGGGATTGGGGTGAAGTCTGTGCCGCGGGGAAAGTCGCTGCGCCGGTATTCTTGGGGTTGGATCTTGGGATCAGCTGATATGAGGAACGGCTTGAAGGCTGGAACAATCGCTTCATCAAGCCTTGTAGCCTGTTGAAGCCAACCTGCCTCAGGCGGGATTCCAGACCGCTCGGAAGAACCTGGGTGTTGCGCTGTTTAGGTCAAGTCCGTGAGCGGGTGGCAGCTGGCGGGCTGGCGATGTAGTTTTCCAGCAGCGCCGCGTACTCATCGCCATCTATGGGCAGGGACACGGTCTCGCGCTTCTGCGCCGAAAGGATGATGGCATTGCCCAGCATGACCTGGTTGATGCCTTCCACCGCCGGCGCGATCAGCTCCGCGCCATCCAGTATGGCAGCGGCGAAATTCTCGATGATCTTCTCGTGACCATGACTGTCAAAACCCTCGAAGTCAACAGCTTCACGCGTGAAGGGCACTTTGGCGAAACCCTGCTGTGACAAGCGGATCTCTTCGATCGACGAGCGCGCGTTGCGGCTGAAGACCAAGGGCGGTCCAGCTGGCTGCGGCGCGAGGGTCACAGCCGCATCGGGGTCGGCGGCATCCGGGATGGGCGGCTCGGCCGATTCATAAACCAGCTTGCCCAACTCGCCGACGATCTCCAGGCGATTGGTGCCCGGCGATTCGCCCGTGGTGGTGATGAAATGGCCCACCAAGCCGCCGGGATGCTCAAAATAAGCGGTAACCTCATCCTCGACTTCTATCGCATGATGCTTGCCGAATTGCACGAAGCCATGCGCCCGTTCTGGCATGCCCAGGAACCACTGATAGAGATCGAGATTATGCGGGCACTGGTTCATGAGCGCGCCGCCGCCCTCGCCCGCCCAGGTGGCCCGCCAATCGCCGCTGTCGTAATAGCGCTGCGTGCGAAACCAATCGGTGATCAGCCAGGTGCAGCGCAGCAGCCTGCCCAGTTCGCCGGCCTCAATCATGGCTTTGATCTTGCGCCAATGCCCCCAGGTGCGCTGATGGAACATGACCGCGAAGACCAGGTCGTTCCGCCGTTGCTTGGCTGCCTGGTAGCCGGCGATCATGCGCTGGGCATCCTTGACATGCACGGCGATCGGCTTCTCGACCAGGACGTGCAAGCCCCGCTCAAAGGCGGCCAGGCAAATCGCCGGATGGTCATAATGCGGCGTGGCGATGATGATGGCCTCCAGATCGACCGCATCAAGCATCTCACGGTAATCGCTGAAGCGCGGGACATCCGCCGGCAGGTCGGCAGCCAGGCGTTCGGGCTGGTTGTCGCATAGCGCCGCCAGCGTCGTATTTGGCAGATACTGGCAGTGCTCGGCATGTTTGCCCCCCATATTGCCGACGCCAACGATGCCGATCTTGACCTGTCGTTCTGTCATGCCGCGTCCTTTATCCAGCTTGCGCCGCGATAGAATAGCAAAACGCCAAGAGTATAGGGCATGCCAGGCGATTTGTCGCTAGTGGGCGGTGGCAGATGGAGGCAAATCAGAATAGCGCCAGCCAGCCGCCTAGCCTTTGACCGCGCCGAAGGTCAAGCCGCGCACGATGAAGCGCTGAACCAGCAGCGACAAACAGACCGGCACGGTGACCGCGATGAGCATGCGCGTGGTGACAAAGCCGAAGTCGATGCCGCGCACGGTATCCGAGCCAGCCACCAGCATGGGATAGGGCTTCCAATTGCGGTTGGCGAGCACGCTGGCGAAGAGGAATTCGTTCCAGGCGAAGGCGAAGCATATCAAGGTGGAAGCGACCAGAGCGGGTTTGGCCAAAGGCAAGGCGATGCGCAAGAAGGTCGTGAATTCGCCCGCGCCATCCACCAGAGCGGCTTCGCGCATTTCCGGCGGCAAATCGGCAAAATAATCGCGCATGATCAGCACGGCGAAAGGCAGCGTGAATGTCGCGTTGACGATGACCATGCCGGGCAGGGTATCCAGCAACTTCAAATCGCGAAACATCAAGACAAAGGGAATCAGGGTGGCCACGGGCGGCAGGAAACGCTGCGACAAAAACCAGGAGACCAGATTGCGGTTGCCGATGCCATATTTGAAGCGCGCCAGTCCGTAGCCAGCCAAAGTGCCCAGCGTGGTGGCCACGACCGTCGCGCCCAGCGAAATCAGCGTGCTGTTGCGCAAGGCTTTGAAGGTTTCCGGGCCGCCAGAGCCAAATTCCTGTTGCCAGCTTTGCAGGGTCGGCTCGAATTGCACGAATGGAATAATCGAGCCGTCTTTCCATTCGGCCTTGAGCGAGGTGAGCATGGCATATCCGAAGGGCGAAAAGGCGATGAAGGTGCATATCAGCGCCAGCGCGATGATGACCCGGTCGCCTAAGGCTGAGCGCGAAGCCGGGCTCTGCGGTTCAATGAATGGCATGCGCTTGGCTTGTGCGGTCATCGCGGTTCTCCTGTCGGCGGACGACCCCATGGCTCGCCCCTGTCTGCTTTGCGAGATACAGACCCCACCCCCCGGCCCCGGCCCCGACGAGTCAGAGAGGGGGAGTTCAACCGCCGGGAAGCAAGGTCTTTTGCGTGGGCGGTCGCATTGCGGCGCGGGAGTCTGCTGGATCCTACCAAAAGGCCTCTACTCGAAGCGTTCGCGGACGCGGTAGAAATAGATCGATGTGACAACAATCGAGACGATCACCAGCAGATAAGCCAGCGCAGCCGCCTCGCCCAGTTGGAAGCTGCCGATCAGCCCTTTTTCATAGGCGTAATAGACATAGGTCTGCGTCACTGAACCGGGACCGCCGCGCGTCAAACTGAAAGGGATGTCGATTATCTTCAGCGATTCGACCATGCGCAGCAGCATGACCGTGCCCAAAGCCGGCGCGATCATCGGGAAGGTGATCCAGCGGAAGAGATTCCAGCTCGACTTTGTATCCAGCCGCGCCGATTCGTACAGGTCATCGGGCACCGATTGCATGGCTGCCAGCACAACGATGAAGACAAAAGGCGTCCATTGCCAGACATCAGTGAACATGACCGCAAGGCGCGCCGGCATGGGCTCGATGAACCAGTTGACACGCCCAAAACCCAGCCCTTCCAGCACATTGTTGATGGGGCCCGACTGTTCATTAAATAACACCACGCCCAGCCAGCCCAGGGCTATAGGCGCGGCGAACAAAGGCATGGTGATCACCGCGCGCATTTGTCGCAAGAAAGGCAGATTATGATTGAAGACCCATGCCACGAAGGTGCCAAAGAACAAGGTGGCGGCTGTGCTGCCGATGAAGAGGAAGGCGGTGAAGCTGGCGGTGCTGACGGCTTTCTTGTCGACTTTCTCGTCGCCGATGCCCAGGATCTCGGCGTAATTTTCAAAGGCGATGTATTTGGGATTCCTGCCCAATTTGTAATTGGTGAGGCTCAAGCCAAAAGAATAGACGAGCGGAAAGAGCGTGAATGCCAGAATCCAGATGACGCCGGGCATGAGGAAGAGGTATTTTGCGCGGTTGTTGGTCATTTTGGATCCGCCTTGCTTCTGCCCTAAACGCTGTTGTTGGCAGGCGGGCGACTTACACAATCGCCCCTACACATGTATCGTGATGTGAAAGGAGGGCGAGTCGCCGCCTCGCCCCTACATATTGCGAACCACACCACCCCCGGCCCAGCCGACATCTCTATGTCATGCATTCCGAAGCATCGGAGAGGGGAGCTGACGCGACGCGAACCTGGCGGTTTCACGTCGCGCATACGGGAGCGAAGGTATGGATTCCCAAGTTTGGTCTGGCCCCTTCTCGCTAAATCAGCGGTCATCCCCCCATTGATATGGGGGGACCGAGGAGGGTAGACCGTCACATCCCGCCGCTGTAGCCGATGGCTTGCTGGTAGATCTCCAGCTGGCTGTCCACATCAAGGTCGTCAGTGACCTCTTCCCAGTCTTCAGCCGTGTTGTCAAGCGCTTCCTGCGCGCTGGACTGCCCGGTCATGGCTTCGGACAAGCGGATATCCAGGGTTTCCTGGATGTATTCCAGCGTGCCAGGGATGCGCAGGTAAGTGACCGAAGTCGGCTTGTCATACACGTTCGAGCCATAGGCGTTGATGTAGCGCTCCATGTCCGCCGCGTCAAAGCCGACCGCCGTGTAATCTTCCGATACCGCCGTGCCCCGCGGCTCATAGAGCTGGTAGGTGCAGCAGGGGTCAACGCCCTGCCAGCCGGTGGTGGCATTGTAGAAGTTGATCGACGGGTTGGCGATCAGCGCCATGTAGAAGTAGGTCAGCTCGGGATTCTCGCTGAAAGTCGACATGGTTGGGTGCCAGCTGCCGCCGGTGGTATTGCCGACGCAGTTGGGATTTTCGGTATCCACCACAACCTCGCCAGTTTCGCGGTCATACCATTCGCTGGAGCAGGGCGTCACGTCAGCGCCCAGGCTGCCCCGGATGGCGGAGCGGTCGGTGTTTTGCGAAAGCGAGCCGACATCGCCCCAGCTGAAGGTCGCGATGGCGTTGCCGCCCAGGAAGTTGTCCCAAGCTTCGCCAAGCTGCCAGCCGAACTGCGCCTGTTGCCCGGTGGCCGCCAATTCCTGCAGGAATTCCAGCGCCATAACATGACCCGGTTCGTTGATCAGCGGCGTCATATCATCGGGATCGAACCAGAAAACGTTGTCATACTTGCTGACGGCGCGCGGATCATCGCCATCGGCCGGGGTCACCGCGAAGGAAGCCGCCAAAGTGGCGAAGTGGAAGTGGCCCTGGCCTCCCGGCGCCAGGTGCAGGCTGATGCCATCGTCCGGGTCGCCATCGCCATTCCAGTCCTTGCCATTGAAGAAGCTGGTTATCGCCAGCAGATCTTGCCAGGTGACGATGGGATACGGCATGGGAGAGCCAACTTCGGCTTCATAAGCCGCCTGCCATTCGGGGTCGCTGAGGATGTCATGGCGGTAGTAGAGCAGCTGGGCGTCGCCGTCCATCTGGCTGCCATAAGTTTCGCCGCCCCATTGCAGCAGGGCGCGGAAAGCCGGCGCCGTGTCATCGGGGGTCCAATGGGCGAAGCGCTCATCGCCGATCCATTGGTCAATGGGTTGGATCCAGCCGTTGCTGATCCAGTCGCCATATTGCCAGGCAGCGCCGATGAAGACATCGTATGTGTATTGCCCGGTCAGGAAGTCGGCGGGAATTGTCGTGCCAAGCTGGTTGTAAGGAATCTCGACAATTTCCAGCTCTGCGCCAGTAGCCGCTTCAAAAGCGTTGCGCCAGAAATAGATGGTGCCGGAGATGCCGCCGCGCGAGCCTTGGCCCAGGACTCCGAAAGTAATGGTCTTGCCTTCGCCGAGGGCATGGCCATCGGGGATGTTGGCGTTCATCAGCGCGTCAAATGCCAGGGTCTGCTCAAGTTCGGTCTCAGCCACTTCCGGGATGGGGAAGAGGTCTTCAGCTGTCTTGCCGAAGAAGGTGTCCTGCGCGGCCACGCCGAACGCGCCGGTCAGCAGGACGAGAATGGAAATGAGAATGCCTATCTTGACTTTCATGGATCACTCCTGTCTTGCATTGCGATATACGATAGCGTTGACGCGACGCTGCTGGCCGCGTCCCAACGGCGCGAGTATAGCAGACTTCTGGCGGATTGCCGAATATTGGAATTTGGGGGCAAGTCACTGTAGCCCCCGCCCCCCGGCCCCCTCGCCCCAAAATGAGAGAGGGGGAGTTTCGAGCAGAGGGAGGAAATGGACTTGGCGCAGGCGGCTGCATCGTCTGGCGGGTGTCTACATGATCCTGAGGTCAACTGGCCGGCAGTCGATGACCAGCTTGCCTTTGACGCGATTGCATGCGCCGCAGAGCAGCTGCAGATTATCCAGCCGAGAACGCCCGCCCTTGGCAATCGGCATAACGTGATCGAGGACCAGCCCCGCCGCCCCGCCGCAGTTCAGGCAGCTTTCGCCATATCGCGTGACCAGTTCCGCACGCCAGCGCTGGCGATTTGCCTTCAGTGTCTGCCGTTCGCGGCGTTTGACCTGTGGCGGCACAGCTTGCTTGTACGGCTGCTCGCGGAGAGAACGTTCAACCTCTCGCCCGCCCCGCGCCAGAAATGCCAAGAGACGGCTGCCCGGCGCATGACATCCGCAGCGATGAGTCACGCGCCCGCAATAGCCGCAGTGCATGTGTCTACAGTCTAATTGAATCCATAGGGAGCCAGTTGACCGCGTGGGTTCGCCAATTGGGGCACAGGTTCGCGCCTTGAGGCCGTCGCGAGCGCTCAATCGCCAGTGAGCGACGCTGCATCGGTCGACCAGATGCCCACCAGAGCTGAGCGTTTGCGGATGGCACAGGACTTGCTAAAGACCCAAGCCGAGGTGACATTCGACAAGGCTACCCGCAGCGAGTCGCGCCGTTCCATCTCGAACAGCCGTGGTTCGATCACAGGCGCGCCGTTCACAAACACATGCTCAAGAATCAAGTATTGCGTGTCGCGCAAGTCGTTTGTGATCACAATCTGGGGAGAAGCGCCACTGAGGTCAAGTGACTGCCAGAATTCGTCGCTGATTAGCTCGTCCAAGTCACACAGATAGCTGGGATTGGAGCGAAGATAGAGTGCGCTAGAATCGGTATCGGGGTCGTCGTACCGGACAATCTCAAAGGCATCAATCATGCTTGTAGTCTCGGGATCGACCAACCGCATTGGCACTTCAAGCTCATACTCCGCCAAATCATCGTAGCCGTCTGCGTAACAGCGTACGAATTCCATGTCTTTGAACCCCTTGCTCTTGCGAAAGACCTTCGCGTAGCGCTGCTTTTTCTCCGCGCAATCATCCTGCCCAGATATCGGCAGTCCTATCATGACGCTGGCGGTCAATTCTTTGCCGCCAGACAACTCATCAATATCCGCAAGGTAGATCTCCGTCGAAATGCTGGCGTTACAGGCTGCCAAAGCTAGCGCGATTCCGATGATCATTGCAATTCTGGGGAGCATAGCAAAACCTCCGTTAAGGATTCAGTTAGGCGGAAGGGCGAATTGCCGCAGGTATAATAGCATAGGCTTAATTGGCGAGCCAGCGCATGACATCCGCAGCGATGAGTCACGCGCCCGCAATAGCCGCAGTGCATGTGTCATCGGGCTGGTAGACGCAATTACCGCCGATAAAGGTGGCCATCACGCCGCGCGCTTCATCCCAGAAGACAAAGTCGGCATCCGCGCCGATTTGCAGCGAACCCTTGCGCGGGTACATGCCGATGGAACGGGCCGGCGTCCGCGTCAGCATGGGCAGAGCCTCCGCCAGGCTCATCCCGCAGAAGCGCATCAGGTTGCATAGCGCAGCGTCCATGGTCAAGGTGCTGCCCGCCAGACTGCCATGCTGGTCGCGCGCTACGCCATCCTTGACGATGACCGCCACATCGCCCATGCCGTACTGTCCATCGGATAAGCCGGCCGCCCGCATGGCGTCAGTGATGGCCAGGACGCGCCCGCTGCCAACCAGCTTGACCAGCATGCGGACGACAGCCGGATGCACATGCACGCCATCGGGGATGATCTCAAAGCGCACGGAGGGGTGCTCGCTGCAAGCCACGAAGATGCCCGGCTGCCGATGGTGGATGCCCGCCATGCCATTGAAGGTATGCGTGACCTGGCTGAGCCCGGCCGCGATGTAATCCTGCGCAGCGTCATAGCTCGCGCCGCTATGCCCGATAGACAGTCTGATGCCGCGCTCAAGCGCCTCCGCCATGAGTTCGCCCGCGCCAGCCAGCTCCGGCGCCAGCGTGATCAGCTTGATTATGCCCGAATCCAGCCAGGGACGGTACTCGTCAGGATTAGGCAAGCGCAGATGGGCGGCCGGCTGCGACCCGCGAAAGTCGGGATTGAGATAGGGTCCCTCGAGGTGTACGCCGATGAAGTTGCTCCCCGCCCGCCGGGAGAAAGCGCGCATGGCATGCATGGCTCGGTCTATGCTGGCTCGCGAATCGGCCATGGTGGTGGCCAGGAAGCTGGTCACGCCCTGTTGCGCGAAGAAATCGCATAAGCCCTGCAGAGCCGCTCCGTCGCCATCCATGACATCAAATCCGTTGCCGCCATGCACATGCAGATCAACAAAACCGGGCAGCAGATATGCGCCAGCCGCATCCAGGCGCCGGTCACCGGGCCGCGGCTCGATTGCGGAGCGCGGCGGCACAGACTGGACCCGCCCATCAACGATGACCAGCGTATGCCCGCTGATGAAATTGTCTTCCCGCCAGATACGACTGTTTTCGATTAGTGTCCGCGTCATATACAATGGCTATCCAAACTCGCGCCAGCTTTGGGCATCGCAGCCCGCATTGTAGCCTATTGTCCGCGCGAAAAGCAGAGCGAGCGCAAGACGCGGCCAAGGTAAAGATCATGTCTCGGCAAAAACAGGCAAAGCGACGAGCAAACCTGCTGGAATTCTTGGCCAAGGCGCAGTATGATCGGCAGCAGCTGGACCGGCAGCGGAGCGCGCAGCTGGCGGAACTGGCCGAGAAACGTTCCGCGCTGGCGGCAGCCAAGAGCCAGTTGGAAAACCTGCTGCATGAGGCGCTGAGCCAGGACAGCGCCATCGACCTGGAGAGCCTCAAAGAATCGCCTGCCAAACCCGCCTTTGAGGGCAAGCGGCCCCGCCGGCTCAGCTATTTGCCCGAGCCGCTATCCCGCGCCGATGCTCTCAAACCCTGGAAGAGAGCGGAATACCAAGCCGCCGTTCACAAAGCCGAAGAGGCCTTCAAGCGCGACCTGGCCGCGTTCAATCAGGGAGAGCGCGAGCGCATAGCCGCTGTCGCGCGCGAAAACCAGGCAACTGAGGACCATAACCAAGATATTGAGCAATTCATACGGGATTTTGCCGAGGGCAAGCGAGCCGCCATCATCCGCTATTTCAGGCTTGTGCTGAACAAGAGCGCCTGGCCGCCCGGCTTCCCCAACAATGCCGACCTGGACTATGACGCGGAAACCGGCCAGCTCCGCGTCAACTTCAGCCTGCCCGCCATTGATGTCATCCCAGCCATAGAGGGCTATGCCTTCGACAGGGATACCGGCGAGATTGCCGCCATTGCCATGCCGCCCGAGCAGCGCGGACAGCTCTATTCGGCGACGCTGGCGCGAGCCTGCCTGCGCGCGCTGCACGAGATCTTCAGCGCCGACCGGACGCAAACGCTGGCAAGCATCGCCTTTCGTGGCTGCGTGGAAGGGATGAACCCAAGCACGGGCAACCCCGGCCGCTTTTGCCTGCTCGCCCTAAACGTGACGCGGCAGCAATTTGAGAGGCTGGCCCTGGAGCATGTCGAGCCGCTGGCTTGTCTGCGCGGTTTGAACGCGAGCCTCTCCGCCGAACCTGAGGCGCTTCGGCCGGTTGCGCTGAGCGGGCATGAAGACTCGCCCACAGCCGTTGCGGACGACAAGGCCGAGCTCGCAGACCACACCGGCGCGCTGGAAACAGCCGATCAAGCCCAAGCCGAGCGAATCAGCGAACTGGAAAACGAGATTGAGAACAAGAATGGCCAGATCGCCGAACTTGAGGGCTGGCTGGCCCTGCAGCGGGAAGAAAACGCCGCCTTGCGCGAGGCATTAAGCGAGAAGCAAATCGAGATCTCCACCGGCGAAAGCCAACTGGAATCGCAGAAGCGGCAACTTGCCGATATCCAGCCCGCCTTGCGAGAGGAACAGGCGCGCGCGGCCGACCTGACCAGCGAAGTTCAGGCGCAGCGTCTCTACATCGCCGTCCTGGAAGGCAAGCTGAAATCGCAGAGCCAAGACCGCATCGAAGCGGAAATGCCCTCGGCTGAAGCGCTCGATGACACCCAGCCAATTGCAGCGCTGGATGAGCAGGAGATTGAACTGGCCGAGGAGGAGATCTTCACGCCGATTGGGGATGAGGAGCCGCGGGACGAAAGCGCCGATACTCCCATCCCGCCGCGGGGGATACTGCCCGACCGCGAATCGCTGCATGTTATGGCAGTGTTCCATGAAGCCGACGGGGAATATGTCGACTACATCGGCGAGCGACTTCCGAAAGCCGTGATTAACCGCCTGGCGCTTGAGAACAAGCTGGAGCGGCACAAGTTCCATTCTTACAAGCTGCGGGCGACGGAGGTTGGCCTGGAATGGTATCGCGAACTGCTACGCGAACTTGAGGCGACGGAAGCCGACGACGCTGAACAGCCAGCCTCAGCCGAGAGCAAGCCAGACAAGACCACGACGCTGGGCGATCTGCTGCGGGGCGATGTGGATGATGCAGGGGTTACGCAGCAGGCATCGCAACTACACGACGCAGACACACAGAAGTTGGTTGACCGCCTCAAAAGGCTGGGCGAAGATGAGGCGAAATTGTTGAAGCTGTTGGTTAGCGGAAAATGGACTTGTTCTGTGGAGAGTGTACAATCTGCCTATGCGGGTCGACCATTTGTCAGGCCTATGGTTGACAACATCAACGAAGCTATCTTTGATGTATTCAGCGATAATTTGATCGAGGAAGACGATGCCCGGCTGGTTGTCGGAGGAGAATTTCGGGAATCGCTTAAAGCGGCTATAGAGATGACCGACAATCCGTACTTGAGAGAATAATGAGGCTAATGATGACAGAAAGAATTCCGAAGCGGCGCAAAATATCGCAAGCTATTTTGCAATCTTTGGGTGGCGGCGTAGTGCCGCGAACAGGCGTGGAGTACATAGCTGTGGGGAGGGAAGCGGAAATGGCTGCCCTCGACCACGATCTGGATATTATTGCCGATGGCGGCGCTAGCTGCCGGCTGATCGTCGGTCGATATGGCGCTGGAAAGAGCTTTCTGCTGCAACTTCTCCGCAATCACGCCCTTCAGAGAAGATTCGTCGTCGCAGATACCGAGTTCAACCCTCAACGCCGCTTGACAGGATCAAAAGGCGAAGGATTGACGCTTTATCGTGAACTGCTTACCAATATGTCGATCAGAACTCGTCCAAATGGCAATGCATTTCCAGCAATACTGGAGAAATGGATAAGCGATATTCAGGCGAAAGTCGCGCGCGCTGGCCTTGAGCCATCTTCCCGCGAGTTTGACCGCAAGGTCGCTGGTCAGGTTTATCAGGTCATTGGCGAAATCGAATTCATGACGCGCGGACCCGAATTTGCCGAGGTCTTGAACAAATATTGGCGAGCCCATCGAGACGGCGATGATGATACCAAGACCGCTGCTATGCGCTGGCTGCGTGGAGAATTCAACGGCAGACGCCATGCCCAAACTGCTTTAGGTATGCGTTCAATCTCCATAATTGACGATAGTACCTGGTATGACTATATCAAGGTACTGGCGTATTTCGTGCGCCAGATTGGCTACAGGGGTCTTGTCATCTGCCTGGACGAAACCGTGTATCTTTCGCGGATATCCAATAGGACTGGGCGTGAGAACAACTATCAGAGGCTGCTTGATATCTATAATGATGCCACTCAAGGAAACGCCGAATACCTGGGAATCTTGTTTGGGGCAATACCAATGATGGTAGAGGACCCGCGCCGCGGATTATACAGTTACGAGGCTTTGCAATCGCGCCTGCAAGAAAGCAGCTTCGCGAAACCGGGACTGCGCGATCTATTCGGTCCCATAATTCGCCTTGACACTCTCAACGCTGATCAGCAACTCAATCTGTTCCGGACAATACGCGACATCCACGCATGGCACTATAGGTACGAAGCGCTCCTGGACGATGGAAACTTGCGGACAATCCTGGCTGATCTTACGAGCCGCGTCGGCGCGCAAACGCATCTCAACCCCCGTGACATAATCCGGCCCTTTGTATCGTTGTTGAACCTCCTGCAGCAGAACCCGGGGCAAACCTTCGAATCCATCCTGGGCGACATCGAAATCAGCAGCGGCGCGCAGCTCAGCCTCGAAGATGTCGACTCGCCCTATGCCAGCTTCCAAATCTGATGAGCGACAATTCTTTCTATCGCCTGGCGCCGTTCATTCAGGAATACATCTATCGCAATCAATGGCAGGCTCTGCGCGATATCCAGGCTCAAGCCATTCGCGCCATCCTCGATTCTCCCGATCACATCCTCATTTCCAGCGGCACAGCCAGCGGCAAAACCGAAGCGGCCATGCTGCCCATCCTCACGGATTTGCACAATAATCCGCCGGCCTCCATCGGCGCGCTTTACATCGGTCCGCTCAAAGCGCTGATCAATGACCAGTTCGAGCGGCTTACTGACCTGCTGGCGGAATCACAGATCCCGGCGCAGAGTTGGCATGGCGATGTCGCCCAAGCGAAGAAAAACCGCTTCCTCCGCCGGGCGCGGGGCATCTTGCAGATCACGCCGGAATCGCTGGAAGCCATGTTGAGCAACCGGCATTATCAGTTGCGGCGGCTCTTCCATGACCTGCGATACGTCGTCATTGATGAGATTCACGCTTTCATGGAATCGGACCGGGGCCGCCAGGTCATCTGCCAGTTGGAGCGCCTGGAACGTTGCCAGAAGGCTCCCCCACGGCGCATAGGGCTTTCGGCAACCTTGGGCGAGCCAGAACTGGCTATGGCTTTCCTCCGCGGCAACCATCGCCTTCCCGTCCGCTGCATCTCCGGGCAAGAATTCTCGCGCCGGGAAGTGGGGCTGGAATATTTTCCGCTCCCCGATTCTCGCAGGCGAAGGCATGATGACAGCAATCCCCCGGACGCCGACAGCCCATCTCTAGCCAGCGAAACCGCCTATTACGATCACCTTTACACGATGTCGCGCCGCGTCGGCAAGACCCTGGTTTTCGCCAACAGCCGAGCCAATACCGAGCGCATCATAATGAAGCTGCGCGAGTTGGCAGACAATCACAGGCAGGCCGATATCTATCATGCCCATCATGGCAGCATCTCCGCCCCATTGCGTGAAGCTGCCGAAGCGGCCATGAAAGACCCGGACAAACCGGCTTGCGCAGCCGCCACCGTCACGCTGGAGCTGGGCATTGATCTGGGCCAGCTGGATCAAGTCTTGCAGGTCAACTCCACGCATTCGGTTTCCAGCTTTGTGCAGCGCTTAGGCAGGTCGGGCCGGCGCGGCGGACCAGCGCGCATGTTCTTCTACGCGACAGAAGAAGACCGCCAGGCAAGCCATATCGGCGAGGAGCTGCCCTGGAATCTGCTGCAAACCATCGCCATCATCCAACTCTATGCCGAAGAGAAATGGATCGAGCCGCCCATAATCCCGCAGCTGCCTCTCAGCCTGCTCTACCACCAGACCATGAGCATCGTCAAAGCTCATAGCGAACTGGCGCCGCCGCGGCTGGCTGAGCGCGTTCTGAGCCTGTCGCCCTTTAAGTCAATCACGCAGGAACAATTTCGCCTGCTGCTCCGACACTTGATCGCGATAGGGCATTTGGAACGGACGGACGCAGGCGATCTCATCATCGGTTTGGAAGCCGAGCCTATCGTCAACAATTACCGCTTCTACGCCGTATTCTGCGAAGAAGAAGAATATAGCGTGCGCGACCGTTCCCGCGAGATTGGCAAGCTGCAAGGCGCGCCAGAAGTCGAGAGTTCTATCATCCTGGCTGGGTACGCCTGGCAGGTTCTCGAGGTGGATTTTGAGGCGCGGGTCATCTATGTCAAACGCATACGGCGCGCCCCCGTGCCCGACTGGCTAGGCGATGCCCCAAACATTCATACGCGCGTGCTGCAAAAGATCCGCGACATCCTGCAATCCGATGTGAATTATCCCTATCTGCTGCAAAACGCGAGTCGACGCCTGCATAGCGCGCGCCAACTGGCAAAGAGAGCCAATCTCGCCGATACATCCATCCTGCCGCTGGGTGATGGCGCTTTTCTTATCTTGCCCTTTTGCGGCACACGCCAAGCCGAGACCCAGCTGCGCATCCTGGAATATGCTGGCATAGCCTGCAAACAACAATTCTTGCCCTACTATTATGAAATCGAATCTGACATGCCGAACGCGGAAGCATTGCGATCAAGACTGGAAGGCATCTTCGCGAAGCCGCCGGGACAGGACGACTTGACTTCGCCTGCGCCCTGCCAATGCGACAAATTCGCCCGATACCTGCCACACGAATTGCTGACGGAAGCCTACAATCAAGATTGCACCGACATCCCCGGCGCCATAGAGAGTTTGGAGCGATTATGACAGCTGGACAGCATACCCTGAGCGAGATCATGAGCCAGCCCGATGTCTGGGGCGAAGCGCTGGCTGCCTTTGAGGCTCAGGAGCGCCGCCTGCAAACCTGGCTGGCATCCGCCGCGTTCGACCAGGTGATCGTGACTGGCTGCGGCTCGACCTATTACCTCGCGCTGACCGCCGCCCGTCTCCTGCGCCAAGCCGGCTGCCCTGCCCTCGCCTGCCCGGCTTCCGAACTGCTGCTGCATCAGAAGTCCATCTGCCTGCCCGGTCATAACGCTCTGCTCCTGAGCGTTTCGCGCTCGGGCACAACCAGCGAAACCGTCCATGCCCAAACCAGCTTCAAAGACGAGATAGGCGGACCCATACTCACCATAACTTGCGACGGCTCCAGCCCGCTGGCTGATAGCGCCGACCTTGTGATCAGCATCGCCGCCGCGCAAGAAAAGAGCGTCGCCCAGACCCGCTCATTCAGCAGCATGCTTGTTCTGATTCAGCAGCTGGCTGCCACGCTTGGCAAGCAGGATCTCTCCGCCAGCCGCCCGCTTCCGGCTGCCTGCCGCCATCTGCTGGAGCGCTGCGAAAATCTTGCTCGCTCGCTTGGCGAGAACAACAGCATAGACAGGTTCTTTTTCCTCGGTTCGGACGCGCTCTATGGCATCGCCTGCGAAGTCATGCTCAAAATGAAAGAGATGTCCTTGTCCTACAGCGAGGCCTATCATACGCTGGAATTCCGCCACGGGCCGATGTCGATGGTCGGCGAAGACAGCCTGGTCATCGGCTTGATATCGCCGGGCGCGGCGCGGCATGAAATCCGCGTCTTGAGTGAAATGGCGGACATGGGCGCGAACATCCTGGCGATCGGGCAGAAAAGGAGCGGATTCGCCAACCAACTCTTGCTGCCCGCCGAGCTGCCGCCCTGGTCGACGCCGGTTTTGCACCTGCCCGCGCTGCAATTGCTGGCTTACTATCGCGCCATGTTCACGGGCTGCGATCCGGATAATCCGCGCCAGCTCAGCGCCGTAGTTTCGCTGGATGACCTATAATTGGCACGAAACAACCAAGGACCATTTCACAATGTCAGAGATTGCGCTATTCCCCCAACCGCAAAACATCATTTGGCAGCCTGGATCGTTCACAATTGATGCTGACACGACGATAATTGCCAATGACCGCGTCATCGGCGAGATGCTGGCGAGTTACCTGCGCCCAGCGACTGGCTTTCCCTTGCCCGTCCAGCCTGAGGCCGCCGGCGGCTCCAATCAGATCGCCTTAGTTGAAGCGGCTGGCGCGCCGGAAGCCTATCAACTGACTGTTTCACCGCAGCGGGTTGAGATTGGGGCGGCCAGCCTGCCCGGCTTCCTGCACGGGATGCAGACCCTGCGTCAACTGCTGCCGCCGCAGAACCTGGCTGATGAAAAGCAAGCGGGCGTCGACTGGTCGCTGCCCTGCCTGTCTATCAGCGATGCTCCCGCATTTGGCTGGCGCGGCATTCATCTTGACGTGGGAAGACATATCTTCCCGGTCGCTTTCATCAAGAAGCTCATAGACGCCATGGCATTCTACAAATTTAACACCTTCCATTGGCATCTGACGGAAGATCAGGGCTGGCGCATCGAAATCAAGCAATACCCGCGCTTGACAGAAATCGGCGCCTATCGGGCGGAAACGGTGATCGCCCGCGCATGGGATCAATACGATGGCAAATCGTATGGCGGCTTCTATACGCAAGATGAAGCGCGCGAGGTGGTGGCTTACGCGGCTGAGCGCGGCATCACCGTTGTGCCGGAGATTGAGCTGCCGGGCCATGCCGTGGCCGCATTGACCGCTTATCCGCATTTGGGCTGCCTCGGCGAGGGTTATGAGGTACGCCGCACTTGGGGCATCGCCGAAGACATCTTCTGCGCGGGCAAGGACGAGGTCTTCGCTTTCTTGAAAGACGTGCTTTCGGAAGTTCTGGAGATTTTCCCGTCGGAATATATTCACATCGGCGGCGATGAAGCGCCAAAGCCGCGCTGGGAAAATTGTTCAGCCTGCCAGGCGCGCATCAAAGCCGAAGGACTGGCTGATGAGCATGAACTGCAAAGCTGGTTCATCCGCCAGATTGACAACTGGCTGGGCGAGCGCGGGCGCAAGCTGATCGGCTGGGACGAGATCCTCGAGGGCGGGCTCGCTCCCGGCGCCACCGTGATGAGCTGGCGGGGCAGCGATGGCGGCATCGCGGCGGCTAATGCCGGGCACGATGTCATCATGACGCCCAACACCTATTGCTACCTCGATTATTACCAGAGCGAAGACACCGACAGCGAACCCGTCGCCATCCCGGCGATTCTGCCGCTGGAGCAGGTCTGGCAATTTGTCGTCCTGCCAGAGGCAATCGCGGCGGACAAGCGGCATCACATCCTGGGCGGCCAGGGCAATATCTGGACTGAGTACATGCCAAACTCGCGGCATGTCGAATATATGACCTTCCCGCGAGCCATCGCCATCGCCGATGTGCTTTGGCATCATCCTGCCGAACGCAATTATGACGAGCTGGTCGAGCGTCTGCGGCGGCACCTGCCCTGCCTGGACGCCCTGGGCTTGAACTATCGCCCGCTTGACGATTGAAGGGACCGGCATGACGCAGCTTCAAGACGAAATCCATCAGCAACCAGAGGTCATCCAGCGCCTCCTGGATGAAGCCCGCGCGGAGGTAGAGCTGGTCGCCGAGGCCATCCGCGCATGGCAGCCCGTATTCCTGTGCATCGCGGCTCGCGGCACATCGGATAACGCCGCCCGGTATGCCCAGTACCTCTTTGGGCAGAGACTGCGCTTGCCTGTCATGCTGGCTGCCCATTCCCTGCACACAGTCTATGAGAGCGGGCCAGATCTTTCGCGGGCATTGGTCATCGGCATCTCGCAATCCGGGCAAGCCGAAGATGCGCGCGCTGTCCTGGCTGGGGCGCGGGGGCAAGGCGCGCTGACCCTGGCCATCACCAATTTCGCGGAGTCGCCATTGGCGCAGGCGGCCCGCCATCACCTGCCGCTGCGAGCCGAGCGGGAATTCAGCGTGGCCGCCACCAAGACTTACACAGCTCAGCTCACGGTCATCGCCATGCTGGCCAGCGCGCTGGCGCAGGACGAGACGATGTGGGCTGGCTTGAGCCGCTTGCCCGGCCTGGCGCGGGAGACCCTGGCGCTTTCGGGGGGCATCGCCGCCTGGGCGGAACGTTACCGTTACAGCGATCGCCTGGTCACGCTGGGGCGGGGTTTCAACTTGGCCACCGCTTGCGAAATCAGCCTCAAGGTCAAGGAATTGACGTATATCGCCAGCGAAGGCTATAGCGCAGCCGATTTCCGTCATGGGCCCATCGCCGGGATTGATCGCGGACATCCGGTCATGCTGGTCGCGCCCAGTGGCAAGAGCCTGGCTGGCATGCGAGCGATGGCTGGCGACCTGGCAGAGCGCGGGGCGGAACGGCTGATCATCAGCGATAACGCGGACCTGCTCGAAAGCGCCACAAAGAGCCTGCCCATCCCCAGCGCGCCGGAGTGGCTGAGCCCAATCACAGGCGTGATGCCTGGCCAGGTCTACGCCATGCGGCAGGCTATGGTCCGCGGCTATGCAGTCGATGCGCCGCGGGGTTTGTCGAAGGTGACGATTACGGCTTGAGGGCGCTGCGTCGTGCGCCTCTATAAGGCTTGTCCGATACTGGCAGCGCAGCACGATATCCGGGTAAATCACAGGCGGGCTCCTCAGCGAGACGCCCCTACAGTTATCCGATTTGATAGGATCGGCAACCCAGTGGTAAAGTTGACTCAAGCTCAAAAGCGATTCAACCGAATTCGATACACTGCCGTGTTGTGTTTGGGCGGCGAGGGCGCGGCAAAGGCGGTATCATTTGAGCTATAAGACAAGATGACGGGAGAATGAAGCGATGTCCGACCGCCTGCAGCAATTCCAGGAGATTCTGGCGGAGCATGCCGACCTGGCATTCATCCCCATCTCGTCCGACTTGCAGTATCTGACGGGCGTCCCGCGCGATTTCCCGAATTACGGCAATACCATCCACCCGGGCGACTGGCTGGAGGGCGCCTGGATCAGCCCGCGTCATGCCCCTGTCTTGCCATTGCCGCGCATGACAGCCGAGTTTGGCGGTTTGAGCCGGCTGGAGGGCATCGATATTCGCGTGCTGGGCGATTGGGATGTGCCGGCGGAGATGGTCAAGAGCATCCTGGCGGGTTTTGATTTGCCGGAGAACCCGCGCGTGGCCATCAGCGATTTCACGGCTGGCGAGACGGTTTCGCATCTGGCGCCGCTTTTGCCGGGCGCGCGCTGGCTTTCGGCGACCAGCCTGTTGCGGCCCATGCGCGTCATCAAGAGCGAGGCGGATATTGATTTGATGCGTGTTGCCGGGCGCATCACCGAGGCGGCTTTCGCGGACACGCTGAAGGCGCTGCGGCATGGCATGACCGAGCTGGAGCTCGTCGAAGAGGTTAATTATCAGCTGCGCAAGCATGGCTCGCTGGGGCAATCCTTCACGACATCGCTTTACAATTCGGGACCGAATCATCCACTGCTTTTTGGCGCGCGCATGGAAAGCTGGCATCGGACGCTTGAGCCGCCGGTCTCGATATTGTTTGATTTCGGCGGCATCTATGAGGGCTGGTGCTATGACTTCGGGCGGACGGTCTTCTTCGGCGAACCGGATGCGGAGGCGCGGCGGGTATACGATGTGATGATGGCATCGCAAGCGGCTGGCATCGCGGCTTTGAAGGCTGGCGAAGCGACTACGTCGGATGCGGACAGAGCGGCGCGGCAGGTGATTGAAGAGGCGGGTTATGGCGAGGCTTTCCGGCACAGGCTGGGGCATGGCATTGGCATGGATGTGCATGAGCCGCCCTTCTTGACCAAGGGCGACGAGACTCCGCTGGAAGAGGGCATGCTCTTCACGATTGAGCCGAGCATCATGCAGATTCATGGCTACTCGGCGCGGGTGGAGGATGTGGTGGCTGCGCGGCCCGGCGGCGGCGAGAAGCTGACGAATGGCTGGCAGGAGTTGATTGTGGTGGAGTGATCGCGCATTCTCCCTTTATGGGCTCTACGCTGCAAGGCCCGCGTTTCTTCCCGTGTCCGCCAAAGAGGATCTCGTAGGGGCGAGCCGGTGGCTCGTCCCGCTCGCTACACAACCAGAACTTGATTGAAAATCGTCAGTATCTGACAAGCCCTACAGAATAACCGCGATGTTGACAATCAGCCCACAATGGTATGCGACTGTTCGCGCATGTATTGCTGCAGGTAATAGAAGCTGCCGGCCGCCTTGCCGGAGCCGGTGCTGCCTTTCCAGCCGCCAAAGGATTGATAACCGGGCCAGGCGCCGGTCGTCGCCCCCGTGGCGCGATTGACGTAAAGCACGCCAGCCTCGATATTATCCAGGAACCATTCGACCTCGTCGGCGTCTTCGCCATAGAAGCCGGCCGTCAAGCCCAGGGCGACATCATTGGCCAGGCGCATGGCTTCGTCTTTGCTCGCGACTTCGCGGACGGCGACGATGGGCGCGAACATCTCATGCCGCCAGAGGCGATGCTCATCCGGCAGGTCAGTCACCACCGTGGGGGCGACGAAATAGCCATTGCCAACATCAAGGGTTTTGCCGCCGGCGAGGATCTGCCCCGCGTCCATTTCCCCCACATAGCTTTGAAAGGCTTGGTAGGCGGTTTCGCTGATGATGGGACCCATGTAGGTAGCGGCGTCTGTGGGGTCGCCGACCGCGACATCCTGCGCCAGGTCGACCAGTTTGGCGGTGAATGCGTCTTTGACGGCTTCCTCGACATAGACCCGCGAGCAGGCTGAGCATTTCTGACCGGTCAAACCAAAGGCGGAGCGCATGACCCCGAGCGCGGCTTTGTCCAGGTCGGCATTGCGCGTGACGATTGTGGGGTTCTTGCCGCCCATTTCGGCGATGACGGGGCGATAGTAGCCGGCGGCGGTGCTGAAGGTTTTGATGATGCTCATGCCGACCTCGTAGCTGCCTGTGAATGTCAAGCCAGCCAGGTCGCGGTTGGCTGTCAGCGCCATGCCAGGTTCGTCGCCGCCGGTGACCATGTTGAATACGCCGGCTGGCAAGCCCGCGTCTTGCATGCACTGGGCGATCATGACGGCGGTCAGCGAGCCTTCGGCGGCCGGTTTGAGCACGACGGTGTTGCCGGCCACCAGGGCTGCGCCGGCGGGACCGCCAGTGAGCGCGGCGGGGAAGTTGAAGGGACCGATGACGCCCCAGACGCCGTAGGGTTTGAGGATGCTGCGGTTGAAATGTTGATCGCTTTCGCTGAGCAGCTGGCGCTCGAAGCCTTGGTTGTCGCGCATGGCATCGACGCAGTAGCGGATGAGGTCGGCGGTTTCTTCAACTTCGCCGATGGCTTCCAGGCGGTTCTTGCCGATCTCCAGGCTGACGGCGGCGGAGATCTCGAAGAGGCGTTCGCTGATGAGGTCGGCGACGCGGCTGAGCAGCTGGCAGCGTTCATTCCAGGATTTGGCGCGCCAGGCGGGGAAAGCGGCTTTGGCGGCGGCCACGGCTTGCGCGACCTGGAACTCCGAGGCCTCGGCATATTTGCCCAGCAGCCAATCGGTGTTGATGGGCGAGCGGCCTTCGAAGCTGGAATCGCCCGCCTGCCAAGCGCCGTCGATGAGAAGCTGATAGGCTTGGCTGAGATTGGCTTTGAGCTCGGCGACATCTTCCTCGAAGTATTCGTGCAGCAGAGGGTCGGGGCTGCCGAGGGTGGAATAGGTGACTTTGATATGTTTGCGTTCTTTGCTCATCGTGGCCTCGCGGTGGCTGCTATGCGATCACATCTGTAGTTTACCCGATTTTGGCGCAAAAATTGCAGCAGAACGGGAGGGAGATTCACAGAACCGTCCGCACATTGATCTTGTGTGGAATATGCCTCCCCCTGACGCGTCGGGTCGCGTAGGTCGCGAAGACACTGACCGCCGACACTGACCTACGGGGGATTGAGGGGGGTCAGCCCGAGGCGGATCAGGTCAGGTCGTCGCTGTCCATGACGCGCTTGTTGACGCGTTCAATGCGCATGATGAGGCGCTCGTCGACATCCGGGCAGGCGGCCACGGTATCGCGGGTCATCCAGTCATTGGCGTTGAGTTCGCGCTGTTTGGCAGCCAGCAGGGGCAGCACCGCCGAGAGGGCATAGACGCAGAAATGCTTGCCCGGCGGGATGCGCAGCTTGGCGCTTTCCGTCAGCTCGAAATAATCGCCTACTGCCATCCCGCAGACGGAGCGGCCCTCGATGCGCTCGACAGTGACGCGCAGGTCGTAGAGTTCGAATGGGCGGTTCATGATGATTCCGCCCCCAGCAGCTGCAAAGCGGCATCGCGCACGATGACTTCCTCGCCGGGCTGCAGGGTCATGGGATTAAGATGGAATTGCGTTTCGTTCAATGGCGACACGGCGATGGCTGGCTCATGCGCCAGGAAGGCGGCTATGATATCATCAGCCGATTGACCGACGACGGCTGGGGCGATGGTCACCAGGCACCAGGCCAGGGGCTGGCCCGCTTCGTTCGGGAAGGCGCGTTCGGCTGTGACGCCGGGCAGCGGGTTCAAGGCGGCGCAAAAGACACCGACCGTTTCTTCGCAGTATTGGGCGCGGGCTTCATGATCGAGCTTGAGGTAGCGCTCGACGGCTGCCAGCAGACCGAGCGTCTCTTCCTTGCCGACTTTCAGGGGCCTGCCAAAGCCATGATTGGGATTGCTGATGGGGCGGATGGCTTCGATGAGCTCGCTCCGCCCGAGCATCATGCCGCTGGATTGGGGACCGCGCAGGTCTTTGCCGCCGCTGAAGAGCGCCAGAGCCGCGCCCATCTCTGTGAAGCGCCACAGGTTCTCGGCTGGTGGCAGCTGGGCCGCGGCGTCGACGATGACGGGCAGATCGCGTTCATTGGCGATGTTGATGATCTCCGGCAGGGTGATGTCGCCCGCTTCCGCCAAGGCGCCGGCGAACCAGTAGACCGCCGCGGTGGATTGGCTGATGGCGGCGCGCAAGGCAGCGGGGGTCGGCTCGATTTCGACCAACGTCGCGCCTGCCTGCCCGATGGCGAAGTCGTATGGGTTGCGCTGGGTATTGAAGATGATGGCTTGGCTGTTCAGCTCGGATATCTGCGGCAAGGCGTCGCGCGCGTCAGGGTGGGCCCGCAAGACGCAGGCAGCCGTCGACAGCATCAAACCGGCTGCGGCGCCCGAGGTGACGTAAGCGGCTTCGTTGCGCGTGAGATGGGCGAGGCGCTGGCCGACCTTCCGCTGCAGATCCGCCAGATCAATGAAGCTGCCGGCGGCATCGCGCATGGCGCTGAGGACTTCGGGCGGCATCAATGACCCGCCATATTTGGTGACGGTGGCGTAGGCGTTGATGAGCGGGCGGATGCCCAGCGATTGATAGGCGCTCATGGTTCGATAAATCCTTTTGGCAGGTGGATTTTCCAGTAATCGGGCGGGGCTTCTTGCCAGGCCGGGGCCGCTCTCCCATTGAGATCGTAGACGATTTCCCCCGCGCGGAGGGTCATCTCGCAATGCAGCTTTTGTGCGCCATTCATGCGCGCGCCGCCGCAATCGACATAGCCGAAGTCGCCATCTTCAACGCGCAGCACAGCGATATCGGCTTCCGCGCCGATGCTCAGGCTGCCCAGTTCGGGATGGCAGATCTCGCGGGCTGGCGCGACTGTCGAGCGGGCGATGACCTCCTGGAGGCTCATGCCCATGCAAAGCAGCTTGGACATGGTGTTGAGCATATCATGCACGACGCCGTTGACATTGCCGATATGCAGATCCGTGCTGATGGAATCGGGCGGGAAGCCGCCTTGCATAGCCGGGATTGCCAGGCGGAACCAGAAGCTGCCGGCGCCATGCCCCAAGTCGAAGATGATGCCGCGTTCGCGAGCCTCAAACATAAAATCGGCCGGCTGGTTATGCGCGTTCAGGATGGGGAATTGCTGGGCGTAGACGTGGGTATGGATATCGCCGGGCTGCATCTTTTGCAGGAGTTCTTGATATGTCCGGCCTTCGCGATGCCAGAAATCGACCATCAGCGGCTTCTTGCAAATGTCGGAAGCTTCCAAGGCGCGGTCGACGGCGGCCCAGGGCGGGTGCGCCTCGTCGAAAGGCTCGGAGACCCAGTAGTGGGCGGTCTTGATGCCGACGCAGTCGTCGGGGTAGGCGAGCACGGTGGAAGCCGCCAGCTCGGCGTCCATCTCGTTGACGTCTTGCTCGAAGGGACCTTGCATGCCGGATTTGACGATATTGATATAGGCGAAGATGCGCGTGCGGGCGCGGTCGATGACTGTGCGCTTGAAATGCAGGAAATGTTTGGCGCCGGCCGTGCCGGTGTCGACTACCGTGGTGACGCCGGAGCGGAAGCTGTGATGATCGGCGATGATGCTGAGGGTTTCCGGCTCGCGGGTGTGGTAGACGTGGACGTGGATGTCGATCAAGCCGGGCGTGATGATCAAGCCTGCCAGGTCGATGGTCTGGGCGGCTTGGCTGGAGGGGATCTTGGGCGCGACGGCGGCGATCTTGTCGGCTGTAATGGCGATGTCCATGGGGGCGTCGATGGAGTTGGCGGGGTCGATGACATGGCCGTTTTTGAGCAGCATGTCGTATTGGGTCATGGGCGGCTCCATTCAGGCGCAAGTTGAGCGCGACTGTGGCAACTATGCCGTTACTCCGAGCAATATTAACGGAACGGCAGGCACGCCGCGACCTTGGCGCAGGACATTTACCAAGTCGCGTTCGTAATACGGCACGCCGGAGGACATTTCGCGCTCCAATTGTTTCATTGGCAGGATCTCTACGCCCACGTCAATGATATCCGCGACGAAGAAGCTGAGATGTTTCACGAATAGATCATGAGCAACAAAGGCGTATTTGCCAAATTGTACCTCTACAGCGATGCGATTCTTAACAAAATCTGTCTGGTTATAGGACATAATCGGGTCTTTGCCCGCCGCGGCTATCGCTTCTTTCTGCCGCTCTTCGGGCTGGCTATAGACACCGCGCATCAGCTTTTCGTCGTCCGTAACCCAGAAGGTTTGCCGACGCTGTTGCCACCCCAAACGTTCAAATATGGACTTGAATGCCTTATTCATATCAGTGGGCGAATACAGCATTCTGCCGCGCATAGTCTTTTCTTTGGATCGCTTGGTCTTGCAGGCCGCAGCGTCCACCTCCGCGATGGCAGTCTGAATTTCGTCCCACAGGTCAGCGTGGTGCACGAGCATGTATTCAATGCCATTGAGATGGGAGTATTGCGCGGCGATGCGCATCAATGACCGCCATTTGGAAGGCTCGGATCATAAACTGGTTTGCCCATGGGCCGGGTCTTCAGCCTGCCTGCCCTCAGGTCGGCGACGCGGGCGCGGGCAATCTCGATGTATTCCTCCACAATATCGCAGCCATAGCCATTGCGGTTGTGCATTAGGGCGGCGATGACCGACGAGCCGACGCCGGCGTAGGGGTCCAGCACATTGTCGGCTTCGTCCGTCATGGAAAGCACCAGCCGTTCCACCAATTCTACCGGGAACTGGCAGGGATGGTCTGTCTTTTCGGGATGATTGTTCTTGACGTTGGGAAAAACCCAAACATCGCTGGGGTTCTTGCCTTTGGGATTGCCGGAGAGCTCGCCTTTGCGCGGGCCTTTGAAATGACGCTTGCCGGGATATTTGGATGGGACGCGGATGGGATCCAAATGCCAGGTGTAGTCATCGCCTTTGGTCCACCAGTTGATGGTTTCGTACCTGCCCGAAAGGCGTTTGCGACAGTGCAAGCCATGTCCGAAATGCCAGATGATGCGATTGCGCAGCTTCAAGCCTTGGGCGCGAAATATGGGGAAGAGCAGGCTGTCGAGCGGCAGGATCTCGCCTTTATCCGTGTAGTTGCCGACCTGCCAGCATATCGAGCCAGCCGGGTGCAGGACGCGGATGCATTCGCGGATCACTTCCGCCTGCTGGTCCAGATAGTGATCCAGCGAAGAACGCGATTCGTAGCTCTTGCCGATATTGTAGGGTGGCGAGGTGACGATCAGCTTGAACTTGTGGTCTGGCTGCGCGCGCAAGAATTCCAGGTTATCGCGGCATTCAAGGACAGCAAGAGCGGATTTCTGCCGCGCCTCATCCTGCAGGGCGAGCAACGGCTGGTTGGGCGGGGGATCCGCGGAGCTTGGCACGTCGAAAAGCCGTGACTGTCGCTCCGAGAGGCTGATTGGGGTGGCCATTTCGCTGTCCATATCAGCGGTGATTGTAGCACAGAATCACGGCGTTGGCAGAGAATCTTGTCTCTGCGCGACCCATTGGCTCGCCCCTACGGTTATGCCTCATGAATGGTATGCTAGCGGATAAAAGAAGGAGATGCCCATGTCATCACTGAGCGGACAGGCGGCGATCATCACGGGGGCGTCGGGCTTGCTGGCTTCGGGCGTGATACCGGTCTTCCGAGCGAAGGGCGCGCGGCTGGCATTGACATGCGGCGATGACCGGCTCTATCAGCGCATGCCGGATTTGCGAGGCGACAGCGAGCATATCTGCTTGCACGGGCTGGACCTCTCGCAAGCCGGGGCGGCTGATGAGCTGGCGGCGCGGACGCAGGCGCAATTCGGGCGGATTGACGTTCTGGTGAATATCGTTGGCGGCTGGGACGCGGGCCAGCCCGTGCACGAGATGTCGCTGGAAACCTGGCAGAATATGCACAGGCTGAACGCCACCGTGCCCTTCCTGGTCAGCCGGGCGGTGATCCCGTTCATGCTGGAGCGGGGCAGCGGGGTCATCATCAATATCGGCGCGCGGCCTGGCTTGCGTGCCAGCGGGCATGACGCCGCTTATGCCGCCTCGAAAGCCGCCTTGCTGCGCCTGACAGAGAGCATGTCGGAAGAATACAAGCGGCGCGGCATCCGCGTGAACGCCATCCTGCCTTCCGCCATCGCCACGGAGGAGCAAGTCGCCGCGGATGCGCATGCGGGCGTGACGCCGGGGCAGCTTGGCGAAGTGATCGCCTTCCTGGCTTCGGATGCGGGCGCTATCATCCAGGGCGCGATTCTGCCGGCTTATGGCAGTAAGTTTTGATGGCTTCAGATCACAGGCCTGGGCGCGGATCTGCCACCGAGGTCTCCGAGGATTGACCAAAGCGGCGATCAGCGCGGGAGCATGATCTCATCAAGGGCTTTCTTGCTGATGGCCGGGACTTCCGCTTCAGCAGCCGGGTAGCCGACCGGGATGAGGACATAGGCGCGTTCATTGGGCGGTCTATCGAGGATGCGCGCCAGAAACTTCATCGGGCTGGGCGTATGCGTCAGGGTAGCCAAGCCGGCGATATGCAAGGCTGCCAACAGGAAACCAACGGCGATGCCAACCGATTCTTCGCTGTAATAGTGCATGACGCGCTTTCCCTCCGCGCTGATGCCATACGCCTGGCGGAAGACGACGATCACATAGGGCGCGTCTTCGATATGCGGTTTGCGCCAGTCCGTGCCCAGGGGCGCCAGGGCGGCCAGCCATTCGGGGCTCATGCGCCGCTCATAGCTCTCTTTCTCTTCGGCTTCGGCGGCATGGCGGATCTCGCGCTTGAGATGGGGATCGCTGATGACTACGAAGGTCCAGGGTTGCTGGTTGGCCCCGGAGGGAGCGGAACCTGCCACGCGGATGGCATTGGCGATCAACTCGAAGGGCACCGGCTGGGAGGAGAAATGGCGGACGCTGCGCCGCTTGAGCATGCGCGCCAGGAATTCAGCGGAACGGCGCGATTGTTCGACTGGGCTGAGGCGGTCGAAGTCGAGCGGGTGGAATTGCGGTTCGTCGAGCATGGTCGGCGTCTTTCTGGATAGTCTGCGGACGATTCACAGAATCGACCCTGTTTACATTGCCCCCACCCCCGGCCCATCTTGCCATCTCTATGCAAGGGTCCCAAAATGAGGGAGGGGAGTTTTCGCTGGGAGTCGCAATGGTATTGCGTGGGCGGTCGCGTCTCGGCGCTGGTGTCTACAGGGATCATTGGCGGGCAGTCACAGTGTGAATATGTCCAGGTCTTTCGTGCTGATAATCTCTCCGCTATAGTCCTCCGCGATTTCGGCGACCAGTTCGTCGACGGTCTGCCCCCAAAACAACTGATGATAGAGCAGCAGGCGACCGGGGCGGATGGCATTGGCCAGCGCCGCCAGCTCTGTCGTTGAGGTATGCGCGCGCCCGTGATAGGCCTGCCAGGCGGCCGGCCTTCCCGCGAAGCGCCTCGCGGAATAGACTTCGTGGATCAAGACATCGCAGCCTCGCGCCCAATCCGCGAAATCCGCCACCGGCTTGGTATCGCCAGAAATGACCACAATGCCGCCCGGCGTGAGAAACTTGTAACTCAAGGCGGTCCAGTCGCCATGATCGGCCGGCAGCGCTTCGACGCTCACCCTGTCGTCTTGATAGCATGATCCTGCGCTCAGCTGCCGCGCTGCGAACTGATAGCCGCGTTCCGTGCAGGGGTGGGCGCGCAGGTGCTCGCGGATATTTTCGGCATAAGCCAGCTGGATATGCCGCAGCATGGCTTCTGTGCCCGGCGGACCGCAGACCTGCAGCGGCTCGGCGCGGCCATGGATCCAGGGCGTATAGAGCAGATCGGGCAAGCCCACCGTGTGATCGGCATGCAGATGGGTGACGAAGAGGCGGGTCAGCTTATGTGTGTCCCATTTGATGAGGCCGGCGGCATTGGCTTGCACGACGCGCTGCACGATGCCATGCCCGCAATCAACCAGATAGGGCTGGCTGTCCACCGCGATGGCGATGCCCGAGCTGACGCGGTCGGCTTCGGCATTGGGGCTGCCGCTGCCCAGGATGAGAATCCGCGTCCCGTTCATGACAGCCAGAGCGCGCGCAGGGTGCGAATTTTCTCGTCCACGCGTTGTGCGCCGCCGCCTTCATGATCGTTGAAATAATACTCGCGCATGCTTTTCCTGCCCGGCGCGTGATTGTAGCTGGCGAAGACAGTTGAGGGCGGGCAGACGGTATCCATGATGCCGACCGAGTAGAAGGCGCGGGCATTCATGCGAGCGGCGAAGTGCATGCCGTCAAAATAGCTCAAGGTGCTGAAAACCTGGTCGATGCGGTCGCGGTGAATCTGCAAGTAGCGGGCAATCTCCCGGTAGGGGTCGCGCGGGGTGATTTCGACGGCGCGGCGAAAATGCTGCAGGAATGGCACATCGGGCAGGCAGACTTTGACCGCGGATGCCAAGCCGGCCGCAGCGATTGACAAGCCCCCGCCCTGGCTGCCGCCGGTGACGGCTATGCGCTGGGCATCCACTTCGGGGCGGCTGAGCAAGGCTTCGACGGCGCGGACGGCGTCAATATACAAGCGGCGATAATAATAGCTGTCTTTAGCGAGGATGCCCTGGGTCATGAAGCCGGGGAGGGAGGGGTTGGCGCCATTGGGCATATCGGGCGTATCGCCGCGCCGCCAGACCGAGCCTTGGCCGCGCGTGTCCATGACCAGGCAGGCGAAACCGGCCGCGGGGAAAGCCAGCCACTCATGCGGATAGCCGCGGCCGCCGCCATAGCCGATGTATTCGACCAAGCCGGGCAGCGAATCGGCAATGCCAGCCGGGCGGATATACCAGGCTTTGATGCGCTGGCCCCCGAAGCCGGCGAAACTCGCGTCATAAACAGCGAAAGCCTCCAGCCCGCATTCGACCGGCTCGAAGACAGCATCCAGGTCATGTTCGCGCGCCTCGCGTAAACTGCGGGACCAGAAGGCGTCGAAATCGGGCGGCTCGTCGCGTGGCGGGCGGTATTGGCGCATGTCTTCCAGGGGCATATCAAAGAGCGGCATAATGCGTCTCCTTTTGGCGCTGGCTTTTGCCCGCGATTATAGCCAGAATCGGCCTGGTCCGCGCGGCGCGACATGGGATGGGCAGGACAATCGCTTCAAAATTGCCATCCGCCACGATCACAACAGTCAAGCTGAAACTTAACCACCGAGTACACCGAGAGCGCCGAGAAATGGGTCTTAAAGAGATTCCGCGACACTTTGTCGCAAGACTCTTGAGCGGTAGGCAACTTTAGCGACACGGTATCAGCAATCTTGAGCAATTCATGCAGTTGGTTTAGAGGGAAAATCGACATAAGAACTTAAACTCTGTGTCCTCGGTGTCCTCTGTGGTAAATATTTTGATGCGATTGCCCTGATGGGATGAAACGGCGCGAGGCGCTAAGATGAATGCGCTGGATTGTGAGACGAGCATGCGGGCGCGCGAAAATTATCTGCGAGAGCTGTACACCGGATTGACGCTGCCAATGGCGGAGCGCTATCCGCTGGTCAGCATAAATGGGGGAGCAGGCTGGCGGCCTATGGGCGAGCATCGGCTGCTCATGCTGGCGGCTTTGACCGGCACAGGCAAATCCAGCGCGCTGGGTTGCCTGAAGCGGCGTCTGGGCAGGGGGCCGGGCGACACCCTCCCATCGCGGCGCGAGCTGACGGATTGGATTCTGTTCCCGCTGGCGCAGGCGCTGGCGAATGAGCCGATCGCCCCGGTGAGGGATCGCGTACAGCGTTTCGCCGTCACTCGGCGCTTTGCCGGGCAAGTCGAGGGGGGCATGGCGGCGATATTCTCCTGGCTCTACGTGCATGACACGGCGCGGGGACCGCTGCTCTCCGAAGGCATCCGCGGACCGGGCGAAATGGAGTATGCCTTGCGCCGCTTCCCCAACTGGCAGATCGTGGAATTGACGCTGCCGCCCTTGACGCGCCTGCGCCGGTTGAGCGGACGGGATGACCGTTTCGATGAAGCGCGGGGCAGGGATGACCTGGCATTTCTGCCGGCGGATATGCGGGGGGAGGCGAGGGAACTCCTGCAAGCTGGCGAAATCAGCCGGAAGGCTCTGGCCATCGCCCGGGCGGAGGCGCTAAATTATGGCGCTCAGCCCTTTGTGGCGGCGGGGCGCTTCAGCAATTATCATCGGCTTGAGATAGAGGGTTTGGGACCCGCCGAGGTGGCGGAAGCGCTGGAGAATATCATCCAGGCGACAATCTGACTGCGCCGGGGAGCGCTCAAACTATGCCGACGATCACGCGCGTGGCAACAGCGCCCTATACCATCCCCTTGAAGGCGGCTTTGACCTGGGGCAGCGGGCATGCATTGGCGCGGCTTGAGCATACGCTGGTTCGCGTCGATCTGTCCGATGGCGCTTATGGCATTGCCGAAGCGACGCCCCGCCCCAGCATCTATGGCGAAACAAGAGCCTCAATCGAAGCCATCATCGCGGATTATCTGGCGCCTAAGCTGCTGGGCAAATCTGTCGATGACTATGAAAGAATCGCTGCCATCAGCGAGCGGATGGCGCATATCAAGAACAATCACACAGCCAAGGGCGCGCTGGATATGGCTCTGCATCAGGCTTTGGCGTTCAGCCGCGGCCAGAGCCTGGCAGGTTATCTCGGCTGTTCAAGACAGCGCATTGCGCTCAGCGCCATCGTCGGCACAGGTTCGCCAGAGGCGGTCTTGGCGGATGTGGCGGCGCTGCATCTGGCCGGTTTGCGGGTCTTCAAGGTCAAGATTGGCCAGGATATAGCCAGCGAAATCCATACCATCCAGCAGCTCATCGCCAGCACCCTGGCGGCGCGCTTCTATGTCGACGCCAACGAGACTTTGGCGAGTGCTGATGCCGCGAATATTCTCGACCGACTCTACGCGATGGGCGTCATGTATTGCGAGGAGGCGCTGCCCGTGCATCGCCTGCGCGAAAGGCGGCAGCTGCGGCGGGATTGCCGGATGCCCATCATCGCTGACGATTCGGCATTCACGCTGGCTGAGTTGGAACGCGAGCTCGCGCATGAGACCTTCGACACCCTCAACATCAAGACAGCGCGAACGGGTTATTCGCAATCGCTGCGCATGCTGGAGAAGGCGTCTGGGGCGGGCAAGAGCCTCATGATCGGTTCGCAAGCCAGTTCGCTTTTGGGCTGCTTGCATGCGGCTGTCCTGGCTGGCCGCCGCGAGGTCAACTGCCCCAGTGAATGCAGCTTTTATGTGAAGACGGAAGCCGATCTAAGTTTTGCGCCGCCCATCGTCGATGGCTGCTGGGAATTGGCGGCGGTTGAGCGCGCCTTGCGGCGAACGCAAGCTGACCTGGCGAAGGAGCGAATATGAAGATTCTGATCATGTGCGATATGGAAGGCGTCAGCGGCATAGTGACCTGGGATCAAGTGACCGGTGGCGCGCCGATGTATGAAGAAGGAAGACGGCTGTATACCGAAGAGATCAACGCGGCTGTGCGCGGGGCGAAGAAGGCGGGCGCGGATGAGATCGTCGTGGTCGATTGTCATGGCGCGGGCGGGGATTGGAGCTTCAACTCGCTGATCCCTGAGCGGCTTGACCCCGATTGCACCTGGGTGGCGCATCATCCCTGGTCGCGCTATACCGAGCTGCTGGAACAGGGCGCGGACGCTTGCCTGCTTGTGGGGATGCACGCGCGCAACAACACTGCCGATGGCGTCCTCTGCCATACCATCTCGACCGTTAAATGGCATAACTTGTGGTTCAATGCCGATCTGGTTGGCGAGGTCGGCGTGAACGCGGCGCTCTGCGGGCATTATGGCTGTCCGGTTCTGCTGGTCACGGGCGATGAAGCCGTCTGCCGGGAATCGACGGCGCTGCTGGGCGATGGGCTGACCTGCGTGGCGGTGAAACGGGGCTTGACGCGCTATTCCGCCCGCCAGATCCCGCCGGTTCGGGCGCGCGAGATGATTGAAGCCGGCGCGCGGAAGGCTTTGGCGAATCTCATGGCGGTCAAGCCTTATGCGCCGAAAGGACCTGTGACCATCACGGTCGAAGTGGACAAGGTGGAGAAGCTGGCTGATTTTATGGGCCGGGCTGGCGTGACCATTGATCGCGAGCGGCAGCGGGTCATGAGCCGTGCGGCGGATTGGATGAGCGCCTGGGACCAGATCTGGCATTGGTGATGCCGCGCCCGGGAACACACTTGGCAATCAGACGTCTAGCTTTTGGCTACCGGTTGCTTTCAATAGCCAGCCGCAGTTCTTTATGATTCCGGGCATACGCTTCAAGAGATTTTCCAGCGGCGACAGCATCCCAGCCCTGCCGCAGACTGGCCGCGCCGCCTATTGGACCCATGGGATGCGCAAACACCGCGCGCCCAGGCACAATGCCAAAATCAATTGTTTGCAAGCGCTCATACAAGCGGGCTGTGGAGGCCGCCCACTGGCTCCCGGCTGGAACGGGCAGCGCCGGCTTGATATGTCCCCAGGGTTTTAGGCATTCCTGCACGCTCTGGAGCACTTCATCATCCGGGGTCTTCATCCGAGCGCCGAAACCCGGGAAAATGATGACGTCAAAGCCTGCCAGGCGCTGCAGCTTGATCATCACCTTGGCGTGCGCGCCGAAAGATGCGCTATGGGTGAGCGGAGCGATAAAATCGAAATGCGCGACCAAAGGCGCCTGGGTATGCTTGCGCAGCATTCTGATGGCGCTCAACCCCGTTGTCATGCCATTAACCATCAGAGCATTGGCGCCCCGTTCAACAGCAATATCGTGCAAGTTGATCAATTGATCCACTTCATCGGTGATATTTGCCAGGTAGATTTTCTTCTCGCCGGTGATTTTTTCAGCTTTCAAGCGCGCCTGGCCGGCTTTCTCCGCCCGTACGCGCAGGGGCGACCAGGCAACATCGCTCAGCATCTCGTCATCTTTGGCGATATCCAGGCCGCCTAACCAGCTCTGATAAGCCAGTTCAGCAAAATCCTCCGGGCTTAACCCGATGTTGGGTTTGACCACGCCAAAGAAGAGCGGGCGGTCATACACCTGCAAGATGTCGCGCAAGCCCTGAACGCCAAATTTAGGACCTTCAAAATGTCGGGTGAAACTTTCCGGAAACTCGATGTCCATCAGCTTGATGGCGGCGATGCCGGGGGAATAGAAAGCCCCTTCGCCCAGAGCCGCCGTCAAGAGGTTGGGGAGTTTGGGACCGAAGTTGCCATGCGGATGAGCGATGCTGACCCGGCACTGATAGGCTTTGGCTGAATCCACTGATGGCAGCGGGTAACTTGGCTGCTCCAGAACGCCAGTGACCGCCAGATCAATCACTTTGGCGCCAAAGCGCTCGCGCAGATCTTCATCAACCCCGACTCGCTTCCATTGCGCGGTGGATTGTTCTTGACAGAGATGCGCGGCCGCCTCCTCCGGGTCGATAACAGACTCGAAGCAATAATCGAGAATGACATACTCTTCCAAGTTCAGATTAGCCCGGTCCGCAAAGAAAGCGGCGTCTCCGCGCGCCTCGGTTGCGATTTCAGCCTCTCCGCTGGCGTCGCGGTCTGGCATTGCCCTGTCGTTTTCGATATTGGCGCCGGCCGCCCGGGCTTGGTATTTGGCGTCAATCTCGAGCATGCGCTGGACTTTGGGGCCGGAGCGGCTGCTCGAATCAAACTCCGATTCCAGCCAGACTTTGGTGATGACTTTGGCCAATTCTGGACCGATCACGCGCGAGCCCATAGTCAAGACCTGGGCGTTGTTGCTCTTGCGGGCGCGCTCGGCGGAATAGGCGTCATGGCAGGTGGCCGCGCGGATGCCCGGGACTTTGGAGGCTGTCATGGCCATGCCCAAGCCGGTGCCGCAGATCAGGATGCCGCGCTCAAAGCCTTCTTGCGCCACAGCCTGCGCCACCCGTTCCGCCACATCCGGGTAGAATTCCGGGTCATCGGCATCCGGCACGCCAAAATCCGCCACTTCGATATCCGAATACTCTTCCTTGAGCAAGTCGCTCACCACTTCCTTGAGGGGAAAACCGGCGTTATCACAACCAATGGCAACCTTCATGATGGCGCTCCTCGCGATTGGGCGGCGGCGGTGCTTCAGGAATGAGACGGGCTGAGCAACTTGTCACAACTCAAGGGATGGATCCGCTAAATTTGACAGCAATTCCAAGATCATTTACACTCTTGCACATAAGAGCATGATATACTCACAAGTGCAAAATCGGCAAGCCTGCGTTCGCAGCGACCTGTGACGGGGCAGGGGTGGCGCATCGGCAGAGTTTTGTTGAGTTCAAAGTCCAAGGCTAGTTTGGAATGAAGACATGCTTAAATGGGGCGACGACCATGCCCTATTCTTTGGAACAGGATATCGCCGCGGCTGCTCAGGCTGGCTTCGAGGGTTTGGAAATCTGGTGGGACAAGCTCGCCGCTTATCTTGACGCCCATTCGACCAGCGACCTGAAACGATTGTTAGAGGCTAGCGGATTGATCCCAGCGAGCATCTGCCCGCTGCGGATTTGGCCCTTCCGCGATAGTGAGCCGGCGCGTCAGGAATTTCGCGACGCCATTCAAATCGCCCCGCAGATCGGCTGCAATCTTCTGGCTGTTTGCCCGGATTTCCAGCCCGCCCGCCTTAGCCGGGAGCAGGCGCTCGCTATCCACGCGGAGGAATTGGCTGAGATGGCGCGGCTGGCGGCCGAGCATGACGTCCGCTTGACTATTGAGCCGATTGGCGGTCATACGCTGGTCCCCGGACCGACTGAAGCCTTGCGGTTGATCGAGATGGCTGGCGCGTCCGCCAACGTCGGCATTCTGATGGATGCGTTTCACTACTTCCGCTCTGGGGTTAGGGATCAAGAGATTCAAGCCATTCCCATAGACAAGCTGGACATCATTCACGTCAATGACTGTGAGGATGGCGCGCTCAATGAGTTGACCGACGCGCAGCGCCTCTACCCGACGCATGGCGTCATACCGGCTCGGCAGTTGTCATTGCTGAAAGCCAAGGGCTACGCGGGCTGGCTCTCCGTGGAGATTTTCCGCCCGGAGTATTGGGAGCGGCCGATAGACGAGATTGCCGGCAATGCCTATGCGGCGCTTGGCGACCTGATGGCGATGCTCTAGCGCATCAACCGCTCAAGACGGGAGATTTGTCAGTGGAGACGCCGGTGTACACAGATCCGAAGAGTGGAGGCGAGACATGTATCTGAGCGCGACAACCTGGACCTTTAGCTGGGCGCCGCCCTATGACGAAGCCTTGAAGACCATCGCCCGGCTGGGCTTTAAGGGCGCGGAACTGACGATTTGGAGCGAAGAATTCCTGCAAGATTACTACACTCCAGAGACGAACCGAGACTTGCGCAATCTCATGGCCGATCTGGGATTGGTTCTTGCAAGCGTCTTTTGCATCCCGGTAGGCATCGGCAGCATCGATCCCAAACAGCGGGCGGAAGCCGTTGAGCAATTCAAGCGGGTTTTGGAAGCCGCTGAGCAGCTCGGCACAGACAAGATTATCGCGCTGCCGCCGAACCCCTTTGATATTGATATTCCGGTGCTGCTGGGCAAGGCGACGGCGCAGGAATGGAGCGTCGAATTCCCTGAAGGGCTGGATTGGAAACAGAATTGGCATGATATGGTTGATGTGCTGCGGCAATTCGCGGAAGCCTGCGAAGAAAGGGACATGCGCGTCGCCCTGGAGCCGCATCCCCACCGCATGATGCACAATGCGGCCGGCATGCTGCGCATCATTGACCAGATAGACTCCCAAGCGATTGGGCTCAATCTGGATCCCAGCCATCTTTTCCCCATGGGCGAGCTGCCCAACATGGTGGCTTATGAAGTTGGCGAGCGCATATTTCATACGCATATATCCGACAACGATGGCCAGACAAACGCGCATTGGCGGCCTGGCAAAGGCAAAGTCGATTGGCTGGCTTTTCTCATCGCCCTCAAGAACATTGGCTACGATGGGCCTCTGTCGCTTGAACTGGAGGATGTGCCGGGCGCCGCTGGCTATCCTGGATTCAACCGTTCGCCGGAATCCACGCCGGAAATCGAGCGGCAGCACATCCTGGCTAAGGACTACATGACAAGATTGTGCGCGGAAGCCGGCATTGAACTGTGATAACAGCGGCGATACCGCAATCCATCGACCCGGATTATCGAACGGCATAAGTTCATGAGTTTGCCAAAGCAATCCCATTTGCTGCGCAGCTGCTACTTGTTTTATCAAGAGAATATGACCATGCAGGAGATTGCCAAGCAATTGCATATCTCCCGTTTCAAAGTATCGCGCTACATCAAGGAGGCGGTTGAAAAGGGCATTGTTCAGGTCCACTTCCATGATTCGAATATCGAACATGAGAAACTGGCTCTGCAGCTTGAACGCAGTTTCCCCATCAAGCTGGCGGTTGTCGCGCCTACGCCTTACCGGTCGGATATCAGCGCTGTAAGGCTGGCAGTCGGGCAAGCCGGGGCGAGCGTATTGTCTGGCGTCACGCCGGAGACAGCCTTGAGCATTACCTGGGGGCGCACAATCGCTCACATGGTGGACAATCTTCCCAGCGACCAGCTCAAAGCGCGGCGCGTGGTGGATATCGCCGGCGGGTTCGGGCAAGTCACCGATGAGATTTCGGCGCGGGCGGTAACTTTGCAGATCGCCAGAAAGCTGAATGCCGAATGTTTCCAGTTGCCTGCGCCCACCATCGTGGAGAACATCGCCACCGCTCAAGCGCTCTCGCATGAACCGATCATCCGCAACACGCTGGAGCTGGCCGCGCAGTCTGACATCGCCATAATGGGCGTGGGACCAACCGATGCCGACTCGCTTCTCTATCGCTCGGGATACGTGTCCAATACTGACTTCGCGCATTTGAAAGCGCGCCATGCGGTCGGTTCGATCTTCGGCAGATTCTATGATTTGCAGGGCCGGGAATGCGATACGGAGTTCAAAGAACGCGCGATCGCCCTGAGTTTTGAGGACTTGCGAAAGATCCCCGAGCGCATTGCGCTGACCATGGGCGCGCACCGGATTCAGGCGATCCTGGGGCTGCTGTATGGCGAATTGATCACGACGCTGGTTACTGACAGCGATACCGCGACAGCCGTGCTGAATGCGCATTCTGCCTTGCGGGGAAAGCGCGCGGAAAATGGCGCAAAGGCATCGGCGACAAGTGACGAGCCCTATCATTCCAGCCTCTTGCAGCGAGAAAAGGCCTAAACACGCATGACTCAGTACACCATCCGGCTGATAAACACTGGCTTTCAGGAGCTGGACAAAGCGCAGTACGCCACTTTCCGCAAGGGCGCCGGGCAAACAATCGAGCATCCCGTTTTCGCTTTTCTGCTGGAGGGTGGCGGGCGCAAGATTCTGGTGGACACAGGCATGAGCGATACGCAGCGGTCTGTGCGCTACCATCACGCCGGACGGCAGGAACCAGGCCAAGCCATACACGAACAGCTGGAGACGCTGGGCATTGGCGCGGACGAGATTGATACGATCATCTTTACCCATCTCCACTGGGATCATTGCTACAACGTCAAGCAATTCACTCATGCCAGGCTGGTGGCGAGCGAGGTCGAATACAGATTTGCGCTCGACCCCATTCCGCCCTACTGGGCTTCGTATGAACATCCCAACTGCGGGCTTGAGCCGCCCTGGCAGGGCTGTGAATTCGATTTGACGATGGGCGATGAAGAGGTCCTTGATGGCGTCAGCGTCTTCCCGACGCCTGGTCATAGCCCGGGGCATCAGGCTGTCGCGGTGCAGACCGAAGCCGGCCTCTATGTCTTGGCGGGCGATCTTTTCTTTGTGCGCGAAAACCTGGCGCCGGATGCCGAGCGGGGCTGGCCCCTGACGCCTATTGGCCGCTTCGCGAGTTTTATCGACCTTTGGCGCAGCATGGAAACCGCCATTGAGCGAGCCGATCACATTCTGATGACGCATGACCCATCCCAGCGCGACGGGCAGGTATTCCCTTAGCCCAAAACGGTTGCCGGCAGATCAAGGAGGTGAACTATTGCGGACAGATTCAAGGCGAGCGTCAAACTCAAGAAAGTATCTAGTTGCTGCTTGGAGGTATGCAATGACAAGCAAATCTGTACGGATCGCATTCGTATTGTTCGCGGCGGCTCTTCTCGCGCTGCCCATGGGCGTCTCGCTGGCGCAAGATGACGCGGTCACTCTCATAATTGAAAGCTGGCGGGTCGACGACGCGGACGAATGGAACGACGTGATTCTCCCGGCTTTCGAAGCCCACTATCCGAACATTGACGTCGATTTTCAGCCGACCATCAATACCCAATATGGCGCGACCCTGGGCACCAAGATCGAGGCTGGCACGGCGGGCGACCTGATTATGGTCGAACCCTTTGATTACCGTCTCGAGATGTACCTGAATGGCGACCTGGCCAATCTGGATGATCTTGAAGGATTGGCGAATTTCAGCGCCGGCGCCCTGAGCGCCTGGAGCACCGATGACGGCGAGCAATTCGGCGTGCCCCTTGCGGCGGTTATCCATGGCTTCATGTACAACGCCGATATCTTCGCGGAACTTGGCTTGGAAGAGCCCGCGACCGCGCAGGAGTTCCTCGACCTCCTGGAAGCCGTAAAGCAGGACGGGCAATATGTGCCGCTGGCGATGGGCACGGCTGACGGGTTTGTGCCCGGGCTTCTGGGTTTGCAACTGGCGGGCCAGCCCTTCTGGCGCGGCGAGGAAGGCCGTCTGGCTTTGATAGACGGGTCAGGCGCATTCACGGATCAAGAATACGTTGACGCCTGGGCTTTCCTGGCGGCATGGGCGGATTACATGCCCGATGGCTATCAGGCGGTCTCGTACCCGGATATGCAGAATCTCTTCACGCTGGGCGGCTCTGCGGTGTATCCGGCCGGGTCATGGGAAATCTCGATCTTCAATCAGCTAGTGGGGGATGATTTTGCCATTGGCGCTTTCCCGCCGCCGGCGCCCGAAGAAGGCGCGCCCTGCCATATCAATGACCACATGGACATGGGCATGGCTATGAACGCCGATACCCAGCACCCGGAAGAAGCCAGCCTCTTCCTGAACTGGCTGGGCTCGGCCGAGTTCGCTGAGTTATGGAACAACGCCCTGCCGGGCTTCTTTGCCATGTCCAGCCACAGCGTCGAAGCGACCGACCCGATGGTGAATGAATACGCGGGCTGGCGAGAGCATTGCGGATCGTCGCCGCGGAACGCCTACGCCATCCTCTCGCGGGGCGAACCCAACACCGATTCCGAACTGATCCGCGTGACGCAACTGGTCATGAATGGCGAGATGAGCCCGGAAGAAGCCGCTCAAACCGTTCAGGATGGCCTCGCCTCATGGTATGAGCCCCAAATGGGGAAGTGAGCGCAGGTCTCGGATTTCCAGGGGCGACTCTGTGTCTCCTCCGCCCAGAATTTCCGCAAGTGTTCAATGGGCGAGCCGCCGGTTCGCCCTGCAAGGCTTGTCCGATACTGATGATTTTCTGTCAGATTCTGGTTGTGTAGCGAGCGGGACGAGCCAGCGGCGCCGGTCAGTGTCTACGCGACCTCGCCCCTACGGTTGACTCATTTGAGCGTCGTTCCGCTTCCCACCATTTGGAACAGGAAACCGCTCCAAATTGCGAGTATCGCACAAGCCCTGCAGATTCTATCTTTTGTGGAATCGTCATTGTGAGTCAGCCAAGCCGCGACCTGCCAGAACAGGCTAAAGCCCAAGACGACATAACCAGAGGCGCGCTTCAATGACAGCAAGTCTGTCGCGAAGGGTCCAAGCCAAGCGCCGGAAACCCTTCCCGACCCATATCATTGTCTTCCTGGCGCCGGCTGTCGCCATCTATGGCTTGTTCATGATATATCCCTTGTTTGATTCTCTGCGCCTGGGTTTGTTCGCGCAGGTGACGCGCGGCGTAGAGCAGTTTGTGGGCTTCGACAATTATGCAACGCTGATGACAGACGACGCCATTTTGCAGCCGCGGTTGCTGAATGCGCTGAAGAATAGTTTCCTCTTCTTTGCGGTCAACATGCTGGTGCAAAATCCCGTTGCGCTAATGCTCGCGGCGGTAATATCTACGAAGACCCGAGGCGGTTTGCTCTACCGCATTTTGATATTCTCGCCGGCCATCCTCTCGCTGGCGATTGCCGGCTTTGTCTGGAGACTCGTATTAAGCCCGCTTTGGGGCATCGTCTACGACATGCTGAAAGCTTTGGGGCTGGGGGCTTACGCGCAACCCTGGCTGGGGCTGGAAAGCACAGCGCTGATCACGCTGGCGCTAATCTCGGCATGGCAGTATCTGGGCATACCCATGATGCTCTACTACGCTACCTTGATAAGCATTCCCAACGATCTCTTCGAAGCCGCCTATGTTGATGGCGCGACGGACTGGCAGATATTCTGGCGGATAAAGCTGCCGCTATTGATGCCCATGATCGGCATTATTTCGCTGCTGACATACATCGGAAATTTCAATGCTTTTGATGTCATCTTCGCCTTGAAAGGCGCGGACGCCGGACCCAATTACGCCAGCGATACCATGATGACGTTTTTCTATCGCACCTTCTTCGGGTCGGGATTTCAGAAAGCCGATCCGCACATGGGAGCGGCTGTGGCCGGGACGATGTTTGTCATTCTCATGGTCGGCGTATTGATATACTTTTTCATTCGCCGGCGAATCAAGTCATACGAATTCTGAGGCAGGGCGCGTTATGGCGAGCATTGCTGACGCGGGAAAATATCGCTTGCGGATTGCGCTGTCCGGCGGCTTGCGGCATTGGGCCACCAAGATCGCGAAGCACTGGATGCTGATTGTGTTTGCCATGCTGTCTACCGCGCCTGTCGCTCTTGTCCTCATCAATTCATTCAAGTCGCGGCGAGCCATATTCAGGAATCCCTACCACCTGCCCACCTCTGAGACATTTGACCTGGTCGGCTACGAGACTGTCTTCGAAAAATCTCAATTTCACGTCTACTACTTCAACAGTTTGTTCGTCACTCTAAGCGCCCTCATCTTCATTCTATTGTTTGGAACCATGGTGGCTTTTGCCCTTGCCGAGTATGCCTTCCCGGGGAACAGCCTGCTAAGACTGTTTTTCCTGTTGGGCATCATCATCCCGATACGTTTGGGCTCCGTCAGCCTGCTGCGATTGATCGACTCCATGGAGCTTATCGGCACATTATGGGCGCTGATTCTCGTGTATATCGCCGGCGGCTTGCCCTTTGCCGTCTTCATATTGACGCAGTTTATGGCTCAGGTGCCCAGCGAGCTGAAGGATGCCGCCCGCGTGGATGGCGCCAGCGAATACCGGGTCTTCTGGCTCATCCTGCCCATCATCCGCCCGGCCACCGGCACAGTCTCGGCGATTTCCATCATTCCCATGTGGAACGATCTCTGGTTTCCGCTTGTCCTGGCGCCAGGGGAAGCGACCCGAACGGTGACCCTGGGCGCGCAGCAGTTCATGGGGCAATTCTCCAACGACTGGAACGCCTTGCTGGCGGCGCTGTCACTCTCGTCAGTGCCTGTATTGATCATCTATTTCATCTCCTCAAAACAACTCCTGCAGGGATTGACCGCCGGAGCCTTAAAGAACTAGAGCGGCGACAAGATCGGATAGCGTTGTTGAGCGATGAGAAATGAGAGCGGCAGATGGAGAAGAAGGTCAAGCTCGGCATAGCCGGCTGCGGCTTCGCGGGCACACAGACGATGTATGCCCCCATTCTGCGCCTGCTGGAGAAAGGCCGGGTCACTGCTCTGATGGACCCGGATCGGCATGCGCTGGACTTTATGACCCGAAATTATGGCGATTTCGATTGTTACGAGGACTACGGAGAATTTCTCGCGAGAGCCGATATCGATGCGGTTCTGGTGGCATCGCCAGTGCATTTGCATGAAGAGCAAGTCCTTCAGGCGGCGCAGGCCGGCAAACATATCCTGTGTGAAAAACCGATGGCGCCTGCCATTGAAGCCTGCGACCGTATGCGTCAGGCGGCACAGACAAACGATGTCAGGCTTATGATCGGCTTTGTGAAGCGCTTCGACAAGAGCCTCCAACTGGCGCAAGACCTGGTTCAGGCCGGGCGCTTGGGCCAGCTCTTTCACATCCGCGCTGAGGCGAGCTGGAGCCATGACCTGTCTCCGCTGGGTTTCAACTGGCGGCAATCCCGGCGCGCGCTGGGGGGCGTCTTTCAAGATAATGCCAGCCATATCGTGGATCTGTGCCGCTGGTGGGCGGGAGAGGTGCAAAGCGTCAGCGGGCATGCGCTGATCCTCAGACCGGATTGGGAAGTCGAAACGCATGCCCATGCCACGCTGCGACATGAGAATGACATCCTTTCCACCATTCACGTCAGCAATGTCTCCCAGAAGCCGATGACTGAATATTTTCTCCTGGAAGGGACCGAAGCGGCGCTGGAACTGCGCTTTGGGCCCGCCATGAAATACAGCTCGCCGGAGCCCTACTCCATCCGTCTGTGGGAGCGGGGCGCGAAGCAGACGGACCTGACCCTTTTTAACTTCGGCAACCTCGACCAGGAATTGCGGGAGCGCGGTCCCTACAAGCGGCAGCTTGAACATTTCTGCGAGGCAATTCTGGAAAACAAAAAGCCCTGGATTGATGGCTTGGCGGGGCGGAAGGCTATTGAAGCGGTCAATGCTGTCTATCTGGCTTCATGGCAGGACAAAACGATACAACTGCCGCTAACTGGCTCGGGCGACCTTGAGCGCATATTCCGCGAGATGCGGACGCAATACGGAGGATAGGACCATGCACCGCGCGCGCTGGACATTGGAAAAAATCTCCGCTCGTCTACAGTTGATTGCGCAGACAGCGATCTACCGGCAAAGCCAGCCCCTGGCGCCTTTCAAGTTTCGGGCCGGCTCCCAGCCCATGGCGGGGACAGATTGTGACGACAGAGACTGGCAGGTCATCGAACCGGGCAGTTATTGGGGCGCGCTGCGTCAGGAATTCACCTTGCGGACAAGTTTCGCCGTGCCTGGAGATTGGGAACAGCCAATCGCGCTATCGCTGCCGCTGGGCCTGAGCAAAAGCCTGGAAGCCTTGGCCTTTCTGTATGGACCGGAGGCAATGGCTTACCTGGATGGGCTAGCCTATCGGGGCGTCGACCCCAATCACCAGGAATTGCCGCTGCCCGAGCGCTTTCGCGACGGCGAGGAGCATCAGCTTGCGCTGCATGGCTGGACGGGGATCAAAGATGAACGCTATGAAATGGGGCGCCCCTGCCTGGTACGGATCGATCAGCCCACGCGCGACTTTGTGACAGCGGCCGGCGCCGCCCTTGAAGTCGTCAAGGAACTTCCGGAAAACAGCCCAATCCGCGTCAACCTGCTGAACGTCTTGGATGCGGCAGTTTTGCTGCTTGATTTGCGCGAGCCATTGGGCGAGGCATTCTATGAGAGTGTGCCTGCCGCCTATCGCGCGTTACAAGAAGGGATTGCCAATGCGGGACCGCCTATGGATGTCTCGGTGGCCGGCGTCGGCCACGCCCATATTGACGTGGCCTGGCTATGGCCCCTGAGCCAGACGCGCCGCAAGGTTGCCCGGACCTTCAGCAATGCCCTGCGCTTGATGGAGCGATATCCGGAATTCATCTTCACCCAGAGCCAGCCGCAGCTGTATCAATACATAGCCGAAGATCATCCGGAGCTCATGGGGCAGATCAAGCAGCGCGTCGCCGAAGGCCGCTGGGAGACTATCGGCGGCATGTGGGTGGAGGCGGATTGCAACCTGACCGGCGCTGAATCGCTTGCACGCCAATTCCTGCTGGGTCGCCGTTATTTCCTGGAGACCTTTGGGGAGCGCGAATCGCCGATATTATGGCTGCCGGATGTATTTGGCTATGCCTGGCAGCTTCCTCAATTGATTCAGCAGGCGGGGCTAAAGTATTTTGTGACCGCCAAGCTCAGTTGGAATCAGGTCAATCGCATCCCCTACGATCAATTCTGGTGGCAGGGCTTGGACGGGACGAAGATTCTGACGTATTTCATCACGACTTCAAAACCCGGCTGGTGGGGCGCGACATACAGCGCGGACCTATCGCCGGAAGAGATATTCGCCACCTGGGAGGACAGCCAGCAAAAGGAACTGCGCAGCGAATTCATGATTGCGTATGGGCATGGCGATGGCGGCGGGGGACCTACGCAGTCCATGCTGGACCGCAGCCGCGAGATGGCCGCGCATCCGGGCTTGCCCAAGGTTCGGCTGAGCAGCGCTATCGACTTCATGCAAGCGCTCGAATGCCAATCGGGCGACAGGCTGCCCGCCTGGAACGGCGAACTCTACCTTGAGCTGCATAGGGGAACGTATACCAGCCAAGCGCGCAACAAACGCGCCAATCGCAAATGCGAATTCCTCTTGCATGACGCCGAGTTCCTGGCGGCTTGGGCTGCTGTCCGCGGTCACTGCGCCTATCCGCATAAGGAGCTTCGCCGCGCCTGGGAATTGCTGTGTTTGAACCAGTTCCACGACATCATACCCGGCTCGTCCATAAAGCAGGTATATGTGGACAGCATGCGGGATTATGAAGAAATCCGCCAAATTGGCGAGCGAATTCGCGAGGAAGCCTTGATCGCGCTGGATCCTGGCTTGCCGGCTGGCGCCGCGCTGGCGATCTACAATCCCACGTCTTTCCCGCGGTCGGAAGTCCTGGAAGTCGCCGGCGAGTGGCTGCCCGATGGGACGGTAGCCGCTACGATGGATGGCGCTCCCCTGCCGGCGCAGAGAACCGCAAAGGGGATGCTCGTCACATGCCCCGTCGTGCCGCCTTATGGAGTACTGGCGCTGCGTTTGCGTAAAGGCGAGCATCCCGCGCAAGAGAACCGCTTGTACGCCGGGGGCATAAGCGCAGCTCCGCTGGACGAAGGCGCTTCTAAAAACTGCGCGATGGTCATGGAGAATACTCTACTGCGAGTCGAGTTTGACCAGGCGGGCGACATCGCGCGTCTGTATGACAAGCGAGCCGATCGCGAAGTTCTGCCCGCGGACCAAAGAGCCAACCAATGGCAGGTCTTTGAGGACCGTCCCTTGGATTGGGAGGCTTGGGATATTGAGATCTTCTATGATGAAAAAATGTGGCTGGCCGAACCCGCGCACAGCTGCAAAGTCCTTGAGAGCGGTCCCTTGCGCGCCTGCCTGGAAATCAAACGGCGGGTATTCAATAGCGATATCACGCAGCGCGTCACTCTGGTCGCGGATAGCGCCAGGATTGATTTCGAGACCAAAATAAGTTGGCAGGAGCGCCGCCGGCTGCTCAAGGTCGCTTTCCCGGTGAACATCCTCAGCCCCAGGGCGACCTACGAGATTCAGTGGGGCAACGTCGAACGCCCGACCCACAGCAACACCTCATGGGATTGGGCTCAGTTTGAAAGCTGCGCCCATAAATGGGTCGATCTGAGCGAGGGCGATTATGGCGTTAGCCTGCTGAATGACTGCAAATATGGCTATGACATTGCGGGGAATGTCATGCGCTTGACCGCCTTGAAAGGGGCGATGTTCCCCGACACAGAGGCGGATTTGGGCGAACACAGCTTCACCTACAGCTTGTTGCCGCACACGGGCGATTGGCGCAATGGCACGGCGCCCGCTGCCTATAGCTTGAATAATCCGCTCATAGTTCATCCTGTGCAGGGCCGGGCTCAGGGCGCCTCGGATGCGGATCGCCAATCGCTTGTTCATGTGGATGCCCCGCAGATTATCATCGAGACCGTCAAGCAAGCCGAAGATGGAGAGGGCTTGATCCTGCGCCTCTATGAGCATGAACGCACGCGGCAATCCTTTGACGTACACGCCGGCATCCCGATAGCAGAGGCCTGGCGCTGCAATCTGCTCGAAGAAAACGAAGAAAGCCTGGATGCGACTGAGGGCAAAGCTGCTCTGCGGGCGCAGCCTTATCAGATCATGACAATTCGCCTGAAGCATAGGGCTGATGAACCCGCGGCCAGCCAAGAGGACCCCAAGCGATGAAAGCGCTCATCTCTGAAGGCTCGCAGTCTCTCCGGTTCGGGGATTGGGAAGAACCGAGAATCTTGCCCGGGCAGGTCGTGATCGAAGTGGCGGCATGTGGCATCTGCGGGACCGATCTGCATGTATACAAGGGCATGCCGGCGCCGTGGCCCCTGCCAGGCATACGCGGGCATGAGTTCGCCGGGCAGGTGATCGCCTGGGCTGATGACGTGGCGGGATTCCAGGTCGGCGATCCTGTAGTTGCGCAGCCGCTGGTCGTGTGCGGTCGCTGCCGCTTCTGCCGTTCGGGGCGCGGCAATCTCTGCTCCAATGCCACTCTGATAGGCGGCGAGCAGCCCGGTGGCTTTGCCGAGCGAGCAGTTGTGCCGGCGGCTTCACTCTTTCCTGTGCCGGCAAAGCTGAGCCTCAAGCAGGCAGCCCTGGTTGAAACCTTGGCGACCTCGGTGCATGCTTTTGAGCAGAATCTTTCCGGCATCCTGCGGAGCGTAGCCGTGCTTGGGGCCGGCGCGCAGGGCATTTTTGCGGTCCAGCTTGCCCGGCTGGCCGGCGCGAAGCTGATTGCGGCATCAGAGACAATCCCTCATCGGCTGGCAATGGCGAAGAAGCTGGGCGCGACCCACGTCATAAACGCCGGGCAAGAAAACCCGGTGGAAGCCATACGCGCTTTGACAGCTGGCGAAGGCGTGGACTTGGTGATTGAAGCGGCCGGGGTGGCGATTACTCGTCAGCAAGCCATTGATGTGCTTCGCCCCGGCGGGACGGCGATCTTCCTTGCGCTGGGCGCGGAAGCGACGCCGATCGATTTTATGTCCCTTGTCCCTCGGGAGCTGCATTTGCGGGGGACGCAATGCTATACAGATGCCGATTTCGCCTTGGCGCTTGCGCTGCTGGCTGATGGGGAGATCCTTTGCGATCCGCTCATCACTGAGATGCCGCTCCATGAAGGGGCGGGCGCATTTGACATGCTGGCTGGCAATCCCGGGGAAGCGATAAAGGTGATATTGACGCCATAGGCTGAACTGTGTCCCATCTCGTGAACCGCTGGTCAGACGCAATCATACAAGTCAAGCAGGCCTTGCTGGCGAATGCGCGGCGAGCCTACGAGACCAGGCTGCAAACGGGAAACGGGGGCAATCTAAGCGGGCGGGTACCGGGTACGGATCTCATAATCATCAAGGCGAGCGGCTGCTCATTCGACCAATGCCAAGCCGAAAACCTTGTCACAGTGACGCTTGATGGCGAAATCGTCGATGGGCAAAGCCAGCCTTCCCGGGAACTGGCGAGCCATTTGGCGATCTACAACGGGAGACCAGATGCGCAAGCCATCTTTCACTGCCACTCGCCTTATGCCATCGCATACGCCAATTGCAACGACAGGATCCCCACTGTTACCTATCACGCCAGGTCGAAGCTGGGGCGCATCCCGGTTCTGAGACTGCCGGATGAATCTGCGGAAGCTAACGCGGCTGCCATTGAGGCGCTGCTAAGGGAAGATTGCAGCCTGCGCGCGTTCGTCCAGGACCGGCATGGCATTTTCAGCTTTGCCAGAACCATTGAACTGGCGCGTTATAATGCCGAACTCGTGGAGGAGACCGCCCAAATCGCCTGGGTTATGGCTCTGGGCGAACAGCTGGCGGCGAATCGCGAGAGTGGCGCGTAAAAGCGGCTTCCGCTCAGCAACGAAACGGTTGATTTTGGATACACAAGGATAATCGCTATGTCAAAAAATATCCTCGTCATCGGTACGCTGGATACCAAGGGGCAGGAGATAGCCTATGTGCGAGATCTTATAGCCAAACGGCAGCATCAGCCCGTCGTGATGGACAGCGGGATCCAGGGCGAACCGGCCATAGAAGCGGCGATTTCGCGCAATGAGGTGGCGGCAGCGGCCGGGACAAGCATAGAAGACCTGCTCGCGGCCGGCGACAAGAACCGAGCCATCAGCGCAATGGCGAATGGCGCGGCTGCAATTGCCGTGAGGCTGCATGCCGAGGGGAAACTAGACGCTGTCATCGCGCTGGGCGGCGTTCAGGGCACGGTCATCGGCACAGCTGCCATGCGAGCTTTGCCGGTTGGCGTTCCCAAGCTCATGGTTTCCACCGTAGCCAATGGGCAAGCGACTTTTGGACCCTTTGTGGGCACAAAGGATCTTACCATCATGCACTCGGTAGCCGATATTCTTGGCTTGAACATCATCACCCGGCAGATATTGGCGGAAGCGGCCGGCGCCGTAATCGGGATGGCGGAACTGGCGCTTGGACCGCAAACCAGCGACCGTCCAACGGTGGCCATGACCATGGCCGGGGTGACCACCGCCTGCGTCATGCGCGCCCGGGAACTCTTTGAAGATTGGGGCTACGAAGTTATCGCCTTCCATTGCAATGGCATTGGAGCCAAAGCCATGGAAGAACTCGCTGATGCCGGGCAATTGCGGGGCATCCTGGATTTAAGCCCGCACGATATTGGCGGATACCTGCGGGGAGGTTTGATGCAGGCCAGCCCGGACAGGCTGGAAGCGGTCAGCCGCCAGAGCCTGCCCATTGTGTTCGCGCCGGGCGGAATCGACTTTATTCTGCATGGTCCGCTGCAATCTCTCGCGCCCGAGATCTTGGAGCGCAAGTATGTTATCCACAATCCTATCCACACCCATGTGAGAGCCAATCGAGCGGAGATGAGCGAGGCCGGGCGTTTCGTTGCTGAACGCCTGCGCCAGACTGCCGGACCGGCAACAATCATGATTCCTCGCCGTGGCTTCAGTCAGCTGAATTTCCAGGGCGGTCCCTTGTATGATCCCGTAGCGGATCAAGGATTTGTCGAGGGCTTGAGGGCAGCCAGCGCCGGGAAACTGGCCATTGCCGAGCTGGATATGCACATCAATGAGCCAGCCTTTGCGGAAGCGGTCTCCACAGAGCTGCGTACTTTGATGGAAGCCTAGCGCAGCCACCCGAAGGAGTTCCGGCGCGGGGCAGGCGTTGAAGGGCATTCAGCCGAAAGATGCTCAGCGGCGCAGCATATTGCGTTCGCGATAGACCTCGGCGGCTTCTTTGATGAAGGCGGCGTTGGCATGCGCGCAGTAGGTCTCGGCGAGATACGCAGCCAGGCGCAGCAGCTCGTCATAACTGGCGCGTTCGGGCCGCAGCATGTCATAGACGCGCAGCAATTCATCGTTGGGCACGTTTGTCAGTTCAGCCGCGCGCTGCAGGTTCTTTGCCAGCTGCGGGTAGCCGCCAGCCCGGGCGATATCGGCTTGCAGGCGCAAATTGTCGCCGTGCGTCCGCAAGTCGTCGCCAGTCAGTTCGCCCTGGTCAATCGCCTCGGCGGTGACATCGCCCAGCGGAATGTCACTATGCGTTCGCAGCGAATCGGAATGGTGTTCGCGCAGGGGGTAGCGCGCATTGCCGGCTGGCATCAGGTCGGCTCCCAATCAAAATGCAATTCCTGCGGCGGCTTGTCCGCATCGACCTCGTCGGTTTCGCGGCGGTGCAGGAGGGCTGTCTTGACGATGAGACGCAGGCGCGCCCCGTTGTCGATCTTGACGGCCACCGGCGTCGTCGCCTTGCCCAGGGCATAACGAGCGGCGTTGCGGCCGATGGCGCGGTAGGTGTCCAGGGTCAGGCTGGGCGATTGCGGAAAGAGTTCGAGGTTGTTCAGGGGGGCCAGGTCGCGCTGATGGATGACCGCCGTGCCGCGCGATTGCAAGCCGATGCCGATGCCGCTGCCGCTGAGCCGGGCGCCAACATAGCCGATGGCGGCGCAATCCGACGAATGATAGACCCGCAGGATGCGCGCGATCATGCCCTCGTCGGCGATGCCGGAGAGGATGGCTATGAGCACCTCTTCATGCTCCAGGCTGCCGATTGTCCTGGTCAGCGCGCGCCCAAAAGCCGGACCAAGCGCCAGAACCACTTCATTCTGAGAGCCCTTGCTGGCGGGACCCAACTCCACCAGGCGGGAGAGCGGCGCGCCGGTATGCGGCTGGACGAAGCCCGCGGGCGATTGGGCTTGCGGGATAGCTTTGATGGCGTCCCAGCGCTCGCCATGCAAGCGGTAGCCGCTGCCGGGTCCCAGATAATCATTGGCATTGTTGATGGCGCTTTGCACCTTGAAATCAGCGTCGAATATGGCGGAGGGCTGCAGATAATCCGCGGCGACGCGCTGCCGCCCCATCTCGATGATATTCTCGGCGACATCGGCAAAACCGCCCCGCTGCAAGGCTTGGATAACGGCGATAAAATCCTGGTCGCCCGCCATGAAGGCATCAGCCGCTTCCAGATCGGGCAGGATAGCGCGCTCGGGCATGTCATCGCTGCTATGCGCGACCGTGGCCGCCGCGACTTCTTGATCGCTGATGGGCGGAAGGTCCAGCTCGCGATAGACAGCCTGGATGGCGCGGGCGGCTTTGCGGCGAATGGAGGTTGCCTCCGCTTCGCTGATGGGCTGGACGCCGCCGTCGATTTGCATATCGCGCTGCAGGATGTTGTAGTCATCAAAATCTTCGGCATCAAAGTTGCCGCCGCCAAAGAGGTTGTCGCCTTTGGGGATGGCGCTGTAGCCGCTGAAGATGAAGTCCGCGCCGGGGATGAATTGCAGCATGAGCTTGGCGGTCTTGCGGATGCTGGAATGCGAAGCCAGGGCATCGTTGCCGGCCGCCACTTCCAAGCCCAGCATAGCCGCCAGCAGGTTCTCCGCCAGGACAGCGCGAACGCCGCCGGGCAAGGCTTCGGGCAGGGCAATGCAGGAGATGGAGCCGTTCTGCACGCCTTGGCTGCCGGCGCCTTTGACCACAAGCAGGCAGCGCGCTTCCAGGTAGAGCATGGATTTTTGCTCGGCGCGCCCCATCAGCGCTTCTGAGCCCGTGCCGGAAGTGAAGCGGATCTTCACCCCGCGCGAGGCATAAGCGGAGGCCAGGAAAGCTTTGGACCAGGGCGTATCATCGCCATCCATGAAAGTCTGCTCCGTGCCATAGACCGAAAGCGTCTCCGCGTAGCTGGTCAGGCCTTTCATGGCCAGGCGCAAGCCCAAGGCTTCTTCGACCGAACATTGGGTCAATACGCCGCCGCGGCCCGTCTGCGTCCCGACCAGGATGGCCAGGGCGTTAAAGGGGGCGAAACGAGCTACGCGCACGGTCGTCTCGACTTCGGCAAAACCGCGCAGAGCCGCTTCGGCCGCGTCAGCCGCCAGCAATGCGGGGTGCTCGCGCCAATTGGTCACGTGGGCTTGGTTGGCAGGCTGGCGGCGAATCCGCATCTTGGCCAAGCCCATCATCATCTCCAGCACGTTGAGATGGCGCATGATGTCGCAGAGCTTGGCGGGGCTGCAGCCGGCGACCAAACGGGCGATCTCGATGCGCGGGACATTGATATCCGCCAGCATGCGCGCGTATTCCCGCGAGGGCAGGGCCATGGCGGTTTCGGCGATATGCAGGTCGAGGGCATGGGCGACAATGAAGCGATCGAGGGAATCGAAATCGGCCGCGGCCAGGCCATCCATTTCAGCCACGCGACCGCCTGCGATGCGGAGGCTGGGCTGCGGATCGTAGGGGCTATCGGCGACGACCAAGCCGGCTTCGGGCCAAGGCTCGACGTAGGTTTCTTTGTTGATGTCGCGCTTTGAAAGCAACTCAAAACGTTTGGAGCGCGCTTCAGTCATGCGGCAAATCTAACACAGGCTGCGGCGGCTGTCGACTGGCTTAGAGCTAGTCAGCCGGCATCAGCTCCGCCAGCTCCTCGCGAGAAAATTGGCGGCGCAAGACCCACCAAACTCCCCGCGCGCCGACATAGGCGGAAAGCGCAAGCGAAACCATCAGAAAGAAGGCGGCCGGCAGCGTGAGGCTGATGAGCAGAGGAAGCAGGGCGGACGCGGTAATCAGCAGGCTGTGCAAGGGCTTGCCCAGAGCCAGCGCCAGGCTGAACCGGATTGTGCCGCGCAAGGGCAGGTCCAGCAGCGAAACTATGCACCAGGCATAGACATTCGCCATGAGCAGAATCAAGGCGACGCAGCATGTCATGGTCAGCGAGAGCACGGCCGGGAAATCGTTCAATGACATTTGCATGAAGACGCTGAAGTTGAAGAGGACCAAGCCGAAGCCAGCCGCATCCATGACCCCCAATGCCAGCGCGACCCGCCAATGCCGGCGAATGGCGCCGAAGTAGACGCGGAAGAACTCGGGCTGCTTCTCCTGGACCCAGTCGTTCATCAGCGCGAAGAGCCCTACGAGAGCAAAAGGCGCGCCGATGCCGGTCATGCACAGGCCGGCGGTGATGAGGTTGGCGGCCAGGAATGCGCCGACGCGCTCAAGGCTCGCGGTGAATGCGCTGTTCTGCCTTATGTTCATGCTGGTATCCGATGGCGAAGGGGCGATTTGATATACCCCCCTCGGTCCCCCCGATGAATCAGGGGGAAGATTAGGCCACATACGCGATTACGCCAAAATGCCATACAGATTCTCCGAATCCACCTGCGTCTGCCCCCCTTCACCGTTGAAACGGGACCCTTGCCGGATGCGCAGTGTCAGTACGCGCTGGAGATGGCAAGAGGGTCCGGGGGATGGGGCAGAAGAGCGGGTAGATGCGCCGACCATCCGACAGGCGGGGCGGCTAGCCTTTCAAACCGGTGGTGGATATGCCCTCGACCAGGTAGCGCTGGAAGGCGATGAAGATGACAAAGACCGGCAGCAGGGACAGCGCAGACATGGCGAAGATGGCGCCCCAATCGGTCTGGCCCGAGGGATCCGAGAATGTGCGCAGCGCCAGCGAGACCAGGTACAGCTCCGGGCTATTCAGGTAAATCAGCGGGACGAGGAATTCATCCCAGGTCCAATAAAAAGAGAAGATGGCGGCGGTGATGATGGCCGGCGTCAGCTGGGGCAGGATGACGCGCAGGAAGATGCCGGCTTTGCTGGCGCCGTCGATCATGGCGGCTTCGTCCAGGTCAATCGGGATGCTGCGGATGAACTGGATGATCATGAAGATGAAGAAAGCTTGCCCGCCGATGCGCGGCAATAACAGGGGATAGAATGTGTTCAGCCAGCCCAACTGCTTGAAGACGATGTACTGTGGGATGATTTGCACTTGCGTCGGCAGCATCAGCGTGACCAGCATGACAGCGAACCAGAAGCGCCGTCCGCGAAAGCGCACCCGCGCGAAGCCATAAGCCACCACGGCCGACGCGCTGACGCTGAGCAGCGTGCCCACCGTGGCATAGAAGAGCGAGTTGCGATAGAAGGTGGCGAAGCTGATGCCGCCGAAGCCCGCCCAGCCATTGGGGTAATTCTGCGGGTAGAACTCCTGCGGGATGATGGCTGTCTGGTTCGTCCAGATTTCATCGGGCGGCTTGAAGGAGCTGCCCACCAGCCACAAGATCGGATAGAGCATGATCAGAGCGAAGACGCCGACCAGCCCGTGATAGAGGATCCCGCGCGCAAGGGGTCGCTGATGCCAGGGCAGCGGCGGACGAATCGCGGTTCTCGGGCGGAGCGTGGTGGCCGAAAGATTGGCGTCGATGCCAGCCATGCCTCAAGCCCCTTCTTCCGATTCGTAATGCACCCAATAGCTCGACGAGCGGAAGACCAGCGCCGTCAGCAGGGCGATGACCATGAGCATGACCCAAGCCATAGCCGAGGCGTAGCCCATCTGATTGTCTTCAAAGGCGCGCCGATAGACATACAGCGCATAAAAGAGCGTGGTATCCAGGGGTTTGCCCTGGGTGACGATGAATGCCTGCGTGAAGACCATGAAGCCGGAGATCAATTGCATGATCAAGTTGAAGAAGATGATCGGCGTGAGCATGGGCAAGGTGATGCGGATGAAGCGCTGCAGAGCGTTTGCGCCATCGATCTCGGCCGATTCGTAGAGCTGTTTGGGGATATTCTTCAAGCCAGCCAGGAAGATCAGCATAGGCGAGCCAAATTGCCAAGCCGCCAGGATAATTAGCGTCCAGATGGCGGTTTCGGGCCTGCCCAGCCAGTTGGGACCCTGAATGCCCAGCAGATCCAGCGTGAAGTTGACCAAGCCGTCGTTGCCGAAGATTTCCCGCCACATGACAGCCACGGCGATGCTGCCGCCGATGATCGACGGCGCGTAGAATGCCGCGCGATAGACGCCGACGCCGCGCCGGCCCCGGTTGAGCAGCATAGCCACCGCCAAAGCGAAAACCAGGCGCAGCGGCACAGAAAAGATGACGTATTTCAATGTGGCGTTGACGGAGCGCCAGTAGCGCCGGTCCTCGAAGAACATGCGCTGGAAGTTATCCAAGCCGATGAAATCGCCGCTGTTCGCCAGGACGTTGTAATCGGTGAATGACAGAATCAGCGAGACCGTGATGGGAATGAAGGTGAAAAGCAGAAAAGCCGCCAGCCAGGGACCGATGAAGAGATAGCCGACCAGGTTGTCTTGGCCGAAAGTGGATTTCTTTTGGCGCTTGCGTTTTGCCAGCGTTGCGGCGGCTGCCATGGGTTTCGCTTGGGTTCAGCCAATGCCCCTCCCTCAGAGTAGCGCGGGAAGGGGCAGGCTGAAGATTTTAGAGCGTCTACTGCGCGGCCAGGAGGCGGTTGGCTTCTTCGCGCAGGTAAGGCGCAGCGTCTTCGGGGCTGATCATGCCATACATGACCGGCTCGACGAACTCGGGCACGAAGACATTGGCGATGATATCCGAATGCGCGGCCGGGTCAGCCGGGCGGATTGGGCTGTTGTCACCCTCGATGATGCCCAGATAGTTGAACATCTCGGCTTGAGCTGGACCCAAGTTGGGCAGCAGGGCTTCGCGGACGACCGACGAAACTGGCACGCCGCGCTCGGCATTCAGGATCTCGTTGGCTTCGACGGAGTTGACGAACCAGTTGATGAAAGCGGCCGCTTCATCGGGCTGGTCAGCCTGGGAGGTGACGGAGAAGAACATCGAAGGCTTGATGTAATTCTGCGATTGACCGCCTTCGGGCCGCGGAATGGGGTACATCACAAAATTGCGTTCCGCGCCGGAGGCCGTCCAGACCGCCACGATCTGGTTGCTCCAGTGGTAGGCCATGGCCGCTTCCTGGCTCACGATCAGCTGAGCTTCCACGCCTTGATCGCCACGAGCCACCGAGTCTTCGTAGCTTTGCATCCCGCCGGAATCCTGCAGGCGCAAAAGCATGCCGTAATAGTCGATCAGGGGCTGGTCGTCTTCGTAGCCCAGGGACATGCCGTCGGCGGCGTATGCCCATTGATCGCAGCAGCCCATGTAATAGGACTTCCAGAGTTGGTCGCTGGTCAAGACGCCGATGCCATGAATGCCCAGATCAGCCGAGATGGCGTTGGCGATGTCTTCGAATTGTGTCCAGGTCCAATCGAGGGATGGCAGCTCTATGCCGGCGGCCGCGAAGGCATCGGTATCCAGCGTGAAGACCTCGGAGTTGTTGCCCAGGTTGATGCCGTACATCTGGCCATCGACCATGCCGCCCGCCAGCGAAGAATCGGCGATGTATGTGGTGTCTATTGTGCCGTCTTCGATGTAGCCATCCAGGGGCGTCAGCAAGCCATTGGCCACCCATTCTTCAATGCGGGCGTAATCATGCTGCATGATATCCGGCAATTCGCCGCCGGCCGCCTGGGTGGCGAGCTTGGTCCAGTGATCGCGCCAGCCCTGGAATTCGTATACGATGTCGATATCGGGGTTGAGCTCTTCATACAACTCAATCGAGGCGATCGTGCGGTCATGGCGGTTCTGCGAGCCCCACCAGGAAATGCGCACCTCGGTCTGATCCTGGGCGACGGCTGCCAGCGAAGGCAGAACCAGGATCACAAGCGAAAGAAGGATACACAAAGTTTTACGTCGATTCATGATTGTACTCCTGCTGAGTATGAACGATGGGTTGCGCCAGGCGCGGCGAGAACGGTGAAAAGCGTGGCGCTGGCGGCGGCGCGACAGTATTATAGGCGGTCGGGCGCAATTGTAAATACAATGTTTGATAGCGCCAAAGCGACGCCAACAAGCGAGGAGCGGGCAAGCCCATGACGATACGATTCGCCGCCATCGGTTTTGAGCACGCGCATATCACTGGACAGGTCCAGGTGATGCTGGATGCGGGGGCGGAGCTGGTCTCGTTCCACGATGTCGATGAGGCGCGGGTGGCTCGTTTTCAATGCGCATTCCCGCAAGCCCGCCGAGCGGAATCAATCGAGCAGATCTTGGAAGACGCGAGCATTGACCTGGTGGTAAGCGCGGCCGTGCCCAATGAACGGGCGCCCCTGGGCCTTCGCGTCATGCGGCATGGCAAGGATTATATGTCCGACAAGCCGGCTTTCACGGACCTTGAGCAGCTGGCGGAAGCCCGGCGCGTACAAGCCGAGACGGGCCGCATCTATTCCATCTGTTTCAGCGAGCATCTCACGCAGAAGTCGACGATCAAAGCGGGCGAACTGGCGCAAGCGGGCGCCATCGGGCAGGTCATCCAGACCAGCGGCTTCGGACCGCATCGCTTGTTCGGCGAGTATCCGCGCCCGGCCTGGACATTCGAGCGGCGCTACTTCGGCGGCATCATCAATGACCTGGCCAGCCATCAGATTGAGCAATTCCTCTTTTTCACCGGCAGCCAAAGCGCGGAAGTCGTTTCGGCGAGCGTGGGCAACTTCAAGTTCCGCCAGTACCCGAAGATGCATGACATGGGCGATGTGAGCCTGCGCGCTCCCCATGCCGTCGGGCATATCCGCGTGGATTGGCTGACGCCGCGTGGCTTGCCGGTCTGGGGGGATGTGCGCCTTTTCCTGCTGGGGACGGAGGGCACTATCGAGCTGCGCAAGAATATTGATGTGGCGGGGCGGGCCGGCGAGAGTCACCTCTTCCTGGTCAATGGCGAGGGCGCGCGCTATGTCGATTGCGGCGATACCGAGATTGTGTATGGCAGGCGGCTCATCGACGATATTCGCAATCGGACGGATACGGCGATTCCCCAGGCGCGCTGTTTCCTGGCTTCAGAGCTGGCTCTGCGCGCCGAAGCCATGGCGGTGGATTTGACTGCGATGCCCGCTGGTCAGGCGTAGCGCTCGCGCAAGATCCGCGCCGCCTCGGTCATGGCTTTCAGCTTTTGATAGGCTTCTTCGAGCGAGATGGGGTTGGTGCTGGTGGGGGCGAAGCCGCAATCGGGGTTCAACGTGATTTGCCGCGGCTGCAAATACTCCAGCGCCCTCTCCACGCGGGCCACGATGATTTCTGGCTGATCGATGACTTCGCCGCGGACATCCACCACGCCCAAGCCGATCTCCTTGTCCGTGGGGAATTGCCCGAAGATGCTTGCGTCGCCAGCCTCCGTCACCGCAAACTCCATAGCCAGTTGGTCCACATCCGCCTGGAGCAGCCAGGGCATGATCGGCTCATAATCTCCATTGGCATAGATCGTGCGGGCGCGGTTGCCGCGGCAAACATGGAGAGCCGTCTTGATGCCATCGATGCCGGCGACCACCCGATTGAGATCGTCGATGGCCCGGGCGACTTCGGCATCGGGGTCTTCAAAGCGCGCGCGGTGGGCGGGGTCGACGAAAAAACACAGCCAGGGGTCGTCAAACTGGACGATATCGACGCCGGCTTCGCGCAATGCCAGCGTTTCCGCCCGCAAGATGGGGATGACGGCTTCGATGAAATCGCGCCGCGTGGCATAAGCGCCGCGGGAATGCTCAGGATGCCATAGACGTCCGCCGATCATGTGGGGCGATGGCAAGGCGACCTTGACGCGCCGGTCGCTGCTTTTGCGCAGGTAGGCGGCTCCGCTGGCGGCGATGGCTCGCGAGTATTGCATCTCCTCGACGACTAGCGCCTGGCGGAATTCTTTCAACGTCCATTGCTGCGGGGCTGCCAAGCCCGCATCGGGCAGGACCTCGGGCTTCAGGGCTTGACTGCGATATTCCGCTTGCCGAAAGCCACCCACCATCTGGGCGAAGATTTCGAAGTAGCCTATGCGCCGCCATTCGCCATCCGAGAGGATGTCCAGCCCGGCCGCTTCCTGCAGGCCGATGGCAAAGGCAATCGCTTTGTCCATAGCCGCTTCCAGCCTGGCATCGTCGAGCGCGCCCTGCTGATGCCGCAGCAGCAAGTCAATCACCCATTTTGGGCGGGGCAGGCTGCCGATTACGCTGGTGGGGAAGAGGCTGGCTTCTGGCATCGGTCAACTCGCGAGAGGGGCGACGGATTTCAGCAATTCGGGCATATCGGAACAGATGGCGTCTATGTCCAAGGCTTTCAAAGCGGCGATCTCGGCGGGCCGTTCTTCATGCCAGCAGACGATGCCCAAGTTTGCGGCGCGGACGGCGGCAATCCATTCGGGCGTCAGCAGGCGGTGCGGCTGCTCTGCGCGGTTCTCCCAGCATGGGTGCACATAATCCGCCCCGATCGAACCCGCCAGCTTGACCGGGTCGAGCTTGACGGCGCTGAAGAGTATGGAAGTTTGGGCGGCGGGCAGCGCCGACTTGATATCCGCCAGGACATCCGGGCGAAAAGCGCCAAAAATGACGTTCGCCAGGTAATGGCGCTCGCGGATGGAGCGCAGCATGGAACGCGCCGCGGCCCCGTTGATTTGCTTGATATCCAGGTACATGCCCAATCCAAGCCCTTTGCAAAGAACCAGCGCCTCGTCGAAGCTTAGCAGGCGCCCCGAATGCTCGGTCATAGCGCGCAAGCTCGCCCAGTCATAATCCGACACAGCGCCATCCAAGCCGTAGACGCGCTTCAAGCTGCTGTCATGCGCGACGACTGGCTGGTTATCGGCGGTAATGCGGATATCGATCTCAGCCATGTCCGCGCCAAGCCGCGCGGCTTCTCGCAGGGCATCAGCGGAATTTTCCTGGGCATGAGCGGAAGCGCCGCGATGGGCGATGCGCAAGATACGCCGTTCCCCGGGCGGGATAGTTTCGCGCAGCCGCTCCACCCACCAGGCAACGCGCCGGGGAATCCAATCGCGGAGCTTATGCCAGGGCGTGAAGGCGCTCTCCCGCAGGTCATATTCCAGTGAGAATTCGAAGCTGGGCAGGAATTGTCTGCGCTCCAGCCAAGTGTGAACCAGGCGGTTTTCCAGGGGCTTGCGCTGCTTGATCACGCCGGCGAAAAGCGGCGTAACATGCAGGCCCATGCGGCCAGCGTGGCGACCGCAAGCGGCTGTGGTCTTGGCTCGGCGCTGGAGCAGCCAGGCAGGCGACGGCGCGAAAGCATGTTTGCCCGGCTCCGAAAACAGCAGCGGACGTCCGGCTTGCAAAGGCGGGTGACCGGCTTCGTCGCGCATGACATGGAACTTGCCATGCCAACTGGCTTCGATATTCACGATTGCGCCGCAGCTATTGACAGCGACCCAAACATGCTCAAGTTCATAAAGATGCTGGATATCCCAATCCCACCATATCGCGTATTCGATGAGCGCGGCGACGCCTTCGCCCAAATGCAGATCGCGCGGGAAAGAAGGCGATGCCGCCCCAGCCCGGAAGACGCTGTAGCCGACGGCGGCCGGCAGGAAGGGTTCTCTGGCGTCGAAGCGGAGAATGGGCGCGTGCAGCCGGGCAAGCGCATGATCGCATTCCGAGTCGCTGTCGCGGTCAAGCCCCGCCAATTCCAGCGGCTGCATTAGCCTGCGCCTATTGCCGCCACAGGAGCGATTGCTCTGTCTGCGGATCGAAGAATTGCGCCTTGTCCATATCAAACTTGAGCTTGACCCGTTCGCCAGCCCGCCGCGCCGTTTCCGTGCCCGCCAGCAGCAAGAAGCTGTGCCGCCCGACGCGGACGTCAATCAGGTCTTCGCGCCCCAGCGGCTCCACGACAAAGATCTCGCCGGCGATCTCGCCATCCTCGCTGATATGCAGGTCTTCCGGGCGTATGCCCATCACAACCGCGCCGTTATGGCTGGCAGGCGCTTCGCCACGCCGGGCGTCGACGGTCAGCCGCAGCGCATCCGCCTCGGCGATATAGCTGCCATTCTCGCGCGAGACTTCCACTGAGACGAAGTTCATCGGCGGGTTGCCCACAAAACCAGCCACGAAGCGCGTCTTCGGGCGGCTGTAGAGCTCATCGGGCGCGTCAAATGCCTGCAGGCGGCCCCCGTTCATCACGGCGATGCGGTCGGCCATGGTCATCGCTTCGACCTGGTCATGCGTGACATAGATCGAGGTTATGCCCAAATCCTTCTGCAAATGCTTGATCTCGCCGCGCATCGTCAGCCTAAGGCGCGCGTCCAGGTTGGACAGGGGTTCGTCGAAAAGCAGGATATCCGGCTCTTTCACCAAGGCGCGGCCCAGGGCGACGCGCTGCTGCTGCCCGCCGGAGAGCTGCCCGGGCCGGCGGTCCAGCAGGTTGCCGATGCCCATGACATCCGCGACTTGCTGCACGCGGTCGCGCTGATCTTTCTTGGCGACCTTTTTCAGTTTCAGCGGGTAGGCGATATTCTGGAAGACGGTCATGTGCGGGTAGAGCGCGTAACTTTGGAAGACCATGCCGATGTTGCGGTCTTTGGGCTGCACGGTGTTGACGATGCGCTCGCCAAAGCGGATCTCGCCCGCCGTCGGCTTGTAGATGCCCGCCAAAGTCAGCAGCGTGGTGGTTTTCCCGCAGCCGGAGGGACCGAGGAAAGCCACAAACTCGCCATCGTCGATATGCAGCGTCAGGTCATCCACGCCGATGACATCGCCGAACTTCTTGGTAAGACTGTCGATGGTGACTTTCATGGCGTCCGTCTTTCCTGCCCTAGGAACTGCCTTTGCTGCCGCCGGCATAGATATTCAGCAGGTATTCCTGCGCGAAGATGAAGAAAACAAAAATGGGTATCAGCTGAAACAAGCCGACAGCCGCTACCTGATTCCAATCGACCGGCGCCGTCTCGTCGATTAATTCGTTGAGGAAGACCGGCAGGTTGCTGACCCCCGAGCCAATCGAATAGGTAGCCGGGATGATATAGGCGTTCCAGCCGCCGATGAAAGCGAAGATGCCCAAAGCCAGCAAGCCCGGGCGGATCTGCGGCAGCAGAATCTCCCAATAGGTCCGCCAGCGAGACGCGCCGTCTATCATGGCGGAACGTTCCATGTCCCAGGGGATATTGTCGAAGAAACCCTTCATCAGCCAGATGCCCAGCGGCAGTTGAAAAGCCACCATGACCATGGCTATGCCGCCGGCGGTGTTGAAGCCGATCAAGTCGCCAATTATCGGGATATTGCCCAGCCGCAGCAGGACAATGAATATCGGGATCAGCAGCGTTATGGCGGGGAAGCCATGCAGGATCAGCGTAAAGGACAAGAAGAAACGCCGCCCGGGGAAGTTCATGCGCGAAAGGGCATAGCCGGCCATGGACGAGACCAGCAGCACCACAAAGGTCATGATCACCGCGATGGCCAGCGAGGTCATCAGAATGGGCGTGATATTGAACTCCAAGCCGGCGATGTTGCCGACGAAGATCGATTCCCAGTTCTTCAGGGTGAGGCCGCCGAAGTTGTCCTGGCCATCCAGCGGGATCAAGCCTTCCGTGCGGAAAGAGAAGGTGGCGATGATCACCCAGAAATAGCCGACAAGCAGCGGCGCCAGCAAACCAACCAGCGCGATATATGGCGCCCAGTGACCGGGCAGGAATACGATGACAGTCGTGAAAACCAAGGCCATGACAAAGCCGGGCAGGAGGGCGGAAAGCTGCTTGTCCGAGACGATGACGACGCGGACGGTCTGCTGCAGTTCTTCGCCATCGCGCAGGAAGCGCAGACGCAAGGGGGCATCGGCTTCGGCCTGGCTCAGGCGCAGGTTGAATGCCGCCATGTCCACCCTGTCGCGGCGGATGGCGGTGATGACATCGCCGGCCTGCATCCCAGCCGACTCAGCCGCGCCGCCGGGAACAAGCGCGTCTATGCGCAAGCCGTCGTCAGTTTGGCTGAGCGTCATCTGCAAGGCAGGCTGCGGAGCGAATACTCCATAATCAAAGGCGTATTGGCCCGCCGAAATCAACGCGAAGAGCAGCAGCGCGCTCGCCCATGCCAGCCCAAGCGCCCGCGGCGTATCCGACCAGGTGTAGGCTCGGGCGACGCTGGCTGCGGCGATATAAGCCACAAAGGGCAGCGCCAGCAGCGCCAGCCTGCCGAGCACGTCCGTCACAGTCTCTTCGACGCTGCCCAGTGCGAAGAGCGGTCCAATGACGCCGGTGAGCAGGAAAGCGGCGATCAAGAGCGCGACAATGCTAATGAGACCCAGGCGCAAGGCTTCTATCAGGTCTTGCTGAACCGTGGCCGGCGCCTCGTCCGTCTTGGTTTTGCCCTTGTCAAAGAGTTCGGCGCGGGCATTCATAGCGTCTCCACCCGAGGCTCAGCCACTAACTCGTCAAAGCGGAAAACACGCATGTATATCACGGCGAGCACAACGCCAATCAAGACCAGCAGAACGGCAAACGCCGAGCCATAACCCCATTGGGCGTTGCCAAAATAATTGGATAGAGCGCGGTGATAGGCTGTCAAGGACCAGACTTCGGTGCGATAGAGGCCGGGCCCGCCATCGGTCAGCAGTTGGATCTCCACGAACGAGGTCAGCAAAGACAGGGTCTGGTAGGTGAAGACGAAGAGCAGGGGCCAGCGGATCAAGGGCAGGATGACATAGCGGATGCGCTGCAGCTTGGAAGAGCCATCGACAAGCGAGGCGTTCAGCAGGTCTTTGGGAATCGATTCTATGGCGGAGGTGAAGATGATCATGCCGAAGGACAAGCCAATGAAGCCGTTGACGACCACCACGAAGACCCAGGGATTGGTGGCGATGTAATTGTAGGTCGGCTGCCCCAGCCAGTCGTTGAATTGATTGAGGATGCCGAAGGGCGCTTCCGCCATCATGCGCTTCCAAATCAAAATATAGACGACTGGGGAGGTGATGCGCGGCAAGATCCACAAAGCGCGGAAGACGAAGCCGGCGCCGCGGTCGATATGCGTAGTGAGCAGGGAGACGATAAGCGCCAGCGTGACATTGAAGATCGACAGCGTGACCAGCACATAAAAGATCGTGTTGAAGAAGATTTTGCGGGCGAACTGATCGTTAAGCAGGGTCTCATAATTCCGCAAGCCGATGAATTCCATGGCGGCCAGATCCGAAGTGAAGTTGGAACTGGCCAGGTTGGTGACGCTCAGATAGAGAATGATGGCGACCGGGATCAAGAAGAAAACGAGGACGAGCAAGCCGGCTGGCGCCATAAAGCCATAAGCGCCCAGGTGCGAGCGCATGGCGTTTCGGCGGCTGGTTTTGGCTTGCTGCGCGGCCATGTGATTTGCCTGCCTGTTCCCCTGTTATGGCTCTGGAAAACTGGACACATAATCTCCGGTTCTTAGGGAGAGCGTTGCCGCCACTCCGCCTCGAATTGGGCCGGCGTCTGGTAGTCCAAGGCACTGTGTATCCGCTTGTGCCGATAGACTTGGTCGATGAAGTGTCCGATTTCCGCGCGCGCCTCTGCCAGCGACTGGTACTCGCTCAGGTACACTTCCTCCTCCTTGATGGTGCGAATCACCCGTTCGGCGTGTCCATTGTCGCTTGGCTTACCCACCGCCGCCATGCTGATTTTTGTCCCCGCGCTTTCCAGGGCTGCCACATAGGCTTTGCAGGCGTATTGCGTGCCCTGGTCCGAATGGTGGATTGCCGGCGCGCCGTGCCTATCCATTGCCCTTTGCAGCGCGCCAAGCGTCAGGGTCTGACTTTGCGACCAACTCAATTGCCAGCCGCGAATTGCCCGGGTGAAAACATCCATGACGATGGCGAGGTGGACATCGTCCGAGCGCAAGCGGATGTAGGTGATGTCCGACACCCAAATCTCTTCTGGGCGGGTGGCTTTCCTGCCCTTGACCAGGTTCGGGTAGCGCCGATAGCCATGCTTGCTGTTGGTCGTGCTGCGGCTGCGCTTGACCTTGACCAGCAGGTTCATCTCCGCCATCAGCCGCCGCACACGGTTGCGGCCGATGCGCAGTTCGTACGGCGGAAGCGCCAGTTGCGCCGTGATCCGCCGGCTGCCATAGCGCGGATGCTGGCCGGCGATGTCCTTGATGGCGCGGCGCAGGCTGTCATCGGCGGGCTTGGGCGGACGCGCCGGGCGATAGTAGCTGCTGCGCGGCAAGCCAAGCAACTCGCAGCACGCCTTCACGGGATACACCTTGCTCAGCGCCTTCACAGCGGCTCGCTTTCTAGCGGCAGGGACTTGACATAATGCGAGGCTTTTTTTGCGATTTCCAGTTGCATCGTGAGCTTCCCGACCAGGCGCTGCAGCTCGGCGGTCTTGTCTGCCTCGCGCTTCTGCCGGGCCGGCTGGCCCCGCTCGAAGGCGCCTGTGCCGGCGCGGATAAACTCGTCCTTCCAGCGATAGAGCAGGCTGTCCTTGATCTGATATTCGCGGCTGGCTTCGGCGATGGATTTCTGGCCGCTGATAATCTCCAGCACGATTCTGGCTTTGGTTTCGGGGCTGTGGTTGCGTCTTGTCGGCACCGTGGTTTCTCCTTTGCTGACGTCCAAGTATACTCTCTTAGCTTGGTGTCCAGCTTCTTGGAGCCATTACACCCCCATCCCCCGGCCCCTCCCCCATAAAGAGGGAAGGGGAGAATTCTCGCGGAATGGGTCCCCTGAGCCCCTCCCTCTTCATCGGGGAGGGGTTTGGGATGGGGGAGAACTTCGACTAGCGAACGGTTATGCCGTCGCCGAGTTCGTTCTGCATCTGCGCGATGGCGATTTCGGCAGCGCCAGCCGCGTCCGCCTCGCCCGTTTCAACCGCCTGGATGCCCAGGAAATAGGCATTCGACCAGGCGTTCCAACCCGGATGATTGGGCAGCGCCGTCGTGTGATCCAGCATATAGTGCGCGCTGCTTAGCAGGCGATTGTTGGCATAGGCTTCCGATTCCAGTTGGGCGTTGAGAATGCCCAGGTGGAAGCTGTCGATGGCGTGCTTGTTATTGTGTTCCGGCGTGGTGATGGCGGCGATCAACTCCAGAGCCACGTCAGGGTGGTCGCTGCCGCTGCTGATCATGTAGGTCAGCGGGTGCGTCAGTGTGATGGCTTCGCCGGTGGCCATGGCCGGGATGAGCGTCAAGCCAATATTCTCGAAGAGGAACTCGTCGCCGCCCTTGTCGGCCACATAGTTGATCGACCAGTTGGGCCAGTTCCAGGTCCCGCCAGCGGCGAAGAGCACGGTATCGGCTTGGGCGACGGTGGGATGCCAGACTTCGTTCCAGTCGACGCCGATGATATCGGAACGCAGCGCGCCCGATTCGACAGCGCCGCCCAGCAATCCGTATGTGGCCACCAGGGCTTCGCTATCCACCACCAGGTTGCCTTCTTCATCGAGGACTTCCCCGCCGTGCCCGAAGTAGTAATAGAGGAAGTCGGGCCCATTGCTCGGGCGATGCCAGAAGCCGTTGCCGCTATCCACCACGCCTTCGTCGATGGCGGCTTCGGCAGTGGCCAGCATATCCGCGAAGGTCCATTCGCCGGCGACCACGCGATCGGGAAGGGATTCAATGTCTTCTTCGCTCCAGCCCAAATCACGCAGCAGCAGCTTGCTATAGAAGACGGGCCGCGCCTCGGCATCTTGCGGGATGCCCCAAATCTGGCCAGCGTAGCCATGCGATTCCCAAAGCGAGGGCACGATGTCGTCGAACTCGCTGTGCAGGCTTATCACATCGTCCAGGGGGATGATGAAGCCGGCCGGCGCCCAAGCCCCGATATCTTCATGGCCGGAGAGGATGATGTCCGGCGCTTCGCCAGCTTCGGACGCCAGGACGAATTCATTCTTGTAATCGCCCCAGCCGGCGTTGTCTTGAATCAGGTTCAGGTCTATCGCAATGCCCAACTCGGCTTCGACCTGTTCCTCGACCACGGCGAAGCTGTTGCAGCGCCAGTCTTCTTCTGGCGGGCTGGCTTTGCAGCGGACGGTGATGCTCACGGAATCTTGCGCCAGCGCCAAGCCGGGCAGCAAGCCGATGAGCAAAGCCAAAACAAGCGTCAATGCAAATGCGCGTTTCATGAGAATTCTCCTTAAGGCGAACTTCTTTTTCGGATGCAACCAGTATAGCGCATTATGCCCAGCGGCGGCAACAAAGCGGCAAAATTGCACCATGCCATGACATCTCTGCCAATCGCGGGTAAAATCGGCAATAAGGGGCGCTCAAGCGGGAAGGGATGAATTAAACATGACAGAAGAAATCAAAGAACTGCGCGTTTCCAACGAGGCCATGGATGACGCGGCGGAATTGCAGAGGCGAATCGCCGACGATGGCTACCTGTTTTTCAAGAGTTTGATGGATGCCGACAAGCTGCGGGATTTGCGGCGGGAGATGATGAGCGCGATTCAGCGGGCCGGCTGGCTCATCGCCGGGACGGACCCCCTGGATGGCATCGCCGATATCTCCATGCGCTACACCGAAGGCGACCAGGAATACACGGCGGGTTATGCCGAAGTGTACAAGCTGGAGACCTTTCATCGTTCGGCGCATTGGGGCGAAGTCACGGATATGGTGGCGAAGATCCTGGGCGGTCCGGTCATGCCGCATCCACAGAAGGTGGCGCGCGTCTGGTTCCCCAAATATACCGAGCATACCACGCCGACGCATCAGGATTATGTGCATTTCCAGGGCAGCTGGAATACCTTGACCTGCTGGGCGCCGGTTGGCGATTGCCCGATTGAGCTGGGCGGTTTGGCGGTCATCCCGGAGTCGCACAAGGTCGAGCGCATATTGGAGCATCATTTTGCGCTGGGCGCGGGCGGCTTGATCGTCGATGAAACCGAGCATGAGGACGTCAACCCCGTCTGGCATTCGACCGATTATGAGATGGGCGATGCGCTCTTTTTCCCGGCGCTGACCATCCACAAAGCGCTGCCCAATTTCACCGAAGACCGTTTGCGGCTTTCGCTGGACAATCGTTACCTCAAGGTCGGGGAAGAGATCGCCGAGCACATGCTGGAGCCGCATGGGCCAAGCAGCCTGAGCTGGGAAGAGATCTACCCGCATTGGCAAGCCGATGACCTGAAGTATTACTGGGAGAATTATGACAATCCAGTGGTGGCGCGGGATCTGAGCTATGGCGAGAAAGGCTTTGCCGAGGCGCTGGATATGGCCCGCGGCGGCGATGAAGATGCCATTTATATGCTGCGCCGGGCGGTGAAGAACTCCAAGGAACGCGTGAATCTTGAGGAAGCGGTGGCTGTCCTGGAGGAGCTGGGCGTCGCCATCGAGGTTTAGCGTCCGCGCTGGCGCAGTCTGTGGAGGGAAAAGGCATGAGCTATCAGCCGCTTTCAGAAGTCCGCAAGACCTTGCGGGTGGATTGGTATCGCTGTCCTATGCCGCCGGGGGCGCTCCGCGAGCTATCCCGCCGCAGCGACGCGCAGGGCTGGTTTCAAGCCGGCGGGCATTTTGGCATGTTCCTCCTGACTGGCGCGCTGGTCTTCGGCTTATGGTGGAATGAGATGTGGCTGGCCATGCTAGCGGCGCTCTTCCTGCACGGCACAGTAACCAGCTTCTTCACCGGCACCGCGCCGCATGAACTCGGGCATGGCACCGTCTTCAAGACCAAGCGGCTGAACAAGATATTCCTCTATCTCTTCAGTTTGATCGGCTGGTGGGATCCTTTCGATTACGCCAGCAGCCATACCTATCACCACCGCTATACCCTGCATCCGGAAGGCGACCGCGAGAATCTGCTGCCGCTGGAGCCTTCGCTGGCCTCGTCCTTTATGCTGCAGCTATTCACGGTCAACTTGCTGACCCAGCGCGGACGCGCGTTTGGCAAGGGCGGCTTGATCTCCACCCTGCTGATCACGCTGCTGGGCGCATTCGGACGCGTGCCAGCCGATGAACGCCAGCCCATCAACGAATGGCTGCGGTCGCTGCATGATGACCAGCCGGAGCAGCATCGCAAGTCGATACTTTGGTCGCGGCTGATGCTGGCTTTTCATGGCGGCGTCTTGGTCGCCGGCATCGTCAGCGGGTTATGGGTCTTGCCGCTGATACTGACGCTGGCGGTGTTCATCGGCAATTGGCTGTCGTATTTTGTCGGCTTGACGCAGCATTGCGGCCTGCGCGAACACAGCCGGGACTTTCGCAAGAATACGCGCTCGGTCAAGCTCAATCCGCTCTTCTCATTCTTGTATTGGCGGATGAATTGGCATATTGAGCATCATATGTACGCCGGCGTGCCCTGCTACAACCTGGGCAAGCTGCACAACGTGATCAGCCAGGATATGCCCGCGCCGCGCAGCCTGATCGAAGCCTGGCGGGAGATGCGCATGGTCTGGCAACGTCAGAAAGCCGAGCCGGAATACGCATACGACACTCCCCTGCCGCCCACAGCCAACCCGGAGCCGCTGGCTGATGCCCAGAGGCCGAAAGGCGCCCCGACTGAGCTGGAGCGGTCTATTGGCGAGCTGGCGCCGGCTGGCTTGCGCGAAGGCTAGGCGCGGAGTCTATTCCGGCGCGTCCAACTCCTTTTTGCTGACGTCAGTCCGCTGCGGCGTATTGACGTGGCTGTCGACGCCTTCTTCGGCGAAGATGCGGTCGATTTCTTGGCGGTCTGCATCGCTCAAGCGCCAATCGGCAGCGGCGACATTCTCGCGCAATTCAAATTCATTCCGCATGCCCACCAGCGCGGTGGTGACAGCCGGGTTGCCCAAGACCCAAGCCAGCGCCAACTGGGCGACCGATTTGTCATAACCCGCCGCCAGAGCCTTGAGCCGCTCGACCACGCGCAATTCCTTGAGATAATTCTCGCGCTCAAAGAGGGGCAAGCCGAATGCGTAGCCGCCGCTGCGCCAATCCCAATCGACGAATTCGGTATCGGGCTTCAGCGCGCCGGTCAGCAGGCCATAAGCCAGGCTGCCATAAGCCATGAAGCCGATGCCTTCTGCCAGGCAATAGGGCAGGACGGCGGCTTCCATGCGCCGATCAAAGAGATTGTAGCCGACCTGGTTGGCGGTCAAGCGGGCATGGCGCTGGCATTCGGACATCATGGACACATCATAATTGGAGACGCCATAATGGCGGATCTTGCCGGCCGTTTTCAGCGCTTCGAGGGCGCTCATGCTTTCTTCATGCGGCGTGACCAGGTCTGGCCAGTGCACCAGCAGCAGGTCGATATAATCGGTATTCAAGCGTTTGAGGCAGCCTTCGGCGCGGGCGGTGATATAGGCGGCCGAGGCATCGCGCCCGGCTATGCGGGCATCGCCCAGCAGCGATTCATCGTCATGGAACAGGAAGCCGACTTTGGTGACGACGATGACATCCTTGCGGCGATTCCCCAAACCGCGAGCCAGCAGCTCCTCAGAGGTGAAGGGACCATAAACCTCGGCGGTGTCATAGAGCGTGACGCCATGATCGATGGCCATGTGGACGGCGCGAACGGCTTGGTCGATGTCAATTGCGCCATATTGCGTCGTGCCCATCTCCCAGGTGCCAAAGCCGATTGCCGAGCAGCTCAAGTCCGTGTTGCCGAATCTGCGCTCTTCCATTTCTTGTTCTCCTCTTTCCAGCGTCGCTCGCATGGCGCGTAGTATAGCCAGTTTGGCGCGCGGCGGCATGCTAGTAGCCGATTCGGCAGCGTATCCGCTTCGGCTGAAACACAGTTGTTTTGTCACCGAGTACACCGAGATTTCGAAGGCAGATGCGAGCATTCTGTTCACTATTAGCCCGGCCTATCCAGCGTCGTGCAGGGCGAGAGGCGAATATGGGCGCGGCTTGTTGAAATCTGGCGAAAAGCTGATAGCCTAATGCCAAAGGGATAGCGGAGACAGAGACATGGCGCTGGCGGATGTCGCGGCGAGATCGCAGGAACAATACCAGGTGCGGGTCGCGGATTACCGGGCATTCCGCCGCGATGGCTTTTTGCATATCCGGGGCTTGCTTTCGCGCGCCGAAGCGGCCGAGCTGGCGCAGTTCACCGATGCCATGATGGCCGGCGAGGCGACCATCCCGGGCATTCCCGCGCCGCCCGAGGGTTTGAGCGCTGCCGAGCGCCGCCACTATTATGAGCGCGTTCACATGCCGCATCGTTCGCTGGAGCTGGCCGAGCGCTTTCTGCTGCATCCGCGCATTATCGATGTGCTGGAGGCGCTGATTGGACCAGACGTCCTGGCATTGCAGACCATGCTCTTTTTCAAACAGCCCGGGCAAGCGGGCCAAGGCTTCCATCAAGATTCGTATTACATACCGACCCAGCCGGATACGCTGATAGGCGCCTGGCTGGCGATTGACGAGGCCGACGAGGAGAATGGCTGCCTGTGGATGACGCCGGGTTCCCAGCATGAGCCTATCTATCCCGATTGCGATGGCGCGACGCGGCAAGGCGATACCATCCTCAGCGATATTGAAGCCATCAAAGCGGCCAGCCACCCCGATATTGAGGTCAATACTCTGGCGAGGATCGCGCTGGAATATGACAACGAGATCAAAATAGAGGCTCAGCCGGGCGATGTCATCTTCTTCGGCGGGCATGTTTTCCATCGTTCGCATCGCAATGCCTCGGGGCGGCCGCGGCGAGCTTTTGTCAGTCATTATTGCAACGCCCGTTCGCGCGTGCCCTGGAATCATGGCTTGCCTTATGCCGGCGAAGACACAGGCGGAGCCGCCAATCATGAGCATATTCTGGCTCGCGGGGCGACGCATCTGCCTTATGCCCAGCCCCGGTTTGGCACGCACTGCGCGGCCAACGCGCCGGAGCTTTATGGGCAGCGCTTTGATGACCGGCGGGTGAAATCGATGATGGGCGATGACAACGGCTTCATGGTGCTGGTCCCGCGCGAAGCCAGCGAGCAGGATCATTAGAGGCTCTTGCAGGGGCGCGCCATTGGGTCGCCCGCAATCCAACCAGCGATCTGTGTAGACACCCGCGCCGCAATGCGACCGCCCACACAAAAAACTTTACGGCTCGCTGCATTTGACTCCCCCTCTCTGACTCGTCGGGGAGGGGGCCGGGGGGTGGGGTCTGCAACTCGCAATGTAAACAGGGGCGGGCGGCGACTCGCCCAAAAGGAATGCGCCACCGTGCTCAATACAGATTATCCCATCAGCGACGCGCAGGCAGCCCAATATCAACGGGACGGGCATATCCTGCTGGATGACGCGCTGCCGGCGCAATATGTCCCGCCCTACCGCGAAGCCATCGCGCGGACGGTGGCTGAACGCAATACCGAGCGGCGCGCGCTGAAAGACCGCGATACCTATGGCATGGCTTTCTTGCAGACCACCAACCTGTGGGAGCATAGCGACACGGTCAAAGATTATGTGATGGCTGCGCGTTTCGCCGGCATTGCGGCGCGGCTGATGGGCGTGGAGCGCGTGCGACTCTATCATGACCAGGCGCTCTTCAAAGAAGCTGGCGGCGGCATCACGCCTTGGCATCAAGATCAGCATTATTGGCCCCTGGCCACCGACAAGACCATCACCATGTGGATGACGCTGGCCGACATCAGCGCGGAGATGGGCACGCTGCGTTTCGCTTCGGGCTCGCATGCTGAAGGGTATCTCGGCGATATCCCCATCTCCGACGAATCCGAGGCGCAGCTGCGGGCTTTTGTGCAAGAAAAGGGCTTTAGGCTGCAGCAGGCGGAGTCCATGACAGCGGGCGCAGCGAGCTTTCACAGCGGCTGGACCTTGCATTCTGCGCCGCCAAATTTCTCCGGGCGGATGCGGCCCGCCATGACGGTCATCTATTATGCCGATGGCGCGCGGGTCAGCGCATTGGATAACCGCAACCGCATTGGCGATCGCGACCGCTGGCTGCCGGGCGCGCAACCGGGCGATCTGGCGGCCACGCATCTGAATCCGGTTTTGGGCTAGCTTGTGAAGATCACGCGCGTCGAAGCCATCCCGCTCTTCGCTTCCTTCGCCGACGCGCTTGGGGGCAAGGTCCCGCCGGAGCTTTCGCTGCCCGCCTACAGCATGCGCAACAATCCGCTGCTGGGCCAGGGCGCGGTCATCACGCGCATCGAGACGGATAGCGGCTTGCTGGGCATAGGCGAGGCCATGGGCAGGCCCGGCCCGCGCGGCACGGCGGCGCATATCAACGAGGTGCTTTCGCCTATGCTGGTCGGGCGCGACCCGCGGCATCACCAGGCGCTTTGGACCGCCATGAACGAGCAGCTGCGTTTTGCGCCTATGGGCATCAGCGGCGTGGATATGGCGCTATGGGATTTGCGCGGCAAGATCTATGGCGATTCGCTGACGAACCTGCTGGGCGGCGCCATACGAGATTCAATCGCTTGTTATGCCAGCCCGATACCGTATATGGCGACTCTGGATGGCACAGCCGAAAAAGCGCGCGCTTTCATCGCCCAGGGTTTTCGCGCGGTCAAGCTGAAGATCGGCCGCGGCATCGCCATGGACCTGGCGCATGTGGAGGCGGCGCGGGCTGCCATCGGAGCGGACATCAAGCTGCTTGTCGATGCCAACGGCGCTTACGCGGTCAGCGAGGCGATTGCGCTGGCGAAGGGGCTCGTCCGGCTGGGCGTGTATTGGCTGGAGGAGCCGGCCCATCCCGAATATCCGGATGATCTGGCGCGCATCCGCCGGCGAGTGGATCTGCCGGTGGCATCGGGCGAGTGGCTGGGCAGCTGGTTTCAATTCCGCGACTTGCTGAATGCCGAGGCGGCTGATGTGATCATGCCCAACATCACGCGCTGCGGCGGCATCACGGGTCTGCTGAAGATCGCTGATATGGCGCTGCTGGAGAACGTGACTGTGGCGCCGCATGGGGTTGGCGCGGGCATCGGCATCATTGCCGCCATAGCCGCCTGCGCAGTCATGCCCAACTTCCTCATCTACGAATACAACCAGCTCTTCAACCCGCTGCGGCATACGGTCATGCGCGAGACTATCGACTTCGCAGACGGGGTCTTATGCGCCAATGACAGGCCGGGCTTGGGCATCAGCTTGAACGAAGCCGCGATTGAGCGCTATCGCGTCGACTAAGCCTATTGGCCAGCCGCCGGACGATTCGCCGGAAAATCACTTGACAGCCAACGCAATTCAGATATTCTCACAATCAAGCGTAAAGCATCGTAAATTAACGAACTCTAGCGAGACCCAGCAGGGAGAGACGATGCTGCCGGAAGCCCGCAGGCGCGCGATACAAGCGGATCTGGAACGGAGTGGCAGCGGCACGATCGCTGAGCTGAGCCGGCGCTATCATGTTTCGGCGATGACGATTCGCCGCGATCTGAAGATCCTGGAACGGCGCGGCATCCTCAGCATGACGCATGGCGGCGCGGTCATCAACTCTGACATATTCTCACATGCCTTGCCGGATCATGTCGGCGGCGGGACCCATCGGAGAGCCGCGGAAAACGCGATAGGCGAATATGCCGCGCGGCGCTTTGTGAGCGATGGCGATACCCTCTTCATCGACGCGAGCGAGACTACCGGCGCGCTGCTGCCCTTCCTAAGCGAGAAAGCCGGCTTGACCATCGCCAGCAATGGGCTGAGGATGCTTGAGCGCCTGCGGCAGGATCTGCAAGCCGGCGAGGTCTATGGCACGGGCGGCTTGCTGGTGCCTGGCGAGCGCGCATTCAGCGGTTCGCTGGCGGAAGGCTTCTTCCAGGGATTCTTCGCGCGGACGGCATTCATCAGCGGCTGCGGCTTCACGCTGGGGACGGGCTTGACCAGTTCAGCGCTGCCGCAAGCCACTCTCAAGCGCGCCATGATCGCCTCGGCTGAGCGCTGCATCGTGCTGATGCCATCAAGCAAGCTGGGCATGAGAGCCAAGGCGCAGATCCTGCCCAGCGCGGTAATCACCACCATGATAACGGACGCGGGCATCTCGGAAGCCATGCGGCGGGACATCGGCGAGGCTGGGATTGATTTGCATATCGCCGAAGCCTGACCCGGCTCAGGCGAAACTTTCCAACTGCGCGCGGCTGGGCAAGCCAGCGACGACCCCCAGCTTCGTAGCCGTGAATGCCCCCGCGCGGACAGCCCAGCGCACAGCATCGTCCAAGGGCAGGCCATCGCCCAAGCCCACCGCCAAAGCCGCGTTGAAGCTGTCGCCAGCGCCGGTGACATCGACGGCTTGAATGGGCAGAGCGGGTATCTGCGTCGCGCGGTCCGCTTCCACGATGAGCGCGCCGCGTTCGCCCTGGGTGATGATGACGCTGCCCGCGCCCAAAGCCAGCAGCTTTTGCCCCAGTTCGGCTTCGGCGATAGGCGCATCGGCTGGCAAGCCCAGCAGCATCCGCGCTTCGATGGCGTTGGGGGTCAGGATATCGACGGCAGCCAGAAAATCGGGATTAAGCGGACGGGCCGGCGCCGGATTCAAGATGGTCAGCGCGCCCCGCTCTTTGCCAAGCGCAAGGGCTGTTCCGGCGGTCTCGGGAGGGATTTCGCACTGGGTCATGAGAATATCGCAATCGGCGATGATTTCCGCGCATGCCAGGACATGCTCGGGGCGCAAGAGCAGGTTGGCGCCCATATCGACGGTGATCCAGTTTTCGCCATCGGGACCCACATTGACGAAGCCGACGCCGCTCCCCGCGCCAGACATGCGGTGAATATGCTCCGCGGCGATGCCTTCCTCAGCATAAAATTGCAGCGCCAGATCGCCGAAGATATCATCGCCGAGGCAAGCCAGCAGCCGCACGTCCGCCCCAAGACGGGCCGCCGCGACAGCTTGATTGCCGCCCTTGCCGCCGGGTCCCATATCAAAGGAATGGCCCGCCAGGCTCTCGCCCAGGCTGGGCATGCGCGGCACACGGATGGTGAGTCCCTGGACGTAGCTGCCGACGACGAAGATTTTGCTCATGGCATGTGCTTGCCCCCCGCCCCTGGCCCCTCCCCCAACATGCTGAGGACAGGACAGGTTAGTCAGATTTTACGCCATACCAATCGAAATCGGCTCACAGAAGTCAACCGTAGGGGCTAGCCACCGGCTCCCCCGCGCGCTAAAGACGAGAACCTGGCTCACAATAAACACTGTCGGACAAGCCCTGCATTATCATCCATTAGTAGGTTGCCAGTCCGCGCCGGCGATATCCAGCCCCTCCGCGCTTAGCGTTTCCAGCGCGCCTATGAGCAGATCATCGCGGTAGGCTTCTGGCCCCGGCGGCTCCTGAAGCGCGCCAATCCGCAGCAGCCAGTCGACGGTCTGCGCCCAGAGCGCGTCAACGACCAGGCCAATGCCCGGCGGCGATGGCCAGATCAGCCGGTTGACTGCGTTCATCATCCATAGCTGATGGCTTCTGTCCAGTTCGGGGTTGCGCTCCAACACGATATCCACGCAGTCGTCGGCATGATTCCGGCAATAGATCCAGCCGCGCAGGCTCGCGCGAAGCATGGCGCTTGCGATGGCCTGGTTGCCGGTTTGCGCCAGCCACTCGGCGGAGACGATGACGTGGTCTTGCAGCATGGCGATGCCGATTTCGTTGAAGTCGAGAATGTTGATTTCGTCTTCAGCGTAGCGTTTGCCCGTAGCCGGATTGATCGTGCCGAGCAGCGCGCCGTAGCCGTTGTAGATCAGCGCTTGAGCCGCGTCCAGCTCGCCAGCCAGCAGCGGTCCCAGATGAAAAGGCTGCGGGACCAGCAGCGTATGCTCGCCGCTGATGGGGTCAGAGCCGATATGAAATGTCAGCGCGAAGACTTCATGCTCGTTGCCATCTGGCCAGAAGCCGATGGTTTTGTGCACGATGTCCTTGGGCGCTTTGATGCCGCTCTCGGCGAAAGACACCAGGATGCTGCCGCTGCGCTGGAAGATCTGGGCGATGTTGACCAGGTCGACGCCATTCTGCCGGGCAATGAGCGTCTTTGGCAGCCAGGTTACGCCGAACTCGGCTTCGCCATCGGCCAGGGCTTGCGCCGGCGAGATATCGCCCTGGCTTTCCAGAATGGCGATGTCCAGCCCCTCGTCTTCGTAATAGCCCAGAGCCTGGGCGGCATAGTAGCCGGCGAATTGCGCCTGCGCCACCCATTGCAGCTGGATGCGCGCGGGGATGCGGCCATCAGCAGCCAGCGCGAGCGCCCCGTTCATCAGCAAGACGGGCAGTATGAAGAAGGCAAGCAGACGCGACATGAGCCTGTGTCCTTTCGCTGTAGCCGCGCCAAGTTTGTTGCCAGAGGCGGCGCGACTGCTTATACTACTTATGATACGGCAATTCCGAGTTGAGGAGGGGGATAGCCATGACAAATATCAGCGTCGAGAGAGAGGGCTTGCCGGATGGCATGCCGCGGGACGAGCGGGGATACTGGCGGCCCGATGAAGTGGGCATGCCCAACCCGTGGCTCACCTGGCCGCCCAAGCCGCGCGCAGCCGTCTTATGGCTGAAGGAATATCTCTGGCCCTATAACCTCCTGTTCATGGCTGTCGCGGTTGTTACCTGGCTCTACCTGACGCCGGAGATGGCGCGGATGAAGGAGTTCAGCCTAGGCTGGATCCTCGAGATTTACCTGCGCAACCAAATCATGCTGATTGTCTTCGCGACGGCGCTGCACGTCAGCATGTGGTCGCTGAAGACCCAAGGTTATCAATACAAGCTGTCGCTGAAATGGATGGGCAAGAGCCGGAAGTTTCTGTGGAACGATCAGGTGCGCGACAATATGTTTTGGAGCATCGCCAGCGCCGGCACAGTGTGGACGGGTTTCGAGGTTCTGATGCACTACGCCTACGCCAATGGCTACATCGCATTCATCAACCCGCGCGAGCAGCCGATCGCCTTTGCTTTGATCCTCTTCCTGTCGTCGCTCTGGTACCAATTCTATTTTTATTGGGGCCACCGCCTGCTTCACGTGAAGTTTCTCTATAAGCATGTGCACCATGTGCATCACCGGAATATCGAAGTGGGACCCTGGTCTGGCGTATCGCAGCACCCGATAGAACATGTGGTGATGTACGCGAGCATGCTGATTCATGCAGTCATCGGCGCGCATCCCATCAACATGATCTTCCAGGGACAGTCGATCACCTTCGGCTCGATAATGGGTCATGGCGGCTTTGAGGAGATAGTCATCAATGACAATGTGAAGCTCTCTTATGGCAACTACTGGCATTCGCTGCATCATCGTTTCTTCGAGTGCAATTATGGCGAGCCGGCAGTGCCTTTTGATCATCTCTTTGGAACAAACTTCGATGGCTCTCCCGAAGCGCGGGAGAAGATGCTGGCGAGGATGCGCTCAATGCACGGCAGCTAATGGCCAAGCCCATCCCCTTAGAGCATATTTCGCGCGGCGGGGCGGCGGGTTATGCTAGACGCGCAGGCGCAGCTTAGAAGCAAGGCGGCATTGAGATGGCAGAAATAAGCGCGCAGAGGGAAGGACTGGCTGATGGCATGCCTCGGGACGAGCGGGGATACTGGCGGCCTGATGGCGAAATTGGCCTGCCCAATCCAGTATTCGCCTGGCCCCCCAAGCCAGCCGCGGTGATGCAGTGGCTGAAAGACTACCTGTGGCCCTTCACCATGCTCTACATGCTTGTGGCGTATTTGACCTGGCTGTACTTGACTCCGGAGATGGCGCGGATGAAGGCCTTCGAGGCGGGCTGGATCCTCGAGATTTTCGCGCGCAATCAGATTATGCTTATCGGCGTGGCCGGCGCGCTGCATCTGCGTTTATGGTCGCGGAAAGCCCAGGGCTATCGATACAAGTGGTCGCTGAACTGGATGAGCAAGAGCCGCAAGTTCCTCTGGAATGACCAGGTCCGCGATAATGTCTTTTGGAGCGTGGCCAGCGCCGGCGCGATTTGGACAGGCTTTGAAGTTTTGATGCTTTGGGCTTATGCCAACGGGCTCATCCCATTTTTTGACCCGCGCGAGCGGCCTCTGCTCTTCGGCTTGATCCTCTGTCTTGTGCCGCTCTGGTATTTCTTCTATTTCTACTGGGCGCATCGCTTTCTGCATACGAAGTTCATGTACAAGCTCGCGCATTATGTGCATCACAAGAATATCGAGGTCGGGCCCTGGTCCGGCTTGTCGATGCACCCGATTGAGCATGTGTTCATGTACGCAGCCATGCTGATCCACGCTCTCATCGGCGCGCACCCTATGGCGATGATATTTCAAGGTCAGTTGATCACCTTCGGCTCCATCCTGTCTCATGGCGGTTTCGAAGATATTGTCATCAAAGACGGGCTTACGATTCCAGCCTATGGCAACTATTGGCATTCGCTGCATCACCGGTACTTCGAGTGCAATTATGGCGAGCCGGAGGTGCCCTTCGATCATCTTTTTGGCACGAACTTCGATGGCAGCCCCGAAGCGCGGGAGAAGATGGTGGCGAGGATGCGGTCGATGCGCGGCAGCGGAACATAGCGAGTTCGCGCAGGGATTTTGGCCACCGAGGGCGCCGAGGGCAGTCCTTGATAGCGGAGACATCAAGTTTTCAAGATAGCCCTTCCCCGCGATTGGGTTGATTTGCGCTGAATGGCGCCTTGCGCTAACCTCAAGCTGTTGTTCTTCGTATTAAAGGCGCGAAAATCATGGCGAATATCAGCATGGAGAGAGAGGGCCTGGCGGATGGCATGCCGCGGGACGAGCGGGGCTACTGGAAGCCGGATAAAGACATCGGCGTACCCAACCCGGTCTTTGTCTGGCCCCCCAAGCCGCGGGCAATCGCCAAGTGGGTGAAAGAGTACATTTGGCCCATCAACAGCCTATACATGATCGTGGCCACGCTGACCTGGGTCTTCCTGACGCCGGAGATGGCGCGCATGACCGAGTTCCGCGCCGGCTGGATCCTGGAAGTTTTCCTCCGCAACCAGATCATGCTGATTGGCCTGGCGACCGTCTTGCACGTCCGCCTTTGGTCGAACAAAGCGCAGGGTTATCAATTCAAGTGGTCGCCAAATTGGATGAGCAAGAGCCGCAAGTTCCTTTGGAATGATCAGGTCCGCGACAATGTCTTTTGGAGCGTGGCCAGCGCCGGCGTGATATGGACGGGTTTCGAGGTCCTGATGCTTTGGGCTTATGCCAACGGGATCATCCCCTATCTTGACCCGCGCGAGCAGCCCCTGGCTTTTGTGCTGATTCTCTGCCTGGTGCAGTTATGGCGGGAGTTTCACTTCTATTGGTCGCATCGCCTGCTGCATGTCAAGTTTTTGTACAAGATCGCGCATTATGTGCATCACAAGAACATCGATATTGGACCCTGGTCGGGCTTGTCCATGCACCCGATCGAGCATCTGCTCTATTACACCTGCATGCTTGTTCACTGGGTCGTCGCCTCGCACCCAATTCACATGATCATGAACGGGCAGCATGCCACCTTCGCGGCCATTTTGGGGCATGGCGGCTTCGACGAGTTCGTGGTCAAAGACGGCGTGAAGGTACAGTCAGGCGCGTCCTACTACCATTCGCTGCATCATCGCTATTTCGAGTGCAATTATGGCGAGATGGGCATGCCTTTCGATCACTGGTTTGGCACCAGCCATGACGGCAGCCCGGAAGCGCGGGAGAAGATGCTGGCGCGGAAGCGGGCGATGCACGGCAGCTAGAGACCGACCCCCACCCCAAACCCCTCCCCCAAAATGAGGGAGGGGGAGAATTGTGCAGCGAGCCGCAAGCTAACTTGCGTGGGCGGTCGCATCGCGGCGCGGGAGTCTACAAGAGGTCGGTGAGAACAGCCGCTACTCCCCGCCGGGGCGCAGCTCGACTTCCACAGGCATCCACATGTCGCCGGTCACATCCGCGCCATCCATCGCCAGGGCATCCAATGCCGCTTGCGCCAGGTCGCTGCGGTAAGCGCCCATGCCCGGCTCTTCGCTGATGACCAAGCCTTCGATCGAGACAGCCACCGTCTGCGCCCAGAGGTCAGCGTCCATGATGCCGATGCCAGCCGGCGAGGGCCAGATCAGCTTGTTCATTTCATTCAACTGCCAGCGCTGATGGCTTTCGCCCAGCGTTGGTCCGCGCTGCAAAACAAGCTCAACGCATTCATCCGGATTGTCGCGGCAGTGAATCCAGCCGCGGAAGCTGGCTTTCAAGAAGGCGATAGCGATGTCCCTGTTATCCTCTTGCGCCAGCCAGTCCGCATGAACGAAGACGTGATCCTGCAGCATGGCTGTGCCGACATCGTTGAAGTCGATGACATTCAAGTCTTCGGGCTGGTAAAGCGCGCCGGTATCGGGATTGACCGTTTCCAGGATTTGAGCGTATTCGTTGTAGGTCACGGCCTGGGCCGCGTCAATCTCGCCATTCAATAGAAGGGACATATCATAAGGCTGCTGGACAACGATCACATGATCGGGATTATCAGGATTGATGCCGGCGGCGCGAAGGGCGGCGAAGAGCTCGTGCTCGTTGCCGAAGCCCCATGAGCCGACGCGCATGCCGCGGAGATCCTCTATCGATTCGATGCCGGCGTCGACGAAGGATACTTGCAAAGTCGCGCTGCGTTGGGAGATCTGCGCGATATTGACCAGATCCGCGCCCCGCTCGTTGGCAGCCAGGACTTTCGGTACCCAGCCCAGGCCGATATCGGCTGCGCCAGCGAGCACCATCTGGTGCGGCACAATCTCTACGGAGCCGTCAAGCAAAGTGACATCGAGCCCCTCATCTTGATAGTAGCCGAGGTCGACGGCGGCGTAATAGCCGGCGAATTCGGCTTGCGTGACCCATTGCAATTGGAGGCGCAAGGGAACTAGGGTATCGCCTTGAGCGGCAGAACTGAACATCAACAGCAAGAGCAGAGCCAAGCAAGGCTGAATGCGGCGCATGGTAGTCCTTGTCACGAGCGTAAGCGGGCGACAAAAGCGCCGCCCCTACAACTCTGAATTGTCGGTGGATTCGATTGGGCGAGCCAGAGTCTCGCCCATACAAGACTTGACTTGTCCGCTACTCGCCGCCGGGCCGCAGCGTGACCTCGACTGGCATCCAGTCCGCGCCGTTGACATCCAAGCCGTCCATCTCCAGCGATTCCAGCGCCGCCATCGCCAGGTCACTGCGGTAGGCATCCATGCCCGGGTCTTCGCTGATGACCAGCCCTTCTATTGAAACCGCCACCGTCTGCGCCCAGAGGTCAGCGTCCATGATGCCGATGCCAGCCGGCGAGGGCCAGATCAGCTTGCTGATTTCGTTGAGCTGCCAGGTCTGGTGGCTTTCGCCGAGAGTCGAGCCATTATCCAGCACGATCTCGACGCATTCATCGGGGTTGTCGCGGCAGTGGATCCAACCGCGGAAGCTGGCTTTCAGGAATGCGACGGCGATATCCGCATTGCCTTCTTCGGCCAGCCAATCAGCATTCACGAAGACATGATCCTGCAGCATGGCGGTGCCGACATCGTTGAAGTCGATCACATTCAAGTCTTCGGGTTGGTAGAGCTCGCCCGTGTCGGGATTGACGGCTTCAAGCACTTGGGCGTATTCGTTGTAGGTCATGGCTTGGGCGGCGTCCAGCTCGCCATTGAGCAGCAGGGACATATCAAAAGGCTGCTGAATGATGGTGACGTCATCGGCGTTTTCGGGGTCGATATCGACGGCGCGCATGGCTGCGAAGAGCTCATGCTCGTTGCCGAAGCCCCAGGTGCCGATGCGCATGCCGGCGAAATCATCAACCGATTCGATGCCGGTATCGACGAACGAGACTTCGAGCGTGCCGCTGCGCTGGAAGACCTGGGCGATATTCACCAGGTTGACGCCCTGTTCGTTGGATTCGAGCACTTTGGGCACCCAAGCCAGGCCGAACTCCGCGCCCCCGGAGGCGACCACCTGCTGCGGCACGATCTCGACCGCGCCTTCGAGGATGGTGACATCCAAGCCTTCGTCATTGTAGAAGCCGAGATCGACGGCGGCGAAATAGCCGGCGAATTGAGATTGAGCCACCCATTGGAGCTGGAGCTTGACGGGGATGAGGTGGCCATCGGCGGCGGCCATTGGCGCAAGCAGCGCGAGTGCCATGAACAAAACAAAGAGTGTACGCATGATTGTCCTCCTATTATGCGAAATTTGTCTGAATGCCGATACCAATAGTATAGCCAATTGGATGGGGCTTGGGCAAAGTGGCGGATTGACTCGGCTCGCGATCTAGAATGGGCTGCCAGTCATGTATGCTTTGAATATTCGCATACTGTCTAGCGAATGGTATAGCAGGAGCCAGGCTATCCTAGGCAGGAACGCTCTTGCCATCGACACTGCCAACTTGATCGGCGGCACAAGCAGAACGTTGTCCGAGTCGAGAATCGGTGGACATTCAAACGAATTGTCGAAGCGAATCTTGCCTGGTTCTCTTCCGAACAGATTATGCCCGCAGCCGTTGCGCAGGCGCCGGCACATCGCGACAGCCACATTCGACTCCAAGCTAGGAAACATCTGTTGAAGGCCTCGAATGTAACGGACTTCCGGAGTATGAGGATCGCCGAAAGTAAGTCGGTACATTGTCTCAGGAGCAGGGTTGATGTCCATGAGAATGGCGAAGATGTTGTCTGGACGGCTGACATTTATGCGGTCAATCAGCGGGATTTCCCACCAACTGCTCAAAGTAAAGATGAAGTAACAAATGAGATCATTGTGTTCGAGATGCGCAAGGATTGGATCGCCATGAACCGGGAAATACGGCGCGCCTGACGCTTGTTGCGTTGTAGCCAAAAGATTTCGCGCAGCTAAATGTCCCTTTTGCCACTCGCGACCGAAGCGCAACTGGATCGGATATCCGTACGACATATCAACTTGCGTTTGCGGCGACTCTGGTCATTATGGCTTGCTGAATTGGCGCCGGGACGTTGATATCTCTTAGCATGGCTTTCACGGTGTCGAAGGAAATGTCATCGTACTTGAATTCCAATTCCAACTCCGGATAAAAGGAAAGCAAGTCCGCAACTTGTGACGAAGCCCGACGCACCCACTTCACAGTAATGAACTCGTCGTTGACGCGCACATTGATATCGTATGTATCGGGATTCATTTTCGTTTGCTCCCGCCAGTTAACATACCATGCTCATGGAGTTTGATGATACCACAAGTTTTTTGGCGGAATCAAAAGCTACAAGGGTCATACTACTCTTCGCTCACCCGCCATCCCGCAGCGAAACATGCCAGGGCATCAGCCGCCGCTCCGCAAACAGCACGACCAGATAGAACAGAATGCCGATAATCGACGCCATCATGATTGCCGTCCAGGCTTTGGCAAAATCAAAGGCGCTGGCTTCCTGCGTGATGTAGACGCCGAGCGTCGCCCGCGGACCGCCGAAGAACTCGGCCACGACAGCCCCAATCAAGCTCAGGGCGCTGGCCACCCGCAGGGCGCTGAATATGAAAGGCAGAGCGTTGGGGATGCGCAGCTTGAGCAGGATCTCGCTGGGCGCGGCCGCATAGGAGCGCATCAGTTCCAGCTGGCGGCTGTCCACCAGGGTCAAACCGCGCACGGTGTTGATCATCGTTGGGAAGAAGACGATGATGGCCACGATGGCCATTTTGGAAGCGGGGTTGGTTATGCCAAACCAGTTGTTCATGATGGGCGCGAAGGCGATGATGGGCACGGAATTGGCAGCGATGGCGAAGGGCATCGTGGCTTCGCTGATGATCGTCCAGCGCGAGGTGATCAGCGCGACCAGCACCCCGCCGCCACAACCGATGATGAAGCCGCCGAAAGCTTCCCAGAAGGTCGCCCCGCTGGATTCAAAGAGGATGGAGCGCTCGCCCGGCTGCAGCCACAAGTTGACCTGGTGGAGGAATTCACCGAATATGGCTGATGGCTTGGGCAGGAGGAATTGTTGGATATCGAAGAGCAGCACCGTGAACTCCCAGAGCAGGATCACGGCGACGGCGATGGCAAGCGTCGGGAAGTAATAAGCCAGCCGACCGCGGACCGAGCGCGCGTCAATGCTTTGAGATCTCATTGTTCGGCCTCGGGGCTGGCGCTGACGGCATCGCGCAGCAATTCGCGGACCTGAGCCACCAGGGACTGATAGGCTGGGTCGCTGCGGGTATTGAAATCGCGGGGATAGGGCAGCGCGTTATCGACGATCTCGGTAATGCGCCCGGGCCGGGGCGACATGACCACGACTCGCCTGGAGAGGAAGACGGCTTCGGCGATGCTATGCGTGACGAAGACGATGGTCTTGCCGGTTTGCCGCCAGATCTTGAGCAGCTCCAGGTTCATCCGCTCGCGGGTGAATTCGTCCAGGGCGCCAAAAGGCTCGTCCATCAGCAGCACTGAGGGGTCGAAGGCCAGGGCCCGGGCGATAGAGACTCGCTGCTGCATCCCGCCGGAGAGCTGCCAGGGATAATGCTCGGCGAAGCTGCCCAGCTCGACCATGTCCAGCATCTCTTGGGCGCGTCGCTGGCGTTCGGCTTTGGCGTATCCCATGACCTCGAGCGGCAGCTGGACGTTTTTGCTGACGCTGCGCCAGTCATAGAGGGTGGCGGCTTGGAAGACCATGCCATAATCGCGATCCAGGCGAGCGCGTTCAGGCGGCTTGCCATTGACGAGCAGCGCGCCCGATGTCGGCTGCAGCAGGTCGCCGATGAGCCGCATCAGGGTGGACTTGCCGCAGCCGGAGGGACCGATCAGCGAGATGAATTCGCCAGCCTGGACCTCGAGGTTGATATCCTGCAAGGCGATGACTTCTTCGGCTGAGCCGGGGTTGAAGATTTTGTTGATGCCGCTGGCGGAGATGGCGGTTACCTGGCCTGGAACAGTCATTGTTTGTTTTTGCCTTTGGTCCCCAGTTCTATCCGAGCGGGCGATTCACAGAATCCCCCTGAATTTTCGCGTTCTGTGGTCGCGGATGACACGAGAAATCGTCCCCAGGCCAGAGCCATCGCAGGGGGTCAACCCGCGGGGCGAACGTAGCGGCGCAGGGCGACGCGCTCCGCCAAGGTAACTGACACGAAGAAGAGTATGCCAATGGCTGCCGCCATGATAATGGAAGCCCAGAGCTTGGGCGTGGAAACCAGGCTGTAATCCGAGCTGAAATCCAGGATCGCCCGCCCCAAACCATCGCCGATGCCCGAAGGCAGTTCGCCGATGATCGCGCCGACCACGCTAGCCGTCGCCGAAACTTTCAGCGCGGTGAAGATATAGGGCAAGGCGGCTGGCAGGCGCAGCTTCCATAATACAGTCCGGCGGTTGGCGGCATAGGAGCGCATGAGTTCGACCTGTTCGCTGGCTGGCGATTGCAGGCCGCGCAAGGTATTGATCGTCACCGGGAAGAAGGTCAGATAGGCGGCGATGACCGCCACCGAGAGCTGCCCCGCGCCCAGCCAGATGACCACCATCGGCGCGATGGCCAGGATGGGCACCGTCTGCGAGGCCACCACATAAGGCAGCAAGCCCCGCTCCATCAGCCGTGAATGGGCGAAGAGCGCTCCCAGCGCGAAACCCAGCAGCGCGCCAAAGACAAAGCCGAAGATGGCTTCGCTGAGCGTGTACAAGCCGGCGTCAGCCAGGATGCGCAGGAGCAGCAGCTCGCCATTGCGCCGGGCAGGCTGCAGGAAGGCCTCGGCGATCATCTGTAGATGCGGCAGGTTCAGATCGTTGAGGATCTTCATATCCAGCAAGACCAGATGGCGCGGCTGGCTGAGGAAGCGGCTTTCGGCGAAATCTCCGGCAATTGTGGCGATCTCGCCAGCGAAGATCTGGCTGACGGCGTTGATCTGGCTGGCGTCTTCGGCGCGCAGGGCGATGCTCAGCCGACCCGGGAAAGCCGGCGCTATGGGCAGGAAAGCGAGCCCCTCCCGGCGATCCAGGCGAGCCAGGTAGCGCAAGTCTTGATAGGGCAACTGCGTCGTGTCATCGTCTTCATCGACGGGCTGGGGCGGCATCAGATCATCGAGGGCTTTGCGATCGGCGATGACATAATCGACCTCGCCCCTTTGAAGCGCCTGCAGCGCCTCATCCATGCTGGGCAGCGGCTGATATGTCCAGGCTTGTTGTGGCAGCAGGATTTTGTAATTCAGGGCATCGGCGAAGGCTTTGCCCGCCTCCCAGCCAGCCAGCAAGCAGGAAAGCGCCAGTACAAATCCGATAGCGCGGTTGAGCTTGCCCGGCGCCAGCGCGATGACCAGCAGCAGAATTCCGATGGCGCAGACAAGGGCGGCGATGGCATGGCTGCCAGCCAGCGAGGGCACGAAGAAAAGCAGCGCATCCAGCATCGCGATAGCCAGAAGAGTGATTTTACGCAGGCGTCCGGGGCGGATGAAGATTGCCAGCAAAGCATAGACCAGCAGCAGGATGATCGCGCCATAATAAACCGCGCGGAAGTTGCGGATGCTATCGAAGAGGATGGCGCGGTCCAGCTCTGCCATGCCCAGTTGGTTCGCCCAGTCATCGGCATACTGCGCCAGGGGCGAGAGGATTTCCTCCGGCTCATTGCCGCTTTGCTCAGCCATCCAGGATGCCAGCCGGCCCAGCGTCGATTCGGCCAGGGCTTCTTCTTCCAGCCGAATGCCGCCGAAGCTGCCCAGCGCATCCAGCGTGAGCAGGATAGCCAGCAGGGTCAAGCCGAGCAGCAGGAATTTTCGCATGGTTGTGACCACTAAACCCCCCTCAGTCCCCCCGACGAGTCAGGGGGAAGCGCCGACCCCTCTCGGTCCCCCCGACGAGTCAGGGGGAAGCGCCGACCCCTCTCGGTCTCCCTTAGGACAGGGGGAAGCGCCGACCCTCCTCAGTCCCCCCGACGAGTCAGGGGGAAGCGCCGACCCCTCTCGGTCCCCCCGACGAGTCAGGGGGAAGCGCCGACCCCCCTCAGTCCCCCCGACGAGTCAGGGGGAAGCGCCGACCCCTCTCGGTCTCCCTTAGGACAGGGGGTAAGCGGATTGGATGCCATGACCTCAGGACACCTCGGCGAGAGCCTGAGCCACGATGTCCATGGCGATATCGATATCTTCGCCGGAGACATTGAGATGCGGGGCGATGCGCACGACGTTGCCATAGAGGCCGCCCTTGCCCAACAGCAAGCCTTTCTCCTTGCAGAGGTCGACGAAGGCGGCGGTTCGCGGGGCGTCTGGCTCGCTGCCGCCGGGCTGCACGATTTCCAGGGCTTGCATGAGCCCCATGCCGCGGGCTTCGCCAATGATGGGAAACTCAGCCGCGAACTCAGCCAGCTTCTCCCCCAGCCGTTCGCCCTGGACGGCGCAATTGCCGGGCGTTTCATGCGCTTCCATGTATTCGATGGTGGCCAGGGTGGTCGCCATGGTGACCGGGTTGCCGCCGAATGTCGAGAAGGTCAGCCCTCCGATGGCATCCGCGACTTCGGGCCTGGCGATTGTGCAGCCGATGGGACTGCCGTTGCCCATGCCTTTGGCGAAGGTCATGATATCCGGCTCGACGCCCCAATGTTCGATGCCGAACCATTTTTTGCCCGTCCGCCCCCAGCCGGTCTGCACTTCGTCGGATATGAACAAGCCGCCGGCCGCCTTGACGATGGGCATGACGCGCTGGAAGTAGTCCTCGGGCGGCACGATGAAACCGCCGACGCCTTGAATCGGCTCAGCCATAAACGCGGCGATGCGCCCGTCCGTGGTGGTGGCGATGGTCTCTTCGAGATCCTGGACGCATAGCTCCACCACCTGCTCGGCGCTCAAGCCAGCCGGCGCGCGAAACGCATAGGGATTGCGCACATGCTTGACATAAGGATCGACCACCCCGCCAAGCCGCCAGGCGCCATGCGCGGTCAGGCTCATGGCCAGCAGGGAACGCCCCGAATAGGCGTGGCGCAGCGTGATGACGACGGGATTGCCAGTATACATCCGCGCTGCCAGCACAGCCGTCTCATTGGCTTCCGTGCCGCTGTTGGTGAAGAAGCATTTTTGCAGGCGGCCTGGCGTCAACTCGGCGACCTTCTCCGCCAGCGCGACCATGCTCTCGTTGACGTAGATGGTCGAGGTATGCTGGAGACGCTGCAGCTGGGCCATGGTCCGATCGGTGATTTCGTCATTGCAATGCCCGACGGAGACGGTGAGGATGCCGCCGAAAAAGTCGAGGTAACGTTTGCCTTCAATGTCCCAGATGTACTGGTCTTTGGCGCGGTCGGCGATGAGCGGGTTGTCGCCATGGTAAGGCGCGGCCGAGGCGAACATCACTTGGCGATAACGCTGCATGATTTCGGCTGTGCTGGTCATCAAGCTGCTCCGATGTATCGCTGGGCATAGCGCTATTGTACAGCAGGCGCGGCATGCGGACAAAATGCGCATCCTGACCCCGCTCGGTTCCCCCGCCGAGTCAAACCCCCTCGGTCCCCCCCCGTCGAGTCAACCCCCCTCGGTCCCCCCCGTCGAGTCAACCCCGCTCGGTTCCCCCGTCGAGTCAACCCCGCTCGGTTCCCCCGTCGAGTCACCCCCCCTCGGTCCCCCCGTCGAGTCAACCCCCCTCGGTCCCCCCGTCGAGTCGGGGGGATGGAAAACTACGCATACCAACGTGATGCAGGGCGTTATGTCGTAAGGATTGAAAACGGCAATCACCACAGAGGCGCAGAGGCATAGAGGGAAACTGCACCCCGCGCATAACAAGTTTCCGTAGGGTCGAGACTTGTCTCGCCCTAATGACCGCCCCAACACGACGCCGGAATCTGTGATCGTGCGACCCAATGGCTCGCCCCTACGGCAGCGTATTGAATGCGGTTGATATCACGATGTAGCTAATCTGTCGCGCCAGAAAGACATGTTGGGCGCGAATCTCATGCCGCATTCCTTAGCCAGCTCTCGGTGTACTCATTCCCCTCGGTGTACTCGGTGGTAAAGTCTTCTGATTAAGCCCAAAAGGATACAGCCTACAGACCGCCTTGCCCTGTGCTAAAATTAGACATATCTACGCAAGCATACATTCGCAAGGAGCTTCAGATGAGCAGGACAGTCAAGAATTATGTAAATGGCGACTGGGTTGAAGCGGGCGCGGAAGCCATGATCCCCGTGCATGACCCGGCGACATGCGAGCTGCTGGCGCACTGCCCGGATTCGACGCGCGCGGATGTGGATGCGGCGGTGGGCGCGGCCAGGGAAGCTTTCGAGGAATGGCGCAGCACGCCGGTCCTCGTCCGGGCGCAGTACATGCATCACCTCAAGGTGCTGGTCGAAGACAATTTCGAGGAGATCTCGCGTATCGTCGTGCGCGAGCATGGCAAGACCATGGACGAGGCGCGGGGCGAGGCGAGGCGCGGCATCGAAAGCATCGACTTCGCCATGAGCGTGCCGGTGCTGATGCGCAGCGATGGCTTGGAAGACATCAGCTCAGGCATCGACGAGACGACCCTGCGGCAGCCGGCTGGCGTCTTCGCGGCTATCACGCCTTTCAACTTTCCCTTTATGGTGCCGCTGTGGTTCTTGCCCACGGCGATTACCTGCGGCAATACCTTCATCCTAAAGCCATCGCCACAGACGCCGCTGAGCACGGAGTTTCTCTTCGAGATGCTGGACGAGCTGGACCTGCCGGAAGGCGTGGTCAACCTGGTCAACGGGGGCGTGCCTTCGGCCACGGCGCTGATGGAGCACCCGGACGTGACTGGCGTGTCTTTCGTGGGTTCGAGCGCGGTGGCGCAGATCATCTATGAGACTTGCACGCGCAATGGCAAACGGGTGCAGGCTCAGGGCGGCGCCAAGAATTACATCGCTGTCATGCCGGATGCCAATATAGAAGCCAGCGTGAAGAATATCCTGGGCGCGGCTTATGGATGCGCCGGGCAGCGCTGCCTGGCGGCGGCTGTGGCGGTGGGCGTGGGCGATGCTTATGACGCGCTCAAGGAGGAACTGGCCAGGCAGGTGGCCGAACTCAAGGTGGGTTATGGCTTGGACGAGACGACGCAGATGGGCACGGTCATCAGCGAAGCAGCCAAAGAGCGCATCGAATTGATGATCGGGCAGAGCGAAGGCGAAGGCGCTGATGTGGTGGTCGACGGGCGCGATTTTCATGTCGCGGGCTATGAGCGGGGCGCATGGGTCGGTCCCACGTTGATCGCCGATGTTCAGCCGAACACCGTCATGGCGACCGAAGAAGTCTTTGGTCCGGTGCTGTCGCTGATGAAAGCGGATGATTTTTCGGAAGCGGTCGAAATCATCAATCAGAGCCGCTATGGCAACGCGGCCAGCATCTTCACGGATAATGGCAAGCATGCGCGGGAATTCAAATACCGGGTCAACGCGGGCAACATCGGCGTGAACATCGGCGTGGCCGCGCCCTCGGCTTCCTTCCCGTTTGGGGGCCAGAAGGACAGCTTCTTTGGCGATTTGCATGGCCAGGGCATGGATTCGATTGAGTTCTATACGGAGCGCAAGATCGTCATCGAACGGTGGGTTTGACCCCCCTCGGTCCCGCCGGCGAGTCGGGCGGAAGGTTGACCCCCTCGGTCCCCCCGACGAGTCAGGGGGAAGTTGACCCCCCTCGGTCCCCCCGACGAGTCAGGGGGAAGTTGACCCCCCTCGGTCCCCACGGCGAGTCGGGGAAAGGATTTCGCGGCTTGCTCATTTTTTACCCTCACTCTTCATGGGGGCAAGGGGCCGGGGGATTGGCGCAGTGACTTGGAATGTACACAGGAGCGACAATGGCATCGTCTGATACCTTAAACACATTTGGCGCGATACTCAGCCACGCCATCGCATTGGAAGCCCAACTCGGCGCCTGGTATGGCGGCATTGGCGAGGCGGGCCAAGCCAGGGCGGCGGATAAGCGGCGCAGCAAGCTGGAGCGGGCGCGGCGGGAAAATGTAGTCGAGATCACGCTGGAGCCGATAACGGGCTTGAATGCCGACGATTACGCGCTGGATCTTGGCGATGCGTCGGCGGCTGGGCAGGCGGCTGTGGCGAAGGCGGCGGCGCGCTTTTATGCCGATGTAGCGCCGAAGATCAATGTGCGGGCGGCCCGGCGGACGCTGGAGCGCTGTGGCAAGGAGCATGCGCGGCAGGCGGATGATGGTCAATTGTAGGGGCGGCTCGCTGGCTAGCCCGCGAAGGACAAGCTCATGAAAACAATAGAGAGCATAAACTTGATATGGCGCAGGCCGGGCTGCCGCGGTGGCCGAGCGACGATTATCGGCAGAGGACTGAAGGTTAAACGCATTGTCATTGACTACTGTTATGTGGACAAATGCGCGTCGCCCAGAGAGATCGCCAAGCGGTATGGCGCCACCGTGGCGCAAGTGTATGCGGCTCTAGCCTACTACCACCAGCACAAGGCGGAGATAGACGCCGATATCGCGGAGGACTTTCGCTTCGATGAACTTTTGACGACTAAGGGATTCAAAGCAGCGTTACACTCGCGCGTGGCAATAGAAGAGCCTGAGGAGGCCAGCATCGAGAGCCTTGCTCTCATAAGTCGTGACACCAGCCGACATTACGGAAGTCCTTGCGTTGATGGCACAGCTGTCCGTGTTGCGGATGTCGCAGTCGAATCGCGAAACGGATTGCATGAACCAAGCCTCATTGCAGACAAATACGATCTTTCGCTCGGTCAAGTGTTTGGGGCGCTAGCATTTTATCACGAGCATCGGGACGGAATCGACGCCGAAATCGAGTACGAAGGTCGCTTTGACGACCGTTGGAAGGCAGAAGGTCTTGTCACGAAATAGGCTGCGCTTCTACCTGGACTAGAATATGGATCCGGAAATGGCAGTGCAACTTCGGAGACGCGGCATAGACGCAGAGGCAGCGAGTGAAGCAAAGATGCTAAAGACTAGCGATCCAGAACAGCTTCGCTTTGCGGCATCAAGGGACCGAGTAATCTGTACAGAAGACTCGGACGTTACCGATTCGTCATTCTTCCACATTGGGCAAAGTGGCATCGCCTATTTTCCCAATAGTCATCTCGGTATCGGCTATGCCGTCAACGCGCTGCGAGAATTGTGCCAAAACGAGACCCCCGAAAGCATGAAGAACAGCCTCAGATACCTGTAAGCCGAAAGTGAAAGGCCAAACCGTCATGACCGACAAGCGCATCGTCCGCGCCGCCTTGCTGCAAGCCAGTTGGGCCGGCGACAAAGACTCCATGATCCAGAAGCATATCGATTACACGCATAAAGCCGCCGAACAGGGCGCGCAGATCATGTGCTACCAGGAACTCTTTTATGGTCCCTATTTCTGCCAGGTGCAGGACCCGCGCTTCTTCGCCTTCACAGAAGAGATCCCGGCTGGCCCCACAACCCAGCGCTTCCGCCAGTTGGCGGCTGAGCTGAACATGGTCTTGATTGTGCCGGTCTATGAGCGCGATGGCGTCGGCGTCTATTACAATACCGCCGCGGTCATTGATGCCGATGGCGAATATCTGGGCAAGTATCGCAAGACGCATATCCCGCATCTGCCGGGCTTCTGGGAGAAGTTTTATTTTCGCCCCGGCAACCTCGGCTATCCGGTCTTTGATACGGCTGTGGGCAAGGTGGGCGTGTACATCTGCCATGACCGCCATTTCCCGGAGGGGGCGCGGGCTCTGGGCTTGAACGGGGCGGAGATGGTCTTCATCCCCTCGGCCACCACGCGCGGGCTCAGCCAGCATCTTTGGCGCATCGAGCAGACTTCGCACGCCATCTTCAATACCTACTTCGTCGGCACGATCAACCGCGTCGGCATTGAAGGACCAGACGAGGGCGACTTTTATGGCGAGAGCTATTTCTGCGACCCCAAAGGCCAGTTCATCGGCGATTTGGGCAGCGCTTACGACGAAGAGCTGATCCTGCGCGACCTCGACCTGGATGTCATCCAGCAGGTGCGCGATACCTGGCATTTTTATTTCAATCGCCGGCCCGATCAATATGGCGAGCTGGCGCAGGATACGGTGAGCGCGAGCTAGTCCCCGCCAAAGCGCGAAAATGCAGACACCCGCGAGACGATGCCGCCGCCCACGCAAATACATTGCATCCCGGCGCTCAACTCCCCCTCCCTCATTTTGGGGTGAGGGGGCCGGGGGGTGGGGGTTTGCAACTCGCAATGCAAACAGGGGCTAGCCATTGGCTCGCCCGCTAATGACAGGAGCGAACTCATGGACTTCGGAATCACATTCAAGGGCGATATTTCGCCGAAACGCACGGTGGCGCTCTGCCAACAGGCGGAGGCGGCCGGATTCAAATATGGCTGGTTCTTCGATTCGCACGTCCTCTGGCGCGATTGTTATTTGACGATGGCGCTGTGCATGGCGCATACGGATGACATGATATTTGGTCCGTTGGTGACCAACCCGGGCGTGCGCGAATGGTCCGTGGCCGGCAGCATGTACGCCACTTTGGCTGTCCAGAGCGGCAATCGCATTGAAGTGGGCATTGGCCGCGGCGACAGTTCCCGGCGCATGTTGGGCAGGAAGCCCATGACCGTCGCCAATATGGAGCGCTTTGCCGATGCGCTGCGTGGTTTCGCGCGCGGCGATGAGGTGGCTTATGACGATGCGTCGGCGCGGCTGCCTTGGGCGAATGGCTATGAACTGCCGATTTGGGTGGCGGCGTATGGACCGAAGGCGCTGGCTGGGGCGGGCAGGAGCGGCGACGGGCTGGTGATTCAACTGGCGGAGCCCGGTTTGGTCAAATGGTTCAGCGAGCAGGCCATCGCTGGCGGCCAGGCGGCTGGCAAAGATATGTCGGGGTACCAGATCATGTCGGCGGCGCCGGTCTGGGTGGGCGATATGGCTGCGGCGCGCGAGCAGACCCGCTGGTTCCCGGCCATGGTGGGCAATCATGTGGCCGATATCGTCGAGCGCTATGGCATGGACAGCCCGGATATCCCCGCCAGCCTGACCGCTTATATCGAAGGGCGCAAGGGCTACGATTACAAGGAACATGCCGATAAAGACGCCGAGCATCTCGATTTCATCAGCGAAGAGATCGTGGACGCTTTTGGCATTTTGGGCGGCGTCGACCAGCATATCGCCAAGCTGAAGGCGCTGGAGGCGGCCGGCGTAACGCAGTTCAATATCTATCTGATGTGCGGCGAGGAAGAGCGCATCGTGGCGGAATATGGCGAGAAGATCATCCCGGCATTTGAGTGAGGGACGCGGGCAATCACAAGCATGCCAGAGCGCAAGTATGAAAGCACCCTGAATACCTGGCTGGCGGAGGCTTTGCGCGGGCACGGGCTGGAGGCCCTCGAAGAAAGCGGGCAAGCCGGCGGCAAACGCCTGGATGTCGAAGTCAGATTCGACCAAATCAAGATCGCCCTGGAAGCGGAACAGGGCCTATCCGCGAGCAAACGCGCCTCGGCAATCAAGGACGCTGACAGCCGCCTTCACGATGACCTGGCGGATTGCGCTATCGCCATCTGCTATCCCGACAGCCTGTGGACCGCCAGCGATTTGGCCAGCTGCCAGCTGCTGCATACGCTGCGAACGCATAAGGACAGGCCGCCCGCCACCAAGACACAATGGAAACAAGCCAATCTCGCGCAATTGGTCAGCGTCATTCGGAAAGCGCCGGATCAATTGGGCGACCCGGACAATATCGCCAAAGCCCTGTCCTTCAGCCTGGACCGAGCCGTCGCGCGTTTGAGCGAAAGCCAGAAGCAAGACCTGGCGGCCTGCCTGGATCTGCCCTCTGGCAAGCCGATGACGATTGAGTTTGGCAGCGCGCATAGCAGCCGTTTCAACCAGGCGGCCAAACGCGCCATGCTGGTCATCGCCACCGCCGCCATGTTTCAGTCCCAGTTGGACAAGCATCGCAGCGGCATAGCGCCTTTGCGGGACAATCGTTATGCGCGCACTGTGCTCTACCAAGGCGATTGGCCCCCGCCCCTGGCAGTGGTTTGCGCCGAAAGCGATGACCCAATCGGCGCATTCCATGATGCCTGGGATTTGTGGCTGGCTGTCGATTATAAGCCGATATTCGCCACCGCTCGCAATGCCCTGCGCGGCTGCGCGCAAGACAATGATTTTTCGGAAGCGGTCCGCGGCACAGCCAAAGCGGCCCTCAAAGTCACGCGCAACATCGTCGGGCTGCGGCATGATCTGCTGGGCCGCATCTTCCACAAAGTCCTGGAAACCGCGCGCTATGACGGCTCCTTCTATACGACCACGGCGGCAGCCACTTTGCTGGCGCAGCTGGCCATCCGCGAGGACAGCTGTGATTGGACGGACCCCGGCGCCATCGCCCGTTTGCGCATCACTGACCCGGCTTGCGGCACCGGCACGCTGCTGATGGCGGCCGCCGAGCGCATCCGCGATTTGTCGCGCGGAGCCAGTTATGAGCGCGTCTCCCAGGCGTTGATCGAACATGTCTTGACCGGCTACGATGTCAATTTGACAGCCACGCATTTGGCAGCCACCACCCTGGGTTTGCTCTCGCCGACCACCACATTCGAGAACATGAAGATCTTCCGCGCCTTGCTGGGGGTAGAAGACGGCACAGCTTATCTGGGCTCGCTGGAGTTCCTCAGCCAGGAGAAGCAGCCGCGCCTGCTGGGTTGGCCCACGGGCATTGAGCAGATCGAGAGCGAGATCGAAGCCACCGAAGCGGAGCGGGCCGACCTGGTCATCATGAACCCGCCTTTCACGCGCGACAGCCTGCGGCATGACCAGTTCAGCAAGGCTGATGAGCGGGCTTTGAAAGCGCGGGAAAAGGAGTTGTTCGCCGGGCAGCCGGTGCATTTGTCCAGCAATGGCAATGCGTTCCTGGTATTGGCGAATCACATAGCGAAAGGGCAGGCAGGCACTATCGCGTCTGTGCTTCCATTAGTTACAGCCACGAATGCGTCTTCGCTGGACATTCGCAAATTTCTGGCAAAGAGCTTTCATGTAGAAACAATTGTGACTTCGCATGACCCGAGCCGATTGTATTTTTCAGAGAATACCAGCATCGGCGAAATGCTGCTTATCTGCCGCCGGTTGCCCGCGGACGAGGAAAAGCCAGCCACAAAAATCGTCAACCTGTACCAGAATCCAGCCACGCCGGTGGAAGCTCTGGGCGTGGCGCAGGACATCATCGACGGCAAGCCCATACATTGCACGGTGCAGAATTGGCCCCGCGAGCGGATTGCCGAGGGAAACTGGGGCGCGGTGCAGTTCTTGTCGCCTTACTTGAGCAAGCAGTTCTTTCAACTTCGCAACGGGAGATTATTTGAGACGCAAACTCTAGGAAGTATGTCAGACATTGGACCCGATGGACGTGGCATTCGTGGAATGTTCAAGAGGTCAGAAGTACCTGATGAAGATGCGATGATCGCTCTTTGGGATCACAAGACTGACTTTACACAGAAAATGTCAGCCATTCACGATACTTACATCATCTCTAAGCCAAGCAAAACATATCAGGCAAGAAATCTGTGGGCAAAACGAGGAGTTTTGTTGTTGGCAATGCGCGCTCGCCTTAACACTGTGCGAGTGGTTAGCGTACGTCTGTCTCAACGGGCGCTTGGCTCGGCCTGGGTACCCTGCAAGCCCTATGCAAATGATTCGAGAATCGAGAAGAGCGTCTGCGCGTACATAAATTCCACAATTGGCATTCTCGCGATTCTCGGTAACCGTTCAATAAAAGACCTTTCCTATTCGCAGTTTTCCATGGACGACTTGCGCCACATCCCAGTCCCCGATTTCAACTCATGGAACGAGCGCCAATTGACACGGATAGCGGCCGCTTATGATAATCAATGCGAATCGGTACTCTTGCCCTTGCAGCAGATTAACGAAGACGAAACACGAAAAGCGCTGGACGATGCGATAATCTCTGCGCTGGGCATTGACGCGGAAATCGTCGCCAACATCCGCCGCGAACTCAGCCGCGAGCCCTCCGTCACCGGCAAGCCATACTCGCCCTGATATCGCCACAGACGATAATCATGTCCTGGCGCTTATGCCTTCCCCCTGACTCGTCGGGGGGACCGAGGGGGGTATGCCACAGACGACAACCAGGCTCTGGCGCTTATGCCTTCCCCCTGACTCGTCGGGGGGACCGAGGGGGGTTGCCGCAGACGACAACCAGGCTCTGGCGCTTATGTCTTCCCCCTGACTCGTAGGGGGGGACTGAGGGGGGTTGCGACAAAATTGGCAGCGGGATTTGACAGCCTGGATATGGCGCGATACCATAATTGATGGCATCACATGAAACATCCGCAAAGCAATGGGAGATTGCAATGGCAGCGGAAGCGAACATGAGCGGACTGGCGAGAGTGGTCGAAGTCGAGAAGCGCGTGGCAAGACTGGAAGGCGCTTATGAGCATCTGGCGACAAAGGCGGATCTTGAAAAACTGCGCGCCGACCTGACCTGGCGCTTGTTCATCGGCATGGGCATATACATGGGCTTGATTGTGGCGATTCTTATTGCCTACATTGAATGGCGAGTCGTTTGATAAGAAGGACAAAGCAATGGGCACACTCTTCAAAAACGGCAGGATCATCACCGCCAGCGACATGGTCAGCGCCGACGTCCTGGTCGAAGGCGAGGCCGTCACGCTCATCGGGCAAGACCTGAACGGCGCGAACCACGAAGTCGTCGACTGCGCTGGCAAATACCTGCTGCCCGGCGGCATTGATGTGCATACCCATCTTGACCTGCCCTTCGGCGGCACAATCAGCAATGACGATTTCGACGTGGGGCATAAAGCGGCGGCATTCGGCGGCACAACCACGCATATTGATTTTGTCGTCCAGCCGATTGGCGGCAGCCTGCGCGACGGGCTGGAAACTTGGTGGGCCAAGTCCCGCGATATCGCCCAGATCGACTACGGCTTTCACATGGCGGTCACCGACCTGAACGACGCCGTCATGCAGGAAATCCCGACGATGCTCGACGAGGGCATCACCAGTTTGAAGCTCTTCATGGCATACAAGAATGTCTTCCAGATAGACGATGCCACGCTCTTCAATACCATGCGCGTCGCGGCCGACAATGGCATGATTGTCATGGTGCACGCCGAAAATGGTGATATCGAGGCGGCGCTGACCCCGGCTTTGCTGGCGGCCGGCAAGACCGAACCCGTCTGGCATGCCTCATCGCGCCCGCCGGAGATCGAAGGTGAAGCCACTAATCGCGCCGTGGTCATGTCCGGCATCACCGGCTGCCCGCTCTATGTGGTGCATGTGACCTGCGAGCCGGCTGTGGAGGCGATTCGACGGGGCCGCGCCCTGGGCTACCCGGTCATGGGCGAGACCTGCGTGCAGTATTTCTTCCTGACCGTCGACGAGCATTTGAATGCGCCGGGCTTTGAAGGCAGCAAGTATGTCTGTTCGCCGCCCATCCGCAGCACACATGATCAGGCGGTTTTGTGGGGGGCCGTGAGGGATGGCTCGCTGCAAATCGTCAGCACCGATCATTGCGATTTCTGGTACGATGGCGGGCATGGACCTTGGCAGGAATGGCATGAGCGCACCGGCGGGGCGGACTGGGTGGGTTATGAGAAGCAGGACCCCTCGTATCGCCGGCCCGGCAAGGAATTGGGCTTGGGCAATTTCGCCAAGATCCCCAACGGCATGCCCGGCTTGGAAGACCGCATGATGGTCATGTGGGACGCGGGCGTGAACAGCGGCAGACTTTCGCCGACGCGCTTTGTGGAACTCTGCTGCAGCAATCCCGCCAAGATCTTCGGCATGTACCCGCGCAAGGGCACCATCGCCGTGGGTTCGGATGCCGACATTCTGGTTTGGGACCCGCAGAAAGAACATACCATCAGCGCGGCGACGCATCACATGCGCGTGGATTACAACTGCTACGAAGGCATGACAGTGCGCGGCGCGCCGGTCCAGGTGTATCAGCGCGGCCGGAAGCTGGTCGATGGCGACCAATGGCTGGGCAGCAACGGCGCCGGGCAATTCATCCCGCGGGCGGCTGGCGCGCCGGTCCTCTAGCTGGACAGATGCAACCTTGTGACGGGCGCATGGGAAGAGACAGCATGAGACGCATTGCAGTCATCGCAGCAGCCATGGCGATTTTTTTGCTCGCGCTGGCGATGAGCAGGGCGGAAGGCGCCTGTGAAGTCGCTGACATTCGCGCGGGCATAGAGGCGCAATTGGATTTGCTGGATGAGGAGCCGGTCAAAGCGCTGGTGGGCATCGTCAACCTGGCGCTGGATGGCTTCCATGATTGCTCGGACGACAATTACAGCTTCAGCGGCACGTATGGCGCGCAGCCGGTGCTGGGCCCCCTGGCGCTTTCGCCGGGCTTTTACATCATGGCGATGACCACGGATAGCGCGGCTCGCGTCGAAGGCGTGGCGCTTGAAGGCTGCGGCAAGGATGTGAATGGCGCGCTACTGAGCTTCACCGCGGGCCAAGCCATTCGCGGGGCGGAGAACCTCTTCCAGGTCGAAGAAGAATGTACGCTCTACCTGGAGATCAGCAAGATCAACGCGCCCTGGACGCTGAGTATCGACAGAATTCGCTAGGGCTGCGACAAGGCTCTTCGCCGCTTGTCAAGATTTTTTGAGGCCGCGCTCCTATGAAGAAGGGCGCGGTTTTGCTTTGGCGTGCCCGGCTCCGCGCATGCGTTATACTTGGGCTAACTGAAACAAGGGCAGGCGAAGACATGATGGAAGTCCGCGAGCGGCTTTATGACATTGACGACCTGTGGCGGCTGGTCTGTGATTCCAAAGATGACAGACGCTATGAACTCATTGAGGGAGAGATTATCGAGATGCCACCACCAGGCGGAGAACATGGCAGGATATCCGGCGAGATCTATTTTCTTTTCCGCGTCTTTGACCTCGAGGGCAGACTTGGCGTCCCGACGGTGGACGCAGGATACCACCCGCCAGATGCCCGCCACATCTTGTTGGCGCCTGACGCCGCGTTTACAAGCTTTGAACGAGCGCCGATACCATTTCCAAGAACCTGGGTGCCGATAATGCCGGACTTGGCTGTCGAAGTGAAATCGCCAAGCAATACCCTGGCGGAGCTCCGACGCAAGGCGGCCATCTATCTCCAGCATGGCGCGCGGCTGGTGTGGATCATCCTGCCTGTAAGCCGGAGCGCCGAAGTCTGGCGGCTGGGCGCGGCTGGCGACATCGAAAGCGCCATCATCCAAGCCGACGGCAGCCTTTCCGGCGAGGACGTCCTGCCCGGTTTTGCGTTGCCCTTGGCGCAACTGTTCGATATTTAGGCGATTCTGAGCAATGACATTGGAAGCGGAGAGTAGGCAGGCGAAGACATGATGGAAGTCCGCGAGCGGCTTTATGACATTGACGACCTGTGGCGGCTGGTCTGTGATTCCAACGATGACAGACGCTATGAACTCATTGAGGGAGAGATTATCGAGATGGCGCCGGTAGGTGGAGAGCATGGCACGATTGCAGGCGAGATATTTCATCACTTCCGACTCTTTGATCCACAGCGCAGACTGGGCATTCCGACCGTTGAAACCGGTTATCATCCACCCGACGCGCTCCACATTTTGCTTTCGCCTGACGCCGCGTTTACAAGCTTTGAACGAGCGCCGATACCATTTCCAAGAACCTGGGTACCGCTAATGCCGGACTTGGCTGTCGAAGTGAAATCGCCAAGCAATACCCTGGCGGAGCTCCGGCGCAAGGCAGCCATCTATCTCCAGCATGGCGCGCGGCTGGTCTGGATCATCCTGCCTGTAAGCCGGAGCGCCGAAGTCTGGCGGCTGGGCGCGGACGGCGACATCGAAAGCGCCATCATCCAAGCCGACGGCAGCCTTTCCGGCGAGGACGTCCTGCCCGGTTTTACGTTGCCCTTGGCGCAACTGTTCGATATTTAGGCGATTCTGAGCAATGACATTGGAAGCGGAGAGTAGGCAGGCGAAGACATGATGGAAGTCCGCGAGCGGCTTTATGACATTGACGACCTGTGGCGGCTGGTCTGCGAAGCCAACGATGACAGACGCTATGAACTCATTGACGGAGAGATTATCGAGATGCCACCGGTAGGCGAAGAGCATGGTTCAATCGCAGGGGAGATATATTTCTATTTGCGGCAATTTGACCCGCGTCGCGAGATCGGCATCCCTAGTGTAGAAACCGGCTTTTACGCGCCCGGCGAGCGTCACACTTTGCTTGGCCCCGATGTCGCCTTTAGAGTTACGGACCGAGTTGATAAAGCGCCTCTGCAAACATGGGTGCCAACAATGCCTGATCTGGCTGTCGAGGTGAAGTCGCCACGTGAAAGTATGGTTGAGCTCCGACGCAAGGCAGCCATCTATCTCCAGCATGGCGCGCGGCTGGTGTGGATTATCCTGCCTGTAAGCCGGAGCGCCGAGGTCATGCGTCTGGGCGCGGCTGGCGACATCGAAAGCGACATCATCCAAGCCGACGGCAGCCTCTCCGGCGAGGACGTCCTGCCCGGTTTTGTGTTGCCCCTGAGCCAGCTCTTTGTCAGGTAGAGCCGGCAAGCCTCCCGGCGCCGAAGCCGCAAGCAATTCAATCTTGAAACCCTGTGATACAATACGTGCAGATAGCGAACAGGAGACGATAGTCCGATGAAGCCTAGAGTATTCCTCATCCTATGCCTGCTGCTGATTAGCGGGATGACCTTCGCGGAAGGCGAACAGGCGCTTGATATCGAGCATTATTGGCTGGAGAACGGCCTGGAAGTGATTCTGGCGCCCGACAGTTCCGCTCCTACGGTGGCTGTGGATATTTGGTATCGCGTGGGCAGCGCCAATGACCCCATAGGCAAGAGCGGCTTCGCGCATCTCTTCGAGCACATGATGTTTGAAGGCTCGCCTCATGTCCCCAGCGGCGCAATGGACAAACTGCTGGAGCGGGTTGGCGGCTCGTCAAACGCCTATGTCGGCACGGATTACACCGCCTACTATGACACTGTGCCATCGCATCAGCTGCCTTTGGCGCTTTGGATCGAAGCCGATCGCCTGGGCGGGCTGGCTGTCACGCAGCAAAATCTTGACAATCAGCGGGCGATTGTCATTGAAGAGCTGCAAAGGAGCTATGACAACCGGCCTTATGGCAGCGCCGTGAAAGCGCTCATCACCGTGCCCTATTCCTATGAGCCCTACAAGCGGCCCGCCATAGGCAGCATTGATGACGTCAACAATGCGCGGATCGAAGATGTGCTCAGCTTTCACCGCCAGTATTATGTGCCGAACAACGCCACGCTGGTGGTGGCCGGCGACATCGACATCGATATTACGCGGGGGCTGATCGCCGAGCTCTTTGCGCCCATCCCGCCTGGGGATGACCCGCCCGCGCTGCCGGAGTTCGCGCCGGTGGATCAAGAAGAAGCCGAATACATCACAATCGAGGACCCTTTCATCAACCTGCCGGCTCTGCTGGTCGCCTATGAGATTCCGCCATTGACACACGAGGATTTCCCGGCGCTGAATGTGCTCTCGCGCATATTGAGCGTCGGCGATTCGAGCCGGCTGGCGAAACGGCTGGTCGATACGGGCCAGGCATTGCAAGCCGACGCCTGGATATTCGACAATCGCGGGCCGGGCCTCTTCGCCATCATCCTGATCGCCAATGTCGGCATAGACCTGGCCGAGCTGGAGGCGGCCGCCTACGATGAATTGCAGATCATCATCGACGAAGGCGTCCCTCAAGCGGAACTGGACAAGGTCATCGCTGGCATACGCAGCCGCAACATCCTGGGTTTGGAGACGGCTTTGGGCTTGGCGGAAAGCCTGCAAAGCGCCAACTACTTCTCCGGCGACCCGCAGACTCTGTTCACGGGCATCAATCGCTATCAAGCCGTCACCAGCGAGGATATCCAGCGCGTGGCTACCCAATACCTGGAAGCGAGCGATCGGCACGTATTCAATGTGGTGGAAACCGATGCGGAAGCGCCAGAGCCCGTGACGCCCTACGCAGCGGAAGAAGCCGTCGAAAGCGCGCCGGACTACCGCTATGTTATTGAACAGAGCGAACCGCCAGCGCCCTTGGATTCGAACGAATTCAACTTCCCGACCATCTCCGAAAATACACTGGACAATGGTTTGGAAGTTGTCGTCATCGAACAGCCCAACATGCCGATCATCTCGCTGGATATCTACTTCGCCGGCGGCTCCACAGCCGCGCCGCAGGATTTGCCCGGTTTGGCAAGCATGACGGGAGACTTGATCACGCGGGGCACGACATCGCGCAGCGCCCAGGATATCGCGGGAGCCATCGAGCAGGTTGGCGGAGCGGTTGGCAGCGGCGCCAGCAGCGACAGCATGTCACTCGGCGTCTTCGCCTTAATCGAAGACCGCGATCTGGCTTTTGAGCTGCTGGGCGATATGACCCTGAATGCCAATTTCCCCGAAAGCGAAGTCGAGCGCGAGCGCGCCGAACGCGTCAGCTCCCTCGAGGCCAGCCTGGCAGAACCTGGCTACGTCGCCGGGCGCGCCTTTGGCAGGCTGCTATACGAGAGCCATCCTTACGGAAACGCCGTGACATTTGAATCGCTGGAGGCGATAAGCAGAGACGACATCCTGGCTTTTTATGAATCGCGCCGGCAGCCCGAGAACGCCGTGCTGATCATCGCCGGCGCCATCACCACAGAAGAAGGCTTGCAATATGCCGAGCGGCACTTTGCCGATTGGGCGGGCAGCGCCGCGCCGGTCGAGTTCCCCGCTTTGCCGGAGGCCGCCGGGCAGCGCATCTTCCTGGTTGACCGCCCGGGTTCGACGCAAGCCAACTTCATCCTGGGCAATATCGGCATCCAGGGCGCAAGCCTCGATTACTTCCCGGCCCGCGTTATGAACCATGTCCTGGGCGGAACGTTCTCATCGCGCCTTGTGCAAAACATCCGCGAGGAAAAAGGCTACACCTACAGCATCGGCTCCGGCTTCAGCTATCCGGCGGATACCGGCCGATTTGTCGTTTCAGCGGCTGTCCGCAATGACGTGATCGCCCCGGCGCTTGAAGAAGTCTTCTACGAGATAGAGCGGATCCAAAGCGAGCCACTCACGGATGAAGAAATCAATGACGCCCGCGACGGCATCGTTGGCGAGTTCGTCTTCGGGCTCGAGACCTATCAGGATTTCGTCGAAGCGGTGGCTTCATACAAGATTCGCGGCGTCGAGCTTGACCGTCTCAACAAGTGGCTGAGCCATATCAAAGCCGTTACGAAAGACGATGTTCTCGATATCGCGAACACATACATACATCCCGAGGACTTCATAGTCGTAGTGGTGGGCGATGCCAACGAGATTCAGGCGCAGTTGGAAACCTTGGGCGAGGTGACGCTGCTGGAAGCGGAATAGCCGGGCGGGTTTCTAAGGGGCGTCGGCGCTTTCGCCCACGAAGCCGATGCCTTTGTAGATCTCGCGCAGGGGCAGGCGGCAATCCAGCGCGTCCAGCGGCGCATCGTCATCCATGCCGGTGGATGACCGGATCTGCCAGCCGGTCCGCCCGCGGGTATGCAGCTCGACCAGCGGACGCTCCTGTTCGACTATCAGGTAGGCTTGGATCGACGGAACATCAAAATAGAAATCGCGTTTGGCGCCCCGGTCATAATGGCGCGATGTCGGCGACGTGACTTCCACGACAAGCGCAGGATTGAGCAAGATGCGCGTGTTCGCTTCGGTCTCTGGCTGGCTCGAAACGACCATGACATCGGGAGAAAGCAGAGTCTCGTCGCCCGCTCTGATGAGCATGCCGGCGCTGAACCTGGTATATTCAGACGGCGGGAGCCGAAACAGAAGCAGGTCCATAAGATTCGTGATGATGCGAAAGTGATTGAGTTTTCCACCGGTCATAGGGCAGATCTCGCCATTGATGAATTCATAGCGCTCCTCGCGGCATTCGGCGAAGTCCAGGAATTCTTCGACGGTCATGGGGCGGGCGCGTTCAGCCAAGACAGGCGTGCCTTCTAAAGCCAGAATGTTTTCGCGGCGCATAGCCACTTCCCGCTCACTCATCAGAGGCAGCCTCAAACTCAACATTGGCGTAGATCTCGCGCAGGGGCAGGCGGCAATCCAGCGCGTCCAGCGGCGCATCGTCATCCATGCCGGTGGATGACCGGATCTGCCAGCCGGTCCGCCCGCGGGTATGCAGCTCGACCAGCGGACGCTCCTGTTCGACTATCAGGTAGGCTTGGATCGAGGGGACTTCAAAGTAGCATTCACGTTTGAAGCCGCGGTCAAAGCTGGCAGTGCTTGGCGAGGTAATTTCCACGACCAGGTCGGGGTTAAGCAATAGGCGCGTATCGCCTTCAAGATGTGGTTCACCGCAGACGACGCTGGCATCGGGAACGAGAACGCGCGTATCCGAAATCTTGACGCCTTGCCCGGTTCCCAGCACCTGGCAATTTCTGCTGACAAGCGCGTTCCCAAGCAGAAAACCAATGTTGTGGCAAATGATGTTATGATGAAACCTGGTATTGCTCATTTCATATACTTCTCCGTCGATGAATTCATAGCGCTCCTCGCGACACTCGGCGAAGTCCAGGAATTCTTCGACGGTCATGGGGCGGGCGCGTTCAGCCAAGACAGGCGTGCCTTCTAAAGCCAGAATGTTTTCGCGGCGCATAGCCACTTCCCGCTCACTCATCAGAGGCAGCCTCAAACTCAACATTGGCGTAGATCTCGCGCAGGGGCAGGCGGCAATCCAGCGCGTCCAGCGGCGCCTCGTCATCCATGCCGGTGAATGACCGGATCTGCCAGCCGGTCCGCCCGCGGGTATGCAGCTCGACCAGCGGATGTTCCTGTTCGACTATCAGGTAGGCTTGGATCGACGGAATATCAAAATAGAAATCGCGTTTGGCGCCCCGGTCATAATGGCGCGATGTCGGCGACGTGACTTCGACGACCAGAGATGGATTGAGCAAGATGCGCGTGTTCGCTTCGGTCTCTGGCTGGCCCGAAACGACCATGACATCGGGAGAAAGCAACGTGTCCGCGCCCGCTCGGATGAGCATTCCCGCGCTGTACCGCCTGTGCTTGGAGACGGGCAGCCGTGACTTGAGCATGTCCAACAGATTCGTGATGATGTCAAAATGCGCAAGCTTTCCACCGGTCATAGGGCAGATCTCGCCATTGATGAATTCATAGCGCTCCTCGCGGGATTCGGCGAAGTCCAGGAATTCTTCGACGGTCATTGGGCGGACCTGCTCCATTAGCATGAGTCGTCCTCAGCCACTCCTTTGTATGGCGATTATAGCAGGTACAGCCTCGCGAGTCATTGAAGCTGCTATAGGGGGATCCAGGCGCGCCCCTGGCTGCTGCGTTTCAAGGCGTCAATGATACGTTGGCATTGATGCCCATCGGCGAAGCTGGCGCCCCAAGCCAACTGGCGATTCTCGCGGATGGCGGCTGTAAGTTCCTGCATCAGCGCCACGAAGGAGACATTCCAAATGCCCTTGCCGATGCCGGGCAGGTCGGCATTGGGGTCCTGCAGGCTCATATCCACGAAGTCCTCGCCAGCGCGGGCGACCCGCAGCGTTTCGTCGGCGTAATCCAGGCGGATTGTGCCTTCGCTGCCGAAGATCTGCGTCAGGCTGCCGCCGCCATGACGCGCTGCGCCGCTGATGAAGACAGAGCAGAGCGCCCCGCCCGTCGTCTCCGCCATAAAGCTGAACTGGTCATCGGCGGTGGCTTGCCAGGGCGCGCCCGTCCGCGAATCCCGCCGGTCGGGGACCATAGTGGCGACTTGCCCGCTGATAGCCGCGAGATCGCCCAGCCAGAAACGCAGCAGATCTATCATGTGCGAGCCGCTTGCGCCCAGCCGCCCGCCGCCCATATCTTCCATGGACCACCAATCACCGGCGGGCCGCGAGGCTGGGTCGCCCCACATGCCGGAGATGCTGAGGATATTGGCATGGCGAACTTCGCCGATATAGCCATCGTCGATGAGCGATTTGATCTTGCGGCGGTTGGGGTTGAAGCGCAGCTCATGGCCGATGATATGCAGCTTGTTCAGCGCTTCAGCCGTCTCCAGCATATTCGCCGACTCCTCCGCGTTCATGGCCATGGGTTTCTCGCAGAGCGCATGGGCGCCGGCCTGCAAAGCGGCCAGGGTCATCGGCGCGTGATAGATTGTTGGCGTGGCGATGCAGACGAGATCAAACTCGTGCTCGCCGAGCATGCGCCGCCAATCGTCATAGACATGGCGTATGCCAAACTGGCTTGCGGCGGCTTGGGCGCTGGGCAGGCGCGCGCTGGCGATGGCGACCAATTCAACATCGGCGATTGTCCGCAGGGCGGGCAGATAAGCCTCGCGCGCGAAACTCGCCCCAATCGTGCCTACTCGTATCGTCATTTTCGCCTCCCAGCTTATGCTATGCGCATCAGGACCCGCTCGCTTAGGGCTCCACCCAATCTTCGGCTATCAAGTCGCCGGCGGTGGCGATATGTTCCTTTAATAGAGCGCGGGCGCGCATGAAGTTGCCCCGTTCAACGGCATCCAGCAGGGGCAGATGCTTGCGGGCGATGAGCGTCAGGTCGGTGTTGCGGCGGTTGACCAGCGCCATGACCTGCCGCACTTTCATCGCCACCATCAGCCACATGGAATGCAGGACGCGGTGGCCGCTCATCTCAATCAAGGTGTCATGAAAATCGCGGTCAAGCGCGTTCACGGCGATGATGTCCCCGGCGTCGCCCGCGCTGATCATCTCATGCACAATATCGCGCAGCCGCTGCATATCGGCCGTCTCAGGACTTCGCATCACGCGCTCCAGGGCATAGGTCTCGAGCAGGCTGCGCATGCTGTAGATTTCTTCGATATCGGTTTTGGTCAAACGGCGGACTGTGGTGCCATGATAGGGAATGGATTCGACCAAGCCTTCCGAGTTCAAGATGCGCAGCGCCTCGCGGATTGGCGCGCGGCTGACGCCCAGCTGGCGAGCCAGGTCCGTTTCCGTCAGCGCTGTGCCCGGCTTGAGCTCGCCAGAAAGAATGGCTTGGCGCAAGGTGTCCAGGGATTGTTCGCGGATGGACAGATTTTTTATCTGCGGCAGGGCGATGGTCATCGGCGGCGCTTTAGCTGGCTCGAGTTTTTTCGGGTATGGCGAATTTTGAAGACATGATGTCTCCGCGCTATCAAGGGAAAATCTCTGTGTCCTCTGTGCTCTCGGCGGCAAATAGCCTTTGCGGAACGGGCTATTCGCTCCAAGCCCTTGAGATAAATCGCTCCCCCTTTTCCATTTGGCTTGACAGGCGCGGCAAGACTGCCTATAATGCTTCGTTTGTAGATTGTAGACAATTGGCGACTTGCGACTTGATAGTAGCGTATTGGCTTTTGGCTGTCAAGGAAGAGCGGAAGCGGTCCAGGCGCTTGGGAAAGGCATGAGCGGGATGAGCGGCGAAAGCTGGGTGTTAAAGGAAGCTGAAGCCATCGAATTGCTGGCGCTGCTGATCACATCGGCGCGCACGCAAATGGACGAGCCGGCGCAGTATGGTCCCATGCGATTGCTGGCGGCCAGCGAGCGACTCAGCAGCCTCATCCTGGAACGTTCTTCCGGGCAATCGCGCGAATTCTTGCGGGGCAACCTCGAGCGCATCCCCGAAATGCGCATGACTATGGCCGATATCGAAAGCTATACTGCGGATATGGACGCGCTCTGCCGGGCTGTGGCGGAATGCCTGCTGAGGCATAGCGCATTGCGGGAGCCGGACAGATGAGCGATGTCGTACTCAAGAACATCAAGACGCGCCGGGTTGTGCGGGAGATGACAGCCGAGCCAGTCGCGCGGGAGCAGATCGAAACGATTCTGGAAGCGGCGCGCTGGGCGCCCAGCGGCGGCAACCTGCGCCCGAATCGCTACATCGTCATTGAAGACGCGGAGACGCTCCGTTTGATCCGCCTGGTTTCGCCGGGCATGTTCCAGGAGGCGCCAGTCGTCATTCTCATCTGCACCAATGGCGATGTCTTGCTTGAGCACAGCCTGCCGGAGACGGACCGCGCCCTGCTCATCGATATCGGCACGGCGGCGCAGACCATGATGCTGGCCGCGCATGCCATTGGCTTGGCCTCAGGCCCGGTGACCTCCTTCAGCAAGGCGGCTGTCACAGTGATACTCAACCTGCCGGAGAGCTATTCGCCGGAGATGTTCATCTGCATCGGGCACAAAGCCGAGACGGCTCGCCGCGGCATGAAAGCCTGGAAAAGAATTACCTGGCGCGACCTGACGCATTGGGAACGCTTCCCGGAGGAGTGATTGCCCGTCACTGTCAATCTGCCGGGCTTGTCCGATAGTGTTAGTGGCATTTGGGCGAGTCGCCGCCTCGCCCCTACGGTTGTCGCTAATTAGGGTGTGTGAATGATTATGGCGCAGAACATGGTTACGCGTCGCCCCCCTTTCCCGCTGATGTGGGCAAGGAGCCAAGGCGCATAGACATTGACGCGCCCACAATACAGGAGAAACATCATGCGCGATCGATATATCAAACACATGGCTTTCGCTGTTAATGACGCGCGCGAGGCCTTGCGGCATTATCAAGACTTTTTGGGGCTTGGCTTTGAGGCTCAGGTGCATGAATACGACAAATCCCGCAATGTGGTGGCTATTTTCAACGTGGGCGATGTCGAGTATCAGCTTTGCCAGTCGATGGACCAGGGCGGGCGTTACGATGCCTGGATCAAAGACCGCGGCTATGAGGGCTTGCACCATATCTGTTACGCCGTGCCGGATATTGATCAGGCTCTGGCGGATGCCCAAGCCAAGGGCGCCACGCTCAAGGAATGCGCGGCTTGCAAGGTAAAAGGCAGCCATGTGCACCCTGAAGGCTGGGTGGCATTCCTCGAGCAGGAAACCGGCGGCGTCGAGCTGGAGCTGATGCAGGTCTATACGCCGGAAGAACTGGAAGAATACCAAGCGGTGCAAGGCATATAGATGGATGCCATCCAGCTATTGCGGCAATTGCTGCGGATCCCCTCGCCCAACCCGCCCGGCGATACCCGCGCCATGGCTGATTTCGTCGCCGAGCGGATGCGCGCCATAGGCTGCGACGTTCGGCAGGCCGCGCCAAAGCAAAAGCCGCAAGCCCGGAACACCATCGCGTCGCTGGGCAGCGGCCAGCCGGCGATCATGCTGCATGCGCATATCGACACCGTGCCCATCGCCAATGCCGAGAAGCGCAACTGGAGCGTCGATCCCTATGCCGGGGCAATCCGTGATGGCGCGATGTATGGCAAAGGCAGCATAGATGACAAGGCGCCCCTGGCTTCGATGATGCTGACGATGATGGCGGCGGCGCGGCAAGACAAGCTGAATGGCAGGCTGCTGCTGGTGGCGGCGGCAGAAGAAGAAACCGGCGGACAGCTGGGCACCAAGTGGCTGGCTGACAATGGCCATCTGCCAGCCTGCGATTTCATCATCGTCGGCGAACAGACCGGCAACAAAGTGGCGACAGCGCATAAAGGCGTGCTGCGGGCGACCATCCAGACCACCGGCAAATCCGTTCATGCCACCAACCCGGACCGCGGCGTCAACGCCATCGCGGCCATGGCCAAGATCATCCGGGCGCTTGATCACTATCATCTGGATCTCGCCCGCGTGATTCATCCCGTAGTCGGCGCGCCCACCTGCAATGTCGGCGTGATCGCTGGCGGCAGCACAGCCAACGCCGTGCCCGATACTTGCGTCATCCGGCTGGACCGGCGCATGATCCCCGGCGAAGCGCCCAAAGCCGTCGTGGATGAGCTGGGCAGCGTCATCGATTCGGTGGATCTGGCCGGGGCGAGCGCCAGCCTGGGCGATATCGTCTATTCGCGCTGGTATGAATCGGCGCTGAGCACGGACTACGCCAAGATCTTCCTGGCCTGCGTCCGCGAGCATCTGGAAGATGAGCCCGGTCCCATCGGCTATTTGCCGGGCAGCGATGCCAAACATCTGATGGAGCTGGCCCGCGGCGATATGATTATATTTGGTCCAGGCAGCTACGAGGTGGCGCATGCGGCTGATGAGCACGTGCGGCTGGACGAGTACGCCATGACGACAGCCATCCTGCAGGATTTCACGCGGCGGGTCCTGTATCCGACCTGATCCCGGCAAACGAACCCATTGTTGGGGCGTTACGCTGTAACGTCCGCAAACCGACACAGCCTTAGGAAAAACACCATGCAGGTCGACACTCTTATACGCAACGCGGATGTCGCGCTGGAAACCGGCCTCGCCCGGCTGGATGTCGGCATAGGCGACGGTCGCATCGCCCTCATCAGCGCGGATTCGGCGGGCATCGACGCCAGCGAAACCATCAACGCCGCTGGCAAGCTGCTGCTGCCCGGCGCTATCGACATCCATTTTCATTGCCGCGCCCCGGCTTACCCTGAGCGAGGCGACTTCGCCACAGAGACGCGAGCGGCCGCGGCCGGCGGCGTCACGACGATATTCGAGATGCCCATCTCCAAACCTTGCTGCGCCACGGGCGATACCTTCCGCATGCGCAAGGCTCTGGCTGAGCGGGATTGCCTGGTCAATTTCGGCTTGTATGGCGCGCCCGGCTTGCTGGATCGGGATGAAATCGCCGATATGGCGGACGAAGGAGCTATCGCCTTCAAGATTTTCATGACCGCAGCGCCCAAGGGAAGGGACGACGAATTCGAGGGGCTCTGCCTGCCTTATGCGCCCGAGCTGTATGAGGCGCTGAAGCTGGTGGCAGAGTCGGGTTTGGTCTGCGCTGTGCATGCCGAGAACAACCAGCTGATCGAATGGCATACCGCGCAGCTGATAGCGGCTGGGCGCAACGATGTGCCGGCGCATGGCGAATCCCGCCCGCCGCATGTGGAAGCGCTGGCCATCGCTACCTTGCTGACGTTGAACGAGACAATCGGCGCGGAACTGCACATCGCCCATGTCAGCGGGGCTGACGCCCTGGCTGTCATCCGCCGGCATCAAGCGATCGGCTCAACCGTCACAGGGGAGACATGCCCGCATTATCTGTATTTCACCGCTGACGACATGGAGCGCTTTGGACCTTACGCCAAGGTCAACCCGCCCTTGCGCTCGACAGCCGACCAGGCAGCGCTCTGGGAGGGGCTGATTGATGGCGCGCTGCTGGCCATCACGACTGATCATTCGCCCTTCACCGTGGAAGAGAAAGAACGGGCTCGCGAGGATATCTGGGCGACCCCGCCTGGCGCGCCCGGCGTGGAAGAATTGCTGCTCTGCGTCATGCACGAAGCGCTGAGCGGGCGCATCAGCATCTCGCAAGCGGTGGAGCTGGTGGCCACGAATGGCGCGAAACGTTTCGGCGTCTACCCTGAACGCGGACATATTGGCATCGGCGCGGCTGCTGACCTGGTGATTTATGACCCGGCTTCCGAGACGACGATTCACCGCGACAGGCTCTTCAGCCAGGCTCGCGATTGCGACAAGCTCTATGCTGGCATGACTTTTCAGGGAGCGGTCGAGCGCACGATTGTCAATGGGGCGACAGTCTTCCATAATGGGCAGATCCTGGGCGCGCCCGGCGATGGCCAATTTGTTCGCCCTTCCCGATACGCTATTTAGACACCGCGCGACAATGCCGCCGCACCAGCATATCACCTTGGGGCTAGCTGCGATTAGCTCCCCTTCCATGATGCTTCGGGGTGGGGTTGGCATGTCGCAGAATACTGGAGAGTCATCCATGAGCCAAATCCGCGGCATCTTCAACATCCTGGCCACGCCATTCGATAGCGACTGCGCGGTGGATCACAACAGTCTGCGCCGGCTGGTTCGCTTTCAGATGGACATCGGCGCGCAGGGTTTGACCATCCTGGGCGTCATGGGCGAGGCGGCCAAGCTGAGCGTGGACGAGCGCCGGGCGGTCATGGACGCGGTGATGGAAACGGTGAACGGGGCGATTCCCGTTGTGGTGGGCGCCAGCCATTCCGAGCTTTCGACCTGCATCGCGCTTAGCCAGGCGGCTTTCGCAGCCGGCGCGGATGGCGTCATGATCGCGCCCCCGCCGATGAAAGACAAATCCGACCCAGCCATCCTGGCGCTCTACAGCCAGATCGCCGAGGGGGTCAGCGGCGCTATCGTCGTGCAGGACTTCCCGCCGGTGAACGATGTCATCATGTCGCCGCGGCTCTTGGCGCGCATCGCCGAAGCCATTCCCCAGGCGCGATATCTCAAGCTGGAAGATCCGCCGCTTATGCAGAAGATCGCCGCCATCCGCCAGGAGACTGACAAGTTCGCGATCTTCGGCGGTTTGGGCGGCATGTTCCTGCTGGAAGAGCTGGCGCGGGGCGCGGCCGGCACGATGACCGGTTTCGCCTTCACCGAGATCCTTGTGGCGGTCTACGAGGCATTCATGGCCGGGGAGCGTGAGCGAGCGGCAGCCATCTTTGACCGCTATAGTCCGCTGATCCGCTATGAGAACCAGCCGCAGATCAACCTGACCATTCGCAAAGCGCTTTTGCATCGCCGCGGCGCCATCGCCAACCCCAGCCCGCGCCCGCCCTTCAACCCCATTGATGCTGGCACGGAAGCCGAGATTGACTGGCTGCTCAAACGCGTCGGCATCGCCGACCCCACACAAAAGCTGGACCTATGAGCCGCGAGCGGGTGCGCCCAATCCCGGCTGAGGAAGCGCCGGCGGAATTACAAGCGATTTATGCCCGGGCGGATGCTGCCCTGCGAGATGGAGAGACGCCCGGTCCGACGCTCTTTGGCAACCAGGTGCGCGCCCTGGCGCATCATCCGGAATTGCTGCAAGCTCTGACCGCCGTGTATCAGGCTTTCGCCAACTCGCCGACCGTCGAGCGCCGGCTGATAGAGCTAGGCATCCTGGTTTGCTCGCGGGTGAACAGCTGCGATTATTGCGCCCGGCATCACAGCCCCTTGGCGCGGGCGGCTGGCTTGAGCCTGGAACAGCTGCGCTGCATCGACAGGGGCGACTGGGAGGCCTGGCGCGATTTGTGGGATGAGCGGGAATGGCTGGCGATCCGTTATGCCGAGCGGATGACCCGGGCGCCTTACAAGATCTCCGATGGCTTCTTTGCTGAATTGCGCCGCGAGTTTGAGGACCGGCAGATCGTCGATATGACCATGCGCTTCGCCTTGTGTTCGGCCTGGAACAAGTTCAACGACGCGCTGGACCTGAATACGGAATCGGCTTTTCATCATGCTTATGCCGAGCTCATGAGCGGCTAATCCACCAGGGCGAAGCATTCGGACAAATTCCACTCGACCAGCTCTATGCCATGCGAGCGCATGAACTCGCGGGAGGGGGCGCTGCTTTCCCAGCTTGCGCCGATGATCACCAGCGGGATCTGATAGCGCGCGATGGCGCCGGCGCACATCAGGCAGGGGAAGGCGGTGGTGTAGAGCGCGGTATCGGCATAGGTTTCCTGCAAGCCAGCCGCTTTGATGGCTTCCATCTCGCCATGGCTGAGCGGGTCATTGTTCTGGATCATCAGGTTGCGGCCCCGCCCGATGACCGCCCCGCCGCGAACCAGCACCGCGCCAAAAGGACTGCCGCCCTCGGCTTTGGTGGCTTTCGCCTCTTCGATTGCCATCGCCATGAACTTGTCCATCGCCGCGCTCCTTGATTATCCAGCGCCGATTGTAGCATAGCGGACCGCGAAAGCGCTGATGCCGCCGGGGCGGTCTTTTTGCAATGGCGAATGGACGGAGTACAATAGGGGCGGCATAATCCTATGCTGGTCATGTAGTCGCGAGGCGTTCAAAATGAGTGAAGAAAAGAGTGATTCACACGAGGGTTTGGCGGAGTTGAGCAAGAATAAGCATGGCATATACACTATTGCGGGGCTGATTTGCGGGGCGATCGCCGGATTGCTGCTGCGCGGCGATCTCTTGTTCGGCCTGGTCATGGGCACGGTCTACATCTCGAGCTTGGGCGCGGGGCGGAAGACGATAACAGCCATCGAAGCCAACGCGCCGGCCGAGCATATTCAGCCAGCCCGCGTCTTCGGCACGATCATCGCCGCGATCATCGCGGGCATCGTCGCGAGCATCATCATCGCGGTCATACGCGGCTTGGTAGGCGATGAAAGCATGGCGGTCATCCCCGAAGACAACGTCATCGTGCAGATCGTCAAGCATTTCTTTGATTATAGCGCGCCTGTCGCGGTTGGCATCGGCCTGCTGGTTGGCGCCTGGGGCTTGGGCAAGGAAGACTGAGTTTTCGCCGCCTTCGCCGCAAACTGAATAGACCGCAGCCGCTTTTGCGCTTGCCAGCCAGCGTTTTGGCCTGTACAATGACGATACTGACCAGTCAGTATTGCGTTTGACATGGACAAGAAACCCACCCGCGAGCGCATCCTCGACGCGGCGATGACCATCTTCAGCGCCAAGGGCTTTCACGATACCAAGCTGGATGAGATCGTCAGCGAAGCCAGCATCAGCAAGGGTTCGATCTATTTTCATTTCCCCAACAAAGAGAAGCTCTTCATCGCCCTGGTCGATCAATTTGCCGATTTGATTGAGCGGCGCGCCAAAGAAGCCATCGAGCAGGAAGCGCGGGGCATCGTTCGCGTGCGGGCGGCGCTGGGAGCCGTGCTGGAGACATTCGGAAAATACCGCGTGCCCGCCAAGCTGCTGCTGGTGCAGGCTGTGGGCTTGGGCAGCGTCTTCGAGCGCAAACGCATGGAGGTCAATGACCGCTTCGCCCGGCTCATCAAGACCTACCTCGACGAAGCGGTGGCGGATGGCTCCATCGCGGCGGTGGATACGCATATCGTCTCGCATGCCTGGATGGGCGCGATCTACAACGTGGTCATCCAATGGGTCTACACTGGCGAGCCCAGCAAGGACGAGATCATGACGGCTTTGCTGCCCCTGCTGCTGAAGAGCGTCGAGTATCGGGATTGACCCATGACGCCATCAGACGGACCCGAACCGCTGAGCCAGCGCTATGGCAGGCTGCTCAGCTGCAGCATCCCCTGTGAGGGCCTGAGCCTGGAGCGCTTCCTGGCCGCGGCGGAGAGCCAGGCGCGCTTCTATTGGGCGAGCCCGGGCGGCGATGTCGCCTTTGCCGGGGCGGGCTTGGCGCTGGAGCTTATGGCTTGGGGCGAGGGCCGCTACCGGCAGATCGCCAGAGAAGCCCGTCAGCTCTTCGCCGGGGCGCATCTCGACGCGGCGGACAATCCGCATGCCAGCCCGCGGCTCTTTGGCGGTTTCGCCTTCCGCAACGATTTCACGCCCGACAACACCTGGTCAATATATGCGCCCGCCATCTTCGCCCTGCCCCATTATCAGCTGGCGCGACAGGGCGAGCGGATGTGGCTGACGCTCAACGCGCAGATCCCGCCGGAGGAGAACCCCGACCAGATCCTGCCAGATCTGCGGGCGGCGCTGCAGGAAAAGCTCGCCCAGCTCATAGGCTTTGTGCCGCCATCCCCGCCAGGCCAAAGCGCCATTCAGCACATTGATTATCCCATGAGCGCGGACATGTGGGCGGGCATGATCGCCGCAGCCACAAAACGCATCCGCGCCGGCGAGCTCAACAAGGTGGTGCTGGCGCGGGCGGCTGAGCTGCGCTTCCAGGGGCGGATTCGTCCCTTGCCGATTCTGCGTTGCCTGGCGGCCCAGTATGCCGACTGCTATCGCTTTCACTTCGAGCCGCGTCCCTATCATGCCTTTTATGGCGCGTCGCCGGAGCTGCTGGCGGCTGTAAGTGGCAGAGAACTGCGGTCGATGGCGCTGGCTGGCAGCGGCAAACGAGGCAAAAACGCGGAAGAAGATCGCTTGCTGGGCGATGCTCTGCTGCATAGCCAGAAGGACCAACTCGAACATCGCATCGTGGCCGAAAAGATGCGCGAGCGCCTGATGCCGCTATGCAACAGCCTGGACATCGCGCCTATGACTTTGCTCAAGCTGAGCAACATCCAGCATCTGCATACGCCGATACGGGGCCGCTTGAAGCGCGCCCTGGGCATCCTGCCATTGATTGAGATATTGCATCCCACGCCGGCTCTGGGTGGCGACCCGCGAGCCGATGCCCTGCGCCTCATCCGCGAACTGGAGCCGCTCCCGCGCGGCTGGTATGGGGGACCGGTGGGTTGGCTTGACAGTCGCCTGGAGGGCGAATTCGCGGTGGCCATTCGTTCGGCTGTGGCGCAGGAGGATCGTGCCTGGATTTATGCCGGCGCGGGCATCGTGGGTGACAGCCAGGCGGAGAGCGAATGGGAAGAATCGGCATTGAAGTTCCGGCCCATGCTGGAGGCGCATGGGGCTGGGGATTTGCCACAGAGGCGCGGAGCAATAGCAATTTGACCACAGAGGCACAGAGCAAAAGCAATTTAGCCACCGAGGACACCGAGGGCACAGAGAAATGAAAAAAGAGCAGCTTTCACAAAACGAAGTCGATACCTATGAACATGATCCGCTAACCCAAGCTATCATTGCCGCTGCCATCGCGGTGCATAAGGAATTGGGACCGGGCCTGCTGGAGAAAATCTACGAAAACGCCATGTGCATTGAATTTGCGCGGCGCGGTATCGCGTATGAGAAACAGAAAAGATTCCAGGTGCGATATCGAGGCGAGATCGTCGGTGAAATGTTCGCCGACCTTGTCGTTGAAGGCAAAGTTGTCCTCGAGTTGAAAGCGGTGAAAGAAATCGTGAATATTCACAAAGCGCAGCTGCTCGCGTACCTAAAAGCAGCGCGCATAAAGACCGGTCTGCTGATCAATTTCAATGCCGAACGGGTCACGAAAGGCGTCAGTCGCGTCAGCAATTAAATCTTTTCTCGGTGCTCTCGGTGTCCTCGGTGGTAAAGAAAAAGAGCCAGAATGACGAATCCGAACACGCTATACGCCAATACATTTGTCGACGCGCTGGTCTCGGCGGGAATCAGGCGCTTCTGCATTTCGCCCGGTTCGCGCAATACACCGCTCACGCTGGCATTGGCGCGGCATCGCCAAGAAATACACATCAGCTCGCATCTTGATGAACGCAGCGCCGCCTTCTTCGCCCTGGGCTTGGCCATCGGCAGTGGCGAGCCGGCCGGCCTGGTCTGCACGTCGGGCTCGGCGGCCGCCAATTATTTCCCCGCCATCATCGAGGCTCGCCAATCCCGCCTGCCTATGATCATCCTCAGCGCCGACCGTCCGCATGAATTGCGCGGCAGTGGCGCCAACCAAACCATCGACCAGATCAAGCTCTTCGGCGGCACTGTCGATTTCTTTGCCGATGCTCCGCTGCCCGAGGCCGAACCGCCCGCGCTGGTTCTGCGACATCTGCGCAGCCTGGCAGCCCGCGCGGCCGCCATCGCCAGAGCCAACGGCATCGCCCATATCAATTTGCCCTTTCGCAAACCCTTGGAGCCCAGCGCCGATGATGACTTGGCAATCGACCGGCGAGCCACAACGCGTTTCATCAATGCGAGCGCGAGCGCCTACAGCGGCTTGGCTGCCTTGCTGAATAGCGATGTCCTGGAGCGGCGCGGCATTATCTACTTCGGACATGGCAGCTGTCGGAATCTGGCGGAACGGCGCGCTATGCTGCCTTGGGCGCAGCGTCTCTCCGATGTCACTGGCTATCCCATCTTCGCCGAATTCACGTCAAATATGCGCGAGGCCGGGACACTATGCGCTTATGAGACTTTGCTGGAAGCGGGCCGGCTGGATCTTGCCGATGTCGAGGTCCTCATCCGCTTTGGCGGGCCGCCGCTGGCCAAGCCCATGCAAGATTTCCTGGCGAGCGCCAAACTAAGCCAGCACATCTATTGCAGCCGAGCCGGCGAATGGGCGGATGACAGTCACAGCCTGACGCATCACTTTACCCTGCAGCCAGCCAATCTCAGCAGCCGCGAATGGGATGGCTTCGCGGAGCCAGAGCCAGAAACGCTTGCCTGGCGAGAAAAACTGCTGCGGGCAGACAGAATTGCCCGGCGCGTCATCGCAGAAGAAATCGCCCAGGGCGCCTGGTTTGATGGCGCGGCGCTGCATGATGTGGCGCGTTTGCTGCCGGCGGGCGGCGCATTGTTCGCCGGCAACAGCCTGCCCGTCCGCCATCTCGATCAATTTGGGCTGGCTCGCGAGCGGCCCGTCCTGGCATGGGCGAATCGCGGCGCTTCGGGCATTGACGGCAATGTTTCGACGGCGCTGGGCATGGGCGCGGCCCGAAAGGGGCAGCCCCTCGTCGCTGCGCTCGGCGATATCACCTTGTATCATGATATGAATGGCTTGCTGGCCATCAAGCGCTGCGGCATCCCGGTGACGATTGTTCTGCTCAACAACGCTGGCGGCGGCATCTTTCACAGATTGCCCTCGCGTGACTTTGAGCCGCATTTCAGCGATTATCTGGTGGCAGCGCACGATTTGGACTTCGCGCATGCGGCGGCTTTTTATGGTCTGGAATACCTGCGAGCAGATGATCGCCAGACCTTTCGAAAGGCATTCAAGGCGTCAATGGGCAAGGGGCGCTCGACCATCATAGAGCTGCGTACTGATGCCATTGCCGATCTGCAGCGGCGGGCGGAGATTGTGGCGGCGGCGCGCGCAAGACTGAAATCATGCGATTCATAAACAGAAACCTGGCAAACACAAGGAGGCAATCCATGGTCACAAGCAAAGCGGAACAGGCGAAGATCACCACCCAAGACCTCATGCAGCTGGCGGATTGGCGGGAGATCCGCGAATACGAGGACATCACGTATCACCAAGCCGAGGGCATCGCGCGCATCGCCTTTGACCGTCCGAATATCCGCAACGCCTTCCGCCCCAAGACCATCGACGAGATGACCGAAGCGGTTCTGCACGCCTGGCATGATGGCGAGGTCGGCGTCCTGTGGATCACCGCCAATGGACCCAGCGCGAAGGACGGCGTCTGGTCATTCTGCGCGGGCGGCGACCAAAGGGTGCGCGGGCATTCGGGTTATGTCGGCGATGATGGCCTGCCGCGGCTGAATGTCCTGCAATTGCAGCGTTATATTCGCAACATCCCCAAGCCGGTCATCGCGGTGGCGCCCGGCTTTGCCATCGGCGGCGGGCATGTCCTGCATGTCTGCTGCGACCTGACAATCTCCAGCGACAACGCCATCTATGGGCAGACTGGTCCCATCGTCGGCAGCTTTGACGCCGGCTTCGGCTCCTCCTTCCTGGCGGCTCATGTGGGCCAGAAGAAAGCCCGCGAAATCTGGTTCCTGTGCCGCCAGTACAGCGCCCAGGAAGCCCAGGAAATGGGCATGGTCAACACGGTTGTGCCGCTGGCTGAGCTGGAGCGGGAAGCGCTTCAATGGTCGCGGGAGATACTGAGCAAAAGCCCGATCGCCCTGCGCTTCATCAAAGCCGGCTTGAATGCCGAGCTCGATGGGCAGACGGGCGTACAAGTCCTGGCGGGCGATGCCACCATGCTCTTTTATATGACCGAAGAAGGCAGCGAGGGCAAGAACGCCTTCCTCGAGGGCCGCAAGCCGGACTTCGGCAAGTTCCCGCGCCGGGCATGATCGCGCCCCGCAACTGACGCAACGGGGCAGTCGAGACCATGAACGACATGAGCTATCCCTTGCGGCCCGAGCCCGACAAAATCTATTTTGCGCTTGAACATGGCGGCTGGACTTTCGCCGATGTCAATTGTTATGTGGCGCTCGCCTGCGAGACAATCTTGCGAGACACGCCGCTGGAGCCGGGCGACCGCGTGGCGATCCTGATGCCCAAGCCCGTTCCCTTTGCGCTGGTGATGCTGGCGCTGATGCGAATGCGCGTGGTCAGCGTGCCCCTAAACGCGCGATTGACCGCCAGCGAACTGGCCTGGCAAGTGAAGAACACAGAATGCCGGCTGGTGATATGCGCAGCGGAGATTCGGGCGCTATGCGGCAAAATGGACAGGCAGATCTTTGAATTGCCGGCGATGACAGCGCATGATCGGGCGATGGACTTTGACGATTGGGGCGCGATGCGCTTCGATGACCATTTCGCCATCATCCATACCTCCGGCACGAGCGGTCGCCCCAAAGCAGCCATCTTGACGCAGGGCAATATGCATCACAGCGCCTTGGCATCCGCACAGATGCTGGGTCAGAGAGCGAACGACCGCTGGCTATGCGTCCTGCCGCTCTATCATGTCGGCGGCTTGAGCATTGTCCTGCGCTCGCTGATAACTGGCACGGCTGTTGAGTTTGGCCGCTTCGATGTTCAGGAGACCAACCGTGTCCTCAGCGACAATCCGATCACGATTGTCTCCCTCGTGCCGACCATGCTGCAGCGCCTGCTTGATGCCAGGCCGCGCCCCTGGAATCCGCATCTGCGCCTGATCCTGCTCGGTGGCGAAGCGCCCTCCGCCGAACTTCTGCAACGCTGCATCCGCGAAAAACTGCCCATCGCGACCTGTTATGGAGCGACCGAGACCGCCTCGCATGTCGTCGCTGCCCTGCCTGATCGGGTTTATCAAAAGCCAGGCACGGTCGGCAAAGCCAATATGACGGCGCGTTTGCGCGTCATCGACGACAAAGGCCAAGATTGCGCGGTTGATGTCCCCGGCGAGCTGCTGGTCAAGGGCGGCAGCGTCATGCGCGGCTACTATGGCGACCCCATGGCGACTCGCGAAGCCCTGCGCGATGGCTGGCTGCACACCGGCGATATTGGCTATCTGGACGAAGATGGCGACCTCTTCGTCTTGCAGCGGCGCGAAGACCTCATCATCAGCGGCGGCGAGAATATCTACCCGGCCGAGGTTGAGGCGGTCCTGCGGGGGCATCCGGCGGTCAAAGAGGCGGTCGCGCTTGCTATGCCGGACGCGAGTTGGGGACAGGCCGTCGCCGCTCTCATCGAATGCCGGGCTGGTCATGCGCCCAAAGCCGACGAGATCCAAGCCTTCGCGCGAGAGCATTTGGCGGGCTACAAAATCCCGCGCCGCATCGCCTTCGTGGCGGAGCTGCCCCGCGGGAGCTCGGGCAAGATCCTGCGCCGCGCAGCCAGGAAAGCCTTTGCCGATGCAAATGCGCGCCAAAACTAGCGGGCATGTGTATCATGTCATCAGCGCCGGCACGGGCAGCCGCCTGCTTCTGCTGCATGGCTTCACGGGTTCCGCGGAAAGCTGGCGGCCTCTCCTGCCCGGCCTGGCTCAGGAGTTTCAGCTGGTCTGCCCCGACATCCTGGGGCATGGCAAAAGCGACAAACCGCGGGATGCAGCGAGCTATCGCATGGAGGCGGCCGCGGCGGATATGGTCGACCTGCTTGACCAGCTGGGCGTGGAGACTGCCCATTTGCTCGGCTATTCCATGGGCGGGCGGCTGGCTGTGTTTTTGGCGCTGGCATATCCGCAGCGCTTTCGTTCGCTGGTATTGGAGAGCGCGTCGCCGGGCTTGGCGGATGGCGCTGAACGCGGGAGACGCCGCCAGGCTGACGAAGACCTGGCAAACAGGATCATGGCGCGGGGCATACGCTGGTTCGTCGATTACTGGGAGAGCCTGCCGCTTTGGGCATCGCAGAGCCGGTTGCGAGCCGATGTCCTGGAGGCGCAAAGACAGCAGCGCCTGCAAAACGAGCCGCTGGCTTTGGCGAACAGCTTGCGCGGGATGGGCGCGGGCGCGCAACCCAGCTTGTGGTCCCGCCTCAATGCGCTGAGCATGCCGACGCTTTTGCTGGCTGGCGAATATGATGACAAGTTCCGGGCGATACATGCGGCGATGGCTGAGCGGATTCCCGACGCCAGGCTGGCAGTCCTGCCCGGCGCGGGCCACCGGATCCATCTTGAGCAGCCAGCTGTTTTCACGCGGGCGATAACATCATTCTGGCAGAGCCTCCAAAGCTGAAGCCACGAAGCGGGCATATTGCCGGCTCATGCGGGAAGCGGCGGCGGCATCAGCGGCGAAACTACCGAAATGGGCTAGACGGGCGGCTCCCCAGAGATCCCAGACAGGCAGCCCGCTGGCATTCAGCGCCGGGTTCAGCGCCAGATAGGCGTCGGTGGCGAGAGTCATGGCTTGCCAGCCCAGGGCCCAGAGCATCTCCAGCCGGCTCTTGCCCAGATCAGCCAATGGGTCGCCAAGCATGGCGTCTTCCCAATCGATAATGCCGCTAAGCTCTTGGCCTTGCCATAGCAGATTGCCCAGCCAAAAGTCGCCATGCAGCAATGTCGGCGGGTTGCGGCGCAGCCCGGGCAGGTTGGCGCGCAGGGCAGCCTGGATGCGCGCATCGCTGTGGCTTGGCTGGCTGGCCAAAACAACGTTGAGCCGCGGCAAACAAGCCAGCTCACTATCGACGGCGTGGATGGCGCTGAGCGTCTCGGCAAGCTGCTGGCAGAAGCCGGGCAGATCGTCGCTGGCCCAGCGTGGCGCTCCGTTGATATAAGTGGTGATGAGGCAGGGCGGCTCAAGCTCATCAAGCAGCGCTATAGCCAGGGCGACCGGGAGCTTGCTTGCGCGCAAGGTTTGCAGGAGTTGGAATTCCAGGCGGGCGATATGCGGGTTGCGGGCGAGATCGGCTGGGCTGTGCCCGAGCAGGACAAAGCGCTGGGCAGGCTCATCCGCGTCAACTTGCAGCAGATGGGCGCGGCGGCTGAGCGGCTGGCAATCGCGCAGGCGCCAGCGCGGATTCTGGCGGCGCAGGGCCAGAGACAGCTTAGACCTATCGAGGCGCATATCAGCTAATTGGCGGCAGGCGCTTCGACCTTGCTCCAACTGGCGGGCAGGTAGATGATGCCGCGATTCTGCATGGTTTCCAGCACATCCAGGCTGCCTTGAACAGTAAAGGCATAGGCATAGCGCACCGAGTCGATGAGGGGACCGCCCAGCTCCCAGCCATAGGCATCCAGCCAGTATTGCCCGGGCAGCAGGTTGACATTCTCAAGGCGGCATTCCAACGCGCAATCCTGGCGCAGCAGCATGGCGGAGCGGCTTGAACTGGGCACATCGACATGGCTGATGATGGTGCCGGCGGGGTCCACGATGCGCAGTGAAAAACTGTAAGCGGGAACGGGCTGCGTCACGCTCAGCGAGATGCGCGCCAAGACGGCGTCGCCGGTGGAGAAGCCGTTGATCTCATTGCCCGTCACGGCATCATGCAGGCTGATAGCGATTATGCGGAAGGCGCCTGTGCCTTCGCGCCGCCGCGCCGCCTGCAAGCTTTTGCCTTTGATCACGGTCGAGCGGTCCAGCGAGCGTTCATAATAGGCGTTCAGGATCTCGCTTGTCGTGCCAGCGGCCGCCAGCCGGCCATCTTGCAGAAGGATCGCTCTTTGGCAGAGACGTTCGATCGAATACGGATTATGCGTCACGAAGACGATGGTCACGCCGCTGTTGGCAAGCGCGTCCATGCGGTTCAGGCATTTCTTTTGGAAGTTGATATCGCCGACCGAAAGCACTTCGTCAATCAGCAGGATATCGGCATCGACATTGATTGCGACGCTGAAGCCCAGGCGCGCCTGCATGCCGCTGGAATATTGCCAGACGGGCTTATCCAGCCAATCGCCAAGCTCGGCAAAGGCTTCGACTTCGGGCATCTTGGCATCCATCTGGCGGGAGGAAAAGCCCATGATCGCGCCCAGCAGCTTGATATTCTCGCGGCCCGTGAGATCGCGATGGATGCCGGCCGCCAGCTCTATCATGGGGAAGAGCCGCCCATTGACGCTTAAGCTGCCATGCGTGGCCGGGCTCACGCCAGCGATCAGCTTGAGCAGGGTGCTTTTGCCCGCGCCATTCCGCCCGATGATGCCCAGCGATTCGCCCTGTTTGACATCAAAGGAGATATCGCGCAGGACCCAGGGACCGTAGTCCTCGCGAGCCTGCTCGTCTTGCCCGCGCAGGCGATCCCATTTCCGCCGCAAGTAAGGGCGCAGGGGCAAGCCATAACGTTTCCAGACATTTTTGGCTTGTAAGGCAAATCGCCCGTTCATCGCCATAGTCAATCCCTTGGCCGCAGCCCGCTAGAGCACGTCCGCAAAAAAGCGCGACATAATGCCATAGAGCGGATAAGCCACCAGCAAGCCGATGCCGATCATGACTGCGCTGGTCAGCAGCGGGATGGCGTCAGGCGGCTGCCCGAAGACCAGCACCTTGCGAAAGCCGTCAATGATGCCGACGGCCGGGTTCAGCGTATAAACCAGATTCAATTCGCTTTGCAGGGTCTGCGCGCCATAGATGACCGGCGTGAGAATCAGCCAGACTTGCATGATATGCTGGATGCCGTAGAGCATGTCGCGGCGGTACATGGTGAAAGCGGCAATGCCTATGCCGACAGTCCAGCCAAGCATGATGGTCAGGAAGATCAAGACCGGCAGCCAGAGCCAATGCAGAGTGACGGGGATGCCGAAGAGCAGCAGCGTGGCCACCAGGACGGCGGCCGCCATGAAAAAGTCGAAGATGGTCGTCAGGACGACAACCAGGGGCAGGATCTGGCGCGGCACGGGCATCTTGCGCAGCAGAACGGAGTTCGACAAGACGCCATGCGGGATGCGCACAGCCGTGCTTTGGAACAAGGTCCAAGGCACTGTGGCGGCGAATGTGAAGATCAGGCGGGGCGCGCCCTCGGTGTCAATATCCACCAAGCCGCCCAGCAAGCTGTATATCGCGGTCGACAAGATGGCGGGGATGATCGCCCAGAGCGGACCCAAAGCCGTGCGGCGATAGCGCGAACGGATATCCCGGCTGGTCAGCGAATAGAGCAGATTCCAGTAGCCCAGCCATTGCTGGAGCCGGTTGCCCATTGGATTGTTGTTCGACCACTGGCTCATGGCAGCCTGGCGCATCGCATTGGCAAAGTCACGCGCTTATTATCCTGCCCCGCGCGTATTTTTACAGCCGCAAATCCTGCTTTGCGCGGTGACTGAGCTCCGCGGCGCTCGATAGCGAAAGCTGCTCGGCATGGACCTGCTTCAGCAATGCGGGCATGGCATGCAAGACCTGTTCATAGGCAGCCGGTTCGCCCGCGATTGCCGCGCCAAAGCGCACGCTGACACAAGGATCGCGATAGCTTGGGAACATCATTTGCAGGGTGGCGGCCAGGAAATGCCGTCTGTCATGGTCGCGATAGCGGCGTGCCAGCGGATTGCCCAGCGCCCGCCGGGAGATCACGCCGCCGACGGCCACCGGCGCAATGACAAGTTCGGGAACATGCCGGGCGAAGATGCTCATGCTGCGCGACCAGCCGGTTAGCGATGCCAATGCCGGCTCAAGGTAGAGCCCGGGATCCGGCTCGATCTCGCCGCGCGGATAGATGAGCAGGGAGCCGCCCGCGCGCAGGTGCCGCAGGGAAGCTCGCAGCGCCGATTGTGGCTGGTCTGGATCTATCACGATGACATGAGCGCGAAAATGCCGCAAGCCGGGCAGGATGCCGAAGTCATGCGCCAGCAGCTTGGTATCGCGCCGCGGGGAGGCCATCAGCAGCGCATGCGCATCGCCCAAGCCGGCGTGATTGCCAACGAAGAGCAGAGGTCCCTCGGCAGGTATGTTGCGCTCGCCATGAATCTGTACGGAAGCCGCGCCAATCTCCAGCAGCCACTGGCTGGCGAACTTGAGATGGCCATCGCGGGCGACCATGCCGTCCATTCGCATGCCCAGGCGCGTCAAGTTGAAGACGAATGGGCAGCAGGCGATATGCAGCAGGGCGCGAATGACGGGGCGCTGGAAGCAGAAAGCGTCGACCACCGATGTCGACATGGCGCGGTAAAGGCGGAGGAAGGCGGCGATGATGGCTGGATCCTCAAACTGGAGCGCGAAACCTTACCACAAGCACGCGCAAGTAAGTCCGGAAACGATTATTCACCACAGAGACTCAGAGGGCACAGAGAAAAACCCTTACTCAGTATGTACAAGCGAGTCATGCAAAGATGCTTCGATTCTAGAAATCGCCGATCTCTGTAGGGGCGAGCCGGTGGCTCGTCCCGCACTCTGAAAAAGTCCGTAATCTCTTCGCATAACATACTTGGCGCTACTGAGATTCTACGATAGATTTGCTGAATGCGAGTCAAGATGCGCGACTTTCAAGGTTGAAATGGGGGCAACATGACTGCGGCCATCAGGTTTATCGGCAGAAACATCATCTCTATCGCGCTGCTGGCGCTGGGCATTGTCATCGGCGGCTACATGATTGGCGCGGCAAACTCCGTGCGTGATTTCTTCTTCCCCGAATCTGCCGCTTATGTGCGCTCGCCACAGACCATCGTCAACAGCATCAGCGGGATCGGACAGCTTGTGACAATCACTTCTGAAGTCGCCAAAACGGATGTAAAAGTGGAAATCCATCAAGGTATTCTAAACACTGGCTATTATAGCGCCAATCACATCGCCGTCGGCGCGATAGAAGCGGGCATTGATTTTGACGCGATTGACGAAAATAGCGTCCAATACCAAGACGATACGTATACCTTGACCTTGCCTGCGCCAGTCCTTACAAGCTGCCGCATTGAGTATATCGACCAGAACCAACACTCGTTCACCTTGCTGGCAGCCGATTGGGACATGGTGCGGCAGTTGGCGCAGGCGGAGGCGCTCATACAGTTCGTTGAGGAGATGATCGAGCAGGGCATCCTGGAGCGGGCGGAGGAAGAAACAGCGCTGCGGCTGGGCGACTTTGTGCGCGAGTTGACGGGCAAGCCAGCGCGCATTGAATTCGCGGAGCGCGCCGGTGAACTGGAGTTGCCCGATTCCTGCCAACCGTATACGCCGAGCGGCTGGGCGAAAGATGCCGAGGGCGCCTGGAAGCGGGCCGGTTGAGTCATGCGGACGATTCACAGAATCGCCCCTACACGGTTCGCAGGCGGGCGCTGTCCTGAATGTGCATTCGCGTGAAACCTGGACGCGCAGTGGAGTGAAGCTCAACCCCCGCCAGTCATCAGCAAGCCCAGATGCTCAATATCCACATCGACATTCTCGACTTCGCCGACGATCCTGCCCTCATACATCACCGCGATACGGTCGGACAGGGCGCGGATCTCATCCAGGTCTTCGCTGATGAGCAGGATGGCTGTGCCCTTGTCGCGCTCTTGCAGAAGGCGCTGATGAATATATTCGGTCGCGCCGATATCGACGCCGCGGGTGGGCTGCGCCGCAATCAGCACGCCGGGCGCCCGCGACAGCTCCCGCGCCAGGACCAGCTTCTGGATATTGCCGCCGGACAGGCTCTTCACCAGGGTCTCGGTGCTGGGGGTTTTGATCTCGTAGGCATCGATGGCGCCCCGGCAGGCATCGCGGATCTTGCCGAACTGCATGAAGATCTTGCCCCAGGTGAACTTGGGGTGGCCATGATCTTGCAGCACATAATTCTCAGCCACGCTGAATTCCTTGATGACGCCGTCAATCATGCGCTCTTCGGGGATGTAGGACAAGCCAAACTCGTGCAGCGTTGAGGGATGCGCGTTTGTCACATCGCTGCCGTCTACTGTGACGCTGCCAGCCGTGACAGCCCGCAGGCCCGCGATGCACTGCGCCAATTCTTGCTGGCCATTGCCGGAGACGCCGGCGATGCCCACGATCTCGCCACCGCGCAAGCTCAGCGAGACAGCATCCAAGCCGACCGTGCCGCGATTGCTCAAAGCGCTGAGTTTGCTGAGCGCGAGCCGCTCCCCCCGCGGGTTGGGCGCATTCTTCGCATATTCCAGCAAGACGGGCCGGCCCACCATCATCTCGGCCAGTTTGGGGCGGGTGGCTTCGCTGGTGGGGATGGAGTTCACGCGCCGCCCATCCCGCAGCACTGTGACGCGATGGCTGATCTCGAGGACTTCATGCAGCTTATGCGAGATGAAGACCAGGCCATGGCCGTCATCGGCCAGCTGGTTGAGGATGCGGAACAAGCCATCAACTTCCTGGGGCGTCAGCACCGCCGTCGGCTCGTCAAGGATGAGCAATGCCGCGCCTTTGTAGAGCGCCCGCAGGATCTCCACCCGCTGCTGCTCGCCGACAGCCAGCTGCCAAATCGGCAAATCGGGATCGACCTTGAGGTTGTAGATTTCGGAGAGTTCCAGGACGCGCTTGCTGACGACATCCAGGTCCAGGCGTGCCCCGCGCGAGGATTTCATGCCCAGGGCGATGTTTTCAGCCACGGTCAGCGATGGCACCAGCATGAAGTGCTGATGGATCATGCCGATGCCATGCTGGATGGCGTCCTGCGGGTTGCGGATGCGCGTGGCCGCCCCGTTGATGCGGATTTCGCCTTCGTCGGGGTCATACAAGCCGTAGAGCATCTTCATCAACGTGGACTTGCCGGCGCCGTTCTCGCCGAGCAGGGCATGGATCTCGCCAGCGCGTACGTCAAAGTCGATATGGTCAGCCGCCAGAACGCCCGGGAAACGCTTGACGATGCCCAGCATTTCCAGCGATTCAATGGGCGCATGGCCCGTTGGGAGCAGATCTGTCTTTGTCATGGCGCTCTCAATCTTTCGCGAGTACCGTCAATTCCGCCGATAGGATTGCGGGCCACTACAGCCCCCACCCCCGGCCCCTCCCCCAAGATGAGGGAGGGGAGATTAGGAGCCTTGGGAGCAAGCGGGGCTAGCCAGCGAACTCCATGACCAAGCCGCCGTTGGCCAGCGTCAAGGTGTAGGACTGGCCGCCCAAAACGCCGGATTGGATATGCCCGATCATGTCGGCCAGGATGACCTCCCACTTATAGACCTGGAAAGCCACAGCCGAGGCGCCGGCCAGATCTGCCTGGCTGGATTGCGTGCCAAACCAGCGCGCGCCATTCTCGCTGCCCACGGCTATCGCGCCGACGACCATCTGGGCGGTGCCGGTGAGGATATCCGCGCCATTGGCGATATGCGTTTCCGCCGCTTCGGTGGCCAGCGGGACATCGCTGAAGGATTGGATGTAGACGACATTCACGGTGGCATCGGCATTGGAGGCGCCCACGCCAGCCACGAAGCCATCGACATAGAGCTTGGCATCGCCCACTTCGATGGGGCCAACCACGCCAATCACGCCGGATTCTGTCATCAAGCCAGCCATGACGCCGTTGACGAAGCCGCCCTCATCGGCAGCTGCGGTATAGGCGAAGACGTTAGCCAAGCCGAAGGTCTCTTCGTCCGTGCCCCAGGCGAATGACACCTCCGGGAATTCCGCGCCCAGCTCTTCCACAACCGAGCCAAACTGCGAGCCATGGGCGATGACCAGGTCATATTCGCCGGAAGCCGCCCATTCGCGCAATGCCACAGCGGCATCATCCACGATGAAGGTGCCATCCTGGAAATCGAACTGGAAGGCATCTTCCCCCATATCCGCTTGTATCGCCATCAAGCCATCGTACATGCTCTGGCTGAAGGCGAGGTCGTTGGTCGCGCTGGGCGCAACCGCCGCAACACGAAATACATCGTCCTGCGCCAAACTCGGCATCACCCCGATGACCAGGGCGACTATCAAAGCAATCAGTAGGGCTTTTTTCATGATCCTGCTCTCCTTACAGTGTTATACATGCTAAATCCGGGTGGGATTACCCGGGAATAAACTTGGCTATTCCCCGCGCTCATAGGGTCTGGTCAGGGCTGTGGGCTGTTCCTGGCGTTTGGTGGCGAAGATCAGCGCGATGATGGTGATGACATAAGGCGCCATGACCGCAAACTCCGAGGGGATATCCGCGCCGATGACTTTGATCTGCAATTGCAGGGCGTTGACGAAGCTGAAGAGCATCGCCCCAGCCGCCACCGCCCAGGGCCGCCAGCCGCCGAAGTAGACCAGAGCCACCGCGATAAAGCCTTGGCCCGCCGTCAGGTTCTGCTGGAAGAGGTTGATCTGCGCGATGGACAGCGATGCGCCCGCCAAGCCAGCCAGCATCCCGCCCAGTATCGTCGTGGCATAGCGCACGCGGGCCACGCTGACGCCCATGGCATCAGCCGCTTCCGGATTTTGGCCCACCGCCCGTATCATCAAGCCAAAGGTGGTATTGTTCAGCACAAATGCCGAGATGGGCACCAAGGCGAAGGCGACGTAGACCAGCAGGTTGTGATTGAAAAGCACCTCGCCCAGGACCGGCAAATCCGACAAAATCGGGAAGTCTAGCCGCGGGAAGCCGTCGACCGATTTTGGCGTGCCCACCCATTGCTGGAAGAGCAGCTCGCTCAAGCCCAGGCCGAAAAGATAGACGCCGATGCCGCTGATGCCCTGCTTGGCTTTGAGCGTGACGCTGACGAAAGCCATGGCCAAGCCCATCAAGCCGCCGACGATCAGCGCGATAATCACGCCCAGGACGAGGCTCAGCGGCTCGTTATAGCTTTCGGCTTGCTGCGCTAAATAGACCGCATAGAAGCCGGTGAAAGCGCCCATGAGCATCATGCCATCGACGCCCAGGTTGAGCACGCCGCTGCGCTGCGCGAAGGTCTCGCCCAATGCCGCGAAGATATAGGGCGTTGCCAGGCGTATGGCGGAAGCGAAGACGCTGGCGGTGAAGATCTCCTCCAAGCCCATCAGCCCGCCTCCTTCCCGTCATCAGCGACGCGGTCCGAGCCTGTTCTTCCCCCTGACGCGTCGGTGGGGCCGAGGGAGCTAGGGTTTGGCGCTTCCTCCACGCTGACCCGGCGTTTGCTGCGCTGCATGATGAAGATTTCGCTGCTGACGACGAAGACGACGATCAAGCCATTGACCGCCGTGATCAGCGAGGCTGGCACGCCAAGCTCGCGCTGCATCTTCTGGGCGCCGACCAGCAAGCCGCCAAAGAAGGCCGACGCCGGGATCGCGCCTATGGGGTTCAGCCCGCCAAAGAGCGCCGCCACGATGCCATTGAAGCCGGCCGATCCCGTGAAGCCAGCCGGCGAGCCATCGGTCTGCAGGCGATATTGCAAACCCAGCACCTGCACGACGCCCGCCAAGCCGGCGAAACCGCCCGCCAGGAACATCGAGAACATCATCTGCCGCTTGACGTTGATGCCGGCAAAGCTCGAGGCGCGCTGGTTCTCGCCCACCGCGCGGATGCGATAGCCCAGCGACGTCCGCCAGAGGAATATGTAGATGATCACCGCCAGCACAATCGCGATGATCAAACCCCAGTGCAGGCGAGTGCGCGCGAAGAGCCAGGGATCGCCAATGGGCAGGGAGAGGCGGGGCAGCTGCGCGGCTGTCGCCAGGCGGGCTGTCTTGGGGATATTGTTGAAGCCGGCTGTGGCGGGGTCCAGCAAGATGCCGTTGAGCAGGAAGTTCATCATCTGCACGGCGATCTGGTTGAGCATGATGGTGCTCAGGATCTCGTTGACGCCGAAATAGGCTTTGAGGAAGCCTGCCAGCCCGCCATACAATGCGCCAGCCAGGAAGCCGCCCAGCAACGACAAAGCCACGATGATCAGGTCAAATGCGCCGGGCGTCTTCGCCAATTCGGCCGGCACCCGCGCCTCGCCCAGGACCAGAGCCACCGTCGTGCCAGCCAGCGCGCCGGCGATCATCTGGCCCTCGCCGCCGATATTGATCATGCCGCCGCGGAAGGCGATGGTGATGCCTATGCCGACGAAGAGGATAGGCGTGGCTTTGACCAGGGTCTCGGCTGTGGCGTTCTCGCTGCCGACCGCGCCTTCCAGCATGGCGGAATAGGCGGCCAGCGGATCGGCATTCAGCGCGACCAGCAATACAGAAGCCACCAGCATAGCCAGCAGCAGCGCGATGACTACCGGCGAGAAATCCACCAGGCGGTTGAGGCGCGCCGCCCAAGCGCTCTGCGACATTCGGTTCACAATACACTCATCCCAAAGCCCTGCCCCAGGCGACCAGCCTTTGGCATGCGACGAGTATAGTATGCCGCGGTTTTCGCGATTCGCCAACTTCTGGTCAAATCTGCATGGAAGTGGTTTATAATGAGGGCAATTGGTCGGTTCGCCGTCTTGCTGGAATTATGACAGTTTTCCCAAGTTACGCCTTGGGCGATTTCAAGTTTCGCGCTGGCTCGCCCTATCCCTTTGGCGCTACCATTGTGCCTGATGGCATCAACTTCGCCATCTCGTCTCGCCATGCCACTTCATGCAGCCTGGCGCTTTTCAAGAAAGGCGCGGAACTGCCGCTGATTGAGATCCCGTTTCTGGATTCTTTCCGCACGGGGGATGTCTATGCCATGACGGTCATGGGCTTGGACGCGGACGACATCGAATACGGCTTCCGCCTGGATGGACCCTACGACCCGCCGGCCGGGCACCGCTTCGACGCCCAGCAGATCTTGCTGGATCCTTATGCCAAAGCCATCGGCGGGCTGGAAAGCTGGGGAAAGTCCGGCATCCGCAGCGGCATCTACCCCTATCGCGCGCGCCCGCATGCCGACGATTTCGATTGGGAAGGCGACAAGCAGCTGAATACGCCGCTGGAAGACCTGGTGGTCTATGAGCTGCATGTGCGCGGCTTCACGGCGCATCCCTCGGCCAATGTGGCGGCGCCGGGCAGCTTCTCCGCCATCATCGAGAAAATCCCCTATTTGCTTGAGCTTGGCGTCAACTGCATCGAGCTGATGCCGGTTTTCGAGTTTGACGAACTGGATAATGACAACAATGATCCGGCGACGGGCCAGCCCCTGCGCAATTATTGGGGTTACAACCCAATCGGCTTCTTTGCGCCCAAAGCCGCTTATTCGGCTTGCGGCCAGCCAGCCCGCGAACTGAAGCAGCTGGTCAAAAGCTGCCACCGGCATGGCATTGAAGTCTGGCTGGATGTGGTGCTCAACCATACCGCCGAGGGCAACGAAGACGGTCCCATCATCTCTTATCGCGGCATCGACAACAGCATCTACTACCTGCTCAAGCCGGACGGCAGCTATTACAACTTCAGCGGCACTGGCAATACCTTCAACTGCAATCATCCCATCGTTCGCGTCCTGCTGCTGGAGTGCCTGCGCTATTGGGTCAGCGAATATCATATCGATGGCTTTCGCTTTGACCTGGCATCCAGCATGGGGCGGGATCTGGCCGGCAACCCTGACCCCAACCCGCCATTGCTGGAAGTGCTGGCTTATGACCCCATCCTGGCGCATACCAAGCTGATCGCCGAAGCCTGGGATGCCGGCGGCTTGTACCAGGTGGGCAGCTTCCCGGCTTATGGGCGCTGGGCGGAATGGAATGGGCGCTATCGGGATGATCTGCGCCGGTTCATCAAGGGCGATCCCGGTCTTGTAGGCGCGATTGCGGCGCGCATCCAGGGGTCGCCGGATATCTATGGCGAAAGGGGACCGCGAGCCTCGGTCAATTTCATCACCGCCCACGATGGCTTCAGCCTGCGCGATCTGGTTTCCTACAACGAGAAGCATAACCTGGCCAATGGCGAGGACAACCGCGATGGCAATGATGAGAATCTAAGCTGGAATTGCGGCGTCGAAGGCGAGACGGATGATGCTGCCGTGAATGCCCTGCGCCTGCGCCAGATGAAGAACTTCCTCAGCCTGCTCATGATCAGCCAGGGCCTGCCCATGCTCTTGATGGGCGATGAAACCGGGCAGAGCAAAGGCGGCAACAACAACAGCTACTGCCATGACGGGGCCATCAATTATTTCGATTGGGAACGGCTGAATTCGCAGAGCGCCTTATTCAATTTCGTCCGGCATCTCATTCAGCTGCGGGGAGCCAGCCCGGTGCTGCGCCGGCGCGAATACCTGCAATATCAGGCGGAGCCGGCCGGCAAGGGCGGTTTGGCGGCCGACAGCATCTCTTATCATGGCAGGCAGCCTTGGTTGCCCGATTGGTCGCATGAGAGCCGCCAGCTGGCTGTGCTGTTTTGCGGCGCCGATGGCCGGGGCGGCAGCGCGCCCTCCGAGCTGATCTACGTCATCATGAACGCGCATTGGGAAGCCGCTCAGTTTGAATTGCCGCGCCTGCCGGGCAAGCTGGCTTGGGTTCTGTCCGTGGATACCAGCGAGGAAGGGCAAGCCGGCAGCTTCCCGCCCGGGCAAGAGGCTTTGCTGGATGCCCAGGCTGCGCGGCTGGTTGGTCCCCGCTCGGTGGTGATTTTGCTGGCGCGGTAAATTCTACAGATATAAGGCTTGTCCAATACTGATAGTCCTGCGCCAGTTTCGGCTGAAATGTGAATGGGCGAGTCACCGCCTCGCCCCTGCGAATTCCTTCGTTGGCGCAGAATGGGTCAAATTGAATTTGGCGCGGTTGCCTTGCTGTTCGGACGCGAGTCTGTGGCGGCAGGCTCGCGCAATGGTAAAATCCGCTGATGATGTTCCTGGATACGCTTGATCAACAGTTTCGCAGCCAGCCGGACAAGCTCGCCCTGCAATTCATCGGCGGGCCCGCGCTCACGTATGGAGAGCTGGGGCGGGCGGTCAATCGCAGCGCGGAGGTTCTGCTCTCGCTGGGCATCACAGCTGGCGACCGCGTTGCCGCCCAGCTGCCAAAATGCCTGGCTTTCATCCAGTTTCATCTGGCTGCCATGCGAATTGGGGCGATCTTCCTGCCGCTGAACCCGGCTTATCCGCCCGCGGAACTGCGCTATTTCCTGGAAGATTCGGGCGCGAGCCTGCTCATCGCAGACGCCAAGGAGCAATCAAAGCTGAGCCTTCTGGCAGATGCCCTGCCCGATTTGCGGCGGACGGTTTTCCTCGACCAAGCGCAGCTGAACGGCGCGGAATGGCTGCCGGGGTGGAGCGACAGGCGATATTATGACCCGCCCAGCGACCCCGACCAGACCGCCATGATGCTCTACACCAGCGGCACGACCAGCCGTCCCAAGGGCGCGCTTATCACGCATGGCAACTTGACCGCCAATATCGAATCGCTGCATGAAGCCTGGGGCTGGCGCGAAGACGATCGGCTGCTGCATGCCCTGCCCGTCTTTCATGTGCATGGCTTGGTGGTGGCTTTGCATGGCGCGCTGCATGCCGGGGCGACGGCAACGCTCATGGGCAGCTTTGACGCGGCGGGTACGCTGGAGCTGCTGCGTTCGCGGCGCTTCTCGGTCTTCATGGGCGTGCCCACCATGCACCGCCGCCTGTATCAGCGCGCTGGCGACAAAGTCATCGACCTCAGCCACATGCGCCTGATGACTTCGGGTTCGGATCGCCTGCCCGATGATCTCTTTTTCGGCTATCAGCGGATCTTCAATGTCACCCTGCTCGAGCGCTATGGCATGACCGAAACGGGCATGAACCTGTCGAATCCGCTGCATGGCGAGCGGCGCGTCGGCTCGGTGGGGATGCCGCTGCCCGGCGTCTCGGCGCGCATCGTCGATCCGCGGAGTGAGCGGCCACTGCCCGCTGGCGAAGTCGGCGAGGTGCAGATCAAAGGCGCGCATGTCTTCAAAGGCTATTGGCGGCAGCCGGAAAAGACCGCCGACGCCTTCAGTCCCGATGGCTGGCTGCGCACGGGCGATATGGGCATGCGAGAAGCCGATGGCTATTACACGCTCAAGGGGCGGGCGAAAGACCTGATCATCAGCGGCGGCTTGAATGTGTATCCGCCGGAAGTCGAGCTGGCGCTGATGGAGCATCCCGGCGTGGCGGCTTGCGCGGTGGTGGGCTGCCCGGACGACGAATGGGGCGAGCGGGTCGTGGCGCTCATCATCCCGGCGGCTGGCGCGCGGCTTGAAGCGGACGATATCTGCGCCTTCTGCCGCGAGCGACTGGCGGCTTACAAGGTCCCGCGGCGCGTGCTTCTGGTCGCCGAATTCCCAGCCAACGCCCTGGGCAAGGTGCAGAAAGCCAAGCTGCGCGACATGGTTTGCCAGCGCTAGAGCCGGCTCATCGCGCCACCAGCCAACCTGGCGTTTTGACTGCTGCCAGCCAGCGATTACAATTAGGCAATAGCAATACATTGGGGAAATTGGACAGACTCATGGCAATTGCAGAGCGATTCATCACCGCCGAGCGCTTCCTCGAGTTGGTCGACCTGCCCGAATATGTCGACAGCAACCTGGAACTGGTGGAAGGGCGGCTCGTCGAGATGCCGAAGCCGAAGAGAAGACACGGCGTCATCGCGACGCGTCTGATTTTGAGAATTGCCAACCATGTCGAGACACATGAACTTGGCGAGGTAACCTCAGGCGATGCCGGCTTCGTGCTGGAGCGCGATTCTTATGGACGGGATACCGTGCGAGGTTTGGATATTGCCTTTCTGAGTAAAGCGCATCAACTGGGACCCTTGGAGGATTCATGGTACGAAACAACTCCCGACCTGGCAGTGGAAATTATCTCGCCAAGCAACAAAGCCAGCGACATTCTGCGCAAAGTTTCGCAGCTTCTCAATGCCGGCGCGCGGCACGTCTGGGTCGTCTATCCGGATAGCCGCAGCGTCATGCAGTATTCGGCCGATGGGGATGTGGCGATCTTGAAAGAAAATGACATTCTGGACAGCGGCGATGTGCTGCCGGGTTTTGAGTTGCGCGTTGGCGAGATCTTCCCCAGCTAGCTCATTTTCGCCCAAGGCCGATCAGCCAGCCTTCGCATCCGCAAGTGGTACAATCTCGGCATCAGCGCCGATGCTGAAAGGATTTACAAGCCATGGAAGTCAAAGAACGACTCATAACGGCTGATCGCTTTTTCGAATTGATGGAGAAGCCTGAATATCTCGATCGCGTGATTGAGCTTGTCGAAGGGGAACTCATCGAGATGTCCAAGCCAACCAGAATTCACGGCTTCGTGGTAGCTATTGTCTCGGCAGAGATTGTCGCCTTCGTAAGGCGGAATGGATTGGGCGAGGTCTACACGGGCGACACCGGTTTCATTCTCGGGCGTGGCGAACATGGGCGTGATACTGTGCGCGGCTTGGATTTCGCCTTCGTAAGCAATGCGCGGGCTTTGGGAATGCCAGACTATTCATGGTACGAATTTGGCCCCGACCTGGCCATTGAAGTTGTGTCGCCAAACAACAAAGCCGGCGACACGCATCTGAAAGTTTCGCAGCTTCTCAATGCTGGCACGCGCCTTGTCTGGCTGGTTTACCCCGAAACCCGCAGCGTCATGCAGTATTCCGCGAATGGGGATGTGGCAATCTTGAAAGAAGACGACAGGCTCGACGGCGGCGACGTTCTGCCGGGTTTTGAGTTGCGCGTTGGCGATATTTTTCCCAAACAAGCCTGAATGATGATCGAAGAAGTCTCAAAAGGGCGACTCACAGAATCGCCCCTACATTTCCCGAAAAATGTTGCAACCTCTACCGCTTGCCATTGCCCCCGTTCGAGCGGGCGCGCCGAGGCGGACGTTTGCGCGGCAGCTTCATCGGCAGCTTATGCCGGCGCTGGCCATCGAACTGGTAGAGCGCGTTGGCCACCGCCCCAGCCGTGGGCACCAGCCCAATCTCGCCGACGCCCTTGGCGCCATAGGGTCCATAAGGATCGGGCACTTCCACGCCGATGACTTCCATCTCCGGCATGTCTTTGGCGCGCAGGATGCCGCATTTGCGCAGCATGGTGCTCTTCGGGTAGCCGCCTTCCATGGGCAGGTCCTCGCTGATGGCATAACCCAGCCCCATGTGAATCGAGCCTTCGAGCTGGCCCTCGAAGAGCGTGGGGTTGAAAATCTTGCCAGCGTCATGCGCCGCGATGATCTTCTCGACCTGGCCCGCCTCGTCCAGGATGACCACCTGCGTGGCGTAGCTGTAGGAATAATGCGTATAGACCTTCTCGACCATGGCGCCGGGCTTGGTCGTCCAATCGACCGTGAACTCGCCTTCGTAGCGCCGGCCGACCAGCTCGCCCAGCTTGTGATATTCCAGGTCGGCTTTGAAGCGCTTGCAGGCGTCGATGATGGCGTTGCCTATCAGCGAAGTGGCGCGGGAGGCGGTTGTCATGCCCGTGACCATTTCGGAGCTGGTTTCGACGCGGGCTTCGATCAGCGAGGGGTCGATGCCGGTTTCGGTGACCAGCGTTTGCACAGCCATGGTATGCACGCCCTGCCCCATCTCCGTCCAGCCGTGGTCGATGATGACCTTTATGCCGTCCAGGTTCTCCCCCTCGGGACGGCCAACCCCCCCTCGGTCCCCCCCATCAAGATAGGGGGGATGGAAATCTTGGCCTGAGTGAGCAAGTCCCCCCTGACTCGTCGGGGGGGATTTAGGGGGGGTAGCAACCACGCTGATGGTGACCTTGGACGAATCGGGCATGCCATTGCCGATGCCGGTGTTCTTGATGCCACAGGCGATGCCGGCGAACTTGGCCGCGCGGAACTCGTCTTCCACCGCTTCCAACGTGGCTTTTGCGCCGGCCCCCGCTTCGATCACCTGCCCGGTCGCGGTCATGTCGCCATCGTCAAGCGCGTTCTGATAGCGGAACTGCCAGCGATCGAAGCCGCCTTGTTCACAGAGATCGTCGATGCAGCTTTCCAGGGCGAAAGCCGTCTGGTTGACGCCGAAGCCGCGCATGGCGCCGCAAGGCAGATTATTCGTGTAGACCGCCGTGCTGACGATATCGGTGACCGGGAAGTTATAGGCGCCTGTGGCATGGCCCGCCGAGCGCTCCAGCACCTTCATGCCCACCGAGGCATAGGCGCCGGTATCGCCGACGAAGCGCCCCTTGCAATAGGTCAGCATGCCATTCTCATCGCAGCCGATGCTGTATTCCATCCATATCGGATGACGCTTGGGGTGCATGATGATGGATTCATCGCGTGTCAGGCGGACCTTGACCGGCGCCTGCATCAGATAAGCAGCCAGCGCGGCATGCCCCTGCACGGAGAGGTCTTCCTTGCCGCCGAACGCGCCGCCGTTGGCCACCAGTTCCACGCGCACCTGGTCTTGCGGCAAGCCGAGCAGCTTGGCGATCTGCACGCGATCTTCAAAGACGCCTTGCCCCTGAGAGAGGACTTCTACCCCCCCTCGGTCCCTCCCATCAAGATGGAGGGGAGGAAGATCTTGCTTTGAGACTTCAAGTCCCCCCTGACTCGTCGGGGGGGATTTAGGGGGGGTTGGATAGGCGATGCAGGCTTCCGGCTCCATGAAACCGTGCTCGATCATCTGCGTTTCATAGACGCCCTGCGCGCTGAATGCCGCTTCCGCCATGGCTTTGTCCAGGTCGCCGCGGCTGGTGATGGATTGCGAGAGGATGTTGCCGCCCGCGTGAACGGAGGGGCTGTCTTCGAGCATGGCGGCGTGCATATCGGTGACCGGCTCGAGGACTTCATAATCGACATCGATCAAGGCGACGGCTTCGCGAGCGATGGCGTCGCTTTCCGCCACGACGACCGCCAGCACATCGCCGACATAACGCGTGGTCTCGCCGACGGCGATCATCAGGGGCCAATCTTGCTTGATCAAGCCGATATGCCGGTCGCCGGGCACATCCTCGGCGGTGAAGACGCTAAATACGCCCGGATGCGCAAGCGCCGCCTGGAAGTCCATGGCTGCTATGCGCGCGCGGGGATGATCGCTGAACTTGAGCGCCCCGTATTTCATGCCCTCCAGGCGAATATCATCGACATAGCGGTGCTGGCCCAAGACCAGATCCTGGGCTTGATACTTGGGCAGGCGCGTGCCTATCCCGCCAGCGACCTCGGGCATTTTGACTTCTTCTTCGCTGTGGATGGCATCGGCGGCGGTTTGAATGGCGTTGACGATTTTCTTGTAGCCGGTGCAGCGACAGAGATGGGGCGTCAGGCATTTTTCGATGTCATCCCGCGATGGCTCGGGATTGCGATTGATAAGAGTGTTGGCTTGCATGACGATGCCGGGGATGCAGAAGCCGCATTGCACGCCGCCCTCTTTGACGAAGGCATTGGCGAAGACATTCTGCCGATATTCTCCCAGCCCTTCGGTGGTGGTGATGGACTTGCCCGCCAGCTTGCCCATCTTGGTCACGCAGCTGAGCATGGCTTTGTCATCGACCTGCACGACGCAGCAGCCGCAAGCCGCTTGGGGCGCGCAGCCGTCTTTTGGCGAAATGATGCCCATATCCTCGCGCAGGAAGTTCATCAAGGCGCGGTCAGGGTCGCCGTCGTAGGTAATCTGCCGTCCATTTATAGTGAGCGGTATCATCTTCCGTGTCTCCCTATCTTGGTTTGCATCAGCCAGGCAGGCACTTTTCGATAGGGTTCCCTAACGCCGTGAGACACGACCTGCGGCTGGTAGAGTATATTATGGCGGGTATTGGCGAATTTTCCAAATTGTTGGCGCTGTTTGGATTATTGGACCGCTCGCGAAAACCCATTCAGATGGGCGACACACAGTGTAGACCCTACAATGACTGCGTTCGGGCATTCTGCGCTACAATAGCTGTCCCAATCCAAACGCAGTTCAGGATGGCAGGATGTCGCCAGCCGACAGGGTCACGCGGCGCTTCATCGCCGAATTCGCGGCTGAGCCCGCCTTCATCGTCCGCGCGCCGGGCAGGGTCAACCTCATCGGCGAGCACACCGATTATAACGATGGCTTCGTCTTCCCTATGGCCATTGACCGCGCCGCCTGGATCGCCCTGCGTCCCCGGCCTGATAACCGCGTGTTGGCCATCTCCATCGACATGCATGACCGGGCGGAGTTCGCGCTGGATAGCCTGCGCAAGCCTGATGAAACCCGCTGGAGCGATTATCTGGCTGGCGTGGCTTGGGCGCTGCAGGAACGCGGACTTCGGCTCGGCGGCTGGGAGGGCGTGGTCAGCGGCGATGTGCCGATCGGCTCGGGCTTGTCGTCCTCGGCGGCATTGGAGCTGGCGGCCGCGCGGGCTTTCTATTGCGTATCCGGTTTCGCATGGGACGCGGCGCGGATGGCTTTGGCTTGCCAAGCGGCGGAGAACCAGTGGCTGGGCGTCAACTGCGGCATCATGGATCAGCTGATTTCGGCAGCCGGCTTGCCAGACCGCGCTCTGCTCATCGATTGCCGCAGCCTGGAATGGACGGCGGCCCCCTTGCCAACCGGGACAGCTGTGGTCATCCTCGATACCGGCACGCGGCGCGGCTTGGTCGATTCCCAGTACAACGCGAGGCGGTCCCAATGCGAGGCGGCGGCGCGGCAATTCGGCGTGGCGGCATTGCGCGATATTGATCTGGCGACATTCGAGCGGCGGACGCATGAACTGGACCCGCTGATTCGCAAACGGGCGCGGCATGTCATCAGCGAGAATGATCGCGCCCTGCAAGCGCGGAGCGCCATGGAAGCCGGCGATGCGGCCGCCCTGGGCAATCTGATGATCGCCAGCCACATCAGCCTGCGCGATGACTTCGCGGTTTCCAGCCCGGCTCTGGATGCCATCGTTGACTGCGCCAATGCCGAGCCAGCCTGTTACGGCGCGCGCATGACCGGGGCCGGTTTTGGCGGCTGCGCGGTGGCATTGGTGGCGGCGGACCGCGCGGAAGATTTCACTCTGCGCGTGGCGGCAGCCTATCGAGCGGCGACAAGCCATGAACCGGCGCTCACCATCACCAGAGCCAGCCAAGGCGCGGAAACAGTTTACAGCGCCCAGTAGCCGCATCATCTACAATATCCTTGGAAATGCAGCATCGCCGCCCGTTCATAGACAGCGATAAGGTTCATGTTTGTCCCCCGCCCCAAACAAGCCGAAGTCTTGCAATACCAGCGCGGTTACATGGGCGTGGCGGCCGTCCCGGGCAGCGGCAAGACAGCCACCCTCTCCTACCTGACCGCCAAGCTGCTGGCGGAGACGGACTTGAGCGATGGGCAGGAGATTCTCATCGTCACCCTGGTCAATTCGGCTGTGGCCAACTTCGCCCGGCAGGTCGACGAATACGTCAAGGATGATGGTTTGCTGCCCGGTTATGGTTATCGCGTGCGCACCTTGCATGGCTTGGCGAATGACATCCTGCGGCATAAAGCCGGCGCGGCCGGGCTGGATGATCAGTTCAGCATCCTGGATGAGCGCGCCAGCGACGAAATCCTGGCGGAAGCCGTCGACAGCTGGGCGCGGCGCAACCCGGAAACGCCGGACGATTACCTGAGCCGCGACTTCGTCGAAAAAAGCCATTATCGCGCGCAGAGATGGCCCCAGCTCCTGGCGGATACCGTCCGCGGGTTCATACGCCAAGCCAAGAACGAACTGCTGCGCCCGGATGAGGTCCTGGGCAGGCTGCAGCGCGGCCGAACCTCGCTGCCTCTTGCCGAAATCTGCGCGGAGATTTATCAGGATTATGAGAAAGCGCTGGCATATCGCGGGGCGGTCGATTTTCAGGATTTGATTTGCCTGTCGCTGCGGGTGCTGCGGAATGAGCCGGATTATCTGGCGGCGCTGCGGCGGAAGTGGGTGGTCATCCTGGAAGATGAAGCCCAGGACAGCTCAAAACTGCAAGAAGATATCCTGCGTCTGCTGGCTGGCGAGGCGGGCAACTGGCTGCGCGTGGGCGACCCCAACCAAGCCATCTTCGAGACATTCACCACCGCTGATCCCCGCTACTTGCGCGAATTCGTCAGCGCCGACAATGTAATGGGCCGCGAATTGCCCAATTCCGGGCGCAGCACAGCCAGCATTCAGGCTCTGGCCAATCAGCTGATACGCTGGTCGTTGGCTCATCCGCATGGGGCGATACGCGCGCGCAAACCGCTGACTACGCCTTACATCCTGCCGACGCCGCCGGGCGATCCCCAGCCCAACCCGCCCGACGAGCCCGAAGCGGTTGTCTTGCATGGCGAGAGCCTCAGCCCGACCAAAGAAGCCATGCTGGTCACCGAATCTTGCAAAAACTGGCTGGCGGAAAACCCGGAAAAGACAGCGGCTATCCTGGTGGCGCGGAATGGCCGCGGCTCGGAAATCGTCAAGTTCCTGCGCCAGAAGAATGTGCCGCATATCGAGAATCTCAACAGCCGTTCGACGACTCGGGCTGTGGCGGGGGCATTGGCGCGCATCCTGGGCTACCTGGCTGACCCAAAGCAGCCCGCCAAGCTGGCTGAGGTCTACCGAGTCTGGAGGCGCGACGAACGCGATGACCCGGCCGCCAGCGCGCGCGTCCAAGCCGTGGCCGCTGGGCTGAAGCGCATCCGCAATATCGAAGACCTGGTGGCGCCGCGCTTAAGCGACTGGCTGGATGAGGCGCTCCCCGAGGCCGAACATAGCGAATTGCGCCACCACCTACAAGAGTTTCGCGACCGGGTGGCTTCCTGGCTGCGGGCGGCTGAGATGCCCATTGACCAGCTTGTGCTGACGATTTCGGGAGATATTTTCCGCAAAGACCGTGTCAGCGATCTCGCCACGGCGCATATCATGGCTCTGCATCTGGCGAGGCTGGGCGACACGCATCCGCAGATGCGCCTGCCGCAATTTGCCGCCGAGCTCTATGACATCGCCGCCAACCGCCGCCGCTTCATGGGCTTGGGCGATGACGACAGCCAGCTTGACCCCGATGCCCACAAGGGCAAGGCGACCGTCACCACCCTGCACAAAGCCAAGGGTTTGGAATGGGACAAGGTCTATCTCATATCGATCAACAATTACGATTTCCCGTCCGCCGACCCTGACGATGACTTCATCGGCGAGAAGTGGTTCATCCGCGATGATCTCAACCTGACCGCCGAGGCTCTGGCGCAGTTGAAAGCGCTCTGTGATGGCGGCGATTATCACGAGGGCTTCGCCAGTCTGGAGGCGCGCATCGACTATGCGGCCGAGCGTTTGCGCCTGCTCTATGTGGGCATCACGCGGGCGCGGCGGGCTTTGACCATCACCTGGAACAGCGGGCGCGGCACGGCGACGGAGGCGCTGCCATTGCTGGCGCTGCGGACGTTCTGGGAAGGGGAGCGGCATGGCGCTGAACGCTGATCTGGCTTTCACGCAGGGCAGCCTGCAAGATTATCTCGATTGCGCGCGGCGCTTTGAACTGCGCTACATCAAACGTTTGCGCTATCCGGCTCTGGAGGTCAATCAATGGCTGGAATTCGAGAACAAAATCCGCCGGGGCCAGCGCTTTCACAAACTCGCGCAGCAGCATCTGCATGGCGTGCCTGCTGAACTTTTGACGCGCTCGCTGGCTGACGATGCGCAGCTGGCGGGCTGGTGGGCGAGCTATCTGCAAAATGGCTTGGCGGGCTTGCCAGGGGAACGCCATGCCGAGATCACCCTGCTCGCGACTTTGGGCGGGCGGCGTCTTATCGCCAAATATGATCTGCTGGCGCTTGAGCCGGGCGGCGCGGCGGTCATCGTCGATTGGAAAACGGGCGATTGGCTGCCTTCGGCGGAGCTTCTGCGGGGGCGCATGCAAACGGTGGTCTATCGCTATGTGCTGGCGCGGGCGGGCGGGCATCTCTATGGCGGCGAGATTCCGCCTGAGCGCATTCGCATGGAGTATGTGTATGTGGCTCAAGGCGGGCGGCGCGTCAGCTTTGCCTACTCCGCTGAGGAGATGGCGGCGGACGAAGCGCGTTTGCTGGCGATGATGGATGAGATAGGCGCGGCGAAAGAATTCCCGCTGACTGAGGACGAGCGGCGCTGCAAGTTCTGCGCCTATCGGGCTTTCTGCGAGCGTGGCGAGGCGGGCGACCTGCGCGAATATGTCGAGGATGATGAGGCTGAAGGCGAGGAGCGCATCGAGCTGGATTTTGAGCAGATCGCGGAGATAGAATTTTAGTTATGGCGTATATCGGAGATGAAACAGTGCTGTCGGCGGCTGCCTTCCACAAATCCAGCCGTCAGCTATGAAGCCCGCGACTGACTATTTCTCGCTTCGAGGCCAGAGGCCAACCCGCTTTAGCGCTCGCAGAAGTGTCCAGGCGGGTACTGTATCTCCATCCTTGCGAAGCTGAATATGTACCAGCCAAATTACGGTATCCGTTATGAAGAAATAGACGCGAAAACCTCCACTCTTTCCACGATTCGATGAGCTATCCTGCATACGAGAAATCCAAAGTGGCGCATCTTCGGCATCCTTTACGCGATCCCACTTTTGATGGGACGCTTCAAGATTGACAACAAATCAATATAGTCTGATTTCAGTTGGTGACGATTCTTACTCAGCTTCTTAATCTGCCGTTCGAAATCGCTCAACGCACGCACTTCTTTAGCCATCTACCGCCCTAGCGAAAAGTTCGTCGGCCAACTCAAGCGCTGGCCGACCTCCGCCGGCGGCAATTTCAGAGAAGCCTCGTTGGAAGCTCTCTTCCTGCGCCACCTCATCGGAGTAGCCCTGAAAGACGCTGTTCTCTCTCTGGTCAGGGTAAAGGTAATAAATTGCTCGAACGAGTTCGTTGAACGACATACTCGTCACCCATTCAACGATTCGTCTGATAACCGATTTCAGATTTTCCGACAAACCGAGCGTCTCGGCTGTGGCACTAAACGCCAAGCGATAAAATGGGCGCCCATCGTCTCCGGGATACGTCTGAATCATCGGCCCGTCGCTCAACCGCTCAATATCTGCGTATACACCCTGCGCGAATGGTCCGTACATATATGGCTGAAATTGATAGAAGTCCGACGGCAACCCTCCATCAAACTCCTCACCCACCAAAACACTGATTTCTGCAACTGCGCTCGATCAAGACCAGTCTCCCCGGCAGCTGCAACGATGGCAATCAACACACTTTCTTTGGTCGCCATCTGTTCACCCACATTACACCTGCTAGGGACTTGAACATTCTAGTCAAATATAACATGACAGATTGGCTGGTCAAGTAGACTTCAAGAGAAATTAGCACAAATGTACTGGCCTGGGCGGACTAATTGGGATCTGCAGGCGCTTCACTTTGCGCAGTACAGTCAATTACTCGTAAAATCATGAGGGGCTAATGTCAGACGGTCGCGACTACAGAGTGGGCATCCGGAGGGTAGTGCCGACATGACGCATGCATTGCTTTACGCGACAGTAAACCCGCGGCAACGGTCGGCGCCCGGCACACATTGTCCTGGATAGCAAACACATGTTCGTGGCGACATAGCCTGCGAATGACACTGATATAGTAAAGGAACCCCTAGCCATGAAAATCGACCGCATCCGCGCCATCCACGTCGCCGCCGAATGGGATTATCACGAGCCCCTGGCCGAAGCCTTCCTCTCCCGCCCGCAGAATATCTACCCCGACCTCGCCAAGCGCGAGCCGCCTTGGCCCCTGGATTCTTCCAGCGCGCCGCCCTACCCCATAGACGCCCGCTTCCTGCTCATCGACGCGGACAATGGCGCGACCGGCATCTGCGGTCCTGTGGGCGACGAAGACATCGCCATCATCGAGCGCTATTTCGCGGAATTGCTCATCGGCGAAGATCCCCATGCCACTGAGCGCATCTGGGACAAGATGTACCGTGTGGCGATTCATGGCCGCAAAGGCAGTCCCATGATGGCGCTGAGCAAGGTCGACCTGGCGCTGTGGGATCTCAAGGGCAAGCTGCTGGGCGCGCCGGTCTATCAGCTGCTGGGCGGTCCCTCAAGGCAGCGGATCCGCGCGTATGCTTCCATGCTGGGTTTTTCTGTCGAGCCCAACATGGTCATCGAGCGGACGCGGCACTTCCTGGCTCAGGGGTATACGGCATTCAAGTGGTTTATGCCCTGCGCGCCAAAAGACGGCGAACCTGGCATCCGAAAGAACCTGGCGATCATCCGCGCGGCGCGGGAAGCGGCTGGGCCGGATGTCGACCTGATGTTTGACGCCTGGAGCAGTTGGAGCGTGCCATACGCCCAGCGCATGGTCGAGCTTTCGCGGGAGTATCGCCCGACCTGGTTCGAGGAGCCGGTCATGGCCGATCTCATCCCGCAATATGCCGAATTGCGGCGCTCGGTCAGCGGCGTCTTCATCAGCGGCGGCGAGCACGAATATACGCGCTGGGGCATCAAGGCGCTGCTGGAGGCAGAGGCGGTGGACATATTGCAGGCCGATATCACCTGGGCGGGCGGCCTGAGCGAGATGCTGAAAATATGCGCCCTGGCTTCGGCATATGCCATCCCGGTCATCCCGCATCATGGCGGCTGGCCCTCGACGCATCTCATCGCCTCGCAAGCGCTGACAACCTGCCCCATGCAAGAATGGCTCATCCAAATCGGCCGCATGACCAACGTCTTCTACAAGCACAAGCTGCAGCCTGTCGATGGGCATATCGAACTGCCGGACGCGCCGGGCATGACCATGGACCTGGCGGAAGATGGCTTGACCCTGTTGGAGGAGCGCGTATTAAAAGCCTGACCACGTCGCGGAAGCGCGCATGGCTGGAACCTGCGCCGATAGAATTGCCGGAGGAGCTCGCAAGCGAAGTCGGCGGGCATCGCCTTGTCGCTGAGCATCTGGCGCGCAAGGGCATAAGCACAGCCTCCGCAGCCCGACGCTTCATTGATGCCGAGCAGTATCAGCGGGCTTCAGCCAATGCGCTGCCGGATATTGATCGCGCTGTCGAGCGACTGAAACGCGCCATCCGCGAAAGAGAAACGATCCTCGTCTGGGGCGACTTTGATGTCGATGGCCAGACAGCCACAGCCCTGCTCGTTTCGGCTTTGCGGCAGCGGGGCGCGCGCGTCGCCTGGCATGTGCCCAACCGCTTCCGCGAAGGGCATGGCATTCACCTGGCGACGCTCAAGCGCAAACTGGAGGCAGGCGCGAATCTCCTGCTCACTTGCGACACGGGCAGCAGCGCCCATGATGCCGCCGATTATTGCGCCGAACGCGGAGTCGATCTGCTCATCACGGACCATCACGCCCTGCCCGAAGAGCTTCCCAAAGCCGCCGCCCACGTCAATCCACAGCGCCTGCCAGCCGGTCATGTTCTGCGCGAATTGCCCGGCGTCGGCGTGGCATACAAGCTCATTGAAGCGCTGAATGATGACGCGGAAGGCGCGACGCTGCTGGACCTGGTCGCCCTGGGCATCGTGGCCGATGTCATGCGGCAAGTTAATGACACGCGCTACTTGCTGCAGCGGGGCTTGGCTGTCTTGCGCCAGAACCAGCGGGCCGGCATTGCCGCCATCCTGGAACGCGCCGGCATCCCGCCCGCCCTGCTCACCGAGAGGCATATCGGCTTTGACATCGCGCCCCGCCTGAACGCCTTGGGGCGGCTGGACGATGCCAACCCGGCTGTGGAATTGCTGACCACGGAGGACTGGGCGAAAGCGCGGCTCATGGCGCATTCGCTGGAGAGTTATAACAACCGCCGCAAGTTCCTGTCGAATCAAGTCTATCAATCCGCCATCGCGCAGATCGAAGCCAAACCCTGGCTGCTGGACTACGCTGTTTTGGCGCTCAGCCAGGCCGATTGGCACAGCGGGGTCATCGGCATCGTGGCCAGCCGGCTGGCTGAAGAGTTCGGCTTGCCCACAATCTTGATCGCCACAGCCGATGGCATCGGACGCGGCTCGGCGCGTTCCATCGCCGGCGTCGACATCACCGCGGCATTGGGGCAAGTATCCGGCCTGCTCATGCGCTATGGCGGGCATAGCATGGCGGCGGGCATGAGCCTGAACGCTGACAAGCTCTTCGACTTCCGCAAGGAGCTTTCCCGCGTCGTCCGCGCCATGGACGCTCCAGCCGCCCCGCCCCTGGTCATTGATGGCATTCTGCCGCTGCAAGCCATCTCGCCGGAGCTTTGTCAGGATATTGAGCGCCTGGCGCCTTTTGGCAACGGCAACCCGCCATTGACGCTGATGTCGCGGAATCTCAAGCTGGTCAGCCGCAAAGCGCTCGGGCGCGGCAAGCAGCACCTGCAGCTGGAGATCGCCGATGAAGACGACAACCGGCGGCGGGTCATCTATTGGCGGGGCGCGGGGAAGGACCTGCCCGGCGGGCGCTTCGACCTGGCTTATACCCTGCGGACGGATACATGGAAGGGGCAGCGGGATGCGCTGGTCGAATGGCTGGATTGCCGGGCGCATGAAGGGGCGCCGCTTGAGATAGACTCGGAGCAGCCGGCTTATGAGATCGAGGATTATCGGCATAGCCTGGATCCGCAGCGGGCACTGGCGGGGGCGCGCGAATGGCATCCGGCCGCGCTGGTCTGGGCGGAAGTCGACCGGCTGGATGGCGCGGTCAATCGCTTGGGGCTGCGAGCCTGCGAGACGCTGATCGTCTGGTCCGCGCCACCCTCAGCGGAAGTCTGGGCGGCGGCATTGGAGACGGTAAACCCGCGGCGGCTCATCCTCTTTGGCGCGCGCAACGATTGCGAGGATCTCAATCCCTTCCTGCGGCGTTTGACTGGTCTGGCGAAATACACCATCAGTCAGCGCGGGGGCATTGTCAGCCTGGACGAGCTGGCGGCGGCTCTCAGCCAAACCGAAGACGCTGCCCGAGTTGGATTGCAGGTCTTGCGCGCGCTGGGTAAACTCGACTACGCGGTCCTGGAAAGTGGCGCATATCGCTTGCTGCTTGGTGATTCCACGCCCAGCGAGAAACTTCCCGCGCTTCAGCATCGGCTGGATTTGCTGCTGCGCGAAAGCCGCGCCTACCGCAAGTATTGGCTCGGCATGCGCGTCTAAGCCAAAAGAATCGGAAGATGGAAGGGACCTATGGCAATCCAACAATCGGTATCCTGGTGGTGCTATGACCGCGCCGATATTGACCCGCTTGATTTGCTGCAAACCTGCAAAGCCATCGGCTATACGGCCATGGAGTTGGTCCCAGTCGAGAAATTCGCGCTGGTCCGCGACATGGGCATGACCATCGCCGCGCATCAGCTGCATGTGCCGCTTGAGCAAGGCATCAGCCATGAGACCTATTGGGATGACATCCAGCGCCAGTCAGAAGCCAGCCTTAAGCTCGCCAGCGATTGGGGCATCCCCAACATGATTGTCTTCAGCGGCAACCGCGAAGGCTTGGACGACGCCCAGGGCGCGGAGAATGCCATCAAGCATCTCGAGGTGTTGGCGCGGGCGGCGCAATCGGCCGGCGTCATGCTGATCCTGGAGCTGCTCAACTCCAAAGTCAACCATCCCGATTATCAATGCGACCGCACGGCTTGGGGCGTGGAAGTTGTCTCGGCGGTGGATTCGCCCAACGCGCGCCTGCTCTACGACATCTACCACATGCAGATCATGGAAGGCGACATCATCCAGACGATCCGCGATAATCATCAGTGGTTCGCCCATTATCACACGGCTGGCGCGCCGGGCAGAAACGAGATCGACGGGACGCAGGAACTCAACTATCCCGCGATATGCCGGGCGATCGCCGAGACCGGCTTCAGCGGCTATATCGGGCAGGAGTTTATTCCTCTGGGCGATTGGAAGGCGGCTTTGCGGCAGGCTTACGAGGCTTGCCAGGTGGCATAAGCTCAATACGAGCCGCGATGGGGATAGCGGCGTTGCCAGGTGGCGACGGGCTTGCGGAATTCTTGCAGCAGGGCGACGCCAGCCACGATGACAGCCATGCCCATCAGCATCGTGCCGGTGATCTCTTCGCCCAGCAGGACGACGCCGCCGAGGCCGGCCACAATCGGGATGATGTAGGTGGTCATGACCGTCGGCGTGGCGCCAAAGCGCTTGATGTTGTAGAAGGACAGCATGAAGCCCAGGAAGGTGCCCACCACAGCCGCGTAAAGCAAAGCCGCCAAGCCAGCCGCGTCCAGCGCGCTCATATCCAAGCCATCCTTGAACAGCGACACGGGCATCATCACCAGGGCGGTGACGAAGAGGCGCACGCTGCCCACGTCAAAGGCGTCATACCCGCTTAGGCTGCGCCGGGCGAAGATGATCATGATCGAGCTGGATACGATGCCAATGCCGACGAGCAGATAACCGGTCGGGTCGGCCCGCGAGACGTCGGGCAAGCCGTCTTCGCCGCTGAGCGCCAGCAGCAGCGCTCCGCCGAGAGCCAGCGATACGCCCATAACCTTGCGCCGGCTGAGCAGCTCGTCCGGCAGCGTGAAATGCGCCAGCAGCACAGTCAGGGCCGGTCCCGTAGCCAGCAGCAGGGAAGCCACCCCGCTGGAATGATATTGCAGCGAGGCGACGATCGCCGTCATGGGCAGCGCCGTGCCAAATATGCCCAGCAAGCCCGTCCGCCACCACAAGCCCAAATCCCTGGGAACGCGGCGACCGGTGATCATGGCGTATGCCAGCAGCGACATCAGGCTGGCGATGGTCATGCGAAGGCAGATATAGGTAACGGGTTCGAGCTGGCTTACGCTGAAGCGCGAGACCACCAGCGATGAGCCGAAGAAGCAGCCGAGCAGAACGACATAAGGCAGCGATTTGATATTCAAGCGGGTTTTCCGTGATTGGGGGACGCACAGGCGCGAGTATACAGGTTGCGCGCGCGGTTGGGATATGCGGAATATTGCGCAACTTCACAGCCGGCGCAACCCGCCTCCTGCAAGGGCGAGACGGTGACTGGCGCTCATAAGAGACAGCCGTAGGGGCGACTCGAGCTCTCTCAAAAAGCAACATTCGGAAGCATTGCCACCAGTAGCGCGCAAGCCCTGCATTGTCCGCGATATTGGCGCTTCCACGACATTCGCCCCTTCCAGCCGCCAGCGCTTTTTTGCGCAAGTCCGCGCGATGATGTATGGTAGGTGAGTTGGGCTGGCCAGGCGCAAGGTTGGAGAGGGCTCTTGCCGCCGCTGCCAGCGTATCGATAGCTTAGGGAGGTACAGACATTATGAACAAGAGAATCGGCAATTTCTCAAGGCGCGATTTTCTCAAGGCCATGGGCGCGCTTTCGGCCGGTTTGGCTGCCAATCCTTTGCTGAACAGCAGCATCAGGACCTTGGCGCAAGACGTAGCGAGCCAACCGCCGATCACCATCCTGATCAACGATTCGCCCTGGTTCCCCGGCTTCGCGGCTATGGTCGAGCTCTATACCGAGACCACTGGCAACGCAGTCAACCTGGATGTGACGCCCTTCCCCGGCATGCTGGACAAGACGCGCAACGCGGTCCAGGCGGGCGAAAGCGAGTATGACGCGGTCGCCATCACCGAGCAGAACATCCCCTTCTTCTACAGTTCGGGCTTGCTCAAACCCATCCTGGACATCGACGGCGATTATGCGCTGGATGCTAACATCATCAGCTATGGCGACGCCGCGCGCTGGGATAGCGACCTGGGCGTGAACGGTCCCAATGGCACGATCCTGGGCGTGCCCATCAATGGCAACATCCAACTCTATTATTATCGCCGCGATCTCTTCGAAGCCAATGGCATTGAGCCGCCCAAGACTTTTGACGAGATGGAAGCCATCGCCGAGCAGCTGGGCAACCCGCCGCGCATGTTTGGCAACGCCAACCGCGCCAACCCGATATGGTGGGAATTCGGCGCGTATGTGGATTCGTATGACGCCGAATATGTGCGGCTGGAAGAAGACGGCAGCTGGTCTGTCGGTTTCGAGCGGCCCGAGGGTTTGGAAGCGGTGCAGCGCTGGCTGACGCTGGGGCGGACCTGGGCCCCGCAGAATTATCCTGACCTGGGCCAAGGCGATCTGCTGGCATTGATGGCCAGCGGCCGCCTGGCGCAGGTGCACATGGTCGGGGCAGCCGCTCCCAATTATGACAACCCGGAGATCTCGATCGTCGGCGGCAACATGGGCGCGACGGTCGTGCCAGGCGTCACTGCGGAAGCGCGCTCGCCACGCACCGGCATGTGGGTCATGTGCCACCCCGACAACCTGCCTGCCGAGCGGGCTGCGGCTGGGCTGGAATTCGTCAAATGGCTGACCACCAAGGACAATCAGCTGGCTTATGCCAAAGCCGGCGCCATCCCGGTCCGCCAGGACACGTATGAAGAATTGGCTGCCGACCCGGTCGTGGGCTGGTGGACGAGCGCCTTCGCGGAAAGCACGCCTTTCCTGCATCCGGAGACGCGCCTGCCCGAAACGCCGCTCATCCGCGACAGCGTAACCACGCGCATGGCGCAGGCTTATGTCGACGAGATCAGCGCGGAAGAAGCCGTCTCGCTGATGGCATCCGAGATCCGCACGGTCATGGAAGACGCCGGCTACACGGTATCCTAGAATCGGCGGACATCGCAGCGGGGGAGCGAGACCCTGGCGGCTAAGCGCATTCCGCTATGATTCGCTCACATCAGTCAACCGTAGGGGCGAGCCAGTGGTTCGCCCACGCAAAATCCATTGCATCCCGGCGCTCAACTCCCCCTCCCTCATTTTAGGGGGGCGGGCGTCTGCAATTCGCAATGCAAACAGGAGCGGACTCGTGGCTCGCCCACTCGCTTCACAACCGGAATATGACGGAAAATCATCAGTATCGGAGAAGCCCTACGGTTATCATTGTTGGATTGAAGTTCCTGAGAAGGCTGAGCCTGGCTCGGGGAGTTGAATGACTATGGCGCAAGTTTCGCTGTCCGCGCGGGGCGGCTTAAGAACGACCTTGTTCGGTTCTGGCAGTTTCAAATATTGGGCGCTGCTGCCCTTGCTGGTCGTCCTGGTCATCTTCACCGTGCTGCCTATCGCGCAGCTGCTGCAGATGAGCGTATCCGAGCTGGAGTTCGTCGAGGGCAAGCTGGTCTCTGAATACATCGGCCTGCGCCAGTTGGACAACCTGGGCAAAGACCCCATAGTTGGCATCGCCATCAAGAATACGCTGGTGTTTGTTGTCGCCGTCGTCATCATCGAGACCCTTACCGGCTTCACGCTGGCGGTGGCCATCAGCCGCACGCGCCGGCTGGCTGTCGTCTATCGCAGCGTCGTCATCATCCCGCTGCTCATTCCGCCGGTGGCCATCGGCACGATGTGGTCGCTGATTTATGACTACAACTACGGGCTCATCACCACCATTCTCATTGAGCTGGGCGTGCAGAACCTGCCCCTTTGGACGGCTGACCCGGATATGGCTTTGATATCGGTCATCATCGTCGATGTCTGGCATTGGACCAGCTTCATGTTCCTGATCATGCTGGCGGGCATCGAATCCATCCCGCCATCGCTGCTGGAGGCGGCGCGGGTCGATGGCGCGAACGAGTTCCGCATGATCCGCCATGTCATCCTGCCGATGATGGCGCCAACCATCCTGGTGGCCATGCTGCTGCGCACCATCCTGGCCTTCAAAGTATTCGATCAGATCTTCGTGCTGACCTCTGGGGGACCGGGCACCGCCACGCAGGTCATCAGCATGCACATCTACAAAGTCTTCAGCGAACAATTCCGCCTGGGTTACGCCGCTTTCCTGTCGCTGATGGTGGCGGCTTTCATGACCGTCTTCGTGCTTTTCTATCTTTGGGCGAGCCGAGTCGTGCGGAGGCGCCTGGGATGAGACAGAAGACCCTGCCCAAAATCCTGCTGAACCTGGCTCTGCTGGTGGTGGTGTTCATCATCCTCTTCCCGGTATTTTACATCGTGCAGACTTCGCTGAAGAGCACCGCCGATATTTATAGCGGCACATTTTTCTTCACCGCGAAGACAGCCAACTACGAAGAGATCTTCACCGGCAGCCGCAGCAACTTCGCCGAGCTGACGCGCAACAGCCTCATCGTGGCTTCCAGCGTCGCCCTGATAGCCGGCGCGATTGGCTCGCTGGCCGCCTATTCCATCTCGCGGCTGGATTGGTCGCGCTGGGTGACCGGGGGCATCCTCGCCTGGCTGCTCTTCATCAACATGATGCCGCCCATCGTCTTCGTAACGCCTTATTATCTCTGGGCGCGGGCGACCGGCATCTATGACACGCCGGCCGCGGTCATCATGGCGCATGTCGTGCTGAATATGCCGCTGGCGGTGATCATGATGATGAATTTCTTCGCCGAAGTGCCGAAAGAATTGGAAGAAGCGGCGGTCATCGACGGCTGCACGCAATGGCAGGCATTCCGCATGGTCATCTTGCCCATCGTGCGGCCCGGCCTGGCGGCTATGGCTGTGCTGGTCTTCGTCTTCAGCTGGAAGGAGTTTCTCTTTGCGCTTTCGCTGACGACCACCAGCGCGGGGCGGACTATCCCCGTCGGCATCGCCAACTTCGTGCAGGAGTTTAATATCCGCTATGGCGAGATGGCGGCGGGCTCCTTCGTGGCCATGATCCCGGCGCTGATCCTGGTCTTGCTGGCGCAGCGGCATATCATCAAAGGTTTGACCGTCGGCGCGATCAAGGGCTAGCGGCGAGCCAGCCTGGCGACCCCGGCAGATTACAGACGTCGGCGGGGCGCGGCGTAGGTTTCGGGCGTTTCCATTTTGTCCATCCACCTGACGAATTTCGCGTGCATAAGCGCGCAGATCTCGGGATGCTCGGCGGCCAGATCGCGCAGATGCCCGGGATCATTCATGGCATCATAGAGCTCGACCGGTTCGCCTGCCAGGCTGTACAGGAAATCCCATTCGCCATCGCGGATAGTGCTGGGCGACACTTCCACGACCACGCGCTCGCTGTCATCGACGATCAGGGTGGTGTTGCCGGCGGTGTCGATGAGAGACTGCGAGGTGACTACGATGTCATGCAGCTTGTTCGTTTCGCCATTCGCCAGCGGCAGCAGGGACTTGGCTTGCACGCGTTCGGGGATAGTGACGCCCGCCAATTCAAGCATGGTTGGCATCATATCCGGGATGCTGACCAGCCCGGATACTCGCTTGTGGTCGACGCCGGGCATGCGCAGGAAGAGCGGCACATGCGTGATTTCCGTGTGCTTTGGGCAGCGGTAGGCGATGGCGCCTTGTTTGAAGCGGGCCATGGCTTCCATGACGGGAATGGAATTATCGGGCCAGCGGAAACGGCTCTTGCCGAAGATGCCAAACTCGCCGAAATAAATGTCGCATCACGAGTCATTTGTCGCATTGAGCGGTCGCAGCAGCTGTTGCAGTATACGGACCGGAGCCAGTCAATTCACCGTCGGTGGTCCATCTGACCGTTTGGCTAAAGCCACTCAAACGTTTACAGATGTCAGCTGCAAGCGCATTAAGCGCATTCTTACGGGCAGCGGCAAATGCAAATCCGGGGTCCGCGCCGTCTCCCGTCCTCGTAGCCCAGCAGTAGAATCGATTGTAATTATTGTGCTCCCATCTACAAGCGCTGTCTGGCAGTGAAGGTATTGGAGTATCCGGCACAATTGTATTAGTCGGCGGAGGCACATATTTTGTCGGAGTATTCGTGGGCTTCGCAGTGGGCGGCTTCGGTTTGTCAGTCGGTTTCTGAGTCGGCTATTGCTCGGCGTGAAGGTCGCTGTCGGCGTATTGGTAGCCGTCGGCGTCAGCATGTACGTCGGGGAGGGCGTCGGCGTGTCGGTCGGAGTAGGCGTCGCGGTAGGCTTGATGTACTACTTCAATGAAGACCAAGGTCCAAATGATTCATAGTGGCGGCCGTCGCCAATGGCTTGCGCTGCGACATTGTAGGCGACTCCAACCGCAATACTCCATAACTCAAGCGTTGTTGCGCGCTTGTCCAAATGCGTCGAATGTCCAATGCCGACGCCCTCCGCTGGTTCCCACTTGACGATGTAGCCGGTCGCGCCAATTACCGCCTGCCAGCCTACCGTCGTGCCGGATATAACTTGGAAGTTGCTCGGCGCGTCTAGGGCTTTCGGTGGCGGAGTTGGGCTGGGCGTATTCGTCGGCGTATTCGTTGGCGTGTAAGTAGCGGTCGGCGTATTGGTCGGTGTATAGGTGGGAGTATTGGTCGGCGTACTGGTGGGCGTGTTCGTCGGCGTTGAAGTCGGCGTGTTCGTCGGAGTCGCGGTTGGCGTACTGGTGGGCGTTGGAGTGAATGCTGCCGTAATCGTCACCTTGTCTGACCATTGCCCGTTTGTCACTTAGGACGTTCCATCGCCCAAAGCCTGTACTTCCACCTCGCAGCTGCGACCAACATCGAGATCGGGAATCGTGTACTGCGACGCCGACGCGCTCACGGTTACGTAGCGGCGGCCTCGGTTTGGCGGTCCATAGCGCAGCTGATAGCCGGTCGCGCCTGTGACCGTGTTCCAGCCGACAGTCGTTCCCCAAAGATGGCGGAAATTGCCGGGCGCGGGCAGATTCTTGGGCGGAGCGGTTGTGGCAGTTGGCGTTGCCGTAGCTGCCGGTACTCGAATGATCGCTTCGGGCAAGCTCCAGAGGCTGTTCGTGTATGAGCCGGAGTTTTCCGCCAGGGCGCGGACTTGCACTGCTTAGGTGACGTTTAATGGTAAAGAGCTGAAATCATAGCTTGTCTGCGAAGCCGGCAGGTCTGCGGTCTGGACGTTGCTGCTGGTCGCCCACCAACGCAATTGATAGCCGCCAGCATTGTCGACGGCATTCCATGAGAGCGCATCGTTAGCGAATTGGAGGCAGTCGGGCGATCGAGCCGTTGCTGGGCTTAAGCAGGGTAGGAGGACAGAAGAAGCGCAACTGCGAAGACAATGACCATACGAAGTCTGCGGAACATTTGTCTGCTCCAATGAACGGTGGGTAGGGTACATCGTATTCCACAAACTATAACACTTTGCGACACTGTTTCTAGCAACAACATACTAGAACATTTCGAACAGATAATTGTATAGAATTGAAGACCCGCAAGATTCGAATTCACCCGAAAATCTAACTTGTAGGGGGACCGAAACGCGCTCAAAGGCAAAAAAATGCCGTCACAAGACACCACCATCCATACACCCATCCCAAACCCCGCCTTTTGAAAACCCCATAAGCCAAGCTTGGCGCAAATATGTTTTGTCCCCGCCTAAGCCAATCATGCCCATTCATCGCTCCATTCGCCCGCCAAGACCAACTTTCACTCTTGGCGGAACCCGCGAATCCGTTTGCCGAATTCGCGCCAAAATACGCCAAACCCATCGCCGCGCTCGGTGGCTAAGCAATGGTGTTTCAACCGAATTCGATACACTGTCCAAGCAACCGGCCTAGAGCCAGACAGGGCCGAATTTCCAATCTGGCGCGAAGGGGTTACACTGCAGGCGGGCAATTCACGAAAGGGTGGCAGCCATGACAAAGGGCAGCATAAGCGTCGGCCTCATCGGCGCGGGCATGATCGGCAGCCTGCATGCGGCGAACCTCGCCTTCCGAACGCCCGGCGCATACCTCGCGGCGGTCATGGACCTTGACCAGGCGCGGGCGGCTGAAGTGGCGGCAGATTGCGGGGCGCGGGTCATCAGCGAAGCCCATGCCTTGATCGCCGATCCTGAGGTCGAAGCTGTCCTTATCGCCAGCCCTGACGAAAGCCATGCCGAGCTGGCCATCGCCTGCATTGAAGCGGGCAAGCCGGTCCTCTGCGAGAAACCGCTGGCCACATCCCAAGCCGATGCCGAGCGGGTCCTGCAAGCCGAAGCGGCGGCTGGGCGGCGTCTGCTGCAAGTCGGCTTCATGCGCGTTTATGACCGGGCGCATCGCGAGGTTTATGACATGCTGCAAGTGGGCGAGTTGGGGAAGGCGCTGGCTTTCCGCGGCTTGCATATCAACCCCTACCGCGGACCGGCCACCATTGAAGAAGCCATCGTCAACTCGCTGATCCACGATATCCATTCGGCTCGCTGGCTGATGAACGCGGAGATCGAGCAGGTATACGTAGACTGGCTGCCCATGAACGCGGCTGAACCGCGGAGCGCGCGCTTTGCTCTTGTACATCTGCGTTTTGCGGGCGGCGCAATCGGCACAATGGAATGGAATGGCGCATCGGGCTATGGCTATGAGGTGGCTGTGCGCATCATCGGCGAGCGCGGCACTGCTGAATCCATCAGCCATACCAGCCCGGTGCTGCGGCGCGGCAATAGCATCGCCCAGGCAGTGACGCCGGATTGGCCCCAGCGCTTCGCCCAAGCCTATCTTGACGAGGCGCGCATCTGGATCAACAGCCTGCGGACTGACCAGCCGACAGGTCCCTCGGCATGGGATGGCTTCATGTCGCTGGCGGTGGCGGAGGCCTGCCTTCGCTCTTCGCGGACCGGCTTGCCTGAGGCGGTGGCGGCCAGGGAAAAGCCAGCGCTCTACAACTCGCGATAAGCAGCGTGCCACTGCCAGGCGCGCCGCAAGCCTTCCCGCACCGGCACTGACGGCGCGAAGCCCAGCAAATCCCGCGCTTTGCGATTGTCGCAGTAGGTGATCGGCGGGTCGCTCAAGGGCGTCGGCACGGAGACCGCATTGATCTTGGCGCCGGCCAATTCTTCGATGACCCTGACAAAATCCGCCAGCGATATCGGCTCGCCCAAGCCCAGATTGATAACTTCGTAACCCAATGGGGCATCCAAAGCGGCCAGCAAGCCCTTGACCGTGTCGGCGATATAGGTCCAATCGCGGTGGATATCGCCGCCATTAAAGAGCTTGATCTCCGCGCCGGTCCGCGCCGCTTCCATCAAGCGCCAGGGCATCATGTCGGGCCGCCCGGCCGGTCCATATACATTAAAGAAACGCAGGCAAGTCACGTTCATGCCGACCAGATTATGGTAACTGTGCGCCAGCATCTCGGCGGCGCGTTTGCTGGCGGGGTAAGCGGCCAGGGGACGATCGGCGGTATCGCTTTCGACGAAGGGCAGCCGATTCGTCGCGCCATACACAGAGGAGGTCGATGCCAAGACAAACTGCTCTATGCCATGCTTCCTGGCAGCTTCCAGCAGGTTCAGCGTGCCGGTCAGGTTGACGTCCAAGTAGAGGCGCGGCTGAGTGACGCTGGCGCGGACGCCGGCCATGGCCGCCAGATGGGCGACATGCGTGATGTTCCATTCGCTGAAGAGCCGCTCGAGGAGCGCGACATCGCGGATATCGCCTTCGATGATGCGGCAATTGTCGAACTCGCCAAGCCGCGCGGCGTTCTGGCGTTTGATGGCTGGGTCATAATAATCGTTGAAATTGTCGAGGGCGATGACGCTATCGCCGCGTTGCAGCAGAGCCGATGCCAGGTGCCCCCCGATGAAGCCAGCGCCGCCGGTGATGAGAGTGGTCACTGTGCCGGTCCTTCATTCGCTCAGCATGGTCTTGGGCGCAGAGGGAATAACGTCAATCTGCTGACAACATTGTCGCCAGACTTGCCTACAGTTACACCGCCGCGTTGGGAATTCCTGGACAATCCATAAGCGAATCCCGACGGATTGTACCATACTGCGCGTTCCGAACGCGCTCGGCTGGAGTTGGCGACAGCAGTATCCGCATAGCGCGCCCGAAGAATCCGCAATGGGAGAGGGCGCAATCAAGCCAGCAGCTGCTCAGCCATGAAACGGACGGCATCGACCGAATAAGCGCTGATGTTCATGCTGCTGATCGGACAATCGCGCCAGAGTTGCAGGCGATCGCGGATGCGCGCTTGGCTGCCGACCAGAGCCACCGCGTCCACCAGGGCGTCTGGCACAGCCATCACCGCTTCGCCCCGGCGCCCACCCAGGTAATGGGATTGAATCTCTTCCGCCGAGCCTGCAAAGCCAAAACGGCAAGCCAGGTCAAAGTAGAAGTTCTTGCCCCTTGCGCCCATCCCGCCGATGTACAAAGCCAGCGCAGGTTTGATCTGATTGCGGGCCGCTTCCAAGTCGTCGTCTATAACCACGGTGACCGATGGGGCGATATCGAAGTCGGCGAGTGTTTTGCCGCCGCCGGCCGCCGCCAAGCCCGCTTCCACCGCCGCCGCGTAGGCTTGCTCATAATGCGCTGGCGAGAAAAAGATGGGCAGCCAGCCATCGGCAATCTCAGCGCTCAGGGCGACATTCTTGGGTCCAATCGCCGCCAGATAAATCGGCATATCGTCGCGGCCATGGATGATGCTCTTGAGTGGCTTGCCCAAGCCGGTGGCCTCAGAGCCGCGATAGGGGATTTGATAATGCTCGCCTTCGTGAATGAGCGGGGCTTCGCGCGCCAGGATCTGGCGGATGATGCCCACGTATTCGCGGGTTTTGCCCAGCGGTTTGCCATAGGGGCGCCCATGCCAGCCTTCGACGACCTGTGGACCGGACAAGCCCAAGCCCAGCAGGAAGCGCCCGCCCGAAAGCTGATCCAGCGTGATGGCGGTCATGGCGGTCATGGCCGGGCTGCGGGCTGGCATCTGCATGATGGCTGAGCCCAGTTTGATTCGCTCGGTCAAAGCGCCGATCCAAGCCAGCGGCGTAATGCAATCCGAGCCATAGGCTTCCGCGGTCCAGACGGCGTAATAGCCCAGCCGGTCAGCCTCGCGGATCATGTCCAGCGGCAGTTCAATCCGCGCGCCGGAGTAGCCGATGTTCAATCCCAGTCGCATAAGTCGCTCCTCAATCTGCTTGGTCGATTGTGGCATACTGCCGATTTGAATTCAACACAGGACGCAGAGAGGGAATTCGTCGGGGCGAGGTCGCTTAGGTCTCGTAGGTCGCGTAGGTCGCGTAGGTAGCGTAGGTCGCTTAGACACTGACCGGCGACACTGACCGGCGACACTGACCGGTTGCGGTGACTCGCCCATGCGAAGAACAGAACAATTGCCGGCGATCCACAGATTCTCCCCTACAAGGCGCTTGGAATGGCGTGACATGTCAGAGATTGGAATGACCAACTGCGCGGTCCGAATACTCGGTCACTCGCTGGCAAGGGTCTCCTGTTCAGCGGCGCCAGCGCCTCTCCAGCCAAGCCCGCGCCCAGCGCCACAGCCAGCGCGAACCGATAATCACCGCGGCCGCCAGCGAATTAAAGGCCACATCGATCCAATCAAAGACGCGATTGGGCAGCAAAGACTGGACGCACTCGTCCAGCAAGCCCAGCAGCAGCGAAATCGCCAGAGCCGGCAAAGCGGGCAACGGGACGCGCCGACCATTATCGCGCCGTTCCAGCAAGGCCTCATGCAAGAGCGCCGCAACCAGCGCGTATTCGAAGAGGTGGGTGCGCTCTTCCCAGGAGCCCAGCCGCAGCCAAGCCAGCAGATAGACAGCCAGGATGCCCAGGCCAATGGCGATTTCAACGCGCCCCAGCCGCTTGTCGATGAAGAAGATCGGGATGATGACCAGCAGGATGAGCAGGGCGAAAACGAGATTGGCTTCGAGGCTTTCCAGCAGGTCCAGTCCCAAAGCCCTGACCAGCGCCGGGGTCTGTCCCAAGGTAGCGTAGATCGCCGCCAGGGTTATGCCCAGCGCAAGCCAAAGCCGCCGCTCGCGATGGGAACTGAACAGGGGCATGACAGCCTCCATGCGGAAAAGTCGCATCCTCAAGCGCAGAGTATACCAGCCACAATCACAGGCGGCAGAAATGCCAAGCCAAGAAGCCCGTTTTGACTTATGCGCTGGCTAGGGCTAATATCCGCTCTTAACTTGCCAGAACAATCAGAAAAGACGACAGGATGCAAGGAAAAGCACTCATACAGGCGCTGCGCGGGGGCAAGCGCGTCTATGGCACGGCAATCTATGCGCCCTCGCCGATATGGCCCCGCGTGGTCAAGAACCTTGACCTTGATATGGTCTTCATCGACACCGAGCACACGCCGCATGACCGCGAGACGGTCGCCTGGCTCTGTCAGGTTTTTGCCGCGCTGGATCTGGCGCCGGTGGTACGCATCCCCGCCCCGGATCCTTATCAAGCGCAGATGGTTTTGGATGGCGGCGCGCATGGCGTCATCGCGCCTTATGTGGAATCACCGGAGCAGGTCATGGCGCTGGGCGGCGCGGTCAAGCTGGGTCCGCTCAAAGGACAGCGACTCCAGGCGGCGCTGGCAGGCGAGATTGAGCTGGAGCCGCAGCTGGCGGAATATCTGGCGCGGCGCAACGAGAACAAGGCGCTCTTCATCAACATCGAGAGCGGGCCGGCCCTGGAAAACCTGGACGCGATATTGAGCCTGCCCTATGTTGATTGCGTGCTGGTCGGTCCGCATGATCTCTCCTGCAGCCTGGGCTTGCCCGAGCAGTATGACCATCCCGAATTTGACGCCGCCATCCGAACGATAATCAGCAAAGCGCGCGCGGCGGGCGTCGGCGTCGGCATCCATCACAATTTCGCCCATCATGAGATCGCCTGGATAAAAGCCGGCGCCAACCTGGTCATGCACAGCTCGGATATCTCGGCATTCAATCGGGCCCTGACCGCCGAATTCAAGCAGATCCGCCAAGCCACCGACGACGCCGGGCAGATCATTGATGAGAACGTCCACTTCTAAGCCAGCAGACCTAAGGAATACAGCGAGATGCGCAAAATCTGGTTTGAGAACACCGTCCCAGACGAGTATCGGCACATGTTTGATGGTTTGGCGCTTGGCATCGCCCCGGGCGATCAGGTCAAAGCCGATCCCTATCACAAGCTGGAAGAAGCCCACGCGGTCATGGCTGGCGGACGGGTTTATGACGGGTCCGCCATGGACCGGGCGAAGCGCCTGCTGCTCATCGCCCGCACCGGCGTCGGTTATGACAAGGTGGATATCGCCGCGGCCAGCGCCCGCAACATCGCCGTGGTGAACGCGCCCGACGCGCCCACGGTATCCACGGCCGAGCAGGCTCTGACGCTGATGATGACTGTGGCGCGCAGCATCAAGCGGGTGACGAACGAACTCGACCGCATGCTGGAAAGCGGCCAGCGCAAAGACCTCTGGGGCGAATACATTGCGCTGGAAATGCGGGGCAAGCGGCTGGGTTTGGTCGGCTTGGGGCGGATAGGCGGGCACGTCAGCGGCGTGGCAAAAGCCATCGGCATGCGCGTCCAAGCCTACGACCCCTACATCAGCGATGAGCGCTTTGCGGGGCTGGGCGTGACGAAGATCAAGTCGCTGGAGGAATTGCTGGGCAGCTCGGACTTTGTCTCCTTGCATCTGCCGCTGAATGACCAGACTTGCCGGCTGATGAATGCGGAGCGCTTCTCCCAGATGAAGCCGGGCGCGGTCTTCATCAATGTCTCGCGCGGCGGGCATGTCGATGAAGCGGCTTTGACGGCCGCCCTGGATAGCGGGCATCTCTTCGGCGCGGGCTTGGATGTGACCGACCCCGAGCCACCGCTGGCGGGCAATCCTCTATTGGGGCGCGATAATGTGGTGATCACGCCGCATGTGGCCAGCGCCACGGTCGTCGGAAGACGGCGGCTGGTCACGCATGCCCTGGAACAGGTCTTGCAGGTTCTGCGCGGGGAGAGGCCGCCGCATCTGCTCAACCCGGAAGTCTGGGAGGCCGTGCATAAGCGCTGGCAAGCCACACAGGAGGAGCCATGACTCCCTTCACAAGCGGCCGCGCGAGCCAAGCCTACGATGCCCTGGCGCCCGATGGCTCAGAGATACGCCTCTTGCATCAGATTGGCGCCGTGAGCGTGGTGCACTGCCGTCTGCCGGCCGGCGCGGCTTCGCTGCCCGTGCGCCACCGGACGGTCGAAGAGGTCTGGGTTTTTCTGGCTGGGCGGGGGCAAGTCTGGCGAAAACAGGGCGAGCGGGAAGAAACGCTGGATGTCGCGCCGGGCATGAGCCTGACGATCCCGCTGGGGACGGAGTTTCAGTTTCGCGCGGGTGGGGATGCGCCGCTGGAGTTCCTCATCGCCACGACGCCGCCTTGGCCCGGGGAAGAGGAGGCGGTGCTGCTGGAGGCGGGGCGCTGGGGCTGGGTCGCCAAGTAATCTTATGGGCTGATAGTATCAGGTTGTGACAAACGCATTGAAGATTGGATTAGTCTCGAATAGCCAACTTGACGGTCTGCCAGAGCGATGCGCGAGATTCTCCTTCGGTTATCTGTCCAGAAGACGGTTCCGGCCGAGGCTTTTGCGATACCTCTGGTTTGTCAGCGTCATGGGATGGGAACAGGTTAATTGGCGAAGGTTTTGACCTTAGCGCGTGGCACTTGTTCGCGCTCAGTCACGACGGGGTCCGTGCATTGCAGACTCGACTATTGTGCGAGCGGAACTGCTACAATACATTCTGTACAGATTCGTTAACCGCGCGTATGTACAGGCTGCAACTTTGTGAATCGACTGCCTTCATCAATTATTCCAAAGGAAGGTTCTGGTTTAGGCATTGAAGCTACGGGTTCGCTTGATGGCGGAGGATTTCCAGTATTTTTTCGGTTTTCCGCCGGCACCGTGGGACTCTTGCCATTAGCTTGCTTGCTGTTATCAGACATGTTTATCTCCTGAGGATCATATGGCGAGTCCGGATGAAAACCTGAACTTCCAACAACTCAGCGTTCTTGATCTTCTTAAGTCGCATATTCAATCTCAAAAGGATGCAATTGCAACTCTCGAAAACAAAGCACAGCGCAACTTTACCATAATCAATATTATAGTCGGAATTGTGGCAGCCATCAACCTCAATCTTGGAGGCGCGAACAAGCTGCCAAATGTCGTTAGCGAACCTCCGATGCTTGTTCTTATTTTCGTCGGTTACGTTCTTGTAGTTATCTTGTTGCTCGGCGCACTAGTGATTCGCAGGCAAGCGAGCGTACCCATGACAGTTTCCGTGAGAAACGCGATTGAATGGTCTGAAACCGATGTCAAACACCACTTTGATATTCTAATTAGATCGTATGTCAGGATATACCGACATAATGATGGAATCGTGAAGCAAAAGGGTCGAAGCGTACAATGGTCCTACACCACTATTTTCGCTGTCATCGCCGCGATATTTATTGAAGTCCTAGGGCTGACCTCGTTCGCAATAGACTTAGGTCTGGCTTTTCTGTCGGCTTTGAGGCAACTGGCCGAACATCGGTACACAGCCGTTATTGGCATTACTTTTCTCTGCGTTCTATTTGCGCCGACTGTAAGTCTGTGCTTTTGTCTACCGTCTCGAATGAAGGCTGGGGCTTTGGCTTCGGCAAAGCGGTTACGGGCAATTGCGAAACGCTTCCGTCGTTCGTAGTAGATTGATTGTCCGTAGGCGCAGACGCTTGCTCTCCGCTATCAGCGTGCCGAGATTCTGACATCACGTTCTCCATTGAAATCACAAAGTCACATAAAACATCTTACTCCGATACATGGCATCAGCCAATCACGAATGGTAATCCACACGACCTTAACCACGCACCGCGTTTACACACCCACAGCATCTATAAAGCGGATCGTCGACTGTATCCCGTTGGTGAAATTGCGCAGAGTGATATTCTCGTTCGGTCCATGCGCCCGCCCGCTCTTCAGCCCATAGCTCATGATGACCACCTCGCGAGCCACCTTGCTGATCCCGAAGCATATCGGCACGCTGCCGCCGGAACGCTCATAGACCGGTTCGACGCCCCAGGCATGCGCATAGGCTTCCGCCGCCGCCCGCATAGCCAAACCATCGACATCCAGCAGCACCGCCTCCGCCCCCAATTCGCCACGGCGGATCTCCACGCTCACCCCAGCCGGCGCTATGCTGTGAATGCGCTCGCTGACGCATTGCAGCACATGGGCGGGCTTCTGACGCGGGACAAGCCGGATGGAGATTTTGGCGAATGCGCGCGCGGGCAGCACGGTCTTCATGCCCGGACCGGTGTAGCCGCCGTGAATGCCGTTGATCTCCAGGGTTGGTCTTGCGCCCAGCCGCTCCGGCAGGCTGTATTCCGCCTCGCCCCATAGAGCCGGCGCGCCGACGACAGCATCCCATTCGGCTTGCAGATAGGGCTCGACCTTGTCCAGCAGCGCGCGGTCCTGCGCGGTTACCGGCTCCACATCAGCATAGAAGCCGGGCACAGTCACCGTGCCGTTGTCGTCATGCAGCCGCGCCAGGATCTCGCAGAGCGCCTGCAGGGGATTGTGCACGGAGCCGCCCCAGTGCCCGCTGTGCAGGTCTGTCGCTGCGGCTTGCACATGGATTTCGAGGGCGGTCGCGCCGCGCAAGCCATAGGTCAGGCTGGGCTGGTCGGGCGCCAGGATCGCGCCATCAGAAACCATCGCGATATCCGCCGCCAGCCGCTCGGGATGCCGGGCGATAAAAGCGTTGATATTCTCCGAGCCCGATTCTTCTTCGCCTTCCAGCACCACCTTGAGATTGACCTTGGGTTTTTCGTCGGCGGCCAGCCAGCTTTCAACCGCCTTCAGGTTGGCCATGACATGGAGCTTGCTATCGACAGCGCCGCGGCAAAAGAGGCGCTCGCCAATGATGGTCGGCTCGAAGGGTTCGGTATCCCAGCCATCGGCGAGCTCGGCAGGCTGCACGTCATAATGGCAGTAGATCAGAATCGTTGGGGCCTCCGCGCCGGCGCCATGCCATTCGCCGAGCACCAGCGGGCAGCGGCCCTCTGGCATGAGGATGACTTCGGCGCTGTCCATGCCAATGCGCAGCATCATCGCGCGCAGCCATTCCGCGGCTCTGACGACATCGCCGGCATGCTGCGGCTGGGTGCTGATCGTGCGAATGCGCAGCAAGTCCTGATATTCTTCCAGGAAGCGCGCCTGGTTGGCTTTGGCGAAATCGTAGGGATTGCTCATGTCGTGCCTTCGCTGCATCTAGCTGGATCGCCCGCATGATACACTGGCGGGGCGCTTGTGTATGCGGCGGATATTCGACACTGGCATTCTGGGCGGAAGTCATGGACAATGAAACTCCACTCCAATAGCAAGATTGCGACAAAACCTCTCAATGTCATTCCATGAACTTGATCTGAACAGCCGGATGCTGCGCGCGGTAGAGGCGGCCGGTTATCGCGAGCCGACGCCCATCCAGATCCGCGCCATTCCGCATATCCTCAAGGGGCGCGATATCGTTGGCTGCGCCCAAACTGGCAGCGGCAAAACCGCGGCTTTTGTCCTGCCAATCGCCCAGATGCTGACGCCGGCCCGGGGCAGGCGGTCGATTCGCGTGCTTGTCCTGGCGCCAACCCGCGAGCTGGCGGCGCAAATCGATGAAGAATTCGGCAGGTTCGGCGGAGTTTTCGGGCACAGGCATGCGGCGATCTTCGGCGGCGTCGGCCAGCAGCCCCAAGTCGATGCCCTGCGGCGCGGCGTCGATGTGGTCGTGGCCACGCCGGGCCGCCTGCTCGACCTGATGAACCAGGGCTATATCCGGCTGGACAGGATTGAATTCTTCGTCCTGGATGAAGCCGACCGCATGCTGGATATGGGTTTCATTCACGATGTCAAGCGCATCATCAAGCCGCTGCCCAGGAATCGCCAGACCATGCTCTTTTCCGCCACCATGCCGCAAGCCATACAAGACTTGAGCCGCAGCATCCTGATAGACCCGGTCAAGGTGGAAGCCAACCCGCAGGCGACGACCGTCGAGAGCATCGACCAATCGGTGTTTTTTGTGGAAAGCGGCGATAAACGCGCCCTGCTGAAGCATATCCTGCATGACCCGGCTTCGCGCCGCGTCCTGGTCTTCACGCGGACCAAGCACCGCGCCAACAACCTGGCCAAACAGCTCAATCGCGCGCGCATCCCCGCTGAAGCCATACACGGCAATAAATCGCAGACCGCTCGCACGCGGGCTTTGGCCGACTTCAAATCGGGCCGGACCTCTGTGCTGGTGGCCACTGATATCGCCGCGCGGGGCCTGGACATTGAGGCTGTGTCGCATGTCATCAACTTTGATCTGCCGAATATCCCGGAGAGTTATGTGCATCGCATCGGGCGGACGGCGCGGGCTGGCGCATCCGGCATCGCCTATTCTTTCTGCGATGTGGACGAGCGCAAGTATCTGCCCGATATCGAGAAGCTGATACAAAAGCCCATCGCGGTGGTCAGCGAGCATCCTTATGCATCGGCGATTGCCGCCCCGCAGCGCCAAACGGCAGCGAGCAAGCCCAGCCGCCAAAGCCGCTCCCGCCGTTCGCGCAGCCGTCGCCAAAGCCGCGCCAAGATCGCCTAGTCAAGGGACCCGACGCGGGGGCAAGGCCAGGGTATGAGCGAGATCCAGCGCCCCAAGGCGGTCGTCATTGGCGCGGGCAGCCTCTTCTTCGGCCGGCAAGCCATCTGGCAAATGGCGCATTCGCCGCATCTCAACCGCGGAACGCTGGCATTGGTCGACAGGGACCCGGCCCGGCTGGACATGCTGGGAACCTTGGCGCGCAAGGTAGTCGCTGAAACGGGCATCGCGCTGGATATTGAAGTCGCCGCGGATTGGAGAGACGCCCTGCCCGGCGCGGATTTCGTCGTGCTCAGCTTCGCCGTCGACACCGTGCGTTATCGCGGCTTGGATTGCCAAATCAGCGAGAAGTATGGCATCCGCATGTGCAGCGGCGACTCGATTGGTCCCGGCGGCATCTTCCGCGCCATGCGAGAGCTGCCGCTGATCATGCGATGCGCGGCCGATATCGAAGCGCTCTGCCCGGATGCCTGGGTCATCAACTACATCAATCCCAGCACGGTCAATGGCATGGCATTGGCTCGCTATGCCCCTCGGCTCAAGAGCTTTGCCCTCTGCGATTCCCTGCACATGCCGCATGTCAAAGCGCGTTACGCCGTCCACGCGGGTCTCCTCGCCGAAGCCAGCGATTTCACGGCAGAGCTTGATGCCGACTTCGACTTGCGCATCGCCGGCGTCAACCATTTCACCTGGCTGTTGAAAGCGGAATATCGCGGTCGAGACATGGCGCCGCGCATCGCCCGATCGCTGAAACCCAGCGCCCCCGCCGATCACATGGATGGCAACCTGGGCGCGAAGGCTTTGCATAATGACCGCATCGCCCGGCAGCTTTATGAGGTCTTCGGGTATGTCCCGGCCTGCGTCTCGCATACCAAAGAATATCTGCGCTTCTATCAGGGGCATGGACGTTTGCCCGGGAGCATACCGCCTCTTTCGATTTGGGAGACAGAGGCGCGCTATGCCCGGCACGAAGCCATGTGGCGGCAGGTCGATGATTTCAACAGCGGCAAACTGCCCATCAGCAGCTTCATGAGCAGCTTTGGTCCCGATCATGCCACCGATATCATCGAGGCCATGGCGGGAGGCTTGGGGGGGCGCTTCTACATAAACTGTCCCAATCGCGGCGCGGTGAGCAATATGGCCGACGACGCTTTCCTGGAGCTGCTCTGCGATGTCGATATGGAGGGACCTCGCCCCTGCCCGGTCGGTGAGATGCCGCGGGGCTTGCGGGGCTTATGCGAGCAGATTCTGGATACGCATGAACTGACGGCTGAAGCCATCGTCAAGGGGGATTACGCTCTGCTGCGGCGGGCGATGATGGTTGACCCGCTGAGCAATTCGATAGCTGATGCCGATGCGATATTGAAGGAATTGCTGGAAGCTGAGCGGGAGGCGCTGCCGGGGCATTGGTACACGTGGTGAATGCGCCTTACTGCGGAAGGACAGTCAAAGGACTTGCGCCGTCCGACGATTGTGATTCGTATTTCTTCCACATGGATCTTGGCAGCAAAATATATCGGCGTTCATCCGTCCAGATAGCGCGGGCAACGCCTGCGACTACAGCGACCGCTACGAGCAACTCTATGATGATGATTCCAGCCAGTATATGTTCGCTCATGACCTGTCCTCAACAGAACCGCCACCATATACACGATAGCTCATTAGAAGCCGCAGCGCAACCGCAATAACCACGATCACAACGAAGTGCGCCATAGCAAAGTTTAGGTACGCTTCCGCAACAAGATCGAGATCTCTGACGCGATCATGAATGTAGATTATGACCAAGAATACTATGTCAACGACAGCCAGCCCTATCAGCAGAATACGCAAAGGCCTTTCCCAGCGGAAGGACTGCCGAGACATATCCCATGCCGTAGATGTGACCAGCCATAGCGAAATGAGAAAGAGTTCAATTCCATCAAACAACTGCATTAGATTCACCGGCTCCCACTGCGATACCTTAATTGCGATGCCAAACATTACTGGCAACAGGGGCAGCAAGATGTTCAACCCTGCCCACACCATGACCTGAGTAACCGGGTGGTCTGAACTTTGATCCATTTGCCCAAGGCTCCCACATCTCCGCGCGCGCGCAGAGTCTAGCACGTCGCTGCCAATAGCGGGCAAATGACTATCTCCCTCGATACCTTCCATTTGCCCGTTCTCCCCTTGCTTGACAGCGCCAGCCGCCAGCACTATGATGGCGCTCTTTGCGAACGAGGCGAACATGACGGCGCGGACCCTGCTGGCTGTTGACATCGGCGGCACCTTCACCGACCTGGTCGCCCTGGACCTGGCCAGCGGGCGCATCGCCACCGAGAAGCTGCTGACAAGCTATCCCGACCCTTCGCAGGCGGTCATCACTGGAGCGCGCCATTTGCTGCAAAAAGCCGCGATCCCGCCGAGCGCGATCCGCTATGTCACGCATGGCACCACGCTGATCGCCAATACCTTGATCGAACGCAAAGGCGCCAAGACCGCCCTGCTGGCTACGGCCGGCTTCCGCGATGCCATCGAGATCGGCAACGAGGGCCGCTACGATATGTATGACCTGGCGCTGAAAAAGCCGCTGCCCCTGGCGGAGCGCCGCCTGCGCTTTGACGTTCCCGAACGCATGCTGGCTGATGGCGCCGTCTGGCAGCCGCTGGATGAAGATTGCCTGCGCGAAATCTGCCAGAAGCTGGTCGCTGAAGGGGTTGAGGCGGCGGCCATCTGCTTCCTGCATGCCTATACCAACCCAGTCCATGAACGGGCGGCGCTTGAGATTGTCCGCGAGGCTCTGCCCGAAGCAGCCATTTCGGCTTCCCACCAGGTTGCGCCCGGCATGCGCGAATATCCCCGAGCCTCCACCACCATCGCCAACGCCTACGTCCAGCCCATCACTGACAGCTACCTGGCGCGGCTGGAAGCGGGTCTAAAGTCCAGCGGCATCAGCGCTCCGCTGAATATCATGCTCAGCAGCGGCGGCACGACGACAGTGGCGGCGGCCCGCGCTTTCGCCATCCGCCTGGTCGAAAGCGGACCGGCCGGGGGCGCGCTGGCGGCTCTGCATTGGGGCAGATTGCTTGGCGAGCGCGATGTGCTGGCTTTTGACATGGGCGGCACAACCGCAAAGGCGGCTTTGACCCGCGCTGGCGAACTGGCTATCAGCCATCAATCGGAAGTGGCGCATGCGCATCGCTTCAAGCGCGGCAGCGGCCTGCCCTTGATGGTACCGATGATAGAGATGATCGAGATTGGCGCGGGCGGCGGCAGCATCGCGCGTCTCAATGCCCTGGGCTTGCCGGCGGTCGGCCCCGAAAGCGCCGGTTCCAAGCCCGGTCCGGCGGCTTATGGCATGGGCGGCGCCCAGCCCACCGTCACCGATGCCGACTTGCTGCTGGGCTATCTCAACCCGGAGTACTTCGCCGGCGGCGATATTCCGCTTGATGCGGCGGCAGCCCGCCGGGCATTGGCTGGAGTAGCGGCTTCGCTGGAGTTGCCGCTGGAACGCATGGCTTGGGGCATCCATCAGCTGGTCAACGAGAATATGGCGGCTGCAGCGCGGGTGCATGCGGCTGAACGCGGTTTGGAAGTCCGGCGTTATTGCATGGTGGCGACGGGCGGCGCGGGTCCGCTGCATGCCTGTGGCGTGGCGCAGGGCCTGGGCATCCGCCGCATTATCATCCCGCCGCTGGCTGGGGTGGCTTCGGCATTTGGATTCCTGACAGCGCCCATCGCCTTCGATTTCACGCGCAGTTATGTCGCCCGCCTGGACGCGCTGGATCTGGCGGAGCTGAATGGCATCTTGACTGAGCTTGAGCGCGAGGGCCGGCGCATTGTGGAAGCGGCCGGCATCCCGAGCGACAGCATAAGCGTCCGCCTGAATATCGATATGCGTTATGTCGGCCAAGGTTACGAAGTGCGCGTGCCCTTTGCCATGCGAATGCTGGAAGCCAGCCATATCGCCGAAATGCGCAGCGTCTTTGAAAGCGAATACCGCGCCTTCTATGGACAGCTGGCGCATGGACTGCCCATCGAGGCGGTCAACTGGCGCGTCTTGATCAGCGGACCGCAGCCGGAAGTCCATAGCGCCGCCTTTGACGCAGCCAGCGGATGCAGCGCCCAGCCGGTCGCTCGCCGGCCCGTCCGCTTCACAGCTGAGGGCAAGCCACTGGAGACGCCGGTTTTCCGCCGCGACGCGCTGGGACAGGGCTGGTCGACGCAAGGACCGTGCATCATCGAAGAAGCCGCTTCCACGACGGTCGTCCTGCCGGGCTGGATGGCGCAAGTGGCTGTGGGCAACTGCCTGCTGCTGACGCGGGAGGAAGTCGCAAGTGTGTCTTAGGTCAAAAGCCAAAGGGCTTGCCGTATACGTCGCAAGCCCCTTAGAGCCGCGGGATTCCCGCTCAGACTTCCTAACGGAAATGCCCTCGGCTTCCCCTAACCCCGTCTCTCCAGAGCGGTCTAGAGGTCAGTGCTGGATCTCACCAGACACCCAGCCACAAGTTACCACAGTTCGAGGCGATATACAGGCAGAATGAGCGCCCGTACCACGCAATACAAAAGTGAGCAACCAGCCATGATCGATCCCATCACACTCGAGGTCATCTGGCGGCGGCTGATCTCCATCGTCGATGAGCAGGCGGCCGCGTTGATTCATTCGTCCTTCACCACCGTCGTGCGCGAAGCCGGCGATCTCTCGGCGGGGGTTTTCGACCGCTCCGGCAACATGATAGCGCAATCGGTGACGGGCACGCCGGGCCATATCAACACCATGGCGAATTGCGTGCGCAAGTTCGTCGTGCCGCGCCACCCCATCGATTCACTCAAGCCCGGCGACACGTTGATCACCAATGACCCCTGGGAAGCTTCCGGGCATCTCTTTGACCTTACGATTGTCTCGCCGGTGTTTTATCGCGGACGCGGCGTGGCTTTCTTCGCCAGCACCTGCCATGCGGTCGATATTGGCGGCGCGACCATGGGCGGCGATGCGCGCTCGCTGTATGAAGAAGGTTTGGCCATCCCGCTGATGAAGCTCTACAAAGCTGGCGAACCCAACCACGAACTCTTCAATATCATCCGCGCCAACGTCCGCGTGCCCGACCAGGTCATCGGCGATATCACCGCCCAGGAAGTCGGTAACCGGGTGGGCGCGCGCAAGCTGATCGAGATGCTTGATGAATACCATTTGCCGGATATAGAAGAGCTCTCCGCGCTGATCCTCGACCGCAGCGAAGCCGCCCTGCGCAAAGCCATTCGCGCCCTGCCCGATGGCGCATATCAGAACAGCATCAGCATAGATGGCTTTGACGAGCCGCTGAAAATCGCCTGCGCCATTGAAGTCAGCGGTGACAGGCTGCGCGTCGACTACGCCGGCTCATCGCCCCAGGTTGACCGCGGCATCAACGTCGTGCTGAATTACACCCAAGCCTATACCACCTATACGTTGATGGCGGTTTTGGCGCCGGGCATCCCCAACAATGCTGGCGCATTTCGTCCCATCACGGTGGAGGCGCCGGCCGGCTCGATTCTCAATTGCCTGCGCCCGGCCCCGGTCAGCGCCCGGCATCTCATTGGCCATTTTGTCAGCCAGCCCTTGTTGACCGCCCTGGCTGATTTGCTGCCGGAGCGGGTCATCGCCAATGGCTCGGCGGGCTTATGGAATACCATGATGGATGGCATGGACGGGGCCGGCGAGGAGTTCGCGTATATTTTCTTTTCGGCGGGCGGGATGGGCGCGGCGAATGATCGCGATGGCTTGTCAGCCACGGCTTTCCCCAGCGGCATCATGGGCGTGCCTGTCGAAGCAATCGAGACGGCTGCCCCGCTCTTGATGCATAGGCGGGAGTTGCGGGGGGATTCCGGCGGACCCGGGCGCTTCCGCGGCGGCTTGGGCCAAGTCATGGAACTGGAGATCATCACCGGCTTGCCAGCCAATCACAGCTGCATGTATGACCGCACGGGCAACCCGGCATTGGGATTGCTGGGCGGCAAGAGCGGCGCGCTTGGCGAAGTCCGGCTGAGCGATGGCGGGCGGCCCCACCCCAAGAGTCATTATATTTTGCAGCCCGGCCAACGGGTCATCTTGTCGCTGCCGGGCGGCGGCGGTTTTGGCTCGCCACTGGAGCGCGAACCGCAGCGCGTGCTCGAAGACGTTCAGCAGGGCTACGTCTCGCTGGAAGCGGCGCAACAGGAGTATGGCCTGGCTATCGACAGGGCAAACATGCGCGTGGACGAAGCGGCGACGGCGGCTTTGCGGAAGGAGAGGACATGACAGCCAATCACTACGACCTCATCGTGGCGGGCTTGGGCGCTATGGGCTCGGCCGCCCTCTACCAAGCCAGCAAACGCGGCGTCAAGGCATTGGGCATCGACCGCTATGCGCCGCCGCATAGCCTGGGCTCCAGCCATGGCGATACGCGCATCACCCGGCAAGCCATTGGCGAAGGCGAAATGTATATGCCCTTCGCGCGCCGCTCCAACGCAATCTGGCGCGAGCTGGAAGCGGCCACCGGGCAGACCCTCTTTTATCGCAGTGGCGGGCTCATCATCGGCGGCGAGAACGCTGTGCCCTTCCATTATCAAGGCAACTTCGTGGACGAATCGGCGCGCATCGCCGAAAAATTCGGCATTGATTACGAGATTCTTGAAGCCCCGGTTCTTCGGGAGCGCTTTCCCCTGCTCCAGCCGGCTGACGATGACCGCGCCTATTATGAGCCGGGCTCGGGCGTGCTGCGCCCCGAAGGCTGCATCCAGGCTCAGCTTGATCTGGCGCGCGAGCAAGGCGCATGCATCCACACTGGCGAGAAAGTCACCGGTTATGATATTGATGCGGACGGCGTGATGGTGACAACCGAGACAGCCAGCTATCGCGCGGACAAGCTGATTCTTTCGACGGGCGCATGGATCGCGGACTTTCTGCCGGCCGAGCATCGCGGCGGCATCCGCGTCAATCGCCAGCTGATCCACTGGTTCGAAGCCGAAGACCGCCAGCTGTTCCACCCCGATCGTTTTCCATTTGTGATTTGGATCGGCGATACTATGGACGATTTCTGGTCCGTCTTCCCCGCGCCGCCATTGGACAAGGCCGGCATGCCGGGCGTCAAGCTGGTCACCGAGCAGTATCACACGAGCACAAATCCCGATGAGGTCAGCCGGGTTGTCAGTCCTGAAGAAACGCGGGACATGTACCATCGCCTGACCAGGCCGCGGCTCAAGAGCCTGCGCGAGAAGCAGCTGCATGCCGAGGTCTGCCTGTATACGTTGACGACCGACGAGCATTTTGTCATCGACTATCATCCGGCCTCGCGGCGGGTGGTCTTCGCCTCGCCTTGTTCGGGCCATGGCTTCAAGCATTCGGCCGCCGTTGGCGAGACCCTGGCGCAGCTGGCTCTGGATGGCGGCAGCGCAATTGACATTTCAGCCTTCAATCTGGAGCGTTTGGGCCGCCCGCAAACCAAGCAGATGTAGGGACGTTGTCGCGACCTCGCCCCTACAGCATTCGAATTGTATGTTGCATGACTTACTTTCACTTACTTCTGACCTGCGGCTGCAACTCGCCCAAGAGAGGGATAGACTATGAAACTCACAGGCAAAATCGCCATCATCACGGGCGGCGCAAACGGCATCGGCGCGGGCTGCGTTCGCCGGCTGGCTATGGAGGGCGCCCATGTCGTCATCGCCGATATCGATGATGCTGCCGGCGAGGCGCTGGCGGCTGAACTTGGCGATGCCGCGAAGTATGTCCGCGCGGATGTCTCGCAACGGGCGTCTGTCGTGGCGCTCTTTGACGCGGCTCAGAATGCTTTTGGAGCGGTTGACATCCTGGTCAACAACGCCGCCTTCGTGCATAAAGATGGCGTGGTCGCCAACTTCCTCGACTACAGCGAAGCCGCCTGGCAGCGCGCATTGGCAGTCAACCTCAGCGGGCTATTCCATTGTTCGCAGGTGGCGGCGCAGCGCATGGCGGAACGGGGAGAGGGCGGCGTCATCATCAACATCAGCAGCGGCGGGGCATCGCGCGCGCATCGTCACATGTTCGGTTATGACACCAGCAAAGGCGGCATCGAGGCGGCCACCCGCGCCATGGCTTTGGACTTGTCTGGGCTGAATATCCGCGTGAACACGGTCGTGCCGGGCAGCATCCGCGTCGATCATGGCACGTCGGTGGGCGACGCCCCTGTGCCGCCGAGCGATGTCATCCCCTTGGCGCGATCGGGAACGCCAGCCGACATTGCGGCCGCGGTGGCATTCCTGGCTTCGGCCGATGCCGCTTATATCACGGGCGCGCGGCTCTTCGTCGATGGCGGCATGGATGCCCAGCTGCGCAGCCCCGCCGTCGATTATCGCAGCGACTTCAGTCGGTATCGCTGAGCGCCTCGGGTTGGCAATGCGCCGTTTCCCCGCTGGCATTCTCACAGCCGACGCAATCCGCGCCCGCGTTATCGGCGAAACTGTTGCCGCTCAGGCTGACTTGCGCGACTTCCGGCTCGATGATGTGGATGACGCCGCCTTGGCCCGCCCCCTGCGCAGTGAAGCCGCTATCGGCTACTGACAAGCGGCCGCGGACGTTGTAGATTGCGCTGCCGTAATTGCTGGCGAGGTTGGCGCTGAATGCGCTCTGGCAGATGCTCGGCTGGCCCTCTTCGTTTTGGATCGCGCCGCCATTCTCAGCCTGGTTGGCTTGGAAAGCGCTGTCGATGACCAGCAAGCCGCTTCGCCAGTTGCCAATCGCGCCTCCGGTTGTGGCTGTGTTGCCATCAAAGAGGCTGGCTTTGACGCTCATGCTGCCGTCGGCGATATTGTCTATCGCCCCGCCATATTGCGCCGCCTGGTTGCCGCTGAATTGCGAATCGTCAATCGCAGCCGCGCCGCCCGCGTTATAGAGCGCGCCGCCATGTTCAGCAGCCGTGTTTTCGATGAATTCACTGGCGGAGATGGTTACGCTGCCGCCGATGATGCTGATTGCGCCGCCGGATGTGGCATGGTTGCCGGCGAAGATGGTATCGCGGATATCGACCGCGCCGCCTTGGCTGAAGATCGCGCCGCCCATATCCAGCGAGGCATTATCCTGGAAGAGGCTATTGCTGACGTTCAGCATGCCGCCCTGCAGGCAGACAGCGCCGCCATAGACAGGGGCTTCACTCTCTTCCGCCTCGTCCGACGCTTCCTCTTCAGCTTCCCGGCAAGGCGCAGCATGTTCATCGGCTCCGCCGCCGCTGATGGTCAGGTCCAAAAGCGCCAGTTCGCCCTCTGCCAGAACCTGGAAGACGCGCATGCCGGCGGCCTCAATGGCGTAACCGTCGCCCTGAATGGCGATGGCTGACGCGATGGCCGGCAGGTCTTCATCCAGGCTGATGTCGCCCGTCAGAGTGATGCTGTCCGCGCCCGAGCCCGCCGCGCAGCCGCCCGCTTGCCTGTCGCTGTTTGCGGCCGCGATAGCCTCCGCCAGCCCACAGCCATCTCCCAAATCAATATCCGCCGCCAGTGCCGCCCCAGCCAGCAGCCAGAGCGCCGTCATCATCATGCCGATTGCCAGGTTTCGCTTCATCCGTTCCCTCCTCATATCCTCTTTCCGCCTGTCATCATCTTAAAGTCGCCCAGGGCAAGTCTACAACCTGCCCGGTGTCAGCGCTTCGATAGCCCGTTTGCGCGCCCAGCTCGCGCTTGAAGCCTTCATCGTTCAGGGTCTCGAGCAGCGCCTGAATGCCGGCCAAGCCGAGATGCCGCCGCGGGATCGCCAGGTCGAAACGTTCCCAGGTCAAGCCGATGAAATCCAGCCCCATGGCTTCGGCCGCCCCGCGCAAGCCCATGCCGCAATCGCCGATGCCATCCGCCACGGCGGCAGCCACAGCCAGATGCGTAACCTCCTCGCGCTCATAGCCGGCAATATCGGCGGCTGTCATGCCCTGTTGGCCGAGCAGATAATCGAAGAGGACCCGCGTTCCCGCGCCGCGCTGCCGATTGACATAGGTCGCCCGCCGCAGGTCAGCGATGGTGGCGATGCCCAGCGGGTTGCCTTTCGGCAGCATCAAACCCTGCTCGCGATGGGCGAAGGTTACCAGCAGCGCCGGCTCATCGCGCAGATATTTCCGCAGGTAGGCTGTGTTGTAAGTGGCGCTGGCCGGCTCGAAGAGGTGGCAGCCCGCCAGATGGGCTTGGCCGCGCCGCAAGGCGATCAGCCCGCCGAGCGAGCCGATATTCACCGAGACCATGCGCGCCCCCGCCGGTCGCAGGCGCAGATGCGTCGCCAGGCTGTCCAGCATGGGATCATGGCTGCCCATGACCATGACCGTCCGGCGGATGAGCGAAAGCGGCTGATAGAGCTGGACCTTCAGCGCGCCGCCGCTATCGACGCCTTCATGAAAGCGGGGGATATGCGCCAAGCCATCCGCGCGAACCAGCGAGGTGATGAGGCCCGCGCCACGCTGCAAGGGGGTGGCTTGAATCCGCCCGTCAATCTCCGCCAGAGCCACGCGCAGAAAATCATCATCCCCGATAGGCGAGTTGATCTTCTGCGTCGAGAGCGCTTTGATGGTCTTTCGTTCCGGCTCCGGCAAGCCCAGCCAGCGCCTGACCAGCGGCAGCGCAAGCAACTCGCCAGTCAAAGCCGCGCTGACCGGGTAGCCTGGCACGCCAATGACGGGGATGCCCGCCGCCATGCCGATGATGACGGGATGCCCGGGACGGACGGCGATGCCATGTACGAGCACTTCGCCCAGGCTGCCCAGCGCTTCCGCCGTGAAATCATGCGCCCCGGCTGATGAACCCGAGAGCGCGAGGACAAGCTGCGGCTGTTCTTTCAGGGCGTTTTCCAGCGTTCCGCGCAGCCGCGAAAGGTCATCGGGGACGATCTCGGTCACTGTCGCCCGGCCGCCCGCCCCCCGGATCTGCCCGCTGAGGATCAGGCTGTTGTATTCGGTCAGCTGGCCGCGGGCAGGCGCCTGCTCATGCGGGACGAGTTCGCTGCCTGTGGGGATGATGATGACATGGGGCTGCCGGCGAACGAGCGCGCGGCTATGGCCCGAGCCAGCCAGAGCGCCCAGGTCCACGGGTCTCAGCCTGTGATTGACTTGCAGGACGGTCTCTGTGGCCACCATATCCTCGCCCATCAAGCGCACATGCTGCCAGGGCGGGGCCGCGGCATAGATCTGCAGGGTCTCGTCATCCGCGTGGTTGACATTTTCGATCATGATGACGGCGTTGGCGCCAGCGGGCAGAGGATCGCCGGTATTGACGGGGAAAGCTTCGTCGCCAAGCCGCAGCTTCAGAGGCTGGGTTTCGCGAGCTGAGATTGTGCGAGCGGCATCCACCGCGTAGCCATCCATAGCCGCGCAGTGAAAATGCGGCGATGAGCGAATGGCTGGGATGGATTCAGCCGTGACGCGGCCCAGAGCATCGGCAAGGGGCAGGCTTTCGCCGGGCAGGGGATCGGCTTTGCCGGCTCGTTCCAGGGCTGCGGCGAGCCTGGCTTGGGCTTCGTCCAGCGGGATGTCTTCAAGGTAGATAGCGCGTTTGCTCATGCCTGTATTGTACGCGCATTCTGAGATTGCGCGGGGGAGTCGCTGGCGCGCCCGTTAGCGTATTCCCACCGGTTCGTAATGCGGAGGGCCAGGCAAGTCTCGCCCCTTCAGCCTGCCTATACACGCGGGTAGCGCGATGGTCATGCGAATGGCCAGACCCTTTCGCAGCCCCAGCCATCCGCTTATCATTGAGCCCAAAACAAGACAGCGATCCTGCGCCCGATGGAAAAGAACATCCGCCCGCCCTTCACTGGCGAAGACGCCCGCCATATCCTGCGCCAACACTACGGCATCAGCGCGGCAGCCTGCAAACAACTGCCCTCCGAGCTGGACCGCAACTTCCAGCTGCAAAGCGCCAGCGGCCAGCGTTTCGTGCTCAAGATCGCCCATAGCAGCGTCGCCGAAAGCGCGCTTGATTTGCAGAACCGCGCCCTGCGTCATCTGCGCGCGAGGCTGGATATCATCCCCGAAATCCTGCCAGCCATCGCGGGTGGCGATACCATTAGCATCCGCGACCGTCATGGCAAGAGCACCCGCGCGCGCCTGCTGAGCTATATCGAGGGCCTGCCCCTCAGCGATTTTCGCCCGCATTCGGCCGACCTGCTGGCTGATATCGGCATGAAGCTGGGAAAACTGAGCGCCGCCATGCAGAGTTTCCAGCACGCGGAAAAGCGCCTGAGCTACCGCTGGAATATCCGCAATCTCAAAGCCGTGGCGGCTTATGCGGGGGACCTGCCGCCGGAGAAACTGGCGCTGCTGGAATATTTCCTGCGCCTGTATGAAGGCGAACTCCAGCCGGCCTTGGCAGGGCTGCGCCACAGCCATATCTACAACGACGCCAACGATACCAACATACTGGTCCGCGCCCATGGACCCGGCGCGCCGCGTCTGGTCGGTTTCATTGATTTTGGCGATATGGTCTACGCGCCGGCTATCGCTGACCTGGCCATCGCCCTGGCGTATATCATGATGGGCAGCCCGCGTCCGCTGGAAAAAGCCGCCCCGCTCATCCGCGGTTATCATGCCGCCTTCCCGCTCAGCGAAGGGGAACTGCGCCTGCTTTATCCGCTGATCGCCGCCCGCCTCTGCCTCAGCGTCTGCATCTCCTGGCATCAGCAGCGGCAGGAGCCGGACAATCGTCACCTGAGCATCAGCGAGCGGGGCGCATGGGATCTGTTGGCCGCCCTGCGCGAGATCCACCCCAACCTGGCGCATTACAGCTTTCGCGCCGCTTGTGGCTTGCCCGCCTGCCCCAAGACAGCCGCCGTCATCAGCTGGCTGAAATCCCAGAGTCCCGCGCCGATCCTGGGCTTTCCCCTGACTGCGCAAAACAGCCAACTGCTCGACTTTGGCATGACCAGCCCGATCCTGGCGGCGGTCGAGGATCTGGCGGATCCCCGCGCTTATGAGCAGCCCCTGCGCGACGCGCTGGCTGATGGCAAGGTCGGCATCGGCTATTACAGCGAAGTTCGCCCGATATATCTGAGCGATATGTTCGTCATTGATCATCACCACCGGCGGACGGTTCATATTGGCGTGGATCTCTTCGCGGCGCCGGGGTCGCCAATTCATGCGCCTCTGGCCGGCGTCGTGCATAGCATTGCCGAGCACCCTGAAGAGCAGGATTATGGGCCTGTGTTGATTGTCAAGCATGAGCCGAGCGAGGATGTCCGTTTCTATACGCTCTATGGGCATATTGCGCCCGAGGCCTTGGCGCGCTGGCAAGCCGGGCAGGCGGTCGCGGCTGGCGACCTCATCGCGCATATTGGCGATTGCCCGCGCAATGGCAACTGGACGCCGCATCTGCATTTTCAGATTGTCATGGACATGCTCGATTACGGCGATACTTTCCCGGGCGTGGCCTCGCCAAGATTGCGGGCGCTTTGGACGTCGCTAAGCCCTGACCCCAATCCGATCTTGCGTCTGCCTTTTTCGCTGGCGCCGCCGCCAAAGCCCAGCCGGTCAACGTTGCTGCGCCGCCGGCAGGAAGCGCTCAATCCCGCCCTGAGCCTGTCCTATCGGCAGCCGCTGCAGATCATCCGCGGCTATATGCGCCATCTCTATGACGAAGAGGGTCAGCCTTATCTCGATTGCGTCAATAACGTTCCGCATGTCGGGCATAGCCATCCGCGCGTCGTCCGCGCCGCCAGGCAGCAGATGGCGCTGCTCAACAGCAATACGCGCTACTTGCATGACACCATCATCGACTATGCCGAAGCTCTGCGCGCGACCCTGCCAGAGCCGCTCTCGGTCTGCTTCTTCGTCAACAGCGGCAGCGAAGCCAACGAACTGGCTTTGCGGCTGGCGAGGGCATACACCGGCGGGAGTGATGTCATCGTCATCGACCATGCCTATCATGGCCATACATCGGCGCTGATCGATATCAGCCCCTACAAGTTCAAGGGACCTGGCGGGGGCGGGAAAGCCGAACAGGTCCATGTGGCTGAGATGCCGGATGGCTTTCGTGGCGCGCGTCGCGGTTTTGGCGCGGAGGCCGGCGTATATTACGCGCGGTCGCTGGCGGAGAAGATCGCCGCGATTCACAGGCGGGGCGCTGGGCTCTCGGCATTCGTGGCTGAGGGCATCATGGGCTGTGGCGGGCAGATGCCGCTGCCGGCCGGCTATCTCAAGCGAGCTTATGCGCTGGCGCGGGAGGCGGGCGGGGTTTGCATCGCCGATGAAATCCAGACCGGTTTCGGCCGCGTTGGCGGGCATTTCTGGGCATTCGAGCTGTGCGGCGCAGCGCCCGATATCGTGACCATGGGCAAGCCAATGGGCAATGGGCATCCCCTGGGCGCTGTGGTCACCACGCCCGAGATCGCGGCTGCCTTCGCCGGGGGGATGGAATACTTCAACACCTTTGGCGGCAATCCAGTGTCCTGCGCGATTGGTCTCGAAACGCTGCGCGTCATCGCCGACGAGGACCTGCAAGCCAATGCGCTGGCTGTTGGAGAATACTGGATGGAGCGGCTGAAGGCGCTGCAGGGGGAGTTTCCCATCATCGGGCAGGTACGCGGCGCGGGATTGTTCCTGGGCATTGATCTGGTCCGCGACAGCGAAACGCGCCAGCCGGCCGATTGGGAAGCGGCAACTATCGTCGAGCGCATGAAGGGGCGCGGCATCCTGCTCAGCACGGAGGGGCCGGGGCATAACGTGCTGAAGCTCAAGCCGCCGCTGATTTTCAGGCGGGAGGATGTGGATCTCTTCGTGGAGGTCTTGGGGGATGCGCTGCGGGATACGGTTTTGGGGGCGCGGCAGTGAATGGTTTGTTGCGTTTGTTGCGCTTATTGCGTTTATTGCGTTTATTGCGTTTATGCGGTAGGATGATTCTGTGAATCTCAGGAGGATGCTATGGATGCGATACGGGTTTTGCCGCCAAGTGAGAAAGATTCTGACTTGGCAAGAACTGCGGCATCAAAGATTATACCTTTCGTTCGAGAGCAGCGAGCACAAACAGTTCATCTCAGTTTCGCGGACGGACAAGAATCTATAGCCTTGCCGACTGGATCACTGGCAATGATCACTGTCATAATGGAAGCGATGGCAGCCGGGCACGGAGTCATGATATTTCCGCAACACGCTGAACTGACCACTATGGAGGCGGCGGACCTGTTAAACGTCTCCCGGCCTTATCTCATAAAGCTGCTCGAAGCGGGCGAGATTCCTTATCACAAGATTGGACGCCATCGCCGCATTCGCATAGAAGATGTAAGAGCTTACAAAGAGGAGTCTGACAAACATAGCCGAGCGGCAATGGATGAATTAGTGGCGCTTTCAGAAGAATTAGGCCTCTATGACCTCTAGGAGTCGATACACCGCTTTCCTTGACGCCAACATACTGTATTCCGCAGCCGTACGCGATATCTTCATGGAGGTCGCATTATCCAAAATGTACCGGCGAAATGGTCAGCAGACGTTCATCGAGAATGGTTGGAAGCTCTGCTGAGAAACCGTCCAGACTTGGATCGCGCCAATCTGGAGAGAACGCGCGATTTGATGAATCGAGCTATACCTTCTGCATCGGTTACTGGATATCAGCGCCTTGTCGAATCGATTCCGCTGAATAAGGATCCGGCCGATCGCCACGTTATTGCTGCGGCAATAGTTGGAGGATGCGACGTGATCGTGACGAAGGATCTTTCTCATTTTCCGAATCATGTGTTGAAAGGGTTTTGCCTCGAGGCGCAGCATCCAGATGAATTCTTGGCCAATCATTTGGATCTTGAACCCGCTACCTTCTGCTCTGCTGCCCGAAGCGCGCGGGTCGGAAAGAAGAATCCGCCATATACTGTGGAAGAGTATCTCTTGAATCTCACCGAACGAGGCCTTGTTGCAACCGTTGCGGGGTTGCGGCAATATATGCTCTTTCTCGCATGAACTCATAGTCGCAAGCAACCGTGTCTGATAGGAATCTGTCCTTATGCATGAGCAAATCCTCCCCAAAGGCATCGCCATCACCGGCGACATCCGCCCGGAATTCCAAGCCATCCTCAGCCCCGAAGCCAGCGACTTCCTCGCTGGGCTGGCCCGCAAATTCACCGACCGGCGCGACCAAATCCTGCAAGCCCGCCAAGCCCGCCAAGCCCAAATCGACAGCGGCGACTTGCCGGATTTCCTGCCCGAGACCGCCGCCATCCGCGATGACCCTGATTGGCGCGTTAGCCCCGTCCCGGCTGACCTGCAGGACCGCCGCGTGGAGATCACCGGTCCCACCGAGCGCAAGATGGTCATCAACGCGCTCAACTGCGGCGCCAAAGTTTTCATGGCTGATTTTGAAGACGCCAACGCGCCCTCCTGGGAAAATATGCTGCAGGGGCAGGTCAACCTGCGCGATGCCGTCGACCGTTCCATCACCTTCACCAATCCCGATGGCCGCTTCTACCAGTTGAATGACGAAACCGCCACGCTGATGGTCCGCCCGCGCGGCTGGCATTTGGACGAGAGCCAGTTCCTAGTCGATGGGCGCGCCATCCCCGGCGGCTTGTTCGATTTCGGCTTGTATTTCTTTCATAACGCCAAGGCGGCGCTGGAACGCGGCACGGGTGCCTACTTTTACCTGCCCAAGCTGGAAAGCCACCGGGAAGCGCGGCTTTGGAACGATGTCTTCGTCCATGCGCAGGCGGCGCTGGGCATCCCCCAGGGCAGCATCAAAGCCACCGTGCTCATCGAGACGATTCTGGCTGTCTTTGAGGCGGAGGAGATCTTGTATGAACTGCGCGAGCATTCGGCCGGGCTGAATTGCGGCCGCTGGGATTATATCTTCAGTTATATCAAGAAGCTGCGCAAGCATGGCGACTTCCTGCTGCCAGACCGCGCCCAGGTCACCATGACCGTGCCTTTCATGCGCGATTACACCCGGCATGTCATCAAGGTCTGCCACCGCCGCGGGGCGCATGCCATGGGCGGGATGGCTGCGCAGATTCCCATCCGCAACGATCCGGCGCGCAACCAGGCCGCCCTGGACAAGGTGCGCGCGGATAAACTGCGCGAGGCGAAAGAGGGCCACGATGGCACTTGGGTGGCCCATCCTGGCTTGGTGGGGATCGCCACAGACGTCTTCGACGAGTACATGCCAGCCGCCAACCAGGTCGAGCGGCAGCGGGATGACGTCCAGGTATCCGCCGCTGACCTGCTGCAGCCCAGCCAAGGCGATATCAGCGAAGCGGGCGTCCGCCTGAACCTGAAGGTGGGCATCCAGTATCTGGAAGCCTGGCTGGGTGGCAACGGCTGCGTGCCGCTGTATAACTTGATGGAAGATGCCGCCACAGCCGAGATCAGCCGCGCGCAAGTCTGGCAATGGCTGCATCACAAGGCCACTTTAGCGGATGGCCGTCCGCTCACGCGCGAACTTTACAGCCAGCTGCTGGAAGAAGAGATGGATGCCATCCGGGGCGAAGTGGGCGGAAAACGTTTTGCTGGCGGTCATTTCCAGCTGGCCATGCGGCTCTTTGACGAGATGATCCGCGCCGCTGAGTTTGCCGAGTTCCTGACGCTGCCGGCCTACCAATACTTGTAAGCCAGCTTGTCCCGCAGACGACAAAAAGGGCGATCCCAACCGCCCTTTCGGGATACGCCGTAAAGCTTGCGGGTGGTTATCCGTCTTGCGCGTCCAGTTGCGCTTGCTGGTCCGCGATGCGCTCTGGCGTACACAACGAGCCTTCCAGCAGAGCCTGCCATTCGGCGCTGTAATCCAGCGGTTCAATCTGCTCAAGGAACGCGAGCAATTCGGGCGCGATCGGTACGCCGAACCGCATCAGCATTTCAATTGTGACCCGCAAGTCATGGGCGCTGCTCATTCGCGCCAGGTCGCTCATGCCGGGTGGCAGCGCCAAGCCGCGATTTTCGATCATGTAGCTGGTATCCGCAAGCAGCTCGTCGGCGATTTCGACGCCCATCTCATTTGACAGGTCCATATTCAGAACTACCGTCATGTCAGTGAGCATGCTGATGCCGATACTGGCAATGTCTATCTCCCCAGCCAGCAGAGCGCTCAGAATATAGCCGAGATTCAAGCCGCGCTCATAATACAATGAGGTGCCGGCGCTAAGCAGGGCGCCGTCTTCGATGCTGGCGGGGTCGGAGTGAAAAATCGGGATCTCGCTTTCCTGCGCGATCGACTGCACCAGGGCTAGCCCCTTCATCGTCAAGTTGTCCACAGGCAGCAGAATCGCTTCAACGCCCGCGCTGATCAGCCCCTCGGTCGCGAGGGGGATATCCGCCAGGCTGGTTACCGCTCTGTGCTTAACTTCTATACCAAGTGTCTCGGCGATGGCAGTGATTTGTTCTGCGCCGCCGACGCCGCTGGTTTCGCCGGCGCTGTACAGGGCGCCGATCACCCGCAGGTCGGGGTAGACCAAGAGCAGCATGGGCACGATGTCTTCATAGGGGACGAGCGATTCTGTGCCGGTAACGTGCGCTGGTTTTATGCAGGGCGCTTCTGCGATGCCGCTCGCATACGGGTCATGCACCGATGTGAAGAGGATAGCCGGCGGGTCCGCCATGTCGCTGGTCATGTTTACAGCGATCTGTGTCATCGGAGTCGAGAAGGTGATGACGACATCACCCTCTTCATCCAGCGCATCCTGCATAAGCAAGTTGGCCAGGGCGTAGTCAAAGTTCGCCTCTCCCCAGAATACCTGAATATGTTCGCCGTCGAGAGCCTGCTCAAAGCTGACCACCTGCCGTTCTTCCGCGTTGACAAAACCCTTGGCTTGCAGCACGTCAAAGATGCCGGTCAGCACCGTATTCTCCGAAGGCAAGGCGCCAAAACGCAGGATCGCTATGCGTGGGATCGCGCCTTCCTCCTGCGCGCCGGCCACCGGAATCAAGATCAGACATAGAGCCGCCAGAAGCAAGTAATACCGAGCAAACATTAGGAGTCTCCTAAGAGAGAATCAGCTGCAGCCGCTTTACTCTGCTAGTATAATACTAATGCAGTGGATAAGCGCCAGTTTATCGTCGAATGTGTTGCTGTCTAGTGAGAATGTCTGTCGAATTTTGCATTCCTCTGGCTTGCGCGCGCGACGAAGAAGAATGCCGCGAGTGAAATCAACACCATGCCAAGCACCAGCAGCAGCCCGCTGTCATAGCCGCCGCTCTGGTCGCGCAGGCGCCCCACCAGCCAGGGTCCCAGCGCCGCGCCTATGCCGAACATTCCGCCCAGCAAACCATTGATGAAGCCCAAGCCCTGGCTCTGGAAGGCGTCGCTGGCCAGGGCCGTGGCCTGGCTGCTGCGGGAGCCCTCGCCCATAGCGAAGAACAGAGCGTAAAGTGACAGAAGCGCCAGCGAACCGGCCGCCGGCAGCAGAGCCAGCGCGCCGACCGCGCCAAGCAAGCCGCATGCGCCGAGGGTGAAAGCGGCCGCGCGCCCGTAGCGATCGGAAATCCAGCCCATGACGATGAAGCTGCCGCTGGTCAGCAAGCCGCCAAAGCCTACTACTGTGGCCGCCGTGGCCCGCGTGAAGCCCGCCGATTCCATGTAGGCGATCTGGTGCACGGTCAAGCTGCGCACGGGACCCAGAGCCGTCAAGCCGACAGCCATCAGCGCCCAGAAGCGGCCTTGGCGCAGCAGTTTCCGCCAGGGCGCTTTCATGCTCATAGCAGGCGAAGGCTGGTTATGCCCGCTTGGGGGCCGCTTTAGCCCGATGACCATCAGCGGCAGGAGCAGGCCGAGGCAAGCCAGCGACAGAATGCCATAGGCGCCCCGCCAGGCAAACTGCGTTATGAGCCAATTGGCCAGGGGCACAAAGACCAGCGAGCCCAAGCCAGTGCCGGCAAAGGCGATGCCAATAGCTCGCCCACGTTGCGCGCGCGTCGTCCAGCCCGCCACCACCGAAGCCACTGGACCCAGCCCGGTGACGCCCAAGCCGCAGCCTGTGATGACTCCGTAGGACAGCAGCAGATCGTTCAGGGTAGCCGCCCGGCTGCTCAAGCCCAAGCCAGCAGCCATGAGCATGACGCCGAAGCCGAAGACCGGGCGCGGCCCCCAACGGTCCAGCGCCAAGCCGGCCAGGGGCGCCGTCAGGGCGAAGAAGAGCATGTTGAGGCTGAAGATGGCGGCGGCCGCCTCGCTGCTCCAGCCTTCTGTGGCGACGAATTCGGCGAAGAAGACCGAGAAGGACAGGCGTATGCCGAAGATGATGAAGAGAGCCAGGCCACAGGCGATGACGATGCGCGGGGCGCTTTGGAGAGGGTCGCCGGGCTCTGGTGGCATGAATCAGGCGGCGAGTTCTTCGCGCACGGATTCGCGTTCTGACCAGGGGACGGGATTTATTTCGAGATTGCGGAGAGCATCCATTTCCTTAAGCACGCTGCTATTCAGTGTATCATTCAAGATTGGATACAGTCGCGCTTCGCTAGGCCTACTCTCGCGGATATCCAGCCAGCGAAAGGCAGCCTGTTCCACTGCGCCGCGGTCAGGATTGTTGATTCCAATTAGCATGCGGTGCGGCATATTGCCTGAAGGGGGGATGACATACTTGTAATCCACAAAGTAGCCACTTCTCCCTTTGAATTTCTTGGCGTCAAACCGAATGTTGGACGAGTTCAGCCAAGTTCCAATGTCTGCGTCAAGCCGGTGCCGAACATTAGAAGGGGCCGCAATATAATAAAGATCGTCTACGGCAATCATCGCTTGCAAGAGATTATGCAGCTTCATGCCAAAGTCTTTGGCGTTGGCGCGCGTCACGAGCTCATTGCCTTCCCGCTTCACACCCAATCCATTTAGGTTCACCTCTATTAAATTCCTGCAACGGACAGAGTCTACCGTCAAGCCGCAGAACTCGAGGTCATCAATCGTGTAGCCGTCATCAGTCAGTAGGACTTCGTCACCAGATAGCACTGCGTAGACTTGCATCATGTCATTGTGTCGATCCAAGAATGGCGTAGTGATTACCACACCGTTCTCGACTGTTTGCAGCGTTGTGCTCTTGCTTAGCCAATTATGATATTGTTTAGTAAGCTGTCTGATTTGATCAATCATCAGATTAAGCCTTTCTGTATATGAATATCTGGCGGTCGAACGATATTGCAGAAACGCATGAAATCGTCCAAAGTCACCCGTAAATCCCCAAGATCAGTAAACCATTCAGAGGGTGGCGCAATCGCCCACCTGTCGTGAAAACCCTCCCGATACATATGGAGATGAGGTGGTTGAACCACCGTGCCGTCATCGTTGCGATGGGGTCTACCTCCCAAGTCCAGCCTCACAAGTCGAACCTCGGTCCTCGCTCGTGTCTGCAGCTTCACCCGAAGCTCTTTGCGACGGCCGCGGGATAAATCCAGCAGAAACTTTTCATGCTTATCGACTGATTCAAGACGCAGTACCATCTTTTCTCCATGCCGAGGAAATAGAAACACTTTGTCATCTAAGCGGCGCTTTTCCATCGCCAGCAGCGTGTCCGCTTCTTCTTGTGTCAGGTCGATTTCAGCCAATAGTCGCCACCGCTATGTGTTCCTGCCGTTTGCAGATTCTCGCCGGAAGTAAGGACAGTATAACAGCTTCAGAAACTAATTGGACACCACCGGCAGCGTCGCATTGGCCGCGGGCATCAGGCCTATCCGCGCATCCTCCGGCAGCTGATCCAGCGCCTGGTCAATAGCGCTTTGCAGGTTCGCCGCCGGATTCAGCAGCAGCATCCGCGAAAGCGCAGCGTCCAGCTCGGATACCAGCGTGACATGCAGCCGCGAGGCATCCCGCGAGACCTGATAGGCTTTGTGCCGCCCCACCCGGAAGCCATCCCGGGCGAATCGCTCGAAGACATCGGCGTGGCTGCGGATCCGCGAATGGCGCATCCAATCTTCATAATCGCGATTGCCGCTGCCTTCGGGGCAGGCCGCGCAGAGGATCAGCCAGCCGCCAGCGCGCGTGACCAAGGCCGCATGCGCCAAGCCTTTCTGCGCCTGATACACATTGATGTCTTTGGGATGCCCGCCCGGCGAGGCGATCATGAGGTCGAATGGCGCGGTCACCGGCGCTTTGTAGAGGGCGCGCGCCTGGGGAATGGCCGCCAGCATGATAGCGAAGGGGTCGCCAGCGAAGGCTTTGACGATGCGCTTGTCATGATTCAGCAGGGCGTTCAGGGCGAAGTCGATGCCGATCATGCTGCCGATCTCTTCGACATCCTGCCTGGCGGGATTGCGCGCATATTCGCCGAGCCGGGCATGTTGGTCGCGCATCATGGCATGGTTGTGATTGATCGTGCGCGCGCCAGCCAAGCCGATAGCCGCGCTCTTGACGCCGCCGGAAAAACCCTGGAATTGGTGCGGCTCGATATTGCCTATGACAATGCGGTAATCGGCCGCCATGAAATCGCTGTTGATGAAGACGGGACTGCCGCGCGATGTCTCGCCCAGGCGAGCCAGTTTCGCCTCGTCGCTGGCGTCATGGCAGACGACGCGGCAGGTTTTGAGGATCTCTTCGGGCAATATGCTTTCGAATTCCGCCGGCTCCATGCGCGGGTGCGTCCCCGTGGCGATGATGAAGAGGACGTCTTCATCGCGGACGCCAGCCTGGCGCATCCCTTGCAGGAGCGGCGGCAGCAAATGCTCATGCGGGACGGGGCGGGTCTTGTCGTTGATGGCGATGGCAACGGATTGCCCGGCCCGCGGCGGCTTGACAGCGCCCAAGGGAGTGTAGACGGCCTGTCGCGCGACTGCTGCGGGGTCAGCGGCGGCCGGTATGCTCTTTGGCGAAACGACTTCGATTGAGCGCGCGGCCGGCAGGTCAGCCGATATGCGACGGTTGCCATAGGGAAGGGTGATGCGCATGGTTGCCTGGCCTTTCCACCGCATGGAATAGACGGGATGTGGTTTCGCCGCGAGTCACCGCCGCTGGTCAGTGTCTACGCGAGCTCGCCCCAGTTTACATTGCGAGCTACAAGCCCACCCCCCGGCCCCCTGCCGACATCTCTAGCGCGCGTAGACACTGCGCCTCTGTCGAGCATTCCGACGAGTCAGGGAGGGGGTGCTAATCGCAGCGGGGCGCAATGATTTTGCGTGGGTGGTCGCAGGGCGGCGCGGGTGTGTACAAGGATCGTCTGTTGTCTAAACGCTGGGGCCGACGCGATGGATGGCGAAGCTGTTGTTATCGCGCAGCGCTTCGGACTTGGTCAGGTAGCCATTGCAGACGCGCTCGAGCTCGTCATAGATGATTTGGCCCGCCTCGCCCAGCGTGATATCGCCCCAGAAGACGCCGCTGACATCGACATCCACCGTATCGCGCATGAGCTCGTAGGATTGGCGATTGCCGGTTACTTTGATGGTGGGCATGATAGGATGGTTGGAGGTATGCCCGCCGCCGGTGCAGAATGTCAAGACCTGGCAGCCGGCCGCCGCCATGCTGCTGATGCTCTCCGCGCCCATGCCCGGACCGTACATGACATAGTTGCCGGGTTCGCTTTTGCTGGGCGCTTCGCCAATTTCCAGGTATTCGATGATGGGGCTGTCGCCGATTTTCTTGACCGCGCCCATGGATTTCTCTTCGATAGTGGTCAAGCCGCCCGCCATGTTGTCGCCGGTGGGTTGGGAGCCGCGGATATCCTCGCCGCTGGCCAATGCCCGCGCTTCCATGTGCTGGACGCCCGCCAGGATGGCTTGCGCCACGGCCGGGTTGGCGGCTTTCTCGGTCAGCCAATTCTCGCAGCCCATCCACTCGGTGCATTCAGCCATCAGCATGCGACCGCCCCGGGCGATCAAGAGTTCGCCCGCCAAGCCATTGGCCGGGTTGGATGCCAAGCCCGAGGTGGTATCGGAGGTGCCGCATTCCGTGCCGAAGAGGATCTTGCTCATGGGGGCCGCCACGCGCTGCTGGAGGCTGATTTGGCGCGCGAAATCCTGGGCGTAACGGGTGGCTTTCTCGACAGCGCTGATGAAGCCGCCCTCGCCGCGGATGTTCACGGTGGCGATGGGCTTGCCAGTGGGCGCGATATCATCAGCCAGGTCTTCGGCGGTCATGCCTTCTTCTTTGAAGTGGTCGATGATGACCACCGCGCCGACATTGGGGTTCATGGCTGTGCCGGCCAGGAAGCGCCTTGTGACGCGCAGGTCCGGAGCCACCTGGCAGCGGCCATTGGCATGCGTGACGGGCACAGCGCCATAGATGGTATCGGCGACGCGCTCGCAGACCCCGTTGGCGTAGACCGTGCCGGAGAGAATCAGCAGGTGATTGCGGATGCCGACATCGCCGTTTTTGCGGATGTAACCGAGAAATTCAGACATGGTGTTCTCCTCGTTCAGCTCTTGGCCAGGTCGCCGCGGCCGCGATTGCTTTCGACATTGTGGGCGTGCACATGGTCGCCGGCTTTGATGTCGCAGGTGGCGCTGCCGATGCTGAGCCCGTACTTGAGCACGGTGTCGCCGGCGGCGATGTCCATGAGGGCGATCTTATGTCCATAGGCGATATCGGCTTGGGCGATGACTTCGAGGTCGCTGCGTTCACCATTGCAGCTGACGTGGTCGCCGGTTTGGATGGCTTCGAGGACGGCTGTGCCGACGTTGTCCGTGGCGTAGACGACGAATACTGTTTTCATGGCGCGCCTTTCTGGGTGGGTAAGCTGCCGCATTGTCGTTGTCTGTGGCTGGGTTTACAAGGCGTAACTGAGGACGAAGAATTTGCCATTGAAGGGGTGGGTGATGGTGAACTGTTTGGCTTCGGCTAATTCTGATTGCGATAGCGCCTGCCGCAAGTAACGCTTTCGTTCTGCGAAATCTTTGGTCGGGTGATTTGGAAGTATGAAGTTCAGGCTGTTGTCTTCGATTTCCGGATAAATCCTCGAATTGAAGACATTTCCTTCCTTTTTTGCTTCCGTCATGATTCGAAACCGCATCTTCACGGTTGCTTTCTCGACATCGCGCACTTTGCTAAAGCTATCCTGTGTCGAAAAGATACGAGTCAAAATCGCGCGTAGCTCCTCGCTGATGCCCAGCTCCTCCTCTTCAAGTCGCTCGTCCAGGACTTGACCAAACGCTTGTCGAATCAATTGCTCGACCTTGATCGTTTCAAAGAAGCTGCCATGTACTAGGCAAATCTTGGTCTTGCCTTTGCTCTTGCCACGCAGCAAGTAATAGACCTCGCGCTCTGGCAAGGAATAAATGTCGTCTTCCGCTTCTTCCATTTGCTCGCGAATAACGCTGCGCCTGCCGCGAATGAGATCCTCTATCAACTTCTTTCCAGTTGGGATGGTCGAGTTGAAAGATGGCACGGAATACGACTTGGCATCCTTCACTTCGATAAGCTCGCCACCCGGCGGATCCCGCTCCGGGTTCACGCGAATTGCGAAGTCCGGAAACCTGGCCTTGCCCCTGTATGACAGCAACTCAACATCAAATGGAAAGTCTTCCAGCTTGGGAACCCACTCAAGCCGATTTCGATTACGACACAGGTGCGCGAAAAAGTGGTAGATTGAGTACACTCTTTTTTCCGTTTTCAACTGCGCCATCCCAAATCTCGTCTAAGTTCTCCGTAAACCGATACTCATCACGGAAACGCCCAATGATATCGGAAGCGCGGATCTCGCGGAGGCGTTCGCGGATGCAGGCTGCGTTATCGGGGTCGATTTCTACGCCCAGCCCCAGCCGCCCCAATTGCCGCGCCACCACCAGGGTCGTGCCCGTCCCCGCGAAGGGGTCGAAAATCGTGTCGCCAGGCCGTGACGAACTCAGCACGATGCGCAAGAGCAGGGCAATCGGCGCTTGCTGCTTGTGAAAGCGCAATCCCTCGTCATCTCGCAAGGCTTCGTCGCCGGCGAAATAACCCGCCGTCAGTTCACGGATGTCATCCCAAATATCCGTCACATACATCCCGTTGACGCGCTTGTGTCGGTAATTCGCTGGCAAGGGCGGGTCAATGCGCAGGCGATGAAACACGCGCGCCCGCGGCCCCTTGGTGGCGTAGGCGATTATTTGATATTGCTTGCCAAAGCGCCGGCTCATGGGCACAGCCGATGTCAGCTTCTTCCAGATGATCAGATTCTGCAGGGTCCAGCCGGCTTCGCGCAGGCAGGCCAAGACATGCTCGCTGTTCTTCTCCCGCTGCATGAAATAGATGGCGCCGCCTTCTGATGTTTGCCGACAGATAGCGCGACATACCTGCCCCATCCAATCCCAGTATTCGCCTTCGGGCATATCGTCATCGTGCGAGGCGTATTCCTTGGCTTGGTTGAAGGGCGGGTCGAGGAAGGTCAAATCCAGCGTGGACTCGGCGAAGGCCAGCGAACCCAGGAAATCGCGTACATCCATTTCGGCGATGCGGCAGTCAAACATCTTTTCTCGGCAATCTCAACTTAACGCTAAACAGATGATGGGCGATTGCGGGCGCTCTGTCAATATCGGCGCAATGCCTGTTTGCGAATTCTGTGGCGGATTGGCCTAAATGGCCTCTTGCGATCGGGCGGCCGCATGGTAGGCCTGTGTCATCGTATATGACGCGTATGAATGCGCATTATCTGCAGGAGGGCAAGATGCCTCATTCAAAACGGAAACAATTAACATGGGACAAGAAAGGCGTCGAGCGCATGGAGTTCTTCGTGGCGGAACAAATAGCGTACCATGTTACCGAAGAAGTGCTGCCAGAATGGGACAATCGCGAATGTCATCTTATCGAGGAACTGCGCTGCGTGCAAGGAAGGCCTACTGACCCGGACTTCCTGGATATGTCCGTCCCTGTCGCTGGCAACGTCATGGGCAACATGATGGCGCAAGAACTGATGAAGCTCCTGTTGCCGCCCCATACAATCGCTGGAATCGTTGGAGACGCCATTGAGCGAGCCATCAAAGACGAGGAATACGATCGAGAGCACAAAGATCCGGAAGAATACGAAATTCCATAGCCGAAATCACGGGGGGCAATCACCCAAACTGAGGCAGCCACTCCGCATTCGCCGCCAGCAAATCCTCCAGCACCGCCCGCCCGACGTCAATATCCGTCACCATCGGGTCCAGCAGAATCGCCTGCAGCGCCAGCTCGCGATCGCCCCGCCAGGCCGCCTCGGCCACCAACTCGCTCAGCGCCAGCTCCCGCCGGCACATCTCCGCAATCGCCGCCGGCAAGGGTCCCATCCGCTCGCCCCTGAAGCCAGCCGAGCTGACGCTGCCGGGCACTTCGACAATCGCGCCTTCCGGCAAATTGGGGATGTAGCCGCGATTGGGGATGTTCAGCTGCTCGTGCTGATGCGCCCGGTCATAATGCAGCGCCGCGACCATCTCCGGTATGCCTTCATCCAGCATGCCATGCCGCGTGAGCTCGCGCAGGGTGTTGACATCCAGCCGGCCAGCCACGATATCCCGCGCCAGCTTATGCCTTTGGGCGCGCCGCCGCCGGTTGCCATCCCAGCTTTGCAGCTTCAGGTCATATTTGCGCCAGGGCTGCGTCAGGGGATCGCTGACCCAGGGCAGATATTCGCAGAGGTGGCTATCGCCCGCTGTCGGCATCAGCCCAAAGATCGCGAAGAGCTCGCGGCTCAGCGGTTCAAAGTCGCGCCGGAAATGTTTCAGCCAGCGTTCGCGCAATTCGGGATAGACATCCTCGCCTGTCTGCTTGTCGCGAATCTCAGTGACCCAGCTGAAGTGATTGATGCCGGCCGCCTTGATTTCGAGATGTTGCACCGCCTGCCGCGCCACAGCCAAAAAAGCCGGCATATTATCGGCATCGGTATGCACATGAAAGCCGGGCGGGATATCCAGCCCCCAGCGATCGGCCAGCACTGTCGCCGCCATCGCATAGCCCCAGAGCAGTTGGTGGCATAAGCCGACCACCTTGAGATTGCTGTAGCGATGCAGCGCCGTGGTCAAGCGAATCAGCGGATTGACCAGATTCAGAACCCAGGCATTCGGGCATAGCTCCTCCATATCCCGCGCGATAGCCATGATCAGCGGCAGGTTGCGGGCGGTATGGGCGAAGGCGCCGGGTCCGCCATTTTCGGCGTAAGGCTGGCGGATGCCATGCTTCAGCGGGATGCGCCAATCCTGCTCCCAGACCGTCTCGCGCTGGCCCACCTGGATGGAAACCAGAACGAAGCACGCGCCATCCAGCAGCTCGCGGCGTTCGGTGGAACTGGTGATGGTCATCTCGGCATCCCAGGCGCGGTTCATGATGTCAGCCAGCTGATGGATAGTCGCCAGCCCCTCGGCATCGATGTCGCAGAGAGCCAGCTGCGCGCCTTTCATGGCGGGATGCTGGATGATGGTGGAAAGCGCGCCCAAGCCGAAGACCGCGCTGCCCGCGCCGATGACGACGATTTTGGGGGGTCGGGTTTTCATCAGATGCCCTGTGTGGATACGCAGTCAATCCCGGCAAGCGACGGGAATTCTACCACCGAGTACAGCGAGTTTCATGAGAAAACAGAGGCGCCTTCAATGGCATTGCATTTATCGCCGAAAACCGCGTAAATCAGTCAACTGTAGGGGCGAGCCGATGGCGGCGGTCAGTGTCTACGCGACCTCGTCCCGCTCGCTGCACATCCAGAATCTGACGGATAATCATCAGTATCGGACAAGCCTTACAGCATTCGAACTGTCTGATGCATGACTAGCTTGCATTTACTGAGGAACGGCACAGCGTCCGGGGGCGCGCCAAGATCTACTTCAAGCCGGTCGTGGCAATGCCGGTCGTGATGTATTTCTGCAAGAAGCCGAACACAAAGGTAATCGGCAGCGCAGTCAGCACAGTCATCGCCAGGATCAGATCCCATTGGATGGTCAAATCGCCCTGGAAGGTCTCCAGCCCGACCTGCAGGGTGAACATCTCGTCGGTGGTCATGACAATCTTGGGCCAGAGGAAATCGTTCCAGCGCCATATCGTCGAGAAGATAGCCAGGACAGCCAGAGCCGGCGCGGCCAGCGGCAAGATGACCTGCCAATAAATCCGCCATTCGCTGGCGCCGTCGATGCGCGCCGAATCCAGCAATTCATCCGGAATCGTCAGCATATATTGGCGCAGCAGGAAGACGCCGGTCGGCGTGCCGATGGTCGGGATGATGATGCCGATGAGCTGATTGTTCCAGCCCAGCGCGGTGATGAGCAGGAAAGCCGGCACCAGGATCACCGAAAGCGGCACCATCAATGTGCTGATGATGAGCATGAAGATGAGGCCCCGCCCGCGGAAGCGATACTTGCTCAGCGCGAAAGCCGCCATGCTGTTGACGAAGAGGGTCAGAATAGTGGCGGCCGCCGTCACGGTCACGCTGTTGGCCAGGTAGCGCCAGAAGTTGAAGCTGGCGACGCCGCGGCTGTAATTGTCGAAGCTGAAGCGCAGGCTCTCGACCGGCTGGCGATCATTCAGTTTCACTTTGGTTATGCCGGCTTCGGGATTGGCCGGGTCGATCATCTGCGCCTCCAAGCCGACCCGCCGGACCTGCGCCAAACGGGCTGTCGCGCCATCAGCCAGCGTCGCTTCATAGAGCGGCAGCGGCTCATCGTAACCAGCCACCGCGACCATCTCTTGATGATAGGGCAGGAAACGGGGAGGGAAGCGCTTGATATCGCCCGAGCTTTTGAAGGAGGACATCACCAGCCAGAGCACCGGACCGAACATCACGATGACGCCCAGCAGCAGATAGCCATAGGTCAAGAAGGCGCGCCGGCGATCCGTGCCCGCCAGCCAGCCCAGCGCGCCGCCCAAGCCATCCAGGACCATGCGCAGCAATTCCAGCAGGGGCGAGAGCAAACGCGCCAAAGCCAAGCGCCATTCAGCCAGCCGCCAGCGGGGCAAGCCTTTGGGTTTGCCGGCGTCGTCCTCTTCCAAGCCTGTGCCCTGAACGCGAATCTGAATCACAGTCAGCACGATCAGCACGGCAGCCATGACCAGGGAGGTGGCCGCCGCCAAGCCATATTCGCGGAAGGGGCTGGCAAAGCCGTTGTTGTAGATAAAATGCACGATATACAAGGTAGCCGAGCCGGGTCCGCCGCCGGTGAAGGCGAAGACCACATCGAAGATCTGCACGGCGCGTATGGTCGAAAGGACGATGACCACCAGCATCGTCGGCGCCAGCAAAGGCAGGGTGATGGCGCGGAAAGCCAGCCAGCTGCTCGCCCCGTCGATCGCCGCCGCCTCGTACAAATCAGCCGGGATGGCTTGCAAGCCAGCCAGGAGAATCAACGTATAAAAGCCCATCAAGGACCAGACGCTGACCATCACCACCCAGAAGCGCGCCCAGTTGCGGTCGGTCAGGAAGCGCATTTTCTCCCCGCCCAAGCCCACGATGACCGCGTTGAACAAGCCATTCTCCTGCAGCATCCAGCGCCAGATCAAGGCGACGACGATGGGCGAAAGCAGCACGGGATAAAAGAAGACGCTGCGGAAAAAGCCGCGCGCGCGAATCTTCCCGTTGAGCACCACCGCGGTCATCAAGGATACGCCGATCATCACCGCCACTTGGGTGACGACGAAGCTGGCGGTATTCATCACAGCCGCGGCGAAGAGATCTTCATCGCAGGTGGCGGGCTTTAGGAAATCATCGCAATCAAAGAGCCGCTCGAGGTTGGCTGCCCCGACGTAGGGACGTTGATTGAGAAAGAGCTTGTCGCTGCCTGTGAAGGTGTAGACGAAGTTGAAGAGCATGGGGAAAAGCACAAAGACAGAAAAAACCAGCATATTCGGGGCCACGAAGACATAAGCCATGCCCGTGACGCCGGTGAACTTCTGAAGTGAATTGAACAGCCCGTCAAGGATATTGACGAAGACTTCAACAAATCGGTTCATGGCTTATGCCATTATCCTGCCGCTCGGAGACTTTCGAGCAGAGCGGTCATTGCCGCGTCCAAGGTCAACTCGCCGGCGAATACCTGCCGCAGATGCGTATTCGAGGCTTGGTAATAGTCAGCCGCCCCAGGATGCAGATCCAGCTTTAGAGACTGGTCTTCCATGCTCTCCACCTGATTAGAGAACCCATTCAGCGCCGCCGCCACAGCCGGATCATCCGTGTCATAGAAGATTTCCTTTGCAGCGACTGACTCGCGGGCTGGCACGGTGAGCGAGCGCGCCGCGAATTCGGCGACCCCGTCATGCGGCGCCAGAAAATCGAAAACGCGGGCCACAGCCGCTGGATGCTCCGTGCTCGCCAATGCCACCAGAAAAGTCGCTTTGGCGATGGCGCTGCTGCCGCCGGGACCGACGGGGCTTGGCGCGATCGCCCACTCGAAGGCATCGCCAACCTGCCGGGCGACGCTTTCGGCTTTCCAACTGCCGCAGATGTACATCAGCGCCTCGCCAGCTACGAAATAGGCTTCGGATTTGCCCGTGCCGAGCAGCGTGTCCTCCGGCGTCTTGCCGGCTGCCCGCAGGTCACTGAGCAGTAGGACAAATTCGCGCAAACCGCTGTCGTCTGGCAGTGTCAAGCCGCCCGCTTCATCAATGTAATCCGCGCCCAGGCTAATGGCGGGACCAGCGAAGCGATGGTCTTTGTTGTCAACAGCCAGGATGTAGGGCGCGCCAGTGCTGGCAGCCACGGATTCAAGCGCCGCCAGCCACTCGTCCCAACTGGCCTCCGCGCCGGGCAAGTCGATGCCTGCTTGCGCGAAAGCCGATGTGTTGACAAATGGCGCGACCATGCCCAGCGAATCGGGGTAGCCATGGATCGCATCGCTGTCTACTCCGCCGCGAAGCGCTTCGAAATACAGTTTGCGGAAGGCTGCTTCAGGCGCGTCAGGGTTGCCGATAAGCGGGCGAAGATCCAGATAGCCGCCAGCCAGCGCATGAACGTCGGCGATGCGCGCGATATCGGGCGGGTCGTCGCCTATGGAGGCCAAGATCTCGGCTTGGCTCATCGTTTCGACAGATACTTGAATATCCGGGTTATCGGCGGAAAAACGCGCCAGCATATCGGCATACACCGCGCATTCGTTGCGGTCTTCAAAACAGCTGAAGCGCAGCTGAATCGTTTCCTGCGCCTGTGCCAAGACGGTTGCCCAAGCAAGCGAAACGATAATTGCCATTGCCAAGATTCGCGTCATTCGGTCGCCCTATTCGACTGTTTTACAGAAAATGGGGACGATGCGCTTACCGCCCCCAATCGTTCAGTCTCGCTAGTCTAGCCAGCAGCCAAGTTGGCAGCCGCTTCGTCAAGCTGTTCCAGCAGGCGGGCCATGGCCTCATCCAACGTCAGCTCGCCGGCGAAGTACTGCGCCAGCCGCGTGTTGGAAGCGTCAAAGTAGGCGAAAGCCAGCGCCACCGTACCCAGCGACAGCAGCAATGCCAGGAGCGAAAATGCCATACAAAAGCGTTTCATCATCTCTACTTCCTTAACCGTGATCGGCGGTATGAAAAAAGGGAGCGGTCTTGCGTGAACCGCTCCCAAAGAATCTCTGCGCTCGTCTAGCCAGCCGCCATATTGGCAGCCGCTTCGTCAAGCTGTTCCTGCAGGCGCGACATCGCCTCGTCCAGCGTCAGCTCGTCCGCGAAATACTGCGCAAGCCGCGTGTTGGAGGCGTCGTAATAGGCGAAAGCCAGCGGATGCGGGTTCAGCGCCACAGCCTGCGGATGGAACTTGGGCACTTCGTTGGCGAAGCCGGTAAGCGCGGCCGCCACTGCCGGGCTATCGGTCTCGAACTCGACGCCCATTTCGATCACGGCATTATGCGCCGGGATAAAGAGCGCCCGGGAAACGAATTCCTGGTAGATCTCGGGCTGCATCAGGTATTCCATGACCATGGCCACTTCCTGGGGATGCTCGGTCTGCGCGTAGCCGACGATGGCCGCGCCACCCGCCACGCCGGTGCTGCCGCCCGGTCCATAAGGATTCGGCGCGACCACCCAATCGAAGGCATCGCCAATATCCGCGGCGAAACGGCCGATCTGCCAGCTGCCGCTGAAGTACATGACCGTCTCGACGTTGATGAAATAATCCTGGGCGCCGGTGTATTGGCTGGTGCCGAGCCAGGTTTCAGCTGGGGATTTGCCGGCGTCGATCAGGTCTTTCAGGATCATGGCGAAGGCGCGGTAGCCCTCGTCATCTTCCAGGTCGAAGTTGCCGTCTTCATCAAAGAAGGTCGCGCCCAGGCTCATGGCGGGACCAGCGAAGCGATGCCCCTTGTTGTCGATGGCCATCGAATACTGCAGGCCTGTGGCGCTGGCGACGGCATCCAATGCCTTCAGCCAATCGTCCCAGGTCGGCTCGTCCATGGCGGCGCTGGGCATTTCGACGCCAGCCTGCTCAAAGAGCGTGGCGTTCACGTAAGGCGCCGTGACCGACAGGGCATCCGGGAAGCCGTGCAGACCGCTCATGTCGCCTTCGCCGCGGAAAGATTCCAGGATGGCCGAGGGGAAGTTGTCTTCCAGCAGCGATGGGTCTTCCATCAGCGGACGCAGATCCAGGTAGAAACCGGCCATGCCGGCGAAGTCGGTGATGCGCGCCATATCGGGCGCCTGCCCCGCTTCCACCTGGACGCGCAGCTGATCGCGCACGGTGGTATAAGGCACGATGTTCACGGCGACGCTGATGCCGGCGTTGGCTTCGCTGAAGCGATTGAGCAGGTCTTCATAGATCCCGCATTCGCCGCCATCCTGGTAACACATAAAGTCAATCTCGACCGCCTCTTGCGCCGACGCCATGCCAAATGACAGCAGCATGGCCACAAGCAGCGCCAATACGCAAATCTTCTTCATCTTGCCTTCTCCTTCACTTCGATTGCTTGCGAATCTCAGCCGCCAGCGCGGCCGCCCCGCCATTATGCCCGAAAACTCACAGCCTGAGAATTGGCAAAGCCAGCATGCGCGCCAATGCCTCCAGCACCGAACGATGGTCGCCATAAGCCAGCGAAACATGATGTTCCAAGCCCTCGCGCATGATCGCGTCCATCACCGCCGCAGCGCCGGAATCGAAGCGAATGCGCCCGCTGGTCCCGGTGAAAGCCGCTGGCGCCTTGAGCATCTCGCCGCCGCCGATGACCAGCCGGAACTCGCCGCTCGCCTCGCTCAAGCGCGCGATGGTGACCCTGCCCGGCTTCAGCGGAAACTGCATTAGCAGGGGCTTGGCGCGGTTGGAATGGATGGCGGCGCTGGGCTGAACATCGGGATCGGCCATGGACAGCGGCGCCAAACCGCAATGCCAGAGCGTGGCTTCGTCCGCTTCTGCGTCAATTGCCACGACATCGCTGCCAAAAGCCGGCTGACCGCTGACCCATTGCAATATCAGTTGGGTGATTGTGCCGTTGACATCGGCTTCGCAGCTGCAGGGCAAAAGCGCATCGCTGAGCAGGGACAGAGCGCCGCAAGCCGAACAGCCCAGCTCGGTGAAGAACTCGGGCCAGCAGCGGGCCGCCAAGCCGCCCAGGCGCTTCTCGCGAGCCAGCTCATCCAGAGCCACATAGACGCCCAGGCTGCCTTCGGTGGCTCTCTGGTCCAGGTCGTCATAGCCAGCCAGGGTCCCGCGCAAGTCGCCAGCCAGAGCCTTGACCTTCGCCTTATCAGCCTGGCGCGCGCGTGTGAAAAAAGCCTCCAGTTCCAACTGCGCGATTTCTATGCCAAAACGTTCGCGCAAACCGGCCTGATTGACCCGGCAGGTATCGAAGCCTTCGGGGTGTTCGCCCAGCCGGCCGATGCGAGCGCCCGCCAGCCGCCGCTTGATATGAGCCGCAAAGGCGAAATCCCGCAGTTTTGCATGCGCCGCACTGTCATCCGGCGGGGCATAGACATACTCATAGCGGATGCCCGCCCGCCGCAAGCCATGCGCCGCCAGGTTGATGCCGCAGAAAGAATTGATGCGCAGACGTCCGCCAACCTGGGCTTCCGGCAATGCCCAAAGCAGCAGCGGCATATCCAAAGCCCGCGCCAAACGCAAGACCATGGCGCTGTCGGCGAATGTGGATTGCAGGACCAGCAGCATATCGCAACTTGCGTCCGCCAATTGGCTGATGCGCGAGTCGACGGCGGCGCTGTCCATGACCAAGTCTTGCGAGCCGATCAACGTGTAACCTGCCGCTCGAAGGGAATCGCAGACTTGCGAAGTCAGTTGCCGCGCCAGGTCAAGGTCAAAGGTGGGTCTGGCTATGGGAACGAAGCCGATGCGAATGTGTGAAGGGTTCATGGCTTGCCTTGCGCGGGCGAGTCAGCGACTTGCCCCTGTTTACGTTGCGAGTTGCAGACCCCCGGCCCCAGCCGCCATCTCTATGGCGAGCATTCCGACGAGTCAGGGAGGGGGAGTTCAACCGCCGGGAAGTAATGAAATTTGCGTGGGCGGTCGCATTGCGGCGCGAGTGTCTACAGATACCTTAATGAATTGGGTGGGCGACCCGATTGCTCGTCCCTGCGCAGTCTGATTCTAGCCCAGGTTCACAACCATCAGGCGCAGTTCGGTCATATCTTCGATAGCGTATTTGACGCCTTCGCGGCCATAGCCCGAGGCTTTGATGCCGCCATAAGGCATGTGATCGACGCGGAAGGTCGAGACGCCATTGATCTGCAAGCCGCCCACCTCGACGCGCTCCCAGGCATCCATGATGCGCTTGACGTCATTCGTGAACACGCCCGCCTGCAAGCCATAGGGACTGTCGTTGATGAGAGCCACGGCTTCGTCCCACCTGTCGTAGGCGCTGAGCGTGACCACTGGGGCGAAGACTTCCTCGCAGTTGACGAGCATATCCGGGGCGGTCTCGGTCATCACCATGGGCGGGAACATGGCGCCATCCCGCTGCCCGCCATAGAGCAGCGACGCGCCCGCGGCTTGGGCTTCCCGCACCCAGCTTTCGGCGCGTTCGGCATCGCGCTCGCTGATCATGGGACCGATGTCCACATCGGGGTCGCGGGGGTCGCCTATTTTCTGCGCTTTGACGTTTTCGATGAAACAATCGGCAAAATCTTCGAAGACATCGCGCTGGATCAAGATGCGCTGGACGGAGATGCAATTCTGCCCGGCATTGGCGAAGCCGCCAGCCGCCGCCTGCCCAGCCGCGTCGAGCAAATCGGCATCATTATGCACGATGAGACCGGCGTTTCCGCCGAGCTCCAGCGCGACTTTCTTCTGTCCGGCTTTGCTCTTGAGCATCCAGCCGACGGCTGAGCTGCCGGTGAAGCTGATCATGGCCACGCGCGGGTCCAGCGCCATCCGCTCGCTATCGGGACCCCAGGCGTTGAGCATGCTGAAGGCTTGCGGCGGGTAGCCGGCTTCCAGGACAATCTCGGCGAGAATCACCGATGAGAGCGGCGTCTTCTCGGCGGGTTTGATGATGATGCTGTTGCCAGCCGCGATGGCTGGTCCGATTTTGTGGCAAGCCAGGTTGACCGGATAATTGAAGGGGGTGATGCCCAGGATCGTGCCGATTGGGGCGCGCCGCGTGAAACCCTGGCGATTTGCGCCGGCCGGGGTCCAATCTATGCTGAAGACCTCGCCAGTGAGCCGCCTGGCTTCTTCTGCGGAGACCTTGATCGTCTCCAGGGCGCGGGTGGTTTCGCCGACGGCGGTTTTGTGATTCTTGCCGCCTTCGAGGATCATGGCTTCAACGACTTCATCAAAGCGCTCGCGCAGCAGAGTCCCGATGTTCTCGAGGATCTCCGAACGCCGATAGCTGGGCAGTTGGCGCGTCTGCTCAAAGCCTGCCAGGGCCGCGGCCACGGCATCGTCCATATCCTGCGCGCTGGCCATGGAGACTTCGCCGACCAGGCTGCCGTCATAGGGAAAGCGCGCCTCCAGGACATCATCGCTGCCCCGCCATTCGCCGCCTATCAAGTTCTTTTGGATCATCGCTTGTCCTTTTGGGCTTGCCGCCGCTTCATAGCCGCACAAGCGCCAGTATACCAGTTTATGCGGGTTGGGGCAGGCGAGCGCTTCACTGGCTGATGCGCGCGGCATATGCGCTGAAGGTGGTCAGCTCGCAGTCATCCGCGGCCAGGAGCTCATCAAGCAAGGCATTCCAGGCGGTCATATCAGCCGGGTTGGGCTGCGCGCGCCAGGGATGGCTGAACATCCAATAATGATTGCATACGATTGTCAGCTTGTTCCTTGCGAGAGCCGCCCGCGCCATTTTCAGGGACTCAGCCGGCGCCCGCTTATGCGTGAAGATATAGTCATCGCAGACGAATAGCGCCCGCCCGTCAGCTATGCGCTGCGCCGCGAAACCGCGTATCTGGGGCCAGGCTGGCAGGGGCGCCAGATTATGGGACATTGTGCAGATGTGGTAGCCAGCGGCCGCCAAGGCTTCCAGGGCGATAGGCGAAATCCGGTCATAAGGCGGCACAAAGGTTGTGACGCGCGCCGCCGGGATCGCCCTGCGCAGCGTCTCCGCCCCCGTTTGCAGTTTGTTGGCGATGACCGCTCGATCGTGGGAGATGAACTCATGGAAGGTATGCGCGCAGCCGTGCATACAGAGCTCGACCAAGCCCGCGCCCGCCAGCTGATTCAGAAAAGCGCATAATTCCTGGTTATCCTGCAGGGCATAATTTCGGGATTTGCCCTGATAGCCCGGCGGAATGCTGGGATCATGGGGATTGCCGGCGCTCCAATAGACGCGGGCGTCGGCGAATATCCGCGGTATCGCGGCGATGCAGACTGGCAAGCCCGCCGCCCAGAGCCGCCCGTAAAGCCGCTCCAGATGCCGGGGCGAGGTGAAATAGCTGGTATCGTCATCGCGAATGATAATTGACGGCATGGCTCGGCTCCAGCGCGCCAAGCCTGTCTAGGAGTAAGCCGGCAGGGTTTCGCCATGCGCTGCGATCAGCTCATCGACCAGGTCCCAGATTTCCTCCAGCGTGAGCTCGGCCGCCGTATGCGGATCCAGCATGGCCGCGTGATAGATATGCTCGCGTTTGCCGGTCAACGCCGCCTCGACGGTCAGCTCCTGGACGTTCACGTTGGTGCGCATCAGCGCAGCCAGCTGGGGCGGCAGTATGCCGATGCGGGTGGGCTGAATGCCATTGGCGTCGACCAGGCAGGGCACTTCCACGCAGCAGCCGGCGGGCAGGTTGTCGATGATGCCGTCGTTGGGCACATTGCCGTATATCGTCCGCGCCGCGCCCGTTTCCATGCTGTGGATGATCTGCGAGCCATATTCGACGCTGCGCTCGACCGTGTTCAAGCTGCGGATGGCATGCACGGTCCAAGCTTTGCTCATCGGGTTGATGCCTTCGAGAGCCGCCAGGATCTCCTCTTCGCTGGGGATGCGGCCCTCGGCTTCGGCTTTTTCCAGCAGCTGCCAGCTGACGATGCCGGCTTTGCAGCGTTCGATATATTCGTCCAGCGGGATATTGAATTCTTCGATCAAATGGGGGGCGCGGTTTTTGATGAACCAGGGCACGTATTCGCTGAAATGCTCGCTGGATTCGGTCACGAAATAGCCCAGGCGGCGCAGCATCTCATAACGCACGCGATTCGTCTTGGGCGCGCGGCCTTCTTCATGGACTCGGCGAATCAGCGGGTAGAGGTCTTCGCCTGTCGCTCGCCGCTCGAACGTGAGATAGAAAGCCATGTGATTGATGCCAGCCACCAGGTAGCTGATGTCGTCATAGGGCAGGCCGATGTCCCGGGCCAGTTCATGCGCTGTGCCTGGCACGCTGTGGCAGAGACCGACGCTGCGGATATCGCTGGCTCGGCTCAGCGCCCACTGGTTCATGCACATCGGGTTGGCGTAATTGATGAGCAGGGCTTCGGGGCAGAGTTCCTCCATGTCTTTGGCGATGTCCAGCAGCACGGGGATGGTGCGCAAGCCGCGCATGATGCCGCCGATGCCCAGGGTATCGCCGATGGTCTGCCGCAAGCCATATCTCTTGGGCAGCTCGAAGTCGATCACAGTGGCCGGTTCATAACCGCCGACCTGGATCATGCAGATGACATAATCCGCGCCGCGCAAGGCTTCACGCCGGTCGGTGGTCGTCTCCACCTTTGGGTCATTGCCCAGCGCCGCGATGATATGCCGAGCCACTTGGGCCGATTGCCCCAGCCGCTTGGCGTCGATGTCCATGAGGCGGATGGTCGCCCCAGCCAGTTCGGGGTAGCTCCAGATGTCGCCCATCAAGTTCTTGGCGAAGACCGTGCTGCCCGCGCCGATGAAGCTCACTTTTGTCATTGCGATGTCCTCTCCAAGATTCGCACCATTTATATCGGCAGCGCCTGCTGATTTCAAGCTGGCGGCGTTATACTAAGCTGGGTTCACAAGTTCAAGAAGAGATATGCTCACAATCCCCGAACTCACGGTCATCGGCATAATTGCGGTCACCCTCGCTTTGATCGCCTTCACGCGGCTGCGCATCGATCTCATCGCCTTGCTCGTCCTGTTGATGGTCGCGCTGACCCGGCTTGTGCGGGCCGATGCCGCTCTTTCCGGCTTCAGCAGCGCGGTGGTCATCACCATAATCGGCTTGCTGGTGATAACGCGGGGTTTGGAGCAGACGGGCGTCATGCAATGGGCGGCGCGGCAGCTGCAGGCTTATGGGCGCGGCTCCGAGGCGAAGCTGATTGCCCTGGTCATGTCGGCGGGGGCGGCGGTGTCCCTGCTGATGAACAATGTGGCGGCGGGGGCGGTGCTGCTGCCGGCCGTCTTGCAGGTATCGCGCGAAAGCGGCGTGGCCGCCTCCAAGCTGATGATTCCGCTGGCATTCGGCGTGACGGTTGGCGGGATGGCCACCTATTTCACAACCGCCAATATATTGATGAGCGAATTGCTGATAGCGCAAGGCATCGCTGGCTTGGGCATGCTGGATTTCCTGCCGGTTGGCGGCTTGATTGTGGCGGCGGGTTTGCTTTACATGCTCTTGTTCGGCCGGCGCCTGCTGCCCGATCGCTCTTCGCTGGCGCAATCCTTCCAGCAAGTTGACCTGCAGGATACCTATGAAATGGCGAATCGGATGTGGCGGGCGCGGGTTATGCCGGGTTCCCGCCTCGCTCACCAGACCGTGCAGGAAAGCGATATCAATGCCGAGTTGGGTCTGACGGTGGCGGCTGTCTGGCGCGGACGCGAGACCATCGCCATTCCAAAATCGACTCAAGTGATTTATCCCGCCGATGAACTCTTGATTGTGGGGCGCGAAGAGCGGCTCAAGCAGTTGCTGGCATGGGGCATCGAACTCATCGAGGGCGGCGCGGCTGCGGCAGCCAGCGAGTTGCCGATTGAACCGATAGAGATCATGATTGCGCCCCGTTCCAACGCCATAGGCAGGACGCTCTCCCAGATGAAGCTCAACCGCGACGCCGGTTTGCTGGCCATGGCGCTTTGGCGCGACGGGCAGAGCTTCCATACCGATGTGCGCAAGATGCCGCTTCAAGTTGGCGATGCGATTCTGGTCGTGGGCCAATCCGCGGATATTCACAACCTGTCCCGCAACAGCAATTTCATCCTGCCGGCCGGCGAATACTCGGCGCAGGCCATTGAAAGCCGCAAAGCGCCTTACGCCATCGGCATCACGGTCATCGCGCTGGCGCTCGCGATCTTGAATATCGTGACTTTGCCGATCGCCATGCTGGCCGGGGCGGCCGCCATGGTCCTCACGCGCTGCCTGCGGATGGAGCAGTTCTACACGGCAGTGGATTGGCGGACGGTCTTTCTGGTAGCGGGCATGCTGCCGCTCAGCCTGGCCATCACCGAGTCAGGCTTGGCTGACCGCGTTGGCGCGATTTTGGAATTGAGTCTTGTGAATGCCAGCCCGCTCCTGCTGTTTGCGGTCATCTCCTTGCTAACGATGTTGGTGGTGCAAGTCATAGGCGGGCAGGTGACGCCGCTGCTGGTCGGTCCCATCGCCATCAAAGCCGCGCTGCAAATGGGCATTGATCCGCGGGCGATGGCTTTGGCGGTGGCCATGGCTTGCTCGCTGGCATTCATCACGCCGATTTCGCATCCGGTGAATATCTTGATGATGGGGCCGGGCGGCTACCGGTTCAATGATTTTTTCAGGGTTGGGGCGGGCATGACGGTGGTGGCGCTGGCGACGATGCTGCTGGGCTTGGCGCTGGTCTGGGGGGTTTAGGCGGCGGGCGGGGGCAGGTTTTCGAGCGCGCAGAGCCAGTTGTTGAAGAGGGGGCATTCCTGGCGGATCTTGGGTAGGCCGATAGTGGAGGCCGCTAGTACCCCGAAAAGTGGCTTTTGCCGCTCGTAACCTGGGAAGAGCTTAATGATTCTCTTGCTGGGCGCGCTATTCTGGTCGTCATTAATGTGTTCTGGAGTCGGGAATATCGCGCGAATTGCCGCAAGACTCTCTTTCAGATCAAGTCTATCGAACCCTTGCGCCATCCGAGTCGGCTCGCTGAATAGCAGCGCCTCGTATTCGTGCATCTGCACATAGGGAATGAAGCGGCGCATAGGATTCACCCCAATATCTCTTTCCAGGGCTTTCTGTAACGCAAAGCAAAAGCTTTCTGCCTTTGTCTTGGGCAGTTTTTCTTCTTTTGCCTCAGACTTTCCTGGAAACTCCATTCCCAGCCCATAGAAGTCGATCAACGTAGTGCAATAGCAATTCCGTTCGCTGAGCAAACTGTTCCTAATGTTATTCAAGAGCCTATGATATTTGACATTGCCGCCTCTTTGCGCAACCGTCCCGATTACGATAGGAATTGGATAAACGCCAAACGCGTGTAGATGACGGGCGAGCAGTTCATTTACAAACTCCTCTTCTGTCTGGCCTTCGCAGATGATTCGCAAGCGCGTCACCTAGGAGAGCCTCCCGCCCAGTACATTTTTCTCCCATAATTCGCCTACCGTGTAATCTTCCAACCAGAGGGCAAAATCCTTTTGATCAAGCCGTCTGAAAACAGACGCATCATATTCGCGCTCGACGACTATCAGTTCGTTTATCGCGAACTGATTCACCAGCGACACAGATTGCGTGACGACTATAATTTGCGCCCGTTCAGACGCCGCGTGCAACAGCGAACCCAGCAAGGTGATGGCATAGGGATGCAGACCAAGCTCGGGCTCGTCGATGATTATCGTGGACGGCGGGCCTGGTTGCAGCAATGCAGTCACTATACAAATAAATCGGAGAGAACCATCCGAGAGTTGACTGGCCAAGAACGGGTAATCGCTGTCACTTTGCTGCCACATTAGTTGAATTGTGTATTCATCCGGGCCTATCTCGACGGGATGAAGGACAAAATCTTGTAAAAACGGGAGAGCGAGCTTGATTGTGGTGATCACCTTTTCATAGGTGTTCGCGTGGAAGTGCTTTAGCATGTAAAGGTATGCTGCCAGATTTGAGGCATCATAGCGAAAATAACGGTAGTCTTGTAGACTGCCGATGAGCTTCAGAGGGGCGTTTGCGCTCGTGTCATGAAAGTGATAAATGCCTACGTTCGCTATCGAACCGTAGAAGCCTCGCGCATCTGGATTGTTGCTACGAACCGTATCAGATGACAAAATGAATGATTCTGAGTGTCCAGCGCTGGACTTGGCTTCAAATTTGCGTTCGCCGTCAACACGAACTATAGAGTGTTCCTCACCGAAAACAAATCGGTCGTCATCGGTATGCTCCAGTTCGAAATTGTAGAAGCTCTCGCCTATCCGTATCTCTGACGACAGCTGCGAAGTCCGTTTCGAGCCAAATGAAAGTACTCGATCAGCTCCGCCTCGCTTGCCAATCCAAACTTGAAGACGCTGCTCCGCCATTTCTCGAAGCATTTGAAAATAGCTGACGAGATTACTCTTCCCGCCCCCATTCGGACCAATCAGCACATTCAGCTTGCCAAGCTCCAACTCCACATCTTGCAGAGTTTTGAATCCCTTGATTTTCAGCTTGTCTATCGGGCGCTTCTCAACCATGGCGGCCTGCCTGACACTTGGCGCTGCTCAGTTCTGACTGCCAAGTTTACCATATTCAGTCATCGGCGGATTTGGGCCTAGGTCCATAATCATCATCCCAGCCGGCATAAAACGCGCGCAGGCAGGGGGCCAAATCTGACGAGGCAGCCCGCGCGCCAAACTCCACCCGCTGCCAGATCTCCCGCTCGACCTCGGCGATATCCACGCGCGCATGCCGCCCATCGCGGATGAGCCACTCGCCCGCCACCATGACATGCCGGACATGCCGGCGCGTTGCCCGGCGCAGCAGATAGGCCGGCAGCATATCAAGCGGCGGAAAGCCGTCCGGCGCATGCCTGCCTTTGATCGCCTCCCAATCCAGCAGGATCAAATCCGCCCGCGCGCCGGTTTCCAGGCGGCATAGCTTAGCGCCGCGCCCAAAGCTGATATCGGCAGCCCGCTCCGTGCCCATTCGCCAGATTTGGCTCGCGCTGATATCGGCTGAGCTCATGCCGCTGCCGTTCGCCAAGGTCCATGCCAGGCGCATCTCCCGCAGGAAGTCTTGATCATCATCCAGCGCATGACCATCCAGACCGATGCCGATAGAGAGTCTCGCCGCGTTCATCTCCGCGATTGGCGCCAGACCGCTGCGTAGGCGGAGGTTGCTGCTGATATTATGCGCGATGCCAACGCCCCGCTCCGCCAACAGTTCGATATCGGCCCGCTCGACCCAGACCATGTGCGCCAGGGTCAGCCATTCGCCAAGCGCGCCAATCTCGTCCAGATGACGGACGAAGCTCTTGCCCCAGGTCTTAAAAGCGTATTGCCGCTGATAGCGCGTTTCCAGCAGGTGCGTCTGCGCGCGGGTATTGTGCCGCCGCGCCCAATCGCAAGCCCGCAGGATAAGCGCGTCGCCGCACCATTGGCCGCCGGCCGGGCTGGCTTGGATATGAATCCGGTCGCCCGCGCTGTCGTGATGCTGAGCGTAGAGATCATCCAGCATGGCGAAGTAAGCATCTGCGCTGAAGTTGATGCTATCGCTGGCATGGTATTGCGCGCGCAAATCGGGCGGCAGGCCAGCCAGGAAACGCTCGCGCTCGGCATAGACCAGCATGTTCTGATCGACGATTGGCGGGTGCATGGCGACGCGAATGCCGGCATCTTGATAGCCGCGGATGGCTTCGGGGATTTCTTCCGGCATATGCTCCCAGGCGGCCGGGTTGTGGCTGTGCGCGACGCCTGTCACGCCACTGCGCAGGAGTTGCAAGCCCGAATACAGCGCCGCCAGATAAGGCGGAATCACGGGCAAATTTGCCAGACTGGGAAGCCAGAGCTCCAGAAAATCATCGGGGATGCCCAGAGCCAGCGTGCCAAGAGCCCGACCGTGATCGTGAGCGTTGATGAAAGCCGGGCTGAGTATGAAGCCATCGCCGCCGATTCGTTCAGCGTCGGGGTAGCGCGCCACAAGGTCAGCCGGTTTGCCGACATCAACGATGCGCTCGCCATCTATGCAAAGAGCAAAGTCCTCAACAGCTTCGCCACCCAGAAGGCTGTAGCGCGCCTGGACGATCTGCGGCATCAGGCGAACAAGCCCGCTTGCTGACCGCCATCGATGACGAAGGCTTGCCCGGTGATCATGCGGGCGGCCTCCGAAGCCAGGTAGACCGCCAGTTCAGCGACTTCCGCGGCGCTGATGATGCCCGGCAGCGGCTGATACTGCGCCAGGAAAGCATCGCGCTCGGCTTGCGGAAAGCCTTCGTTCAAGGGCGTATCGACATAACCGGGGCAGATGACGTTGCAGCGGATGCCCTCGCGGGCGTAATCCAGGGCGATAGACCGGCTGAGGTTGATGAGACCGGCTTTGGCGACGGAATAGGCGGCTTTGTTCTTGGCTGCGCGGATGCCAAAGGTGCCCGCCGTATTCAGGATGCAGCCGCCGCCAGCCGCTTGCATCATGGGCATGACCGCTTTGGCGCAGAGAAAAGCAGACTTGAGATTGATGTTCAGGCATTCGTCCCAATCGGCTTCGCTGACATCGCCCAGGTTGCCGGCGGGGCTGATGCCGGCATTATTGAAGAGCAGAGTTGGCGCGCCAAACTGGCTGACCGTCCGCTCGATCATGCGCTCAACATCGGCAGCCAGAGCGACATCGGCTTGAATGGCGATGGCTTTTCCGCCCGCCTCGATGATGGAAGCCGTCACCGCTTCGGCTTTGGACAGACTGCGATTGACCACGGCCACCTTGGCGCCCTCGCGCGCGAAAGCCTGGCAAGCCGCCGCGCCTATGCCCGAACCGCCGCCGGTGACCAGCGCGATATGCTCCGGCAGTTTCATGCCGCCTCCACTCCTTTATTCCAGCATCCAGCCGCCATCGACGAAGATCATCTCGCCGGTGATATAGCGCGATTCATCCGAAGCCAGGAAGAGCGCCAGATCAGCCACATCGCGCGGTTGGCCCAGGCGGCGCAGGGGGATGCGGCTGTTGGCCCAGCGCCGGTTGTCTTCCTGGCTGGGCAGCATAGGCGTGTCGATGATGCCGGGGGCCATGGAGTTGGCGCGGATGCCCCGCGGTCCATATTCCAGGGCGATGCAGCGGGTCAGGCTGGCTACCGCGCCTTTGGTCAGGCAATACGCGGATGAATCGACGAAAGCCATAACCGCGCCGATGGAAGCCAGATTGACGACCGCGCCTGTGATCTCCCGTTCCAGCCAATGGCGGATGACAATCTGCGAAGCCAGGAATACGCCGCGCACGTTGACATCCATGATGCGCTCATACTGTTCGTCGGTCGTCCGCTCGAACGGGGCGTTGAAGAAGATGCCGGCGTTGTTGACCAGGATGTCGATCTGCCCGAACCGGTTGATGGCGGCGTCGACGAAAACCTGCAAATCCGCGCGCCTGGAGACGTCAACAGTCTGCGTCAGCGCAGCCGCGCCATGCGACTGGGCTTGGGCAGCCACAGAGTCCAGGCTGTCAAGGTTGAGGTCGCAGAGCGCCAGGTCCGCGCCTTCTTCGGCGAATCGCAGCGCGATAGCCTCGCCGATGCCCCTGGCCGCGCCGGTGATCAGGGCGGTCTTGCCGCGCAGTCGTCCCATTTCTCAGCTCGTTTCGATATAGGCGATGATCTCGCCGACGGGGACTTCGTCATCAACATCGCAGGCGATCTCCATAACGGTCCCGCTGGCCGGCGCTTCCAGCTCGGTACTGACTTTTTCGGTCTCGATGATGACGATGGGCTGGCTTTCTGCGACGCGCTGGCCTTCGGCGACCAGCCATTCGACGATCAAGCCGGCTTCCATGGTCATGCCGAATTTGGGCATGTAGACTGGCTCAAGCGCCATGTGGACATCCTTTCGCTTTGCTGTTCTCATAGGCCAACCCCCCTCAATCCCCCCGATGAATCAAGGGGAAGACGGCGCCAAGACAAGCCAACCCTGCAAGCATCATCATTTCAGCGTCCTCTTGACGGCGGCGATGATGTCGGCTTCCGATGGCAGGACGGCTTTCTCCAGAGCGGGGCTGAAGGGCATGGGCACATCCTTGTTCGCGACGCGCTGAACGGGCGCCTTGAGATGGTGGAAAGCGGCTTCGGCGACGGTGGCCGCCCATTCGCTGGCGGCGCTGCAAGTCGGGAAGCTTTCATCAACGGCGACGAAGCGGCCCGTCTTCCTGACGCTGGCCAGCACTGCTTCTTTATCCCAAGGGCTCAGCGTACGCAGATCGATGACCTCGGCCTCTATGCCCTCCTTCGCGAGTTGCCTGGCTGCCCGAAGCGATGTATGCGCCGGCGCGCCCGCCGTGCAGATGGTGACGTCCGCGCCTTGGCGTTTGACATCGGCTTCGCCCAGCGGGATGAGGGTTTCCTCCGCCGGTACCTCGCCGCGCTTCCCGCCCAGCGAGAGCGAGTTCAGAAAGACAACCGGGTTGTCATCGCGGATGGCGGATTTCAGCAGGCCTTTGACATCGTAGGGCGTGCTGGGCAGGACGACCTTGATCTGCGGCATGTTCATGAAGAATTGATGCACGGATTGGCTGTGATGGTGGCCCGCGCTGCTGCCGGCGCCATTCTGCGTCATGAAGACGACCGGCACATGGGTCTGCCCGCCATACATGTAACGCATGGCGCCCGCTTGATTGGCGATCTGGTCAAAGGCCAGGTACATGAACGTGCCGAACATCAAATCGACGATGGGGCGCAAGCCGGTGACGGCCGCGCCGATGCCCGCCCCAGCCACGCCAAGCTCGGAAATGGGCGTGTCGATGACGCGCTTGTCGCCAAACTCGGCATGCAATCCGCGCGTGCCAGCGAAGACGCCGATGCGCACGTCCTCGCCAATCAGCAGCACGGATGGATCGCGGCGCATCTCTTCCGCCAAAGCCTGCTGGATGGCGGCGATATAGCTCAGACGCGGCATTCAGACGCTCCTTTCACGCCCGGGCATGCTCAGAGCCAGAGGTCAGCATAGATCGACTCGACAGCCGGCGGCGAACTTTCCCGGGCGAAGGCGACGGCTTCCAGCACCACTCGGCTTATGCTTTCGTCGAGGTTTTCGAGCTGGTCGGCTGGAATCAGGTCATTCTCGATGACGCAGGTATGCAACCGGCGCAGGGGGTCTTTGGCGCGGGCTGCCGCCAATTCCTCTTCGCTGCGGTATTGCTGCCCGGCGAGGAAGGCTTCTTCGCCCTCGGCATGCCCGCCGGTTCGGTGCGTTTTGGCTTCGATGAGCGTGGGCCCCTTTCCTCCGCGAGCCCGCTGGACGGCATCCATAGCCGCGCGATACATTTCCAGCGCGTCCGTGCCATCGACGATGATGCCGGGGATGCCGTAGCCGGCGGCGCGATCGGCGATGTCGGCGATGTTCATGGCTTGGCTGGCGGGCGTGAACTCGCCATAGTGATTGTTCTCGCAGACGAAGATGACCGGCAGGTTCAGCGCCGAAGCCAGATTCAGCGATTCATGGAAGCTGCCTTCGTTGGCTGCCCCATCGCCAAAGAAACAAACCGAAACGCGCGGGCTGCCGGTGTACCAGGCGCTCAAGCCAGCCCCGACCGCGATGGGGATGCCGCCGCCGACGATGCCGCAAGCGCCCAGCATGCCAATGGTGAAATCGGCGATGTGCATGGAACCGCCCTTGCCCTTGCAATAGCCGGTCGCCTTGCCAAAAAGCTCAGCCATCATGCGTTTGAGATCGCCGCCTTTGGCGATGACATGGCCATGGCCGCGATGCGTGCTGATGATCGTATCCTGGTCGCTGAGGGCAGCGCAGACGCCAGCCGCCACCGCCTCTTCACCGATGTAAAGATGCACGAAGCCGGGCAGCTGACCGCGCTTGAAGAGCTGGCCGACTTCTTCTTCAAAGCGGCGGATGCGCAAGATCCGCGTATAGATATCGAGGATCACGGCGACCGGGATATCATGAAAGTCCATGGCCCCTCCTCAGCTCAGCAGGCTTTCGGCAGCCAGCGCCAGGCTTTTGCTCGCGCTAATAATCTGCTCGATTTCGATGCATTCGTCGACCATGGGCCAGACGGGAATGAAGCCCGGCCCATATTCGACGCAAGTGATGCCGACGCCTTTGAAATGGCAGGTATCGGCTGTGGCGCCAATGCGATGCCCCGCGCCGATCCTGGGCTGCGCGCCGGTCGCTTGGGTATGCGCCTGGATGAGCGCTTGCGCCAGCGGCGACTCGCTGGGCGTGGCTTCGCGGGCGGGCATATTCGGCTGCCGCTCGCTCAGCGGGATGATGAGCCCGAAGCTGAAATCTGGGTCTTCCGCCTGGATCTGCTGGAGGCGCGCTTGCATATCCTGGCGGACGCTGGCTTCGCTCATGCCGGGGATGATGCGCAGGTCAAAGCTTAGCGTCGTCGAGTCTTGGTAATGCGCGATATCGCGTATGGCCATGGCTGGGAAACCGGGCAGAAGCGGATGGGGCTCATAGCGCAGCCAGCCGCCTTGCGCGACCGGCGGGATCTGCGTATACGAGGGGCTGAAGGCTTCGATGACCCGGGCGGCTTTCTCAATTGGGTTGATATAGGGGACGCGGTGCTTGAACTCGCCCAGGATGCGGATTTTGCCTTGAACGTAGCCGACGGAGATCAACCCGATGTCCAGGTCGCCGGCTTCGGTCACGATGCAGTATTCGGGGCGGCAGCCGCTTTCGATGAGATGCAGCGCGCCCACCCCGCCGCCCGTCTCCGCCACGACGCAGGCGATGATGAGATCGCCCTTGCGCTGCCTGCCGGAGCGGCGAATGGCTTCTGCCGCCATGAGGATGGATGCCAAGCCGGCTTTCATATTCAGCGCGCCCAAGCCATAGAGTTTGCCATCAGCCACTTCCGCGCCAAAAGGATCATGCCGCCAGCGATCGCGCCGGAAGACATCGCCCTGCCAATCGCTGGTATCGGTATGCCCGCAGAGCATCAGCGAGGGACCGCCGCCATTGCCGGGCAGCCTGCCGATGGCTTGATGCGTATAGCCGCCGCCCTGCAAGGGGACCGCCTGCAAATCCACCTCATAGCCGCGGGCAGTCATCCAGTCGGCCAGCCAATGCCCCAGTTCGGATTCGCGCCAGAGAAAAGACGGTATGCGGATCAGCTGCCGCGCCAGCTCCAGGCATTCGCGCTCGTCGATATGGCTAAGCAGCGCGCTCATGGCTCGCGGGCCACCGCCCAGACGTCAAAGCCGACCTGCGCGCCGCCCCAGAGTTCCTTGACGCCGATGGTGTTGCGCGTGGGGTAGGGCGGGTCGACGTAGTCGCGATAGATGGCGTCCATCTCGGCGAAGCGGCTGATATCGGTCAGCGATACGTTGATGCGGATGACATCGGCGAAGGAACATCCGGCCGCTTCCAGCACGGCTTGGATATTATCCAGCGCCTGGCGGGTTTCGGCTTCGAAGCCGCCTGGTATCAGTCCCGAGCCATCGGGCAGCGTGCCCAGGAAGCCGGAGGTCAAGATGAGATTGCCCTGGCGCAGACCTTGGCTGTATGCGCTGGTTGGCGGGGGCGCGGATTGGCTCAGGATTTCTTCGGGCGAGGGCATGGCTCAGGCTCCGTTCAGCGCATTGCCATTGGCTTTGTCGCGGGCTTGCGTGAGATAGTTGTAGATGGTGGAGCGGCTCAAGCCCAGTTCTTCGGCGATCAGCGGGACGGCTTTCTTGACCTGGAAGGCGCCTTTCTCGTCCAGGCTGGCGATAAGCGCGATCTTGTCTTCTTTGGAAAGGATAGGCAGTTCGGCTTCCATCTCGCCGAGGGCTTCCCGCAGGATGGTATGGATGGTGCTTTGAATATCATCGGAGAGGGTCTCGCTGACATCGGCGCCGGGGTCAAGCGCCAGAAAATCGCCCAGGAAGCGCTGGAAGCCGGCGAATACGCCGATATCCAGGTTGATGCAGAAAGCGCCAAAAGCCGAGCCGTCCTCGCCGCGCAGGAACATCGTGCAGGATTTCATGTTGCGGCCATTGGGCAAGGAAGTCTGATAATTGTAGAAATCCTGCACAGTATCGCCGCTGCGAGCTTGGGTGAGCAGCAGGTCCGTGGCCGCGCCGCCGACCTTGCGCCCGCTGATATTGCCTTCGATATGAATGATGGAATGCTCCAGGTCGCTGAAGTCGTGGATGACGACCTCGCAATAGGGACTGAAGAGCTTGGCGATGCCCACCGACATCTGCTTGAGCAGGCCGAAAGCGGCTCGGTCTGTCGTATCAATGGCTGTGAGCGGGATCATCAAATTGCGCCCCGCGCCTGTTCAGCCACCACATCAACCCCCTTCGGTCCCCCCAAATCATTGGGGGTATGGCGGAGCGGGCGGCAGGCTGGGCGATTGGGAGAAACGCGCTCTTGCGGATGAATCACAAAATGACCTCGATTCAGGCGTAAATTTGCATTTTCCGCCACAATGGTAAACAATAGTTCCAAGAATTATACAAAGTGTAAAGAGAAGGCGCAAGGTATGACCATCGAGAGGCTCGCGCAGACTGAGGCTCTGTATACGCAGATGGGACCGCCGACCCTGGACGAGATGACCGGACCGGAAGTCGCGGCGGCGCTGGAGCATACCGATACGCTGCTGCTGCCGGTGGGCGCTACCGAGGCGCATGGCGCGCATCTGCCGCTGGGCACGGATTCTTTCGAGGCGCGGGAGAATTGCCGGCTGGCGGCATTACACCTGGCTGAGATGGGCTGCCCGGTTGTCATTGGCCCGGTTATCCCTTTCGGCACGTCGAGCTTTCACCTGGGCTTCGCGGGCACGATCAGCCTGCGCTCGGAGACGATGATTCGCCTGCTGCGGGAAGTTTGCCTGAGCTTGCATGAGAGCGGTTTTCGCAAGTTCGCCCTGGTGCATGGGCATGACGGCAATCTGCCGGTGATGATGGCGGCCGCGCAGGATCTTGTGGATATGACGGCGGAGGCTCAAGCTATGGTGCTCAACTGGCTGACCCCGCTAAGCAAGGTTTATCACAAGATACAAACTTCAGACAAGCAGGAGGGGCATGGCGGCGAGGGGGAGACGGCGCGCATCCTGGCCACGCATCCTGAACTTGTGCGTCTCGAACGGGCGGTCAAGCATCACGTCCCGCCTGAGGCCATGCGCAAGATCCAGGGACCGGAGCATATCAAGACCGGCGGCGGCGTCTTCTATGCCACGCGGCGCTACAAAGCGCATACGCCTTATGGACATATTGGCGACCCGGCTTTGGCCACGCGGGAGACGGGCGACAAAGGCTACGCAGTGATTGCGGCTTGGCTGGCCGGCGTGCTCGCGCGCGATTATTTCGGGCGGGATGTGGATCCGCAAGCGATGGTCAAGGAAACAGTGGCTGGTTTCTGAGCGAATTGCTGGACAATTTGTAGATTTTCTGGTCATAATGTTTTGCAAAGCAATAGCTAGGCAGCAGACAGACCGACAGAAGCAGGAGAAAGGTTCTTGATGATGTTCCGCATACGTTTCGCAGGCAGATTGCTATTGGCGGCACTGCTGCTCCTGAGTTTGGGGGCGGCTTCGGCGCAAGACCCGCAATACGGCGGCACACTGGTATTCGGGGCTGAATCGATGGGTGATTCCTTCGATATCGGCTTTTGGCATGGCTTTGGCGGCGTGCACGTCATTGATTCCATCGGCGAGGGCTTGGTGCAAGCCGATTTCGAGAATGGCGGCGCCCTGCCCGGCTTGGCGGAATCCTGGGAGATTTCCGATGACGGCTTGGTCTATACCTTCCATATCCGCGAGGGCATGACCTTCCATGACGGCGAGCCGGTGACGGCGGCTGATATCGTCTACAGCATGACGCGGCCCACCAACCCGGGCAATCCCAGCTACATTGAAGGCATGTATATGTATGGCAACCAGGGCGCGAGCAATTGGGAATCCATAGAGAGCCTGGATGAGCATACGCTGCGGCTGACCCTGTTCCAGCCCAACGCCACGCAGCTGCTGGTCTTCTCGCGGCCCGATGGCGCCATCATCAGCCCGCAAGCCATGATGGATTATGGCACGGAAGTCGGCTTGAACATGTCCATGGCCGGCCCCTTCAAGATCGAGCGCTTTGTGCCCGGGCAGGAAGCGGTGCTGGTCGCCAACGAAGATTACTGGGCGGGCAGGCCCTATGTCGACCGTGTGGTCATCCGCGCCTTCCCCGACGAAGCGGCTATCCTGGCGGCTCTGGAAGCGGGCGAGATTGACATGACGCTCTACGCGCCTTTCACGTCTGTGCCGCGCTTGATGAACTCGGAGCATATCCGCGTCGAAGTTGGCGCGCCGCTGGTGGATCTCTTCGCGGGCGCGAATACTGCCAAGCCGCCTTTCGATAATGTCCTGCTGCGCCAGGCGGTGAACTACGCGCTGGATCGCGAAACGCTGATCGAAGCCGGCTTGAATGGCTTTGCGGAGACGCCGGCCAGCCTCCTGGGCCCGCTGGATTTGGGGTTCGACGAAAGCGGGCGCGAAATCAGCGTGTATGACCCGGACAAAGCGCGCGAATTGATCGCCGAATCGGGCATGGAGACGCCGATCGCCATTGAGCTGGCTTATGAGAACAATCGCTTCTGGCCCCAGCTGGCTGAGCTTATTGAAGCCGACCTGGAAGCGGTGGGCTTTGATGTGACCCTGGACCGGCTGGACGCGGGTTCCTTCTGGGGCAAGGTGGGCGATGGCGCGACGCAGCTCAGCATCAACCAGCGCTCGACCTTCGTGCCCGACCCGCATGACAAGGCGATTCTGATGGCGCGGGCTGGCGCGGAAGGCAGCCAGACGCAGCACCAGGCGCTGGAATCGGCAGACGCCATCGACGCCCTGGTCCAAGCCGGCATCGCCACTGTGGACGCCATGGAGCGAGAGGCGATCTATCAAGAATTCCAGGCGCTGATGCTGGAAGAGATGCCCTACATCTATATCGGCTATCTGACGCCGCCGATCTTCGTCAACAAGCGGGTGCAAAACGTCGAGACCTTCGGAACGGCTGGCGGGCGCATCGACCTGAGCGAGGTTTGGCTGTCCGAATAAACGCGAATGAACTCAGCGAGAATGGCTTCTTCTGTGACGGGAGAAGCCATTTTTGTCTATAGCGCCCACAGTCGCAAAACCGTAGGGGCAAAGGGAAGTGTATCGAATTCGGTTGGAATTCTATTGAGCCTGATTCATCCTCACCTTAGAGGCACAGACTAAAATGCAAGTTAGACATACAACAAACATTTCGAATGTTGTAGGGGCGAGCCGGTGGCTCGTCCCCATTATGCCATGCTATAGGGCGAGGGACGACTCACCGAGTCGCCCCTACAGTTCTCATTTCTTGGTTTGATCTACTGAGAAAATGGCAAAGACGTCGCGTAAGACTCGGCATCCTAGGTGGCAAAGCAATTGTGTTTCAACCGAAATGATACAATACCGGGCAAAGCGGCGACTCGTCCAACAAACATCTATACTAGAATCACTGAACACTGCGCGGGCTGGCGGGGGCGAACCCAGTATGCATTTCCTCATAGCGCGGCTGGGCATGGTTTGGCGCCGCCATGATGTGGCGCTGCTGGGGGCGCTTGTCTTCGGCTGCATCCTCTTCGCGACGGTATTCGCAACCCCCCTCGCGCCGTATGACCCGATGGGCAGGGACATCAAGAATCGCTTCGCGGCGCCATCGGCAGCGCATGCCTTCGGCACGGACCAGCTGGGGCGGGATGTCTTTTCGCGCGTGATTTATGGCGGGCGGCCGATACTCTTCGCCAGTTTCAGCGCTGTGCTGGCTTCGCTGGCATTTGGCATGCTGATCGGCATCCTCGGCGGCTATCGCGGCGGCTGGCTGGATACGGCATTGATGCGGCTGATGGATGTCATGCTGAGCTTTCCCTCTATCCTGCTCGCCATACTGATTGTGGCCACGCTGGGCTCGGGCGCGCTGAATGTGACCGTTGCGATCGGTTTTTCCATGGCGCCGGTCTTCGCGCGATTGACGCGGTCGGTGGTCATCGCTCTAGCGCATGAGGATTATGTGCTGGCGGCGCGTTCGCTGGGCGGCTCGGACGGGCATATCGTCCGGCGACATATCCTGCCTAATATGCTGCCGCCGATTATCGTGCAGGCTTCGGCTATGCTGGCTGTGGCGATTGGCACGGCTTCGGCTTTGAACTTCATCGGCTTGGGCGTCGAACCGGGCATCCCCGATTGGGGCATGATGGTGGCGGAGGGGCAGCGGCTGATATTCGACGCCCCGCATGTGCCGCTCTTCCCCGGGCTGGTCATCACGATCACCGTGCTCAGCGTGAATTATATGGGCGATGGCTTGCGCGATCATCTGGATCCCAAGCTGCGGCGGCGCGGCGCATAGCCATGCTTCCTTATCTGCTTCGCCGGCTAATCTGGCTGCCGGCCGTGATCTGGGCGGTGAGCAGCATGACCTTCCTGGCTCTGCGCATTGTGCCGGGCAACCCCATCCAGACCATCCAGAACCAGGTGATGGACCGGGGGCAACTGGCGGAGGTGGAAGCCGTCTGGGGCTTGAACAAGCCTATCAGCGAACAATACATCAGCTTCATCACGCGGCTGGCCCGGGGCGACCTGGGCTTGTCGATGAGCAGCGGCGTGCCCATCCGCCGGATGATCTTCGAGCGCATGCCGCCGACCATCGAGCTGGCTCTGGTTTCGCTGGTCATCAGCAGCGGTTTGGGCGTGCTGGCGGGCGTGGCCTCGGCGACCATCCGCAGCCGCGTCCTGGACATCATCGTGCGCACGCTGTCGATACTGGGTCTGTCGCTGCCGATCTTCTGGGTGGGCATCGTGCTGATCATCGTCTTCTCGGTCAACCTGCGCTGGCTGCCCACCAGCGGGCGCATAGGCGTCGGCGTCGATTATGAAGTCATCACCAACTTCATGTTCATCGACCTGCCATTGAGCGGCAACTGGGCGGCTTTTGGCAGCTACCTGCGGCATCTGGTCTTGCCGGGCGTGACCATCGGCTTGACATCGGCGGGTTTCGTGGCTCGGCTGACGCGCTCAGCCATGCTGGAGGTGATGAGCTCGGATTATGTCCGCACAGCCAGAGCCAAGGGCTTGCCGGAAAGCGGCGTCATCTGGCGGCATGCCATGCGCAACGCCCTGCTGCCGATTGTGACTTTGCAAGGCTTGCAATTCGGGGCGATATTGGGCGGCGCGGTGATCACCGAGCGGGTGTTTTCGTATCCGGGCATGGGCGCCTGGCTGCTGGATGGCATATTGGAGCGCGATTATTCGGTGGTCCAGGGCGGCATTATATTTGTGGCGCTGGCTTATGTGCTGATGAACCTGCTGGTGGACCTGCTGTATCATGTGATTGATCCGCGCTTGCGAATGCCGAAATAAGCGATTTTGCCCCGCAGGATGTCATTGCGCGCATTGCGTATCAATGATTGGCGGGGATTGCGATTGCGATGAAGACTGCTTGCGAGTAAAGTATGAATGTGTCGGGAGAATCGACGGAGCGTGGCGCCTATGACTTCAGCAGCGTCTACAGTCGAAAGCCAAGCTGAAAGCGGCCTTAGCGGAAACAGGCGCTTCATTGCGCGCGGGCTGGTGGTGGCGGTGGTTGTCGGCATCATCATGTCTTTGGGCAATGTGAATATCGGCGCGATTGGCCAGGGGCTGGCTTATGCTCTGGCTGGCGTCACGGTGTATTTGACCTTCCGCGTCCTGGGCTTTGTGGATTTGACGGTCGACGGGGCTTTTCCTATTGGCGCGGCCACCTGCGCGGTGCTCATCGTCGGCGGACAGAGCCCGGAGGTGGCCATCCTGGTGGCATTCGTGGCTGGGGCATTGACGGGCCTGGCGACGGCTTTGATTGATATTATCTTCAAAATAGAAGGCTTGCTGGCCAGCATCATCGTCATCACCGGCGCTTACACGGTCACCTTGCATATCATGGGCGGAAAAAGCAATGTGCCGCTGCTGGGCGAAGAGACGCTGATCAGCCGTTATTCGCGCGATTTTCGCAGCTGGCTGGTGGAACAGTTTGGCGACCAGATGCGCCGGCAATCAACTAACTTGCTGGAGATTCTGCTCTTTGGCGTGATTGTCATCCTTGTGCTGCTGGTTCTCTACTGGTTCCTGCGCTCGGAGATTGGCTTGGCCATCCGCGCGACGGGCAAAAATGAGCAGATGGTGCGCGCCACCGGCTTGAACCATAACCTGATGATCATGATTGGCTTGATGGTGGCCAATGGCTTGACGGGCATAGCCGGGGCGATGGTCGCCCAGCAGTTTGGCTTTGCCGATGTCAGCCTGGGCTTCGGTTTGATTGTGCGCGGCCTGGCGGCGGTGATCATCGGCGAGGTCTTGCTGCGTCCGCGCTCTGTGGGGCAGCTGCTGGTGGCGGCGACGGCGGGCATGCTGATCTTCGATATATCGCGCGCCTGGATATTCAGCGCCCTGGACCTGCCGACGACCGATATCCAGTTCGTCAGCGCCCTGGTGGTCTTGACGGCATTGGGCGCGCCCACCTTGTATCAGCGCTGGAAAAGCTATCAACAGAGACTAAGCGGCTAGGTGCGACCATGCTTTCACTCGACCATGTATCGGTTACATTCAACGAAGGCACGCCGAATGAAGTGCGGGCGCTGCAGGATTTGTCCCTGTTTGTGGATGAGGGCGAGTTCATCACCGTCATCGGCTCCAATGGCGCGGGCAAGAGCACGCTCTTCAACGTAATTTCCGGCGCGGTCTCGCCAAAATCGGGGCGCATCGAGTTGGATGGCGAAGACATCACCCATTGGCCCGAATATAAACGCTCGCATGATATTGGCCGCGTCTTCCAGGATCCGCGCCTGGGCACCTGCCCGGGTTTGACGATCCGCGAGAATTTGTCGCTGGCGGCGATTCATGGCAGGCGTGCGGGCTTCCGCCGGGATGTCAAAAAAGACGAAGAAGCCTGGTTCATCGAGCGGCTGGCGCGGCAGCAGCTGGGCTTGGAGCACCGGCTGGATGCCGATGTGGCTTTGCTCAGCGGCGGGCAGCGGCAAGCCATCACCTTGGTCATGGCCACGCTGGTCAAACCAAAGCTGCTGCTGCTGGACGAGCATACGGCGGCGCTGGACCCCAACGCGGCTGAACACGTCATCGAGCGCACCACCGAATTGGCGGCCGAGGATGACCTTAGCGTGGTGATGATCACGCATAGCATGCAGCAGGCTTGCCAGCTGGGCCATCGCGTCATCATGATGAATCGCGGGCGCATCGTCTTCGAGATTGCCGGCGAAGAGCGCAAGAACCTGCAGCCAGCCGATTTGATCGACCGCTTCCATTCCCTGGAAGAAGGCGTGGAGCTGTCTGACCGGCAGCTGCTGGGCTAGCTTTTGGGTGGCGCGACCGTTTCTTGGATGCAAACGAGGGAGATCAGCAGAAATGAAGAAGGCTTTGCTCTGCATCATCATCGCATCGCTGCTCTTGACGCCTGCCGCGCTTGCGCAAGACAATGACAATCCGACGGTCGCCTTCTTGAAATGGGGCAGTTCGGCCAACGTTGGCTTGGCGGAGAAAGCCATCAAAGACATGCTGGAAGCCTACGGCATGATCACCGCCGAAGAACGCCAGGCATTGGACGAAGACCGCTCCATTGAGGGCGAGCATCTCAACATTGTCTATGGCGATGCCCTGTATGACCGCACCGAAGCCAATGTCATCATCGACGAAGCGCTCGACAAAGGCGCCGATGTCATGCTCACTTTCAACACCCAGATGACGCAGATCGTCTATTACGCCATCCGCGAATTCATCGACCCGCCCAAGCTGATCTTCACCGTAACCTCGGGTCCTTACATCACCGGCGTGGCGCAAGACAGCTGCGTCAAGCCGGATTTTGTCACGGGCACGGTGCCCGTCACGGATTATGAAGATATTGTGCCCCTGCTGCGCATGCAGAACCCGGACATGCAAGTGGCCGGCGTGATCTGGTCGCCCCTGCAGCGCGCCAGTGAATTCGGCGCGGCGCGCATGAAAGCCGTCGGCGCATCGCTTGATCCCCCCCTGACCATTGTCGACGAAACCATCGTGGCGACGCCTGATTTGTACCAGGCGGTGGAAAACCTGGCCAACAAAGGCGCGGAAGCCATCATCATCCCCATCTTCACCTTCCGGGGCTTCCAACTGCTGCTGCGGCTGACGCACGATTATGGGCTGCCCATCGTCTTCTCCGCGCCACAGAACGCCTACCGCGGCGGCACGATTGGCGGCGGCTTCTCCGCGCTGTACAAACAGGGCGCCATAGCAGCCAACATGCTTATCGGCTACCTCAATGGCGACATCGATATCGCCGACACCGCCATCTATGAAAGCGACGACTTCGCCTATGCCATCAACCTGGACGCGGCCGACCTGCAGGATGTGGAGATTCCGCAAGCCATGTTGGATGGCGCCGCGTATGTGGTCGAAAATGGCCAGACCGCGCAAGGCGTGACGAGGCGATTCCCGGAAGTCGAAATTACGCTGCCGGAGATGACTTTCGAGGAGCGGCGCGCGACAGACCTGGAGCTCCTGGCTGCGCTGGAATGCACGGACGAGATCATCGCCGAGCAAAAGGCCGCTTTCGAAGAATAACCTCTTGGGGGCGAGCCGGCGACGCGCCCATAACCCCCCTCAGTCCCCCCGACTTGTCAGGGGGAAGCGTCACGGCTCAGTTGCGATCTGCAAGGGCGCTCAAACATGATCGCCCTTTTTCTTTTCCTTCAAAGGCGACGCTGAGCGCGACACTATCAGTCATTTTGTATTATTCGTGATATACTTGCAGTATTCCACTCATATTGAAAGGAACCTGCAATGTACCGAAGAATCGCGCTTGTGGCGGCATTGCTGTGCGCGCTGCTCTTGACAGCCTTTGGGGCGGCTCTGGCTCAGGATGACGACAAGCCCACCATAGCCTTCCTGCGCTATGCTGGCACAGCCCCGGTCGCCGAAGCGACAGAGGGCATCCTGGATTCGCTCGAAGCCTATGGCTACCTGTCATCAGCCGAACGCGCGGCGCTTAACGAATCTTACGATCTTGAAGGCGAGCGTATCAATCTGATCTATCGCGATGCCGGTTTCGACCTGCCATCGGTCAATCTGATGGTCGAAGAAGTGATCGACAAAGGCGCGGACGCGATAGTAACGATCACGACGCAAGTCGCGCAGATCGCCGTGAACGCCACGCGCGACATGGACGACCCGCCGGCGATTCTGTTCAGCCTGGTTACGGCGCCTTTCGGGACCGGCATCGCCGACGCCCCCTGCATCAAACCGGCTCATGTCGCTGGAACGCGTCCGGTGGTCGCCTTCGCGGATTATGTGCCCCTCGTCAGGGCGCAGGACCCGGATATTCAACTGATAGGCACCATCACTTCGCCCGATCAACCCACCAGCCTGGTCGGCGCGGAGATAATCACAAATATCGCCGGATCCATGGGCATCGCAGTCGAAGTCGCCTCGGCTATCACCGTGTCCGACCTGAATGTCGCCGCGGAGAGCCTGCTTAACAAAGGCGTCGAAGCGCTGATGCTTACAGTAAATCCCTTAACGCTGCAGGGAACGCCCGCTTTGGTCCAGCTGACGGCTGAATATGGCCTGCCGCTCTATGCGCCCATCATTCATCAGGTGTATCGTGGCGTTACCGTCGCCGCCGGCTTCGACAGCTTCTATGAAGAAGGCGTGATCGCCGCGCGCATCCTGCATGCCCATCTGACCGGCGAGATCGATATCGCCCGGCTGGCCATAAACCAATCGCGCAGCTTCGGAGTGGCCATCAACCTGGATACGGCGGCCATGCAAGAGCTTGAAATCTCTCAAGACTTGCTGGCCATGGCGAACTTCGTGATAGAAGGCGGAGAACGTTCGCCAGGCATGGCGGCGGATGTCGCGGGCGCGGGCTTGGGTCCCAAAGAAATGTCGGATGAAGAACGCCGCGCGGCGGATCTGGAATTCCTGGCTGGGCTTTATTGCACGGATGAGATGATCGCCGAGCAAAAAGCCGCTCTCGAAGAATAACATCCTAGGAGCCTGTCGGCGACGCGCCCACCCTCCGAAGGACGCATTGCAGGGGCGGGGTCGCCCACCCTCCCAACCCACATATCGCCGGGGCGGTCAGAAATGATCGCCCCCTTTCCGTCGCGCGAGGGTAGTGTATCCTTTTCGGTAGAAACGCAGAATCTTTACCACCGAGCACACCGAGTTGATTGAGTACATTGAGGGAAATATTTAGACAGAGTAATGAGAACTGTAGGGGCAACACGGCGCCTTTTCGCCGGCTTCAGAAATCGGCATAAGCCGGACGAGCCAGCGGCTCGCCCCTGTTTACGTTGCGAGTTGCAGACCCCACCCCCGACCGCCTGTGTCTACGCGGCGCGGCCCCAGCCGGCATCTCTAGCGCGCGTAGACACTGCGCCTCTGTCGAGCATTCCGACGAGTCAGAGAGGGGGAGTCAAAATCAGTGAGCCGCGTGGTATTTTGCGTGGGCGGCGGCATTGTCGGCCGTGTGTCTACAGCGTTCGTGTTCTGCATAATATACTTGCATCACCTGTGAAGCGTAGAGGTTTTTCTCTATGCCCTCGGTGTCTCGGTGGTGAAAAGCTTTTTCAGTTGAAATGGATACACTGCCCGCGCGAGACTCAATTTGGCGTACATCCCGCGATACTGTACTCTTTGGGCTAATGTGAGCCATCGCGGCTCAAATACAGGAAAGCGATGACTGTGTCAAATCCATGGCGGGGGCTGCTAGCGCTGCTCTTGCCGCTAATGTTGCTCGCGCCCATGACCGGCGCCCAGGACGAGGGCAAGCCAGGCATCGCCATATTGCGCATCGGCTCCAACCCGGGCATTACTTTGGGCGAAAAAGGCTTGCTGGATATGCTCCAAGCCTACGAGATGATCAATGCGGAGGAGCGCGCGATCCTGGACGGGGCGAACAGCCTGGAAGGCGACACTCTCAACATCCTGTATCGCGACGCCGGCAACGACCTGCCAACCGCCAACCTCATGATTGAAGATGTTATCGACCGCGGCGCCGAAGTTTTGGTGACCTATTCGGTCGCCGTAACCCGGATCGCCGCCAACATCATTCGCGTGATGGATGACCCGCCAGCCATCATCTTCGCCATCGTCAGCACGCCCTATTTCGCCGGCATCGCTGACGCCCCCTGCGTCAAGGACGCGCATATCGCTGGCACGCAAATCCTCCATCCTTATGCCGAGGCGGTTGACCTGCTGCCGATCTTCGATCCCGATATCACTGTCATCGGCACAATCGAGAATGCTTCCGCGCCCAACGAAGTCTTCGGCGCGCAGCGGATTGCCGAACTGGCTGCGGCTTTGGGCATAGCGACGGAAACGGCGACGATCGTCAGCCTGGCTGATCTGTCCTTGGCGGTCGAAAGTTTGATTGACAATGGCGCGCGGGCGATCTTCATGCCCGGCGGCTTTACGGCTGGGACTGGCATGCCTGTCATCAGCAGCGTGGCGGCCGAGCATGGCCTGCCCGTCTTGGCAACGAACCCCACCTTTATCTTCACAGGCGCGACTCTGGTAGGCGGCTTCTACAGCATGTATCAGGAAGGCGTCGCCGCCGGGCGCATGCTCGTCGCCCATTTGAATGGCGATGTCGATCTCGGCAGAACCGCCATCAACTCCACGCCAGGCTTCACTGTCGCAGTGAATCAGGACGCGGCCGCAGCGGCTGGCCTGGAAATCCTCGCGGAGCTCAATTGCACGGACGAGATCATTGCCGCGCAGATGCGCCAGCTGGAAACGCAATGGGGAGACTGAGGCGCTGAATCTCCCTGCCTGGCAAACAACATACCGTCGTAGAGGGCGATTCATTGGGTCGCCCAAGGCAACCGCAATAAGTCGATTTGTTCGGTTCTGAGCATAGGCGGAATTCGCAGGGGCGAGCCGCTGGGTCAACCGTTTTCCGAGACAGAACGCAGTCAAATGTTTTGACAGATTGCCACTTGCCAGTACAATGATAATTGAGGTGGGGCGAACGGCGCTCGCTTCGGCTAGTCAGGCTATGCAGTCAATCAAGGAGTGACACAGTGTATCGGTTAATGATAATTTTGATCGTTCTGCTGGCTTTGGTCGCGAGCCCCGCTTTGCAGGCGCAAGAAGACGACATCCCCATGATAGCCATGATGAACTTCGGTTATTCGGCTGGCCAGACCTTGGCCACCAAAGGCGCATTCGACGTCTTGCAGGCTTATGGCTATTTCAACGCGGAAGAACGCGCGGCGCTGGATGCTGGCGAGGACCTCGAAGGGGAAAATATCAACATCCTCTGGCGCAACGCCGGCTCAGATACGCCGACAGCCAACCTCATGGTGGAAGACGCGATCGACCGCGGCGTGGACGCCATGCTGATAGTCACCACCCAGGTGACGCAGATCGCCGTGAACGCCACGCGCGACCTGGAAGACCCGCCAGCCATCATGTTCAGCCTGGTCGGCTCCCCCTATTTCGCCGGCATCGCCGATGCGCCCTGCATCAAGCCGGCCCATGTGGGCGGCTCGCAATATCATCTGCCTTATGCGGAATCGGTAGGGGTTATGCGGCTGTGGAACCCCGAGCTGCAGACGATTGGCATAATTATCGCGCCAGGCGAACCCGTCAGCGTCTCCGGCGGCAGGAGCCTCAAGCAAGCGGCGGAAGACTTGGGGATGACTGTTGAAACCGCGACCGTCGTCACGCTCAGCGACCTCAACCTGGCTGTCGAAGCTTTGGTCAACCAGGGCGTGGAAGCGCTGATCAATCCCATCAGTTCCATTATCCTGTCCGGCACGACGCTGATGAGCACGCTGACCGCGGAGTATGGCATCCCCCTGTTTGGCATCTTCCCCTACCACGCGTATAACGGCGCGACGGTGGCGGCCGGCTTCAACAACGTCTATGGCGAGGGCGTCATGCAGAGCCGCATGCTGGTGGCGCATTTGAACGGGGATATCGACATTTCCGAGATCAGCATCAACAAGACCCTGGACTTTGGCATCGCCATAAACCTGGATTCCGCCAAAGCGCAAGAAGTCGAGATACCGGAAGACCTCTTGGCCATGGCCGACTTTGTCATTGAGGACGGCGTCAGCAGCGCCGGCGCAACCGCCGAACTGCCGGAGGTCGTCACCAGCTTGCCCGAAATGTCGATCGAAGAGCGCCGCGAAGCCGACCTGGCTGTCCTGGAGGGGCTTCGCTGCACGGAAGAGATGATCGCCGAACAGCGCGCAACCTTGGAAGACACCTGGGCTGAAGATTAGCCTCTGATTGCATTGTGGCATTTCCACAGGAGGGCGGTCCAGGCGGATCGCCCTTTTTGCCTCCCATGCGACCAAATGCCGCAATTCGCCGACTTCACCGATGAGATGATCCTGATGGTCGTCCAGGCGGCTGATATCCCCGGCGTCGAGATCGAGGATGGCAAGATCGTGATGCCTTTGGCAGCGGTCATTGGCGAGGCAACTGGCTTCGCAGCCAGCAACTTCACGCCCGACCCAGAAGGCGACGCAGCTATCATCGCCAGCCTGCAATGCTCGGACGACATAATCGCCCGGCAGCAAGCCGAGCTTGAAGGCTAACCTCCGCAGGGGCGACTATGCGAATCGCCCGCCTAATTCCCGTCGCGCATCACTCCCTTTAGTGGGGCGGATCAATGACTCGCCCTCTTTTTCTTTGCCCGCCATGCTGGTACATTGGGCTGGCCAGGACATCGCGCGCGGGGGATTTTCATGCAGGCTGCCAGGCTCTATGGACCCAAGGACATTCGCATCGCCCGGGAACCAGCGCCAAGACCGCCAGGACCGGAGCAAGTCGCGCTGGCCATCAAGACCGTCGGCATCTGTGGCAGCGACCTGCACATGTACGAGAGCGGGCGCATCGGCTATACCGCCTTCGATCGGCCCGTGATCCTGGGCCACGAGTTCATGGGCGAGGTTGTCGCGCTTGGCGAAGGCGCGCTCGATGGCAATCACCAGCCCCTGCGAATCGGGCAGCGCGTGGCGGTGGAGCCGGCGGTGCCCTGCTGGCGCTGCGAGATCTGCGAAATGGGCCACCCCAACCTCTGCCCAAATCATTATTTTTATGGCTTGTTCCCCGAAGATGGCGCCCTGCGCGAGCGCATGAACGTCAGCGCGCGCAACTGCTTCCCCCTGCCGGATGCCATCAGCGATGAGGCGGCTCCCCTGCTGGAGACCCTGGGCGTGGCGATTCATGCGATTGACCTGGCCAAGATTCGCATCGGCAGTTCGGTGGCCGTGCTGGGCGCGGGTCCCGTGGGCATGCTGATCGCGCGCCTGGCGGTATTGGCGGGCGCGTCGCAGGTTGCCGTCTTTGACAAGTACGGCTGGCGCTTGCAAATGGCGCGGGCATGGGGCGCGACCCAGGTCTTTAATGTCGACGAATGCCGGCCGGCGGAAGCGGCGCTGGAAGCCACGGGCGGGCGCGGCGTGGATGTGGCCATCGAAGCGGCTTGGGCGGATGAATCGGTGCAGCAGGCGGCCGATATGGCGCGGAATGGCGGGCGGCTGGTCCTGGTGGGCATCCCGCCGGATGACAAGCTGCGGCTGAAGCACTCGGTGGCGCGGCGCAAGGGCTTGACGGTCATGATGTCGCGGCGCATGAAGCATACCTATCCGCGGGCGATTGCGCTGGCGCTGTCCGGCCGGGTCAAGCTGGACGAGTTGGTATCGCATCGCTTTGAACTGGCGGAGGCGGCGCGAGCCTATGCCTGCAACGCGGCTTATGAAACCGGCCTGAACAAGGTGATCCTGCGCGTGGGCTGAGGCGCCCTGCATGCAGAAAATGAATTAAACCACCGAGTTCACCGAGACCACCGAGAAGAGCCAGCTGTCAGGGCAACTTGTCAATTCGCCTGGACCCACAATCTCCAAGAATTCATGTAGACAGCCGCGTCGCCCGGCAATGGCTCACGCAAAATACTTTGCGGCTCACTGATTTTGACTCCCCCTCTCTGACTCGTCGGAATACGGACAGAGGCGCAGTGTCTACGCGCGCTAGAGATGTCGGCTGGGGCCGCGCCGCGTAGACACAGGCGGTCGGGGGTGGGGTTGGAATCTCGCAACGTAAACAGGGGCTACATGCCTTGTCGCCCGAGCCCATCCCCCCAAGGCGCCGTAGGGGGGAGACAAGTCTCGCCCTAATGCGCGCCCACAATCGCAATCTTGCGCGACTTCCGCTATGATTGGCGCATGAAGTATGAGGGAACGCGAATTAAGATCACAAGCGCGCACAAATTCAGTTGCCACCCTGAGCTGGTATGGGACAAGCTGATGGATATTGACCTTCTTGGCAGCATCATTGCTGACGGCAAAGGACTCAAAAAGGTCAGTCCCAAGAAATATAAGGGCAAGCTGCCAGTGAATGCAGGTCCGCTAAGGGGCAAACTCGCTACGACCATCATGCTGAAAAAGCAAAAGAAGCCAGAGCGCGGTTGAATGAAGATTTAATGGAGCTAATCAACAGAATCGAGAACCGAACTTAGGAGCTCGCCCATGCACATTGAAGGCAGTCACAATTTCGCATTCCAGCGCGAGCTCGTCTGGGACGCGCTGATGGACATCGACGTCCTCGGCAGCGTCATCCCCGGCTCAAAAGGCTTGAGCGAAATCGCCGAAAACAAATACGAGAGCAAGCTGGCGGTCAAGGTCGGTCCCGTCAATGGCAAGTTCGAAGCCAGCTTTGAACTGGTCGATGTCAACCAGCCGGAGAGTTATCGCCTGCTGGTCGAGGGCAAGGGGCCGGCCGGCCACGTCAGCGGGGCGGGCGAGATTCGCCTGGAGCAGGACAACGGCGCGACGGTCATGCACTACGCCGGCGACGCGCGCATCGGCGGCAAGATCGCGGCGGTGGGCCAGCGCTTGCTGGATGCGGCGGCCAGGCAGATCACCAAACAGGCATTGCGCAAGCTGACCCGGCAGATTCAGGCGCGGCTGGAGGCGGCTGGCGGCAAGAATGTCTGAGCAAAACATGAATGGCGATTTCTTTGGCAAGCTGGTGGCAATCTATCCTGCCGAGCGCATCTTGACGCGGGATGCCCAGCTCCTGCCCTATGAATCGGACGGGCTGACGGCTTTCCAATCCAAGCCCGGCGCGGTTGTCATCCCCCAGGACGAAGACGAGATTATCGCCACCGTCCGCCTCTGCCACCAATTCAACGTGCCATTTGTGGCGCGGGGCAGCGGCACCAGCTTGTCCGGCGGCTCCTTGCCCATACCCGATGGCTTGGTCATCGCCTTGAATCGCCTGAATCGCATCAAGCGCATTGACCCGCAGCAGCGCATCGCCGTGGTCGAGCCCGGGGTGGTCAACCTGCATATCACCCAGGCGGCCGCGCCCTACAATCTCTATTACGCGCCCGACCCCTCCAGCCAGTCGATCTGCACGATTGGCGGCAATATCGCCTTCAACAGCGGCGGCGCGCACTGCCTGAAATATGGCATGACGAGCAACCATGTGCTGGGCATGAAGGTGGTCCTGGCGGATGGCGCGGTCACGCAATTTGGGGGCGAAAGCATCGAGGGTTTGGGCATCGGGCCCGATCTGATCGGCTTGTTCGTCGGCTCGGAAGGCTTGTTTGGCATCGCCCTGGAGATCACCCTGCGCCTCATGCCCCAGCCGGAAGCGTATCGCACGGTCCTGGCGGCTTATGAGGACCTGGGCAAGGCCGGCGACGCCGTCTCCCTGGTGGTGGCATCGGGTTTGCTGCCGGGGGCCATGGAGATCATGGACCGGCTGGCTATCAAAGCCGCTCAAGCTTCGGTGCAGGCTGGCTATCCGGATGCCGAAGCCCTGTTGATCGTCGAGCTTGAGGGCGAGGCGCTGCAGGTTGAGGCGGAGTTCGCGCAATTACAGGGCATCATCGCCGCATCGGGCGCATTCGAGACCCGGGTTGCGGAAAGCGAAGCGGAACGGGCGCGCATCTGGAAGGGGCGCAAGAGCGCATTCTCGGCGGTGGGAAGGCTGAGCCCGGATTTCATCGTGCAGGATGGCGTCGTGCCGCGCAGCCGTTTGGGCGAGGCTCTGCAAGCCATTGACCAAATCAAAAGCAAGTATGGGCTGGAAGTGGCCAATGTCTTCCATGCCGGCGATGGCAACCTGCACCCGTTGATTCTCTACGATGGCCGCGAGGCTGGCGCATTGGAGCGGGCGGAGGCGCTGGCGGGCGAGATCCTGGCGCTTTGCGTGTCGCTGGGCGGCTCCATCACCGGCGAGCATGGCATCGGCATGGAGAAGCGCGATTATATGCCCGCCATGTTCAGCGAAGAAGAAATCGATATCATGCAGGCGCTGCGCCGTGCCATCGACCCCCGGGAAATCGCCAATCGCGGCAAGATGTTCCCAAGCGGGGAGGCGCCGGCTTTGCAGCGGCAGGGCTTGCACACATTGGAACGGCAGGGAGTGATCTCACGCGAATGACGTCCAGCCCAATCCATTCCAGCGCCGAACTGCAAGAATTCATCCGCGCGCATGACCGCGTCCATGCCCTGGGCAAGGGCGGGAAAACGGCTCTGCATGGCACGCTGAATGGCGCGGCAATCGCTGATCTTTCGGCGCTATCCGGCATCATCGAATACCAGCCCAGCGAATACACCATCACTGTGGGCGCGGGGACGCCTGTGGCTGATGTGGCGGCGGCTCTGGCAGAGAAAGGGCAGTATCTGCCTTTTGATCCACTCATGCCCGCAAAGGCGACCATCGGCGGTACAGTGGCGGGCAACCTCTCCGGTTCACGGCGCTTTCGATATGGCGGCGTCCGCGATTTTATCCTGGGCGCCCGCGTGGTGGATGGGCTGGGGCGCGCCTATCGCGTCGGCGGCAAGGTGGTGAAGAACTCGGCCGGCTTTGACTTGAGCAAGTTCCTGGTCGGCAGCTTGGGTCGCTACGCCCTCATGACCGAAGCGACCTTCAAAGTCTTCCCGGATGTCGCCGCATTTTGCAGCTTGCGGCTTGCTTATGCGACGCTGGAGGGAGCGCTGGCTGCCATCGCATTCATCAACCAGTCTGTCTTTGAGTTGGACGCCTTGGATCTGCAGCCTGTGAATGCGGGCTGGGCGCTGCTGGCGCGGCTTGGCGGTTCGCAAGATATGTTGCCGCGACGGGTGGCGCGCTTCCGCGATGCCATCAAGCGGGAGACGGCTCCGCTGGCCATCCGCGAGCTTGCGGAAGGCGGCCAGCTTTGGGATCCGCTGGCTGGTTTGAGGGGCGCGGTCACAATCAAGATCCCGCTTCCACCCCGGCGAATTCCCGAATTTGAGGCGCGGATTGGCGATTCGCGGCGGCGTTATGGCTATGGCGGCAATGTGGCTTGGCTGGCGACGGACGATGCGCCTGCGCTGGATGCGGCGCTGCGGCGGATGGGCTTGCGGGGCTTGTGCCTGCTGGGCGATGTGGAGTCGGCGTTGATCGGGGCGCCATTGGAAAATGTTCTCGCGGCCCGGGTGAAAGCCGTGCTGGATCCCCTGGGCAAGCTGCTGTGACAGGCCTGCGATTCAATTATTGCTTGCAGAATACAGGACTAATGGAGTTTGATGCGATTGCGCTGCAACTCGTCTGCTAGCTTACTAACAGCACTGAACAGCGATAGAATTGCCGTAATATGCGCCATCACATAACCAGCGACGACATTCGCGCGCCTGAAATGGCGGAGGCGATCGAAAAATGCGTGCATTGCGGCTTCTGCCTGGCCGCCTGCCCGACTTATGCGCTGCTTGGCGAAGAGATGGATTCGCCGCGGGGCCGCATCTACCTGATGAAGTCCGTGCTGGAAGAGCAACTGCCCGCCGAAGAAGCCCAGCCCTATATCGACCGCTGCCTGGGCTGCATGGCTTGTGTGCCGGCTTGCCCATCCGGCGTGGAGTATGGCGACTTGCTGCTGGGCTACCGCGCCATGCAAGAGCGAGACAGACAGCGACCGGCTCTCGATGGCTTGACGCGCAAGCTGATCCGCGAGACCCTGCCCTACCCCGGGCGTTTTCGCATGGCGGCCCGCGCGGGCAAGCTGGGTCGGGCATTGCTGCCGGCTTTGCCAGAGGCTTTCGCCGCCATGCTGAGCTTGCTGCCGGAGCGGCTGCCGAAGGAATTGCCCCTGCCGGCTCTGCTGCCTGCCCATGGCGAGCGGCGCGGCAAGGTGGCTTTGCTGCTGGGTTGCGTGCAGCGCGCGCTGGCGCCGGAGATCAGTAATGCGGCGGCGCATGTCCTGGCTTCGCAAGGCGTGGAGGTGCATATCCCGCCCGGGCAAGGCTGCTGCGGCTCAATCCTGCTGCATATCGGCGAGGAAGCCCCGGCGCAAGCCATCGCCCGGCGCAACTTCGCGCAGGTCCCGAAAGATGTCGATGCCATCATCACCACGGCGGCCGGCTGCGGCTCGGGCATGAAAGATTATCCGCTGCTCTTCAAGAACCAGCCGGATGCCGAAGAAGCCAGCGATTTTGCGCATAAGGTGATGGATTTCAGCGCCTATCTGGCCGGGCTGGGCATGCGCGACCAGCCGGGTTTCCCCAAACCGCGGCGGGTTGTCTACCAAGACGCTTGCCATCTGCTGCATGCCCAGGGGCATCAGGCGGAACCGCGGACGCTGCTCGAGGCTGTGCCCAACCTGGAAGTCCTGAGCATTGCCGACGCGGGCATGTGCTGCGGCTCGGCGGGCACATACAATATCGACCAGCCGGAGATCGCGGCTGAGCTGGGGCGGCGCAAAGCCGAGCGCCTCCTGGAAGCGGAAGCGGACCTGGTCGTCTCCGGCAATATCGGCTGCATCATGCAAATGCGGGGGGCTCTGGCTGGGCTGGGCTCTGAGCTGCCGGTCATGCATATCGCCGAAATCCTGCATCAGGCCGCTCGCTGACAAGCTCCCGAAAAAAAGGAACCCCCATCATCCGACAGGGGTTCCCGCGCAGCGCACTGCGCTCATGATCTGGCATTGGGATTATCCACCGGGCGCGATGACCGCGTCGATGACGTGGATGATTCCGTTGCTGGCTGCGATGTCTGCCAGATCAAGCAGGAGATGCGCGCCGTCGATCATGACGCCCATGTCACTGACGGAGAGGATGGCTTCGCTGCCATTCGCCATGCTGAGAGCCGCCTGCCCCATATCATCAAGCAGGTCGCCAATCTGGAAGCTGTAGAGGCTGCCGGCGCTGACGTGATATTGCAGGATGCTGGTCAGCAGCGGGCTATTGGCGAGGATTTCGTCCAAGCCTTCGACAGCGGCGAATGCGGCATCCAGCGGGGCGAAGACCGTGATATCCGCTGAGGGGTCAGCCAGCAGCTCGAGCACAGCCGGGTCAGCCGCGCCCACAGCCGCCAGCAGCGCGCTGAACTCGGGAGCGTCGGCGCTGGCCAGCTCGACCACGATGTCGGCGATTGTGCGCAGTTCGGGCAGGATGACCGCGTCGATGACGTGGATGATTCCGTTGCTGGCTGGGATGTCCAGCATGTCCAGGACCAGATTGGCGCCGCCTATGCTGATGCCAGCGCTCAGGTCAATTCCATCCGCGCCCATCGCGCCAGCGACGTCAAACGCTTGGCTCGCCAGCGTGACCGCCGGGAAGCTGACATTCCCCATATCGTCGGCCTCGGCCGCGGACAAGCCAGCCAGGACATCGGCGGAAGCGACTGCGCCGGGCAGAACATGGCTAAGCAAGATCTCATTGAGGCGCGGGCTGCCTTCTTCGGATAGGATGGCGGCGAAAGTCTCCTCGCCCAAGGCCTCGGCAAGCGTGGCGAAGGCGGCGTCGGTCGGCGCGAAGACGGTCAGCTCGGCCTCCGGGTTGGCCAGAGCCTCCAGGATAGCCGGATCAGCGGCGCTGACGGCGGCCAGCAATGTCGTGAATTCGGGCGCGTCGGCTTGGGCGGCGGCCAGGACGATTTCCGCTATGCTGCTTTCGTGACCATCAGCCAGGGCGGGCAGAGAGACAAGCAGAGACAGAACAATCAGGGATAGAGTCGCGATTCGGTACATGGCGCATAGTCCTTTGCTATAGTTCTGTATATTCAGAACTTATTGAATATACAATATCATAAGAAAAACGCGCCGCGCGATCTGAAATGTAAAATATCTGCAAACTCGGTCTCATGCGCCGGGGCGGCCCAGCAAGCGAGTTTGTCGCAATACGAGAAAAACCCCCGCCGGTCGACGGGGGCAAGCATGGACTGACTGGCTGCGGAACGCTTGGCTAGCAGTTGCCGCGGACGAATGCCCCGCCGATCCAGCCGGTTTGCCCCGCATAGCTGATCTGATACCAGAAGGTAGTGCGGCTAATGGCTGCCAGGTTGGAGCCGCGGGGGACCCAATCGAGGATTTCGGCAACCAGCGAGGGCTTGGCGCGCAATTTCAGATGGCCCGTGGTATGGATGGGGCAGCCGGTTGGGGCGCTGGGAGCGGTCGGTTGGCTGCTGGCTGGCGCTGCGGCCGATGGCGGAGGCGTGGCGGAGCTTGGCGTGCCCGGAACCAGGATGACGATGCCAGGCGCATTGACCGTGGCGCAGGTATGACCGTTCTTGTTGTAAGGCGCGAGGGTCGAGATTGTCCTGGGCGAGGTCGAGAAATCGATGAAGGTCAGCGCGCCAAGCTGGTTAAAGCAGATCTCGACGCCCTGCTGCACATAAGCCCAGAGATTGACGGCATCAATGAAACCGCCGCTGAGCGCGGACTGGTCGCCAATTTCGCCCTGGCTCATGCGCTGGCATTGCGCGCCACTGCCCAAGCCATAGGTCGGCAGCACGGTGATGCCCGCCGCGGACAAGGGACCGCAGGTTTCGGGCGCTGGTGGCGGCGCCGGCGGATTGATGTCCGTCGTGCCGGAGCCATAAACCCAGTCATCACTGGACAATCCGCAGATATCCGAATCGCCGGAGATGCTGGTGTGGCTGCGCGTCTGCTTGATGCCTTTCTTGCATTGCTTGAACCTGACGTTGACCAGGGTCAGTTTGCCATCCTTGATTTCCATGGCTTTGCCGCTGCGGACGCCCGCGAAGACGATGGTCGCGTCCTTCAGCGTCAGATGCGCGCCCTGCACAGTCAGGAAAGGATCGCTCGAGCCAACGGTGATTGTATGGTTGGCGCCGTCGATGGTCAGGTCCTTGTCTACCTGGGGAAGCTTGCCGGAGCTGGGCTGAATGTTGCGATTGATGACGATGACATCATCGCCCTTGCCACTCTCGCAGCCGCTCTTTGCCTTGTCCTTATTGGCGGCGTTGAGCGCGGCATGCAAAGTGCAGGAATAGTCGATATGAATTGTGGCGGCCGCGGCTGGCGAAGCGGCTATGAAGAGCGGCAGCGCAATCACAACCAGCGCAAGCATTCTCAGGGTAAATTGCCTAATCCCAAACATAGTTGGCTCCAATCGCTGGTAAAGCCTATCTCTCACTTTATATCGTAACTATTTCGGAGCGATAAGGCAACCAAGCCGGCATAGAGTGGCGGCAGCGTCGGGCAGGCGGCTACCAAGCATAGGCTTTTGGCGCTTCCCCGCCAGGACCAGGGAATATCTCGTCGAGCTTTTGCAGGGTCTCGGCATCCAGGCTGATCTGCGTCGCGCGGGCGGCGCTCTCCAGCTGTTGCATAGTGCGCGGCCCGATGATGGGCGCGGTGACTGCCGGGTTATGCAGCAGCCAGGCCAGGGCGACCTCGCCGGGCGGATGGCCAATCTCGCGGCAAAGGCTTTCATAGGCTTCCAGTTGGCCGCGCTTGGCTTCTACGCGCTTGATGAGATCGGGGTTGCTGCGCCTTCCTGTCGCGACCTTGTCCAGCGCGCCGCCCAGCAGACCGCCGGCCAGCGGGCTCCAGGGGATCAAGCCCAAGCCATAATGGCGGCAGGCGGGGATGACTTCCAACTCTATAGCGCGATTATCGAGATGATAGATGCTCTGCTCGCTCGCCAAGCCGAGCATATTGCGTTTGGCGGCTTCCTGGCAGGCGGTGGCGATATCCCAACCGGCGAAATTGCTGGAGCCGATATACACCGCCTTGCCCTGATTGATGAGGCTGTTGAAGGCGGTCCAGGTCTCCGCCCAGGGGCAATCGCGGTCAACATGGTGCATCTGGTAGATATCGATGTGATCGGTTTGCAGGCGCTGCAGGCTGCCTTCACAATGCTTGGCGATCTTGTAGGCGGAGAGGCTGCGCCTGTCGCGGTTGGGCTCGGGCAAGAACTCCGCGCGGCTGACCGGGTTATAGACTTTTGTAGCCAGGACAACCGCATCGCGTCGGCCGCCGCCTTGGGCGAACCACTCGCCGATGATCTCTTCGGTGGCGCCGGGTCCAACATGTCTGCCATAAACATCCGCTGTATCAAAGAAGTTGATGCCCAGCTCCAAAGCCCGATCCATGATGGCGAAGCTATCCGCCTTTGACGTGTAGGGCCCGAAATTCATCGTGCCGAGGCAAAGCTCGCTGACCAGAACGCCATGCCGCCCCAAACGTTTGTGTTTGACTGTCATCTGCCTTGCCCCCTGCGATGCGTAATTTTGCCTGGCTGTGTATCCTAACAATGCCAGCCCTCTCGCGCCATGCCCATTCACATTTGCGGCAGACGGCACAAGACATTTGCGCCAAGATGGCGTATAGTGCTGGCGATGCAGGCGATATGACGCGCAGGAGAAAACCATGCAGGCGAGCTTGAGTTATGAGGAGTTGGAGGCGGGCTGGGCGGAAATGGCGCCCTCCCCGCTGGATGATGGCAGCGTCGAGATGATCGTGCGGCGGCCCGCGCGCGATGAACGGGAAGAATTGCCCAGCGCGACCTTCACAGCCGAAGCCGGTTTGGCTGGCGATGACTGGCTGAGGCGCAGCGCAGACCCGCAGGCGCAGATCACGCTGATGAACAGCCGCTTGATTCATTTGCTGGCGGGCGAGAAATCCCGCTGGGCGGAAGCGGGCGACCAGCTCTTTGTGGATCTGGATGTTTCGCAAGCCAACCTGCCGCCGGGGACGCGCCTGCAGATCGGCGAGGCGGTGATGGAGATTTCGCCCTTGCCGCATGAAGGCTGCACGAAGTTCGCCCGGCGTTATGGGGGACCGGCGCGGAAGTGGATCATGTCTGAACAGGGCGTGCTGGAGCGGCGGCGCGGCGTTTATGCCACGGTCATCCAGGACGGCGTCATCGCCTTGGGCGACCGCATCCGCAAGCTGGCCTGACATCAAGGTCTTCTGTAGGAGCGAGCCATTGGGTCGCCCGCCCGCGCAAACACGAATGTAGGGGCTAGACTTGTCTCGCCCTCGTCCGCAAACAACACACCGGAGACCACTCCATGATTGACGCGAAATTGATTCATCCACAGATTTTGAGCGCTTTGGGAAGGGCTGGCCACGGCGCGACCATCTTGATCCCCGATGGCAATTATCCCGTCGCCACTGGCGCTCATCCGCGAGCCGAACGGGTTTACCTCAACCTGGCGCCGGGCATCGCGACAGTGACGGATGTCCTTGAGGCGATTCTGAGCGTCACGCCCATCGAAGCCGCCCAGGTCATGCGCCGCGATGATGGCGAAGAGCCGAGCATCTATGCCGATTTCCGCCAGCTGCTTGGCGATGGCGTCGCTCTGCAGCCCCTGGAGCGATTCGCTTTTTATGCCGAAGCCCAAAAAGCGGATTGCTGCCTGGTCATCGCCACGGGCGAGCAGCGCGTCTACGCCAATATCCTGCTGACCATCGGCGTGGTGGACCCGCCGGCCGAGCAAGCGCTGTAGGCGGAGATCATGCCCATTGAAGCGGTCATTTATGACATGGATGGCGTCCTGGTAGACAGCGAAGTCTATTGGGACCGCTCGCGGCCGAGTTCGCGGCTGACCGCGGCAAGACCTGGACGGAAGATTTCCAGCGTTTGGCCATGGGCAGGAGCACGCTGGGCTGGGCCCGGGTGATGCAAGACAAGCTGGCGCTGGATGAGAGCGTCGACGAGATCATCGCGGAGATGAAAGCGCGGGTGATCGCCCAGTATGAGCGGCGCATGCCGGCCCGCCCGGGCGCGCTGGAATCCGTCAGCGAGATGCGGCGTCACTTCCGCATTGGGCTGGCTTCTGGCTCGCCCACCGAGATCATCAAAGCGGTGCTGAGCATCACCGGCTTGGATCAGCTCTTTGAAGTGATGATCTATGGCGATGAGATCGCGCGGGGCAAACCTGCGCCGGATATCTACCTGGAAGCGCTGCGGCAGCTGGGCGTCTCGCCGGCGCGCAGCCTGGGCATCGAAGATTCCGCCAATGGCTTGCGTTCGCTGAAGGCGGCTGGCATGTTCGCGGTGGCGGCGCCAAGCCCGGAGTTTCCCTTGCCGGCGGATGTCCTGAAATTGGCGGACGCGCATATCACCACGCTTGAGGATTTCACCGTGGACCTGGTCAAGCGCATCGGGCGATAACCACGGACGCCCAACATACAATGCCGTAGGGGCGATTGTCGGGCTGTGTCTACGCGCCCCTGTGAATCGCCCGCGGACGCAAGGACATTCCCCTAACCAGGATGTGACAAAGTCGCGCCTTTTGCTTATAATCGCCCTGTTTGCGCTGACGAACAATGCAGCGCAACAGGGGACACTGGGGCAAGCGAATGAGCATGAAACACGTCATCGCGATTGATCTTGGCGCCAGCTCCGGGCGGGTGATGGATGTGGCTTTTGATGGCGCGCGCTTGTCGCTGGAAGAAGCCCATCGCTTCCCGAATATCCCCGTGCAGACTCCACAGGCGCTCTATTGGGACGTCTTGCGGCTCTGGCATGAAATCACAGCCGGCATCGACGCGGCGCCCCAGGCGGCTTCCATCGGCTTGGATTGCTGGGGCGTCGATTACGCGCTGCTGGACAAGCGAGGCGAATTGCTGGGCAACCCGACGCATTATCGCGATCCGCGGACGAATGGCGCTATGGATTGGGTCTTCGAGCGTATGCCGCGGCGGGAAATCTTCGAGCGCACGGGCATCCAGTTCATCCCGCTCAATACCATCTTTCAGCTGGGCGCCAGCATCCGCGATGGCAGCCCCATGCTGGAGCATGCCGCCACCCTGCTGACCATCGCCGACCTCTTCAATTATTGGCTGACCGGCAGCAAAACCTGCGAGTTCACCGAAGTGACGACAACCCAACTGTATAACCCGCGGCTCGACGATTGGGATGGCGATATTCTGGCTGCGCTGGGCATCCCGAGCGACTTGCTGACGCCCATCCTGCCGCCGGGCGCGCGGATCGGCAGCTACCAGGGCATTGATGTGATCCTGCCGGCTTGCCATGACACGGGCAGCGCGGTGGTGGCTATGCCGGCCGCGAACGCCAATTGCGCTTACCTGAGCAGCGGCACTTGGAGCCTGCTTGGTTTGGAACTGGACGAGGCGATCATCACTGACGACGCCTACGCAGCCAATGTCACCAACGAAGGCGGCTATGGCGGCACTTTTCGTTTGCTGAAGAATATCATGGGCTTGTGGGTGGCGGATCAATGTCGAGCGGCCTGGCGGGCGCAGGGGCATGATTACAGCTTCGCGCAGTTGACGGCGATGGTGCAGGGCGCGGCGCCCTTCAAAGCTTTCATCGAGCCGGATGATCCGCTCTTTTTGCCGCCGGGCGATATGCCGGCCCGGGTCATGGAGTATTGCCGCCGCGCAAACCAGCCGGAGCCGGAGAGCCATGCCGAGGTGATGGCGACCGTATACACCAGCCTGGCTTACAAATATCGCTATGTGCTGGAGCAGCTGATGGCGGTTTCGGGGCGGCAGGTGGATATTCTGCATATCATCGGCGGGGGAGCGCGCAATGCCCTGCTCAACCAGATGACCGCCAACGCCATAGGCAAGCCGGTGATGGCTGGTCCAGCCGAAGCCACTGCCATTGGCAACGCCATCGCGCAGCTTATCGCCATTGGCGAATTGAGCGATGTGGCCGAAGCCCGCGCCATGCTCAGCCAATCTGCCGAGAACCAGCTCTATGAACCGCGAGACGGGGCCGCCTGGGATGCGCATTATGAGCGCTTTTGCGGCTTGCTGGCTTAGCGCTGGAGCGAAACCAATAGGATTGAGGAGATAATCGCCGGTGACGGACGCATTGCTGGAATTGCGCGGGATCAACAAGCTCTTCCCCGGTGTGCATGCGCTGAAAGACGCGCAGTTTGATGTGCGCCGCGGCGAGGTCCATGCCTTGATCGGCGAGAATGGCGCTGGCAAATCGACCATGATCAAGATCGTCTCCGGCGTCTACCAGCCCGATGATGGCGAGATCTGGCTGGATGGGCGGCGCGTAATGTTCAGCAACCCCCGCGAAGCCCACGCGGCCGGCATCGCCACCATCTATCAAGAGCTGGGCTTGTATCCCGAGCTTTCGGTGGCTGAGAATATCTTCATGGGGCACGCGCCGACGACCAAGCGCTTCGGTTTCCGCGCAATCGATTGGGAGCGGATGGAAGCCGGGGCTTTGGAGCTTCTGGCTGAACTGAATATCCATAACCTGGATGTGGGCGCGAAGGTGGGCGCGCTGAACGTTGGCAATCGGCAGCGGGTGGAGATCGCCAAGGCATTATCTCTGGACGCGCAAATTCTCATCATGGACGAGCCGACGGCCGCCCTGACCGAGAGCGATGTCGAGCAGCTTTTCAGCATCGTGCGGTTGCTGCGCGAGCGGGGCGTGAGCATCGTCTATATCAGCCACCGCCTCAACGAAGTCTTTGAATTGGCGGATCGGGTGACCGTGCTGCGCGATGGCGAATATATCGGCACGCAAGATGTCGCAAACAGCAGCGAAGGCGAGCTCATCAGCATGATGGTCGGGCGGACTATCGAGAATCTCTTCCCCAAGCAGCCAGCCGAGATTGGCGAGGTCGTGCTGGAAGCCCGCAACTTAAACAGACCGCCGCTGACCCGCGATGTGTCCTTCACGGTGCGCGCGGGGGAGATCGTCGGCTTGGCTGGCTTGGTGGGTTCGGGGCGCAGCGAAACCGCCCAGGTGATATTTGGCGTCTTGCGGGCCGAATCGGGCGAGATCCGTCTGAATGGAAAACCGGCGCGCATCAGCCGACCCTCCGAAGCCGTCGAGCATGGCATTGGGTATGTGCCGGAAGACCGCGGGCATCAAGGGTTGATCCGCGAGATGACCATCCGCGAGAATACTTCCATGGCGGTGCTGGATCTGGTCTCGAAGCATACTTTCATCAGCCGGGGACGAGAGCGCGCCCTGGCCAACCATTCCATCCGCCAGTTGAGCATCCGCGCGACCGGACCCGACCAGATCACCAACAAACTCTCGGGCGGCAACCAGCAGAAAGTGGTGGTAAGCAAGTGGTTGGCAAGCAGCCCCAAACTGCTGATCATGGATGAGCCGACGCGCGGCGTGGATGTCGGCGCAAAGTCGGAGATTCATCGTTTGATGAGCCAGCTGGCGGCTGAGCAGGGCTTGGCCATCCTGATGATTTCCAGCGAGCTGCCGGAGATCCTGGGCATGAGCGATCGCATCCTGGTCATGCGCGAGGGGCGGCTGGTGGCCGAGTTTTTGCGCGAGGAAGCCACGCAGGAAAAAGTGGCCCATGCCATGATGGGCGCAGCCAGCGCTGTGGGGGCTGCTCTGTGACTCGCCCACCAAAGAACCAATCCAAAGGATCGGTGCGATGACCAAAGCGAAAAGCGCGCCTGTCATACGCCGTCCGCTGCATTTCATCGGCATCGCCTTGGCGCTTGTGATTATTGGCGCTTATTTTCTGCTGCCCTTCGTCGTCCAGCCGGAGCGCGGTCCATCGACCGTGGCTGTCTTGACCGAGAGCAAAAAAGCCAACGAACTGGGCTTGTTCAAGACGGGCTTGGAGGTCATCCCGCTGGCTGGCTTGGGCATCTTGCTGCTGGGTATCTGGAATATCCTCCAGCCGGCCGCCAGCCGCGCCATCTCCCTGCTGATGACTGTGGCTGGTTTGCTGATCCTGGCCTATTACATCAACTTTTTTCGCGCTACCCCCTTCGGTCCCGAGGCATGGGGCGCGGGCAGCATCCTGGCCAGCCTGGATATCGCCTTTTGGATCATGCTGGTCTGCGGGGCGCTGGCTGTCCTGCAGATTCTGATCCCGCGGAGCGTGCCGGACGAGCGCTACAGGATTGTGCGGCTCTTTGGCAATCAGGAGAGCGTCATCCTCTTTGGTCTGCTGCTGCTGATCTTCATCATCGGCTTGGCCAATCCGCGTTTCTTGCAGGAGCGCAACATCTCGGACAATTTGCAGGGCAATGCCTATATCGCGGTGGCGGCGCTGGGCATGACCATGGTGATTGTCACCGGCAATATCGACATCTCGGTGGGTTCGCTGGTGGGTTTGCTGGCGGTGATCAGCGGGCGTCTGGTGGTGGCGGGTTTGCCGGCCCCTCTGGCTTGGCTGGCGCCCCTGGTCGTTGGCGGCTGCTTCGGCGCTTTCATCGGCTTCCTGGTGGCTTACCTGCGCATCCCCTCGATTGTGGTGACCCTGGGCATGCTGAGCATCATAAAAGGCATCTTGATCATCTGGGCGGGTGGCGAGCGCGTCCGCGATATGCCGCCGGAATATTTCCTTTCGCAGATGCGCCCGCTGGGCATCCCCATGCCGATCATCATCATGGTGGTCTTGACGATCGCGGTGGTCTTGTGGATGCGCTACAGCGCGACCGGGCGAGCCTTTTACGCATTGGGCGGGAATGCCGAAGCGGCGCGGCTCTCCGGCTTGTCACAGAAGCGCCTGCTGATGACGGTCTTCATCTTGAATGGCGTCTTCGTCGGCGTGGCCAGCGTGATGTATTCGACGCAGTTCAACATCATCCAGGCGACGCCGCCCCCAGCGCTGGAGCTTTCGGTGATCACGGCGTCGGTCGTCGGCGGGGTGAGCATCCTGGGCGGGACGGGCACAGCCATCGGCTCGACCATGGCCACGCTGCTGCTAAACTTCATTCGCTCGGCGATGATCTTCATCAACGTCTCGCCATTTTGGCTGAAGGCTGTGCAAGGCTTGCTGATTTTGGCGACCGTGCTGGCTGACTTGATTCGGCGGCGGCGGCAAAGGCTCTAGCGATATGACAAGCGCTCACGCGAAAGCGCCCAACCCGCGCAACCCGACCGTCCGCGAGAAGCTGGGGCATCTGCTCATCAGCCAGGAGGGCGTGCTCTTTGTCATCATGCTGGTATCGGTGCTGCTGCTGGCCACGCGCACGGATAAATTCCTGACGGTCGAGAATCTCTTGCAGCAGGGCCGTTTCATGACCGAAGTCGGTCTGATCGCCATCCCGATGACCTATATCATCATCACCGGCGGCATCGACCTTTCGGTGGGCTCGATCCTGGGTTTGACGGCTATCGTGCTGGGCTGGACCTGGCAGGAGCTGGGCTTCCCGCTGGAGCTGGCGATTGTGACCGGCATCCTGAGCGGCACTCTGGCCGGCTTTGTCAACGGCTTGTTCATCGTGCGGGTGGGCGTGCCGCCGCTGATCATGACCTTGGCCACCCTGGCGCTCTTTCGCGGTTTGGCGGAGGGCATCAGCGAAGCCCGTTCGGCAAGGGGTTATCCCGAATGGTTCTTCCAGCTGGGCCAAGGCGAGTTCCTGGGCATCCCCACGCAGCTATGGCTTTTGATTGTGGCGGTCATCATCTTCGCCATCGTGCTGGCGCGGACGCGGCTCGGGCGGGCGCTTTACGCCATCGGCAACAACGAAACCGGCGCGCGCTTCAGCGGACTGACGGTCAACCGGCATCTGCTCTTCATCTATACATTTTCGGGTTTCATGTCGGCGGTGGCGGGCTACATATTTGTATCGCGGGTGAGCACGACGCGCTCGGATATGGGGACGGGCATGGAGTTGGATGTCATCGCGGCGGTGGTCCTTGGCGGGACGAGCATCTTCGGCGGGACGGGTTCCATCCCCGGCACGATCATCGGCGTGGTGCTGATTCAGCTGCTGAAGAATGGCTTGGCGCTTTCCGGCGTGACCAGCGACGCCACCATAGTGGTGATAGGCAGCGTGCTGATATTTGCTATACTGGTGAACAACTTCATTCAGCATCGCCGCGGTCAATAGGCTCTTGGCAGCCTTGCAATCTGTAGACGCCCGCGCCGCCTTGCGACCGCCCACGCATAATCCATTGCATCCCGGCGGTTGAACTCCCCCTCCCTGACTCGTCGGGGAGGGGGCCGGGGATAGGGTCTGTATCTGGCAATGTAAACAGGGGCGAGCCATTTGGACGCCCGCAAAGGGAAAGGAGGCGCATCGACAGATTCATTCAACGCAAATCGCAACATCGTTTACCCATTCACTGATTCGGAGTACCAAAATGAAGAAATCACTGGCAATAACCTTGATACTGGCGCTTATGCTGGCGCTGGTGAGCCTGCCGCTGAACGCCGATGGGCATGAACGCTGGGATGGCGCCGACGACCTCGATGTCAACCCGCTCGCTTGCGGCATGGGCGACGAGATGGCTGACGAAGGCGATGACGGCGAGGCAATGGAGATGATGGAGTACGATGGCGGCATGGTAGCCATGTCCAACGAGATGGACATGCGCGGCAACCCCATCACCTTGGTTGATGTGCCCAAACTGGTTGGCATCGGCTATTTCGCCGCCACCACCCTGGGGCAGCAGCAAGCCGCCGAAGAGCTGGGCACCGTCTCCGTCACCACCGACGCGCCCACCGAAGCCAATATCGACGACCAGATCCAGGTCATCGACAGCTACATCACCCAAGGCGTGGATGGCATTCTCTTCGCCGCCAACGACCCGGTCGCCATCGCGCCGGTCCTGCGCAAGGCGCTGGAACAGGGCATTCACGTGGTTGGTTATGATGCCAACAGCGAGCCGGACGCCCGCGAATGGTTCGTCAACCAAGCCGAGTTCAACGGCATCGCCAAAGCCCTGGTCGACAGCCTGGCTGACCAGATGGGCGAAGACGCCTCCTTCGGCATCGTCACTTCGACATTCACCACGCCGAACCAGGCCCGCTGGATCGCCGAAATGTGGGCTTATGCCAGCGAATGCTACCCTGACCTGAATTGGCTGGAGACCCTGGAAGCCCAGGAAGACGCGGTATTGAGCTTCCAGCAGGCGCAGACCCTCATAAACAAGTATGGCGAGGATCTGGATGGCATCTTCGCGATGACCTCGGTGGCCACGCCCAACAGCGCTGACGCCGTGCAGCAGGCTGGCTTGTGCGAAGATGTGGCTGTGGTTGGCTTGGCGACGCCGAATGGCATGAAGCCCTATGTCAACGATGGCTGCGTCCGCGATGTGATCTTGTGGAATCCGGTTGACCTGGGGTATGCCGCCGTCTATGTCATGCGCGCGGTTATCGATGGCGATTTCGCGCCGGGCGATGCCTCCGTTTCGGCTGGGCGCCTGGGCGATCTGATGGTCGTCAACGGCAGCGAAGTCTTGCTGGGCCCGCCCTTCACCTTCACCGCCGACAACATCAACGACTTCGACTTCTAGACCCCCACCCTCGGCTTGGCATATCTGTAGGGGCGACTCGCTGAGTCGCCCGAATGGATCAATAATCCGGGGTTTCTCCGTCCCTCCCCCATTCTGGGTCCCGTTGACACTGACCCGCGGGGGAGGGATTTAGGTTGGGGGCAAAATAGCTATGACCACGCCGCTGGACAGCCTCGTCGAGATGACACGCGCTTTGGGCGAACCCTGGCGCGATTATGTTGTCGTCGGCGAAGGCAATACGTCATTGCGCCTGGATGAGGACAGCTTCCTCATCAAAGCCAGCGGACAGCAAATGCACGGCATTGGCGCGGACGGCTTCGTGGCTGCGCGCATTAGGCCCATTCTGGCTCTGCTGGATGACCCGCCGGCCACCTTGAGCGAACAGAAAGCCCTCACGCAGGCGGCTGTCATTGGCGAGAGCGGCGGGGCCAGCCCGTCCATCGAAGTCAGTTTCCATGCCATGCTGCTGCAGGAATGCGCAGCCAAGGTCATCGGGCATACTCACCCGACCGCCATCAATCAGATCCTGTGCAGCGAATACGCGGCCGATTTTGCGTTGAAGCGGCGCTTCCCGGATGAGGCGGTGGTCTGTGGTCCAGTCTCGGCGCTTGTGCCTTATGCTGACCCGGGTTTGCCACTGGCGCTGGAAATGCGGGCGGCGGTCCGCGAATTCCTGGCGACATACAGCGAAGCGCCCAAGCTGATCTTGCTGGAAAATCATGGCATGATCGCGCTGGGACAGACGCCAGCCGAGGCGCTCAATATCACAGCCATGGCGGTGAAAGCGGCGCGGATTTACCGGGGCGCGCTGATGACCGGCCAGCCAAGGCATCTGCCCGAAGAAGAAGTCTGGCATGTCTATCGCCGACCGGACGAGATTTATCGGCGCAGGCTCTTTGTGGACAGTTGAAACTCTCAGGGCTTGTCTGATGCTGGAAATTCTATGCCAACGCGTTCTTGATGTGTGCGGGACGAGCCGCCAGCTCGCCCCTACAGTTGACTGATTTGAGCGGATTGTAGCGGAAATGGCGCGGAATGCGCTTGAGCGTCGCACCCCTTTCCTCATTTTGGGGGGCGGGGGATAGGGGGGGCAGACTGAGAGCGAATCTCGAAGCAACTGACAAACCTTGCAGGCGCGATCGCCCTGCTGTGTCGACGGTTAGTGTCTACGCGACCTTCGGGCTTCTGTGAATCGCCCGCAGCTGACAAATCAACTCACTCGCATTAGAAGGAGAGACCGATGCCAACGCATGGCGCATTGACCTGGCTCATCCCCGACGCCTATCTGGCCGCCCCGGCTGATGAGGACCCGGTCAACAAGAATCACGAATCCATCTGCATCCTCAATGTCACGCTTGACGACGCCCATGTCTTGCTCGATTTTTATTTTGAAGATCGCGAGGCGGTGGAGGGCATCGCCATCACTGTGCCCGCCAAGCGCTGCCCGCATGTCCGCCTGGACAAACCCGAGCAGATAGCCGGCTATCATATCCCCTTTGACGCGCCCTATGGCATCCGCCTGCGCAGCGATGTGCCGATCGTCGTGCAGTATTCGCGCATGTATGCCAGCGGCGGAAAGATCGACAGCCTGATCACCACGATGGCATATCCGGTGGAGTGAGGCTCAGCCATCCAGCAGCGTCTCCCAGGCGCGGAAGAGCATGCGCTGCTCCTGGCTGTAGCGGGCGAATGTGCCTGGCAGGATATTCGGCTCTTCGTCCATCGTGCTGATATTCTGCGACTTCATCCAATAGGGACCATAACCGACGTGCAGGGTCTTGCGGGTCTGCTTTGAGCGGTTGGTCAAGCCGCCGTGACGCAAGTTTTCGGTGAAGAGGATGGCATCGCCCGCTTTGACCGACAAGCCGATCATGCCGGGTTCTTTATCGGGGTCGCTGCCTTCATAAGGCGAAAACATATTGCTCTTGTGCGTGGCGGGCACGACGCAGAATTCGCCGTCGCCCGGCCCTACGTCATGCACAAAATAGATCATGCGCACCATCATGCAGTTGATGCCCTCCGCCGTATAGCTGTAGCGGTACTTGGAAATGACTGGTCCGCCGAGGTGCGTGCCGGTTTGGTTGCCGGGGTAGCGGATGCGCACTTCTGAGTTGTTGATTGTCGGGCGCTCCTGGATGATGGCGCGGATATATTCCATGGTCGGGGCATGATCGACCAGCATGTCAAAAGCCGCATCGGCATTGAAGAAATCTTCGATGATCATGGTCTCGCCCGTTTCCCGCGCGCCACGGACATAATAGCCGCGTTCAGCCTCGTGGCGATATTCTGGTCCCCAGGCGCTCACTTTGTCGACGGGACGTTTGAGAGTCTCGGTGGCATGCTCTTCCAGCGAATCGATGGCTTCGGAAAGGCTTTTCACCTGCTCCGCCGTCAACAGATCAGGAATCACCAGGTAGCCCAGGCGGTCGAATTCATATTGTTCGATGGCGTTCATTTTGCAGTCCTCTCGTTTGCGTTCGCCATTGCAGCCAATGGGCGACCCAATGGATCGCCCCTACGATGCAGTCCATAGCAGACGGCGCCAGGTCGATTGTGATGATCGCCCGCGGCAAAGCATCATGGCATAATCGGGCGAGTCGGCGATTAGCCCCTACAATCTCCCTGGATCAGCCTAGAGCAGCACTTCGCGGCCCGTCTTTTGGCTGGCATAGATGGCGTTGAGGATCTTCATCACCTGCAGCGATTGTTCGGCGGGCACGGGCGATGGCGCGCCGTCGACGATGGCTTGGGCGAATTCGATGCACTCCTGGGCATGGGGCTCGGCCAGGTTGCTCGTCAGCTTCAGCTTGCGGTTATAGAGCTGCATGGCTTCGTAGTTGGAATCGTAGATTTCGCAGAGGGGCCAATGGGAGCCGCCGCCGGTACCATAGAGCCACATCTGCATATCCTCGCCATCGATGTCATGATGCAGCAGCCAGGAGATCTCGAAGACCAGGGTGGCGCCGGTTTCGAAGCGCACGAATGCCATGGCCATTTCTTCGACGTCCATGCCCTCGGGGATGCGCCCAAAGCGGGGCCAGCGGCCGAAGGCTTTGGGATTGCTGGCCAGTTCGCGGCGGGCCACGCCAGTGACCGAGACGGGTTCCGGGTTGCCCATCATCCAAAGCGTGAGATCGAGGATGTGCACGCCGATATCGATGCAAGCGCCGCCGCCAGCGTGCTTGGTGGAGAGGAAAGCCAGGCTGGTGGGGATGCCCGCCCGACGCAGCATCCAACTGCGGGCGTGATAGATATCGCCGAGGGCGCCGCCGTCGATCTCGGCTTTGAGGGCTTTGGATGTGCCGGCGAAGCGGAAATGCTGGGCGGTCATCAGCAGCTTGCCGCTTTCGTCGCGGGCGGCGATCATGCGCTCGACATCGGCGGGGGTGGGCGCCAGCGGCTTCTCGCAGATGACATGCTTGCCGGCTTCCAGCGCGGCGATGCTGAGATCGGCATGATACATATTGGGCGTGCAGACGTCGATGATGTCGATATCTGGGTCGTTGATGACCGCGGCGCTATCGGTTTCCAGGCGGCTGATATTCCAATCGCCGCCCCAGCGTTGAAGCGCCTCCGGCATGATGTCCGCGCCGGCGATGACTTCGGCATGGGGCGAGGCTGCCCAGCCTGGCATATGCGTCCGCGCTATGCCGCCGACGCCGATGACACCCACTTTTAGTGTACTCATGTGCTTTTCGCTCCTTCTTATGATTTTTGGGGCTGCACCCAGGAATTGGTCGCCGCAGCGTGATAAAAGGCTTGCATGACGGCGCTGCGGTCCGCCGCTTCTTTCGCCGAAATCAGGGGCATGACCTCGCCATTCAGCGCATCGAGAAAGATGATGAAGGCATGGGGCAGCGCATCGGGCAGGTCCTTCCATTCGCCGCCATCCGCCCCGGGCAGATTATCCGACTTTAGGAACAATTTGCCATTGTCAACATAGGCGGTTCCTTCTGTGCCGCTGAGGAATACCGGCTGTTGCGGGCGCAGGACATCCACCCAGCCGGCGGCCAGCGTGCCAATCGCGCCATTGGCAAAGCGCAGCATGCCTTCGCCGTATTCATCGCAGGGATACTTGCCCAAAAGGCGATCCAACTGCGCGGTCACCGCCATGACATCGCCCATCAGCCACATCAGCAGATCGAGGGAATGCGCGCCCAGGTCACCAAAGCCGCCCATTCCCGCGCGGCGCATATCAGTCATCCAATGCCAGCCCTCGGCGTACCAGCCCTGGCCGGGATCAAACCAAGCGCCTATCGCGCCAGAATGCACATTGCAATGACGAACCCGCGTGACCGTGCCCAGAACCCCAGCTTCGACCCAGCTTTTGATTTGTTGGGCGACCGGATAGCCGCGCATGAAATGGCCGATATGGAAGAGGACGCCAGCCTCGTCGATGGCGCGCTGCATGGCGTAGGCATCTTCAGCGCTGATGGCCAGAGGTTTCTCGACGAAGAGATGCTTGCCGGCGGCCGCGGCCGCTTCCACCAGTTCACGATGCAGCCAGGTCTCGGCGCAGACGATGACGGCTTCAATCGCCTCATCACGCAGGATGTCTTGATAGTCGCTGAGGGCTCCGCAGCCGCAATGCCCCGCGGCGACTGCTGCTCGCGCTGGCTGGTCATCCCAGACCGCTTTGATGACGAATTGATCGCGGCGCTCCAGCAGGGACTTGACGAAGAAAGGCGTATGAATATGGGCGACGCCCAGGAATGCGACTGTTTTCATCTGCTCTCCAAGTTATAACTGATGAATGCGGGATGGAACCTCAGCAGCTTCGATAGCGCTGACGAAGCGGGCGGTGATGCTGCGCGGGCGCGTGATGGCGGAGCCTACGACCACTGCCCATGCGCCCATGCCCAGCGCGCGGCGGGCTTGCTGCGGAGTATGAATGCGGCCCTCGGCGATGACCGGGATGGGCAGCGCGGCGATCATGCGCGCAAGCAAGTCGAAATCAGGACCGGCGAGCTTGGGGCTGTTTTCAGTGTAGCCGGAGAGCGTCGGGCCGGCCATGGCCGCGCCATACTCGACAGCGGCGATCGCTTCATCCATCGTGGCCACATCGGCGAAGATGGGCAGGCGCAGCTCAGCGTGGATGCGCGCCAGCAGATCGCGCAATGCGATTCCATCCGGGCGCGGGCGGGCAGTGCAATCCAGGGCGATGACATCTGCGCCAGCTTGGGCGATCTCTCTGGCAGCGGCGAATGTGGGCGTGATGAAGACGCCGCTCTCGCCTAGTTTGTACAAGCCAATGACGGGCAGGTCGACGGCTGCTTTGATTGCGCGGATATCGGCGGGACTGTTGGCGCGGATGGCTGCAGCGCCGCCGATCTTGGCAGCGATGGCCATTTTCGCCATGATCTCCGCGCCATGCAGGGGTTCATGTTCCAGAGCCTGGCAAGAGACGATGAGCTTGCCCTTGACGGCGTTCAGGAATGCATCGGCTATCATTTCGCAGCCTCTTGCCAAGCCAGTTGCGCCGCGCCCAGCATGACCGCTTCCACGCCCAGCGAGGCGGGCAGCAAGGCCATCGCCGAAAGCAAGGCCGGCAGGGATTGCCGAAACGCCGCTTCCAAGGGTTCCCACCATATCTCGCCGATCTGCGGGACGCCGCCGCCCAGGATCAGCGCCTCGGGGTTGAGCGAAGTCACATAGCCAGCCAGGATGCAGCCGAGACGCCGCGCTTTCTGGCTGATGATGTCGCGAGCCAGCGAGTCGCCGGCCTGGGCGCGCCGGCTGATCTCTGTGAGGGGCAGACGCTCCGCGTGGCCAGCCGCTGCTTGATAGGCGCGTTCTATGGCTGGTCCAGAGGCGTATTGATCGAGGATGATGGGCTGTTCGCCATCCCAATCGACGACCAGGTAGCCGATTTCGCCAGCGCTGTAACCCGCGCCATGCCAGATTTGGCTGCCGATGAGGATAGCGCCGCCGATGCCCGTGCCGACGGTGACGCAGAGCAGGGATTCATAGCCCGCGCCGGCCCCCAGCGTCGCCTCGCCAAAGGCAAATGCGCGCGCGTCATTTTCCGCCACGACGGGCAACCCTTGAATGCTCAGTCGGGCTAGGTCCGTCCCGCCCCAGCCGGGCAGGTTGTCATTGGCATGGATGACTCGGCGAGTATGGCAATTCACGATGCCGGCGCTGCCGACGCCGATGGCCAGCACAGGCGCGTCGGACCAGGCGATCAGCCTTTCACAGAGCGAATGCGCCTCCGCCAGAATGCCGGCGGGGGAGCGGGGCGTCGGGGCTTGCAGGCGTCGCCTGACATCGCCAGTGGACGCGACCAAGCCCGCCAGCATTTTGCTCGCGCCGATATCCAAGCCGATGACCAGGGCTGCGCTCATGGACCGAGCCTGACGATGGCTAGGTCAGTTTTAGGAGTTCTTCCTGGTCGCGGCGCTGCCGGTAGCCATGCACGATCAAACCGGGGCGGCCATTGCTCTGCCCGGCCCATTGATCATTATGCGGATCGCGGAAGCCCATGCGCACCATGCGGCGCGGGTCTTGGGTCTGGTTGATGTAGGAGCCATGCACGCAGTAAAGATGGAAGACCACCACATCGCCGCGCTTGGCGGGGACGGCCACGGTATCTTCCAGCTTGTATTCGCTCGGGTCGAGATGCGGCGAGCAGGGGCTGCCATCAGGATATGCCAGCACATGCGGGAGCTTGCCGCGCTTATGCGAGCCAGCCAGGAAACGGATCTCGCCATTTTCGTGGAAGGTGTCGTCAAGGTGGACCAGCACATCGACATAGCGGCCATCGGCGTGTTCGTAGAAAGGATAATCCTGGTGCATGGGGAAGGGATGGCCCGTCTGCGGCGGTTTGATGTGCATGGTGGTATGGTGCAGCTCGACGCTGGAGCCGAGCAGCTGGGAGAGCGATTTGCCCAGCTTGGCATGCGTGACCGCGCGCATCCAGGCATCGGAATACAGGTGCAGGTCGTGCATGGCGGTCAGCTTGACCTGCTTTTCCAGTTCTTCGTCAAAATAGACATCGCGCCAGGGACCGGACCAACCCGGGCTGGTGATCGCCCAGTCTTGAATGAGCTGGTCGAGGCTGTCTGACAAAGCGCTGATCTCCGCTTCGTTGTATACCTGCGGGATGCGCAGGAAGCCCTTCTCGTGAAAGAAATCGATTTGCTCTTGGCTCAGCATGGCTTGCGTTCCTCGTTTATCCATGGGCTTTTTGGTGAGTCAACTCGCGTCCTCCGCGATGGTGATGGTGTAGACATCTACGCCGCGGCCGCGGTCATCCGCGCCAAGCAGCACTTCGTATGTCCCGCTCGCGCCAAATGTCAGCTCGCCGCTGTTGCTGCGCCGGCTGCGGTCAAAGGCAAAGACGATGGAGCCGTCGGGCGCAAAGATTGTCGCGTAAGGCGCATAGAAACCCGTGCCGCTCAAACCGCGCCCGCCGGTGATCAGCTTGATGCTGACTGTCGAGCCAGCCGTCGCTTCCAGGCTGTAGCGGTGGCGGTCGTCCGTGGACAGGATTTCGTCAACCATATCTTCGCCCAAGGTCAGCGCGCCTTTGTCGATGGCGCCTTCCCGCTCAACGACGAAAGCCGGTGGCGGCAGGGTGGGCATGGCTGTCGGCTCGGGCATATCTCCGCTGAATGTGATGGTATAGGCATCGACGCCGCGGCCGCGGTCATCCGCGCCCAGCAAGACTTCGTATACGCCGTCGGCGGCAAAGGTGAATTCCCCGCTGTTGCTGCGGCGCGCCCGGTCAAAGGCGAAGACGATGCTGCCATCGGGCGCATATATTGTCGCCAGGGGCGCGAAGAAGCCGGTGCCGCTCAAGCCGCGTCCGCCGGTGATCAGCTTGACATCGAGGGTCAGGCCGGCTTTGCCTTGCAGCGTGTAGCGATGCCGCTCGCTGGCTTCTTCGATTTCCGCGATCATGTCTTGGTTGATGATGATCGCGCCCATGTCCGCGGCGCCATCCCGCTCAATGACGAAGGCTGGCGGGGCCATGGTCGGCGCTTCTGTGGGCGCGGGCATATCGCTGGTGAATGTGATGGTATAGGCATCGACGCCGCGGCCGCGGTCATCCGCGCCCAGCAGGACTTCGTATACGCCGTCGGCGGCAAAGGTATATTCCCCTCTGTTGCTGCGGCGCGCGCTGTCAAAGGCGAAGACGATGCTGCCATCCGGCGCGTAGATGGTCGCCAATGGCGCGAAGAAGCCGGTGCCGCTCAAGCCGCGTCCGCCGGTGATCAGCTTGATTTCGACGGTCTGCCCGGCTCGGCCCTGGAGCGTGTAGCGGTGGCGCTCGCTGGCGGATTCGATCTCCGCGATAGCATCTTCGCCGATGGTGATAGCGCCCTGGTCAATAGCGCCTTCGCGTTCGATGGCGAATTTTGGCACGATGGCGGCCGGGACGGGCTCTTCGGCTGCGGCGGGCTCAGTGGGGACGGCGGTCGCTTCCTCCATTTCAGCCGTGGCGGTGACGACAACCACGACTTCTTCGACCACCGTCTCGATGACTGTCTCCGGTTCGCGCAGGGATGCCAGCAAGACGCCGACGACAAAGGCGAGCACAATCAGAACCGCTGCGGCCAGGCGTTCGCGCTTGCGATTGGCAACCGACGCCACCGCCGCTTCGGTGATGGGCTGGTTCACGAATACCGGCGGCTCGATAGGCGCGATCTCGTTTTCTTCGTAGAGATAACAGGCCGCTTCGTGCCTGGCTTTCTCCATCTTGAACAGGGGCGGCTGCTCCTCCAGGCATTTGTCCATGCGATGCGGGCAGCGCGGATAATAGCGGCAGCCTTTGGCGGCGGCCGTGCGCATCTCTTCTTCGCTGGGCAGGCTGATGTCCACATCCCACTTATCCGTCGGGTCCGGTACGGGGACGGAGTCGATCAGCAACTGCACGTAGGGATGCTGGGGCGCGTCGATGACGTCCATGGCCGCGCCGCGTTCAGCCGTCGTGCCTTGATAAAGCATGTAGATCTGATCGCCAATTTGATACGCCGTGCTCAGGTCATGCGTGATATACAAAAAGGAGATATTGTGCTCATCGCGCAGGCGCAGCATGGCATCCAGGATAGAGGCGCGCAGGGAGGCGTCGACCATGGAAACCGGCTCGTCCGCAACGATCAGGCGCGGCTTGATCATATACGCGCGAGCCATCATGATGCGCTGGCGCTGCCCTCCGCTAAGCTGGTGCGGATATTTGCGCAGCACGTCCTCGCCATACAAACCGACCACGTTCAAACCGGCTTCCACCATATCGCGGTATTCGCTCTGGTTATCGGAGAGGCTGAAATGTTTGTTGACCAGATCAAAGACGTGATCGATGCGATAGAAGGGGTTGTAGACTCCGAAGGGATCCTGGAAGACGGCTTGCACATTGCGGCGATAGGCTTTGAGCTGCTCATCCGTCATGTCGGTGATATCTTCGCCATCAAAGATGATCTTGCCGGAGGTCAGCTTGATGAAGCCCAGCACGAGGTTGGCCAACGTGGTTTTGCCGCTGCCGCTCTCGCCGGCGATTGTGGTGATGGTGGCCGGCGACTCGCCGATGGTCATATTGAAGCCATCGAGGGCGACGACAGATTTCTTTTGGCCCAGGAAACCGCCGCTGTAATAAACTTTGGTGGCGTCACGGATTTGCAATAGTGGCGAAGGCATCAGCCCTCCTCTCTTCAAATTGCTTGTCAAAGAGATGACAGGCAACTTCATGTTTGTCTTCGACGAACTGCGGCTGCGGTTCGGCTTCGGCGCAATGTTCCCAGGCGAATGGGCAGCGCAGGCGGAAGATGCAGCCGGAGGGCGGGTTGCGCGGATCATGCGTGATGCCCTCGGTGATCTTCAGGGGTTTGCGCTCTTTGATGGACGGGATGGAATCGATGAGCAGCTGCGTATAGGGGTGCAGGGGATTGGCATAGACGTTTTCTACGGGGGCGATCTCGACCATTTTGCCGGCGTACATCACGGCGATGCGGTCGACGATCTGCGCCAGCAAGCCCATGTCATGCCCGATGACGATCAGCGATACGCCAATTTCGTCTTTCACTTTGATCAGCGTCTGCGCCACGATGCGCTGCACGACGACATCCAGCGCGCTGGTGGCTTCATCGGCGATGACCACGGTCGGGTGCAATGCCACGCCCATGGCGATGCAGACGCGCTGTTTCATCCCGCCGCTGAGCTCGTGCGGGTACATATTGAAGATGCGGTTGGGCAAGCCGACGTTGGAGAAGAGCTCGAAGATGCGTTCGCGCATGGCTTCTTTATCGCGCTGTTTGCCCTCATGCGATTCGATGACGTCGATGATCTGATCTTTGACGCGCATGGTGGGGTTCAGCGAATTCATCGCCCCTTGCGGAATCAGCGATAAACCCGTCCAGCGGAACTTGCGCAATTCTTCTTCTTCCAGGTTGAGCACTTCCGTGCCATCGACCTCAATGCTGCCATGCACGATATAGCCGGGCGGCTGGACAAGCTGCAAGATGCCATAGGCCGTGGTGGATTTGCCGCAGCCCGATTCGCCGACCAAGCCCAGGGTTTCGCCTTCATAGAGATTGAAGCTGATGTCGCTGACAGCGATGACATCGCCCTGGGGCGTGGCATAGTGGATGCGCAACTTCTCAACCTTGAGGACGACGCGCTCGCTGCCGTTCTGCTTTTGATTCTGCATGAGTCGCGGTGCTCCTTTTAGCTGGCTTTGCGCAGGCGCGGGTTGGCGATCTCATCCAAGCCCAGGTTGATGAGCAGCAGGGCGACGAAAACCACCGACAAAGTCACCGTCGGGATGCCCCACCACCACCACATATTGCGGAAGAGCGCGCCGGCTTCTATCGAGAAGAAGATCGCCACGCCCAGCGACGGGATGCGCTGCGGGCCAAAGCCGAGCACCTCCAAGCCGACCGCGGAAATGATGGCGCCCTGCATATTGCCGATATAACTCGCCCCAAGGTAGGGAAGAAGATTGGGCATGATCTCCTTGAACATGATATCGCGCACGGGCACGCCGGAGAGCCGAGCCATCTGCACGTAGCCGCTTTCGCGCATGCTGAGCACCTGGGCGCGGATATAGCGCGTCGGCGTCGCCCAGGAGAACAGGGAAATCAACAGAGCCATCGTCAGCAGGTCCACCCGCCCAAGCACCGCCTGGATGACGATGAGCACAAGCAGCGAGGGGATGGTGATGGTGATATCGACGGCTAATCGAATCACATCATCGAACACGCCGCCGAGGAAACCGGCCATGAAACCCAATACAATCCCCGCGAGCATCCCGACAGTCGCCGCGACCACGCCAACAAAAATGGTTCTTGGCGTGCCGACGATCCAGAGAGCCAGCATATCGCGTCCGCTGTTTTCCGTGCCCAGGGGATGCGCCGGGACGCCTTCCTCGCCGCGCCAGTTAGTGAAGCCGAGCGGCGGCAGGTTCAGCGGGGCCCGAGCCGAAAGCGCCAGATTCGTATCCCACAATTGGTAGCCGAGGAAAATCAGAAAGAACAGAAATCCGAGTATCCCGACGCCGGTGAGGAACTTCCAATTCAGCCAAGGGTTATCGAAGCGATTGAGAAAGCCCGCCTTCTTGGTGCCGCCGGCGACGGGGGCGTCTTTGACATTTGTGTCTTCCGCCATGTCTATCTCCCTTCCAGGCTGATGCGCGGGTCGATGAGCGGGTAGCTCAAGTCGATGATCAGCACCGCCAGCGCGCTCGTGGTGATCAAGATGAAGGATGTGCCCTGGATCAAGCCGAAGTCCTGCTCGCGGAGGGCGGTGACGATTAGCGTGCCCATGCCGTTATAGTTGAAGATGACCTCGACCAGGACCACGCCGTTGACGAGGGTGCCGATGGAGACCGCCAGCGCCGTCATCTGCGGCAGAATGGCGTTGCGGATCATGTAGCGATAGAGGACGTAGAAAGGCTTCAAACCTTTGGCCTGCGCCAGGATCATATAATCCTCGCCTTCGATGGTGACCATCATGCCGCGCATGCCCAGAGCCCAATAGCCGAAAGTCACCAGCACAATCGCCATGGCCGGCAAGGTGCCGTGATGAATCACGTTGGCGATGAACTCCAGCGTCAAGCCCGGCGTCACCCCGAAGCCGTAGGAATAGGTCTGCGGGAACCACTTTAACAAGAAGGCGAAGGTATAGCTAAGCAGCAAGCCAGCCAGCAGCGGCGGGATGGATGTGAACATCATCGACATGGGTATCATGACTTTGACCAGCCGCGGAGTCTTGTTCCAAGCCAGGAGCGCGCCACAGAGATTGCCGACAGTGAAGAAGATGAACGTGGCGATGCCCACCAGACCGATTGTCCAAGGCAGCGCCCGCCCGACCAATTCGGTCACGGTTGAGGGAAAGCGCGCCATGGAATAGCCCAGGTCTCCCCCCAGCAATCCGCCCATGTAACGCACGTACTGGACATAGACCGGATCGTTCAAGCCGAAACGTTCCTTCCAGCCTTCGATGATCAGGTCGGCGTTTTCGACGAAGCCGGCCTGGTAGGAGAGGCGCGCTACCATAGCAGCGATAGGATCGCCGGGCGCCAGGCGCGGAATGATGAAGATCAGGGTGGCCGCCACCCATAGCGTGAGGAAAAAGACCAGCAATCGGCGGACCAGATAGTTAAGCGATATTCCTCCCATGCCAGTGCCCTTCTCTATTCGCTAGCGATGCTTTCACTGTGATGCTTAGAAGCCATTCATCCGGTAACAAGAATAGGCATTTGTGATTCAAATTGCGCCCCCCAACGTTTATTGAAGGAGGGGGGCTTTCGGGCATGGGGACCGGCGGAAGCCAATCCCCAAGCGCGTGAATGCTCAATTCAACCAGGCTACATGCCAGCCTTGGTGATCTCCTGGAAGAATTGATGCGTCGATTGCCACCAGGTGGCCGGGTGGTTCCAGTTATTCTCGGACGTGGGCCAGCCTTCCCAGTAGGTGCTGTTGAAGGGGATCAGCTTGGTCGCCTGGTTCAGCGGGATGAAGGGCAGGTCTTCGTAGAGGTAGCCATAAGCTTCCACGACCAGACCCAGAGCATCCGGGTGACCGAGCGGCAGCGAACCCAATTGGCCGACCAGCTCGCTGTAAGCCTCGTTGTTGGGCCCATCCCAGCGGACGTGGTTGCTGCCCGAGGAGCGTTCGCCCAGGGGCACCCACCAGCGGGCGGTGTAGCGATCCAGCGAAGCCCAGGGCTCGTTGATGGAGCCGCAGGCATCCCAGTCTGTGGTGGCTTCATAGTTGCCGAAGCGCTTGTTGTCGCCCCAGGTTGCGCCGGCGATGACCGCGGCCGAAGCCTCGATGCCGAAGGTTTGCAGCTGCTCGACCAGGTTGGTGGTGATGCGGCGCTTCTCGATGAAGCCCTCATGCACCTGGATCGCCAGGCTCAGGGCGTTGCCGTCGCCATCGACCCAGCGGCCATCGTCATTGCGCGAGTAGCCGTTGCTTTCCAGCAGCGCGGCGGCCGCGTCCAGGTCAGCTTCGGTATTGAAGCTCATGCCTTCGTCTTCGATGGCGTCGATGTAGGGGAACATGCCGCCATATTCGACGTAGAGCGTGCGCGACGGAATGGTGACGCCTTCATAAGCGATGTCGATGACTTGCTGGCGGCTGATGGCATGGTTGATCGCCCAGCGCATCTCGGGGTTGTCCCATGGCTCGACTTGCGTCTGGAAGGACAGCTGCCGCGGGCAGGGATCCAGCCATACGAAGGGCATGCCCTCGACCCAGGCGAAGATCTTGTCGTTGGCCGCTTGCATGGCTTCGAACGCGCCCAGAGTGACGTCCATGATGCTGTCGAGCTCGTTGTTGACAGCCATGGTCGTGCGGATCTGGTCGTTGCCGGTCACGACCCAGATGGCGCGCTGCGGTTCTGGCAGCTTGAAGACGCCGGTCTTGGCGCCCCACCAATCGTCGTTGCGGTCATAGACCCAGGTGGTCTCGTTGGCGGAGGTGATGACGTAGGGACCGGTGCCGAGGGGCCAGCCCTGCTCGGGATCGAAGAACTTGAAGGTGAAGGGGTCCTTGTCAGCCCAGACATGCTCGGGGAGCAGGTTGATGCCGCCCCAGATGCGGACGGACCAGAAGTCCAGCTGGAAGCGCGGGTTGGGCTGCGTCAGGTTGAAGACAACCGTCAGATCGTCAACCGCTTCGACGCTATCGATCCAGGTCTGAACGTTGCCGGCGTAGCTGAGCGACGAGGTCTCGTCATTGAGCAGCAAGTTTACGGTGAAGACGACATCATCGGAGTTGAAGGCTTCGCCATCGGACCATTCCGCGCCTTCCCGCAGGTTGAGGGTCCAGACGTCAAGCGTGTCGTTGGCTGACATGCTCTCAGCCAGCCAAGGCATGATTTCGCCGGTTTCATAGTTGAGGATGAAAAGCGGCTCGGCGACGGCTTGATGCAAGCCCTTGTTGCGGTGATTGTTGGGCAGCAGGAAGTTCATTTGGTCGAAGTTGGCGACAGCGCCGGCGGGACCGTCGATATCAAAAACGACGGTATCTTCACGGGCGACGTCCTGGGCGGCGGCGGTGAAGCTGAGCGCCGCGAAGACGACTACCAGAAGGACGAAAAGGAGTGATCTTGCTTTCATGTGTTGTTCTCCTACACACTAAGCCAATAACGGGAAAGGAATGCCGACTCCGAGATTGGTTTGCCACCCGTTGCGGGGTGACGGGCGCGCCAGCGGCGCCCTGGGTTGCCAAAGGGTATGCGCTTGAATTCGGCCGATAAGGGCTCCTTTCGCTGTCCGCTTCAGATAGATATGATCTTTTCCGCAACTGGCATTGGGCTCGCCGTCGAGGCGCGAATTCGCAGTCGGGTCGGCACAGTATAACAGCGGGCTGGCGATTGGTCGCCCCGCAAACGCGCCAGCAAGATTTTCGAAGCCAGCTTGCCCATTTCATAGGCGTCTTGCGAGGCGGTCGTCAGCGGGACGCCGATATGCGACGCCATGCTGATGTCATCAAAGCCGACGACAGACACCTCATCGGGGACGCGGATGCCGATTTCCTGCAAGGCGCTGATGGTGATGATAGCCAGGATGTCGTTGATGCAGGCGATGGCGGTGGGCTTGTGCTCGGCGGCGTTCATCAAGCGCACGACTTGGTCGATGATCTGCTGGCTCTTTTCGCCGACCAGGGAATAGATATCGGTCTCGTGGAATTCGGGGCGTTCCGGCGGGTCGAACTTCCAGGGCGCGTAGGTTCTTAAGCCATTTTCGCTGGTGGCGGCGGCATACCCGCGCTGCCGTTCTTCTATGGGGCGCAAACCGCTGATGTTGGGCATCAGCAGCGCGATATGCTCATGCCCAAGGGAGATGAGATGCGATGTCAGGTCATAGGCGCCGCCGAAGTTGTCGCTGGCTACGTAATCGGCCTGGATGCCATCAATGACGCGGTCGATGAATATGATGGGGATCGCCCGCCGCTGATATTCCTTCAAGGTCTCGAGGGTTTCTTCCTGTGGACAGGCGGATGCCCAGACGATCAAGCCGGCCACATTTTCCTCGAGCAGCTGCCGCAAGATCAAGGCTTCTTCGGCTGGGGCGGTGGCATTGCTGAAGATAACCTGGCAGCCAGCCGAGCGCAATTCCGTCTCCGCGCTGCTGAGCATGATGCTGTGAATTTCGTTGTGGAAGCTGTGGGTGATGTAGCCGATGGAGCGGCTGCTGGATTCGTCTTCGGCCTGCCAGGCGACGAAGGTGCCCCGCCCGGCCGCGCGTTTGATCATGCCTTCGACTTCCAGGCGCTGCAGGGCGATGCGCACGGTCGTGCGGCTGATATCCAGGTGGCGCGCCAGCAAGGTCTCGGTGGGGATGCGTTCGCCATGCCGCCAGCGCCGCGAGACGATCAGCCGGCGCAACTGGTTGTGCAGCTGGACGTGCAGCGAGATATAGCTGTTGTGATCGAGCCGGATCTTGGCGAGTTTTTCGCGCATAAGAACCACGTTGGTCGGCAAAAAGCACTTTAGATTTGTACATAAATGTATGTACAATGGGAGAGAATAACACGGACTTGGGCAGGATGCAAGACTTGAATATCGACGAGCTTTGGCGCAATTCGGCTCGTGGCTGGCAAAGGTGGACTACCTGGCTCCCCGCTTGTTATGCTATGATGAAAGGGATTCTTGGCGGCATGAAGACGAGGAGCCCGCGGTGGTAGCCACAAGGAAGCAGTCCGGCTGCGTCAAGACATTCTTCATCCTGGTTTGCACAGCCGCCGCTATAATCGCCGTGATCATCCTGCTGGCGGATATCAAATGCGGCTATGACATTGAGAACTGGTGGGCGCCGCTCTACCCCAATGGCGAGACTGTCGCCGTGGAATATGATTTGTTTCGTCCCCGCGCCCTGGGCTTGACGCGCTGGTTCATGGAATCGGACGATGATGTGGAAACGGTCAAGCAATTTTACCGCGACAAACGCCTGGAGACGCTGAAGGCAGGCAAGACCCGTGGGCTGGCTTGGGCGGATTCCCGAGTATTGCCGCGCGAAACTGGCCAGGGCAGCCGCATCGTCCTCGTCAGCGCTTGCGGCACCTAAAGCGCCACGCTTATGAAGATCGCCGCCTTCCCCAAATGCTACCTCGACGCCATCGCCGGCGACCGGTCCATGACCGTCTTTGAATGGATCGAGATGGCCAAGACGCTGCCGGCCGAAGGGCTGGAGATGTATGAAGGTTTTTTCACCAGCCTGGACGATGCTTACCTGCGCAGCGTGCGCGATGCCATTCACGACGCCGGCTTTGCCATGCCCATGCTCTGCTGCTCGCCCAACTTCACCCACCCCGACCCCGACGAACGCCAGCGCGCGGTTGACCATGAAGCGGAGATGATCCGCGTGACGCGCTTGCTGGGCGGCGAGGGCGCAGTCTGCCGGGCGCTTTCGGGGCAGCGCTACCCCGATGTATCGCGGGAGCAGGGGTTGCAATGGGTGGTCGAGTGCCTGGAACAACTGCTGCCGGTGGCGCGGGAACAAGGCGTCATCCTGGGCTTGGAGAATCATTATAAAGACGGCTTCTGGGAATATCCCGAATTCGCGCAGAAGATGGATGTCTTTTTGGATTTGCTGGCGCGCATCGACGAATGCGAGGTTTTCGGCGTGCAGTATGACCCTTCCAACGCCATCGTGGCCGGCGATGACCCCTTGGAATTGCTGCGGGCGGTGGCCGACCGCGTGGTGAGCATGCACGCCAGCGACCGCTTCCTCGCCCCGGGCTACACGCTGGAGGACTTGCGCGACAGCGATGGCACGATCGGCTATTCGCCAGCCCTGCAGCATGGCGTTACGGGCAAAGGGCTCAATGATTACGACGCGATATTCTCGATATCTCAGCGCGGCCGGCTACAGGGGCTGGGTCAGCATCGAGGATGGCATGAATGGCATGGACGAAATGCGCGAGTCGCTGGAATTCTTGCATGCCATGCGCGCAAAGCACTTCTGAATCGCCCCATTCCAAATGTGATAGACTAACGTTGACGCAAGCTGGCGGCAGGCTTGGCATTATGACAATCATTCAAGAGCGGCTAGTACACCGTGGACGATGTCTGGGAACTTTCGCATCGCCCGGAAAACGCGGACAAGCGCCTTTATCTGATTGACGGGGAGTTGTATTGGGACATGCCGCCTGGTGGCACACACGGGCACTTGGCGTTTAGGATTACCCGCCTTCTGGGAAATTTTCTCGACGAAAGTAAGCTTGGCATAGGCACGGTCGAAACAGCCTATCATCCGCCAAATGAGCGCCATACCGCGCTTTCGCCTGATGTCGCCTTTATCAGCCATGAGGCCGCGCCCCAGCCATTTCCGGCAGAAATATGTGCCTGCCATGCCAGATCTGGCGGTCGAGATCCTTTCGCCCACCGATACTCTCAGTGAAGTTCGCCGCAAAGCCCGAATTTACCTGGCTAATGGCACGAGCCTGGTGTGGATCATCCTGCCGGACGAAAAGAGCGCCGAAGTCTGCCGCGCCGATGACGATGGCGACATGACGATTGAGTTTGTCGGGCGAGACGGCAAGCTTTCTGGCGAGGCGATCCTGCCCGGCTTCACATTGGGGATTGAGCGGCTGTTTGAGATTGTGTAGCCACGCAGGACAAGCCTTGTAGACCGCTGCTCGACAAGCATTTCTGATTCGCGCGCCTTGTTGTGTTAGACTAGCTCTGTCGCAAGCTGGTGACTGGTTAAGCCCTATGACAATCATCCGAGAGCGGCAGTACACGGTGGACGATGTCTGGGAACTTTCGCATCACCCTGAGAACGCGGACAAGTATTTTTATCTGATTGACGGGGAGTTGTATTGGGACATGCCGCCTGGTGGAGTACATGGAAGCTTGGCCGTTGAAATTGCGTATCGTTTTAGAGCTTTCCTCGAAGATCCGTCTCTGGGGAAAGTAACTGTCGAAACCGGTTATCATCCGCCAGGCGCCCGATTTACCTTGCTGGCGCCCGATGTCGCCTTCATCAGCCATGAGGCCGCGCCCCAGCCCTTCCCGGCGAAATATGTGCCTGCCATGCCAGATCTGGCGGTCGAGATTCTTTCGCCCACCGATACAATTCGTGAAGTTCGCCGCAAAGCCCGAATTAACCTGGCTAATGGCACGAGCCTGGTGTGGATCATCCTGCCGGACGAAAAGAGCGCCGAAGTCTGCCGCGCCGATGACGATGGCGACATGACGATAGAGGTTGTCGGGCGAGACGGCACGCTTTCTGGCGAGGCGATCCTGCCCGGCTTCGCGTTGGAGCTCAAGCGGCTGTTTGAGTTTGTATAGACGCGCCGGCCGAAGGCCTCGGGCGCGATTGACCCGCTGTGTATACGCGCGGCTGTGAAACCTTGGCAAACCTCACCTGAAGGACAGACCTGATGCAAGCTCTCATGAAGTATGGTCGCGGCGACGGCGATGTAGAATTGCGCGATATTCCTCAGCCGCCGGATCCGGCCGCCGGGCATGCCCTGGTGGAGGTGGGCGCGGCTGGCGTCTGTGGCAGCGACCTGCACATGTGGCGCGATCATCAGAGCTGGGCGATCAAGCTGCCGCTGGTGCTGGGGCATGAGTTCTGCGGCAGGGTGGCGGCGGTGGGCGCGGGCGTGGAAGGCTTCACGGTCGGCGATCGCGTGGCTGTCGAAACAGCCGCCGAAGTCTGCGGCAGCTGCGCCTACTGCCATTCGGGCGATTACAATCAATGCCCGCAGCGCCTGGGCTTTGGCGCGCTGTATGATGGCGCCTTCACGCAATACGTCGCCGCCCGGCAAGCCATCCTGCATCATATCCCCGACAATGTGAGCTTCGAGCAAGCCTCGCTGACCGAGCCAATCTGCGTGGCTTACAATGCTCTGGTGGAGAAGACGCCGGCCCTCCGCCCGGGCGATATGGTGGTCATCCAAGGACCGGGACCCATCGGCATGATGGCGCTTCTGGTGGCCAAGCTGCGCGGCGCCAGCGAGATCATCATGCTGGGCACGCGGCATGACAAGCGGCGGCTGCAAGTTGCGGCCGAAATCGGCGCGACGCATACGCTGGATATCGACGAAGGCGACCCGCTGGATCTCGTTCGCTCCCTGGGCGATGGCTATGGCGCGGACCTCGTCGTGGATTGCAGCGGGGTGAGCGTCGCCTTGAAGTCAGCGCTGGAGATGGTCCGCCCGAATGGCGTCATCACCAAGATCGGCTGGGGACCGCAGCCGCTGGATTTCAATCTCGACCCGCTGGTGCAGAAAGCCGTGACCCTGCAAGGCTGCTTCAGCCATCTGCATGCGACCTGGGAGCGGGCTTTGCAGCTGCTGTCCACCGGGCAGATAGACCTGGCGCCGATCATTGGCGGCGTCTACCCGCTGGCGGAATGGGAAACGGCTTTTGAACAAATGGAAGCGGGCGCAAATGTGAAGTCGGTGCTCGTGCCGACTTGAACACAACAGGCATTATGAGGCTTGTCCGATACTGATGACCATCCGTCAGATTCTGGTTGTGCAGCGAGCGAGACGAGCCACCGGCGCCGGTCTGTGTCTACGCGGCCTCGCCCCTACGGTCACATGATTTATGAAACGGGAGGCAACATCATAGACGCAATAATCCAAATCTCCATTGATGTCATCGACCTGCAGGAAGCGCTGGATCTGGCGCGGGCTTCGGTCAAGGCCGGCGTGGATTGGCTGGAAGTCGGCACGCCCTTGCTGCTGGCTGAGGGCTTGCATGCCGTGCGGGCATTCCGGCGCGAATTCCCGGATACGCCGATTGTGGTCGATCTCAAGACCATGGATGGCGCGGGTTTGGAAGCCGAGATGATGTTCAAAGCCGGCGGCGATATGGTGGTCGTGATGGGCCAGGCGCATGACGCCAGCATCATCGAGCAGGTCAAGATGGCGCGGACTTATGGCAAGCGGGTCATGTGCGATGTCATGCTCTGCCCCGACAAGCCCGGCCGGGCGCGCCAGGCGCAGGCTATGGGCGTCGATTTTATCATCGTGCATACCGGCTTCGACGAGCGCAATATGATCCCCGGGCTCAGCCCCCTGGATGACCTTGAGGATGTCCTGGCTGCCGTGGATATTCCCGTGCAGGCGGTGGGCGGTTTGAGTGTGCCGCAAGCCATTGAGACCCTGGCATTGGGCGCGGAGATCGTCGTGTTTGGCGCGCCGCTTGTCATCAGCGGGCGGGAGTTCAAAGCCGCTGACCCGAACTTCGACCGGCAGCTGCGCGAGATCGTCCAGCAGGTGCGCGGAGCGTAGACAGGGCAATCGCATCAAAATCCAATTTGCCATATTCCATATGCAAATCAGCAATTCGTAGGGGCTGGTCGGTGACCCGCCCATGTGTAGAGCAGAACATTCGCGGGACGAGCCACCGGCTCGCCCCTACCGTTGACATATTTGGGGGGAAATCTGTTCCATATTAGCGCAGTTCCAATTTGGCGCGATTGCCTTGGGGGCCTAGAGCGACGCCGTTGCGCTCATACATGGCGAGCGGTACAATTCGACAGTAGATATTGAGGCTGTCATGAAGCAGTTTCCGCTTGTTTCTCAGATTGCGGTCGCTGAACCGGAAGAACTCGCTTTAGAGCGCAAGCTGGCTGTTCGCGCCGCGGCCAATGAGTGGATTTCCGCGAACTTTCCCAAGAACAGGAAATTCCTTTCCCATTCCAGCCCCGAGTTCAGCCCATCTGAACAGGCTTGGACGACCGCTCTGCTTTCCAAAGACACGCATGGCAACGTGAGAGAAGTTGGACGGCTTGTCTTTGAAGCCAACGCGAACATAGTGGAAGCTACCAGCCCTGGCGACGTAAGAGAGTCGCTGTCACTGTTGCGTCTTGACGAGGAGGCTCAGAGCGAGTTTGATGAATAGCTGCTGGGCAGAAACTTCGAGTTTCGGCTGGGCGATGGCATCGCGGAAGCGGATTTAATTCACGATAACTCCATTGACTTGCTCCTGACAGATCCGCCCTATGGCATCAGCAAAGAATACACTTGCGAGACTCAAGTGCCAAGACGGCTGCGGAAGGACGGCACGGACTTTATTATGCCGAGAGGACATTTCGGCGATTGGGACGGTCCCATTTCGCCTGAAGGGTGGACGAGTCGCGTCTTGCCGAAGGTTCGCGGCTGGTTCGTGACATTCTGCGCTCAAGCTCAGATTGGCGAGTACTGCGATATTCTGCAACGCAACAAGTTCGTCGCGGTTGGCACGCTCGTCTGGCAAAAGACAAACCCAGTTCCCTTCAACCACAAATACAAACCCATAAACGCTTGGGAAGCGCTGGTGATAGGCAAGCGGCCCGGCACTAAATTCAATGGCAGAGTGGTTCATAATGTCTTTTTGCAAAAGTCGCCTTCGCCACAGCAGCGCATCCACCCGACGCAGAAGCCCTTGCCTCTCATCGAAAGATTCATCGAGTTGTTCAGCGATGAAGGCGATTTTGTATACGATCCCTTTGCCGGCAGCGCGACCACCTTAGTCGCTTCGGTTGCCATGCGGCGCAAAGTCTTGGCATACGAGAGAGACCGGGCCATTTATCAGTCAGCTTGCAGGCGCATCATGTCAAGGATCCCAGCGGCTGCGTAGGCTGCGGCTGGTATGACTTCGCCAAGTGGCGCGCCAGCCTCAACAGACTGACTCGCGCCTCCCGATGACGTCCACGTATGGCTGCGTCCGTCTGGTGCGCGGGGCGTAGCTAATTCGCATTCAGCGGGTTGTCATTTTCAGCAAGCGCGGCAGCCCAGCCAGGCTTGTATTGAGTTGCGCCCATATCGGGATTATACTTACGCGCCTGCCCTGCCCAGCGACCATCCGGGAATGCCAGTATGCCCTTGAACCATCCCGAATTCGGCGAAATCGTCGACTTTGACCAACTGCGTCATTCCATCCGCCACCTGTATGACGCCCTGCTGCCCGATTTCAACATGCACAAATCCCTGCAAGTGGGCACGGAGCTCTATGGCGACGACCCCAGCGCCATGATCGCGGCCGGCGCCAGCATGCTGGCCTGGATGACCATTATCGCGGCCGGCGAAGACGAAATCGCCGAGGAGCTCAAGGACAGCCTCTTCACCCTGGGCTGGACGGAAGAAGAAATCGGCTCGGACCTGCTCAGCGCCAGCACCGCCGCCAAGCCTCTCAACGACGCGCCGGATTGCGTCGACTATCATCTCACGGGGCGCAAGTGGCTTATCAACAATTCTTATCACGCCGATTATCACACGGTGGTGGCCAAGACCGATCCCAATTCCAGCGGACCGCGCTCGCTTTCCATATTCCTCGTGCCGCAAAGCAGCTGCAAGAACTGGCAACGGCTGGAGACGCATGTCTTGCGGCGCATGGTGCTGACCAGCTTTGACATCGACGGGCCGGGCAGGCTGCTGGGCAGGGTCGGGCATGGCTTGCAGATCCTCCAGCGCATGGCTATGCCCAGCAAGTATCAATGCGCCTATGTGGGCGTCAAGCTGCTCAACGAAGCCATCCCCGCCAGCATCGAGCATCTCTCCAAGAAGCGCATCTTCAAAGAGAATCCCATCAATTTCAGCAATGTGCTGCGGCAGATGTACAACCTGGTCTTGCAGGCGGCCGTGCTGAACTTCATCTATTATCGCGCTTTGGCTTTCAGCGCGAGCAACTTCCTGCAATTCCATGGCGTCATGCTGAAGTCCTGGTTATTGCTGCGCGCCAACGAACTGCTGGGGCAGAACCTGCTGGTGGTCGGCTCCAAAGGCTTTCTGGCCGAATCGGTCATCGGGCGCAACGCCATCGATTCCTTCGTGCTGCCTGTCTTTGACGGGCATTACACCATCAACACGCTGATGACCGCCAAGCATGCCAAGCGCTACCTGGGGGCCACGCGGCGGGCGGATGTCAAGGAACGTCTTGCGGCGCTGCGGCGGGGACCGGTCTCTTCGCATTCCGGCGACCAGATCCGCGCCAATTCACGGCGGCTGCGCAACCCTGACTTTTTCGATTACGCGCAATATATCGAAGACCTGGATTTGCCGCTTGACCTGGACGCGCGGCGAATCGTCTCGGCGATGCAAGCTCTGGCCGATGAGCTGAACGCCCGCGGACTGACGCAGGATCCGGAGCATCGCTACAAGCTGGGCGCGCTGCTGCACTGGATGGAGGCGCTGCTGGCCGCTTGCGAGATGTGGAAAGCCAGCGACGAGCCGGAGTTTTTGAACGCCGTGGTCATGCAGTACAACGCCTTCGCGAACCAGTTCAACCAGGTCATCAGCGAGAGCGCGCTGGACACGGGCTACCTGCCTTTGCTGCGGCAGCGGGCTTTGGGCGCGGTGGAGTCTCCGCGGGATTTTCTGCTGCGGCTGTTTGGCCTGGCGCGGGGCTTTGGGGAATAAGTGGAATGAAATTAACCACAGAGGCGCAGAGGGCGCAGAGAAAGCAAGGCATGAAGGGGGCTAGGTTATGTTCCGCGAATTGAGAACCGTTCTTGTAGCAGTCGTCGCTTTTGCCATAGTTGTACCGCTCTCATCGCAAGAGGAGAGTTGCTACGTTGAAGCAATTGCGGAAATACAGGCGCTGATAGATGCGGAAGCAACACTAAAGGAACTAGAGGAAACGATAGTCGCATTAGCGGGATCTTGCCGACCTGCTAGCGACGGTGGCGAACTATATTCCGTGTCTGCCAATGCAGCTGTCAACCTTCGCGGTGGACCCGGAACAGAATATGACGTTGTAGGAAGAACTGTGGCGGGTCAAGTATTTGAAGTGTATAGCGAAACGCAAGGAAGCCGTTACACTTGGCTTGAACTAGTCTACGATGGAGAGCCAGCCTACATTGCAGGATCGCTTACAACCAGATTGCCCGACCACATGCTGACGGAAAACGACGATGCGATATTCTTGGATACCGTGTCATGTGCCGCATTCCATTCGACTCGCCGAGACAGTCGCACAACTGTTCAAGTGGTCGAATATGGCGATTCTGTCGCAGAATATGATGTAGTGCGTATGTCAGACAACGCAACGATGCGCCTACTTCGTTCTGACTATGACGCGCAAACCGGTGGCACTTATTATCGCTATGGATGGCAAGCCGCCGGCTTGTACACGCTTGCTGTCACTCGCGGTCGCAGAAGCGATTCAATTGGATTCGAGATCGGTGGCACGAAAACCCACTTCATTGGGGTTCGATGCGAGTGATGCGTAACCGTGAAGAATGAGCCTTCCCCTGCCGGCTTGGGGAGGCAATTGAGGCTAGGAATCAGCGTGCCACATAATTCTTGGTCTCCAACAAGTTGAGGACAATTCAAGGTCCCATGCACACCATCACAGACCCGCAATTCGGCGACATCCTCGATTATGACCGCCTGCGCGAAGGCATGATGGACGTCCTCGACAACGTCTACCCCACCTTCAACCTCATGGGCTCCATGCTGCAAGCCACCCGCCATTTCAGCAACGACCCCAGTTATATGACCGCCTGCGCGGCCAGCGGCCTCGCCTACATGATGCTGGTGGCCGCCGAAGAATACGACCTGGCTGCCCAACTCAAAGGCCAGATCTTCACGCTCAGCTGGACGGAAGAGCATACCGGCACGGACCTGCTCAGCGTCCGCACCCGCGCCACACAACTCGATGGCAAGCGCTATCACATCAGCGGACAGAAGTGGCTCATCAACAATTCCTACCATGCCGATTATCACTCGGTGATCGCCAAGGTCGACCCTTCCGCCGATGGTCCGCGTTCCTTGTCGATCTTCGCGGTGCCGCACAGCAGCACGAAGAATTGGCAGCGGCTGGAGACGCATGTCCTGCGCAGCATGGTGCTGACCAAGTTCGATATTGATGGACCGGGCATCTTGATTGGCCAGGTCGGGCGCGGATTGGAGATTCTGCAGCGGATGGCGCTGCCCTCGAAGTATCATTGCGCTTACATGGGCGTGAAGATGGTGGATGATTCCCTGCCGGCCGCTATCGAGCATCTGGCCAGCAAGCATATCTTCGGCAGCAACCCGATACAGTTCAGCAATGTCTTCCGCCAGCTGTACAATCTGGTTCAGCAGGCGGCGCTGATCAACTTTTCGTTCTTCCGCGCCCTGGCATTCAGCGACAGCCCTTTCCTGCAGTTTCATGGCATCATGCTGAAATCCTGGCTGCTGCTGAAATGCAACGAGGTTTTGTCGCAGAATTTGCTGGTGACCGGCTCCAAAGGTTTCCTTAAGCAGTCAAATATCGGCGGCAACGCCATCGATTCCTTTGTGTATCCCGTCTTCGATGGGCATTACACCCTGAATACCCTGTTGACCTACAAGCATACGCGCCGCTACCTGGAAGCCAAGCCCAGGGGCGATATCGCCGAGCGCATGCGCATCCTGAGCGAGAATGCTTATGTGCCGCTGGAGGGCAAGCAGATCCTCAACAACAGCCGCGAGACCCGCCGCCCGCCCTTCTTCGATTATGCCGATTACATCACGCGCTGCGCCCTGCCGATTGCTATGGACGCGGGCCGCCTGGTCAGCGCGAGCGCCGGAATCATGGATGCCATCCAGGCTCGCGGCGCCACCAACGAACCCGAATACCGCTACAAGATTGGCATGCTGGTGCATAACCTGGAGGCTCTGCTTTCGGCTGTGGAGCTATGGAAGGTCACCGGCAACGATGAGTATCTCAACGCCATCATCATGCAATACAACGACGCCGCCAAGCTGATCAACCGCATCATCAGCGAGGGCGACCTGCCCGTGGCCTTCATTGAGCCCCTGCGTCAATTGCCGCTGCCCAAGCCGGCTGACCCGCGCGGGTTTTTGCTGAGCCTGCTGGACGTCAAAAGCCAAATTCGCGCCTGACCGCGACGCGCCTCATAGCAAGCCAAGACGCTTGCCCAGCGTGAAAGATATCGCCAGCGAAACGGACAAAAGCCCAAAGTATAGGCCAGGGCGCCTGCGCGGTATTGAATTCTGTTGAAATTCAAATGAGCCAAATTCAACTTCATTGCAATGGCGCGAAGGACTCAAAGAAAATGGCATATTTCGCACACTATTCTCGGTGCTCTCGGTGTACTCGGTGGTAAAACTTTTGTGTTTCAACCGAAAAGGATACACTTCCGAAATCTGTGGGGATCGGCGCGGTTTCCAGCCCGGCCGGAAGCCGGCGGTTCAAGCGCTGGAATAGCCAGCCTATGCTAGAGAAACCCAGCCATCGCGTTACCTTGCAGGATGTGGCCGATGCCGTCGGGGTATCGCGCTCGACGGTGTCGCTGGTCCTGAGCAATCATCCGCGCATCTCGCGGGAGACGCGCCACAAGGTGCTCGCCGCGGTTGATGCTTTGGGTTATGTGTATGACCGGCGGGCGGCCAGCCTGCGCACCAAGCAGTCCTTCACTATCGGGTTGATCATCACCGACATCACCAATCCCTTTTATGCCGAGCTGACCAGCGGCATCGAGAGCCAACTGCTTGAAGCCAACTATATCGCCCTGCTGGGCAGCACATCGGACCGGATTGACACTCAGGAGCGCTTTTTCGAGACGATGCGCGAGCGCGGCGCCGATGGCATCATCCTCTGCCCGGCTCGCGGCACATCCGCCGAAAGCATCAAGAGCCTGGCGCGTCAGCTGCCGATTGTGCTTGTCACGCGTTATCTGCCGGGCTTGAATATCGATTATGTGGGCACGGACAACGAACTTGGGGCGCGGCGGGCGACTGAGCATCTGATCGAGCGGGGGCATCGGCGCATCGCCTTCATCGGCGGGCCCCAGGAGTCATCGGCGCGGCAAGATCGCTTGAGCGGCTTGGTCAGCAGCCTGGAGAAGCATGGCATCCCGCTGGATGAGTCGCTGCTGGCGACCAGCCCGGTCACGCGCGGCGGCGGCTACGCGGCGATGCAAGAGCTGGTCCGCCAGAACAAGAGGCCTAGCGCTGTGCTCTGCTACAACGATGTGGTGGCTTTCGGCGTGATGCTGGGTTTGCGCGGCTGTGGGTTGGAGCCGGGGCGCGATGTTGCGGTGGTGGGCTTTGATGACGTGCGGGAAGCCTCGCTCTGGGATCCATCCCTGAGCAGCGTCTCCGCCACTTTGGCGCAGATGGGACGGGAGGCCGCCAGTCTGCTGCTCAAGCGCATCAAAGCGCCGGCTAGGCCGCCCCAGCAGGTCATCCTGCCCTCGCGCCTGATCATCCGCGCATCGTCTTGACCGCGTCTCCTCGCTGGCAGCGGATCTTTTCGGTTGATACACAACTGTTTTGCCACCGAGGACACCGAGGGCGCTGAGACATTCGACCGGGTTATGCCATACCCTCTGTGTCCTCAGTACATCAAACAAAGTAATGAGAACTGTAAGGCTTGTCCGCTTCTCCGAGTTTATCTCGCCGTTTTGCCCCCATAATGAGGGAAGGGGAGAACAGTTTGCGCAGATACTGCAACACTATTGTCCAAATCCTATCAAATCGGATAACTGTAGACACCCGCGCCGCCCTGCGACGGCTCACGCAAAATACATTGCCCGGCGGTTGAACTCCCCCTCTCTGACTCGTCGGAATGCGCGACAGATGCGCAGTGTCTACGCGCGCTAGAGATGTCGGCAAGGGCCGCGCCGCGTAGACACAGGCGGTCGAGGGTGGGGTCTGCAATTCGCAATGTAAACAGGGGCGTCTCGCTGGAACGCCCGCGATTATTCTGCTATTCACGTGGGCGACCGACCCGCTGTGTCGCCGGTCAGTGTCGCCGGTCAGTGTCTACGCGACCTACGCGACCCACGCGCGGCAATGGCTCGCCCCTGCCATTTACTCATTATGCTCGGGGAACTGGGCATAATGATTTTGAAGCGATTGCCCTGGCCCGCCTCGCCCGCAATTGGCAAGGTCAAGGCGAAAGTGCTACAGTTTGGCATAGGCTTTTGAGCGCATACAGGAGGATAGAGATGGTACGCGCCGGATTATCAAGTTTCTCGTTGCATCTGCCCGATGCCATGGGCGATCCCTGGTTTGAACTGGATGAAGGCGGCCAAAGCGTCTCCGGCGAATTTCGTCAGCAGCCGACGCTCGATCTGCGGGACTTCCCCGCCGAGGCGGCCGCGCATGGCATCCATTGCGTCGATCTCTGCATTCAGCATATCCCCAGCATCGAGCCGAGCTACCTGGCGGAACTGCGAGCCGCCTTCGAATCCGCCGATGTCGAACTCTATCAACTGCTGATAGACCTGGGCGAGCTGGCCAGCCCCGACCCAGAAGTGCGCGGCGCCAGCATCGCCCTGACCAAACGCTGGATGGAGATTGCCGCTGAGTTGGGTTCCTCCGGCGTCAGATATGTGCCCGGCGACAGCCCGCCCCAGCCCGAAAACACCCGCGCCAGCGGCCAGGCTTTCCGCGAACTCTATGATTATTGCATCGACTGCGGCTTGGCGCCCGCCACCGAGAATTACAAGATCTTCAACAAGTTGGCGGATGACCTCTTAAGCGTCTTGGAGCTCTCCGAGCGCGATTATGGTTTGGTGGCTGATTTTGGCAACGCCAGGGGTCCCGATAAATTTGCCACGCTGAGCAAGCTGATGCCCAAGGCGACTGCCATTCATCAATGGGTCGAGATTGATGAAGCCGGCGCCATCAACCGGGAGGATTCGCGGCGCTGCCTGGAAATGGCTCGCGATGCCGGCTTCGCCGGTCCGGTTATGCTGCTGGGCGGGCATCCCTACCAACTGTACCGCGACACGCGCGAGCTCTGGCAGGCTGTCGACGAGCTGCGCGGCGAAGTGCGCTCGGTATTCGGCGATGCCTTGCCCGCCTGAGCGGCCATGCCAGCGCGCGCAGGATAAGCCGACATGAAAGTCAACGCTGTAGAAACCCTTGTCATCGAGAATGTCGCCCCATACATCGGCGGACGCTATTGGCTCTTCCTGCGCCTGATGACCGACGAAGGCATCATCGGCTTGGGCGAGCGCCCCTCGGGCTTGGCGCGGAATCTGAACTGGCAAGCCAGCCTGATTCAGGACCTCTGCCAGCAGTTTGTCATCGGCAGCAGCCCATTCGATATCGAGCGGATATGGCAGAGGATCTACGCCTCGCGGCATGATTACCGGCATCCGGGTTTGGCTATGACGCCGGCGCTCAGCGCAATTGAGATGGCATTGTGGGATATCGTCGGCAAGGCGCTCAATCAGCCCGTTTACAACTTGCTGGGCGGGCAAGCGCATGACCAGCTGCGAGCGTATGCCTATATGCCCACCGAGGGCGTCTGGGAAGACCCGCGCAAAGCCGGCGAGATAGCCATCCAGCTGGTGGAAGCCGGCAACAGCGCCTGCAAGTTCGATCTCTTCACGCCGCTATTTCCGCAGCCGCGAGATTTTTCGTTGAAACATATTCGTCATATCGCCAAGATCTTCGCAGCCATGCGCGCAGCCGTCGGCGATGAACTGGAGATTGCCATAGGCACGCATGGCCAGTTCAGCACGGCGGGAGCCATCCGCGTGGCCAAGGCGCTTGAGGAATACAATCCCTTCTGGTTTGAGGAGCCCGTCCCGCCGGAGAACGTCGATGAGCTGGCGCGGGTGGCGCGGCATACCAGCATACCCATCGCCACTGGCGAGCGGCTGGCCACCAAGTTTGAATTCGCCGAAGTCTTGAAGAAGCAGGCGGCGCAGGTCATCCAATTGGACGTCGGCCAATGCGGCGGCATCCTGGAAGCCAAGAAGATCGCGGGCCTGTCGGAAGCGCATTATGCCATGATCGCCCCGCATATGTATTGCGGTCCCGTGGCGGCCGCGGCCGCTGTCCAGCTGGATGTCTGCTCGCCCAATTTCCTCATTCAGGAATTCAACGGCGGCAGCCTGCACAGCGATATTCTCAAGCAGCCGATCCGCTTCGAGCAGGGCATTATCAAGCCGCCGGCGGCGCCTGGGCTGGGCGTGGAACTGGATGAGCAAGTCCTGCAAAAGCATCTGGCTTGAGCATGACGGCAAAGCAATTGCGCGTTATTGTGAGAGGTGATTTCAAGGACTACCGACGCGCAACGGGTTCCGCGCGGGATTTTTAACCACCGAGTACACAGAAGTATGTGAAAGCAAGTCGTGAAACAACTATTCACCAAAGAGACACAGAGGGCATAGAGAGATGCCTTTGCTTTTGCTCTCGGTGTGCTCAATCAACTCGGTGTGCTCGGTGGTTAGTTTTTCTAATTACTTGATTGCGCTTACTGAGGGCGCAGAGATTTTTCCTCTATAGCGCGGCGACTTTATGTCTTCAATATTCACCTCTCCCGCGTTTTTTGACAATTCTGCCCAAGCGCGTTAACCTATGAACTTGAAGTAAGTTGTTACAATGCGGGTCAATCGGTTGACCCAGGAAGGCTATCATTATGTGAGCGCCATGAACCCTCGCGCTTGCCTCGCTGCCGCAAAGCGTCCGCTTTTGACAGGGGGCAGCCAAAATCCTATACTCGGGCAAATTATGCCTTTCAATCCTAGCGATATGGAGAAATCTCATGAAGAAACTAATGACAATCCTGGCAGTGAGCCTCCTGCTCATATTCAGCCTGGCGATGACAGCCTCGCAAGACAGCTCGGGCTTTGGCGAAGCGCCTATGCTGGCTGCTTTGGTCGCCTCGGGCGATCTGCCGCCGGTCGAGGAGCGCCTGCCTGCCAACCCGCTGGCGATCAACCCTTATGAACGCATAGGCGATTATGGCGGAGAATGGCGCTCGGCCATGGTCGGCGGCTTGGATCATATCTGGATGATCCGCTTGATGGCTTACGAGAACCTCATCCGCTTCACGCCGGATTGGTCGGGCTTGATGGAGAATGTGGCTTCATCCTTCTCCGCCAATGCCGAAGCCACCGAGTTCGTCTTTGAACTGCGCGAGGGGCTCCGCTGGTCGGATGGCGCGCCCTTCACCGCCGATGACATAACCTTCTGGTACGAAGATGTCTTGATGAACGAAGCCTTGACGCCCACCATCGCCACCTGGCTGGTCTCCGGCGGCGAGCCTTTGACGGTCGAGAAAGTCGACGACGCCACCGTTGTCTTCCGCTTCGGCACGCCAAACGGCTTGTTCCTGCAGAACCTGGCTTCCATCCTGGGCTGCGGACCGACAAGTTATCCCCGCCATTACCTCGAGCCCTTCCATATCAACTACGCCGAAGACATCGACGCGCTGGTGGCCGAAGCCGGCGCGAGCGACTGGGTCGAGCTCTTCCAATCCAAAGGCGGCGTCGAGCCCTGTTTCTGGACGAATACCAGCTTCTGGCAGACGACAGAAATCCCGACAATGCACGCCTGGCGCATCACCTCGACTTATGGCGGCGGGGCCGGGCGCGTGGTGGCCGAACGCAATCCCTATTACTTCAAGACGGATCCCGAAGGCAATCAGCTGCCCTATATCGACCGCATGATCTTTGACCAGCTTGAGGACAGCGAGACCCTGCTCCTGCAAGTTCTCAATGGCGATATCGACATGATGGCGCGCCACTTCAACTCGGCGGCCAACCGCCCCATCGTGTATGACAATCGCGAAGCCGGCGATTATTATGCCTACGGCGTGGTCGGCGAAGACGCCAACATGACCGCGCTGGCCATCAACCTCACGCATTTGGACCCGGTCAAGCGCGAAATCTTCCAGAACAAAGACTTCCGCATCGGCTTGTCGCATGCCATCAACCGCCAGGAGATTGTCGATATCGTCTACCTCGGCCGCGGCGAGCCCAGGCAGATTGCGCCCCAGGCCGATTCGCCCTTCTATGACGAAGAATTCGCCATGCAGTACACGGAATACGATGTGGGCCTGGCGAATGCGCATCTGGACAAGGCCGGTTACAGCGAGCGCGATGCGGAGGGTTACCGATTGGCGCCGGATGGCAGCCGCATCAGCATCATCGTTGAGGCGGGCGATTTGTTCGGCCGCGGCTGGCCCGATGTTCTGGAGTTGATCCAGGGGTATTGGGGCGCCGTCGGCATTCACATGGAGCCGCGCATCATCGACCGCTCGCTGCTGGTCTCGCGCAAGGTCAACAGCGAACACGACGCCACCATCTGGGGCGCCTCCGGCGGGCTGGACGTCTACCTGACGCCCATCTGGTACTTCCCGTCTGACCCGGTCGAAAGCGCCTATGCGCCGCTGTGGACGAAATGGTATTTCGACCCCGAAACCGGCGAGGAGCCGCCCGAAGCCGCCAGGAAGCAGATGGAGCTCTTTGACGCCATCAAAGCCACCGGCGATCTTGAGCGGCAAGCCGAGTTGATGAGCGAGCTGCTGGCCATCGCCAAAGAAGAGTTCTATGTCATGGGCTTGAACTCGAACCCGGGCGGTTATGGCATCGCCAAGAACAACTTCCGCAACGTGCCAGCCACATCGACCGGTTCCTGGAAGTTCCCTTGGCCAGCGCCGATCAACACGACGCTCTTCTTCTTTGAAGGCGGCGGCTAAACCTGAGGCGGCCGCGCGCATAGCGCAACTGTCGATGCACAGGCGACGATGCCGCCATCCATGCGGACAACAAGGCTTCTCCTACGTTTAACTCCCCCTCTCTCATTTTGGGGGAGGGGGCTGCGGGGCGGGGGTTGAATTGGCAAAGAGACGCCCCAACATCCTCTTTCTGATGAGCGACCAGCATCGCGCGGATATCGCCGGCTACCAGGGCGACCCCATCGCGCGAACGCCCACGCTGGATGAATTGGCGAGGACAGGCGTCATCTTCGATAATGCCTATACGCCCGCGCCCATCTGCATCCCCGCCCGGCAGAGCATGGCGGCGGGCCAACTGCCGCGGACCTGCGGCTGCGAAGTCTTCGGCGAAGACCTGGCGCCCGGGCACATGACCTTCGCGCGAAGGCTCTCTCAATATGGTTACGCCACGGTGGCCTGCGGCAAGCTGCATCACAACGGCACGGACCAGATGCAGGGCTGGACGCGGCGCATCGGCGATGGCATGTCCGTCCGTCATGATTTTATCGAAGGCCGTAACCCCGAAGCCATGCGGGGGCTGCCCCTGCCCACCGAGCACAAATGGAATCACATCAAAGAGGTCAAGCGAGCCGGCATCGGGCATGGTCCCTTGCATGGCGCCGACGACTATACCCTGGCCGGCGCCTTGCGCTTCATCGACAGCTTCTTCGTGGATCCCTATTATGACCGCGCCACGCCAACCCGCCCGCTGATGCTGATGGTCAGCCTGGTGAAGCCCCATGTGCCCTTCCTGACAGACCGCGACAAGTTCAGCTATTACATGAATCGCGTCCAGCCTTATGATGCCGAGCGAGCATTTGACCATCCTTTCCTCGGCATGGGCGAGGTCAAGCCGGGCGTCGACGTCAGCGCGCGCGAAATCCGCCGGGCGACGGCCGCCTACTATGGCATGGTCGAAGAAATCGACGCGGAATATGGGCGGGTCTTGGATGCGCTTGAGCAGGCTGGCCAAAACCTGGACGACTGGATCATCCTCTATACCAGCGATCATGGCGAGATGCTGGGCGAGCACAGGCTCTGGGAGAAGACCAAGTTCTTCGAAGGCAGCGTCAAAGTCCCGCTGATCATCCGTCTGCCCGGGCGCGAGCAGGCCGGGCGGCGCGTCGAAGAGAATGTGAACCTCTGCGATCTCTTCGCCACCCTCTGCGCGTTGAGCGATGTGCCGACTCCGCAGGGCTTGGATAGCCGCAGCCTCGTCCCCCTGCTGCATGGCGAGAGCTCAGACTGGGATAATGAGACCATCTCGCATTATGGCGGCACGCATCTGGGGCATGAAGAGCATTTCGACCGCTATGAGAATCTGATGATCAAACGCGATCGCCTGAAGTATCAATATTATGGGCGCGCGATGCCCGAGGTTCTGTTTGATTTGGCTCGCGACCCGGCCGAGACCGTCAACTTCGCCGAAGACGCCGAGTATGCCGAGCCGATGGCGCGATTTCGCCGGCGCCGCGCCGAGCTGGGTTATGGCACGGGCGCGATTGCCGATTATCACAAGTCCGGTTATTAAGCGCGAAAAAGCGTCGAGGGTCCCCTGAGTCATGATCTGGTACATTGGGCGGCGCATTCTCTATCTGATTCCTACGCTGCTGGTGGTATCCATCATCGCCTTCGCCGTGATTCAGCTGCCGCCGGGCGACTTCCTGGCATCGCTGATCAGCCGCGCCGAAGAGACGATTGATCAAGCCCAGGTCGACGCCCTGCGCGAACGTTACGGGCTCGACCAGCCCATCTACGTGCAATACTGGAAATGGATCAGCGGCATCATCACCCGCGGCGACTTTGGCGATTCCTTCGAATGGAACCGGCCCGTCAGCGACTTGATCTGGGAACGTCTTGGCTTGACTATGCTCATCTCGCTCTTCACGCTGGCTTTCGTCTGGATAGTGTCCATACCTATCGGCATCTATTCTGCCGTCAAGAAATACACCATCGGCGATTATCTGGTGACCGTCATCGGCTTCATTGGCTTGGCCATCCCCAATTTCCTGCTGGCATTGGTGCTGATGTATATCGCCTTCCGCTATTTTGGGCAGAGCGTCGGCGGTTTGTTCTCGCCCGAGTTCATCGATGCCGATTGGTCATGGGAGCGGGTCGTCGACTTGTTGAGTCATTTATGGCTGCCGGTGGTCATCCTGGGCACGGCCGGCACAGCGGCGCTGATCCGCGTGATGCGCGCCAACCTGTTGGATGAGCTGTCCAAGCTCTATGTGGACGCGGCCCGGGCGCGGGGCTTGTCCGAGCTGCGGCTGCTCTTCAAGTATCCGGCGCGCGTGGCATTGAACCCCCTGGTCAGCGCCATGGCCTGGGTCTTCCCGGCGCTTGTGTCCGGCTCCGCCATCACCTCGATAGTCCTGAACCTGCAGACGACCGGTCCCCTGCTTTATCGCTCGCTGCAAGCCCAGGATATGTACCTGGCCGGCAGCCTCATCTTGCTGGTCAGCGTGCTCACCATCATCGGCACGCTGGTGTCGGATATCCTGCTGGCTTGGATCGATCCGCGGATACAGCTGCAATGACGGGCGCATTTAGGCGAGCTTCCGGCGGTCCTGAGGCGGATCCACGACAAGAGACGGCGCCGGAGACGCGCATAGTCGTCGCCGGACAGTGGCGGCTGATCTGGTGGAAGTTCCGCAAGCACCGTTTGGCTATGGTCGCGCTCCTGGTCACCGCGCTCCTCTACGCGGTGGCGCTCTTTGCCGAGTTTGTCGCGCCTTATGCCGCCGGGACATACAGCGCAAGGCATACCTTCCTGCCGCCACAGACCATCCAGCTCTTCCAGCGGACCGAAGCCGGCTGGCGCTTCTATCCCCATGTTTATGGGCACAAGGTGGAGGTCGATCCCGAGTCTTTCAAGCGCACGTATACGCTGGATGAGACGGTCGTCTATCCGATTGGTTTCTTCGTGCGCGGCGAGGCATACCAGCTTTGGGGGCTTTTCAGCGCGGATCTGCATATGATTGGGGCGGTCCATCATGGCGACCCGGTGCATCTCATCGGCACGGACCGGCTGGGGCGCGATGTGCTGAGCCGGACGATTCATGGCGCGCGGGTGTCTATGTCGGTGGGCTTGGCGGGCGTCGGGCTCAGCCTCATGCTGGGCGTCATCTTGGGCGGCGTCTCCGGTTATTATGGCGGCGCCGTCGATACGCTCATCCAGCGCAGCATCGAGATCCTGCGTTCGCTGCCGACGATCCCGCTGTGGATGGGCTTGTCGGCAGCCATCCCGCTGACCTGGCCCCCCGTGCGCGTCTATTTCGCCATCACGGTGATCTTGTCGCTGATCGGCTGGACGAGCCTGGCTCGCGAGGTGCGGGGGCGCTTTCTTTCGCTGAAGACCGAAGATTTTGTCATCGCCGCCCGCCTGGATGGCTTGCGCGAAATATCGATTATCCTGCGCCACATGGCGCCATCAATGACCAGCCATATCATCGCTTCGGTCACGCTGGCCATCCCGGGCATGATCCTGGCGGAGACGGCGCTGAGCTTCCTGGGCATCGGCTTGCGGCCGCCCGTCGTCAGCTGGGGCGTGCTGCTGCAAGAGGCGCAGAATGTGCGCTCCATCGCCATGGCGCCTTGGCTGCTCTTCCCGGGCTTGGCGGTTGTCGTTTCTGTGCTGGCGATGAATTTTCTGGGGGACGGTCTTAGAGATGCAGCCGATCCATACCATACTTGAGGCGTCGCCCAAAAGCGCCGGCGAAGTTCTGCTGGAAGTCCGCGATCTCAAGACGCATTTTTTCACCGACGAAGGCGTCGTCAAAGCGGTTGATGGCTTGAACCTGTCGCTGAAGCGCGGCCAGACGCTTTGCGTCGTCGGCGAATCGGGCTGCGGCAAATCGGTGGCGGCCCGCTCCATCCTGCGCATTGTGCCGCCCCCAGGCAAAATCGCGGCCGGCCAGATCCGCTTCCGGCAGCGCAATGGCGACAGGCTGGATCTGGCGCGGATGAACCCGCGGGGCCGCGCAATCCGCAAGATCCGCGGCGGCGAGATCAGCATGATCTTCCAGGAGCCCATGTCCTCGCTCAGCCCAGTGCATTCCATCGGCAGCCAAATCACCGAAGCCATCCTGCTGCACCTGCCCCTCAGCAAGCGGGACGCGCGCAAACGCGCCATCTCCCTGCTGGATATGGTGGGCATCCCGCGAGCCAGCGAACAAATCGACGCCTATTCCTTCGAGCTATCCGGCGGGATGCGGCAGCGGGCCATGATCGCCATCGCCCTGGCTTGCGAACCGCAGCTGCTCATCGCCGATGAACCCACCACAGCGCTTGATGTGACGACGCAAGCCAACATCCTCGATCTCATTCGCGATTTGCAGGCGGAAAGCGGCATGTCCGTGCTTTTCATCACGCATGACCTGGGCGTCGTGGCTGAGATCGCCGATGAAGTCGTCGTCATGTACCTGGGGCGGGATGTCGAAAGCGGCGCGGTCGACGGCATATTTCACGCGCCCAAACATCCCTATACGCGCGCGCTGCTGCAATCCATCCCGCGGTATGACAGCGGGCGCGCCAAGCGGCTCTATTCCATCAAGGGCTCGGTGCCGCACCCTTTTGACCGCCCCAGGGGCTGCCCCTTCCATCCGCGCTGCGACGAGGTTCTGCCCGAACAATGCAATCGGATAGACCCGCCGCGTCGCATCGTCAGCCAGAATCATAGCGCCCGCTGCCTGCTGTATTCGACCGGCGGAGAGGAAGAAAGGGCGTCGTGAAGCCCCAGCCCAATATCGACAAGGCGAAAGCCGATACGCGCCCCTTGCTGGAAGCGCGCAGCCTGCGCATGCGCTTTCCCATCCGCCGCGGCATCTTCCGGCGCGAGGTTGGCTACGTCAATGCCGTGAACGATGTCAGCTTCAGCATCCGCCCGGGCGAGACGCTGAGCCTGGTGGGCGAATCCGGCTGCGGCAAGACCACCACGGGCCGCTGCATCACGCGGGTCTATAGGCCGACGGGGGGCCAGATCCTCTACCAGGCGGATGAGCATGAGCCGGTGGATCTGGCGCACCTGGATACCCAGGCCTTGCGGCAATATCGGCGCGAGATCCGCATGATCTTCCAGGATCCGTTTTCGTCGCTGAATCCGCGCCTGCCCATCCTGCAGATCGTCGGCGAATCGCTGCGCGTCAACAAGATCGCCAGCGGCGCAGAACTTGAGGACCGGGTGGCTTCCCTCTTGCGGCGGGTTGGCTTGCGTCCGGAATATATTCGGCGCTACCCCCATGCCTTCAGCGGCGGCGAACGCCAGCGGATCGGCATTGCCCGGGCTCTGGCGTTGAACCCGCGGCTGATTGTGGCGGACGAAGCCGTCTCGGCTCTGGATGTCTCCGTGCAGGCGCAGATCCTCAACCTCCTGCAAGACCTGCAGGAAGAGCTCGAGCTGACTTATCTTTTCATCGCCCATGACCTCAGCGTGGTTGAGCATATCAGCCATCGCGTGGCTGTGATGTACGTGGGCAAGATCGTCGAGCTGGCCAGCACGGAAGCGCTCTTCAACAATCCGCTGCATCCCTATACCGAGGCTTTGCTTTCGGCTGTGCCCAAGCCGGACCCGCGCCTGCGCAACCAGGGAACGCGCATCCGCCTCCAGGGCGAAGTGGCCGACCCCAGCAACCCCCCAAGCGGCTGTTTCTTCCATCCCCGCTGTCCTTATGCCCGGGAGCGCTGCCAACAGGAAACGCCGGCTTTCCGCGATCTTGGGGATGATCACTGGGTGGCTTGCCATTATGCCGATGAGCTTGAGCTGCGCGGCTTCGAAGCTATCGGTACGAGTCCAGGCGCGGGGCAAGTATGATGCTGGACGACAGAGTTGTCCGATACCGCAAGAATCCCGCATAGTTCTGCTCCCCTCCCTGATGCTTCGGGGAGGGGCTGGGGGCGGGGTAGACAAAGGCGCTCAAACCATGCTGCAACCGGCTGATATCTTCCCCCGCGAGCGCAATCGGGAAACGCCGCTGTATTACGACCCCGCTTGCCATCTGGTGGCCAACCCCATCGACAATGGCGTATTTCACAGTACCTGGATGTCGGCTGAGTACGCCGTCGCCTTGATCGAAAGCGGCTCCCCGGCGGAGTTCGCCCGCGCCGAAATGGTCATCGCCGCCGTGCTCGGCTGCCAGGATACCGACCCGCGCTCGCCCCACCTTGGCAACTTCACATGGGAGCATGAAGACCAGGCTGTTGAAGATCTGAACGCCGTTCAATTCGCCTTGATCCGTCTGATACCGTTGCTGCTGTCTCATGCCGACGCGCTTTCGCCCGACCTTGTCCAGCGCGCCAAAGCGGGCATCCAACTGGGCTTGGGGGCCATCCGCCGCATCGACGTCTCGCCGGTTTATTCCAATATCGTCGCCCAGGATATTGCCAATTCGATTCTGGGCGGGCAATTGCTCCGGCAACCAGAATATACGCTTCGCGGGATCAACAAGCTGCGGACCTGGCTGAGCCTCATCGACGAAAGCGGCATCCCGCATGAATACAACAGCCCGGCCTATTCTTTCGTGTCCATAGAGGCGCTGCGCAAGATTGTGTCTCTCTCGCCGGATGCCGAAGCCTGTACGCTGGCGCAGCTGATCATCGCGCGGATCGGCTTGAGCCTGGCTTTGCATCTGCATCCGCAGACGGGCAGGCTGGCCCCGCCGCATTGCCGCGCCTATTACCCGGACCTGGTCTGCGCATCCCAGCCGGAAGCCGCCGCCTTCGCCCGCATGATCGCCCAAGGCAAGCTGCCCGCCTGGCTGGAAAAAGTTCCGCGCCATCTCCGCTTGCCCATGACCGTCAGCGAGACTTCGGACGCGCGCGCCGGCACGGTGATCAGCAGCGCGCTGGATGCGGATTACAGCCTGGGCGTCGCCTCGGGGGAGTTGGCCACGCAATCCAATCGCTTCATCAGCGGCCAATCCAATGTCTGCGCGCTGCACTATCGCGTCGCCAATCGCGAGCAGCCGGGCGTGGTCTTCTCGCGTTATCTGATCAATGACAAGTGGCTGGGCGATTATCGCAGCACGCCTTCGCGGACAAACGATCATATCTTCCGCGATGAAGGCAGCTTCCGCGGCGCGCTGGCCGGTTCGCAAGCCATCGGCTTGTATACATCGCGCGAGTTGGATGCCTGGTCGCGCTGCCATAGCGCCAAAGCCGCCTTGATTTGGAGTTGCGCCGAAGATGTCGATGAGATTTGTATTGATGATCGCCGAGTCAGCGATTTGCCAGCCGATGCGCCGGAGGGGGCGGTCATTGTCGTCGGCTGCGGCGCTGTCTATATCGCCATTCAGCCTTTGGAAGGCCGCAAGCTGGGGGCTCATGCGCCGATCCGCCTGGTGGAGCATCGCGGCTGCCTGGTCCTGGAGATCTATAACTATTTGGGACCAGCCAAGACCTTCTGGGAACTGGCCAAGCCCGGCGCCTTCTTCCAAGGCTATGTTCATAATGGCTTCGTCCTCGAGGTGATGAAACGGAGCGAATACCACAGCGGTCGCGAAGTCGCCGAGAGGGTGAGCAGCGGGCGGCTCCGTCAGGACCTGGAAGCGGCGCGCGCATTCGATGGCGCTAATCAACGGCTCTGGACGGTCTCAGCCAGCCGCGGGGAAACTGAGCTGGGCATCGCAGTCGACCTCATGCGCTGGCGAACGCTGCGGCGCTGGGCGGATGGCGCCGAGCTTGGCTTGCCTATGCTCAACTCGCCAATCGCCCGCCAGGATCGCTCCGGCTGCATCGAACTGGGCGGGGCGCGTCTGCTGACTGGCAGGGGAGCTGCCTGGCTGCTGGCATTGCCCGAAGCGGATCTCTGGGCGGCCGCCTGGCATGGATCGGGCGAAGCGCCGCTCAGCCTGGAACTGCCGGCTGGCGACCTGCGCATCGAAAGCCTTGGCGCGGGCTTGATTGTCTGGGAGGCGGGCGAAGTTACCATCGAAGCCCTGGATATGCGGGCGGAACCGCTGGCGACAGGCGCGAAGAGCGTAAAGGTTATCCGGCGCGGCTCCGGCTGAACTTGCCCTAGCAGCTTGGCCGAGCCGATTTGGGGTTGCCTTCCAAGCGCCAAAGCGCATCCAAAAGCGCCTCGAGGAAGAAGTATTCGCCCCACATCACGCTTTCGTTGACGCCCAGTTTGCGCCGCTCATGGTACATGCCGCGTTTCAAGACGCCTTCCCAGCCGGGCGTCTCGATAGCCAGAAAATCGGGCTGCAGCAGCCTCTCCAGGATAGTCAGCGCATATCGCTGATACATGCTGGCGCGGATGGCATCGGGACTGATGTCGGATAATTGCCAGAAGGCGCTGGCGGCTATGGCGGCGGCGGAGCTTTCGAACTCATGAGCGGGCTGCGCTTCTCGCCAGTCATTGGGCGGGATGCCATGCTCGGCGGTATTCTCGATATAGTAGGCGGCGCAGGCTTCAGCCGTGGCCAAGAAGCGGCGGTCGCGCGTGAAACGATAAGCCGTGCCAAATCCATAGATCGCCCAGGTCAAACCGCGGGCCCAAGACGAATCATCCCGCCAGCCCTGATGCGTGCTCTCGCGGAGGAACTCGCCGCTTTTGATGTCGAATATGCCTTCGTGGACGGCGCTGCCATCCCCGCGGACCAGGTAGCGGCGCGTCGTCAGGCAATGTCTCAGCGCCTTGTCCCATAGCGCCTGATCCCTGCTATGTCGGGCGGCATAAAAGATGATGCCGACGTTCATCATGATATCGATGAAGCAGCTCTCGGCGGAAACAAAGGAGGGCAGGTATTCGCCCAACTCGCGAAAGCGCGATCCGGCCGTCCGCCCGGCTTGGATCAGCGCGTCTTCGATGAACCTTTGCGGCGAGTGGTCCCCCCAGCGCTTCCAGGTTGACCAGAAGAGGAAGCCCAGATCATGCACCGTATCGTCATGCTGGCGCTCTTCGATGAGCCGTGAATAATGCATGGCTTGCTCGCGCCACCAGCTGTCGCCGCTATAGGCATGCATCAGCCACAGCTGCCCGCCCAGGAAGCCCTCGCACCAGTGCGTCCAGGCTTCGCCATCATGCCGCCATTTGCCATCCAGCGTGTACATGGGGAAGAAATCGGGATGCGCGCTGACGAGCTGCCGCAGCTGCCGCCCGGCGAAATCGAAAGCGGCTCGGATGCGCTCGATAAGCGCCTCTTTGTCCTGGGTCATTCCGTCACCGCCTGCCTCTTGTCCCTGGACGGCCTGCGCGACCGCGCGCCTGTTTACATTGCGAAGTGCAGACCCCACCCCGACCGCCTGTGTCTACGCGGCGCGACCCCCTGCCGACATCTCTAGCGCGCGTAGACACTGCGCATCTGTCGTGCATTCCGCCGAGTCAGAGAGGGGGAGTTCAACCGCCGGGCAGCAATGGATTTTGCGTGGGCGGTCGCAGGGCGGCGCGGGTGTCTACAAGGGTAATCCGATACCATAAAATCAACAACAGATCCATGTCAATCACAGGCGGGCCTTATAGCGTAATGCGCCTGCATGGCTTGTCCGATGCTATAGGGCGAGGGACGACTCGCCGAGTCGCCCCTGTTTACATTGCGACTTGCAAACCCCACCCCAGGCCGCCTGTGTCTACGCGGCGCGGGTGTCTACGGATGACGAAACTGTTGATGAATGCATCGCAGATCCGCGCGCTGCGCATGTGATGCGACTGCCCAGTCCCTCCGGGGCTGCTCTTTGACAGCTTGGGCATATCGGACTATCATTTCCAGGTGTATCGGTTGAATTAACGCGGCGTCAAAGCATCTTCACGGCTAGAGCAAGCAGGATAATGGCATGGCAGGCGGCAAACTCAAATCACTGGCGGCCGCTGCGGACCTGATTCCCGACGGCGCTGTCGTCTCGGTCAGTTCCTCCAGCGGCTTGGGCTGCCCGGACGCCACCTTGAAAGCCATAGGCGAGCGCTTTGAGCGGACGGGTTCGCCACGCGGGCTCACCACCATCCACCCTATCGCGGCGGGCGATATGTACGGCATAGACGGCATCGATCACCTGGCCAAGCCCGGCGTGCTGAAGCGCGTCATCGCCGGCTCCTTCCCCAGCGGGCCCTCCTCGCGGGAATCGCCGCGCATCTGGCGGATGATTCATAAGGACCAGGTCGAGGCTTATAACCTGCCCAGCGGCATCCTCTACCATCTGCATCGGGAAGCGGCCGCCCGCCGCCCGGGTTTGCTCAGCAAGGTCGGCTGGGATACGGTTGTTGACCCGGCGCATCGTGGCGGCAAGATGAACAGCGTCACCCGCGAAGACTTGGTGACCCGGGTGGATTTCGCCGGCGAGCAATGGCTCTATTATAAGGCGATTCCGATTGACGTGGCGATCATCCGCGGGACGACCGCCGATGAAAAAGGCAATCTGTCGATGGAGCATGAGGGCGCCTATCTGGGCGCGCTGGACCAGGCAATGGCAGCCCGTGCCAACGGCGGCATCGTCATCGCCCAGGTCAAGCGCATCGCCCCGAATGGCAGCCTGGCGGCCCAATCGGTGCGCGTGCCCGGCGCGCTGATTGACTGCGTCACGCTTGACCCAGAGCAAATGCAGACCACGCAAACGCGCTATGAGCCAGCCATCAGCGGCGAACTGCCCCGCCCAATGAGCAGCTTCTCGCCGGTGGATTGGGGCATCGCCAAGATCATCGCGCGGAGGGCCGCCATGACCTTGCGCGCTGGCGAAACGGTCAATCTCGGCTTTGGCATCTCGGCGCTGGCGCCTTATGTCTTGCTGGAAGAGGGCTTGCATGGCGCGGTGACCTGGGTGATCGAGCAGGGGGCGGTCGGCGGTTTGCCCTTGCAGGATTTCCAGTTTGGCTGCGCCTCGAACCTGGAAGCTATCGTCGCCTCGCCCGATCAGTTCACGTTTTTCCAGGGCGGCGGCTTTGACCGCACGCTGCTCTCCTTCATGGAAGTGGACGCGGCGGGCAGCGTCAATGTCTCGCGGCTGGCGGCCAAGCCCCATGTCACGGCTGGCATCGGCGGCTTCATTGATATCACCGCTCATGCCCGGCATATCGTCTTCAGCAGCTTCTTCACCGCTGGCGGGCTCAAGCTGGCTATCGAGAATGGCAAACTCCGCATCGAGCGGGAAGGGCGCTTCCAGAAATTCCTGCCGCAGATCGAAGAAGTCAGCTTCAGCGGCAGGCGAGCCCGCGAAACGAGCCAGCAAGTAACCTACATAACCGAACGCTGCGTGCTCAGCCTGGAGGCGGCTGGGCTCACGGTCACCGAGATCGCGCCGGGCATCCGCATGCAAGAAGACCTGCTCGACCAAGCCGGCATCCCCCTGCATGTCAGCCCCGAACTGCGCCTCATGGATGAACGGCTCTTCTCGCCCGAGCCCATGGGCTTGACGCTGGAGGCGAAACAAGGCCAGGCATGAGCAAGGTAGAGTTGCAATTCGCTGGGCAAATCGCCCGGCTGCTGCTGAACCGCCCCGAGAAGCTGAACGCCATTGACCGCGAAATGCTGGATCAACTGGGGGAAGCGACCAGGCTGGTCGAGCAAAGCGCTGTGGCCCGCGCTCTCATCATCAGCGCAGCGGGTGAACGGGCATTTTGCGTTGGCGCGGACATAACCGACTGGACATCCCTCGCCCCGATCGATATGTGGCGGCGCTGGATCCGCGATGGGCAGGGGGTTTTCGCGGGAATCGCCTCTTTGCGCCAGCCGGTGATCGCCGCGCTCAATGGCTACACGTTGGGAGGCGGCTTGGAATTGGCGCTGGCTGCCGATATTCGCCTGGCTGCGGAAGGCATTGAACTGGGCTTGCCCGAAGTCTCCATCGCCACCCTGCCGGGCTGGGGCGGGACGCAGCGCCTGCCGGCATTGATTGGGCCAGCCCGCGCCAAGCAGATGATCTTCTCCGCCCAGCGCGTCTCGGCTGTACAGGCGGAAAGCTGGGGGCTGGTCAACGAAGTCCTGCCAGGAGAGCGGCTGGCGGAACGCGCCGAGGAGCTGGCCATGCAGATCGCGGCTAATGCGCCCCTTGCGGTACAATTCGCCAAGCAAGCCATCGACTCCGCGAGCCAACCGGGCTATACGATAGAGGCGCTGGCTGGCGCGCTGGCTGCGCAAAGCGATGACGCCGAAGAAGGCTTGGCCTCCTTCCAGGAGCGGCGCCCGCCCGTGTACAAAGGCACATGACAGAAAGCGCCCGCCAGAGAGACCGAACCATGACAGAACTCCATAGCCTGCTCGCTGACCTGGTCAGCATAGATTCCATCAACCCCGATCTCGTGCCAGGCGGCGCTGGCGAAGCGGGCATGGCGCGTTACATCGCCGATTGGGGCCGTGCGCATGGCTTGGAAACGCATGTTCAACAGGCTGCGCGGGACCGCGGCAACGTCATCCTGATAGCGCGGGGCAGCGGCGGCGGCAAATCGCTCATGCTGAACGGGCATAGCGATGTGGTGGGCGTCAGCGATATGCGGGCGCCATTCCAGCCGGTCATCCGCGACGGGCGCATGTACGGGCGCGGCGCATATGATATGAAGAGCGGGCTGGCTGCGGCTATGCTGGCGCTCAAGGCGGCTCAAGAGTTGTCCTTGCGCGGAGATGCCATGCTCAGCGCGGTGGTCGATGAAGAATATGGCAGCCTCGGCACGGAGGCGCTCCTGGCGGATTGGCAGCGCTGGAAGGCTGACGCCACGCTGATCGCCGAGCCGACGGAACTGGCTTTGAGCATCGCGCATCGCGGCTTTGTCTGGCTGGATCTGGAAACCTTTGGCGTCGCAGCCCATGGCTCCAAGCCCGAGCTGGGCATCGACGCCATCGCCAAGATGGGCAAGCTGCTGGTCGCCTTGGAGCGGCATGATCAAGCTCTGCGGGCGGACCCCAAGCATAACCTGCTGGGCAGCGGCTCCCTGCACGCCTCGCTCATCACCGGCGGCGAGGAGATCTCCATGTACCCCGCGCATTGCCAGCTGCTGGTCGAGCGGCGCACCCTCCCCGGCGAGAGCATGACCAGCGTCCAAGCCGAAGCCCAGAAGCTCATCGCCGAAATCGCGGCGGCTGACGCGGACTTCCAAGCCAGCGCCAAAGCCACCTTCGCGCGGTCGGCTTTCAGCATCCCGCCGGAGCATCCGCTTGTACGGCAGACCAAGCGCATCGCCGAGGGCCGGCTGGGCAGAGAGGCGCCAGTCATCGGCAGCAGCTGGTGGACGGATGCCGCCTTATTCGCCGAGCAGGGCATTCCGACAGTGCTGCTGGGTCCCGTTGGGGCCGGCGCGCATGCCCGCGAAGAATGGGTGGATCTGGAATCCGTCGCCCAATGCCAGGCGATCTACAGCGAGCTCATCGCCGAGTTCTGCCGCTAGACATTGAAGCGGAACAGAATCACATCGCCATCCCGCACGACATAATCGCGTCCCTCGAGCCGCAGCAGGCCCGCCGATTTGATGGCGTTGCGGTCTTGGTGTTCGGCGAAGACGGCGAAGGGGATGACCTCGGCGCGAATAAAACCCCGTTCCATATCGCCATGCACCAAGCCCGCCGCCTGGGGCGCCCTCCAGCCTTGGCGGATCGTCCAGGCGCGGACCTCGTTCGCGTTGAAGGTGAAATAGCTGATCAAACCCAGCAGGCGATAACTGGCGCGTACCAAAGCTTCCAGGCTGCTCTCCGCCAAGCCATAGACGTTGAGGTATTCGGCGCGTTCTTCGGCGCTCAGGGCGGCCAATTCCGCCTCCAGCCCCGCGCAGACGCTGATGAGTCGCGCGCCCTCGTCGGCGGCGGCTTGTTGGGCGGCTTCCAGCCAAGGGCTGCCCTCGCTTAGCGCTTCTTCGTCAATGTTGGCGACATAGATCAGCGGCTTGGCTGTCAGGAAGCGCATCTCCCTGTTCAGCGCGGCGAACGCTGGCGAATGGCGCTCCGGGAAATGGCGCAGGGGCTGGCCGGCGCCGATGCAATCCGCCATGCGCGAGCCCATCTCCAGTTGCGGCAGCAGCTTGCGATCGCCCTTGGCTTCGCGCTCGAGCTTCTCCAGCCGCTTTTCCAACTGCTGCAAATCCGCCAGAGCCAGCTCGGTATTGATGACCGCCATATCATCGGGCGGGTCGGGCTTTTCGTGGACGTGGACGACATTGTCATCGTCAAAGCAGCGGATGACCTGGACGATCGCGTCCACATCGCGGATATGCCCCAGGAAGCGATTGCCCAAGCCCTCGCCTTGATGCGCGCCCTTGACCAAGCCAGCCAAGTCCACGAAGTCCATGCGCGCGGCTATGGCATTGGGGACATCCACCCAGGCTTGCAGCTGCCGCAGCCGCTCATCTTCCAGGGGCACGACGGCGTGATTGGCTTCGATGGTGCTGAAGGGGTAATTGGCCGCGGCGGCATTCTGCGCGCCCGTCAAGGCGTTGAACAAGGTGCTCTTGCCGACGTTGGGCAAGCCAACGATGCCGATGCTCAGGCTCATGCCCGCCTCGTTCCCTGGATCCAGCCGCCTGCCTTCAGACCATCAACTCCTGGATTACGCGATTGCTGGTCGAGAGCCGGTCAGAAAGCACGCAGGTGATGAAGACATGCACTGCCGATGCCGTCCGCGGGTCGGTCGCTTCCATCTGCCGCAGCGCCTCCAGGCTTATCCGCTGCAAGACGCCGGCTTCCGTGACGACGATGGAGGCTGTCCGCGCCTGTTTAAGATAAAAGCCGACTTCGCCAATCACCGTGCCAGCCGTCATGCTGCGCAAGCGCAAGACATCATCGCCGACGCCTTCCAGCAAAACATCCACTCGACCTGCTTCGATGAAATACATGGCGTCAGGCTCGTCCCCCTGCTGGACAACCACATCGCCAACCTTGGTCTCGATGCGCTCCAGGTAATTCGCCAGCGCGCTGACATCGCGGCTGTCTATCATGGCATGCTGCGCGAGCTGCTGTTCCAGGGTTACCTGGTGGCCCGCTGCGACGGCTTCCGCGCCTTCCAGCAGGATGTTCTCGCACCATTCCAGGGCGCGGTCGAGGTCATCGAAGAGCTGATGCCTGTCCGCCGCTGCTTCGACGATGCCGCCAGTGACGAGCAGGCGCTGTAAATGGGGCAGCGCGTCACAGATGATCAGGGCGATGTCGTGGCGGCCCGTCAAGCGCTTCAGTTTCTTCAAATCGTTGATGGTGGAGACGTCAAAGCCGCTCACCGCCTTGAAATCGAGGATGAGATAGCGCAGCGATCCCCGCGCCTCATCGGCGATCAGCGATTGGATATGCTGGTAGAAGCGATAGGCTGTGCCGAAGAAGACATAACCCTGCAAGCGCATGATGAGGATCTGCGCGCCGGCTTTTTGCAGGAACTGGTTTTCGGCATAGGAGCGATCCAGATTGCTGCGATAGACATCGGCTGAGAGTTCCTGCTTGATCACATTCATGCGGCTGTATTCCACTACAAAGAAAAACAGCGCCAGCGCCAAACCGAGGACGATGCCAGCCATCAAGCCATACAGCGCGGAAGCCAAGGCGATGAGCGCCACCGTGAAATAATCTTGCCGCGGCAGCTTGAAAAAACTGTCCAGGAGCCACTGCTTCAAGAACAGGAAGCCAACGAACATCAATAAGCCCGCAGGCAGAAAACGGGGAATAATCGCATAGATTGCGCTGCCGAACAGGATAGTCAGCCCGTAGAGAAGCGCCAGAATGATGCCCGCCAGCCGACCGTATGCGGACATGTTTTCCACCACCGTGGTCATGGACGGAATAGGATAGCCTGTGATTCCGCCACCAGCGACGCCGCCGGCGATATTTGCCAAGCCATTAACCGTGCACTCGTGATTCAAATCCAGTTCGCGGTCGGTCACCAACTCCTGCCCGCTGGCTTTGAAGAACAGATTGAGGGTGCAGGTCACAATCGTGATGACTATGCCGCCCGAGCTCGCCAATATCATGGCGGGGGTGATTTGCCCGATAGCGCTCAGATCGGGCAGCTGCCAGTAGAGTACTTCTGGCGCCTTGGGCAAGAACCAGCCGGCCTCCTCCAAGGCGTTCACATCGCCAATGATCAGGTATGTCCAGGCATAAAACAGCATCAGCGACGCAACGATCGCGCCCGGCATTATCAGAGCGCTCTTGAGCCGAGCCATGAGCGCCACGATGAGTAGGCCGAGCGAGGCCGACGGCAGCCAATGCGCGATTGCGCCGCCATCCATGAGCGCGCCTATGTTCTCGGCGCTGAGCCGGATATCAGCCGCCACGACGAAACCGGCGTTTACCATCTGCCAGCCCAAGCCAGCCATAAAGCCGCCGATGATCGGATACGGAATGTAACGGATAAACCCGCCGACGCGCGCCATCCCCAGCAGCAGCACAAAAAGGCCCGAAAGGACAGAGGACAGCGCAATGATAATAAACACAGCCGAAAACAAGGTCTCCGCGGGCATATCGGCAGGCGCCGCGGCAATGACGGAGGCGGCCAGCAGGCCTTGGACCACCGCGGAAGGACTCTGCGGAACCGCAACGGTCGAACGATCCGAACTGAACAGGGCGGTGATGCCACAGATGACCAGCTGGCTCACCAAAGCGATGGCCAAGCCCGCGGCAAAATAACCCGCCAGCTTTCCGTTGAAAATCAGCCTGGCGTAGGACGGCGTTACAGTCGCCAATACCAGCCAGATGACTGCGCTGGCTGATATGCTGCGCAACAATACCGAAGGCTGGAGCGCCAGGCTCAAAACGTCGCGGACGCTGAGACCGGGCGAGCCAAAGGTGGATTGCGCTTCCATTGCCTGTCCTGACGCTCCGTGGCGCGGAGTATGCCGGCGAGCCATGCAAGCAACAATGTTACCAATTTATAGTGAGCATTCAAAGACGCGGCGCTTATGCCCTGCCAAGCCAGGATGCGTGTATAATCTTCGGCAGGCCAGTTTATCCGTCAAGCATGCCAAGAAAAGCGACCAATGAAACCGATCCCCAGTTTTGACCGCCTGGAGCAAAGGCTGATCGACCGCCTGCGCGATATTGGCGCTGCCACTATCGCCGGCGAGCTGGCCAAGCAGGGCATCCGCAATCCGCACATGGTTGGCTTGCTGCCTTTCAATCCCGGCAAGCGCGTTGCGGGCCAAGCCGTCACCCTGCAGTTCATGCCCAAGCGCGAAGATCTGCATTGGGGCGATGAATACGCGGCCTCGCCCGAGCGCGAATTGCACCGCAAAGCCATCATCGCCTGTGAACCCGGCGATATCGTGGTGGTGGATGCCCGCGGCAGCCTCTCCAGCGGCATCTTCGGCGAGATGATGCTGACCTCGTTCAAAGCGCGCGGCGGGCAAGGCGTCGTCATCGATGGCTGCATCCGCGACTTCCCGGAGGCGCAATCGCTCGATCTCGGCTTATGGCTGCGCGGAGTGACGCCCAATTTCCACACGCAGACCGATATCTTCCCCCATGCCGTCAACGTTCCCATCGCCTGCGCCGGCGTCTTTGTCCTGCCCGGCGATGTGATCGTGGCGGATGATGATGGCGCCGTCGTCGTGCCATTCGCCCTGGCCAGCGAGATCGCCCAACTTGCCAAGGAGAAAGCCGCCTGGGAAGTTTTCTCGCGGATGAAGCTGGAAGAAGGCGAGCCCCTGGAGAAATATTATCCGCTGAATGCCGAGGCGCGGGAAGAATACGAAGCCTGGCTGCGCGAGCGGGATTGAGAAACCGTCCGGAGCTCCGCCAAAAACATCGGCATACAAGCTTAAAATCCGTGTATTGTCTCCCCTTCCCTCTTTATGGGGGCAAGGGGCCGGGGATGGGGGCAAATGTCCGAAGGCGCGCTGGCATTGAGCCTCTTTGTGCATATCAGCGCGACGGTCATCTGGATCGGCGGCATCCTGCTGCTGACCTTTCTGGTCGTCCCCGAGTTGAACCGCGCCCTGGCCGAGCAACCGGCGCTGTTTCGGCTGTTGCGGGCTTTGCGCAAACGTTTCCGGCTCGCGAGCAACCTGGCTCTGGCCGCGCTGGTCGTCACCGGCTTGCTGCAAATGTCGGCTGACCCGCATTACGAAGGCCTGCTGCAATTCAGCAACCGCTGGAGCCAGGCGCTGCTGCTCAAGCATATCCTGCTCATCATCATGGCGGCGGCCGGCTTGGTCTTGCAGCTGGGCATCGCCCCCCAACTGGAGCGGACCAGCCTGCTGCTGGAGCGCGGCAAAGGCGACGCGGGCGAGTGGGCCAGGCTGCGATTGCGCGAACGGCGCTTGACCCTGCTCATCGCGGCATTGGCTGTGCTCATCCTGGCGGTTAGCGCCTGGCTGACGGCGATATAAGCTCCGGCAGGGTCCAGCCATGGGGTCGCCCAAATCAAGCCCGTTCGCCAGCGCCGGCAGGGGCGAGTGGCCGCCTTCCTCTTGACTTGGCGGCGGGACCGAGAGGCCTAATGCGCATGGTATCGCCGGGCTTATCTGTTATAAACTAAGGCATCGGCGAAGCAGAATTCGAGCTGCCCATGCCAAAGACCAAAGCGCCAACAGCCTCCCCCAGCGAGCAGCCGAGCGAGAGCAAGCGCTTCACGCTGGAAGACCGCTATACCGCCCAATCGGGCCGGGTCATCATGAGTGGCTTGCAGGCTTTGGCGCGCCTGCCCCTGGACCAGCATCGGGCGGATAAAGCGCGAGGCTTGCATACCGCTGGCTTGATCACCGGCTATCGCGGGTCGCCAATCGGCGCGTTGGACACCGTGCTTGAGCGCATTCCCAACTTGCTGGCTGAGCATCACATTCGTTTCATCCCGGCGGTCAATGAAGACTTGGCCGCCACCGCCATCATGGGCAGCCAGACGGTCAACCTGCTGCCGGGCGCGAAGTACGATGGCGTTTGCGGCCTCTGGTATGGCAAGGGGCCGGGCGTCGACCGCAGCGGCGATGCCTTCAAACATGCCAACCTGGCTGGCGTCGGGCAATTCGGCGGAGTGCTGGCGGCCGCCGGCGATGACCCCTCCTGCAAATCTTCGACCATCCCCTCGCATTCCGAATTCGCCCTGCATGACGCCTGGATGCCCATTCTTTATCCCGGCAGCGTCCAGGAGATACTGGATCTGGGATTGATGGGTTTCGCCCTGTCGCGTTTCAGCGGGCTTTGGGTGGGCTTCAAGATCGTGACCGATGTCGCCGATGAATACAGCAGCATAGACATAGGCTGGGATCGCGTTGAGATAATCAAGCCGGATTTCCGCCTGAATGGCGCGCCATGGAAGCCCCGGCAGAATACCGCCCTGCTCTCGCCCTACAGCCTGGAGCAAGAGAAGCAGATACACGATGAGCGGCTGGAGGCGGCTTTGGCATTCGCGCGCGCGAACGGCATCAACAGCATCGCGGTTTCCAGCCCCGACGACTGGCTGGGCATCATCGCGGCTGGCAAAACCTGGCACGACCTGCGCGGCGCTCTAAACGATATCGGCTTGGATGACGCGACATTGCAACGGGCTGGCATCCGCCTGCTGAAGCTGGGCATGATCAGCCCCATTGAGCCGCGGATCCTGCAGGAATTCGCCCACGGCTTGGAAGAAATCCTGGTCATCGAAGAGAAGCGCGCCTTCATCGAAACCTTCTGCAAGGCAGCGCTCTATGGCTCTGGTCATGCGCCGCTGATCGTCGGAAAAAAGGACAAGCGGGGCAGGAAGCTGGTCAAGGGCGATAACGAGCTGGATGCCGATGACGTCACGCGCGCGCTGGCGCAATGGCTGCGGGGCCGGGTAGAAGCGCCCCTGCTGGAGAAACGCCTGCGCGAATTGGAGCGCCTGCCCGAGCTAGGGGCGATTCCCCTGGTGGCCCGCCAACCGTATTTTTGTTCCGGCTGCCCGCATAACCGCTCGACCGTCGTGCCAGAAGGCTCCATGGCTGGCGCCGGCATCGGCTGTCATACCCTGTCGATCATGATGGATCGCCAGACCTCCTGGGTGACGCAGATGGGCGGCGAGGGCGCGAACTGGGTGGGCGCGGAAGCCTTCACCGAAATCCCGCATATCTTCCAGAACATCGGCGATGGCACCTTCGCGCATAGCGGCTCGCTCTCGATTCGCCAAGCCAATGCGGCCGGCGCGAACGTCACCTACAAGATCCTCTATAACGCGGCTGTAGCCATGACAGGCGGCCAGCCCGCCGACGGTTTGATGGCTGTGCCAGAACTCACGCATCTGCTCTATGCCGAGGGCGTGAAGAAGACCATCGTCGTCACGGACCAGCCGGAGAAGTTCCCGCCCGATGCGCTCTGGGCGACTAATGCCCAAGTCTGGGAGCGCGACCGCCTGGAAGAAGCTCAGCTGCTGCTGCGCGATATCCCCGGCGTGACAGCACTGGTCTATGACCAGGAATGCGCGGCCAACCTGCGGCGGAAGCGGCGGCGCGGGTATGCCCCCGACCCCAGCCTGCGCATCGTCATCAACGAAGCGGTCTGCGAGGGCTGCGGCGATTGCGGCGCGGTCTCGAACTGCCTCAGCGTCCAGCCAGTCGATACCGAGTTCGGGCGCAAAACGCGGATTCATCAAAGCTCCTGCAACAAAGATTACAGCTGCCTCGAGGGCAATTGCCCGGCTTTCATGAGCGTCATCCCCGGCGAGGGGCTCCAGCCAGCGAAAGCGCCCGCCTTCCGCGCGACCCAAGCCATAGCGGAGCCGCAGCGCCGCCCCGGCATCAGCAGCGGCACAGCCAATATCCTGATGATGGGCATAGGCGGCACCGGCGTGGTGACAGCCAACCAGGTCATGGGCACGGCAGCCGCTCTGGATGGCTTGCATGTGCGCTCGCTTGACCAAACCGGGCTGAGCCAAAAAGGCGGACCGGTCGTCTCCAATTTGCGGATCAGCGCGGACCCGCTGGATAGCGCCGCCAAGATCGGGGCGGGGGCCACTGACGCCTTCCTGGTCTTCGATGCCTTGACCGCCACCGCCAGCAAGAATCTCATCCGCGCCCATCCCCGGCGCAGCGTCGCCATCGTCAGCACCAGCGAAGTGCCCACAGGCGCCATGATCCGCGATACCACCGTGGAATACCCGGAGGCGGACCGCCTGCTCGAGATCATCAATCGCGAGACGCGGGCTGGCGATAACGTTTTCTTTGACGCCCTGGGCTTGGCGGAAGCGCTTTTTGGCGATCACATGATGGCCAACTTCATCGTCATCGGCGCGGCTTATCAAGCGGGTTTGCTGCCCATGTCCGCGGATTCAATCGAAAGCGCCATCGAACTCAACGGCGTCAAGGTCGAGGACAATCAACATGCCTTTCGCGCCGGGCGCTTGGCAGTGGCCGATGCCGCTTGGCTGGCCGGGCTGGATATCGCCTCGGGCAGCGATCTCGAAACCAAAGCCGAACCTTCAGCGGCCGCCAAAGCCATGATCGATACGCTGGGGGCGACGGGCGAATTGCGGCGTATGCTGGAGATTCGCGTGCCAGAGCTTATCGCCTATCAAGACGAAGCCTATGCCCGCCGCTACATCAGCGATCTCAAGCGGGTATGCGCGGCCGAGCAAGCCGCCGGCCCGGGCAAAAGCGCGTTGAGCGAAGCCGTCGCCCGCTACCTCTTCAAGCTGATGGCCTACAAAGACGAATACGAAGTGGCGCGGCTCAGCCTGAAGCCGGAGATCCGCCAAGCCATGCGGGCGCAGTTTGGCGACCGGGCGCGCGTACATTATCACCTGCAGCCGCCAATCCTCAAGGCATTCGGTTTGAAGCGCAAGGTCGCTCTTGGGCGCTGGTTTGATATGGTCTATCGCGCTTTGCATCGCCTGCGATTTTTGCGTGGGACGCGCTTTGACGTCTTTGGCTATGACGAGGTTCGGCGGGTCGAGCGGGAGCTGATCCAGGATTATCGACGGCTGATCTTCGAAGCCTGCGATGACCTAAGCGAGGAGAGCTATGCGCGGGCGGTTGAGCTGGCGGAGCTGCCGGATTTGATCCGCGGTTATGATGAGGTGAAGCTAAGAAATGTGGAGCGTTATCGCGAAGCTCTGCACAGGCTGAACGGCCACTAATCGCAGCTGCCATCCGTCTCGACATACTCCGCGCTGATCCAGCCCTTTATGCCGTGCAAATCCACCTTGAACCAGTCGTCGGTGCGGGCGGCGGCGGTCAGCTTCCAGTCCTTGCGCACAAAGCCGATGATGGCGCCAGCGGGCCCATCGCGGAAGTTGAGGTTGGCGGTGGCTGTCACCATGCAGTTCTGCAAATCGCGGACCTCCGGCTCGGCCGCCTCGTGCCAGGATTCCACCAGCACAACCAAGCCGGGCCCGTTGACTGTGGCGCAGATAAAGCCATTCTGTATCACGGAGGCCAGCGGCGTCGCCACGCGCGGCGTCGTGTTGGCATCCAGGAAGACCAGTACGCCAGACGTATAGGGCAAGCAGACTTCGGCGGTCTGGCTGGCATAGCCCCAGACGTCCACCGCGTCGATGAAGCCGGCCTCAATGACGGATTGAATCCCGACGGCGGAGGCGTCCCTGCGCTGAAACTGGATGCCGCTGCACAAGCCATATTGGGTCGATATGCCGTAGCCCTGCGCTTGCAGAACTTCGCCAGAACAGATAACGGGAGTCGGCGCGGCTTTGACTGCTGCTGGAGTTGGCTTGGGCGTTTCCGGATAGGGGCGGCAATTATCCGGCTGCAAGGCTTTGCCCCATTCCGGATTGCTGCGCTTGGCGACATGGGTGTAGGTATTGTCGTCGCTGCCGACGATCGTGAACTCCAAGCCAAAAGTCTTGAGATTCGCGTCGTTGTTATAGCGTTTGCAGTAATCCGCAATCACTTCCTGCAGCGTGTAATCGGCGTACTCCGGGAAACTCGTGTTGTTGTAGCGGTGATCGGCCGCGTGCCCATAATTCGCGCCCACGTAGAAGAGTTCATCAACCAGGGTGGTATCGAAGTTGCCGCGTTCAGTCTGTGTGCCGCCACAGACTTTAGTATCATCGCCGCCGCCTTTGGCTCGGTCCGCGCCCCAATCGTAGCCCCAGCCATAGGTGCAATCGACGCGGTCCCATGCGCCGGAAGAATGCGGTCGCGTGAGTTTCATCGTGTTGCAATGGGACCCTTGCAGGGCGACCGTCCATATGCACCAGGAAAAATCTTCGTATTTGAAGCGCACCGCGCCATCGCCCTTGACATGCATGGGAAAGTGCATGGAGTTGCCATACTGATCATTAAAAGGAGCGGTCGGGTTGATAATGGTTCGCCAGCTTGGGTTGCCTGAGACGGCGTACTCGCGCGGAACCAGGCGATTGACTATGCGAAAAGCGCCCGGATCTTTGCTGGGGTCGCCGATATTGCCTTTGTTGTTCTCTATCGAATTCATCGCGTTGGCTACCCAGCTTTGATAGGCATTCCAGGCGATGCCGCCCTCGGAGGTGTAGCGGTTGGGCGCCGGCGACGTCCATACCCGGAAGGTCAGCCCAGAGCTCTGCGCAAGAACCGGGAAGCTTAGCCCAGTAAATGCAGCAAGCAGTAACAGAAAAATAAATGGGCGAGCGCGTCTCATGATTTGCGGCTCCCATTCTACGGGCGACGTTCGTGGCGTGTATGGATTGAGATGGCTTGGCGGACAACTATCGAGGGAGTGAAGCCAGCGTTACTCACAGGTTCCATCCGTCTCGACATAATCCGCGCTGATCCAACCCTTCTTGCCGTGCAAATCCACCTTGAACCAGTCGTCTGTGCGGGCGACGGCTGTTAGCGTCCAGTTCTTGCGCGTATAGCCGATGATGGCGCCGGCCGGCCCATCGCGGAAGTTGAGGTTGGCTGTGGCTGTCACCATGCAGTTCTGCAAATCGCGGACGTCCGGCTCTGGCGCTTCTGGCCAGGATTCCACCAGCACCACCAAGCCCGGCCCGTTGACCGTGGCGCAGATGAAGCCATTCTTTATCGTGGAAGCCAGGGGCGTCGCCACGCGCGGCGTCGTGTTGGCATCCAGGAAGACCAGTACGCCAGACGTATAGGGCAAGCAGACTTCGGCATCCTGGTTGGCATATCCCCAGACGTCCACCGCGTCGATGAAGCCGGCGTCAATAACGGACTGAACCCCGACAGCCGACGCCTCTCTCTGCTCGAACTGGATGCCGCTGCGCAAGCCATAAGTCGCCGATACCTTGAAGCCCTGGGCATTCAAGACTTCGCCGGTGTACGTCACCGCTGTGGGCATGGGCGTTGGCGCAGGCGTGGCCGGTGGCGGATAGGGACGGCAATTCGTTGGATCCAGCGCAAGTCCATGCTCCACGTTCCGGCGTTGAACTTGGTGGGTATAGGTGTTGGAGTCGCTTGCCTCAATCGAAAACTCCGCCCCTTGATATTGCCAGCCAGCTTGTGTGTTGCGATAGTTGCAGTAATAGCCAATCGCTTCCTGAAGGGTGTAATCGGCAAAATCGGGATATTGGCTGTTCTGGTACAGAAGGTCGGCAACCCTGCCCGAGCCAGCGCCTACATAGAAGAACTCATCAATATCGTCATCGTCGGCGGAACCGTCGCTGCTGCAGACTTTGGTATCATCGCCGCCGCCTTTGGCATTGTCGCTGCCCCAATCGTAACCCCAGCCATAATTGCAATCGACCTTGTTGAAGGCGCTGGTGTAACCCGCTTTCGTTCCAAGAGCGCGTTTGTAAGTCCAGTCGCTGGCATCGGTCCCGACGCCGAGCTTCCAGGATATATCTTCGATTTTGAAGCGCACCGTGCCGTTGCCCTTTACATGCAGCACCCAGTGCAAACGGTTGCCATACTGGTTGGCGAAAGCGCCGGTCGGATTCGACGATCCGCGCCAGGACGGGTTACTCGTGACCATCAGGTCTCTTAAGACAAGGTCTCCAATGACTCGAAAAGCGGCCGGGTCGTTGGCAGGATTGCCAATATTGCCGCCGCTGCCCTCGGCTGAGGTCAAGGCGCGGTCAACCCACAATTCATAGGCGTTGGCAGCGGGCGAGCCTGCGCTGGTGTGGCGGTTTGGGGCGGACGAGACATAGACCGTGAAGGTAAGCGCGGAGCCTTGCGCCAATTGTGGAGAGAGGGGGTAAACAAATGCAATAAGGAACACAAAGATAAATAATGCCAAGCCAAGCAGACGCTTCATGCGGAAAAGCTTGCCACGAATCATGAGCGGACTAATCCTTTTCTGAGACTCGAAATGGAAGCTTATCGCATCATGTATCTTTCTACAACAGTTTGGCTTTTGAGACATCCGAATCGTCTCGCGCACGGGGTCAAGGGTCCCTGCGCCGCGTTGAGGAAAGCCTGAGGATTATTGCGCTTGGCTAGTCGACGGCGATGAGCGCCTGGCATTCGTCGCTGGCAAAGCAATCGCGCAGCCAATCAGCTTTCTCGCGCGCATATTCACGCGCCATTTGCGCCAAGCCTTCGTCCTTCATCCAGCCCGCTTTCTTGTTCTCGCGCATCAAGCCCCGCAGGGTAATATATTGGGCTTTCCTGGCGTTGCATGGGCGGCAGACCAGGATACGGTTGACGATGAAGTTCTCGCCGCCGTCCGCGCGCGGCATGATATGGTCAAGCTCCATGAATTCGCGTTCCAGCTCCCGGCCGCAGCCGGCGCAGATGACATTGCCGTTACTGCTCTGGGCCTGTTCCAGCACACGCTTCATCTGCCGATGACTTGGCTTTTGCCAATCTTCCATGGGGCGCTTCGTGCGCAATTTGAGGCTGGGCGCGGCCAGTTCATTCGCATCGCTGCGACGCGGCGGCTCGGTCATGTAATGGATCTCGGGCAGAGTTACGTGATGGCTTTCGTCCGAGCGCAGCACGGTATCGCGGGTGAAACGCTCCTTGACCACATCCAGCGCGCCATCCCATATGTCCATGCCAACCCACTGGCGATCCAGGCGTTCAGCGGCAATCGGCGTGGTGGCGCAGCCGCAGAAGGGATCCAGCACAAAATCGCCTACGTTTGAGGAGGCCTTTATGATGCGTTCATACAGGGCGACGGGCTTTTGCGTCGGGTAGCCGGTGCGTTCTTTGTGGCTGCCGGCTAGCGCCTTGACGTCTGTCCACACGTTTGAAGCGGGCCTGCCTTTGGATTCGCTGAGGTATACTTTGCGGCGCGGTGGGCCGCTGCCCGTGGCGGATTCATGCAGGCGATTGTCGCGTTCGAGCTCCAGCATTCGCTCTTGCGGATATCGCCATGTTCGGAGATGGCCGCGAAACTCGTAAGTATACCCGCCGCCAGATAATCCTCCAGTGTGCAGAGGGGCGGTTGTGAAACGCCCACGCTGGTCTTTATGTCGATAGGTCCGCCGAACATAGTCTTTGTCCAGCGGCATCCAAGCGCCATTCCAGACACCTTTGCCATCCTTGGCGTAGAACAGAATCAAGTCGCATACCCGGCCGAATTTCTTGGCGTCGTTATGCGAACCGTAGCGCCGCCAGACAATCTGCCCGCGCAGGGACTCTGGACCGAAAATGGCATCAAGAAGAATCTTCAGATAGGCGGAGGCGGTATCGTCGGTGTGTAGATACAGGCTGCCATCGGTCCGCAAGATTCTATGCATTTCCATCAGACGTACGCCGAGCCAGCACAGAAACGCCGCCATATCATCGCCGTAAGCTGCGCGAGCTACATTGATTGCTTGCCACACTCCTGGCCAATCGTCTTCAATGCTGTCGGTCCAGGGTTCGTGCACATCGGCATCCCAGCGCCAGCGATCTTTGAAGCGGGCGCCGGCCGCCAAGCTGTCGGGCGTGGCGTGAAAATCGCGATTCTTGTTGAAAGGCGGGTCAGTGGCGATGAGATGCACGGTCTCGCTGTTCATGCCGCGCAGGAATGCCAGGTTGTCGCCATGATACAGCGTACGGTTTTGGAAGTTGGGCGTTGCCACGAGGTTGCCTCGCCTTGTTTGCCTTCCACCTGCCGCTAAGTTAGCCGATTTTCCAAAAGGCCGCAACGGGCTTGATTTCTATGCGCCGACGCTGTACCGAGCGGTCACTTCGCGCTACCATTACGCCAATCCATCACCAGCAAAGGACAATCCACAATGAACGAACGCATCGGATTCATCGGCTTGGGCATCATGGGGCGCGGCATGGTCGACAACCTCATGCGAGCCGGCTTCGATCTCACCGTCTGGAATCGCACCGCGGGCCGCATGACCGCCTTCGTCGAGCGCGGCGCAAATGCTGCCGATTCCCCCAAAGCGGTGGCGGAAAACAGCGACATCATCATCATCTGCGTCAGCGACACGCCCGATGTCGAAGCGGTCATCCTGGGCGGCGACGGCGTCATTCACGGTCTTTCGGCGGGCGACCTGGTCATCGACATGAGCACCATCAACCCGGTCAACACGGTCGAGATTGCCCGCCAGTTGAATGCCAAAGGCGGGTCCATGCTGGACGCCCCAATCAGCGGCGGCAGCGAAGGCGCGGCAAATGGCACGCTGAGCATCATGATCGGCGGCAGCGAAGAGGACGTGGCGCGGGCGACGCCCTGCTTCGAAGCCATGGGCAGCACCATCACCCATGTCGGCGAAAACGGCGCGGGCCAGACGGTCAAGCTCTCCAACCAGATCCTCTGCGTCGTCAATATGCTGGCGGCGGGGGAGGCGCTGCTCTTCGCCCAGGCCGGCGGCGTCGACCTGGACAAGATGCTGCAGGCGGTGACCGGCGGCGCGGCGGGCAGCTGGATGCTGGCCAACCGCGGACCGCAGGTGATCAACGATTATTGGGAACCGGGATTTTCGATAGACTTGCAGCAGAAGGACTTGCGGCTGGTTATGGGCGCGGCCGATGAGATGGGCATCCCGGTCATCGCCACGGCGCTCTGCTTCAACCTGTACCGCACGCTGCAAGCCCAGGGCATGGGCGGCGATGGCAACCACAGCATCATCAAGGCGCTGGAAGCCATGGCGGGCATAAAAGCGCGCTTGTAATGTGTTATGCTCTGAACGGCAAATGGGAGATTGGCAGTGCGTCATGGCGGAACACGTTGCGGAATACTTGATGAGCGCTGAGGACTATCTGGAATGGGAGAGCGCCCAATCTTTTCGGCATGAACTCATAGACAACAGGATCTATCCTATGCCCGGTGGAAGTCCCTCGCACGAGAGCATCATTACCGCGCTTGTATCCTTCTTCTTCGTCACGCTATACGATAGGCTTGGCGCTGTGTATGGCGGCGGCATGAAGACAGTTGTAGACGCCCACAGCACCTATACCTACCCGGATGTCTGCGTGGTGATTGGCGAGCCCCGGTTTCGCGGCGGCCCCACTTCGAGCTTGCTGGAAAATCCCACGCTGCTGTTTGAGGTCTTGTCGCCATCCACGCGGCATATCGACCGCAATCGAAAGCGGGAGCGCTATCTGCAAATGCCGTCTTTGCGAGCCTATTTCCTGGTCGCGCAGGACCAGCCCATGATCGAAGCCTATACGCGAACCGACGGCGAGTGGCAATACAGCGCGCGCTCCGGGCTGGATGCCAGCCTGCATATTCCGGCTTTGGGCATTGCTTTGCCACTGCGCGAGGTCTATCACCGCGTGGACTTTGCGGCGCGCTAGAAGGCATGGCGGGCATAAAAGCGCGCTTGTAATGTGTTATGCTCTAAACGACAAACGGGAGATTGGCAGTGTGTCATGGCGGAACACGTTGCGGAACGCGTATGGAGCGCGGAAGAGTTCCTGGCTTGGGAAAGCCAGCAGCCTGACAGGCATGAATTGATCGACAACAGGATTTATCCTATGGCAGGCGCAAGTCGTTGGCATAACGTGATCGCGGGGCGACTAATCTACTTGCTTATAAGCAAGCTAGGCGGCAGAAGATGCGAAGTCTACCCTGGCACTATGCAGGTGCATGTTGACCCCACCGCGACCTATACCTACCCTGACGTCGCTGTCATCTGTGGCAGGCCACGCTTCCGCAGCGGAATGAAGCCGCACCTCCTTGAGAATCCGACGCTCTTGTTTGAAGTGCTTTCTGAAACCACTGAGTCAATCGACCGCGACCGTAAACTGCGGCAATACCTGGACATTCCGTCGCTTGAAGGCTATTTCCTCATCTCCCAGAACGAACCGTTAATCGAAGCATTTGCGCGCCGGCGAGATGAATGGCTGTATCGCAAGTACGCTGGCTTGGATAACAGCCTGGTGATTGAAGATTTACGCTAACTGGTTTGTCAAAGTACAGCCCGGCAACTCCGTCCAGACTGCGAATTGCCGCTGCGCGAGGTCTATGAGGAAGTGGTCTTTGAGGCGGCGCAGCAAGAGTGAATCGCCGACATAGGCCGGCAGGACTTGATTAGGTCGCCTGGATTGTACAGACGACTGACGGGCTGTGTCGGCGGTCAGTGTCTGCGCGACCTACGCGCCCCAGCATGTCGCCCGCCGGGCAATCGACTGTCAATTGCAAATGCGCGCCTGAGCGGGCATAATGCCCCCCATTCATTCAGCAGCGGAAAAGGATCCCGATATGAGCCCCTTGCGCGTCACCATCTGGCATGAATACCGGCACGAAAAGCGCGATGAGCATGTCGCCTCCGTTTATCCCGAAGGCATTCACGGCGCTCTGGCCAAGGGCTTGACGCCTTATGGCTTCGATATACGCACCGCCACCCTGGACGAGCCCGAGCATGGCTTGACCCAAGAGGTCCTTGACAATACCGATGTGCTGACCTGGTGGGGGCACATGGCGCATCACGAAGTATCGGACGAGATCGTCGACCGCGTGCAGGAGCGCGTGCTGAACGGCATGGGTTTGATCGTGCTGCATTCGGGGCATCTCTCCAAGCCTTTCGTCCGCCTGATGGGCACGGGCTGCATGTTGAAATGGCGCGAAGCCGACGAGAAAGAACGCATCTGGGTGGTTGACCCGTCGCATCCGATATGCGATGGCTTGCCGGAATGCATCGAAATCCCCGAAGCCGAGATGTATGGCGAGCATTTTGACATACCCGCGCCGGATACCCTGGTATTCATCAGCTGGTTCGAAGGCGGCGAGGTCTTCCGCAGCGGCTGCTGCTATCAACGCGGGCAGGGCAAGATCTTCTATTTCCGCCCCGGGCACGAGACTTATCCCATCTATCACATGCCGGTGGTGCATCGCGTCATCGCCAATGGCATCAACTGGGCGGCGCCCGTCAGCAACCCGCCGATGATCCGCGGCAACATCCCGGAATTCATGTCCTAGTGACGAATCCGCGCATCGTCAGCCAGCAATCAAGCAAATGTAGGGGCAATTCTGTGAATCCCCCGCGCGCGCCAGAACACTTATAAGGAGCTCCTGTGAAAACACTCAACGTTGGCATCATAGGAACCGGCAACATCGCGCCGGCCTATATCCAGGGCTGCGCGCCCTTTGATGTTATCGACATCGTCGCCTGCGCGGATATCCTGATCGACCGGGCGCAGAGTTTCGCCGCCGAGCATGGCTTAACTGCCCATAGCGTGGAGGACCTGCTGGCTCGCGAGGACATCGACATCGTCATCAATTTGACGATTCCGGCCGCCCATGCCGAGGTCTCGCTGCAAATCCTCGCCGCCGGCAAACACGCCTACAGCGAGAAACCCCTGGCGCTGAACCGAGCCGATGGCGAGAAGATCATCCAGGCTGCGGCTGCCGCTGGCTTGCGCATGGGCTGCGCTCCGGATACTTTCTTGGGTGGCGGCAACCAGACCGCCCGCAAAGCCATCGACGACGGCTTGATCGGGGCGCCCGTGGCCGCGACCGCCTTCTTCCTCAGCCATGGACCGGAAAGCTGGCATCCCAACGCCGGCTTCTATTATCTGCAGGGTGGCGGACCGCTCTTTGATATGGGTCCCTATTATCTGACGGCATTGGTCAATTTGATGGGACCGGTGGCGCGGGTGGCTGGCGCGGCGCGCATGACCTTCCCCGAGCGCATCGCCACCAGTGAAGCGCTGATGGGGCAAGTCCTGCCGGTCGAGGTCAATACGCATATCGCCGGCACGCTGGAATTCACCTGCGGCGCCATCGCCACGGTCATCACCAGCTTTGATATCTGGGGGCATCACCTTCCCCATATCGAAATTCACGGCGAAACCGGCTCCCTGACCGTGCCCGACCCCAATCGCTTTGATGGCGATGTTTCCATGGTCGATCAACATGCCAAGCGCGAATGGGGCGTGCCGCTGCAATGGGAGGACATCCCACTGACGCACACCACCAATATCGGGCGCGGGGCGGGTCTGGCGGATATGGCTTATGCCATCCAATCCGGGCGGCCCCATCGCGCCAGTGGCGATTTGGCTCTCCACGTGCTGGATATCATGCAGGCTCTGGAAGAATCGGCCGCGCAAGGGCGGCACATCGCACTCCGCAGCGCATTGGAGCAGCCCTCCGCGCTGCCGGCTGGCTTGGCGGATGGCGAACTGGATGCCTAACCGCGGCCTGGCAATGTGGGCGAGCCAATGGCCAGCCCCTGCAATCACCAGATAGGCAGTTGCCGTGGGCGCATTGAAAGTTGGCATCATAGGGACAGGCGATATCGCGCCGGCTTATATCAAGGGCTGCGCGCCTTTTGATGCAATCGAAATTGTGGCTTGCGCCGACCTGATGCCGGCCAAAGCGCGGGCTTTCGCTGCCGAACATGGCTTGACCGCGCTCAGCGTTAATGACCTGCTGGCGCGCGGCGACATCGCCATCGTCATCAACGCCACCCCGCCCAGCGCCCATGCCGAGGTCTCGCTGCAGATCCTTGCCGCGGGCAAGCATGCCTACAGCGAAAAACCCCTGGCCATCAATCGCGCCGAAGCCGAGAACCTCATGCGAGCGGCGGACCGCGCGGGCTTAAGAATCGGCTGCGCGCCGGATGCCTTGTTGGGCGGCGGCAACCAGACCGCCCGCAAAGCGCTTGATGACGGCGCAATCGGCCAGCCCATCGCTGCCACCGCCTTTTTCATGGGGCATGGACCCGAAAGCTGGCATCCCAATCCGGATTTCTTCTATCAGCGGGGCGGCGGACCCCTGCTGGATATGGGACCCTATTTCTTGACCGCGCTGGTGAACCTGCTTGGACCCGTGGCGCGGGTGGCCGGCTCGGCGCGCATCAGCTTCCCGGAGCGCATCGCGGGCCACCCGGCCCATCGAGGGCGCAAGCTGCCGGTCGAGGTCAATACGCATGTCGCCGGCACGCTGGAGTTTGCCAATGGCGCCATCGCCTCGCTGATCACCAGCTTCGATGTCTGGGCGCATCATCTGCCGCCGCTGGAAGTCCATGGCAGCGAAGGCGCGCTGGCGGTGATGAAGCCGAATATGTTCGCTGGCGAGGTTGCTTTGCTCAAAGCGTCCGCGCGCGAATGGGCCAGGCTGCCTTTCAGCCATACAATCAATATCGGGCGGGGCGCTGGCGTGGCGGATATGGCTTACGCGATCCAATCCGGGCGGGCGCATCGAGCCAGTGGCGAACTGGCTTTTCATGTGCTGGATATCATGCAGGCTCTGGAAGAATCGGCCGCGCTGGGCCGGCATATCGCACTGGGAAGCGCCGTCGAGCGTCCCGAACCGCTGCCGTTTGGCTTGGCGGATGGCGAACTGGATCCCTAGCGAAGGCGGGCGGCTTGAGCGTAACCCCTCGGCGTTCTCGGTGGTTGGGATCAGAAGCGTCAGAGTGACGACAGGACAAGCATCATGGCGGACTATGTAATCGTCGGCGGCGGGATTTACGGCTGCGCGCTGGCTTGGGAGCTGGCCAAAAGCGGCGCGGATACTCTGCTGCTGGAAGCCAGGACTATCGCCAGCGGGGCATCGGGCGGGCTGGGCGAACGGGGCGCGCGCGCTAATGGCCGCGACCTGCGCGAACTGCCTTTGATGCGCCTGGCGTATGATATCTGGCCCCGGCTGCACGACGACATCGGTGGATTCACCGGCTATCGGCGCTTGGGCCATCTGCAGCTGATCGAGCGCGAAGTTGACCTGGCCGCGGCGCCTGCGCAAATCTGGATGCAAAACCAGCAAGGCATCGAATCGCATCTGCTGAACAAGACGCAAACCCGTGAACTGGAACCCAAACTCAGCGATCAAGTCATCGCGGCGGTCTATTGCCCGAAAGATGGCGTGGCTGACCATACAGCGACCACAAGAGCCATGGCTGTGGCTGCCTTGACGCAAGGCGCCAGCATCATCGAGAACGCGCGAGTGATTGGCATGAGCAGGCATGGCGAGCAAGTCCTCAGCTTGCGGGCATCCATTGACGGCGAAGAAGTTGATATCCCGGTCGGCGAGCAAGGCATCCTGCTATCGAATGCGCATGTGGCTGGCTTCGTTGCCGAGCATCTGGGCATTGATTTGCCGGTTTGGCGGATGTGGCCCCAGGTCATGGCGCTGCGAGCCGATAACCCGCCACCGATGACCCATCTCATTGGCCATGCCCATCGCACCCTGGCCATCAAGCCGCTGCCGGATGGGCGCGTGATGGTCTCGGGCGGCTGGCGCGGACGCTGGGATGAACGGACAGGGCAAGGCGAACCGGTCGGCGAACAGGTCGAGGGCAATCGGCGGGAAGCTGTGGCGGTCTATCCCGACTTGGCGGGCTTGCCGGTGGATGAGGTTTACACGGACAGGAGCGAGATGCTCAGCGCGGATGGCATCCCGATCATAGACACTCTGCCTGGCGCGGAGAATCTGCTTGTTGGCGTCGGCTGGTCAGGGCATGGCTGGGCGATTGCGCCGGCGGTCGCGAAGCTGCTGGCGGAGTGGGTCTTGAGCGGGGAGCGGTCGCCCTTGCTTGCGCCCTTTGGGTTTGGGCGGTTTGGGTGATTACTGGGGCAATTCGAATGCGCCGATGTCGCAGCCCAGCGACGCCGACAAGATCTGCGCTATACTCTGTTCAGCAAGGCATCAAGCACGAGGCGACAATGGAAGTCCAGGAACGGCTCTTCACGGTTGACGATGTCTGGCGGCTCTCGCAGATGCCAGAAAACGACCTCAAACACTTTTATCTCATAGACGGGGAGTTATTTTGGGACATGCCGCCTGGATATACGCATGGAAACCTTGCAGGGCACATCTTCCGCTATCTCTTGAATTATGCTGAAGAGCATGACTTGGGCGATGGCAGTGTGGAAACGGGTTATTTCCCCGCCGATGATCGGCATACCTTGCTAGGGCCCGATGTGGCTTTTATCCGCAAGCGAGACGCTCCGCCGGCGGATAATGCGCGATTCGTCCCGCGTATGCCCGATTTGGCTGTCGAGATTATGTCCCCAAGCAATACGCTGGCTGAACTGAGGCGCAAAGCCGCGGTATATCTGGCGAATGGCACAGAGATCGTTTGGCTCGTTCTGCCCGAAGATTCGGGCGTTGAGGTCTGGCGGCTGGACGAGTATGGCGAGGCAGCCAGCGAATTTGTCCCGCGCGATGGCAGCTTGAGCGGCGAAGACGTATTGCCCGGCTTCAGGCTGCCGCTGGAGCGACTCTTTCCCAGCTAGAACTTCGGCTGCTCCACCACGCCAGCCGGGTCGCGCCCGCGCAGGAAGTCAAAATCGCAGCCCAGGGGCGCGGACAAGATCTGCGCTATACTCTGTTCAGCAAGGCATCAAGCACGAGGCGACAATGGAAGTCCAGGAACGGCTGTTCACGGTTGACGATGTCTGGCGGCTCGCGCAGATGCCAGAAAACGACCTCAAGCACTTTTATCTCATAGACGGGGAGTTGTTTTGGGACATGCCGCCTGGATATACGCATGGACGAATAGCGGTTCTCATCGCACACCTTCTGTTTAATTTTGCTGAAGAGCATGATTTAGGCGAAGTCACTGGCGAAGTTGGCTACTACCCCGCTGAAGACCGGCATACCTTGCTGGGGCCCGATGTGGCCTTTATCCGCAAGCGAGACGCTCCACCAGCCGATCATGCGCGATTCGTCCCGCGTATGCCCGATTTGGCTGTCGAGATTATGTCCCCAAGCAATACGCTGGCTGAACTGAGGCGCAAAGCCGCGGTATATCTGGCGCATGGCACAGAGATCGTTTGGCTCGTTCTGCCCGAAGATTCGGGCGTTGAGGTCTGGCGGCTGGACGAGTATGGCGAGGCAGCCAGCGAATTTGTCCCGCGCGATGGCAGCTTGAGCGGCGAAAACGTATTGCCCGGTTTCAGGCTGCCGCTGGAGCGACTCTTCCCCAGCTAGAACTTCGGCTGCTCCACCACGCCAGCCGGGTCGCGCCCGCGCAGGAAGTCAAAATCGCAGCCCAGGGGCGCTTGATTGACATGCCGCAGGTAGAGCTGCCCATACCCGCGCGTGTAGGCCGGTTCGGGCGCTTTCCATTCGGTACGCCGGCGCGAAAGCTCAGCTTCATCGACATGCAAATGCAAACGCCGCGCCTCGACATCCAGCGTGATCTCATCGCCATCCCTGACCAACGCCAGCGGACCGCCCAGCGCGGATTCCGGAGCGATATGCAGGACGATCGTGCCATAGGACGTGCCGCTCATGCGGGCATCGGAGAGCCTGACCATATCGCGGATGCCTTGACGCAGCAGCTTCTGCGGGATGGGCAGGTTGCCGACTTCGGGCATGCCCGGCCCGCCGATGGGACCGCTGTTTTGCAGGACCAGCACATGGGCCGGCGTCACGTCCAGAGCGGGGTCGTGAATGCGCGCTTTGAGGTCGGCGACATCACGGAAGACCAGGGCCGGTCCGCGATGCTGGCACAATTCTGGCGAGGCGGCCGCGTGTTTGATGACCGAGCCGTCGGGCGCCAGGTTGCCGCGCAGGATGCTCAAGCCGCCTTCGCTTTGCAAGGGATTATCCAGCGAGCGAATGACATCGGCATTGGTCGCTTGGGCATTGGCGACATTTTCCGCCAGGGTCGCTCCCGTCACGGTCAGAGCGTCGCCATGCAGGATGGGCAGCAGCTCGCGCAGGACAGCGGGAATGCCACCAGCATAAAACAGGTCTTCCATCTGGTATTGCCCGGTCGGGCGCATATTGGCGATGAGCGGCGTGCGGCGGCTGAGCTCGTCAAAGCGCGCCAGGGGCAACTCCACTCCAGCCCGGCCCGCAATGGCCGGCAGATGCACGATGGCGTTGGTGCTCCCGCCCAGGGCATGCAGCAAGGTGATGGCGTTATCAAAAGCCTCGGCAGTGAGAATCTGCGAGGGGCGGATATCGCGCTGGACCAGCTCGACGATTTGCCGCCCGGCCTGGGCAGCCAGGTGCATGCGCCGCGAATCGACAGCCGGAATCGCCCCATTGCCGGGCAGCGCCATGCCCAGCGCTTCCATCAGCGAATTCATGGTCGACGCCGTGCCCATCACCATGCAATGACCCGCGCTGCGCACGAGGTTGCGCTCGACCTCGGCATAGGTTTTGGCATCGATATTGCCCGCCTGAAACTCGGCCGTGTAGCGCCGGCAATCGGTGCATGCCCCCAGGATTTCGCCCATGTAATGTCCGTTGAGCATGGGACCGCCGCTGAGCATAATGGCGGGTATATCGGCGCTGGCCGCCCCCATGAGCGCGGCTGGGGTGGTCTTGTCGCAGTTGCTGAGCAGCACGACGCCATCCAGCGGGTTGCCGCGGATCATCTCTTCGGTGTCCATAGCCGCCAGGTTGCGGCAGAGCATGGACGTAGGGCTGAGGTGAATCTCGCCCAGCGAAATCGTGGGGAACTCGAGGGGCATGCCGCCGGCTTGCAGGATGCCGCGTTTGACGGCTTCGGCGAGTTGGCGCAGGTGGCTGTTGCAGGGGTTGAGCTCGCTGAAGGTGTTGCAGATGCCGATGATGGGGCGGGACAAGTCCTGGCTGTCGTAGCCCATGGCGCTGGTGAATGCGCGGTGGGTCAAGCCGGGGACGCCGGATTCGTTGAAGAAGGCGCGCGAGCGGAGTGTTGGCATGGGGAGATTATAGCACACCCCCCTCAATCCCCCCGACGAGTCAGGGGGAGGCCAGCGGCTTTGACAGGTTTGGATGGCGGGCGTATACTGGTTGCGTATACAGAATTAGGCGAATGATGGCAGCGACAACCGACATCCGTTACGCGCGGGTCGAGGCGGAGTATCAAGCCATGCGCATGACGCAGGACCAGGTGCTTGACCGGGTCGACACTTTTGAAGAGGTCTTGCTGGGATTGAGCGAGCAGGTGGCCGCGAACCATGAGACAACGCAGCGGCAGATTGCGGAACTCACGCAAATGCTGGAAGCCATTATCAAGCATCAGAATGTGCCATACGAGAAGCGGCCGATAGGATTCGTGAAGGAGTGAGGGGCGCGTGGATTTTGCCACAGAGGCGCAGAGATTTTGGACATTTGTGCTGAATAGGGCTAGATGGACATCTAAAATGTGGTATTATGATGAATGAAGCAATGGGAGGGTGACATGAGTAGTCTACAGAAATCGGGACAGAAAGCTGAAAAGAGTGGAGAATACAGAGAAGTAGGGCCTCGCGGCGGCAAGGTGCGCAATCCTAGCCAATACAGCATGGACAAGGGAGAGACGTTGCCACCTGTAAATAGTGGCAATAAGTTGAAGCGTATCTCACGCAAGAAAAAGTGAACATTTCCGCGCACGGCCCCTACAATTCAGGACTCGATCACGTACGAGCCTAGTTAAGGTACTGGAGTCGATCCTTCTTCGAACATATCCAATTGCGCACGATCGAGTTCCAGTATTTCTAAAGATATTACCTGCAATTGGTCATCCAATTTGGCTATGCATCGGATCTTCACTGGTCCATTGTAACTGCCGAAGATTGAGTACAGTTTGGGACGATCATCACCCGTGTAACTATAAAAGACTCGTTTTTGAGTTGGCAAGTACAGGTATCCACTGTTTGTGCTTTTGGTCAGTGAATTCAGCGTTACCACGAGTTCCGTTTCCTGAGTAGCGGTCACTGCGAGGTCGGTAAGCTCAAAAAGTGGACGGTCTTCGGCGGTGATTAACTCGCTAATGGTCTCCTCGTTTTCTGATTGAACCGTTAGCTGTGCTGAATTTATGCGCCCTCTTTGCAGCGGCCTCGTCATCAATTCCAAGTCTTTGTCTATCAATTCACGGTCGTAAGCTTCATATGCTGACCGACCAACAGTAATCTCTAAGTTCTCCACATTCGCGACAACAATACTATTTGGTGCTTCGATCCGTTCTCTAGATGGGTCACCGCTAACATGCTTCTTTATTCTGATTACGTCGACTATTTTCTTGATGACTGCGTAACCTACACCACCAGAAGTAAGTAGACCAGCAGCCGCACCAATCGGCTCAGCGTTTTCAGTTAACCACTCAATTACTTCCAGTACGATATCCGCTGACCCTGGTCGAACATCTGCAAGCGTAATCCGATGCGTTACATTTGGATTCTCGGTGTCAGCCAAGCGATTGTATGCGCCAGAAATACCTTGCAACACTGGTATGACATCATTAAGCGCCATTGTTCCGTTCGCAACATCAGGCCCTTCGTACTTCAGATGGATTTCAGTTTTTTCTACCATTCTGGTTCTTGAGTCCCTGCCCGCGCGTCTCATGTTGTTGCCAGTAGTCTATGCCCTAGATCAAGCATAGCAGCTCCCTGCGATTCAAGCAAACTCTCAATTTCCAACACCTTGGTGGCCCCTGTGTGCATAACTCGCATTATCTGTAGCGTAGCGCACATCATTCACCCACTCCCTCCAAGCGCCCCACCTCCTCCTCACTCAGCCCATACAGCCGATACACAATCTCATCCAACCGCTTGTCCAGCGCCTCTATCTGCATATCGAGCAGCCCCTGCTTCACCAGCGACAGCCGCGAATACTGCCCATGCAAGACCAGCAACTCGTCAACCAGCGCGATTACTTCTCCATGCGTCTGCGCGTCCTCCGCATTATCAAAGTCGATTACCCTGATAGGCAGATTCAGGACATCTTGCCGCAGCCAGCGTAACCTTCCCCCTCGGTTGGGGTCGCCCAAAACCGACGCTAGGTACTTGAAATAGTTGAACATCAAACTCGAGTTGAGCAAGCCAAGGAAGTACCTGTCATCAGTCGGCACGAAGTACACAGTGTTTGTGACGAATAAACCAGCGGCATCAAAGGCGATGCGGCTTTCCTTAGCGATATCCGGGTACACGATCTTCGGCTTGCTGAATTGACTGTAATAGTCGCACGCTCTCAATTCCCACCAGTAGTCGCCTTTGTCGAGTCGTTTACGCGCTCTTTCTTTGTATTGTTCCAGGTGTGCGGCCAGCGCGACATAATTCTGCGAGAACCAGCTCCACGCCTCCTTCTCTCCCGCGGCATGGCCTAAGTGGCTCTTTGTCCAACCTTTGGGGATCAGTATCAGATGGCGACCCCGATCGTTCACCGTATACTTGCGTACATCGTCCCCCACTGCAAACGGTACGATAAGTTCAGAAGACAGTTCATCTTGGCTAACGATCTCTTGTCGTCGCTGTCCGTCAATCACAAACGCTTCATTTAGCCCCGTGATGACGCCACGATACACTTTCGTGTCGATGTAGTCTCTTAGGGGAATACCGCGCGCCGAATCTTGTCTAGTACGCCCACTAATGGCTTGGATGCCAACGTCCAGCGATCGCCTTCTATTGAGCGCTTGTCTACGACATAGTGTATCCGCTCGACTTCCTCACTCAGGCTTCCGAAATCCAGTCGCTTGATGGCTGCATACTTGAACTCGTTGTCCGCGCTGTATCCGTTGCGCGCAATCAAGATCAAGGGAAATGTTGACGCGCTGGCGAAAACAGGCAATTCCCCGAAGTCAATCAACTGCTCGAAAGCAACCGTGCGCGAGAGAAATTGCCTGACGCCCTTGCCGTAATTTGAGCGCAGCCACTTATTCGAGCAAATCACGCCGTATCGTCCGGTCGGCTTCAAGAGCTTGAGAGACTGTTCGATAAAGTAAATGTACAAATCCGCCGTGCCCGCATAGGTCTCGAACTTCCCCTTCGCGTAGCCCTTGAACTCCCGCCCCAGCGTCTCCTGGCGCACATAAGGCGGGTTGCCAATCACCGCGTCAAAACCGCCCGCCGCCATGATGCCGCCAAAACCCGCCCCGCTATCCCAATCAAAAGCGCGGATGCGATACAACTCTTCATCGTCAAAACCTTCCAGCGGCTTGTCGCCATAAAAATCGCTGCCCACCAGCGAATTGCCCCATTTGATGTTGCCGCTCAGGTCGGGCAGCAGGGGCAGGCGCATATCGCCCGTGTCGCTCTCGTTCTCCAGCATCTTGAGCAGCAGGGAAAGCTTGCTGACCTCGACAGCGTTCTGGTCCAGGTCGACGCCGTAGATATTGTTGAGCAGGATGCGCCGTTTCTCTTCGATGCGCAGGAGGATGCCGTCCGGGCTGTGGCGGATGCGATTGCGATAGCGCGCGGGATTCTTGCGATAAGTTGCCAGGTGCCAATCGAGCAGGTAGGCATAGGCGCCCGTGAGAAAGGAGCCGCTGCCGCAAGCCGGGTCGAGCGCGCGCAGCTGCCCGGCTTCTTCGGGCGATTTGCCTTCCAGCAGCTTGCCCAGGGTATTCTCGACGATGTAATCGACGATGTAACCGGGCGTGTAATAGACGCCGCCGGCTTTGCGCACTTCGGGCTTTTCTTCGACGGTGACGCGGGTTTCATGGCTATCGCTGCGCACTTCGATAACCTTGCCCAGGAAGCGCTCATACACCTGCCCCAGGATGTCGGCGCTGATGACCGAGAACTGGTAGCGGCTCTTGGGCGGATAGAGGTCGCTGATGATCTTGCGCAGCACGTTGTCGACGATGAAGATGTCCATGGACAGCGTATCGGCATCCGGGCGGGATTTGTCGGCCGGGTCGAAGTGGAACAAGCCCGAGTTGTACTTGCGGTCGGCGTTCAGGTAAAGCCGCTTGATGCGCGCGTAGACGCCTTTGTTATGCGATGCCGCCCGTTCCAGGCTGCCATAAGTTTCCAGGTTGCGATCTTCGGCGATGCGCAGGAAGACGATGCGGTCGATGGTGCGCTGGACCAGCTGGTTGAGTTCGCGCTTGGTCAGCCGGCGGTCGATGAAGAGGGCTTGTTTGTGCAGGTGGGCGGCCAGCTCCTTGCGCCAGCCTTCCATATCGCGCAGGAATGCCTCGTCCACGCGCAGCACACCCTTGGCCGTCTCTTCCAGCAGGTCGCTGTGCTTGCCTTGGCGGACGGCAGCCGGCGAGAGCGTCTCCTGCAGGCGCTGCCAGTTTTCGGCATATTGCGAATGCGTCAAGTAGAGGATGCGCGCTTCGGCGGGCAGGTCGCCCTGTTTGGGTTCGATGCGGCAATCGTAGACGGCGAATTCGGCGAAATTGGTCAGGATGCCCACGGCCGTATTGCCCGACCAGCCATACGAGCGCAGCTGCTCAGCCGGTTCGATGGCGCTGCCGATGTTGATGGCTGGCTTCTTGGTCTCGACATAGAAGACGCGCTTCCCGCCCGCCAGGAAGCTGTAATCGGGGTGTTTGACGCTGCCGCCGCTGCGCAAGCCCGCTTCATGCAGGACCTGCTGGCTGTCGCCCACATCCCAGCCCAATGCCGCGAAAAGCGGATTGACGAATTCCTGCCGCAGCTGGGCTTCGTTGTACTCCGGCTGCTGATAGTGGCTGCTGCCCCGCTGGTATTTCTGTACCAGTTGGCTGATGCTGTCTGGCGTGGTCATGCGCTTAGTATCGCCCATCACGCGCGAATTACAATATCGCCCGCATGTACCAAGATCCGCAGGGGCGATTTTGTAAATCATCCGCAAACAACATATCATTCAATTGTGATGCTTGGGGCAGAATCTATGCCGAATGAAAATCATCCCGCCGATGCCGATTCCAAAGCCGAGCAGCTCGCCCAGCTGGCGCGGATGCTAGGCATCACCCTCGCCCCGGCAGACCTGGCAGCCCTGGCGCGGCAGCTGACCCTGCTCGAAGACCTGGAAATCGCCGAGCTGCAAGACTACGCGCCCAGTCTCACAATGGATGCCGCCTGGCATGACTGAAACGCCCGCTTTGATCGAGCTGTCCATCAGCCAAGCGGCCGCCGCCTTGCGAGATGGCGAAACCACCTCGCTGGCATTGACCGAAGCCACCCTCGCCCGCATCGCCGAGACCGAGCCGACGCTGCATGCCTACGCCACCGTTCCAGCCGAGAAAGCGCTGGAAGCCGCGGCTCTCGCTGACCGGGAACTGGCGCATGGCCAAGATCGCGGTCCCCTGCAGGGCATCCCCATCGCCATCAAGGACAATTGTTATACGCAGGGCATCTTGACCGAAGTGGGCTCGCGGGCTATGGCGGGCTTCGTGCCGGACTTTGACGCGACAGTCGCGCATAAGCTCAAGGCGGCCCGCGCGGTCATGATAGGCAAGACGCGCTGTCACGAATGGTCATGCGGCGGCAGCCAACCGCCCACGCGGGGTCCCTGGGACCTTGAGCGCTTCCCCGGCGGCAGCAGCATTGGCTCCGGCGCGGCAGTGGCGGCCCGTTCGGCTTTTGGCGCCATCGGCACGGATACCGGCGGCTCCATCCGCATCCCCTCGTCGCTCAACAATCTGGTGGGCATGAAAGCCACGTTCGGGCGCGTCAGCATGCATGGCATCGTTCCCCTGGCTTGGTCCCTGGATCATGTTGGTCCGATGACGCGCACGGTCCGCGATAATGCCCTCATGCTGGGCGCCATTGCCGGGCATGACCCGCAAGATCCCCATTCCGCGCGCCTGCCGGCAGTCGATTTCGCCGCTGGCCTCGAGCGGGGCGTTCAGAACCTGCGCATCGGCATCGACCGCGACTATTTCCTGTATCCCGGCGTCGTAAAAAGCGTGCGCCAGGCGAACGCAGCCGTCATCAGCCAACTGGCGCGTCTGGGCGCGGAGATCATCGAGCTGCGCCTGCCCGAGCTGGAGCTGACGCGCGAGACCCTCATCACCATCCGCATGGCTGAATCGGCCAGTTATCATCGCCAGCGCATCCGCGAAAAGGGGCATCTCTACAGCCCGGGCACGCGCGCCACCTTGGAAGCGGGCCAAGTCATCCTGGCGACGGAATATCTGGCTGCCTTGCGCGCCCGCGAGCGTTTCCGCGCCGCCATGCAGGACTTGTTCCAGCGCCACAAGCTGGACGCGTTGATCTCGCCGACCATTCCCGTGCCTGCCCCGCTGCTGGGCGATGTGCGAACGCCGCGCCCGGATATGCCCAATGGCGAGACGCCCACCGATGGCTTCATCCATCATGTCTACCCGGCCAATCTGAGCGGGCAGCCGGCTCTCAGCGCCCCGGCTGGCTTCACGCCGTCCGGTTTGCCGATTGGCTATCAGTTGATGGGCAGGCCCTTTGACGAAGCGACGCTCTATCGCATCGCCTACGCGTATGAGCGGACGCAGGCCTGGCACATGCGGAAGCCCCCACATGCAGGCTAGCGTATCGCTCTGACCATGCTCTCCGTTGTTCTTGAGGTTAAGACAGCACGTTGAAAGCGGCTTGGCGCTGCTGCGCCTCCTCCAGTTGCCGCCGCTGCAATTTTCGCGTCAGTTCAGTCATATCGGCGGCCATGGGATTCAGGTCGATGCGGTTGGCGCTGTTGATCTGCTCGACCCATTCGCCGCGCAAGGCGTCGATGCCATGCAGGGCGCCGGCGATAGCCCCGCCCATGCCGGCGATGGAATCATTGTCGCGGCCATAATTCGTCCCGCCGAAGATCGTGCCTTCAAAGTCGCCGCCGGTCACGACCAGGAAGCCCAGGGCGATGGGCACTTCTTCGATGCTGTGTTCGCGGCTGGGGGTCCAGCTGTTGCTGCCGTTGCCGCGCTGCGTCTTGGCGTCATCGGGCGAGGTGTCATATTCGCGCATGACCTCGCGCAGGGGGGCGATGGCGGTTTTCCAATCGCGCAGGGTGCTGGCTTTGTCGGCGATGGCGGCGATGCAATCGGCGGTGCCGTCCTTGGCGACGGTGAGGGCGGCGTCGATGATCGAGCTGACGGAGGCCTCGGGCTTGAAGGCTTCGGCGACGCAGGCGGCCATGACCGCGGCCGCTTCCAGCCCGAAGCTGGCTTGATGGGCGCTGAAGACATCCACGGCTTCGGCATAGGCGCGCAGAGGATCGCAGGCGTTGACGATGCCCACAGGCGCGGCGTACATGGCGGCGCCGCAATTGACCATGTTGCCGACGCCGGCGTTGCGCGGATCCGCATTGGCCAGCCAGCGGATGTAAAGCCATTTCTCGGGATAGAAGAGCCGCTCGACCAAGGGCATTTCCCGCCCGCGCTCGGGGATCCAGCGGTCTTCCAGCGCCATCATAGGCACGATGCGGCGCATGAATTCGTGCGCGTCCAGGTGGTCGCCATGTTCGATATAGACGCGGCAAAGCAACTGGATCATGTGCGTGTCGTCGGTGTAGCGCCCATGACCGCGGCCGCGGGTATTCGCCTCGTCCCAGGCTTCGACCAGGTCGGTGATGAAGCCGTAGCGGGCTTGAATTTCATCGGGCATGCGCCATTCGGCCGGCGCCCCCATGGCATCGCCAATCGCGCCGCCGTAGAGGCAGCCTTGCGCTTTTTTGAGCAGAAGATCGGCCACTTTTCATTCCCTCACGCGCTCAATTCAACAATTATCGTAACCTACATGAAACGAACACAGTAGACCACCGCCAGATTATGCGCCAGGCAGCGCCAGCTATCGCCGCGGTCATCGGAGACGTAGAAGTTGCCGGCGGTTGTGCCGAATGCCAGGCTGTCGCCCGTTTTATCCAGGGCATGGCGGAAGACCAGATCGTAGCAATGCCGCTGGGGCAAGCCGCTGCGCAGGTTCTGCCAGTTCGCGCCGCCATCTTCCGTGCGGCATATCACCAGGGCGCGGTCGACTGGCACGCGATATTCCGCGCTGACGGCCGGCGCCACCCATGCTGTCTGGTCGTCGTCTTCATCGACAGCCAGCGCAAAGCCGAAGCCGGCTGGCCCGCCATGTTTGTCGCCGATGTCCCGCCAATTTCGCCCGCCGTCCTCGCTGCGATAGATGCCGCAATGGTTCTGCTGCCAGAGCGCATCGGGATTGCTGGGGCTGGCCAGGATGATATGCGGGTCATGACCGTGCTCGTGATGCGGGTCGGGCAGGTAATCGGCGAAGAGCCCGCGGTTGTGCGCCGCCCAGTTCTCGCCGCCGTCCTCGCTGATATACACGCCGCCGACGCTGATGCCGACGGTCAGACGCCGGCTGTTCCGCGGGTCCGCCTGGATGGCCACCACGCCAGGATGATCCCGGCCCGCGCCGAACCAGTGGGTATTGCTGGGGTGCTTCCATAAACTCTCGACCAGTTGAAAAGAATCGCCGCCGTCATCGCTGAGGAAGAGGCCGCCCGGGTCCGTGCCGACATAAAGGCGATTCGGCTCATCCGCGCCGCCCGGCTCGACCAGCCAGATATAGTTGGTCTTGGCGGGCACGGTGAAATCGGGCGGGACGGCATCGCCTTCGGGGTATTTTGGCGCTTCGACCTCTTGCCAGCTCTTGCCGCCATCGCGGGAGCGGTGCAGCTTGCCGCCCCAATGCCCATGATCCAGGCTGACCCAGATAGTATCGCTGCGTTTGTCGCGGAAGGCGTAGACGACGGGAATAGCTTCGAAATGCGCCGATTCGACCTGCCAATCCGCGCGCCCGCCGCGGCTCAGGATGAGCAGGCCCTTGCGCGTGCCTACCAGGAGTTTGTTTTGCAAAGCTCACCCCCCCGACAAGGCTTGCACGATGAATATTTTGCTATCGGAGGAGACGCTGTCGGTGAGCGCCAGTTTGTCGCGCAGGAGCTCATCGCCGACGAAGATGTTGACATGTTTGCGCAGGCTGCCCTGTTCGTCGATGATGTAATCGCCCAAGCCGCGCCAGCGTTGATCGACGGCGGCCACGATTTCGGCGACGCTGCGGGCGTCGATCTGGCATTCGCAGAGATCGGGGAAGAAACGTTTGAGATTTGGGGTGAACTTGACCTGCGCCATTGCCCGGCTCCCTTCGCGCTTGCGCACAGATTAGAACGGATTCAAGGAGGGCTTGTCAAGGATTCCGCAAATGGGGATGCAAAGGCCTGCCAGCGCATGGCCCACCAGATCAGGGAAGCAGCTCGAGATAGTCGCAGCGCGCCAGTGTGACCATGCTGAAGTCGCGGCGGTCGAAGGTGGCGATGCGCATAATGTTGAGTCGCTCGGCGATAGCCATGATGCAGCAGTCGACAAGGTCCAATCGAGCGTCAGCATATAGCCGGCTGATCTCAAATACTCGCGCCAAGTCGTTCTGAATAAGCGGTACAAGTCTGACATGTCTGTTTTCGAAAAAATCAAAGAAGGTCAAACTGCCTGCATAGCCCAAGTTGCGCCTCAGCAAGTAGCTGACTTCGGGTAGAGCTAGATCTGGCACGAGCATGGTTTCAGCGCGGTTCGCGGCAAAGTCGTAAGCACGTTGATGATGTATTTCATCAGAGTCATAAAGCGCTAATAGAAAACTGCTATCGATGATGAGAGTCGCCGATCAATGCGGCTCTTCAAATAGTCAGCGAATTCCGTGTTCAAGATTTCCCGGCTGCGCGCGGAGGTATCCACAGGATGGCCCGATGCCATTCCCGCCTCTTTGGCATGGCGCGCCAAGTCAGCCAGGGTCGCCCATTGCTTCTTTGGCGGCGCGGCGGCATCCAGCAGATCCTCCAGGTAGTCGCCAGCGGAGAGACCGCGGGCTTCGGCGGCTTCTTCAAGTCGCTGCGTGAGTTCGGCGGGAATGTCGAGCGCCATGTGTCATGCCTCATGAGTATCGCTTACATTGTAGCTGGGATAGGCGGAATTGGGCAAGCGGCGCGACGAGCATGAACAGGGCAATCGCTTCAATATAATTATGCCCAGTTCCCCGAGCATAATGAGTAATAGGTAGGGGAGAGCCATTTGGTCGCCCACGTGAATGGCAGAATAATCGTGGGCGTTCCAGCGAATCGCCCCTGTTTACATTGCGAGCAACCAACCCCACCCCCGGCCCCTCCCCGAAGCATCAAGGAGGGGAGTCAAGCGCCGCGACCCGCAAGGTATTTTGCGTGAGCCGTCGCCGGGCGACGCGGGCGTCTACAGATGACGAATTTGGGGGAGAATCTAACCCATATCAGCGCCGTTCCAATTTGGCGCGATTGCCCTGAGGGCCTGAAGAATTGTCATTTGCGGCGCATGCGGCTAGATTTAGCTTAGGATTTCAGAGAGGCGACTCACAATGGCCGAGCCCAACTTCAAAAACCGGACGCTCTATCATGGCGACAACCTGGAGTTCCTGCGCGGCATGAACAGCGAGACCGCGCATCTCGTCGCCACCGACCCGCCTTTCAACAAGAACCGCGATCATCACGCCACGCCCGATAGTCTGGCAGCTGGCGCGCGCTTCAAAGACCGCTGGCGCTGGGACGAGGATGTGCGCGAAGAATGGACCGACAGCATCAAGGACGACTGGCCCGCGGCGCATGCCGTGATTGCCGGGGCGCGTTTGGCCTATGGCGATGACATGGGCGCGTTTTTGTGCTGGATGGGCGTGCGCTTGATGGAAATGTGGCGCATACTGCGGCAGGATGGCAGCTTGTATTTGCACTGCGACCATACGGCGCAAGCCTACTTAAAATGTATGATGGACGCCATATTCGGGCGGCAAAACTTTCGCAACGAAGTTGTATGGGGCTATCGGACACAGGGCGTGGCGATGCGGTGGTGGCCGCGGAAGCACGATACGCTGCTCCTTTATACCAAGGGCGACAGTTGGACATTCCATCCGCAAATGGAACGGCAATTTTACCGGAAGCCTTTCCGCCACACCAAACAGGACGAAGAAGGCAACACTTATGTCGATACCTATCGCCGTGATGTTTGGGATCACGACGAGACCCGGCCGACCATCAGTCAATCCCCCGAGCGCACCGGCTACCCCACCCAGAAGCCGCTCGCGCTCTACCGCCGCATTATTGAAGCCAGCAGCAAGGAAGGCGACATCGTGTTGGATCCCTTTTGTGGCTGCGCCACCACCCCCGTTGCGGCCGAACAACTTAAACGTCAATGGGTTGGCATGGACATCTGGGACAAAGCGCATGAGACCGTCCTCAACCGTTTGGCGGAAGAGGGCATGCTCACGGAAGACAAGCAGCCTCGGCAATTTTGGACGAAGCGCGTTCATTACGAGACCCAGCCCCCGCGCCGCACGGACGATAACGAATTGGCTTCGCCCAGCCTCAAGCTCAAGACGCCGCGCGCTGTCGAACCGTGGGAGAAGTTGACCCATCGGCAGATCGTGGCGGTTTTGCTGGATGCGCAGAAGAGCAACGGCAATGTCATCTGCGCCGGCTGTGGCCGCGAACTGGAACGCGAGTTTATGGAATTGGATCATATCATGCCGAGAGCCGACGGCGGCGAGAATCACTTCCGCAACCGCATATTGCTTTGTCGCCCATGCAATGGAAAAAAGGAGCAGCATCTCACGCTGCGGGGCTTGCTGCGCGCGAACAAGAAGTCGGGCTGGCTGAAAGATGAAGGCGTGGCGCAAATGGCGCGGGAGCATGCGCGCGAAATGGCGGATTGGGTGCGGGATGATTTTGAGAGCGAAGCATGTCAGGCGCTGATACAGGGTTGATGATCCGCAGTAACGCGCCCGTCGCGGAGAAAATGTTGGGGCGAAGTCGCGTAGGTCGCGTAGGTCGCGCAGGTCGCGTAGGTCGAGTAGGTCGCGTAGACACTGACCGCCGACACTGACCGCCGACACTGACCATAGTCATTGGTTCGCCCGCCGGTTTATGGCAGGAGCTCAAGATACTCGCAGTGGCTCGGCTGAAACATGCCGAAATCGCGCCGGTCGAAGGTGGCGATGCGCGTGATATCAAGCCGCTCGGCGATAGCCATGATGCGGCAATCGACAATGTCAAAGCGCGCGTCGGCGTAGGCGACCAGGATATCGCGCGCTCTGCGCAAGTCTTCCATGTCGATTGGCTCAAGCGGCGCGTCCAATTGTGAAAAGTACTCAAGAAACTTCTGTATGCCGCCGTGCCCCAAATCCCGCGTGATCAAATAGCAGACTTCTGGCAAGACAAGATCCGGCACGAGCATGACTTCGGTGATTTGAGACAGGAAATCCAGAGCATGCCTATGATGCGTGTCATTTGTGTTGTACAGCGCATAGACAAAGTTGCTGTCGGCTATGAGCGTCATTGGTTGGCGCGGCGCTTTAGATAATCCGCAAATTCTGCATTAAGTATCTCCCGGCTGCGCTCGGAAGTATCGACAGGATGCGGTGACGACAGCCCTGCGGACAAGGCGTTTCGGGCAAAGTCGGTGGTGGTCGCCCGGCCTTTCTGCTTGACGGCGCAGTCGTCCTCATAGCGCTCCAGCAAGTGGCGCAGCAAATCATCGACGTCAATTTCGTCGCGCTTGGCGATTTCCCCCAATCGCTTGGTGAGATCTGCAGGGATGTCGAATCTCATGAGTTTGCCCTCCGCTCCAAGAGAGTATAGCAATGAAAGCGCGCGATGTAACGGGTTGCCGGGCAGCCGTCGCTCAAGGCGCTCAGAACGCCGGCCTTGTTTTAGCGGGCGAGCTCATGGCCAGCCCCCCCCCAAACGCCCATCTGTGCCATCGCGCGGAAATCCATTACAATATCCGCCATTATCAGCGCGCAACTTCAGAGGATACCCCCATGACCAACTCACCCTTCGACGGGCTTAGCGAATTCCGCTGCATCGGACCCTTCCGCGGCGGCCGCGTCGTCGCTGTCGCCGGCGACCCGCGCGACATGAACACCTTCTACTTCGGCGGCGTCTGTGGCGGCGTATGGAAGACCACCGACGCCGGGCAATACTGGGAGAACATCAGCGACGGCTATTTCACGTCGTCATCCATCGGCGCGCTGGAAGTGGCGCCAGCCGACCCCAACGTCATCTATGCCGGCACGGGCGAAACCACCATCCGCATTGATGTGTCAATCGGCGATGGCATCTACAAATCCACCGACGCCGGGCGCAGTTGGAAGCATATCGGCTTACGAGACACGCGCCAGATCGCCAAGATTCGCAGTCATCCGCAGAATGCCGATCTGGTCTATGCGGCCGCTTTTGGGCATGCCTTCGGCACGAACGAAGAACGCGGCGTCTACCGTTCCAAAGATGGCGGCGAATCATGGGAGCTTGTCCTGCATGTCAGCGACAAAGCCGGCGCCATCGACATCACAATCGACCAGAACAACCCGCGCGTCATCTACGCGGCGTTTTGGGAAGCCTATCGCAACTTCTGGCAGATCAGCTCCGGCGGCGAGGGCAGCGGCATCTGGCGCAGCATGGACGGCGGCGATACCTGGCAATGCCTGACGGGCGTCGAGGGTCTGTCAAGTCCTCCCCCTGACTCGTCGGGGGGGCCGAGGGGGGTTGGCTTGCCCAAGGGATTGTTGGGCAAGATCGGCTTGGCAGCCTCGCCAGCGCAGCCGGGGCGCCTCTGGGCGATCATCGAGAACCAGCCCGATGGCGGCATCTACCGCAGCGATGATTATGGCGAGACCTGGGTGGTCGGCAGCAAGGACAACCGTTTCATCTCCCGCGCATGGTACTATATGCACCTGACGGCTGACCCGGTCGATGCCAATACGATTTACATCAACAACCTCAGCTTCTGGAAATCGACCGACGGCGGGCATAACTTCACAGAGATCACCACGCCCCATGGCGATGATCATGATCTGTGGATCCATCCGCGCAACAACCAGGTGATGATCCACGGCAACGACGGCGGCGCCTGCGTGTCGCTGAATGGCGGCTTGTCCTGGTCGAGCATATACAACCAGCCGACGGCGCAGATCTATCATCTCGATTTCGACAGCCACCAGCCCTACTATGTCTATGGGACGCAGCAGGACAATTCCAGCTTGCGCGTGCCCAGCCGCAGCCGTTATTCCTCCATCACCTGGGAAGATTGCGACATCATCGGCTCGGGCGAGAGCGGCTATATCGCCGTGCATCCTGAAGACCCGGATCTCGTGTATGTCGGGGCGATAGGCAGTTCGCCCGGCGGCGGCAACAGCTTGCAGCGCTATGACCATCGCATCCAGCAGATTCGCCTGGTGGCCACCTGGCCCCGCAGCAGCACCGGCCTGGGCGCGCAAGCCGACAAGTACCGCTTCGCCTGGACTTATCCGATTGTCTTCTCGCCGCATGACAGCGATTGCATTTACATCGGCGGCAATCAGATACTCAAGACAACCGACGAAGGCCAAAGCTGGCAGGAGATCAGCCCGGATTTGACGCGAGCCGACCCCGAGACCCTCAAGCCCTCGGGCGGTCCCATCAATCGCGATGCCGTGGGCGCGGAACATTACGCCACGGTCTACACGCTGGCGGAATCGCCGCATGAGCCGGGCGTTATCTGGGCGGGCTCGGACGATGGCTTGCTGCATATCACGCGGGATGGCGGCGCGAACTGGAGCGATATTACGCCTAGCCTACCCCCCTCAGTCCCCCCGTCGCAACAGGGGGAAGCTTTGTCAGCGATGATGTTCACCATGATCGAACCATCGCCGCATGACCGAGCCACCGCATACGTCACGGCGACGCGCTACAAGAATGACGATTACGCGCCCTATGTCTTCAAGACGAGCGATTATGGCGCGAGCTGGACGCTTATCGTGGAGGGCGTCGCCGAAGATCATTTCTGCCGCGTCGTTCGGGAAGACCCGGCGCGTCCTGGCTTGCTCTACCTGGGCACGGAGTTTGGCTTGTACATTTCCTTTGACGCCGGCGCGAATTGGCAGCGCTTCCAGCTCAACCTGCCCATCTCGCCGATATACGATCTCAAGCTGAAGGATGCCAATCTGGTCGTGGCCACGCATGGGCGCTCCTTCTGGATATTGGATGATGTGGGATTGCTGCATCAGGTTTCGGCTCTACCCCCCTCGGCCTCCCCGTTGAAACAGGGGGATGACGCGGATCAAGCGGAAGTCCAACTGCTCAAGCCGGGGGTGACCGAGCGGCGCCTGCCCAAGGTATTCGAGGGGCTATTCGACAGTGGCGATGGCAAGCAGTATATGAGCACGCTGGGCATGGTGGCCGCTTATGTCAAAGAGGAGACGCCCGAGCATGGCGTCAAACATACCTACCTGGACAGCGGCGCAAACCCGCCCCAGGGCGCTGTCATCACCTATTACCTGCCTGAGGCGCCCGAAGCTGCCATCACCCTGCGCATAGGCGACGGAGACGGCGAGGAGGTCAAGACATTCAAGAGCCTCCATGCCGACGATGATGAAAAGGCCGCTGGCACGCGAACGGACGAGACGCCCAAAGAGCTGCGCATCCCATCCAGGCAAGGCTGGAATCGCTTCGTATGGGATCTGCGTTATCCCGATGCCCACAAGGTTGAGCCGCCGACGGATAATCAGCAGGGTTTCATCAAAGGACCGCATGCCGTGCCGGGCGCATACAGCGTCACTCTGATCGTCGGCGATGAGGAGCGCAGCCAGGCATTCGCGATCGTCAAGGAAGCGGGCGTGGCAGCCAGCATGGAAGATCTCCAGGCGCAATTCGACCTGCTGATGACGATACGCGATCGGGTCTCGGCGGCGCACAAGACCGTCAACCAGATGCGCGATGTCCGGGCGCAGCTCAAGAGCTGGCGCGAGCGGCTGGGCGGTTTGGAATCGGCGGCTGGCATCATCGAGCAAGCCAAGGCTCTGGAAGACCAGGTCCTCGAAGTCGAGAAGGCGCTGATGATCCCGGATACGCGGGCGGGCTGGCCCGATGCCATGAACAATGGCGACCGGCTCCTGGCGCAGCTGACCAACCTGAGCTTCAACGTCAACCTGGGCGATTACAAACCGACGGATTACGAATACGCGGCTTATGAGGAGATGGCGGCGGAGATCGCTGGCGTGGAGGGGCAGTTCGCCGATATCGTCGATGGCAACCTGGCTGAGTTCAACACCGTGCTGGGCAACGCCGGCTTTGGCAAGGTGGTTGTGAAGGTGGAATGAGATTCCCTAGCCAGCGCGCTGTAGGGGCGAGACATTTGGTCGCCCTCAAATTAGAATCATCGTGACCGGGCGGACTGGTGGATTGCCCCCTCATGGCTTGTCCCATGCTGCCGGTATTGAGCAAGCGTCTTGTCATTCGTAAGCGGGCGACTCACCGACTCGCCCCTACAAGGCTTGTCCGTTACTGATGACTTTACGCAAAATTCTGGCTGGGTAGCGAGCGGGCGAGACAGGTTTCGCCCCTACACGGCAATTTGGATGAATGAAACGCTCTAAACCCTTTCTGCTATTGATGCTGGCGGACTTCATCGCGCGCTCAGCCTACCAGATGGGCAAGACGCCGCTGCTGCCGCTATTTGCCGCCTCGCTGGGCGCGTCGGGGGCTTTCCTGGGTCTCATCGTCTCCGTCTCCACGGTCACCGGCTTGGCGCTGAAGCCGCTGTTCGGCATCTTGTCGGACCGCTGGGGGCGGCGCGCATGGCTGCTCATCGGCAGCGCTTTCTTCGCCATCATGCCTTTCCTCTATGCCTTCATCCGCAGCCCGGAGCAGCTGCTTGTCATCCGCCTGGCGCATGGCTTGGCCACAGCCATCTACGGTCCCGTGACCCTGGCTTATATCGCCGATATCGCGCGGAAAGACCAGCTGGCCGAAGACATCGGCTGGTTCGAGCTGGCTCGCAGCGGCGGTTATATCGCGGGACCAGCGCTGGCCGGCTGGCTGCTGCTGAGCATGGCGCCGGTCGCCGTCTTCACGCTCATCGGCTTGATCAGCTGCGCGGTTTTTCTGCCTGTGTTGAAGCTGCCGGAGACGCGCCCCCGCGGCAAACGCAAACGGGCTCGGCTGCTGCCGCATATCATCAGCGCGATTCGCACAGGCGGAAGCTCGCCAGCTGTCTGGCTGACCGGCGGCTTGGAGGCGGTGACCTTCGTCGCCTTGTATACGTTGAAAGCTTTCCTGCCTATTTATGCGCTGGAAGCTGGCTTGAGCATCGCCGTGGTGGGCATATATTTCAGCCTGAGCGAGGCCGCGCATGCGCTTGGCAAACCCTTCTGCGGGCGGCTGGGCGACCGGGTCGGCTATCTGCGGGCGATCAGCCTGGGCATGCTGCTGCTGGCGGCCGCGCTGCCCCTGGTGAGCGCGCTGGATGAGAGCCCGCTCTTGCTCTTGCCGGCGCTGCTGACCGGTTTGGCGCAGGCGCTGATTTTCCCGGCGGCCAAAGCTTTGGTCTCGCGCGCCATCAGCCCTGAGCATATCGGCGCGGGCATGGGATTGATCGGCATGCTGCAGAACTTCGGGAAAGTCGGCGGGCCCGTGCTGGGCGGCTTCATGATCGCGGCACTGGGCTATGCTGGCGCGCTGCTGGCTTTGAGCGCTATGCTGGCTCTGGGCACGGCGGCGATCTGGCTGGCATACCTGCCGAGCCGGGCAGCATCCAGCGTGGCTTGAGCGGCATAAGTGGCTTTCCTCAATACCCTCGGCGCCCTCGGTGGCAAAAAATGTGAGACGCTGGGCAGCTCACACCCAGCAGCCATTCGCGACCGCGCCATGGATGTTGGCCACCCGCCGGATGCCCCGCCCCGCCGCGTCCATCACCATCAGCTGAGTGAAACCGGGAAAGGATGACGCAGCCACATAGCTGATCATCCGCCCATCCGGCGACCAGCGCGGCATTCTCGCGCCGCCAAGATGATCGCTTAGCCGGGTCAGCCCGCCGCCATCGCGCACGATCTTGTAAATCTGCCCGGCCATCTCCAGCGCCAGCCACTCGCCGGTCGGCGACCAATTGACAGCGCTGATGCGCAGCTTTGTCGCATGCAAGATATGTTCATCTCCGCTCGACAAACTGATGATGGCCAGCTGGTAGGTCATGCTCATATCGCTGTTCCGCCGCTGGATGATGGTTGCGATAGCATCCCCGCTGGGCGACCAGGCCGGCGAGACATAGGACAGAGAAGCGCTGGCTGGCTTGATGCTTTTATAGGCGCGGGTAAACAGATCGCCAGCGACCAAACTAAATCGCGGCTCGGCAAATTGCGTATCCTGGCGCGATGCCACGATTCCGCGGCCATCAGGCGCGATGTCGATATTCCGCGTCGCCGATAGCCAGTCGCCGTTGCCCGGCTGGTCAAAATGCAGACCCGAACCATCCAGTATGGCATGATGGAAGCCGTTGAGGTCGGGCTGATGACTGGCGATGACCAGTTGCTGCGTGGATCGTTCACAGGCGATGTCCGATGTATGCAGATAGCCCACGCCATGCGGGATGGCGCCGACGAGGCGTTTCATGGCCTGCCCATCCAGCCCGATGCGATAGACCGCGTTTGAGCCGCGCCCGGCGTCGATCGAGTCGCTATCGGAGATGAATATCAGGGCATCGGCGACCGTCTCGCTGGGGGGCTTGAGCACGTGGGATGCCGCCCCTCGCCCAAGAACGAGACAGAAAACCGCCATGACGCAGATGGCGATGAGCTTCGTATTGCGGGAAAGCGCCATGATGATCCTGCCAGGCTCAGAGCGCCGCCTGGAGTATCGCCGTCAGTTCTTCGGCAGTGAGCGCTATCGGGTTGCCTTTCATGCTGCTTGACGCTGCCGATTTGGCCACAATCTCCGCGAAGTCCGCCGCGTTCACGCCGAAACTGCCCAGCCCGGGGATGCCCAGCTGGCGGCTGGTTTCGCTGATCCAGCTGATGGCGTCGCTGGCTTTGGCGGAATGGTCATCCAGCAGGAGGCGCGCAACCTGGTCGTAGCGTGCCAGAGCGCGATCCTCCGGCTGCCTTTCGCCCAGCGCCTTGATATTGGCTGCCATAACCGCTGGCAGGAGAGCCGCGCAGACGCTGCCATGCGGGGCGCTATACATCCCGCCCAGGACGCCGGCGAAGCCATGTACCGCGCCCAGTTTGGCGTTGGCCAGCGCCAAGCCGCCCAGCAGACTGGCCAGCGCCATATCCCGGCGGGCCTCGGCATCATCGGGCTGCGCATAAACGCGGCGCAGGGAGCGGCCCGCCCGGCGCAAACCTTCGATGCAGAAGCCATCGGCGAGCGGATTGGCAAAATGGCTGACGAAGGGTTCGAGCGCCTGCGTCAAGGCGTCCATGCCCGTGCTGGCGGTGACGGCCGGCGGCATCGAATGGGTTAAATGCGGGTCCACAATGGCGACATCCGCCAACATGCGATTATCGCGCAGGCTGACCTTGACGCGCTGGTCTTTCGCGCCGATCACAGCATTCTTGGTGACTTCGGCGCCGGCGCCGGCTGTGGTGGGCAGGGCGATGAAAGGCAGGGGGTTCGCCATGAGCTTCTTGCCCGCGCCGATGACCTCCAGGTAGTCCAGCAGTTCGCCGGCATTGGGGATGAGCGCCGCGCTGGCTTTGCCGCTGTCGATGACGCTGCCGCCGCCGATGCTGATGACCATATCGCAGCCAGCCCGCAGAGCCTGCGCTTTCGCCTGGTCAATGAGCGCGATGCCTGGCTCGCCGCTGACCGGCAAATGCGTGAGAGCCATATCGGCATCCCGCAGCCCATCCATCAAGGCGCTGACTGCGGAGCGCTGGGAGCTGCCAGTTAGCAGCAGGGCATGTTTGCCCATGTCTCGCGCCAAAGCCGGCAGTTGCTCCGCGCTGCCATCGCCGAAGATGATGCGGGCCGCGCTGGCGAATTCAAAGCGCGTAATTGGCATTTCCGAAGCCCAATCCCCATGCGTAGGAGCGAGGCGGCGACTCGCCCATGGTTCAACGATCATTGCAGTTTAGGACGAGACAAGTCTCACCCTTGCGCCGTTCGTCTGTATCAACCTTGAAAGCCGACTGAGGCTGTGCCACTATACCCGCATTATGTCGGATAGGCGCGGGAAATGCCAATGTCCCAGTTGCTGACAGCCGAGTTGCAAGCCGGGCGCGAGCAGGTGGCGCGTATCGGCAGGGTGCTCTTCGACCGCCACTTGACCGATGCCGGCGGCGGCAATATCAGCCTGCGCGTCGGCGATGTCTTCTGCATGTCGCCGACCCTGGCTGGCCAGAACAAGCAATGGCAGCTTATGCCCGAAGATGTGCTGGTGGTGGGCGCAGAGGGCGATATCCTGGCTGGCGAAGGCGGGCTGACCCGGGAGAGCGCTGTGCATTTTGGCTTGCATGCGAACTTCGGCGAGTATGGCAGCGCCGTGATCCACGCTCATCCGCGCAATCTGATGGTATTCGCCTGCGCCAATATGCCGCTGCCGCCGGTGATGGAAGCCACGCGCAAGTTCGGCACAACGCCAGTCATCGAATACGCGCCAGCCCACAGCCCCAAGCTGGGCCAGCGCATCGTGGCCACCATGCGCGGGCGGGAAGCCATGATCGCCAAACATGCCGCCGGCGCAATCGCCCCCTGGCATGGCTTGTTCTTGATCGGCAAAAACCTGCCGGCCGCCCTGGACGCCGTCGAGCGGATGGATACCAACGCCTATGTCCTCATGATGTCGCGGCATCTGGACGCCAGCCCGCTGCTCCGCGACGAAAGCGCCGATATGGAGCGCGCCATCGCCCGGTTCAGCGGCTAAGCGCCATGATCGTATCGCTCACGCCCAATACCACGCTCGACCTGACCGTCTTTGTGCCTCGCCTGGTGACGAATACCACCATCCGCGCCAGCCGCAGCTATCACAGCATGGGCGGCAAACCCACCGACGCCGCTTATATTCTGGGCAAGATGGGCATCGGCAGCCTGGCATTGGGCTTGGCGGCCGGCGCCATTGGCGAAAAAGTCACGTCCATGCTGGAAGCGCTTGGCGTGACATGCGACTTCGCGCCCGCGGATGGCGAGAGCCGCGTCAACACGGTCATCATCGACGAACACAGCGGCGAGCATACCACCATCACCTCAGCCACCATGTCAGTCAGCGCCGAGCAGCTGGCGGTCTTGCGCGCGCGCGCAATCAAAGCGCTGGATGAAGCCTCAGTCTTGATCACGGGCGGGTCCCTGCCGCCGGGCGTCGAACCCGAGTTTTATGCCGAGGCCATCCAGTTGGCGAATGACCGGGATGTGCCGGTGATATTTGATGCCGCGCCGCCCAACCTGGAAGCCGGTTTGCGGGCGCGCCCAGCCTTCATCAAGCCCAACGAGCATGAACTTTCGGCTTTGGTCGGGCGAAAGCTGCGAACGCTGGACGAGCTCTATCAGGCGGGCCGCGATATCCTGGCGGGGACGGGCACACAGGTCATCATCACCATGGGCAAGGATGGCGCGCTGGCTGTCTTGCATGAACGCGCCTATCGCATCCCGCCGATTCGCATTGAAGTCAGCAGCCCGGCCGGCGCGGGCGATGCGGTGCTGGCGGGTCTAGCGCATGCCATTCATCAGGATCAGCCGCTGGAGGAGGGCTTGCGCCTGGGTATCGCCACAGCCACAGCGGTCTGCCGGCAGCCGGGCACCGCCGATTATCAGCTGGCCGATATGCGGCGTTTTTTGCCCAGGGTCGAGCTGATCGCCTATCCTTGAGATCTTCGTCGATGCGCTTTCAATGTGAAGTGGCGGTTGATTCGCTGGAATCGGCGATGATCGCGCAAGACTGCGGCGGCGACCGCGTCGAGCTCTGCGCTGACTTGGGCATCGGCGGGATCACGCCCTCTGCGGGCATGATTGCGCTGGCGCTGGAGCGGCTGGCTATCCCCGCGCATGTCATCATCCGGCCGCGGCGGGGCGATTTTCTCTACAGCCCGGCCGAGTTCGCGGTCATGCTGCGCGATATCAAGAGGGTGAAAGCGTCTGGGGCGCAGGGAGTCGTCCTGGGCCTCTTGCTGGCGGATGGGACGATAGACGTCTCGCGGACGCGGGAACTGCTGGCGGCGGCGCGCCCGATGAGCGTGACTTTTCATCGCGCCTTTGATATGTGTCGAGAACCGCAGGCGGCGCTGGAACAGTTGATTGATTTGGGCGTCGACCGGTTGCTGACCTCGGGGCAGGCGCCGACGGCTGAAGCGGGCATTGCGCTGATCGCCGATCTGGTCAAGCAGGCGGCCGGGCGCATCTGCATCATGCCGGGCGCGGGCATCAACGCGGGCAATATCAGGCGCATCGCCGAGGCGACCGGGGCGCGGGAGTTTCACTTTTCCGCGCGGGAGAGGGTGGATGGACCGATGGGCTATCGGAAGGCCGGGCTGGCCATGGGCGGGGAGATGTCGGAATATGAGCGGAGTTATGCTTCGGCGGCGGGGATAAGGGGGATAATGGCTGCGCTCAAATGACGATGATAGGCGCGTGCAGTAAGAATCCAGCGACGCACGAATTCTACAAATCCCCTGCTGGCCGCTTGTAGCGCCCAGTTACCAGATCGTAGCCTACGACCGAGACCGTTGCCGCGGCATACACGCAGAAGCCCAGAAAGACGATAGTCAACAGTGTTTCCATGTCGGCCTCCAGTCATTCAGCGGACTGTGTTTGATTCGCCAAGTATCGCCTGATTTGCAGTGGAATGCAAATTGCAACGGTTACTATCCCCAAGCCTATTCCCAAGTCCGCCACAAATGTCTGCGAGACACTGAGGGGCTGAACATGTTCGTTCACAAATACAACAGTGAATACCATGCTACTCATAAGGGTAGACGCAAAGACAGTGACCGACAGAATGTATATCTCCATGCCCCCCAGCAACTTATAATACTCGACTGGTACTTCCTGCCCGATCTTGATCAATACGGCCAAGAGAATCGGCGCCAACGGAAGTACAATTGAGAAGAATACCCACTTCCCGACTTTCATCAGGTCGTTCCTTATTAGGGCGTCATCACCCTACCCCCTCCGCAAGACTGGATTCGTAATTCTCGATATGGCCTCTACTCTGTGCAGTACCCACTGAAAATCGCCTCAATCAGGCAGGCATAACTGGGCTGCAGCCTACACAAACAGCGGCTCCATCTCCCATTCCGCCGCCAAGGCCTGCATCTCCTCTTCGCTCGGGCGCGATTCGTAGCGATGCGCCGCATCCAGCACCATCGGCAATATGCTGATATCCCCGGCCGTGTTCAGGAAAATATCCTCATTGCCCAGCGCCCAATGCACGGCTTTGTCGATGCTGGCTTGGTCGGTCAGCGGCTCGTACCAAGTGTTGTGCCCCGTTCTTTGCCCGGGCAGGTAGGGCCGGCGCGTCAGGCTCTTGATGGTTTGCACGGCGCAGTCGCGTGCTTTGCAGATCTCCAGGACTTCGTTGAAGCCGCTTCGGTAGACCGGGTTTTGCATCATCATATAGTTGTAGGGCAGCAGCACGGAATCGAAGTCGAAACGTTCCAGGCTGCGCTGGTGCATGCGGGTGATGGCGACATCGTGCCCGGTCACGCCGATGTACTTGGTCAAGCCTTGCTCGCGCGCTTCCAGAAGGTATTCCAGCGCGCCGCCCGGTCCCATCGCCACCTGCCACTCCTCTTCGCCGACCAGATAATGCAGCTGGATCAGGTCGACCTCACTGACCCGCAGGCGTTCCAGCGAGCGCTCGAATTGGGCTTTGGCATCGTCATAGCTGCGCTGGTCGGTCTTGGTGGCGAGGAAGAAGCTGTCGCGGTGCGTCTCCATCCAGGGACCCAGGCGCAATTCGGAGTCGCCATAGCTGGCGGCGGTATCGATATGATTGACGCCGCTTTCGATGATCAGTTCCATCGTGCGGTCGGCCTCGTCCTGGCTGGCGGCGCTCAGGGCGGCCGCGCCAAACAGCGTTCGCGCGCTCAGGTGGCCCGTGCGTCCAAATTCTTTCTTGGGGAGTGCCATGACTTTCCTCTCTTTCAACTGGGCGGGGCAAACTGCGCCAAAAGTATAGCACAGTTCAGGCGAGCCAGGATTGGCGCGAAGGCTGCTGGGCTGGCGACAATGCGATTAGGCGAAGAGGGCTTTCAAGACGGGTATCGAAGCGCGAAAGCCGTCTTCAAAGCTGCCGCCTTTGGGGCGATACACCGATTCCAGCGAGACCGAGCCGGCGTAGCCATCGGCTTTCAGGGCGGCGGCAATCCGCGGCAGGCAAGGCGCCATCTGGCCGCTGCCCAGGGGCCGGCAAACCACCGTCGCCCGGCGGATATCCACTTCGACGTCTTTGAGGTGGACATGCCCCAGCGCGCCAGGCGCCAGCGCTTGATAACCATCGGGATAGGGCGCTTCCGTGCAGTAGAGGCTGTTGGCGGGGTCCCATAGCAGCTTGAGGCGCTCGCTGCCGATTTCGGCGATCAGCTTGTTGCCCAGCCAGGCGGATGTGATCATGGCGTTGTTGCCGGTCTCGATGACCAGGGTGATATCGCGGTCCTCGGCGATTTGCGCAGCCGGCTCGACCAATTCGCGCAGCTTGTCCCAGGCGCCCCTCGCCACGTTCCATTCCTCGGCGCCATGGCTGCCGAAGAGGATCATCTCTTTGCGGAAAGCCATGATGCGAACGAGCGGGCAGCCCAGGGCTTTGGCCATGTCAATGCAGCGATTCAGCGCCGCCAGCTGGTCAAGATAGGCGGGCGATGTTCTGCTCAGTCCGCCTAGAGCCAAGCCGCCGAAGATATGCCGCGAGACGCAGGAGACCGCCACCTCGTGGGCCGCCAGGAGCCTCTGCGTCTTGTCCAGCTGGGCATCGCTCAAATCGCCGACTTCTTTATCCCAGAGGAATTGCAGTTCGGCCTGAGCCAAGCCATGCTCGTTCATTACGGCGAGGGCATGTTCGAGTTCGCGGCTGATGCCGTCTGTGATAACGCCGAGTGTAATCATGATGGGATTCCTTGCGCATTCCACACTGGATGTGGGCGAGACAAGTCAAGCCCCTACAGATTCGCGTTGTCGTGGGCGAGCCATTGTGTCGCCGACTCGCAAAGCATCACCACGCGACCTCCGAACCGGAGAATTCTTCCAGCAATTGGACGATGGTCCAGTTATCGCCAGCCGGGTAGCGGGAGATGCCGGCCAGGAAGAGCTGCTGGGCGCTGCTGGTGGCGAAGAGGGGCAAGCCTTTCTCGCGAGCCAGCGCCATGCTGATGCCCAGGTCCTTGACCATAGTGCCGATGTGGCTGCCGGTATCTACGAATTCGCGAGCCATGATGCGTTTGGCGCACTCCTTGAAGAAAGGCGTATCGCCGACGTGCGTGCTGCTGAAGACTTCGTAAAGCGTCTCGCCCTTGATGCCAGCGGCCGCGCCCAGAGCCAGCGATTCGAAGATGCCGGCGAAACTGACGCCGATATAGGCTTGCAGAGCCGCCTTGACCGTCTGGCCCATGCCGATTTCTTCGCCGACATGGAAGATCTGCCCGCCGACGGCATTCAGCGCCGCATGATTGGCACGGAATACCGCGCTTTCCGCCGCCGCCATCATGGTCAGGCTACCGGCTTCCGCGCCCGATTGCCCGCCGCTGACCGGGCTGTCGATCAGGTTGATGCCGCTGCCATCCAGGACCGCTGCGATCGCTCGAATCTCGGCTGGTTCGATGGTGGCGCTGATGATGATTGTGGCGCCGGTTTGCAGCGACTCCCGCAAGCCGCCTGCGTCCGCGACAATGTCCATGGCTTGCGCGCCGCTCATCACCATGACAAAGACGACATCGCAATCCGCCAGGCCGGCCAGGCAGGCCGCGGAATGCCCTCCCAAGTCCGCCAGAATGGCGCCGCGTTCGGGGCGCAAGTCATAGCCGCTGACGTTGAAGCCGGCCGCCAGCAGATTCTTCGCCATTCCCATGCCCATATTGCCGAGACCAACTACGCCGGCGTTTATCATGTCAGGTTTGCCTTTGCGCGCGGACGAGACAAGCCTCGCCCCTGTTTACGTTGCGAGTTGCAGCCCCCCCCCCGACGAGTCAGAGAGGGGGAGTCAAAATCAGTGAGCAGCAAGGTATTTTGCGTGGGCGGCGGCATTGTCGGCCGTGTGTCTACAGATGCCTTGGTGGGTGAAGAGCGGGCTCATGAGCCGGCCAGGAACTTCAGACCTTGCAGGACGCCTTGTTTCTGCAAGTATTCCGTGTCGTCGTAGTAATGATCTTCCAGCTCGATGCTGACGCAGCCCTGGTAGCCGCTGTCCGCCAGGATATTGAGGATGATCTTCCAATCGGAGCCGCCATGGCCCGGGATGGTGTAGCGCCAGTTCATGCCGCCGTATTTGTAGGGCGCCGCGAACGTGGCTTCCTGCAGGTTGCCGAATTGATAGAGGTTCTCCTCGATGATGATGCAGTCCTTGCCATGCACATGGAAGACATGGGCGGCGAACTCTTTCAAGAAGCGGATTGGGTCGATGCCCATGCGCAACAGATGCGAAGGATCATAATTGACGCCCATATTCGGCGAGCCGATTTGCTCAATGAAGGCGCGATAGGTCTCCGGCGTGCATACCAGCGAGCCGGGGCCGGGCCAGCCCTCGATGACCAGATAAGCCTCATTGTCTTCGAAAACGGCTTTCAGCTCGCCATAACTCTCGACCATATAGGCGAAGTTTTCGGCGCGCGGCCGGGCTGGGTCTTCGGGGATCATGCAGATGAAGAAGGTCTTGGCGCCGGCGGCTGCGCAAGCGCGAATATAATCGGCATTTTGCGCCACGGCCTCGCGGCGTTTGCCGGCGTCGGGCGACATCATCTCGGTCCAGACGGCAAGATCGGCGCTGCCGATGCGCAAGCCCGCGTCCACGACAGTCTTAGTGATGCTATCGGCATCCCGCCCCAGGTCGATGACTTCAATATCGTTTTCCAAAGCCCAGGCGATCATGCCGTCCAAGTCTTGCTCCCAGGCGAAGTTGCGCCGCCGCCAGCCCAGCGGGAAATTGCCAGTTGCCGTCTTCATGCCAGTTCTCCTCTTGCCTTGAATTTGGCGTATTTTACTCGGGCTTGGCGCATTGGACAGTGTGAGAAAGCGGCTTGGAGCGGAATGCGGACAAGGCTCCGAAATTGCCTCTTGCGATAGAGAACTTATGTTCTATCATGGAATTGATGAACTGACTCAAGACGAGGAGGCAAAGGAATGACGAAGCCGATGCTCACACCCGGATCTGGAGGGGGCGGCAAAGCAAAGAAGATACAAAAGACCTATCTTCCATCGTATATCTCGGTGTACATCAAGCCCAGTCCAAAGCCTTCTGATCCGCTGTCGTCCATACAGCCGCCGACATCCAAACGCACTGAGCAGAGCCAGTCGCCGCCGGGCGTATCGCAGAGCGAGCGAACGGTTCTGATTGAAACGCGGAATGCGCCCTTGCCTGAGCAATCCGCCAATGACGAGCCGCTGCCGGATATCGCGCAAGACAGGTTTCCAGCAGACGCGGGGGAGCCGCCATGGCAGCCCGGACTCGTCGACTATCGATTGGGGGATCGCTGGTCTCGCCAGGATCCCATTCGCGATTTGAGCGCTGCCGACCTGGCATATTACCTGCCTGCCCAGCAAGATGATCTGGTCCGCGGTGTGGCGACCGCCGTGCAGAACGAGGGTTTCATCCTGCATTTCCTGGATGAGCCGATCAAGTATCTGAAGTATTTCGCGGAATACGGCTGGGACGAAGACTCCGACCAAGCGGCTGAGGAGTTTATTCAGTGGTATGTCGAGCGCTTTCGGCCCGAGCTAGAGCGGGAACGGGACAAGATGTGGGACTGGGTCAACTTCAATGAGGCGCAAGAGGCGATTCAGGATCTCAGGAACGACGAGAACGAATCCGTTGTTGTGATAGACTTGGATACGAAGGAGATACTCTTCAGGCGGCAAGGGGGCCGAGATTCGACCACTTTGCAAGAGTTTCACCAAAAGCTGACCGAGGAGCGCAACATCGCCATGATTCATAACCACCCCAACAACACAGGAGCATCGCCATCGGACTTACAGGGCGCCGATTGGCTGGAGGCGGAATTCCTCATCGTGGTCAATCCTGATGGCAGGCTGCATCGCTACGCCAGGCTCGGCGATGCCATGATTGAGCTCGAGCCCCTTCACAGCCCGGAGATGATGGCGAATATCGACCCGCTGGAGACGTTGGCGACGGATCTGGTCCTGCTAGTCAGATGTTGGCACACTCCGACGCGGAATTACCATTTTATTCTTGCGTCCGCACCGGCTGCCCATCTTTGCCGGCCGATTCCACGATGGCGTCCCAGAGCTTGGCCATGCGCAAGCCAACTTCCGGCGGGCAGGGATTCTCGATCTCGCCAGCGCGCACCTGCCTGAACTGCTGCCATGCGCCGCGCATCTTGGGCAGGTCGGCTTCTGTGGCATGGCTTTCGCCCGCCCGCCGGATGAAGAGACGCTCGCCATATATGCCTGTGCGGATAGCGCCGCCGCTCAAGTTGATGTATATCTCGTTTTCCAAACCGGGGATGCAATCGCCACAGCCGTTCAGCGTGACCAGCGCGCCCGATTCCAGGCGAGCCATCACCACGCCATTGATGTCAACATCTGTGCCGCGATTGTCCGTCCAGGCGGCCACGGTGGCGAAATCTTCGCCGACCAGCGTGCAGACGGTGTTGAGCATGTGCGCGCCGGAATCGAACATGAAGCCGCCGCCAGCCATCTCGGGCAGCTGCCGCCAGGTGCCAGCCGTCGCCGCCTTCCAGCCTTGCCAGAGCATGCCGGTCACCGTTTGCAGCTCGCCAAGTTCGCCGGATGCGATGAGCCGCGCGGCATGGCGAATCTGTGGCGAAAGCCCGCCCTGGAATGCCACCACCAGCTGCTTGCCGCTGCGGTCGCGCGCGTCGATCAGGCTAAGCGCTTCCTGGGCGTTCATGACCATGGGTTTTTCCAGCAAGACATCCAAGCCCGCTTCCAGGCAAGCCTTGGCTTGGTCATGATGCAGATTGTGCGGCGTGATGATGAAGGCGGCATCAAGCTGGCCCGCGTAATTCTCCAGCAGGTTCGCCAGGTCCGGCTCATTTGGCGGGGCCGGCGCGCCCAGCTCGGCGAGCTTCGCGGCGGTCAGCTCATAATTGTCCCCGGAAGGCTCGCAGATGACGCGGATATCGGCGCCGGTTTCGAGCATAAGGGGCAGGTGATAGCGAGCCATTCCGCCCGCGCCGATCAAGGCAGTTCTGGTATTCATGCTAACTCTCTTCGTGTCTTGTCATGGCTGGAAAATGCAATGCGCGGGATTGTATCCGATGCCCCCGCGCAGGGCGAATATCTGGCTGTCAAAATCGCAGCGATCCTTTGAGATGCCGTAACAGTCAATCGCTTGACATGTTCTGCCGGATTGCGCTAGATTGAACCCGAAATAATGAGCGAAGGGAACTCGATTATGGAAGCGAAGATCGAGAAGCGGGGCGACAGCTATGTCCTGCGCATACCAAAATCGCTGGCGCTTGAGCTGGGCATGGATATTGGCGCCAAGGTAAAGCTCGAAAAGCGTCTATGCTGCCTGCGCGTCATTCCGCCGGGCGTGAAACACTATAGCCTGGAAGAATTGCTGAAGAGCGTTCCCGACGACTACGAACCAGAGGAGTGGGATACGGGTCCGCCGGTTGGGAAAGAGGTCTGCTGGTGAAGCGCAAACTGGGACCTCCTGTCGGCGAGGCGCATTGAGTATTTCTTATATTCGCCGTGCCGCTGCTTGACAAGCCATGACATAAACAGCTAAAGTGTAGCTACATTGGCTATACAGAAGAGAGAAGCGCATGATGTTGGCGACGATTTCGAAATGGGGAAACAGCCGGGCATTGCGGATACCGAAAGCCATTGCGCTTGAAGCCGGTCTCGACTTTGGCAGCGAAGTGGAGATGATGCTCGAAGGCAGCGAAATCCGCATTATCCCTGTGAAAAAGCCGCGCTATACGCTTGAGGAGTTGGTGGCGGGCATCACGCCGGAGAATCGGCATGGTGTAGTCGACTGGGGTCCGCCAGTCGGTAATGAGGCCTGGTAGTGGGCTATGTTCCGAGCCGAGGGGATATCGTTTGGACAGGATTTGATCCGCAGGCGGGGCAAGAGCAAGCTGGAACTCGCCCTGCACTAATCCTTTCGCGGCAGATCTTCAATCATTCTTCTGGGCTGGCTGTGTGCTGCCCGATTACCGGGCGTCAAAAGGGCTATTCGTTTGAAGTTGCGCTGCCCGCGGGTTTGGAAATCTACGGCGTGGTTCTGGTTGATCAGATTCGGAGCATTGATTGGCGCGCCCGCCATGTCCAGTTCAAGGTCAGAGTGCCGGAGTCAGTTGTTCGTGATGTCTTGGAGCGGCTTGAAGCGCTCCTTTCTTAGCCCTTGCCCAAACCTCAACGCGGGATATGACGCCCATGATCTTTGATGTACTCGCTCCCTAACCTACTTGACACTGGCGACGCGGCGCACAATCACATTGGGCCCGTTCGCACCCGAATTGATGGAGACCCCCTCATGTTCAACTGGACGCACGAAGAACTGCCGCAACCGACAACCGACCTCGCCACCCTAAAAGCCAACATCGACGACTTTGGCTATTGCCTGGTCAAAGAGGCCATCAATCCCGATCAACTGAAGACCGCCCGTCAGCGCTTGCTGGAACAGGCGCAGGCTGAACTCGAACAGGGGCAGGCTTTTGAAGATGGCGGCGCCACGCAGCAATGGGGGCAGTTCACCGACGAAGAGGGGCGCATCCGCCGGGAGGCCTTTTCAGCCAAGGCCGGCGGCGTCAACCAGCGCGTCTGGGTATTGATCAACAAGGGCAGGATCTGGCGCGAGTTGCTGAAACAGGCCACCATGCGCGCCGTGGTCGGGCATGTTTTGGGCGCGGATTATCTGCTTTCCAGCTATGGCGCGAACATCGCCAAACCGGGCGGCATCGCCATGAACCTGCACACCGACCAATGGTGGATGCCCGAGCCGATCCATCGCCGCCCCAACCCCGTGCCAGCCGGCTCCCTGACGCGCGAGCTAAGCAACCGCGTGGATGACTTCCCCGCCATGATCGCGCCGCCGGTGGTGGTCAACGTGATGTGGATGCTGAATGACTTCACGGAAGCCAACGGAGCGACGCGCCTGGTTCCGCGCAGCCACTTGTATGGCCGCCGCCCGGATGCCGAACGGGACAAAGACGTCGTCAGCATTCCAGCCGAGGGCCTGGCCGGCAGCGCCATGCTCTTCGACGGGCGCATTTGGCATGGCACGGGCGCCAACGTCAGCGATGGGCAGCGCTTGGGTGTGCTCACGACCTTCGTGGCGCCGCAATTCCGCACGCAGGTGAACTTCACGATGGCGGCGTCGCCGGAGGTCCTTGCGGAGGCGGATGAGGATCTGCTGGCGCTGCTGGGCTTCAAGATCTGGAATGCTTACGGGCGGGTGGAGAGCCCGGTGGCGGGTTTTGTGCGCCAGGGCGAGCGGTCCTTGGGCGAGATGGGCGCTGGGTAGGGTCTCACTCACATTGCGCTAAGCAGGGGCGAGGCTTGTCTCGTCCTCATATGTGCTGGCTTGTGGCGGCCCCGTCGTATGGCGCTCGTTTGCGCTCCTTAACAAGGCATGCGGCATCGACGGCTCCGAAGAGAATTAATTCGAAAGCTATTCGCGGCGCGCTGAACCGCATGCTCTTGCGCGTGGCCTGATTCTGCGACTTGGCGATTGTGGACGATTCGCGCCCCTGGCTCTGTGGCGCGCGGCTGGCGCGGAGGTTCGCCGCGAATTCCTAACGCTGTGATAATAGGCATTGCGCCAAATAGTGTATGCTTAAGCCAGTGTATCATATCGTTGAAGTGGTGGAATGCGAAGGGAGTTATCATGTTGACCAGAATTAGACTGTTTTTCTTGGTCGTGGCAGCGCTTCTGCTTGTAGCGGCGTTCGCGCAGGGGCAAGACACTGACAAGCCCAGCGTCTGGCTGATAAGCTTTTACGCCAATGGTCCCATCAACGCCATCGAAGAGAGCATGCTGGACACCCTGGAATCGTATGGCTTGATCAATCCCGCAGACCGCAGCAATACGCGGATGCAAGACATGATTGAATCGGCGGATAATTCGCCAATCCAATACAATCGCCTGTCTGCCAACTATGAGCTTGATCGGCTGCGCGATTTGGTGGCATTCGCGCTGGACAATGAGCCGGATGCGCTGGTGACGATCTCGGAGCCAGTCACTGTGGCGGCAATCCTCGCCACACAGGATCTGGAGGATCCTCCCGCGATATTCTTCGTCGATGTCTACAGCCCGTATTTGGCGGGCATCGCCGATGCGCCCTGCATCAAGCCCGATCATGTAACCGGCGCTTCATCCATCCACGATTATGCGCAAATCGTCGCCCTGCTGCAGCTGCAAGATCCGGACATGGCGAGCATCGGCACGATTCACAATTCAAACGACGCTGGCGGGACCTATGGAGCCAACGCGATCGCTGAAGCGGGCGCGGCGCTCGGTTTGACCGTCGAACAAGCGGCTGTGGTATCGCTGGCGGATTTGGGCTTGGCGGCTGGCGGGCTGGTCAGCAAAGGCGTTGAAGCCATCGTCTTGCCGATGGACTATTTGACGCTGGCGGGCTTGCCACTTGTGGCCGGCGTCGCCATGGAGAATGGCATACCATTGGTGTATTCCAGCCTGGATGGCTTGGTCCTGGGCGCGACTGTGGGCGCAGGCTTCTCGGATCTCTTGGAACTGGGCGATACCGTAGGCTTGATGGTGGCCAGCTACCTGGCAGGCGAGTTGGACCCCGCCACGACTGCGGTTTCCGGGCAAATTGGCGAACTGGGCGTGGGCATCAACCTGTTCACCGCGCAGATGATGGGCTATGGCTTTTCCGATGCCTTGCGGGACCGCGCCGATATCTCCCTGACGATAGACATGGAAACGGGATTGCCCTCGGTAGACCTGATATCGGAGGCCGCGCAGGAGGTGATTGGGCGCGCATTCTTTGGCAGCCCCGAGCCGCTGGAAGCGCGAATGGAGCGGGACGGCGCTTTGCTGGCCAGCCTGGAGTGCACGGAAGAGCGCATCGCCGAGCAGCAGGCTGAGCTGGATGCGCGGGAGGGCTGAGCGATTCGCTTGCAGGGGCGATACACTGTTTCGCCCGCCTGCCTAAATTCAAGGGAGCTTGGATCGAAACCCAAGCTCCTCTGGGTGTGGTAGCCGCCTTATCAGTAAATCTACTTGCGAATCCTTATATCAATCTTCAGTTTAACATCTATCGAAGTATTGATCTTTAGTTTGACTATTATCGTTCCCAAAGCGAGCAAGAGCACGAGTTCAACACTCATAGCGCCACCTCCTTTCTTCCGGCTAGATTTGCTTGCGCATGACCGGATTGGGACGGTGGCTACCACATATTGGATTATACCACATTTTTGGGCGGAAGTGAGGCAACGCGGATACAATACAGGATCATCGGCGACCATCCATAATTGAGCGGGAGGCGGACATGGTTGTGACAGACAAGCTCGACCAAATCCACATCGGCAAGAAAGGCGCCGCCCCAATCGCCGCGCCCGGCTGGACAGGCAAACCCAGCGACCGCGTCACACTGGTCGATTGCGACGTCCATCACAACTTCCGCGAGCCGGAAGAACTCCTGCCCTACCTGCCCAGGTTCTATCAGGAACACCTGCTCGATCAAGGCTTGCACCTGCCCGGCAGCGGTTATGCCAACACGCCCTTCCGCCGCACCCGCCCCGATATCAAAGCGCCCGAGCTCAAAGAGCGCGATTTCAACTTCTCGCTGGAATTCACGCGGAAAGAATTGCTGGACCGCTGGCATATCGACTTCGCCCTGCTGACGGGACCGCCGGTCTTCTATGGCTACGCCGGATTGCCGGATCCGGATTGGGCGGCGGCTCTGTGCACAGCTTTCAATGACTGGACGATCGACAACTGGCTGGGCAGGGACCCGCGGGTCGTGAACGCCATCCTGGTCGCGCCCAATGACCCGGCTTTGGCCGTCAAGGAGATTCATCGCCTGGCGCATCGGCAGGACACCGCAGCTGTCTTGATGCCCATGCAGACGCCGGATCTCTTCGGCAAGCGGCGCTATCACCCGATATGGGAAGCCTGCGCCGAGCATGACCTGCCCGTCGTCTCGCATATCGGCGGGGGCAGCCCGGGCTCGACGCCGACGCCGGTGGGCTTCCCGAGTTATTACATGGAAGCGCGCATGATGCGCCCCAGCGTGGCCAGCGCCCAAGCCGCCTCGCTGATTTGTGAAGGCGTCTTCGAGAAATTCCCGACGCTGAAGTTCGCGCTGATCGAGGTGCAGCAGATGTGGGCCGTGCCGCTCATGTGGCACATGGACGTCGACTGGAAAGCCATCGGCGACCAAACGCCCTGGCTAAAGCGCCCGCCCAGCGAAACCTTCCGCGAGCATATCCGCATAGGTTCACAGCCCATGCACGAGCCGCCTACCACCGAGCAGACCTACCAGATGCTGGAGATGCTGCATGCCGATGAGACCTTGATATTCTGCACGGACTTCCCGCATTTCGATTGGAACGATCCGGTCACGGTCTTGCCCAAGCTGGATGAGCGTATGCACCGGCGCGTCTTCGCCGAGAACGCCCTGGATATGCTGCGCATCACGGATGACATGATCGACCGGGCGCTGGCATGGCCCGCGTAGTCCTGGGCAGGACCAGCGAGATCCCGCCGGGCGGACGCAAGATCATCGTGCCTTTTCGCGGCCGGGCGGGCATAGGCGTATTCAACATCGGCGGCTCCTTCTATGCGCTGCGCAATATCTGCCCGCACAAGCGCGGTCCCCTCTGCATGGGCGAGGTGGCTGGCAGGAGCGCGGCGCATGCCCCGCCTTCGCTGACCGATGGCTACGTCGGCTATGAACGCGATGGCGAGATACTCCGCTGCCCCTGGCATGCCTGGCAGTTTGACATCAAGACCGGGCAATGCCTCGTCGACCCCGCAATCCGCGTCAAGACCTATCCCATCCGCATCGAGGGCGACGAGCTGATCGTCGAACTCGAAGTCAGCGATTTCATCAGCGAGGGATAAGCGCCATGCCGGTTATGCAGCCCCTTCGCCTGGGCGTCGTCAGTTTCGCCCATGCTCACGTCCGCATGTATTGCCGTGTCATCGCCGGCTTTGCCGATGCCGAAGTCGTCGCCTGCTGGGATGAGGATTCCCAGCGCGGGCAGGAATTCGCCGCCGAGTTTGGGCTGGATTGGCTGCCCAATCTGGATGCTCTGCTGGCGCGGGAGGATATCGATGCCGTCTTCGTGGCCAGCCCGACCAATCGTCATGCCGAGCATGCCATCGCCGCGGCGCAAGCGGGCAAAGCGGTCTTGCTGCAAAAGCCCATGGCGCTGACGCTGGAAGATTGCGACGCCATCATCGCGGCTGTTAATGCCAGCGTCGTCAGGTTCAGCCTCTGCTATCAGATGCGCTGCGATCCGGTGAACCAGAAGATGAAAGCGCTGGTCGACGCGGGCGCTATCGGGGAGATCGCCGTGGTCCGCCGGCGGCATGCCATCCCGCTGCTGCTGAACCCCGACTGGGCTGTCCCCGGCAACTGGCATATCGACCCCGCGCAGAATATGGGCATGTTCATGGACGACGCCTCACACGCGGCTGACTGGCTGTATTGGATGCTGGGAAAGCCGGTCAGCGTGATGGCGGAGATTGACAATGTGATCACCGATGTCGCGCCGGATGACAACGGGGTGGCGCTCTATCGCTTCAGCAAAGGCGAGATGGGCATCTTGCTCAACAGTTCGACGCAGCTGGCCGCCGAAGCCACCACGGAGATCTATGGCAGCGCCGGCGCGATTCAGCAGAATTATGGCGATGCGCCTTCCAGCCTGCTGCCTGCCGATGGCGCGCCACTGAAGCTCTATCAGGCGGGCAGGGACGATTGGCAGCGCTTCGACTTCCCGATTGTGCCGCAGGCCGCGCGGATTCAAGCCGTGCCGCGCCCGCTGATTGATTACTTGAAAGGCGCAGGTCCCCCGATTGCCACCGCCGAAGAGGGACGGGTCTGCGTGGAGATGATATTGGGAGCCTATCTGTCGGCTCGCGAAGGCCGGCGGGTGAGCTTTCCGCTGGCTTGACGGGGCGTGATTGCGTGGCGGCTGGCGATTGGCTATACTCTCGTCGTCTGAACACACATCGTTCGTAGATACTAAAGGAGCAAGAAAATGAATCGCTCGAAGTATGTCTTTGCCTTGCTGGTGATGCTGGCTCTCGTGTTCAGCGCTTTCACCGGCTTGGCGCAGGACGAAAAAGTGCTGGTCATCGGGCATGCCGAAACCACCGACTCCCTAGACCCGGCCAATGGCTTCACTGGCACCTCGCACATCATTAACCATGTCGCTTATGACCAGTTGGTCACCTTCCCGGATGAAGACGCCAGCCGTATCCTGCCGCGCCTGGCGGATAGCTGGGAGATCTCGGAAGATGGCATGACCTATACCTTCCATATCGACGAGGATGCCGTCTTTGCCAATGGCGATGACGTGACCGCGGAAGATGTGAGATTCTCGCTCACCCGCCTGCAGAATCGCGATGGCAACCCCTCCTTCCTGGCTGATCCGATCGCTTCGGTGGCCGTCGTGGATGATGACCATGTGGCCGTCACGCTGGTCGAGCCGCGGCCCTCGTTCCTGTCGGAGATCACCAGCCCGGTCTTCAGCGTGACGAATGCCGATGTCGTGCGCGCAAATGGCGGCACCGATGCCGAAGACGCGGCCGAGACTGACACCGCCGGCGCCTACCTGGACGGCAATTCGGCCGGCTCCGGCCCCTACATCCTGGTGCATTGGGAGCCGCAGGTCCGCACTGAGCTGGTGCGCAACGAAGGCTACTGGGGCGAGCAGCCTTACTTCGACCGGGTGATCATCATCAATATGGCGGAAGCGGCCACCCAGAAAGCGGCGCTGGAAGCCGGCGAAATCGATATCGCGCTGGATCTCTCGCGGGATCAGGTCGCCGAGTTCGAAGGCAACGACAACATCGAGATCTCCTACGGCTTGAGCAACTGGACGCATTTCATCATCATGAACACCGATGAATCGCTGAGCGGGCCTTTTGCCAACCCCAAAGTCCAGCTGGCGGTGCGCTACGCCCTGGATTATGAAGGCTACAAGACGATATGGGGCGGCGTGACGCCGGGCAGCAATATGTGGGTCGGCTTGTTCACGGCATTTGGCGAGGATCGCGCCTTCACGCGCGATTTGGACAAGGCGCGCGAATTGCTGGCGGAAGCCGGTTACCCCGACGGCTTGGATATGCCGCTGGAGTATCCGGATTTCACCATCGGCGGCGTGCCCTTCAGCACCAATGCCCAGAAGATCCAGGCGGACCTGGCCGAGGTGGGCATCAATGTCATCTTGCAGCCGGGCGAGCTGCAGGTGGCTCTGGAGCGCTATCGCAGCGGCGACCATACCAACGGCTATTGGCTATGGGGACCCGATATCCTTGACCCCGTGGACTTCACCAGCTTCTTGCCAGGCGGCAAGGTGGCCACCGAGCGCAACAACTGGCAGCTGGAAGATGTGCCGGAAGACATTCAGGAATTGATTGGTCGCGCGAAGACCGCCAGCGATCCTGACGAGCGCATGGAGGTCTATACGGCATTGCAGGAGTTCAATCAGCAGCATGGACCCTTCGCGCCTTTCAATGTGCCGGAACAGCCGACGGCGTACCTGAAGACGCTCAAGGGCTTCATCTTCCATCCGCATTGGACCGTGGATGTGGCGATTCTGAGCCGCGAAGATTAGCGGCATCGAGTAAATCCACGCAGTGTATTGGGGGCGGGCTATTGGCTCGCCCTTTTTTTACTCTTACTGGCGGGCTGTGGTACACTTCTAGCGGTCTATCCGCCGAACGGTGATTTGCGCCGATGAGTTTCCTGCAATACTTCACTCGCCGCGTCCTTTTGGTCACGCCCCTGCTGCTGGGCATCACTGTGATGGCTTTTCTGATCGCCAACCTGATCCCGGCTGACCCCATCATCGCCAACCTGCCGCCGAACGCGCTGAACGACGAAGACACCATCGCCGCCTTCCGCAAGAAATGGGGCTTGGACAAACCCCTGCACGAGCAGTACTTGACCTATCTTGGCAACCTGCTGCAGGGCGACATGGGCACCTCTATCAAGACCCGCAAACCCGTGGGCGAAGACATCAGCCGCCGCCTGCCCGCCACAATAGAGTTGGCGACGGTCGGCATCTTGTTTGGCATTGTCATGGGCGTCGGGCTCGGCCTGGTCTCGGCGATTTGGAAGGACAGCTTGGCCGATTACTTCGCGCGCGTCCTGGCGCTGATTGGCATCAGTTTCCCGGTCTTCCTTATCGCCCTGGTATTCCTCACCGTGTTCTACGTGCAGCTGGGCATCGCGGCTGGTCCGGGGCGGCTGAACATCATCATGCGCCCGCCGCCGACGGTGACCGGCATGTTCACGGTGGACGCGCTTCTGAATGGCGATTGGAAAACTTTCCGCAGCGCCCTTTCGCATCTCATCCTGCCGGCTTTGACGCTGGCTCTGTATATCAGCGGCATCATCTCGCGCATCACTCGCTCGTCGCTGCTGGAGATACTCAACCAGGATTATATGCGCACGGCCCGCTCTAAAGGCTTGCGCGAGCGCACGGTGATTGGCTTCCATGGCATGCGCAACGCCGCCATTCCCATCGTGACGATCATCGGCTTGTCCTATGGCAATCTGCTGGTGGGCTCTATACTTATCGAGTCGATTTTCGCTTATCCGGGCATCGGCTTTTATATGTTCCGCGCCAGCACCTCGCAGGATTTCCCGGCCATCATGGGCGTCAGCCTGCTCTTCGCCTTCATCTATGTCGGAGTCAACTTTGTCGTCGATATCCTCTACTTCTTCCTCGACCCGCGCATACGAGTCGCCTAGCCGGGGCGCGCAGGCGCTCTATCATCTGCGCCGCAATCCGCTGGTCTTGATCGGGCTGATTGTCGCCCTGTTGTGGTTCGCGGTGGCTTTCATCGCGCCGGTTATCGCCCCGTTTCCGCCATTGGAGCAGCACCTGGCCGACCGGCTGGGGGCGCCGGGCGCTGTCTATGCCATGGGCACGGACGAACTGGGACGGGATATATTCAGCCGGGTGCTATGGGGTTCGCGGATAACCATTCCGGCCGGCTTGGCCGTGATCGTCATTGGCAGTTCGCTGGGCGTGCTCATAGGCGCGGTGGCTGGTTACGCGGGCGGCATGATCGACGAAATCCTCATGCGCCTGACCGAGCTATTCATGGCATTCCCCTTCATCATCCTGGCCATGGCGGTGACGGCGGCGCTGGGACCAGATATTCAGAACGCCGTGCTGGCTTTGAGCGTGGTCTGGTGGCCCCGCTATGCGCGCGTGCTGCGCGGCCTGGTGCTGGAGGTCAAGGCGCAGGAATATGTCGAAGCCGCTCAGAGCGCGGGCGCGGGCGGAACCTATGTGCTCTTCCGCACCATCCTGCCCAATTGCATCGCGCCGGCGGTCATCCTGGCCACCCTGGATATCGGCACAGCCATCATCAGCTTCGCCGCGCTGAGCTTCATCGGCTTGGGTCCGGAGCCCTCCTCGCCGGAATGGGGGCGCATGGTCAGCATTGGGATCGACTTCTTCGACCAGTGGTGGATGTGGCTCTTCCCCGGTTTGGCCATCGCCAGCCTGGTCATGGCATTCAATTTCATCGGCGATGGCTTGCGGGATATTCTCGATCCGCGCTTGCGTGGCGAATGATTCACCATCCAGGCGCAGAAGCAAATCGCAGATGGGCGAGTCGCCGCCCCGCCCCTACATCTGTCCCTCATGAGCTGGGCGGGTTACCGCGCGCCCCTACCATCCGGCGCCAGTCCAATCGAAGACAACGCCGATATACTCGTCCTTCTGCGATTTCAGCCCCTTGTAGGCTTCTTCGGCTTGCTCCGGCTTCAGCGTATGACTGTGCAAGGGCGCCAGCTTCAGCTCGCCCGCGGCGATCAACTCCATAGCCAGCAGGGCGTTGCGCGCGATGGAATGCTTCACAAAATGATCGGGCTTGACCGGATAGCGCCATTCATGCGCGCCTTTGAAGTTCAGGTTGCCTTTGCCATCCAGGTGGACATGGCTTAGCGTCGTAGTCAGATCAGTTTCGTATGCGCCGCGCGGCGTGCCCAGCAGGATGACCTCGCCATAGCGCCCGAGCAGGGGCAGAGCCGGCGGCAGAGCGCGTGGATTGCCGGTCGCCTCGATCAAGGTCGACAAGCCCTTGCCCGCTGTGATGGCGGCGATATCGGCTTCTATCGTCTCTGGATCCAGCGCGATGGCATGGCGAAAGCCGCATTCCCGCGCCAGCTCGACGCGCCGCGGGCTGAGGTCGATGCCGATGACGCGCCCACCCTGCAAAGCCGCCAGCTGGCCCGCGAAGTTGCCCACCACGCCCAGCCCGGTGACGCCGACATAATCGCCAAGCTCAATGGTCGAGACGCGCAAGGCTGTGAAAGCCACGCAGATCATCCGCGCGAAGACAGCCTGCGAACCAGGCAGCCCAGCCGGAACCTTGAGGCAGAGCCCGCGCGGATCGGCAGTATTCACGCGATGATAGTGCCGGTGCCCGCCCATGCTGTAGACCATATCGCCGGGCGCAAGCTCACTGACCCCCGCGCCAACTTCGACCACTTCGCCCACCGAAGCGTAGCCCGGCGTATTGGGGAAGCTGAACCAGGCTTCGATGCCCGACAGGCAGGCCAGCTCCGTGCCCGCGCTGATCAGCGAATAGGCAGTGCGGATGAGAACATCATGCGCGCCAAGGGGCTGGAAGTCGCTCTCGAGCTCCGCCACCTCGACTTGCTGCGGTCCAGTGAAAAGGATGCTGAGGTTTTTCATGGCTTGCTGGTGTCCTTTGCTCGCCAGGTCCAAGGCTCATGCGTTACTCGCTCACGCTGGCTAGTGTAGCGCCGCAAGAAACTGAATGCCAATATGCCGGGCAATGACAGGGCAAGCCCAGCGCCAGCGGAAGTTTGGGTATGGTCAGCCCGCCCGACGCGCCTATAATCCCCGCATTGTTAGCAGACAGCGCCAAGTTCGCCTGGAGGCAGAGCCATGTCACTCGCTGAAAAAGTCAAAGCCATGGGCATCGATATTGAGGACTTCACGCCCTCGACCACGCTGGCGCCAGCCACGCGCATCGGCAATGCCGTTCACGTCTCGGGCCATGTCTCGACCGGCTTCGTCGGCAAGCTGGGGCGGGATCTGGACGTCGAGACGGGCAAGCAAGCCGCCCGCGTCTGCGCCATTGACCTGCTCAAAGCCGCCTATACCATCACCGGCAGCCTGGACACACTGCGCGTTCGCAAGCTCTTGGGCGCCGTCAATTCCATGCCCGAGTTCACCGACCAGCATCTGGTCATCAATGGCGCTTCCGAATTGTTCTGGGAGCTCTATGATGGCGAGCTGCATGCCCGCAGCGCGCTGGGTTTCGCTTCTCTGCCCAATGGCTTCGCGGTGGAAATCGAGGCTGTGTTCGAGATCGTCGGCTGATCCGAGGGTCCGCGGACGAGCATGCTTTCGCGAATATTTACTCCCATACGCGGCTTCAACCCCCAGGCGCGGCTTTTCTTCGTCGTGCTGGTGGGCATGTGCTTCGTGGTTGATGGCGTCTACAACGTGCTGCTCAACCTGTTTATGCTGCGTCTGGGGTATGGCACGGAATTCATCGGGCTGGTCAATGCGGTGGGTTTGCTGACATTCGCGGGCGTCAGCTTGCCGGCTGGCATCCTGGGTTCGCGCTTTTCGACCACGCTGCTGATGAAGCTGGGGGCGGTCATCTGCGTCTTTGGCGGTTTGCTGCTGCCCCAAGCCGAACCGCTGCCGCCGGGCATTCGCGAAGTCTGGCTGGTGGCATTCTACGCGCTCATGCTTACGGGCTTTGCGCTCTTCTTCGTGAATGGCGCGCCCTACCTGCTCAATGTGGTGGATACCGCATATAAGCATCGCGCCTTCGCCTTGAAGACAGCCGGCTGGGCGCTGGCGGGTTTCGCGGGCAGCCTGGTCGGCGGCATCCTGCCGGGCATGCTGGCTTCCCCGCTGTCCGCGACGCTTTCCGAGCCGGCCCCCTATCGCCTGACGTTGACCCTGGCCAGCGCGGTGATGGCGCTTTCGGCTTTGTTTATGCTGCGCATCCAGCCATTGAAACCCATCGCTGAGCCAGCCGCGAATGCCCAGCCAGGCGAGACTAAGCGCGCCGCCTCAACTGTGACGGGGTCGTTGATCGCGCTGATCGGCGTGATGACCATCATTCGCTTGTTCCAGGTGTCGGGCACCGCCACCGCCCTGGTCTATTTCAATGTGTATATGGATCAGCACTTGGCTGTCTCAACCGCGATGATCGGCGCGATCGCCGCCATTGGGCGCTTGACCGGCGTGCCAACCGCGCTGCTGACGCCGGCATTTATCGAACGTTGGGGCATCGCGCGCGTCGTCCTTTGGAGCTCGCTGTTGACCTCGCTTTGCCTGCTGCCCATGGCGCTGGTGGAACATTGGCTGGCGGCCGCCCTCAGCTTCATCGGCGCGCTGGCTTTGTCCTCGGTGCGCTATGCCTCATTCGTAGTGTATATCCTCGACCTCGTTCCCAAATCGCAGCAGTCGATCATGGCGGGCAGCGGCGAGATGGCGGCGGGTTTGAGCTTCGCGATGATGGCGCTGGGCGGCGGTTTGCTGCTGTCGATTTTCGCTTTTCGGGATCTCTTCATGCTGGGCGCGCTCTTCTCCTTCATCGGCGCGCTGACATTCTGGCTGCATGTCCGCGGCAAAAAAGCCCAGCGTAGCCTGCAAGCGGCATATTGACGCTGCCGGGCCCCTATTTACATTGCGAATTGCAGACCCCACCCCCGACCGCCAGTGTCTACGCGGCGCGGCCCCAGCCGACATCTCTAGCGCGCGTAGACACTGCGCCTCTGTCGAGCATTCCGACGAGTCAGAGAGGGGGAGTTCAACCTCCGGGCAATGTATTTTGCGTGAGCCGTCGCATTGCTCCGCGGGTGTCTAAAGTTGGTTCATTTGAGCAGATATTAGCGGAAATGGCGCGGAAAGCGCGAAGGTCTCGCCCTTTTTACGAACCTTCGAGGACAACGGCGGCGGTTAGCGCATCGACGAACAAATGCGTGATCAAACCGGTGCGCAGCGCGCCGATGATGGACTTGGCTTTCTCGGCTCCGCAGGCGACGGCGATCCGGCAGGGCGCGCGCATAAGCTGCCCCTCCCCCACGCCAATCAGGCAATCCGTCAGCGGCGTTTTCAGTATTTCGCCCCGCTGGTTGAAAGGGTGCACACAGACATCGCCAACCGCGCCCTTGGATACCAGCATAGGCGCGTGGGCATCGCCGACATAGACGATCATGCCCGGCGTCGGGGGCAGAACGCCGATGCCAAAACAAGCCATGGTCATGCGGTCCCATTGCGCCGCCACCGCATGCACCGCCATGTCTCGCCAGAGCATATCGCGCAATTCCGGCGAGCCCACCACCATCGGCGCCAGCAGAAAATGCGGTCTTCCGCCAAAGCGCTGAGCCGTGCGCAGGATCAGGTGATTCATCTGCGAATAGCTGCTTTCATGGCCGCTTTCGCCCAGGAGCGGCACGACATCAATAGAACGCGGGCGGGTCGGCGCCAGCAAATCGACCATGCGCGAGGTTGTCCGCCCCCAGCCAATGCCCAGGACATCGCCATCTTTGAGGCGGGTTTCGATGAACTTGGCGGCTTCCGCGGCCACCGCGCGCCGGGTCAATTCATCTGATTTATGGCCCTGGGGCACAAGGGCGGCTTTCTCGATGCCGAAGCGCCGGCATAGCTCGACAGCCAAATGCGCGGAATCATCGCGGGGGTCGGCAATCTGGATGCGCACAACCTGCTGATCGCGGGCGCGCTGCAAATAGGTGGCTATCAGCGAGCGCGAGACGCCCAATTGGTTGGCGATCTCTTGCTGCGACAAGTTCTCCTGGTAATACATCTTGGCGATCTGCACCAAGGTCGCCAGTTGGTCGCTCGGCAAGTCTGGCATGCGCTTCTCACATCACTCTGTATCGGTCTGGCGCGCGCATATTCCGCATCAATATGCGCGGATGGCATGATGCTCCAAGCCTGCTTCCAGCAAGTCGCCGGGCAGGCTGCCCTCAGCCGCGAAGACATGCGCCGCCGCGCCCCAAAGCGCCGAGTTGGCGGTCGATTCCGGCAGGATCCTTAAGCTGGCTTGGGCTTCGGCGGTCATCACATAAGCGCCTATCTCGGCATTGACGCGCTCGATGAACCAGGTTGCCGCGCTTGCCACGCCGCCGCCCATGACAATCAGCCGGATATCCAGCAGGTTGACGACGCCGCCCAGATTCATGCAGATCAAACGGATGGCTTGGTCGACGATGTCGGCCGCGGCTTGGTCGCCCAATTCGACAGCCTGGAAAACATCGCGCGTAGAAACCTCACGCCCCGAAGCCAAAGAAGAGAGGATGGCGCTTTTGCCGGCATCGCGCGCCGCTTGCCCAGCCCGGGCAATGGCGGGCCCAGCCACAAAGGTCTCGAAGCAGCCGCGTCTTCCACAGCCGCAAAGATGCCCATGGATCTCATCGTAAGTCGTATGGCCGAAGTTGCCGGCGAAGCCATGCGCGCCGCCATAGAGCCGCCCGTTCAGAAAGAGATAACCGCCATAACCTGTGCCGACCGTCGCCCAGGCGAAGTTGCGCTCGCCCTTGCCCGCGCCCCAAATCGCTTCCGCCAGGGTGGCTTGACGCACATCGGTGGCCACGCAGACCGGCAGCCCAAAACGCCGGCTGACCAGAGCGCCAAATGGCAGATTGCGCCAGCCCAGATTGGGAACCAGGATGGCATCGCCGCTGGCCAGATCCACATTGCCGCAGAGGCTGATGCCCAGCCGCAGCTGATCCGACGCAGCTTGTCGAGCCGCGTCGATATGCCCAGCCATGATCCTGAGGATGCCTTCCAGGTCTGCGGAGCCATTCGCCGCGAAAGGCGCCGCATAGCGCGCGATATCGCCGATCAGCTCGCCCTCAAGGGTGATTATGCCCAGGCGCAGGCTGGTCCCGCCGATGTCGATGGCGAGAACGGGATCTCTTGGCGCTGCGCTCACTTGGGGAGCCTTTATGCCCAGCGCTGGCTATCGACCAAGGTAGGTCCCGCGTCGCTTTGCAGGACCAGCTTGCGGAAACCTTTCTCGATGATAGGCGCGTAATCATGCCCGGCGCTCAGGTGATAGGAAGCCACGAAGACCAGCATGTCATCGCCGGTGTTGACGACGCGGTGCGCCCACATCGGCGGGATATGCGAGATTGTGCCGGCGCTCCAAGCCTCGGCGCGGAACTCGCCATCGAGCGTTTGCAGCAGCAGGTAGCCTTGGCCGCGCACGCAGAAATAGATCTCCGGCTGGTCATCGCGCTCGTGGATATGCCCCTTGGTCATGTGATATTCCGCGCCGATCACGCCGGGCAGCAGGCGCGTCACCCCCAGAGCCATATCGCTTTTGCTGGTTTCAAAGGGATGGTACCAGATCTCGTAAATCAGCGGGTCAGCCCCAGCCAGGATGCCGCTAATGGCTTGCTTGTCATGAAACATCATCTGCAAGTCGCTCAATTTGCGATCCTCGCGGATCTTCACCGGGGCGAAGGCGCCGCTGGCGAAATCGAATTGCACGCTGGTGGGATAATCGTTCTCGTTGAGCATGTCGGCTCCGCTTCAGGGATGGCTGGTAAAAGTCTCGATGGCGGATTTTAGATCGCGCAGGAAAGCGGCTCCATCCGCCCCGTCCAGCGCGCGATGGTCGCAGGCGACCGTCAGAGCCAGCATATGCGCCGGCATGATCGCGCCCATTTCGCCGGGGATGATGACTTGCCGCGGCGCCGCTATGCCCAGGATGGCCGATTGCGGCGGGTTGACCAGGGGCGTGAATTGCGTGATGCCCATCATGCCCAGATTGCTGATGGTGAAGCTGCCGCCTGCCAGTTCCGCGGGGCTGAGGCGGTTTTCGCGGGCTTTGCTGGTCAAGCCGGCAAGTTGGCTGTTGATCTGCCCCAGGCTGAGCGCATCGGCATCGTGAATGACTGGCGCGACTAATCCAGCCTTGGTCGCAGTCGCCACGCCAATATGAATGGCTTCCAGGGCGGTGATGCCATCGTCTTCAAAGCGGGCGTTGAGCAGGGGATGGTCGCGCAGGGTCATGGCGGTCAGATGGATGAAGAGCGCGGTCATGCCGATGTATTGCCCGGCCGCTTTCCAGCTTTCGCGGGCGGAGCGCAAGTTGCCAATATCGGCATCAATCGTCAGCGAGAATTGCGGCACGGTTTGCGCGCTTTCCAGCATGCGCTGCCCGGTGAGACGTTTGGCCTGGCTGAGCGGGATGCGGCGCTGCTTTACCCCGGCTGCCGCGGCTTTGCGGGCATGCGCCTCGACATCTGCCCCGCTGATTTTTTTGCCATCGGCGGGCTGGACCTGCGCCAGGTCGATGCCCAGCGCTTTGGCTTTGCGGCGGGCGACTGGCGATATCTTGTAGGCAGGTTTCGCTGCCCGGCTCATGCTGGGAGCGGCTGGCTGCGCTTCGTCTATGGGGCTCGCTGGAGTCTGGGCCGGGGCGGACCAGGCCTCGCCCTCGGCGCCGATGACCGAGAGCAGGTCGCCTATGAAGACTGTCTGGCCTTCCTGCGCCACGATGGCCAGCAGGATGCCATTCTTTGGCGCTTCCAAAGGCAGGGTGGCTTTGTCCGTTTCCAGATCCGCCAATTCATCGCCGCGTTTGACCGCATCGCCGACTTGTTTGTGCCAGGCGACCAACTGCGCCGAATCGATGGATTCTCCCAGGTGCGGCAATCTGACTTCGGTTGGCATGATCCGCTCCTAGTCAGACAGCGCGCGGGCGACGGCGGCGCGGATGTCTTCGACCTGGGGGATGACATGGCGCTCGGCGGCGGGACCAAAAGGAATGGGCGTATTGGCGGCGGCCAGGCGCTGGGCAGGCGCTTCCAGGTCATAGAAGCAATGATCGTTGATGGCAGCCACCAGCTCGGCAGCCACGCCGGCCCGCGAGGCGTCTTCGGAGACGACCACGACATGATTGGTCTTGGCGATGGAGGCGGCGATGGTTTCTACGTCCAGCGGCACGAGCGAGCGCGGGTCGATGACCTCGACGGATATGCCCTCTTCCGCCAGTTGCTCGGCCACGGTCAGCGCGCGGTGCAGCATCAGCAGGGTGGCGATGATGGTGACATCGCTGCCCTGGCGTTTGACATCGGCTTTGCCCAGCGGGATGGCGTAAGGCTCTTCCGGCACATCCGTTCCGATGGCTTGAATGGCGGAATCGGAGAGGGCTTTGCCGCCGCCGGGCGAGGCCGCGCCATAGAGCAGCTTGTGTTCGACGAAGAGCACCGGGTTGTCATCGCGGATGGCGCTGATGATGAGGCCCTTGGCGTCGTAGGGCGTCGATGGCAGGACAACTTTCATGCCCGGCGTGTGCATAAGGTAGGCTTCGATGCTCTGCGAATGCTGGGCGCCGCGGCCCGTCGCGCCTTGGGGACCGCGCAGCACCAGCGGCACTTTGGCGCGCCCGCCGGACATCAGATGAATCTTGGCGGCTTGGTTGACCACCTGGTCCATGGCGCAGAAGATGAAGTCGAGATATTGATATTCGACGATGGGCCGCAAGCCGGTCAGTGCCGCGCCGATGCCCAGGCCGGTGAAGCCCGCTTCCGATATGGGCGTATCCCAGATGCGCAGGGGACCGAATTCGTCCAGCATGTCATGGGTTACATGAAAAGCGCCGCCAAACTTGCCCACGTCTTCGCCCAGGAGGATGACGCTGTCGTCGGCGCGCATCTCCTGCATGATGCCTTCGCGTATGGCTGCCGCCAAGCCCAGTTGCCGCATGAGGCGCTCCTAATTCTCCGCCGTGACATAAGCCAGATAATCTTCGGCTTCGACGTCCGCGCAGCCCTGCGCGTATGCGATGGCGGCTTCGATTGTCTTTTCGGCTTCCTGGCGGATCTGGTTCAGCTGATCGATTGTCGCCAAACCCTGGGCGAGCATGCCATTCGCCAGGCGCTCGATGGGGTCGGCGGCTTTCCAGGCTTCGACTTCGGCCGCGGGACGATAGCCAGCCGCTTCGAAGCGCGCATGCCCGCGGATGCGATAGGTCAGCGCTTCGATGAGCGTAGGTCCCTCGCCGGCTCTGGCGCGCTCAACGGCTTCGCGGGTGGCTGCATAGACCGCCAGCGCATCGTTGCCATCAACGCGCCGATTGGGCATGCCATAGGCGCAGGCTCTTGAGGCGAGATCGGGCACAGCCGAGGATTCTTCCACCGTCATCGACAGCGCGTACTGGTTGTTTTCGATGATGTATATCGCGGGCAGGTTCCAAAGCGCCGCCATATTCAGCGCCTCGTGAAACGCGCCTTCGTTGACCGCGCCATCGCCAAAGAAACTGACGGCGACTTGCCCTGTGCCGCGCACGCGAGCCGAAAGCGCCGCGCCCGTGGCGATTGGGATGCCGGAACCGACGATGGCGAAAGCGCCCAGCATGCCTTTGCTGAAATCGGTCAGGTGCATGGAGCCGCCCATGCCCCGGCAGCTGCCTTCGCGCTTGGCGAACATCTCCGCCATCATTTCGTCCAGCGGAACGTCTTTGGCGACGCAGTGCGCATGACCGCGGTGCGTGCTGGTGATGGTGTCGTCCGGCTCAAGGGCGCTGACAACGCCGACGGCTACCGCCTCCTGCCCTACAGCCTGGTGCATGGTGCCGGGCATGGCGGTTGTCAGGAAGAGATAATAGAGTTGCTCCTCAAACTCGCGAGCCTCCAGCATTTTACGAAACATGCGCAGCAGCAAGGCGGGCTCATAGCCAGCGCAATCGACCGGTTCGCTGCGGATTTCTGCTGTGGCGCTCATTGGGCGGGCTCCAGTTCAAATGCGACAACGCGTACGGGAAAGGCTTCCGCGCCTTTGATCTTCACTGGCAGCGCAAATGCCAGAAAGCGCTTGCCCAGCAGCTGGTCCAGGTTGGCCAGATATTCGATCAGGGCGATGCCTTCGCCGAGCAGCAATTCGTGATTGGGCTGGCCCGGCATGGGCGCGCCATCCTCGCCACGCACTTCATGCCCCGACGTGTCCACGCCCATCAGCTTGATGCGAGCCTCGCGGGCCAGCCAGGCGATGCAGTCGGTGCTGAACCAGGGCCGGTCGTGCTGCCGAGCCGTATAATAGTAGGCATCGTTGCCTGTATAGAAAAAAGCCATATCGCCGGGGCGGATTTGGTCGCCAGCAGCCGCTTTGAGATCCGCCAGAGTGATCTTGCTGTTGTTGGCGCGCCACGCTGATATATCGATGACAACCCCTTCGCCGATAAGCTGGGCAAGCGGATACTCAGCCGCGTCCTGGCCATCTTTTACGTGGTGATAGGGGAACTCGATATGCGTGCCGCAATGGGTGTTCATGACTATCTCGGAGATGATGTACCAGGCATCCTCGTGGCGGACGTACTTGCTGAACTGGGGCCAGTTTTCGGTGAAGCGGGTGTCCAGCTCCATGCGATACTCTTCGCGGGCTGGGTCCGCAATGTGCGAGAGTTCGATAGGCTTGCTGATGTCGATGCTTACCAGGCTCATGCTGACGAGTCGCTTTCGGGATATGGGACGCGAAATCCATAATAGACTGACAACTGACAAATGTCAATTGACAAATGTCAGAAAGCGCGTTACAATCGCTGGTATCGTGGCTTGGCAGGCGCTTCGCGGCGCTGGCCATATTCGCGACTTCGCGCATCGTATGATGAAAGGATTATCCAATCATGGGCAGGTTGCTTTGTATTCTCTTGTTCCTTAGTTTGGCGCTGTTGCTGGCATTGCCATTGGCTGCGCAGGACTCGGTCACCATCGGTTATGGCGCGCCGGAATTGAGCGGCGGCCAAGGCGTCATCATGAGCGGGCTGGTCAACGCGGCCGAAGCCAAAGGCTGGGAGGTCATCGCCTCCAACGCCAACTTCGACGCCGAAGCCCAAGCCAACCAGATCGACAACTTCATCTCCCAAGGCGTCGACGCCATCGTCGTCGTCCCGGTCGACAGCCAAGCCATCTGCTCCTCCGTGCAGCGGGCTTCCGACGCCGGCATCCCCTTCTACACCATTGACCGCGCGCCCATCGGCTGCGAGATCAATATGACCGTGCAATCCGATAATTACATGGCAGGCGCACAAGCCGCGGAAGGCTTGGTCATGCTGCTCACCGAGCGCTATGGCTCGGCGACTGGCACCGTGCTCGAGCTGCAGGGCGACCTGGGGCAGAACGTGGCCCAGCTGCGCGGCGGCGGCTTCAACGACACGCTGGCGGATTACCCCGATATCGAGATCATCAGCCGACCCACCGAGTGGCGCGCTGAGAACTTCAGCCAGATGACGCTGGACGTGGCTTCCACCACGGCCATCGACGCCATCTATATGCACTCGGATTGTGTTGGCACGAAGGTCGTCACGGCGGCGCTGGACCAGATCGGCCAGCTGGCGGAACGCGGCGAAGAGGGCCATATCTTCCTGGTCGGCGTGGATGGCTGCCCGGACGCCCTGGAATCCATCCGCATGGGCTACAGCGATCAGGCATCCAGCCAGCCCCTGCCGGACTTTGGCATCATCACCGACTGGATCCAGATGGAGATGGACGGCATGATGATCGAGACCGGCGATGTCGTGCAGGAGGGCGCGCCCTGGTCGCCAGCCAGCATCACCGATTCGGACACGGGCTATATGCTCAACCTGGCCACCACCAGCGTGAACCCGGACAATGTCACCAGCGGCGCGCTCTGGGGCAACCAGGCCGGCGGCGGTGAAGCCCAAGCCGAAGACGATGACATGGTAGCCATCATGGAAGGCGTGGTCATCGGTTATGGCGCGCCGGAATTGAGCGGCGGCCAAGGCGTCATCATGAGCGGGCTGGTCAACGCGGCCGAAGCCAAAGGCTGGGAGGTCATCGCCTCCAACGCCAACTTCGACGCCGAAGCCCAAGCCAACCAGATCGACAACTTCATCTCCCAAGGCGTCGACGCCATCGTCGTCGTCCCGGTCGACAGCCAAGCCATCTGCTCCTCCGTCCAGCGGGCTTCCGACGCCGGCATCCCCTTCTACACCATTGACCGCGCGCCCATCGGCTGCGAGATCAATATGACCGTGCAATCCGACAATTACATGGCCGGCGCACAAGCCGCGGAAGGCTTGGTCATGCTGCTCACCGAGCGCTATGGCTCGGCGACTGGCACCGTGCTCGAGCTGCAAGGCGACCTGGGGCAGAACGTAGCCCAGCTGCGCGGCGGCGGCTTCAACGACGCTCTGGCTGCTTACCCGGATATTGAGGTCATCAGCCGACCCACCGAATGGCGCGCTGAGAACTTCAGCCAGATGACGCTGGACGTCGCTTCCAGCACCGACATCGACGCCATCTACATGCACTCGGATTGCGTTGGCACCAAGGTCGTGACGGCTGCGCTGGACCAGATCGGCCAGCTGGCTGAACGCGGCGAAGAGGGCCATATCTTCCTGGTCGGCGTGGACGGCTGCCCGGACGCCCTGGAATCCATCCGCATGGGCTACAGCGATCAGGCTTCCAGCCAGCCCCTGCCGGACTTTGGCATCATCACCGACTGGATCAACATGGAACTGCAAGGCATGATGATCGAGACTGGCGATGTCATTCAGGAAGGCGCGCCCTGGTCCCCAGCCAGCATCACCGACTCGGACACGGGTTACATGCTCAACCTGGCCACCAGCAGCGTCAACCCGGACAATGTCACCAGCGACGCGCTCTGGGGCAACCAGGCTTAGCTGGCATCGCAACGCAAATGGGGGCGGCTCGCCAGAATGCCTTGAGCCGCTCCCGCAAGGCTTGTCCGATACTGGTTGCTCAGGAGTAAGATTCAGCTAATGCACAGGTGTGCGTTACTTCCTAACGCCCCTGTTTACATTGCCCCCACCCCGGCCCCTCTTGCCATCTCTATGGCAAGGGTCCCAAAGGGGAGTTTAACCGCCGGGAAGCAATGGATTTTGCGTGAGCCGTCGCAGGGCGGCGCGGGTGTCTACAGTTATCAGATATGATGGGATTTTTGTTATCCGCCAGGTATGGGTTTATCATTGGGCAGCCTTAGGTCTGTCGCCGCGTCCGGGCTTATGAACGCAATGGATGGCTGCTCGCGGCAGGATGGGCCGGTTTTTCAGTGTGCGGAAGGCGAGTTATGACACGGGCTGAGCCGAACCGGCTGGTCTCCCTGATGGTGGACAACCTGATATGGCTCTTTGTGCTCAGCGCCTTCATCGCCTTTTCGCTGCTTTCGGATCGTTTTCTTTCGCCCTACAACCTGGGCAATATCCTGCTGCGCTCGGCGGCATTTGGCATGCTGGTGCTGAGCCAGGCTTACACCTTCATCACGGGCAACTTTGATTTGTCCGTCGAATCGACCCTGGGTTTGACCGCCATGTTCGCCGCTTTGATGCTGGTGACCACGGAAGCGGGCGGCTTGGGCTGGCAGCTGCACCCGCTCCTGGTGATCTTGCTGATGCTGGTCCTCGGCGGTTTCATCGGCTTGTTCAACGGCGTCTTGATCACTAAAGTCGGCGTCAACAATCTGCTGGTCACCATCGCCATGCTCTTCGTCCTGCGCGGCGCTACGTATGGCATCTCGCCTGGGACGAGCATCTCTTTTTTCCCCAAAGAATACACCTGGCTGGGCGGCGGGACGCTGGCGCGGATCGTCACCGACAACGGCAATTTTGTGCTGTCGGTGGCGGGCATCTTTGTGATCCTGGCTTTCCTGGTCGGGCATATTCACACGCGCTATACGCAGTTCGGCCGCAATATGTACGCGGTTGGGGCGGATGCGGACGCGGCGCGGGCGGCTGGCATCAACGTGGATCGCGTGGTGATTATCGTCTACATCATCGCGGGGGTGTGCGCGGCTTTCGCCGGCTTGCTGCAGGCGGGACGTTTGAATGCCGCCACGCCAACCATGGGCGCGAACCTGATCTTCGCCGTGCATGGGGCAGCCATCATCGGCGGGATGAGCATCTATGGCGGACGCGGCAACATCATCGGCGCATTCGGCGGCGTGCTGCTTTGGTCGATATTGGACACCGGCTTGAATATCATGGGCGTCTCGCCCTTCTGGATAGACGTCAGCCGGGGCTTGCTTTTGCTCTTCGCGGTATTGCTGGATGCCTTGCGCGTGCGCTATCAGCATAACGTCCAGATGCGCCTGGCTCTGGCGGATACGGCGGTCGGCCTGGCGGACAAGGAGCCCGGCGATGGCTGAGGCGCGAGCGAGCCGATGGAGCGAGAAGATCCTGCTGGATATGCGCGGGATCAGCAAAGCTTACCCCGGCGTGCAGGCTCTGGAAGCGGCCGATTTTTCCGTGCGCCGCGGCGAAATTCACGGGCTGGTAGGGAAGAATGGCGCCGGCAAGTCGACGCTGATGGGCGTCTTGATGGGCATCCGGGCAGCCGACAGCGGCAGCATCGCCATCGACGGACAAACCCTGCGCAAAGCAAGCCCGCAGACCATGCTCGAAGCCGGCATATCGTACGTTCCGCAGCATATCAACCTGCTGAATACGTTGACTGTGGCCGAGAATATCCTGGTGGGCAACCTGCCCAAGAATCGTTTTGGCCTGGTGGATTGGAAAGCCGTCAACGCAGATTCGCAAGCGCGGCTCTCGCGGCTGGGTTTGAAGCTGGACGTGCGGCAGCCGGTCGAAGGCTTGAGCGTCGCCGAGCGCACCATGCTGGCCATCGCCAAAGCCTTGTTCAATAAAGCCCGCCTGATCATCCTTGATGAGCCGACGGCCGCCCTGTCGCGGGTGGATATCGACTTGCTTTTCAGCTTTGTGCGCGCCCAGCAAGAAAATGGCGTGGCATTCATCTATATTTCTCATCACCTGGAAGAAGTCTTTGAGATCTGCAACCGCGTAACCGTCATGCGCGATGGCAAGATCGTCGGCACGCGCGCCGTAAAGGACATCGACGTGCCCGACTTGATACACATGATGGTCGGCGGCGGCGTGCAAGAATACGAACGGGCAAGCACGGCTGGAGATGAAGTCGTCTTCGAAGCGCGTGAGCTCACGCGGCGCGGCGCTTATGAGGGCATCAGCTTTGCCTTGCGGCGGGGCGAGGCGCTGGGCTTGTCCGGCTTGCAGGGCAGCGGCGTGGATGAACTGGCGCAAGCGCTTTTCGGCTTGGAGCGGCTGGGCATGGGCGAGCTGGCGGTCAATGGCGAAAGCTACCAGCCCGGCAGCCCCAAAGGCGCTTTTGAAGCCGGCGTCGCTTATCTGCCCCAGGATCGGCATCGTTATGGCCTCGTCCAACTGCGCAGCGTGCGCGAAAACGTCACCTATTCGGTGCTGGATCGGCTGGTGGGGCGTCTTGGCATTTTGATGCGCAAAGACGAGCAGACTTTGACCGAAGAATACATTGACAAGCTGGGCATCGTCACGCCGGGACCCGAACAGCGGACCCTGCTGCTCAGCGGCGGCAACCAGCAGAAGGTGGTCTTCGCCAAGCTGGCGGCCACCCAGCCCACTGTGCTGATCCTGCATGAGCCGACCCAAGGCGTCGATGTGCAGGCGAAAGTCGATATCTTCAATATCATCAACGACCTCAGCGCGCAAGGCGTCGCCACCATCATCATCTCCAGCGAAGTGCGCGAACTCATCGGCCTCTGCGACCGCATCCTGGTGATGTATGCCGGGCGCGTCACGCGGGAGTTTTCGCGGGCGGCGGGCGATATGCAGCCGGAAGACATCCTGCTGGCCATCGAAGGGGGTCCCGTCGATGCGCATGCCTAAACGTCATGACCTGCTGGAGATTCTCACCCGGCATTTCATCTGGGTTGTGCTGGTCTTCACGGTATTGGTCTTCGGAGTGACCATCAAGGGGTATCTGGGCTTGGCCAATATCGCCAACATATTGATCACCGGCAGCGTGCTGGGCGTGATGGTCATCGGCCAGGCGCTCTGTTTGATGGCGCGCAAGCTCGATCTCTCTGCTGAGGGCACGGTGTCGCTGGTGGCGGTGGTGGCGGCCTGGCTGATGCTGCCCTATCGCGAGACCGATCTGGCGCAGGCTGGCGGCTTGGGCGTGGAGCTGGATCCGCTGATTGTCATCCCGTTTATCCTGGCTTTGGGCGCGCTGATCGGCTTCCTCAACGGCTTCATGATCATGAAGCTGAATATGAACTTCTTCATCGTGACGCTGGCCATGCAACTGGTTTTGCGGGGTTTGGCTTTGGCCATCAGCGAAGGCGCGATCATGCCGGGGACGCCGGCCGCTTTCAACTGGCTGGGCGGGGGGCGCCTGGCCGGCATCCCCGTCTCCGTCATCGCCACCATCGGACTTTACCTGGTCTTTGGTTTTGTGATGAGCCGCATGCAATTTGGCCGCAAGGTCTATGCCGTTGGCGCCAACGAAGACGCAGCCCGCGCTTCCGGCTTCAGCCCGGCGCGAACGGTCATCCTGGTCTATACGGTCAGCGGTTTCCTGGCGGCGCTGGCTGGCTGGATGCTGCTGGGCCGGCTGGAGACATCGGTGCCCAACCTTGGCATCGGTTTGACGTTGAATGTGGTGGCGGCGGCGGTCATCGGCGGCGTGAGCTTGAAAGGCGGCGAGGGCTCCATCATCGGGGCTTTTGCCGGCGTGCTTTTCCTGGCTATGGTGAATAACGCCCTGAATCTGATGAATGTGGATCCGCTCTGGGTGAATGCCGTGCGCGGCTTGATCATCCTGGTGGCGCTGATCATCGATGCGCAGAAGTCGCGGTATCGCGGGCGGGCGGGGGCTGCCGTCGTAGCCGAGGCCAATTAGATTGCGGATGCCGCGGCTTGCAGCAAGGCGATGACCTCGCCGCGGTCGGTTTCATCTTCAAAGGGCGTCTGAGCGAGGTCCAATGCCGTCCGCCCGTTTTTGTCGCGGGCTTGCAGATCCGCCCCATGCTCAAGCAGGAAGTTTGGCACGGCGGCCAAGAGGCGATATACGCCGATATCTTCTGTCGCCTGGCTGAGACCCGGCAAGGGATCCAAGAATTCCTTGGGACCGAAACAGATGGCGAAATGCAGGGCAGGTTGACCAGCGGCGTCCCTAGCATTCACATCCGCGCCGGCTTCCAGCAAGCTGGCCATGACATCGCTATGCCCTCCCTGAGCGGCCAGATGCAGCGGAGTCAAGCCGGGTCCCAAGACATGCTCGGCTCCCGTGGCTGACCGGGCGCCGGCCGGGTCGGCAGCCAGCAGCGCCCGCAGACGCTCCAGATCGCCCATGACGCTTGCCCAGAAGATATCGACATCCCAGCCCAGATGCGCCAGCAGATGCCGCGTACAGGCATAATTGCGCCTGTAGGTGATATCGCGCAGGGGCGTCGTCGAGCCATATTTTCCGCTGCGCTCATAGCTAACCAGCGGGTCCGCGCCATAGCGCAGATAGAAGTCAATCGACTGCAGATCGCGGCAGAATGAGAGCAAGGTGCTGGGGCCGGGTCCGATGGCGTTCACCAGTTCAGGCTGCGCATCCAGCCATGTTTTGACGCCGGCTCGGTCGCCCAGCCAGGCGCAAGCCCAGACATCCTTCTCCGCGCCGCGCTCCAGCAAGAAATCCACCATGTTCAAAGCGGCGTATTCGGGCATGAAATCGGCCAGGTCGATGGCGTGAATCAGGGCATTGAAGCGGTATTTGTCATCGCGGGCGTGGATATCCGCGCCATGCGCCAGCAGCAGATCGATGATGTCTTTGCGCCCGTGCATGACGGCGACATGCAGCGGCAGGGCATCGGCAGCCCAAAGCGAGCTGCGAATAGGCCCGCTTGCGTTAGCCAGCCGCCCGTCCGCGTTCAGCAGGGCTCGGACGCGCTTGATATCGCCGCTCTTGGCCGCCTCGAGGAGGCGCATGACCTGGCGGGTGAAGATCTTGTCTCGCGAGGGTCGTTTTGCGGGTATGTCGTTCATAAGTTCCATCCTTGTCTTGATGCGCTTGCGGGCCTGATGCAGGCGCGTCTTGACCGTGCCCAAAGGGATCTCCAGGAAAGACGCGATCTCTTTCTGCGAGAAGTCGTTCATGTAATAGAGCAGCAGGACCTTGCGCTGGGCGGCGGGCAGGCTGTCGATGCAGCGCCAGAGGGCATCGTCTTCGCCTATGGCTGTTGGCGCGGCGGGCAGCTCGCCAATCTGCTCAAGCGAGACCAGGCTGGGTTCTTTGGCGCGCAGTCGGCGCTGGGCTTGGCTGTAGACGATGCGGCGGAACCAGCCGGGGAAGGCGGCTCCATCGCGCAGTTTGGGCAGGTTGCAATAGGCGCTGATGAAGGCCTCCTGGGCGGCGTCTTCGGCTTCCTGCCAGTTGCCGAGCAGGGCATAGGCATAGCCGACAGCCATATCCTGGAAGCGGCTGACGAGTTCTTCATAGGCGCGGGCGTCGCCTTGGCGGGCGCGGATGACGATTGGGGCGAGTGGCGGCACTGTGGCTCCTGGCTTGGCTGCTTATGAACTAAAGAGCCATTGGCGGGGGTGAAGGTTCAATTGAAATTGGCGAAGACTGCTTTAGAATGGGCTACATGACGCAAGACTTGGGAAAAGCGCGGTTATGGATTCTTTCAGCCAACATGTGAGCTTCATCTGGTCCATCGCCGACCTGATTCGCGATTCTTTCAAACGCGGCAAGTATCAAGATGTGATTCTACCTTTCACAGTGCTGCGCCGCATTGATTGCGTCTTGGCGGCAACGCGCGACGCGGTGCGGATGACCCTGGCGGAGGTGGGGGAAAGCGTCGAAGACCCTTCAGATTTGCTGCGGCAGAAGGCCGGCTTCGCATTTTACAACACTTCGCTATACGACTTTGATTCCCTCCTCGGCGACGCGCCGCAACTGGCTGACAATCTGCGCAATTATATCGCCGGCTTCAGCGACAACATGCGCGAAGTCATCGAACGCTTCGACTTTGACAACACCATCAAGAAACTTGACGAAGCCAACCTGCTGTATCTGGTCATGGAGCGCTTCAAGAATATCGACTTGCATCCCGATGCCGTCTGCAATGCCGAGATGGGCTTGATATTCGAAGAGCTCATCCGCAAGTTCAACGAAGCCAGCAACGAGAACCCCGGCGAGCACTTCACCCCGCGCGAAGTCATCCGCCTTATGGTCGAGCTGTTGATGGCGCAGGCTCACGCCGAGCTATTGCGCGCCGGCAAGATCGCGCATGTGTATGACCCCTGCTGCGGCACGGGCGGCATGCTCACCAGCGCCAAGAATCGCATCAACGAACTGAACCCCAAAGCTATCGTGCGGCTTTTCGGCCAAGAGGTCAATCCGGAAACCTTCGCCGTCGCCAAGAGCGATTTGTACATGCTCAGCAAGGATGGCAAAGATGCTGAGGGAATCGCCTTCGGCAGCACGCTTTCGGATGATCGCCACAGCGGCCAGTATTTCGATTTCATCCTCGCCAACCCGCCTTATGGCAAGGAATGGAAGAACGACAAAGAAGCGGTCATGGCGGAAGCGGATTTGGGGCGAGGGGGCCGTTTCGAGGCGGGCACGCCGCGCATCAGCGATGGGCAGATGCTCTTCTTGCAGCACATGCTCTCCAAGATGCGCGACGACCAGGCAGGCAGCCGCATCGCCATTGTCATGAATGGCTCGCCCCTTTTCACCGGCGACGCGGGCAGCGGCGAAAGCGAAATCCGCCGATGGATCATCGAGAACGATTGGCTCGACGCCATCGTGGCTTTGCCGGAGCAGCTCTTCTATAACACCGGCATCAGCACTTATATCTGGATTTTGAGCAACCGCAAGGCAATCGACAGGCGCGGCACAGTCCAGCTGATAGACGCCTCGGCTATGTGGGCGCCGCTGCGCAAGAACCTGGGCGACAAACGCCGCGAAATTTCCCAAGAGCAGATCGGCGAGATCGTGCAACTGTATATCAAGCGCCCCGAAAACGCGGCCTCCAAGGTCTTCGACGCCGGCGCATTCGGTTATCGCAAGCTAACGATTGAACGCCCGCTGCGGCTGAACTTCCTGGCCAGCGCCGAGCGCGTCAACCGGCTGGATGATGAACGCGCCTTCCAAAACCTGGCGAAGAGCAAGAAACGCGACCCGATTGCCAAAGCCGAAGAAGAAGCCGCCGGAAGAGAAGAACAAGCGCGCATCAAGGCGATCTTGCGCAGCCTGCCCGACGGGCTTTTCATGGACCGTGATGATTTTCTGCAAGCTTTTGACGCAGCTTGCCAGATGCGGAGCTACAAGCCCAAAGCGCCCATCCGCAAAGCCATCCTCAGCGCCCTGAGCCAAGGCGACGACAGCGCCCAAATCTGCCGCGACAAGCAAGGGCAGCCAGAAGCCGACAGCAGCCTGCGCGATACTGAATATGTGCCGCTCGGCGAAGATGTCAAGGATTATTTCGCCCGGGAAGTGGCCCCCCACCTGCCCGATGCCTGGATAAACGAGACGGTGGTTGACCACAGAGACTGCGGGGTCGGCAAGGTCGGGTATGAGATCAACTTCAACCGTTATTTCTATCAGTATCAGCCGCCGCGGGATTTGGACGAGATCAATGCCGATATCCGCGGGCTGGAAGCGGAGATGCGGGACCTCTTGGCGGAGGTGATACAATGAGGGTACCCCCCCTCGGTCCCCCAACGAGTCAGGGGGAGGGCAACCCCCCTCGGCCCCCCGACGAGTCAGGGGGAGGCAAGGGCTGGGCGGTTAATGTTGACTGGTTGGAAAAGGGGTAATTGCTCATGCATGCGGACATCGACAAACCCGGAGAGCCGATGAGCGGCGAGAAGATACAGAGCCTGGACGATCTCCGCCAGCGCCGAGAGGGGATCATGCGGCTGGCGTCTCGGTATCGCGCGCGCAAGGTCGCCGTCTTTGGCTCGATGGCCCGCGGGGAAGCCCATGCCAAAAGCGATATTGATTTCCTGGTTGACTTTGAAGCCGATTACAAACTGCGCGACCAGATCCGCCTGACGCAGTCCCTGGCGCGTTTATTGGGGCGGCGGGTGGAAGTGGTGGATCGAGAATGCCTGCGCGAAGAATGGCGCGAGGGCATACTCCAGGAAGCGGTCAGCTTGTGAAATCCGACATGCGTGACATGAAAGATTCGGGGGTGGAGTGGCTGGGGGAGATTCCTGGGCATTGGCGCGCCGTGGCTTTAGGGGCTATCTGCGAATGCCAAGGAGGCTTCGCTTTTCCTCTTAATCTTCAAGGCAGAGTTGAAGGCGAACTTCCTTTCTACAAAGTCTCGGACATGAACGCGCCGAAAAACAAAGTGATCATGCGTGTGGCGAATAACTACATAAGTCGCAGTGATTTGCTGGGCCTGAAGGCGAAGACCACACGAAGAGGCGCGACAGTGTTCCCAAAAATAGGAGCGGCAATTCATACCAACAAGAAACGCACATTGGGGACCGAAGCTGTAATTGACAATAACATGCTCAGTATCTCCGTAAGAAACAGGCAGATGTGTACCGATGAATACCTGTATCTCTTCTTGACCGGGATAAACCTTTCGTCGTTGGTACAAGAGGGGCCAGTGCCGACCATCGCGGTCAAGTATCTCTTGCGTCGAGCCTTTCCCCTCCCGCCCCTGGACGAGCAGCGCGCCATCGCCAGCTACCTCGACAGCGAGACCGCCAAGCTGGACGCCCTCATCGCCAAGTCCCAGCGGCTCATTGACCTGCTGCGCGAAAAGCGGACGGCGCTCATATCGGCCGTGGTGACCAGGGGGCTGGACGCGAATGTCGAGATGCGAGATTCGGGGGTGGAATGGCTGGGGGAGATTCCTGGGCATTGGGAGGTGAAGCGGCTGAAGTATGTTGTAGAGATTAACCCAAAGAAGTCTCAACTAAAATACTCATCACGCGAACTCGAAGTTTCATTCACGCCAATGGAAGCAATCGGTGAACGAGGCGAGCTTGATCCAGCACAAGTCAAGCCAATCAGAGACGTCTTTCATGGCTACACATTTTTCGGCGACGATGATGTAATTGTCGCCAAAATTACCCCGTGCTTCGAAAACGGCAAAGGAGCAATAGCGAGAAATCTATCGAATGGAATCGGATTCGGTACAACAGAACTCTTCGTACTTCGGCCAAGTCCATATGCAAATGCTGAATTCATATACTACTTAACAGTGTCAGCTCGATTCCGCAATATGGGTATTGTCAGTATGCAAGGTGCGGCAGGCCAGCAACGGGTAACAGACCTCTTTATCAGGGACTATCGCCTACCCCTCCCGCCCCTGGACGAGCAGCGCGCCATCGCCAGCTACCTCGACCATGAAACCGCCAAGCTGGACGCCCTCATCGCCAAATCCCAGCGGCTCATTGACCTGCTGCGCGAAAAGCGGACGGCGCTCATATCGGCCGCGGTGACGGGTAAAATCTCTGTGGATCCAAGCCCTCCGCCAGCCCCTCCCCAAAGCATTGGAGAGGGGAGTTTGCAATCAAGCGAGTGCCTCTGAAAGCCTGCAAACGCTTCCCCCCATGCTTTGGGGGGACCGAGGGGGGGTAAAGGAGAAAGCGCCATGCCTATCGACATCTCGGAAAAGAACTTCGAAGCGCAGATCGAGCATGTCCTGCGCAATAGGCATGGCTATCACAAGCGCCTGCCCGAAGATTACGACCGGCAGCTCTGCTTGATTAGCCAGGATGTCATAGCTTTCCTACAGGGTACGCAGCCGACCGCCTGGGCCTCCCTGCGCGGCATATACAAAGAGGCCGCCGAAAGCCGCTTCCTGCGCCGCCTAAATAGCGAGATTGACAAACGCGGGACGCTGGATGTCCTGCGCAATGGCGTCAAGGACGCGGGCAATGTCATCAAGCTGGCTTATTTCGCGCCCGCCACGGCCATGAATCCGCAGTATCAGCGTCTTTACCAGGGCAACATCTTTTCGGTCGTCCGCCAGCTGCGCTATGAACCTGGCGGCAATCGGTCGCTCGATCTGGTCCTGTTCCTGAATGGGCTGCCCATCTTCACCGCCGAGCTCAAGAACACGCTCACCGGGCAGACGGTTCAGCACGCGCAGCATCAATATCGCAAAGACCGCGACCCAAAGGCGCCACTGTTTAGGTTTGGGCGCTGCCTGGGGCATTTCGCCGTTGACCCCGACCTGGTCTATGTGACGACGCATCTGCGCGGCGACGAGACATTTTTCCTGCCATTCAACAAGGGCAAGTATGGCGGCGCGGGCAACCCGCCCGTTCATGACAACTTCGCGGCGCATTATCTCTGGGAGGGGCTCTGGGCATGCGACAGCCTGCTCAATCTGCTGGAGCGCTTCATCTACATCACCGAAAGGGACGGCAAGAAAACCATCGTATTCCCGCGCTATCATCAGCTGGACGCGGTGCGGCGTCTGATTGCCGATTCGCGGGAAAAGGGCGCCGGGCAGCGCTACTTGATCCAGCACAGCGCTGGCAGCGGCAAGAGCTACAGCATCGCCTGGCTGGCGCATCAGCTGGCCAGCCTGCACAACGCGCGCGATGAGAAGGTGTTTGACACGGTTGTGGTTATCACCGACCGGCGCATTTTGGACAGGCAGCTGCAGACGGTGATACGGCAATTCGAACAGACCCGGGGCTTGGTGGAGAATATCGACAAGACTTCGAAGCAGCTGCAGCAGGCGCTTGAAGATGGCAAGAAAATCATCGTGACGACATTGCAGAAGTTCCCGGTCATCGTGGAGAAGACGGGTCAGCTGCCGGGTAGCCGATTCGCGGTGATCATCGACGAAGCGCATTCTTCGCAGAGCGGCGAGAGCGTGAAGGACTTGAAAGCCACGCTCGCGGATGGCGCGGCCGGGGAGGAAGCCGATGACCCGGACCCGTCGACTTGGGAAGACCGCATCGTGGAAGCCGTGCGCGCGCGCAAGCAGCCGGGCAACATCAGCATGTTCGCCTTCACCGCCACGCCGAAAAACAAAACGCTGGAACTCTTTGGCGAAAAACAGCCCGATGGCAGCTTCCAAGCCTTCAGCCTGTACAGCATGCGCCAGGCGATTGAAGAGGGTTTCATCCTGGATGTATTGGAGAATTACATCACCTATACCTCGTATTGGCGTCTGCTCAAGAAGATTGATGAGGACCCGGAGTATCCCAGCGGGGTGGCAAAGCGCCTTTTGACCAGCTATGTCGATGCGCATCCGCGGAACATTGGCAAGAAAATCGAGATCATCGTCGAGCATTTTCATGAACATGTCCGGCCACAGATCCGCAACCGGGCGAAAGCCATGATTGTGACGCGCTCGCGCCTGCATGCCCTTCGCTTCTTCCATGAGCTGCGGCAATATCTGAAGCGGCGGGAGTACGATTATGGCGCGCTGGCGGCTTTTTCGGGCACGGTGAGCGACGGCGGTCTTGAATTCAGCGAGGCGAAGCTGAATGGCTTCCCAGAGTCGCAAACAGCCGCAACCTTTGACCGGGATGAGAATCGCTTCCTCGTGGTGGCGGAGAAATTTCAGACCGGCTTCGACCAGCCCCTGCTCGCCGCCATGTATATCGACAAGCCTTTGAAGGGCGTTCATGCCGTGCAAACGCTGTCGCGCTTGAATCGGATACACCCGCGGAAGGCGTCAACTGTCGTGATGGATTTCGCCAATCAAGCGCAGCATATCCAGGAGGCCTTCCAGCCCTACTACGAGGCGACCATCCTCAGCGAAAGCACGGACCATACGCTGCTGTATGAGAAAGAACGGCTGCTGCGCGATCATCACTTTTTCACGCAAGCCGAGGTGGATGCCGTCGCCGCCGCGGCCTTAATGGGCAAGATCAAACAGCAAGAATTGAAATCGCTTTTCGCGTCCACGCTCGAACGCATCGACAAAGCAACTGACGATGAAAGATCGGAATTCCGCAGCGACCTCACCGATTTCATCCGACTCTACGCGTTTCTATCCCAGGTCATCCCGTTTGAAGATGCTGAGCTCGAGAAGCTGTATCAATTCGCGCGCCTGCTGCGCCGGCATCTGCCCCCCAATCGCGAGCAGTTGCCCACCGAGATCCTCGACAGCATTGACATAGATTCGTATCGCTTGCGGCAGACTAGCGAAGGCTCGCTCAGTCCTAGTCCGCGCCTCGACATGCTCGAGCCGATGCTGGAGAACGAGAAGACCAGCCCAGGCGAGGATCCGGTCGAGCCGCTCTCGGTGATAATCCAGTTTCTCAATGAGGTATTCGGCGATGATTGGGAGCAAGCCTACCGGACGCTGACAGACGTCAAGCGCGAAGTCGCGCAAGACCTGGGCGTGGCCAATGCGATCCGCATCAATCCGCCGGACAAGGCGCGCGTGACAGTTGATGAAGTGGCGATCCGCTCGATAAATGAACGCTGGAAGAGTCACTTCAACTTTTATAAACGGGTCAACGACGACCCTTATGTCAAGGATTTTCTGCTGGGTTGGATTTTCGACCAGCTTCGAAAAGGTTCTGAGGACCTTGCCTAGCCGCTGCTCCCGAAATCCCCGCAAAACCCGCCCCGCTCCAGCCCACCGCGTCATGCTTCGCGCGCAGCTCACGATACAAGCCCCGCGCCAGCGTATCATCCCGCCAGTCATAACCAGCCAGCGCCCCAAAAGGACTGCGGCCCGTGCGCCTTCCCCCGCTGCCATCCCCAGCCGCAAAGCTGTCGATGACGATGCGCTGCGCCCCCGTCTCCAGCAGGCGCTCGGCAAAACAATCCGAATAGGGCAAACAGGGCGAGATGGCGATCTGCACGCGAATCCCCCATTCCACCGCCCGCTTCACGGTCTCCAGCCGCCGCTCGATATGCGCGCTCCGCGGTCCATAAAGCAGGTCGCCGCGGTCGGTCTCGATTGTCATGCTCAGCCAGGCATAAGGCAGCGCCGCGATACGCTGGAAATCCTCAACCACGGCTGGAGCCCGCGTTTGGATGAGCAGCAGATCGAGGTCGGCATACTCCATGAAGACTTCCAGGCAGCGCCGCGTCAGCCGCAATTTGCGCTCAATCGGCTGGTAGGGGTCGGTGACCGGGCTCATGAAGATGCGCATGGCTGAGCGCTTTTTGGCTCGCGCAAGCTGAACAGCCAGCAATTCCGGCGCATTGGCTTTGATGACCAGCGCCTCGCCCCATTGCTCGCCTTCGCGCCGGGCAGCGAGCCAGTTGGGCAGCGACTGAGCATAGCAATAGGCGCCGCAATAGAGCTTGCCCAAACCGCAGCCAGCCGCCCAGGACAGGCTATGCGTATAGGGTCGCGCGCCGGCTGTGAGGAAGCCGCGCTTTTGTGGCGTCAGGATGCTCTTGGCGTGGATCTGGCGGATCTGCATGGGGTTATTGTAGCAAAGCCTGACGAAGCGCAGATGAGCCAAGTCTCATTATGCCTGGAGGCACTCCCGTTATCCTTGAACAGTCAATCGCTGGCATCAGCTACGATCGGAGCGCGCGAGCATGAACCCTGATACCTTCAAACTAACCTACGCGTTTGACAACGACATCGTGATACTCAACTGAAAACGGCTGTCTTATGCGCCAGATGACCAAATAGCGTCACGCTACCCTGAGGTCGAAATGCGCTTCAACTTTCGTGATATTGCCAAGGATACTGTAATCGCGATGCTTCGAGATGTGCAAGCGCCCGGGCCGGTGTCCAAATCCATACCTGACTTACATCGCTGCAAACGCCGCCTGACAGGCATTACGAGTACATTATTCGGAATCGCTACAGTTCCGAATGGGCGGCTGGCCGAGCAGTATCAAGACGCCTGCGCACAATAACCGAAGAATCCAATGGCGTCGCCTATCTTCCGGTGCATGGCGACCCAATCCTGGCAGAACTCGACGATTATGACCTGCTGTGCTATTATGTCTTTTCGTTGAGCAGCTGGTGGGTAGTAGATCACACAAAGAAATGAGAACTGTAGGGGCGAGCCGGTGGCTGGTCCCCACTATGCCGATCCGATAGGGAGACTGTGAATCGCCCGCGGCAGCCAAAAGCGCCCTCGACATCTGGCGGGGAGCCTGTATAATCCCCAATTCTAACTGGCAGACGGGAGCAAGACCATGCCCGGCAAACGCAAGATCACCGGCGTCAAGCCGCAATTCGGCCATTCGCGCAGCAAAGCCTACAACACGGTCAAGCGCCAATTCAAGCCGAACCTGCAGAACAAACGCATCTATGTGCCCGAGCTGGATCGCTGGGTGCGCGTCAAGATAACCGCCAAGGAATTGCGCACGATCGACAAGATCGGCTTCATGGAATTCCTCAAGCGGCGCAACATCCCGCTGAAGCAGTTGTTGTAACGCCTATCCCGATTTCTAGGGGCGAGCCGTTGCCGCGCGTCGGTCGCGTAGACACTGACCGTCGACACAGCGTGTCACCCGCCCGACGAAGCCATGAACCCCCATCATCAAACCATTCTGCGCCAAATACAGGCGACGGAACCGGGCCGCGGGCAGACAACGCAGCGTCCCGAACACCTGGGCACGCAGCGCCGCTGGTATGGCTTGAAGAATGCCCAGCGCCGGCGCATCTTGCTGGACTTCCGCGCCGCGAACAGGAACCTCAGCTTTGAGGACTGGCTGGCATTGCTGGATGCGCTCTATCATGGCGAGTCCTATGAAGAGCGCTGCGCCCCGCAGACTCTCCTGCTCAAGTATCCGCGCTACCGGCGTCAACTGCCGCTTGACCAGTTGGATGCCTGGCTGGGCTGTTTGGATGGCTGGGCGGAAGTGGACAGCACCTGCCAGACGGTCTTCCATGCCGATGACCTGCTGGCCGATTGGGCTGGCTGGTCCGCGTTATTGGTGGCGCTGGCGAAGGATGGGGATGTCAACAAGCGCCGCGCCGCCCTGGTGCTGCTGACCGCGCCGATAAGCCAGTCAGACGACGCGCTCATCCTGGATATTGCGCTGCGCCTGATCGAGCGCCTCAAAGCCGACAAGGACAAGCGCATCACCAAGGCGATATCCTGGCTGCTGCGCAAGGGCGTCAAGCTGCATCGCGAGGCTATCGCCGCTTATCTGGAAGCCAATGCGCAGTCGCTGCCCGCCATCGCAGTCCGGGAGACGCGCAAAAAGCTGGCCACGGGCAAGAAATAGCCAACCCCGCTGTATTTTATCTACCCCATCCCCAACCGCCTGTGTCTACGCGGCGCAGCCCCTTGCCCCGAATCATCAGGGAAGGGGAGTCTTGCGCAGTATGATGGGTGGGTGGCGGCATGGTCGCTGGTTTACAACTCCGAGTAATGATCTTTGACCAGATAATGCGAATCGCGCGGGGGGCGTGAGCGCAGCTTCTCCCGCGGTGGCAGCTCCGGCAGATCAATCGCGCCAGGGATGACATCCTCATACGGGATGGCCGCCAGCATATCGCGGATGACATTCAGCCGCAGACGCCGCTTGTCATTCGAGTTCACCTGACGCCAGCGGCACTCCGGAATATCGGTATGCTCGATCATGGCGTCTTTGGCGCGCGAGTACTGCATCCAGCGATTGCGCCCTTCAATGTCGATTTTGCTGAGTTTCCAGCGGCGGGCAGGGTCGGATGCGCGAGCCTGGAAGCGGCGTTCCTGTTCCTCGTCATCCACCGACAGCCAGTATTTGAGCAGGATTATGCCGTCATTGATGAGCAGGCGCTCGAAGTTGGGGGCGTCGCGCAGGAATTCCCAGTATTGGCGGTCGCTGCAGTAGCCCATGACGCGCTCGACGATGGCGCGGTTATACCAGCTGCGGTCGAAGATGACGATCTCGCCGGCGGCTGGCAGGTGCGCCACATAGCGCTGGAAGTACCATTGGGTCTGCTCGCGGTCCGAAGGCTTGGCCAAGGCGACCAGGCGGATATTGCGGGGCGGCAGGGGCGCCATGATGCGCTTGATGGTGCCGCCTTTGCCAGCGGCGTCGCGGCCATCAAAGGTGACCATGACGCGCAGCTGATTGTGCTTGATCCAGTATTGCCATTTGACCAGCTCGAACTGCAGGCGAGCCAGCTCCCTCTCATAGAATTTGCGCCTGAGGCGTCTTGGTTTTGTCATGAGCCGCTCCGCTGCCTGCCGCGTATCGCTAAGCCTAGCATAACGCATATTGACGCTGGCGGGACGCGAGACATCGCTCGGACAGGCAATCACGCCCTGGGGACTTTTGCACTATAATCCAGCAGGATCAACGGCGGAGGAAGACCACAGCGCAGCCATGACGGATAGCAGCAGCCCATTTCGCGCCTTGGCGGGGTCCAGGCAGCCCAAACCCAACTTCTTCATAGTTGGCGCGCCCAAGTGCGGCACGACATCGCTGCACGAATATCTCCAGCATCATCCCGATGTCTATATGCCCTATTACAAGGAGCCGCATTTTTTCGGCACAGATTTGCATGGCTCGCGCTTTCGGCAATTCCGCAGCCAGCCGGCCAAGTATCTCAAGTTGTTTCGCGATGCGCGGGGCGCAAGCCGCATAGGCGAATCCTCGCCTTGGTATCTGGTCAGCGAGCGGGCGGCCGCTGAGATCCACAGCTATGCGCCCGACGCCAGGATCATCATCATGCTGCGCAACCCGGTGGACATGATGTATTCCATGTGGTCGCAATTCCGTTACAGCGGCAACGAGCAGATAGCCAGCTTTGAGGAGGCGCTGGCTGCCGAAGCCGATCGCCGGGCGGGCCGCCGCATCCGTCGCGCCGCCCATTGCATCACCGGTTTGCAGTATCGCCGCATGACACGCTTCAGCGAACAGGCGCAGCGCTATTTTGAGCAATTCGGGCGCGACCAGGTCATGGTCATCATCTTTGACGACTTCCGCGAAGATACAGCCGCCGTGTATAGTAACGTCCTCGACTTTCTGGGCTTGGAGCGTTCGGTCAAGATCCCTTTTGGCGCGCGCAACCCCAACAAAACCACGCGCTTCGCCCCGTTGCAGAAGCTCATCATCAGCAGCGGTTTCTCGCTGATGCTGCTGAAGGACCGCCTGACCTTCTTGGCCACCACCAGTCCGCTCCTGCCTTATGCTTATCGCACGCGGGCTGTGGAAGGCGTCATCGCTGCCTACACGCGCTATGAGCGGCGCTCGCCCTTGACCCGGGAGACCCGGCGGCGCCTGGCTGATGAAGCCCGCCCGGAGATCGACAAACTGAGCGCCCTGCTGGATCGCGATCTCACGCATTGGTATCGCCATGACGGGACCTAGCCCGATGCCCGCAAAAACCCCCAGCAAAGGCAAAGCCATGCGCCAGCTTGTCACGCGTCTGCTCAGCATCCTGGTGACTGTGGCTCTGCTGGCTCTGCTGGTTGGCGAGGTGCGCTGGGACAAATTTGATCAGCTGCTGGGACGGGTGGCGGTCATGAGCTGGCTGGGGGCGCTGCTGGCATATCTGGCGCTTAACCTGCTGCGCGCGCTGCGTTTCCGCGTCTTGCTGGATAAAGGCGATACGCCCTGGCGTCTGCTCCTGCCCATCACGCTGTATCACAACTTTCTGGTGCGCGCCCTGCCCTTCAAGCTCGGCGAACTGTCCTATATCGCCCTGCTGCGCTCGCGCCTGAATTATTCCATGGAAGCCGGCTTGAGCAGCCTCTTCGGCGCGCGGATATTGGAGCTGCTCATCATCATGCTGGTCTTCAGCAGCGGCCTCCTCAGCACAGCCGAAGCCCTGGCCGCCCAGCGCGATCAGCTGCTCATCGTCATCGCCGGCGCCTTCTTGGCCAGCGTCATCGCCCTCTATTTTGGCGGGGGGCTGGTTCGGGCGCTGCACAAGGCGCTCTCGCCGCTTCTCGTCCGGCTTATGGGGCGCGAGCATGATTTCCTCAGCCTGATTGAAGCGCGAGCGATGCACCTGGCCAAGGAGCTGGACCGCATCCGCCAGCCACGCTTATTCCTGACCGCGCTATTCATCTCCTGCTTCACCTATTCCTCATCTTTTCTGACCAATTTCATCTTGCTGCGCGCCTTGGGCTTGGGCTTGGATTTGGGCGCCATGATCGCCATTATCAGCATCGGCATGTTCGCTTCGGCATTTCCCCTGAACGTCAGCGGCTTCGGCGTGGTCGAAGTGGCTTGGCGCATTGGCTTGGTACAGTTCGCCGGCTGGGACGAATCCGAAGCCACGGCGACCGGCTTCCTGCTGCATGGCTTCCAGCTATTTGCGGCAGCGCTCTATGGGCTGGCCGGCTATCTGCTCATTCACTTCAGTCCGCCCGCCGCCCCGGCTGATGACAACAGCCCGGAACAAACCTGAAAGGAAGTCCCTATGCCGTATGAATTTGACCCCCAAGCCATGTACCGCATGCCGACGCATTTTGGACCCCGAACGGGACCGCGGCGCGGCCCCAATGGCAATCGATTCGAGAACCGCGATTCTCCCCGCTCCACCATCTATAGCCTGAGCTTCTTGAGCGATGCCGAACAGCTGGAGCGTATGCTGCCGCCGGGTTTTCAGCTTGAGGGCGAGCCCGTCGTCACCGTCAGCGCCAATTATATGACCGAGATCGAATGGCTGGCTGGCCGCGGCTACGCTACGCTGGGCTTGTCTTTTCCGGCCCGTTACGCAGGGCAGCGCGATGATGTCCGCGGGCAATTCCTGACTGTGCTCTGGGAGAACCTGACCGACCCCATCATCACCGGGCGGGAGGAGTTGGGTTTTTCCAAGATTTACTGCGAACTGCCGCCGCCCAAGAGCCTGCGGGGGCAGCATCATATCAGCGCCAGTTGGCTGGGCTTCACCTTCCTCGACATGCATATGCGTGATTTGCAGCCGCAATCGCCAGCAGCCAGCCAAGACACGGGGGCGGGCGACGGCATCCTGCATTACAAATATATGCCGCGCACGGGGGAATGGGGCAAAGCCGATATCGCCTACGCCACGCTCACGCCAGCTGCCGCGCCAAATCGCCGTGTCATTGAACAGTATATCGGCGAAGGCGAACTGGCTTTCCATCCCGCCCGCTGGCATGATATGCCAACTCAATACAATATAGTTAATGCCTTTGCCGCGCTGGAGATCCGTGAATATCGCGGCGCCAGCCTGATCAAGACCATCGGCGGCAAAGACCTGAGCGATCAGCGGATCCTGCAATAATCGGGGGAAAGGAGAGCCCAATGTACGAGCTTGAGGGCAAAGTCGCCTTTGTCACCGGCGCGGCGGGGCGGAAAGGCATCGGGCGCGCCATCGCCCTGCGGCTCGCGGAGAGGGGCGCCAGCGTCGCCGTTAATGACCTGCGCCCATCCGAGACGCAACGCCATGGCTTAAATGGCGTCGTCGCCGAAATTGAAGGCTTGGGCGCGCGCAGTCTCGCGGTCTACGGCGATGTGGCTGACAGCGCTCAGGTCGAGCGGATGTTCGCCCAGCTGCTAAATTACTTTGGCCGGCTCGATATCATGGTCAACAATGCCGCGGCGCCTTCGGGTCCGGATCGCGTGCCGCTGGTGGACCTGCAAGAAGAGCATTTTGATCGCGTGCAGCGGGTGAATGTGCGCGGCACATACCTTTGCTGCCGCTCCGCTGCCCGTCAGATGCTGGCGCAGGGCGAGGGCGGCCGCATCATAAACATTTCATCGGTGATAGGCAAACAAGGCGTGGCGCTGTATGCCGCCTATGCCGCCTCGAAATTCGCCATCCGCGGCCTCACGCAATCTCTGGCGCATGAACTCGGTCCCGACAGCATCACAGTCAATGCCATCTGTCCCGGACTTACTGAAAGCGAGCGCGTTGATGACCTGGCTCATGCCCTGCATCCCAGCAACATGTCCACCGCTGTCATGCGCAGAGAGATATTCGAGCGCGCCATCCGCGAAAACTCGCTGAAACGCGTGGGCAAAACCAACGATATCGCCGACGTCGCCGTCTTCCTCGCCAGCGACTTCGCCAGCTACATCACCGGGCAGTCGCTGATCGTTGATGGCGGACACATCATGGATTGAGCGGACCAAGACAGGAAGAAACTTATGTATGATTTGACGGGCAAAGTTGCCTTGGTGACCGGCGCGGCCGGGGCTGGCGGCTTGGGACGGGCGATTGCGCTGCGGCTGGCGGCTGAAGGCGCGGATCTGGTCGTTAATGACCTCAGCGAAGACAGCAGTCCGCGAAAAGGCTTGCCAAATGTCGTCCGCGAGATTGAAGCTATGGGGCGGCGCGCCCTGCCCGTCTATGCGGATGTTTCATCGGCGGCTGATGTTCAGCGAATGGTGAATGAGACGCTGGATGCCTTTGGGCAGATCGATATCCTGGTGAACAACGCCGGCGCGCCCGCTGGACCAGATCGCGTGCCAGTCATCGAGCTCGAAGAAGCGGTCTTTGATCTTGTGCAGCGCGTCAATGTCAAAGGCGCGTTCCTTTGCAGCCGGGCGGCCGCTCGCGCCATGATCAGCCGTGGCCAGGGCGGTCGCATCATCAATATCGCCTCCACCGCCGGCAAGCGAGGCCTCCCGCGATACGCCGCTTACTGCGCATCCAAATTCGCTGTGATCGGCTTCACCCAGGCATTGGCGCAGGAACTGGGAGCGCAGGGCATCACCGTGAATGCCATCTGCCCGGGCTTGGTGGCCACCGAACGCATCGATGATATGGCAGTCGCCCTGGCGCCAGCCGGTTCAAGCGCCGCGGAGCATCGTCAGGCGATGATCGACAGCAATATCGCCGGCAGCGCCCTGGGTCGGCTGACCGAAACGAAAGATGTCGCCGGAATGGCGGCTTTCCTGGCTTCCGATGAAGCGGCTTTTCTTACTGGCATGTCTTATACAGTTGATGGCGGCGCGCTCATGCGCTAAAGAACCGCCTGCAATTCGCAACAGGGGAGATCGAATATGGGCAACCAACGGCTTGCGGGGAAGATCGCCATCGTTGTTGGCGCCGGCACGCGCGGCAGCCTGGCGGGCACGGGCAACGCCACCGCCCTGCTCTTTGCCAAAGAAGGCGCCACGGTCTTGCTCGTCGACAATGACTTTGAGCGAGCCCAACGGACGCTGCATGACATCGTCGCGGCCGGCGGTACAGCCAGCGTCTTTGTGGCTGATGTCACCGACGAAGCCGCCTGCCAAGCCATGATCGCTGCCTGCCGAGAGCGCTATGATCGCCTGGATATCCTCTTCAACAACGTCGCCACCTATGGCATGGGCATGGTGACCGAGGTAGACGGGACCGACCTGGATCATGCTTACGCGGTTAACCTCAAGAGCATGATGCTGGCTTGCAAATACGCTATCCCGCTGATGGCTGAGAGCGGCGGCGGCTCAATCATCAACGTAGCTTCGATTGATGGCTTGCGGGCTGGTTTCAGCCGCAACGCGCCTTATGCCGTCACCAAAGCGGGCGCCATCCAGCTCACCCGCGTCATCGCCGTGCATCATGGGCGGCAGAATATCCGCGCCAACGCCCTCGCGCCCGGGCATATCCATGGCGCTTTTGTGCGCCACCTGGACGAGCGCACGCAAACCTTGCGCCGCAAAGCCGGTCCCCTAGGCACGGAAGGCGCCGCCTGGGATGTGGCATGGGCGGCGGTCTTCCTGGCCAGCGATGAAGCCCGCTGGATATCCGGCGTTGTCCTGCCTATTGACGCCGGCTTGCTGGCTGCCACGCCACTCTCGGTCCTCGATAACATCCTGGATTGAGCTTGGCATTGTCTTATCAAGCCTTCCCAAGTCTCCGCTCATTTTGCCCTCCCCTGTGATCCGCGTTTCCGCGCCGGCAACCTGTCCTCTCGCCCACATGCCTTGATATCCAACAGCACGACAAGATGTCTTGGCGTTAGAACACCTGTACTATTATTGCGGCCTGGCTTGGAGCAGGGGGAAACTTAAGGAATTCCGACAAAATCCTTGCGATCAGCGGTATCATCGTATAGACTGTATAGATATAGCAGGCGTGATCGTAGTCGAGCCACCGCCAGAGCCGCGATGACACGCGCCGGCGGTTATCAGCAGGCTGTGCCGATCGTTCAAGAAGAAGGTTTCGCGGCGGATTTTTGATCCCTGGCGAAGAAAATTCTGCGGGCGCGGCGCCAATATCGCAACGATATCCCAGAGCAGTTTTCTGGCTTGGCTCCAAAGGCAGAGGAGAGGTGGCCGCCTCTCCTCTCAAGTGACCGACTATCGGTCAACCCTGTGTACTCCTTGGCGAATCGGTTCGTGTTTGCGCAAGCGCCGATCCACCGAGCATCCGCGGCAGTCCCTTTTTGGGTCTGTTCCGCTTCGGTTTTATTGTAGCAACTTTGGGCTGAAATGGCAAGCGTTTACTGGACTTTTGGGCGGTGATGCGATGAGAAAATCCGAGAAAAAGCTGCGTGTAAAGCTGCTGAAAAGAGCGCTGGACTTGGCTCAATCCGGTATATCCGTGATCCCTGTGCAAGGCGACAGCTCACCGCAACAGCCCAAGAGGCCCGCCATCAAGTGGCGTCCCTGGCAGCGTCGGATCATGAATGAGGCGGAATTGCGCTCGGCTTTTGCCGGAGACGCCTCGGCACTGGGCATCGTCTGCGGGCGCGTATCTGGCTTGCTGGTGGTCGATTTTGATGATCATCTGCGGTATCGGCGCTTTTGCCGGCATCTGCCGCGGCTGGCCGCGAGTTATACGGTCAAGACGCGGCGCGGATACCATGTCTATTTCCGGACGAGCGAGCGTGTGCCCAGCCACCAGTTTGATGGCGGAGATATCAAGGGCGAGCGGTCCTACGTGGTGGCGCCGCCATCCGTGATTGCGGGCTTTGCATACAAGCGCATGAATCGCGAAAAGGTTCTGCAGTTGGAGAAGCTGGACCTCGACAGGTTGCTGAATCATTTTCATGAGAAAGGTCTTGGGCATCAGCTGGCCGTTCAGTCTGTGGCAGCGGAGCTTGACCTGGCTGCGCTGTATCGGCGTTTGGCGCCGCGCATCGGCCGCAATAAGGCTTTGTATCGCGCTGCGTCGGTGGGCCGAGATCGTGGCATGACGGCGGTGGATGTAGAAGGGCGGCTCAATGCCTTGCATGCGATTGAGGTTGCGCGGTCTGGGCATAAGCCGGAGAATTATAGCGAGCGTCTGCGCGAAGCAGCGGCGACGGTGGCCAGCGCTTTTTCACGAGGCTATGGATATAGCGGAGAGGCTGGATTGCCGAATAGCGTGCGTGAGAAGCTGCTGGCTGAGCAGAGATCGACAGTGCTTGCGCGATTGTTGGATGCGATGGCGCTGGCGGGTTGGCAGGCGGAGTCTTGCTTCAGCATGTCGCAGGCGATCGAACTGGGGGGTCGTTATGGGCTGAATCGGAAAAGCGTCATGGCAGGATTAACTGGCGAGTTCAGTATATTTGATGGACGGCATATTATAGCTAGAAGATATGTAGAATACCTGGACATTGGGGGACTTAATGCGGGTAGGCGCGGCCGGCCTGTCGAATTGATCTTTCAGACGCCGAGCGCTGGGCGCTTGCTGGCTGTCCTGGAACTTGGCGCGACGCCTTCGGATCGTCTTACTGCCGGGGACCTGAAATCGGCGCATGCTTACCGGTTGGCTTTGCATCGGGAGTATATTCGCCGGCTGACTCCGCGAACGTCACTCAAGTTTTTGGCGGATCGTCTGGGCGTGGATCCGCGGACCGTGCGACGCTACAACCGCGAGCTGAGCCTGAAGTCGACCGCCTGCGTGGCGCGCCTTGAGCTGACTTGGCAACGGCTTTTCTGTTTGCCGAAGCGAGCTCGGCGCGATGTCCACAGCATCACCCCGGGTTATTGGCTAGAGACCCGGGATGGCTATCGCGCGCCGGCGTGGCGGCATATTGCCGCGGCTTTGTTGAAGCGCGGGGAGACCGGCTTGCAGGTCTGCATGCAGCGGGTTTCCAAGTGGAGTTCCTCGCGCGAGTCTGTGGCGGCGGTGCGATATGAACACGTGTCAGTTGAAGAGTTTCTTAGGCTGCGGGCTTTGCGACATGGTAAGGCCGAGGCGGGGGTTTTGCGACGCGGCTTAGGCAAGTTTCTGCATGGCGCCAAGATGTTTGCAGGTCGTATCGCGTATGAGAAACTGCGCCTGAGCTTTGATTCAGTGGCGGCGCGCATCGCCGAGGACAAGACAGCGGAGTCCATCGCCGGTTTTCTGTTCGCGCACGATTTGAATGGCCAGGAAGTGCGCCGGCCTGCGCGGCGTGGCATCGCTTATCGCATGTTAAAGGAGTTCGGCGAGGGCAACGTCTTTTTGGCGCTGCGTCATACTGTTGGAGAGCGGCTGGCGAGTGTGGCAGGCGAGCTTCCGCGGGATGTAGAGTTGCTGACGAGCGGGGAGTTGCTCGCGACTGCGATGCTGTGACGGGATGGCTGTGTGGCGGTATAGCGGGCGGATTATACCGTTACACGTGTAGCGTTAGCGAAAGACTGGAGCGAGGGCGCATCAGCCGGTGCGCTCTTTTCTATTCGCTTCGGCGAGGCGGCGGTCGCGTTTATCAGGCGTGGCTATCGTCGAGATCGGCGATGAGACGCATGAGTTGGCGTATCTCGGCTTCGATGAGGCGGCGGATCTTCGGTTTGTTCTGGGAATCGAGCGAGTTGATCTCTTTGCGGAGCTTGTTGCGCCACAATGTGGCATCGGCAGCCAGACGGGCGACGGCATCTTTCTTTTGCTTTGGCGGGCTTACCGTTACTCGTGTAACGCTATCGAGCGCCGCCTTCATCTTGCGCAGTTCGCCTTCGGTCAGGTCTTCGTCATCGCCCTTGCGCCAGAGATCAGCCGGCAAGCGCAGCAGGGCGCGATATTGGCGCAGCTGCCCGGCATCGGAGAGTCCCATGGCGTTGAGCAGGCGCTCGCCTTGTCCACGCGGTATGCGCCAGCGCGCGCCATCAGCCACCTGGGCATAGAAGGCTTGCTCATTCTCGCAGCGGTCGATGGTCGCGAAGTGGCTCCAGCCATGCAGGTCCATCAGCAGCAGCGCCAGTTGCCGGGCGCGACTGATGGCGTTGAGGTTGTCGCGGGCGTTGTTCTCGCTGGCTTGCCGCCAAACATCAACCTGGTTGACGATGCGGGCGGGAATGCGGGACCAGTTGACCAGGCTGCCATCCGGGCGGCGATCGCCATCGCCAAACTTCCAGTAGAGCAGCTGATATGCCAGCCAGCGGCGCTCGCCGGTCTCGATCTCATAATGATCGCTGAGCCGCACCAGACTTATGGGATTGGACAAACCATCGCGGCGGATGCTGGCAGCCAGGTCGACGATCTTCATCAGCGACTGCTCTTTGCTGGAGGGCGGCTGGTCGCTATCGGCATCGCTCGCGCCATCGCTCTCGGCTTGCTGCCCGCGGCTTGTGGCGGCTCCGCGCAGGTAGGGCTCGATGTCGAAGTCCTTGCGGCCCGTTTCCAGCTGCGCCTCGATGATCCAGCGTTCGAAAATATCAATCAGGTTGTGGGGATGCAGGGCGAAGATATCGGTCAGGTCATGCGGGATGCTGTAGCGGGGCTGGATGGAATTGGGATGTATCTCCTGGATGCTGACCGCTTCGATGGCTTGGAATTCGTTGTCGGCCGCGGCGATTTCCAGCGCCAGGTCGCCCAAGCCGAAGCCGATGGCGTCAGCTGTCTTGGGGTCAAGCGTATTGGGATTGGCGGAGAGCAAATTGTCTTCGACTTGGATTTTCCGGCGGCGCTCACGGCTGCTCATAGATGCGTTCCTCCAGCTGATCGACCAGCTTCCAGGCGTCATCGGCTGTGCCGCTGCTGGGCGCCAGCGAAAAGACGGTGCGTCGGGCGCTGGCGACTTCGGTCCAGATAGTGCGGACCGGCAGGGGCCGCCAGACCAGGCTGCCAAAAGTGTCTTGCAAGCGGCGCAGGTTGTCTTGATGTTCCAATGTGCGCCCGCGATACATGGTAGGCACAACCCCCAGCACTTTGATATCGTTCAAATTGTATTGCTGGCGGATCGGGCTGAACTGATCCTTGTGCGTCAAACTCTCGCGCAAGCCATCAAAGCTCCAGGCTTCGCATTTGGTCGGGTAGATGATGCCATCCGTCGCCATATATATGGAAGAATGCAGAAGCGACGGCGTCGGCGAGGTATCAAAGAAGACAAAGTCGATGGCGTTGCGCAGCTGATTGAAGCGCTTGAGCACAGTAAACGCATCGGAGATGTTGCCGGCGATGCTGCGCGTCTCGATATTCGATGGCACGACCAGCAGCTGCCCGCGGGTGCTGTTGGCTTCGTCCGGCACATTGAAGCGCTCGGCGGGCACGGGGCGCAGCACTTTCTGGAACGGGGCGTTGCGCACGATGAGATCGTAGAAGCCCGGTTCCTTGGAAAGCCCGAAGGCGATGGTGGCGTGACCCTGGGGGTCGGCATCCACCAGGATGACCCGTTTGCCGCGAATGGCCAAGCCAGCCGCCAGATGCGTGGCCAGCGTGGTCTTGCCAACGCCGCCTTTCTCATTGAGAAGCGTGATGATCTTCATGTCTATGACCTATTCCCGCGCGAATTCCGCAGCCAAAGTATAAACATACCCTGTTACACCATTATTGAAGGTGACTATGCTTCGCTGGAAGACGCCCTTGGCCACCAGTTCATCCATCATATTGATGAGGTGGGGGGTCTTCTTGCGATTGAGGCGATTGACGATCTCAGTACGCGTGAGGGGCTCTTCGCTTTGCGTAACGATGTCAATCATCATTTGCCGCGTCTCGCTGAGCGGACGATGATCCTGGGACATAAGCCGATTAGCTCCATCATTGGACTGTATAGATACTATACAAGTATAGCGGTTCGCCGGGCAAGGCGCAAGGAATTGTTTGAGATTCGTCAAATGAGACGGAAGATGCAAGAGTGTATCATAATGAGACACTTCGCGAGCGCCTATTATAGCGCGGCAATCGTGGCAACTGCAAGCGCCTTCTAGCCCTGGCTGCCTATCGAACTCGGTTGGAATTCTAATGGGCTGGATTCAGATTCGTCAGTGATTCAATGACGCATGAGTTGACAGGCAAGCAGCGATCAATATGTTCCCGCTTTCCCTCCCAAGACTCGGCGCTCTCGCTGTCCTCGGTGGCAAAATTTCGAGTTTCAGCCGTAAAAGATACACTACAGAATTAGCGCTGCAGGGTGGGGTCAAAGGCATCGCGGATGCCATCGCCGATGATGTAGAAGCAGAGCACCGTCAGTGATATCAGCGTAATGGGCACGATGATCAAATGCGGTCCCAGGCGAAAGTATTGGATGGACTTCGTGAGCATGTTGCCCCAGGTCGCCTGTGGCGGCTGCACGCCGAAACCCAGAAAGCTCAAGCCGGATTCTGCCAGGATCAAGCCGCCGATGCCGAGCATCAGGGAGACGACGGTGACGGAGATCAAATTGGGCAGGATGTGCGAAAAGATGATATGCCAAGGGCTGGCGCCAATTGCCCGCGCGGCTACGATGTATTCGGTATTGCGGAGGGAAATTGTCTGTCCGCGGATGAGGCGGTATTCACCCGTCCAGAAAACCAAGCCGGCTGTCAGGATTAGCGATTCGGCGCTGAAGGACAGGATGGAAGAAATCAGAATCAGGAGGAAAAGCGACGGGATGGATGCGATGGTGGTCACGACCCAGTTGAGGACATCGTCCACCATGCCGCCGAAGTAGCCGGCCATCATGCCCATGAACATGCCGATTGTCAACGCGAATACCGAGCCGAAGAAGCCAATGGCCATGGAAATGCCGCTGGCATGCAGCAATCGCGCCAGTTGGTCGCGGCCGATATCATCCGCGCCCAGAATATAGCCCTCCTGCAGGGGCGGCATAAACTTGTCGGCGGTCATGGGTTCGTTGGGGTCGACCTGCATAATCCTGTCGGTAATGAAGGGCGCGAAGAGCGAAACAAGCGTCAATGTGAGCACGAAGCCCAGCGCCAGCATGGTCAGCTTGTCGCGCCATAGCGAGCGCAGCGCCTTGCGTGTCAGCGAAATGCTGGCCAGTTGATCCTTGTCCATATTGCCTTTTTTGGCGCCTGGCTTCGTCATGAGATTCCGCCGCGCTCAGTCAAATCGAATGCGCGGATCAATCAGCGCATACAGGATATCGGAGAGCAGATAGCCCAGGATGTTGGCGATGCTCGCGTAGATGACAACGAGCATAATCACCGGAAAATCGCGCCTTCCCACAGAGTTGATGGCCAAGCGCCCGACGCCGGGCCAGGAAAACACCGCTTCCGTGATGGCTGCGCCGCTGAGCAAGAACGTGATGGAGGGACCAAGAAACGTGGCGATGGGTATCAGGGCGTTGCGCGTGCCATGCCGCAGCCACATAGCCCGCTCCGGGATGCCTTTGGATCGGGCAGTGCGGATATAATCCTGCGCGACCACATCCAGCATGGACGCCCGCATGAAACGCGAATAGCCAGCCACCGCGCCAGCCGCCAGCACAATGGTCGGCAGGATCAGGTATTCCAGACGCTGTGGCAGGGGCGGGCAGGTGGGGTCCAGCGTGGTCTTGCAGCGCCCTCCAAGCGGCAAGATCTGCAGCTGCGACCCAAAGAAAAGCAAGAGCAGCAATCCAAGACCGAAATTGGGAATCGAATTGACGACAACCGCCCCAACGCGGCTGACCTGATCGAATATGCCGCCATGATTGATGGCAGCCAAAACGCCAATTCCCAGCCCCAGGATGGTGCCGACCAGGAACGATGTCAAACCCAACTCCAAGGTGGCCGGCAGCCGCTCCGCCAGTGGATCTATCGCGGGGCGCTTGTAATAGATCGAATTGCCGAAATCCCCACGCAAGATGCCCTGCCGTCTGCCTGGCGGCAAGGGACGCAGCAGCGGCTCGCCTGTCGCCTCGTCTTTTAGCGGCTGGCCATTCTCGTCCAACTGCGGCGCGTGCAGATCAATGAAGAAAACGGCGGCGTCGGCCAAGCCATCGTCATCGCTATCCCAGCGCATCCAGTCATCGCCGGCCAGCCAGCGCAGATACTGCACCGGCAGCGGATCGTTGATGCCCAGGATGTACTTCAGCTCTTCTTTCTCCCGCAGCTTCATGCGGTTGTTAAAAGCCAGCAGCTCCACCGGACTGCTCGGCGCCAAAGATATTAGCAGATAAGAAATCATCGTAATGCCAACGAAGATGGGGATGGCTTGCAACAATCGTCGAATGATGTACTTGGTCATCTTTGCCCCGCGAGATTCGGGCTAAACGTCCCCCCAGCGGACTGAGGGGACTGTGTTGCCAATTATGGGAGCGATCGCCTAGCTTTCGGCGATTGTCCAGGCGTCGATATTCCAGCGCGAGCCGCCAGCCCGCGGGGCCCAATTCTCGACGTTGGTCTGCGCCGCCAGCAAAACGTTGCCGGTGCTGATCCAGATCCAGGGCGATTCGTCGCGCAGAATCTGGTAGGCTTCGCCGTACATGGCTTTGCGCGTCTCCAGGTCGCAGCCCGGCAGGTTGCGCGCGTCTTCGATCAGCTCGTTCAAACGCGGGTTGTTGAAAGACTGCGTGTTGTAACCCGAGCCGACCACATCCGCGCCCGGCAGGAAGATATCGGCGATGCCATTGGGGTTGGCGGGCGTGGACAAACCCCAGAATACGCCGATGGCATCATAAGTCTGCGCGGTGAACTCGCTGACGAGGGTGCCAAACTCGACGAATTCCAGCGAAATATCGAAGCCCAGCTCGTTCCACTGGTCTTGCAGGATGGTATAGAGAGCTTCCTGCGAGGTGTTGCCGGCATTGGTCTTGACGGTCAGATGCAGGGGCGCGCCGGCTTCGGAATGCAGGCAACCGTTGCATTCGCGCACGCCGTCGCCATCGCTGTCCGTCCAGCCGGCTTCATCCAGCAGGGACATGGCTTTATCGGCATCGAAGGGATAAGGATCCAAGCCAGCCGGGAAGCTCCAGTCGGTCGGGCGGACATGCGAAGCCACCGGGACGCCGGTGCCGAAGAAGGCGCCTTCGTTGATCTCATCGAAGTTCATGCCATAATTCAGCGCCTGGCGGACGCGCGCATCGCCCAGGACGGGATGGTGACCCTGGTCGATGACGTTGCCGTCTTCATCCAAACCGTTTTGCGGGTTGCTGGGGTCGGCGGTATTCAGCGACAGGAAGCGGATCGTGCCGGCCGGCGTCTCGAAAGTCTGGAACTCGCCAGCCGCTCCGCGAGCTTTGACGTCATCGCGGTTGGCTTGGGGCACGCTGTCGACGAAGCTGAGCTCGCCGGCGAAGAATTGCTCCATCTGCACGACCTGGTCCGTCACCACCTTTGCCACCCAGCCTTGCGGGATGACGGCGCCCATCTCGGCTTCGGTGTAATCGGGATTGGCCAGCAGGGTCGTCTGCTCGCCGGGGCGGAAGTTGGAGAAGACAAAAGCTTCGCCGCCGCTGACCGTGGGGTTGAGGTTGTATTCGTTCTCGCCCATGCCGGCGTAATCGTCGCCGAAGACCTCTTCATAAACATGCGCTGGCACCGGGAAGACCGGGTTCAGCGTGTCGATGAGCGTGCAATTGGCTTCGTTGAAGACGATGGTCAAGGTGTTGTCATCGACGACTTCGTAGCTGGCCACGCTGTCTTGCAGCTGCTGGCGCGGGGAAGTGGTTTCGCCGCTGAGCGTGGCTTGCAGGAACCAAGCCACATCGCTGGCGGTGATGGGTACGCCATCGCTCCATACCATGTCATCGCGCAGGTGGAAGGTGTAGGTCACGCCATCCTCAGCGATGTCCCAGCTGGATACCAGCCCGCCCTTGGCGCCGCCCATATAGGCGATGGTGGCGGAATCCACGGCGATGAAATCGGGGAACATGCGGTTGATGACATCGTAAGAGGTGCCATCGTTGGCGATAATCGGGTTGAAGGTGGTCGGGTCATCGCCGAAGTTCGGTTCGATGATGGGTCCGCCACTGCCCATATCCTGCGCGGCGGCCGGCCCGATGAGCGTCACAGCCAAAGCGAGCAGCGCGCCTAGCGTTACACAATGTATCAGTCTCTTCATGATTGTCTTTCTCCTCAAGCGTCTCGTCGTGCTGGTCAATTGCGGTTGCCTCATGGCTATTCTAACAGCGGTTTGATTGGATGCCAAATCACGCGGCTGCGGCAGTGTAGCGAATTCGGATGAAACACAATTGCTCTGCCACCGAGGACACCGAGAGCGTAGACCCAGTGGCTCGCCCCTGTTTACGTTGCGAGTTGCAGACCCCAACCCCGACCGCCTGTGTCTACGCGGCGCGGCCCTTGCCGACATCTCTAGCGCGCGTAGACACTGCGCCTCTGTCGCGCATTCCGACGAGTCAGAGAGGGGGAGTCAAAATCAGTGAGCCGCAAGGTATTCTGCGTGGGCGGCGGCATTGTCGGCAGTGTGTCTACCCATTGCGCATTGGGAGGATTCTGCTGGTCGTCCGCAAAGGCTATAATACGCGCTATGGAAAACCAGGCCATCCCCTTGACAGCGGCGCAGGCGCAACTCCTGGAGCAGCCCCTGGAGCGCAAAATCTGGCTGGAAGGACCAGCCGGCAGCGGCAAGACTAGCGTCGCCGTTGCCCGGTTGCTGCGCTTGCTGGAGCGGGGCGCGCCAGCCGAATCCATCCTCATCTTCGTGCCGCAGCGCTCCCTGGCGGAGCCCTACCTGAAAGCCCTGCGCGAGCAACAGGCTTACCGCGGGGGCCAGGTCGCCGCGCATACCATCGGCAGCCTGTCGCGCCAAGTTGTGGAGATGTTCTGGTTCCTCATAGCGGAGCGGGCCGGCTTCAGCCATCCGCAGGACCTGCCCAATTTCCTCAGCCTGGAGCTTGCGCAATACTTCATGACCCGCGCCATCGAAAATCTCATCGCCCAACGCGATTATTTCAACAGCGTCCGCATCGACCGGGCGCGGCTCTACAGCCAAATCGTCGACAATATGAACAAGGCGGCGCTGGTCGGCTTTCCCATCACCGAGATCGGCTCGCGGCTGAAGAGCGCCTTGGCTGCTGGCGGGTCCGGCATCGAACAGGCGCATATTTTCGCCGACGCCCAGACCTGCGCCATGGAGTTCCGCAAGTATTGCCTGGCGCATAATCTGCTGGATTTCTCGCTTGCCCTCGAGGTCTTCAACGCGCATGCGCTCGCCCTGCCCCAGGCCCAAGCCTACCTGCGCGGACGCTTCAAGCATATCATCGCCGACAATGTCGAGGAGGATACGCCCGCATCGCACAGGCTGCTGGGCGCATTGCTGCAAGGCTGTCGCTCGGCGCTGGTCCTCTATGACCGCGAGGCGGGTTTTCGCCGTTTCCTGGGCGCGGACCCGGATCATGCCCTGACCCTGCGCGATGCCTGTGACCGGCGCGAGAGCCTTGCCGAAAGCCTGGTCATGAGCCCGGCATTACGAAGCTTCGGGGGACAGCTGGCCGCTCGGCTGGAGATGCCTCTGGCAGACGAAAACCCGGCGGAACGGGCAGAGACGCAACCGGCGCTGGTGGCTGCGGCGCATCGCTATCATCCGCAGATGGTCGAATGGGCGGCTGATGCCATCAGCGTTCTGGTGCATGAAAACGGCGTATCGCCATCGGAGATTGTCGTGCTGGCGCCTTTCATGTCCGATGTTTTGCGTTTTGGCTTGTTTGAAAGCCTGGAGAAGCGGGGCATCAAGGCGCGCTCGCACAGGCCATCGCGGGCATTGCGGGATGAGCGGGCGGCAAGGGCTTTGCTGAACCTGGCGCGGCTGGCGCACCCGGCCTGGGGCATGCCGCCCACCGAGTTTGATATGGCTTTCGCGCTGATGACCGCCATCGCCGGGCTGGATCTCATCCGCGCCAAGCTGCTGACCGAGATGCTCTATCGCGATGGCGCGCTGCTGCCTTTCGAGAAGATACGATCGCCAGCCATGCAAGCCCGCGTCACGCATGACCTGGGTGAGCGCTACGAGTTGCTGCGCGGCTGGATCGGGACTTATATCGAGCAAGGCGGCCTTGGCGCCATCGACATATTCTTTCGGCGCATCTTTGGCGAGCTGCTGTCCCGCCCGCGCTTTGGCTTTCATGGCGATACTGATGCCGGCAACATCGCCATGAACCTGGTCGATTCTGCGCGCGGCTTCCGCTGGTCCCTGGATTTCATGAGCCGCTACGGCGATGAGAGCGATTTGAGCCTGGATTATGTCAAGATGGTCGAGCGCGGCGTCATCGCCAATTTCTACCTGCGCAGCTGGGTGACGGAAGACGACGACAGCGTCTTGATCGCGCCGGCCTATACCTTCCTGCTCAAGAACCAGGCGGTTGATTACCAGTTCTGGCTGAATATCGGCAGCGAGGGCTGGTCGCGGCGTTTATATCAGCCGCTGACGCATCCGGAGGTCTTGAGCGCCGGCTGGCAGCAGGGGGCGGTCTGGACGGAAGCGGACGAGCAAGCCTGGAGCCGGCGGACCCTGGCTCGCCTGATGCTGGCCTTGGCGCGCCGCTGCCGCCAGGGCGTCTATCTCGGCTACAGCGAGCTCAGCGAAAGCGGCTATGAACAGCGCGGCTTGCTGCTGGATACGCTTCAGGCGGTCTTGCGGCAGAGGGCGCAGGCATAGACAGAGTCGCCGCTATATCGCGATAAAAGGGCAATCTCACCCGTCGTGATCGGGAAAAATCAGTTGGTTGGCGGCAAGTATCTGATTGACTCCGCGCATCTCTTGCTCCAAGACGTCGAGGCGCTTTTTGACGGTAACGAGTTCTTGCTCAACTGCGCCAACTCTTTTCTCAAGAGCTTCCAGTCTATTCTCGACTGCTTCCAGTCTGTTTTCGACTGCTTCCAGTCTATTCTCGACTGCTTCCAGTCTGTTGACGATCTCGGTGAACCTGGGAGCGAGCGCGTTTACGACCGTCTCCGCGATTAGTATTTCCGTCTTGCTCAACACTCGCGGTTCATTTGCGCCTGATTGCAAGTTGGGGTCGCTAGACATTGCCGTGCTCCTGCGCATAATCGCTGCCGAACGAATCAGCCCGCATTGTGCCCAGATTTCGAATTGCCGCAAGACATCCAAGACCAGCTCAGCTGTCAAACTGGAAGAGCGAACAACCGCCATCCAGCGTCAGGATGCTGCCGGTCATATAGGCTGTTTGGGGGCCAGCCAGGTAGACGACAGCGGAAGCGATCTCTTCGGGGCTGCCAGGTTCGCCCAGGGGGATGGCTTTGGCGACGCGGGCGGCGTATTGCGGTTCCTCTCGCAGCTGCTTCCCCGCCAAGCCGGCTTTGACGATGCCCGGGGCCACAGCGTTGACCAGGATGCCATGCGGCGAAAGCTCGCGAGCCATCTGCTTCACCAGCATGTTGACGCCGGCTTTGCTGACGGTATACGCCGTGATCTCGGGCCAAGGGATCCGCGCCACCCAGCTGGAGGTCATGATGATGCGCCCCGGTTTGCCATCGGCGACCATCCGGCGCGCGACCGACTGGCAGACGTTGAAGCAGCCGGTCAGGTTGACGTCGAGATGCATCTGCCAATTCTCGCCGCTGATCTCGAGGAAAGGCTGGGCGGCCACGGCGCCGGCGTTGGAACAGACGATGTCGACTTGGGGCAGGCTGGCCAGGGCTTGGTCGACGGCGGCACGGTCGCGGACGTCAACCTCAGCATAGGCGACCTGCTTGTCATGCTGGCGGACGCGCTTGATGGCGTCGGCTGCCTGGGCGCTGGGGACGATATCCCAAATGACGACATGCGCGCCATTCTGCGCCAACTGGCGGCTCATGGCATTGCCGAGGTCGCCGGCGCCGCCGGTCACGATTGCGGTCTGGCCTTCTAGCATGGCTCAGGCTCCTTACTGGTCACTTGCCGCGAGTTAATTTCTGCCTTTACCACCATTGCACATCCGGCTTATGAATGTTGGCGATGATCCACTTGATCCAGTCGATCGTCGAGCGGTCAGCCGGGTTGATTTCCTGGAGCGCGTACAGACTGGCTTCCATACAGGCTTTTTCTTCGTCCAAGCCATCGGCGTATCGATGATCCTCGTGTATGTGACAGGCTTCGTGAACGATGCCAAAGATGACGTAGACCAAGCCCGCCTCGCCCCTGCCATCTTTCAGCACTTCCGAAAGCGTTTCTTCATAGACTTTGCTATGCGGGTAGACGCCCGAGAGGCCGCCTTCCGGGATCATCTTCATGGCGTTCAAGCCGCTGGTGGCATACTTCCACCATTTCGGCGCTCTGTCTCTCAATAAGCGCAGCGCATTGGTGACCTGCGTTATAAATTCCGGCGAGCCTTGAATGGAGATGCCATCCGAAGGCGCGGGCAGGTTGCAGCGAAAATGCTGAAAAGCCAGCCAGCCGCGATTCCAGTCCGCATCGCTTCGGCAATCTTGGTTTACCCGGCAGCAATTGTCGACGCCGGGCGGTATCGCCACAGACAGGGCGGCTTGCATTTGGGCGTTCTGGCATTGATTGCTTTGGTAGGCGGAATAGCCGCGCAGCCAGTCGTCGTCCGTGTGACATTGCCAGCCGATGAAACAGCAGTTGTTCACCTGGCTGCCGCTTGCGCTGGCCGGCGTCGAGGTCTGCCTTTGCCCGCCGCATTGATTATTCTGGTAGGCCCAGTAGCCATCCGTCCATTCTTTGTCCGTCTGGCATTGCCGATCGACAAAGCAGCAATTGTTGATATTCGTGGGTTGGCTGGCTGCCGGCTGGCTGCTGACGGGGATGACCGGCTGGGCGGGTTCCGTCGAGCGGACGCGCGAGGTCTTGGCCATCCAGCCGCCAGTTACCTCGAGCCAGCACCAGGTTGCGCCTCTGCGTGAACTTGTAACGGTGAAAACATCGCCAGCCCGGGCGCGGGCCGCCACGCGTGTATCCGTCGTTGCGCCAGCGCGGATATTCATGTTGCCAACCAGGTACGCTCTCTCGGCGCGGTAACAAGCGGCGCCCTCGCTCTCCGCCAAGGGCGCGTGGATGGACGCGAGGGAAGCAATCAGAATGCAGACCAGGGCGATATATCGAGGCTTCATGGGCGCGCGCGAACCTGTCATGCGGACGGCTTGCGCATCCGAATATAACGGCTTGGCAAATGGCTGGCAAATTCTTGGATGTGCCTTTGAGTCGCCCGCAGGAACCCGCCCCGGCTCACTCGAACAGAATTCGGGCGCAGGCCAGCGAACGCGGCGGCACGTTCAAAGCGATTCCGCCATGCTGAATTGTCAGAGCGTCGCCATCCACTTCAATGGGGTCGCAAAGGCAGGCATGAACAAGCTTGGCGGCGGGGAAAGCCAGTCGCTGCTCCAAGACCGTTTCGCCCAGATTGAAGGCATGCAAGATGAGCCCGCGCCCATCGGCAGCCCGCTTCAGCTGCAGCTCGCAAGCGCCTTGCGGGTCGGCGGTCATGAAGGTTCCGCTCATGCCCAGTTCGGCGCCGGGCACGCGCAGGATCAGCGGCGGCAGGCTGTTTTCGATGGCAAAGCGCGATGAGGCGGCCGGGTCATACTTGGCCGTCGATGTCAGGCGGCAGCGCTGCAGGATGGCTTGGCCCTGGCTGGCTTTGAAGTTGGTGTCCCAGTGGTTGTGCAGCGCCCAGGAAACGAGTGTCGGCTGGCTCGCGTCCAGCGTCTTCGCCCAGCGCCCGGTAGTGATGCCGCCCACTTGGATGAGCGGCGAATCCAGCGGGACCAGCGTGACGGAGGCGCCGGCGTCGCCAACTTCCGCCCAGCGATGAATGCCATACCAATCGCGGCAGGAACCGGGCAGCTGCTCGCGCTCCGGCTCCAGCGGCAGGCCATTCAAGTCAAGGTGAAAGCTGTGCCCGCTCATATCCAGCGGGAAAGGCAGGTAGACCGCTTCCGCTTCGGTGACGAACTCTTTGTCGATGAGCATGTCGATATGCAAGGCTTTTTGATGATGCGGCAGGCTGTAGCGGACCTTGAGGCTCTTGGCGCCTTTGGCATGCATGCGCGCTTCGATCTCGACGCGGTCGGGCAGCTTGCGCGCCGGCATGATCTCGACATGGCTGGGCCCGCCCCGGCGGAAGGGACTGTCTTTGTGGCGGATGCCGAAATCTTCACGGTCGAAATCCAGGGCGAAGATGGCGCGGCGGTCATCGGGATGGTCAAGCCATTCGTAGACATACTGCCCGAATCGCCAGAGCGCCTCGGCATTCACGAATTCGCGATCGAGTTCTTTGTCATGCCAGCTGAGCAAGCCGCCGCTGACCGGGTCCAGCCGCAGCCGATACCAGCGATTCTCGATTGCGCCTTCGCCGATGGAAGCGGAGTCGCCGCTCTTGATGGCGCTTGGCGCGACGGTCGCGTAGCTGAAGGCCGGCAGCCGCAGATCCAGCATCAGATCAGCCGGGACGTCGGCGATGAGGGGCGGGTCTTCGCGGTAGTTGCCGATGAGGAACTGCTCGAGCAAGCCATGCGGGGCCGCGCCACCCATATCGGGCGGGATTGGATGACGAATATGCCGCGCCCAGCCGCAGCTGTTCAGCACAAGATAATGATAATTGTCGGGGTCATCAGCCGGGTCGGCGCTGATATATTGCCCCCAGCGTCGCCAGACATCGCCCTCGGCCGCGCAGCCGGTGATAGTTTTAGCCAGTTCCCGGCCGGCCTGGGCGATCAGCTCATGCGTCAGCCCATAGCCGCCATAAGCGAAGCTGGCTTTGCGGTTGTAATTGGCGCGGGTGAACGGGGAATGCGGGCGGCGGATGCTGGCGAAACCGCCCCAGGTGTGCTCGTCATACAGCGAGACCAGATGCCAGGCTTCTTCGATGAGAGCGCGGTCGACGCCTTGCGTTTGGGTGGCCAGATAATCCAGCAGGGGCAGCAATTCTTCGGTCTGGCGGTTCAGGCTGGTCTCATAGATGGAGGAGCCGACGCCATCCGCCCACCAATCAGCCCAATCGCCCTGCCATTCTTCAAGCGTCTCGCCATAATCCTCGCGCAGCATCTTCGCGAAGCCGTCGATGGTGGTGAAGATGATGCGGGGCTGGCGGCCGCTGGCATTCCATTCGCGGACGAAATCGGCCAGGTTGGGCAGCGGCGGTCCATTGTCGACGCGGGCGGGATGGGTTATTTGGGCATAGAGGAAATCGTAGGGATACTCTTCGCGGCTCTCCAGCCTGGAGATCTGCGCTGGCAGGAGCTCATCGACATATTGCATATCGCTCAAGCCATAGCGGAAGATGCCATAGAGATAATGCGGGCCGTTATAGGCCAGCAGGCGTTTGCCGCCGGGACCGCGCCACCAGAAAGCCTTGAGGTCGGGCATGGGGCGGGCGCCGCGGTGCATATTGATGGACATGGTGAGGGCGTCGATGCCGATGGCCGGCAGCAGATCCGCCCAGAGCCAACTCGCGCCGTTGACATCGCATTGCATGGCTGCGCTGATGCGGATGCCATACTCATCGCGCAGGCGGCGGACCGGCAGCAGCGAACGCAGCATGGCGCCAGGGGATAGCATGGGCGTCCAGTGATATTGCATGCCAGCCACAGCCATCTGCCCACGGCGGTGCAGCTCCAGGAAGCGCTCGATTTGGGCGGCGGGCCTCTGCTGGAAATAGCGCTCGACGAATGCCGTGAGTTCGCAGGTCCACTTGTAGCGCGCCTCTTCGGGATAATGAGCGGTGGCTTCGCCCAGTTCAATAGCTTGGTCAATGAAACCCAGATGCTGGCGGAAGACCGTGTCCTGGTGGTCGGTATAGCCGATGTCGGTATGGGTGTGGCTGGTGAGGTAGATGCGCTTTATGGCTGGCATGGCGCCTCGCTTGCAGAGTCTGCGCTATGGGGGGCTTGCTTGGGCGATGCGGATAAAGACGCCCCGGCAAATACCAGGGCGTTGCGATACGTTGGACTTGGCCAGATGCAGCGGGAAATTCAACCTTGTACAGCTTCCAAGCTCGCCTGCTTGGCTTCAGATTTGCCAGCCGCGGGCTTTGGGGTCTCGGGCTGCTGCTTGTCCTCCCTCGCGAAGCATTCTTCAGTCTCATTCTTCGTGGGGTCGTCGTACCAAATCAGCACAGGTCCATCGGAATGACTCATTTCCTTACTCGCGTTGGCTCTTTCAGCCTTCGGGCGCGTGAGGTTATCGTACCAGACTAGTTCAAGCTTATCAGACATCCTAAGTCCTCCTGGCAGGGCAATCGCACCAAATTGGATCGCCGTTGATATGGGACAGATTTCACCAAAATTTGTCATCCGTAGGGGCGAGCCGGTGGCTCGTCCCGATTATGCTATGCTATAGGGCGAGGGACGACTCACCGAGTCGCCCCTACGATTCTCATTACTTTATGTGATTTACTGAGATGCTGCATCGACAATCCTCTTGAGTTTTCTGTTGTGTTGCGCGGGACACTCAAGCATTCAGTACGCGCAGGACCTGCCCGTGCAGCGTCGGGTTGGCCGCGATGATGCCATTGCCGCTGAGGGGGGCGCCGCCATCCCAGGATGTGATCAGGCCGCCGGCGCCTTGGATGACCGGGATAAGCGCCACAATATCCCAGAAGTGCATTATCGGGTCAAGCATGATATCGGCTGTGCCCGTCGCCACCAGGAAATAGCCATGACAATCGCCCCAGGTGCGGTTGAAAGCCGTCATGCCCATCAACTGCTGGAAGGCGATGCCATTCTGGTATTTGCCGACATCGATGAAATCCGTGTAGAGCATGACCGCCTCGCGCAGATGCGATGTCGAGCTGACGCGGACGATCTCGCCATTCAGGCGGGTTTCGCTGCCCGCGCCGATGAGCAGGTGCGCGGTGACCGGATGGTTGATCGCGCCGACGATGGGCTGCCCGGCGCGCATCAAGCCGATCAGCGTGCCAAAGAGGAAGCTGCCGCTGATGAAGGTTTTGGTGCCGTCGATGGGATCAAGCACCCACTGATATTCCGCGCCTTCGTTGTGATTCCCGAACTCCTCGCCGATGATGCCATGCTCCGGGTAGGCTTTCATGATCATCTCGCGCATGGTCTCTTCAGCCAGGCGGTCGGCGATGGTGACCGGGGAGTCGTCGGCTTTGCTTTCGACGGCGACGCCGCTGCGGAAGTAGCGCCGGATGATGTCGCCGCTGGCCCGCGCGAGTTCCTGGCTGAAATCGACAAATTCTTGCATACAGGCTACTCCGTCAAAGTGCCTTTGGTGCTGGGGACGCCGGCGCGGCCGGGGTCAAGCCTGACCGCTTTCGCCAGGGCGCGCCCAAAGGCTTTGAAGAGGGCTTCGGCTTTGTGATGGTCGTTGCGCCCATAGAGAACCTCGGCGTGCAGGTTCAGCTTGCCATGCGCGGCGATAGTCTCCAGCGCGTGGATGACCAGGTCGCTGGGCATCTGCCCCATGAGCGGCGTCTTGAATTCGGCATGGATGACGGCGTAGGCGCGGCCGCTGAGGTCGATGACAACGCGAGCCAGCGCTTCGTCCATGGGCGCGTAAGCCGTCCCCATGCGCTGGATGCCCCGGCGCCCTCCGAGAGCCTCATCGATGGCTCTCCCCAGGCAGATGGCGATATCTTCGATTGTGTGATGGGCGTCGATATGCAGGTCGCCCTGGGCATTGACGCGCAGGTCAAACTTGCCATGCAGGGCGATATGCCCCAGCATGTGGTCATAGAAGCCGATTCCGCTGTTGATATCGGCATCGCCCGCGCCATCAAGGTTCAGCGACAACTCAATGCTGGTCTCTTTGGTATCGCGTTGGATCTGGGATTTGCGCTCGTTCATGCCGCCCCGCCTTTCGCCCAGCAATGTAACACAAATCGCGGCTGAATGCAGGGATGGACCGGGCGCGAGCGGTCCAATAGCTCGCCCCTGCGCCGGTTCTCGGCGATCACAGAAGATCGCGCAGGGCTTCCAAGAGGCGGTCAACCTGGTCGGGCAGGCCGGCGCTGATGCGGATGTGGTCATGCAGGCGCGGCTTGGCATAATGGCGCAGGATGATGCCCTCTTTAGCCAGCCGGTCGCGCAGATCCGCCGCTCTCATGCCGATGACGCGATTCAAAACAAAATTGGCTTGGCTCGGGTAGGGCGCGAGGAAAGGCAAGTCAGCCAGCGCGCCCTCCAGCCTTTGGCGCTGCTCGATAAGATTGTGGACGCGCTCCAGCAAAAAGTCGACATCCTCCAGCGAGGCGATGGCGGCAATGTCGGCAGCCGCGTTGACATTGTAGGGCTGCTTGATCTTCCATAAATGCGGCATCAGCGCCGGCGGGAAGATGCCATAGCCGATGCGCAAACCGGCCAAGCCCGCCCATTTGCTCAATGTGCGCAGGACAATCAGATTGGGATAATCGGCGACATGCCCCGCCAGGCTCTCGGCCTCGGCAAACTCGATATAGGCTTCGTCCACCACGACAGTCGCCGGCAATTCCAGCAGGCGCTCAAGCTCCGCGCGCGGGATGAGATTGCCGCTGGGGTTATTCGGCGAACAGAGAAAGACCAGCTTGGCGTCGTGGCGAAGTGCCGCCGCTTCGATGCCCTCGAGATCCAGCGCGAAATCCTCATGGCGGAAGACTTCAATGACCCGGGCGTGATAGAGCGGCGCGTTGAAGCTGTACATGGCGAAGGTGGGCGGCGCGTCGATGATGCAATCGCCCGGCTCGATGAAAAGCTGCAAGATCAGCTCGATGAGTTCATCCGCGCCGGCGCCACAAAGGATCTGCTCAGCCGGGACAGCCAGATACCCCGCCAGCTTTTCACGCAGCCGGCTCGAGGCCGGGTCAGGGTAGACCTGCATATTCGGCAGGCGCGCCAGGGCTTCGATGACCTTGGGCGAGGGACCATAGGGGTTCTCGTTGGCGTCCAGCTTGATGAGCTGTGATATATCCAAGCCCAGGCGCCGGGCGAAGACATCCAGCGAGGCGGTGGGCGTATAGGCGCTCATGGAAGCGATATCGCGGCGGATGCGAACTTTGGCGCTCATGGCTGGCTCCGGGCTTGGGCGGCGGCGGCATGGGCATCCAGGGATTCGGACCGGGCGATCGTCCGCGCCGGCTGGCTCAGCGCGCGGGAGGCATTGGTTTCCAGGGCGATCAGACTGGTGATCTTGACGAAGTTGAGCAGGTTAAGCGGCGAGGCGAAGCGGGCTGTCCCGCCGGTTGGCATGACGTGGCTGGGTCCAGCGACATAATCGCCCAGCACCTCATAAGAATCTTCGCCCAGGAAGATGCCGCCGGCGTTGCGCGCGCGCCCGACCCATGCCCAGGGATCGCTGACCAGCAGGCAGAGATGCTCAGCCGCATAATCGTTGGCCAAGTCAACTGCCTGCGCCAGGTCGCGGGTGATGACCGTGCCGCTGCGCTGGAGCATGGCTTCCTGGATGGTCTCGCGGCGCGGCAAGGCGGGCAGCTGAGCCTGAATCTCGGCAGTGACGGCTTGCGCCAGGTCGCGGCTGGGCGTCAGCAATATGGCGGAGGCCAGGGCGTCGTGTTCGGCTTGCGCCAGCAGGTCGGCGGCCGCCAGCTTTGGGTCGGCGCTGTCATCGGCGATGACGATGGTCTCGGTCGGTCCCAACAAGCCATCAATGCCGACATCGCCATAGACCTGCTGCTTGGCCAGGGTGACGAAGAGGTTGCCGGCGCCGACGATGGTGGCTGCGCGCGGAATCGTCTCCGTGCCATAAGCCATGGCTGCGATGGCTTGCGCGCCCCCCACGCGATAGACCCGCTCGACGCCGGCGATGGCGGCCGCTGCCAGGATGGCTTCGTGAATATCGCCGCCTCCGCTGCCCGGTGGCGTGCACACGATGATCTCCCCGACGCGGGCCGCTTGGGCCGGGATGACGCTCATCAGCAGCGATGATGGCAGGGGAGCCGTCCCGCCGGGCACATAAACGCCGACCGAATCCACCGGGCGGATGAGCTGGCCCAGCGAGCCCTCGGGGCTGGCGTCGATCCAGCTATGCAGGGGCTGCTTTTGATGAAAGGCGCGGATCCGCTCCGCCGCCAGTTCCAGCGCCGCGCGCAATTCCGGCGCTATTGATGCCAGCGCGCTTTGCATGGCTTCTGGCGGGACCTGCAGTTCATCCGCCGAGATGCCGTCGATGACTTGATTCCAGTGGCGCAGAGCCCGGTCGCCCTCTTCGCGGACGCTGCGGATGATGCGGCGGGTGGCTTCTTCGGGCGGGACGCGCTCGCCAAAGATGGCCGCGGAGCGCTCCAGGACCGCTTCGGGAACCGCATAATCGCGCAGGGAATGGCGCTTGAGGATGCTGGCTTTTGCCGCCTCGATGTCAGTGAAGACGCGCCAGTGGCTTTCGCCGTTCATGTCTGCCTCTTAGTCGCGGAGGAATGCAAGAGCGCATTGTAGCAGTCCGCCCGCGATTCTCAACGGGGAAGCGCAGGCATGGGTATGTTGAGGTTGGCGGCTGAAAGGTTTGATTGTGTTGTGCTATACTCTATACGAGAAAAAGAGGAATTCACCCGAGGGATTGCAAATGCTCGAGGGAATCGGAGACGCTCGAGATATTCTGCCAGAGAAGCCCTTTGAACGTGGCATGGCGACGGCTTTTGACCTGTATGGCCTAACGGAACGCCGCATGAACGAGCGGATCTGGCAGCACTGGCGTCGACTTGTGGATCAACCGCGAAAGACAGCTGATGAAGCGTTGAGGGAAGATCTTCGCCTTGTCAGCAGCCAGTATCGCAACCTGCTTGAGGAGCAAGAGAAATAATGCGCTCCGAGCGACGCGGCGTACGCAAGCAAGTCTTGCAGAATTTCCGAAGTATACGAACAGAAGGGGTGTGCCGGTGGCTCGCTCGAAATACCAGACATGCGCGGAGTGCCAGACAAGTCTCGCCACTACACCAGCCCTCAATTTTGCGGCATCACACACGCGCGTACTTCTCTTTTTTGGCGATGCGTGATTCGTTGCGTTGAACACGCTTCGTGACCGCGATAAAGCTTAGCAGTAGGCTTCAACAGAGCTAAAGTCTTCCTCGGCAGACAGACGGCACAGATGGGGCTCAAAACCATGTCAGCCATGAGCGCCTACGCCGACTTGAATCCCTACTACGGCGATATCCACAGCCATTGCAACCTGAGTTATGGCAGCGGCAGCCTGTCCGAAGCCCTGCATAACGCGCGTCTGCAGCTGGATTTTGTCAGCGTGACCTTGCATGGCCACTGGGATGACATGCCGCGGGACGACCCCGCTCTGGATTATCTGGTGGATTATCATCGGCGCGGTTTCGAGCGGGCGCGGGCGGCCTGGCGCGAATACCTGGCAGCCAGCGACGCAGCCAATGAAGACGGGCGGCTGGTCACTTTCCCCAGCTTTGAATGGCATTCGATGACCTATGGCGATCACTGCGTATATTTCCGCGATGTCGCCAGTCCCGAGATCTTCCATGTCGCGCATATTGAAGATTTGCGCGCTCGCCTGCGCTCTCATCCGCATCCCAGTTTTTTGATTCCCCATCACATCGGCTATCGGCAAGGCTACCGCGGCATCAACTGGGAGGCTTTCACGAGCGAGCTTTCGCCCCTGGTCGAGATCATGTCTTTCCATGGCGCGTCGGAAAGCAGCGGGGCTCAGCCGGAATATCTGCACGCTATGGGACCGCGGGATTATGCCAGCAGCGCGCAGTATGGCTTGGAGCGCGGGCATGTCTTCGGCTTCATCGGCTCCAGCGATCATCATAGCGCGCACCCCGGCAGTTATGGTTATGGCTTGATGGCGGCCTGGGCGGAAGGGCTCACGCGAGAGGCGATCTGGGAGGCTATGGCGGCTCGGCGAACCTATGCCCTCACCGGCGATCGGGTTGCCCTGCGATTCGCCTTGAATGGCGCGCTCATGGGGGGAGTCTTGCCCTATGCCAAGCGGCGGCGGATGGAAGTGGCTGTCGAGGCGGCCTCTGCCATTGATTATGTGGAAGTCCTGCAATGCAACCGCGTGATTCATCGCCAGTCAAGACATCAGCAGCCGATGGACTACAGCCGTCCGCTGAAGCTGCGCCTGGAGATGGGCTGGGGCGAACGGGAGAGGCTGACGGATTGGCAGGTGGACTTGCGCGTCGAGGCTGGCCAATTGCTGGGCATTGAGCCGCATTTGCGCGGCCATGGCATCGGCATCCCGGTCATTGAAGACGCCAAAGCCTGTGTGCTCAGCGCGCTGGAGTATGCCGGCGGGAATGGCTTCAAACTGCGAACGCGCAGCCCGCGAAACCCCAGCGTGACCAGCTCAGCCACGCAAGCCATCACCATGACGTTGCTGGCGGATGCGCAGACCATGATCCGCGGCCGCGTCAATGGCATTGAGATCCGCCTCCCGGTCAGCGACTTGGCGGAGGGCGCGCGCAGCTATAATACCGGCGGCTTTGTATCGCCGAGCTTCGTCTTTCATCGCGCCGTTCCCGAAGCGGAATGCCGCCTGAGCTTTGAAGTCGAGCTGGAATCGCCTGGCTGCCAGCGCGAATGGCATTATGTCCGCGTCCGCCTGCGCAACGGGCAATGGGCTTGGAGCTCGCCGATTTGGGTTGGGGCGGATCCCGGCTGAGTGTGGTTATCCCATCCTGGCGCGCATATCTCGCAGGGCGCTGAGCGGGGCCAAGGTCTTGGTCGTGCCGGCGTATTGGCACATCAAACTGCCAGCGGCCGCGCCCCAGCGAGCAGCCTCCGCCAGCGTTTCGCCACGAACCAAGCCATAGAGCAAGCCCGCTTTGAAGATATCGCCCGCGCCGGTGGTATCGATGGCTTGGACCCTGGGCGGAACAATCGTCTCTTCAGCGCCGCCGTGTGGCAGTACGCTGATATTTTCGCTGCTGTCGGTGACGATGACATGGCAGGCAGCCGCTGCGCCAATTTCACGCGCCAGCGCCAGCGGGTCAGATATTTTGTGTTTGCCGCGGGCGACGGCGGCCGACAGGACCAGCGCGTCGATATAAGGCAGCAGGGGATGATCCGCGCGGTAAATGTCATTGACGAGCGCGGGGATGCCGCGTTCAGCCGCCATTTGCGCCGCCCGCAAGCGCAGTGGCAGGGGACCCGACATATCCAGGTTGAGCCAAGCGACGCCCGCGAGCATCTCAGCCGAAGGCGCGGTCATGCGGATCGCGTCCAGCCAATGCATGATGAAGCTGCGTTCGCCATCTGGCGTGACCAGGCATTGGCAGCGCGGACTGCGATACCCGGGATGCACAGCCACGAAACGGACGTCCAGCGAAGGCAAAGCCGCGAAAGCCTCCAGAGCGAAATGCCCAGCCCGGTCATCGCCCAGGTCATGGCCAGCCAGGCGCGAATCTATGCCCCAATTCGCCAGCCACATGGCGCTGTTGGCGGCCGCACCGCCCACATTGTCGAACTCGTCGCGGACATCGGCGGCCAGTTCTCGCGTGGGCAGGCGGTCAAGCGCCAGGTAGATATCGAGGTCGATTTCGCCGTAGGAAAGGATAGTCATTCGCCTGGTCAAGCCCTCCCCCTAACTGTTTGCGATCCGCAGGGGCGATGCTTGTCCCGCCCTCTTGCAAAACACAAGCATCGGGAGCAATGCCGGCGCTATCGGACAAGCCTGATTCAAGCTAGAGCGGGCGCACGCTCACCTCGTCGCAGGCTATGCGGCCCTCTTCGCTGATCAGGGCGATGCCGCCGCCAGTGTAGCGGGCTTCTGGATCCCTGGCTTTGACGGCCAGCTTGCCATTGACATAACCAGCCAGTTCGCTGCCCTCGACCCTCAGCCTGAGTTCATGCGCCGCGCCAAATGTCCAGCCGCCGTTGGATTGCGCCAGGATGGTATCTTCGCCTTCGAATGCCGAGACGAGGCGGACGCTGTTCTCATCGCAGAGCAGGGCATAATAGCGTCTCATGCCCTGGACGCGCGCGCCTATCCCGCCGGCTTTGCACATATGCGGCGTGATCGTGGCGCTGACCTGATAATCCGTCCATTCGCGGCAGCCATGAATCATCAGACCGCGGCCTTCGTTTTGAATCAAGCGATAGGTTTCGGGATAAAAGTCCATGAATACCATGCGCCCCTTGGCCGCGTCCAGGCCATTAACCCAAGCGCGTTTCCACATTAATCCAGTGAGCTTGCGATCCCAACGGGCGAAATCGTGGGCGTGGGGCCGCTTCAGGAAAACGTTGGGCGCGCCATGCCAGCAGAGCGCGTCAACGTAAACCCGGCCGCTGGCGCCGCCGCCCCCGCGGATTTGCAAGCCGACCTTGGCGATGGGATAACCTTCGAGATCGGGTACCTGCCATTCCAGTTCGGCCGATTGCCCGGCTGCCAGAATCTCCGCCGGACCAGCCAGGACGTCCAAGCCATCCTCGCGGTTGTAATGCTGGATGACCAGGCTGAGCTCGATGGCGCTCTCGTTGCCGCTGTCAGCCAGGACGCGCGCCCAGATGGTCTGGCCCGGGGATAGCGCCGGGCTGGAGAGAAGTCCGTAGCCGCCTTTTTCAAAGTGGGCGTTGACCTCGGCTGAGGGCACAAAGGTGGCCGTCAACGCGCGGCCCACGCGGCCCGGCGCCAAACCGGCGTAATCCAGCGCCAGCAGCCTTTCCCCTTCCGCGCTGAGCTTGGGCGCATAAACATTGCTGACCTTGACGACATCGCGGGCGTCGATGGCATCATCGCACATGAAGCCTTGCACGGCGCCGGGCAGCTCAAAGTGGTAGCGAGCGCCGCCCTTCGGCTCAAGAGAATCCAGCCCATGCAGCGCGCGGCCCGTGTTGGCCAGGCGCAGCGCCTGGGTCGCGGCGTCGGTGATGGCGTTGCCGCCGTCGGCAGTCGGGATGTACAAGCGGTCGGCGACGGGTCCGCGGAAATCGGCCCCCCGCGACAAGCCCGCCAATCCATCCTTGATGCCCATCAGGCAGCCGATATTGCCCGAATTGCAATCGGTATCCCAGCCGCAGGTATTCACGATCATCAACGTGCGCTGGAAGTCGTCATCGCCATAAAGCAGCGAGAAGATCATCAAGCCATGGTTGGGCACCATGTGGCAGTTGCCGCCATAGATATGATAGCCATAACGCTCGGCCAGCAGTTCGCGCCCTGCCCGCCAGTCGGGTTCTTTGGCATGCCATTCGCGGATGTCGTTAATCATGGTGTAGATGACCGAGTCTTTGGGGATCACGGACAAGCCCGTGTCGATGAGACTGTTGATATCCGATTCGACGAAAGCCTGGGCTTCCATAGCCGCCAGGCATTGCGCGCCATAGAGGGCTTCGCCGCCATGGCTGACGCTGCCCGCCTTGCCCGCCAGTTCCGCCGCGAATTGGGGATCGCCCGGCGCCACCATCGCCCAGCCATCGATAAAGATCTGCGCGCCTATCTGCTCGGCGACCACCTTGCCATTCAGCGCGATGGAGCCGCTTTCCGGCGCTTCATAACCTTGCTTGAGGCGCAGGTAAGCCGTGTGTTCGGTGGAGTTGCCCATCCCGCCCCACCAGAGCACGGTCTGCTCTTCAACCAGGTAGTTGAGCCAGGTCTGGCCGATCTGCGCGGCGCTGAGGTCGCGATTGAAGTGATAATCCTCCAAGGCGCGCACGAAAGTGAATGTGCCGGAGATGTCGTCATCGGTGACGATCAGCGGGACGTTCAGGCGGTCGTGGACGTAGTAGTTGATGTCGCCCAGATGCTGGCTGATGGCTTCATAAGTCCAGCCTTCGAAGGGCCTGCCCAGGTAGACGCCGATGAGCTTGCCCAGGACGCCGGCGTAGACGCGTTCGAGATAATCGCTTTGGAGGGTCATGTTTGTCTCCTGTTGCTATTCAAAGATTCAAAAGAAGCCAGCGCATGGCTGACTTCCAAACGATGCCAAATTGCACGATGCCATCCATAGTCGCTGGTCGGGGCGCTTAGGTTTTGATGCCGCCTTCCGCCAAGCCATTGATGAATTGCCGCTGCAAAGCCAGGAAAAGCACCATGACGGGAAAGATGATGATAACGGCGCCGGCGCTGGTTAATGCCCAATCGCGGTCGAAGCGGTCGACGAATTTGTAGAAGCTGGTGGTGACCGGGTATTGGTTCGGGTCATGAATGAAGGTCAGCGCCAGCAAGAACTCGTTCCAGACGCCCAAGCCGACCACCAAGCCCACGGTGAGGAAACCGGGCATAGTCAAGGGGATGACGATGCGCGTCAAGACCTGGAATTCGTTGGCGCCATCCACGCGGGCGGCATCCTCCAACTCGCGGGGCAGGTCGATCATGTAGGAGCGCAGCAAGAAGATCGTCAAGGGCGCGTTGCCGGCGACATAAACTATGATGAGCAGGATTCGGGCATCCACGCCGATCCGCTTCAAGGCGTTGATCTGCACGAAGAGCGGCACGATATACATCCAGAGCGGGATGGTGGAGGCGACCAGGAAATAAAGCATCAGCATGTCCGAGCCGGGCGGCTTCTTGCGCGCCAGGGCATAGGCGGCCAGCCCGCCAAATACCAGCTCGGCGGCGATAGTGGCCACGACGTAGATGATGCTGTTGCCCATGGTGGTGGCGAAGTTGCCTTTGTCCCAGGCGTTGGGGAAGTTCTCAGTGACGATATTGACAGGGGGACCTAGCGGATTTTGGCCAATTTCGAGGTTCGTTTTGACCGAGTTGAATGCCAATACCAGAAGCGGCACGACGGCAAAGGCGGTCAATATCAGCAGCACGGCATGATTGAAGACCAGCAGCCGGCTGTGTTCGCGGCCGCGCCCTCTTTGCAGTACCGCGTCTTGAAGCGAAACTTTGCCGATGGCGGTCATATATCCCATCCTCTCCGCCGCAGCGTGACAAAAATCATGATGATGAAGCCGGCGAATATGCTGATGACGACGCCCATAGCCGCGCCATAACCGGCTTCGAAGCGGAAAAAGGCGTTCTTGTAGAGCAGGGTGGCGATCACCTCTGAGGCGCCGCCCGGGCCGCCTTGCGTCGACAGGAAGATGTAATCAAAAGCCAGGAAGGACCAGATAGCCACCATCATATACATGAATAGCACCACCGGGCGGATGCCGGGCAAGGTCACATGGCGGAATTCCTGCCAGCGGTTGGCGCCATCGATCTTGGCGGCGTCATAAAGCACCGGCGGGATGGATTGCATAGCCGCCAGGAAGAGGATCATCAAAAAGCCCCAGAAATGCCAGTTGTCGATGAATGCGATGGACAGCAAGGCGCTCTCCGGGCGGCCCAGATAAGCGATGCCGAAGACTTTCTCCAAGCCCAGAATATTGTCCACGGCCGCGCCGATGCCCTTCTGCGGGTTCAGCAGGTTCTTCCAAATCGTTATAGTGACAACGCTGGCCAAAACATACGGGATGAAGAGGATGCTGCGGTAGATCATCCCTCCCCGCTTGATCTGCGCAAGCATCGTGGCGCAGAACAGCGCCAGGATAAAAGGCGCCGTCAGGAAAAATGCCATCCAGGCGAATGTGTTGCCAAGCGCCTTGCCAAAGGCCTCGTCTTCGAAAAACAGCACTCGGTAATTCTCCAGCCCGACGAAGTTGGCGTTTTGGCCCACGCCCTTCCAGTCGGTCATGGACATGTAGATGCCTTGCGCCGCCGGGATCGTGACAACGTAGATATGCAGCAACAGCAAGGGCGCGATGAAGATCCACGGGATGAGGACATTGCGCAAGAACCTGCGGCGCCAGGTTTCATCATTGAACTTTTCGGCAAGAGACATAGATTTCTTCTTCTTCAGAACCGTCATATCAAGCGCCTTTCGATTTGCCAGGAATGGCGCTGACCGCCGAAATGACGACAGCCAGCGCCGGAATACTGCGCTCTAACGGGATGGAATCGGCGGAATATCCCCGGCTTCCAGCTCTTCGGCAAAGAGCTCGTTCAAGCCTTCTGAATACTCCATCGCGGTGATCTCGCCAGTCCAGACGCGCTCGATCTCTTCGTAGATGTAGACGTCGCTCTTGGGCGGCCAGAAGGTCCAGGTGGTGTAGCCGTAGCGGTCATTCGCCGAGGCGTCCGAGAGCTCGGCGTACAGCCTGGCGATGCGCGGATCCAGCTCAGCCATGACATCTTCGGAAATGGTGACGGGCGCGGGTCCCTTGAGGCAGTTGGTCAGCATCTTGCCTTGGGTCTCTGGCGAGAAGTACCAGGTCAGGAATTGCGCGGCCGCTTCCGGATGCGGGCTGTTGGCGTTGATGGAGCTGGTGTTGCCCATGCCGATGGTGTAGTAATCGGTGCCGTCATGGCTGGGAACAGGCACCCAATCCCAAGTCTGGCCAGATTCGCCGAAGTAATCGACCGTGCCGCGGATAGCCCAGCTGCCTTCGATGTTCATGGCTGCGCTGCCTTCGGCCAGCGAGGTGCGCCGGTAGACGCCATCGTTGGTGAAATACAGGTCGACGCCGCCGCCATACCAGCCAGCCTGCATGTGGGCGTCCAGGACTTCTATAGCGCCCACAAGGCTCTCATCCGTCCAGGGGATCTCGCCTGACAGCGCCTGGTAGACCTTGTGAGGGCCAGCGAGCTGCGTCCAGTATTCGCCGACGAAATGCTCGTTGGTCGGGCGCCAGCTGGCGTTGCCATGCGAGAAGACGGTCAAGCCGGCTTCTTCGACTTCAACCGCCAGGGCGTTCAATTCTTCGATAGTGTCGGGCGGGGTCCAGCCATTGGCTTCAAAGACTTCGACATTGTAGTACATGACGAGAGTCTCAAGCTCGTCGGAGAGGCTGTAGAGCTGGCCATCGACCAGGCCGAGATCCAGCGCCCAATCGAAGAAGAAATCGCCCCAGCCCATGGACTCGGCGAAAGCGTCCATCGGCAGGATCAAGCCAGCCTGCGCCATTTCATAGACGAAGGAAGGCCCGGGCGTGCGCACGATATCGGGTCCGCCGCCGCCAGCGACAGCCGTGCGGGTGACGTTCCAGGTATCGGCTTGCGGCACGATTTCGAGTTGCACCGACGGGTCGACGTCATTGAACTCCAACATGAGGGGACCCCAGCAATCCAGCGTGGAGCCTTCGCCGAACCACATGGTGACGGTGGTCGCGTCTTGCGCGCCGACGGACGACAGGGCGAAGACCAAGAGCGCGACAACGAATAGAAGTTTGATGCGTTTCATTATTTCCTCCTTTGCGAGTGACAAGTCTGGCGGAAAGAATCAATGATCATAGGCGAGATATTCCTCCTTGCTGTACTAATGCTGATACAAATATGCACACAAGCCGATAAATTGCAAATGATTGCGCAATCATAGCGTAGAGGACTCCGCTTTGGCAAGCGCGCGGATTGGCGGGCGCAGGCGCTCAGTCCTTCAAGCCGCTGCTGGTGATGGCTTGCACAAAATAGCGCTGGAAGGGCAGGACAAGCGCGACAGGCACGACGGCCGCCAGCATGGAGCCAGCCAGCAGCTCATTCCACAACGTTGATATTCGCCGATGGCATTGGCGATTTCGACTTGCACCAGGCGCAGGTCCGGGTGGGGGGCCACCAGCAGGGGCCAGAAGAAAGCGTCCCATTGCGAGAGGAACATCAGCAGCGCGGCGGTGATCATGACCGGGCGGGAAAGCGGTGATTCTTATGATAATGCTTGCTCGCTCTTCATTCGTGAAACGCGGAAGTTACCAGCTTCGCCCATCCTGAGTGTGGCTGAAATGAGTTTGCTAGCGATTTACCGCGCCGCCTCCTTCGCCCAGCCGCAATATCGCGGCCCCACGCCGACAGTTCCCGACTCTAAGCAGGACCCGTTCGCTTAGCGTCTATGTGAATCAAGGCGATGACCCCGGTTACCCGCAATTTCCGCCAGCTTTGGGGCACGACAGTCGGCTGGGGCAAAGTCAGTGGCGCAACGGGATATCAGCTGCGCTACGGGCCGCCAAAGCGCGGGCGTCGCTATGTGACCGTAAATGCGTCTGCGACCCAGGTTACGATTCAGGGGCTCACGGTCGGCGCGAGCTACGAGGTCGAGGTGCAGGCGCTTGGGGATGGGCAATCGTACCAAACACACGGCGCCTGGTCTAAGAAGATTGCGATAACGGCTGCATATACGCCGACGCCATCCAGTACGCCGACAGCGACTGCGACCGACACGCCAACGAGCACGCCAACGAACACGCCAACTGCCACTGTCACTGCCAGTCCGCTGCCGCCGAAGACGCTGGCTAAACCGCAGAATCTCTACCAGCTGTGGGCTGGCACGGTGGCTTGGGCAGCCGTGACTGGCGCTACCGGCTACCGGGTCGAGTGGCAGATTGAGGGCGGCAAGCTCGAAACTTACAACATCGGGGCATCGCCGACGCAATACACCATCCCACAGCCGAAAGCCGGCGCGAAGTACCTCATTCGAGTGCGGGCGCTTGGCGATGGCGAACGCAATGAGAGCGAGGGTCCCTGGAGCGAAACATTCACGATAAATGCGGCAGATTTGAAAGACTTGGCGCAGCCGCAGAATCTGCGTCATCTTTGGGGCAGCACGGTGGCTTGGAATGCCGTTGAGAGCGCGACTGGCTACCGCATCAAATGGGAGAAGTCGGGCCACAACCAGGAAACGCACATCGTCGCGAAGTCGCCGACGCAATACTCCATGCCGGGCACGGAGGTCGGCTCGATCTACCTGCTGCGGGTGCAGGCGCTGGGAGATGGCATTGAATACGAGGACGACGGACCCTGGAGCAAGATACTGACGGTCACGGTCGCCTTCACGCCGACGCCGAGTAATACGCCGACAGCGACCCCGACGCAGACGCCAACATTTACGCCAAGGCCAACTGCCACGCCGACGACTACGCCCACTGATACGCCGACATTCACGCCCAGTCATACGCCGACCAACACCCCGACGGATACGCCGACACCGACAGCGACCTACACGCCGTCAATGACGCCAACAGATACGCCGACCCATACGCCGACTGACACGCCGACGAACACGGCTACTCCGACGGCGACATTCACGCCCAGCCATACGCCGACCGCCACACTTACGCCGTCGAATACGCCAACTTCGACGATTACGCCGACGCCCGCCCCAAAGGACTTGGACGCGCCGGGCAACTTGCGCCTTGTTTCGGGCACGACAGTGGCTTGGGATTCGGTCACTGGCGCGGTGGCATATTTGGTCGTTTGGTACAGCGAGGGCGCGAATTATGAACAGGCTACGGTCTACAGCGCCTCGCTTACGCTCTACAATGTCGCTACGGGCAGAACCTACGATGTCGATGTGCAGTCGCTAGGGGATGGCAAGGTGTACGAGGCGGAGGGACCCTGGAGTTCGACGCTGAAGCTGCGCGTTGAGCCGACGAATACGCCGACTGCGGCGCCCACCAACACGCCAGCGCCAACCTCGCCGCCTAGCCAGCCGAATCCGCAGCCGACAAATACTCCGCAGCCAAATGTTCCGCCGCCCCCACAAGCGACAGAATGCAAGGAAGTATGCTCGCCGTCATCCACACCCTGGCCTGTGTATGAGGAGAGGCGCATTGTTGATCAAGGCACATGCATCATTGAGCGCTATGAGCGATGGTTGCAACGATACACATGCACTTGCACCGGCCGCCAGTACAACTATATCGTCAGCAATTGGTCATTTGTGGGCGGCAGGGGCTGCAACCAGTGATGCTATGAATTTAGCGGTATTGTTCTGTGGCGCAGGTTGGATAGCGGAAGAGAGCATACCAGATGAGCTGGCGAGCGGCAAAGTTTTGGCGGCTAAAACCCCGCCATCTGCCCATCGGCCCGCGGTTCGCTGCCGCCATGTAGAACGCCACCCTCAACGCGAATGATCTGCCCGCGCCCGAAGTTGCCCCGCCCCAAACCGGCCTCCGGCCGGATGCGATGCCCGCGCTCCGCCAAGTCCGCCAGCGTCTTGAAAGGCATGCCCTCTTCCATCAGCAGCGCGCCGCCCGGCTGCCCCCGGTCCACCTGCCAGCGCGGCCGATCCAGCGCCGCCTGCGGATTGAGATTGTCATCGACCATCGCGCTGATGACCTGCAGATGCCCCTGGGGCTGCATGAAACCGCCCATCACGCCGAAGCATGCCCAAAGTTCGCCAGCCTTCAGCGCCATGCCCGGAATGATGGTGTGGTAGGGACGCTTGCCCGGCGCCAAAACGTTGCGATGCCCCGGCACAAGCGAGAAACCCGCGCCGCGATTCTGCAGCCAGACGCCTGTGCCGCGAGCGACGATGCCAACGCCAAAGCCCATATACAGGCTCTTGATGAATGAGCAGGCGTTGCCCGCGCCATCCACCACGCTGAGGTATATCGTGTCTGAACCGCCCGGCAAGTCGCCCGGCGTCGGCGGCGGCTCGGCTGTGTAAGTGCTGTGAATCTGCCCAGCGCGTTCAGCGGCATAGGCTTTGCTGAGCAGCCGGTCTATGGGTACCTCGGCTTGTTTTGGATCGGCGATGTATTCATGCGCGTCCGCCCAAGCCAGGCGCATGGCTTCGACCATCAGGTGCAGGCGCTGCGGCGAATCCCAGGCCAGCGCGCCCAGCTCAAAGTTTTCGGCGATATTCAGGGCGAGCAATGCGGTCAAGCCCTGGCCATTGGGCGGGCATTCATAGACCGTGATGCCGCGATAATCCGTGTGAATCGGCTCGTCCCAGCTGGAGCGATGGCTGCGCAGGTCATCCAGCGTCATCACGCCGCCTTGTTCGCGCAGGGATGTAACGACGGCTTCGGCGATGGGCCCTTCATAGAATGCTTCAGGTCCGCCCTCGGCGATCATGCGCAGGGTCTTTGCCAAACCCGGCAATCGCACGATCTGCCCGCCTTTGGCTGGCTTGCCACTGGGCAGGTACTCTTCGGCATTGGCGGCGCCCCGCAGGAATCTGCCCGAGCGTTCCCAGCGCAAACCCACCACCGGCGCGACAGGATAGCCTTCGCTGGCGTAATGGATGGCGTCGACCAGCACGTCGCCCAGAGACATCGTGCCATGGCGCTCCAGGAGATCATGCCAGCCGCGGACGGCGCCGGGCACGGTCACGCTGTGGGCATGGCGCGGGTTCATGCTCGTCCAGCCGAGCTCTTGGACTGCCTCCAACGTCAAACCCTGTGGCGAGCGTCCGCTGCCGTTCAACGCTGTGACTTGCTTTGTCTTGGCATCGAAATACAGGGCGAAGCAATCCCCGCCGACCCCGCAGGAACCCGGATCCGTGACATTCATGACGGCGGATGTGGCGATGGCGGCGTCGGCCGCGTTGCCGCCCCGGCGCAGGATGTTGAGTCCAGCTTGGGCAGCCAGGGGGTTGCTCGCCCCGACCAGGCCGCGTCGGGCGCTGACCATCGAGCGGCGGGAGCTGAAATCGAGGGATGTGGGTCGCATGGCATGGCCTCGGTGGCGTTCGACTTTTGGCTATTGTCCCTTGAGCCGAGCCGTCCGCGCAAGCTACAGTTCATCCCTCAGCGCATGGAGCAGATGAATCGCCACATCGGTCGCTGGCTGGATGTCATCGACAATGATGAATTCGTTGGGCGCATGAGAATTGCCGCCCGAGCCATAACCCAGCATAGCGGCCGGCGCATTCAGTTCGCGCTGCAGGATGCCGCCGATAGCCAGCGATCCGCCATGCCGCATCAGCACGCCCTCCCGCCCCAGCGCCGCTTTGAATGCCCGCTGAATGGCTTGGATCTCGCGCCCCTCGGCTGGCATGAACAAGGGATGCGCCAGGCTGAGCAAGTCCGCCTCAATGTGTATGCCCGGCTCCGCGAATGCCATGACATGCTCGACGAAGCGCGCCCAGATTCTGTCGGCATCCTGCCCGGCCACGATGCGCATGGCCAGCCGGCAGCGGGCTTGGGCTGGGATGATATTGCCCGCGGGACCGCCGCAGGCCATTGCGCTGACATCAAGCGTCGGCTGGGCATTCGTGCGCTCGGCGAAGATGCCCAAGTTGTCGCCGAAGAAAGCCTCGACGCCCGCCCCGCGCTGGATGTCCGGTCCGATGGATTTCCAGAGCTGGTTCATCTGGCGGGTCTGCTGGTCGCTCATGGGGATGGCATCGTCATAGAAGCCGCGGATGCCAACGCGCCCGTCCTGGTCATGGAAAGAAGCGATGAGGCGCGCCAGAAAATGCGCCGGGTTTTTGACCGCGCCGCCATAACGCCCGGAATGCAAATCGCTCGGCGGTCCCATGACTCGCAGTTCAGCCGCGATCAGGCCGCGCAGGGCATTGATGACGATCGGCTGCCGGGGCGAGAAAGGCCCATCACAGATGATCAGCAGGTCGGCCGCCAGCAAGTCTCGATTGGCGCGGATGAAAGCGGCCGCGTTCGGCGAGCCAAGCTCTTCCTCGCCTTCGAACATCAGCTTGATATTGACCGGCAACTCCCCAGTTGTGTTGAGAATGGCTTCGATGGCTTTCAGCGTGATCCAGATGCCGCATTTGTCATCCACAGCGCCGCGAGCCGTCAAACGCCCGTTGATGATGGTCGGTTCAAAAGGCGGCGACTCCCAAAGCGCCTCGTCTCCGATTGGCTGGACGTCATAATGCGCGTAGATGAGCGCGGTTGGCTTGTCGTTGCCGGCTTGCAGCCATTCGGCGTAAACGACGGGATGGCCAGCGGTCGGCAGTTTCCGCGCCTTGTGCAAACCGATGCGCCGCATCTCCGCCAGGATCCAATCCGCGCAGGCTTGCAGCTGCGGCTCGCAGTCCGCGTCCTGGCTGATGGATGGGAATTGCAGCAGATTCTTGAAGCCGTCCAGCGATCTGGATGCTTCGCGCCTCGCATAATCAAGCGCCGTCGCCAATGGGTCTGTCATCGCCGCCTCGTTTGAGCCATGCCGCTTCCAGCATAGCAATTGCCTTGCGCCAGCGCGACCATTCTGGCGATTGCCCTGGGGCATCCAGGCTCGCGACTACGCATCTGCCCGGCGCTGGGTTACAATCCCGCCATTGGCTACATTGTTATGGAGGAGTCGCCGCTATGCAAAGCCTGTACGAAAGCAAAAATGCGGATCTGGAAGCCGCGTTGCTGGAATCCCTGGCGCCAGAGGAACCCTGGTCGCTTGTCGAGCGTTTCACCAGCCTGGTGCGCGAATCGTCATCGGAAGACGAGCGCAGCGCCTTCAACTACATCGCCGAGCGGCTGAGCGCCTTGGGCATCCCGCATACCATGCACATGCCGGAGCTTTTCCTGAGCGTGCCGGTGCGGGCATCGCTGGTGGCGGGCGACCGCTCCTTCCGCGCCAAGACTCCAGCCTTCAGCATCAGCACGCCCCCCGAAGGCGTCAGCGGCGAATGCGTGCGCATTGAAGGATTCGCGGCCGGGCGCAGCGCCGATTTCTTCGATTTCACGCCCCTCAGCGATGTTGATGTTACCGGCAAGATTGTCGTCGTGGATGGCTTTGGCGGTCCGCCGCCGGTCTGGTATTTCCAGAACAAAGGCGCCAAAGGCTGCATCTTCATCAATCCCGGCGTCGATATCCACTGGGGCATCTGCACGACGATATGGGGCGCGCCGGACCTGGACAATTATCAGCGCCAGCCGGATATCCCAGTCGTCTCCATCAATCGGCCCGATGGCGAAGTCTTGATGGCGCGGATGCAGGCAGGCACAGTAGAAGCCACCCTGCATGCCAAGCTCAAGGAAGGCTGGTTCGAATGTCCCTGCCTGGTGGCGGAGATCGAAGGCGCTATCGAGCCGGAGCGTTTTGCCCTGGCGCATGGCCACGTGGACAGCTGGGATGTGGGCATCGGCGACAACGCCGTCGGCAACGCCAGCCTGTTGGAATTGGCGCGGGTCTTCCATGAGCATCGCGATGGGCTGGCGCGCAGCCTGCGGGTGGCTTGGTGGTCCGGGCATAGCACCGGGCGTTATGGCGCTTCGACCTGGTACGCCGACAAGTTTGGGCTGGAACTGGCGCGGGATTGCATCGCCCAGATAAATATCGATTCGCCCGGCTGCCGCTGGGCCACCGAATACCGCGGCGTGACGGTCATGTCGGAAGCGCATGATTTCGCCGCCCAATCGGTCAAGGATGCCACGGGCCTGGGCTTCACTGGCGAGCGCCCGCACCAAGCCGGCGATTATTCCTTCAACAACATCGGCATCTCCAGCCTGTTCATGCTGCTGTCTTCCATGCCGCTGGAGAAAGCCGAAAGCATGGGCTATTACAGCGTTGGCGGCTGCGGCGCGAACATCGCCTGGCATACCGAGAATGACACCCTGGAGATCGCCGACAAGGACAACCTGATGCGCGACTTGCGCGTCTATGCCAGCTCTCTGCAGCGCCTGCTCAACAATCCGCTGCATCCCTATGACTTCCGCGCGCTGACCGCTGAATTCAAAGGCACCCTGGATAGCTACGCGGCGGCGGCTGGCGATGAGGCGGATTTCCAGCCGGCTTACGTTGCTCTGGCCGACCTGGACGCGGCGCTGGCGGATCTGCATGCTGCTGGGGCTGGGCTGGCTGATGGCGCGGTTGGCGATGCTGGCGGGCGAGCCTATAACGATGCCCTGCTGGCTTTGGCGCGGGAATTGGTGCCTATCAACTATACGCGGCAGGGGCGCTTCCGCACTGAGCCGGCGATGCGCGTGCCGGAATTGCCCGATCTGGCGCCCGCGCTTGATATCGCCGAAGCCGATGCGCACATGCGGCGGGTCACGCGGACGCATCTGCTGCGCGGAGTGAATCGCGTGGCTTGGGCATTCGAGACCTCGGCGAATATCGTCCGCGCGGCCTTGGAGAAGATCTGATTCACCACAGAAGTATGTGCAAGTAAGTCGTGAAACAACTATTCACCAAAGAGACACAGAGGGATGCCTTTGCTTTGCTCTCGGTGTACTCGGTGGTTAGTTTTTCAAATTGCTTAATTGCATTTACTGAGGAATTGTAGACACCCGCGCCGCAATGCGACCGCCCACGCAAAAAACCTTGCGGCTCGCTGCATTTTACTCCCCCTCTCTGACTCGTCGGAATGCTCGCCATAGAGATGGCGGCTGGGGCCGGGGGCGGGGTCTGCGATTCGCAATGGTAACAGGGGCGTGGCCGTGACGCGTCCTCTATGTTTTCACGCGCTCTGCCGCTACTATAGGTGGCCATGACAGGCTCGCCACAGGAGATATAACGCATGAAACTCATCTATCTCGTATCCGGCCCCATGGGCAGGACGCCCGAAGGAAAAGCCGAGTTGGCTCGCCGCCGCGACTATCTGCAGCGCTTCGCGGGACCCGACACCGAAGTCGATATCACCGACATCCCCGCTGGCCCCGGCTCCATCGAAAGCATGTACGAAGAATATCTGTCCATCCCCGAGACGGTCAAAAAAGCCCACCAGCTGCAAGCCGACGGCTGGGATGGCATCTTGCTGGGCTGTTATGGCGACCCGGGCCTGGGCGCGCTGCGGGAAATGGTGGATATCCCGGTGGTCGGCGCTGGGCAAGCCACGGCGCTGATGGCTTCGGCATTGGGGCGGCGCTATTCGGTCATCACCGTCACCGACAGCGTCATCGGTCCCCTGGAAGAGACCATGCGCAATAGCGGCGGCGGCGACAAGCTGGCCAGCGTCCGCGCGGTGAACATCCCCGTGCTTGAGCTGCATAAAGACCGCGAACTGGCCATCGAGGCGACCCTGGCCGAGGGCCGGAAAGCCATTGAAGAAGACCGCGCCGATACGCTGATCGTCGGCTGCATGAGCATGGGATTCCTGGAGATCCCCGAAGCCTGCCAAGCCGAGCTGGGCTTGCCCTTCCTGAACCCGGCGCGGGTGCAGCTGAAGTTCCTGGAAGCTATGCTGGGCGCGGGCTTGAGCCATTCCAAACGGGCGTATATGACGCCGCCCAAGATCGCCTCCGGGCAAGCCAGTTCGCCGGCCGATTTGTATCATCGGCGGAATTGACAAGGCGATTCCATGGCCGAACCCGCGCCGATCGGCCTGACGCAGCAGGCTGTCTTTCTGTTCATTTGGCTGCTCTATGGCGCGGCGGGCTTGGCGGTGTTTCGCTGGCTGCGGCCCGGCTTGAGCGCTGGCTGCCAAGGGCTGCTTGTTTTCGCGCTGGCGGCGCAGATCGCAATCGTAAGCCTTGGGCTCTACCTGCAGCCGCAGACGGCGCAGCAGCGCTGGCTATGGCATTTGGATGCCGAACGCAACGTCGTATCCACGCTGTCGACGGCGCAGCTCGCGCTGGTTGGCTGGCTCGCGCTGTTTACGGCCTGGGTCGCGGCCGGGGGCCTCGCCAGGCAGCGACTGCTTATGATTTTTGTGTGGCTGGTGTTTCTTTTTCTGGCCTGGGACGAATGGCACAGCGTCAAAGACAACTACGCGAATTGGCAGCGCTACTACGCGGCATTGGGTTTGGCGCTGGCGGGGGCGACCGCATTCATCGCCTGGCATGCGCCGCGAGAAGCCAGGAAATACTGCGCTTGCATTTTGACAGGTTTGGGCATGAGCGCGGTTGGCGCGATCATTCTTGATATCGTGCCCTTGGACTGCGACTTTTTCCTGCTCTGGCGCATCGACATTGATGGCTGCCTGGACCTCTATCGGATCGAGGAAGTCCTGGAGTTGGTCGGCGTTTGGATAGTACTGGCTGCCGTCTGCGGCTTATATTGCGATGCGCGGCGCGGGGAGCGAGCCAGGAGGCTCGGCTTCAGCCACTTTCTGCTGCCGCCGCTCTATGTCTTGGGCACAGTCGCCGTCGTCCCAATCGCCAACGCCTTCGAGCTGCGCATGACCCAGCCAGTGGATGCGCGTTATGAGAAGACAGTGCGCCTGGAAGCCGTCGGCATGACACGAGACGCCGAGGGCTATGATGTCAATCTCTATGTCGTCGCCAATAAATGGCACAGGTTTACTGGATTGGGGTATTCGCTGAATCTGGTTGATCAGGCCAGCGGCGAGATGTTGGCTCAAGCGGACGCCGGCGCCGCTCGCCGTCGCAGCTGGCATACAGCCCTGTATGACCCGACCTTCAAATATGTGGAGTGGCTTCGCCTGAGGCTGCCGCCGAATTCGCCAGAGAACCGTGCCATGTGGCTGCTGTTCACGGTCTGGCGCGAGCAGGACGATGGCTATGAACGGCAGCGGGTTGTGGCAAGCGATCTGCCCTCTCTCAGCGACACGCAGGTCATCCTGGACGAATTTGTCATCCGAGCGCCATCGCAACCAGCCAGTGAACCGGCTCTGGCCACATTCGACAAGGGCTTCTCGCTGCAATCGGTAGAAATGCCAACGAGCGTCCAAAGTGGCGAAACGCGGGAGATCAGGTTCACCTGGCGCGCCGCCGAGGCGCCTGCGGAGGAGTACACCCAGTTCCTGCATTTCCACCACGAAGCAACGGGCGCGTTTTGGAACTTTGACCAGCAGCCCCTGGGCCCGCGCTTGCCCACCCGGCTGTGGTATAGTGGGCTGGCGGATTCCGAGACTTGGCAGGTGGCATTCCCGGCTGAGCTTGAGCCGGGGCGCTATGCCGTCTATACGGGCCTCTATAACCCGGACAGCCTGACGCGCCTGCCCGGGCGGGATGCGGATGGCGATGATCTTGTCGATTCGCGCCTGCCGCTCGGCAGCATAGTGGTCGGGTCCTAGAAGCCAGACAGCCAATCGAGGCAAAGCCTGACTCGCCCAAAACACACCCGGAACACGAAAGGACTCAGCAATGGAATACATACTCACCGGCGCCACCCTCATCGACGGCAATGGCGGCCAGCCAATCGCCAATTCCGCCGTGCATGTCCAGGGCGAGCGCATCGCCTGGGCCGGCAGCAAGGCGGACCTGCCACCCGAAGCCCAAGACGCCAAACAGATCGATGTCAGCGGCAAGTGGCTGATGCCCGGCTTGATCGACGCCCATATTCACATCTGTTACAACGGCTCGGACAGCGTCTTCACCCTGCTGGAAAAGCCTCGCGACGCGCTCGTGCTGGAAGCGGTGGATATCTGCAAGCGCGTGCTCTCGCATGGCGTGACTACGATTCGCGATGTCGGCGGCGAGAAATATATCGAGATGTCGCTGCGGTCTGCCATCGATCGCGGTTTCATCCAGGGTCCGCGCATGAAGCTCTCCGGGCGGGTCATTTCCATGACCGGCGGGCATGCCCATTTCATCGCCCGCGAAGCCGATGGACCGGATGAGATGCGCAAGGCCGCTCGCGAACAGATCAAAGCCGGCGCCGACCTGGTCAAGCTCATGGCCACCGGCGGCAGCGCCACGCCCGGGCAAGATATTCACGCCAGCCAGCTGACCGTCGAAGAGATCGCGGCGGCCTGCGAAGTTGCGCACATGATGGGGCGGACGGTGGCCGCGCATTGCCATGGCACAGGCGGCATCCGCAACTGCATGCTGGGCGGCGTCGATTCGATTGAGCATGGCACCTACCTGGATGAAGAAACCGCCGACATGATGGTGGAGCGGGGCGCGTCCTTGGTGCTGACCGTTGGCGTGGGCAATCCGGATTTGGAGAGCTATCCGCTGACGCCGGTGCAGCGAGCCGATGCCGAACGGCGCAAGCCCATGATCGAGCAGGGCGTCGAGCAGATCCGCAAGACGATCGCCTTAGCGCGCTCCAAAGGCATATTCCTCGGCTGCGGCACGGATGCCGGCGGCAATCCACTCGCCCCGCATATCTATTCGATGGCTCGCGAACTGGAATTGCTGGTCGAGAATGATTTGAGCGCCATGGAAGCCATCACCATCGGCACGCGCAACAACGCCAAGATCCTGCGCTGGGATGATGAGATTGGCACGGTCGAAGCCGGCAAATATGCCGACCTGCTGCTGCTGGATGCCGACCCGCTGCTGGATATCCGCAACCTGCGCCAGATCGCCGCGGTCATCAAAGGCGGGGAGAAGGTGTAGAGGCGACTGAATAAGCTGTGTTGTAGTGGTACAACCACGGGCGAGGCGGCGACTCGCCCAACAGAAGGACAAGGCATGCCCACAATAGCCATGGTCGGCGACATCTTCATCCAGGAGCCCCTGCCCGAACTGGCGGTGTCCACACTCCTGGATGACGCCGATATCGCATTCGGCAACCTGGAAACGCCGGTCTCCACGCGGGGCGCGCCCGTCGAGAAGTGGATCAACATGCGCATGCCGCCGGAGCTGTTGGCTGACGCGCAGCGCCTGGGCTTCGATATCGTCACCCTGGCCAACAATCACATGCTGGATTTTGGCGAAGTCGGATTGCGCGATACTTTCGCTCATCTGCGCAATGCCGGTTTGGCATTCGTCGGCGCTGGCGAGGATCTCGATGCTGCCTGGCGGGCGGAAGTCATTCCGTCGGGCGGGCTTCGCGTGGCATTCCTGGGCGCGGCATCGACCCTGGGCCCGCAATCGGCCGCCACCGACCAGCGACCGGGCGTCGCGCCGATTCATGCCAGCGAGTCTTACCATATCGACTTTGCCGCCAGCATGGAACAGCCGGGCAGCGCGCCTTATGTCTTCACGCGCGCCTGGGGTGAAGATGTCGACCGCGCGATACTGGCAATCGAACGTGCCAGTCAAGGGGCGGATTTTGTCGTCCTGGCCATGCACTGGGGCGTGCCGCCGTTCTGGCGTTCGCGTTTTCAAGACGGTTTGGCGGATTACCAGATTGAGGTTGGGCATAAGCTGATCGACGCCGGCGCCGATGTCATCATCGGGCATCATCCGCATTCTTTGCAGGCGGTCGAGGTCTACATGGGCAAGCCCATCTTCTACAGCCTGGGCAATTTTGTTTTCCATCACAATCGCGGGCCGGTCAGCCATAGTCCTATCAGCCGCAACGCGCCTTATGCCGTCAGCGTGGATCGCCGCAATCGCGAATGGTCGGAGACGGTCATCGTCTTCGCGGAGATCGCTGGCGCGGGCGACGCGGGTTACAGTTTGCAGCCCGCTCTGCTGGATGAGGCGGGCAATCCGCAGCTGCTCCAGGGCGAGGAAGCGCGGGCGGTCGTCAATCGGCTGGATGCCCTTTCGCCAAATGCGCGGATTCTCTGCCAAGACGGCATCGGATATTTGCAATTGCCGTGAGCCAAAGGGATACTCTGTTGCTGGTGTTTTGAGAACCGGGGGAGGTGGGCTAGAATAGAGCGCGTTGCATCTTCGCAAGTCTTTTCGTTGGACGCAATTTATGAAGTGGCAAGGAGAAAAGCCAACCATGAGCCGCAAACTCAAACGCATCACCCCACTTTTCATTCTGTTGACTCTGCTGCTGGCGCTGGTCCTGCCGGTCAACTCGCAGTCGATGGGCGAGATGGTGCCGCCTATCATCGTCCACTCGGTGACCCAAGCCGAACGCCCCATTGAATACGAGACCACTCGCCTGGTCGTCGAAAACATGCGCGAGCTGGGCTTGGAAGTTGAGCATCGCGCCATCCCCTGGGCGCAGATGATTGACGAGATCTGGTACAGCCGCACGACAGAGAGCGCCGCGGCCGACAGGCCCTTCCAGATGACGCACTGGCGCATGGTCGGGCGGCCCGAACGCTCGGACCCGGACGAGTTCACCTACAACCTCTTCCATTCCAGCGTGCGCGATGGCGGTTATAACTTCATCGGCTATAACAACCCCGATTACGACGCTCTTGCCGAAGCGCAGCGCGTGGAAGTGGCTGACAAGGAAGCGCGCCTGGGCATCATCTGCGAAGCCCAGCGGATCATCCGCAACGACATGGTCAACGCTTACTTTATTCATCCGCTTACGCCGCAAGTCGTCAATACCTCTGTCTTCAATCCGGACAGCATCACGACCCAGGCTGGCATCGGCGTGCATAACTTCTGGACCTGGATTGGCATTGAGCCGACCACCGACGACAAGACGCTGATCACCTCGACGACCTCCTTCCTGAACTCCTTCAATCCTTTGGAGATCGCCGGCGACGCCCCGAGCCGCGTCACCGAGATGACCTGGGACCGCCTGATGCGCATCAACTCGATTGGCGTGCCCGAGCCATGGGCTGCCGAGAGCGTCGTCTGGGAAGACCCGCTGAACGTGGTCGTCACCCTGCGCGCCGGCATGAAATGGCATGATGGCGAAGACGTGCAATCTGATGATGCCGCCTACAGCTTTGAAGCGGCTCTGGCTGGCACGACCCAAACGGACGAAGACGGCAATCAGGAGTTCCGCCCGGAAGCGCCGGATTATCACCCCTTTGCCCGCAACGTGGCCAGTATCGAGATCATTGATGACCTGTCCTTGCGCTTAACGCTGCACACGCCTTCAGCCGCATTCGAGACCAGCTCGCTGGCCAAGCTGAACTTGATCCCCAAGCATGTCTGGGAGCCCATCATTGAGGACTTGCTGTTGCGCGATGACGCCGATTCCGACTCGATCCAGGAAGAGATCCCGATTGGCTCGGGTCCCTTCAAGTATGTGGCTTTTGACGTCAACGAGTTCGTCTTGCTCGAGGCTTTCGATGATCACTGGGCGCGCCCCAAGATCGATACCTGGCTGATGAACGTCCTGCCGAACCAGGAAGCCACCTTGGGCCAGATTCAATCCGGAGAGATGAACTTCCTCTGGGAATGGCCCGGCGACCCCGGCGTGCTGCAGCAGATCGTGGATGACAACGAGCATCTGGATCTGTTCTCGGCGATCAGCATCGGCTTCAACTACTTCGCCTTCAACGTGCGTTATGCGCCCTTTGACGATGTGACCTTCCGCCAGGCGATCGCGCATGCCATTCCGCAGGAGTTCATCATCGACAACATCTTCAATGGTCTGGCGGCGCCGGCCGACAGCTTCGTTTCCGCCGCGCTGGAATACTGGCGTCAATGCGATGACCTGCCGACCTACGATTACAGCATTGAAGGCGCGCGCGCTCTGCTGGAAGGCGCGGGCTACAGCTGGGACGACGACGGCCGCCTGCATTATCCGGGCGGTTGATATACACCCCCATCCCCCAACCCCTTCCCCCAAAATGCGGGAAGGGGAGTCGATCTTGTCCATAAGTGAAAAGTCCCTCCCTCTTTATGGGGGAGGGATATAGGGTGGGGGAAGACGGAGAAAAGCATGAACCGCGGCATCGCCTACTACATTCTGGGGCGTTTTCTGCAGAGCGTGATGGTGCTCTGGATCATCGTTACGCTGCTCTTCCTGCTCTTCCGCCTGGCGCCGAGCAACCCCCTGGCCAGCTACATCGACACCACCTTCACCAAAGAGCAGGAGGCGGCTCTGCTGGCGCGTTTCGGCTTGGACAAACCCCTGGGCGAGCAATACATCATCTACCTGCTCAACCTGGCGCGCTTCGACTTGGGCGATACCTTCAGTTATTCCGGCAAGACCGTGCTGGATATTTTGCAAGCCGACCTGCCCAATACGATCTATCTGACGCTGAGTTCTTTGCTGGTGGCTTATTGCGTCGGCGTGCTTGGCGGGATCTTGATGGCGGCGCTGCGCGGCAGTCTCTTCGAGCGCGTCGGCACGACCTTCACGCTGATGACGCGGGCGGCCCCCTCCTTCTGGGTGGGCATGCTGCTGCTGACTTTCTTCGCCTTTCAGTGGAAGCTGCTGCCATCCGCCGGCATCGGACCGGCTCTGGTGCGCTATCGCTGGGAGACGGAATGGGACAAGTTGATGTCGCCGGTTTTCTGGCGGCACATGATCCTGCCCACTTTCACGCTGGCGCTCTACCTGCATGGCTTGCCCCTGCTGCTGATGCGCTCGAATATGCTGGAAGTGCTCGACCAGGATTACGTCACCATGAGCCGGCTGGCGGGTTACAGCGAATGGCGCGTGATGATCCAGACAGCCGCGCGCAACGCCATGCTGCCCGTGCTGACGGCGCTGACCCTGGGCATCGGCTACAGCATCGGCGGCAATGTCGTGATTGAAAATGTTTTCTCCTGGCCCGGCTTGGGGCGGACGCTGGTGCGGGCGGTCCAGCAAGCCGATTATCCGCTGGCGCAGGGGGCTTTCTTTCTCATCGCGTTGATAATCGTCTTCATGAATTTTGTCGCCGATATCTTGTACAGCCTGCTGGACCCGCGCGTCGGGGCTTCGGCCCAGGCACAGGTCTCTTGAGGCGGGAGCGCTTGATGCAGCAAGAAGCCATGGCCCGCGGCGATTCCCAGTTGGCGACGGCCCAATTCCGCCAAGGCTCCGCCCTGCGTCAGCTTTGGGAGACCAACCTGGAAGTCTTCCAGCGCGACAAGATGGCGCTCTTTGGCTTGTGCGTCTTCGCTATCTTCGCGCTGGTGGCTGTGCTCGCGCCGCTCATCGCCCCCAATGACCCGCTGACGCCATTGAAGAACAGCGATGGCGATTGGATCAAAGACGCGCTGCCCTATTGGCTGGCGGAACCCGGCGAGGATGAAGCCGAGGGTTATACCAACGAATTCCTGCTGGGCACGACCAATATCGGCCGCGACATCTTCTCGCAGCTTGTGCATGGCTCGCGTTCGGCTTTGCTGGTGGGTTTCTCGGCGGCGGCGGCTGTGGCGGTGATTGGCACGGTGGTGGGCTTGCTGGCGGGCTATTATGGCGGCTGGGTGGATATGGCGCTGATGCGGCTGGCGGATGTGGCTTTTGGCATCCCCTTCATCCCTTTCATCATCGTCATCGCCGCATTCTTCGACCCCAACATCTGGAATGTGGTCATCGCCATGGCTCTGCTGCTCTGGCGGGATACGGGGCGGGTCATCCGCTCGCAGGTCCTGGTCATCAAGGAGCAGGCCTTCGTGAGCGCGGCGCGCGTTTCCGGCGCAAGCAACCTGCGCATCATCTTTGTGTATATCGCGCCCAGCATCTTGCCGCTGTCTTTTTTGTATGGCTCTTTCGCCATCGCCTGGGCCATCCTGACCGAAGCCAGCGTCAGCTTCCTGGGCTTCAGCGATCCGGAGACGATCAGTTGGGGTTTCATGCTGCAGGATGCTTTTTTGTCCCTGGCGTTGACGCGCGGCGCTTTCTACTGGATCATCCCGCCGGGCTTGTGCATCATGCTGACGGTTATGGCGGGCTTCTTCATCGGGCGCGGCTATGAAGAGGTGCTCTTTCCAAGATTGCGGCGGATGTAAGGCGCTGGAGTGAGATGGCATAAGGCGCGGCGGTCAAGGGCGGAGGGCTGGCACGGTTGCCGCCTGCATAGTTGAGATTATGTTTGAACATCATGAGGCCAAAATGGTGTAAAATAGTTGACAGGCATGGAGAAAGACAAAGTGTCAGAGCTAGACCTGCCGCAGCAGCCTGCGCGGCGCGCATACCAAGACGAATCGACGGCGAGTGATGTTCCAAGGCCGAGGAGCATGCTTATGGAACAGGTCAAAGAAAAGTGGGATTCCATATTGATTCTCGTCGTTTTGCTCGGCACTTTGCTCGGCATTATCAATCCCCGCTTTGACGCCTTGGATCGTCGTTTTGACGCCATGGATCGTCGTTTTGACGCCATGGAGAGACGCTTCGACGCCTTGGAGGCGAAAGTCGATGCGAATACGCTTGCCATCACAGAACTGGACAGCAAGATTGATGCCGTAGAGACGAATCTCAACAGCAAGATTGATGCCGTAGAGACGAATCTCAACAGCAAGATTGATGCCGTGGAGACGAATCTCAACAGCAAGATTGATGCCGTAGAGACGAATCTCAACAGCAAGATTGATGCCGTGGAGACGAGACTCGATAGCAAGATTGACGCCCTAGAGGCAAATCTCAACAGCAGGATTAGCGCCGTCGAGACGAAACTCGTAAGCAGGATTAGCGCCGTGGAGACGAAGTTCGACAACAAGTTCAATAACCTTGCCGACATGATGATTGTGGCGCATACCAACGGGGATGTCACAGAAGCAGAACTGGTCGCCATCTGGGAACGCGCAAAAGAGAACTAACATGGCGCAGCGCGCTGCAAACTGATTACCATGACCATACTTTCCATCCGCGATCTCATAGTCGAATATGCCACGCAGGAAGGCGCCGTGCAGGCGGTGGATGGCGTCTCGCTGGATGTCGCCGAAGGGCAGCATCTGGGCTTGATCGGCGAATCCGGCTGTGGCAAGACCACGCTGCTCAAGGCGGTCGTGCAGGTTTTGCCGCGCAACGGGCATATCACAGCCGGCAAGATCCTCTTCAAAGGCAGGGACCTGCTGCAGCTTTCGCGTATGGAGATGCGCCAATTGCGCTGGCGGGAGATCGCCACCATTCCGCAAGCCTCCATGGATTCGCTGAACCCGGTGCAGCGCGTCGGCGGGCAGTTGATGAAGCTGCTGAGGATTCGCGGCGGTTATGACAAGCGGGCGGCCCGGCGGCGGGCGGTTGATCTCTTCGATCTGGTCGGCTTGGATACCGAGCGCCTGATGCACTACCCGCATGAGTTCTCCGGCGGCATGAAGCAGCGCGCGGTCATCGCCATGGCTTTGGCGCTGGAACCCAGCTTGCTGATAGCCGATGAGCCGGTTACCGCCCTGGACGTCATCGTGCAGCATCAAATCCTGGAAGTCCTGCGCGAGCTGGAGCAGGAGCTCAACCTGACGGTCATGCTGATCACGCATGATATCTCCGTTGTCGCCCAAGTCTGCGATTCGGTGGCGGTCATGTACGCCGGGCGCATCGTCGAGCAGGCGGCCTCCGAGCCCTTCTTTCATGCCCCGGCCCACCCCTACAGCCTGGGATTGCAGCAAGCCTTCCCCAACCTGGCGCGCCCGCGGGATGTGCTGGTGTCCATTGAAGGTTATCCCCCGGACCTGCGCGAGCCGCCGGCGGGCTGCCGCTTCGCTGAGCGCTGCCCCTTCGTGCAAGAAGCCTGCCACGAGAGTGACCCGCGGCTGGAAATCGTCGGCGATGATCGCTTGGCCGCCTGCCTGCGTTCAGCGGAAATGGAGAGCCTGCGCGCCCAAGCCGAAGATCCGCGCCTCTGGCAGCAGGTCGAGGTGGCGCAGGGTTTCGCCCCCACCCCAATCCCCGTCGCCGCCGGTAGGGGCGAGCCATTGGGTCCCCCTTCGGAAGGGCTTGATGAGAGCCCGCTCCTCGAAATCCGCGATGTCTCCAAGCGCTTCAAGATCGGCGGCGGGTTGAGCGGTCTGCTGCGCGGCGACAAGGAACAGACGGTGTACGCCGTCAACAAGATCTCTTTCACGCTGCGCCGCGGCGAGAGCCTCGGGCTGGCTGGCGAAAGCGGCTGCGGCAAATCCACCACCGGCAAGCTGCTCGTCAAATTGCTGGATTCCAGCGATGGCGAGATCCTCTTCGCGGGCGATGACCTGGCCAAGCTGGAAAAAGACGAACTGCTGGCTTTCCGCCGCCGCTCGCAGTTGATGTTCCAGAACCCTTTCGAGGCGCTGAACCCGCGCTTCACGCTTTACCGCTCTTTGACCGAGCCGCTGATCATCCACGGCTGGAAAGACGAGAATCGGCGCACCCAGCGCGTCATCGAGACCTTGGACCGCGTCAACCTGCGGCCAGCCGAGGTCTTCCTGGATAAATATCCGCATCAGCTCTCCGGCGGGCAGCTGCAGCGCGTGGTGCTGGCGCGGGCATTGGTGCTGCATCCCGATTTTCTGGTGGCCGACGAGCCGGTCTCCATGCTGGATGTGTCGGTGCGCGCGGGCATCTTGAATACCACCCGCCGCTTGGCCAGCGAACTCGGCTTGGCCACCGTGTATATTTCGCATGACCTGTCGCTGCTGCAATACACCTGCGATCGCATCGCTATCATGTACCTGGGCGAAATCGTCGAGATTGGCTCCAGCAGCGCGGTCATCAACAATCCGCAGCATCCCTACACCAAAGCGCTCATCGCCGCCGTGCCCGTGCCCGACCCGACCGTGGAAAACCCGCCCCTGCGCATCCAGGAAGGCGTGCCCCGGCCCACCGAGCAATTCATCGGCTGCCCTTTCGCCCAGCGCTGCCCGGATGTCATGCAAGCCTGCCTGGATACCCGCCCGCCAGCCATCCACGATGAATACAGCCACGCGGCCCAATGCCACCTCTATGGCGAGCATCGCGATTCGCCGAAGCTCCGCGACCAGCCCAAAGCCGCCTTGGCATAAGCGCGGGGAGCGGCGGCCCGTTGGCGCGGACGCGATATGAACGGCGCTGAACTGTCGCTATCCCCCCTGACCTTGGGGAGCCTTTTCGCCATCGCGCTCTACTGCCCGGTCGCCTGGCTCGCCTATCGCCGGTTGATCCCGGGCTTGTCGCCAATCGCCAAGGTTCTGGCTGCGCTCATGCTGGCTTCGCAGGCATTCGCACTTGCGGTATCCATGGGCATAGAGCCGCGTTCGGAGGTGGAAGCCTGGTTATGGGATTTGAATGGCGAATGGAATGCGCCGACGACCCTGGCCGCCATCCAGTTGGCGCTGGTTTCTGGCATCGCCCTGGCTGCGGCGCTCATCAGCCGGCAGCGCCCAATTTGGCATCGCCTGTATCTGTTCGCGCTGGGCGGCCTGCACCTTGTCTTCGCCTACGATGAATACAGCCGCATTCATGAATCGCTTCCGCATTGGGAGCTCATCTATGCCGCTGTGGGCGCGCTGGTGGTGGCGCTTACGCTGGCGGTGGCTTATGGCAGCCCGAAAGGCATGCGCCGCTGGCATGTTTGCCTGCTGGCTGGTTTGGCGATGAGCGCAGCCGGCGGCATGCTGGTTGAGCAGCTTCAATACGAAGCGGTCTGCGGGCTGATGGGCAGCTTGAGCCAGGAAACCTGCCCCTGGCGGCATGAGGTGGAAGAATCCATGGAGCTGCTGGGCTTTTGGCTGGTCCTGGTGGCCATGCTTGGGCATTTCTCCGACAGTTCTCCCAAGCGCCGGCGCCTGGCCAGCATCGGCCTGGCTGCATTCATGGCGCTCTGGGGCGCCTACCTTGTGGCTGCCTCCCCGCTGGCTTTGGTGGTCATCCCCGATTGGGCGCGGCGGGCTGCGATTGAATTTGAACCCGGCTGGCATGTCTATGGCTACAAGCTGGAAGACGATGGTCTGCCTTCAGCGCTGATAATGCAGCTGCCGGGCGGGGTGGACGCGGCAACCCTGGGCTTCTCGATACATCTGGTCGACCAGGTCAGCGGCGCATCTCTGGCCAGCGCCGACCGCTATGTGAATCGGCATACCAAGGTCTCGCTGCAGAAGCTCGCTTTTCGGCCTATGTACAAACAGAATGTTGCGCTGGAAATCCCGCCAGAGGCCTCGGTCAATCGCGCGCTTTGGGCTGTGCTGACGCTTTGGCGCGTCCAGGACGGCGAGTATATCCGCCAGCGCGTCATCGCCAGCGATCATCGCTTGCTCGGCGACGGGCAGGTCGCGCTTAATGAACTGGTCCTGCCACAGCCGTGGCCGGTCACGCAATCCAAGCCAATCGCGCGCTTTGAGCAGAGCCTGTCCCTCGACGCCGCGAGCCTGCCCGAAAGCGCCCGGGCTGGCGAGAGCCTGCCGGTGAGTTTCGCCTGGCGCAGCGCTGCCGACAGCCACGTAGATCTGGCGCAATTCCTGCATTTCGTCCATGAGCCAAGCGGCGCGCAATGGGGCTACGATCAAGCGCCCCTGGGTCCGCGATTGCCGACGCGCCTATGGTACAATGGCTTGGCGGATGGCGAGACTTGGCAATTACCGCTGCCGAGCGATCTGGCGACCGGCAGATACGCCGTCTACACCGGTCTCTACCGCCTCAGCGATTTGGGTCGCCTGGCCGCCCAGGATGCTGCAAGCCGCCCATTTCCAGACGCGCGCGTTTTCCTGGGCAGCTTGACCATTCATGCCTGAGGGCTTTCGCGCGAGCAGCCACAAAGCGGAACGACGCCCCAATGGAAAGCGGACTCATCGCAGCATCAGCCGACGCCTTGACCGCCTGCCTGCTCTTGCTGCTATACCTGCCGGTTGCCGCATTTGCCTGGCGGATGCTGATCCCGGATTTGCCGGGACCTGCCCGACTGCTGGTTAGTGGCTATCTCTTGGCTCAAGTTGCCGTCATCCTGCTGTCCTTCATCAAGCAGCCCGCTCTCAGCTATGATTGGTGGCTTTGGAACCTGGACCGCGAATACAACATTCCAGCCACGCTCGCTTCCATGCAATTGGCGATGGTCGCTTTTGTCGCTCTGCTGGGGGCTTGGCGGCATAGCCCGCGCTGGCAGCGGCTCTTCTTCTTCGGGCTGGCGCTGCTCTTTGCATTCCTGGCGGCGGACGAGTTTTATCTGCTGCATGAGGACGATGAAACGGGTTTCGCCTTAGTCTACGCGGCGCTGGGCATGGCGGTGGCGGTCCTGACGCTCATCATGGCGGCGCGGGCGGCCACCAGGCGCGAAAAGCTCTGGCATGGGACATTCCTGGCTGGTTTGGCGCTCAGCGCATTTGGCGCATTTGGCATCGACAAGGCGCTCTTCACCTGTGATCAGTGGCTGATCTTCCGGCTCGATCACTGCCTGTATCTGGTCCCGCTGGAAGAAGCCTGCGAATTCCTGGGCATCTGGCTGGCGCTGCTGGGTTTGCTTGGGATGGCGCTTGGCATGAGCCGGGCTGGCGGTTCAGCCATGTCACGGACGGTGGCGCGTCTCTTGCTGGGCTGGTCATTTCTCTGGCTGCTGCTGCTCTGCTTGTGGTCGCTTGCGCCAGGCCTGGAACTGCGCCTGATGACCGAACCCGCGAATGTCCGCTTTGGCAGCGGCACGGAGTTGCATGGCTACCGCGTTGAGCGCCGCAAGCATGAGCTCTTCGCGCATCTCATCGTCTCCGCCCGTCAAGCCGACTATCCCTGGCTGGGCTACAGCGTCGTGCTGGTCGACCAGGTCACCGGCGCGGAGCTGGCTCGCCGGGATCGTTTCTCGCGCGGGCAGCTGCTCTGGCATCTGGGCGCGGATTGGCGGCATGTCTTCCGGGAGACGATACCGGTCCTCTTGCCGGAGGAGACGCCCCAGAACCGCGCCTACTGGATCGTTCTGACGCAATGGCGGGAGCGAGAGGGTCTCTACACGACGCAGTCTGTCGAAGCCAGCGATCTGCCCCGCCTGACGGAGACGCAAATCATCATCGGCGAATATCTGCGGCCCGAGCCATCCAACAAAGGGATCCTCGACCCGTTGGCGAGATTCAGCAATGGCTTCGCGCTTGTCCAAGCCGACCTGCCCGCGAGCGCCAAAGCGGGTGGCATGCTGGCCATCACCTTCCGTTGGCAAGCCGAGGCGGCCGGCGTGGATGACTTAATCCAATTCCTGCATCTCGGTCACAGCGAAAGCGGCGCATGGCATGTCACCGATCAGCAGCCCTTGGGCGCGCGCCTGCCGACGCGGCTATGGTACACTGGCTTGGATGACAGCGAGATATGGCAGTTGCCCTTGCCCGCGGATTTATCGTCTGGCGAATATCAGGTCTTCACTGGTTTGTACCGCCACAGCGACGGCGAGCGCCTGCCGGCTTTCGACTCGGATGGCGGGTCCTGGCTGGATAATCGCGTGGCGCTGGGCAATCTGATTGTAGAATAAAGACGAGTTTTCCCCGTTCGTCCCCTTGCCAGCAAAGCCTGCGCCGAGAGGAATCAAGCGCCAATGGAAGGTCAAGAAGCGCAGATCGCGACGCAAACGTTGCTGCGCCTCTTCCTTGTCCTGCTCTATGCGCCAATCGGCTGCTATGCCTGCGCCCGGCTTTTCCCCCGCCTCGCGCCTGGGCTCAGGCTTGTGGCCGCGCTGCTGCTGCTCGGGCAAATACTCATAATCGGCATGGCGCTGGAATACCAGCCGCTTTCGCAATGGGAGGAATGGCTTTGGCATCTCAATGCCGAAGGCAATATTGCGGCCGCCTTCGCTTCAACGCAGTTGGCGCTGGCCAGCGGGGCCGCGCTATTGGCGGCGCGCCGGCCATCCGGGCGCTGGCATCGCCGTTACCTTGGCGGCATGGCTTTGCTGTTTCTCTTCCTGGCTGGCGATGAATATATGCAGATTCACGAGACCTTGCCGGCCTGGGAAATAGTGTATGCGGCTTTGGGCGCGGCGGTTGTGATGGCTACCCTGATGGCTGCGCGAGGGGCGCCTGCGGAAGCCAGACGCTGGCATGTCTGCCTGTTGGCGGGCTTGGCAATCAGCGGGGTGGCCGCGGTCTTCGTTGAACAGCTTAAGCAGCCCGCCATCTGCGCTTTTTTCGGGGATGTGAACGGCGATGGCTGCCTCTGGCGCTACTTTGTAGAAGAACCGCTTGAACTCCTGGGCATCTGGCTGGCGCTGCTGGCTATGCTGGGCTTGACCACCGAACTTAGGCTTTCGAAGCCGGTGGCGCGCTTCTTGCTGGGCTGGTCATTTCTCTGGCTGCTGCTGCTCTGCCTGTGGTCGCTTGCGCCAGGCCTGGAACTGCGCCTGATGACCGAACCCGCGAATGTCCGCTTCGGCAGCGGCACGGAGTTGCATGGCTACCGCGTTGAGCGCCGCAAGCATGAGCTCTTCACGCATCTCATCGTCTCCGCCCGTCAAGCCGACTATCCCTGGCTGGGCTACAGCGTCGTGCTGGTCGACCAGGTCACCGGCGCGGAGCTGGCTCGCCGGGATCGTTTCTCGCGCGGGCAGCTGCTCTGGCATCTGGGCGCGGATTGGCGGCATGTCTTCCGGGAGACGATACCGGTCCTCTTGCCGGCGGAGACGCCAGAGAACCGCGCCTACTGGATCGTGCTGACGCAATGGCGGGAGCGCGAGGGTCTCTACACGACGCAGTCTGTCGAAGCCAGCGATCTGCCCCGCCTGACTGAGACGCAAATCATCATCGGCGAATATCTGCGGCCCGAGCCATCCAACAAAGGGATCCTCGACCCGTTGGCGAGATTCAGCAATGGCTTCGCGCTTGTCCAAGCCGACCTGCCCGCGAGCGCCAAAGCGGGCGACAAACTGGCCATCACCTTCCGTTGGCAAGCCGAGGCGGCCGGCGTGGATGACTTAATCCAATTCCTGCATCTCGGTCACAGCGAAAGCGGCGCATGGCATGTCACCGATCAGCAGCCTCTGGGCGCGCGCCTGCCGACGCGGCTATGGTACACTGGCTTGGATGACAGCGAGACTTGGCAGCTGCCCTTGCCCGAAGATTTGGCGGCTGGCGAATATCAGGTCTTCACTGGTTTGTACCGCCACAGCGACGGCGAGCGCCTGCCGGCTTTCGACTCGGATGGCGGGTCCTGGCTGGATAATCGCGTGGCGCTGGGCAATCTGATTGTAGAATAAAGACGAGTTTTCCCCGTTCGTCCCCTTGCCAGCAAAGCTTGCGGGGCGCGTCTATGAAGCGTGTTTGCCCGCCTGGAAGGACGGCGCAGCCTTGCCTATAGCGCCCGAAAGCCTGAACCGAGCCGTCTTTCTCTTGCTTTACGCGCCTGTCTGCCTGCTCAGCGTCCGCTGGCTGTTCCCGCGGCTGTCAGCCTTCAGCAAGCGCCTGGTCCTCTGCCTGCTGGTCATGCAAATCGCCGCGCTGCTGATGGCGCTGCTGGTCGAACCGGCGCCGCGCTTCGAAAGCTGGCTATGGAACCTGGATTGGGAGTTTAATATCCCCAGCACCCTGGCCTCGCTGCAGTTGGCGCTGGTTGGGGCGCTGGCGCTTCTGACGGCTTGGCTGGGGCGTCGGCGGCTTCCAGCCTTTTGCCTGGCTGGCATTGGGCTGGTCTTCCTCTTTTTCGCCTGGGACGAATACTTCATGCTGCATGAGCAGATTGCCAATTGGCAGCGCGGGTACGCCTTCCTGGGCGCGGCCATGGCCGGGGCATCCGCGTTCATGGCGCTGCGCACCGTCGCGAGCGAGCGGATATGGCAGTTCTGCTTTCTGGCTGGGCTGGCGATGTCGGCGCTCGGCGCAGTCCTCTTCGAAGAATTGGACCGGCTCTGTGGCGATCGGGGCCTGTTCCAGATTAGCGGCTGCCTATATCTATACAGTATAGAAGAAATGCTGGAATTCCTGGGTATTTGGCTGGTCTTGGTCAGCATGGGCGGGCAGTTCTCGGCAGCCATGCCCAAGCCAGGGCGGGTTCTTCGCATAGGCATCGCGCTGCTGCCGGCGCTGTGGATTGGCATAGTGCTGCTGGCATCGCTTATGCCGCGCATCGAATGGCTATTGCTGGCTCAGCCCGCTGATGTCGCCTTTGAATCCCAGGTCGCGCTAAAGGGCTACCGGACGGAAATTGATGCCGATTCAGCGCATATCTGGATTTATGCCAGCGCGCCGGCTCGGCAGTGGAATTATGGCAAGCTGGGCTTTTCCGTGCATGTTGTGGATTTGGCCAGCGGTGAATCGCTAGTCGGGCGCGACAAGCATGTGACCAGGACACGGGACTTCTGGATCTTCGATGCCGCGCATGTGCCTATAAACCGCGAAACCATGAAAGTGCCGCTGCCGGATTCTGTGCCAGCCAACCGCGCGCTGGCGCTAGCTTTCTCTTTCTGGCGCGAGGCGGAGGGCGATTTTCCGCTCCTGGCGATCGCATCCAGCGAACTCCGCATGCTCGGGGACCGGCAGGCAGTTCTGGGCGAGTTCGCGCTTAGGGCTATGGCGCCTCCCGCAATCAGCCAACCCATTGCCCAATTCGCCGGCGGCTTCACGCTGCAAGCTGTGGATATGCCGCGCTCCGCCCGGGCTGGCGAGATGCTGGATATCACTTTCGCCTGGCGCAGCGACACTGACATCGCCGAAGACATTACGCAGTTTTTGCATCTTGTCCATGCGGAAAGCGGCTTGCAATGGGGCCATGATCAAGCGCCGCTGGGCACGCGCCTGCCAACCCGCCTCTGGTACAGTGGCATGGCGGACAGCGAGACCTGGACTGCGCGCCTGCCGGCGGATTTGGCAAGCGGCCGCTATAACGTTTACACTGGGCTATACTGGTCAAACGACTTGGGGCGTCTGACCGCTACGGACGCGGATGGAGCAGCCTGGCAGGATGACCGCGTGCCGCTGGGCAGCATCGTCATCGAATAAGCCATAGCGAGGGGATCGACGGGCATGAATACTATGTTAGCCGCGCGTTTCCATGCACATGGCGAGCGCGATGTCATCCAATTGGAGCGGATAGCCATTCCGCAGCCGGCTGCCGATGAAGCGCGCATAAAGGTGCATGCCTGCGCCTTGAACTGGCTGGATGTGGGCATCCGCCGCGGCCCGCAGTTTGGCGCTGTCCCCCTGCCCCTGGTCACCGGCGTCGATGTCTCGGGCGTGGTCGACGAGCTTGGCGCGGATGTGGCTGGCTGGAAGCCCGGCGACGCGGTCACGCTCTATTCGCTTTTGACCTGCGGCGATTGCGAGTTCTGCCGGGCGGGCGATGTCACGATCTGCCCGCGGCATGAGATCATCGGCGAGCACAAGAATGGCGGCTTGGCGGAGTATATGCTGGCGCCGGCCCGCAACCTCATCGCCAAACCAGCGAGCCTGAGCCATGTCGAGACGGCTGCCTTACCGGTGGTGGCTGGCACAGCCTGGCACATGCTCATCACAGTGGCGCGTTTGCAGGCTGGCGAAACGGTTTTTATCCCCGGCGCGGGCGGTGGCGTGGCTTCCATGGGCATCCAGATCGCCAAATACGCCGGCGCGAAAGTCATCGCCAGCAGCTCAACCGAAGAGAAGCTGAGCAAAGCGCGCGAACTGGGCGCGGATCATGTTGTGAGCTATCGCGATGCGAATTGGGTCGAGCAGGTCCTGGAATGGACGGGCGGCCGCGGCGTCGATGTGGCGCAGGATCTGGTTGGCGCAATGACCTGGGCTGATTCGCTGCGCGCGCTGGCTCGCGGCGGGCGGATGGTCGTCTGCGGCTCGCATTCGGGCAAGCAGTTCAGCCTGCGCATCCCGCAGATTTATCATCGCCAGCTGAGCATCCTGGGCGCGAATGGCGCGACTTATAACGAATTGCGCCGCGTGTTGGCATTGGCGAATGCCGGCTTCCTGCGCCCCGTCATTGACCGCGTCTTGCCACTGACTGAAATCCGCGAGGGGCATCGTATCCTGGAGGAGCACGATCATTTTGGCAAGGTTGTCATGCGCATCGGCGACGAGGCATAAGCGCCTGAAGATTCAAGGCTGGATAGGTGATCATGACCGAACAGCCCAACATCCTCTTCATCATGACCGACCAGCAACGGGCGGATACCATCGGCGCGTTGGGCAATCGGCAGATTCGCAGTCCGAACCTGGATAAGCTGGTTAAAGACGGCATAGCCTACCGCAATTGTTATACGCCCTCGCCAGTCTGCGTGGCCGCCCGCAGCGCTGCCATCACGGGGACGCCGCCGCATATCAACGGCTGCGCATCCAACAATGCCTCGCCGCTGGATAGGCTTAGCATCATGCAAGTCTTGCAGGCGCAAGGCTATCGGACGCATGGCATAGGCAAGATGCACTTCAATCCGCATGTTGACGCGCTTTGGGGCTTCGAGAGCCGCGATATCTCCGAAGAAGGCGCGCGCATGCCCGGGGGGCGCAACGATTTTCACCAGTATCTCAGCGATAATGGCTATGGCCACGTTCTGGAGCCGCAGGGCTTGCGCAGCGAGATGTATTATATTCCCCAGCCATCGCAGCTGCCGGCTCAGCATCATCACAGTACCTGGGTGGCTGACCGCGCCATTGATTTTCTCGCTCAGCGGGATCGTGAGCGTCCCGGCGGGTCTGGGTCTGGGCGACCCTTTTTCTTGTGGGCCAGCTTCATCAAGCCGCACCCGCCCTTTGAAGCGCCCGCGCCCTGGCACAAGCTGTATCGCGCCGCTGATATGCTGCCGCCGCGCCGCCCCGAAGGCTATGAAGACCTGCTCAGCTACTGGAATCATCATCAGAATCGCTACAAATACCGCGACAAGGGCTACGATGAGATGCTCTTCCGCGCCATGAAAGCCATGTATTACGCCTGCATTTCCTTCATCGATTTCAACCTGGGGCGCATCTTAGGCGCGCTTGGCGATGACATCGACAATACGCTGGTCGTCTTCACGGCTGATCATGGCGAATTGCTGGGCGATTATGGCAGCGTCGGCAAACGTTCCATGCTGGACCCGGCTGTGAAGGTCCCGCTGATTGTCAAGCCGCCGCGTGGCTGGCCTGCGCCGGGGCAAGTCGTCGACGCGCCGGTCAGCCTGTTGGATATCTTCCCCAGTTTCGCGGCCGCCGCAGATGCCGGGATCGCGCCACCCTCACCCGAAGGCAGCGACCTGCTGGCAATTGCCGCTGGCGAGATCAAGCGAGAGGCCGTCTATAGCCAATACAGCGAGGGCGCGACGGGTTTGTACATGCTGGCCAGCCGGGATCTCAAATATATCTATTCCGCGGCTGATCGCAAGGAATGGCTCATTGACCGGCGCGTTGATCCCGATGAGACCAAGAATTGGGCGGGCAACCCCCGGTATGCCGGCCGGCTCAGCGAAATGCGCGAGCGGCTCGTCAAACGTTTTGAAGACGATGGCTATGACCGGGCTGTGCAGGGCGGCGCCTGGCGCGAATATGATCCGCCAGAATTGCCTGATCCGGCTCGGGACGATGGTCTGCTTTTCCAGGATCCGCCCGATCTGCCGGAGCTGCTGCGCGGGCTCGGGCCTGGTTATGCGGAATGACGAAGACAGAAAACCACCGGTGGGCGAGTCGCCGCCTCGCCGCTGTTTGCATTGCGCAAAACCAACCCCGCCCCCGGCCCAGCCGACATCTCTATGTCGCGCATTCCGAAGCATCAGAGAGGGGAGTTTGAAACCGCCAGCTGCAATGGATTTTGCGTGGGCGGCCGCAAGGCTGCGCGGGAGTCTACAGTTGTCCCTTATTGGCGGATCTCGGCTGGTGTTCTGTGGAGTCTGCGCGAGCACGGCTCCCCGTCTCTTGCTTGCGTAGGTCGCGTCGACGCTGAACACTGGACATGACCCGCTCGCCAGCCCTGTGCCGTTCTTGCCCCCTGTGGTTAAATGGGCGTGATTTGCCCGCCAGAATGGAAAGCGAAAAATCGCAATGATGAGAATCAGCGCTTTTGGCGACGAAATCGCCACCGACTTTGAAGAACAGCTGCAGGTTTTGAAAGAGTTGGCTATCCCGCTGCTTGATCTGCGCGCGGCCTGGGGCGTCAACTGCGCGGATTTCAACGGCGGGCATGTCGAGCGCATCGCTGAACTATGCCAGGAATATGGCATCGCGGTGGCTTGCATGGGCAGCCCAATCGGCAAATCATCCATTGAAGCGCCGCTGCATATCGAAAGCGAGCGCCTGAAAACCATCGGCGAGACGGCGCATGCGCTGGGCACAGGCAATATCCGTATTTTCTCGTTTTATCCGCAGGGCGAAAACGATGCCGCCGCCATGCAGCAGTCTATTGACCGGCTGGGCAAGCTGACGGAAGTCGCCGCCGAGAGTGACTTGCTGCTGCTGCTGGAGAACGAGAAGGGGGTCGTCGGGGATTTGCCCGAGCGCTGCCTGCAGATCATGCGCGCCATTGATTCGCCGCATTTCCGCTTCATCTGGGACCCCGCCAACTTCGTGCAATGCGGCGCCATTGGCCAGGTTGAGGCCTGGTGGGATGCGCTGAGCCCGCATATCGGCTGCGTTCACATCAAGGATGCGCTGCTCGAAGACAATTCGGTGACCGTGGCTGGGGCCGGCGATGGTCAGCTGCCGGAGTTGCTCGCTCGCCTGGAAGCCAGCGGATATGCCGGCGTGCTTTCTCTGGAGCCGCATCTGCTGGAGGCGCGGCATTCCAGCGGTTTCAGCGGCGCGGATGGCATGGCGATGGCGGTGGCGGCTCTGCGCGAGTTGATGGATGTGGCGGGGATCAATGAAAGCAAGTGACACGTGCAACCGGGAAGAGAAACCATGTCGAAAACCCAAATCGCAGCCCAGCTCTATACCATCCGCGAGCATATCAAGACGCTTGACGATTTCGCCGCCAGCATGAAACGCATTCGCCAGATCGGCTACCAGGCTGTGCAGCTTTCGGCGCTGGGTCCCATCGCGGATTCCGATGTCAAGCGCGTCTGCGACGACAATGGCTTGACCATCTGCAATACCCACGCGGCGGTGAATGACCTGCTGAATGACACTGATGCCGTCATCGCCCGGCACCAGCTTTGGGCTTGTCGCCACGTCGCCATCGGCGGCATGCCCGGCGAATTCCGCGGCAGCGAAGCCGGCTTTTTTCGCTTCGTAGAGATCGCCAATGGCATAGGCAAACAACTGGCGGAAGCGGGCTTGAGCTTCAGCTATCACAATCACAGCTTCGAGTTTGTCAAGTACAGCGGACGGACGGGGCTGGATATCCTCTTTTCCGAGACGGACCCGCGATATATGCAAGCCGAGCTGGATACCTATTGGATTCAGCATGGCGGCGGGGATCCCATCATCTGGATCGAGCGCATGGCCGGGCGCATGCCAGTAGTGCATCTAAAAGATATGGTGATGCTGCCCAGCGCTGACGGGCGGGGCCAGCAAGCTATGGCCGAGGTCGGCGAAGGCAATATGAACTTCCCGGCTATCCTGGCGGCTTGCCAGCGGGCCGGCGTGGAATGGTATGCGGTGGAGCAGGATTATTGCCAGCGCGACCCTTTCGAGAGCCTGGCGATCAGCTATCGGAACCTGCGGGCTATGGGCTTGGGTTAGACAGGCGGTTCCTGGAAAAGGTCGCCTTCATATCCCGTGCCTGTATGCCCGACTGGGCTAGGCAGATCAAACTTTGCCCCATTTACAATCTGATTTACCGTCAGATGTTGAATTCTCGGATACACCCTGCCGTCGATCTCTATGTCGCCAGCCATAGCCATCGTCCCTTTGAAATTCCTGAGTTGCCGTTCGCTCGGTTCATGCAAAGTGATTAGACCTGCCATCTGAATATTCTCATACTGCAGCAGCGCGCTTTGCGAACGCACGACATTGATGCCAACATTTTCCCCGCCCTTGACTTCCAAGGCCATGGACTGGAATATCTTCTCGCCAGGCATGTCGAAGTAGATGCGTCCGTCTATGCCGTCATCCGCTGTTCTCTTGACATTGACAAATCCATCGACTTTCTCAACGCACCACTTTTGGAATTGATAATGATCCTGCTTCCATAATTCGAATGCGCCTTCCCAGTTTTTGGGTACCCCGTCAATTACATAGTCCTCACCCTCGGTAAGCCCCATGCGTTCAAATAGCCTTCGGCGGGCGACTCTCCGAATCGCGTGAATCGTTATGTCTATGCTGATCCATTGGCGGCCAAGTTTATTGGCTGCTCCAATTGTGGTAGCACAGCCACAAAACGGGTCGAGGACAACATCTCCTGGACTGCTTGAAGCCTTGACGATTCTCTCCAGCAAGGCAAGCGGCTTCTGAGTTTTGAAGTCAAGCCATTCGCTAGACCAGGGCAACAGTGAATGATGTTGCCAAACATCATCCGGTATTTTTCCTTTCTGGTAGTCTCGCTCAGATCCATCGGCGCGCCTCTGCCCTTTGTCCCACTTATGAGGAGTTCTTACGTCATCGACATTGAACACCCAATTTCTGCTATTGGTGTAGAACAGCAGGATGTCATGTTTTCTCGCCCAACGTTTCTTTGAGGCGCCACCGCCGGAGTAATGCCACACAAATTCGTTCTGAAAATTCTTCCGCCCAAACACAACATCCATTACAACTTTCAGGTAATGGCTGGCTACAGGGTCACAATGCAAATATATGCTTGCGGTCGGATTCATAACCCGTTTGATCCATAGCAAGCGCTCGGTCATATAGGCCAGGTATGCAGCCATATCCGCTTGCACATTCACCAGACCACTCAGGAAATGCGCCAGAAAGTCCGCGTCATGCCCGTCAATCTGATGTTCGCGCAGCAGCATGGGCATTGCCCGAATCGTTCGCATGCGCGCCGCGTCTAGCACCCAGGTATCCGTATATGCCTCAACCTGATCAGGCAGCGGTCGGCCCGTATGATCTTTGTAGATGTTGTTGTAATCGCGCTTGGAGTTGAAGGGCGGGTCAAGGTATACCAAGTCCACGCTCTCAGGCTGCATCTTGTCCCGTATGACTGTAAGGCAATCGCCATAGTAGAGCGTATTCATGCGATTAACCTCTGAAGTCTATGCGGCGCAGGATTTCTGCGAACGTGGTCGCATTGCCAGATTGCCACGAATATCACAGATTGTATCGTAGCTTAACGTAAATTGACGTTAGACGTTGCCCGCCCTAGACAAGCGCCCCGCCAGCGAATTCCAACTCCGCGCCCCGCTCGCCAATTGCAACTTTGTGGCTGCCATTCAACTCGCCGGCAATATTTTGGCTGACCCAGACATGCTCCAGCGCCAAGGTGTTCTTGATGCGCACGACGCGGGCATCAGCCGTTTGCGATGGGTCGGCGCGGAAGGCATCGAAGAGCGCGGCTTTGATTGTCTCCTCGTCATTTTCGAAGACCAGCGGCATGCGGCAGCGCAGCAGGAATCCGCTGGTGAACATATTCTTGGTGGTGATGGGAAAGTCGATCTTGTCGAATAGCTTGCGCGACATGAAATCCGCCAGCCCATACGTCGTGGCGTTGCCATGCGATTCCGGCGTGAGATCGAGGATGGCGATGCGCTTGATCCGCGGCTTTTCCGGCTCCGGCTGGCCCTCGACCATCCAGCGGCCGATGATATTGGTGTCCATGCCGGCGCCGCTGATATTCTTGCCCATCTCGTCGATAATCAGCACGTCAATATCATCGACTGGCAAGCTCGGCATCAGCTCGCGCGAATGCCGCAGCAGAGTCCTGTCGCCCTCGACGACCGTGTCCGCGCAGAAACCTTCCAGCATGGCGACCTGGTGATAGCCGTCTTCCACGACGCCGAAGCCAGCGAGAAAATGGCTGGGCTGCAGCAGATGCTGGGCGATGACGGGCATATAATCGCGCAAGCCGGGCACAGCCTGCTGATGAATGGCCAGCGCGCCGGTCTCCTTGCCCAAGCCCACAGCCAGCATCTTCAGCAAGCCGCTCTCATGCGGACCGCGAAAATCGGTATGCGCCTTGATGCGGTTGGCGATGATCAGCCCGTCGGCCTCGGCGACATATCTGTCCAGGTAAGCCGGCAAGCCCACGCTGGTCATGCCCGTATTGACGACTTCCATAGTAGCCCGAATGGGGCAGCCCATGGTCGCTTCGCTTATGCCCAGCCCATCGAGCACATCAATTTGGCCAGCTGGCGTGCCGCCGCCGTGACTGCCCATGGCCGGCACGATGAAGGGATTGCCGCCGGCCGCCTTGACCAGGGATACCAGCGCCTTGGCGATGACATCAATCTGGGCGATGCCGCGGCTGCCAAAACCGAGGGCGATGCGCTTGTCTTTGACCTGCGCCGCCAGGCCCAGCCGCGCGAACTCGGCTTCCAGCTTGGCTTCAATGTCGACCGGCTCGCCTTTGGGCAGGGATTGTGTGATTGGGTAAAGACGGGGGATTGTCACGCCATCCATGAGAATGCTCATTTCGCTTGGGGTTTTGCATTGGCGGCTATTGTACCGATTTCGCGGATGATGGCAAAGGGCGCGCGCGTCTACCCCCCTCAGCCCCCCCCGAAGCATCAGGGGGAGGCAGAATCTATACTTGCCCGTCCGTATCGGCTGGCGCTTCGCCAATTTCCACGCGGACACGGAAGCCGCAATCCCTCAGCCGCCGCCGCGCGATCTCGATGTATTCGGGCGAGATGTCGATGCCGATGAACTGGCGGTCATGCAGCAGCGCCATCTTGCCGGTCGTGCCCGAGCCGCACATGGGATCCAGCACCAGGTCGCCCGGGTCGCTCCATGATAAGATATGGTCTAGCGCCAGCTTCTCCGGGAAAACAGCCGGATGCTGGAAGGCGATTCTGTCGCGGGTGGTGCCGCCCAAACCGACGGCGTATGACCAGATATTCGTGCGCGTTTTCTCCTTCTTGAGCTCGCCGCGTTTCTTCTTGTTGACGCCATCCGGCCGCTTGTTATGCGTCAGCAGTTCCATGCCATGGCGCGCGGTGTGCGTCTTGAGCGGGTTGAAAGTGGCGGGTTTGCCTTTGGACAGCACGAACATCATCTCATAGGCGTTGGTATAGGCGTTGCTGCGCATGAAGGGCGTGTTCTTCTTCTGGTAGATCATGACGTCATGCGCGGAGAAGCCGATCTGCTGGAAATACAGCGCCTGGCGAAAAGAGGTCAGGCTGCGGCCGCCATGGATGCGATCGCCGACCACCCAGACGACTATGCCGCCCTTTGCCGTGACGCGAAAGAGTTCATCCGCGATGGCTTCAAAGGGGAAGTCATAACCCTTGTAATCGCGCAGGCTGTCATAAGGCGGGGAGGTGACGGTGAGATTGACGCTCCCCTCTGGCAAGCCGCGCATGACATCAACGCAATTGCCAATGATGAGGCGGTCCCCCAGTGTTGTCGGTTGATGCGGAGGATTGTCCATGAATGTTGCTGCCTGTGGACGATGCTCAGATTGCCCCTGGAATTCGCCGCATAGTTTAGCATATATTTTCTAATCTGGCGATGATGGCTGGGAATTGTTTTTGAGGCTGCGGGCAATCATGCTAGAATCGCGCCACTGACGCAGAGGGAGACAAGCATGACCGAGAATGCCAAGCCCATCCTGCTGGACGGCGGCATGGGGCAGGAGATCGTCAATCGTGGCGGCAAGGGCGGCTACGGCGAATGGGCGGTGGCCGCGCTCTATGAGAATCCCCAGCTGGTCTATGAGATTCATCGCGATTACATCCTGGCGGGCGCCGATGTCATCACAACCGATACTTATGGCACTACGCGCCTGCGCCTGCGCCATGCCGGCATCGAAAACCGCTTCGAAGAACTCCTGCGCATCGCTGGCGAACTGGCTTGCCGAGCCCGCGATGAGGGTGGCAAGGGCATTCGCATCGCCGCCAGCATGCCGCCTCTGGAAGCCAGTTACGTCAACGAATTCGCGCTGTCATTTGACGAAACCGCCAGCCAATTCGCCGAAATGATGGACGGCCTGGATCCCTATGTCGATATCTATTTGGGCGAGACGCTCTCGACCAGTTTCGAGGCTCTGGCTTTCATGCAGGCGGCTCAAGGGCGCGGCAAAACTGTCTGGCTGGCGCTGACGCTGGATGACCACGGCGCCACCGATTTGCGGGGAGGCGAAGGCCTTGGCCAAGTTATCGCGTCTTTGGGCGACGACCTGCCCGATGCGCTGCTGGTCAATTGCACGACGCCCGACAGCGTACAAGCTGCTCTGCCCATCCTGCGCGGGCGGGGCTTGCCCTTCGGCGCCTATGCCAATGGCTTCGTCGAGATCCCCGATGATTGGGAAGAAGAAGGCGGGGTCGTGCAGCTGTCTTCGCGAGCCGACCTGCCGCCGGAGACCTATGCCCGGGCAGCGGCCGGCTGGCTGGAGGCGGGGGCGACTATCATCGGCGGCTGCTGCGAGATTGGTCCAGCGCATATCCAACGTCTGCGCCGGCTGATTGATGAGGGCAGCTAAGCGGGAGGGCTTGCGCATGCGAAATGCCATCATCACTGGCGCCGGGCAAGGCACGGGCCGCGCCATCGCCTTGAGGTTCGCGCAGGCTGGCATTAGCTGCATCCTGGTCGGGCGGACGGAAAGCAAGCTGCGGCAGGTGGCGGAAGAAATCTCCGCGCTAGGCGGCAGAGCCCGCATCCACTCGCTGGATGTCACCGATGATTCGTCAGTGGCGGCTTTGGGCGATGCGCTGGCGGGCGAAACGGTCGATATCCTCATCAACTGCGCCGGTGACTGGCTGATCGCGATGTTGGCAGACACGTCCAATGAGCAGCTGGATCACATCTTGCGGGTCAACCTGCGCGCGCCCTACATCTTGACGCGGACGCTGCTGCCCAACCTGCGTCGCAGCCAGAACGCCAGCGTCATCAATATCGGCTCGATTGTTACGGCATTATCCGTGCCCATGGTCAGCGCCTATACGGCAGCCAAGGTCGGCTTGAAGGGAATGACTGGCGCGCTGGCGGCCGAACTGCGCCCGGAGCGGATTCGCGCCCTGATGATCTCGCCGGGTCCAGCCGATACGCCCATGCGGGAGGCGGCCTCGCCGGGCATCGATAAAGCGGTCCTGGTGCAGCCGGAGACAATCGCCGACATGGTTCATGCGGTCGCGAGTTTGCCGCGGGGCATCACGACCAGCGATTTTGTGTTGTACTCGATGCTTTGGGAGTAAGGCGCGGGCTCATGGCATCCAGATCGTCGCCTCGATGAAGCGCTGGCCAGCGAACCATTGCGCCTTGATGTCCGAATCAACTGTCAGCCCGCTAATTGACCGGCAGCCCGCTAATGGCTACGAGCGCAACGCCGCCCAAGCAAATGGCCAGGGAAAGCCACCAGCGAAGCGCGAAACTGCCAGCCGCCTGATCGCTCTCCGCATTCGCCTGCGCTGATTGGACTTGCGCCCAGCGCAGCAGCAAAAAGACGCTTAGCCCAATGAAGACGAGCATGGGCGGCCCAAAGCCGTGCTCAGCCGAATGCGCGGTATTGAGCGCGAGTATCGCGATGGCGGAAAGGGACAGAATGCGGGGCGACATAGCTTGGGCGAAACCGAGCAAGACGATGACCGCAGCGGCGATCGCGACGATATTGCCGGCAATCCGCAGCGGCTCCGCCCTGTCGCCGGCGATATGGACCGCTGCGTCAAGGATGTTCCATGCGAGCAGCAGGATTGGCAGCCACGGGATCTTGCGAACGCTCTTCGATCTTTCCATTGTTTTGCTCCTTCTGCCTTAATTGCGCCACAGAAGGCAGTGGCAAAAGCGCGCAAGCAGGCCACGTCGACGCCGCTCGTCATGGCTGCCACACGGTCGCCCCAATGAAGCGCTCGCCATCGCCGCCCGGCGCATCGTTGAAATAGTACATCGCCGCCACCGCGCCATCAGCCCGCTTTACCGCCCGAACATAACCCATATCGCCATTCGCCCCGCCGCCGCGCAGGACAATCTCGCCGCCCCAGGTCTCGCCGCCATCCTCGCTGAGCCGCGCGCAGATGGAATGCGGATGATCGCGATTGCCATAGATCAATGCCAAGCGCCCATCGGGCAGCTTGAGCAGGCAAGGCGGGTTGCCGCTGTGCCCGGCCCCCGCGAAATGGGCGGGAGCGCAGAGAAATTGCCAGGAGCGCCCGCCATCGTCGGAAAAGTAGAGGTCAATCCAACTGAGCTGGGTTGCGCCTTCACGACAGCGCCGCGCGCAAAGGATGCGCCCCGAGGATAATTGCAAGCTCGCTGGCATGATGGCGAAATCGCCGCGACCAGCCGGTTCGCCGCCCACTTCAGCCAGCAATTCAAAACTCATGCCGCCATCCTTAGTCTGGACGCAGATGACTTTGCCTTCATCGCCATCGGCTTTGTTGGCGGTCAGGAAGAGCAGCGCCGAACGCGGACCCTGCAGGAGATAATCCGTGCGCGCGGCAATGCCCGACTGTGCAAACATGGGCAGGCGATAGGGTCCCTGCCAGCTGCGGCAGCGATCATGCGAAACGTAGAAGAAGGAGAAGACGCCTCGCGCCATACCCGTTCGCGCCAGCATCAAGGCAAAATCGGGCTGCGCGAAGTCGATTGGCTCGCTGGGGATGGCTGCCGAAGTCGCTTCCATGACCTCTCCCAGCCGCAATCCCGCCGCCATGTGCTCATCGGCTGATAAACCGCGCCCGCCCATGCGCCGCCCATGGAAATCTTCCAGCTGCCAGTTGATGCCGCCATCCAGGCTGCGCGCCTGCATATTGATGACCGGCTGCCGCTTGTTGATGGCATGGCCGCGCGATGTGGTCTTGTGCTTGCCCAGCGCGAAACCAACCACCATCTCATCGTCCCAAGCCCAGGCGCCATAATTGGCGGGCCAGCCGGCGAAGTGCCCCCGCTCGCGATAAACCGTGACCTGGCGCATGATTCAACTCCTTACGTGGCACATCATTTGACGGATCTCGCCGAGATGATAGGCGGTATGCGCGATGACGCCCAGCAGGCAGGACAGCTCATGGCTGCCTTGCCAGGTGTCCGCTCCATCAAGCTGGCTCATGATGCGCTCATAAGCGGCGCGCAAATCGGCGATCAACTCTGCCCATCCCGCCTCGTCAACCCCGCTGACCTCCCGCCAGATTGCGTCCCAATCGATATAACTGAGGTCGCGGCCCAGCATGCGGTCTTCCAGCGCGCGCAGGTAATAGCTGGTATGCGCGACATGGGCGGCGATGCTGGCGCATTTGCCCATGGGCTGGGAGGCTTGCTCGGCGGAGATCTCGGCCAGGGTCTCGAAGAGCGATGTGCCTTTGTCGAGGTAGATGCCGAAGACAGCTTCGAAGGTTTCGCGCAGCGCAAAGCGGAAACCCTCGGCGACTTCTGTGATGGCGATGGTATTGGGCATGGCTTGTCTCCTGGTCACTTGCTGCCGCGGATGGATGGCTCGCGGCTGAGTTTTTTGCGCAGGGTGTCCAGGGGTCCTCCGTCTTTGAGTATGTCGGCGGGGATGCCCAGGACTTCGCCATAGAAGCGGCGGTCGATGAGCTTGCGGTTTTCGTCGGACTCGAGTTCGTGCAGGGGCTTGAGGGGCAGTTGGCAGGTATCGTCGAAGATGCTGGCGGCTTTGGCGAGTTGGTCGGGGCTGAGCGCGGTGACGTCGAGGATGGGGAGGGTGGCGAGGGTGGTTTTTGGGATACTGCCACGACGAGCCTGCTGTCGGGATGCATGCCACCAGTACATCAACATGCCCATAGTGGTGTTCCCCCAAAGAACTAAAGCCTTCTCTTTGTCCTCGTCAGACAAGTTTAGAGAGATCCAAGCGCGGCCTCCAATGGATTTACGCGGTGTGAATTGCATTGAAGTAGATTGTGCGTCGAATTGGAAATCGACATTGTGATGACAATGGCTGGATGTCGACATGATAGCTTCTGTCTTTGATGAGATGACCGCTCGTAGCTCTTCATCCTTTACTTGACGAGGAACACCTTCGTTATCTGCATCAAATGCAAGAGTTCGCTCTCGGTCCGCCTTATGCGCCCAAAGAATCGGGTAAGTTGGAACAATGTCGCCCTGCAACTCGCGAAGCTCGAAGGGCCCGCGGATAGAGCCGTCAGGATTTGTGCCATTTATATCCCTACTAATGGGACCAACCTGGCCTATGTGGCGCACCTGAGTCATGTTTACCTGCACGATGTCTTTGCGCAGTTGCGAAGGCAGCCAGATACGACTGTTGGTAGCCAATTGAAACGCGGCCTGGGCTAGCGATAGGTCTACGATTCGCGCCAGTTTCCAACTGCCGGAACTAGGCAAGGGCGCCTCTATCGCCCGGCCAACAGTGCTGCCACCGAACTTGAGTGTGCTCCCGCCTACCGGGCCTTCTTCCAATTGCCGGAGTGCATCGCTGGACATCAGCTGCCTTATCTGTTGCGCGATCACCAAGCCATTATACGGGTGGGCTGGTCTCTCGTTCAGGACAACGAATATTGCGCGCTTTTGCCGTTCCCCATTGCGTTGGCCGACAACCAAGCACTCTCCCATGCCTGTATCCGCAGAGAACGACATTGCGCCGCGCCCGACGGCCGCAATAGAGACCAAAATCAGTCTATGATAATTGTTTGCAAGCAGTTGACGCGCTCTCTCCCAAGATGAGCCTGTCAAGAGTGTCAGCGGCATCACGAGTGCCAGCATGCCGCCAAAAGTTAGCTTGTAGTGCGCCAACGCAAGAAAAGTGGAGGCTTCACCCGCGTTGCCATGCGCGACCGTACCTTTGGTCAACTTTCTGGCTGCTGCGGCCATGGCCTTCTGCTCTTCAGCACTGGAACCAAAGGCGGCGAACACAGGGTTAGGGACATTCTGGTGGCGACCTTCGTGATTAGTAGCGCGCGTGAATGGCGGATTCATGATGACCAAATCGAAGGAGGAATGTGGGACGAAGCGCCAAGTATCTTTGTTGGCAGCCCCTTTGCTTTCCAGCGCTTTCGCAGTGATCTGCGACCCTTCAAGAAGAGCCATATCTTCCAGCAAGTCGATAGAGCCTAGGGCAATCTTCCCTTTCTCTTGTCGGCCGTATGGTTGCGTGAAGATCGCGCTTCCCTCGTAAGTTACCGTTGGGTGAGCGCCAGAAAGCATTGATGCGGTAAGGTGAGCGGCCGCCGGCAATATATCGCAGCCGACTAGCGCGCGTTCCATCATGTCGGGGTGAAGAGTCGCTGAGTCGCCACCGTGCATTTCGTGCAATTGGTTGATACGTTGGTAGGCGGTCGACAGGAGCGTACCGGTGCCGCAAGCGAAATCAGCAATCCGCAATGCCCTTACCGATTCCGGATTTGCCCAGTCTTTGTCGCTGAGCAGGGAATCTTCGTTTACTGCCAGTCCTACTAATAGCGCAGCGGAAGCGGGTGTCGTAAAGAAGGCAGCGAGGAATTTGCGATCCGCGATAAGTCTCTGAAAGACAGTCCCGGTCAAGTCGTGGGAGCGCATGAGATTATCGGCCGATAACGCTCTGGCCGTTCGCGCGAGTTGCTCTATCAATTCATTGCTTTCTTGCGTAGGAACAATCATTAGAATCCTGCGGGCAATGTCAAAGATTGGCCAGTAGTTGACCTTCAGAATCTTTTCCCACTCGTCAATAATGTCCGACTTAAGTGAGCTACTAGACGAGTCCTTCAATTCGTCAACCGATAGGACGCCTGCCAGGTCGCCCGGTCCTCCTGCTAGGCTTTCATGATAAACAAAGGCGTTCGCCAAGATGGTCATGGCCATTCGCCTGGTTTGAATGCTGTCCTGCTGTTGCAGTTGATCGGAGATCCTTTGAATCGAGCCGGGGCGACTCGTGACGAACTGCTCCAACCAGGCCGCCGCAGAATTCACGCCGATTTCCAAAATATTTGCCGCGCGGTCGATCAGCGAGGGCGGTATGGCGGCCGATTGTACAAGCGACGATAAATCATAGACGCTGCCCTTCGACCAACCGGCATCTGGATAGCGCAGATTTCGAGCATCATTCTTCACGGTGAATAGAGCGAATTCTAGATCTTGTGCCGCTGCTATCGCCCTTTCCAGGTTTTTGCCGCTTAGGTCTCGCCACCGAGTTGGCAGCCGCACAGCGATAACGGACAGTATGGTTTTATCCAAACCGGCCAGCCGCTGCCGAAGCCTCGATAAAGCGTCCGCTTCCACCGATTGCGCCGGCATCAATTCTGTTTCAATCACTACAGGCGACGTATGCCGCTCTGTGACAAGAATATCGGGCCGCAAACCGCCAGACCCCGCCAGCAGCCCCGTCGTCTCCGACCGGACGACTTCCTCGCCGCGCCAGGCAAAGCGCGTACCCCGCAGCATGGTGGCAATCACGTCATTGATGGTATGTTCGGTCGTGGCCATGCGCTATCGCCATCCGCTTGCATCAGCCCAAACCATATTGTACATTCAAGCTAAGCGCCAGCGAAAGGCATACCCCCCATGACCGACAAGATCATCAAGACCGATGCCCAATGGCGCCAGCAGCTCAGCCCGCAGCAATACGCCGTCCTGCGGGAGCAAGCCACCGAGCGCCCCTTCACCGGCAAATACGTCAACTCCAAAGCCGATGGCGTCTATGCCTGCGCGGCCTGCGGGCAAGAACTCTTCTCTTCGGAGACAAAGTACAATTCTTTCTGCGGCTGGCCCAGCTTCTGGGATGTCATCGACCAGGGCAAGGTGGCCACCCGCCAGGATCTCAGCCATGGCATGCGTCGCATCGAGGTGCTCTGCAACCGCTGCGATTCGCACTTGGGCCATGTCTTCGATGATGGTCCCCGCGATAAAACCGGCTTGCGCTACTGCATCAATTCGGTGGCTCTGGATTTGAAAGAGAGCGGTGCTTGAACCCCAAACTTGAACGCCGCGAATATTATCCGGTCTCGCGGCGCATAGCCACGCGCTGGCGGGACAACGATGTCTATCATCACATCAACAACGTCATCTATTACGAGTTCTTCGATACGGTCATCAACGGCTATCTGATGGAAGCCGGCGGGCTGGATTTCCGCGGCGGCGCACAGGTCGGCTTCGCTGTCGAGACGCATTGCCAATTCCTGCAGCCCATCAGCTTCCCCGAAGAAGTAGACGCCTGCCTGCGCGTGGGCAAGCTGGGCAATGCCAGCGTCCGCTACGAGATTGGCATCTTCAAGCCGGGCGAGGAGGAACCGGCCGCGGTCGGCTATTTTGTGCATGTTTTCGTCGATCGCCTGACGCGGCAACCCATGCGCATCAGCGGAAGACTGCGGGAAGCCATGGAAGCGCTGCGGGTTCAGTGAACGCCCAGGTAGCCCTTGATGGTCTCCTCGTCTTGGAGGCAGGCTTCGGCGCTGCCCTGGAAAGCCAGCTGCCCTTCGCGCAGGACAAAAGCATAATCGCAGTATTGCAGGATGCGCCGGGCATTCTGCTCGACCACAATCAACGTGATGCCCTGTTCCGCCAAGGCTTTCAAGACCGTGAAGAGCTCAATGGCCACAGCCGGCGCCAAACCCGCGCTGGGTTCGTCCAGCAGCATCAGCATCGGCCGGCTTAGCCAGGCGATAGCGATGGCCAGCATCTGATGTTCGCCTCCGCTGAGCAAACCCGAGCGCTGCGCTTTGCGCCCAGCCAGGATCGGGAACAGATTCAGCAGCTCGTCCAGCGCCCCCGCTTGTTCCTCTCTTGGCAGGCGGCGCGCCCCCAACTGCAGATTCTCCTGCACGGTCAGCTCGTCGAAGATGTTTTCGCGCTGCGGCACATAAGCCATGCCCAGCCCCGAGATGGCTTCTGTGGGCAAGCCGACCAGCTCGCGCCCAGCCAGCGTGACCGAGCCGCCGAAGATGTGGTTGACGCCCATGATGGCTTTCATCAACGTGCTCTTGCCCGAGCCATTGGGACCAAGCACGGCGCTGAACTGCTCGCCGCTGAAGCTGAGGCTGAGGTCCTGCAGAATTTCCAGCTTGCCATAGCCGGCGGTCAGGTTGCGGACGGCGATCATGGCGAAGCCCCCATCCCCGACCGCCAGTGTCTACGCGGCGCGGCCCCGCTTGCCATCTCTCTGGCAAGGGTCCCCAAAATGAGGGAAGGGGAGAAACGCCTGAACAGATTTCGCGCCATTTTCGCAATGTTTCTCTCAAATTCGTCAACCGTAGGGGCGAGCCGGTGGCTCGTCCCGCGCGCTACACAACCAGAGCCAGGCGGAAAATCGTCAGTATCGGATAAGCCTTGTAGGGCGACTCGGCGAGTCGTCCGCGCTGCCGCAATCCAGTTTTTTTCTCTGTGCCTCTGTGTCTCTGTGGTGAAAGCTTCAATCCCCAAAATACACCTCGCGCACGGTCTCATGGGCGGCGATTTCGTCGGCGCTGCCCTGCGCCAGCAAGTTGCCCAGGTGCATGACATAGACATAATCCACGAAGTCGAAGAGGATTTCCAGCCGGTGCTCGACGATCAGCAGGGTGATGCCATGCTCAGCGCGCAGGCGGGCGATCTGCTGGAAAATCTCATAAGCCAGCTTCGGCGCCACGCCAGCCGTCGGCTCATCCAGCAGCAGCAGCTTTGGCCTGCCCATCAGCGCGCGGGCGATCTCCAGCAGCTTCATCTGCCCGCCAGACAGATCGGCAGCCAGCCGGTCATACTGATGCAGCAGCTGCACCTGGCGCAGGACCTCAATCGCGGCTTCGGCATGAGCCTCTTCTTCTTGCCGCCAGCTGCTCCAACGCGGCGCATGCCAGGGGCGCTCGCCACGCTGGCTTTTCACCGGCAGCAGCAAATTATCCAGCACGGTCATCTTGAAATAGAGAGCTGGCTCCTGATAGCCGCGGGCGATGCCTTTATGAAAGACGGCGTCGGCGCTTAGCTCGCTGATGTCTTCGCCGGCGAATATGATCTGCCCCGCTGTGAGCTTGGCGCTGCCGGCGATGCAGTCGATCAACGTGCTTTTGCCCGAGCCATTGGGGCCGATCAAGCCGATGATGGCGCCCGCCGGCACATCCAGCGAGACATCGTCCACCGCGCGCAAACCGCCGAAGTCCTTGCGCAGGCTGCGCAGCTCCAGCAGTCTTTCTCTCTCGTTCACCAGGGCGGCCCGCATAAATCCAAAACCTGGCAGTCTGGCGCGCAAGCCGGCTTGGTCATGACTTCGTTCCAGGTGAATAGGCTTCTTGCGCCATTGTCCCGCGTAAAGGTATCGCCAAGAAAATGACGGAAGCCAAAACGCTCATAAAAGCCCAGCAGTTCGGCGCGACAGACCAGCAGAGAAAAATCGGCAGCCGTCTCCTGCGCCAGGTAATCGACGGCTTGGCGGATGGCGGCGCTGGCATAGCCTTGGCCGCGCTGGGCGGGATGCGTCTTCACCCCGCCGATGCCGCCGATAAGCGCGCTCTGCCCATCGCATAAGCCGGTCCGCGTCAGCGCTCCTGCATAAGCGGCCAGTTGCGCATCCGCCAGCCAGACCAGAAAATGCCAATCCGGGCGCGCCCATTCGGTCGGAGGGCCATTGCCGCTCTTGACCGGCCGCGGGGGATACACGGCAGCGCTCAGGATTCCGAGCGCCTGCTTGTCAGCCGCGTCCAATTGCGCCGTGGTTTTGATTTCGCAGCGCATGGGACCTAGGCTCGTTCGCTGGCTTGCCGCAGGACGTCATGCGCGCGGGTTGTCAGCGGCGATTCCGGCAGCAGACCGGTCGGGCGATAGCGCAGCATCAGCAGCAGGATCAGCCCGAAAGCGATGAAGCGCACATAATTAAACTCGATTTCCGAGCCGCTCATGTTCAGGGTGATAGCCGCCACCTGCGTGAAGCGGTCAAGGATGGCGATCAGCGCCGCGCCCAGCAAAGCGCCGCGATTGTTGCCTATCCCGCCGAGCACCACCATGACCCAGATATCCAGCGTCAGCGTGACGACAAAATCGTTGGTGTTGACGAAGCCGGTATTCAACGCGAAGAGCACGCCGCCAAGCGCCGCGATCATTGAGCCGATCAGCATGATCTGCGCCCGCGCCAGCGAGATATTCTTGCCCAGCCCGCGCGTCACGTCTTCATCCTCGCGCAATGCCTTCAGCATGCGGCCGAAAGGCGAATGCGTCAAACGCTGGCTGTAGAGATAGGCGAGCAAAGCCAGCGCCAGGCAGAGCAGCATGAAGAGCAGGGCGCTGCTCCTGGCGTCGCCGAGGAAATAGAAGGGCTGCGCCACGCCGGATATGCCATTGTGCGAGCAGATCAAATCATCCGCCCCGCGCACCAGCACGCGCACGGTCTCGCCGCCAACCAGCAGCACCAGCGCCAGAAACCATTCCTCTTTCAGCCGCAAGGTCACATAGGACACAGCGAAGCCCACCGCGCCGGCGATCAGCGCCGATATCACGAATGTCAGCCCCAGGTTGAGGAAGCCGGCCAGGGGCTGCGTCGCCATGATCTCCGAACGCAGCTGCAGGGCATTGCCCATGGTCCGTCCGCAGGGGTGGATGGCCTGCATATTAGCCAGCAGCGGCAGCAAGCGCGTATAGGTTACGCCGGCTGTGTACGCGCCAATGGAGACAAAGAGCGCCTGCCCAAAGTTGGGCACGCCAGCCAGGCCATATTCCAGGTTCAAGCTGATGGCCATCAAGCTGTAGATGCCAAAAAGCGTCAGGATGGCGATGGCGGTTGCGCCGATGTCGATATTGATCATCGCTGCAGCTCGGCAGCCCGCTTGATGAGCTGGGTGAAGCCCTGCGGCCGAATGAGAAGGACGGCGATGATGATGATGAAAGGAATGGCGGGTTTGTACGCCAGGTCGACGCCGAAGTTGAAATTGAGAAAGAGCATGACCGTATTCTCGGAGAATGCCACCACATAAGCGCCGAGGATGGTGCCGGCAAAGCTCGACAAGCCGCCCAGGATAGCCGCCGCGAAAACTGACAGCACCGCTCCCCAGCCCATCAAGGGATTGACCGCCGTCTGCAAGCCCCAAAGCGCGCCAGCCACACCCGCCAAACCGCCCACCAGCAGCCAGGCATAATTCTTGACGCGCTCGACCGGGATGCCGATCACCCGCGCCAAACCGGTGTTGTTGGCCAGGGCGCGCATCTCCCTGCCCAGCGGACTGCGGTTCAGCAAGAGCGTCAGCGCGAAGACCAGGATGATGCTGGTCGGCACAACCCAGGCGAAGATATTGGTCAAGATCAGACTGCCTTCACGGACGAGAATCTGCAGCGGGATCTGAATGCGCAAGTCGAAGAGATTGAAATAATCAGCCATGGTGAAGAGGATATAGCGGATGATCAAACCTATGGCGAAGGATGACAAGATTAACGTATACAGCGAGACCTGCCGGCCTTCAAGCGGCTTGAAAACCAGCAGTTGGCTGCCCAAAGCCACCAGCGCGCCGACGACGAAGGCGGCCGCCAAAATCGCCAGCGGGTTCAATTGGCCCGAAAGCGACACGATCAAAGCGGCATAGGCGCCGGCCGTAACATATTCGGCATGGGCGAAGTTGGGCAGCTTCATCACGCTGAAGGTCAAGGTGATGCCGAGTGCCATCAGCGCGTAGAGACTGCCGATCTGAATGGTATTCACTAATGAGGTGGTGAGCAGCGCAGGCGGCATATTGGATACGAATCGTCAGCGCGGGCAGCGCGTCTTATGCATGGCAACTGTAGGGGCGCCTCGCTGAGACGCCCGCTTGGGATGGTTAGGGGAGCTCGCGCCTGCTCAGCCCGAGGCTCGCCCTCTCTCGATTGCAGGCTAAATGCAGCCTACTTGTAGGTGATGGTATCGGTGTTGCCGTCGTAAGCGCCAATCTCCGCAAAGCCGGAGCCATCTTCCCGCACCTGATAGAGCCCGTAACTCGCGATGGCCTGGTCGCCATTTTCATCCAGGTAAGCCTGGACGGCAGTGCCGATGTAGTGATTGCTGATGAAGGGCAGCATGGATTTGACAGCCGCGCCATCGTTGCCGGCGGCCAGCATGGTCAGCATGGCGATATTGGCGGCGTCGTAGGCGTAATTGGTGAAGATGCCCGGTTCTTTATCGAACATGGCGATGAAGTCATTGATGAAGATGGGCGTCAAGGGCGTGGATTCCGCCGATTGCCCCACGGTGACGAAGTCGGCGTTCGCCAAAGTTTGCGCATGGCCCGGGTCTTCCAGCATTTCATCGGTCGTCATGGCTTCGTTGCCCATCCATTGCACCGAAGTCAGCATCGGGTCAATCTGGGCGACCTGCACAAAGGCCTCGGCCGCGCCGGGGAAGCAGACGCAGAAAAAGCCCGCCGAATCGCCAAAGCCAGCCAGCGCCGCGCTGACCGCCGCCGCCTCCGTCGAAAGTTCCATGGATTGCGGCGCATAGGCGAAGGAAGCCACCTCGCCGCCGCCACTCGCCTGATAGTTGCTTATGAACTGCTCGTTCATGCCATTGCCAAAGGCATCGTCGACATGCAGCACAACCATGTTCTCGTGGCCCCGTTCCAGCGCGATGGTGGCGAAAGCTTTCGAGGAAAAGGTATCGGGCGGGTAGATGACACGGAAGATATTGTCGCCGGGGATGGAAGCCGCCGGACCGCTGGAAGCCATGGCGACGATGACGACGCCGTTTTCATCGGCGAATTGCTTGGCGCCAAGGACTTCGGCAGTGGTCAAGGGACCGACGACAACCTGCGCGCCGGTGGTCTGCACGATGGTCTGCACGGCTCGGGAAGCGCCTTCGGGGGTCTGTTCGGTATCGGCGCTGGCTGTCTCGAAGCGGATTGATGAGCCAGCCGCTTCCAATTCGGCATTCAGCTGCGCCACAGCCAAATCAATGCCGCGCTCGAAGTCTTGACCAAAGGTGCCAAATGAGCCGGTGAATGGCAGAGCCACGCCGATTACGTAGGTCTCCAAATCGTCCTGGGCGCTGAGGCTGAGGCTGGATGCCAGCGCCAGCGTCAGAACCAAGACTATTAGCAAAGGTTTCCTGATCATTGTGATTTTCCCTTCTATAGAGTTCTGTATTGGCAAGGTTTCAAGCAACAGTATACCGAGATTGGCGCTGCAAGGCAAAATGGTAATTGGTGTATCGAATTCAAGTGAAAAACCATTGCTTTGCCACCGAAGACACCGAGAGCGCCGAGTCTATTGAGGGTAAAGAGCAGCAGATTGCCCGCAACTCGCTTGGCTTTCCAGCGCCTTGTAGACACCCGCGACGCAATGCGACCGCCCACGCAAAATCCATTGCTTCCCGGCGGTTGAACTCCCCCTCTCTGACTCGTCGGAATGCGCGACAGATGCGCAGTGTCTACGCGCGCTAGAGATGTCGGCTGGGGCCGGGGGTGGGGTCTGTATCTCGCAATGTAAACAGGGCTGCCTGCCAGGTTGCCCAAGCGCTAGCGTGACTCCAGCAAGTCTCGCAAACCTGGGATAACCCGCTCGCCGATGAGCCGGATGCCGGCCGCGGCTTGCCTGACTCCATGCGGCGTGCCCAGTTCGATGCGCTGCGCGCCGGCTGCATAGAGCTTCTGGCATTGCGCGATGATATCGTCCGGGTCGCCAGCGAAGATGAAACGGTCCAGGATATCATCAGGGATGAGCCGGGCGGCCGCGTCGTCATCGCCAGCATTGACATGCGCCTGAACGCGCGCCATCAATTCGGGGTCGATATTAAGCGTGGGATCCAGCCTGGAGACGATGGGCATATACAGAGCCACGGACTTCCGCGCCATCCAGCGAGCGGCTTGCCGATCTTCATCCACTACCGAGACCGCGCCGATCACGATATTCACGCTGCCCCTTGGCCGGTTGGCACGCGCTTCCCCCCGGGCGATGTAGTCCGCGATGACGGGGATGACATCCGGGTTGGCTGAACCGCCGATCTTGACTTCATCAGCCACTTCGCCCGCCAGCGCCGCCAGCTTGGCGCCCCATGTGCCGATCTGCAGGGGAATCCGCGCATCGGGCAAGGGATAGGGCGCGCGGACATGCTCGGCGATCTGATAGACCGGCCCGTCACAGCCGGCCGATTCGCCTTTGAGCAGCTTTTGTATGATGCCTATCGCTTCCCGCATGGCGCGAATGGGCGGCTTTTGCTCCGGTATGCCATGTTCCGCCAGCCAGCCTCCCCGCACCAGCCCCAGATAGACAGGCGCGGAAGCCAGGTCGCTGAGAAGCGCTGTGCCCGCGGCGATATCCAGCGGATGCATGCGCGAAGGGGCTATGCCCGCTGGGCCCAGGCGCGCTCGCCGAATATGCGGCGCCATCAGCAGCAGGGGACCAAAGCTGGGATGATAGGGCGCATCGCAATAAACCGTGATGGCGTCAAAAGCGAATTGATCGACCAGCTTGGCCAGCGCGATATAGGTTTGCGCGCGTTTGTCGGTTTGGAAGGCAATGCTCAGTTCGCGTTTTGTCATCTGCCGCGTATCCGCTATCTGGGCGTGTCCCGCGGATTATAGCAGGCGCATACGGATCAAATCAGAGCCTGTAGACACCCGCGTCACCTTGCGACGGCTCACGCAAAATACATTGCCCGCAGGTTGAACTCCTCCTCCCTGACTCGTCGGAATGCGCGACAGAGGCGCAGTGTCAACGCGCGCTAGAGATGTCGGCTGGGGCCGCGCCGCGTAGACACAGGCGGTCGAGGGTGGGGTCTGCAATTCGCAATGTAAACAGGGGCTAGACTTGTCTCGCCCTCAGCGCTTCGCCGGGATTTGCCGCGCTTCTGGCGGTATGTTACTGTTAAGAGGATTTAAGACAGTTTAACGCTGATGGGGCTGTGGGCATCATGGCGCAACAGGGCGAGCTAACCATGGACGAGATGAAAGCCGAGCGCAAGCGGCTGGCCACCGCGCGGGGCTTGCTTACGCGGGAGCGCAACAAGCTGGCAGCCGAACGCGAAAGGCATCAGGCGATGCAGCGGGACTTGGCGACGCGGCAGGCTGCGATTGCGCAAGAATCTCAAAGACTGGCCACTTGGCAGGCGGAGCTTGAAACCCGCGAACGGAATGCCAAAGCGCAACTGGCAAAAGCCCGCCGGGAACGCAAGGCGACGCGCAGGAAAGCTGGCAAATCCATCCGCAAGCGCGCGAAGAAATTCGCCGACAAAAAAGCCCGCAAGAAACTGGCCAAAGCCCAGGCGAAGATCAAGAAGCTGGAAAAAAACCTGGCAATCGCGCAAGCTCAAGCCGAGCCAAGAGCCAGCGCCTAAGCGAAGATGCTCAGCGGCATGTGGAAAGCCACCACCCAGTTGGGCGCATCCACGATCTCGGCGATCTTCAAATCCCCGGCGACGCTGCACAGGCAATAGGCTTGGCTCTCGTCCAGCGCATAATGCTTCACCAGCCACTCAATCATATAGCGGACGGCGTTCTTGGCGTTCTCCATCAGGTCGGGCCCATGCGCGGTGGTAATGTGCCAGCCGGCGCTGTCCGTCCTGGTCATGGGGCTGGGGCGCTGAATCTGCAATTCCTCGATGGCCAGATCCTTGCGGACGTTGAAGCGCATGGTGACGGTCATGGGCGATTCGATGCCGGTTCCGCTGACTTCGCCCTGGCCCTGCGCGGCATGACAATCGCCCGTAGAGAAGAGCGCGCCCTCCACCAGCACAGGCAGCCAAAAGCGGCAGCCCACAACCAGATCGCGAATATCGACATTGCCGCCGTTGATGCGGGGCGGGAGCGTGTTCAGGCGGCCCCCTTCGGCCGGCGCTACGCCAACGCAGCCCGGAAAGGGCTCGAACGGCAGGGTTACGCCGGCCGCGCCAAACTGGCAGACATCGCCCTCAAGCCTCCAGTGATGGATATACGCGAAGTCGAAATCCTCTTGCAGCAAGCCGAAAGCCGGGATATGCCCGGTCCAGCCCCAGCCCTTGTGCCGCATATCCAGGATCTCCACTTCCAGGGCATCGCCGGGCAGAGCGCCGCGGATGCTTATGGAGCCGGTCAAGGCATGCACCAGGCTGAAATCGAGATTGGCGAGGTCGGCGTGGCTGGAATTGGCAGTGAGCTGGCCCACTGGTTCCGCGCATTCAATGACGACCACATCGCCGGGGTCGATGATGAGACGCGGCTCGACCGAATTGTCCCAGAAGGGCTGGGTTACGCTGTCATCGAGATAATGTTCCGCCATGATTGTCTCCTGATTGGGGCTTGTATCCCGAAAGATCGCTCTCATCAACCCGGCGAAGCGCTGACCAGGAAGCTGGCGATATAGCCGATCTGGTCATTGGGCAGGTTCACCTTGTACCAGCTGCCGGAAGCCTCTAGGATGTCTATTGGCTCGCCACGCAGCGCCGTGGCCAGGATCTCGCATTCGGTGGAGCCGCAGGCGCGTATATTGGCGCCTCGCTCGCCACTGACGTAATAATTCTCGCTGGCGGGATCCGCGTTTCGGGCGCCGCTGCGGAGCCCTTCCGCCCGCGTCAGCAGCCAGCGCATATCCGAGACCACCGCTTGCGCTTGCGGAATATCGGCGAGGGGCAGCCCGGCCGCTTCCAGCCAGAGCATGGCGATGAAATCCGCCGCGATCCGCCGCATGATGATGCCCAGTTCCAGAGCCTCGGCGCAGCGCGGCAGTTCCCGCCAGAGCAGGTCGCGCAGGGCTAGCGAGCGCCGGCTGAGCGGGATGATATCCGCGGCGCTCTCGGTGGCTAAGCCCGATGCCGCGAAGTCCTGAATCTCGGTCAGGAGATAAACCTGCAGGAAGAGGATTTCCGGCCCGCTGCATGACCGGGCAGTTTCGCTGGCTGGGGCGGCGGGTTCGCGAGTCTCTTCAAGCTGGCTTGCCAGGCTGTCGATCATGCTGGCGAGATCGGCGCTGGCGGCTTCCAGCCGGTCCGCGAAGGGGTCTTCAGCCTCCGCCCATGCGATCAATTCTCGGGCGGCGCTGGAAATGAGATCGCCAAGCAGTTGCCGCGCTTCCCAGCCGACTGCGAAAGCCTCGGCGCAGGCGGGCAGCTGCCCCAGCTTGGCATCGCGGAAGTCAAAATACGCGGCGCTGTATGCGGGAAAATCGGCGGCGCTGTTGATCCGCCGGGCTTGCAGGAGCAGATCGCTGTAGGCTGGCATGAGCAGCTCATAGGCATAAGCCAGCTCGGGCAGGCTGCAGGCCGGCAGTCTCGCCTTGGGGCTGGCATCATCATCATACGCAGCCAAGCGCTCGTCCAGCTCAGTTTGCCAGCTTTCCAGGCGCTCCTGGTTGGCGGCGAACGCGCTTGCATTAGGATTCTCGTCGGGCTGGGCAAACCGGTCCAGCGCATGCCTGGCGGCGGCATCGGTGGCGGCTTGGCTGAGCAGCAGAGCCAGCGCAATGCCATCGGCGCAGGCCGGCAGCTGCGGCAAAGTGACTTCCCGCCAGCGCAGGAAGGCGTCGATGAGGGCGGTCTGATTCGCTTTGAGGGCAAGCAGCGCCATGAACTGCTCCAGGCTGTCGTTCAAAGCGCTCAGCTGCTGGCCGGCGCATTTGGTCAGGCGGCGCGCGGCCGGCTCCGGCGCCAGAGAGCGGTCCGCGCCTAGCAGCTTCGATGTCATTTGCTCGATGCGCGCTTGATCGCTGGCCAGATGCTGCCGATAGGGATTCTCGGCGGCCGGCAAACCGCTGAGGTCAAGCGCGGCGCGGCCGATGAAGTCGCCGGTTAGCTCAGTGACCAGGCGCTGAAAGGCAAAGGCATCGGCGCAGCTGGGCGCGTCCCCGGGCAGTTCAGCGCGTTTCTCGGTCTCCGCGCGGGCGAAATCGAGCAGGGCGTCGATGCTGCCTGGCGGCTCGCTGAGCTCGAGCTGGAGCGCGGCGATCTGGTCAAATATGGCTCGGAATTCAGCGCTCGCGCAAGGCGGCAGATCATCAGCCAGGCTCGCGTTGGCTCGCAAGACAAGCAGTCCGAAGAGAAGAATCAGCCATTGACCTGTGACCGCCAGCCGCCGCATCTGCTTGCCTTTCCGCCTGGATATGGATCCGCGCGAGTTATGATACAGCATCTTTGACAATAGCCGCAGAGGTCATCTGGCCGGACATTGCGCATTTCAGTGGCGTCGCGCAGGAGCAAGGGGCAAGCTAGGACCGCGCGAACCGGGGGATGACATCGCGCCCGATGGCTTCGATAGCCGCCAGGATGTCCGGCCCCAGGGGCGGTCCCAAGCTCAGATGCTGGACGCCCATGGCAACGAGCGCATCCAGGCGCGCGTTCAAGGCAGCGGTTGTGCCGGCTATGCCGATGCGCAGCATCCGCGGCGTCACCAGTTCCCGCGCCGCCCGCATGTCTTGCCGCTGATGGCAGGCTTGGCGGATCGGCTCGAAGTCTTCGCGGGTCAATCCCAGCTGAGCCAGGATCATCGGGCTCATGGCATGGCCGTAATAGGCGATTTTCTCAGCCAGCGCCGCCTTGGCCGCCCCCGCGTCATCCGAGACCGAGCACCAGACGCAGGCCGCCAGGTCAATATCATTGAGCGACCGCCCAGCCCGCGCCAATCCGCGCTGGATATGCGGCAGGACAACCCGGTAATGCTCAGGCGGGAAAAGCAGGGGCAGGCCGCCATCGGCAATCGCGCCGATCTCCTCGAGCATCTTCGGGCTCATCGCGCCCAGATAGATTGGCGCGCGCCGAATCGCCGTGAAGCGCAGCCATGCCTCGTCCGTCCAGCGCAAGATTTTGCCCTGCATGGCGGCGTTCTGGTTGGATGTCAGCTTGTTGAGCGCCGCCACGGTCTCTCTGACCAGGGTGCGCGGGTAGTCATGAGCCAAGCCCAGCCAGCGCATGAAATCCGCCGCGCCGCTGGATAAGCCCAGGTTGAAGCGCCCGCCGGAAAGCTCGTCCAAAGTGGCCGCCAGCATAGCCATCTCGGCTGCGTGCAGGGTATAGGGATTGAGGATGCATGTGCCGATCTCGATGCGCTCGGTGGCCACAGCCACAGCCGAGAGGATGACCGGGGCGCTGCGCAGGAAGAGATCATCGCTGACCCAGAATTGATCGAAGCCTGCCGCCTCAGCCGCCCGGGCATAGCGCGGATAATCGCTGACGAGAAGGTCATTGTTGAAGCGCAGGCTGAACTTCATGCCTCGCCGCCGCTGATGATGGCTTCCGCTTCCATCTCGACCAGGTATTCCTCGCCGACCAGAGCCTGCACATAGAGCAGCGTATTGGCTGGGCGGATCTTGCCGAAGTATCGCCCATGCACGCGGCAGACGGCTTGCCAATCCGCGCCTGGCGCCAGATATATGCGCGTCCGCAGGACATCTTCCAGCGTCGCGCCGGCTTCATGCAGAGCCGCTTCGATCTTGCGAATGATAAAATCGGTCTGGGCAGCGCTGTCGCCGATGCCGATGACCGCGCCCGCGCCTTCTGTGGCTGTTGTGCCCGAGACATGAACGAGATTGCCCAGCCGCACAGCCCGCGAATAGCCAGCCAGCGCCTCGAAATGCGTGCCGCTTGAGATTGTTTGCCTATGCATGTGGCCTCCTTGTTCAACTCGCTGGGCGCCCGAAAATCACACTGCCTTTGGCGCGTCCGACATTTCCGCCTCAAAGCAGGGTCCTTGCCAGCGCCAGGACATCCTCAGCGCAGCCCCAGGACAGGGTATAACCCACCGCGCCATGGCCATAATTGTGAATCACCGGGCAGCCGCGCGAAAGCTCCTCGAGCTCCAGCCGGACCTCAACGCGGCCCGGGCGCAAGCCGCTGAACTGGCGCAGCGGGACGGCATCAGCCAGCGACGGCTCAACCGCGGCGCATGCGGCGATGATGTCGCGGGTGATTGCGGGGTCAATCGCGGTATCCCGGTCATGGTCGCGTTTGATGCCGCCCAGCAATACGCCATCGGCTCGCGGGAAGATATGCGTGACCGTGTTATTGTCCATATAGCCTGTGCTGATATGCGGCGCGTCGACCAGCGCGGTCTGCCCGCGGATGGGGTATACGCTGTCATCATTTGCCAGCTCGCGCGCGCCAATGCCGCTGCAATTGACCAGCAGGGAGGCTTCGCCCGCCAGCTCCGTCAAGGACCCAACCGTCCGCGACTCGATCAGCCCGCCAGCGGCGATGAACCGCTCCTGCAGGTTGCGCAGGGTGATCGGCGGCGCGGCGATAGGCAGATCGACCAGGTAGCCGTCAACGCAGCCCGGCGGCAGATCCGCTTCTGTCAGGCGCGCGAAGAAAGGCAGCTTGCCGCGATACCAGGGCTCAGGCATGGAATGCGGGAAGACTTCGCGCATCCGCCGCAAGCTGAGGCCCGAGCCCGGCAGATCCGTCAGCGGGAGCCAGCGCTCAAGAGTGACGGCTGCCCAGCGCCGCTCGCGGCCAGTCATCTCGGAGGCGGACCAGAGCGCGCCGGCCGCCAGCGATGTCGTCGCCAGGGGCCGGTCCCGCGTGACGATCTTCACAGAGCAGCCGGCCGCCTGCAAGACCAGCGCGCTGCTCAAGCCGATGACGCCGCTGCCGATGACGATGATTTCGGGCATGCTGAAAACCTCTCGCGCGTGTCACTTGGCAGTGGAGCCGCATTCTATCACAGCTCGCGACAGTATTCTCGCTGGCAGTTGAACGCTCGTCCCGGCGGCGGGGAAGCTGCGCCAGAGAATCATCGAGACCATTGCTTGAATATGCTATACTTTAAGATACAGTTGTGCGATTTATCTATCATATCAATATGAAAGGAGCTTGAGATGCGTACGTTAGCGGTGTTGATGTTGCTGCTGAGCGCTGTGCTTATCGTTCCTGGGGTAGCGGCGCAAGAAGCTGATGGCAAGCCAACTGTGGCGATTCTGCGCTTTGGTCCCATGTTTAATTTTTCGTTGATTCAAGACAGCATGCTGGGCATGCTCGCTTCCACCGGGCTCATCAGCCAAGCGGAAGCGGTCACGGATTTCAGCGCCGGCGCCGAGCTGGATGGCGAAAAGGTCCGCATGCTGATGGGCGATGCGGCGCTGTCCTTCGCCAATCTCAACTTTGTCGTTGAGGCCGCGCTTGACCAAGGCGCGCAAGCCCTGGTCACTTTTTCTACGCCGATGACGCTGGCGGCGCTCAACGCCACGCTGGATCTCGACGAGCCGCCCGCAATCTTATTCGCTTCGGTCTTCAATCCCTACGCAGCGGGCATCGCCCAGTCGTCTTGCCTCAAGCCAGCGCATGTCACGGGCGTGCAATCGGTGACGCCCTACGAGGACATTGTGCCGCTGCTGCTGCTGCAAGACCCAACAATCAAGACGGTGGGCACGATTTACAGCTCATCGGAAACAAGCGGCAGATTAGGCGCGGAAACAATCGCCGCCATCGCCGAAGCCCAAGGCTTGCAGGTTGAAGTCGCCGCCATAACCGCCATCTCCGATCTGATACCGGCGGCCGAAGGCCTGGTGGCAAAGGGTGTGGAAGCCTTCCTCATCCCCTCGGATCTGCTGACCGTGGCCGGCTTGCCATCGCTGATGCAAGTGGCCATCGACAGCGGCATCCCCGTTTTCCATGCCACCGCCAACTCGCTTAACGATGGCGCGACGGTTTCGGCAGGCGTCTCGGAAGCGGACAGGCAAGGCCGGCTCCTCGGCTCGCTCCTGGCAGGATACCTCAGCGGCGAGCTTGATATCCGCCGCACCGGCATCGGCACGGTCAGTTCGCTTACGATCGGCGTCAACCTGGATACTGCCGCGCAGCAAGGCATCGAGATTGCCGAGGCCCTGATCGAGCGAGCGGACGCCATCTTGAAGGACGGAGCCGCCTCCGGCCGACAGGTGATTGCGGCGCTGGAGAGGCTGGGGCTGGCGCCAGAAGTCATTGAGCAGGTCGCGCCGGCGATAACCGCGGCCCTGGCTGGCGGCGGCAAAGCGGAACTGGACTTGCCGCCAGAAGTCAGCGCAATCGTTCAGCAGGCTCTGGCAGCGCAAAGCATGCAGACGAATATCGAAGCGGCGCTGGCTGAGTTGCGCTGCACGGATGAAATGATCGCCGAACAGCAAGCCGAATTGGACGCGGCCGAAGCCTAGCGCCGAAGACAGTCACAGCGCGCGTGTTGAAATGGGGCGGCTCAAGGGGTCGCCTCAGTTTTCATGCGCCACAGAAGCGTTTCCCGGCAGGGCATGCGAATCACATGCGTTCGACTTGGCGAGTCGTCCCCGCAAGGCTTGTCCGATACGCAAAGTTTCAAGCGCGAACTTGCCCCCCCCACAAGCAGGGAAGAGGAGTTGCTTCCAAAGGCGCGCGGCATTGAAGCCCTCATTTTGGGGAAGGGGGAGGAATTCAAACGCATGTCCATGAAATATGCCACTGCCTCCGTATTTGACATACCGCTGGCGCTGGGCTATTTTCGTAATCGGCTACTTTCGTACAACAAAGTCTTAGGGAGACAACATTATGTCAAAACACATGAAGTTAAGCCGGCGCGACTTTCTACGCATGGCGGGCATGGGCTCGCTGGCGGCCGGCGTCTACACCATCCCGGGCGTCGGCTCCGTCCTCGCCCAGGATGATAAGGAAGTCACCATCTTTTTCTGGGATGGTCCGCCATTGATCGGCATCCGCGAGAAGGCACTGGCCCCCTTCGACGACGCCTACCCGGGCTGCAAGCTCAACTTCACTTCCGTGCCCGGCGGCCCCAATTCGGGCTATAACGACAAGCTCTTCACCAGTCTTGCGGCTGGCATCCCGCCTGATGTCTTCATCATCGAGATTGGCTTGCTGCCGCAATTCTTGAAGGATGATCTGCTGCTCGATCTCAAGCCTTATGTCGACGCCGATGATTATGACCTGTCGCAATTCCCGGACCTGGCCATCGAAGCCTATACCCACGAAGGCGGCATCTATGGCATGCCCGATAACGTGGCATCCATCGCCATCTTCTACAACCAGGATATGTTTGAAGAAGCCGGCGCCATGCTGCCCACCGCCCAGTGGGACGACGAAGCCTGGACTGTCGATGACTTCTTCAGCTCCTGCGAGAAGCTGACCAAGCGCGAAGGCAGCCGCACGACGCAATACGCCTGCGACGTCACCGGCTGGGACAAAGTCTGGCAGACCTGGGTGCGCATCTTCGGCGGGCAACTGGTCGATGATCCCTTCTTCCCCACCGAGTGTACGTTGAATGAGCCGGGCGCCGTCGAAGGTTTGCAGTTCTATGCCGACCTGCGCTGGGAACACGGTTTCGCGCCGCGGCCGGAAGCCTTGGCGGAGATGGGCACCGGCGCCTTGATGCAGACGGGCCGCCTGGGCATGTTCTATAGCGGCAGTTGGGCTTTCCCCAATTACCGAGAGAGCGACTTCACAATCGCCCTGGGGCACTATCCTTCTGGTCCGGGCGGGCGCGCCAACTACGTCTATTATTATCCGCTGGTTGTGCCCAAGACGACGCAGGCGCCGGAATGCGCCTGGAATCTGCTGAAGTTCTTCAATGGTCCCGCCATGGAGACCATCATCCGCGAGGGCGGCTTGCAGGGCACCTCCTTCGCTGAACAGGAGAAGTGGTTCATCACCGATCCGCTGCCGCCAGCCAACAAGCATGTTATGCTGGACGCCGCCAGGCATTTCGTCGCGCCTGACCCCGTGCTCACCAACTTTGGCGAGATCTCGCAGATTATGCAGGCGCAGATTGACCTGCTGCTTATTGGCGAGGAGCGCGATGCCAAGGTCGTCTGTGATGAGATCGCGCGCCAGGTCAACCCGCTGATCAAGGAAGGCCAGTGGCGTTCCGGTTGATATATCCCCCTCGGTCCCCCATATCAATAGGGGAGAAGGTTTCGCCGCGCTCAGTGATTCGTGGAGGAATCTGCGGCAGAAATCTCGTATCGGCTGAATAACACTCCCCTCCCTGATGCTTTGGGGAGGGGTTGGGGGTGGGTAGGCCAAATGATATGAGCCTGGCGCAATTCGTCAAGAACCAGAGCGGCTTGGTAAACGTCAGCATCGGCTACAAGCGCGGGGAAACCGTGCTGGCTTGGGCGATGGTCTCGCCCTGGGTGGCCGGCTTCCTGCTGCTGACGGCTTTCCCCATGGTCGCTTCCCTGGCGCTGTCCTTCTTCAAATGGAATATCCTCTCGCCGCCGGAGTGGGTGGGCTTGGCGAATTACCACAAGCTCTTTTTCACTGACCCGCTGCCCATGCACGCGCTGAAGATCACGGTGATCTTTTCGCTGGCTTCCATCCCGCTGAACATCGTCTTCGGCTTGGCCATCGCCATGCTGCTGAACACCAATATCCGCGGCTTGGCGGTCTTCCGCACGATCTATTATCTGCCGGCCATATTGTCGGGCGTAGCGGTGGCGATATTGTGGCAATGGATATTCTCCAGCGATTTCGGCTTGCTGAACACGGCTCTGCGCCTCTTCGGCATCGAAGGACCCGCCTGGCTGGGCAGCAAGGTCTGGGTCCTGCCGGCATTTGTCATCATGCGCTTGTGGAGCGTCGGCGGCGGCATGGTGATATATCTGGCTGGCTTGCAAGCCATCCCAACCGATCTCTATGAAGCGGCTGAGATAGACGGCGCGAACTGGTGGCAGCGCATCTTCCGCATCACCCTGCCCATGCTCAGCCCGACCATCTTCTTCCAGCTCATCACCGGCGTCATCTTCTCCATGCAGATCTTCACCGAGACTTTTATCATGACCAATGGGGGGCCGGCCAACGCCTCGCTGTTTTATCTGCTTTATCTGTATCGCCAGGCATTCCAGAACTTCAAGATGGGTTATGCCTCGGCGCTGGCTTGGGTCTTCTTCCTGGCTGTCCTGCTGCTTACGCTGATCCTCTTCGCCACAGCCCGCTACTGGGTCTATTACGAAGCCGAATCGGAGGAAGACTGATGAGCAGCAGGGGCGTCGGCTTAAGCGCGCGGCAAATCCTCAGCAAACTCATCGTCTATCTGCTGCTGGGCGCCGGCTCCATCGTAATCCTTCTGCCCCTGCAATGGATGATCTCGACATCGCTGAAGCCGCTGAGCCATGTCTTCCGTTTTCCGCCGGAGTTCCTGCCACAGAAGGTCGTCTGGTCAAATTATCCTGATGCTTTGACGCAGCTGCCTTTTGATCTCTACTTCGGCAATACGCTTTTCATCGTCGTGCTCTGCCTGCTGGGCGAGGTCATCGTCTCGTCAATCGTGGCTTATGCTTTTTCGCGATTGCGCTGGAAGGGGCGGAACGCGCTGTTCATCGTCGTGCTGGCCACCATGATGCTGCCCCGGCAAGTCACGCTGATCCCGGAATTCATCGTCTTCAAGCAATTGGGCATGATCGACACTTTCTGGCCCCTGATTCTGCCGTCCTGGTTTGGCAATCCCTTTTATATCTTCCTGCTGCGGCAATACTTTTTGACGCATTCGCGGGAGTTGGATCAAGCGGCGGTCATCGATGGCTGTTCGCGCTTTGGCGTCTTCTGGCGCATCACTCTGCCCATGTCCAAGCCGGTGCTGGCAGCGGTGGCCATCTTCTCGTTCCAGTTTCATTGGAACGATTTCTTCCGCCCGTTGATCTTCCTGCTCGACCAGGACAAATATACGCTGGCGCTGGGTTTGCGCTTCTTCCAGGGCACTTATGGCACGGAGTGGAACTCGCTGATGGCGGTTTCGCTGGTGGTCATGCTGCCCTTGATCGTCGTCTTCTTTTTCACGCAGAAGTATTTTATTCAGGGCGTGGTATTCACGGGGTATAAGTGACGGGGCGGTCTTGGCGCAAGGGGATGCGAGTCAAAAAGGCGCGGAGGCAGCGCGCGCGCCTCGACGAAGCGCAAGGGCTTTATTCTTTCTTGTCGCGTTTCCTGTCGTCTTGGGCCGGTTTGGAATCGCCCTTGGGTTTCTTGCCCGGCGGCATAATGGTGCGTACGTGACGAATGCCTTTGGAACTCACCTCGTACACCGTAATGGGCGTGTTAGAATATGCCCAATTGTTTTGCTTCATGGCTGATTCTCACTACTCGTCTTCACTTTATGGTATTTCATTGCTGGGCAAGAGTGGGAGCTGAGCAGATTCTGGCGTCTTGGTTGACTGGCGCAAAGGTCACTTCTGCTTGTCCCGGATTTTGCGCGCGCGCTTGAACCACTCGGGCGGGCTCTTGCGCCGGCTCTTGTACGGTATGCGCCGAATGCCTTGCGAGTTGACCTCGTACACTGTGATTGGCGTATCGGAATACGCCCAGTTATTCCGCTTCATGGGTTTGCTCGTTTCTCTTCCGTCACATTATAGCGTATTGCGTACGGGTAAACCGTTGCGCGACAAGATATTCCACTCGCCATATTCCAAAACTTCAATATGGAACTCATACAATCCATCGCCTACATACATCAGTTCGCTTAGGCCAAAGACCGCCAAAGCGCTTTCGGATCGGAAAAAATCTATCGAGAAACTCCATTCTTCCAAGATCGTGTTGTCACCAGGAGCCAGTAGTCGCAATACAGCGGGATACCTAAGTTTATCAAGATCCGATTCCGCGAACCAATGTGATATAAGTATGACTGGCGGATTCAATTTGACTTGGACGGGCGGCCGCTCTGAAATCTCAACGCCAAGAACGGAATCCGCAAATACACGCTCCAGGCTAAGCGAACCGTCGTCGTGCTCTTCAAAGTCTCGGCAAAGCACCGACCAGCCCAGTCTCATTCCTTGTCCCTCGCCCATTCTGTCTTGGCAGCGCCGAATCGTCCGCAATGATAGTCTGGCAGGGCAATGCAGTCAAATCGCAGCGGAGCGCAGAAAGTGTGTCGCTTTCAGTTGAAACGCAAAATCTTTACCACCGAGTCCACCGAGTTGATCGAGTACACTTAGGGGACGAGGAGAGTTTTTCTCTGTGCTCTCTGTGTCCTCTGTGGCGAATAATTGTTTCAGTCGAAATTGAAACACTGCCCGAGCACAGACGACCATTAGCGGATCGAAAAGGACAAACAACTCATGAGCGCGCAATCTCCCTACCATAAACTGCATTCCCTGCCGCAGGGCGCCGTACGCTGGAAAGCCGGCTTCTGGGGCAATTTGCATCAGCTCTGCGGCGAGGTCATCCTGCCGAATATGCGCCGGGCGCTTGAGGAGCCCAGCAACGGCGCGGTCTTCAGCAATTTCTACGTTGCGGCCGGCTTGCGGGAGGGCGAACGCAAAGGCACGATGTGGAGCGACGGCGATTGTTACAAATACATGGAAGCGCTGACGCATATCTACGGCGCGACCAAAGATCCCGCCATTATCGAAGAGCTTGACGCGCTCATTGACGTCATCGCCCAGGCGCAGGAGGCCGACGGCTATATCAGCGCGCCCATGCAACTCCGCGAGGACAAGGAACGCTGGACGAACTTGCACGATCATGAACTCTATAATATGGGACATCTGCTGACGGCCGCTTCTGTGCATTTTGACATCACCGGGCAGCGCAACTTCCTGGATGTCGCCATCAAGCTGGCGGATTATCTTTATGAGGTCTTCATGCCGCGGCCGCTGGAATTGGCGCATTTCGGCTTCAACCCCTCCAATACCATGGGCGCGGCGGACCTGTATCGGGCGACTAACGACCGGCGCTATCTCGAGCTGGCGCAATGTTTCGTGGATATGCGCGGCTCGCAGCCCGGCGGCAAAGACCTGAATCAATCGCTTGTCTCCCTGCGCGAAGAAACGCGGGCGGTGGGCCACGCGGTGACGGCCGGCTACCTCTACTGCGGCGCGGCCGATGTCGTGGCGGAAACGGGCGATGTCGAGCTCATGGCCGGCTTGCGGCGCATCTGGGATAATGCCATTCACAGCAAGATGTATATCACCGGCGGCACCTCCGCCCAGCATCATGGCGCTTCCCAACGACCCGAATTCGGCGGCAGCGCTGGCGCCGTGCACGAAGCCTTTGGCTATGAGTATTCGCTGCCCAACGCCACCGCCTATAACGAGACCTGCGCCAATATCGCCAACGCCATGTGGAACTGGCGCATGCTCAAGCTCACCGGCGATGCCAAATACAGCGATATCGTCGAGCTCGCGCTTTATAACAGCATGCTGTCGTCCATGAGCCTGGATGGTTTGCGCTTCTGCTATACCAATCCGCTGCGCTGGTATGGCGCGGAGCATCCGCTGCTCAGCCAGGATACACCCGAACGCTGGGTGCATCTCTACTGTTATTGCTGCCCCACCAATACCGCGCGCACAATCGCCCTGCTGCACAACTGGGTCTACAGCATCTCCGACGATGGAATTTGGGCGCATCTCTATAGCAGCAATCAGTTAAGCGTTACCCTGGCCGATGGCTCGGCGCTCGCGCTGACTATGCAGACCGAGTACCCATGGGACGATGCCATCCGCATCACCATTGACCAGGCGCCGGTTGAAGAAACCGCCCTCAGGCTGCGCATCCCCGGCTGGTGTGATGAGGCAACGCTGCAAATCAACGGTGAATCCAGCGACCTGGCGCTAAAGCCGCAGAGTTATGCTCGGGTGAGCCGCCAATGGCAAAACGGCGATGTGATAGAACTCCACCTGCCCATGCGCGCGCGCGCCATCAAAGCCCAGCCCAAAGCCGAAGAGATTCGCAACCACGTCGCTATCATGCGCGGTCCCATCGTCTATTGCCTGGAGAGCCATGACCTGCCCGCCGATGTGCCCATCCTGGAGGTTTACGCGCCGGATAATATGCGCCTGGACGCCCGCCTGGAAAGCGACTTGCTCGGTGGCTTGGTGACGCTCCAGGGCAGAGCCAGCCGCCTGCGCGAAGAGAATGGCTCAGCCGCCCTCTATCTGGAAGCGGGCAAAGAGATTGAAGAATCGCTGGATATCCGGCTGATTCCGTATTATGCCTGGAACAACCGCGGCATCGGCGAGATGACGGTCTGGCTGCCGCGCCGCTTCTAGGGCATCAGTGATGTACCCCCCGGTCCCCCCGACGAGCCAGGGGGATGGCATCGCTTGCCCAGACCAACGCGATACAGATTGCCACAGTGTGGTTGTCTTGGCTCGCTGGTTTGATGCCTAGGAAACCGCGAGAGATGCGCAATGCCCACGTGGACTGGAGTTGTCGGCCAGAGCTGCGGGGCGGGGCAAAACAGGGGCAAGCGCATGGAGCAATCGGAAAAGCCTTTCGAGGGCATCTTTCCGCGCGACCGGTTAATCAATCAGACAGCTCGACGAATTGCCGCTCGTACAACTCGGCGTACAAGCCGCGTTTTTCCAGCAGTTCGGCATGTTTGCCCATCTCGAGGATGCGCCCGTCATTGACAACGCAGATCAGGTCAGCGCTGACGATGGTGCTGAGGCGATGCGCGATGACGATGGCGCTGCGTTCGGAGAGCAGCTTGGCCAGCGCGTCTTGAATCAGCGCTTCGGTGACCATATCGACGCTTGACGTGGCTTCATCCATGATGAGGATGCGCGGATCCGCCAGGATGGCGCGGGCGATGGAGATGAGCTGGCGCTGCCCGACAGAGAGGTTGGCGCCGTCTTCATAGATCTCGGTTTCATAGCCCTTGGGCAGGTCGCGCGCGAATTCGGCCACGTTGGCCATTTTCCCTGCCCGCTCGACTTCCGCCAGGCTGGCTTTCGGCTTCCCAAAGCGGATGTTATCGGCGATTGTGCCGGCGAAGATGAAAGGATCCTGCGAGACCAGCGCCATCTGCCGCCGCATCGAACGCTGTTGCAGGTCGCGGATGTCTATGCCGTCTATAAGCAACTCGCCATCGCTGACGTCGTAGAAACGCGCGATCAGGTTAGCGATGGAGGTTTTGCCCGCGCCTGTCGGACCTACCAGCGCCACCATCGTCCCGGCGGGGATATCCAGGTTGATATCGCGCAGGACGGGCAGGTCGCTGCGATAGCCAAACTGCACATCGCGAAATTCTATGCGCCCTTCTATTGGCGGCGTCTCAATCGCGCCCGGGCGGTCCTGGATTTCCGGCGCGGTATTCAGCAGGGTTATGACGCGCTCGCCGCCGGCCATGGCCGTCTGCATGGTGGCGTAGAGCTGGCTGAGCTCTTGCACGGGCAGGAAGAAGCGGTTGACATAGGCGAGGAAGGCGATGACCGTGCCCAGGGTGAGGCTGCCGGCCGCCACGCTCAAGCCGCCAAAGAGCAGCACGATAGCGGTGGCCGCGATGCTCAGAAATTCGACCGTCGGCAGGAAAACGAAAGACAGCGACATCGCCTGCACATGGGCGTCGCGATTGGCTTGGTTGACCTCATCGAACTTCAGCGAGCTGCTGTCTTCGTTGGCGAAGGCTTGGATGACGCGAATTCCGCTGAGGTTTTCCGCCAGGTCGCCGACCATGCTGGCGTTGCGGGCGCGGGTATTGCGGAAAGCCACTTTGGCGCGGCGGGCGAAGATCATGGTCGCCAGCACAATCACCGGGATGATGGCGAAGGTGGCCAGCGCCAGCTGGGCATTCAGCGAGAGCATGACGATGATGATGCCCGCCAGCAGCAGCGAATCGCCCAGAAGCGTGATCAAACCCTGCGAGAGCAGTTGGTTGATGACGCCGACATCGCTGATCACCCGCGAAATCGTGACGCCGATGATGTGCTTGTCATGGTAAGCCAGGGGCAAGTCTTGCAAATGGCTGAAGAGCGCCGCGCGCAGATCCGCCAGGACCTTCTGCCCGACCCAACTCAGCAGAAAGCGCTGCGCCATTGATGCCAGGCACAGACCCGCGAAAGCCAGCAGCATGAGCAGGACAATCTCGTTCAGCGCCGCGATATCGCCGCTGGTGATGGGACCGTCTATGGCTTCTTTGACCAGGTAGGGCGTGAAAAGCGTCAAGCCGGTGACCGCCAGCATGGCCAGGAAGGCGCCGGCCATGCGCAGGCTGTAGGGGCGGACGAAAACCAGCAGATGCCAGAGGACGCGCGGGTTGAAAGAATGCCCGTCGACTTTTTCCGCGAAGCCTTCCAGCGCCCCGCGGGGGCCGCCTTGGCGGATGCCGGCTGTGCCGATTGAGAAACCTATGCTCGCCTCCTAAAAGTTCGCTCTGGTTTGCCGCGCGCGGGCGACGCTAGTCCGAGTCTGATTCCGGCTTGTCGTCACGCTGTTTCGGAGCGGGCGCATAAGGTGGACGTCTGGGCGCGCGTCTCTTGAGCAGGGGGGAACCCTTCTCGTCGGTATTAAATATCCGATTCGGCGTGGGCTTGAACCAAACTATCTTTGCGTCGCCAATAATCTTGTAGGTATGTTCTGACATTGCTTTTGCGCTCTCTTTCTTTTTATCGCACATGGAGACAAGCTCTTCCCCATTCGCCTATTGCGCCAATTGAATCCAGCGATACGTGAAACTCATACGTGCCTGGACCAGCATACGCAATCTCGGACATTTCATAGACCAGCGGATAAGAAGCCTTGTGACGAAGATCCAGCGCCAAGCTGTCTTCCCATATGACATGCTCGCCACTTGGAGCTTATAGTTGAATCAGCACAGGATGTATGCGCCGGTCGCTAATGAACTCGGCCGTCCAGTGAGACACCAGGAGGAATGGCGGAACCAACGGAAAGGACTCGCCGACCGCTACTTGTCTCGCTTCAGAAAGTTCAATGCGATTAAACACCTTGTCCAACCCGATTGTGCCAAACTGCGTGAATCTGACATTTGAACACAGCAGCGTCCAATCATGTCGCATAAGCTAAAGGACTCACACTGGCTGCACCTACCTCAAATCCCAGTTTACATGACGTGAGAGATTGCGGCAAGGCAATCCGAATGGGACCCGCGCTATACTCTCACTCCCGCAGGTTGCGATGATAGATCTCCGCATAGAGCCCGGAGGAGCGCAGCAATTGGCTATGCGTGCCGGCCGCGGCGATGCGCCCGCCCTGCAGCACCAGCACCTTGTCGGCCATGCGCGCCGTGCTCAGGCGCTGCGCGATGATGAAGGACGTCCGCCCGACCATCAGCCGTTCCAGAGCCAGTTGGATCAAGCGTTCCGTTTCGGTATCGACGCTTGAGGTGGCGTCATCCAGCAGCAAAATGCGCGGATCTTTCAGCAATGCCCGGGCTATGGCGATGCGCTGCTTCTGCCCGCCGGAGAGGGTGAGGCCCCGTTCGCCAACCTCGGTGTCATAGCCGGCCGGCATATCCATGATGAAATCATGCGCCTGCGCCGCTTTGGCCGCCTCAATGACATCCGCCTCGCTGACGTTCTCCAAACCGAAGGCGATATTCTCGCGGATGCTGGCCGCGAAGAGGATGCTCTCCTGCAGGACGATGCCAATCTGGTCGCGCAGGGAATTCAGCGTGACATCCCGCAGGTCATAGCCGTCCACCAGGATGCGCCCGCCGCTGACGTCATAGAAACGCGGGATCAGATTGATGATTGTGGACTTGCCGGAGCCGGTCGCGCCCAGCAGAGCCACCACCTCGCCCGCTTCCGCGCTGAAGCTGAGCCGGCTCAATACCTGGCGCTGCCCAAAATAGGAGAAAGAGACATCTTCAAAGCGCACCTGCCCCTGGATCGGCGGCAGCTTGATGGCGCCCGGCGCGTCCTCCACTTCGGATTGGGCGTCGAGAATCGTGTAGACCCGTTCGCCAGCGGCGGATGCCATGGCCAAAGCCGGAATGATGACGCCCAGGCGGCGCACCGGCGAAATCAATTGGCCCAGGTAGGTCGTGAAAGCCACCAGTTCGCCGATGGTCAAGCTGTTTTCGATGACCAGCCGCCCGCCCAGCCAGATGATGGCCGCCGTGCTCAGGCTGGCGATGAAATCCAGCAGGGGGATATGCCGCGCCTGGGCGATGACCTGCTTCCGCGCCAGAGCAAACCACTTGTTATTCTGCCGATCGAAGCGTTCTTTCTCGGCTTCTTCCTGGGCGAAGGCTTTGACGATCTTCGCGCCGCGCAGGTTTTGCTCCAGCACGGTGGTCATCTCCGCCAGTTGATGCTGCAGGTCCAGCGAGAGCGGGCGGAAGACGCGCCCGAAGCGATAGGCCACGTAGCCCATCAGCGGCATGAGCATCATCGAGAGCAGCGCCAGCCGCGGGTTCATCATCAGCAGCGCCACAAAAGTCAGCAGCATCAGCGTCGTATGCTGGAAGAGGCGCAGGATGGCTCTTCCCGTCAAGAAGCGGATGCGCTCAACATCCGATATCGAACGCGCCAGCAGCTGGCCTGTCTGCGCGCGGTCATGGTAAGAAAAGGATAGCGAACTCAGCTTGTCGTAAATGGCGTTGCGAATATCATAAGCCACGCCCTGCGAAGCCATCTCTGACCAGCGCCCCAGCAAAAAGTCGAAGGGACCTTTGACCAGGCTCAGCAGCAGCAAGCCAAGCAGCGATGTGAGCAGGCTGCGCATATCCCCCTGGACGATGCCGGCGTCAATGACCCAGCGAATCGTCTGCGGGATGATGACCGCCAGGGCGTTGCTCAGCAATGCCAGCAGGTAGGCGCTGGCCGCGATATGTCGATATTTATGCAGAAAAGCGAAACTGCGCAGGAGTGAACTGCTGGGCGCGGCTTTCCGGGATAAAGGGCTTTCCAAGGCGACTTTTGCCATAAACACTACAGGTGAAGCGCCGCTCTCCTTTGCGACTCGGCGAGTGTGCCCTATTACGATAGCGACTTTGCCGATGGCGATAAAGCCCCAGTTGCGAAATGCATCCTTTTCGGTTGAAACACAAAAGCTTTACTACCGAGTACACCGAGATTGCGCGCTCGCGGGGGAGCCTACTCCAGCCGGACGCGCGGATTGAGCAGGGCATAGGTCATATCGGCGCAGAGATTGGCGATCAGAATGATGGTGACCGTCACCATGATGATGGCTTGGGCCAAGGGGAGATCTCGGCGTTCGATGGCGGCGATGAGCAGGCTGCCCAAACCGGGAAAGCCGAAGACAAATTCGATGACCACCAAGCCGCTAATTAGCCAACTGATGCTGATGGCGATGACCGTGACCGTCGGCAGCAGAGCGTTGCGCAGCACATGACGAAAGACGACGGCCGTCCAGCTGATGCCCTTCAGGGCGGCCGCCCGCACATAATCGCGTTTGAGCTCTTCGATGACGCCAGCCCGCGTCAGCCGCGAAATATAAGCGAGCATCACCAGGGTGGCCGCAAAGGCCGGCAGCCATAAAGCCGGCAGCATCGCGCCGAAGGAGGCGTTTGCCGGCACAGCCGAACTGGCCGGGAACCACCAACCCAGCGATTCCGCCAGCGCGCCCTTGCCCCAGCGCAGCGCTACGATGTTGATGAGGAACAAACCCGTGACGAACTCCGGCAGGCTGACCACCGAAAGCGTCAGCAGCGAGATGAGCAGATCGGGCAGTTTGTTCTCGCTCAAGCCGGCTATGACGCCAAGGAGCAGCGACAGCGGCAGGGATAGCAGCAGCGCCACCAGCGCCAGCCGGCCCGAGTTGCGCGCCCGCTCCAGGATGAGATCGCGATTGTCCGCGCCTCGAAAGGCGATCGTTTCGCCCCAATCGCCCTGGACAAAATCGCCCAGCCAGCGCAGGTACTGCTCGGGCAGTGGCGCGTTCAAGCCGAGCGCCTCGCGGATCTGGCTGATCTGGGTTTCGGTGGCTTCGCGCCCGCCGGCGATGACCCGCGCGGGATCGCCCGGCAAGACCCGCAGCAAAAAGAAGATCGCCAGCGAACTCAGCAGGTAGGTGAAGAAAAAGAACAGGAAACGCCGGCGCAGGAAACCCAGCATGGCTTCAGACGTCCTTCCCAGCCAGTTGCGGGTCCCGCTGCATCTCCGCCAGTTCAGCCAGCGGGATATGGCAGCGGATCGCGTGGCCGCCGTCGCCAGTCTGCCAGGGCGGCGCCTCAGCCTCGCAGACTGGACCGATCTTGCGCGGGCAGCGGGTATGAAAGCGGCAGCCGCTGGGCAGGTCCTGGGCGCTGGGCAGATTCTCGCTAAGCAAGATGCGTTCCGTCTTCTGTTGCGGGTCCGCCACCGGTATGGCGGAGACCAGCGCTTCGGTGTAGGGATGGAAGGGCGGCTGGAAAAGCTGCTGCGCCGCGCCCGCTTCGACAATCTGCCCCAGGTACATCACTGCGATGCTATCAGCCAGGTAGCCGACAACGGAGAGATTATGCGAGATGAAGAGATAGGCGCTGTTCTGCTGCGCTTGCAAGTCCGCCAGCAGGTTCAAAACCGCCGCTTGCACGGAGACGTCCAGGGCGGAAACCGGCTCATCGCAGAGGATCAGCTCCGGCTGGGAGGCGAAGGCTCGGGCGATGGCGACGCGCTGTTTCTCGCCGCCGCTCAGCTCATCCGGGTAGCGCTCGGCATATTCGGCGCGCAGGTTGACCCGCTCCAGCAGATTGAGCGTTTCGGCATCGGCCTCGCTGGCTGAAACTCCGCGCAGCTTGATCAGCGGGCGGCGTATGGCTTGGCGGACCGAGTGATAAGGATTGAGCGAATTCTGCGGATTCTGGAAGACCATCTGCAGCTTGGAGAGGACCTCGGCGTCCCGCTGGCCGACGCTCTCGCGAACGTCCATGCCCAGCAGTTCCAGCTGGCCGCCGCTGCGCTTTTGCAAGCCGATGATGACGCGGGCCAGGGTTGTTTTGCCGCTGCCGCTTTCGCCGACCAAGCCAAGGGTCTGCCCGGCGCGGATCTGCAGGTCGACGCCATCAACCGCGCGGATGGGCTGGGGACGGCTGCGCGTGATGGCCTCGCGAACGGTCGGCGCTACCGGGAAATGTTTGCTCAAATGGCTGGCGCGCAGGAGAGCGGCGGCTTTACCCATCTCTAATTGCTCGCCTCGATCCTCCCGCCTCACGGGTGGAAGCATGCCCATCGCGATAGGGGGAGTCTGCCTATGACCTTGTGTGGAACTAGCGCTGGAGTCATTTGCTCCCTCTCTCCATTCCATTGGGGAGGGGGCCGGGGGGAGGGGTAGACTGACGGGTTGATGCGCATCCTCCCAGCGATGGCAGCGGACGCTCCGGCCGTCGGGCAGGCTCTCCAGCGGCGGCTTGTCACTGCGGCAGATATCGACGACCAGCGGGCAGCGCCCAGCGAAGACGCAGCCCCTCGGCAATCGCGCCAGGCTTGGCGGATGGCCCGGCAGGGAGTGCAGGCGCCGGTCATGCTTGCTGTCGCCGGGCTTGGGCACACTGCCGATCAAAGCGCGGGTATAGGGATGACGGGGAGCCGCGAAAAGCGCCTGAACCTCGCCCTCTTCCATGATCTCGCCGGCGTAGAGGACGACAACGCGCTGGCAGAATTGCGCTACGACGCCGAGATTATGCGTGATTGTGATGACGCTGGCATCGCGCTCGGCGATCAGCTTGCGCAGCAGATCCAGGATGACCGCTTCGGTGGTGACATCCAAGCCCGTGGTCGGCTCGTCCAGGATGAGCAGCTGGGGATTGCTGATGAGCGCCATGGCGATGGCCGCGCGCTGCTGCATCCCGCCGCTGAGCTCATGCGGGTAACGCATGGCGACGCGCTGGGGGTCGACCAGGTTGACCTGCTGAAACATGTCGATGACGGCTTCATGGGCGGCTTTGCCATCGCGGCTCTGGCTGCCAGAAGAGGCTTGCAGCGCTTCGCTGACTTGCGCGCCGATTTTGATGGACGGGTTCAGGGCGGCGCCGGCATTCTGCGGCACATATTTGATGCGCTTTGCCCAGACGCGGCGCATTTCGACGCTCGACCTGGCAAGCAGATCCTGGCCCGCGAAGCGCAGCTTGCCGCCCTTTTCGATGCGACCGTTAGCGCTGAGATAGCGCATCAAAGCCAGAGCCACCGTCGACTTGCCGCAGCCCGATTCGCCCACCAGCCCAACGATCTCGCCGGGCATCAAGCGCAGGCGGAAATCGCGAACGGCTGGCAGCCAGCTTTTGCCAACGCGGTAGCTGACGGTCAGGTTCTCGACATCCAGCCAGGCGGGCATGGTCAAGCGCCTTTCTGTAGAGCGCGGCGAATGCCATCGGACATCAAATTGACGGCGATGACCAGGAGGGCGATGGCCAGCGCCGGGAATTCCAAAGCCCAGGGCGTCAGCGCATAGAAACCGCCGCGATTCTCGTTGACCATCAGACCCCAATCGGGCGAGGGCGGGCGGGCGCCAAAACCCAGAAAGCCCAGCGACGCCACCAGAAAAATGGCGTAGGAGAAACGCAGCGAGGCTTCCACAACCAGAGCCGGGATGACCGAAGGCAGGATCTCGCGGAAGAGGATATAGGCTTGGCTTTCGCCGCGGATCTGCGCCGCCGCCACAAACTCGCGGGTTTTGATGTCGAGGGTCCCGCTGCGCGCCACGCGAGCCACGATGGGAATATACAGCGCCGCGATGACCAGCAGCACGACATTATCCGCCAGCCCCGCCTGCCAGGACCGCGGCTCAACTTCGAGATTGCGGATGATGCCGACCAGCACCAGCGCCAGCAGCAAAGCCGGGATGGCCAGCAGGGCGTCGATGATCCGCCCCAGGATCTCATCCACCCAGCCGCCGCGATAGCCCATGAAGAGCCCCAGCGCCGAGCCCAGCAGGACGCTGATGAGCGTGCCAATACCGGCGATGCGGAAGATGCTGCGCGCGCCCAGGATGACGCGGCTGTAGACATCGCGCCCCAGGCGGTCCGTCCCGAAGGGATGCGCGCCCATCCGCAGGCTGCCCAAGTCCAGCGTCGGGCTTTGGCGGACGGCGTGGCTCTGGTCATTGGCTTTGGGGTGGGGCGCCAGCTGCTCGCCAAAGAGCGCCAGCAGCAGGAAGAAGGCGACCAGGAGCGTGCCGATGGCTGAGGGCGGCTGGCTCAGCAAAGCGCGAAAAAGCCCCCAGGCGGCAGACAAACCGCGATTCGCCCGCCCGGCGCGCATGAAACTGCCCATCAGCCTTGCCAGGGGTGGCATGTTTCAGGCGGAAATTGACCGCGCGCTGTTTGCGCTATTTCAGTCGGAATCCGCAAATATAAGCCAACTGTAGGGCTTGTCCGATACTCCGAATTTGCCACGAATTCTGCCCCCAAAATGAGAGAAGAGGAGAAAGGCCTGGACACATTCAGCGCCATTTCCGCTACTATTCGCTCAAATGAGTCAACTGTAAGGGCGAGGTCGCGTAGGTCGCGTAGACACTGACCGGCGACACTGACCGGCGACACTGACCGGCGCCGGTGGCTCGTCCCGCTCGCTGCACAACCACAACCTGACATAAAATCATGAGTAGCGGACAAGCCTTGCAGGGGGAGGCTTGTCTCGCCCTCCCCGCATCGCCAAGGCCCCGTAACCGCCAGGGCGACAATGCCTCCGCAATTCCAAGCCCAGCTAACCCAGTACAGCGCTGGTGAAGTTCGTCCTCCCCGAGAAGGGATGCAGCGCCACCCCGCTGACATGGCTGGCCAAGACCATGAACTGCGCGAAGAAATAGGGCACGACAACCGGACCCTCATCAAGCAGGATCTGCTGGATTTCCTTGTAGGCGGCGGCGCGCGCTTCTTGATCGAACGATGTCCGCGCCAATTCGATCAGCTCGTCGACGCGGGCGTTGCTGTAATGCGTCTCGTTCCAGGGCGCTTCGGAATGATAGGCGAGATCGAGATAGAGCTGCGGGATAGGGCGCGCGCCCCAGCCGGTGATGCCCAGATTCACTTCCATCCAGGCTTCCGCCCAGTAGGTGTTTTCGTCTTCCAGTTGGACTTCCACGCGGATGCCGGCTTCCTCCCATTGGGCAGCCAGAGCCTGGGCCAGATCGGGCCAGGAGCCGCTGTTGGGCGTATGCAGGATCATATCCAAGCCATCCGGATAGCCAGCCTCAGCCAGCAATGCCGCCGCGGCCGCCGGATCGCGCGCGGGGACCTCCGCCTCAGCCAGGAAGTATTGCCCGAAGGCTGGTCCTATCGGCGAATCCTTGCCGACGGCGCCATAACCCAGTTGGACGCGTTCCCATATCGCGTCACGGTCGGTGGCCAGCTTGAATGCTTGGCGGACGCGGACATCCGAGCCCGGTTCGCGATCCGAACGCAGGCGGGCCAGATGATGCCCGCTGGTGGGGATGTCTGTGGTATGGAAGTTCATATCGCCGCTGAAACCCAGGAAGCTGGAATTGTCCAGGCGCATGATGCCATCCGCGGTGCCGCCCTGGACAGCCGCGATGCCGGCTTGCTGGTCGTCGAAGAAGATGAACTCCAGGCGCTCTATGCTGGGCGCGCCCCGCCAGTAATTGGGGTTGGCGCTCATGATGGCGCGGTCGCCGGGGATCAGCTCATCCAGCGTGAAAGGACCGGAGCCATTGAAGGCGATGCCGATGTCTTCCGCCCCGCTCTTGAGGATGACGAACTTGTTGTCGGTCAGGTTATACAAAAAATCGGGATTGGCTTCGTCCAGCGTAATGGCGATCTGATTGTCGCCGGCTTTCGCGAAACTGGCGCCGGCGATGAGGCTGGCCACGGTGCTCTCCGAATCGCGATGCCATTGCACAGTCCAAAGCACGTCATCAGCGCTGACCGGGCTGCCGTCATGCCATGCCGCGTCCTCGCGCAGCTGCAAGGTATAGAGCAAGCCGTCATCGCTGACATCCCAGGAATCCGCCAGGCGCGGCACAAGGTTGGCGGCGGCGTCCGTCTCAATGAGATAATCATAGAGGGCGTTGAGGATGGCGATTTCGCTATCGCCGGAGGCTGAGCGCGGGTCCAGGGTCGCGGGGGTCAGCCAAGCCATGCGCAGGGTGTTTGCCTGGGCGCGGACGAGGTTGCCCAATGGCGCCAGGGCGACCGTGCCAACAGCGGCAGTGGCGCCAGCGGCGAATATATTCAGAAACTCGCGGCGGGACAGATCCATTGGCGCTTTTGCAGTCTTGTGAGTCACGATGATTGTCCTTTCTACATGGGCGGGCGCAGCGGTGATGCCGCGCTCAAGGGCGATTATGGCAAAGTTTGGGCAGAAGGGCAACGCGAGGGCTGGGTCCAGCCAGGGCAATCGCTTCAAAATTATTATGCCCAGATCCCCGAGCATTCTGAGCAATTGGCAGGGGCGAGCCATTGCCGCGCGTGGGTCGCGTAGACACTGACCGGCGACACAGCGGGTCGGTCGCCCATGTGATAGCAGAATAATCGCGGGCGCCTGCAGATGACGAATTTGGGGGAGACTCTGTTCCATTTCAGCGGCGCTCCAATTTGATGCGATTGCCCAGATGCACTGCCAGTGTTGGCTGCCAATTGCGGACTGGCTATAATAAAATCAGCGGCTTGTACAAGGAGACGCTCATGAGCGTTCTACAGCCAGACTCAACCATTCGCACAACCTGCCCCTATTGCGGCGTCGGCTGCCAGATGGACCTGGGCGTCAAAGACGGGCGAATCTTCCGCGTCGAAGCCCCATTTGACAGCGCGCCCAATTATGGCAATCTCTGCGTCAAGGGGCGCTTCGGCTTGGATTTCGCCAGCCATCCCCGCCGCTTGAAAAGACCGCTGCTGCGAGACGGGGAGCGCGGCAGCTACCGCGAAGCGACCTGGGACGAAGCGCTGGATTTCATCAGCGAGCGCCTGTCCGCCATAATCAGCCAGCATGGCGGCGACAGCGTGGCCACCTATGCCTGCGCCAAAGCCACCAACGAGGACAATTATGTCTTCCAAAAGTGGGTGCGGGCGGTGCTGAAGACCAACAATGTCGATCATTGCGCTCGGCTCTGCCATGCCGGCAGCGTCACCGGCCTGCAGCTGGCCATCGGCTCCAGCGCCATGAGCAACAGCATCGGCGAGATGGAATACCTCGACACCTTCATCGTGACCGGCAGCAACACCACCGAGACCCATCCGGTCATCAGTTTGTTCTTGAAGAAAGCCGTGCGCAAAAATGGCGCCAAGCTGATCGTGATCGACCCGCGCCAGATCGAACTGACCGATTTCGCGACGCTCTGGCTGCGGCAGAAACCGGGCACGGACGTAGCCGTCTTCCAGGCCATGGCCAATGTCATCGTCAGCGAGAATCTCTTTGATCCCGCTTTCATCGAAGCGCGCACCGAGGGCTTCGAGGACTACATCGAATCGCTGGAACACTGCACGCCGGAATGGGCCGAGCGCCTCAGTGGCGTGCCAGCCGACGATATCCGCCAGGCCGCGCGCATGTACGCCACCGCCGAGCGGGCCGCATTCTATTGGGGCATGGGCATCAGCCAAAGCACGCATGGCACGGACAACGCCCTCTCGCTGACCAACCTGGCGCTGATGTGCGGGCACGCCGGCAAACCGGGCACCGGGCTGAACCCCCTGCGCGGACAGAACAATGTCCAGGGCTGTTCGGATAGCGGCGGGCTGCCCAATGTCTTCACGGCCTACCAGTCGGTGGCGGACGCTGAGATCCGCGGCAAGTTCGAGCGCGCCTGGCAGACGCGGCTCAATCCTCAGCCCGGCTTGACCGTGACCGAGATGGTGGATGGCGCGCTGACCGGGCAGATCAAAGCCATGGTGGTCATGGGCGAGAACCCCATGATGAGCGAGCCCAACCTGGCTCATGCCCAGCACGCCCTGGAAGAACTCGATCTGCTCGTCTGCATCGATATTTTCATGAACGAAACCGGCGAGATGGCCGATGTCATCTTGCCATCAGCCAGCTTCGCCGAAAAAGACGGCACCTTCACCAACAGCGACCGGCGCGTCCAGCGGGTGCGGCAGGCGCTGCCGGCTGTCGGCGAGTCTCTGCCCGATTGGGTGATCATCTGCGATTTGGCGACGCGCATGGAAGCGCGGCTGGGCGTCCCAATCAGCGCGGGTTTTGATTATGCCGAGCCCGAAGCGATATGGGAGGAGATGCGCGCGGTGACGCCGGACTTTTACGGGATTACCTATGCGCGGCTGGAAGACGAAGGCGGCGTGCATTGGCCCTGCCCGGCCGCTGACCACCCTGGCACGCCCTATCTCTTCGAAGAGGATTTTCCGCGCGGCCGGGGCAAGTTCTGGGAGCTGGAATATGGCACGGAGAGCGAGCTGCCCGATGAGGACTATCCTTATCATTTGACGACCGGGCGCGTGCTCTTCCATTGGCATGGCGGCACGATGACGCGCAGTTCGCGGCTGGAAGAAGCCTTTCCCGTGCCGATCGTGGAGATGCACCCGGCTGATGCGGCGGCGCTGCAAGTGGTATCGGGCGATTGGCTGCGCATTGCCTCGCGGCGCGGCGAAGTCGAATGCCAGGTCATGGTCACCGGCCGGTCGCCAGCCGGGACGCTCTTCCTGCCTTTCCATTTTGTGGAGGCGGCCGCCAACCTGCTGACGCTGGACAAGATTGACCCGCGAGCCAAGATCCCGGATTTCAAGATGGCGGCGGTCAAGCTGGAGAAGGTGGCGCGGGCGGCCGCTCCGCTGGAGGGGCAGGGGGCGATAAAAGATCCGCTGCGCTATGTGCATTAGGACATCTTGAGGGAGGTTCACATGAGCGAAATGAAAACGCTGGACCTGCCGCTGGAAACGATCCGCGCATACTGCGAGACGCAGCCGATTGACCGCTTGTCAGTCTTCGGTTCGGCCGCGAGGAATGCCTCAGCCCGGAGAGCGACATAGATTTGCTGGTTGAATACCTGCCCGACGCGCCCGTCGGTCTTTTCACTATGTCTGGACACAGGCTGGACTTGATCGAGATTGTTGGGCGCGAAGTCGATTTGGCGACCCCAAATTCATTGAGTCCTTATATCAGGCAAGCAGTGCTGGAAAGCGCCAAGCTTATCTATGCCAAAGCGCGTCCCGGCTTCTTGGACGCCCCCGAATCCGATCCCTTTTGATATAGAGGCATAATCTGGTACATTTAGGCTAGAGCGGAGGAGAAAACGCCATGAGCGAGTTTGTATGCGTAGATCTTCCACAAGATAGAATCCGTGAGTATTGCGCCAGCCAGCCGATCCTTAGCTTGTCGGTGTTCGGCTCGGCCGCGCGGAATGAATTGACTCCGGAGAGCGACATTGATTTGCTGGTTGAGTACGAGCCAGGCGCGTCCGTCGGTCTATTCACCATGTCTGGACACAGGCTGGACTTGATCGAGATTGTTGGGCGCGAAGTCGATTTGGCGACTCCAAATTCATTGAGTCCTTATATCAGGCAAGCAGTGCTGGAAAGCGCCAAGCTTATCTATGCCAAAGCGCGTCCCGGCTTCTTGGACGCCCCCGAATCCGATCCCTTTTGATATAGAGGCATAATCTGGTACATTTAGGCTAGAGCGGAGGAGAAAGCGCTATGAGCGAGTTTGTTTGCGTAGATCTTCCACAGGACAGAATCCGCGAATACTGTGCCACGCAACCGATTCGGCGGTTGTCAGTATTTGGTTCCGCCGCGCGGAATGAGTTGACGCCGGAGAGTGACATAGACTTGCTCGTCGAATATATGCCCGATGCACGTATCAGCTATTTTGATATGGGCCGACATGTAACTGACTTGATCGAGATTGTTGATCGACACGTTGACTTGTGTACACCTAAGTCGCTTAGCCGCTATTTTCGCCAAGATGTGATTGATAGCGCATTGCCCATTTATGAAAAAGAGCCGTGAAAACGACCAGGCTCGTCTTCAGCATATGTTGGATCACGCGAGACTCGCGTGTCAATTCGCTGAAGGAAGAACCCGCGATGACATTGATTCCGACGATCAATTTCGGCTCGCTCTTGACCGAGCTGTAGAAATTGTAGGCGAAGCCGCCTGCAAGATTACGGACGAATTGCAAGCAGTAACTCCCGAGATTCCTTGGAGTGAAATTAAGGGTATACGGCTGATCATCGCACATAGATATGATGAAATCGACCACGATGTCCTTTGGGAAACTGTGACTGAACACATTCCGCCGCTAATTAGGCAATTGGAAGCGATTCTCGGCACTTCCGACTAGGACATGAAGTCTGGTATTTCCCCAAGCCTAAGCTTCTCCCTCGCCATCATCGCGGGCGGGCAGAGCCGGCGCATGGGCCGCGACAAAGCCCTGATTGAACTCGGCAGCCAAACTCTGATCGAGCGCGTCATCGAACGCAGCGCTGACCTCGGCCAAAGCGAGACCCTCCTCATCGCCAACGCCCCGGACGATTATGCCCATCTCGGCTTGCCCATGTTCGGCGACGCCCTGCCCGGCAAAGGCGCATTGGGCGGGATCTATACGGCGCTCCTGCGCGCGAAATCCGCTTGGGTGATGACCCTGGCCTGCGATATGCCCTTCATCAACGCGGATTTGCTGCGCCTCATGCTCGCCCAGCGAGACGACGCCGTCGATATTATCGCGCCCCGCGTGAACGGCTATCCGCAAGCGTTGCACGCCATTTACCGCAAGACCTGCCTCGCGCCCATACGCCAGCAGCTTGAAGCTAAGCAGTTGAAGATCATCCGCTTCTACAGCCGCGTTCGCCCACGCTACCTGGACGAAGACGCATACCGCGCTTTGGATCCGCAGGGGCGGGCTTTCGCCAACCTGAATACCCCCGAAGAGCTTGAAGAGGCGCGGCAGTGGCTGCGGGAGGGCGCTGCCGGTGCTTGACCTGGCGCGGCTCACAGGGCAATCGCAGCAAAATCAACTTGCCCCGTTCTGCGCGCAAACGACGGAATTCGTAAGGGCTGGGAGGTGACCCGCCCGTGTGTTGAGCAGAACATTCGCGGGACGAGCCACCGGCTCGCCCCTACGGATGACATATTTTGGAGAAAAATCTGTCCCAAATCAGCGCTGTTCCAATTTGATGCGATTGCCCTGCGCGGCTCATAGATAAACGGGCGACATGATGGCATTTTTGCTACAATGAGCCTATGGCGCAAGCAATCGACATTGAGACGATCCTGGATGGCTTTCGCGGGCGCGGGCGGGAGGCGCTTCTGCCGGCTTTGTGGCAAGTTCAGGCCGCCTTCGGGCATATCAGCCCCGCTCATGTCCAGCGCATATCCCATCTGCTGCGCGTGCCCGAAGCGGACATATTTGGCGTCATCGGCTTCTACACGCTTTTCCACGATCAGCCGACCGGGCGGCGCATCATTCGCGTCTGCGGGGATCCCGTTTGCGCGCTGGCTGGGGCTGACGAGGTTTTGCACAGCGTATGCCAGCAGCTTGGCATCCACGAAGGCGAGACGACCGCCGACGGCGAGTACACGCTTGAGCATTCGCCTTGCCTGGGCATGTGCGATTATGCGCCGGCCGCTCTGGTCAGCGAACCTGGCCAGCCCGATCGCGCTCTGCCCCGCGTGACTGCCGATGCGCTGCTTGGCGACTGGGATGACGCATATTTCAGCCCGGCCGGCGATGAGGACTCGGTCCTGCTGGAAGCCAGCCTGAACGCGGCCCCTCAAGATCTCGCGGCTTATGGCGATTATGCCGCATTGCGCAAAGCCATCAGCGAGCTGGGCGCCGACGAGCTCATTGCCGAAGTGGAGCGATCCGGCTTGATTGGCCGGGGCGGGGCGGCTTTCCCCACCGGTATGAAGTGGAAGTTCACGCGGGCGGCGCCGGGCGAGCCCAAATATGTCGTCTGCAATGCCGATGAGAGCGAGCCGGGCACCTTCAAAGATCGCGTGCTGATGGAGCATCGACCGCATCTCCTGCTCGAAGGGATTGCCCTGGCTGCCTATGCGGTTGGCGCGAGCAAAGCCATTATCTTCATCCGCGGCGAATACCCCAAGGCGCAGGCTATCCTGGCGCGTTCCATCAACGAGGCGCGGGACAAGAACCTGCTCGGCGAAAACATCCTGGGCAGCGCATTCTCGCTGGATATCGAGATTCGGCGGGGGGCCGGCGCTTATATCTGTGGCGAAGAGACGGCGCTCTTTGAAGCTATCGAAGGCAAGCGCGGCTTCCCACGCATGAAACCGCCCTACCCGACCACATTCGGCTTGTTTGGCAAACCGACGGCCGCCAACAACGTCGAGACGCTCTGCGCGGCTCCGCTGATCGTCACTAAAGGCGCGGACTGGTTCAAGAGCATCGGCACGGAAGGCAGCGCGGGACCCAAGCTGGTATCGGTCAGCGGGCATATCGCGGAGCCCGGCGTCTACGAGATCGCGCCGGGCATGACGCTGCGGCATTTTCTCAACGAAGTCTGCGGCGGCGTAATCGGCGAATTGGGGGCGGCTCTGATGGGCGGGGCGGCCGGCTCATTCCTGCTGCCGGATGAGATTGACGTTCGGCTGACTTTCGAGGACCTGCGCGCGGCCGGCAGCACCTTCGGCTCCGGCGCGATCATGGTCTTCAACACCGATGTGGATCTGCGCGATATCCTCAAGCGGGTCGGGCGCTTCTTCCAGCATGAGAGCTGCGGCAAATGCTTCCCCTGCCAGCTGGGAACGCAGCGCCAGGTCGAGATCCTGGAACGGATGGAGACCCCGCTGGCCGGCGACCGTCAGCGCTTGCTGGATGTGGGCATGACGATGACCGAAGCGTCGATCTGCGGTTTGGGGCATACGGCGGGCATGGCGGTGATGAGCGCGATTGAGAAGTTTCCTGAGATCTTCGCAGGGGAGTAGGGGTATGGCGGTTTCTAGGACTCTATGGGCATTAGAAGAAACGAACATATCGACAGCCGCGACTATCGAGCATTGTGATTGCCGTCTGGGTATGCTGCGGCTGGCAGACAACGAAGTTTCGCTGATATTGACGGACCCTCCGTATTTTATCGACGGCATGGACGATAACTGGAATTCACAGAAGCTCAAACGGCGCGTAAAGCCAGGGGTCGTCGGCTCACTGCCGGCTGGCATGAAATTCTCAACTGAACAGGGCCGCAACTTGCAGCAGTTCTTGCATCCCATCGCAAAAGAATGGCTGCGGATTCTGCGGCCTGGCGGCTTTGCTTTGGTCTTCAGCCAAAACCGGCTGGTTCATCGCACAGCCTTCGCGCTGGAAGAGGCCGGCTTTGAGATACGCGATATGCTGCTTTGGAAATACGAAGGCCAAGCCAAAGCCTTCACGCAGGATCACTTTGTGCGCAAGAGCAATTTGGATGAATCCGAGCAGCAGCGGCTTATCCGAAAGCTAGGCGGGCGGAAAACGCCCCAGCTCAAACCCCAAGGCGAAATGATTGTGCTGGCTCAAGCGCCTCGCGAAGGCACATTCGTGCAAAACTGGGACAAGTGGGAAACCGGGCTGATTGATGTATCCGATCCTTTTGTTGACCCGGGACGCTTCCCCGGCACAGTGATATCCGTCGCCAAGCCCAAGAATCGTTATGGCCATATCACAGCCAAACCGGTGGATTTGCTGCGGCATCTCATCAGGATATTTTCCGCGCCTGAATCGCTGGTGCTGGATCCCTTTGCCGGTTCTGGCTCGACGGGCGTGGCTGCCTTGCTGGAAGGGCGGGGGTTCCTGGGTTTTGAGAGTGAAGCGGATATGGCAGGGCGGGCGAATGAGCGGATTGGGGAGTTTTATGCGAAACGCGCCAGCTAGGCTTGTATGGCAGACGGCTCGGGACATACGGCGGGCATGGCGATAGTGAGCGCGATTGACAAGTTTCCTGGAATGTTTGGAGCGAATGGAGCATAACATGACCACCGACACCATCACCCTCCAACTCGACGGCAAAGACATCACCGTGCCCAGCGGGGCCACCCTGCTCGAAGCCGCCCAGCAAGCCGGCGCGGACATCCCCGTCATCTGCTATCACGAAGCCACCAGTCCCAATGGCTTGTGCCGTGTATGCGTCGTCGATGTCGATGGCGGGCGCGTCTTGCAGCCAGCCTGCGTCGCCGAATGCCAAGCCGAAAGCAAAGTCGAAACCGGCAACGAACGGGTCATGCGCAGCCGCCGCACCATCCTGGAGATGCTCAAGGCCTCGGTCAACCTCGAGCAAGCGCCCGAGATCCAAGCGATGATGGCTGCCTGCCAAGCCGATGCAAACCGCTTCCCCGGCGCGCAGGCTCGCCAAGCCGAGCTCATCGACGACAACCCCTTCTATGTCCGCGATTATGAACAATGCGTCTTGTGCTGGCGCTGCGTGCAGGTCTGCGCTGAGGATGCCCAATTCACCTTCGCGCTAACGCTCAAGAATCGCGGGCATGAGACCTCCGTGGCCACCGCTTTCGATATCAGCATGACCGAATCGCCCTGTGTTTTCTGCGGGCAATGCCTGGGCGTCTGCCCGACTGGCGCGTTGAAACCCAAGATCGAATGGGGCATGGAGCAGGGCTGGTCGGCAGATGAACTGCGCCGCAACACCCGCCGGCCCCGCAAGCGGCAGACCAGTGATGGCGACCCGAACTGACGAAGCCCTCATAGGCGCGCTGCCATTCCGCTATCAGCAGATTGATGGCGAGGCTGTCCGGCTGGTTGAAGGCGGCGTCATCGACGAATCTTTGCTCTCCATCTATGTCAATGGCGAGTCGCTGGCCACCATGATGTGCAGCCCTCTGCAGCTGGAGGCGCTGACGGTTGGCTTCCTCTACAACGAAGCGGTCATCGAGTCGCTGGCGGAGATTGGCCATTTGCAGCTGAACCAGACCCGGAGCGTTGCGGATGTCATCTTGACGCGCGACCAGGTCCCGCTGCCCCGGCGCATGATTTTGACGACCGGCTGCGGCGGCGGCATGACCGGGCAAGAGCTATCGACCAGCTATCCCGCTTTGGAGTCCGATTATGCCACGGAGCCAGCGGTCATCCTGCGTTTGATGCGGCGTTTGCAGGGCGCGGCGCGGCTCTACCAGGCGGTGCGCGGCGTGCACACGGCTGTGCTCGGCGATGATTCCGGCTTGCTCCTCAGCGCGGAAGATGTCGGGCGGCATAACGCGGTGGACAAAGTGGCCGGGCAGGCGCTGCTGGAGGGCATCGATACGCGCGATTGCCTGCTGCTGACCAGCGGGCGCATAAGCTCGGAGATGCTGGGCAAGGCGCGGCGCATAGGGACGCCCATCGTGGCCAGCCGCACCGCACCAACCAGCATCACGGTGGAACTGGCGCAGGCTTGGAATATCTGCGTGGCCGGCTACGTCCGCTCGGGCGGGATGCGCGTCTACACGCATGGCTGGCGCCTGGGCTTGGCTGAATAGGGGCTCACCGCCTCATCAAGCCCAGCAGGAGCCTCACATGGAGACGCCCCTCTGTTGCCCTGATTTTTGTCCGGCGCGCAGAGATTAGGGCAGCGCCGGCAGACGCGTCAAGAGATAGCCGATGATCAAAGTGGCGATCCCCAGCACGATAATCATGGTCCAGCGCCAATTGTCGAGCTTGCCTTCAATACGCGTCAAGATTGCTTTGAGTTCGCCCATGTCTGTTGCGTAGTTTTCTTACGATATTTTGTGATCAAGCTCTGACCTGATAACTTCTACGTCACCTGAAGTCATGACGTGTCTCGTCGCGAATTGACTTTCTTCAATATAACAGCAATGCTTTCTAATGTAATGATATTCATCAGCAACAACAGATCTGACGACAGTTTCAAGGATATTCCGAAACCAACATCATTGACAGGTTGTCATATGCCCTCGCCCGAATTCTTCCAGGTCGCGCCGGTCGCCGATGCGCTCAGCCAGCTCATGGCGCATTGGCAGCCCAACCCGCCCACGCGCGAGATCGCCACAGCCGAGGCTCTGGGCGCTGTATTGGCGGCTGATATTCAGGCGGGCGAAGCGATTCCGGCTTTCCGCAAGAGCAGCGTTGATGGCTATGCCCTGCGAGCCAGCGATACCTTCGGCGCAAGTCAATCGCTGCCGGCCTTCCTGCTGGTGGGCGGCGAACTGAAGATGGGCGAGAAGCCCAGCCAGGCTGTGGCATTGGGCGAAGCGCTGCTGATTCATACGGGCGGCATGCTGCCGGCGGGCGCGGACGCCGTCGTCATGGTCGAATACACCCAGGCGCCGGCTGAAGACGAAATCGAAGTCTTGCGCGCGGTGGCTCCTGGCGAGAATGTCATCCAGGCTGGCGAAGACGTAGCGGAAAGCGCGCTGGTCCTGCCACGCGGGCATCGCCTGCGCCCCCAGGATATCGGCGCTTTGCTGGCGCTGGGCATCGTCCAGGCAACGGTCTTGGCGCTGCCGACGGTGGGCATCTTGAGCTGCGGCGATGAATTGCTGCCGCCGGAATCCCCAGGCCCGCCACCCGGGAAAGTCCGCGATATCAACGCCTACACCTTGGGCGCGCTGACGCGGAAACATGGCGGGGAGCCCATTCGCCTGGGCATCGCCAGCGATGACTTCGCCGAGTATCAAGCGCGGGCGGCGGCTGGTTTTGCGGCTTGCGATATCCTGCTGCTCAGCGCGGGCAGCTCGGTTTCGGCGCGGGATTATTCGCGGGATGTCATCGCCGGGCTGGGAAAACCGGGCATCCTGCAGCATGGCTTGGCCACCAAACCGGGCAAGCCCACCATCATCGCCGTCTGTGGCAACAAGCCGGTCATCGGCCTGCCGGGCAATCCGGTTTCGGCACTGCTGGTGGCGCGGCAGCTGCTGCCCGTCATGATCGCGCAGTATCTTGGGCGGGGCTTGGCAGGTCCCCGGTTGCGGCGGGCGCGCTTGGGGCAGCGCGTCGCTTCAGTGACCGGGCGCGAAGACTGGCTGCCAGTCCGCCTCAGCCAGAGCGCGGATGGCGAGTGGCTGGCTGAGCCGATCTTTGGCAAATCCAACCTGATATTCACGCTGGTCGGCGCGGATGGCTTGCTGCGCGTGCCGTTGAACACCGGCGGCTATGACGCGGGCAGCCTGGTCGAGATTGAGCTGCTATAGGCAAGCGCAACCCGTCAGAAGTCGCTGCAGAATGGTGTACAATTGGGCAGCCAAGTGGCGTTGGCTGGGATTAGGGAAATGGATCTTGGGTGAGACCATAAAATTGACCAAACTGCGTTTTGACGTCGACGAGATAAAGCGTATCGGCGTTGCAATCGTTGATACCTTGGGGAAGACCTTTGCGAAGGCGTCCTGCATGATTTCGGCAGGGATGAAGATACGATTATCTGGATCAAAGGCATGGTCACAAATCGCCAAGTCGGCGGGTCCTTGAGCCAGATTGGCTTGGCAATCCGAGCGCAGGGCGATAAGGCGGAAGACCAGGTCAACTACACTACGCGGACGAAGGATGGGAAGCTGTTGAAGTCCACCACCACGGTCCTGCGCGATGCTGGCGGGATGATATCCGGCCTTTTTTGCATCAATATCGATATAACGTCGCTCGCCATCGCTCAGCATACGCTGAATTCGCTTTTGGAAACGGACGAGACCAAGCTGCTCACCAATATTCACTTCAGGATAATGTGGCGGACGTAGCGCAGACTATTCTCGATGAGGTCATAAGAGAGCAGAATCTGACCGATTTCCCCACCGAAGTCAGCGGCCGCCGCAAATTCATTCGCGCGCTTGATGTCCGCGGCTTCTTCGCCATTCGCCATTCGGTTTCTTTGCTGTCGGAATATCTGGGCGTGTCCCGCGGGTCTATCTACAATTACATGAAAGACGCGGAATAAACCGGGCGGCCAAGCCCCTTGCAAGCTATTTGATGCTGCGCGGGTCAAGGGCGTCGCGCAAGCCATCGCCGATGAAGTTGATGGCGAGCACGGTGATGACGATGAAAGCGCCCGGAAATGTCCAGATCCACCAGATGCGATCGGCCTGACCCTCGAACTCCGTGATCATATTGCCCCAGGTGGCTGTCGGCGGCTGAATGCCAAAGCCCAAAAAGCTCAGGTAGGCTTCGGTCAAGATCGCCGTGCCAACCCCCAAGGTGGCGGTCACGATGATGGGTTCAATCAGGTTCGGCAGAATTGACCGCAGCAGAATATGCCGGTGGCCAGCGCCGATCGCCCTGGCAGCCAATACAAATTCCCGTTCCTTCAAAGAGTAGACCTGCGCGCGCGCAATCCGCGAAAGCTGCATCCAGCTGGTTAAGCCTATCAGCGCGACGACGATGACGACCGTATTGCTCATCTCTCGCCCCAAGATGGTGATATTGCTCGAATCGCGAGCCAGGGCGGAGGATAGCGCCAGCAGCAGGATCAGCGGCGGAATGGATAGCAAGGCTTCGGTCATGCGGCTGAGCGCGCTGTCAATCCAGGCGCCGACATAGCCGGAGACCAAGCCAACGCATGAACCCAGGGTGATGGAAATCGCCACTGCCAAAACGCCTATCGCGATGGAAATCTGGCCGCCGTAAATGGCTCTGATGAGAATGCTGCGCCCGACCTGGTCAGTGCCAAAGGGCTGCGCGGACGTCGGCGGCGAGTAGCGATTCAAAATATCCGGTTTGTTGCCCGCGGATTCTTCGACGAAAAACGCGCCGAGAATGACGAAGGCGACGACGGCTGCCAAAAGCAGGCTGCCCAGCACCGCCATGCGATGGGACAGGAATCGGGACAGAGCCAGGCGCCACAAGCTGCGCGATTGGTTGCCGTTCTGCAAATTCGGCGGTATGCGGCCGGCGGCCTCGCTCATCTTCTTGCTCAACCCAGCTATTGCATGCGAATGCGCGGGTCAACCCAGGCATAGACGATATCGGCGACGATCTGAAAGCCAACCACGCTAATTGCGGTCAGCGCCGTGAAGGTCATGATGATGGGCGGGTCGATGGATTCCAGACTTTGGATGAAGAGCCGCCCCATCCCGGGCCAGGCGAATATCGTCTCCATAACCACCGCGCCGTTGAAGAAAAAGGCGATGGTCGTCGCCAGATGGCCAGCCAGAGAATACTGATGCAGGGCGGAATAGACGCCGACGCTGATGCCAATGAGCAGCGTGGCTGAGAAAGCCGAAAGGAATAATATCAACATATTGGGCAGGAACTGCGCGATGACCTCCGTCACCGGCTAGCGATAGCGGATTGATACGCCAAAATCCCCGCGCAGCAGCCCCAAGCCGACGCCATAGGTTTCCGGTTCCCCATCGAAATTCAAATCGCGCTGATGCCAATCATCGCCGATCATCCAGTGCAGGTATTGCAGCGCAAAAGGGTCATCCAAACCCAGGGTCCGGCGCAGGCGCGCGCGATCGGCTTCGGTGATGCTGGGGTCCAGGGCGCGATAGGCAAAGGGTTCGCCCGCCAGCTTGATCAGAAAAAACACCAGCAGGGTGACCAGGGCGAGCAAGGGCACAGCTTGCAGCAATCGGCCCGTTATAAATTGTCCATCGTCTGTTAATCCGTCCGCTATCAAGGCGCAGAAGGGTTGTCATTCCCGCTACTATAGCGAAAACAAAAGCAAGGCCATCCGATTTGGGCAGATGACCTTGCCTGCGCGTGAAGCGATGCTGCCAGCGTCTAGCCGGCCGGGCTCCAATATTCGATCTGCGAATACTGGTTGGTCGTCAAGCCGCCGACATGGTTGACTGCCGAATCGAAGTCGACGGCATCCGTGGCGACGGCGTAGACATCCGGTTTGCCGAACAATACCGCCCCATGATGGTAGTCGTGGAAGAGGCGCGCCACCTGCGCTTTCAAGGCATCGCGCTCGGGACCCGGGAAAGTCACGGCGAGCTCATCGTTGCCGACCGCGCCAGAGCGCATCCACAGCGATTCGGTGTTGACCGTGGTCTTCGAATGAGTGGCGACGCCTTCCAGCATATCGGCTCATCCATTAGCGACTATGATTGAGAACTTGGGGCTTCATAAGGGTACAGGAATCCGATGAGGAGCGTAATGAGCGGCGAAATCGCAGGCATCACACAGGAATACGCCCAGGTCAACGGCATCCGATTGCATTATGTCCACGGCGGCAAGAACACAGCGCGCCCGATCATGCTCGTTCATGGGCTATTCGAGACCTGGCGGATGTGGCGCTATGTTTTGCCGGCGCTGATGGAAAACCACTATGTCGTCGCCCCGGACATGCGCGGCTATGGCGAAAGCGACAAACCCCCGCTCGAGGTGATGGACAAGGGCAATCAGGCGCGGGATTTCTATGAGCTGGCGCAGCAGCTGGAGCTTGGTCCCTTCGTGCTCTATGGCCACGATCGCGGCGGCCGGGCAGCGCGGCGCTATGGCTTGGAGTATCCGCAGACCTTGTTGGGCTTGGGGCTGCTGGACATTTTGCCGACCGAGTACATATACCAGGAGATGACCTCCAGCACGGTGGGTCCCCATCATTGGGATCAGCTCTTTAAGCTGGCATCGCCGATTTCCGAGCAGCTCATGGCTTCGGAAGCCAATATCGAACTCTATGTACGCCACTTTTACAACCGTTCGGCGGGCTTTCTCGATCTGCTGCAATCTGACGGGACCTGGGAGCATTATTATCATGCCATCACCCAGCCCGGCGCCATGCTCAGCGTGCTGCGCGATTATCGCGCGGCTTTTACTGTCGACGTGCCAAAACTGCGCGATGAACTCAACCGCGGGGTCAAAATTGATGTGCCGACGCTGATCTTGTGGGGAAAGCATGGCAATCTGTCGCGCTCGCCGGCCATGGAGATCTGGAAGGCGCGCTGCTCCCATGCGATTGGGGCGGAAGTACCTTGCGGCCACTATCTCCCCGAAGAAGCGCCGCAGATCGTCCTGGAACACATGCTGCGCTTTGCCGATACATGCTTTTCCGCTTAGCGCCATGCGGAATGCGCCGCCGGTCATTCAGTGACCAACGGCTTGGGAAGCATCCGGATAGCGTATCGAATTCGGTTGAGATTCTTCACGGTTAGAATCAACTTCACCACAGAAGCGCAGAAGTAAATGCAATTATGTAATTTGAAAAACTCACCACCGAGTACACCGAGTTGATTGAGTACACCGAGAGCAAAAGCAAAGGCATCTCTCCGTGCCCTCTGTTTCTTAGGTGAATAGTTGTTTCACGACTTGCTTGCGCATACTGAGGCATTGACATGCAATTCCTGCGGAAGATTTCAATGGCATTTTGTTTGAGGGCGAGACAAGGGACGCGTAGACACAGCCCGTCTCTCGCCCCTGTACGACGCCGAATTAGGCGGGCTAGAAGCGGACACAACGCGCCTCTATCAGCTCATTAGACTCGGCGCTCTCGGTGTCCTCGGTGGCAAAGCAGTTGTGTTTCATCCGAAAAAGATACACTGCCGGCGCCCGCGCGATATTTGACAGGCGATATGCTCTGCGATACCCTCAGGCGCAATTGACCGTCTCACAGGCTATTGCGCCTCGGCATGTAAGCGCTGCGGGACAGATGACGGACGATGCTCAGCTATTTTATTAGACGTTTGCTGTATATGGGGATCGTGCTCTTTCTGGTCTCGATCCTGTCCTTCTACGTCATCAACCTGCCGCCCGGCAGCTGGATCGTAAACTACCAATCCGAGCTTGAGGCTTCCGGCGATATCGTTGATGAAGCGGAACTGAAATTCCTGCTCGAGCGTTATGGACTAGACAGGCCCCTGCACGAACAATACATCCGCTGGATTGTCCCATTGGTGACCGAAGGCGACTTTGGCCAGTCCTTCGAGTGGAATCAGCCGGTTTGGCCCCTCATTGAGGAACGGCTCTTCTTGACCATGACGGTGTCGCTGGCGTCCATCCTCTTTGTCTATGCCGTCTCCGTGCCCATCGCCCTGTATTCCGCCATAAATCAGTATTCCATTGGCGATTACTTCTTTTCTTTCATGGGTTTGATTGGCTTGGCGACGCCCAATTTTCTTATCGCTCTGGTGCTGATGATCATCATGCTGCGCGTCTTCGGGGTGACGCCCGGCGGCCTCTTCTCGCCGGAATATCTGCGCGCCCCATGGAGCCTGGCGAAATTCTGGGATATGGCGACGCATCTGCCCGTGCCAGTCGTCGTCATCGGCACAGCCGGAACTGCGGGTCTCATCCGCATTCTGCGCGCCCAATTGCTGGATGAATTCCAAAAGCAATATGTGATCACCGCCCGCGCCAAAGGCTTGCGCGAACGTTTCCTCATTATCAAGTATCCCTTGCGCATGGCTTTTAATCCCATTGTCAGCAATATCGGCAGCCTCCTGCCACAGATCGTCTCCGGCTCGGCGATTGTCTCCATCGTCCTGGGTTTGCCCACCACGGGCCCCTTGCTGCTGCGCGCCTTGATTGCCCAAGACACCTACGCGGCCGCCAGCATGCTCCTGATGCTCAGCGTCTTGACCGTCGCCGGCGTCTTCATATCCGACCTGCTTCTGATGTGGCTGGATCCGCGGATTCGCTATGAAAGGGGCAATTAGTGCAGCCGGAGCAGCCCGCCAAGGTCAGCCGCCTGGATATCGACGAGCCGCTGAATTATGAGATCCTCTCGCAGCGGCAGTTGATTTGGCGCAAGTTCAGACGCCATCGCGTGGCTTATTTTTGCTGGCTCTTCTTGAGCTTGTTCTATGTGTTGGCGATCTTCGCGGAATTCTTCGCGCCCTATGGCGCCTTCACGCGCGATACCGATTTCTTGTACGCCCCGCCGACCCCCATCCATTTTGTCGATGACAATGGCGCAATCAGTCCGCCCTTCGTCTACAAGATCGTGAATGAATTGGATCTCACCACCTTTCGCCGCGAATATGTCGAAGATACCAGCGAGAAATTCCCGATCCAGTTCTTTATCAAGGCGGAGCCCTATCGCCTGCTGGGCTTCATCGAAACCGATATTCACCTCTTCGGCGTGGAGGAAGGGGCGGCGCTATACCTGGCTGGCACAGACGGCTTGGGGCGGGATTTGTTCAGCCGCATGCTGCTCGGCGCGCGCACATCGCTCTTCGTCGGCTTGCTGGGCTTGGCGGTGGGCTTCGTGCTCGGGTTGGTCTTCGGCGGCATCTCCGGCTACTATGGCGGCAGCGCGGATATGCTGATTCAGCGGATGATCGAATTCTTGCAATCTTTGCCGACCTTGCCCTTGTGGATGGCGCTCGCGGCTCTCGTCCCGCCGGATTGGACGCCTATACAAGTCTACTTTGGCATCTCGCTGGTGTTGGCCACCGTCGGCTGGACGGGGCTGGCGCGTGTCGTCCGCGGCAAACTCATCAGCCTGCGCGAAGAAGACTACGTCCTGGCGGCCAAGCTCTCCGGCTTGAAGGAAGGCGCTATCATCACGCGGCATCTGCTGCCCGGCTTCCTGAGCTATCTCATCGTGCATCTGACGCTGGCCATCCCGCACATGATCCTCGGCGAGACGGCGCTCAGCTTCCTCGGCCTGGGCATTCAGCCGCCGGCCGTCAGCCTGGGCACGCTGCTGCAAGATTCGCAGAATGTCCAAACGGTGACGATCAATCCCTGGCTGCTTTATCCGGGCGCGGTGGTGGTGGTGATCGTCATAGCTTTCAACTTCCTGGGCGATGGCCTGCGCGACGCCGCCGACCCCTACAAGCATATCTAGGACGCCGCGATGGCTGAGCCACTGCTGCAAGTGAAGGATCTCAAGACGCATCTGCCACTGGAAGAGGGCTTGCTGAAAGCCGTCGATGGCATCAGCTTCACGATTCACCGCGGAGAGACGGTCGGCTTGGTCGGCGAATCCGGCTGCGGCAAGAGCATGACCGTGAACGCCATCATGCGCCTGGCGCCAAGCTACGCGCGGATCGAAGGCGAAGTCACCTACTATCCGGCTGATGGCGCCCCGGTCACGATCACGGAGCTCGACCCCTATGGTCCCGCGATTCGCGATATCCGCGGCGGCGAGATAGCCATGATCTTCCAGGAGCCGATGACGTCTTTTTCGCCCTTGCATACTATCGGCAATCAAATCACGGAAGCCATTCGCATACATCGAACCGAAGAAAAAAAAGAGGCCACCAAGATCGCCATCGACTTGCTGCAGCGGGTTGGCATGTCCAATCCGGCCCAGCGCATGAACGAATACCCGCACCAGCTTTCCGGCGGGATGCGGCAAAGAGCCATGATCGCCATGGCTTTGTCCTGCGAGCCTTCGCTCTTGATCGCCGATGAGCCGACGACAGCGCTGGACGTGACTGTGCAGGCGCAGGTCCTCCAGCTTATGCGCGATTTGCAGAGCGAAATGGGCATGTCGATCCTGTACATCACGCATGACCTGGGGGTGATCGCCCGCATGGTGCGCGCCGTGGCCGTGATGTATCTGGGCAGGATTGTCGAATTTACCGATGTGGACAGCCTCTTCTACAATGCCAGGCATCCCTATACAAAGGCGCTGATCCAGTCGATCCCGAAGATCGGCAAGAAATCCCGCGATCGCCTGGAGTCCATTAGCGGGGCTGTGCCCGTGCCCATCAACCGGCCGCCCGGCTGCGGCTTCTACCCGCGCTGCTCGGCCGCCATCGAAGGTTTGTGCAACCGAGTGGATCCGCCCCTTGTGCAAATCGAAGAGGATCATGCGGTCGCCTGCTTCGTGTATCCCGAAGTGGTCGATGCGCTTGGCGAGGGCATAACCGAAGGCGTCGCTCATGCAATCTGACGAGACGCTCCTGCAGGTCAAGGCGCTGAAGAAATACTTCCCTATCGAAAAGGGTTTGCTGCGCCGGCAGGTCGGGCAGGTCAAAGCCGTCGATGACGTCAGCTTCTTAATCAAGCGGGGCGAGGCGCTTGGCTTGGTCGGGGAAAGCGGCTGTGGCAAGACAACCCTGGGCCGCTGCGTCCTGCGCGCCATTGACCCCACCGAAGGCGAGATCATCTTGCGGACGAGCGGCGGCGCAATAGTGGATATCACCGCGCTCGACAAGCCGGAGCTCCGCGAGCTGCGCAAAGAAATGCAGATGGTGTTTCAGGATCCCTTCTCATCGCTTTCGCCGCGCATGACAGTGCTCGATATAATCGGCGAACCGCTTTGGGCGCAGGGCGTCCGGGGCCAGGCAATGGAGGACAGGGTCCGCGAATTGGCTGCTTTGGTCGGTTTGAACACGGGCCATTTGAACCGCTATCCCAATGCCTTCAGCGGGGGCCAGCGACAGCGCATCGGCATCGCCCGGGCCTTGGCCACCAACCCGAGCCTAATCGTGGCGGATGAGCCGGTTTCCGCGCTGGACGTCTCTATCCAGGCGCAGATACTGAACCTGTTGCAAGACCTGCAGGAGAAACTGGGCTTGACCTATCTGTTCATCGCCCATGACCTCAGCGTGGTTGAGCATATTGCCGATCGCGTCGCCGTGATGTATGTCGGCAAGATTATCGAACTGGCGGATACCGAAGAGCTCTATCTCAATCCCAAGCATCCCTACACGGAGGCGCTGCTTTCCGCCGTGCCCAAGCCGGACCCGCGCCTGGAAGAGCGGCAGATCATCCTCAGCGGCGAGGTGGCTAATCCTGCCGATCCGCCCGGTGGCTGTTTGTTCCATCCGCGCTGCCAATATGCCCAGGACCGCTGCCGGCATGAGACGCCCCCGCTGGAGGAAGTTTCGCCCGGGCACTTCGCAGCCTGCCATTTCTCATCGGAATTGGATTTGACTGGCGTCGCGATATGACGTGTTAGAATTGCCCGCGAACGGATAAGGGAGCGATATATGAGTTGCCAGACAGGCGGTAAGGAGGTGGCAGGGCAAGCAAACGGGTGATCAATTTCACATCGCAATTGTTCAATCACTGGAGGAATGCAAGATGTCAAAGTTTAGCTATCGAACGCTGTTGGGCATTCTGCTCGTACTGAGTTTGGCGCTGCCGGCGATGAACCTGGCTGCGCAAGAAGCCGGTTTCTCATCGGCGGATAATCTGCGCGTCTGGTCCCTGGACGAGTATGAAGCCGCTGGCAACAGTATCGCCATGTTCAATGAAGCGCCCATGCTGGCGGAGATGGTCGCCGCCGGGGACTTGCCGCCCCTCGAAGAGCGTCTGCCGGATCGTGGCGATATTATGGTCGTGCAACCGCGCGAAGCCATCGGGTCTTATGGCGGGGAGATCACCTTCAACGCCACCAATCCCACGTCCTTTGGCAACACCGGCTTCACCGCCTGGGATCAGCACTTGACCGGCTTCTCGACCAATTGGGAGGTCATCTTCCCCGAAGTCGCCAAGAGCGTCGCGCTGTCCGATGATCTGATGACAGCCACGGTCACCCTGCGCAGCGGCATGAAATGGAGCGATGGCGCGCCGGTCAGCGCGGATGATGTCATGTTCTGGTACGAAGACATCATGCTGCACGAAGAGTTGCCCAATATGTCCAATGCGCTCAAGCCGGGCGGCACTCCGCTCGTGGTGGAAAAAGTGGATGACCTGACCGTCAACTTTGTGGCTGCGCAGCCGAACCCGGCTTTCCCAATCGTTGTCGCGCGCAGCGGCCAAGGCTTCCCCCTGGCCCCGCGGCATTATCTGGAACAATGGCATGCCGATTACAACGAAGACGCGCAGGCTCTCGCGGAATCAGAAGGGTACGATACCTGGGCTGGCGCCTTCCAGTTCCACATGAACGGGCAAACCGGGCAAAGCGACTTCGACCCCGACCTGCCGGTGGTCAAGCCCTGGACGCTGGATACTGTCGATGACTTCGGAAACAAGTTCTACGTGCGCAACCCCTACTATTGGAAGGTCGATACCGAAGGCAATCAACTGCCGTATATCGATCGCCAGGTGCGCCTGCTGCTGGCTGAGCCGGAAGTTGTCATCCTCAACGTCCAGGCCGGCGCCATCGACTACGGCTTCTACAATCTGGAAGTCAGCGACCTGCCCGTATTGAAAGCCGGCGAGGCTGATGGCGATTACACGACGATTCTCTGGCCTGCCGATCAAGGCGCGATGAGCAAATACCAGTTCAACATCACCGTGAACGACCCGGTCTTGAACGAAATCTTCAACGACCTGCGCTTCCGCCAGGCAATGTCGCTGGCCATCAATCGCGATGAGATCAACGAGGTGCTGTTCTTCGGCGTGGCAGTCGCGCGGCAATGGGGCGTTTCCTCCGCTTCGGCTTTCTATGAGGACTGGATGAGCGGCCACTATGCCGATTACGATCCCGATCAAGCCAATGCGCTGCTGGATGAGATGGGCTTGACCATGGGCGATGACGGCGTGCGCATGCGCCCGGATGGCCAGCCCCTGGCTATTGTGCTCTGGGATGCCATCAATCGCATCCCGATGTCCGAGCTGGTCGCCGAGTACTGGGAAGCCGTTGGCGTTGATGTCGAGATCAACCCGAGCACGCGCGAAGCCTTCAAGCAGGCGCTGCTGGCCAACGAAGTCCACGCCTCTACCTGGTTCGCCGATGTCGTCTCGGAAAAGGATATGTATCAGCGGCCGATATGGCTGCGCCCGCCCTATGGCATTGATTCCACCCCGGTCGGCGGCGGCCTGGCTTGGCGTCAATGGTGGCTCTCTGATGGCGCGGAAGGCGAAGAACCGCCCGAGTACCAAAAGGAGCAGCTGCGGCTGGTGGATGAATGGCAGCTGACTGAAATCGGCTCCGATCGCTATGTCGAGCTGGGCACGCTCTTGGTCGCCAACACCGTGCGCAATATCTATCACATCGGTCCCGTTGGCGAAGCGCCGGAGGTCTTCATCCGTTCCAATCGTCTGAAGAACTTCACGCCGGTTGAAGGCGTCGTCTATATCAGCCATCTCGAAAGCGGCCACTCCGACCAGTGGTTCGTCAGCGAGTAAGCGATCATTCACGCGCTGGAGTCCGCAGCTGCCTTGCGGGCTCCACCCATCTCGAAACCATTGACGCCAGCGCGACGATGCCGCAGGCCAAGCAAAATTCCTAGTGGCTCGCTGCCCTTGGCTCCCTCACTCATTTTGGGCAGGGGCTTGTAGTTCGCAGTGGTAACCGGTCGAGGCTGAACGGAGCAGCTCATGCAATGGTCACAGGTCAAATATCACCCGGAACGCGCCAAGTCCTACCTCGGCAGCCCCAGCATCCTTCGCCTGCACGATGGCGCGCTGCTGGCATCGCACGATTATTTCGGCAAGGCTGGCTGCCCCAAGAACCACGAAGGCGAAGAAAGCCTGACCAGCATCTACCGTTCGGAAGACGATGGCGCAACCTGGGTCAATATCACCCACATCATGAACTGCTATTGGAGCAGCCTCTTTCTGCATGATGGCGCGGCGTATATTCTGGGTACATCGCAGCAGTATGGCTCCATTGTGATTCGCCGCAGCGCTGATGGCGGCTTCACCTGGACGCACCCGAAGGACGCATCCAGCGGCTTTTTGTTCCGCGGCGGCGCATTTTGGGACCCGCCGAATTATCACTGCGCGCCGGCGCCGGTGCTGGTTCACGAAGGCAGACTCTATAAAGCCTTTGAAGATTGCGATCCGCCGGGCTGGGGCAATTTCCAAGCCTGCGTGATTTCCGCGCCGGTCGATGCCGATCTGTTGGATGCCAAAAGCTGGACCATGAGCAACAAACTGCCCTTCGACCAGGCGTGGATCCCGCATGGCTGGGATGCGGAGCGGGCGAACCCGGCTGGCTGGCGCGAGGGCAATATCGTGGCATCGCCCGATGGCGCGCTCTGGAATATCCTGACCTTTGAAGGCGGTTCCGTCCTCGATGAGAAAGCGCCCCGACTGCGCATCCTCGACGCGGGCAAAACGTTGGCTTTTGATCCCGATAACGGCTATCTGGACTTTCCCGGCGTCAAAGCCAAATTCGTCATCCGGCGCGACCCCGTCACCGGCCGGTATTTCGCGCTGGTGAACCGTTTGGCGGACAAGGACATACTTGAGCGGCTGGCCGGCGACCTGGCTTCGCAACGATACCGCGCCAGACATCCCATGCGCCAGCGCAATGTGCTTTCGCTGACCGCCTCCGATGATCTTTGGAACTGGCGAATTGTCACAGAGCTGATGCGCGATGATACCGGCTTGAACGCCGAGGACTCGATTGCGCTCACCGGTTTCCAATATGTCGATTGGCAGTTTGATGGCGCTGACTTGATCTATGTCGTGCGCACAGCCTATCGCGGCGCGCGCAATTTCCACGATTCCAATCAGATCGTCTTCCGCAAGCTGGTCAACTTCCGCGAGTATCTTTAGAAAGGCCCGCCCATGTCATTGATCTGGCGCGAAGTCAAATATCAGCCGGAGCGCGCCAAGACCTTTCTGGGCAGCCCCAGCATCCAGCGCTTGCCGGACGGCGCTCTGCTGGCCTCCCATGATTATTTTGGCTTGCCGAACTGCCCGCGCAACCACGAAGACGAAGAGAGCCTGACCAGCCTCTATCGCTCGGAAGACGATGGCGCGACCTGGCAAAACATCACGCATATCATGAACTGTTATTGGAGCAGCCTCTTCCTGCATCGCGGCAGCCTGTACATCCTCGGCGTGTCCCAGCAATATGGCTCGATTGTCATCCGCCGCAGCGATGATGGCGGGTATGCCTGGACGCATCCGGCTGATGAATCCAGCGGCCTGTTGTTCCGCGGGGGCCCCTTCCGTCAAGCGCCGAATTATCATTGCGCGCCGGTGCCGGTGCTTGAGCATGAGGGGCGGCTCTACAAAGCCTTCGAAGATGCCGACCCGCCCGTGCATGGTCCCAGCTTCCATGCCTGCGTCGTTTCCGCGCCGGCCGATTGCGACCTGCTCAATGCCGCGAATTGGACGATCAGCAACAAGATCCCTTTTGACCCCGCCTGGGTCCCGGCAGACTGGATGCCGCCCGAGCGCCCCTGCTGGCTGGAAGGCAATATCGTCGCCGCGCCCAATGGCGAACTCTGGAATATCCTGCGCTTGAACGCCAGCCCAATGGTCAACCGCGCCGTGATTGTCAAAGTGGAAGACGCTGGCTCGCGGATATCCTTTGACCCCGGCAGCGGGTTCATGGATTTCCCCGGCGGCGGCACAAAATTCACCATTCGCCGCGACCATGTTACCGGCTTGTATATCGCGCTGGTGAATAACGTGACTGAGCCTGCTTGGCCCCGACAGCGCAATATCCTCTCGCTCAGCGTCTCGGAAGATTTGCGCAGCTGGCGTCTCGTCAAGACCTTGATGCAAGACCGCAGCGGCTTAAGCCCGGAAGACTCGGCCAGGCTCACCGGCTTTCAGTATGTCGATTGGCAGTTTGACGGCGACGACATCATCTATCTGGCGCGGACTGCCTATCGCGGCGCCATCCGCTATCACGATTCCAATCGCATCATCTTCCGGGTTCTGCGCGACTTCCGCGTTTTGTTGTGACACTGGCCAGTTGCTTGCCTAATCTCGCCATTTTGGCGCGGGCGCGCTGGGCTGCTGCCGGCGGCCGTTGCGCATGTCTATGCTGGCGGCGACGGCCTGCAGCAATTGCTCAAGGAGCCGCTGCTTGATGGACCCATGCGCCGGATCATCCCATAAATTGCGCATCTCCTGCGGGTCCTTTTCGCGGTCGATGAGTTCGCCCCACTCTTGATTCAAATAATAGGTCAGGCGCCATCGTGGCGTAACCAGGCTGCGCATCCGCAATCGCGCGAAGTCATCGTCATTCTCAACCAGGGCAAGCGAGGGGCGCGGGCTGTCGTCGCCATTCAGAAGCGCCTTCAGCGAGCTGCCTTGCATGCCCTCCGGCTCGGCAATATTTGCCATGTCCAGCAGCGTCGGCGCGATATCCAACGTAGATTCCACACTGTCTATAGACTGGCCAGCCGCGATGCCCGGTCCGCGAGCTATCAGGGGTATGCGCAGCGCGCTCTCATAGGGCAAGCCCTTGCCATACATCCCATGATCGCCGAGGTAATCGCCATGATCCGACAGAAACAGGATCACAGTATTGTCGCCCAGCCCAAGCCGATCCACCGAAGCCAGCAGCCTGCCGATGCTGTGGTCAAGCAGGGAAACCATGCCGTAATAGATGGCTTTGACCTGCTGCCAGTCTTCGGGTGTCAGCTCGGCGTAGTTATGCGGCGGCGTGCCGATGACGCGATCCCGCGGTCTTTCGCCTGCGGACGATTGGGGCCCGCGATATACGCGCTCGTGCAGCCTGGGCATATCGAAGGACTCCGTCACCGGCGGGATTGGCGGCGGCATATCGGCTGGGTCATAGAGGCTGGCCCAGGGTTCCGGCGCGGTAAAAGGATAATGGGGATCGGGAAAAGATATGTGCAGGAAGAAGGGCTGCCCCGTTGCCGATTCCAGGAATTCGATGGCGCGGTCGGCAATGTAGTGGCTGGAATGCGCCCGCTCCGGCAAGTTCCAGCGCCAGCAATTGATGCCCTTATCATAAGGCGCGATGCTCGCCAGCCGCGCTTCCAGGTCTTGCACAGTTTCGCGCAGCCAGGCGGAATAGCGGTTCCCGAAACAGCGGCTGCCGTGGCCATTGACCAGGTCCACTTTCTGGAAACCATAATACGTCGCTTCGTCCGCTGCCAGCCGCCGGGCGACGCTCTCTGGTTCCGCGGCTTGCGGAACGAGATGCAGCTTGCCGATTGAGGCTGTGCGATAAGCCCCGCCAGACAATACTCGCGGCAGAAAGCGCGGATCATCCGGCGTATAACAGCCGACCATGCGGGTTCGCAGCGCCGAAGGATAGCAGCCGGTCAAGATCGACGCTCGGCTGGGCGTGCAGGTGGGCTGGGTGACGAAACATTGCGAGAAGCGCGTTCCCTCGGCAGCCAGGCGGTCAATGTTTGGCGTCTTGACGATGGGGTTGCCATAACAGCCCAGCGCGTCGGCCCGCAGCTCATCGCAGAGGATCAGGATGATGTTGGGCTGCTCAGGCATCGCTCGCCGCCATCAGCCAGTCCAGGTCGAAGCGAGCCAGGGTCAGATGATCATCGGTGTTTCCGCTGACGCTCTGGCCGCGCTCAAACAGGCATAGGACAGTCCTGTCCGGGCAGACAGCCAGCGCGCTGTAACCGGCGTACCCCGGTTCAATGACCTTCTTGAAAGCCCAGGATTGGCATTCGTCCGTGGAGAGCTGAACGGTCAAGTTCTTGCGCGTACGGAAGATGGATGAGCCTTTGGCATCTTCACCGGCGAGATTGTCCGGGTTGCAGAAGAGGATGCGGCTCCCGCCTGCGTCCGCCCAACTGTGGCGGAAGATTGCGCCCTGGCAGGTGGGTTCAAGCAATTGCGCGTCAAGCTGCGGGATTGACCAATCGCTGATGCCATCGCGGCTGCGGCTGATGACCCGGCGCCTTACGCCGATGCCGTTGCGCATATTCAGCAAGACCGAGCCATCCGCCAATTCGACGATGCCGCTTTCATTGCAATTGGGCACGACATCCGGAATCATCTCGCCGCGCTGCCAGGTCAAGCCAGCATCATCGCTGTAAATCGTGGCGCAGCGGTTGGGGCGGTGGGCTCTTGTCCGCGAAGTCGAAAGCCAGACGGGGACAATCAGCCGCCCCGAAGCCCGCAGGCGGATGCCGTTGGGCAAGCCGATAGCCAGCACCCCCCAATCGTATTCGTCGCGGAAGTCTTCGAAAACAGCCGTGATTTCCCGCGGCTCGCTGAAACTTGCGCCATCGTCGGCTGACCGCATATAAAAGGCGCGGGCATAGCCAAAACAAAAGAGCGCATGCGCGATGCCCTGCTCGCGATCGATGATGGTATTGAAATTGTGCAGCGGACCGGCGCCATACTCTCGATGGTCTAGAATTTTGCGCGCTGCCTCCCAAGTCCGGCCCTGATCAAAGCTGCGGCGCATGAGGATGTCGCTCTTGTCCCAGTCGCCGCCGCGGCCAGTTCGCGCTTCGGCATGCGCCAGGACTGTTCCGCCGGGCGCAACGCAAATGCCCGGGATGCGATACATGGCATAGCCGCCGGTATCGCGAGAAAAGAGGTCTTGCCGGTCGAATATCATCGGGCTCAAGCGCTGGTAATCTGCTCGCTGCCGGTGTCAACGGCGAAAGCCAGCGCGTCAAAGCTTTGTTGCATCAATCTGAGCTTGACCGGCAGCATGGCCGGCTCATCCCAAAGATTGACGAATTCATCCGGGTCATCGCGCAAGTCGAAAAGTTCGCCGATACCATGTCCGTGATAGACGATCAACTTGTAGCGTTCATCGCGAATCATAGTGGCGTAGCTGCCGCTGAATTCCTCGCGGGAATCGGGATTGAGCGCAGAATAATACTCGCAGCGCGCGAAGTTACGATGGCGGTCAGCAGCGTCCGCGTCAGTCAGTAGCGACAGCAAAGACCGTCCTTGCATGCGTTCGGGTATCGGCAATCCCGCCAGGTCAAGCAGCGTCGGCGCGATATCGATCAGTTCGACCAGCGCCTGCCGCCGTCGGCTTTCGAGGAAGCAGCCGGGCCAAGACATAATCAGCGGCACGCGGACCAAGCCTTCGTAGAATCGGCAGCCTTTGAGCAGCAGGCCATGGTCGCCCAGCATTTCGCCGTGGTCGCTGGTGAAAATGACCAGCGTATTTTCCAGTTGTCCGCTGTCTTCCAGCGCTTCCAGCATGCGCCCGACATTGTCGTCTATCAGCTCGATCATGGCGTAATAAGCCGCCTGGATGCGCCTGGCGTCGAATTCTTCTGGCCGGCGCGCCTTGGTCTGAAAGTCTATATCGCTAAGTTTGGCTTGGGCGGCCAGATCGCTCTCGCGGAACTTGGGGCCGGACATGGCTTCGATGTCAAAGCGATCCATATAGCTCTGCGGCGGGTCAAAGGGCGCATGGGGATCGAAGATGTTGACGCTCATCAGCCAGGGTTTGCCAGCGTGATCGCCAGTGATGAAGTCGATGGCGCGGTCGGTACACCAGGTGGTCTGATGGAGTTCCGGCGGCGTATCCTGTGGATGCGTCAGCATTTCTGGCAGGCTGTAGCCTTGCTCGCTCAGCCAGTCGGCGTAGTCATGCCCTTCTGTCCAGTAATCGTGCGGTCCATGCGACCAATGAAACAGCCGATAGCCATCGTGTTTTGGGCGGGGCTCGATGCGGCCGCGGACGCCGGCCAGATGCAATTTGCCAGCCAGCGCGCAATCATAACCGGCATCGGCCAGCAAAGCGGTGACGAGGGGCGCTGCTTCCATCCAGGTGGCATTGCCATTTCCGCAGCCATGCACGCTGCTCGGATACATCCCGGTGAGGAAGCTGGCGCGGCTCGGCGTGCAAATCGGGCTTTGGCAGGTGGCGCGCTCAAAGCTGACGCCGCTGGCCACGAGCCTGTCGATATTTGGCGTGCGCAGCTGCCGGTTGTTCAATGCGCCGATGGTGTCGTAGCGCTGCTGATCGGTGCAAATCCACAAGATGTTAGGCCGCATTAGCCGATATCCTCCAAGTCGATATTCACGCCCAGAAGATGCGCGGTATCGGCGATATCGCCGGCGTTGCTGTAATCCACCAGATAGATGCTGCCGTCCTCGCGCTGAATCCAGGAAGAATAGCCGTGGTCGGGCCAAGGCGCCTGGGCTGGGTGATTGCCGTGCAGCTGAATCATGCGCTCGCGCTGATAGTGATCGGGGTAGTCGCCCGAAGCGGCAGTCCAGGTCCATGCGAAATCATCCAGGGTCGGGTTGCCCAGCCGGTAACTGACGTTGCGCCAGTGGCTGAAGCCGCTATCGCCGTATTGCCCGAATTGGCTGCGCCGCAGGGGGTTGCCGCCGTGAAAATCGCTGGCGGGATATTCTTCGCGGAAGACGCATTTATGAAAGACCGTCTCCCCATCAAGCTTGACTTGCAGCCAGCCTCGCTCATGATGCAAGCCCACCCGATGAAAGCGCGTCATGTCTACTGGGTGGCGCATAGCATGGCGACCGCGACGCAGGGCGATATGATCCGGCGCGATCGTCAGCAGCTGCCCCAAGCGCGACAGGGACAGGAAAGCCACTTCCGCATGCCCGGCCGAAGCTTCCGCACGGACCTCCGCCGTGAAATCGACAGCGCTGAATGCCGATTCCGGCGGCAGCAAAGTATAGCGGCATTCATGCTCGGGGAGATTCTCGATGAGCAGGGCCCCATCCCGCAAGCTGGCACGATACTTGCGCCGCGGACCGCCAATGGCGTATCTGCCGGCTGCCTCCGCCAAATCGCCCACCCAGGCGTAGCTGCCCAAGCCGCCGTTGACATGGCGCCCGGTCACCATGACGCGGCCATCGCGCAATTCTTTGGCATAGGGGCGATGAATGGCAAAGGGCAGCATCCGCGCTTCCGACCAGGAATATCCGTTGTCATCGGAGAAGGCGACGAAAGAAGGAATGCCAGCCGAATGATTCTCGCGCATGACGCAAGCCAGGCGAGCGCCGCCATCGAGCAAGACAAGCGCGCCTTCACAAAAGCGATGATAGCCATTGTGCGCGATGGTCCCGCGTTCCTGCCAGGTAGCGCCGCCATCCTCAGAAGTCCAGAGAACTTGCGCGAATTCTTGGGTCACGCCACGCATCAAGTGGGAAGTCACCCCGAGAGCGCCATCGGGAAGGTCGATCACGCGGTCGGGCTCGAAACCGCCGATGCCGCTGTCCTTTTGCGCCGGCGTCCAACTGTCGCCATTGTCCTCGCTCCAATACAGCCAGTTGCCGGGCGGCTGATCTTCGTGGAAGTGGCTGTCATCATCGTGATCGATGATCACCACCAGGCGGCCATCATTCAGCCGGCTCAAGCGGGGGGTTACCAGGCGCTCGTCGCCCCGTGCCAGATCGGCGCGGTCAATCTCGCGGTGCTTGAACCAGGTCGCGCCTTGGTCATCGCTGGCCAAGAGCGTCAATATCTGATCTTTCAGCGACCAATGCGCGTCGACATCGCTATAGATCAGCAAGTAGCGCCCGGTCGGCAAGACGATGATATCCGGATTTTTTGTGAAGCGCCCCGGGCTGCGCCAGATATCAAAAACTTTGTGGGCGAGCGATCGTGTATGAATCAGCATGGCAGCCTCCCGTTTGCGTTGCGAACTGCCAATCCGCTATTTCCCAAAATATGTTAGCTGTAGGGGCTTCTCGCTGAGATGCCCTCCGCTTACTTTGCGAAACTCAGTGCATTTTGCGTAAGCCGTCGCATTCCGGCGCGGGCGTCCATAGTCGTCAAGTTTCAAGACTGCCATCCAAGCTCGATGAATGCCAGGCGCAGGAATTCGTACGGATGTCCCTCGCCGCCTTCGTACAGGCAAAGGATGCGACCGTCCGCCGCCGCGAGGTCGGAGTAGGCGCTGGGCCCGGCATGCAGCTGGATTTGGCTGGGCCAAGCATCGCCATCGTCCCGGCTGGCTCTTAATGTCATGTTGACGCGCTGGGTCTGGCTGGCTGGGTTGGCGAAGAGCATCAGCCTGCTTTCGAGCCAATCCGCGTCTCTCCCGCCAAGGATGCTCGCCTGGCATATCGGTTCGATGAGCGCGCGGTCGACGCGTTGGTCCGTCCAGGTCAAGCCGCCGTCCGCGCTGAATGCGACCTGCCGAGCTTTCTCGCCTGGCAGGTAGCTGCGCATATTCAGCAGCAAGCGCCCGCCGCTGATTTCCACGACCTGGCATTCGTTGACAGCCGGCTTTGGCGCCCGCCCGCCCAGGCGCCAGTTTTCGCCCCCGTCATCGCTGTACACGATATGCGAATAATACTCCCTGCTGCCGGCTTCAATGTGGTCGCAGGCGATGACCAGCCTTCCCGCGCATCTGCCCTGATGGATTTGGATGCCGTGGCCCGGTCCGGTCGCGTACCATGTCCAGCCGGGCAGCTTGACATCGCTGGTGATTTCTTGTGGCTCGCGCCAGGTTCGCCCGTCGTCAGCGGATGAAGTGGCGAAGACGCGCCGCGTATCCTGGCTGTTGCCTGTGATGATATCGCGTTCATGATCATCGCCGCGGTTCCAGGTCATCAAGAGATGGATGATGCCCGTCTCCCGGTCGACGACAGGCGCCGGATTGCCGCAGGTATTGCCCGGATCATCCCAGATGACCGCTTGGCGAGACCAGGTTTTGCCGCCGTCGGTCGAGCGCTTGACGAGCATGGCGATATCCCCGGCGTCGCCGCGGTGCGCTTTCCGCCCTTCACAGAATGCCAGGATGCTACCGGTATTGCTGATTGCCAGCGCGGGGATGCGATAGGTATGGAAGCCAGCGGCGCCGCTGCGCCACAGGTCAATCTGCTCGATATGCGGCTTGAACATCTGCCTTAGCCTTTGATGCTGCCGATCATGATGCCTTTTACGAAGTAGCGCTGCACGAAAGGATAAATGAAGAGCACGGGCACGGTGCTGACGATGATGAGGGCGGAACGCAAAGAGGCGGCCGGCGGCGGATCTTCAATGAAAGCCAGTTCTTCCAAGCCTTGCATATTGGTCGTTTCCAGCAGGCTGCGCAGGATAATCTGCATGGGTTTCAGGTGCGATTTGTCAATATAAATGGCGGCGTCAAACCAGGAATTCCAATGCCAAACGGCGTAGAAAAGCCCAATGGTGGCGATGACCGGCATGGAAAGCGGCAGCACAATACGCAGCAAAACCGTCGGCGGAGAAGCGCCATCGACAATGGCGGCGTCAAAAAGCTCATCCGGCAGGCTCATAAAAAAGTTGCGCATGATGAGCATGTTCCAGGCGTTGATCAAGCCCGGGAAGACCATCGACCAGAGCGTATTGCGCAAGCCCAGCGCGTCAACCAGCAGAAATCGCGGTATCAGCCCGCCGCTGAAGACCATGGTGATAAAGACAAAAATCGTCAGCGGCACGCGACCCGGCAGGTCTTTCTTGGCCAGCGCGTAAGCCATGGTGATGGTGAATGCCAGGTTGAAGCCGGTGCCCACAACCACGCGGAAAAGCGTCACGCCATAAGCGTTCAGGATGACTTTGCTGCGCCCAAAGAGAATGTCATACGCGCCCATCGAGATGGACTCGGGATACAGCACATAACCGCCGCGCCGCGCGAACTCGTTATCGCTTATGAAGGACGTGGAGAAGACGATGATGAAAGGAATCAGGAATGCCAGCGTCAGCAATATCAGAAAGAAGTAGATGAGCGCCTGAGCGACCTTTTCGTTCCGCGATAACTTGAGCATCCGCCTTCTCCTACCACAAGCCCGGCTGGCCCAGGCGGTTCGCCAGGGTATTCGCCACAATCAGAAAGAGAAATGCCATGACCCCTTTGAACAAGCCAACCGCCGCGGCGAAGGAATACTTGAGCCCCAGCAGCCCCTCGCGATAGACATAGGTGTCGATGATATCCGAGACGCTGTAAACGGAGGGGGAATAGAGCAGCAGGATCTGCTCAAAGCCGGCATCCAGCAGGTTGCCGATTTCAAAGATGAAGAGGATGGTGATGACAAAGGCGATGCTGGGAACGGTGATGTGGCGCGCCATCTGGAAGCGATTCGCGCCGTCGATGGCGGCCGCCTCATAAAGCGCCGGATCAATGGCAGCCATGGCGGCCAGATACAGAATGCTGCTCCAGCCGACGGTCTTCCACACGTGCGAGATGGTCAATATGCCGCGGAAATGATCGGGATTGGTCAAAAAGGTCCAGTTCTCGCCAGTCAAACTGTTCAGCATCTCGGTGATGAGCCCGCCGCTGGTCGCCAGCAGCGCGGTAACCAGCCCGGTCGTCACCACCCAGGAGATGAAATGGGGCAGATACGACACCGTCTGCACAAAGCGCTTGAACTTGATGCGAAAGACCTCGTTCAGCATGAGCGCGAAGATGATGGGCGCGGGGAAGCCGAAGATGATCTTCAAGCCGCTGATGACCACGGTGTTTTCGATGACATCCCAGAAGAAGATGGAATTGAAAAAGCGGTTGAAATGCTTCATGCCGACCCAAGGCGCTTCGAGGATGCCCTCGACGCCGCCAAAGGGCGAGATGTCCTTGAAGGCGATGACGATGCCAAACATGGGGATGTAATGAAAAATGATGAAATACAGAATGCCCGGCAGCGCCAACAGGTAATAGAAGCGGAAAAACCATATCCGCTTGAGCAGCCTGCGCCATTTTCCCTCTGTCCTGGCTGGCGGCGAATGGCGGCTGATGGACGTCATGTTGGCTTCTGCCTTCATCGCGCTTCCCTGGCTGCATCTGCGGTCGAATGCGAGAACTGCGCTGGCAATGCCGCTTTCCAGCCAGCCCGCAGCCGCCGGGAAAGTTCAGCGACAATCCGCATGTAAGCCGCGTCGCCCGCAAGGTTCTTGATTTCAGCATGACTCGCGCTATGGTCATACAGCTCTCGCTCCAGCGCGCGGCCACTGCGGAAGTCTTGCCATTCTGTATAACGAAAGCGCTCTGTGCGCATACTATAGCCCATGACTGCCGGTTCGCCGCGATAGGCCCAGGGGCGGGGGAATTGGCTGAAGGCGGCCGTTTTCCAGGGCTGCTTGGGCTGGCGCAGCAGCGGCGTCATGCTGAGGCCATCCAAGCCTTCGCGTTCTGGCAAGCGGCAGCATTCCACCAGCGTCGGATAGATATCAACGAATTCGACCAGGGCGGCGCATTCGCCCGCTGCCATCCCCGGCGCGGATATGATCAAGGGCGCGCGCGTATCCAACTCGTAATTGGTCGTCTTGCACCAAAGCGCTTTCTCGCCGAGGTGATAGCCGTGGTCGCCCCATAGGACGACGATGGTGTTGTCTTCATAGCCATGCTTCTCCAGGGCGTCGAGCAGTTTGCCCACTTGCGCGTCCATATAGCTGACGCAGGCATAATAGCCATGCCGAAGCTGTTGGATCAGATCGTCGGGCAGGGGTCCCTCGTCCGGGATATCGGCGTACCCGCGCAGTTCCCGGCTATTGTGCCAGGCGAAGTCGGGGATGCCGGTCGGTTTCTCGGCATGTTGCGGCGCCGATATGGCATCGCGCTCATAGAGATCCCAGTAGCGTTTTGGCGCGCTGAAGGGCAGGTGCGGCTTGCGGAAACCCACAGCGAGAAAGAAGGGACTATCGCCAAATCCAGCGATGAGCTCGCAAGCGGCTTCGGCGACTTTGCCATCGCCATAAGCATTGTCGGGCGCATCGGCAGCTTCTGTGGCCGCCATTTTGAAACCGGGCCAGCTTACGGCTGCCCCCGCTTGATTCGCCGGCAGCAAGTAGTCCGCGCTTTTCCAGACGACATTGAGGATGGCTTCATCCGACCAGGATTGCGGATCCTGCGCCTGTGGCGAGCCATGATAGATCTTGCCAACCGAACGCGCGATATAGCCGTGACGCTTGAAAACCTCCGGCAGGGTTATGACATCGGGATTGGCTTGGCGGAAATGACTGCCGCCGCAGTACTGGGGCAGATCGGCCAAATGCGCCGGCAGCTCCTGGCGAAAATGCGATTTCAAATCCCAGACTTTGGTTGTATCCGGGCGCAAACCGGTCATCAGCGAGGCTCGCGACGGGTTGCAGACGGCTTGCTGGCAATAGGCGCGCTGGAATACCATGCCACGAGCCGCGAGGCGATCAATGTTGGGACTAATCGCGTCGCCGTCGCCATAGCAGCCCAGCGCGGGCCTCAAATCGTCGACCGCGATGAAGAGTACGTTTGGCTTGTCCATGTTGTCAAAGCCGCAGCGCAGGCGCGAGCGGGCGGGAGACTGGCTTCTGTCCCCCGCCAGTTGCAGTTGTGCGACTAGACGCCGCCGAGTTCGTTGTATTGCGCGGTGATGGCATTCACCCAGTCGCTGATGCCGGCCCGTTCCAGATCAGCCATGAAGTCGTCCCATTGATCAAGCGGGCGCTGACCGGTGATGAAGAGAATGGTCTGCTCGTCCAGCAGTCGATTGATATCGCCCAGGGTGGGCACCTCGTCGGCGATGCGGCTCAGATTGTAAGCCAAGCCGCCATCAAAGGGCCATTTGGCATCGCCGAGGTCGATCAACAGGCTGCCAAGATATTCGACATGCCAGGCGCGGGAGGGGTCGTCCAGGCTGTAGCGGATTTCGATGTTGAGGTTGGGCAGCATATATTCGCTGACGTAGCCGAAAGACAAATCCGGATTGGCAACTCTGGCTTCCTCATCGAGATAATCCCACATTTCGCCCTTGATGCCATAGCGCGCGGTCAGTTGATTGTCAGTGGTATCGGCGCTGTAGACCCAATCCATGAACTGGATGACGGCTTCCGGGTGTTCCGCTTTGCGGGTTACGACATAAGCGCTGGCGTTCTGCGGGCGGGCGGTGGCGATGTAACCGTGCTCGGTGGTGATGCTGGTGCGCGCCCAGGCGATGCCTTCACAGCCGCTCTCAATCTGCGGCGTGATCAGCGTGATGCGGGAATACCAGCCCATCCATGCCCCCAGGTTGCAGGTGCGGAAGAGCTCTGGCGCATCAAAGCGCGTGAAGGTATCGGCGAAGAAGTAACCGGCTTCCCACCAGGAATTCAACTCGGTCACCCAATCGAGGACGCCGGGTTGCAAGACCCAGGGTTTGACCATGCCATCATCGGGATCGAGCCAGTTGGAATGACCGTTGGGCGTGAAGCCGCCAAGGGTCGTCCAGCGGATGTCCCCCGGGCGCGTGGCGATGAAGGCTTCGGGGTTATGCGCCTGGAACGCTTCAATCGTCGCTTCCAACTCATCCCAGGTTGTCGGCACGTCCAAACCGAGTTCGTCGAGCCAATCCTGGCGCACCCAGGTGATGTAGGGGCTGGTCGGCGTCGAGCGCGGGATGCCCATGATTTCGCCCTCGGCATTGCGCATGATATCCCATTGCTGCTCGGGGATGACCTGCAGGATATTCTGGCCATGCTCGGCCAGCAGGTCGCCAATGGGGATTATCGCCATGGCGTAATCGTGCCAGCCGTTGCCCGGCGCCTGGAAGAGGTCGACGGGGTCCCTGGAACCGAGCAGGAGGTTCAACTGCTCAGTAGCGCTGGCCGCGCCGCCCGGAACAATGGTGACCGGACGCACGCCGGATTGCTCGGCGATATGGTCTTGCACGCGCTGCAGTACATCGGGGTCGCTGCCGCCGGCGTCAAACTGGAGCGTGCCAGAATTGTTGAAGATGTAGATGACCGGTTCGTCCTGAGCCATTGCCGCTGGCAGAACCAGGCTGAAAACCAACAGAAGGGTCAGTATTCGCATCTTGCGCATTGTGCTCTCCTCGTTTCTTCCGCGATCCTATACTGTGTTGGGGAATTTGGATATGGCTGTCGTCTTATAACCCTCCTTTAGAAGCGCGGTCGCTGTCTGCCCGCGTTTGATGGCAAGCGGCGACCATTGAATCTTTTCGGACGCGGAGAAGTGTAGCATAAGCTGTGTCGACTGTCAACAAATTTGAAACTGGGCTCCGGGGCAATTGCTTCAATTTTTAGCGCCGAGGCCACCGAGGCCACAGAGTTTAGGTTCTTGTGTCGATTGCTCCCCATTGTCCACTGCATGAATTGGTCAGGCTCGCTACTTATTGTCGATCTACTTGCCTATCGCTGAAAAGCATTACGACATAGTGTCGCGAAATCTCTGAAAAACAGCCTTGCTCGGTGTACTCGGCGGTTAAGATTCAGTGGATGCGCGCATACAGCGCAGGAGCTGATTTTCATGGCGATACGCGCTTTCATCTTCGACCTGGATGGCGTCATCACAGACACGGCTGAATACCACTACCAAGCCTGGAAGCGGCTGGCCGACGCGGAAGATATCCCCTTCACGAGCGCGGACAATGACGCTTTGCGCGGCGTATCCCGGCGGGAGAGCCTGCGGCGGCTCTTGAAAGACCGCGAGATCCCCGAGCATGAGGCGCAACAATGGCTGGCGCGGAAGAATGCCAGCTACCTCGAAGCCATCAACCGGCTAAGCCCGGCGGACCGTCTTCCCGGCGTGACAGCGTTTCTGGACAAGTCCCGCGGAATGGGGCTGAAGCTGGCCATGGCATCCGCCAGCAAGAACGCCCGCCTCGTCCTTGAGCGGCTGGAATTGACGGCGCGCTTCGATGTCATCGGCGACGGCCGCTCTGTTTCCCAGCTCAAGCCGGCCCCGGATCTTTTCGTCCGGGTGACGGAAGCCCTGCGGGATCGCCCTTATGAAGCGCTTGTCTTCGAAGATGCCGAAGCCGGCGTTGACGCCGCGAAACTGGCCGGCTGCCCGACCGCGGGGATCGGCCAAGCCAAGGTCAGTCACGCGGATATTCATCTCCCGGCTGGCTTGGAGGCTGCCCAGCCGGATGCCATTCTCAATCGGCTCGCGGCGCTCCGCTTGATTCGCGGATGACCAGTTCAGGGGTGATCAAGCGATTTGTCGGCAGCCCGGCGGAACCATTGAGGGCGCCTTGCAAAAGCTCCAAGAGCGCTTGCGAGATCGTTTTCATCGGCTGTCGCAAGGTAGTCAGCGCTGGCCGGATGATCTGGCCGATGGGCAGTCCGTCAAAGCCGACCACGGACAGCGTTTCGCCAATGCGGAAGCCGTGCCTTTCGGCCGCGCGCACGACGGCGATGGCGATGTAATCCGCCACCACGATGGCAGCCGTCGGGCGGGTTGCCGGCGGCCTCCGCTGCCAGAATTGCAGGATGCGGTTGATCTCGCCATCGGGATAATCCGACCGGATCAGGAAGCCCTCCGCGATCGGCAGATTGAGCGACCGCATGCCATCCAGGTAGCCGCTCAGCCGATCATTGCCGCTGAGGGAATCGGGGGGCCAGCCCAGGAAGGCGATCCGCCTGTGTCCCAAGCCAGCCAGGTATTCTACCGTCTGGCGCATGCCGGCACGCCCGTCCGTGTCCACCCAGGGGAACTGCCAGGCGTTGCCGGTGCGACCGAAACACACGAAAGGGATATCGCATTCCAGCAAGAAAGCCACCCGCGGATCGGCTTGGCGAGTCTCCGCCAGGACGAAGCCGTCAATTCGGCCCGAGCGAATGAGTTCCTCATAGACATCGACCGGCTCATCGGCGGGGTGCGTGAATGTCAGCATGTGGTAGCCAGCCGCCTCCACCGCTTGTGCCAGATGGAACATGAATTGCGCCATCATGGGCGATGACTCCAGCTCTTCCGGCGCGATATGCCAGGCATAGCCGATGAGCCCCGTGTTCCGCGCCTGCAGGTTGCGCGCCGTGACGTTGGGCCGGTAGCCCATTCTCCGCGCCGTGCTCAGCACTTGCTGGCGCGTATCCTCGCTCACCATATCGAGCTTGTCATTCAGGACATAAGAGACTGTGGCTATGGATACGCCGGCAGCCTTGGCAACGTCTTTTATCGTCGGCATGTGATCCTGGACCTCGATGAAACCGGCTGTATTGTAGCGGGATTTGGGGGCAACTCTATATGGTCGGCGGCGAATCGAGCCCATCCTGGCTGTGGGCGGGCGCGGCGCTGGCTGGGCAGCCGGCTTTGGCGAGGCAGTCAGACACGGCATGAGCGCTGAGAATCGCCGCGAAGGCGAAGCTCAGGAGCGCCGCCAGAAATGGCAGGATCAGGCTGAGAATCCCCAGAGCGGCCATGCCGATGCCATGAATCGCGGTGAAGGCAGGGTGGCGCAGGATCATCAGCATGGCATTGCGCAGAACGCCAAGCGTCGTGGGCGATTCCATCGCATAATACAGGGGCCAGAAATAAAACATCAGCGCCAGCCAGAGCGCAATCGCGGCCATCCAGACCATGCGCAGGCTGAACCCCCAGCTGTCGACGGCGGCGCAGGCGATAAGGTTGCTCCCGTTGATGATGAGGATCGCGACCGTGAGGCAGCCCAGGACTATGCCCCGCCCGAGGTTCTCGCGCGCGCCTTGCCAGAAGGTATGCAGGTCGGCGCGTTCGCCCTGGATTTGCGCGCGGCTGAGTTTCACCAAGCCCGCGAAGGCAGCCGGCGCGGTGACAACCGGCAGGGCGACGACGACAAAGCAGAGATTCGCCCAGATAGAGACATAACCGCGATGCCGCAGGTGACCCCAGGCGCGCCACCAGACTTTGAGCGCCGCCATGCCCTAGCCTTTCAGCCCGGTATAACTGATGCCTTCGACAAAATAACGCTGGAAGATGAAGAAGATGACCGCCATAGGCAGCGTCGTAATCACCGAGCCAGCCAGGACCAGGTCGTACTGCAGATCCAAGCCCGAGCCCCGCAGCACGGTCAAGCCGAGCGGCAGGTTGTACAGAGTCGTGTCGCCGCCGAGGATGATCAGGGCATCCATAAAATTGTTCCAGTTGCCTTGGAAGCCGAAGATGGTCAGGGCGGTCAAGGCGGGCGTCGCCATCGGCAGCACGATGCGGAAGAAGATCACATAGCGATTGGCGCCGTCCACCATAGCCGCTTCTTCTATCTCCCGCAGGATGGATTCGAAGAATTGTTTCATCAGCAGGATGCCAAAAGCGTCAGCCGCCAGCACGATGATATAGCCCTGGTAGGTGTTGAGCAGGCCCAGCTGTTTGAGCAGCAGGACAACGCCCGGGATCATCATTGTGCCAAGAATGAGGAAGAAGAGCGCCCGGTTGCCCGGAAAGCGCAGGCGCGCCAGGGCATAGCCAGCCATCGAGTCGAAGATGAGGCGCGGAATGGTGACGGCGACGGACAAAAAGGCGGTATTGAAGATCCAGCGCGGCAGCTGACTGTCGAGTATCTTGCGATAGCCATCGACCGAGGGGCGGAAGAAAATGCCATCGACCTGTTCCTGCGCTGATATGAAGACGGCGGCATCGCATTTGAAAGAGTTGGCGATGGTGAGCGCGAAAGGCGTGATCTGAACCAGGGCGAAGCCGACCAGGAAGGCGATGGCCAGCCCCGCAAGAGCCATGCGCAGGCCATCACGCGGGGAAGGCAGCGAGAATGTAGCGCGAATCGCTGTCATCTCCGCCTCTCAGCTTTCCGCCCGGTCGCCGCCGACGAAACGCCGCTGCAAAATGGTGGCGATGAAAATGATGACGAATAGCACAATGGCGATGGCGGAGGCTTCGGCGAGGTTGGGGCTGTTGCCTTCGAAGGCGGTGCTATAAACAAGATAGGCGACCGACGTGGTTGTGCGCCCGGTTTGGTCATTCTGCAGCACGTAGATCTGGTCGAAGACCTGGAATGTGCCGATCAAGCCCAGGGTGACGACGAAGAAAGTCGTCGGGCGCAGGAGCGGCAGGGTGATATGGCGGAATTGCGCCCGTTTGCTCGCGCCATCCACTTCGGCCGCTTCGCAGACGCTGGAGGGTATGCCTTGCAGCGCCGAGAGATAGATGACCATGAGCGCGCCGGTCGTCGTCCAGATGGCCAGCGCCATGATCGTCGACAGCGCCACGCTGGGGCCGGCGATCCAATCCCAAATATCAATGTCCATGATCTCAATCTCGGTCCAGGCGCCGGCTCGGTCTTCGTGGATGCCGAGCGATTCGAGCAGCAAATGGAACAAGCCGTCATTATTGGTCGTCCAGGCGACCGGCTCATAATAGGGGCTGAGGGCGCTCAGAAGGGCGTTTATCGGACCCCCAGCCGAAAAGAGAAACAGGAAGATGAAAGAGACAACGATGGATGAAGTAATCGAGGGAAAGTAAAAAGCCGTGCGGAAGAAACCCTTGCGGCTCAGCCACTTTTGGTTCACCACGACGGCCAGCAGCAGCGCGAAGACAGTCTGCGCGGGCACGACGCCGATGACGTAGTAGTGCGTGTTGCGAATGGCGCGGTAGAAATCATCGACGCGCCGGCCGCTGATCAGCCAGCGATCATAATTCTTCAAACCGACGACTTCGTAGGCTTGCGGATGATCGAGCGGGCGCGTGCCGGACCAGTTTGTGAAGCTGAAATAGAAAGCCACCAGCAGCGACAGGATCAAAAAGACGACCAGGATAATCGCGGCGGGCGCCACGAAGTCAAGCCGGCGGCGGCGTCAGCGCGGTTTTGCTGCGCCTGTGCGCGCATCGCCCTTGGGGTCCCGCTGGCGGAAGTTTGCGCGGGCATCTCACAGTATCCGGGAAACTACTCTTCGCTACCGTGGACATTGCGGATGGGGCCGGCGCGCCAGCCCCATCCAATTGTGTGTGTCAAAGGGAGTCGGCTTACTGCATTTCCGCCTGGATTTCGCGGACGACATCAGCCGCTTCGCCCAGCGCGTCGGCGGCCTCTTCTCCCATTGTCATGACCAGCGTGGTCGCTTCGTTGACAGCCGCGTCAAAGTCGCCGAAGCCCAGGGGGAAGATCGGCGCGGTGGCGTAGCTTGCGCCCGTCGCGAAGGCGGCGTATTCCTCGCCGACCGTCTCCGACCACAGATCGGCGAATTGCGCGCGGGCTGGCATGACGCCGAAGCCGGCCGCGGCCACAGCATGCCCGCCATGCTCGCCTTCGCCGGTCAGGAAATTGACCAGCGCCCAGGCTGCATCGGCTGTCGCGCCTTCCGCCCGGCTTCTCACCGCCCAGCATTCGGTGAAAGTGAGCGTGCCGCGTCCGCCGTTGGGGCCACGGGGATCTCGGCCACGCCCCAGTTCAGCTCGGGGAAGGTGTCGTTGAGGTAGCCGATCGCCCAGTTGCCTTCGATGGTCATGGCGGCGGAGGCTTGCCCGAAAGCTTCGCCATTCCAGCCGGCGTTCAGGTTGCCCGGCAGGTCGCCCGTGCCATCAGCCACGAAGCTCTGGTAGAAGCTCAGGGCTTCAATCGCGGCGTCGCTGTCGAAAGCGACTGCGCCATCGGCATCAAAGACTTCCGCGCCATTGGCATAGAAGAGCGTCATCCAGCGGAACTTGTCGGCGGCGGCGCTGAAGCCGACCATGTCGTCATTGGTGGCGGCGGCCGCGGCGGCAGCCATATCCTCCCAGGTCCAATCGGCATCTGGCGCGTCTAGGCCGGCGGCTGCGAAAGCGTCGACATTATACAGCAGCGCCAGCGTGGAGAAATCCTTGGCGGCGCAATACAGCTCGCCATCGGCGGTGAAGGCATCGCGCAAGCCCTGATAGATATCATCCTGCGCTTCGATTTTCATGGAGCCGGGGGCCAGCAAGCCATCGTGCTGCCACTGCGGGAAATCGAACTGGCCGACGGTGAAAACTTCAGCATAATCGCCACTAGCGAAACCAGCCCGAATCTGCGTGCCGTAATCCGGCGAAATCAATAGCTCAACGTCGATGCCGGGGTTGGCTTCTTCAAAGGCGGCGATCTGCGCTTCTTTGAATTCGTTCTCCACCGGGACTGCAGAATGGCATAGGCAATATCGCTGTTGATATGCTGCTCGCTTTCGCCGGTCCATATGCGGATGCGTTCGCCGTCCAGGCCGGGGTCGGACCATATTGGCATGGTCTCCAAGCCGGTATCCGTGCTCTCCCAAGGGAAGAGGGCGCCGGCATAGCCATATTCGTTCGCTTTCCGCCGCGCGCCAGGCAGCCGTCGGTAGCGATAGGTCAGCAAATTGCGAGCGATGCGCGGCTGCGTCAAAGCCAGCAGCGGCAGGACGAACAACTCCGTATCCCAGAAGACATGCCCTTTGTAGCCCAAGCCGCTCAGGGTCTTGGCGCCAATGCTGACATCGTCGTCATCGCGGGGCGCGGCAATCAGCAAGTGATATATGGCGAAGCGCATGGCGAGCTGCGCGCGGTCATCGCCGTCGATCTGCACATCGCAGCGCGACCAGGTCTCCTTCCAGCGGTCGCAATGCGCTTGAAAATGCGCCTCATAAGGCATTGCGGCTGCTTCGCGGAGGATGTCTTGTGCGGCTTCGAGCGGCTCGGCATAATCGCGGCTGGTGACAATCGCGGTCAATTTGTCGAAGGCGACGCATGCGCCCGCCTCCAGCCGCATCTCGCTGGAAAGCGCCGTTTCCATTTCGCCCGCGGCAGCGTGAACCGGGCTGGGGCTGGTCAAATGCGTGGCGAGGGCGATGCGATAAGCGGACTGGCTGGTCGTCGCGGTCATGGCGGCGCAATCGCCCTGGGCATGCGTTTGCAGGTCGCGCCAGTGCCTGACGTCGTTATTGGCCACCGCGCCATCCAAACGCGCTTGGACGTGGATCCGCGGCGCGCCTTCGAGCGTTTCAATCGTCAGGCGCTGAGCCAGCAGATGCCGGCTGGCCAGGCTGGCGAAACGCTCAAAGCAGATGCGCGCGGTGCTGCCGCTCTCCGCCCGAAAGAGCAGCTGACGCCGCAGCGTCGCCCTATGCAGGTCGAGCGTCCGCCGAAAGCCCAGCAGGACGCCGCCTTCAGGTTTGATCCAGTCGCGCGCGCTTGTATTCATCGCCACGGGGCTGCCGTCAATGGTGATATGGAAGGGCAGCCAATTGGGAATGTTGACGAGTTCCGGGACGGGTTTCCCGGCGGCTTGGTTGAAGATGCCATGAACGAGCGTGGTCGGGGAATCACCAGGATAGGGCTCTTCAAAGGCGCCGCGCGCGCTGAGGGCGCCGTTGCCCACCGTGAACAAGGTTTCATGGTGGCGCAGCAGTTGCGGTTGAAAGGGCGATTCGCTGATCTGCCAGAGGCGATTCTTGCTCACGATAGGATCTTTGACTTGGGCAGCTAAGCCGGGCAAAGCCGAGTGAAGCGAATACTTAAACGTTTAAGGGTGCAGCGCGGGGCAGCGCCCTTGTCAAGTCCAATATCTGAGGCGATTGCCCTGGCTTGCAGTGGGAATCAAGCATGCGCAATCTGATTGCGCAAGTATACTCAGGTGAAGAATATGTAGATGTGGACAATACTGCTATAGGTATGCCGGTATGCGCCGATTCGCTTTGCCAGCTATTGTTCTGCTAGGCCTGCTGCTGCGGATCCTCTACGCGGCTGCCATCTACGAGCCGACTCTGGCGGTTTATCATGGCGGCGATTACGAACTCTATCGCATTGGCGCGGAAATCCTCTCGCGCGGCGATTTCTCCTTCACGAATGATGTCTTCCTGCTGCGTCCGCCATTTTTCCCGCTGCTGATGGCGGCGCTGGACTTGCAGCCCCTACTGATACTCGCCATCAACATCTTGCTGTCCAGCGGGATAATCGCGCTGACGTATGCGCTCACGCGAAAGCTTGGACCAATGAAGAACGCGGAGGCGGCGGCGCTGCTGTCGGCGCTGCTGGTCGCTTTGGACCCAGCCAGCATACGTTACTCCGCCCTTCTGCTGGCCGAGCCCCTGGCCAACCTCAGCTTTGCGATTATTCTGATCTGTCTTTTGGCGCTGCGGCGGGCTGCGTCAAGGCCTGGCCTTTGCCTTTGGTCGGCTTTGGCTGGCGCGGCCATCGCGCTTTCGGCTTTGGCGAGGCCCGCTGCGGAATTGCTCTGGATTCCGTTCGCGCTATGGATCTTCCTTGTCCGCGCCGATCGACGGCTGATCTCGGCGGGCATCTTCACGCTGGCCGCCGCGATAGGCACGGGCGGATGGCGCCTGCACAACGCGAATACCTTCGGGCATAGCGCTTATACGACGCTTGGCAACTGGAATCTGCTCTATAAACGCGCGGCCTCGGTCTTGCATCATGGCGCGGATCTGCCGATTGAGGACACCCTGGTAGAACTGGCGCGCCGGGTGGAAGCCAAACTGGGCAATGCGCTTGATGGCGTGGACATCAATAGACCGCACCATCACTATGTTGGCAGCCCGCAGTTGCAAAGCGCCATGACCGAAGTCGCCACAGATATCTTCCGCGCCTATCCGCTGGAATACATCGCGACGACGCTGGCGGGATTGTATCGGCAGCTCCTTGACACCCTAGGACCGCTGCGTCTGCCCGGCATAGGCTGGAGCCTGGCGCTCTTGGCTGCGGCCGCCTTTGGCTTGCTGCTATGGCTGGGCGAAAAGCGCTGGGGAGATATCGCCATCATCGCGCTGCCCTGCGCCTGGTATCTGCTTGGGTCGCTGGTCTATTGCACTGCCTGCTCCAGCGGCCGGGATCGCGCGACTGTCATGCCTTTGTTGGCCATCATGGCGGCGCATGGCATCCTGCATCTCATCAACCGGCGAAGAGCGGCGTCGGCAAACCCCGCAGGCCCGGCTTGACGCTGAACAGGCTGCCAGCCAGCGGAAAACGATCCAACTCCGCCTCCGTCATGGCTGTGCTGGCTGTGGTGATATAGAGCGTATCCAATTCCGCTCCGGCGAAGGCACAGCTGGTGACATTCGGCGTCGGCAGGGGGATGGTGGTGAGAATCTCGCCGACCGGCGAATACCGCGTGAGGCGCGCGCCGCCAAAATGCGCCACCCAGAGGCAATCTTCGCTGTCCGTCGTCATGCCATCGGGCACGCCTTCGTCATCGCCCTTGAACTCGGTGAAGACGCGCTTGTTGCTCAAGGCGCCATCCGCGCCGATATCCAAGGCGTAGATCGTCCGTTTGATGCTGTCCGTATGATAGATGACGCTGTTGTCGATGTTGAAAGTCGGTCCGTTGCAGATGATGTAATCGCTGTCCACTTTGCGCGCGCTGAGATCGGGATCCAGACGGTAGAGCGCGCCCGACTCCGCCTCTTGGCCGATGTCCATCGTGCCCGCCCAGAAGCGTCCGCTGCCGTCAACCTTGCCGTCATTGAAGCGGTTGTTGGGCATATGCGCTTCTGGCAGGGCGATAGGCTGGGCGGAGAGCGTATCAAAGTTGATGAAGGCGTAGCCATCCTGGATTGTGCCGATGAAGCCGCCAGCTTGCCGCGGCGACAGGCTGGTCACCGCGAAGTCGAAACTCCAGGTTGTCTTGCCGCCATCCGCCAATGTCAGGCGGTGTACGTTGTTCTTGAAGATGTCCACCCAGTAGACGGCGTTCTCATCCGCGACCCAGACGGGTCCTTCGCCGAGCAGCGCCGGTATTTGCCATGCCACTTGTGCTTCGCTCATTGTCGCCTTCCCGCATCTACACTTGCCGCTATTGTACCCACAGAGAGCGCAGAAGTAAGTCCAGGTAAGTCGTGCCAATCATTCACTACTGGCTGTAAGGCTTGTCCGATACTCGCAAATTCACTCAAAATCTGCCCCGATCCCCCGGACCCTCTTGCCATCTCTAGCGCTCGTAGACACTGCGCATTTGGCAAGGGTCCCCAAAATAGGGAAAGGGGAGAAGAGCTATCGCAGATTCCGCGCCATTTTCATTCCAATCATCTCAAATCCTATAGCCGTAGGGGCGAGCCGGTGGCTCTTCCCGCTCGCTGCACAACCAGAATCTGACCAAAATCATCAGTATCGGACAAGCCTTGTAGGCGCGAGACGCTGGCTCGCTCGCTTGCAACCGTCTAGGATTTGGGGCAGAACCATCAGGTTCGGGCAAGCCCTGCAAAACGCCACGATCGATGCGATTCTACCAATTCGTCACCGAGCCATCGGGGCGGCGCAGATGCTTCAGCTCGCCCATCGTGAAAGGGTACTTCCGCAAAGCCTCGGGATTGAACTCGATGCCCAAGCCCGGCGCAGTCGGCGGCAGCAGATAGCCATCCGCCCATTCCGGCTGGTTCAGCAGCAAATCCGGCATGCTTTCGCCGGGGCGGCGCGGCAATTCCTGCACAGCGCAATTGGGCGTGGAGAGGCAGAGATGCAGGAATGCCGAAGTGGCGATTGGACCGATCGGATTGTGCACAGCCAGCTCGATATAATGCGTTTCGCAGGCGGCGGCGATCTTCTTGGCTTCGGTGAGCCCGCCGCAGATGCAAGGGTCGATGCGCGCGTAATCGATCAACTCTTCTTCGATGACCTGGCGGAATTCCCATTTCGAGCTGTATTGTTCGCCGGCCGCCAGGGGCGCGGTCGTGCGGCTGCGCAGGTGTCGGTAAGATTGGGCGTTCTCGACGCGCAGCGGGTCTTCGATAAAATAGGGACGGTATTGCTCGACTTCCTGGCAGAGCCAAAGCGCATGCGCCATATTCAGCCGCGTATGCGCATCAAGAGCCAGTTTAATCTCATCGCCGAGCGCCAGACGCAAAGCCTGGAACTCGTCGATGGTCCTGCGAACGGCGGAATCCGGCTCGAGAATGTCGCCAGAATGATGCGCCAAGCCCCAGCGCAAAACCTTCCAGCCTTCGTCCATGGAACGTTGGCAGCAGGCCACCAGTTCCTCGACCGTCTCGCCGCCATTGTGATTGTAGGTCAGCACCCGGTCGCGCGTCCGCCCGCCCAGCAAATCATAGACCGGCAGGCCCAAAGCCTTGCCCTTGATATCCCAGAGGGCGATATCGATGGCGGCGATGGCCGCGGTCAGGATACGCTGGGCGGGGAAGAATCCGCCGCGGAATAGCAGCTGCCAAATATGCTCGCTGCGGAAGGGGTCTTGCCCGATGAGCAGGGGCTTGAAATGTTCGATGGCGCCTTGCACAGCCAGTTCGCGCCCGGTGATGCCCGCCTCGCCGATGCCGCTGATGCCCGCGTCCGTTTCCACCTGGACAAAGCAAAAAGTGCGGCTTTCCCGCGCCAGATAGACTTTGATGTCGCTGATTTTCATGGCAGACCTTTCGCATCCCGATGGCTCTCGCCGCCTATTGTATCCGTATCCCTGACAGAAACGCGCCCAACTCCGCGCATTGGCCATCGCCCTGTCTTGTCGGGGGGACCGAGGGGGATGATGTTCGCGCGTCGCTGATTGTATCCGCGGTCGCGCGCAGAAGGGGATGCTGCAATCATGGATTGGCTTGTGATCGCTCCCGAAAACCCGCCGCCGATGAGGGCGAATCGCATGAATGACTACAGCAGTTCTGGCGAGATGGCTGCCTGCTGCCGCTTCATGGGCATGCGTGGCGACGAATTCTGCCGATTCATGGCGTCCTGCCGATTCTCGTCAAACTTCCGCTCCGCGCCCAAAGGCAGGCCGGAAGACATCACCGATATTTGCGTCTACCGGAATATGCGCTACCGCTTCTCGACAAGTGAAGTGATTGAGGAGCGCCTCCCTGCGCCGGCTATGCTCTAGGCCGCCTGGCTGGCATTGGCGACTCTCAAGCGCATTCCTCGCCGCAGCCGCTCTGCCTCAGATGGCTCGGCTCTCTGGGTGGCCTCGGTGGCAAGACAGTTGTGTTTCAGCCGAAAGGGACGCGCTTCCCTTGCCCCGAATGACTTGACAAGATTCATGCGAATTTTTTGGCTCTTTGCAAGCGCTTTCAATACGAATATGCCGAGACCGGCAAGCCGCATTGGCGGAAGATTGGCATTCGCAAGACATTGGCAGAGCGCGGAGCCTGCATTGGGCTGGTTTCTGAAAGCGCTTTCAAGTTAGATCGCAGAGCCGAGATGCAGCGCGACAACAGCAAGAAACAGCAGAGCGTCACCATATACGATGTGGCGTCGCGGGCCGGCTTCTCGGTTTCGACGGTCTCGCGCGTTTTCGAGGCTTCTTCCGCACGATGTGGTATCTGCCCAGCGTGATGCTCGTGGAGGCGGTGGCCTGGGCCTGGCGCGCCCTGCTCAACGACAACTACGGTTTGATCACCCAACTGGTCAATGCCATCCGCTCCGGCGCGGTCATCCGCTTCCTCACCGAAGAGGCGTTGATTTCGCTGACGATGATCTCGGTGTGGATGGGCTTGGGCAATGGCATCGTCATCTTCCTGGCAGGCTTGCAGGATATCTCGCCGGAGCTCGAGGACGCGGCGGCGATTGACGGGGCGGGCCGCTTCAGCAGCCTGCGCTATATCATCATCCCCATGATGACGCCGATTATTTTCTTCCAACTCGTGCAGTCGATCGTCTTCGCGATGCAGATGTTCGCCTTGCCGCTGCTGCTTTCGCCAAGCGGGGGCGCGAGCCTATCGACAGCGCCGCAGAAGGATGTCTTCCTCTACATGATTTACGCCTTCCAGCAGATCTTCCAGCGGCAGCGGTTTGGCTACGGCGTCGCCTTGATCTGGATCCTCTTCGCCATCATCATCGTCATCACGATTGTTCTCTTCTGGTCGCGCCGGTTCTGGGTCTGGACGGAGAAGAAATAGCGCCATGGCTGCCTTGACGCTGGATTGACAGAAGGCGCGCGGCATCGGCTGCGGGGCGGGCTTGGCGCTGTGCAGATTTCGGCTGACGGCGGACCTGGCTTGCCCAGGCTTTGCCATCGTCCAGCATCATCGTCTCGCAGATGCTCTCCACGGATGGCGCGCTCTTGGCAGCCTCGCTTGAAGACGGCGCGCTGCGCTCAGACGACGGCGGGAGGACCTGGCGCGGCTGGAATTTCGGCTTGTTGGATTGGCGGGTGAATGCCCTATGCGATGGGCAGGGCGCGATATGGGCGGGAACGGATTGCGGCCTTTTCCGCAGCGACAGCGCCGGGCGCAGCTGGCGCGATGTGCCGGCCTTTGACGATTCGCCGATACTCTCGCTGGCGCGGGCCGCGGGGGGCGCTCTGTTGATCGGCACAGAGGCGTGCCAACTCTTTCGGCTCGCGAGTCCCGATGGCACAAGGCGGCTTGTATACCGAGCGGACGCGCCTTTGAATGCCATCCGCGTTCATGGCTGCCGCATCGCTCTGCCGCAAGGCAAGACCGTCATGCTGGCGCGGAATGATGGCGGTTTCGCTGCTACGCAATGCACCGACGCGACCGCAATCGCCTGGCTCAATGATTCTCAACTGTTGGTCGGGACGGAAGCCGGTCTGGTGAGCTTTTGCGACGCCATATAAGCGCAAACATCGCGGGCTTATGCGGCTGGCGCGCCATCCTCATACAGATAGCAGCGCACCCAGCGCTCATCCTCGAGCTGCGTGGCGCCAGGCATGACCCGATGGCAGGCATCCATCACATGCTGGCAGCGCGGCGCGAAGGGGCAGCCGCCGCCCAACTCGGTCAGATCGGGGATTTCGCCTTCCACATCGACATCATCGGTGCGCAACCCGCGCGAAGGGTCAGGCACGGAGGCCAGCAGCAGCTGCGTATAGGGATGCTTGGGGTCGGAGATGAGCTCTTCGGCGCTGGCACGCTCGACGATGAAGCCGGCGTACATGACCAGGATCTCATCGGCGAAATAGCGGGCGCTGGCCAAGTCATGCGTGACATAAAGGAAGCCGATGCCTTGCTTGTCGCGCAGATTGGCCATCAGGTTGAGGATGCCCAGGCGGATGGAGACGTCCAGCATGGAAACCGGCTCATCCGCCAGGATGACTTCCGGCTCGGCGGCCAGGGCGCGGGCGATGGCGATGCGCTGGCGCTGCCCTCCGCTGAGCTGGTGCGGGAACTTCTCGATGAATTCTTCGGCTGGCGTCAGCGATACCAATTCGAAGAGTTCGATCAGCTTTTCGCGCATTTCCCGCCGGCCCCGGGCTTTTTTATAGATCTTCAGCGGTCGCTGCACGGCGTGGCTGGCGCGATGCACGGGATTCAGCGAACTGAATGGATCCTGGAAGACCATCTGCACCTTGGCGCGATAGTCGAGCAGGGCGCGGCGACCCCGCCGGTTCAGCACATTTTCGCCCTCATAAAGGATATCGCCGGCGCTGGGCTCATAGAGGCGCGCCAACATGCGCACGATGGTGCTTTTGCCGCTGCCGCTCTCGCCAACCAGAGCCACAACATGCCCGCGAAAGAGCTTGAAGCTGGCGGCTTGCACAGCTTTGACGACGCCGCCGGTGAAAGCCCCGCCGGTATGGAAATCCTTGCTCAGTTCCCGCGCTTCGAGGACGGGCTGTCTGTCGTTTTGGTTCATGCGACCGGCTCCGCTTCTTTGATGAGATGGCAGGCGACATCGCGCTGCTCGCCTATGCGAATCAATGGCGGCACGATGCGCTCGCATTCGCCGTCAATCGCCAATTCGCAGCGGGGATGGAATCGGCAGCCGGCCGGCGGATCGATGAGGTCGGGCGGGGCGCCGGGGATGCCCAGGAGCTCGCGCCGCGGTCCATGCACCGTCGGGAAGGAGTTCATCAGCCGGTCCGTATACGGATGCTTGGGGTCGCGGAATATCTCCCGCGCGGGGCCGGCCTCGACGAACTTGCCGGCGTACATGATGCCGATGCGATCCGAAATCTCCACCAGCAGCGACAGATCATGCGTGATGAACAGAATCGAGAAGCCGAACTGATCGCGCAGGTCTTTGATCTCCTGCAAGATCTGCTTCTGCACCACCACATCCAGCGCGGTGGTCGGCTCGTCCATGATGATCAGCTCGGGGTTCAGCGCCAGGGCAATCGCGATCACCGCCCGCTGCCGCATCCCGCCGCTGAGCTGATGGGGGTAGCTGTCGACGCGCTTGACGTCAATGCCGACCGTGCGCAGAAGCTGTTTGGCATGGGCGCGAGCCGCCGAAAAGGAAATATCTTGGTGGGCTTGCATGGCGTCGATGATCTGCGTGCCGATGGTCAGCACCGGGTTCAGCGCGTTCATGGCGCTCTGAAAGACGATGGCCAGCTGATCCCATCGGAAGCCCCGCAGGCGCTCTTCATCCATTTCCAGGATGTCGATGTCGCGGAAGAGGATCTTGCCGCCGGTGATGTAAGCGGGCGGCTTCAGCAGGCGCGTCAGGGCGTTGGCGATGGTGGTCTTGCCGCAGCCGCTCTCGCCAGCCAGCCCAAATACTTCGTTGGCATAGAGATCGAAGCTGACATTCTCGACAGCGCGCACCGCGCCCCGGGGACTGCGGTATTCGACGTTGAGGTCCTGGATTTGGATCAGCGGCTCGCTGCTCATAGCGTAAGCTTTCTAGTTCTTGGCCAGGCGCGGGTTGGTGATTTCGTCAATGCCATAATTGATCAAAATAAGCGCCAAGCCCACCAGGGAAATGGCGATGCCCGGCGGGATGAACGTCCACCAGGCGCCGGTCAGCAGTGCCTGGTTATTCTGCGCCCAATACAAAATCGTGCCCCAGGTGATGCTGTTGGGGTTGCCCAGCCCGATGAACGACAGACCGGCTTCGGCGAGAATGGCGTAGAGCACCGCGCCAATCCAACTGCTCACGACCAGCGAGGTCATGTTGGGCAGGATCTCCACAGTGATGATGCGCCAAAGCGGCTCGCCACTGACGCGGGCGGCTTCGACGAATTCGGCATGGCGCAGCGCCAAAGTCTGCGAGCGCAGGACCCGCGCGCCATAAGCCCAGCCCGTCAGAACCAGCACAAAGATAATGGTATCCGGTCCGGGATTGTCAATCAGCGAAGCGATGACCAGGATCAGCGGCAAACCGGGCAAGACCAGCACGATATTGGTAATCAGCGAGAGAATTTCATCGACGATGCCGCCGACGAAACCGGCCGTCAAACCGATGCCGATGGCGATGGCCATGACAATCGTGCCGGTGACAAAGCCGACGCGCAAGGTTGTGCCTGTGCCATGCACCATCTGCGAAAAGACGTCCTGGCCCTGCCGCGTCGTGCCCAGTACGTATTTCTCGGATGGCGGGTCATGGGGCCGCCCAACCATGCGCTGCGGGGCGACCGGCGCCAACGTCGAAGCCAGCAAGGCGACCGCGAAGAAGAAGAGCAAAATCGCTATGCCGACCAGCGACTTGCGGTTCTTAAGCACCGCGCGCATCCAGCCGGGCAATCGCATCCACAGCCCAAAGAGCGGGTTGGCGGCGCTGGCTTGTGTCGTGGTCATGGTCGCTTGTCCTCGGGCTTTAGCGGGCGCGCGGATCGAGCAGCACGTAGCTTATATCGACCAGGAAGTTCGCCAGGAGCACAACCACGGTAATCATCAGGAAGACGCCCTGCATGACGGGATAATCGCGCGCGTTGATGGCTTGCAGAAGGGTGTAGCCCATGCCGGGATAGGAAAATACAATTTCCACCAGAATGGAACCGCCCACGACGAATCCGAAGGACATGGCAAATGCCGTCAAGCTGGGCAAAACCGCGTTGCGCGCGGCATACAGCAGCATGATGCGCCGCTCGCTCAAGCCCTTGGCCTCCGCCATGACGATATAATCCTGGGACAAAATGCCGATCATATTGTTGCGCATGCCCAGCAGAGGACCGCCCAGCGAAGTAAGCACAATCGTGATCAGCGGCAGCAGCATATGATAGACCACGCTCCAAAGATATTCGGGCGATGACCAATCTTGCTTGATGCCGGTGTCAAAGGCGTGGCTGGTGGGGAAGATATCGAACTGAAAGCCAAAGATATACACAGCCAGCAAAGCGATGAAGAAATAGGGGAAAGCGCCCAAAACGCTGGCGATGGGCAGCAGCGTGGTATCGATGCGCTGGCCCCGCCGCCAAGCCGCGATCACGCCCAGCAATGTGCCAATCGCATAGGACATGATCGAGGCGATGCCCATCAACAGCAGCGTCCAGCGCAAACTCTTGGCGATGACCTGCGTGGCCGGGATGGGGAAACCCATGATAGACGGCCCAAAATCCAGCGTGACAATGCTGCGCAGGTAGAGCAGATACTGCTCCCAAAGCGGGCCTTCAACGAAGCCGAACTGCGCCTTGATGGCTTCAAAGGCTCGCGGATCCAGCTTGCCTTGAAAGCGCGCGAAAAGCAGCTGCACCGGGTCGCCCGGCATCAAACGCGGGATGAGGAAGAGCAAGGTTGTGGCGGCGAAAGCGGCAACCAAATAAAAGACAAAACGCCGCCGCAAAAAGCGCGAATTGAAGATGGCGTACAGGCTGTCCAGCAGCTTGCTGAGGATGCCCGGATCGTCATCCGACTTTTGCATCGCGCGCTTGCCGTCCGTCGCTGCCATGATGTGAGCCTCGAAGAAATCTCTAAGCTATCGGGCGATAACTGGCGGAACCCCGCAAGACCCCGCCAGCTATCGTTAAGTATAGCCGAAAGCCGGCTTATTGACCGCAAGCCATGTCGTCGATGCAGTGAATCGCGCTGATGACGATGGCCGCCGAATTGCGTTCCCAGGGGCTGCCCTGCGCATAGTAGTTGTCTTCGGTGGGGAAGCCGGTGAAACGGTAGGTGGTGTACTCATACCAGGTGGGACCCGGGAAGAGCGGGATGGCTGGCATATTCTCGACATAGAGCATCTGCAGCTGGTTCACGATGTCCATGTGAGCGCCCATGTCGGCGGTTTCCGTGAAGGCGCTCAGCAGCGCGTCCGCCTCGTCGCTGGTCCAGCGGCTCCAGGTTTCGGCATTGGCCACGCCTTCATCCGAGATCAACTCGCTGAGCAGCAGATTGCGGAAGTAGTTGTAGGGCGTGTTGCCGGCAGTGCCCCAGCCGATGGAGACATCGTAAGTGGCGTTCTGCAAAGCCGAGAACCAGGCGCCGAAGTCCGGCGTTTCCACCGTGGCGCTCAAGCCAACATCCTGGAAGTTCTGGCTCATGATCTGCACGCTGGTGACCCAATCCGTCCAGCCATTGACAACCTGGACCTTGAAGTCGATGTTGTCGCCGCCGGGCATATTGCGGATGCCATCGCCATCGCTGTCGACATAACCGGCTTCATCCAGCAGCGCCATGGCGCCTTCGGGGTTGTAGCGCGTCTGGCCCGTGCCATCGGCAAAGGCAATCGCGTCCGCGCTGACCCAGCTGTCGTAGCGGGGACCAAGACCGACTGCGTTGGCTGGCGACGTGTAGCCGTACATGCCGATGCTGGTCACGGCATCGTAATCAATCGCCATGCTCATAGCGCGGCGGAAGTTGACATCGCTGAAAGGCTCCATGGTGGTGTTGCTGTAGAGCTGCACGGTGGCGCCGCCGGGCCAGAAGTAATAGCCATGCTTCTCCGGGTTTTTGGCGATGAAGGTCTGCTCGATATCGGGGACGAAGTTGCCCACCCAATCCAGCTCGCCATTGATCAGCGCCAGGTTGGCCGGGTCGTTGCCCTGGAAGAGGACCTGGCGGATGCAGTCGACATAGGGCAGCTGCTCGCCATTCTCATCCACGCGCCAATAATTCTCGTTGCGGCAGAGCGTGTAGGATTGCTCGTTGAAGTCGGCTACGTTGGTCATCGCGCCTGTGCCGACCGGCTCAGCGTTGGTGAAGAGCGAATAATCTTCGACGTCCGCCCAGTTGTGCTCGGGCACGATCATCTGCTGGCCGATCAGTTCATGCGCCAGGGTGTAGACGCGGTTGAGATTGAACTGCACGGTCATGTCATCCACAAGCTCGACGCTATCCAGGAAGTCGCCGATGGCCGCTTTGTCCGTGGCCGGCACGCTGAGGAAGAGGTTGAATGTGAAAGCCACATCGCCGGCATCCAGCATTTCGCCATCGCTCCACATCACGCCATCGCGGATGCTGAACGAGACCGATTGCAAGCCTTCGCCATATTCGTAGCCGGTCGCCAGCCAGGGCGTGGCCACGCCGCCATCCACCGGGTTGAAGATCAACATCGGCTCATAGATGAAGCGGTCGGTGAAATTCAGCGGATCGGGGCTGAAGGGGTTGAAGTTCTTGCCGACCAGCTGCTCGCCATCGCTGACCACAACCGTGCCGCCGCGCGGGGTCATCTGCGCGCTGGCCAGGCTGATGGACAGCAAGACGACCATCACTACTGCGAGAAATCGTATTTTCTTCATGCTGCGCTACTCCTGTACCTTAGATAATGCGTTGACACAAAATGCCGCCTCGGTTTGGGGGGGATCGCTCCCCTATCGAAACGCGCCGGCGCGGGATGCCCGGCTCGGACTGCTGTGATTCTGCTCGACCCAATGGCGCCTCCTGGCACTGGCTTGCGGATATGTCTAGCTAACCGCGCCGCTGCTGGCGCGGATGACTAACTCGACAGGCAATACGATATGCCGGGCTGGCATGGGCGATGTGCGCGTGATGTCGATGAGCGCCTCGGCAGCCAGCAAACCCGTTCGGTATATCGGCTGGCGCACGGTGGTCAGGGGCGGGTCGGCGCTGGCGGCCAGCGGCATATCGTCAAAGCCGACCACGGCGATATCGTCAGGCACGTTCAAGCCGGAATCGCGGATAGCGCGGATGGCGCCCAGGGCGATGGCGTCGGATTGGGCGAAGACGGCTTCGGGCTGCCGCTCCAGCAGGTTGCGCATGGCTGCATACCCGCCGGCTTCGCTGAAATCGCTGATTTCGATCAAACTCTCGTCGATGGGCAAGCCGCGGTCCGCCAAAGCCTGCCGGTAACCGGCGTCGCGATCCGCCCCGGCTGTGTTGTGCGCGGTGGCCAGCTGGCCGATGCGCCGATAGCCCAGCTGGATCAAGTGGCTGGCAGCCAGATAAGCGCCGGCTTCATTGTCCACATCCACGTAGCTGATGTCAGCCATGCTGGAACGCGGCGGACGGCCAATCTGCACGAAGGGAATATCGTATTGCTGAATCTTGCTGACGAAAGCGCTCTCAATGGTATCGGCGGTGATCACCAGCCCGTCGATCAAGCCGCTGGCCACGATGCGCTGGCTGGTCTTCTCTTCTTCTTCGAGCGTCTGGAACAAGAAGAGCGCCGGCGTATAATCGTTCTGGTTGCAGGCATGCGAGATGGCTTGGATGACCAGGGCATAATAGGGGTCGGCAAAAGCCGATTGCAAGATGCTGGGCATGACCAAGCCAAAGACGCGCGACTGGCTGCTGGCCAGGGAACGGGCGGCGGAATTGGGCTGGTAGCCGGTCTCGCGGATGACATCGGCGACGCGCTGGCGGACGGCCGGGCGGATGTTGGGATGGTCGTTGATCACCCGCGACACGGTCGAGCGGGATACGCCGGCGATCTGCCCGATTTCTTCCAGGGTCAAGCGTTTCACAAAAAACCTGGCCTCATCTTTGGGAGCGCTCTACACATTTGTCGGCGGCTGCGCAATGGCTGGCGGCGCTCATTTCAGCGCGCGCAATGGTCAGAATGTTTCAAGAGTTTGAGAGCGCTCTCATAATCTTATGACAGTGTAACCAGTCTCGCGAGGTCTGTCAACAGGCAAATGGATCAAAACTACAAAGACCGTAGAAGTACATCAAACACAGTAATGAGAATCGTAGGGGCGACGCGGTGAGTCGCCCTTCGCCATATAGCATCGGCATAATCGGTACGAGCCAGCGGCTCGCCCCTACAGTTGACTGATTTGAGCGGAATGTAGCGATAATGGCGGACATCAAGGCGGGACGAGTCTCGCCCCTGCACGGTTCTCTGGATTGGCGGTGTCAGCGAAACCTAATAGCTTAAGCCATGCCCAAATTCATACAGCGGATCCGCCGAATCCCGCGGGACATCCGAGCGCTGCGCCCGCACGGCATCCATCGACGATGGCAGCTCAAATGGCAGCCGTCCTCCAGGCTTGAAGCGCCCGAAGACAATATCCAGCAATGCCGCGTCGCTGGCTCCATAATTGGCCAGCAGAGCCGCGCTGCATGCCGCGATCTCGGGCATGACCGCCGGGCGTTCCAGATAGATGTCCACGATGGTGGCAGTCTCCGCCGCGATTGCCTGGATGCGCTGGATCTCCGCCGCGTCGAATGCCAGGCTGCCGGCATGAAAATGCTCTTCCAGGAAGTACTGATCGCGCGCTTCAAAGGGCGCTCGCAAGCGCAGGATCGCGAAATCGGCATCGCCCGGCTCAGCTGCCACATCGCCATATTGCCCAGCCGTATCGGCGTCGATATTCTCGATGTAGAGTTTCGGTCTGCCTTTCAGCGGCAGGCAATTGGCATTCATGAGCAGGGTGATGGACTTGCGCTGAGCCAGGTCGCCGGCCGCGCGGAAAGCCGGGTTGCCAGCGATATTGGGCGCCGCTCGCTCATCGACATAAGGATTATCGAACAAGCCCAGCCGGAACTTGTCGCGCAGCAAACGGCGAACGCTGATATCCAGGCGCTCTTCGCTGACTTTGCCATCACGCGCCAGCTCAACAAGCGCTTCCGCGCAGGATTCTCCGCCGAACTGGTCAACGCCGGCCTCCAGCGATTTCAGGATGCGCTGGCTTAGGCTGAGATCTTCGACGCCCCAAGCCCGCGCCGGGAAGGGCTTGCCAAAAAGTTCCATGTCGGTCAGCGTGCCCCAATCGGTGCAGACGACGCCGTCGAAACCATATTTCTCGCGCAGCAAGCCGGTGATGATGCCCTTGTTGTATGCGAAACCGACTTCCTCGTGTTCCGTGCCCACCGGCATGCTGTAATAGGGCATGATCATGGCTGTGCCGGCTTCGAAAGCCGCTTCAAAGGGCAGCAGATGATAGTCGAAATTGTCGCCGGGGTAGACCTGCTCGCGGCCGTATTCGAAATGCGAATCTTCGCCGTCTTTCTGTGGTCCGCCGCCGGGGAAATGCTTGGTCATGCAAGCTACGCTCTCCGCCCCCAGCGCCTTGCCCTGGAAGCCGCGGATATAGGCTTTGGTCAGCTTGGCAGCCAGCTGCGCGTCTTCGCCGAAAGTGCCATTGACGCGGGCCCAACGCGGTTCCGTGGCCAGGTCGACCATGGGGTGCAAAGCGGCGCGAAACCCGACGGCGAGGTATTCCTGGCGGGCGATATCGGCGAATTCTTCTACCAAGTTGGCATCGCCGATGGCTGCCAGACCGGGCGGCTCGGGCCATTGCGAGAAATCCGGCGTGGCGAAGAAGGCGCCTGGATTGCTGGAAAAGCCATGCCGCGGGTCGCTGGACATGGTAAGCGGGATGCCCAGCCGGCTCGACATGGCCATGGCTTGCAGCTGGTTGACCCAAGAGGCGGTGGCTTTCGCGCTGGCTGCCCCGGCCAAGCCAAAGTGGTTGATGCCTTTGTCCGTCATTTGGCGCAGGCTGGGCTGATCCATCATGCTCATATCTGCGTCAAATGTTCCATCGGGCATGATGAAAGCCATCGGGTGGAACATCAAGCCGGCTTTTTCTGCCAGCGTCATGCGCGCCAGCAGGTCTTCCACGCGTTCGTCGATCGGGCGCTGCGGGTCTTGGTAGGGCGGGGTGCGGGTCATGGCATTAGTCCTATTCTTCGGGAGGCTCCCTTACAATGCTGAACGGGAGGAACCTGTGTAGGGGCGAGCCAGCGGACCGCCCATATCAGAGACTGTACTGGATCCGGCGATGCGCCTGCAAGCGCAGTCTGGTGTAGCTTGTATTGCGCATGGTTGCTGGCAAGCGCGTTCTTGGGCGAGTCGCCGCCGGCGGTCAGTGTCTACGCGACCTCGCCCCTGTTTACATTGCGAGATACAGACCCCACCCCCCGGCCCCCTCCCCGACGAGTCAGAGAGGGGGAGTTCAACCGCCGGGAAGAAAGGTCTTTTGCGTGGGCGGTCGCGTTGCGGCGCGGGTGTCTACAAAGAATCCGATGCGATTGAAAGTCCCTCTCTCATCTTGGGGGAGGGATTTAGGGTGGGGGGCAGCCCCTAGATCGCCCGAGCCGCCCCGCCATCCACGCGCAGGGTCGCCCCGGTGATGTAACTGGCGGCCGGCGAAAGCAGGAAAGCCCCCGCCCGCCCAAAATCATCAATCGTGCCATAGCGGCCGATCGGTATGGAGGCCAGGCTGCGCTTTTGCACTTCTTCTATGCTGATGCCCAGCTTCGCCGAGGCGACGGCGTCCAGCTGCGCCACGCGGTCGGTGTCGATGCGCCCCGGCACCAGGTTGTTGACGCGGATGCCATCGTCCGCCAGCTCGTCAGCCAAGGTCTTGACCAAGCCAGCCACGCCCGCCCGCATCACCGTGGACAATGCCAGCCGCGGGATGGGCTCGCGAACCGAACCCGAAGTCACCGTCAGTATCGACCCGCCGTCTGTCATGTGGGGGATGCTCAGGCGGATCATGCGCGCGCTGCTCAACAGGGTCAGCTCGAAAGCCGCTTGCCAATCGCTGTCGTCCAGTTCCTTGACGGTCTTGGCGGGCGGTCCGCCGGCGTTGACCAGCAGGCAATCGACCCGGCCCCAGGCGGCGACGGTCTGGTCAACCCAAGCCTGGATATCGCTGAGAACGCGCACATCGCAGGCGCTGGCCAAAGTTTCCGCGCCATATTCGTCCGCCAGGGTCTGGGCGGCCGCGGCTACATCGTCCCCATTGCGGCTGCAGAGCGATACCTTGGCGCCCTCTGCCGCCAATGCCTTGGCCACGCCATAGCCCAAACCCTTGCTGGAGGCCGCGACCAGGGCGACCTTGTCTCTCAATCCCAAATCCATAGACTTTCGCTCCAATCAGTTTATCAATTGCGCCAGTAAGGCTTGCACGGCGTAGACATCCACGCCTTTGTTGAACTTCTTCTCGATGGGCTTGTCATGGCTGCCGATCCAGAGTTTGAGCTCCGCGTCCAGGTCAAAGCTGCCGGTCGTCTCCACGCTGTACATGGTGATCTTGCCATAGGGAATGGACAGGTATTCTTTCTTCCTGCCCGTCACGCCCTGCACATCCACCAGGATCAAGCGCCTGGAGGTGAAGATCCAGGTATCGCGAATCACTTTGAAGCCGGCGTAAATCTGCTCGTCTTCATGCAGCAGCCGGCCATAATCCTTGCGCAGATTATCCTGGCTGACCTCGCCGGCGTTGCCCAGCAGCCGTCCAAACATGGTTTTTCCTCGCTCGCGCCGCCAACTCGCCATGATTATACCGCTGGCGCGCAGAATGTTCAGCGGGGAATGCGGCGGGGTTTTGGGCGAACCTGCCTGCGGGCGGAAGTTTCCGCCAGATTGCGCTATCATGGGCGGGCAAAGCCACCCGAACCGAGGCGACAACAATGAACGATACGACCCAAAACGCAATCGACGCTCTGCAGGAAACGCGCGACGCCATGATGGAGGATTACAAGCAACTGCTGAGCTACCCCTCCATCAGCGCCGACCCCGCCCATGCCGCCGATGTGAAGACTTGCGCCGATTGGATCGTCAGCCAGCTGCGCGCCCTGGGCTTTGACAACTGCCAAGCCATCGCAACGGCCGGGCATCCGGTCGTCTATGGCGAATGGCTGAAAGCCGGCGCGGACAAACCTACCATTCTCGTCTACGCCCATTATGACGTTCAGCCGGTGGACCCTCTGCCGCTGTGGGATTCTGAGCCCTTCGAGGCCGTCATCCGCGATGGCAAGATCTTCGCCCGCGGCGCCAGCGACAATAAAGCCGGCGTCTGGGGCAATCTCAAGACTTTCGAGGCGCTGCTGCGCGCCAACGGGACGCTGCCGGTGAACATCAAGATCATGTTTGAGGGCGAAGAAGAATCCGGCTCGCCCAGCATCGAAGCCTTCGTCGCAGCCAACAAAGACCGGCTCAAAGCCGACCTGCTGCTGAACTGCGATGGCGATTTCGCGCCGGAAAATCCCCAGCTCACCTATGCCGGGCGGGGCATCGTCAGCGCTGAAGCCCGCGTCAGCGGTCCCAAAGCCGATATTCATTCCGGGCTCTATGGCGGCATCGTGCAGAACCCGTTGCATGTGGCTGGCAAGATCATCGCGTCCTTCCATGACGACGCCGGGCGCGTGACCCTGCCGGGTTATTATGACAGCGTGACAGAGGTCAGCGAGAGCGAGAAAGCCAGGATCTCCGCGGGTTTCGACGCAGAAGCGCTGCTCACGGGCGCGGGGGCGGCGGGCTTCTGGGGCGGGTCCATCGCGCCGGCCTTCGAACGGGCCACGGTTTACCCCACTTTGGATGTCAATGGCATGTGGGGCGGCTATCAAGGTCCCGGCAGCAAGACCATCATCCCCGCCGAAGCCGGCTTCAAAATCACCATGCGTTTGGCGCCCGATCAAGACCCGCGCGTTTGCTCCCAACTGCTCAAGGCGCATATTGAAAGTTTCGCGGACGAGACGGTCAGCGTGGAATGCCGAATCGGCGAAGAAGCCTGGCCCTTCCTGCTGGAGACGGCCGGTCCCTGGCTGGAAGCGGTGCAAGCAGCTATCGAAGCGACCGTGGGCAAGCGCGCCCAACTGGTGCGGACGGGCGGCTCCATCCCTATCCTGGGCGTCTTCAATCGCATGATCGGCTTGCCAATCACGGCTTTTGCCTTTGGCGAGGGCGAGGGCATCCATTCGCCGAATGAATATCTGAAGATCGATACCTTCTTCACGTCTCTGGAGGCGGCTGTGCGGCTCTATCACAATCTGGGGGCGGCGCGAACTTCGTAACGCCGTCACCGCATCCAAGCGCGACCGGTAGGGGCGAGACTTGCCACGCCGCTGGTCCAGATCATTCTGTGGTACACTTTGGATGCAGAGACATATTGGGATTGCGAGAAGGCGAAATGAAAAAGACTCAGGCGGGCAGGAGCGACATTCTGCTAGCCATCATAGCGGCGGCAAAGGGCAAGGAACTCAGTCGCGTACATCTGCAAAAGGCGGCTTTCCTGGTTTCCGAAGAGTTCAAGGGACGGCTCCCTGAGGATTTCTATACCTTTGACAAACACAATTACGGGCCATTCAGCATCGACATCTACAACGACACGGAAATGCTGCACTATTGGGGCTGGATACATATAAGGCCCGGCAATGAGCGCCGTTTTGATACCTATTCAATCGCGGAGCCGGCAGAAGTTGATCGTATTCCACTTGACCACGATATTCAGCAGTTTATCCAGTCTACCGTGGCTTGGGTGGCGGACATGTCCTTCGGAGAAATCGTCCGAGCTGTCTACTGGCTCTTCCCTGAGTATCGCGAGAACAGCATCTTCAAGTATTCGGAAGAAGAAGCGGAGCTCGAGAGCTTCGCGAGAAGCATCAAGCAGCTGCGCGAAGGCAAGACTTACAAGGCAAGAGATCGGCTGGAAGAATTGAGGCGGACGCTAGCGACGAATGGCTAGAGAAATCATTTGGTCGGATGATTTTGATCGTCAGTTCCAAAGACTAGCGCGCAGACGGCGGCGGATCTTTGATGACCTCAGCGAATTGCTTGAAGAATTCGAAGCTGGCCAGTTGCCGGGCAGGGTGGCTCAGGGCGTACAGGGTTTGCCTGTCAAAGTTGCCAGAATGCGCGACCGAAGCTCAAACCTGGGCAAGAGCGGTGGCTACCGAGTCGCTTACTATTTTGACGACTCCATGATATTGCTCGTGTACATTACCCCGCGCGACCGGCTGGACCAGAGATCCGCAAAGCAAATCATGGCTACTCTGGCACGAGAAAGGCTGTACCCAAGCAAAAATTGATCCTCGCCCTAAATCAACAGCCCCAGGGCCACAAAAATCACCCCCAGCAGCGCGAAAACATAGGCGGACCGCCCGGTCTTGGCATCCCAGGCCGCCGTCCGCTCCGGGTTGTCCTTCCGCCAGCGCGGCTCCAGCGAATACAGCCGCCAGACCAGATCCCGCCGGAATGCGCAGAGGACCGCCAGCAGCCAGAATATCAAACCGCCTAGTATCAGTATCCAATCGCCCATAATCGCGTCCGCCGTAAACTCTAATTCGGCTGCAGGATGATCTTGGCGTCTTCGCGGCTCTCCAGGCGCTTGAAGGCAGCGATGGCATCATCCAAAGGCAGGCGCGCGCTGACCATCTGCCGCATGTCGATGCGCCCGGCCGCCATCATGCGGATGACCTGCTGGAAGGGCCCGCCGGCATGCCCCAGCGAGCCGGCGTATTGTACGCCCATGCGCTTATAGGCCACGATGGGCATTGTAGGGTTGGCTTCTCCCATTCCGATATCGATTATCGAGGCGTTGACTGCCAGGCAGCGGTCCAGCCGCTCGATCGTCTGGTCGGCGAAACCAGCGCATTCCACCACGTAATCCACGCCCCGCCCCAGGGTGCGCTCCATGATGGCCGCGTCCAGGTCAATGCCGATGGGATCCAGCGCGGCCGAAGCGCCCATATTCATGGCGATGTCGCGCCGGCTGGCTGACGGGTCGAAGACCAGCACGCGCCCGGCCCCCGCGGCGATGACCAATGCCTGTGCCGCCAAGCCGATGGGTCCCGCGCCAAATATGGCCGCATTGTTGCCCGGCAGCCAGTTGCGGAGGCGGTTGAAGAGTCCCTGATAGGCCACGCCGGTCGGCTCCACCATAGCGCCCATGACCAATGCTTCTTCTTCGCCATACTGCTCGGCGATCTCGTCCAGCTTCCAGCAATACTTGGCGCGAACGGGCAAGTACTCGGCCATGGCGCCGGGGATGGTGAAGCCCAGCTCTTCAATATCCAGGCAGTGATTGACGAAGCCGCGCCGGCAAGCCAGGCATTCCCCGCACCACTGAATCTCTTCGACAGCCACCAGGTCGCCAACGCGCAGGTCTTTGACGTCCGCGCCGACTTCGATGATCCTGCCAGCGAATTCATGCCCGAGGATATTGGGCGTCTGCACCAGGCCGGGGTAGATCATGTAGCCATCCTCGCCGGCTTCATACATGTGCATGTCCGAGCCGCAGATGCCCACCGCGGCGATGGCCAGCATGACCTGATCGGGCTTGAGCTCGGGGTCGGGCGCGTCGCCCAGGGACAGGCGCGGATCCCGCCAGACCATATTGGCGTTGCGGGGGCGGCGTCTCTCCCGTTCGCTTTCGGTCATGTCATAGCCGGGCCTCGGCGCCCAATCGGCTGTCAGGGTTAAAGCCTTCATCAGGTTGGTCGCTCCTATGGTTCGTTTTTTCTGACGGGTGGGCGAGTCGCCGCCACGCCTCTACAATTCACATGATGTTCCTGGCGGGCGGTTATGAAACGCGTCCCATTGGGCTTTGAAATCCCGCAAGCCATCCAGCACAGTATAGGTCTTCCGCCCCAGCGCGCGGCAGGTCTTCTCGTTGCTGCTCACGATGCGGAAAGGGATGTTGATATGCCGATAGCGATCCAGCACGACGGGGTCGGTGGGCGCGGGCACGATCAGCGTCCGGTCAATCTCGAAGATATCCGCGAAATGATAGGCGAATTGCAGGCGGCTGACCGGCTGGCTGCCCCAACAATGGAATATGCCATTTTCATCATGCTCCGCCAGGCGCAGCAGCATCTCCGCGCCGTCCGACGCCAAGGTAGGATGCGCCGTGTCATTGACCTTGGGTCCCGTCCAGATTTCGGCGATCAGCCCCTGTGAGAGCTGGTCGATGACATAATTGCCCAGGTCGAAGCCGACATCATTCTGCTTGCGCAGCAGCGACGGACTGCTGTAATTGATGCCATAGACGCCCGCCAGGCGCCCAATGCCATAACTCAGCTCCCCCACGCCCATGATGTCGCGTTCGCAGACGGCTTTCATGAAGCCATAATAGAGCGCCGGCATCGGCGGAGAATCTTCATCGACCAGCGGCTGCCGCCCGTCAAAGACCCAATCCGATGACACAAAGACATAACGCGCGCCGACTTCCGCGCAGCCGCGGGCAAAAGCCAGGTTGCCACTGACCGTCGCCTGCCAGGCTGCCGCGCGGTTGGCATCCATATACGGATGATCAAGGATGGCGGCGCAGTGAATCACCGCATCGGGCTGGTAGCGGCGCAGCGACTCGCCTATGGCGGTTGTATCTGACATATCCAGCGGGTCGAGCGCATAATCGACATCCCATTCCGGCGGAGGACCATATTGCGATGCGATGATTTCGATGTCATTCCGCTGGCGCGCCAAACGGATGATATTGCCGCCCACCAGGCCAGTCCCGCCCGTGATGTAGAGTCGCATGCCATATCCTCTCGCCAGGATTGCGCCAAGCATAATTCAGGCGGCGCTAGCTGTCAAAGGGGCATGGCTGTCCCTCGCTCACAGCGACGCAGGGGCGAGCCATTGGGTCGCCCGCTAACTTCGTCGAAGTGCCGAATTAGAGCTTCGCCCACCGGCCACGACCAATTCAAGAGGGCATAGGCATTGCTGGATTGCGCGGTCATGCGTTAAGCTAGGCGGCGATTCCTCGTTCAGGCAGGGAGGCGTCCATGCTGGCTGGCATCGCCCCGATATTGTTCACGCCCTTTGATGACAGAGGCGAGATTGACGCGCCCGCCCTGCGCCGGATCCTGCGCTTTGAAGTCGACGGCGGCGTCCATGCCATCGGCATCAACGGTTTTGCCAGCGAAGCCTACAAGATGACCGATGCCGAGCGGATGGAGAACGCAGCCATCATCGCATCGGAATTGGCCAATGCCCTGCCGCTGATCATTGGCATCGCGCCCAACAGCCTGGAAACAGCCATCAAACAAGCGCGAGAACTGGCTCAGTTTGAGCCGGCCGCGCTGATGTGCCTGCCTCCAGCCACCATGGACAATGGCATCCGCTCATTCGTCAAGTTCTATGTGGACCTGGGCAAAGCCAGCGACGCGCCCGTCATGATCCAGCAAGCCCCGCATATCCCCATGTACCGCCATAGCGAATTGCCAGCCGAGGCTCTTGCCGAGATCGCCCAGCGCGCGCCCAACATCAAATACTTCAAGCTGGAAGGCTCTGGCTCGGCCGCCAAGATGGCAGCGCTGGCGCCCCTCTTGGACGATGATAAGCGCATGTTTGGCGGCGGCGGCGGCATCAGCGCTCTGGCGGAATTGCGGGCTGGGGCGGCGGGCTTAATCCCCGGCGTCGGCTTCAACGAGATCTTCCTGGCGGCTTGGGCGGCTTGGCGGCGCGGCGATCATACTGCGGCGGAGCGCATCATCCAGCGTGGCGACGCCCTGGTCAAAGCCGTTTCCGGGCGCGGTCATGAAGTTTCGCTGCACCTGCGCAAACAGCTTATGAAACGCCATGGCAGCATCGGCAGCGCCTATGTCCGGCAGCCCACCTCGCCCTTTGACGAGAGCGCCCTGCCAGACTTCTTCGCGATTGTCGACGCCTTGGACTTGCGCGTCGCCCAGTAACGCGCAACAACTTGGAAACCGCATAAGCGCAACGGAGAAGCACAATGTCACTCACAGGAAAAAACACTATCGCCGGCGAATTGTCCGCGGAAGGCTCGGATGTCTTTTTCAGCATCGACCCGCGCAGCAAAACCCGCGGCGTTTTGCCCTTTCACAGCGCCACAGAAAGCGAGGTCAAGCGGGCTGTCGAAGCGGCTGTGGAGGCTTTCCAGGAGATGCGCCAGTATCCGTCCGGTCGCCTCGCCGACTTCCTGGATGCCATCGCTGAGCAGATTGAAGCGCTGGGCGATGACCTGCTGCATACCGCTGACAGCGAAACCGGCTTGGGCTTGCCGCGCTTGACCGGCGAACGCGCCCGCACGACCGGGCAGATCCGCGCTTTTGCCGGCTTGCTGCGCCAGGGCAGCTACCTGCGCGCCGTCATCAATACCGAGCAGCCAGGCCAGCCCGCCATCAAGCAGATGCAATTCCCGCTGGGTCCGGTGGCTGTGTTTGCAGCCAGCAACTTCCCGTTCGCCTTTTCGGTGGCTGGCGGCGATACCGCTTCGGCATTGGCGGCCGGCTGTCCAGTGGTGGTCAAGGCGCATCCGGGCCATCCCGCCACATCCGAGCTATTCGCCCAGGCGCTGAATAAGGCGGTGGCTGCCCAAGGCTACCCGGCCGGGGCGTTCTCCCTGCTGCAAGGGCAGGGCATCGATGTCGGCCAGTGGCTGGTTATGCACGATGGCATCGAAGCGGTGGGCTTCACCGGCAGCTTGCGGGGCGGGCGGGCGATATATGATGCCGCTTCTCGCCGGCCCCGTCCCATCCCCGTATATGCCGAGATGGGCAGCGTCAATCCAGTCTTGATCACCCAGGCTGCATTGGAAGCGCGCGGGAACGCGATCGCCGATGACCTGGTGGCGTCGGTGACCATGGGCACGGGCCAATTCTGCACCAACCCGGGCCTCATCTTGCTGGAAGACAGCGTGGCATCGCGGAGCTTCATCGTCTCGGTCAGCCAGAAGATGGCGGATCTGCCGGCTGGCGTCTTGCTCAACGAAGCGGTGGCGCAAGGCTTGGCAGGCGCAGTTGAGCAAACCGCCGCGCACCCGCAAATTGAAGTCTTGACCGGCGCCACAGCCATGGGCGACAGCGCGCCCTTCTGCTACAGCAACACGGTCATGCAAACGCGGGCATCAGCCATCCGTGAAGCAGCCGGCTTGCAGGTCGAGCATTTTGGTCCCGTCACCCTTTTCGCGATATGCGATGATGGAGATGACCTGCGGGCGACAGTCGACGCCCTCGAGGGCAACCTGACCACGACCGTGCATGCCGAAGACAGCGAGTTAGACGAGATTGGCGGTCTGCTGCATCAATTGCGCGAGAAAGCCGGGCGGGTGATCTGGAATGGCTTCCCAACTGGCGTGGCTGTCGTCCATGCCATGCAGCACGGCGGACCTTACCCAGCGACGACCGCGCCGGGCACGACTTCTGTTGGCATGAACGCGATATACCGTTTCATGCGCCCGATCGCCTTCCAGAATGTGCCGGATGCGCTGCTGCCGCCGGCTCTGCTCTGCAGGATGGCAACCCGCTGGGGATACTGCGCCTGGTGGATGATGCCTATACGGATGGGGCGCTGTGATCAGAAATGAATCAGCCCCACGCTTGAGTGAGGCTGCATTCTTCTGTAGATTCGGTTTCCGATGATTATTTCATGACCGCCACCAGCACGGCAATGATGCTGATGAGGAAGGGCAGCGCGTACTTGAGCGTATCCACCGCGCCTCGAAAGCGGCTTTCCTTCTCTCGCAGCTCGCGGATTTCATCGCTCTGTTTGTCCAATCTCTCGTTAAAGGCGGCGAAGGCCGCGCGAAACTCTTCCGTCTGCGCTCGAATCGCGCCTTGGACGTATTCCATGAGATCAGCTTTGAATTCCGCCAGGTCGGCTTTCGTGGCCAGGGACTTCATCTCGGCTTCAATGGTGGCGATCCGCCTCTCGTGATCGTTCCTGAGTTCGGCCATGGCGCTATCGCATTTGTCCATTAGACGATGAGTAGTCAAACCATACCGCCAACGTCAGTTTTCGCAAATTCGCCGATGCCTCCCTAGTCCGCCGCCAGTCCGCAAGAAGAAAGCAACAGCCCCAAAGCCTAATGAGGCTGTCGCGCATCTTCACTCGCTTTCGTCCGCCTCATCCAGCAAATCGCCCGTGATCAAGTCCACGCCCGTCTCAATCTCGCCAGCGATCAACTCATCCCTGACGGCATGGACCTGGTCCCAGACTTCTTCGGGGATGTCCGATTCATGGGGCGGCGCCAAGCCCACGCCATTCATGGCCGCGTCCAGCAAGAAGACCGCCCCGCCCGGGAACTCGCTCATATCGCCTTCCGCCAGCATGGCTGCCATGGTGTAGACGCCGACGTCCACCCGCTTCATGGCTGAGGAAATGATGAACTCCGAGCCATCCAGTTCGCCCGAGCCAAAAGCCGTGACCCACTCGTCCTTGTCCACGCCGATGACATAGACGCCCTCTTGCGCCCCAGCGCGGATAGCTCCCGTGCCAGTCGGTCCGCCGCCGCCGAAGAGCACGGTCGCGCCTTCGCCGATGAATTGCCGGGCTGCCGATGCGCCTTGATCCGGCGCGATGAAGCTGGGGATGTAGACGCCCAGCACGCGCAGATCGGGGTTGACATGCCGCGCGCCCTGCTCATAACCATTGCGGAAGCGCTTGACCGGCGGGATGTCGATGCCATAAACGCCAGCGATGGTATCGGATTCCTGCCAGGCAGCCACAAATGCAGCCAGCGCGCCTGTCATGAAGCCGGACTGGTCTTCGCGGAATTGAATGCCGACATAATTGGTCGGACCATCCATGACGAACTGGTCGACGCCCATGAAGTAGACATCCGGGTTGGCTTCGGCCGCGGCGTGCGTCGCGTCGGCGATCAGGAAGCCGACGGTGATGATCGCCTCAAAGCCTTCGTCGATGCAGGTCTGGATATTGGCTGCGTAGTCGGTTTCGGCTTGGGTCTCGATGAAGCTGTATTCCAGGTCAAACTCATCGGCGGCCAGCAGCGCGCCTTCATGCGCCGACTGGTTGAAGGTGCCATCGTTGACGCGGCCCAGGTCCGTCACCAGGCAGAGCGTCTCCACGCCATCCTGCGCCAGGGCGGCGAAAGAAAGCGGCAGAGCGAGCAGCAGGATGAAGATTCTCAATAACGCATTCACAATCACAAGCCTCCAATCTGAATTGACATTCGCTCACGCAGGCCAACCGCAGGGGCGAGACACTGCATGCCCCCCCACCCCCGGCCCCTCCCCCAAAATGAGGGAGGGGAGTTTTCCGCTGGAAGCCGCAAGGGGCTTTGCGTTGGAGGTTGCTTTGTCGCGCGCGGGTCTACGGATTATGGAAATGACCGCGACTTCAGAGCGGGTTCCAAAGATCTAATCCTCGTCGTCGGCATGCTCTCCATCGCCATCTTCGTCGTCGGCATGTTCGCCGCCGTCCATATCCATGAGATCGCCAGAGATGGGATCGACGCCCGTGCTGACATCGCCGGCGATCATCATCTCAGCGACTTCGGCGACCACATCAAAGAAGGCATCGTCGATATCGGCTTCGTGCTTTTCCGCCAAGCCAACGCCATTCAGCGCCACATCCATCAGGTAGACGCCGCCGCCCGGGAAATCGTCCATCATGTCAGCCGCCAGCGCCGCCACCATGTCATAGACGCCCTGGTCAACGCGCTTCATAGCCGAAGAGATGATGTACTCCGAGCCATCCGTTTCGCCGCTGCCGAAGCTGGTGACCCATTCGTCCTGGTCAACGCCGATGACATAGACGCCTTGCGCCGCCGCGGCCTGGATGCCGCCCGTGCCGGTGGGGCCGCCCGCGCCAAAGATGACCGAAGCGCCTTCGCCGATGAATTGCATAGCTGCCGAGGCCCCGCGGTCTGGGGCGATGAAGCTGTCGATATAGACGCCGAGCAGCGTCAGATCCGCGTTGATATGCCGCGCGCCCTGCTCGAAGCCGTTGCGGAACTTCTTGACCGGCGGGATGTCGATGCCATAGACGCCAGCCACGGTATCCGAGCCGATGGAATCGGCCACCTGCGCCGCCAATACGCCCGCCAAAAAGCCCGACTGGTCTTCGCGGAATTGGATGCCGACATAGTTGGTGGGGCCGTCCATGACGAACTGGTCGACGCCCAGGAAGTAGACATCCGCATTATCGGCGGCGGCCGCGTTGGTGGCGTCGGCGATCAAGAAGCCGACGGTGATGATGACCTCAAAGCCTTCGTCGATGCAGGTTTGGATATTGGCTTCGTAGTCGGTCTCGGCTTGGGTCTCGATCCACTTGTATTCCAGGTCGTATTCGTCAGCCGCTGCCAGCGCGCCCTCATGCGCGAACTGGTTGAAGGTGCCATCGTTGACGCGGCCCAGGTCCGTCACCAGGCAGAGCGTCTCCACGCCATCCTGCGCCATTGCCGGCATCACCGCCAGCAGCAGCGCCAAGAGGCTCATTAGAGCTACGAGCTTTTTCATAAGATGTTCTCCCAAAATCGCTTGATTGGAAAAGGTCTTGCCGCGCCAGACTTTACCCATTGGGCGGCGGAAAATCAACTGGCGGGCTGGGCCTGGCTTTGCGGGTTAAGCCACGCGCCAATGTCATGGCAGCAGCTCAAGGTAGGCGGCGTGGCTGGGCTTAAAGATGCCAAAATCGCGCCTGTCAAAAGTCGCGACTTTAGTGATTTGCAGGCGCTCCGCCATTGCCAAGATGCGCAAGTCGACGATATCAAAGCGCGCGTCCGCGTATTGCTCGGCAATCTCGGATATGCGCCCTAAATCTTCCTGTATCATCGGTTCGATAAGCGCGTCTGTATGCCGAAATTGCTTTAGAAGCCATACTATCCCGGCATAGCCCCTATCCCGCTCGAAGAGGAAACCTAGCTCGGGCAGGATAGCGGACGAGAAAAGAATCGGCTCGGAGTTGGTCTCCGCAAAGGCCACTGACTGCTGATGGTACGGGTCGCGTGGATTGAAGAGCGCATATATGTAGCTCGTATCAGCCAGGATTCTCACGTGGTCTGCTTCCGCCCAATGTGACTAGCCATCTCCGGTTCGTGGGTTTCACGGCTGCCATGAGCAGCAGTATCCGTCATCTCGTCCATCTCCATCTCATGGATCGCTTTGCGAGCAAGTTGAGCCAAGGCAGCCAGCGAGCCCGGCGGCGGCCAGCCCTCATCGCCAGGCTTCAGATTAAGCTTGCGCATGGCTTCTTCCTCCGCCTTCGCCTTTTCCTCTGTCTGCCGAAACAGCTCAGCGTTTTCCCGGCGGTTGCGTTCATCGTCGATGCGGTCGCGAATCATCAGAACTTCTACCATGAAACCGACCGTAAGGCCGCGCGCTTTCGCCATTTCCTGCAATTGCGCGCCGACATCATCCGGCACTTCTATCATCATGTTGCACTTGTCCTCTCACCCGCATAGCCCGATGATACCAGACGCGCTCACTCCTTCACATAGGGTTGCCCCACAGCCTTCGGCGGGCTCGCCCGGCCGATGAAACCCGCCAGCACCACCAGGGTCACCGCATAAGGCACCATCTGCAAAAATTGCACCGGGAAACCCACCCCGACCATCTGCAGGCGGATGCCCAGCGAATCGGAAAAGCCAAAGAGCAGCGCCGCCCCAAAGGCTCCAATCGGCGTCCACTTGCCAAAGATCATCGCCGCCAGCGCGATAAAGCCCGCCCCCCGCGTCATGCCATCGTTGAAGCTGCCCGTGGCTTCCAGCGAGAACCAGGCGCCCGCCAAACCAGCGATCATGCCGCTGATGAAGACATTGATCCATCGCGTGCGATTCACGTTGATGCCCAGGGTGTCGGCCGCGTGCGGATGTTCGCCGACGGCTCGCGTGCGCAAGCCCCAGCGCGTATAAAACATGACGATATGCGTGAAAGCCAGCATGACAAACATCATGAAGAATATCGGCTGATTGGTGAAGATGGCTTCGCCAATCACCGGCAGGTCGCTCAATACAGGGATGGCGAAATTGCCCAGTTTGGCCGCCCCCGCTTCGGTAGAGAGCAGATATTCGCGGCGCACGAAGCTGGTCACGCCCACAGCCAGGATGTTGATGACCGTGCCGCTGACGATCTGGTCTGTGCGAAAGGTGATGGAAAGCCAGCCATGCAGCAGCGCGATCGCCCCGCCGGCCAGCAGCGCGATGATGACCGCAAGCAGCTGCGCCGTCTCCAATGGCAATGCCGTCCCGCGCAGGAAGAAGAGCGTTGTGAAGCCGAAGCAGGCCGCGAAAAGCATCATGCCTTCGATGGCGATATTGACCACGCCCGCCCGCTCGCACCATATTCCGGCGAATGCCCCAATCGCCAGCGGCGTGGCCAGGCGCAGGCTCTCAGCAACGATGGTGGTCATATTCGTCTCATTGCCAGCGGCCGCCGCGATGATGATGCTGGGGATGAAGAGTGTGCCGCAGAGCGCCAGCAAAGCCAGGCTCAGCCGCCGGGCGCGCAAACCTCCCAGCTCGACCAGGTTCAGCCCGCCGCTGACGATGAATAGCAGGCCGACAATCAGCAGATATGCTCGCGTTGGCACGGGGATATTGCCGATGGCCGGCTCTTCGCCCAGCGAGGTCGATTCAAACGTGAGCGTGGTAACCAGGTCGCCATCCAGCCGGCCGGCTTCGACGAATATGAATATGCCCAGCAGGATCAGCGCGATGGCGATGATGCGCAGGCGCGTCAGCTTGAAAGCCAGCCTGCCGGCCGATTTTGGCTTTACCGCGGCGCCCATGCCTAGCCTCCCCAGCCGGATGAGAAGACCAGTTCGCCTTCTTCTTCAGCGCTGCGTTTGGGCACGCGCCAGAGGAAGCGAATGATCTGGTCAGCCGCGACGAACATGATGATAAGCGCCTGCACAATCTTGACCAGGTCGATGGAGATATCGGCGCGAATCTGCATCAATGCCGCGCCGCTGAGCAAGCCGCCCCAAAGCAAACCCGCCCAGACCATGCCCTTGGGGTTGTTGCGCGCCAGCAGAGCCACGGCAATCGCGTCAAAGCCGACCCCGGCGAAGAAACGCGGGTGCATGACATGTTCGACTCCGCTGATCTCGATAGCGCCCGCCAAGCCCGCCAGCATGCCGCTCAGCGCCATGGCCAGCACGATATTGCGCGGCACGCTCATGCCCGCGTATTTAGCGGCGTTTTGGTTCGCGCCGACGGTGCGCAGCTCAAAGCCCAGGGTCGTGCGCGTCAAGAACCAGTCAGTCAGCCAGACGGCCGCGATCATCAGCCAGAAGCCGAAATGCAGCTTGCTCTGGTCGCCGACGGCGATCAAGACCAGGAACATTTGCAAGAGGCTCATCACCGCTGCCCAGATCATGCCGCCGCGCAGAGCCGCCCGCGGATTATCGCGCCGCAAGGGCAGGTAATTCAGCAGGAATGCGACTAGGGCGACCGCCGCCATCAGCAATATCAGCGCCAGGGGCGTGGTGATGCTGTCCATTGTCGGCAGCATGGCGCCTGGCAGGATGACCGGCGTCTTGGGCACGCTGGCATTGACATCGCCCAGGATGACCGGCTCCACCGATTTTATCAGCCAGTCGACGATCAAGATGGCGATGAAGTTGAGCATGATCGTCGTGATGACTTCGTGCGCGCCCGTAAATGCCTTCAGGGCGCCGGGCAAAGCCCCCCACAAGAATCCGCCCAATATGCCAAAGAGCATCACCGCCGGCAGCAGCGCCAGGGGCGAGGACCCCGGCGGGGAGAACGCGCCCAGAGCGGCCACGGCGATCGCCCCGGCATAGAGCTGGCCCTCCGCGCCAATGTTGAACAAGCCCGCTTTGAAGCCCAAGCCCACCGCCAAGCCAGCGATGATGAAGGGGATGGCGCGCACGATGGTCTTCTCCAGGTTGGAGGGGATTAAGAGCAGGACGCGCTCGCCCAGGCGCATGAAAAGCACTTCCAGGTCTTGCTCGTTGATGAAGATGCCAAAAGCGACGCCGCCCATATCATCGGCGCGCAGCACGCGGTTGCCGGGCCTGCGGATGACCAGATGCCGGTTTAGCGCCGCGTCAAGCTGTGCATCCAGCATGGCATTCACCGATTGGCCGCTCAAGTATTCCGCTTCAATCATGCGCCCGACGATGCGGAATTGCGCGCCCAAGCCAGCCGGATCATCAATGCCCAGCCCATCCAGCAAAGCCAGGGTCTCGATGGCTTCGCGGACGTCGTCATAATCGGCGGACACAATGCCTTCCAGCGCGTTTGCCTCGGCGCTGCCCGGCGCGATGCCAAAGCTGTCCAATAGCTCCAGTGCCTCCAGGCTGCGCATCAACGCGACCTGGCCATGGTCGTCGATGAGCATGAGCTGGTTCAGGGCGCGTTCCCGCTCCGCTGAGGACATCTCGCCCAAGGCGGGATACAGGGCAGTCGCCTGTTCCGTTTCATCGCCAGCAGCCAGCTTAGCCAGTTCGCGGACATCGGCGCGTTTGAAATCCGCCAGTTCCGCCAGCAGGGGCTCAAGATCGCGCAGGCTTTCCGCGCCGACTTCGGCAATCGTTTCCAGACGTTCGCTGATGGCTTCCGCGCTGTCTTCATCTATGTCGTATTGGCTGAAGAATTCGCCATATTGCCGCGTCTCTTGCATGCCGACTTCCATGACGCGCTCGAAGGGCCGGGCTTGCCGGGAGAGGCTGCGCCGCGTGGTGATTTCCTGGCTGGCGGCATAGACGCGCATTTCCGCGAAGTCGCCGGGAACAGCCACATCGTTGATGGTCAAGCCGGTGATGGATTCGACCAGCGCCACATAAGCCGTCGAGGAAACCCGCAAGCCTGCTTCTATATCCGGCTGCAAGGCATTCTCGCTGACCGTGATGGTGATAAGCGGGATGCCAGCCAGGAAAGCCGTGATCACCGCGAAGATCGGCACCAGCCGCGGCGATATCCGCAGCCAGAAGCGTGCCAATCTTGGCGGATTGCGCGTCTCGGATGGCGTGGTCATGCGCTGCCTGCTGTCTTCATAATTGCGGGCGAGACAGGTCTAGCCCCTACAGACCCTGGTATTTCGGGCGAGACAAGTCCAGCCCCTGCGCGATTCATCGACATGGGGAGCAATATCGGATGGTTTCGGAACATAGGCAGCGCTTTCCTGGCAGCTGGCCAACACGCTGCGGCAGCTTCCCCCCCATTCCGATGGGGGGACCGAGGGGGGGTTGACTTGGCATCAGATCTCTTCCCTCACGCCGGCCATGCGCAAGCCAACGGTATCGCGGTCGGCTGCTTCGATGGGCAATATGTCGATGATCTCGCCTTCAAACATGACCGCCACCCGGTCGGCCAGGCTCAGCACCTCATCCAGTTCGGATGAGACCAGCAGGATGCCGGCGCCGGCATCGCGCATGCGGATGAGCTGCCGGTGGATGAATTCGATCGAGCCCACGTCCAAGCCGCGCGTCGGCTGCGAGGCGATCAGCAATTCGACATCGCGGGAGAACTCGCGAGCCACGATGACCTTCTGCTGGTTGCCGCCGGAAAGCCCGCTGGCGATATTATTGATGATCGGCGGACGGACGTCATAGCGCTCGACCAGGTCGCGGGCGTTTTCGGCGATTGCCCGGTCATCCACCACAATCGCATTGGCGAATGCCTCTTGATAATAGCTGCACAGGACCAGGTTGTGCATGACCGTGAAGCTGGCCACCAGGCCATCGCGCTGCCGGTCTTCCGGTACATGGCCCACGCCTTGTTCGGTCACTTTGCGGGGCGAGAGATTGGTCATATCCCGGCCTTTGATGAAGAAGCGCCCGCTGTCGACGCCGCGCATCCCAGTCAGCGCCTCGACCAGTTCTGTCTGCCCATTGCCCTGCACGCCGGCGATGCCCAGGATCTCGCCGCGTCGCAAGCCAAAGCTGATGCCTTCCACAGCTGGCAGGCCGCGGTCGTCATGCACATGCAGGTTGACGACATTGAGGATTTCATCGCCCGGCTCGGCATGGTCTTTGTCGACTTCGAGGATGACATCCCGCCCGACCATCAGCGAAGCCAGGGATTGCTCGGTGGAGTGTTTGGGGTCGGCATCGCCAGCCACCTTGCCGCGCCGCAGGACCGCCACTGCATCGCAGATCTCCAGCACTTCCTTGAGCTTGTGGCTGATGAAAATGATGCTCACGCCTTTGTCCAGCAAGGCGCGCATGATCTTGAACAAGCCGCGCGTCTCTTGGGGCGTCAGCACCGCCGTCGGTTCATCAAGGATGAGGATATCGGCATGGCGATACAATGCCTTGATGATCTCGACGCGCTGCTGGATGCCGACTGGCAGATCGGAAATCAAAGCGTCCGGGTCGACGTCCAGCCCATATTCGCGGGAAAGGCTCTCAATCTCGGCTCGCGCCCGGTCGCGCCGCAGGAAGGGACCGCTGACGTTCTCGTTGCCCAGCATGACATTCTCGGTCACGGTCAAGACATCCACCAGCTGAAAATGCTGATGCACCATGCCGATGCCCAGTTGGATGGCGTCTTTGGGTCCATTGATCTCGACCGGCTGCCCATTGACAAGGATCTCGCCTTCGTCGGGTTTGTAGAGCCCATAGATGAGGTTCATCAGGGTGGATTTGCCGGCGCCGTTTTCGCCCAACAAGCCGAGGACCTGCCCCTTAAGCAGGGTCATGCTGATGTTGTCGTTGGCCAAGACGCCGGGAAAGCGCTTGGTGATGCCGCGGACTTCGAGCGCGGGTTCCATCAGGCGAGCCTCGTGGCTGGGCAGTGCGGGGAGTATAGCGCGGGGATGGGGCTATGGCGAAAACTGCCAACCGTAAGTGTAGGGGCGCAACTTGTTTCGCTAGCTTGCTACCGCCGAATCGTATCGACTATACTTTATGTTCTAGGGAGCCATGGGCGAAGTCATGGAGAGAAATCTCTTCTATGCGGGCGACAATCTAGCGGGTCTCGCGCTTCTAAAGCAGTTGAGTATGCGCGTCGACTTGGTGTACATTGACCCGCCATTCGCCACCGGCAACGACTTCCTTATCAGCAAGGAGCGCGCTAACTCTGTCAGCGGCAAGGGCCAGGTGGCCTACTCGGACCGCGTGACTGGCGCAAGGTATCTCGACGCTCTGGAGCGACAGCTTCGCGCGATAAAGAGGGTGATGTCTCCGACCGCTTCCATTTATGTGCATATCGGCGTGGCAGTTGAGCATCATGTCCGTCTGATAATGGATAGTGTATTTGGCGCGGAGAACTTCCGAAACAGCATCACGCGCGTCAAGTGCAATCCAAAGAATTTCGCGCGAAACTCTTACGGGAATGTCAAGGATACCATTCTGTTCTATTCCATGTCGCCCAGGTCAATCACCTGGAATCCACAGCGAGAGCCGCAAGACGCGGAAGACATTAAACGGCTTTATCCATTCGTAGACGACGCGGGAAGGCGCTATACGACCACGCCGCTGCATGCGCCTGGCGAAACTAAGAATGGCAAAACGGGCGAGGCATGGCGCGGCATGATGCCCCCGACAGGCCGACACTGGCGCTATCAGCCAGCCAAACTCGAGGAACTGGACAAGAACGGATTGATAGCGTGGAGTTCCACGGGCAATCCCCGGATGATCAGATACGCCGACCAAGCAAAGGGCAGGCTTCCGCAAGACATCTGGGAATACAAAGATCCGCAGACTCCTGTGTATCCAACACAAAAGAACGCAGCCATGCTCAGGCGCATCATACTGACTTCATCGAAACCCGGCGACACAGTGCTGGACTGTTTTGCGGGAAGCGGCGAGACATTGATCCAGGCGCACGATCTAGGGAGAACCTTTGTCGGTATGGACGTATCACCCGCGGCGCAAAGGCTGGTCGGGGCGCGCCTGCGGGACATAGAAACTGAGTGGATTGCGAGCCAAAGAGAGCCGCTGGCGGTTTAGATGGCGTTCAAGCGCTCGGGGTCCCATATCCGCTCGCAGATCTGGCGGTAGAGCTGCTGGCGCTGCAACAGGTCGGCGCGCTTGAATTGCGTGTGTGCTTTGAAGGGCAAGCCCGAACGCTGGACGAAGTTTGTGAAGTTGGGGTTGTTCTCGTAGGTCTTGGGATGCAGGGAGGCGGCTAGCAGGTTCTCCTTCAAGTAGTGTTCGACTTTTTCTTCGTAGGGCAATGCGCCATAGCTCTGGTTCGTGCCGCGGGGCAGGAGGACCAAGCCGCCGAAAAAATTGCGATGCCGCTCAAACTGGGATTTGTCGCCAAATTCGTCCTGATGGTTTTCGAACTTGTTCGCCCAGATATGCTCGATCTCGATGCGCCGCCCCTTGGAGTCCCACATATAGTTGACGAAGGTGGCGTTTCTGCCGCATTCCTTCTCGATCCAGGCGGTCATGCGCGCCAGCAGGTAGCGGATGCTATTTCCTGATCTCTTGTTCAGTTGAAATGACCAATCGCCCCATTCATCGACGCGCTGGAATCGCTCAGCTCGGCTGTCGAGTTCATCATGCAAAATGTCTCGCAGCTCTCCGATTGATTTGTCGCGGATGCGCTTGGCGATGTTGAACATGGTGTATTGCAAGGTGTTGTAGCCGCTGCGCCGCATATGCGCCATGCGCCGGACGAGGAAGATATCCGCAAAGGTCGCCACCAGGCGTATCTTCCGCGTGGCGGTTTCGGCGTCGTCCTCCAAGCGCAGAGGCGCCAGAGCCAGCAGAAACTGCAGAGTGAAGTTGTTGTGCCGGTTGCAAAAGAGCGCTTCGCTCCCCGCCGTATAATCCCGTGATGCCCTTTGGATGTCGATGAAGCAGCGGCTGAAGAATGTGAGCTGTCGAGTAATGAACAGGTGGAAATCGGTGGATTGCTCAAGGCCGATGCGCGTGTGATTGTCGCGGGTCCAGCGGTGATACTTGTTGATGAGTTCATAATCCAGGTTCTTCGCGCCGCCCTTTCGTTCGCGGGTGCTTTGGGCATATTTGGCGCGCAGCCAGGTCTTCAGGAAATCTTCGTCGGCGTTGTTGTAGAGATCCGCCAAGTCACGCATGACATCGCGCCACACGGTATTCGCCTGAGACTTCCAGTCCTGCATTTGTGAGGCATCGGCGCTGTTGATGTTTGCCAGCAGAAAGCCCTTCAGCATATCGGTCTGGCTTAAGTTGACGCCGCGGTCGTTCATGGTCTCGAAGATGGTGAAGGCGTCGTCATCAGTCTGCGCCTCGATCTCGACCAGGTCGACGTTTTCAATCAGCCAATCCACAAAGTAGGGCAAGACATCGCCTTGCAGAGTTGCGGGAAACAGCTCCTCAAGTTCGGCATAACGCGCCGCCAGGTTGCGGACGGACAAACTGCTCCGCTCGTCAACCGCAAATGCGCCCGAATCAAAGAGCCCCTGCATGCAGTCGACGCGCTCTGGAACGGCAATGTTGAAGTCTTTCTTGCCGTATTGCGAGGAGTATATCAACGGGGAAACATCAAATACCGCCTGATTTTCCGCGCGCAGGTGATGGATATAGATGAGCAGAAGCGTCAGGGTGGTCAATCGCTGCTGACCATCAACAATATACTTTGTGCCTGCTTCGGATATCGTGATAATGTTGCCAAGGAAGTAATGCGAATAACCCGCCACCGCGCTGCGTTCGTGCGCGGAATCATAATCCTCCTGAAAACGGAGATCCAAGTCATCTAGCAGCTCCTCGACATGACGGCGTTCCCAGGCGTATTCGCGCTGATAGAAGTCAATCCCGTATTTGAGTCCGGAAAGCAACTCGCGAACGGATTTGGTTTGCGCTTGTACTTTGCTCATGGCCTTCCCTGTTTGTTGTACAGTGGGCGAGTCATCAACCCGCCCCTGTTTACATTGCGAATTGCAGACCCCACCCCCCGGCCCCCTCCCCGACGAGTCAGAGAGGGGGAGTTCAACCGCCGGGAAGCAATGGAATTTGCGTGGGCGGCGGCGTAGTTGGCCGTGTGTCTACGGTTGTTGGCAAGCGGTGAACCTAATCCTCCAGCGTGCTCAGATCCCCCAGCGGCTGGCCCAGAGCCTGCGCCTTCAAGACCCGCCGCATGATCTTGCCACTGCGCGTCTTAGGCAAGTTATCCACAAACTCGATCTGCGCCGGCACGGCAATCGGTCCCACCTCATGCCGCACATGCGCCTTCAACTCCTTCTCCAGCGCATCCGAGCCATCGACGCCCTCAACGAGTATGCAATAGGCGAAGATCTTGTTGCCGCGCAACTCATCCGGCACGCCAATCACCGCCGATTCCGCCACCGCGCTATGGCTGACCAAGCCTGATTCCACCTCCGCCGTGCCCAGCCGATAACCGCTGACCTTCAGCACATCGTCATTGCGCCCGATGACCCAGAGGTAGCCGTCTTCATCGCGCCGCGCCGTATCGCCCGCCAGATACCAGCCCTGCGCCCGATACTTCTCCCAATACTGGCTGATGAAGCGCTCGTCATCGCCATAGACCGTGCGGATCATGCTGGGCCAAGGCGTCTTGATGACCAGGTTGCCATCTTCATTCACTCCGACAGGCTCGCCATCGTCATCGACGATATCCACTTCGATGCCGGGGAAGGGGCGGGTGGCGCTGCCGGGTTTCAAAGCCACTGAAGGCAAAGGCGTGATCATGAAGCCGCCGGTCTCCGTCTGCCACCAGGTGTCGATGATAGGGCAACGTTCCTGTCCTATCACGCGGTGATACCAGCGCCAGGCTTCCGGATTGATCGGCTCGCCCACCGAGCCCAGCAGACGCAGACTGCTCAGGTCATGCCGCTGCGCCCAAGCCTCGCCGAAGCGCATCAAGCCGCGTATGGCTGTCGGCGCCGTATACAGAATCGTCACGCCATAGTTGGCCACAATCTGCCACCAGCGGTCGGGATAGGGGTAGGTCGGCGCGCCCTCATAGATGATGCTTGTCGCCCCCAAAATCAGCGGGGCATAGACGATATAGCTGTGCCCGGTGATCCAGCCGGGGTCGGCCGCGCACCACCAGCGGTCGTCTTCCTTGAGGTCGAAGGCCCAGGATAACGTGGTCGAGGTATAGACCTGGTAGCCGCCATGCGTATGCAGAACGCCTTTGGGCTTGCCGGTTGTGCCGCTGGTGTAGAGGATGAAGAGCGGATCTTCGGCATCCATGACTTCGGTTTCGGCGGTGGTTTTGGCGATGGGCAATGCCATCAAGTCGTGATACCAGTAATCGCGCCCCGGTTCCATGTGAATGGCTTGCCCGGTGCGCTTGACGACGATGATGGTCTCGACCACGGGCGAACGCTGGGCCGCTTCGTCTACGGTATCTTTCAATGGCACAATCTTGCCGCGCAGCCAGGCGCCATCGCAGGTGATCAGCACTTTGCTTTGCGCGTCTTCGATGCGGCTGGCCAGCGCCTGCTCAGAGAAGCCGCCATAGACGACGCTGTGTGGCGCGCCGATCTTCGCGCAAGCCAGCATGGCGATGGCGATCTCCGGCACGCGCCCCATATAAATCGTGACTCGGTCGCCCTTTTGCACGCCCATGCCGCGCAGGACATTGGCGAACTTGTTGGTCTCCTGCCAGAGCCGCCAATAGGACAGGGTGATTTTTTCGCCGTCTTCGCCTTCCCAGATGATGGCCAGCTTGTTGCGCCGCCAGGATTTGACGTGCCGGTCCAGCGCGTTGAGGACCATATTCGTCTTGCCGCCGACGAACCACTTGTAGAAAGGTTTGTCGCTGTCATCGAGGACCTGGTCCCACTTGCGATACCATTCGAGGGTCTCGGCGCGTTCCGCCCAGAAGGCTTTTGGGTCATCCAGAGCCTGCTGGTACATAGCCTCATAATCCGGCACGTTGGCGGCTGCCACGATGTCGTCGGACGGGTGATGCCATTCGCTGGTCGGCGGGGTGAATCCTTGCTCTGTCATACCAAGCTCCTCTTCGGTCTTTCGCCGGCGTCGTTGTCAATTCATATTCGCGCATTATAATCCAAACTGAAGCCGCATCGTAGCCCCCGCCTGCCGCAAGCGGGCTCCGGGGCGATCATGGAGGACAAGTCATGACAAGCCGATATCGACTGCTCGCTATGCTTTGCCTGCCCATCTTGGCATGCCTGGCTGCCATATTCATGGTGGCTGCCGACGAATTCCATTGGGGATATGGCGGCGATGAAGGACCCGAGAATTGGGGCGCGCTCTCGCCGGAATACGCCCTCTGCGCCGATGGCAGCGCCCAATCGCCAATCGACATCCGCGAAGCCAGCGAGGTCGCCTTGGTCGATATTGAGTTCAGCTATGGCGAAAGCGCCAACACTATCTATAACAACGGGCATACGATTCAAGTCAATATCGATAGCGGCAGCGGCATAATCTACAACGGCATCGCGTACAACCTGCTGCAATTCCATTTTCACGCGCCCAGCGAGCACACGATAAATGGCGAGGCCGCGCCGATGGAGATTCACTTTGTGCATCAAGATCCCAACTCCGGCAATCTGGCTGTTGTCGGCATCCTGCTGGTTGAAGGCGCAAGCGAGCACGCAGCCTACGCGCCGGTGTTTGAGAATCTGCCGGCTGAAGTTGGCGAGCCAGAAGCCTTAGGAGACGCGCTGGCTTTGGCGGATTTTTTGCCCGAGCGGCAGGGCTACTACACCTACCAGGGTTCGCTGACGACGCCGCCCTGCAGCGAGATCGTGCGCTGGCTGCTGCTGGATGCGCCGGTGGAATTGTCGGCTGGGCAGATCGCCGCCTATGAATCCCTGTACGCGAACAATGCCCGGCCCGCGCAGCCCCTGGGCAAACGCGACTTGCTGCATACCAGCCGCTAATAGGCGCAGTCTCGGTGAATTCGCTGGTACCAGAGGCCGCCCGCCAGATGGTTTGCATTTGTCATCCGCCGCGCTATAATCGCAGGGGAATGCAGATTCGCTAGCCAAATGAAGGAGTGGGATTATGTCGAAACAGCTTTCACGCCGCGACTTTTTGAAGTACACGGGCATGGGCAGCGCCGCCGCCTTTGCCGCCGCTTATGGCATGCCCCTCGGCACTGCCCTCGCCCAAGCGCCGCCAGCCGATACCTCTGGCCACCTGGTCATCTATAACTTCGGCGGGACAGAACAGCAGCGCATGTTCGGCAACGCCATCGCCCGCTTCAACGAACGCTATCCGAACGTTCTGGTCGAAGATCTCTACATACCTTGGCCCGAGGGCTGGGGGCACTACATCACCAACCTGAAGCTGCGCGCCGCCAGCGGCCTGAAAACCGATATCATCGCCATCGCCATCGAAGGCACCCGCGAGACTATCTTTGAAGACCTCGTCCTGCCCATGGATGACGCCATAGCCGCTGACGCCGACTTGCAAGCCATCGTCGACGAAGTCGAGCCGGTGCTGCACAACGCTCTCAAGGGCCCCGATGGCACGACATATTATTTCACCCGCGAGTGGAACAATATGATTATCCACTACAATCCGGACAAGTTTGAAGAAGCGGGCTTGGATCCGCCGGCGGAGGATTGGACCTGGGAAGACTTCCTCGAGACCGCTTCCATACTCACCCACGGAGAAGGCGGCGACAAGCAATTCGGTTTCGCCATACCCTATTTCAACTTCGGCTTGACGCCCTGGTGGCACACGAACGATACAGCAACCTTGACCGCCGATTGGTCGCAATCCAACCTGGATGACCCCAAGATGCTGGAATCGGTCAAGTTTGTGCATTCGCTGGTGCATGAACACGGCGTTGCCCCCTCGGTGGAAGGCACTAATATGACCGAGCTCTTCATGGCGGGGACGGCCGCGATGACCGGCGCCGGACGCTGGCCCTTCGATACCTATGTCACCACCGATTGGCGCACCGTCGACATCACGCCTTGGCCGCGCAATCGGAAAGGCACGACCGTCTTCGGCTCCGGCGGCTGGGCGGTATCCAAGACGACCGAGAACGTCCCGCTGGCGCTCGAGCTGATCAAAGACCTCGCCGCTTTCGAAACGGATATGGAAGCGGTCGCCGTCGGCACATCGCTGCCCGCCCGCCGCAGCGCCACCGAGAACGAGCTCTTCAACAGCTTCCCGGCCAACGCGCAGCGTTTCTTCGGCAGCCTGGAAGACATCAAACCGGTGCCGTCGCCCGCCAACTTCGCCGAGCTCGAGAGCATCTTCATGCGACACATGGACCAGATCATGGCCAACTCCCTGACGCCGGAACAGGGCTTGGAGATGGCGCATATCGAACTGACGGCGGCTATGGACAAGCTGGCTGAGCGCCTGGCTGAAAGCTAAATCGGCTGTACGCCCCCCATCACAAACCCCTCCCTTAGCATGAGGGAGGGGCATAAATGGCGCGTATTCGTTAGCAAGCGCCCATTGCCTCCCTGTGGAGCGGCGCGCAGACACAGCGCTGCGGCAAGGGGCTTGAAGATTGGGGGGCATTGACGCCCGTTTTGCACGTGAACGACAGACAGCCCATGCAGAGAAACCGTCGCCTGCCCGAAATGACGCCCAAACATCGCGAGGCTTTCGTGGGCTATCTTTTCATCCTGCCCACGTATATTGGCTTTGTGATCTTCATCCTGTACCCGCTGATCGAATCCATGCGCATCAGCTTTCAGGAGTTCAGTTTGCTGCGCGGCTCGACCTACGTCGGCTTGGACAACTACGTTCAGATGTTCGCGGACGCGCGCCTGCGCATCGTCTATGTCAATACCATCATATTCACGCTCTTCGCCGTCTTCTTCAACGCCGGCATCGGTCTGCTCCTGGCGGTCATGCTCAACCGCCGCCTGCCGACCTTGATGCGCAATTTGTACCGCTCGATCTTCTTCTTCCCTGTGCTCATCGCTCATACCTACATCGCGGTCATCTGGCGCTTCCTCTACCAGCAAGACACCGGCGTCATCAACTATTACCTGGGCGTTTTGGGCATTGACCCCATCCCCTGGCTAAGCAACACGCACTGGGCGATGGCGGCTATCATCATCCTCGATGTCTGGAAGAATACCGGCTTCGCCATGCTGGTTTTCCTGGCTGGCTTGCAGAGCATCCCGCATGAATATTACGAAGCCGCCCAGCTTGACGGCGCCAACGAGCGGCAGCTCTTCTTCCGCATCACCATTCCGCTGCTCAGCCCGACCATATTCTTCATCCTGGTCATCTTCATGATTGGCGCGCTGCAAGTCTTCGATACCATCATTGTGCTCACTGCCGGGGGACCCGGCGACGCCACCCGCAGCGTCGTGCTCTACATTTATGAGATCGCCTTTCGCACCTTTAACATGGGCTACGCGGCCGCTGTCTCCATGACCCTTTTCGCCATAATCCTGGTGCTGACCGCCCTGCAATTCTGGATCAGCCGTCGCTGGGTCCATTACGAATAGCGGGATGAAATCATGACCGAGTCGCAGACAGCCGCCGGCGAAAAAGCCAAGCCGACGCGCCGCAGAGGCAAGAAACCGCTCAACGCCGGCGATATCTTGTCCTACGTAATCCTGACTGTCGCCGCCATCCTCGTCCTGATGCCGCTGGCTTGGATGTTCTCGACGTCCCTGCGCCCCACGAGCGAGAGCTTCCAGCTGCCGCCAGCCTGGCTGCCCACGCAATTCCGCTGGGAGAATTATGTCGCCCCCTTCGAATCCAGCGTGCCCTTCGTCGATCTCTTCATCAACAGCATGCGCATTACCGTGGCGGTGACCCTCGGCCAATTGGTGACCTGCTCGCTGGCCGGTTACGCCTTTGCCCGGCTGCGCTTCCCCGGGCGCGACCTGCTCTTCCTGCTGCTGCTGGCATCGCTGATGGTGCCGGGTCAAGTGACCATCATCCCCATCTTCCTGCTGATGCGCGATCTGGGCTTGATCGATAATCCGCTGGCTATCATCCTGCCCGGTTTGATAAGCGCGTTCGGCGTCTTCTTGATGCGGCAGTTCTTCAAGCAGATGCCGCAGGAGCTTTTCGACGCCGCGCGGGTCGATGGCGCCGGGCATGTCCGCTCCTTCCTGCAGATCGCCCTGCCGCTTTCGGGCCCCGCCCTGGCCACCTTGGGCATCATCACTTTCAACGCCACCTGGAACGCCTACTTCCTGCCGCTGATATTCCTCAACTCCTGGCACAAGATGACCCTGCCGCAAGGCATCGCCCTGCTCACCGGGTATATGGGCTCTGGCAATCCGTCGGTGGTCATGGCTGCTGTGACCATGGCGATCCTGCCGGTGCTGCTCGTCTTCATCGCCGCCCAACGCTGGATCATCGAGGCTTTGACGCGCAGCGGCTTGAAAGGCTGACCGGCTTTCTCACCCTATCGACGAGGATCTGCATGATGACGAGCGAAAACGGAAGCGCCTTCCCGTCACTCAAATCTTACGACCAGGATCACCTGCGCCAGATTGGCTTGCCCCTGGGCGGGATAGGCACAGGCGTCGTCTCCCTGGGCGGGCGCGGCAACCTGCACGATTGGGAGATCGTCAACCGGCCCGCCAAAGGCTTCGATATCCCGCAGACTTTCTTCAGCCTATTCACGCGCGAAGCCGACGGGCGCAGGACAGCCACGGCGCTCGAGGGCGTCATCCCGCCGGCCGATTATGAAGGCGCGCGCGGCGCTCTCATCCCCAATCACGGTCTGCCGCGCTTCCGCCAATGCCGCTTTGCAGCCGCCTATCCTTTTGGCGCCGTCCAGCTCAGCGACCCCGACATTCCCCTGCGCGCCGAATTGCAAGCCTTTAACCCGCTGATCCCGGCAGACAGCGACAACAGCGGCATCCCGGTCGCTATTCTGCGTTTTGCGCTTGGCAATGACAGCGATAGCGATATTGAAGCGGCGGTTTGCGGCAGCCTGAACAATTTCATCGGCGCTGATGGCACATCCGGCGCAGCCCGCGACAACTTCAATACCTATCGCGAGGCTGATGGCTTGGCGGGCCTGTTCATGCAATCCAATGGCGTCAATCGCGACGCGCCGCAATGGGGCACGCTGGCGCTGACTACGCCATTACCCCCCTCAATCCCCCCGTCAAGACAGGGGGAGGCAGACGGCGGCCAACCTTCCCCCCATCCCGATGGGGGGACCGAGGGGGGTAGCGCAGCCCATCCCGATGGGGGGACCGAGGGGGGCATCACACATCGAACAGCCTGGGCGAAACTTACCTGGGGCGATTCCCTGCTGGATTTCTGGGATGATTTCAGCGCGGACGGCAAGCTGGAAGAGCGGGAGCGCGATGGCGTCGACAACCCCACCGGCTCGCTCTCCGTCTCGCTCACCGTGCCAGCCCGCTCATCGGCCGCCGTGACCTTCTTCTTGAGCTGGCATTTCCCCAACCGCACAACCTGGCAGGAAACCGGCTTGAACCATCCCGAAAGCCCGGTCCAGCAAGGCATTGTCATCGGCAATTATTACAGCGAGCAATTCGCCGACGCCTGGGCGGCCGCCGCTTATGCCGCCGGCAATCTTGACTGGCTGGAGGGCGAAACCCGCGCCTTTGTTGATGCCGTCTGCAATGCCGACCTGCCCGCAGTGGTCAAGGAAGCCGCCCTCTTCAACCTCAGCACGCTGCGCTCGCAGACCGTCTTCCGCACGCCCGATGGCCATCTCTTCGGCTGGGAAGGCTGCGATGACACGGCTGGCTGCTGCTTCGGCTCCTGCACGCATGTCTGGAATTACGAGCAAGCCACCGCCCACCTCTTCGGCGCGCTGGCCATGGGCATGCGCGAGGTCGAGTTCAATTATGCCACGCGGGCTGATGGCGGCATGAGCTTCCGCGTTGACCTGCCTCTGCGGCATGCGCAATCCTGGTCCCTGGCCGCCGCGGATGGGCAGATGGGCTGCATCATGAAGCTCTATCGCGATTGGCGGCTCAGCGGCGATAGCGAGGCATTACGCGGGATGTGGGAAAATGCCCGCAAGGCGCTGGAATTCTGTTGGCTGCCCGGCGGCTGGGATGCCGACAAAGACGGCCTCATGGAAGGCTGCCAGCATAACACCATGGACGTCGAATATTATGGACCCAACCCGCAGATGGGCATCTGGTATCTTGGCGCGCTGCGAGCCATGGAAGAGATGGCGCGGCATCTTGGGGAGCACGACTTCGCCGCCGAATGCCGCCGCATTTTTGAGAATGGCAGCCGAGCTATCGACGACGCCCTCTTCAATGGCGAGTATTATGAGCACATCATCCAACCGGCCTCGGGGCGCGATGCTGTCCTGGGCATGCTCATCCACGGCAGCATGGGCGCAGCCGACCCCAGCCAGCCGGTCTTGCAGTTGGGCGCGGGCTGCCTGGTCGATCAGCTCGTTGGGCAATTCCTGGCGCATGTCTGCGGCTTGGGTTATCTCACCGCCGAAGCCAATGTCAAGCGCGCGCTCGAAAGCATCATGCGCCACAACTTCAAGGAGAACATGTACGGGCATTTTAATCACATGCGCTCCTATGTGCTCAATGACGAATCGGCGCTGCTGATGGCGACTTATCCGCGGGGCAAACGGCCCGCCAGACCTTTCCCGTATTACAACGAAGTCATGACCGGCTTCGAATACACCGCCGCGATTGGCATGCTCTATGAAGGCGATATCGACAACGGTTTGCGCTGCATCTCTGCCATCCGCGATCGCTACGATGGCTTGAAGCGCAATCCCTTTGATGAAGCCGAATGCGGTCATCACTACGCCCGCGCCATGGCCAGCTGGGCAGCCATCCTGGCGCTCAGCGGCTTTGAGTATTCGGCTGTCGATGGCGGCATCCGTTTCGCCGCGCCGAGCGAACCCTGCCGGCATTTCTGGTCGACGGGCTATGCCTGGGGCAGCTGCGCGCTGAACCCCAGCAGTGGCGGCTGCCATGTCGATTTTCGCGTGCTTGGCGGCGAAGTGGGCATTGTGGACTTCGGCTTGGCCGGGCTGGGCGCTGTTCATTTCGAGCAGCGGCAGACATACTCCAAGGGCGATTCGCTGCGCCTGCGCGTTGAAGCCTAGCATCGACAGCCGGGGACAGCGGATCATTCAGTCCATGCTCGTCATCGCCAGCCACAATGGCGCCATCGGCATCGCGGCGGCTGTGCTAGCCCTCAAGAAGGGCGGCAGCGCCCTGGACGCCGTCGAAATCGGCATACGCGCCGTCGAAGCCGACCCCAAGGAACACAGCGTCGGCTACAACGGCTATCCCAATATCCTGGGCGAGTTGGAGTTGGACGCCAGCCTCATGGATGGGCGAACGCTGAATTCGGGCGCGGTGGCTTTGATGCGCGGCTACCCTTTCGCCATCACCGTCGCTCGCCAGGTGATGGATCGCAAGCTGCCGCATGTGCTGCTGGCTGGGGCTGGGGCGGAGCGCTTCGCCAAAGAGATCGGCGCGGAAGCCTGGGACGAAATGCTCAGCGAGGAGATCCGCGAAGTCTGGCGGGGGCGGCTGGCGGCTGTGGGCGCGGATGCCAGGCCGAAAGGCGCGAATCTGCTCGACTTGGTGAAGCTGGCCACCGATCCCCAGCGCGTCAAGGGCACGGTCAATGTCATCGCCATGGATGGGCGGGGCGATATCGCGTCCGGCGTCAGCACCAGTGGCTGGGCTTGGAAATATCCCGGGCGCATCGGCGATTCGCCACTCATCGGCGCGGGCAATTATGCCGACAATCGGTATGGCGCCTGCGCCTGCACGGGCATGGGCGAAATGGCCATCCGCGCGGGGACGGCTCGCAGCCTCGTCCTCTACCTGCAAATGGGCATGTCGCTGCAAGAAGCGGCTCGTCAAGCCATGCTGGACCTGCGCGACCTGGGCGGTGATTATATCGGCGGCATGAACCTGATAGCGCTGGACAAAGACGGGCGGCATGTCGGCTTTGCCAGTGAAGCGGGCGAAACCTATATCTATCAAACTGCCGAGATGGCGGAGCATGCGGAAGTCGCGCGGGAAGTGGTGGCGATTCCGCAGCGTTGGGCTGTCTTATAGCGTCAGCTGGCCCAATGTGAGGACGCGGAGATCAGAGACCCGCTTGCATGCGCTGTCATTGGTCAAGAAGGCGTCGCAGCCAGCATCCATGACGGTCGCGACATGCACGGCGTCCGGCGTCCGCAAATTGTCTCGCGCGCGGAACTCCGCAGCCGAGCGGGCGATGTTTGAAGTAACCGGTCTCAAAGAATAGCGGCCGCTGTATTCCAGCACTTCGAGATACTCGTTCACTCTTGCCAAATCTCCAGATTTCAAGGGACCGACCAGCACTTCAGCCAGCGTGATTGTGGAACTATAAAGCGCAATAGAACGAGCGTTGATTTGTTTGAAGAGCTGGTCCAAGCTATGGACATATCGCATATTCTCTTCTACATAGTTGATGAGTGGCGCGGAGTCGATTTAGAGTCGGCTTGTGTCAGAGAGCGCGGTCGCGATGTTCAAAACTCCCTTTCCCATTCATCGCGCAATGCGCTTATATGATCTTGCGCGTCAACCCCGTCCCAAGCGCCTTAGAATAGCCCACGCAACTCAGTGATGCTGCGTTTCGGCAAATTGCGCTCATCCCGCTTGATAAGGTCATCAAGCAGGACTGCCAGTTCCTTACGCTGGCCAGGGCTTAATTCTCTGATTGTCTCCAAAAGTTGTGTTACGGTCATGATCTTGATTCCCTATGAGTGATTTCGCTGATTATACCATCGCTGATTGGCTGCTTTCAGCCGGTTCTGAATTGCCTGTACGCTCGCCGGCTACATTGTGATGCGCGAATCCATCCCATTCGTCCCATCCGCCATTATGCGCTAGAATACCCGCTAGCCAGCGGCAGAGCAGGACGCGCCATGACCGACCGACCCACCGTGATTGCCATCTTCGGCGTAACTGGCGACCTGGCGCGCCGCAAGCTCATCCCTTCGCTCTACAGCAATTTCATCAAGGGTCGCCTGCCGCAGCGCCTGCATATCGTCGGCGTGGGAAGGCGGGATTGGACCGACGCCACCCTCATCGACCATGCCCGCCATTCCTTGCGCAACTATGCCGCCAGCATCTATGACGAGCGCGCCTGGCAAAGCTTTCGCCAGACTTTCAGCTACAGCAAGGTCAACCTGCCCCTGCCGGAAACCTACCAGAACTTGCGGGACGATCTGCTGGCTTTGGACGGCGGGCTCAGCAACCGGCTCTATTACCTGTCAATCGCGCCCGAGTTTTATGCCGATGTCATCCGCAACCTGGGCGCGTTGGATATGGCGCGCGAAACCGGCGATTCCTGGCGGCGCATCGTCATCGAAAAGCCCTTCGGCTATGACCTGGCGACGGCGCGCTCGCTGAACCGCGAATTGCATGCCGTCTTTGATGAATCGCAGGTCTACCGCATCGATCATTATCTGGGCAAGGAAACGGCGCAGAACATCCTCTTCATGCGCTTCGCCAACACCATCTTCGAGCCGGTCTGGAATCGCAGCCATATCAGCAACGTCCAGGTGACCGTCGCCGAAACCGTCGATGTCGGCACGCGCGCCGGCTATTATGACCGCTCCGGCGTCGTCCGCGATATGCTGCAGAATCACATGCTGCAGCTGCTTTCGCTGATCGCCATGGAGCCGCCCTCGGCTTTTGACGCGGTGGCTTTGCGCAACGAAAAGGTCAAGGTCCTGCAAGCGGCCAGGCCCATCAAGCTCGCGGACACGGTGCGCGCCCAATACGCCGGGTATCGCCAAGCCGCCGGCGTCGCCCCCGATTCGGCCACGCCCACATTCGCCGCCCTCAAGCTCTTCATCGACAACTGGCGCTGGAAAGACATCCCCTTCTACCTGCGCTCCGGCAAAGCCATGAACCAGAAGACCACCCAGGTTAACATTCAGTTCAAGCGCCCGCCCAACAGCATCTTCGAGCTCACCGAACGCGGCGATTATTCGCGTAATGTGCTTTCGATATGCATCCAGCCCGACGAAGGCATCCACCTGACCATCAAAGCCAAGATCCCCGATGAGCAGATCGCCAAGTCAGTCAACATGGAATTGCACTACAAGAACGCCTTCATCGCTGACAACCTGCCGGATGCCTATGAGCGGCTGATCCTCGATGCCATCAATGGCGATGCCCAGCTCTTTATCCGCAGCGATGAGATCGAAAGCGCCTGGACGATTGTGGATCCCGTCATTGAAGGCTGGCGGCATGACCCATCCGCGCCGCCCATGCAATGCTACGCGCCCGGCAGTTGGGGTCCAGAAGCCGCCGATGCGCTGTTGGAACGCGATGAACACGTCTGGCGCATCAGCTGCCTGCATGAGAACGGTTCAAACCAGGCATGAACCCCCCTCAGTCCCGCAGGTCAGTGTCGACGGTCAGTGTCGACGCGACCTACGCGACCTACGCGACCTACGCGACCTGCGCGACCTCGCCTCTGTTTACATTGCGAATTGCAGACCCCACCCCCCGGCCCTTGCCGACATCTCTAGCGCGGGTAGACACTGCGCCTCTGTCGCGCATTCCGACGAGTCAGAGAGGGAGAGTTCAACCTCCGGGCAATGTATTTTGCGTGAGCCGTCGCAAGGTGACGCGGGTGTCTACTCGATCCAGGGATCGGCTTTGACGAGTTGCATGATATAGAATACTGCGCCGGCCGGATCTTCAATGACGGTGAACCAGCCGTTGTCGGGCGCTTCCATCTTCTGCGTGATTACCCGCCCGCCCAATTCCTCGACCCGTTTCATGGCCGCGTCGATATCCGCGACGTTGAAATAGGGCAGCCAGCAGTTCGGCATCTCGCCGAAGTTCTCGTCCATTACCAGCATGCCGCCATTGCCGCGGCCCCGGTTCCTGATGTGGATGTAAGGCGCATCGCCATGGAACTGCCAGCCGAACACGTTGCCGTAGAAGGCTTTGGCGCTCTCCCCGTCTCGTGTGAGCAGCTCGTTCCAGCACATTGCGCCGACCGTGTTGACGATGCCCGCGCCGATGTTGGATCTGGGCTGCCACAGGTTGAGCATCGCGCCGGTGGGATCTTCCAGGGCCAGCATGCGGCCGCTGTCGAAGACATCCACCGGACCATAAACGAGCTTGCCGCCATGCGCCTCAATGACGGCAGCCAGGGCGTCGACATCATCGACCGTGACAAAATTGTTCCAATGCGAGGGGATGCCGGCCCGCAGCTGATCCGGCAGCATGCCGCTGAGCGCGCAGACGTTCGCGCCATCCAGCTGGAAGATGGTGTAGGTCATGCCTTCGCCGATTGGGATGTCGATATGCTCCCAGCCGAAGAGCGCGAGGTAGAAGGCTTTGGAGGCTGCGGGATCGCTGGAACTGTTATCCGCCCAGCTGAACGCGCCATGCGGGAATTTGCTTACTGTGTACATGCTTGTCTCCTGTTATTGCATCCCCGCTCAGCCCCCTAGACAAGTCAGGGGGAGGCAAAGCGGCTCGCAGTGAAACATGAGGGTGATTTGGGCTCGGCCTATTCAATCCAGGGATCCGCGTTGAAGAGCTCCATGATGTAAAAATGCGCGTCGGCCGGGTCTGTCGCCAGCGCCCAATAGCCTGTATCCGGCGCTTCGTTTGGTCCCATATGCACCTGCCCGCCCAGTTCCTTGACGCGCGCGATGCCCGCATTGATGTCGCCTATGTTGAAATAGGGCATCCAGCAGACCGGCGTATCGCCGAATTCAGGTCCCATCTGGATCATGCCGCCGTTGTTGCGCCCCTGGTTGGTGATGTGGATATAATGCGCGTCGCCATGGAACTCCCAGCCCAGCACGGTGTTATAGAATGTCTTGGCGGCTTCGGCGTCCCGCGTGAGCAGCTCGTTCCAGCACATGGCGCCGATGGTGTTGACGATGCCCGCGCCGATATGATTCCGTGGCTGCCACAAGCCCAGAGCCGCGCCCGTCGGGTCCATGAAGAACGCCATGCGCCCGCTGTCGAATACGTCCATGGGACCAAAGATGATCGTGCCGCCATTCGCCTCGACCACCGGCAAAAGCGCATCGACATCATCAACAGACACGTAGCAGTTCCAGTGCGAGGGGATATTCTGCTCAAGGGCTTCGGGCGTGGCCGGGCTGAGCGCGGCGGCTGCGCGGTCTCCGTGCTGGAACATGGTGTAGGTCATGCCGGGACCCACGGGGATGTCGATTTTGCCCCAGCCGAAGAGATTCATATAGAATTGCTTGGCGGCTTCCGGGTCAGTCGAGCTGGTGTCCGCCCAACTAAATGTGCCATGCGGGTATTTTGTTACGGTGTACATTTTTGTCTCCTGTAATTGCAACCCCGCTCAGTCTCCCGACAAGTCAGGGGGAGGCAAGGCGGTTCGCAGTGTAAACATGGGGTTGATTTGGGCTCGGTCTATTCTTCCCAAGCCTCCGCCTGGATCAATTGAATGATGTAGAAATGCGCGCCGGCCGGGTCGCTGAGGTAGGCGAAATGCCCGGCGCCGGGCGCTTCGGTTTTGGGGATGATGATCGCGCCGCCGCTGGCTTGGGCTTTGGCGATGGAGGCGTCGATATCGGCGACCGTGAAGTAGGGCTGCCACATGGAGGGCATCTCCCCGAAGCTCGCGTCCATCTGCATCATCGCGCCATTGTTGCGCCCGCCATTCAAAATCATGATGTAGCCATTGTCGTCGGTGTGATATTCCCAGTCAAACAGCGCGCTGTAAAAGGCCTTGGCGGCTTCGGCGTCTTTCGTGAGCAGCTCGTTCCAGCACATTGCCCCAACGGTGTTGACGATGCCCGCGCCGATGTGGTTTTTCGCCTGCCACAAGCCCAGCTGCGCGCCCGTCGGGTCCATGATATGCAGCATCCGCCCGCTCTCGAATACATCCATGGGACCAAAGAGGATCGTCCCGCCATTGTCCGTGACCACATCCACGAAAGCATCGACATCATCAACCGTCACGTAGTTCGTCCAATGCGAGGGGATGCCCTGCGCCTGCATTTCCGGCATCATCGCGGCGAAGCCGGCCGCGTGTTCGCCTTGATTCTGAAACATGGTATAGAACATATCGCCGCCCATCGGCTCGTCCTGCGCGCCCCAGCCGAAGAGCTGCATATAGAAGGCTTTTGCCGCTGCGGGGTCGGTCGAAGCATTATCAGCCCAGGAAAACGCGCCCTGGGGGTACTTTGTCACTGTGTACATGTTTGTCTCCTTGTCGGGCGATTCACAGTATCGCCCCTGTTTACGTTGCGAGTTGCAGACCCCACCCCCCGGCCCCTGCCGACATCTCTATGTCGAGCATTCCGAAGCATCAGGGAGGGGAGTTTGAAACCGCCAGCTGCAAGGAATTTTGCGTGAGCGGTCGCAAGGCGATGCGGGTGTCTACTGATACTTCCACGGCTTGGCGGGAGCTTCACATAAGCATCCATTCAGGATTTCGCTTGAATGGGCTAAATATCTTAGCGGCGGGCGCTGTGTTTGTCAACGGCGGCAGCTGCCGGGCGCGGCGCCTTGCTTACTGCTGCGCCATCTCTTTGATGCGCAGAGCCTCCTGAATCTCGAAGATAGAGCCTGCTTTGTCCGGCTTGGGCAGCGGGATGCTCACCGGCACAATTTCGACGCGCGGGCGCATGCTTGGCTCGCCCCGCAGGATGCTGTCGCAATAGTCTTCATACGTCGCGCCAAGCAGGGGCCAAGAATCCAGCGAGCAATATTCAAAGAGCAGCAGACGCCGCGGCTGGCTGGAATGGTTGGGCGTCGAGGCGTGCAGAGTCCGGGCGTGATGAATGGTGATGCCGCCGGCTTTGACGAGGCATTTGGCTATCGAGGACGGCTGAAAGTCCGGCTCGCTCACCGCGCCGACGAAAACGCCTTGCTCGTGGTGGCTGTGCAATTCGCCCTTATGCGAGCCCGGAACCATGAGCATGCAGCCGTTTTCTTCCGTCATGTCGTCCAGGCAGATGCCCACCGCCAGCACATTGTCATTGGTATGCGGATAGAATGCCCAATCCTGATGCCATTCCACAGCCGCGCCATGATCGGCCTCTTTCATATTCAGCTTGGTGTTGTGCCGCCGGACGCCGGGACCGATCAGCTGTTCAACGCGGTCCAGGATGCCCTTGTGGCGCAGGGCGCGGGCATAGGCCTCGTGCTGGGCTACCGGGTTCTTGATGCGGCGCAGGCGGGGACGCCGCGGGCTGTGATCGGATTCCAGGTCAAAGACTTCGTTGTGTTCGGAGATGCTGCGCGAGCGCTCGACGAATTCGTCGGTGACCTGCCGCAGTTCGGCCAGTTCGTCTGCGCTGAGCGCGTTCTCGACGGTCAAATAGCCGTTTTCATGGTAAAAGGCGATTTCTTCGGGGCTAAGCATGTTGCGATTCTCCGTGTTTAACTTGTGGCTGAGTATGAATGATAGCTTGCGCTGGTGTCAACAGATTGCCTTGCCCAAAGCGGCGCCTATTCCCGCGCCTCAACTTGCTCAGCCAGCCGCCCCATCAAATCCACCCCCATCTGCCGAAACAGATCGATCATGTCTATCGGCACCCAATTCTCAACCAGCCATTCGCCCTCGCGCTTCCACCAGTCAAAGTCGCGCAGGGTCAGCAGCTTGCCGGAGGGCGGCAGGCCAACATACACGCCATTATGATGCGAATAGGCAGTATCCCAGATGCCGCCCGCGCAGTAGGCCCCTTCGCCGATCCGCCCCATGCGCCGGCCGCTGCCTTCGCGGATGATATTGCGGTCGCCAAAGCCTTCCAGCCAGGGCCGCTGATGGAAATCTTCATATTCTTCCAGCGTGAAGCAAGCGCCGATGCCGCTGGGACCATACCACTTCATATCCGGATGCCAGTACTTGGCCTGCTCCATCGAACGCAGATCTCCGCCATCTCGAGAGCGAACATAACGCCGCATGCCCCGGCCCATGGCTTGCACCAGCTGGATGCTCTTGCGCGATTCCAATGCGTCCTGCTCCGTCAGCATGATGCCGTCTTTGGCAGCTGGGGCGGGGATCTTGCCGCCTTCCGCGCCCGGAGCCGGCGGCAGCAGCTGATAGCCCGCCTGCCGTATGACCGCCAGAATATCCAGCTGCGCATAGGCTTCGGCGACCAAACCATCGCGCAGAATATAAAATACGCCGAAAAAGATGTTTGTCTTCTTGCCCGTCGCCGGGATGCCCAGCCAGTCTTTCACGAAGGTTCCGGTCAAATAACCGCAGCCGCTGACCCATTCTTCGCCGCCCAGCGTCGCGTAAAGCTCCGAAGTTTCATCAATCCCGCCCATGAAGACATAAGGCGCGCGCTTGAGATCGGGGAATGCCCGGCGCAGGGGCAGCCATAAATCGCCGATGACCGACTCGACTCCGAGCAGCTGGTCGATTGGCGCGGAGACATTCCAATTGACGTCGCTGTGCAGCGCCCCGCGCAGAATTAGCGGTATCTGCTCAATGCCCGCGTGGTTGAGCCGCTGCCACAGGTCCCAGACGGTTGCTTTATTGGCTTGGTTGAGAAGGCTGGAATCGTTCATGTCCGCTTCTGCTCCGCTGCTTGCGCTTGCGCCGCCATGCCCGCCCGCAGCAATGCGCTGATCTTGTCCACATCATAGACGCTGCCAGCCCAGACGCCGCCGCTGGCCGCCTGCAATGCCGCCCACAAGCGCGTATCGGCCGGCAAATCCGGATGCGGGCTCAGATCCGGATGGGGTTCTCGCGCTTCCAGCATAGCCCGGGCTTCCGCCGCCGAAAGCTCGCGGTCCGCCACGCCAACCAGATCCACAGAGCCGCTCAAGCCGACGCGGTCAATGACAATCTCGATCAGGTCGCCATCCCGCAGCTTGCCGATCGGTCCCCCTGCCAAAGCCTCCGGCCCCACATGGCCGATGCAGGCGCCGGTGGAAACGCCCGAGAAGCGCGCGTCGGTGATGATGGGCACTTCCTTGCCCCAGGGGATGAACTTCAGCGCCGATGTCAGTTGATAGGTCTCTTCCATGCCTGTGCCGCTGGGACCGACGCCGCACAAAACCAGCACATCGCCCGGCTGAATCTTTTCGCCTTCCAAGCCTTTCAATGCGCGGATGGCTGCCCGCTCCGCCGTGAAAACCCGCGCTGGTCCGCGATGGCGATACATGCCGTCTTCGCCGATCACCGACGGGTCGATAGCTGTGGCTTTGATGACCGAGCCTTCCGGCGCGATATTACCGACCGGGAAGACCACCGTGCTGGTCAAGCCCCGGGCCCGCGCCCGCTCCGGCGACATGATGACATCATCCGGGTCGATGCCATCGCTCTCCCGCAAACGTTGCCGCGCCGCGTGCCGGCGTTCGCTGTCCGCCCACCAGTCCAGCGCGTCATCGAGCCTGTCGCCAGTGACGGTCAGCGCGTCGGTGTTGAGCAGGCCCTGCGCGCGCAGATGCAGCATGACTTCGGGGACGCCGCCCGCCATGAAGACCTGCACGGTGGGATGATTGCGCGGTCCGTTGGGCAGGGCGTCGACCAGGCGCGATGTGCTGCGGTTGACGCGGATCCAATCCTCCACCGATGGCGCATTCAAGCCCGCCGCATGGGCGATGGCCGGGATATGCAGCAAGAGATTAGTCGAGCCGCCAAAAGCCGAATGCGCCAGCATGGCATTCTCCAGCGCCGCGGGCCTGAGGATATCCGCCAGCGTTATGTCAGCCGCCTTCAGCTTTAGCAAAGCCAGCGCCGACCGGCGGGCAGTATCCAGCCAGACCGCTTCGCCCGATGGCGCCAGCGCGCAATGCGGCAGGCTCATGCCCAGGGCTTCGGCAACCACTTGCGAGGTGGCGGCCGTGCCCAGGAATTGGCAGCCGCCGCCCGATGAGCCGCAAGCCTTGCAGCCCATCTCGGCCGCGTAATCCAGGCTGATCAGTCCATGGGCGAAGCGCGCGCCAATCGTCTGCACCGTGCCAGCGTCTTCCGCGCCTTCGGCCGGCAGGGTCACGCCGCCCGGCACGATGATGCCTGGCAAATCGCCGCAGCCAGCCAGCGCGATCATGGCGGCCGGCAAGCCCTTGTCGCAGGTGGCCACGCCCATGACGCCATCGCGGGTCGGCAGCGAGCGGATCATCCGCCGCATCACCAGAGCGGCATCGTTGCGATAAGCCAGGCTGTCCATCATGCCGGTTGTGCCTTGCGAACGGCCATCGCATGGATCCGAACAATATATGGCGAAGGGAATGGCATCCTGGGCGCGGATGGTCTGCGCCGCTTCCTTGACCAGCAGGCTGATCTCCCAATGCCCGGTGTGATAGCCCAGGGCGACCGGCTGGCCATCTTCCGCGCGCAAGCCGCCTTTGGTGCTGACGATGACGTATTGCTCGCGGTTGACCTCTTCCGGGTGCCAGCCCATGGCCACGTTTTGCGTCATGGCGAAGAGGTTGCCGCTGGCTTCATTGAGCAGCATGTCCTCGTCCAGCGGCAGCTTGCCTTCTCTGCCTTGCCCGCGGGTGCGCGCGGTCTTTAGCAATTCCGCCCCGCCATAGATGTCGTCGGTCATGCGCCTGCCTCCTTGATTGACAACGCTCAATTGTAAGGCTCGCTGCTGATAATTGCGAAATCGGCCAACCCCCTTGTCCTCCTCCGACAGGTTCAACCCCCTCAATCCCCCCGACAAGTCAGGGGGAGGCTGGAATCCGGCGAGTTTGGGCTTCATAACGTTCCTGCGCGAACTAAGCTTCCCCCCATTGATATGGGGGGACCGAGGGGGGTAGAAAAACGGGGGCGCCCGAGGAGGTCTGTTTCTACGGGTCGAGTCGCCGCCTGGCCGCTGCGGTCGTCCACACAAGGAGCTGTATTTGGTTACAATACCTATCGGATTCCGAGATACGAGGAAATATTATGGCGCAGTCCAGATTCAAGAGTCAGTCCGTCATCGTCACTGGCGCGGGCGAGGGCATCGGCTACGAGATCGCCCGGCAATTCTGCGCGGAGGGGGCGGCTGTCCTGCTGAATGACATCCTGCCGGAGCGCGCGCATGAGGCTGCCCGGCGCATCACGGACGAGACGGGCGCTCGCTGCCTGGCTCAGCCCGGCGATGTGGCGGATGTGGATTTGGTCCGCGATTTGGTCGCCCGGGCGGTGGCTGAGTTTGGCGGGCTGGATGTCTGCTGCTGCAATGCCGGCTTGACATCCTGGGGCGACTTCTTCAGCTATGAGCCGGCCGATTTCGAGCGCGTGGTCAGCATCAACCTGCGCGGCAGCTACTTCCTGGCGCAGGCGGCCGCCCGGCAATTCCGCGAGCAGGGCAGGGGCGGGCGCATCATCCTGACCTCTTCCGTGACGGGGCATCAAGCCGTGCCCTACCTCAGCGCTTATGGCATGACCAAGGCGGCGCTGGAGATGCTGGCGCGCAACCTGGTGCTGGAGCTCAGCCCGCATGGCATCACCATCAACTGCGTGGCCCCCGGCGCGGTCATCACGCCGCGCAACTTGCATGACGACCCCGACTTCGAAGCCAACTGGGCTTCCCTGATCCCGCTTGGGGAGGCTATTCAGGTTGAAGATATCGCCAATGCCGCGCTCTTCCTGGCTTCGCGTGAAGCGGGCAGCGTCACTGGCCAAGCCATCGTGGTGGATGGCGGCTGGGTCTGCACAAGTCCGATTCCGGATATGTCCTATGGAGCGGGGTATGTGAATTGAGGGCAAGCGCCTCAGCCGGCTGATGGAGACGCCGGGATCTCGCCCGCCTTCTTCCTCCGCCGCGCGCGCATTATGTCATAGCCCAGCCAGCCAAGGCCCAGCAGCGCCAAGCCCGCCCCGCCGACGATCATCATCGTGAACTGCTCACTATGCAGCCGCCGCCGGGCAAGATCAGACGCCATGAGATTATGCGCCTGCGCCTTGCTCTCCAGCGCCACCTCGCCGCCATCGTCATGTATGCGCGCCGCCATATTGCCCGCCAGCTGATTGCTGATGTCAACATAGCGCCAGCCCGCAAAGGCCGCCAGAGCGATGCCAATGACAACTGCGCTGAATAGCAGCTTCTCGATCAAATCCCCGTTGAATATCCCGCGCATACGCTCCACTCGCAAAGCCTTCATTGCCTTATCCACGCCGCGATTCTACAATAGGCGCGCAGCCAGTGCGTCAGTATATGAAAGCGAGCCATGACAGTCAAGCGCGTATCAGCGGGCATGGTCGGCACAAGCTGGTGGGCGGATGCCATGCACCTGCCCGCCTTGGCCAGCCACCCGCAAGCCCATATCGCGGCGATATGCGGCCGCAGCCGGCAAAATGCCGAAACCATGGCGCAGCGCTGGGGCATCCCGCAGGTCTACACCGATTACGCTGAGATGATTGACAGCGCCGATCTTGACGCCATCGTCATCTCGACCACCAACGACTCGCATTATCCCATCACCATGAAAGCATTCGAGCGCGGCTTGCATGTCCTCTGCGAAAAGCCCATCGCCATGACATACGCCCAGGCGCGCGAGATGGCGGACGCGGCGGCGCAAAAGAACCTCAAGACCCTTGTGCCTTTTACCTACAGCTTCATGCCAACCGCCCGTTACCTGAAAGAACTCATCAGCGGCGGCTACCTGGGCAGGCTCTATCATCTCAATATGCGCTACTATACCGGCTTCGCGCGCGAGGGCGATTATCGCTGGCGCTTCGACAAAGGCATCGCCGGCAGCGGGGTGATTGGCGATCTGGGCACGCACTTCCTGTACATCGCCGAATGGCTCTATGGCGAGATCAAAGCCTTGACTTGTCGCCTGGGCTTCAGCGTGCCGCGTCCGCCGCTGGATCCGCAAGGGCAGCCTTATGAAGTTACCGATGATTCCTGCATGCTCGCCCTGGAGTTCGCCAATGGCGCTTATGGCATGCTGCATTGCACGGCGCTCTGTTATGAAGACAGCCCTTTCGGCCAGACTCATCACATGGAATTCCATGGCTCGGATGGCACGCTCTACAGCTTCACCGACTGGGACAAAACGCAGCGGGTCAAGGGCGCGCGGGTCGGCGAGGGCATGCCGAGCGAACTGCCTATACCCGAGCATATCTGGGGCAATGCCCGCCGGGATACTGTGCATAATACCTACCGCGATATGTTCCGCAGCGAAGATTTTATGATACGCGGCTTCATCAACGGCATCCTGAACGATACGCCGCTTATGCCAAACTTCGAACATGGCGCGCGGATCCAAAGGCTGGTCAGCGCGGCAGTGAAAAGTCATGAGACGGGCCGGCGGGTGGAAGTGGCTTCCATTCAAGGCTGATGAGAATAGAGGCTGACAGTATGCGACTAGAAGGCAAAACAGCTCTGGTAACCGGCGCGGCGCGGGGCATCGGCCGGGGCATCGCTATGCGTTTCGCAGCCGAAGGAGCCAGCGTCGGCATTTTGGATTTGCATGCCGATGGCTGCCAGACGGTCGCCGACGAGATTCTTGCGGCCGGCGGTTCCGCGCTGGAAGTTGCCGCCGACATCAGCGATCCGGCCCAGGCCCAAGCGGCGGTTGACAAGCTGCGCGAGCGTTTCGGCACGGTGACTGTGCTGGTCAATAATGCCGCGGTCATGCCGGTCGGCAGGCTTCACGAAACCTCCCTGGCGGATTTTGATCGCTGCCTGGCTGTCAACCTGCGGGGGACCTATCTGGTCTGTCGGGCGGTCCTGCCGGGCATGCTGGCGGCTGGCGAGGGCAGCATCATTCACATCGCCAGCGTTACCGGCATGATAGGTTTGCCGGGCCTGGCTGCCTATTCGCTGACCAAAGGCGGTTTGATTACGCTGGCTCGCTCAATGTCCACCGACTATGGGGCGCAAGGCATCCGCACGAACAGCGTCTCGCCGGGCACGATCGATTCGCCCATGCTGCATGAGTTTTTGTCGCATCAAAGCAATCCCGAAGCCTATCGACAGCAGTATGACGAAATGCACGCTGTGGGACGGGTGGGCCGCATAGACGAAGTGGCGAACGTCTGCCTGTTCCTGGCATCGGATGAAGCCAGTTTTGTCACCGGTTCGAATTATGAAGTGGACGGCGGCTACAGCGCAAAGGGCGATCAGCCGCAGGATTGAATTAACCACAGAGGCACAGAGCGCACAGAGAGAAAATTGGAGAATATGGATGAAGACAGACGCGCCAATCCTCATTCGCTATTCGCTGCCTGGGCAGGGTCCGCGGGTCGGCTTGCTGCTGGGCGAGACCGCGCATGACATCAGCCACTGCTTCCCCAGGCTGGTCGATATCTTCCGCGATTCTGTCGGCGATGTGTCCGGCATGATCGCAGCCGTCGAGCGCGCGGCTGATGATACGACGAGCCGCTTCCCGGCCACGGACCTGGATAACCCGCCCTCCGCGAATGTCGCCCATTGGCTGCCGCCCATGGACGAGCAGGAAATCTGGGCGGCCGGCGTCACCTACCTCGACAGCCGCCGAGCCCGCCAGGAAGAAGCCGAAGATGGCGGCGATGTCTATGCCCGCGTATACGTCGCCGAGCGCCCGGAGATCTTCTTCAAAGCCAGCGCCAAGAACACGGTCGGTCCCCTGGGCGCTGTGGGCATCCGCGCCGATTCACGCTGGAACGTGCCCGAGCCGGAGTTGGGCTTGGTCTTCAACCCGGCCATGGAAATGCTCGGTTTCACCATCGGCAACGATATGAGCAGCCGCGATATTGAAGGCGCGAACCCGCTCTACCTGCCCCAAGCCAAGGTCTATACCGCTTCGTGCGCCCTCGGCCCGGGCATTCTGCTGGCGCCTTCCGAGGACTGGCTGGCAACGACGATTCGCCTGTCCATCCGCCGGGCTGGCGCGGAGGTCTTCCAAGGCGCTGTCGCGACTGACCAGATAAAGCGGACGATTCCCGAACTGGCGGATTATCTGGGGCGCAGCAACAGCTACTCGGCCGGCGTCATCTTGCTGACCGGGGCCGGCATCGTTCCGTCCGCCGAGTTCACGCTGCAGCCGGAGGATAGCGTGCGCATCGGCATTGATGGCATCGGGACGCTGACGAACCGCGTCATCGAGGTCTGAGGGGCTGGCCATGCCGCGCCATGTCGAGTTGGCGGAGCTTAAGCTGCCGCTCTTTGGCATGCCATCGATTCAGCCGGAGATCCCGCCGGCGACCTACCAAGCGCGGATTCGGGCAGCTCTGGGCAGGGCGACGCAAGCCGGTTGCGCCGCGCTGGCGGTTTATGGCGACCGCGAGCATTTCGCCAATATCACCTGGCTGACCGGCTGCGATCCCCGCTTTGAAGAGAGCCTGCTCATCCTGCGCGCCGGGCAAAAGCCCTTCATCCTGCTCGGCAACGAAGGCATGAGCTACAGCGCCATCTCGCCCATTGGGCTGGACCGCGCGCTCTACCAGACCTTCAGCCTGCTGGGCCAGCCGCGTGGCGGCAGCGCGCCGCTGGAGGAGATCCTGGCTAATGCCGGCTTGCGCTCTGGGCAGCGCCTGGGCATCGTCGGCTGGAAGAGCTTTGACAAGCGCGAAACCGCTGAGCCTGAGCATAGGCTGGAGATTCCGGCTTTCATCGTCGACGCTCTGGCTGATGTGGCTGGCGGACGCGACCAGCTAATCAACGCCAACCACATATTCATGAACCCGGCTGATGGCTTGCGCGCCATCAACGATGTCGATCAGCTGGCTGCCTTCGAATTCGCCGCCTGCCATACCTCGGAGGCGGTCCGCAAGCTCATTTTCAGCATTCGCGCGGGCATGACCGAGTTGGAAGCCACGACGCTGATGGCTTTGACGGGCTTGCCACAGTCCTGCCATCTGATGTTTTCCAGCGGCGACCGGGCGAAGCTGGGTTTGGCCAGCCCCGGCTTGCGGCGCATGCGCATTGGCGACCCCGTGTTTCTGGCTTATGGCATCTGGGGCGCGCTCAACGCTCGGGGCGGCTGGCTGGCGCGGGAGGCGGCCGAACTGCCATCGGAAGCCCGCGATTATGTCGAAAAGCTGGTCGCGCCATATTTCCGCGCCATCGTCGATTGGTACGAATCTGTCGGCATAGGCGTGACCGGCGGCGAGCTCCATGCCATCATCGCCGAGCAGCTTGGCGATCCTTTCTTTGGCATCGGCTTGAATCCCGGGCATCTTATCGGCATGGACGAATGGCTGCATTCGCCGGTTTACGCTGGCTCGGATATCCCATTGCGTTCGGGCATGGCGCTCCAGGTCGACGTCATCCCCGCGACGCATGGTCCCTATCACACGACCAATATCGAAGACGGCATCGCCCTGGCGGACTTTGACCTGCGCAAGCAATTCTGGCAGAGATACCCCGCCGCCTGGGACCGCATCCAAAAGCGCCGCAACTTCATGCGCAACGCCCTGGGCGTCGCGCTTAAGCCGGAGGTCCTGCCCCTGTCCAACATGCCTGCCTGGCTGCCGCCTTACTGGCTGTCGCCGGGGTTGGCGATGCGGGCTGTTGATAAGGAGGCTGCTGTTTTGCCACGCAGATGCTCTTGAGCCAAAGCATCAGCAGAGCCTAGCATAACTGTCGCATTGTGGGCAACCGAATTGAGACAACGGGCGCCCAAGAGACGAACTCAGCTAAGATATCAACTGTTTTTCCGTCGACTCTTCACGAAGTCAATGTGATTTGCTGAAGGCATCTGGAACGACAACACGGTTACGTCATCGAGATTCGTGAGCGCAAAATCACCCAAGTTGATGATATCCATTCCAATTAACACGTCGCAGCCTGTGAGATTGCCTTCCGTGACCTCGACGCCTGCAATCTGAACCATGTTGGGTAACCCAAGGTCAACAAATTACTTGGGCACAAGTTTGCTGCCTTGCGCATGAAAGACCAAAGCAGTCCCCTCAGGTCGCAGGTTGAGTTTGCTGGCAACTTCCTGGGAAACTACGCTGGCGGAGGCTCCTGCATCCCATAAGGCATCAAATTTATACATAGTGGGCGCCACGGCTTCCTCTTGCGGCAGCCACGCTGCAGATACATAGCACGAAGTCAATGGCCTATTGCTCAGTTTGCCCTAGTTGATTGTGAAGCTATGTATTCCTTGTATCATTTGAAAAGCGCGACGCCAGGAGTGGATATGACAACATTGAGCGATTCAGGATCTCTGCTAATCGCTTGCATCAGAACTGTGCCTTTTTCGTGAGCGACGTACACTGTGTTCGCAGCCTGCAAGTAATCATCAAATACCCAAAGTACCTCCTGGCCTTTTATCGCAACGAACTTCCCTTCATTGGACTTGTCATTGGACTTGGCTAAGTCCTCTCGAATTTCGAGGAAATAGTCGTACTCCTTCTTAAATGGCGTAGTCATCCAGTCTATCCTTTCACTCCCTCCTACTTACACTTTACTCCATCTATCGACTACGCTTATATCCAGTTTTCCAGAATATGTCAGGGAATTGACACAGATGCGGGCGGTTCTGATGGAACTCTGATATACACTTAGATTCTGTGGTCGGGTAATTGGAATGCCGTGTCTGGGCCGGAGTAGTCCCATGAAAATCACGCGGATCGAATCCCTGCAATGGCAAGCCTACCCGCGTCTCATGACCGTCCGCGTCCACACCGACAGCGGCATCATCGGCTTGGGCGAAACGGTGGACAAAATCCCCGGCGCAAAAGCCGCCCTGCATGGCACGATAGCGCCCCTGGTCCTCGGGCAGGACCCCCTCGATATTGAAGGCTTGTGGCGCTTTGTCATGGACAACATCATGTACCACGGTTATGCCGGGGCGGAGACGCGCGCCCTTTCCGCTTTCGAGATCGCCCTCTGGGATATCATGGGCAAGCATTATGACGCGCCGCTCTTTCATCTGTTGGGCGGCAAAACCCGCGAGCGAATCCCCACCTACAACACCTGCATCAGTTTCGGCGACCATCAAGATTACGCCGCCTGGCATACTGACGCCGGCAGCCTGGCAAGGAGCCTGCTCGCGGACGAAATCGCCGCCATGAAGATCTGGCCCTTCGACCAGTTCAGCGAAGGCAGCTTCGGCCAGCGCATCACACGCGCCCAGATCGAACAAGGACTCGCGCCCATCCGCCAGATCCGCGAGGCCGTCGGCGAGCGCATGGACATCGGCATCGAATGTCATTTCCGCTGGAATCGCGTCAGCATGGAACGCATCGCCCGCGCCCTTGAACCCTACGACATCCTCTTCCTCGAAGATGTCATGCCGCCCGTCTACCCCGATGAAATCAAGGCGCTCTCACAGAAAACCAGCATCCCCATTGTCGGCTCCGAGCTGCTGATGACCCGCTGGCAATATCGCGAATGGCTGGAGAAGGGCGTCTCGCAGATTCTGATGACTGATGCGGTCTGGAATGGCGGCATTGCCGAAACCCGCAAGATCGCCAACCTGGCTGAGACCTTCGGCATCCCCATCGTGCTGCACAATGTGGCCGGCGCCATCTGCCACGCCGCCTGCATGCACCTGGGCGCGCATATCCCCAATCTCTACTTCGTCGAATCCGTGCGCGCATTTTATAAAGGATATTTCCCCGCGCTGACAGATTTTGCGCCGGCGGTCCGCGATGGGCATCTCGCTATTCCCGCCGGACCTGGCTTGGGGGTCCAATTGCGCGAATCGGCATTAGATCGCGCTGATCGGCAAATATCGGAAGGCGCTGGGCTGGCGGGGGGCCGGCGGTCGATGGGCGATCACTGGGCGGTGGAAGAAATCCGCTGACATGCGGGCGGAATCGCCAAAACTAAACGCGGATTTGAATATCGCCGAGACTGTGGTATACTACGCTTTGCTTGGTAGCCAATGCACATTGGCGCAGGGTTTTGGTCTTTGCAGGCGACATGCCTGAGACAAACTTAACCGAAGTATGAGTGGAGGATTCACAAGATGAAAAAGTTGCTTCGTTTGATCCCGGTGCTGCTTCTGGCGCTGGGTGTCATGATTGCTGGAATTGGCGGCGTTGGCGCGCAAGACCAACTGACTTTCAGCATGGTCAGCCATGGCGGTATCGGCAATCCCTTCTGGGTCGTCGTGATCAAGGGTATGGAAGATGCCTGTGACCTGCTCGGCGCGGATTGCGCTTGGCTGTCCGACCCCGTTGACAATATCGACGACATGGCTGGCTACTGGGATGACGCATTGGCTCGCAACAACGACGGCATCGGCACGACTGTCCCGAACCCCGAAGTTATCCGTGATGGCGTCAACCGCGCTGCCGAAGCCGGCATACCGGTCATCGTCTTCAATACGGCGGATCCGAATGCTGGCACGCCTGACGCGCTGCCCACGCTCTTCTACATTGGCGCGAACGAGTTCCTGGGCGGCCGCTCCAACGCGCGCGCTGTCCTCAGCTCGGCTGCCGCAGCCGGCGTAGAAATCGCCAAGGGCGTCTGCCCCATCCAGGAAGTTGGGCATAGCGGCTTGGAAGCCCGTTGCGCCGGCGTCCGCTCGGTCTTTGAAGAAGCTGGCATCCCGCTTAACCAGCTGACCATCAACAACGATGTGACAGCCTCGGCCGGCACCTTCGCCGACTACTTCAACGCCAACCCCGATACCAACGCTGTCTTCAGCCTTGGTCCTAACCCGGCCAGCTCGCTCAACCTGTACATCCAGGAAGCCGGCATCATGGCGGGCGACATCTTCGCCACCACCCATGACACCAGCGCTGAGATCTATGAGATGATCCAGAATGGCTACCTGATCCAGGCGATTGACCAGCAGCCCTACCTGCAGGGCTTCGAGACCATCATGTGGCTCTACTTGAACAGCCAGTTCAAGATGGCGCCCGGTGGCGATATCCTGACCGGTCCTGGCGTCATCGACGGCAGCAACGTCGATGCCATCATCGAACTGACGGCGCAGGGTTACCGCTAAGCCGATTACGGCATTCACCGTGGGTGGGGGAGTTTCCCCCGCCCTTTTTCTCGTTGCCGTCCTTGCGCCAATGCAGCGCGGCTCAATAGAAGACCAAAGAAACCATCAGACAGTCTCGAGTGATTGCTTATGATGCAAGCATATTATGAAGGCAAAAACGAAGCCTCAACACTGGGCGGCTTCGTCATGCTGCTGGCATTTGGCTTTGCCATCCTCGGCTTGGCCATCGCCTATGGCATATTCTTCGGCTGGCTGCCTCTGGGCGAGCGCGCGCAAATCCTGCGCAGCGACCTCAACAGCCTGGAGATAGCCGCCAGTATCGTCAGCCTGATTTACGCCGCCTGCTGCCTGCGCACGGCTTATGGGCTGTATACCCGCGAGCGCGCCAGCCTGCGCTGGTCGCAGTGGATGCTCTTTGTCTCGGTGATGATTGGCGGCGCCATCCTGCTTAGCGTGGCCATCCCGGCTGGCTTGAAGTTTTCGCTGCTGCTCGGGCAAGAAAGCGACTTGCGCACGGTCATCAGCGAGGATGCCGGCGCTTTGGCGGCCACCGCTTTGCAAGTTGGCGAAGCGCTGATGAGCATCAGCCTCTTTATCATCGCTCTGGTGGCGCTCCTGGCGCTGCTGGTTTTCTTGATCCCGCCTTTGGAATCGCTGCGCAACCGCCCGGGCATTCAATTGATTGTCTCCCCGCCCCGCCGCTTCCTGAACGCCATCCTGGCGGTGCTGTTCGTCGGCGTCATCTGTTTCCTGGTGGCTGGCGCGGCCACCGTGCCGCTCTACCCGGGCCAGACGACCATCCGCGATACCGAGAATCATCGTCTGATCGCCGGACTGCTCTTTTTCCTGCCGGCTTTCATCGGCTATCGCTTCGTGCGCCAGGTGGATGAAGAATCCGATGAGCTGCGGCGCGCCCTGGCATTGACGCCCGGCAAGTTCATCCGCGCGGAATTGGCCAAGTCGCCCAGCGCCGGCGCCATCATCGGCTTCATCGCCATCTTCATGGGTTTCACCATGGCCACCGATCTCTTCCTTGAGCCCAGTTCCGTGGCTTCTTTCCTCAGCAACGTGGCCACTAAAGGCGTCATCGCCATCGGCGTCACCTATTTGATGATCTCGGGCGAGTTCGATCTCTCCGTCGGCTCGATCCTGGGCGTTACCGCGCTGTCCTTCATGAACTTCATGACGCATGGCGCGCCCGTATTTGGCGTTGTGGGACCGATACCCGCCGCGCTGCTGGCCATCTTCATCGCCTTCATTCTGGGCGCTATCAACGGCGTCTTGCTCATATCAACGCGCATACCGTCCTTTATTGTGACTCTGGGGACGATGCTGGCATTCCGAGCCATCACGCTGGTCGCCATCGCCGGCGGCCGCATCCTGCGCTACAGCGATCATCACGAGGCGCTGCCGGTGATCGGCATCAGCAATATCGTCTTCCTCGTCCTCGCCGTGATAGGCATCGCCATCGTGGGTTTCACAGCCTATCGCGTTTTGCCGGCTTTGTATCGCGGCGCCCTGCATGCCTGGTCCATCCGCGAGAATAATGGCGACTTCGGCACCAGCGGCGCGATAGTCCGCGGAGCGCTCCTAGTGTTGATTGTGCTGATCCTGCTGGCGATTATGCTCTGGCTGGCGGCTGTCCTGTCCTATCATGGCAGCGCCAGCGGCGGCGAAATCGTGGAAGTCGGTTACTTCGATCTCTTCAATGGCCGCGTGCTATCCATCGGCTCTGAAGATGATTTCTTCCATTTTCAGATACCGCGCAACGCCAACGTGCGCCTGGCAATCGTCTGGTGGTTCATCTTTGTGGCCATCTTCCATGTTGTCTTGACGAGCACGCCCTTCGGCAACAGCATATTCGCCACTGGCGGCAACGAAGGAGCGGCCCGCGCCCAAGGCGTCAACGTGGATCGCGTCAAGCTGCAAAACTTTGTCATCGTCGCCCTCTTAACCGGCATCGCCGCCATTTATGAAACGGCGCGAAACCCCGGCGTCGATCCCTTGAAAGGCACGGGCTGGGAGTTGGAAGTCATCGCCATGACAGTGATCGGCGGCGCATTGCTGACCGGCGGTTATGGCAGCGTGGTCGGCTCCTTGCTGGGCGCGCTGATCTTCGGCATGCTGCAGACCGGTCTGGTGCTGGTCGGCATCGAGTCGCGGCTCTTCTCGGGCACGATAGGCGTCATCATCATCGCGGCGGTTGTCTTGAATACTTTCGTCCGCGGGGCGCAGCGAAATTAGGGAGCCAGATTTATGGAATACAAGGAAAAGAACCCCGACGCCCTTGTGGATATGATCGATATTCACAAGTACTTCGGCAGCGTGCAGGTCCTGCGAGGCATAGATTTCCACGTCGACCGCAAGGAGATCGTGGGCTTGCTTGGCGATAATGGCGCGGGCAAATCCACCCTCATCAAGGTGCTCACCGGCTTCCATACGCTGACGCGGGGTCAGATCTATTTTGACGGCGACGCCGTTTCCATCCATTCGCCGCATGACGCCCGCGAGCTGGGCATCGAGACGGTGCATCAGGATTTGGCGCTGGTGCCGCTGATGAGCATCGCCCGCAATTTCTGGCTGGGCCAGGAACCCACATATGAAGTGGGTCCCTTCCGCTTCCTGGATAAGAAGATGATGGCTACCGAGTCGATTCAAGCGCTGGCAGACGTCGGCATTCACATCCGCGATTCGGAAGAGACCGTCGGCACCATGTCCGGCGGCGAACGCCAATCCATCGCCATCGGCCGCGCCGTCTACTTCGGCAAGAAGCTGCTCATCCTGGACGAGCCGACCTCGGCGCTATCCGTTGGCGAGACGCAGAAAGTGCTGGATTATACTATCGCCGCCAAAGAACAGGGCATGAGCGTCATCTTCATCACGCACAATATCCGCCATGTCTACGAAGTCGCGGACCGCTTCACCATCATTGAGCGCGGGCATAAATTGGGCGATTTTTACAAGAGCGAAGTCACTGAGACCGAAGTCGCCGATATGATCGTCACGGGCGAGATACCCGAACGCCTGCGGCTCTACGACGAAGCCCTGGGAGCTTGACCATGAGACAGACGCCAATTTCGCAGACTCCCTTGCTCATCCTGGCGCTTGTGGCCATGCTCGTTCTCAGCGCTTGCCGCCCGGATGACCGGCTCGATATCACGCCATCGCCAACGCCAACGCCAGAACCGTCCGCCACGCCAAGCCCAACGCCGGCCCCGGTGGACTTTGTGGACCCCTACCAGGTTAATCAGGACATCATGGATAGCCTGATTGAGCTGCTGCCCAACCCGCTGGCCGCCGGCGAAGAAGAATGGAAGCGCAATTACCAAGTTGGTGAAGACGGGGTGGAGAGCATCCTGGGCGTGCGCAGGCCAGCCGTCGGCAAATCAATCTACTATTATACGCAGCAGGGCAGCAAAATGGCTTTGAATTTCGTGGTCTTCCCGGATGAGGAAGGCGCCATCGCGGAGTTTGAGCGCAAACGAGACCTGCGGTCGTCGCTGGTCAACCTGGCTGAGGACGATTCTTTCCCGAAGCCCAACTTCATCGGCGCTGGGCTCTACGGCTCCTTTGGGCTCTTCCAGATCGACAATTACTTCATCGAGGTCTTTGTCGAGATCTTTACCACATCGACCAGCCCATTGACGCCGCTGTCGCGCGCGACGCTGCGTTTCTTCGAGAACAATCGCGAGGCCTTTGAGGAGGCGGCCACGGCGCAAGCCACCGAATCCGGCTGAAGAGATGTCCTGGCGGTGGTCCTCGATAGCCTGCCGCGCGAAATCTTGACCGATACCCAGTGGCGGCGGGATTACTCCCGCTTTGATGGCGTGGAGACGCCCCCCAACGTCAAGAATGGCCGGGCGGCGCGCGTATTCTATCGCGATCAAGCCGCCAACGTCTTCAATATGACCTTCGGCCAATTCGAAAGCCCTGCCGACGCGCTCGTCCATTATGAGCGGCTCAAAGGCATCCGTGAAGGCATCGAGACGGAGAACACCGAAGAAAGCTTCCCGCAGCCGCATGTGATCGGCCGGGGATTGTACGGCTCTGTCGCGCTGATCGCCGATGAAGAGTATTTCATCGAAGTCCTGGTTGAGCGGGCGCCTGGCACCAGCGCCAACCCTACCGTCGCCATTGCCCGCCGCGCGCTGAAGATCCTGGAGGAGGCGCGAGCCGAATGAACCAGCCCGCTCCGCCCGGCGCATCACAGGGCAGGGGCTTCACTCTGGGACGTCCACAACGCAAGCGAACAGCAATGAACAGGAGACCCCCATGACCGCCATGTCCAGGTACCGCCGCTGGCAGCTTATGGCGCTGGAGAAAAACCTGCTCAATATCGAGCATATCGTAAGCAGCGTCACAGACCCGGACGCCTTCCGCCGGCGCGATGGCGGGGATGGCTGGACGATTTCCGAAGTCCTGGGCCACCTCGGCGATGTGGACAGCTACTTCCTGGGGCGCGCTCGTACGCTATCCGCAGGCGGTGAACTGCAGGAATCCTCAGGCGGCAGCCCGGATGAAAGGGTCAAGGCAGCCGATTATGCCAGCCAGGACGCCCATGAGCTGTTCGAGACCTGGAAGCAAGTCCGCATTCAGTATCATGCCCTGCTGGCGGGATTGCCGGAAGATGACGAGGCGCTTTGGGAGCGGCCCCCGCGGCCTGAACCTGGCGGCGGCTTCACGCTGAATGACCAGCTTGTTCTCAGCGCCTTCCATGACCTCGATCACATTCATCAAATCATCAAGATCGTCCGCGGCCTCTAGCGCCTCCGCCACTGCCGAGCTTGGCAGCGCCAGGGTATAATCCGCGTCACAATTCGCAGATGAGGACTTTGACATGACACGATTGGCCATGTACCGCCGCTGGCAGCTGCGCGCGCTGCACCGAAATCAACTCACGCTGAGGCATCTTGTCGAGACCATCAGCGACCCGGCCGCATTCCAATGGCGCGATGGCGGCGAGCCCGACGGCTGGACGATATCCGAGGCGCTGGGGCATCTCTGCGATTTTGAAAGTTATATGCTGGAACGGGCGCGTTTCCTATGCGGCGAAACGGACGACGAACCGCCGCAGCCGGAAGCCGGTCCCGTTGTCATGGTCAAAGAAGCCGGTTATGCCGGGCAGGATGCCGGCGAGCTTCTTGCGCGTTGGCTGGGGTATCGCGAGGCGCTCTTCACGCTGCTCAGCGGGCTGGATTGTGATGACGAGGCGCTGTGGAAGCGGGAGATCGATTTTGCCGGCGGTCCCTTTTCGCTGGACGATCAGCTATTCCTGGCAGCCATGCACGATGACGATCACATGAATCAGATTGTGAAGATCGCGCGGGGGATGTGAGGGGGCGCAAGTCCACCCAGGCCAAGCTGAGGCCCAGGCATGATCCACAGAGCGCATACAGGGATTTCGCTGCGATATATTTGTCGCCGCTTGCTGGTATCGCTGCTGGCTGGTTCAGTGTTTCTTGCGCTTGCGGGGGCGCTGCTCGCGGCCGCCGTCTCAGTCTCCCAGAGGCCTCGATCGCTGGAAGCCGTCATCGCCTATTTTCTGCGATTTTATGAGCCGAGCTGGCACAGCAACCCGCAGAATCTTCCTATAATCGCCGATATCGAATATACGCTCGTCCGCAGCCTGGATGAAGCGCATGCCCGGCATATCGCCTTCAGCTGGACATTAGACTGGTTTGGGCAGAGTCGCGGCTGCAATGGCGAGGCGCTGGCGCAGGCCTATCCGGATATCTTCGGTGGCTGGCGGCTTTTGGGCGAACTCGATTATCGCTGCGGCGGCGAGATCAATAACTTCAAGCATGTGTACTGGGAATCTCTGCCATTGGAATTCCCGCGAACTTACAACTTCTACGCAACTGGGAAACAGGCTCGCGCGATACAGGCAGAAGCGGTACTGGTGGATGGCAGCCGCGAACGCGTTGACTTGGTCGATGGCGAATATGCGCTGCTTGTCCGCCGGTTCGCGCCATTCCGGGTCAATGGCTGCAATTCATCGACGCCGATGGCGAACAATTTTACCATCGCCGGGTAGGGCATAGCCATTAGCGCGCCGTTACGGCTTGCTTATTGCGGCAGCCGGGCATGCGGAAAAGGTCAAGCTGATGAAGCAAAAGCCCAACCACGCCAGCTTTAGCCCGCGCCATCGGTTTGTCTTGCTTGTGAGCGCTACCTTGACGGGCGTCGTGCTGCTGGCGCTGCTGGGGCTGGTCGTCGCGTTGGCATTCTCGGTCTCGCGGCGCTACCACAAGCCAGAAGACGCGCTTGCGCAGTATCCACCCTCCAGACAGCATGAGACGCCATGGTACGCGGAGGAAGCCAAACCAGCAGCCCTGACTGGCTTCAAAGTCACACAGCGCAATTTCCTGGTTGATATGAACGCCGTCCAGTTTGTCTTCACTTGGCGCCGCGATCATACTTGGGAATGCGCGGGCAGCCTGCTCATGGGCGAGGCGCAAGATTTATTTGGCGGCTGGGAAGTACAGCGTTACAGTCCTGGCGGCTGCAGCAGCGGGACGGGCAGCGGCGGCTCGGCGATGTCAGACTTCTGGCAATCGCCCGCCTGGGTGTTTCCACGCTACTATTATTTCGCCTACACCGGCACGACGCCTGATGCCGGCATGATTGAGTTCGTCTTGAGTGATGGCACGAGCGACCGGGCAGCGCCAATTGCTGACAGCATCGGGCTGGTCCTTCGCAGAGCCGAGCCCTTTTTCATCGAGAAATCGCGTTACCTGGAGGAAAATGGCCAGCTCATCTATGAGAGGCCCGGCTACTAGGCCGCGCTGCGCCAGCATGATGAAAGCCCAGCCCATGCCACAACCCGCCCAACCCCTAGCCGAACGCATCCGCCCGCGCGACCTCAGCGCCTTCATCGGCCAATCCCATCTGGTCGCCCCGGGCCAGCCCCTGCACCGCGCCATGCAGCAGCGCACCGTGCCCTCCATGATCTTCTGGGGACCGCCCGGCGTCGGCAAAACCACCTTGGCCCGCATGATCGCCAATGTCGCCGATTTGCCCTTCTACAACTTGTCGGCTGTTTCGGCTGGCAAAGCTGAATTGCGCCAGATCGTCCAATCAACCCGAGCGCCCGCCGCCAAAACCAGCCAGCCTGGCCTCTTCGCCGCGCAAGAACCCGCCGCGGGTCGCCAAAGCGCCATCCTCTTCCTGGATGAGATTCACCGCTTCAACAAAGCCCAGCAAGATTTTCTTCTGCCCTATGTCGAGGACGGAACCATCACCCTCATTGGCGCGACCACCGAAAACCCCAGCTTCGAGGTCATCTCGGCATTGCTTTCGCGCATGCAGGTCTTCACGCTGAATCCGCTGACCATCCCGGAAATCGAGCGCATCATCCAGCGCGGCGCCCGGTCGCTGGGCATAGACATCGACGAAGATGGCATAGCGTTCCTGGCCAATTATGCCAATGGCGATGCCCGGGCCGCCCTCAACCTGCTGGAGAATGCCGCCCGCCTCTACCGCGCCAAACGCCTCGCCGCCGAGCATCTGCGCGAAACCCTGCAATCCCGGCACTTGCGTTATGACAAAACCGGCGAGGAACATTACAACACCATCAGCGCCTTCATCAAATCCATGCGAGCCAGCGATGTCGATGCCGCGCTCTATTATATGGCGCGCATGGTGGATAGCGGGGAAGACCCCAAGTTCATCGCCCGGCGCATGGTCATCTTCGCCAGCGAGGATATCGGCTTGGCGGATTCGCGCGCGCTGGCGGTGGCCAACGATGTCTTCCGGGCTGTCGAAACCATTGGCCTGCCCGAATGCCAATTCAATCTGGCGCATGGCGCGGCCTACCTGGCCCAAGCGCCCAAGAATCGCAGCGCCGGCGATGCTTATTTCCGCGCTTTGGATGACGCCCGCGAGCTGGGCAACCTGGCCATCCCCCTGCATATCCGCAACGCGCCCACTCAGCTGATGCGCGAAATGGGTTATGGCGAGGGCTACCAAGCCTATACGGATGAAAGCCTGCTGCCGGAAGCCATCAAAGGCAAGCGCTATTTCCGCGGCGATGCCCCAAGCCGTCCGCGCCATTGAAATCGCCCATATCCCTTGTTACACTGCCCCAGTGGATTAGCGCGAGCGGGTTTGATTTCGCATATCGCGCTTCATCGCTTTTTCGATAGAGACTTCGCCCACAATCGCATGGAGGAGAATGATGAAGCCTACAAAGAAACTCTCACGGCGTGACTTTTTGAAGACATCGGCACTGGGCAGCCTCGGCATGTTCCTTGCCGCGCAAGGTTTGCCTCTGGCGGCGCAGGACGGCATCACCATCGTCAGTTCCGGCGCTGATATCACCAGCGACCCCACCACCTTCCGCTGGGTGGACAGCGGCGACCAAAAAGCCGTCTTCTGGAATGCCTTCTTCGAGAAATACATGGAAGCGCATCCCAACGTCACCATCCAGTATGACGCGCTGCCCTGGAACGAGATCGCCCAGGTTGTCCCGCTGGGCGTCCGCAACGGCACGGCGCACGATGTCTTTCAGCGTCCGCTTTCGGTCAGCCTGGCGCAGGCGGTCAGCGAAGGCTGGGTGGCCGCTCTGGATGACGTCATCCCTGATTTCGAGGCTTGGAAAGCCGGCTTCCCCGGCGGCGTTTTCGTCGAAGGCATCACCGGCTTCAATGGCAAGACCTATTCCTTCCCGGCCACATCCAACAAACGTTATGGCACGCACCTGCTCTACAACGTCGAATATCTGGAAGAAGCCGGCGTCGATCCGCAGGCTGGTCCCTTGTCTGCGGATGAGTTCGTGGCGGCCGCCAAGAAGGTGACCGAGAATGGCGCGGGCCGCTATTTCGGCTTCATCATGGGCGGCAACCAGGTCAACCGCTGGGGCGCGATAGTCCGCGAATTTTCGCGCATCGCCGGCGCCATCAGCATGGGCATTGGCAACTTCGATATCGATATGAGCACGGGCGAGATCCCCTATACCAATCCGCTCTACCTGGAAGCGATTGACGTGCTGCGGCGTCTGCGCGATGATGGCAGCGTCTTCCCCGGCACCCTGTCGATGAACGCGCCGGAAGCCCGCGCTCGCATGCCCCAAGGCGCGGCTGGCATGATCCTGCAGGGTCCCTGGAATATCCCGATATGGCTGCGCGAGAATCCCGATTTCAACTTCAACATCGCCGGGCAGCCCCTGCTCGATCCGCCGACATTCACGCCTGTTTCCGTCGGACCGGGCGGCTCGAACGAGATTCACGTCTATGCCGAAGCCAGCGATGCCAATAAGCAAATCGCCGGCGATATCTTCCATTACCTGGGCACCTTCGAGGGCCAGGTGGCCTGGGCCACCCTGGTGGGCGCGGCTGACCCAGCGCTGTTTGCCGAAGCCGTCGCCGAAGCCGATATGCAGCCGCTGGAACGCGCCGCCCTGCTGATGTTCAACGAGCAGGTGCGCGTCGGTCCCAGCCCTATCGTGCGCAATCCCGATACCGCCGCCGTCAACCTGGAGTTGCGCCCGATCACGCCTAACCTCGCCGAGACGGTTCAGGGCATCTACACCGAGCAAATCGGCGATGCGGCCGCCGCGCTGCAAGACCTTTCGGATCGCGCCAATGCCGAGTTGGACAGAGCCATCGCCGCCGCCATCGAGAAGGGCGCCGAAGTCTCCCGCGAGGATTATGTCTTCCCCAACTGGGATCCCTATCAGGATTATGGCGAAGAGAAATACGCCGAACTCTAGGGCTGGCGGATAGTGTCAATACGGCGCCCGACACTGGCGCATCGTAGCTGGGCGAGTCAGCGCCTCGCCCCTATGCGCCCTTAGGGACCACATCAGGATCAACGCGCTTAACGGGGGGTAGAGTGGCTCTCGCGCAAACTGTGAGCGGCAACCTGTCGCGACGCAAGCAGAAGCGGGCGCAATGGACGCGCATGTTCCAGCGCATATCCCGCCACCGCTGGGTCTATGTGTTCATGCTGCCATCGCTGGTCTTGACGGCGCTGTTCACGCTCTACCCTATTTTCGCGTCGTTTTATTTTTCGCTCTTTCAATGGTCGGGCTTCACCGCCGACGCCTTTTTCATCGGCGCGCAGAATTACCAGGAAGTCACGGTTGACAGGCAGTTTTGGAATGCCTTCAGCAAGTCCTTCATCTTCATGTTCTGCAGCGTTCCCATCAAACTCACTTTGGCGCTCATCATCGCCATCGTGCTTAACGACCGGGCGCTGCGCCTGGCGCCGATCTTCCGCACCATGTTCTTTGTGCCGGTCGTCACCACCACCGCCATCGTCGGCATCGTCATGACCTTCATCATGAGCCCCTTCAATGGACCTATCAATACCATCATGCTTGATCTGGGTTTGATCAGCCGTCCCATAGATTTCCTGGGCGACCCCAAGATTTCGCTCTATTCCGTTGTGGGCGTCGAGATTTGGAAGTGGCTGGGCAATCCCATGATCTACTGGCTGGCCGCGCTGCAGACCATCCCGGTCTCGCTCTACGAAGCCGCCGAAGTGGATGGCGCGAACTGGTGGCGCAAGTTCATCTTCATCACCATGCCGCTGCTCAAACCCTTCGCCATCGTCATCGTCTTGATCACGGCTGTGGGCACGCTCAACGTCTTCGCTTTGGTGATGACCATGACCGGCGGCGGTCCCTTCTTTTCCAGCGAAGTGATGGAGGTCTATATCTATCGCACGGCATTTGGAGCGGCCAACAGCCTGACCTTGCCTCGCCTGGGTTATGCCTCGGCGGCGGCGGCATTCTTTGGCGTTTCCGTCATGTTTGTGGCCACCGTGCAGATCTTCGGCGCGCGCTGGGCGAATCGTGAACGCGCGGGCTTGGCGGCTGCCGAAACCCGCATGGGGGAAGCCTGATGGCTGCCAAGCGCAAAACCCCCATGACATCCGCCGAATACAACCGCCGCATGCGCATCAAGGCGACGCGGATGCGCGAGATCGTCACGTCGATTATCCTCGCGCCAATCGCCCTCTTGTGGGTCTACCCATTCTTGTGGATGGTCAGCGCCGCATTCAAGACCAACAACGAAATCTTCCGCTCCGGGACTCATCTCCTGCCTGACCAACTGGCTTGGGAGAATTTCGAGCGCGCCTGGGTGCAAGCCAATATCAGCCAGTATTTTATCAACACGCTGGCGCTGGCGGCTGGTTCCGTGCTGGTGGTGCTGGCCACCACCTCCATGATGGGCTATGTCCTGGGGCGCTATCAGTTCCCCGGGCGGCGGCTGGTGGTCGGCATGTTCGTGGCGACCGTCTTCTTGCCCAAGGGCTATACCATCATCCCGGTCTTTGATCTCATCCACAGTCTTGGCTTGAATGGCACCTTGACCGGCGTCATCCTGGCGCAGAGCGGCGGCGCGCATATCATCTTCATTCTGCTCTTCGCCGGCTACTTCGGGCAATTGCCGCGCGAGCTGGAAGAAGCGGCGATCGTCGATGGCGCTGGCTTCGTGCGGGTCTTCGTCCAGATCATGCTGCCCCTTGCCAAGCCAGTCGTCGCCACCGTGGTCATCATGCAGCTCATCGCCAGCTGGAATGATTTCCTGCTGCCCTTGGTGCTCACCTTGCCCAGCCCGGAATTGCGCACGCTCTCTGTCGGGATGTATGCTTTCCGCGGCGAATACTTCACCGATTGGAGCGGCATGGCGGCCGCGGCCACCATTTCAATCTTGCCTATTATCCTGGTCTTCCTGGCTATGCAGCGCTATTTCATCGAAGGCATCGCCGGCGCCGTCAAGAGCTAGCCAGCCCGCCACAGGCGAAAGCGCATCCGATGTCGAAACTCAATATCCTGCTCATCACATCCGACCAGCAGCATTGGCAGACCCTCGGACAGAATAACCCCGAGATTCACACGCCCGCGCTGGACAAGCTGGCTGCCCAAGGCCGAACCTTCAGCCGCGCTTATTGCCCCAACCCCACCTGCACGCCCACCCGCAGCAGCCTGATCACCGGCAAGTACCCATCGCAGCATGGCGCGTATTCGCTGGGCACGAAGCTGCCGGAAAGCGAGCCTACCATCGGCGCAATGCTCAGCGAAGCCGGCTACCAGTCGGCGCTTATCGGCAAAGCCCATTTCCAGCCCCTGCAATCCACCGAAGATTATCCCTCGCTGGAAGCCTATCCCAAGCTGCAAGACCTGGATTTCTGGGCGGATTTCACGGGCCCCTTCTACGGCTTTGACCACGTTGAGCTGGCGCGCAACCACACCGACGAAGCCCACGTAGGCCAGCATTACGCCCTCTGGATGGAAGAGAAAGGCTTGCATAACTGGCGCGATTATTTCTTGCAGCCGACTGGCAATGTCGAATCCCAAAGGCGCCGCTGGCTGATACCGGAACGTTTCCATTACAACGCCTGGATCGCCGAACGCAGCAATGCCCTGCTCTCGCAATATCACGAAGCTGAGCAGCCTGACGGGTCAGTGTCACCGCGACCTTTTTTCTTGTGGGCCAGCTTTTTCGATCCCCATCCCAAATATCTCGCGCCAGAACCCTGGGATGCCATGTACGATCCCGCTGAGATCAGCGTGCCAGCGCTCACGCCGGGCGAGCATGACACGTCTCCGCCGCACCTGCAAATGACGCAGCAAGCCGATCCTGACTACAGCGCCTGGCAAGAGCCCAACGGCAGCGGCTGCCACGGCTTCCATTCGCATCTGCATGACCGAACGGAACTCGCCAAAGACATCGCCTGCTACTATGGCATGGTCAGCTGCATGGACAAATACATCGGGCAGATCATCGACCATCTGGACGCCCTGGGCTTGGCGGAGAACACCCTGGTCGTTTTCACCAGCGATCACGGCCACTATTTCGGGCAGCATGGCTTGATAGCCAAAGGCGCATTCCATTATGACGATGGCATCCGCGTGCCCATGATCGCGCGCTTGCCGGGGCGCATCGCCGCCGGTACAACCAGCCACAGCTTGCAGAGCCTGGTGGATTATGCGCCGACCTTCCTGGATTTCTGCGGCGTGGATGTCCCGGGCGATATGACAGGCCTCAGCCAAAGCGCCATCTGGCAGGGCGACGAGTCGCAAGCCCGCCAGCATGTCATCATCGAGAATCGCCATCAGCCCACCACGCTGCATTTGAAGACTTATGTAAACGAGCGTTACAAGATCACTCTCTATTTCGGTCGCGATTATGGCGAGATCTATGACCTCCGCCAGGACCCCGGCGAAATCCACAATTTGTATGGCGATGTCCGTCTGCGCGCGCAATTGACCGAAGCCTTCCTGCGCGCGGAGATAGAAAAGGAAGAGCCACTTGGCGCGACGGAGTCTGGCTTGCGCAACGCGACATCAGAGACACCCCTCCCTGATGCTTCGGGGAGGGGCCGGGGGTGGGGTTGGAAGACAGAAGCCATGAACCTCAAAAGCTGCAACCTGCGCCATTGGCAGATCCATTTCGATCCCGGGCAGGAGCGGTATGAACTCTTTGATTTGGCTGCCGACCCCGCGAAGCTGAAGAATCTCTGGCGAGATCCCGCCCATAGCGAGAAACGCGCCGAGATGACGCGGGCTCTGCTTTTCAGCCGCTGGGGTTTGGAACCGCTGTGGATGCCGCGGATCGCCGGCGCTTGAGTCGCTTAGCCCCGGCGCAGAACATAATAGCCGATGACCAGCGAGATCACTGTCGCCGCTTCTATGGGCAATGCCGGCTCCATAAAACGCAGCCAGAGCAGATGTATGCCGATGAGGATGACCACGGCGATGAAGACCCGGTCGAAGGCATTGGTATAAAAGGGCAGGAAGCCGTCGCGGGCGCTGCTGTTTTTCTGTTCTGGCTGCATTGGCGTTTCCCCCTTATCTGAGGGACGAGCCACCGACTCGCCCCAACAGGACACGCTATTCTTTCACTGCGCCGAAGGTCAAACCCATAACGATATAACGCTGCGCCAGAATCACGATTATCGCCGACGGAATCAGCGTGATCATCGACATGGCGGCCAGCTCGCCCCAATTCGTGCCGGTCACGGTCACGAACTCGGCCAAGCCTGTGGTGATGGTGCGCGCGTTGACGCTGGTGAGGTTCGCGGCGAAGAGATATTCGTTCCAGGCGAAGACCCAGCTCAAGATGCCGGTAACCGCCAAGCCCGGCGCCGCCAGGGGGATGATGACATGCCGCAGCACGCCGCCCAAACCCGCGCCATCAATCATCGCCGCGTCGTCCAGTTCAATCGGGATGCCATCCACGACGCCTTTCAGCAGCCAGATGGCGAAGGGCAGGTTGAATACGCAATAAAGCAGGATCAAGCCGATCTGCGTGTCATAGAGCGTCCAATCGCCGATGCGAAAGGTCCGCGTGAACATGATGAAGAGCGGCAGCAAAAAGGCGGCCGGTGGCGCCATGCGGTTAGTGATCAGCCAGAAGAAGATATTGTCCCGCCCGGCCAGCTTGTAGCGCGAAAGCGCATACGTCGCCAATAGCGCCAGCGCCATGACAAGGACGGCGTTGCTGGTCGATACGATTATGGAATTGGTCATATAGCGCTGGAACGCGCTGTCGGTGAGGACGTTGGTATAGTTTTCGGTGAACAGTCGGTGGAGCGCCAGGTTGGGCCGCCCGAAGAGTTCGACGCGGCTGCGCATGGAGACGACGAACATCCACCAGATGGGCAGCAGGGTGATGATCGTCATCAAGATCCAGACGCCATAGGTGGTCAGCAGGCGCCGAAAACGCCCCGGGAAACTCGCCGTCATTCGGCCTCTCCCAATAGGCATACCCCCCTCGGTCCCCCCAAAGCGTTGGGGGGAGGCAAATCTTCGCGCGCCAAAGCCGCTGACCAGGCAAAATACATTACTCTCTCTGCGTTTATCTCCCCTTCCCCCATTATGAGGAATTTTGCCATAGAGATGGCAAGAGGGGGCCGGGGGATGGGGGTTAGACTACTCACTCGACTTCTCCCTTGCGCCGGCCCGAAATGGCGATGAACAGCAGCCAACACAAGACCACGGTCAAATACAAGGTGATGAGCGAAATGGAGGAGCCGTAGCCATAATCCGTCCGCGGGAAGACCACGCGCCAGATGTAGATCCCCGTGAAGCGCGTGCCCGGCCCGCCGCCCGCCAGCATCCAGACTTCGTCCACCGTGCGGATGGCATCCATGATGCGGATGAACACCGTCGTCAGCAGCACCGGGCGCAGGAAGGGCAGGGTGACATACCAGAAGACCTGGAAGCGGTTCGCGCCATCGACCTTGGCTTGCTCCACCGGTTCTCTTGGTATCGCCGTCAAGCCAGCCAGCATCGTCAGCGTAACGAAGGGCGTCCAATGCCAGACGTCCATGATCACCGATGTCCACAAGGCTTGGTCAGGGTAGCTGCCGATCTGATAGGTCAAATCAAACCAGCGATCGAGGAAGAAAGGCACGGGACCGAAACCGGGGATGACCAGCAAACGCCAGATCGCGCCCACGGCAATCGGCGCCACCATCAGCGGCAAAGTATGAATGACGCGAAAGAGCGATTTGCCCGGGAAATCCCGCGTGAGCAGCTGCGCCAAAACGAAGCCCAGCACAATCTGGCTGCCGATGGCGAAGATGGCGAAGCGCATCGTCAAGCCGACCGAATGCAGGAAATCCTCATCAAAGACCAGGCGGCGAAAATTATCCAGCCCATTAAAGACCAAGCCATCGTCAGCCGAGAATATATTCCACTGGTTGAAGCCGACGAACAGCACATACAAAAACGGCGCGAAGCCGAATATCAGCAGGATTATCAATGTCGGGCTGAGCAGCAGCCAGCCAGTTCGCGGATTGCGCATGAAGACCCTAGTGAGGCAATTGTAGGGGCGAGTCGGCGACTCGCCCTCTGATAACCTGCGATGGGCGACCCGATTGGACCGCCCCTACATTTCTTGACGAACAGCTACATCCCGTAGCCTAAACGCGCGAGCTCTTCATCTACAGCCGCGGCCGCCTGCGACAAGGCATCCGCCGGGCTCAGCTCGCCCAGGATAGCGCGCTGGATGAAGGGATCGATGATCTCGCGGACTTGCGCATGGAAGGGGAAGGGCGGCGCGCCAGCAAAGAGCGGGCCCTGCTCTTCCAGAAGCGTGTAGTAGCCATCGACCTTGGTGTCCTGCTCGGCAATCAGCGGATCGTCAAAGGTGGCGGTATGCGTGATGCGAGCGCCAGCGGCAGCCCACTCAGCCTGCACCGACGACTGGCCGATGAATTGCAGCCAGAGCAGCGTAGCTTCCTTGTTGCGCGAGGAATGCGGCACGCCAAAAGCGCCGCCGTCATAGTAGCCGATGTAGCCTTCGCCAGCTTGCGCGGCTTCGATGACGCCCGGCGCGGTGACCGGCAGGCGGACGCCAACATTGCCCGTCACAGCCGAGCGGCTCTCATCCGTGGCGATCCAGGCGGCGTTCTCGCCATAAACCCAGCCCTGCGCGGCGCGGCCAGCGGCGAAGCTGGAGGCAACCTCGTCCCAGGTGCTGGAGGTGGCTTCGGGCGGGGCATAGGGCAGCATGCTCAGCCAGAAGGACAAAGCCTCAACAGCCGTGTCGCCATCCAGGGCGCCGCCATTGGCGCTCTGTGCCGAGCCGGCGTCCAGGTTGATGCCCCAGTTGTACAAGCCAAAGGAGGGACCGATGCTCTCGAGGAATTCGTAGGTCGAGGCCGGGTGGCCAGTCGAGCCTTGCACGGTCGTGCCCCAGAGGTCCATGTCCATGCTCTCGCCATAAGCCGTGAAGAACATGGCGTTGTCGGCATATTGCGCGAAGGTCTCGGCTGGCGCCAGCGGATAGCCGTACTCAGCCTCGAAAGCCGCCATGATGTCGGCGTCTTCAAAGAGATCCTTGCGATACAGGTAGACCTTGACGAAAGCTTCCATGGGCACGCCGAAGAGATCGCCATCAGCGTTCTTGAAGTAATCGGCGAAGCTGGTGAAAGCCGATTCGTCATAATCGGCATACGCCAAGTCGGCGTTGTCAGCGGCGAACTGCGTCAGGTTAACCAGGTAATCCTGCGCCAGGTAGGAATAGATGATGTCTTGCTCGATGTATACAAAGTCATAGATGCCGGTATTGGCTTCCATGTCGTTAATGGCTTTGCTGTACATCTGATCCCAAGAGGTGGTCTCGAACTCGACGTTGATGCCGGTGAGCTCGGTGAACTGGGCGGCGAGGACGTCGGCGACATAATTCGAGGGCGGCGTGCTTTCGGATACGCCGCGGATGGTCGAGCCGGCGTAGGGCGCGGCCGCTTCCGCCCACCAGCCATGCCCGTCGGCTGTGACCAGGCTCATGTTGGCCAGCAGCGCGAAGGCGATGAGCAGGACGATGGTGAAGAGTTTCTTCATGGTGTGTCTCCTTGGACAAAACGGATCGAGATATTGCATGGGCGCGGGGTTCTCTGCCCAGCGCGGGGGGGATTGTAGCAGAGATTGGGCTGTATGATAGTGTTGACTTGGCTGTGGGCTAGGGCTTGGCGTTAAGCCGCTTGCCTTCGTGGAAGCAAGCTAACATTTGCGATTAGGCATGCTATCTGGCATAATCGTATCGTCGATATGCAGTGTGGAAGCGCGCTCACGTTGGCAGATAGCGTCAGCCCGGAAAAACGCAGCCAAGTGATGGCGCGTGTCAGGAGCAAGGACACCACGCCCGAGTTGCTCATTCGGAAAGGGCTTCATGCGCGGGGTTTTCGCTATCGCCTGCATGTGAAGGCTCTGCCTGGCAAGCCGGACCTGGTGTTTCCGCGGTATGGGGCTGTCATACAGATCAATGGCTGTTTCTGGCATGGTCATGCCTGTCCGCGCTGCCGAATGCCCAATTCCAACATCGACTACTGGAGCCAAAAAATCGCAAGAAACAGGGCGCGTGACATCTCAAATCGCCAGTCGCTTCAAGAAAAAGGCTGGCGGACGCTGACGGTTTGGGAATGCGCCCTTGTCGGCAAAGGCAAGCTGGATTTGCATGCGGTGATCGACATGACTTCGGATTGGCTCTTGTCGATGAACTCAACCTGCGAAATAGTTGGTGAAGCGGCGCGTTCCAATTCCAAGAGTATCGAGAAATCACATCATGGCGCGAGCTATTGAGTTCTTCGCTGGCATGGGGCTGATGCGCGCTGGCCTCGAGAGCGTCGGCATCAGAACTGTATTCGCCAACGATATCGACGAAACAAAGGCGAAACTCTATGCCGCTAACTGGGGGCGCGAGGAGTTGCGGGTTGGCGATATCCGCGCGCTAAGGGGCGACGACATCCCGGCCGCGGATCTTGTAACCGCGTCCTTTCCCTGCACTGACATGTCCTTGGCGGGAAAATACCAGGGCTTGAAGGGGGCGCATTCCAGCTTGGTGCTGGATTTCCTGCGCATCATCGACGAGATGGGCGAGCGTGCGCCGCATACCTTGATGATCGAGAATGTCATGGGCTTCCTGACTGCAAACGGCGGCCGCGATTGGGAAACGGTTGTCGGCGGAATACAGAAACTGGGCTATCAATCCGCGCATCTAATAGTTGACGCCAGCGCCTTTGTCCCGCAGAGTCGCGCCAGAGTGTTCTTGTTCGGGCACAAGGGACCTCTGAATTTGCCGGACCCTCCAATAGTCCGCAAAGATCTTCGGCTGGCCGGTATTGCCGAAGAGCACGGCGACTGGTGGCCGCCCGATCGCCTTCAGGCATTCCTGCAAACCCTGTCTCCCATACAATCCAAGCGCGTCTCCGGCTATCAGCGACGCTTTTGGCTCGGCTATTATGGCGCGTTTCGCCGCACGAGACGCGGTCGGCCCGTATGGGAAGTCCGCGCAGATGAACGCGCCGGCGCCCTGCGCACAACTCGCGGCGGCTCGGCAAGGCAAGCCATCGTTCGCGCTGGAAGCGGAAATGTTGCGGTGCGCTGGATGAGCTTGACAGAATACGCCCGGCTGCAAGGCGCTGAGCATCTGCGCTACGACTCGGTAACCCGCTCACAGGCGATGTTCGCCCTTGGCGACGCAGTATGTGTCCCCGTCATTGAATGGCTTGCCAAACATTGCCTCATGCCCATGTTGAGGCGATGATGCCCAGGAAACCGCCAGAAGAAGTTAGGACGCTATATGAAGGTGTCAGGAAGGCGCTGGACACGGACTATGGCGACGGACGCCGCGTGGGGGACTGCGAATACGGAGTCTACCTGTTCTACGATTACGATGGCGAGCCGATTTATGTCGGCAGAACTATCGAGAAGCTCAGAGGCCGCATTCGCCGCCATTTGACCAATCAGCGTACCGACGCGGTTGCCATGAGCGTACTGGATCCCTTTGAGGTGGCGGAAATCGAAATGTGGCCATTTTGGGAATTGGAATCGGCTGGTAATGCCGAAGTCAAAGCAACGCTTGATCGCGCAGAATATACTGTCTATTTGAATGCATTGCGAGAATCTCAGTTTGATGTTGTTCTCAACGAGAAAGAGATTAAACGCGCCGATGAGATCAACTTGCCTAAATCAATTCGCGTATCGATTTTGTCCCCAGAACTGCGCGAAAAGCGCAATCATCCCGATATTCGTTTGGCGCGGCGAGCAAGGACAATTGCCAATTTGGCGCGGGTAATTAGCGAGCGCAGCGTAAGAACTGGCATCCGACGCACTCTTTGGGCGCAGGCGCGGCGACTTGAACACCTGGCCAAGACCAGGCTGAATGAATTTGAACATCGAGACGATTAAGGACCGGTCAGTTAGCTAAATTGCCCCCCGCCCAGCCCGCGTAATCGCATCGCCCATTATATTCACCACCAGATCCACCTCATCCGCCGTGATGCAGAGCGGCGGCGAAAAAGCCAGCGTCCCGCCCAGTGGTCTGGCTCGCAAGCCCAGTTCCATCGCCGCATCGCTTATGGCATTGGCGGTCTCATAATCCGCCTCGCGCGTCTGGACATCCCGCACCACGTCAATCCCCGCCAGCAAACCGACGCCGCGGGCATTGTCGATATTCGGGAACTCATCGGCTAGCGCTTCCAAGCCGGCCAGCAAGCGCTCGCCCATCAGCCGACTGTTCTCAACCAAGCCATCGCGCTCGATGATGTCGATGTTGGCGATGCCGACAGCGCAAGCCGCCGCATGACCGGAATAGGTATAGCCATGCATCCAGCTTTGGTCTTCCGGCGCGTTCAATATCACATCGCGCAGCCCGTCGCTGACCTGCATGCCGCCCAGGGGCAGGTAGCCGCTGGTGATGCCTTTGGCGAATTGCATGATATCCGGCTGGATGCCATATTCGTCGCTGCCGAACATCTTGCCCATGCGCCCAAATCCGCAGATGACTTCATCGATGATCAGCAAGACTTCATGTCGCTTGCAAACGTCGGCGACCAGGTCAAAATATTCCGCCTCTGGCAGGACCAGCCCGCCAGCCCCCTGCACCGGCTCGGCGATGAAAGCGGCCACGGTGTCCGCGCCTTCCTGCAGGATCGCCTCTTCCAGAGCGCGCGCGGCCGCCCCCGCCACGGTCTCGCCTTCGTTGACATCGCCGACATAACGATAGGCATTCGGGTCGGGCACATGGATGAAGCCTTCCAGCCGCGGACCAAACATCGTGTGATATTTGCTGATGCCGGTGGCGCTGGTGGCGGCCAGCGTATTGCCGTGATAGCCATTCAGCCGCGAGATGATCTTGGTCTTTTCGCGCCGGCCCATCTGCTGCCAATAATAGCGCGCCATCTTGAAGGAGGTGTCGCTGGCTTCCGAGCCGCCGGAGGTGAAATAGGTGAAGTTCATATTCCTGCGATAGAACCCTGCCAGCTTCTCCGCCAGGCTGGCCGAGGGCGGGTTGCTCATGCCCGCGAAGCCGGAGGTATAGGAGAGCGTTTTCATCTGCTCATAAGCCACTTCCGGCAGCTCCTGATTGCCATAACCGATATTCACATTCCACAAGCCGGCCATGGCATCCAGGATGCGCTTGCCATCGCTGGTATGCAGCCAGACGCCATCGCCGCTGACAATCATGGCCGGGTCTTCGGCGCGGGAGGGATGATGCAAGGGGTGCAGCTGCCGCTTGTCTTTCTCGATCAACTGGGCATGGTTGTGTTGGCTCATCTTCAGTAGGCTCCTTTCATAGGCTGGCGGATTCATACAGCGCATAATAGCCGAAAAATCCCGGTATTTCGATTCTTGGCATAGCGACATGCGCAGTGTCGCGGGCGAGTCGCCGCCTCGCCCCTGTTTACGTTGCGAGTTGCGACCCCGCCCCCCGGCCCTTGCCGACATCTCTATGTCGCGCATTCCGACGAGTCAGAGTGGGGGAGTCAAAATCAGTGAGCCGCAAGGTATTTTGCGTGGGCGGCGGCATTGTCGGCCGTGTGTCTACATGGATTGGCGGTGGTCAAACCTGTTTTAGCGCGTCCTTCAGCCAGCGCGGCAGCATTCGCGCGATCATGCCTTTGGCGCGAGTCCCTGCCCGGTTCAGCCACAGCGACGGCATATTCGCAGCCATCACAATCGCCCGCCCCAGCTGGTAACGCCGGGAATTGAGCAGCGCCTCACTATCATCGCGCGGGCGAATCTCTATGCCGGAATCCTCCGCCTGGATATCCCGCCACATTTGCTCGACTTGCGGCGGATGCGCGCCACGATGGCGATACAGGCAAGCAGGATAATCGGCGACATTATGCAAGTTATAGGGACGGCTCAGCGAGAGATAGGCCTCATCCAGCCAAGCCAGAGCGCCGGGCCGCTTCGCCCAGTCAGCCGCGCTGTAATAGGCGCTTTTTTCGCGCGCCTGCTTGGGCAGCAGCAGCGCATAATGGTAGAGCCGGATGCCCCGCGCCGCCATATCGCGACCGCGCAGCCAATGCAGCCCGCGCAAATCCCGGCCCCGCCCGTCCAGCACCGTCGGCGGCCGATGGGTCGCATAGCGATAGCCTTCGCCCCATTTGAAGAGCCGGTGAAACTCGCCATCGCCGCGCCGCAGATACCAGCTTTCCAGGCGATACTCGGGCGCGCCCCAGAAGGTGAGCGTATCGAAGGAGACCGCCGTGATCCTCGGCTCAGCTTGCAGCATCAGGCAGACGGACCTGATATCTTCCGGCATGTAGAATTCGTCGACATCGACCTGCCAGAGCCAGTCGCCGGTGGCCAGCCGGGCATAGGCCTGCGACATCTCGTCTTTTTCGCTCCAGAAGCCGTCACGCGTCACGATCCGCAGCTTGTCGCCCGGGTCTTCGCGGTTTTTGAAATCGCGCAGGGTTTCCAGCGTGCCATCCAGCGAATGCCCATCGGGGCTGGCTGCCTGTTTCGCGCCCGGCGCCGCCCCCTCGACCACGATGATTTCATGCGCGAAGGGGTATAGGGCGCGCAGGTTGTAGCGCAGGAAAGGCTCGCCATTCAGCGCGATGATGCCGAAGCTGATGCGTGGCAGCTCGGTCACGCCGGGCAATCCAAAAGCGACTGATAGAGGGTGATATATCGCCGCGCCACCACCGCAGCGCCATATCGGGCGATGAGATCCTCATGCAGACGCGCGGGCGACCAGCTTTGCGCCAGCGTCCATTCGATCCCGCTCAGGAGGTCATCGCTGTCGAGCAGCCGGGCGATGTAGCCGTCCCGCCGATGCCGCACAATATCGACCGCGCCGGAGCTGTCAAAGGTGACGCAAGGGCTGCCGCTGGCCAATGCCTCAGCCAAAGTATTGCCAAAAGCCTCTTCCAAAGTCGGCAGGACATAGACGTCGCAGGCGCTGTAGAGCAGGCTCAAGCTGAGCTCATCGCGCAGCTGCCCAATATGATGCGTTGGCAGGTTTTGTTGGAGCTCGCCGGGATTGTCGCCGCCGAAGATGACAAGTTCCGCGTCACTCTCCGCGCTCAAGCCACGCAATGCCTGATGCAGATACTGGAAGCCCTTGCGCCGGTCGCTGGCGCCGCCTATCGCCCCGAAGAGGATCAGCTTGCGCCCCAATGGCAGGTTGAAAGCTCGCCTGGCCGCCGTTTGGTCTAGCGGCTTGAAGACTTGCGGGTCGATGGGATTGCCAATGACCTCTATCCGCCGGTCGCGCATCAAGGCGCTCTCCCGCGCGCAGCGAGCCAGCCAGCGGCTCAGGCAGACAATCGTCATGGGCTTGCGCGCCCATTTTTCTCGCTTGGCATGCATGACCCGAGTGCTCAAGTCTCTTTCCGCGCCGGAAACCAGCTGGGGGCAGCGCCCGCATGTCTCGCGGTATCGCTGGCAATCGCCGGCATAATGGCAGCCGCCGGTCAGCGGCCACATATCCTGCAAGGTCCAGACCAGCGGCGCGTCGATCTTGGCGAGCTCGCTGATGGGCAGGAAATTGTCGCCCGCCCACTGCAGATGCGCGATATCGGCCGCGAAGCCGTTGATGACTTCAGCGATGGGATAGCTGAATTGGTTCAAGCTCCAATGCCCGGCTTCCGCTCGCCGCGCATGGCTCGCCAGCCGCCGATGATGCCGGGACTCAGCCAGCCGCCGCCGGCCCCTGCCCCAGCGTTCCAGATGATCCGCCAGGCGATGCACGCTGGGGTCGGCTGTGACCTTGCGCAGGACCAGCATCTCGCACTGGATGCCAGCGTTCCGCAATGCGCGATGAATGCGATACGCGCCGATAGCCGCCCCGCCCAGGCGATCAGTCGTCGAAACCATCAGGACTTTCATGCCAAACCGCCTATGCCAACTGCCCCTGCGATTATACACAGTCCGCTATGCCCGCGGCAGCTTGGCGGGAATCAGCCTGTTATTGATGTCCGCCCCGCGTATACTTATGCCGAAAAAAGGCGGCGGCGATGAGCGAAACCCAGCGGCAAAGCACAATCAGCGCCTGGTACCAAGCCCTGCGACCGCGGGTCTTCACAGCCAGTTATGCGCCCATGGGCTTGGCTGGCATCGCGGCGGTCTCCGATGGCGTCTTTGAACTGAACCGGTTCCTGCTGGCGCTGCTTGGCACGCTGCTGCTGCAAAGCGCCGCCAACCTCATCAACGAATACGCCGATTATCGCCGGGGCGCTGACCGCCTCAAAGAAGCCGGGCAGGGCATGACCATCAAGCAGAAAATCCTCAGCCCGCGCTCCGTGCTGATCGGCGCTGTGCTGACGACGCTCGGCGGTTGCCTCATCGGCTTGTATCTGCTCTCGCTGAGCGGTCCGCTGCTTTGGCTGATCGGCATAGGCGGCGTTTTCGTGGCCATCAGCTATACGGCTGGGCCTTTCCCGCTGGCTTACAATGGCTTGGGCGAGCTCGCGGTGGCCATCTTTATGGGTCCCGCTATCGTCATCGGCGCTTATTATGTGATGTGGCCGCAGGTCGGCTCGGCGCGCATGCTGGAACTTGGTTTTATCTCGCTGCCCATCGCATTCATGGTCGCCGCCATCTTGCATGCCAACAACATCCGCGATATGGATGCCGATCGCGCGGTCAAGAAACGCACGCTGGCGGTCATCTTCGGGATGCGCTTCGCCCGCGCCGAATTCATTTTCCTGGTCATCGGCGCTTATGTGGCGCAAGTTCTGGTCATCGCGCTGGGTTTCCTGCCGGCCGCCACGCTGCTCGCGTTGATCACCCTGCCCGAGGCGCTTCGGCTGATCAAGATCATCAACAGCAGCCAGTCCATCCCGCTGCTGCACCAGGCGCAGGGGAGGACCGCCAAGCTGCATGGCCAATTCGGCTTGCTGATCGTGGTTGGCTGGGCGCTTTCGCTGAGCTTGCCCGCGCTCTAACCCGCCCGCCACATTCCACTTGGGACCGCCAAATGACTGATTCTCTCGAAGACAAGATAAACAGCTATTCCCGCCCATCGGACCTGCGCATCACCGACTTGCGCATCGTCAATCTCAAGAGCCTGCCCTTTGACGCCAGCCTGCTGCGCATTGATACCAATCAAGGCATCAGCGGTTATGGCGAGGTCCGCGATGGCGCCAGCCCCACCTACGCCCTCATGCTCAAAGCGCGCTTGCTGGGCGAAAACCCATGCAGCATCGACAAGCTTTTCCGCAAGATCAAGCAATTCGGCTATCACGGGCGGCAGGCTGGCGGCGTCTGCGGCATAGAAATGGCTCTCTTCGACCTGGCTGGCAAGGCTTATGGCGCGCCGGCTTATCAGCTGGCAGGCGGCAAGTTCCGCGACAAAGTCCTCATTTATTGCGATACTGAATCCCTGGCGGATGGCGCGGCGATGGGAAGGCGGCTGAAGGAGCGCATGGAGGCCGGCTTCAAGTTCCTCAAGATGGACCTGGGCATTGGCTTGCTAAAAGACATCCCCGGCGCTCTCTCCGCCCCGCCACAAGCGGATTTCGCCCGCCACATCATGCACCCGATGCGTGGCATCCAGATCACCGAGCTGGGGGTCGAAGTCCTGGTCGAATACGTCCGCCAGGTCCGCGATGTCATTGGCTATGAGATCCCGCTGGCGGCCGACCATTTTGGCTTCATCACCGTAGAATCCTGCATTCGCCTGGGGCAAGCGCTGGACCGCTTCAACCTCGCCTGGTACGAAGATATGATCCCCTGGCAGCTGACTGGGCAATGGCGGCGGCTCAAGGAAGCGGTGCTCACGCCTGTCTGCACGGGCGAGGACATCTACCTCAAAGAAGGTTTTATGCCCTTGCTGGAAGCGGAAGCCGTCTCGGTGATTCACCCTGATCTGGCCACATCCGGCGGCATCATGGAGACCAAGAAAATCGGCGATCTGGCGCAGGAGTTTGGCGTGCCCATGGCCATGCACATGGCTGGCTCGCCGGTGTCATTTCTGGCCAACATCCATTGCGCGGCCGCCACCGAAAACTTCTTCGTGCTGGAGAATCACTCGGTGGATCTGCCCTGGTGGGATGATCTGATCGATGGCATCGACAAACCGCTGATCGTCGATGGCTACGCGCCCGTGCCGGAGGGACCCGGGCTTGGCTTTGGCGAGCTCAACGAAGAAGCCATCCGCGAGCGCATGGATACGCGCAAGGGACGGGAGGCCGGCTATTTCGCGCCGACTGTGGCTTGGGATGATGAGTGGTCGCTTGATCATTTGTGGAGTTAGCCATGCAAATCCGCGACATCCACATCACCCCCACCATTGACATCCACATCACCCCAGTCGCCATGCCAGACCCGCCCCTGCTCAACGCGGCCGGCCTGCACGCGCCTTATGCCCTGCGCCTCATCATCGAAATCGTGAGCGCCGATGGCATCTCCGGCTGGGGCGAAATCCCCGGCAGCGAAGCCACCCGCGCCGCATTGCAACTCGCAGCCGAGCGCATTATCGGCATGGACCCCTGGCGGCACAACGCGATTCATGCCGCGCTTGACGCCTTGGCCAATCCCGATGATCGCGGAGCGACGCCTTGGGATCAGCGCAGCTGGGTGCATGTCAAGAGCGCCATCGAAGTGGCTTGTTATGATCTGCTGGGCAAGTCTGTCGGGCGGACAGTGGCGGATTTGCTGGGCGGGGCGGTTCGCGATCGCGTACCCTTCGCGGCTTATCTCTTCTACAAGCATGCGGGCTCGGGCGGTGAGCTGGGCTTCGGGCGGGATGACACTGCCAGCGGCTGGCCGGCGACTCGGCAAGCGGCGGCGCTTGACCCGGCCGGCATCGTGGCGCAGGCACAAGCCATGATTGATCACTATGGCTTCCAGTCCATCAAGCTCAAGGGCGGCGTCTTCCCGCCGGAGCAAGAAGTGGCTGCCATCCTGGCGCTGCGGGAGGCTTTTGGTCCCGATATGCCGCTGCGGCTGGACCCCAATGCCATCTGGCGCGTCGACACAGCTATCGCCGCTGGCAAACAACTGGAGGGCGTCCTGGAATACTATGAAGATCCCGTTCGCGGGCAGGCGAATATGGCGAAAGTGGGGCGCGCGCTAAACATCCCCATGGCCACGAATATGTGCACGACTTCCTTCGCGGATCTGCCCGGCAGCCTGGCGCATCAATCGGAAGCCATCATCTTGTCGGATCATCATTTCTGGGGCGGCTTCCGCGCATCGCTGGATTTGGCGCGTTTCTGCGCGGTCTTCGGGCGGGGCTTGTCCATGCACTCCAACAGCCATCTGGGCATCTCGCTGGCTGCCATGACGCAGCTGGCTGCCGCCACGCCCAACCTGAGCTACGACTGCGATACCCATTATCCCTGGCAGGCTGGGCATGACATTCTGGTGGAGCCCCTGCCATTCCAGGACGGCGCCATAGCCTTGCCCAAGCTGCCCGGCCTGGGCATTGAAGTCGACCGGGACAAGCTGGCGCGGCTGCATGCCAATTATCTGGCTTGCGGCTTGACCGAGCGGAATGACGAGATCGAAATGCAGAAGGTCGAACCGGGCTGGACTTTCCGGGCAACGCGTTGGTGACCGCACAGCCATCTCGCGCCGCGAACCCTAGGGGCTAGCCATTGGCTCGCCCGCAACTTCGCCGAGAAGAGGTCAAACATGCCATTTGAAACAGCACAACTCCTCGACGCGCTTAACAGCGTCATCAGCATTCCTCTGGTTCCATTCCTGGGCGGCCAGATTGACTTCGCCGGCCATGCCAGGAATATCGATTACCTGATGGGCAACAACAGCTTGAGCGGCGGGCGTCCGCGCGTCATCTCCATAGCCGGCACGAGCCTCATCCATCACATCGCGCCTGCCGACCAGGTCAAGCTGCTGGACATCGCCGGGCAGCGCATGGCGGGGCAGGGGGTATTGATGGCGGCTCTCGTTCCCAATCCGCTGCCGGCCGCGGCCGAGCTCATGGCGAAGCTGGCTGCTTTGCCTCGTCCGCCGGATGTCACCCTGATCATGCCCCTCAGCGGCACTTACGCGCCAGAAGGCTTGTACGAGACCTTCATGGAATTTACGCGAGTGCAGGCAAAGCGGCATGGCGCGCGCTTCCTGTATTATTATCGCCGCCCGCGGGATCGCGAGCAGATCATCCGCCTGATAAGCGATTCGCCGCATGTCATCGGCGTCAAGATAGGCACGAACGAAGAGGACGTCCTGCCATTCGTCGACGCCCTGGATGCAAGGCGCAAGATCGTGATTTGGGGCATCGGCGATCGTTCGACAGCCGCCGCGGAGTTGGGCGCCAGGGGGCATACCTCCGGCATCAACGTCGTCGCGGCCCGCGCCAGCGACGAGATCAACAATGCCCAGCGCCGCCAGGATTACGAAGCCGCCCGCCAGATCGAGACTGCAATCTCGCCCCTGGAAGATATCCGCTTCATGCAAGAGCGCGCCTACAATTACTCTGCCGTCATGGAAGCCATAAACTGCATGGGCTTCGCGGATGTGGCGGCTGGCGATGGCGGTCCCTTCAACCCGCCCGTCCCGCCCGGCATCGCCGCGGAGATCGCCCGCATCATGGCATCTCTGGAGCAGTATCATTATTGAGCGCGTGGGTTCCGGCGAAATGCGCCGCGCCTCTGCGCCAGCGAAACGAAAAGAGGCTGTACCATGAAAATCATTGACGTCCAGGCTTGCGTGATCGGCCGGCCAGAACCTGACAGCGGCGGCAGCGTCTGGACATTCGCGCGCGTCTACACGGACGAAGGCATCACTGGCACCGGCGAATGCAACTCCGGCGGCCCCGGTTTTTCCGGCTTCGCCACTAAGTCCGCCATCCTGGCCATGCGCGATCTGCTCATCGGCGAGGACCCATTTAATATCAACTTGATCTATGAGAAGCTGCGCCGGGCCGGGCGCTATGGCGGCGCTGGCAATGCCCCGCTGATCTTCGCGCTGACCGGCATCGACAACGCCCTCTATGACATTGTGGGCAAGGCGCTGGGCCTGCCGGTCTACAAACTGCTCGGCGGCAAGTTCCGCGAGCGGATTCGCCTTTATGCCGATTGCCACTTCGGCGAAGAAGACAGCCCCGCGTCATTTGGCGAGAAAGCTCTGGAAGCCATTGCCGAGGGTTATAGCGCGGTCAAGTTTGATGTCGATTGCACCGGGCATGGCAAGCTGGATGCCTGGAATTGGACGGTCGGCGCCCAGGAGATGAGCCATATCATCAGTTTGGTGGAAGGCGTCCGTGATGCCATCGGCTTCGATATTGACCTGGCTGTCGATTGTCATGGCCACTTCGACCTGCCCTCGGCTATCACCCTGGCGCGCGCTTTGGAGCCGCTGCGGCTGCTCTGGCTGGAGGAGCCGGTGCCGGCTGAGAATGTCGATGCCTTGGCGCAGGTCCGCGCCGCAACCTCGACGGTCATCTGCACCGGCGAAAACCAGTACACGCGCTTCGAATTTCTTGAGCTTTTCGCCAAGCACGCCGTTGACGTCATCATGCCGGACCTGGCGAAGGCGGGGGGCATCGCCGAAGGCAAACGCATCGCCGAGCTGGCGGACGCGCATTATATCCCCATCGCCCCGCACAATGTCTCATCGCCGCTGGGCATGATGGCGGCCTGCCATGTCCTGGCGGCTGTGCCCAACTTCCTCTTTCTGGAGTTTCACGCCCGCTCGATTTCCTGGTGGAGCGACCTCTGCGATGGCGAGAAACCCTTCGTCAGCGACGGCTTCATGACCGTCTCCGAAGCGCCCGGCATCGGCGTCGAACTGAACGACCGCGCGGCCAAGTCGCTGCTTTGGAATGGGGACAGCTACTTCGATTAGCAAGCGTCGGCTCGGCAAGCGGCGACACTTTGGCGGATATGCCGCGCTGTGCAATACTCGCGGCAGGTTGAGACAGCGAGACGGGAAAACGCAGCGATGACTTGGGACCAGATACTCGCCATGAATGCGCCGATGATAACTGTAGTGGTGGGCTTGTTTGTTTGGCTGCGAGCCGATATCAAGCGCCTCGAAGACAAGATGGCTAAGGAAATCGGCGACCTAAAGGACGAAATCAAAGCGCTAGATCTGAGAGTCTCGAACGAAATTCGACGCCTGGACGAACGCTGGGAAAAGAATTTCAAACGCTTGGAAGACAAGTTTGACAGCAAACTGGAAAGCGAAATCAGACGGCTCGAGAGCCGCTGGGATGCCGATATCAAGCGCCTGGAGGATAAATGGGATGCCGATATCAAGCGCCTGGAATACAAGTTTGACAGCAAGCTGAGCAGCGAGATCGGACGGTTGGAAGAGCGCTGGGATACTGTCATGACGCGGCTCGAAGAAAAGCTGGAAGCCGGCTTCATGGAATTGGAAGCGCGGCTGCGCGGCGTAGAAACAGAACAGGCGCGTGTGGCTGGCTTGCTGGAAGGCTTGGCGCTGACGGGCAGGCTGCCGGAGCCTAGCTAGAGCCTGACCGGTTTTCCGCTGTCGCAGGCTCGCGCGACGCCGAAGACCAATTCCATCGTCTTGATGTTGTCCTGCGCGGCTGTGGCTGTGCGCCCGCCTCGAGAAAGCGCCGCGGCGAATTCACCCAGCAGATAATCCTGCGCAACATGTTCCATTTCCACCAGCGGGATTTCCCGCCTGTCGCCATGCGCATTCACCAGCGCGCCCGGTCCCTCGCCGACGCCTAGCAGCTTCTGCATAAACACCCGGTCATCCTCGACCAGCAGGCCGCCTCGCTCGCATTCGAAGCGCCAGTGGGCATTCCAGCTTGTCTCCAGCGCTTGGGAGCACCAGGAGCCGGCGTAACTGGCCTGTACGCCGTTGGCAAAGCTGATTTGGGCAGAGGCCGACGCATGGCCGGCAAACCAGCTCCAGGGCGGGTTCCAGCTTCGCGCGCTTATCGAGATGGCATCGCTGGCCAGGAAATATCGCAGCATGTCGAAATGGTGAATCGCCATATCGACAATCAGCGGATGCGCCATCTCTTCGCGGAAGCCGCCGAAATGCGGTCCCTTGTAAAAGCGAACATCCACGGCCGACACCGCGCCCAGCTCGCCGCTATCGAGAACCTGCTTGATAGTCTGCGACAGGCGGCTGTAGCGATAATTCTGCCCGACGCTGACCAGCAAGCCCGATGTTTTTGCTGCTTCGGCGATCGCCCGCGCGTCTTCCAACGTGCCCGCCAGCGGCTTCTCCTGCATGACTGGCAAGCCAGCCTCCAAGGCGCATAGCGTGATCTCGCGATGAAATTCGGGCGGCGTCACATTGATGACCGCGTCGGCATCGACCTGCGCCAGCGCTTCGGGCAAGGTCTTGAAGATCCGCGCGGGATCAAGCCCATAAGCCTTTGCCTGCGCCGCTGCGGTGTCGTCATTGACCTCGACGAAGCCGGCGAAATCCACCAAGGGCGAGCGCTGGACCGCGCCCAGCCAGGCATTGCCCATCCCGCCTATGCCGACTTGGATAACTTTCATGCCTCTGCCTTTCGCTATTATTCTTGTCATCCGCCATTCAGCAATATCAGATGCGTCATGCGAAGAACCACTTGAGTACTCTGAGGGCGAGGTCGCAAAGGTCGCGCAGACACTGACCGCCGCCGTTGGCTCGTCCCTGCCATGATATGCCAAAGAGCGAAGTGCGACTCGCCGAGTCGCCACTACAAGGCTTATCCGATACTGGTGATTTTCGGTCAGATTGTGGTTGTGCAGCGAGCGGGACGAGCCACCGGCTCGCCCCTACAGCTACCGAATTTGATATGGCTGGAGCGAAACTGTTGCAGAATCTGCACAAGCTCTTCTCCCCTCCCCTCATTTCGGGGACCCTTGCCAAATGCGCAGTGTCTACGCGCGCTAGAGATGGCAAGATGGGCCGGGTGATGGGGGCAGATTTGGAGCGATTTTGCGAGTATCGGACAAGCCTTACAGTTCTCATCACAATATTTGATTTAGTCCGCCTCCCCCTGACCCGTCGGGGTCGCATAGACACTGACCCGTCGGGGGACCGAGGGGGGTGCCTCCCCTGACTCGTCGGGGGGACCGAGGGGGGTCGCCTAACGCACCCGGCCGCCGTTGAAGCGCTGGAAAATCAAGGACAGGATGATAATCAAGCCATAGAAGAATTGCGTGAAGAAGCCGGTCAAGCCGGCCGCGATGACGCCGGTCTCGATGAAGGCGACGATGCTTGTGCCGATCGCGCCGCCGAAGACCGTGCCGATGCCGCCCCAGGCTGGCGTCCCGCCGACGAAGATGCCCGCCAGGACCGGCAGCAGCAAGCCATCGCCAGTGGTGGGCCACCAGACAAAATTGATCATCACCGAGAAGATGCCGGCCAGCGCCGCGCCGATGCCCGTGAAGACGAATACCAGCGTCCGCGTCCGGTTTACGTCTATGCCCATCTCGGCCGCGCTCTCAGGGTTATCGCCGACGCAATGCACGCGCGCGCCAAAACTGTGCCGATTATACAGGAAGACGCCCAATGCCGTGAAAGCCAGCGCCCAGAGCATCTGGTTGGGAATCCCCAGATGGCCGACAATCTTGATCGGGTCATCTGTCATCAAGCCGTGGATGAATGTCCCGCGGATTTCCGGGATGGCGATGGAGAAGCCTTCTACAATGATGTTGATCAAGCCGCGCAGAAAAAAGTTCATGCCCAGCGTGGCCACCAAAGCCGACAAGCCGATGCGCACGACCAGCACGGCGTTCAAGTAGCCTAAAGCCGCGCCGACTATCAGCGCCGCCGCAATCCCAACCAGCGGGTCGCCGCCTTGATCGACGATGGATGCGAAGGCATAGGACGCGAGGCCAACGACCGAGGGGAAGGACAAATCGATCTCGCCGGCGGTCACCACGAAGACCAGCGGCACCACCAGGAACATGGATACCGGCAAGGCGATCATCACCGAGCGATAGGTTTTGAATTGCGAGAATACGTCGGGGTTCGCCAAATAAAAGCCGAGGAGCATCACGATCAAGAAGAGCGTCGAGGTGATTGCGCGGCGGTTGTTGCGGGCCCACTTGACGATCCCGCTGGCGTCCTCGCGCGCTTTCTGCTGCTGCCCGCCCGGCTGTGCGCCTAGTCCCATGCTTGCTCCTTCTTTGAGCCTTTCAGCGATACGCCCCTAGGGTTCTCGTGAATCGTCCATCATTGCGGCGTCCGCATGCGCCAATTCGGCGATTTCCTGCATGTGTTTCATCAGCACCTCCGCAGAGGCGATCTCGGCTTTGTCCACCTTCATCACTACTTGGCCCCGGTCCAGGACGACGAAGCGGTCGGCGATATCGTAGACATGATAAATGTTGTGACCGATGAAAATGATCGAGCGTCCGCGGTCGCGCACATTTTGCACGAAGCCGAAGACCTTCGCCGTCTCAATCAAGGAGAGCGCTGTCGTCGGCTCGTCCAGCACGATCAAGTCGGCGTCAAAGTAGAGCGCCCGCGCGATGGCCACGCCCTGCCGCTCGCCGCCGGAAAGCGTCGCCACGGGCGAATCCGGATCGAATACTTTGGATGTGAAGCCGATGTCGCGCATCAGCCGGTTGGCTTCTTCGTACTGCGTCTTGACCTTGAGGACGCCGAAGCGGTTCTTGATTTCCCGCCCCATGAAGATATTCCGCGTGATCGTCTGCTGCGGCGCCAGGGCGCGATCCTGGTAGACCGTCTCTATCCCGGCATCGCGCGATTTTGCCGCGTTCCAGTTGCGCGCCACTTGCCCGCGCACGAGGATCTGCCCGCTGTCCGGCTGGTGCACGCCGGAGAGGATCTTGATCAGCGTGGATTTGCCGGCGCCATTATCGCCGATGAGCCCGACCACCTCGCCGGGGCGCACGCCGAAGCTGATGCCGTCCACCGCGTTGACGTTGCCGAAGGACTTGCTGACGTTGCGCAATTCGATGATGTAATCGTTTTTCATGCTACCCCCCTCGGTCCCCCCGAATCATCGGGGGGGAAGGTTTCGGCGAGAAGGCATTTGCGAGGGGGCAAGCCTAGCGATAACCGGCGATCGCCAGATCCGCGACTTGTTCGTAGTTGCCCGTGTCGATGAAGCCGGCGCCAGTATCGACGTTCAAGGGCGCCAAGCCGAGCTTCGCCGTCTGGCAGATGCTCAGGACCGGCAAATAGCCTTGCAAGTAAGGCTGCTGATCCGAAGTCAAGTGGATCCAGTCCTCAGCGAAACCCTGCATGATGAATTCGTTGGTGTCGAAGCCGATAGCTTTGACCTGACCCGCTTCCAAGCCGGCCGCCTCGAAGTAAGTCTGGGTGTTGCCCAGGGTCTGCCCGCCGGAGAATGCCACCAGTTTGACATCCGGGTTGGCGCTGAGGGCAGCCACCATTGCTGGAATGCCGATGTTGGGGTCGGCGGCCCAGGTCGGGGCGGAGTCGACATGGATGACTTCCACGCCATTCTCTTCCAGCACTTCCCAAACGCCCAGTTCGCGCAAGGCCCGTTCTCGCTGCGCCAGGTTGGCCAGCACGATGGCTTTGTCGCCCTCGCCGAGGCCATACAGGCGGATGGCTTCCGCGCCCAATGCCCGTCCCTGCGATTCCAGCTGCGCGCCGACGTAACCGCCGCCATACCGGGCGCGAACCTGATCGACATCGACATTCTGGTACATCATGATGATGCCGGCTTCAGCCGCTTCGGCCGCCAGGGGCATGATGGCTTCGTTGCCGGGGTGGCCCATCATGGCGATGCCGTCGGGAGCCTGCGCCACCGCCTCGCGCAATTGCTGCGTCATCAACTCGCTATCCCAGCCGGAAAAGACATATTCGACATTGGCGCCCAGATCGCGCTCAGCCGCCAGCGCGCCGCGATAGACGATGCCGGCGAAGGCGTCGCCCTCGGTGCCGCCGGCGAAGAAGCGGATCGTCACGCCTTCACACCAATGCGCCCGATCCAGTTCATCCTGGGCGAGGGCCGGCGCAGCCAAAGCGAATGCCATCGCCAGGACCAGCAGTATGCTCAAAAACCTTTGCTTTCCAGTCATTTCTTCCTCCTGATGCGAATTGCCAATGAACGTTAACCAGCAGCCGCTATCAGCCTCAGCCGCGATGCGGACGGAATCACTGATATTGCCTGTCTGGTTGAGCGCAGTTTAGCACCTCCAGGGCGAACTGCCAATGCCGCGGCGCTGGCAGGCCAGGGCACTCGCATCAAATTGAAACTGCGCTGATATGGAACAGATTTCCCCCAAAATATGTCAAATGTAGGGCTTGTCCGATACTCGCGTATTGGCGGGGTTTTGCCCCCATCCCCGACCGCCTGTGTCGCCGGTGGCTCGTCCCGCTTGCTACACAGCCAGAATCTTACTGAAAGTCATCAAAATCGGACAAGCCTTGTAGGCTAGCAGCTTCTTTCAATTTCCGTTGAAACATTGCTATCCAGTATCGGACAAGCCCTACAACATTCGAATTGCTTGTTGCATGACTTAGTATCACTTACTGATCAAATGGCGAAGTCAGCGCGAAGGTCTCGGCGCTCTCGGTGTCCTCGGTGGCAAAACATTCCTGTTTCAAGCGAAAAGGATACTCTTCCATACACATTTCGCAAATTGCCAGCCCCTTTGCGCTAAGTTACAATCCCCTGACGGCTCTCGCGCGGCGGGGGCGGTTAACCGTAGGCTCGTTTCTATTCCCATAGGAGAACCCCATGTTCAAACGTTTGCTATTCATCTGTCTGGCGCTGAGCCTTGCGCTCCTCGCCTCGTCCATCGTCGTCGCCCAAGACAATATCCTGCTCTATGGCGGCAACCAGGATATTGACAATATCGACCCGGCCACCGGCGAGAATTACTCGATCAACGCCGCCCTGCGCAGCTTGTATGACGCCCTCTTCATCTACCGCGGCAGCGATACCCAGCCTCATCTGGTGGAAAGCTGGGAGGTCAACGATGACGCCACGGTCTGGACTTTCACTCTGCATGACAACGCCGTCTTCCATGATGGCAGCCCGGTGACCGCCGAAGCCGTCGTCTACAGCTTCAACCGCATGATGGCGATATCCGGTCCGCCGACCTGGCGCTGGGCTGGCATCACCGATGAGAATTCCGCCCAAGCGCTTGATGACCACACCGTCGAGTTCACGCTGACGCAGCCCTACGCGCCTTTCATCGGCACGCTGCCGCAGCTCTTCGTCGTCAACCCGGCTATCGTCGAAGCCAACCTGGGCGATGACATGGGGCAGACTTATCTCAAGGAGAACGCGGCTGGTTCCGGTCCCTTCACGCAGGGCCGCTGGGAGATCGGCAATATCTATGAGTTCATCGCCGTGGATGATTATTGGGCTGGCTGGACCGGCGACGGTCATCTTGACGGCTTCTTCTGGGTCATCCAGCGCGACGCCGCGACCCAGCTGAACTCGCTGCTGGCTGGCGAGACGCATATCGCCGATACCATCGCCGGCTCCGACCGCGAATACATCGACGAATCCGATGATTATGTCTGGGAACAGCATGGCGGCTTCTTCACCAATACGCTGAAGATGAACAACCTGGGCGAATACACCAGCGACATCAACCTGCGCAAAGCGGTCGCCCATGCCATGAACTACGAGGCCATGGTGGCTGCCCAAGACGTCCCCATCACGATCTTGCCTGGTCCCACGCCCGCCAACTTCGTCGGTTATGTGGAGGGCTTGGAATACCCACAGTTTGACCTGGACATGGCGCGCGAATATCTGGCCATGACGCCTTGGCCCGAAGGCGGCATCACCCTGGATTATGTCTACGTCACCGAGTTCCCGCGCGAAGAGATCCCGGGCTTGATTCTGCTGGAAGGCTTGGCGGAGATTGGCATCGAGCTCAATATGATCCCGATGCTTTGGCCCGATATGGTCGCCAGCTGCGCCACGCCGGAGACCGGACCGGATATCATCAACATCTACACGCTGCCGCCCTTCCTGGATCCGGACGCGCATCTCTACAACCAGTATCACTCGGGTCAATGGGGCAGCTTCAACTCCTGCAGCTTTTACCAGAATGACCGCGTGAACGCATTGCTGGATGAGGCGCGCACGATTGGCGATGCCGAAACGCGGCAAGCGATGTACACCGAAGCGCAGGAGCTCATCGCCGCCGAGCAGACCTCGGTCTGGATGTATACCGAAGACAGTGGTTTGGCGCTGAACACCTGCGTCAAGGGCTTTGTGTTCTCGCCGATGTATCCGATCACGGCGCTCTTCCAGGATCTGTGGATGGATGGCTGTTAGGTTGCGTGATTGCAGGTCTCCCCTCATGTGATATGGGGGGAGGCTTAACTCGCGCCGCCGCATGGATGCAACAGTCGTTCACAGGCAAGTAATGAAGGAAATATGACAGATCCTATAATTCTGGACCTAGATGATCTGAACACCGATATTCCGGCATTGACAAACAGCTTCGCTACGCAGATGAAAGAAGCGGTCGTCATGTGCATGATCTCTCATGGTCACGCTCCAGGCATTGTGTGCAACTTACGAGATCTTGAGCATGTCCTTGCAGAAGTCCAAATAAAGTGGCGGACGATGTATTCGGAAAGAATCAGGCGGTCATTCGGAACGGCTGCGAATGCGGCTGAGCGGGCAGGTGAAGGTATTGCGATTCTGACAATTCTGGCACGCACCGACTATACTGTAGTCGAACGCGCGCGCATCGGGGATGGCTTCGATTTCTGGCTTGGCCGCAGTGACGAAGATGACCAGTTCCCCTTCCAGAATGAAGCCGGGTTGGAAGCAAAGGGGCGCTCGCACGCGCAGTATATTAGTCAGATTGTTCGTGCCGTAAATGACGGAATTGCCCAAATTAGAAAGTCGGCTAACGCGGAATAGCCAGCCTGGGTACTGGCAACGGAATTCAGTCGACCAGTAATTTATATGGTGCAGCTATGAATGACAAAGCGCGTGAAGTTAAGCGATTGCATCGGAAAGCCATGGAATTCTCCGACGAGGCTGACGTAGCGAAGCGACTGCAAGAAACCGATAATTTCCTGAGACTCACAAAGCAAGCGTTTGAGCACGAAAAAGCCGCTTCTGACCTGATGAAGGACATCCATGTCGAGCCATCGCGCGGCGTGCTGCACCGTAGCGCGGCAACTCTCGCTTGGCGCTGTGGCCTCTATGATGAGGCGGAGAAGCTGGTCTACCGCGCCTTGGCCGGCGACCCTCGCGCCGATATTGAATGGCAACTCAAAGACTTGCTCGGGACGATAAACTTGGCGAAAGCAGGTATTCATCTCAGCCGAGGGCAGCTCCAGTTTTCCTTGCACGGCAGCGAAGTCGGGTTCGGAAAGGCGCTTGTGACCGCTCTAACCTCCCGCGCGCCAAGCATTCAGAAGCTGCTAGAGATTTCTGCTAGATCCATGCTGCGCAAAGCTAGAGATAAAGTAACGGGCATGCTGGACGACTTAGGAGAAGTGCCCGTCTTTATCGAAGGTTTGGAGGCCGGGAGCTGCATTGTAAAACTGCGTTTAGGGGAGCCGAATCAAGAGGCGTTTCCGGGCTTTGGTCGATTCGACGAGGCGATTGCGCCTTTCATGCACAAGATGCGACTCTTGGAACGAGGAGAGACTTACGAACTTGAGAAGACAATTCAAGATCCAAAGGAATATAGGGACTTCGTAAATGCGTCCATAACACTCGCCCCGGACGGCGACAAGATTTCAACGGTCAAATTCCAGGCGGTTGTTGACGAGCAGTTGACGGTCGTATCCTTTAGCACGACGAAATCCAGTCTCAAAGATTTGCCTTTGCCGCCCATTCCTAGCATTGAGAGCAGATTGGACGTGACCGAGCAGGACATAGTCAAAACTGGCGTCTTGCTGGTAGGGAATGCGGACAATGCTGAGAAGGAGACAGAATGTGTATTGGTTACTGAAAGTGGAGTAAAGTGGCACATTGAAGGCGATGAAGACCTTAAGGAAGAAATCGTGCGCAAATACTACAAGCGAAGAATCGTAGTCCACGGAAAGCGTATGAAGCGGGCGAGAGCGGTCAATCACATCCAGGTAAGCAGCGTTGATAATGCGCGCCTCTATGCTGAAACAGACATCCAAGATAAGACTACGGGGGCGCCCAAGCCGCTTATCTGAGCGCGCAATCATCCCATGAACATCCGCTTCTACATCCTCCGCCGCATCGCCCTCGTCATCCCCACACTCATCGGCTTGAGCATCCTCACCTTCTCCATCGCCCGCATCGTGCCTGGCGACCCCGTCGGTTTGGCGGCCGGCCCCCGCGCCACCGAAGAAATCAAAGAAGCTTTCCGCCGCGAATTCGGCCTCGACCAGCCCCTGCCCATCCAATACATCAGCTACATGGCGGGTTTATTCCGCGGTGACTGGGGCGAATCGCTCTATACCCGCCGGCCCGTCATTGGCGACCTGCGCGCTTTCTGGCCCGCCACGCTGGAGCTGACCACCGCCGCTGTTATCATCGCCACCCTGCTCGGCGTCCCGGCTGGCGTCATCTCGGCTATGTATCGCAACCGCCTGCCCGATCATGTGGCTCGCGTTTTGTCGCTCTTCTTCGTCAGCTTCCCGTCGTTTTGGCTGGCGATGATCTTCCAGACATGGTTCGGGCGCGACCTGGGTTGGTTCCCGATCGGCAAGCGCCTGCCCATTTTGATCTCGCCGCCAGAAGCCACCACCGGTTTGTACCTGATAGACAGCCTGATTCAACTGGACCTGGAGACGTTTTTGATATCGCTGCGTCATCTCTTCATACCGGCGCTGGTGCTTTCCTTTGGCGCATTCGCCAGCATCACGCGCATCACCCGCGCCAGCATGGTCGAGGCGCTGGAGAAAGATTTTGTGCGCATGGAACGCGCCATCGGCATTCCTTATCGCGTCATCATCTTCAAATATGTGCTGCGCAACGCCCTCATCGCCACCATCACCGTCATCTCGCTCAACTTTGGCTGGCTTATGGCGGGCGCGATACTCATCGAGACCATCTTTGATTGGCCCGGCCTGGGCTTGTACGCGGTGCATGCCTCGCTCAGCCTCGACTTTCAGCCGATAATGGGCATCGCCATACTCTACGGCGTGGTCTTCAGCGTGGTGAATATCCTGACCGATGTCGTCTATGGCATCCTCGACCCAAGGATTCGTTATGGCTGAGAAGACAAAGCGCAGCCTGGCGCGTTCCGCCCGCTGGGAGAATATCGCGCGCGGGCTCTATCGCTTCCGCTCCAACCGGCTGTCCATGCTGGGTTTGATCATGCTGCTCTTCATCTTGCTGGTGTCTGTCTTCGCGCCGGTCATCGCCCCGTTTCCCGAAGACGCGGCCGGCAAAACCCGCGTCGCCGCCCGCCTCCAGCCACCCAGCGCCGACTTCGCCTTTGGCACGGACAAGATCGGCCGCGATATTTTCAGCCGCGTTGTCATGGGCACGGGTTTGGCATTGCAGGTCGGCACGGTCATCATCTTGCTGGCCACCACCATCGGCGTCGCCATCGGCGCAATCTCGGGCTATGCCGGCGGCTGGCTGGATGATTTTCTCATGCGCATCACCGATATCTTCCTGACTGTGCCCGCGCTGGTATTGGCCATCGCCATTTCGGCGGCTTTGGGCAAGGGCATCATCAACGCCATGATCGGCATTTCGCTGGTCTGGTGGCCCGGTTTCGCCCGTCTGACGCGCAGCCTGGTGCTTTCACTGCGGGAGGAGCCTTTTGTGGAAGCCGCTTATGGCATCGGCGCCGGGCATACGCGCATCATTTTCCGGCATATCTTGCCCAACGCCGTCTCGCCGATCATCATCAAGATGACCACCGATTTTGGCTTTGCCGTGCTCACGGCCGCCGCCTTGGGCTTCATCGGTTTGGGCGCGCAGCCGCCGACGCCGGAATGGGGCGCCATGATCAACGATGGCAGACGTTATTTCCCCGATGAATGGTGGATCGCCACCTTCCCGGGCATCGCAATATGGCTGATGGTCTTCAGCTGGAATCTGATTGGCGATGGCTTGCGCGATGTCTTGGATCCGCGGTCGCGGCGGTGAGGGCGATGAGCGAACTCCTCAACATCAAAGACCTGCACCTGGAATTCGATACCTACGATGGCATCGTCAAAGTGCTGGCCGGCGTCGACTTGCAGATGCGCCGCGGCGATGTGCTGGGTTTGGTTGGCGAGACAGGCTGCGGCAAATCCATGACGGCGCTCTCCGTCCCCCGGCTTATTCCTATGCCTCCCGGTCGCATAACGGCGGGCTCGGTCAGTTTCGATGGCGAGGACATCTTGAGCAAATCCGAAAGCGAGATGGAAGCCTTTCGCGCTCGCCGCCTGGGCATGATATTCCAGGACCCGGTCACCAACCTGAACCCGCTTTTCACCATCCGCGAGCAGCTTGTCGACGCCGTGCTTTACCAGCGCGCGCAAGGCCAGAAGGTGCCCGGTCGCTGGCGCGGCTTTTTGCCCTCTGCGCGGCAAATGCGGCGGGAAGCGCATGAACGCGCCGTCGAGCTGATGCGCTTGACCGGCATCCCGGATGGCGATGTACGCATTTACGATTATCCGCATCAGTTCAGCGGCGGCATGCGGCAGCGCGTCTTGATTGCCATGGCGCTGGCTGGCGACCCGGACCTGCTGATCGCCGATGAGCCGACCACCGCTCTCGATGTCACCATACAGGCGCAGATCCTGCGATTGATCCGCTCGCTGGTGGCGCAGCTTGGTTTGACTGTCCTGCTCATCACGCATAATCTCGGCGTGGTGGCTCGCAGCTGTGAGCGCGTCTCCGTCATGTATTCGGGGCGGGTCGTCGAAGAATCGCCCGTGCGCGAGCTCTTCAAGAATCCCAAGCATCCCTATACGCGCGGCTTGATCGCGGCTGTGCCCCAGAAGGATATCTCCCGCGGGGGCTTGGAGGGCATCCCGGGCATGATCCCCAATCTGATTGATCCGCCGGCCGGCTGTCGCTTTCATCCACGCTGTCAGCATGTCATGGGGATTTGCCGCGAGCAGACGCCGCCTGCCATCAACATTGGCGAGCAGCACAGCACAGCCTGCTTCCTGTATGAGGAGGGCGCATGAGCCAGCTGCTGGAGGTCAGCAACCTGAGCAAATTCTTCCCTGTGCGCGGCGGCTTGCTCAACCGCGTCATCAGCGACTTCCGCGCCGTCGATGATGTCAGCTTCGCCTTAAAAGAGGGCAAGACCCTCGGCTTGGTCGGCGAGTCCGGCTCGGGCAAGACCACAATTGGCAAGTGCATCCTGCGCCTGTTGGAGCCGACGGCTGGGCAGATACTCTATGACGGGGCGGATATCACCCATCTGAAACAGCGCGATTTGCGCCGCCTGCGCAGCGAGATACAGATGATCTATCAGGCGCCGGCCGCCTCGCTCAATGGGCGCATGACCGTCGGGCAGATCATCGGCGAGCCGCTGTGGATCCACGAAAGCCTCAAGGGCGATCGCGCCCGTGAACGCGTTCTGGAATTGATGAACGTGGTCGGCTTGAAAGAGGAGCATTATTATCGCTATCCGCATGAATTCAGCGGGGGGCAGCAGCAGCGCATCGGCATCGCCCGCGCCCTGGCTGTGCGACCGCGCCTGATCGTGCTGGATGAGCCGACTTCAGCGCTTGACGTCTCCGTCCAGGCGCAGATTCTCAACCTGCTGCAAGACTTGCAAGACCAGTTCGGCTTGACCTTTCTCTTCATCTCGCACGACCTGGGCGTCGTCCGTTATATGTGCGACCAGGTGGCGCTGCTCTACCTGGGCAAGATCGTCGAAGTCGCCGAGACCGAAGTGATCTTCGAAGCGCCAAAGCATCCCTATACCCAAGCCTTGATCTCGGCTATTCCCGAGCCCGACCCGGATATGCAGCGGGAGGAAATCATCCTGCATGGAGAATTGGGTCAATCCAAGTCCCCCCTGACTGGTCGGGGAGGATTAAGGGGGGGCGGCTGCCCATTCGCGCCGCGCTGCCATGCGGAGAAACTGCCCAGCTGCGAGACCATCCCGCCGGAATTGATCGACATCGAAGTTCGTCATCAAGTCGCCTGCCACCTGCATCCCGCCCCGTCATGGGATTTGGCCGCGCCCGCCTATTCTGACAGAGCGCCATGACGGGACCAAAGGAGCGAAAAGCCATGCCGAAACTGCGAATCGGCATAGTTGGCTGCGGCAGCGTCGCGCAGATCGTTCACCTGCCAACGTTGCGTCAGCTTGGGGATCTCTTCGAGGTCGGCGCGATCTGCGATCTCAGCCCCAGTGTGCTGGCAGGCGTTGGCGAGGCTTGGAATATCGCCAATCGTTTTCGCGACTATGAAGACCTGCTGGCGCTGGATGAGATTGACGCCGTGCTGATTGCCAATCCCAACGTCTTCCATGCCGAGGTCAGCATCGCGGCTCTGCGGGCGGGCAAGCATGTCCTGGTCGAGAAGCCCCTGTGCATGAACCTGGCCGAGAATGACGCCATCATCGCCGAGCAAGAGCGGACGGGCCTTGTCCTCCAGGTTGGCACGATGCGCCGCTATGCGCCGGCTTTCGTTGAAGCGTGCCAAATCGTCAAGGATATGCCGGAGATTCGCCTGGCGCATGTCCACGACATCATCGGCGGCAACGCCCTGGTCATCGAGCCGACATCCCGCGTCATCAAAGCTGACGACCTGCCCGAATCGCTGGGCGAAGCCACCCGAGAGCGCCAGGATATGCAGATACGCGCCGCGATTGGCGATGCGCCTGACGCGCTCAAAACCGCCTACAGCATGCTGCTCGGCTTGAATACGCATGACACTTCAGCCATGCGCGAAATGCTGGGCATGCCCAAATCAGTTCTGCATGCGGCGCAGCGGCGGGGTGGGCGCGCTTTGACAGCCGCCTTTGATTATGGCGATTATGTGTGTCTCTTCAGCAGCGGCAGCGACAATATCCCGCGTTATGACACCTGGCTGCAAGTCTATGGCGAGGCGAAGACCGTGCGCGTCGATTATGACACGCCCTTTGCGCGCAACCTGCCCATCACGTTAACTGTTGCGGAAAGCGCCGATGGCATTGATCATACGCGGACCATCAGGCATCCTGGCTGGGGCGATGCGTTCACGGAGGAATGGCGGGCATTCCACGACAGCGTGATTACCGGCCGGCAGCCGAAATCATCGCCGCAAGATTTCCGCCAGGATCTGCTGCTCTACCGCGAGATGATTCGGTGTATGCGCCAGGAGAGCGTCTGATGCTGCGTCAGGTCACGCTGGATGATATTCGCCCAATCGCAATCGGCGCGGGCATCCTGGGCACGGGTGGCGGCGGCAACCCATATTTGGGCGGCTTGCACCTGGCTTCCATCATACGCGAGCGCGGTCCGCAAGCCATCATTGATCCTTTCGATCTGGCTGATGACGCGCTTTGCTGCGTGGTCGGCAGCATCGGCGCGCCCACCGTCAGCATAGAAAAGCTGCCCGAAGGCACGGAGATGCGCCGGGCATTGCGCCTGCTGGAGGAGCATATCGGCGCCAAGTTCGACGCGGTGGCCATTGCCGAGATCGGCGGGGCCAATTCCATGCAGCCTCTGATAGGCGGCTTGCAGGCGGGCATCCCCACCGTGGACAGCGACAGCATGGGGCGAGCTTTCCCCGAGATTCAGATGTCCTCCTTCCTCTTCGATACCAGCGCAACAGCCGCTCCGCTCGCCATGGTTGACGCCGCGGATAATGCCGCCGTCGCGCCGGCCGCGATTAGCGATGTCTGGGCGGAGAAGATGGCGCGCAATATCGCCGTCAGCATGGGCGCGCGGGCTGGCTTGGCGGGCACGATCATGACCGGCGCCCAGGTCAAAGCGGCTGGCGTTCATTACACTTTGAGCCTGGCGCATCGGCTGGGCGCGCAGGTCATTGAGGCGCAATCTCGCAAATCCGATGTGCCGCCGGTGATCGCCGCAGCGCTGGATGGGCGGGTCATCTTCCGCGGCAAAATCAGCGATGTCGAGCGGCGCACGACCAAGGGTTTCGCCCGCGGCCAAGTCAGGATCACAGGCTTTCATCCCAAGACCCATCCCCCTGACACGTCGGGGGGACCGAGGGGGGTCAATCATCCCCCTGACTCGTCGGGGGTCCTGGAAATCGAGTTTCAGAATGAATTCCTGATCGCCTTCATCAATGGCGAGGTCGCCGTAACCACTCCCGACTTGATATGTATCGTGACCGAAGAGGAGGGCGAGCCCGTCACCACCGAGGTCCTGCGTTATGGCACGCGGGTGGCTGTGATCATCGTGCCGGCGCCGCCGCAGCTCAAGTCGGAGAATGCGCTGGCGGTCGTGGGTCCGCGGGCTTTTGGCTATGATGTCGATTTTTGTCCGCTGCCAGGCGGGGTGATTGGCTTGCGACCGGGGGATTAACCACAGAGGCATAGAGGGCACAGAGAAATGTCGAATGACAACCAGATTCTGCTTTATGAGACGGCGGACGGGGAGACGCGCTTGGAGGTGCTGTATAAGGACGAGAGCGTCTGGCTAAGCCAGCGTGATATGGCGGAGTTGTTTCAAAGGGATATCAGCTCGATTAACCGTCACATAAACAATATCTGCGAAGAGGGAGAACTGGAGCGGGATCTAACTATTGCAAATTTTGCAATAGTTCAAATTGAAGGCGCTCGCCGAGTTACGCGCAACGTCGCGCACTACAATCTCGACATGATCATATCAGTCGGCTACCGCGTCAATTCCTACCGCGGTACACAGTTCCGCATCTGGGCGACCAGGCAGTTGCGCGAGTTCATCGTCAAGGGCTTTGTAATGGACGATGACCGGCTGGCGCATGGCGGCTCTAACTATTTTGAAGAACTTGAACAGCGGATACGCAATATCCGCAGTTCGGAATACAACTTCTATCGCAAAGTCCTAGATGTCTTCGCCACCAGCATCGACTATCAATCAGGCAACGCGGTGGCGAAGAAGTTTTTTGGCACGGTGCAAAACAAATTTCATTACGCGATACATGGACATACTGCCGCTGAACTCATTCTGGAGCGGGTCGGCAGTGACAGACTGAATATGGGATTAACAACCTGGAAGCGGGATACGATGACATTGCGCGATGCCTATGTCGCCAAAAACTATCTTGAAGTCATTGAATTGAAACGGCTGAACCTGCTCGTGGAGCAATTCTTGGCCTTTGCGGAATTGCAGGTAGTCGACCAGAAGCCGATGTATATGGCGGATTGGGTGAAAAAGCTCGACCAGTTCATTGGCGAACTCAATGAAATGCCCTTGCTGCAAAATGCTGGCAAGGTCTCGCGGGATGCGATGAAGGCGCGTGTCCGCGAAGAATATGAAGCTTATCGCGACCGTTTGATGATTGAAGAAAAGTTATCCGATGAAGAATTCGCCCAACGACTGCAAAATGCCGGAGAAAAAATTCTGCCGCCCGAAAACGAATGACCAAATGAGGCTCAAATGACCCTAGCCAAATTTGCCCGCAGCAATGCGGCAATCGCACTGAAGGGAGGTCGCGCAGACACTGACCGTCGGCGGCGATTCGCCCGCGAACTATAATCACGTACACAAGAAGGAGAAACTCAACATGAGAATCGGAGTAGATGTCGGCGGCACCAACACCGACGCTGTCCTCATGGACGGCAGTACGGTCATCAGCTCGACCAAGACGCCGACCACCGCCAACGTATCGGAAGGCATCGCCAAAGCCTTGCGCGCGGTCATCGCGGATTCGGGCATAGACACCGCTGCGATCGACGGCGTCATGATTGGCACGACGCATTTCACCAACGCCGTGGTCGAGCGCAGGCATCTGACGCCGACGGCTTGCATACGCCTGGGTTTGCCGGCCACCGTCTGCCTGCCGCCAATGGTGGATTGGCCCCTGGACCTGCGAGATTTGGTCGGCGGCAACGCCCATCTGGCGCATGGCGGGCATGAGTTTGACGGGCGCGAGATTTCGGCTTATCAACCCGATGAAGTCCGCGATATCGCTATCAAGATCCGCGACGCCGGCTTGAGCGCCATCGCCATCTCGTCGGTCTTCTCGCCGGTCAATTCGACCTTCGAAGAGCAAAGCGCCGAGATCGTCCGTGAAGTTATCCCTGATGCCAATATCACCCTGTCCAGCGAGATCGGGCGCATCGGCTTGCTGGAGCGGGAGAACGCCGCCATCATGAACTCCTGCCTGCGCCAGCTGGCCGCGCGCACGGTCGATGGCTTCAAGGCGGCTCTTGACGAGCTGCGAATCCGCGCGCCCTTCTACATCAGCCAGAACGACGGCACTTTGATGAATGCCGATTTCGCCAAAGAATATCCCGTGCTCACCTTCGCTTCGGGACCCACCAACAGCATGCGCGGGGCGGCTTTCCTCAGCGGCCTGCGCGATGCCATTGTTGTGGACGTCGGCGGCACCACCACCGATATTGGCGTACTGCAGCACGGCTTCCCGCGGGTGGCGGCTCTGGCTGTGGATATTGGCGGCGTCCGCACTAACTTCCGCATGCCGGATACCTATTCGATTGGGCTTGGCGGCGGCAGCTTCGTGACCCCAGACCCAAGGTCCCCTTCCCCCCAACTCGACGGGAAGACAGAGGGGGGTATTAGAGTCGGTCCGCGCAGCGTCGGCTATGAGCTGACCGAGAAGGCGCTGGTCTTTGGCGGCGATATTTTGACCGCGACTGATGTTATTGTGGCCGGCGGCAGCGAGAACATAGGCGAGGCCCGCTCGGTTGCCGACCTTGATTCCAGCTTTGTGGACGCGGTGCAGGCGCGCATCATGGAGATGATCGCCATCGCTGTCGACCGCATGAAAACCAGCGCCACGCCTGTGCCGGTCATCGTGGTCGGCGGCGGCAGCATCCTGGTCACTGGCGAGGTCGAAGGCGCATCCGAGATTATCAAGCCGGATCATTTCCCGGTCGCCAATGCCATCGGCGCAGCCATCGCCCAGGTCGGCGGCGAATGCGACCGCATCTTCTCCCTGGCTGAGCTAAGCCGAGACGAAGCTCTTGACCAAGCCAAAGCCGAAGCCAGCCAGCGCGCCATCAACGCCGGGGCGGATGCCGACAGCATCGAGATCGTCGATGTGGAAGAAGTGCCCCTGGCATACCTGCCCGGCAACGCCACCCGCATAATGGTCAAAGCCATCGGCGACCTGGTGGAGGCATGACAATGCGCGTCAGAGACGAAATCTTGGGTCTACCCAGCCCCCGGCCCTTCCCCGAAGCATCAGGGAGGGGAGCGAAAAGCAGCGGTTTTAGGTGTTTTGCCTTCCCCCGACTCGACGGGGATACAGAGGGGGTTCTGCCTTCCCCCGTCTCGAATGGGAGACCGAGGGGGTCCGCCTTCCTCCTGACTCGTCGGGGTCGCGTAGACACTGACCCGTCGGGGGACCGAGGGGGGTCAGAAAGGAACTGCCATGCGCATCATTGACGAAGAGGTACTCGAAGATCTGGCCTTGGGCGCGGCTGTTTTGGGCACGGGCGGCGGCGGCGACCCCTATATAGGCAAGCTCATGGCGCGGCAAGCCATCCGCGATTATGGGCCGGTTGAGCTCTACACGCTGGACGAACTGGACGATGACGACCTGGTCGTGCCAACCGCCATGATGGGCGCGCCGACGGTCATGGTCGAGAAGATGCCCAACGGCGACGATATCGTCAACGCCTTCCTCAGCGTGGGGAAGTATATCGGCAAGCCGGTCAAAGCCACTATGAGCATCGAGGCTGGCGGTTTGAACTCGGTTGTGCCTATCTACTGCGCCGCCCGCCTGCGTGTGCCCATGGTCGATTGCGATGGCATGGGCAGGGCATTCCCGGAGCTGCAAATGGTCACGCATACCATACACGGCATTTCGTCGACGCCCTTCGCCATGTCTGATGAACGCGGCAACACCGTGCTCATGGAGACCATCAGCAACCTCTGGACGGAGACCTTCGCCCGCAGCGTCACGGTCAACATGGGCGCTATGGCCATGATCGCGCTGTATGCCGCCACAGCCGCCCAATTGCGCGAAGCCGCCATCCCCGGCACCATCACGCTGGCGGAAGAGATCGGCAAGGTTGTGCGCCGGGCCCGCCTGGAAGAAGAGGAACCGGTCGAGACCATCCGCGCAGCCGTCGGCGGATTCCTGATCTTCAAAGGCAAAATTGGCGATGTCGAGCGCCGCACCGAGGCCGGCTTTGCCAAAGGCGATGCTTTCATCGAGGGCATCGACGAATACGCCGGGCAGCGCTTGCAGCTCAGCTTTCAGAACGAGCATCTGGCCGCCCGCGTCGATGGCGAATTCAGAGTGACCGTGCCCGACCTGCTGGCGGTGCTGGATGTGGACACTGGCGAGCCCATCACCACCGAAGGCCTGCGTTACGGCTTCCGCGTGGCCATCATCGCCATACCCTGCGCGGAAAAATGGCGCAGTCCCAAAGGCTTGGAACTGGTGGGACCCGCCTACTTTGGCTATGAGGCCGAATATGTGCCGGTGGAACAGCGCTATGGATAACCCCCCTCGGTCACCCGCCGCGGGATCAATCGTTTGGGGTGGTACACCGGCTCGCCCGCGAAATTTGGGCTAAGATTGAAAACGTCTAAGCATTTTCCTCCCCCCAACTCGACGGGGGGACTGAGGGGGGTCCATGCGTCTATTGCGCGAAGAGAACATTGAAGACATCGCACTGGGGGCGGCAGTCCTGGGCACGGGCGGCGGCGGCGACCCCTACGTCGGCAAGCTCATGGCTCGCGAAGCCATCCGCCAATATGGTCCCGTCGAGCTCTATACTCTCGACGAACTGGATGATGACGACTTGATCGTGCCGGCGGCTGGCATGGGCGCGCCAATCGTCATCGTCGAGAAGCTGCCGGCGGGCCATGACATGATCCGCGCCTTCAAAGCCTTGGGCAAATATTCGGGCCGCGAACCGCGGGCCACCATGAGCATCGAAGCCGGCGGGCTCAACTCGGTCATGCCCATATACGTGGCGGCTCGCCTGCGCATCCCCATGGTGGATTGCGATGGCATGGGCCGGGCCTTCCCCGAGATTCAGATGACCATCTTCACCGCGCATGGCATAACCGCCAGCCCCTTCGCCATGTCCGATGAACGCGGCAACGTCCTGCTCATGGACACTGTGAGCAACGCCTGGGTGGAGACCTTCGCCCGCTCCTGCGTGGTGCACATGGGCGCTGAGGGCATGATCGCGCTCTATTCGGCGACGGTCCGGCAACTCAAGGAAGCGGCTATCCATGGCACTATCACGCTGGCGGAGGATATTGGCAAGACCGTGCGCAACGCCCGCCGCGCCGAAAATAATCCGGTCGACGCCGTGCGCCAGGCTGTGAATGGCTTCCTGCTCTTCCGCGGCAAGATCGTTGATGTCGACCGGCGCATCGAAGGCGGCTGGAACCGCGGCGATGCCAAGATGGCTGGCACGGGCGAGTACAGCGGGCGGCAGCTCAACCTGGATTTTCAGAACGAGCATCTGGCCGCGCGCATTGATGGCGAGTTCGCGGCGACTGTGCCCGATTTGATCGCCGTGCTGGATAGCGAAACCGGCGAGCCCATTACGACGGAAGCGCTGCGCTATGGCATGCGCGTGGCGGTGATCGCCTTTCCCTGCGCGCCGCAATGGCGAGAGCCGGCCGCGCTGGAGCTGGCTCATCCGCGCTATTTTGGCTATGACACGGAGTATGTGCCGGTCGAAGAGATCTACGCCTCCAATCAGTCAACGTAGGGGCGAGCCATTGGGACGCCAAATGTCAGCGGCAATACACTGAAGCAACCTTTCGCTGTAGCGTCCGCATTTGCCCCCCGACTCGACAGGGGGGACCGAGAGGTTCCATGCGCCTGTTGCGCGAAGCAAACATCGAAGACATCGCGGTTGGCGCGGCAGTGCTGGGTTCCGGCGGCGGCAGCGATCCCTACATCGGCAAATTGATGGCTCGCGAAGCCATCCGCCAATATGGTCCCGTCGAGCTCTATACGCTGGATGAACTGGACGACGATGATCTGATTGTGCCAGCGGCCGGCATGGGCGCGCCAACGGTGCTCGGGGAAAAGCTGTCCGCCGGTGACGATATCGTTCGCGCTTTCGAAGCTCTGGGCAAATACCTTGGTCATGCGCCCCGCGCTGCCATGAGCATTGAAGCCGGCGGAATGAACTCGATTCGTCCAATTTACATCGGGGCCCGCCTGGGGATTCCGGTTGTCGATTGCGATGGCATGGGACGGGCCTTCCCCGAAATTCAGATGACGGTATTGACCGCGCATGGCATCAGCGCCAGTCCTTTTGTCATGTCCGACGAACGCGGCAATACCCTGCTGATCAATGCCGTCAGCAACCGCTGGGTGGAGACCTTCGCCCGTACCTGCGTCATGCGCATGGGCGCGACCTGCGCAATCGCTCTGTACTCGGCAACCGTGGCTCAACTCAAAGCCGCGGCCATCCAGGGAACCATCACGCTCGCGGAGCAAATCGGGGCGACCCTGCGGCGCGCTCGCCTGCATGAGGAGAATCCCGTGAACGCCCTGTGCCAGTTCGTCGGCGGCTATCTGCTGTTCCGCGGCAAGATCACCGATGTCGACAGACGCATTGTGGCTGGTTTCGCGCGGGGCAATGCCAGGATGAGCGGCTCTGATGAATATGCCAGCCAAGACCTGTGGCTAGACTTCCAGAACGAACATCTGGTTGTCCGCGTCGATGGCAGATATGTCGCCACCACGCCCGACCTCATCGCCGTCCTGGATGGCGAGACCGCCCAGCCCATCACCACGGAAGGTTTGCGTTATGGCATGCGCGTCGCCGTCATCGCCATACCCTGCGCCCGGCAATGGCGTGAACGGGCCGCCTTGGCGCTCGTGCATCCGCGCTACTTCGGCTACGATATCGACTATGTGCCGGTAGAGGAGCGCTTTGGGGCAACCCCCCTCGGTCCCCCCGACGAGTCTGGGGGAGGCGCAAATCCCGTGCGGATAATGTAAACACCCGCGCCAGCATTAAGCGGTAGGGGCGGGGCTGTCGCTCGGATCCTTAGCGCAAGCGAGAGGAATACTGCGGAAAGGACCAACTTTGCTTTGGGAATTGCCGCTACTGATTGCTCTTCTTTAGGTGCTGTTCGAGCTATTGCTCGTAATCTGGGGTACGCTTGCGTTGATAGATCTTATGAAACGACTCAATGAGTGGCGTGCCGACAAGACCCGCAAACTACGCGACCTGCTGGACGAAATTGGGGAGGATCTGAAGTTTCAGCGAAGGGAAATGCTATTCAAACTGGAAACGGCGCAGGGCAAACAGCGAGCCGAGCTTCAGAACAAACTGGAGAAAGTGGACAGAGCGCTGGCCATTTTGAAGAAACTACCGGCCGAAAAGCTGGACAAACTGCCGATGGATAGGCTGGACAAACTGTTTGCCGAAGTATTGGCTAGATTGCAGGCCGAAGTGGACAAGCGGCGCAATACAAGGGCGGAGGTTCCGTACGACATCGCGAGTCACTTTATAATTCCGGTGAATCAGAATGATGACGCACGAAATTGAATCGACTATGTGCCGGTAGAGGAGCGCTTTGGGGCATGATGAACCAAGTCACACTCGACGACACCCAAGCAATCGCCATTGGCGCCGGCATCCTGGGCACCGGCGGGGGCGGCAGCACTTATCTCAACCGCCTGCGCCTGGAGAACGAAATTCGCCGGCAGGCCAGGCCAGTCGCCGTCATCCAAGCCGACGACCTGCCAGACGACGCCCTGGTCTGCGCCGTGGGCGGGATGGGCGCGCCCACCGTCAGCAACGAGAAGCTGCAAGCGGGGGACGAAATCGCCACAGCCGTCCGCGCGCTGGAAAGCCACCTGCGCCAGAAGATTCATGCCATTGTCATCGGCGAGATTGGCGGCGGCAACGCCCTGGGCCCCATGGTGGCTGCCCTGCAGCTGGGCTTGCCCGTGGTGGATGGCGATGGCATGGGGCGGGCATTCCCCGAGCTGCAAATGGATACCTTCATGATCTACGGCGTGGCGCCCGCTCCTTTTGTCCTGGCTGATTCGCATGGCAACGTCAGCATTTTCACGCGCATCGGCTCAGCCAAGCAAGCCGAAGAATTCGCCCGCAGCCTGACTATCGAGATGGGCGGCTCGGCGGCTCTGGTCATGCCAGTGATGAGCGGCGCTGAACTCAAAGCCACCATCATCCGCGATACGCTCAGCCTGGCCAAGAGGATTGGCGAGACCGTGCTGGCCTGCCGAGCCCGCAACAGCCAACCCGCCCAGACCGTGGCCGAACTCTGCCGGGGGCAAGTCCTCTTCACCGGCAAGATTATCGATGTCGAGCGCCGCACCGTGCAGGGCTTTGCCCGCGGCAAACTCAAAATCGCCCCCTTCCAGAACAAAATTCTTCCCCCTGACTCGTCGGGGGGACCGAGGGGGGTAGACTCGTCGGGGATATTGGAAATCGACTTTCAGAACGAAAACCTGATCGCGCGCAGCAATGGCGAGACGCTCTGCACAGTGCCGGATCTGCTGACTCTGGTCACGCTAGATGATGGCGAGCCCATCGGCACTGAAGCGCTGCGTTATGGCTTGCGGGTGGCTGTGCTGGCCATGCCCGCGCCGAAAGAACTCAAGACGCCCGAAGCGCTGGCGGTGGTCGGTCCGCGCGCTTTTGGCTACGCCGTCGATTTCCAGCCCCTGCCCGGCGACCTGCTTTAGCCCCGCGCGTTCTCCGCATTTTGCCTCTTTAGTATTGGTCGCCAATAGGCCGATTCGCCCTCTCATCGCGCCCGCCTGATTTGCGCGGATCGATTGAATTTCCCAATGCGAGACCATTTGGTCGCCATTGATATAGCACGTATGCTCTATTGTCCTGCCAAGTGAAGCTGAGCTAAGGAGGAATCAGCATGGCATGGACGACGCCGAAGACGAATTGGAAGACGGGCGAGTTAGTCACCGCGGAGCAGATGAATGCTATTGGGGAGAATTTGGCGGAACTGGATCGCTTGCGTTCGAACGTCGCGGCCTACACAACCCAGGCGGATATCAATGTTCCAGCCGACTGGAAGACGTTTCGAGATGTCGATAGCGACAACTTGAACTTGACGATTACAACCAGTGGCGGGGATGTGCTGATTCATTTTCACGGCTCAATGACAGCTGGGAACGCCACTTTTGATGTTGAAGTCGATGGAAGCCGGCAGGGTCATGAAGATGGCATTGCATATACACAATCTAGTCAGACAGCATCCATCAGCTTTACCCGGCTTATTCAGGATCTGAATGCCGGGGCCCATACCTTCAAACTACAGACTAAACGTGGCGCTACTCTGAAGAAAGGCGCGCAATTCTGGGTCCGCGAGATCTAAGCCCGCTCACAGCAAACCGACGCAAGAAAGGAAGGAGAAACACCATGCGCAAAGACAACTGCGACTGCCGCCATATCCAAAAGCGCAAGCTCAGCGGCAGCGTGGACGGGCGCGGCATCAAGTTGACGACCAATGGCAGCCCTGGCGTCTTGATCCACCGCGCTTTGGACAGCATCGCCGAGAACGAATGGGACGAGGTTTTCCTTCAGGCGGCGAACAACAGCGATGCGGCCGCCAAGCTGCGCATCGAATGGGGCGGGACGGACAGCAATGCCGACCACATTGAAGCCACCATACCGCCCAAGGCGGGCTTGACCGAGGTGATAGCCGGCAACATCCTGCATAACGGCGCTGTCATCCGCGCTTTTGGCGAGACGGCAAACGTCATCGTCCTGCACGGTTATGTCAACCGGTATCAGCATATTTAGGAGGGGATGATGCCACAACTTGCAGGCGATCATGTACAGGTCTTGGTGGATGGCTACGAGCTCACCGGCGACAGCAATCGCATCAGCATCATTGAGGGGCGCGATCTGTTTGATGTCACCGCTTTCGGCGACGAGGCGCGCAAGCACGCGGCTGGCCAGCGGATGATGACGGCGCGGCATGCCGGCTTCATGAACAGCGGCGAAGCGGGATCGCATCCAGTGCTTCAAGGGGCGGATGTCGATGGGCTGTTCTCGGTGTATGTGGGGGAGAATGCGGCGCCGAGCGCGGGCGATCCGGTCTTCAGTATGCTGACGCGACAGGGGCGTTATAGCGCTTTGGCGCGGGTCAACCAGATGATCCCATTCCAGGCGGTCTTCGCCAATCGGGGTGAATATGGCGGCTGGGGGATTGCCTTGGCCAATCCGCAGAGTGTCACCGGGTCAGCTTCGGGGGCGGCTGTGGACAACGGCGCCGGCAGCAGCGGAGGCGGCTTGGCCTCTCTGCATGTGCTGGGGGCTGCCATCAGCGATACCTGCGCATTCAGCATTGAAGGTTCAAGCAGCGGCCTATTTGCCGGCGAAGAAAGCGCCTTGGCGACCTTCACCCTGGATGGAATGGCGCTCGGTTCGGAGCTGGTCAAGATCGCCGGGACGATTCCTCGTTATGCGCGCTGGAAGGCAGTGCGCAGCGGGTCGGCTGGGGATAACGTCAAAATCGCAATTTCACTGATTCGAAGCTGAGCAAACAGAAAAGGAGCAACACAATGGCACTATCAGGCGATCACGTCATCGTGAAGATGGACGACGGCAGCGGCGCCCTGCGCACCTTTGCTGATGGAGACATCCGCAGCGTGGACTTGGGGCAGACTTACGACCAGTTTGATGTGACTGGCTTCGGTGATGAGGCGCGTCAGTTCATCAACGGGCAGTTGCGGGCGCCGGTGACGATTGAGGGGTATTTGACCACTGACAGTCCCAGCGGCACGCACACGGTTATCCAGGGGGCTTTCGCAGCCGGCAAGCAAGTTTCGCTGGAGGTGCAAGTCGGTGACAACGCGACGCCGACCACGAGCGATCCCAAGTATAGCGGCGAGTTTCTCATCGCGAGTTACCGTCCGCAGATCATGACCGGCGGGGCGGTGATGTTCACGGCGACATTGCAGCCCGCGACAGGCGCGGCGCCGACTTGGGGGACGGTCTAGCCCCGGCAGGATAAGGAAAAGAATGGGGGGATGCGCGGCTGGCTTGTGACAGGGCGGGCCGCGCATCTCTTTTCATTCACAAATCGATTTGATGTTGAGCGAGGCGAGCAGATGTTATATCCGGAAATGCGGCCTGTTGAGAAAACGCCCAGCGTCGGGAGGCCGACCAAGCCAAAACCCGCGCCTGTGTCTCCGCCTCCTCCGCCACCCGCGCAGGCGCCGCCGGTCGCCAAGCCCTCAAGCAAGCGGAATTCAAGCGCAAGCAGCCGAGACGACTCCAAAGACAATGGGCATCGCCAGCAGCCGGCATCAAGCCAGCCGGTCAAGGTGGAGTACGCGCCTGATATTAAAGAGTTTCCGGACGATCTTGCCGCGAGCGGGGCGGTTACATTCCTGCCGCATGGTAGCGATGAAGCGCCATTGGAAATCGCTCTTTGGCATGACAACATTCCCCTGACGCCGGGGCAAGAGCAGCACGTTAATCATCTGCTGCATGTCGAGACCGACATCTTGGCGCGGGAAGTGTTGATCACAGTGAAGCGAGAGGGCATGCCGCCGCGGAGCCAGTGGCGCCACTTTATGACGCAGTACGCCCTGTGGAGCTGGTACGCGGAATCGGACGCGCTGGCTTGGGCGACGCTGGCCAAGATCGAATACTCGGATTGGGATGAGATGCTCGGCTTTGCGGATGAGGAACATGTTGAGACGGTGGCGCAAGACTCGGCGTATGTCATCGCGCCGCAGACTGATCCGCCAAAGTTGATCGTTCGGCCGGAGAAGCAAAAAGAGTCGTCAAATTCACAGCCTATTGGGCAAATGCATATATCGGGAGTGTTGACAATCTATCCAGATCAGTATCTTGATGAACCGCTCTCGACTTTCCCTAAGGTTGATCCCTCTGTACCGTATAGCGTATATCAGTTTTCTGACCAGAACCCTACTGCCGCGTTGATTGGTTTTCCTGGCTGGGAATACTGGATAAACATAAGCGACCCTGCCACTGTGCTCGAGATGGTTGTGTACAAGGGGCAATCTGAAGAATACGAATTGCAATCGATTGTAGGTGATGAAGAAGAAGTGCCGGTCGCATTGTCCCATGGCGCTAGGGACTGAAGCGGCGTCGGATTGATTTCACAGGACTATAACAAGACATCTGATATCTACACGCCATTTCAAGTGCAGGCGCCGGTTATTGGGCCTGAGGTCAGAGTCGAGTTTGTTGTCCCAGCGGAAACCAATGATACAGCCTTAGGAAACTATGTTGTCATCAGTTTTCCGGCGTCGGTATACTGGGAAGACGAGATCATAAGGCAGAAGTTGTCCCAGGATCCAAACCATGACCCCAACCAGTGGATTGATGATGGCCGGATTTTTATTGCCTATGGTCACCTATCTGATGTAGCGAGCCATATGCAGCCAGGCGTCATCATTGACAATAGAGATTCAGCTTTGATCGGCAAGACTGGAAATACTGGTCTGGTAAACCCGAAGCCAGAGATTGAACACTTCAATCAGCATTTGGATTTGGCGATTGTGTACTACGGATCGCGTATGCCAGGGGAGATGGCCAAAGCGCTGGAAGTTTATCGGAGCGACCGCTACGATCCTCACTTCTTTTTCGGGTATGCGTTGCGCAGCACTCTGTCTGTGAATCATGATTATCGCTTGTATGGAGAAAACATAGATCCTGCGCGAATCCCTGGCCTCTTTTACGTAAGCGCAGAAAGAGAAGAGTAGGAGAATGTGTCCATGAAAATGCGCAAATGGATTCTAGCGATCGGCGTTTTGCTTCTGTCTGTCTCCTGTATTCACGGCATAAGCGAGGCGCAAGAAGAAGCTCCATCATGGAAAGTCTTGGGCATTTCCATGTCTCACGATGGGCGATATCTGGCTGTGAGATCTGGAGTACCGTCAACTGAATATCCGAACTCCCATATGGAAATCTGGATTTATGATCTGGAGAATCTTCTGCTATCGCCGCGGTTCTTGACCAGAGACTTCTCGACTGGCAGCAGAATGCTCTTTAGCCCCAATAATCAATACCTTGCTTTGGAAGGTTTTTACGAACTGTCAATCTTTGACATTACTGATGGAGCAAGCATCCTCAGTCTTGAACGGACCTCGACAGAACCACCGTCTGACTTTGGTCGGATGGTATTTAGTCCGGATAGCAACTACATCATGTCCTTTAGCGACTGGTGGTTTCGCGGCAACAAGATGTTTATTTGGAATATACATACGGGCCAACGAATACTTGATATAGATGCTGAACGAGGTAGAGAGCGGACTTACTACACTTTGCTAAGTCCAGATTGGAGCAGATTGGTGACTTGGTCAGAGCCGAGCTACGAAGGAAGCCCAACTCTCATCTTCGAGTTTGATATCGAAAACGGTCTTGGCCAGAAGTTGGCGAGTTTGGGAACAAATGGCGCCAGAAGCGTATTCAGCCCGGATGGCAGTTTGCTAGCGATTGTAAAAGAGGAAGGAACAATAGGCGAAGCGGTAAAGATCCTGGTGTACGAGACCGAGACATGGAAATTAAGAACCAGTATGCTGACTAACGCTCGCATCTGCTCGGCCGACGTTGGATTGCGATTTAGCCGCGACAATTCGCTCCTTCTGTTTACGTACGCATGTCTGTTCGACGAATGGATGTCGCTTTGGAATCTAGCGACCGAAGAAGCAGTGATACAGGCACAAGATTATCCCTACTCTCCTGCTTTATTCTCTGCAAATTCTGAGTACATGCTTGGCGATGGAGACTATGGGATGGCGGTATGGAATATCGAGAAAGGCTTTGAATTAACGGAGTATCCCGGCCGTCAGGCGGCAATCCACCCAAATGGTGAGATAATGGCGTCAATCGGTCCCGATGGCAGAGTATGGATATGGAACATTAGATCGCAACAACTGCTGGTAATCTTGCCGGCGCCTCGGCGCTAGTTTGTCATTCGAAAATCCAAGGCAAGGAGTGAATACCAATGACAACACGCTGGACAATCGCAATTGATTGGGATCGAGACGGCGCATACACAGACGAGACATCGCGCGTCTTATCCGCCAGGTGGACCCTCGGTTTCCAGCAAGCCTTCCTGAATGTGGCCAATGAAGCCACGCTGACCCTTGCCATGCGCAACGCCGACAGACCCTCCTCCCCCTAAAGCGCGCCTAACATTTCATCTCTCCGCAGACATCACACAGCGCAGATTTCATCCCATTCTCCGCACGCGCGACCAAATTGTCGCCTATACGAAGCGATAGCCTGCTAGAACTTGCTTGAAGCGCAAGGCCGGTCGGCTGGCTTGTGGCCGCGCGTCCCTTTCTTTCACATATCGGTAGATGTTGAGCGAAGCGAGTAGATGCTATATCCAGAAATGCGACCTGTTGAGAAAACACCCAGCGTCGGGAGGCCAACCAAGCCAAAACCCGCGCCTGTGTCTCCGCCTCCTCCGCCCGCGCAGGCGCCGCCGGGCAAAGATGCCTCAGACAGGCGGAATCACGACGATAGCGGCAGCGAAGATTCTAGAGACAATAGGGATCGCCAAGAGCCGCCTGCAAGCCAGCCAGTGAAGGTGGAGTATGCGCCGGATATCGTAGAGTTTCCGGACGATCTTGCCGCGAGCGGTCTGGTTACATTCCTGCCGCATGGTAGCGATGAAGCGCCATCGGAAATCGCTCTTTGGCATGACAACATTCCCCTGACGCCGGGGCAAGAGCAGCGCGTTAATCACCTGCTGCATGTCGAGACCGACATCTTGGCGCGGGAAGTGTTGATCACAGTGAAGCGAGAGGGCATGCCGCCGCGGAGCCAGTGGAGCCACTTTATGACGCAGTACGCCCTGTGGAGCTGGTACGCGGAATCGGACGCGCTGGCTTGGGCGACGCTGGCCAAGATCGAGCAGTCGGATTGGGATGAGATGCTCGGCTTTGCGGATGAGGAAGCTGTAGAAACGGTGGCGCAAGATATGGGCAATAATGCGCGAGAGGGCTTGGTCATCATCGACGCGGACTCGGGCGAAACCTTGCTTGAGCGAACTGGAGTAGTTGGAGAGGATGGCGGGCAGTATGTCGGCTTGCAGGACGCCGAGGTTGAGGCTCTGCGGGGGCGCCGGTTGATCTTCGTGCATAATCATCCGAACGGGACGGGCGCGTCGGCAGCGGACCGGGTGAGCGCGTTTGCGGCTGGGGCGGAGCTTCTGCTTGTCATCACAGGGGATGGTCGCGAGGGAGTGTATCTGCGCGGCAGAGATCGCATGGCGCTTGTCCGCGATGGGCAGGCCAGCTATGAGTTGGGTTCGCCGATGCTGGATGAGACTATAGCTTTGGCGAAGAAGTCGGCGGAAGAGGCGCGGAGGTATCGGGAAGATCGGCCGGAGCTTGTTTTCCGGCAGGCTGAGCCGGGATTCATAGATCGATTGACCGATGCCACGCGCCAACTCGACTTGGATGACACGCTTCCAGTGAGCGACCTGATCGACCGAGTATTGGATAAAGCCGAGAACGATTTAGCTGGCTTTCAACGTGCGGCTGCGGCATTCTATGGTCACGCCGAAATACATCACAGTCACACCATGGATTTCCATGACTTGCTGAACGGGGCATTGCCCTATTGGAGAACCGCCGAGGCGACAGGCGTAGACCCTGCTCTGTTGGCGCAGCTGGTGCTTTGGGAGACGCCACATTGGTCCCGGTTCTGGGAGCATTCAAATTACGGATTGATGTATGGACTGGGGTTGCAGTCGTTTGGCATTGCGCAGATAAAGGTGGACACTGCAACAGAGATGCTCGATCGGTATCTGGACAGATTCGCTGATTTAGGTTCGGTGAGTTCTGGCATTCGGGATGAGACTCAAAGTTGGGACGAGTACGAAGTTGGCTGGGCTTTATTCTCGAACGAAGAGTTTAGCATCAGGGTTGCTGGGGCATATCTCATGGATTTTGAAACGCGCCTGCGGCCTTATCTGCGCAAGCATGGCGTTGCAGTTTCAGATGCAGAAATCGACGAACCTCATATCAGCGAACATGAACTCCGGCTGTTGGCGGTTGTTGGATACAATCAAGGTTGGGGACAAGCACTGGCGAGACTGGCGGATCTCGCAAGTGACAGAGCGCAGAGCAACATTAAGCCCGACGTTGATCCAGTAGTTGAAGGCGTAAGACGCACGATCAGCAACGATTACGCGCGGAATGTATTGTCTATGGAGAGTGAAGCGCTCGAGAAGTACGGGCTATCTTACAGAGGAAGTCGCAATGAGGACTAACCTGCTCGTTCGTCGTGCATCGCAAGCGGCGTTTGCTTTACTGTTGGCAGTGATTGCGGTTCAGCTTGTACTCACTGCGCCTATGGAAGACTTCTGCGCCTTGCCGGAGGAATTCTCGTTTTCGCAAGAATTCGTACAATCATTGTGGCAAGATAGTCGCTCAGAGATCGATTTGATGAAGACCCTATATCGTGAAATAGCGCTGAAGCTCTTGTGGCACGGCGCAACTGATGAGTTGGGGATTTATGGTTTTGGTTACATTTGTCAGCCCGAGGCTTGCGTTTTGGAAGATGCATCTGTGGATGTGCCTCTACATCACCATCCTATGTGTAGATTTGGGCGCGCAGAGTCGGAAAAGGGCACAATCGTTGAAGTAAACGTTGATTTTGGCAGGTCACAGGTTGGAGCCAGGCTGCATCCGTTGAAATCGGCCACAGGACCCGGTCCGCACTGGACTGAGATTGCGGCGGACATCGAAAGCATCAAGACCTACGCGCTTAACGCCATTGGCCGCGACTACTGGCTTGATCGCACTTCTCTATACTTGAGCATCTCAAAATATCTAACGGGCTGGCGTATCAGATTTAGAACCCTCGACGGACACGCGCTCTACGGTGAACACAGTGTGCAATCTCCATACGAAAGAATGAAGGAGTGAAATCCAATGACTACACGCTGGACAATCGCAATCGACTGGGATCGAGACGGCGCATACACGGACGAGACAGCGCGCGTCTTATCCGCCAAGTGGACCCTCGGTTTCCAACAGGCTTTCATGAATGTGGCCAATGAAGCCACGCTGAACCTCACTATGCGCAACGCCGACAAGCGCTTCTCACCCGAAGACACCGCTGGTCCGTTGAGCGGCAAGCTCGCGCCGTTGCGTCCGGTGAAGATCGAGTCCAATGACGGGACGACAACCCGCCGCCATTTCTCGGGTTGGGTGCAATCGATCCACCCGGCGGCCAATCGTAACGGGGAACGCACAGTTGCCATCCTGGTGGCTGGCCCCATGCAATTCCTCAAGACAGCCGAATCCAAAATCCAGCTCCAGGAAGACCAGCGCAGCGACCAGATCATCGCCGCCCTCGTCAACGAGGTCATCTTCCCCACAGCCCTCAGCGATTCCTGGGTCCTCGGCGACGAAATCTACAGCCGGCTGAGCCAATCGACTTGCCTCACCAAGATCATCGCCGACAGCCACTACGAAGCCGGCGCGCTTTCCTTCAACATGGCTGGCGATAACTGGGCGCGCCAGGGCGGCTATCCCGACCAGGACAAAGACACCTTTGACGTCTACCGCGGCATCCGCGACATCACGGCGGCCGAACGCGGCAAGTTCTTCTTCGACCGCGAAGGCAAAGCGGTCTTCTGGAATCGCCATCATATCCTCGACAAGGACAGGCTGGACGCCAGCTTCCACGACGACATGACCGCCATGCAATACGCCTTCGCCAGCCCGGAGCAGACGAAGAACGAGATAATCGTCACCTGCCATCCGCGCGACATTGACGATGAACCCACGACCCTGTGGGAGCTCAAGAACGCGGTGATTCGCGTGGCGCCGGGCGAAACCCGCGAAGTCTATGTCAAATACACGGACGAGAAAAACCAGCGCATCGGCGGCAAGGAAGTCGCGGTCGCGGATGTGGAATATGCTCGAGGCCAATGCGCGGTTGAGGTCGAGGCGAAAGCCAACGGGGCGAACCTGGTCTTCAAGAATGAGAGCGATGCCATCGAAGCCATCGTCGAGAAATGCCTGGTGAAGGGGCGGAAGATCGTCGATGAAGGCCAAATGGACGCCCGCGCCATCGACCAGCCCAGCGTCAGCTACTTTGGCAGGCGGACGATGCATATCAATCTGCCGTCGATAGACGACTTGGATCAAGCGCAGCACATCGCCGATTTCGAGCGCAACCGCCGCAAGAGTCCCTTTGGCATGGCGAAGTCGCTCACCCTGCAAAGCCATGCGGAAGATGGCGGCGCGCGTCATGCGGACCAGCTTGGCTTGACCATCGGCAGCTTGATACGGCTGCAAGAGACGCAGACCGGTCATGACGGCAGGTATTTTGTCATCGGCGAGGCGCATGAACTCTCGCCCGGCGGCAAACATTGGGCGAGCAGTTGGTATCTTGAGCGGCAGGTCGCGCCCTTGCCCTGGAAGCTGGGTCATGCCAGGCGCGGCAAGCTGGATACCGGCGCTTATCTGGCTTATTAGCGGACGAGACGGCGTCCCAAAAGTTGAGCCTGGCTATTCGCCGTTCTTGACGATGAGGATGTGCAACTCACGGGGTCCATGCGCGCCCTTAACCAGTTGATGCCCGATGTCGGCTGTCTTGCTGGGTCCGGTGACGATCACCGTATTGCTCGCCTCGCGGAAAGCCGGGTAACCTGCGGCGGCTTGCGCGGCTTGCCAATCTTCCAGATCGGCATAGAGCTGGTCGGCGGTCATCAAGGCGATATGTCGGTCGGGCAGGAGCGAAGCGCTGCGGGGGCGCCCGGCGCCACTCTCCAGCACCAGGCTGCCGGTTGCCGTCAATGCGGAGGTCGCGCCTGTGATGCCAACCCGGGCATCGCCGTCGTTCGCGTCAGCAATTGTCACGCCCAGCGAAGCCAGCATGGCATGCAATTCCGGCAGGGGCAGTTGACCCTGCTCCCAGCTTAGCGCGCGGTCTTCGCCATCCAGCAGGTCCATGATCTGCTCAATCGCCGCGTTGGCATCCACATGATAGACGAAGGCGCCGAGGGCTTCCGCTTCCCGCGTGAAATGGGCGAGGCGCTCTTCGGGGGACATCTCGGGCAGCGGCAGCATGCGGCGGCGCGCGCTCTGTTGATCGTCAGCAAAGCCGGCGGGCGAAGCGAGGGCGGATTGAGCGGGCTGGCTGTTCTGGCGGAGACGTCCCAAGATGCGGTCGCGGGCGCTCATGACAATCTCTCCCTTGTTCTGGGGGCGCGTTCTTTCCACAGCTGGCGGAAGGGTTTCGGCGCGAATTCGGGGAAGTCGCGGTGTTTTGTCCAGTTGCCCAGGATGCCCGGCATATACTCGCCCATGATCTGTTGGCCCGCGCGGGCTGCCTTTCCACCCAAGACGAAGCGTTTGGGCGAGGTCATGCCAATTGCCCAGAGTTTCATGGCGGTACCCCAGCCGGCTTTGGCTTGCCCCTCGCGGACCAGATCCCAGCGCAGATCGAGCAGCATCTGCGGCAAGTCAATATCCACCGGGCAGACCTGCTTGCAGCTGCCACAGAGGCTGCTGGCATGGGGCAGGGGCTGGGCATTCTCCAAGCCGACGAAGAGCGGCGTCAACACCGCGCCGATGGGACCGCCATAGACCCAGCCATACGCGTGGCCCCCCGTGCTGCGGTAGACTGGGCAGGCGTTTTGGCAAGCGCCGCAGCGGATGCAGGACAAGGCTTGGGCATATTTCGTGCCATAAATCTCCGAGCGGCCATTATCCACCAGGATGACATAACAATGCTCGGGTCCATCGCCCTCGGCGGCGCGGCCCGGCCCATTGAGAATATTGGTATACACGGTCAGCTTTTGGCCAGTCGAGCTGCTGGGCAAGACTTGCGTCAGCGTGGCGTAATCTTCGACGGATTCCACGAGCTTTTCGATGCCCACCAGAGCCACATGCACGCGGGGCATGGACGCGCACATGCGCCCGTTGCCTTCGTTCATGACCAGCGCCACCGAGCCGGTTTCGGCGATGAGGAAGTTGCCGCCGGATATGCCCATATCGGCATTCAGGAAGTCATGCCGCAGCATCTTCCGCGCGAAAGCCACCATTTCTTCCGCATCGTCCGTGGGGCTCATGTTCAGTTTGTCGATGAAGATATCGCGGATTTCGGCTTTGGTCTTGTGCATGACCGGGGCGACGATATGCGAGGGCGTCTCGTTGTTCAGTTGAATGATGTATTCGCCCAGATCCGTTTCCACAACGCGCAGGTCAGCCGCTTCCAAAGCATGGTTGAGCCCCAGCTCTTCCGTGAGCATGCTCTTGCTCTTGGTGATGGTCTCGACGCTGTGCCGCCGGGCGATCTCCAGCACGATGCGATTGGCTTCGGCCGCGTCTTCCGCCCATTCCACCCCCCAGCCATTGGCGATCAGATTGCGCTCGGCAGTTTCCAGCAAGTCCGGCAAGTTGCGCAGGGCGCGACGCTTGGCATCAGCCGCCTGCTGCCGCATATGCTCGCCATGTTCCCGGCTATGGGCGAACATGGTCTCGGCGCGTTTCTGATAGCCGCCGCGCGTCCCCGCCGCCACCGCATGCTGCAGATCCGGGTTGCGCAGGGCGATATCGGCCAGGGATACGAAGTCGTTGGATTGGATTTCGATGGTCATGAGCGGGCTCCCGGCAGCGCCTTCGCAAGGACATCGGCCAGATGCGCGACGCGCTTGGCCGATTTCCTCCGCGAAAGCCCGCCGTTCATCTGCGTCAGGCAACTGGCGTCGCCGGTCACGATCGTCTCGGCTGCCGTCGCGTTGATATTCTGCACTTTGTTCTGCAGCATGGCATTGCTGATATCGGGCATCTTGACGCTGAACAAGCCGCCAAAGCCGCAGCAGACCTCGCATTCCTTCAGTTCATGCAGCTCGGCATTGCCCAGGTTGGCCAGCAATTCCCGCGTGGCGCCCCCCAAAGCCAAGCCGCGCAAGCCATGGCAGGCATCGTGTATGGCGAAGGATTGGCGCCGCGGCAATTCCAGCGCCAGATCGCTGATGCCCAAGCCATCCACCAGGAACTCGCTGAATTCCCAGGTGATGGAGGCGATGCGCTGCGCTTCTTCATACAGCTCGCCGTCTTCGGGCGCGAAGAGCTTGGGATATTCGTGCCGCAGCATGGCCGCGCAGGAACCGGAAGGCGTGACGATGACCTGTGACTCGGCGAAGGCTTTGAAGAAATGCTGCGCCACCGTCCGCGCCTCATCGCGATAGCCGGAGTTGAAGGCAGGTTGGCCGCAGCAGGTTTGGGCGGCCGGGAAATCGACGTGGATGCCCAGATGCTCCAGGATATCCACCACCGACATGCCGGTCGCCGGATAGACCATGTCGATGATGCAGGTGACAAAGAGGGAGACGCTCTTGCCAATGGGCGATTCGCGTTCGGGCAGTGCCATGCAGCTCTTCCTTGCCGATTTTCCAAGCCAGCGGCTAGTGTACCAAAAACCGCCTGACAAGCGATAAGCGTTTTTGCTACAATCTGGCGCATCTCAGCCAACAAAGAGGATACTTGATATGGCGGACTACACCCCGCAACCTGAGCATAAATTCACCTTCGGCTTATGGACGGTCGGCAATATCGGGCGCGACCCCTTTGGCGAGCCCACCCGCGCGCCCATCTCGCCGGTGGAAATCGTGCATCTGCTGGCTGATGTCGGCGCATGGGGCGTCAACCTGCATGACAATGACCTCGTGCCCATCGACGCCAGCGCCAGCCAGCGCGACCAGATCGTGGCGGATTTCCAGCGCGCCATGGAGGAGACCGGCATCGTCTGCCCCATGGCCACCACCAATCTCTTCGCCGACCCGGCTTTCAAGGACGGCGCTTTCACCAGCAACGATCCCGCCGTACGCGCGTATGCCCTGCAGAAGACCATGCGCTCCATGGACCTGGGCGCGGAATTGGGCGCGAAGGTGTATGTCTTTTGGGGCGGGCGCGAAGGGGCGGAATCGGACAGCGCCAAGAACCCGGCCGATGGCGTCAAACGGATGCGCGATGCCATCAACTTCTTGTGCGAATACTCCAAAGACCAGGCTTATGGCTATCGCTTTGCTCTCGAACCCAAACCCAACGAGCCGCGCAGCGATATCTACTTTCCGACCGTCGGCAGCATGCTCGGCTTCATCGCCACGCTGGACGACCCGGCTATGGTGGGCGTCAACCCGGAAGTGGCGCATGAGCACATGGCTGGCTTGAACTTCATGCATGCCGTGGCTCAGGCTTGGGATGCCGGCAAGCTCTTCCATATTGACCTCAATGACCAGATGTTCGGGCGCTATGACCAGGACTTCCGCTTTGGCAGCATGATGATCAAGCAGAATTTCCATCTGGTGCGCTTCTTGGAAGACGTCGCTTATGACGGCAGCCGCCACTTCGACGCCCATGCCTATCGCAGCTCGGGCTATGAAGACGTCAAGGAATTCGCCCGCGGCTGCATGCGCTCCTATTTGATCTTCAAGGACAAAGCCGCCCAATTCAACGCGGATGCCGAGGTGCAGCAACTGCTGGCCGAGATCAACGCCGATGACGGCAGTTTCTCCTGGCTGGCGGATGGCTATAGTTCGGATGCGGCAGAACGGCTGAAAGCGACTGAATTCGACCGCGTTGGCCTGGGCGCGCGCAACCTGCCGTATGAGCGGCTGGATCAGCTGACATTTGATATCTTGCTGGGCGCGCGGTGATGAACCCCCACCCCAAACCCGGATCGCCATCTCTATGGCGATGGTCCCATGAAGAGGGAGGGGCTTAATCGCCTCTTTTCCGCGGGAATTCTCCCCTTCCCTCCTTGTGTGGGCAAGGAACCGGGGGATGGGGGGAAGAGAATAGAAAGGCAAAGCCATGCCCTGTGTCATGGGACTGGACATCAGCACAACCGGCGCAAAGGCGCTGATCATCGACCAGGCCGGCGCGCTCATCGCCGTGGCCAATACGCCGCAGCCCATCAGCCAGCCCAAGCCGCTTTGGAGCGAACAAAACCCGGCCGATTGGTGGGAGGGCATCAGCAACAGCATCCGCCGCGCCCTGGCCGATTCCGGCTTGCGGGGAAGCGACATCAGCGCCATCGGCTTGACCGGGCAAATGCACGGGCTGGTCCTGCTGGATGACAAGGGCGAGGTCCTGCGGCCCTCCATCCTCTGGAATGACCAGCGCACCCAAGCCCAATGCGATGCCATGACCGCGCGCATCGGCGCAGAGCGTTTGCTTGAATTGACCGGCAACCCGGCTGTCACCGGCTTCACCGCGCCCAAGGTCCTCTGGGTCCGCGACAATGAGCCGCATGTCTACGCGCGAGCCAGGCAGATCCTGCTGCCCAAGGATTATATCCGCTACAAGCTGACCGGCGTCTATGCCACCGATCTGGCGGGCGCTGCGGGGACATCGCTGTTGAATGTGGCACGGCGCGCCTGGTCAGCAGAAGTGCTGGACGCGCTGGAGATCCCCGCGGAATGGCTGCCGCCCGTGCACGAAGGCACAGAAATCACATCGCTGATCAGCGCAGCCGGAGCAGAGGCGACCGGCTTGGCGGCGGGTACGCCCGTGGTCGGCGGCGGTGGCGATCAAGCGGCTGGCGCGGTGGGCATGGGCTGCGTCACTCCGGAGAAAATCGGCGTCACCGTCGGCACATCGGGCGTTGTCTTCGCGCCCTTGAGCAGCTACGCCTACGAGAGCCAGGGACGCTTGCATGCCTTCTGTCACGCCCTGCCGGATACCTGGCATTTCATGGGCGTGATGCTCAGCGCGGCCGGCAGCCTGCAATGGCACAAAGACAGCTTCGCGCCAAATATGGATTTTGACAGCCTGCTGGCGGAAGCCGCGGAGGCTCCGCCCGGCTGCGAAGGCTTGTTCTTCCTGCCCTACTTGACTGGCGAGCGCAGTCCCCATCCCGATCCGCTGGCGCGCGGCGCATTCATCGGCTTGACGACCCGCCACACTCGCGGGCACATCACGCGGGCGGTTCTGGAAGGCGTGGCATTTGGCTTGAAGGATTCCTTCACGCTGATCGCCCAGGCGGGCTTGCCAGAATCTTACGAGGTTCGCATAAGCGGCGGCGGCGCGAAGAGCCCCATCTGGCAGCGGATCATCGCCGATGCGCTGGCGGCGCCTCTGGTCAACATCAATACGACGGAAGGCGGCGCTTTCGGAGCGGCCATCCTGGCGTCTGTGGCCGCGGGCATGCACGCCGATGCGCCAAGCGCCTGCGATGCGATGATTCAAACTGGCGCCGAAGTGGCTGTGGGTCCTGACGCGGACGTCTATGCCGAGCGCTATGGGGTCTATCAGTCGCTCTACCCCACGCTAAAGGATACTTTCGCTGCGCTCTAGCCGGTTTCCCCGCCCTTGCAATCACCAGGCGCTGCAAATATGAGACGGTCGGTTCTGACAGAATCGACTATGCTCGTCTAGCGCTGAATTCCCCCCCCCCCCATTGATCTCTTGATTTTTCTGTACTGGATACCCCAAGAGATCCAAACCTGATTCCAACTAAACTCGCCCTCGCAAGAAAAGAACAAATGTTCTATGGTAGTTGACAACCCGTTCCATAGCCGAGAGACAATCGGCGGACGGAGCCTAAACCACAATTCACATAGACCAGGAGGCAAAAAATGTCAGCGCCAACCATAAAGACCTGGGTCACCGGAGAGCTCGTCAGCGCGGCCGATCTTAACGGTCAAATCAAGGAGCAGCTCGCAAACTCATTTCTGCACAAAGCGACCGAAGCGGGGAGCATCCCCTACCTCAGCGCTTCAAGGGAGGAAGCCGCTCTGGCGCCGCCGGCGGATACCAGGCTTCACTATTTGGTCAATGACAAGGACAACGCATTGCCGCAATGGACGCCTCACGGGCTGCGCTACACCGAACTGGGGACCTATACCTCAGGCGGCGATACGGACCTTACAACTTGGTCGGACTATCTGTGGTTATACGTGCATGACAACGGAACCCGATCTGGCCATTGGATATTGGTGAGCAAGATCACAGACAATATCAATACCAGCGCGCGGGTGGTATACACAGACTTGGGCACACTGTATCATTACATCACCCTGTACAAAAAGGGAAATGCGCTATCGATCAGCGCTCGGAGACAAACGGTCAACCGCAATGGTGGGGCTCTCAGCCTTCCCATGAGTTACGGCAATAATCCACGGGTGGAATCCAGCGTCAACATCACCATTTACGGTGTTCAATAGCGCCAAGTTATAGACCGTATCGCGGCAGCCGTTTGAGTTGCGGCTTCTGCGGCGGGGATTTACAGCATTGTCTGGCTGTAGTCCCCGCCAGAAATACATGCCCCGAGTGTTCTCTAGAGACTGTTGTCGGAACGCAATTTCAAAGCGCGTGCGTCAAAACCAGGACGCGCGTCGACTCGGGCAGATCCTCGCGGCTCAGCTCCACTTCCCAATCCGACTGAAAATCGACCTCGTCTTCGTCGAAGTGGCTGAGGAAAGCCGTGATCCATTGCATATTGCGCGGCTTGTAGCGCAGCGTGCGAAAGTGCATGGGGATGACCAGCTTGGGCTGCACGCGGTCGATGACCTGCTTCAAATCGCCCAGGTCAATCGTGGGCACATCGCCCGCCAGCACGAGGAAAACATCCAAATCGCGGAAGAAGGCGTATTCCTCCGGCGTGAAGGGATTGCCGACATCGCCCATGTGCCCAATGCTGATGCCATCCATCTCCCAGCGATACATGGCGCATTTGTCCGGCTCATGCTCCGGGTGGGCGTACATCTCCGAGGATTCTATCGCCTTGAAGTGGATGCCCCGGCATTCGATTGCGCCGCCAGCCCGCGCCACCTCCAGCATGTTGAGCCGCTCCGGGTCGCCGCCGATGAGATCCGAGCGGTCATGAAAGCTGTCGTTCAGCGACGAGGTGACCACGATATCCGGATGATCGGGGATGGGCTGGTAACCGGAAGTTTCCGGCGTGTAGGGGTCGGTGATCACCGATTTGCCATCGCTGCCGGTGACGATGAATGCCGCGTGTCCATACCACTTGATTTTCATTGTCTATGCTCCATCTAAGGCAGGTATCACTTCTTCCGTGAACAAGCCGAGTACTTCGGGGTCGGGCGAGCCGATGATATCGATCATGAAATAATCGCAGCCATGCTCGACGAATGCGCCCATCTGCTCGGCGATTTGCCGCGGGCTGCCCACGAAAGCGTTCTCGGGCGTCCATTTATCCACGCGTGACAAGCCGCGCGCCAGGGCTTCGTCTTCGGTCTTGCCGATGGCCACCCGCCCAAACCAGCTGCGGCGCAGGCTGCCTGGGTCCCGCCCGATCGCCTCAAGGTGACGCTCCAGGATGGCTTGCCGCTCCAAAAAGCGCTCCAGCGGCGCATCGGGATAATTCCAGATATCGGCATAGCGAGCCGCGTGTTTCATGGTGGTGTATCCGCCGCCGCCGACCATGATGGGGATGCGCTTCGCAGGCTTGGGCTCGCACCAGGCTTCTGCAACGGCGTAATGCTCGCCTTGGTAGCTGGCTTGCCCCGGCTCTTCCCAGAGTTTCTTGAGGATGATCAAAGTCTCTTCCAGCTGCTGCACGCGGATGCGCGGTTCGGGATAATCATAGCCATAAGCGCGGTATTCGTCTTCTTTCCAGCCAGCGCCGATGCCCATGACAAAGCGCCCGCCGGAAAGGTTTTGCAGGGTCGCGCCCATCAGCGCCAGCAGCGCCGGATTGCGATAACTCTGCCCCAGCACCATGGGACCGACTTCAAAGCCGGGGAATTGCGCCGCCAGGTAGCTCAAGACAGTCCAGGCTTCGTAGGTCGGCTCGCCATCCCAGAAGAAATGGTCGGTCATCCAGATGCTGCGGAAGCTGCCTTGGAGTTGCGCCAGCGTCGCTTCAAGATCGAGCAGGAAGCGCTCGTTCTGCCCATTGGGGGGTCCCGCCAGCAAACCCAATCCGAAATCCACCATAATTCGTCTCCCCCTTGCCGTTGACTTCGACCTATTCTACTGTCTTTTGCGGGAAAACTCCGCCGCCAACCCGAAATACCTTAGAATCCGCCTATGAATCTCCGCCGGGAACAGGAGCATGACTATGACATCCCGCCCAAATATCCTTTGGTACTGCACTGATCAGCAGCGCTTCGATACCATTGCCGCGCTTGGCAACCCGCATATTAACACGCCCAACCTCGACCGCTTTGTGACGGAATCGGCCGCCTTCACGCATGCCTTCTGCCAGTCGCCGATATGTTCGCCCAGCCGCGCCAGCTTCCTGACCGGCATGTACCCCAGCGCTATCGGCGTAAACGGCAATGGCTATCAGCGTTTCCCGCGGCATTATGAAGACCGGCTTATCTCCAAGCGGCTGCATGACGCCGGGTATGACTGCGGGCTAGTGGGCAAGCTGCACCTGGCCAGCGCCTTCCTGCGGCGGGAAGAGCGCGTGGACGATGGCTACGACTACTTCCAGTACAGCCACGATCACAAAGGCGGCAACGAGCCCGGCAACGAATATGTCGAGTGGCTAAAAGGGCAGGGCATCGATCACAATGCCGTCTTGCAGCCCCGCGGCATCGCCTCTGTTGATGATTATCGCAATTCGCATCGCTTTGCCAGCTTCGGTGGCTTCCGCGAACCCACAGCCGTGCAGGACAACGTGCCGCCCCATCTGCATCAGTCGCAATGGTGCGCGGAGAAAGCCATCGAGTTCATCGGCCGCAATCGCCATAACCAAACCCCCTGGTTCCTCAGCGTCAATCCCTTTGACCCGCATCCGCCCTTTGACGCGCCCTGGGAATATTATCGGCGCTACGATCCCGATTCGCTGCCCGGCGCGCATTATGCAGATGGCGACCTGGAACATCAGCATCGCTTGAGCGGGGCCGGCATCGACTTCCAAACCCAAGCCAAACACCCCGAGGAACTGGACCACAAGAAAGTTCAAGCCTCGTATTACGCCATGATTGAATTCCTGGATGAAGAATTCGGCCGCCTGCTAGACTTTCTCGACGCCAGCGGACAACGCGAAAACACCATTGTCATCTTCATGAGCGATCACGGCGAGATGCTCGGCGATCATGGTTTGCTGCTCAAAGGCTGCCGTTTCTATGAGGGCTTGGCGCGCGTCCCGCTGATCATCTCCTGGCGCGGACAGATCCAGCCAATGATCAGCGACGAGCTCGTCGAACTTCTTGATGTTGCGCCGACGCTGTATGAATTGCTGGGCATGGAGATTCCGCCCTACATGCAGGGGCGTTCGCTGGCAAGCCTGCTTCATGGCGAGCCTGGGGCAGCGCCGCATCGCGACTTTGCGCGCGCCGAGCATTATTCCGCTGCCAACCTTCCCGATGCCAGCCATGCTACCATGTACCGAGACCGCCGCTGGAAACTGGTTGTCTATCACGGCAAAGGCCTCTGCGAGCTCTATGACCTGGAAGCCGACCCCTGGGAACATAATGACCTGTCCGCGGATCCGCGATACGCCGATCTGAAATGGCAGCTCATGCAGCGCAGTTTCGACGCCGCCGTCTATGCCCATCCCGCCCAGACCGATCGCTACGGGCCTTTCTGATGGCAAGCGTGGCGAAAACGCCGCAGCCGCGCTATCGTAGGGGCAATATGAGCGGCATCCGCTCCTGCTAACTGGCATCACTCAAGAAAGGCTGGCATCTCATGTCTATTCCAACCTTGCCCGGCATAACAGCCGAAACGATACAGACCGAGCGCATCCGGACGCGTGTCCTCTCTTCTGGCGATGGAGGCGGCGCGCCGGTCCTCTTCCTGCATGGCAACCTGACCTCGGCCACTTTCTGGGAAGAGACCATGCTGGCCATGCCGGCCGGGTATCGCTGCTTCGCGCCCGATCAACGCGGCTTTGGCGAGGCTGATCCACGGGAAGCCGTCGATGGCAGCCGGGGCCTCCGCGATATGTCCGATGACGTCATCGCGCTGCTGGATAGCCTGGACATCGCAAAAGCCCATGTCGTCGGGCATTCCATGGGCGGCGGCGTGGCTTGGCATCTGCTGGGCGATGCGCCGGGCCGGCTGCTGAGCGTCAGCTTGGTCGCGCCAGTTTCGCCCTTCGGCTTCGGCGGCACAAAAGACGCCCAAGGCAATCTCTGCGCGCCGGACGCGGCTGGCTCGGGCGGCGGCGTCGCCAACCCGCAATACACGCAGATGCTCAAGGATGGCGAACGCGGCGATGGCGAAATGACCCCGCGCATGGTCATGAACAACTTCTATTGGAAGCCCGGCTACATCTCCGGGCGCGAAGAAGACCTGCTCTCTTCAGTGCTGCAAACCCACACTGGCGAGCGCGATTATCCGGGCGATTTTGCCGCCTCTGAGCATTGGCCCCAGGTCGCGCCGGGCAGGTGGGGCGTGCTCAATGGCATGGCGCCAAACAATCAGCCCGATGCGAGCCGGCTCACTGCCATCGACGACAAGCCGCCCCTGCTCTGGCTCTATGGCGACAGCGACCAGGTCATCGCGGATATGTCCATGTTTGACCTGGCTACCTTTGGCAAGCTGGGCGTGGTGCCTGGCTGGCCCGGCGATGAGGTCTGCCCGCCGCAGCCGATGATCGCGCAGATCCGCCATGTGCTGGATGGCTATGCGTCGGCTGGCGGGGATGTCACCGAAGTCCTGCTGGAAGATTGCGGTCATACGCCCTTCCTGGAGAAAGCCGCCGAGTTCAACGGGGCGCTGCATGGCTTCCTCGGAGACCTTTGAAAGGGGCAAAGTGTTTGACAGCCCGCCAGTATTTTGGCTAAACTTCCGCAGGTCTATCGCTCAGGACAAATGCCACTATCCATAAAGGAGTCGATCATGTTCAAACGTTTCTTGCTGATATCGCTAAGCGTGCTGGTCTTCGGCGCGTTTACGGGCTTGGCGCAGGATGACATCACCATCTTCGCCACCGTCGGCGCGTACTACCCCGATGAGCCGACCGAGAACAATCCCGACCCGCCCATGATGATGAACACCATCGTCGCCGAATACGAAGCGATGAACCCCGGCGTCACTGTCGAGTTGGTCGACGTGCCTTCCAACATCTCCGGCGATCAATGGCGCAGCACCGTCTTCAATGGGCAGAACGAGCCGCATATCATCGTCAACAACTACATCCGCGTCTGGCAGGAACATGGCAACGATTGGTATGTGCCGCTCAATGACTATATCGAAGCGCCTAACCCCCATATCCCCGAAGGCAGCCCCGGCAGCGAACGCTGGGCGGATAGCATCCCCGAGGTCGTCTGGAATACCACCTACCACACCGGCAGCGGCAATCAATATGTCGTCACGGTCAACGCGGTGGCTGTGGGTTTCTATTACAACATCGATATGCTGGAAGCGGCTGGCATCGATACCGAGTTCGATATCGCCTACTCGCTCTGGGAAGACTGGGAGACGATGATCGCCGAGATGGGCGCCGTCGCCGAAGCGGGTTATGAGCCGCTGGCGATGAGCATGTCCACGGCCTCGCCTTATACCTACAACTGGTTTGATGGCACCAGCTTGACCAGCATGTACATCGACCACATCGAAAGCTGGTGGGAGCCCGGCGCCAGTTGGCACGCGCTCAACCAGCGGGAATTCGCCTGCGCGATTCAGAACGGTCTAATCAGCGCCAATGACGACGCCTTCGCTGATTGGCTGGGGCTGCTGGCGGCTTTCGAGCCCATGTGGGTGGAGGGCTACGCCACCATGACCTGGGACGAAGCCTATCGCCTCTTCATCACCGGCGAGGTTCCCTTCCTGCTCGGCAACGCGGCCAGCCAAACGCTCAACGTGACCCGCGACGCCGACTTCAACTGGGGCATCAGCTACTTCCCGCCTGTGACCGAAACGACCAGCCCGCATGCCGCCAATAACGAAAGCGCTTACCTGGTCGGCGGCTTCACAGCCGGCTTCACGGTGACCGACCGCGCCCGGCGTGAAGGCATAGAAGCGCAGGTTGTCGATTTCCTGATGTTCCTCACCGCCCAGCCTCAATGGGGCCGCGTGGTCACCGATTCGCCGCGCAGCATTCCGACGCAGTTTGGCTTGGACGTGCCCGATGCATTGAAGCCGACGGTCGCCTTCCTCGAGTTGCCGATTCGCGCGCTCAAAGACCCCGATCCGCGCCTAAGCCGCCGTTATGGGGAAGATCATCGCCGCCTGATGCAAGAATACTTCACCGATCAGATTGATCTTGAAACGCTGATCGCAGAAGAAGAGCGCTTGATGACCCGCGAAGCCCGCGTCGTCATCGCCGAGAACGACTGGTCCTGCGATTTCCAGATGGAATAGGCCTGGACTTTTCTACTCTTCCCCCACCCCAAACCCCTCCCCGCCGGGTCAGTGTCCACGCGACCCAAAATGAGGGAGGGGTTTCAACGACCAGTGCAAATCACTGGGCTGGGGATTAACTCCTCTTGCCTCCTCGCGGGGGCAAGGGGCCGGGGGATGAGGGCGACTCGCCATGCTCAGACGCCTTGCCACAAGCCCTGCCCTCGGGGTCAGCAAACGCACAGTCCGTGACCCGCTGCCGATCCGCGTGTGGCGGGCGAAATGGCTCTACCTGGCCTTGCTTATTCCGGTCGCCATGCTGCTGGTCTTCGAATGGCTGCCGGCTTTCAGCGCGCTCTACAATTCGCTCTACATCTGGAATGGCGGCAAGGTCCATTTCTACGTCGGGCTGGAGCATTATGAGCGCATGCTCAGCGACCGCACCTTCCGCGTCGCCATCGCCAATCTGGTCGGCTTTGTTTTCTTCCGCGTCGTCATGCAGACGGTCTTGCCCTTTTTCGCCGCCGAGATGATTATCAACCTGCGCAGCGCCCGCTGGTCCTATTGGTGGAAGATCATCTTCGTCTTCCCTATGGTCGTGCCAACCATCTTAAACTATCTCATCTGGCGCTTCATCTATAACCCGCAGGTCGGCTTGCTCAACGAAGGTTTGGAGCTCATCGGCTTGGACGAGTTCACGCATGCCTGGCTGGGCGACCCCAACACGGTCATGTGGGCGTTGGCATTCGTGCGCTTTCCCTGGCTGCCCACGCTGCAGTTTCTCATCATCCTGGGCGGCTTGCAGACCATCCCGCAGGAAGTGCATGAGAGCGCGGCAATCGACGGCGCCGGCTTCTGGCGGCGGCTCTTCTTTATTGACATCCCCATGACCCGGCGGCAGATCACCCTGGCGATGATTCTGACTATGCTCTTCATGACCCAGCGCTTCGATCTTTTTCTGGTCATGACCGATGGCGGACCCGGCTACAGCAGCATGGTGCCGGCTTTGCAGCTCTATCAATCAGCCTTTCACTTCCTGGAATTTGGCTATGCCTCGGCGATCGGCGTGGTGCTCTTCGTCGCCATGCTGGCTTTGACAGTGATCAACCTGCGCGTCTCGGCTGGCGCAAACAACGCATAGGGTAAACGGATGACCGCGCTCAAACGCAAACGCGCGCGCCTATTCAATCGCGATCTGCCCTTTCAGCTGGTCCTGCTCGCCTTCGGAGTGGTGACCTTCTCCCCGCTTGTCCTGGTGGTCATCACCTCGCTGAAGAGCAATACGCAGTTCTATCACAACTTCTGGCTGCCCGAGCTGCCCTTTCATACTGGCAATTACACTTCGGCTTTCCGCATCATCTGGCGGTATATCGTCAATAGCGTGCTGTATTCCGGCGCGACCATCTGCCTGATCGCCGCCATAGCTTCGGTGGCTGGCTATGTCTTCGCCCGTTTCCGCTTCCCATTCAAGACCGCCCTCTTCCTGGGTTTTATCACCCTGATTATGGTGCCGGGCGTCTTGACTTTGGCGCCGCGTTTTGTGCTCGTGCGCGATCTGGGCTTCGTGAACACCCCCATGGCGCTGATTTCGGTTTGGGTGAGCGGCGGTCTTGTCCTGTCCACCTGGCTGATGCGCAGCTACTTTGAATCGCTGCCCCGGGAACTCTTCGACGCCGCCTATGTCGATGGCGCGGCTGAATGGCAGGTCTTCATCTATGTCTCTGTGCCACTCGCCCGCCCCATGATCGCCACCGTGGCCATGACCACGCTGATAGGCACGTGGAACGATTTGATCTGGCCCCTCGTCACCATCACCGACAAAAGCAAGATGCCGCTGGCGCTCGGGCTGATGCAATTCTCTTCCGATTTCGAGACCGACTGGGGCACTTTATTCGCCGGCTATGTCATCTCGTCCATACCGCTGCTCTGCGTCTTCGCGGTGGCTATGCGCCAGTTCATCAGCGGCTTGACCAGCGGCTCCATCAAAGCCTAGCGAATCAGCTTTTCCATGTACAGCAGGTCATAATAGCGCCCGGCGACCTTCAGTTCGCGCCGCGCTCTCCCAGCTTGCGCAAAGCCCAGGCTCTCATACAGGCGGATGGCGGGCAAGATTTCGGCATTGACCGTCAGGCTGACTTTTTCGATTTGCGGCAGCGCCGACAGGTCATCCAGGAGCCGGCGCATCAGCTGCCGGGCTATGCCTTGTCGCCGCCAACCGGGCGATACATACATGCTGTAGACGCTGGCCAGATGACGCAGTTTCTCGCGCGATTGCCATTGCGCCCCGACCATGCCAATAAGCTCGCCCGCAAGCTCGGCGTAGACCGTCATGTTGTATTCCTGGCTATAAGCGGTATCCAGCCGCGTCCGCCATATTTCATCCGCGAATGCCAGCTCGTCTTCATATTGCGAAGCGAAGGCGGCCCCCTCAAGGCGCAGGGCTTCGAGGCGCAAGGCTTTGGCTTCTTGCCAGCGTTCGGGCGGCAGGTTTAGGAGTTTCGCGGGTTGGACATCCATTTTCAAATACTGGCTCCATTTGGCGTTTAAGTGCAAAAATGACGGCGTGACTGGCGCTGGACAAACATGGCGATAGTGTTGAATTTGCATCAGATGCCGCAACAGTGTAGATTAGTGTTATAAGGCAGCAAACAGAAGGGAGGCGACGCGCCGCGATTGTACCGCAAATGAGGGTGGCGCCCTCGACCATAAACAAGTAGCAAGGAGTTTATCATGTCCGAAAATAGTCTCTCTCGTCGTAATTTTATGAAAGCCGCTTCCGCCGCGCTGGCCGCCTCTGGTTTCGCGTTTGCGGGGGAGGGGGGCTAGTCCGAGCCCAGCCTGAAGAAGTGAACCTCGAGCTTTGAGGCTTCGCCACCAATCGTGAAGAATGGATGGAAGATGTCATCGCCGAGCTCTGGTCGGAAGCCCATCCCAGCGTCAGCATCAACCTGTCTCTTACCCCCGGCGGAGAACTCTGGCCCAAGCTGCAGGCGGTGTTTGTAGCCGGCAGCCAAATCCCCGACATTGTAGATGTAGAGAATTCTGTGCTTGGCCAGTTCGTGCGCGAAGAAGGCTCACAGCCCATCCGCGCGCTGAATGACCGGCTGGCTGACCACATGGACGATCTCTCCGCGCCCTCAGCCACCGCGCCCTGGATGGTGCGTGGCGATACCTATGGCGTCGGCAACGAGGTCAATCCGCTGCTGCTCTACTATCGTCATGACCTGATGGACGAGTTGGGCTTGGATGCCGCCGCGCCGCAAACTTGGGATGAATTCGTCACCCAGCTGGGCCCAGCCGCGCAGGAAGCCGAACGGGGCGTTCTCTACGCCTGGTTCCAACACTGGGTCGAGTTCTACTTCATGTATTGCCAGGCGGGGGGCCAGTTCTTCGATGAAGCGGGCGAGCCTGCCATTTTGACCGATCTGGCGGTTGACGTGATGACCTGGCAGCGCGCCCAGCTCGAGGCGGGCGTCTTCAGCAATGTCTGCGACAATTATTGGGGATGCCTGAATGACGATGTCTACCTGTCCATAACCGGCGCGCCCTGGCGCCAGGGTTTCATGAAGCAGAACGCGCCGGAGCAGGAAGGCTTGTGGAAGATGCGCGCGCTGCCCCGCTGGAGCGAGGACGGTCTGCTGTCCATACCTTATGGCGGCACCGGCATGGGCATCACCGCCGCCACCGAAAGCTCGGACGAATGCTGGGAATTCATCCGCGTCTGCAACCTCACCGCCGAGGGCTCGCTGCTGGCATTCCGCCGCATGAACCTCTTCCCGTCCTATACGCCAGTTTGGGACAACGAAGAATTGCAGCGGACTGACGACTACTTCAGCGGGCAGCAGCCGGGCAAGGAGATCGCCGCGGCCGCCGAAGGCATGGCTGAGGTCAACCGCGATCCCTATTGGTCGATCATGGTCAACGCCATCCAAAGCTATCTGGCCGATCCCGTCTATATGCAGGGCGAAGATCCGCGAACCGCTTTGGAAGCGGCTGTGGAAGACTTCGAGTTCAATCGTTAGCCGCTCTCGCTGACGGGCGTCTCATGAGCGCCGGGCGCGCTGCAATCCCCGGCGCTCACTACGCTGGCGGCAAACTCCATTCGAGCGCTATGGCGCACTCCCGCGAGTGACAGACAAGCTATATTTGTCTTGCCTCTTTGTTTTGGCTATACTACCATGCGTTGCCGAGCGACTCCGGTCGCCGCGATACATTTACAGCAAGCCTTTACTCAGCAATGGAGGAAACACCCATGTCCAAAAAGACCCTTTCCCGCCGCGACTTCCTCAAAGCGGCATCCACGGCTTTGGCTGCCAGTGGCTTTGCAGCCCTGCCCATCGGCATGGTTCGCGCCCAGGCTGATGAAGTCACCATTAACCTTTGGGGCTTCGCCAACAACCGCGACGAATGGATGCAGAACCTGACGGAAGAAATCTGGTCGGAAATCCACCCCAACGTCACCGTCGAGCTTTCCCTGACGCCTTACTCCGATCTCTGGCCCAAGCTGCAAGCGGCATTTGTGGCGGGCGCCGGCATCCCGGATATGGTGGATATCGAAATCTCCGCCATGGGACAGTTCGTGCGCGAAGCCGGCAGCGAGCCCTTCGCATCTTTGAACGATCATATCGGCGACCAATTGGCCGACCTGTCCATTCCCTCAGCCACCAAGCCCTGGACCGTCCGCGGCAATATCTATGGCGTCGGCAACGAGGTCAACCCGGTCTTGCTCTACTATCGCCATGATATCTTCGATGAAATGGGCGTCGACATTGACGCGCCAGCCACCTGGGACGAATTCGTCTCCATGCTGGGCGGCGGGGCAATGGACGCGGGCCACGGCCTCTTCTGCATCGCCACCCAAAGCTGGTCGGATTTTTATGTGCAATTCCATCAAGCCGGCGGCGAATTCTTTGATGCCGATGGCAACGTCCAGCTGAACTCCGAGCTGGCTGTCGAGATCCTCGCCTGGCAGAAGGAACAGTTGGATAGCGGCGTTTATGTCGATCGCGGCACCGGCGACGCGCATTGGGCGCTGATGAACGAAGCGGCGTACATCACCGTCTGGGGCGCGCCTTGGTATCAGGGTTTCATGAAGCAGAACGCCCCCGAGTTGGAGGGCCAGTGGAAGATGCGCTACCTGCCGGTCTGGGATGAGAACAGCTTCCTGACCGTGCCACGCGGCGGGACAGGCATGGGCATAACCGCCGCTTCTGAAAACAAGGAAGAAGCCTGGGAATTCATCCGCGTCTGCAACCTGACGGCTGAGGGCTCTCTGCTGGCATTCCGCCGCATGAACCTCTTCCCGTCCTATATCCCGGTTTGGGATCGCGAAGAACTGCTGCGCACGGATGATTATTTTGCCGGGCAGAAGCCGGGCGAATTCATCGCCGAAGCGGCCTCGGCCATGGCTGAAGTCAATGTCGATCCCTATTGGACGCTCTTCGTCGACGCCGTGAACCGCCTGGTTGTCCAGCAGGTCATGCTGGATGGCGTGGATCCGCAGACCGCCATCGACGAAGCCATCGACGAATTCGAGTTCAACAAGTAGTTTGGCGATTTCGGCTTACAGGCCGGGGCGGCCCATGAAGCAACTGTAGGGGCGACTCGCTGAGTCGCCCTCGATTTGGGCTTTTGGACTTCGGCCGGCAATCTTGGAGCGCGTCATTTGTCCGCACACACATTGAGCAAGGCAGCCCCGCAGCCCTTCTCATTGGGAGGCTGGTGGTCGCGCAATCAGCGCAAGGTCATCCCCTATATTTTTCTGGCGCCATTTTTGCTGTCCTTCTTGATCTTCACGGTCTACCCGGCCGGGGCGGCTTTCTTCCTCAGTTTTCAGCGCGTCCGCGGGTTCATCAGCCCGGAAGAAGGCGGCGGCGTCGTGCTCGAATACAAAGGGCTGGATAATTATGAACGTTTGCTGACCAAGGACAAGCGCTTCCGCACCGCCATAGTCAATGGCGCCGAGTTCGCCATCGGCACGGTGCTCATTCAGATGCCCATCGCCCTGGGCATGGCGCTGCTGATGAACGCGCCGCATATCCGCTTCAAAGTCCTGGCGCGATTAGCCTTCTTCGCCCCCTACATCACCTCAGCCATCGTCGTCGGCTGGATCTTCACATTGATATTCCAGGATCGCTATGGCTTGCTCAACGCGGCTTTGAACACGTTGGGCTTGGAAAGCGTCGGCTGGCTGAATGACAAGACCTTCGTCATGCCCGCGCTGATCATCCTCGGGCTATGGACCTGGTGCGGCTACAATTCGCTCTTCTTTTTGGCTGGCTTGCAGAATGTGCCGGATGATCTCAAAGAAGCCGCGCGCATCGATGGCGCGAACACCATCCGAGTCTTCTGGCATATCACCATTCCTTTCTTGCGCCCGGTCTTCGTCTTCGTGGTGATCACGGGTTTGATCGGCTCATTCAGCCTCTTCAGCCAGCCCTACCTGCTCTTTGACAGCGGCTCCGGACCAGGCGACGCGGGCCTGTTCCCGGTCATGTATCTCTTCTTCATGGGCTTCGAGAACTTCCGCATGGGTTATGCTTCCGCCATCGGCTACTTGCTGACGGCGCTCATTCTGATTATCACCGGCGTGCAGCTGCTGTTCTTCCGAATGTGGAAGGTGTGAGGCGCGCCATGCTGCTCAAAGCCAAACGTTCCAGTTCCATGGCGCCGGGCAAGGTCAACCTGATGCTGATGAACTCGGTTGTGCTCATCGGCGTCCTGCTCACCGCCATCCCATTCATCTATATGATCACCGCCAGCTTCCGCAACCAGGGCGAGCTGTATTCGCTGCCGGTGACCATCATGCCGCGCGAATGGCATGGGCATAATTATCAGAAGCTCTTCGGTGATACCAACTTCGTTATCTGGTATGGCAATACGATTTTCACGGCCGGCATCCGCACAGCGCTCGGCGTCTATTTCGCGGCATTGGCGGGCGCGGCTTTCGCAAAATACACGTTTCGCTTCAAGCGCTTCTTTTTCTTCCTGGTCCTGGCGACATTGACGCTGCCATTCCAGGTGCTGCTGGTGCCGCTTTTCTTGATGATGGTCGATTTTGGCTGGGTGGATACTTACCTGGCGGTCATCGTGCCGGGCATCGTCGGCGCATTCAACATTTTTCTGATGCGGCAATATATTGAAGCCGTGCCGGATGAGCTCATGGACGCGGCGCGCATCGATGGCGCTTCGGAGTTTGGCATCTTCCATCGCATCATCCTGCCGCTCGTCCGCCCGGCTCTGGGCGTCGTGGCGATTCTGACCTTCGTGAACACCTGGAACGACTTTCTCTGGCCCCTCATCGTCTTGCAGGATGACACCAAGTACCTGCTTTCCATCGGCATCGCCACCATGGACGGACCCTACGATGTCGAGATCGGCGCGATCATGGCGGCCTCCTTCCTCAGCACCCTGCCCATCCTCATCGTATTTGTCTTGATGCAGCGGCAAATCATCGCCGGGCTCACGCAAGGGGCGATCCGCGGTTGAACTCACGATCTTACCCCCCTCAGTCCCCCCAACGAATTGAGGGGAAGCGTCGGCCATCTCCCCTCCCTGATGCGTCGGGGAGGGGGCGAGGGTGGGGTGGCGACGGCACTGGACGTCTGGTCTTTCAGCCAGATGTTTCGCTCAGCCTTAAGCGCGGCATTGATCTGGTCGCCGATGCCATTCGCCCGACCCTGGGTCCGGTAACGCGGACTGTGGCTGTCAGCCAGGCGCTGGATGGCAAGACGCCGGAATTGCTGGACAAAGGCGGTCTCATCGCCCGGCGCATCACCGATTTGCCCGACCGGGATGCGGATATGGGCGCGATGCTGCTGCGGCAAATGCTCTGGCAGCTCTATGAAGATTGCGGCGATGGCACGGCTGCGGCGGCATTGATCTTTCAGTCGCTATTCCGCGATGGCTTGCGCTATATTGCGGCGGGCGGCGATGCCATGCGCTTGCGGCATCACCTGCAGGCGGGCGCGCAAATCATCATTGACCAGCTTGAGGCGATGACCCAGCCCATCGACGGGCGCGAACAACTGGCGCAGCTGGCCGAGTGCATCTGCCATGATCCCGAACTCGCCGAGCGCCTGGGCGAGATCTTCGATTTCATCGGCGAATATGGCCAGCTGGACGTGCGGCGCGGACATACCCGCATGATGCTGCATGATTATATGAAAGGCATGTATTGGAAGCGCGGGGCGGTCTCAAGAGCCATGCTGCGCGGCGGCAAGCAGCCCGACCGCATTGTGATGAACGAGGCCGCCATCCTGCTCAGCGACCTGGATTTCGACGCGCCGGAAGACCTGCTGCCCATATTCTCCGCTTTGATGCGCGCGGGCGCCAAGAACCTGCTGCTGGTGGGCGCGAGCTTCTCCGAGAGTGTCATCAATCTCATCCTCGCCAACAAGAAGCCCGAGAAGTTTCGTGTCGTGGCTGTGAAGACGCCGGGCGATACCGATGCCCAGCGCCATGCTCACCTCAGCGATATGGCGGTCATCACCGGCGCGATTCCGCTCTACAAGGCGGCCGGCGATACGCTGGCTACCCCCCTCAGTCCCCCCAAATCATTGAGGGGAAGCTCTGACGCGGCAGGGAAAGTTTCGAGGCAGGGCACATATTTTGGGCAAGCCAAGCAAGTTTGGGTCGAGCGCGAACTCTTTGGCTTGGTCTCTGACCGCGACAATCAGCCGGAGCTCACCGAGCATCTGGCTGACCTGCTCGAGCTGAAAGCAGGCGCCAGCGATCGCGAAACCGAAGAATTCCTGAGCCAGCGCATCGGCAAGATCCTGGGCGGAGTGGCCATTCTGCGCATCGGCGACGCCGACCCAAGTCGCATGGACAGCCGCATAGCCGCCGCCAAAGAAACCGCCAAGTCCCTGCGCAAAGCCCTCAGCGATGGCATCCTGCCGGGCGGGGGCGTGGCGCTCTTGGCTGGCCGGTCTGCGCTGGACATCGACTGCGCGGATGTGGAGCGCCGGGCAGCCAACCGCATGCTCAGCCGCGCGCTGGAAACGCCACTGCGAGCGATATGCCAGAACGCCGGTTACGATGGCGCGACCATCGCCCAGGTGCAGGAAGCGCCAAGCGGCCACGGCATCGACATTCGCAGCGGGGAAATCGGCGATATGCTGGCTTGCGGCGTCATGGATGTGGCTTCGGTGACCACGGCGGCACTGCGCAGCGCCGTCAGCGGGGCGGCCATGGCGCTGACCATTGATGTGCTGCTGCATCACAAAAATCCGCAGACCAGCACCGATCCCTAAGCGCCAGGACCCGCCGGCATGCTGTCCATGCGCCTCTGGCGGAAACTGGCAGAAGCCGCCATCGACGACCCCATCGCCCGGCGCCTCAGCCAACGCGGGAGCCGCCACCAAGCGCCGAATCTGGCTCGACGACCGCCGCGTCCGCTGATCCTGGCCGCCGTCATCGCCTGCATTGCCGCTCTGGCGCATTCGCCCGGCTTGCTGTCGCTGGTCTTGATCCTGCCCATGCTCATGATCACGTTGATGGTGGCCAGTCCTGTCCTGCTGCCGCTTTATGCCTGGCTGGCTGGCTTGCAGCTGACGGCCGAGGTCATCAGCGGCATCACCCGCGAGAAGCATAAGCACACGTATGAGCTGCTTTGCGCCGCGCCCCGCGGTCCGCTGAGCGCGAGTTGGGCGGTTGCGGCTGGCATTCTGCATAGTTTCGACTGGTATTTGCCGCTGCGTTGGGGGACGCGCTTTTGCCTGCTGGCGGGTTTGGGTTTGCTGGGCGGGCTGGGGATATTGGCGCTGCTGCTGGCGGTCTTCGGCGGGCAGGCGATGGGCATGGAACAGGCGCGGCTATTCCTGCTGATAGGCATGCTGCTGGCTCTGTATTGGCTCAATCTGACGCAGACGCTGACCTTGAGCCTGGCGGCCGGCGTGCTGGCGAGCAGCTTTGATTTGGCGCGGCATGATGCGCTGGTGGTTGGGATTTTTCTGTATGTGATGCTGTCGCTGCTGCCGGCGGTGGCGGGTGTGCTGGCGCTGGCGGGCTTGGGGGAGGTGGCCGGTTTTGTGGTGGTGGTCGGGGTAAGGGAGATGGGTTTGTGGGGGCTGTGGCGGGGGGTTGGGTGGCGGTTGGGGTGGGGGGAGCAAGCTCTAGTCTCGCAATAGAGAAGCGGGCACGATGACAGCGACTCGGCGCGGATTCATGGCTGATACCGAGATCTGTTGCTCCAAACCCCAGATACGTTCTCGATATAGTTTGCGAACCTCATAGTTTCTTCTGTTGTCATCGTGGCGATCTGCATTGGCGAGATGAAGAACTTCAGCGTGTGGATTGACTTGCGCCAGCCATCTGAAGTGTTCGGCTTGGTGGTCTTCGTGAGCGATTTGGGCATTTAGACTGCGGAGCACTTCTCGGCATTCCAGGTCAATGCGCTCGGATTCGCGTGACCTTATGGCATCCAGTTTTGGGGCAATCACAAGCTCATACGTTTGTTCGTCTACGAAGCTAGCGGATCTTTCGGCGTCAAGTAGATCATGTTCAAGCTGCGTATGTAGAGATGCCATATCCGCGCTGGTCGCTGGGCGAAAGCAAAGCGCTGGTGATGAGCCTAGAACTTTGAAGTCTTGATAGCTGTGTGAAACTTCTGCCTGTACAAACTGAGCCTCATGCGAGAGGACTTGCCTTCTGTCCTGATCACGCTGAAAATCATTCTGAACAGTCCATTCTACGAGGTAAACCAGACGCACATAGTCCGACTCAGAACGCTCATCAATCAAGACTGGGTAGGCATCGCCACAATCGCCGCGCTTAGAATTCCATCGCGATAGCACCCATCCAACCGTCGCCTTGAGTAATGGATGTTCAGAGTGAATCAATTCCGAGACAATTCGTCCGTCGGGATGCTGCATCAGATCTCGATCAAAGCAGATAGAGCGATAGCTGTCTTCAACTTGACCAAGTCCGTGCGTACGTGCAAATACCGCAAGTACTCCGGGTACTTTGCCAACTTCGAATGTGCCGGCGCCTAACTCGCGTATGTCGGCCACTCTTGACGCACACTGGCGAGAAATATATTGGAATGTGTCGACAAGGAATCGCTGGGCATCTTGAGTTTGGAGGCGGCCTGCTGCTGTATCCCGCATCTCTTCAAGTGTACTGCTAGCATCGAAATCGGACCTATCGGCGATCCTGCGTTGCTCCAATTCCCTTATGCGGTCTTTATCGAGTGCTGATTCAACTTTCTGTTCGAATTCCCGCTGGCGCGCTGGGTCGTCACCATAGCGAAGCGAGTCTTGAACGATCTGACGCAACGGTGTCTCTTGAAATAGCTCACCCAGAATATCATACACCAGTCCGTTCAAGTCATTCCCGATGGTTTCCAGCTTTTCGGCAAGAAGTCGGTACACGGCATCTTCTCTTGTATTACCGATGACGAGATTGAAGAGATGGCAAACTTTGGTCTGCCCAATCCTGTGAATCCGACCAAAGCGCTGCTCAAGGCGATTTGGGTTCCAAGGCAAATCGTAATTCACCATCAGATGCGCAAATTGCAGGTTAATGCCTTCACCTGCGGCATCGGTAGCGACCAATACTTGGACACGAGCATCGTTCTGGAATTCATCTTGAACTTTGCGGCGCTGGGCGGAATTCAGGCCACCATCAATAGTCACCACTGCTTTTTCAGATCCGAGGAGTACTCTAAGCTTTTTCGATAGATAGCTCAAGGTGGCTCGATGTTCAGAAAAGATGATTAGTTTTCGCGGCTTGCCATCTTTTACCATAGTTGGCATTCGGTTTTCCCAAATGTCGCGCAATTCTTCCCACTTACTGTCGACTTCACTATTTCGGAGCGTATTTGCCTGTCGTTCCAAGTTCTCAAGCGTCTCTATTTCATGCTGTAGCTCGGGTAGACTTTGTGCCGCAGATGCCAAGCTTACTACTTCTCGTTCGATTTCTTCGCGTTCTTGTGCAGGCAAGTCCTCGAATTCATCCCAATCTATCTCAAGGTCGAAATGGGATATCCTGACGAGGCTTTCTTCAAGAATGGCTGTTAGCCGTTGCCGTCGCGATTGCAGACTACGATAGATTGCTTCGGGCGACGATGCCAGTCGCCGTTGCAAGATCGTGAGCGCGAAACCAACAGTATTGCGACGTCTCCCCTCCAACTGGTAGGCGCGGCCGAACTCGTATCGACAATAGGAGGTGACCGCTTCATACAGGTCAAGTTCAGGTTGCGAAAGGTTGTATTTTGCGGTGTAGCTTACACGATCAGGAAAGAGGGGTGTCTGCTCCCGGGTGACAAGCTGCTCTTTCATGCGGCGGAGGTATATATCCGATACGTCGAATCTAGGACCGGGCTTTTCGAACCTGTCGGGGTCAAGCAACCTCATAAACCAACGAAACTCTTCACGTTTCCCTGTATGGGGCGTGGCTGTCGTTAAGAGATAATTCGTCGTTAACTCGCGGAGTGCCAAGCCAAGGCGATATCTAGCCGTCACTTTGCTCACCTTGTTTCCTATTAAGGACACTGACATCTTGTGCGCTTCGTCGCATACGATAAGGTCCCATTCGGGGCCTTCCGTTAGCTTGTTCAAGTACTCTTCACGTTTTGCGCGATCCATGCTTATGATCACGCGACTACGCAATGTAAATGGGTTTGCGTTTTCAATAATGTCATCGCGCTCGACGATTTCAAAGCGCAACCGGAATTTCTCTAGAAGTTCGCTCTTCCATTGCTCGGCTAAATTGCCTGGCACGACTATTAGGCAACGGCGCACGAGATCTCGGGCGGCCATTTGGCGGATGAGCAATCCTGCTGTAATGGTCTTGCCAGCTCCAGGGTCGTCTGCGAGCAGGACGCGCAAAGGGTATCTTCCAAGCATCCAATTGAATACTGCGTCAGCTTGGTGTGGCAGGGGTTCTATTGCAGACGAGAATATCTCGTGATACTTGTCGAACTGACCGCCGCCCTTTATCCTGCGGGCTTCCACCGCAAGTAGCCCAAGTTCAGCGTCTCTGTCCAATGCCCACGCATCTTGCGCCTCAAACAGTCGTTCTTCGACACCGCGATCAAGGGTCTGTTTGTCTGATTCATCGTATTCGTCTTCATATCGGACCCGCACTCGAAAATACTCGCTGTCGCGCGCCCCGAGGCCCTTGACTGAAATCACCGTTGCAACTTGATCCGGCACCAACCCACAAACCCGCATCCCCAGCTTCAAATCTTCCAATCTAATCATTGCACTTATCCGTCCGACAATTTCGATTTCAGCCAGTCTATCAGAGTTCTGTATTCCAAAATCCCCCACTTATTGGGGGAATACTCGGTTGCTGTATCTGCTAAGACCCCCGCCCCACCAACCTCTTATACGTCTTCCGCGTATCCACATCCAGCACCACACCCGCAGCCTCCACATCCAGCAGCTTCACCCGCCCAAGCCCGTCCCGCGGCTTCGCCCCAGCCGGCAATGCCAACATCCCACTCCACCGCGCCCGATCCAGCAAAACCGGATGCCCGCGCTGGCCACGATACCTCGGCGCCAGGCTCATGCCCGCCTCATGCCGCGCCATCAGCAAGCCCAGCACATCCGCCGGCACAAGTGGCATATCGGCCGGCTGCACGAATGCGCCCGCCAAATCGCCCCGCAGCGCTCGCAAGCCGGCCTTCAGCGACGACAGCATCTCGCCCGCCGCATAGTCGGGATTGTGCACGCAGCGCACTCTCAACTTGGAGACCGCCTCACGCACAAGCTCGGCGTCGCGGCCCGTCACCAGCACCACATCCGCCAAGCCCGCCCGAGCGTACATGCCCGCCACATGCGCCACAATCTCCTGGCCATCCCGCCAGGGCAGCAGCAGCTTGTTCTCAACCATGCGCGAGGACAATCCCGCCGCCAATATCACCGCGCCATAAGCCTCCCCTCGTCTTGATGGGGGGGGTCGAGAGAGACCGAGGGAGGTTGACCTCCCCCCATCCCGATGGGGGGACCGAGGGGGGTTCGAGAAGGACTGAGGGGGGTTCGAGAAGGACCGAGGGGGGTTCGAGAAGGACCGAGGGGGGTTCGAGAGGGACCGCGAGGGGTTCGAGAGGGACCGAGGGGGGTTCGAGAGGGACCGCGGGGGGTTCGAGAAGGACCGCGGAGATTGAGCCTCCCCCCATCCCGATGGGGGGACCGAGGGGGGTTGGCAATTAGCCATTTGTCCGGCTGCGCGGCATGGGGCGTTCGGCGATGTCCTTGAGCAGGCCGCCATGTCCCATCGACACCAGGTTGGCGCGGGTCAGGCGTTCGCCGGTCAGCAGGCGCGGCAGGATCCAATCGATGACATTGGTCTTGGGCGATTTGATGCAGCCCGGCGCGCCCACCACCGGCACATCGCCCAGGTAGCCCATCATCAGCAGGGTGCCGGGATCGACCGGCACGCCATGCAGGGTGATGCTGCCGCCGGCCAGCCGCAGGGCATTCGGCACGACATCCTCGCGGTCGATAATGGCTGACATGCTGGCCACGATGATGAGCTCGGCATCGGCATTCGCGCTTATGGCGCGGGCGATTTGCTCGGCAGCGTGATCGGTGGCGACCGGTTCCTTCAAGCGGCTGCCCCAGCCTTCGATGCGCCGCCGCACCGGTTCATGGAAGCTCCGCAGCAGGCGAGCGCGAAGCGCTTCGTTGGCGCTGACGATGAGCGCGACCCGCTTGGCCAGCAGCGGCTTGACATGCAGGACGTCCGCGCCACCCTGTGCGATGCCGGCCACATCCACTACCCGCGCGGCCGGCACAGCGAATGGCACGACCTTGACCAGGGCGACCATCTCGCCCGCGTCGACCAGGCTGAACTCCCGCCGCGTCGCGATGGTGATGCCATCATAGATATTGTTGATCTGCTCCAGGGCCGGCGCATTGACATGCAGGACGCCGCGTTGGCTAGCTGTGAGGTTGGCTCTGCCCACGCCCGGCAGCCGCATAGTGACGTTCTCGCCCGCGACTGCTTTGCCGATGCGCTTGGCGGCTTCATCTTCGTGCAGGTCCGCAGCGCCCAGCCGCATGACGGTGAGGCGGGTTTTGCCCAGGCGCTCGATGACAGCGATATCGGCTTCGCTCAGCCAATGCCCCTTGTTGAAGACCAGCTTGCCGGCCTCGTCATAGAGCTTATGCGCCAGGATGCCGCCCGCCGCTTCCGCCAGCGCGACCTCACCGAATTGCATCGGCGACCCCGTTGCGCACGGCGATGATCTCCGCCAGGATGCAGACGGCGATTTCTTCGGGACTGCTGGCGCCGATCTCGATGCCGATGGGCGTGCGGATCTGCGCGATGAGCTCGTCGCTGATTCCCGCTTCTTGCAGCCGCGCCACCCGCTGCCGATGCGTGCGAGAACTGCTCAAAACGCCGATGTAAGGGATATTGGCTGGCAGGGCGGTGATGAGCGCCTTGTCATCGATCTTCGGGTCATGCGTCAGCACTGCCAGGTAGGCGCTGCGGTCCAAGCCCAGCCGCGGCAGCGCCTTATCGGGATAGCTGTGCAGGATGTTGGCCACATGCGGGAAGCGCTCAGCCGATGCGAAAGCCGCGCGCGGGTCGACGATTGAGACGCGGAAACCCGCCTGCCGGGCCATGGCTTCCAGCGGAATGGCCACATGCACGCCGCCGATCAGAATCAGATGCGGGCGCTCCACCTGCATATCCAGCATGACGCGCCGCTCGCCCATTGCGACGATGCCGCTCTTGCTGGCATTTGCCGCCAGACTGCGCAGGTCAGCAAGCAGATCAGCGCCCAGCCCGGCGGTCTTGAAGAGGACTGCGCCGGCGCCATCAAAGAGGGCTTTCTCGCCGATCAGGTCGCCATCAACCAGCGTCGCGGTGACGCCGAAGCGGTCATTGCGCGCCAGGTCAGCCAGGGCATCCCACCAGAGCGATTTCAGGGGCTCGACGAAGACTTCGATGCTCCCGCCGCAGGTCAAGCCGACTTCCCAAGCCATGTCGTCAGCCACGCCGAATTTCAGCAAACGCGCTTGGCCCGCGTTCATGCCAGCCAGCGCCTCTTCCACGACAGCGCCTTCCACGCAGCCGCCGCTCACCGAGCCGATCATGCCCATGTCCGCGTTGACGCCCATCTTCGAGCCTTCGCGCCGCGGGGCGGATCCCCAGGTCTTGGCGACGGTGGCCAGGGCTACCGAACGATCTTCCGCCAGCCAGCGATTCATGGTATCCAGGATATCTAACATCATCCCTCCAACGATCTGCCGTAATCTTCGCAGGGGCGAGGCGGCGACTCGCCCACACTTTGTGCTGTTCGTTTCGTCTCATGCCAAGTATTTCAGGCGATAGGCTTGGGCGCTGGGTCTCGCGTTGAGGTTCTGCAGCGCCTTGACGATGACTTCCAGGTTGGCCAAATTGGTGATGGGCAGAAAGTCATGCACATAGGGCAGCAATGCCTGCGCCCCCCGCGTCAGCGGTTCATATTCCGGCACATCCAGCAGCGGATTCAGCCAGATCAGCCGCTTGCAAGCCAGCCGCAGCCGTTCCATCTCACGATGCAGCAGGGGGATATCGCCGCGGTCCCAGCCATCGGTGATCAAAATAACGATGGCGCCGCGCCCCAGCACTCGCCGCGACCACACCCAGTTGAAGTGATGCAGGCATTCGCCGGTCATCGTGCCGCCGCCCCATTGCAAGACCGTCTGCCCAATATCAGCCAGCGCGTCATCCACGTTCTTCTGGCGGATCTGCCGCGTAATCCGCGTGATATCCGTGCTGTAGACGAAGGATTCGACCTGATAAAGCGAGCCAGCCAGGGTGTGCATAAAATGCAGCAGGATGCGCGTATAACGTTCCATGCTGCCGCTGATATCGCAGAGCAGGACGACCGGCCGCGGTTTCTCCCGGCGCCGATGAGTCGGCAGGCGCGTCACATCGCCCCTTTTGCGGATCATATCTTTCATCAGCCGGCGCATATTGACCTGCCGGCCCTTGCCCTGCGCATAACGGCGTGTCCGGCGCATGCCCAGCGAATCCGGCATCTTGGCGATCATGCGCTTGGCCATCTCCAGTTCATCCGCTGTCATATCGGCGAAGTCTTTGTTGCGCAGGCGCTCCTGCCGGCTATAGGTCGGCACCAGGGCGATCATGTTGGAATCCAGCTTGCCGCCGTCGTTGCCATTCTCGCTGGGGCTGGCATCAAGCGGGGGCAGGAATTGCGTCTTCTTCTTGCGCCGCTCCTCGCCCAAAGATTGCAGGTTCAAGGTGGTGAAGCCATCCGCGGGCCGCCGCCAAAAGAGCTCGAAAGCTTCGTCGAAATACTCCAGTTCCTTGGGGTGGGATACCAGGTGCGCCCGCAGCGTGAAATAGAAATCGCTCTTGTTGCCCAGCCGGATATACGCCAGAGCCCGCCCGACCTCCATCATGCGGTTGGGCGTCACATTCATGCCCAGCGCCCGGCAGACCCGCCCGAAGAGCAGCAGGTTATGCGTCAGCTTGCCGCCATGATAAGCATGCGGGGCATCCGCCGGGCCCAGAAACAGGCTGTTTATTGGCGATTCTTTGGACATCCTAAACCAGTCAATCTTGGCTGTGTCGGGCGAGCCAATGGCCAGCCCCCACAGTTCGCTTTCCTAGAGATTAGCTGGCTCGCTGCGCCTCGACCTTGGCGCGGTCGATCATATTCTGGATGGTAGCCGCATCCAGCATTTCCACATCGTCCTGGTATTTGAGGATCACGCCCAGCGTATCCTGCACGGTTTCCAGCGCAAGCTCGTTTTGGTCCAGGGCGATCAAGGCGGCGGTCCAATCCAGGGTCTCGGCTATGCCCGGGCGCTTGAAGAGCTCCAGCGAGCGCATATCCTGGATGAATGCGGTGATCTGGCGGGCCAGCATCGGCGGCACATCCGGCGCTTTGCGTTCGACGATTTCCAGTTCTTTGCGGAAATGCGGATAATCGATCCAATAATAGAGGCAGCGCCGCTTTAGAGCATCATGAATCTCGCGCGTGCGGTTGGATGTAACCACCACCACCGGCGGCGTATTGGCGGCGATTGTGCCCAACTCCGGTATGGTGATCTGGAAATCCGACAGCAGCTCAAGCAAGAAAGCTTCAAACTCTTCATCCGAGCGGTCCAGCTCGTCGATCAGCAAGACGGGCGCGCTGCCATTGCGGCTCTCTTCGATGGCTTGCAGCAGCGGACGCTTGAGCAGGAAGCGCTGCGAAAAGAGCTCGGCTTCCATGGCCTCGCGCGTCAGGTCTTCGGCTTCCATCAAGCGCAGATGCAGAATCTGCCCGGCATAATTCCATTCATAGACAGCCGTGTTGACATCCAGGCCTTCATAGCACTGCATGCGAATCAGTTCTGTGCCCAGCAGCGCCGCCAGCACCTTGGCGATCTCGGTTTTGCCGACGCCGGCATCGCCTTCCAGGAAGAGGGGCTTGCCGGTCTTCAGCGCCAGGTAAATGGCCACGGTCAAGCCGCGCTCAGCGATATAATCCTGCTCGCCAAGCGCCAGTTGCAACTCATCAACAGATTGGTATTGTGAAGTCATCGCGTCCCAAATGTCTCGTCATTCGCAAAGCCTATTCTAGCGCATGGCGAAAGAGAATCGCAGGGTGGCTTGTCTGGCGCGTTTACTTGGCGATGGCATCATTTGCTGCCCAGCCCGGCCGGACCAGCTCAGGCGATCCAGTCGCGCCATTGCTGCGTCAGCGGATTGCCCATGGCTTTGGCATAGACGCTGACCTTGCCATAGAAGATCAGCAGCGCCTCGCGATAGATATCCAGGCTGATATGCAGCGGCAGGGAAAAGTCGCCGCGGTCCATCTGCTTTTCCGCCACATCGTCGTCAGTCAGGGCTTCCAGCGCCGCCTCCAGCGCCGCGTCCAGCTGCTGATGCCAGGCGCGGAGCTTGGCCACGCTTTTCAGGTAGCTGTCATCATTGGTCCGATAGCTGAAGTCGATCTTGAATGTCTTGAAGGATTGGACGTAGGCGTATTGCGTCTCGCCGATTTCGCGGCAAAGCTCGCCCAGGCTGGGGTTGTCGCCGCCGGGGCTAAATGCCAGATCCGCATCCTCAAGCGACTCCATCAGCTGGTCGCGCAGCGACGCGTACATGCGATTCATCTCCCAGAATTCTTGAATCTGCGCATTCATCAGCGCCTCCGTCTCGCCAGTTGCCTGCGCCAGCCATTATAGGCTTGCTTGGCGTCCCTGTCATTCGCGAGATCGCTCCGGGTTCACGGAGAATGCGAGCCGTTGGCTAACCCAATCGCAAACATCGAGAATCTGAGTAAACCCATCCGTAGCGGAGAAGCCTTGTAGGGGCGAGACTTGTCTCACCCGCGCGTTATAAACTAGAATTTGACAGAGAGTCATCAGTATTGGACAAACCTTGCCCTCTAGCGGAAGCCAGCCCGAAGAAGCGCCCATGCCCAAGCCAGCCCGCCAATTCCGCAGCCAGGCCATCATCCTCAGCCGCCGCGACTTCGGCGAATCCGACCGGTTGCTCACCCTTTTCACGCCGCGTCATGGCAAGATCCGCGCCATCGCCAAGGGCGCCCGCAAACCCAGCGCCAAACTCAGCGGGCATGTCGAACTCTTCGCGCGCAGCGACTGCGTCATCTATCGCGGACGCAATCTGGATATCCTGACGCAGGCTGAACTGGTCGATGCCTATCTGGGCTTGCGCGATGACCTGGGGCGCGGCGCCTATGCCAATTATGTCGCCGAGCTGCTCGATCGCTTCACCGCCGATGAAGAAGAAAATGAAGAGGCGCTCTTCCTGCTGCTGCACCAGACCTTGACGCGCATAGCGGATGGGCGGGACCCGCGTTTGGCAGCCCGCTTCTATGAGCTGCAGCTGCTGGACCTGGTCGGCTTCAAGCCCGAGCTGCAGGAATGCGTCGTCACGCGCGCGGAACTGCTGCCCGAGGCGCAATTCTTCAGCCATGAAGAAGGCGGGGCAGTCAGCCGGGCGGCCGCGCCAAACCTGCCCACGCGCCTGATAGAGCTGGACTTTGAGGCTTTGAAGCTGCTGCGCCACCTGCAGCGGAGCGCCGATTCTTATGCGGCGGTGAGCAGCCTGCGCATCACCAGGCGGCAGCACGACAGCGCCGAGCGGGTCATGCTGGGCTATATCGCCCACCTGCTGGAACGCAAGCTGGAGAGCGTCGACTTCATTCGCCGGCTGAGGGGGTTTTCGGCGGGCGCGCCTGGCGAGAACAGCTGAGGGATGGCGACTCCAGCATCTCGCGATAGACGTCGACGGTGGCCGCGGCGATGCGCTCATGCGTGAAATGTCTTAGGAAACGGGCTCTTCCCTCTTGAGCCAGGCGGGAGCGCAGATCCGCATCAGCCCGCAGTTCTCGCAGAGCCTCCGCCAGAGCTTCCACATCGCCCTCCCGCGCGATTAAGCCAGCCTCGCCTAGCACGCCGGGTATGGCGCCGCTGTCGCTGCCGATGACCGGAACGCCGCTGGCCATGGCCTCCACGAGGACGCGACCGAACTGCTCCTTCCAGTTGCGCCGCGTCAAGGAGGGCAGAACAAGCGTATCCAGCCGCCGGTATTCGGCCGGCAAACCATCCGATGGCAGTTGGCCCAGGAAGCTGACACGCTCCGCGAGAGCCAGCGAATGCGCCAGCTTGCGCAAATCGCCCAGCGCGGGTCCGCCGCCGATCAGCCGCAAGCGCCAGTCGCCTTCGAGCTGATGCAGCGCGCGAAGCAGGACAAATACGCCTTTTTCGGGCACGATGCGCCCAATGAAGCCGATGGTGAAAGGGCGCTCGGGCAAGGCTCCGGCAGGCCGAAACAGGGCCGAGGAGGTCCCGAATTGCGGGATGACGCGCAGAGGTCCCGCATAGCCTTTGCGGCGCAGCACATTGCCCGCCTCATCCGTGCCAGCCAGCGCATAATCCGCCCGGCGCAGCGCCCAGCGCTCTCCCCAGTTGAATGGCGGCGGATAGCGGCGCAGCAGATTCTGCCAGGTGAAAAAAAGCGACTTCGCGCCCAGTTGCCGGCCCAGGCGCAGCGCTTGCCAGGCAGCCAGATTGTAGGGCTCTTCGTCGATATGCAGGACTTGGGGCTGGAAGGCTCGCAGCTCCCGCGCCAATGTCGGATAGTGATGCAGATGGAAGCTGCCATTGAAGCGAATGGGGATGGCTCGCAGTTGATAGCCGGCGGTATGGCTGCGCTCCAGGGTTTGCGCGCCCCGTTCATCGCGCCAGGCGGGCGGAGTCAGCACCAGCAGGTCGACGTCATGAGCCGCGATGGCTTCCAGCTTGGGCTGATAGATGCCAACGATACAGGCTTTCGAAAGCATCAGGACGCGCATGGCGAAGAGGCGGGCTAGTTGATCGCGATTGGCGGTTGGCGCCAATTGGCATCGGCGTCATACACGCGGAAGCTCTGCTCCGGCAGGGTCAGCACGCCGTAGGTATGCGAGGTGGCTCGCGGGCAAGAAAAGGTATAGAGCGAGCCGGGGTTGACGAGGCAGCCCTGCTCGGTCTTGATATGCAGGGGCAGGTGCGTATGCCCGGTGACAAGCACATCGGCTTTCAAGGCGGTCAAGACCATCTTGAGGTAAGTCTCCGAAAGGTGATCGCGGTACATGCCCCAGGTGTTGTTGCCCGGTTTGCCATGGCACATGTGAATAGCCATGCCAGCCAGTTCGCCCTGCCAATCCAGGGGCAAGCCGTCCAGAAACTGGCGATTGTCCTGGCGGATGCCATTCACCCATTCGTCATGGTTGCCGCGGGCGACCGGGATGCCATGCGCGCGGATCAAATCCACCACGCGGTCTGGCTCCGGACCCCGCCCGACCAGGTCGCCGGCGCAAAGGATCTGATCGACATGATGATGTTTTTCGAAGCGAGCCAGCACATCCTTCAGCGTGTCATAATCGGCATGCACGTCTGAAATGATTCCAATTTGCATCCACACTGGACCTTAACCGTTCACTATGCCCACCATTATACGACGGCAAAGCGAGGCTGTAGAGGCAAGATTGCTGGCGGCTTGGGGCGGGCGCTCAGAGCAGGTTGGCGGAGCCGCAATCGGGGCAGGCGGGCAGGTCCTCGCCGAGCATGCCTTTGCAGTCATCGCAGATGCGCGTCTTGCCTTTGCGCAGACGATGATCCAGCGAGACGCGCTCATCAAAGACGAAGCATTCTCCCCGCCAAAGCGAATCGGCCGGCGCCACCTCTTCCAGGTAGCCCAGGATGCCGCCGCGCAGCTGGTAAACCTGGTCGAAGCCGCGCGTGAGCAGCCAGGCGCTGGCTTTCTCACAGCGGATGCCGCCCGTGCAGTACATGGCGACGCGCTTGTGCCGGCTGGTGTCAAGACGCTCGGCGAAGAAAGCCGGCAATTCATGGAAGGCTTCCGTGCCCGGGTCGATGGCATTCGGGAAGCTGCCGATGGCGGTTTCATAGGCGTTGCGGGCGTCGATCAGCGCGACGTCGGGCTGGCTGATCAGGTCGTTCCAGTCAGCCGGCTCGATAGCCTGTCCAGTCCGCTGATTGGGGTCGATATCGCTTTGCTTCAGCGCCACAATTTCCCGCTTGAGGCGCACTTTCAGCTTGCCGAAAGGCATATCGCCGTGCCGGGACTCCTTGACCTGCAGGTCAGCCAGGCGCGGGTCGCTGCGCAGGCGGGCCAGGGCCTCGTCGATGGCGGCGCGCGGGCCGGCGATAGTGGCGTTGATGCCTTCTTCCGCCAGCAGGATGGTGCCAAAGATGCCAGCGTCCCGGCATTGCGCCAACAGGGGAGCGCGCATTTCGCGGAAATCCGGCAGAGGGACGAATTTATAGAAGGCGGCGATGACGATGGGCTGGGGCATTTGCGTCCGTTCTTTGCCGTCCAATCGAGCCTAAGTTATACCAAGTTTGTCAAACGGTGGCAGGGCAGAAGCAAATGCAAGTTAGTCGCGCAACAAAAAACTCGAATGCTGTAGACACCCGCGCCGCAATGCGACCGCCCACGCAAAATACCTTGCGGCTCGCTACACAACCAGAACCTGACAAAAATCACCAGTATCGGACAAGCCTTGTAAGGGCGATTGGCGGGCTGTGTCGGCGGTCAGTGTCTACGCGACCTGCGCGCCCCTGTGAATCGCCCGCAATTTTTCTGATGTTCACATGGGCGACACACAGTGTAGCCCCTACTAATTGCCCATTATGCGTGGAGAACGGAGCATTTTGGATTATGAGGCGATTGCCCTGGCGGTAGGGTCGGCCGAGCGGTACCCTGCGCGCTTCCCCGACGTTTCTCGGGGCGGGCCGCGGCTATGGTATAATGCGGCGCATGAGGGTTGTCTTCAATGCGCATCTGCTGTCTGGGCAGGCTGGCTACCGCTCGGCGGGCATCCACGCCTATATCAGCAATCTGCTGCGTCGCTTGCCGGACCAGGCTGGAGCCGATTGGCAGTTTCAAGCGCTGGTTGGCCGGGCGAACGCAGATGCCATCCCCGGCATCAACTTCCGGGCGGCCGGCTTCGATACGACAGCGCCCCTGCGCCGCATACTCTGGGAGCAGATGCTGCAGCCCTTCGCCATTCGCGGCTTTGACGTGTATCACGCGCTGGCTTTCGTCGCCCCGCTGTTCTTGACCGCGCCCATGGTTGTTACCGTGTATGACCTAAGCTTCTTGCGTTACCCGCAGCGGCTGAACCCGGCGCGCCGCCTGTACCTGCATACGATGACCGCGCTAACCTGCCGGCGAGCCCGGCGCATCCTGGCCATAAGCCGCAGTACAGCCGATGACCTGAGCGCCCTGCTCGGCATACATTCCAGCAAGATTGACGTAACGCCGCTGGGTTATGACAAAGCCAGGTTTCAGCCGCGCGCAGCCGCCGTATGCCAGCGATTCAGGCAGGCGCAAAATCTGCCCGCGCGTTTCTGGCTCACTGTGGGCACGTTGGAACCGCGCAAGAACCTGGGGATGCTGCTGCGCGCTTATGCCAGTTTGCCAGCTTCCGATCGCCTGCCACTGCTCCTGGGCGGCGGTTTGGGCTGGCGAGGGGGAGAGACCCTGGCCGCTATTGAGCGCCTGGGGCTGGGCGAGAGCGTCCGCCATATCGGATTCATCCCTGCCGCTGACCTGCCGTTTTGGTACAATTGCGCGGAGGCCTTCGTCTATCCGTCGCTCTATGAAGGCTTCGGCTTGCCCGTCCTGGAAGCCATGGCTTGCGGCGCGCCGGTCTTGACATCCGATGCGTCGTCGCTGCCGGAGGTCGCGGGCGGGGCGGGGCTGTGCCTGCCGGCGGATGAGACCGAGGCCTGGGCAAAGGCGCTGAGGGACCTCAAAAGAAATGCGGATTGGCGCGAGAAGGCGCGGATAAATGGCTTGGAGCGCGCCAGGCAGTTCAGCTGGGCGCGGACCGCCGAACTCACGCTTGACAGTTACCGCAAAGCCAGAGCCGCCGCGGATTTTTCGCTTGGCGAAAGTGAAAAGGCGAGCGGAGTTGAGACGAGCTAGCCGAGCATGAACAACGGACTTGCGCTCTCCGAAAGGCCGCCGATTGAGCCGCGCTGGCTCTTCCCGCTGGTGGATGCGCTGTTGGCATTCCTGGCATTTGGCTTGGCCTATACGCTGCGCTATGAATTGCAGATCATCCGCCCTTTGCTGGATCCGGGTCAGCGCGGTTTCGGTCCCTATATCCCCTTCGCCATCATCTACGCTTTGCTGATCCTCATCAATTATCAGCGTAACAATCTGTATCGCAATATCGCCGGGCGCGCCTGGCTGGAAGAAGTCTATCTGATCGCCAGCAGCGTGGCGGTTTCGATTGTCATTGTGCTGGCGATGTTCTTTATCCTGCAGCCCCTGGTCACCAGCCGCTTGATGCTGATTTATGTGGCGGCGCTGACGTTATTCGTGGGCGGCTTGGCGCGTTTGATCCGGCGCTGGGTTTTGGCTTACCTGCGGCATCAAGGGATAGGCATTCGCCGCGTCTTGATCGTGGGCATGGGCGATGTCGGGCGGTCGCTGGTGGGCATCATGCTCTCGCGCCCCGAGCTGGGCTATAAGCCGATTGGCTACCTGGATGATGACGCGGACAAGAGTTCGGCCGGCATGGGGCGGGTGGCGGCTTTGGGCGACGCGTCCCGGCTGGCTTCCGTCATCCGCTCGCAGACTGTTGACACGGTCATCATCACCTTTCGCTGGAAACATTATGACCGCATCCAGGAGCTGACCGAGGTCTGCCGCGTGACTGGCACGGATCTGCGCATTGTGCCGGAAATCATGCAGTTGAATATCCGCCAGGTGCAGGTCGAGAATCTTGATGGCGTGCCGCTCCTGGGCATAGGCGCGCATCGCTCCTTCAGCCGTGGCAACCAGCTGCTCAAGCGGGGGCTGGATCTTGTGCTGGTCATTCTGGGTTTTCCGCTTTGGCTGCCGCTGGCTCTGCTGGTGGCGCTGGCGCTGAAGCTGGAAGGCGAGGGACCGGTTTTCTTCTGGCAGATTCGCGTTGGCAAGGACGGCAAGCAATTCCGCATGGTGAAGTTTCGCAGCATGGTCCAAGGGGCGGAAGAGTTGCAGGAAGACATGCTCCGCCAATCGGGCGAGGACCCGCGCCACGCCAAGTTCGCTGATGACCCGCGCGTTACCGGCGTCGGCAAGTTCCTGCGCCGCACGAGCCTGGACGAATTGCCCAACCTCATCAACGTCATCCGCGGGGAGATGAGCCTGGTGGGGCCAAGGCCGCCGACCCCGCGCGAAGTCACGCTGTATGAGCCGCGCCATACCCGCCGCTTGCAGATCACGCCGGGCATCACGGGCTGGTGGCAGGTCCGCGGTCGCAGCAATGTGCCCTTTGATGAAATGTGCGAAATGGATATGTATTACATCGACAATTGGTCGATTTCCATGGATATTGAGATCCTGCTGCTGACGATTCCGCGCGTCTTCTTGCGCAGCGGGGCATATTGAGATTCCGCGCCTGGCGGGCTCCCATGAAGGCTCTGCCGTTTGTTTTGCCGCTTGTCGCCTGCCTGCTGATGCTGGGCGGCTGTGAATCCGCGCTTTTGCAAGACGCTCCCGCGCCGGCTGCCACGGATATCCCGGCCGCGCAGACCACCAGCAGCCAGCCCAACGATGTCTTGAGCGCCTTCGTCGACGCCTGGAACAGCCAGGATTTCGAGCGCATGCACAGCTTCCTGGCTGGGCGCAGCCGCGAGCTCTACCCCCTGCGCCGTTTCATCGACAAATACACGGGAGCGCATAGCGAGATCCGTTTCGCCGGCGTCCAGCATACGCTGCATGCGCTGGAATATCAGGGCGCGACAGCCATCCTGCGGCATGATATCGCCATCGAATCGCCGAGTTTCGGCCTCATCCGCGACCAGAACCGCATCATGCGCATGGTCGACGAGGGCGGCTGGAAGATCGCCTGGACTCCCATGGACATCATCAATGGCATGTCCAGCCGAGCGCGCTTGAACGAGCGCCGTGAATTCCCCCAGCGCGCCAATATCTTCGCGGCTGATGGCAAACACCTGGCAGAGCAGAACGCGCCGGTCTACAGCCTCTACGCCATCCAGCAGGACATGCGCGATGTCGATGACTGCCTGGATACGCTGGCGCTGGCCACCCGGCAGGAGCTCAATACGCTGCGGGGCATCTTCCGGGATTATCTGGATGAGACGCTTTTCCATATCGCCGAGATCGACAGCCAGCAATATGAGTGGCATGGACCGGCATTGGCTGAAGATTGCGCCATCCGCCGGGCTGAGGGCGCCTTGAACAAGGTGCGGTCTTATACTTCGCGCAGCTACTATGGGCACGGCATCGCCAGCCACGTAGTCGGATATATTGGCGCGGTGCCCCGCGATGAGCTGGAACGTTGGGAAGCAAGAGGCTACGCCGCTGGAGACCTCATCGGCAGGGCGGGCATCGAACTGGCTTATGAAGAGGCTCTGGCCGGCAAGCCGCGGCGTTACCTGCGCATCCTGGAAGGCGGCGGCACGGTCATCCGCGAGCTGGCTGGCGCTGTCGGAGAAGACCCGCGCCCGGTGACCCTGACTGTCAATCGCGATCTGCAGGCGGCTCTGGCGCAAGCTATGGCTGACGCCGTGAATGCCGCCACGCCGAATTGGGGCGGCATCACCGCCGGTGGCGCGCTGGTGGCTTTGGACGCAAATAGCGGCGCTGTCCTGGCCATGGCCAGCATGCCAAGTTATGATCCGCAGCTATTCAACCCGGACACGGAATACAACGTGCTGAGCGCGATCACGCGGCTGAATGGCGATTTGCGCAATCCCTTCATCAACAAGGCTCTGGCGGAACAATATACGCCGGGCTCGGTCTACAAGATCGTGACGGCTTTGGCGGCCGCTTCGGAAGGCGTCTGGTCGCTGGAGCGCCGGTTCGATTGCGGGTATTACTGGAATGGGCAAGCCTATGGCGATTCGGAGGCGCTGCGCACGGATTGGCGATTGCTGGAAGAGCCGCCCAAGGAGCCGGCCGGTTCGGTCTCCATGGCGGAGGCTCTGGCCGCCTCATGCAATCCCTTTTTTTATGAGATGGGCGCATTGATGTATCAGGCGCGCGCGGATATGCAGGTGGAATACGCGCAAATGCTGGGCTTGGGGCGGCAGACGGGCATGCGCGCCCTGGGCATTGAAGCCTCGGGCGATATCGCGCCGCCGGCTGAAATCGCAGCCGCCATCAACAATGCCATCGGCCAAGGCAATGTCGCCGTCACGGTCATGCAAATGGCGCAGATGACCGCAGCTATCGCCAATGGCGGGCAAATCTGGCAGCCACATATAACCCGGCATATCGGCAGCGAAGGCGCGGCTGACTTTCGCCTGGAAAACCAGCCGACCCTGGTGGCCGAGCTGGACCTGGACGCGGCGGCTTTGGATATCGTCCGCGAGGGCATGTGCCAGGTCACGACAGTCGAGGATCTTGGCACGGCCTGGTTTGTCTTTGCGGACGCGCCCTATACGATCTGTGGCAAGACTGGCACCGCGGAGACGGCCGGCGAGCCGCATTCCTGGTTCGTGGCGTATTACCCGCGCGAGGCTCCGCAGATCGCCTTTGCCGGCGTGATGGCGCATTCCCGCGAAGGCTCGGAAGTGGTCGCGCCCATGATCCGCCGGACCCTGGACGATTATCTGGGCGAGCCCCGCAAACCCTTCCCCGATTGGTGGGGGACGCCCTATATCCCGGTCAAAACCCAGGCGCAGGCTTTGGCTGAACTCGAAAGCGAGAATTAGGCGCAGCTGCCCGGATAATGGCTGGCCGGCGACCAGGCGGGCAGTTGCGGGGGCGTCTTGGCGGGCGGCGAGCCCAGCAGGTAGACGTAGCTGTACTTGCGCCAGCGGGCATAATCATGCTCGCTGTAACCGAGGTCGATCCAGTAATCCGTGCCGCTGGGTCCGCCACCGGTATCGCGAATGACGCCGTTGCCATAGCCCGGCACATAGACCTGCGTATAGTAGGGGATGATATGCGGCTTGGCGGCGATGATGCCCTTGGCCAGGTCAGCGCCGGTGGCTGTGTTGAGGTTGCCGCCGTTTGAGGTCGGATTATAGCTGGTGACGTACACGCAGAGGCGTCGCCAGTAGGCTCGCGGACCATCGGGCGTTTGCACAGTGCCCAGTTGGCCCGCCCGTGTGCCATACGCGATGATGCGGGCGACCGGCGCGGTGATTTCAACCGTCTCGCTATGCTCTCGGCTGACCTCGCTGCCGTTTTCAAAGCGCGCGCGGTAACGAATCTCGCGTTCGCCATCGCTGCCCGCCTGAACCAAAGCCGTCTCATCGAGGTTGAGATTGGCATCGGGCCGATACTGGATTTCGCGCTTGATGACTTCGCTTTCGCTGATGATCTCTTCGGTGACGCGCACGATCTCTATGCGCATATTCTCTGTTACGGGGGCGTCGCCTGGTGGCAGGGAATAATCCAAGCCATAGAGCGGCGCATTGAGCTCGGCGAGGGCTTCGGCCACGCTGGCGGCCTGGCTGCGCGCTTCAATGTCAACGCCATCGACCGTCAATATCAGCGGGATGGCGCGTTTGATGCGAATCGTCAGGGGTCCGTCAATCGCGCTCTCCGGCGGCGGCTCCAGTTTGTCTGTCGGAAAGAGCCTGAGGCCGGCCTCGGACAGCGCCTCTCCCACAGTTTCGGCGGCTGTGAGTATGGTCGAGCTATTGCCATCGTCGATGATAGCGAGGCTGATTGCGCGGCGGATCCTGATGTTGTGGGCTGGCACGGTCCAGGCGGGCAAGGCCTCGTGATGGGCGAAAGCGCCATTGACCCAGATTCTGTCCTTTGCGTTCAGTCTGAGGCTCGCTTCATCCAGAATGGACCGCGGGTTCTCCAGCGTTGTGGAATGCTCAAGCTGGAGGCTGCCGTCAAGGATCGTGACCAGCCGGCCAGGCAGCGATTCTTCGTCGGGGCGGGCATCTACCGGCGAAGCAGCAGGAATGGCGCGGACGAATAGAACCAGCGTCAGGGACAAGCTGCCAGCGGTCAGCAAGATGAGCGAGACCAGCAGCCAGCGACCCCTTGCCAAAAGCCAATTTCGCTTGGCGGGCGCGCTGCTTGGACCCGCTGCTTGGTTGCCTGGCGGATTCTTGCTCATCATCGGCGCATCCCGCGGTTTCGCCTGGCTCTGCCCTTTGCGGCTGCGCTCTACAATTACAAGCGCGACGCCATTATAGTCGATTGACACCGTTCAAACATGGGGCTTGACTAAGTCACATCGCCGCACTATATTGAGACTGAGTATCAATAAGCGAGGAGGATGCGCCAAAATGCGCCACAGAATCACCCTGATGTTTTGCTTGCTGGCGGCTCTTTTGCTGCCCAATTTCAGCGCGATCACGCAGGAACACAAGCTCCAAGCAGTCGCTTCCTACAGTATTCTTGCGGATGTCGTGCACAACATCGCGGGAGACCGCGTCGAGCTGACGACGCTGATCCCGGCCGGGGCCGACCCGCATACCTTTCAACCGAGCCCGCGCGAGTTGACGCCCTTGTCGAATGTCGATGTGATTTTCGTCAATGGCGCCGGCATCGAAGAAGCCTTGCTGGAAGTCATTGAAGGCGCGGCGGGCGACACTCCCATCGTGGAAATCTCGGCTTGCGTCGCAATCATCCCCATTGGCGCTTCCGGGCATGCGCACGAAGACGATGACGACCACGCGCACGAAGACGATGACGACCACGCGCACGAAGACGATGACGACCACGCGCATGAAGACGATGACGACCACGCTCACGAAGACGATGACGACCACGCTCACGAAGACGATGACGACCACATGAATGAAGACGATGACGACCACGCGCATGAAGACGATGATGACCACGCGCATGAAGACGATGACGACCACGCGCATGAAGACGATGACGACCACGCGCATGAAGACGATGATGACCACGCGCATGAAGACGATGATGACCACGCGCATGAAGACGATGACGACCACGCGCATGAAGACGATGACGACCACGCGCATGAAGACGATGATGAGCATCATCACGGCGACATGGAAAGCCATTGCGATGAGCATGACGCGGAATTCGTCCAGATCATGGGCGATGAAGACGCGCACGACCACGGGCCAGTTCTGGGGCGTCTGGAAGATATCGACTGTGGCGGGCATGATCACCATGCGGACGAGCATGCGCACGAAGAAGGCGACTGCGACCCGCATGTCTGGATGGACCCGCACAACGCGATCTATTGGTCGCTTATGGCGCGCGATGTCTTGAGCGAACTGGATCCCGACCATGCCGACGAATACGCCGCTGCCGCCGCTGAATACGCTGGGCAGCTGGTCGCGCTGGAAACCGAGTTCATCCTGCCGCTGCTGGATACGCTGCCGGTCGAAAAACGCGTCTTGATCACCAGCCACGATTCGCTGGGCTATCTCGCGCATGCTTACGACTTTGTCATCGTCAGCACCGTGATCCCCGGCGGCGGCACGCAGATCGAGCCCAGCCCCCGCGATGTGGCCGCTCTGATCAACCTGGTCAGGGAGGCCGGCGTGGCGGCTATCTTTGGCGAGACAACCGTCAGCACATCGGTCGTGGAGACCATCGCGGCGGAAACGGGCGTGGAATTGGCCGTCCTCTATAGCGGCACGCTGACCGAGGGAGAACCCGCGGGCACATACTTGGACTACATGCGCTACAATCTGGGAACGATTGTGGAAGCCTTGAGCGCTGGCGGCTGATTGCGCCTCCTCGCGCGGTTTAGGGCTAGCTGGCAATGTCCATCTTGAAACGCGCCATCATAGACCTCAGCCAACCTGCCCTGCTGGTGGAGCGGCTTTCGACCGGGTATCCGGGCAACCGCCATGCCTTGTCGAAGGTCAGCTTCACCATACACGCCGGCGAGCGCGTGGCCGTCATCGGCCCCAATGGCGCCGGCAAGAGCACGCTCTTCAAAGCCATCGTCGGCTTGCTGCAATTCACGCATGGGCATATTTCGATTTACGGCGCGGATTGTTATAGCAGCCACATCTATGTTGGCTATGTGCCGCAGCAAAGCGAAATCGACTGGTCCTTCCCGGTGTCGGTTTATGACGTGGTGATGATGGGGCGCTGCCGGCATATCGGCTGGTTCCGCTGGCCCCGCAAGAGCGATCGCGCTATCGTAGACGATATCCTGGACCATCTAAGCCTGCTCGACTTGTCCAATCGGCAAATCAGCGAACTCAGCGGCGGGCAGCGTCGGCGCGTCTTCATCGCTCGCGCGCTGGCGCAAGACGCCCGAGTGCTGCTGCTGGACGAACCCTTCAGCGGCGTCGACCAACATGCCGAGCAAGAGATCATCGAGACTCTGGATATCCTGACCAATCACGGCATCACGATCCTGCTCTCGACGCACCACATGCATAACGCCGCCCTGCATTTTGACAAGGTTCTGCTCTTGAACAAAAAGCTGCTGGCTTATGGCGCGCCGAATGATGTGCTGACGGCAAACAACCTGCGCGAGGCTTTTGGCGGCTCCGCCCAGGTCCTGCCGCATAGCGACGAGCTGCTCATGTTCAGCGTCGATTACGCGGACGAGGCATAAGGTGGATCTCGCCAGCTTCCTCTCCGAACCTTTGCATTACGCCTTCATCCAGCGCGGCATGCTGGCGCTGATCCTGGTGGGCGGGGTGAGCGCGGTGGTCGGCTGTTTTGTGGTGGTGCGGGGCATGTCTTTCTATGGCGACGCCTTGGCGCACACCGTCTTGCCCGGCGTAGCGCTGTCCTACACAGCCAGCGGCGGTTATGTGGCCAGCAATCTCTTCCTGGGCGGCTTGGGCGCGGGCATCATTGCGACGCTGACCATTGCCTGGCTATCGCGCAACCAGGAACTCAAGGAAGACAGCGCCATCGCCATCGTCTTTGTGACCATGTTCGCCCTGGGCATCGCCATCATCAGCACGCAATCCAGCTATGCGGTCGATCTCACGCATATCCTCTTCGGCAGCATCCTGGGCATCAGCCACAACGACCTGCTCATGGTGGCGGCTATGACCAGCGCTGTGCTGCTGGTTGTTCTGCTTCTGTACAAGGAGTTTCAGCTCATCAGCTTTGACCTCAGCCTGGCGCATAGCTTGCGATTGCCGGTGGAGCGTCTGCGTTTGCTGCTGCTGCTGCTCATCGCCGTGACCATCGTGGCCAGCTTGCAGGCTGTGGGCATCGCCCTTATGCTGGCGCTGCTTATCACGCCGGCCGCCACGGCCCGCCTGCTGGTCAGCCGTTTGCATCACATGATCCTCATCGCTTGCTTGATCGGCATTGTGAGCGGCGTGGTCGGCTTTTATGCTTCGTACTATCTGGATATCCCGTCGGGGGCCTGCATCGTGCTGACCTTGAGCGTCATCTTTGGCGGCGTCATCCTGCTGCGATCGGCTGGGTCGCGTCTTCAAAGGGACGAGTGAGCGAGAGCCGACTCCTGACCGAATGCCGGCAAATGGGGTAGAATACGCTGTGCAGCGCCAGGATAGGAGAGCCGCCATGCGTTATGAGACGGAAGTCATCATCAATCTGCCGCGGGAGCGCGTCATTGAACTTTTTGACAGCTTCGAGAATCTGGCCAAGTGGCAGGAAGGCTTGCTCAGCCATGACCATATCAGCGGCGAGCCGGGCCAGCCCGGCGCCAAGACCAAGCTGCTCTACCAGATGGGCAGCCGGCGCACGGAGATGATCGAGACCATTCTGGTCCGCGATATGCCGGCTGAATTCTCAGGCACATACGACGCCAAGGGCGTTCACAATATCGTGCGCAATTATTTCCATGACGAGGGCGAAAAGACGCGCTGGGTGCTGGATTCGGACTTTCAATTTCACGGCTTCATGCGCATCATGTCGCTCTTTATGCCCGGCAGCATGTTCAAGAAGCAGACGCTCAAGACCATGCAAGACTTCAAGAAGTTTGCCGAAAGCGCTTGAGCTAGCGCCTATCCAGCAATTGGCGCGTCATCCCGGCATGGCCCAGGTGTTCGGCTGTGTGGTCCAAGCCGCGCAGCAATGCCCAGCCGCGCGAGAATTCCTGCGGGGGCCAATGACGCCAGGCGCTGACATCGACGATTTCGCCGAGCCGGCTGGCGGAAAGGGCTGGAAACTTCTCCTTGCAGAAAGCCACATTGGCTGCGAAACGCGCCTCAAGCTGATCCAGCGAAAACCCCGATGCCGTGAACTCGGCGGGGCGGTCCCGCGTGATCATGTCGTCAACGACCGCGCCAAACCAGAAGCGCTCAGCCGCGGTGACATGCACAGCCAGGACGCAGAGCGAGTTCATGTCCGCGCCAGGCGACCAATCCAGCTCGGATACGGTCAAGCCATGCATGGATTCCAGATAAGTTTCGTGCAGCCATTCCAGTCGTGAGATGGCTTCGGCGAGAATGGGTTCCATGATTCTGTGTCCTCATTTGCGGGCGATTCACAGAGTCGCCCCTACTGTATGCGCAGCATCACCCGGGAAGCGGCATCCCATAGGTCTTCCAGTCGATAATAATCGCGGCGTTCGGGCGAGAAGAAATGCGCCACGACATCGCCATAATCCATGACGATCCAGCCGTGTTCGGCGCTGCCTTCGTTGGTGAAGGGCAGAAGCTGGAAGCGTTCTTTGACGTCTCTGCGCACAAACTCGGTCAGGGCGCGCAGGTGCCGCTCGCTGCCGCCGCTGCAGATGATGAAGAAATCGGCGATGATATTGTCAGGTCGCAGGTCAAGCAGCAGAATGTCCTCCGCTTTGCGATCCTCCGCCAGGTCGACGATATGACGCGCTAAATCTAATGATTGCAAACAGGTTATCTCCGCGCATCTTTGGGCGAGCATTGCGGGCAGTTTAGCACAGATCGCGGCTTTCGGGTACGCGGGCTTGGCAATGCGGGATCCCCTGCGGCTGCGGACGGAGCGGCTGGTCACAGCGCCTGAAATGGTCTAGCATCCGCGTTCATGCGCGTCAAGCATCCCATATATGAGCCTCTGCTGCGCTGGGCGAGGAGCCAGCCCGCCATCCGCGCGGTTGTCATCACCGGTTCCCTGGCGCGCGCCGATGGCTCCGTCGACCAGTATTCAGATCTTGACGCTCAAATCATCAGCCGCGACATCACCAGCTATATTGCCGATGACAGTTGGCTGGATGGCCTGGGCAAGGTCTGGATTCGCTTTCCCATGAATGACGATCTGCCCTATCGGCTGGTATGGTTCGCGGAGGGGCATAAGGTGGACTTTCAGTTCATCGCGCTTGACGAGATCCGCGCTGATTTGCGGGAAGGCCGCCTGAACGAAGAATATCAGCGGGGGTATATCGTGGCGCTGGATAAGGATGGGCTGTATCGGAGTATGCCGCCCTCGCCGCGCAGCTTCCCGCCGCCGCCCGAGCCAGAGGCCGCCGAGATCCTGGCGGTCATCAACGAATTCTGGTTTGAGGCGATTCACGTGGCGCAGTTCATCCGCCGGCGCGAATTCTGGGTGGTCAAATGGCGCGACTGGACGATGAAGCGCAACTTGCTGCGCCTGCTGGAATGGCATGCCCAGGCGCGGGGCGATGGCCAAGCCAACACCTGGCTGCTGGGCAAGCGCATCAATGACTGGGCGGACGCGGAGGCGCTGGAAAACGTCAAGGCGATCTGGAGGCCATGGGAGGCTGAGGCTTTATGGCGCGGTCTGCTGACTCAAATGGCGCTGTTCCGCCGACTGTCCCGGGAGCTCTGCATCGCCCGTGAGATTGCCTGCGATGATGACAGGCATCAAGAGATCCAAGGCTATATCCGCCGCATGAAAGACGAAGACCGGGCTGAGCCTTAGAGGCTGATCGTTCCATCCGGCTCGGGCAGGACAGGCTGGGCAGCGGTCTCATTGGCGACGCGCTCCGCCCAGGCTTGGACGTCCTGCTCAATCGGCGGGAAGGTATTGTAATGCAGCGGCATGACCTGTTTGGGCTGCAAGAGCTTGATGGCTTTGATGGAGTCGTCGATGCCCATGGTGAAGACATCGCCAATCGGCAAAAGCGCCAGATCGATGCCTTCATCGCCGATGAGCCGCATATCGCTGAAGAGGCTGGTATCGCCGGCGTGATAGAGGGTCTTGCCGCCGCCGCGGATGACGAAGCCGTTGGGCTGCCCGCCATAGGTGCCATTGGGGAAGGACGAGCTGTGAAAGGCGATTGTCCATTTGGCGCTGATCCAATCGTTGCGAAAGCTGCCGCCGGGGTTGCCTTGGAAGACGTTCTGCACGCCATGCGCCAGGAACCAATCGCCCATTTCAAAGTTGCAGACGACCAGGGCGCCGGTGCGCTTGGCAATCTCGACCGCATCGCCGACATGATCGCCGTGGGCATGCGTGAGGAGGATGATATCGGCATCAAGATCCTTCGCCGAGGCTCTGGCTATGGGATTGCCGCTGACGAAAGGATCAATCAGCGCTTTGCGACCATCAATATCCAGCGAGCAAGCCGAATGCCCCAACCACCGCACGTGTACAGTCATGTCACCCTCCGCCAGTCAATCCTGATTGCCGATGCCGATTGTAGCGCAGGCGCCGCCGCAATGCGAAACTTGGCAAGGATTTGCGGTAGTGTATCCTTTTCGGCTGAAACACAATTGTTTTGCCACCGAGGACACCGAGCTTTATGAGGGAAAGACTGAGTATTTCATCCACTACAAGGCCGGCCATTCCAGCCTCCCGTAGACACTCGCGCCGCAATGCGACCGCCCACGCAAGATACCTTTTGGCTCGCAGCATTTGACTCCCCTCCCTGATGCTTCGGAATGCGCGACATAGAGATGTCGGCTGGGCCGGGGGTGGGGTTGGTTTCCGGCAACGTAAACAGGGGCGAGAGGCGGGCTGTGTCGGCGGTCAGTGTCTACGCGACCTACGCGCCCCTTGTCTCGCCTTCAAAAAGAATGTCCAGAATGCGTTCTGCAGGACTTACGCGCCAATACGACAGAGCCTCCGAGGTGAAGTTGAATCTGCTGAATAGAAACCCAACCGAATTCGATACACTGCCGGAGATTTGCAAAGCATGTCGTCTACAGCGATGGGCACTGCCAATGTTGCGTCAAAGCGGCTAGAATGGTCTTCGCCGCGGCAGATCTTGGCTTGGCAACAAATGGATTATGGGAGAATGAGACAGGATGTCGAACGAAAACAGACGCGGGATACCCTATGTCTTTGTGCTGCTGCTGCTGGCGATCGCCTTGGCCGGCGGCGCGGCGGCCGGCATCCTCGGCTATATCTGGATCACGGGCGGCTCCGGCGAAGCCAGCCTGACGGTGGAAGATGCCCTGGCCACGCTGGAAGCCAGCGAAGACAGCATGGCCGGCGCCGTCGGCACAGCCATCGTCGATGTGGCGGACCGGGTGATTGCCGATGCGGTGGCGGTGGCGGTGGCTCAAGCGGTAGACGCCAGCGTGGCCGCGGCTTTGGAAGCTGTCGCGCCAGCCAGCGAACCGGTCGAGTTCAGCATCATCGCGGAAGAAAGCCGGGCAAGCTTCACCCTGGAAGAAGACCTGCGCGGGGTGCGCACAACGGTCATCGGCGCGACCAGCGAAGTCGGCGGCCGCGTGACTGTGGACCTGGCGAACCCCAGCGCGTCGACAATCGGTACGATCCTGGTCAACGCGCGAACATTGGAGACCGACAACAGCTTCCGCAACCGGGCTCTGCGCAGCCAGATTCTCCGGTCCGCTCGTGATGAATTCGAGTTCATCGTCTTCGAGCCGCGCGAACTAAGCGCTTTCTCGGCGGATTCCGTGGCCATTGGCGAGACGCTCCACTTTGATGTCACCGGCGATCTGACCGTGGCCGGCGCAACTCGCAGCGTGACTTTTGCGGCGGAGGTCATCCTGGACAGCGAGAATCAGATCAGAGGCAGCGCGACGGTCAATCTGCTCTACGCGGATTTTGGCATGACAATTCCGGATGTGCCGTCGGTGGCGAATGTGACGGATGATGTGGATCTGCGATTGGATTTTGTGGCGCGGACGGACTAGCTGGCTGCGGCGCTGTCAGCCGAATACTATGTACGTGATGCCCACGACATAACCGAGATATCCCACAATATCGGAAAATGCCCGACCAAGGCCAACCGCGAGAACTACAGTCACCAAGGCAATTATGGCAATAGTGTAGAGGAAGGGGCGTTTATTTGGCTGTGTAAACCATTGCTTGTTCATGGCGGACCACGACTGCAATCCCCATTCCACACACTATGCCAGCCGTATATGCCGAAGTCATCTTGAAGTCAAGCAGCGGGTCAACCGCGCCTATTCGCTATGGCTTGCATAGGCGGCATCCCCTACCGCTAGCGCCGCGCCTCTGCCATAATTTACTCAAGCGCCAGCATCAGCCGGGAACGAGCGAAAATGCCCAGATCACTCTACACAAGCGAACCCCGGGTCATCAACAGTTTGCAGCCGCGTCATGGTGCCCTGCCTTACCTGGAAGTCGCCACGACCAATCAGAACAAACTGGCTGAGTTCCGCCGCCTCTTGCCCGACTGCGAGATCGTGGGCGTCAAACTCGATATCGAAGAGATTCAAAGCCTGGACCCCTACAAGGTCGCAGCGCGCAAAGCCATCGACGCTTACAAAGCCAACGGGTACAACCCTATCCTGGTGGAGGAGACGTCGCTGGCCCTGCGGGGCCTGGGCGGGCGGCCCGGCGCCTATATCAAAGACTTCTGCGAGGACAGCGAAATGCGCCGCATGATAGCCGAGGGCTGGCTGAAGGGGCGGGATAGGGCGGCTTTGGCGAAGGTGATAATCGCGGTCTTTGATGGCAGCGAGGTGCAGATCCGCGAGGGCAATACCTCGGGGCGCATCGCTGAGCGCCTGCGCGGGACGGATGGCTTCGGCTGGGATGATATGTTCATCCCCGATGGCGCGCCGCAAACCTTCGCTGAGTTGGGCGGGGAGGACAAGGACCGCTATTCCATGCGGCGCAAAGCTCTGGAAGCGCTTCGCGAGCAGCCTATTAAGCTGGGCAAAGCCGTCTTCATGATCCCCGAGCCCTATCGCCAAGAGCTTGAACGTGTGGATTACGCCGCTTTGGACGATGAGGGGGCCTTGCGCTTCGCCTTTGCGCTGGAAGCATTGGAAGAGGCCAACCCGCCCAACAGCGACTTTGCCGCGCCCAATTACCAGCCGATACAGTACGAAGAGAATATCTATTATACGCGCTACCTGCCCAAAGCCGGCAGCCGCAGCATCGGCTTGATCCTGACGGATGTCGACCGCGGGTCCCTGCGCATGAACAAGAATGGCAGTCCGGTCATCTGGCAGTTTGGGCCTGAGCGCCGCACGCTCGCCCTGGCCCAGCGAGCCGATTTCTTTCGCAGCAACCAAAGCGCTGAGGTCTTGGCTGCGCTGGAGGGCATCACCGCGAGCCACAGCATCCCCGAGCGCAGCAATCGCCGTTCGCGCACGGTGGAAACAGTCTTGGGCTTGAAGGATTCGCCCTTCATCACCAGCACCTATTCCTGGAAGGATTTGGGCTATCGCAAGAGGTCATCGGCGCGGCATGTCTCGCGTACCGAGAGCGCGGAATGCGGCTTGTTCAACCGCATCGGCAAGTACCCGCGCAGCGTCCTCGGCTTCGGTTCCATGCCGGCGATTTCAGGCTGGCGGGATGTGCTGGTCACGGCGGCGATTGGGCATCACGCCATTTTCACGCATCGAAACAGCATCTTCGCTGGCTATATCGAAAGGCAGGCTGCGGTCATCAAGGCGGCCAAGGCGGCTCTGCGGCGCATTCTGCCTTGCGACGCGGATTATCAGCGCGCGGCTCATAATATCGGCGCGGCCATCGGCTGCAGCAATGTCGCGGATGAGCTGGCGGCGGTTCGCACCCTGTATCACGACGCGGGCCTTAGGCTCTTTCGCATATACACCATCAATTCCGACCCGCGCGTGATTGAAGTGGCGGCGGCCATCCGGGCAGAGTTTGGCGACTCTATCGAGCTCTTCGCGGGCCAAGTCAGCGACAAGGCGCAATGCCTGCAGCTAATCGCGCCGGATATCCGCGTTGATGGCTTGTTCTTTGGGCATGGCGGCGGACGTCAATGCACATCGGCGACCAATGGCATGGCGGTGACTACGCTGGAAGAGGTCTACAGCATTACCACGGACCAGCGCTTTAATCATGTGACCATCGCGGTGGAAGGCGGCATAGGCACGTCCATGGGGCATCTGCTGCTGATGGGCGTGGATCTGATTTCGTATAATCAGCAGCTGGCGCGCTGCGTCATCGAACAGGGGGATATCACCTTCGAGCATAAGAGCGGGGTGGTCTGCATGCCCTATCATGGCAGCGCCTCCGCCCCGACCATGATCATCGAAAGCGCCAACCCGGCTCTGGCGCGGAAACGACTGCGGCCCGGCGGCAGGACGCGCAATGTCGAGGGCAAGGCGGGCTATCGCTTCTTCGAGGAGAAAGCCAACTCGATGGTCTTTTATATCAACACCTTCAAACATTACGCGGCGCGGGCACTGGCGGATGTCGGCGTGCGCGATATGGCGGAGCTGCGGGCGTTCGCGCGGGATAGCGATGCGGAGCTGATCCGCGTGGTGAGCTCGCAAGCCAGCGCGGTGGGCCAGGCTTATGGGAATTGGATGTGATGGGGCGGGGCAGTCTATGGGTGACGCTCGGAAGTGGCCTAGTGTTGTGCGTTCTCTAACAGGGCAGTCGTTTCTAAATCGGCAATTTGTAGGGGCGAGGCGGTGACTCGCCCATGTGAAGAGCAGAATACATGCCAGCGATTCACAGATTTGCCGCTACAGGCGACTAATTCTGCGGGAAATCTGTCCCATATCGGCGGCGTTCCAGTTTTGAACTGAATGCCCCGGTGAGGACGAGGCAACTCTCGCCCGTACAGAAGTCTGGGATGATTGCGTTCTGTGGAGGGCTAAAACACAATCACGCCCCGCGCCACGTCGCCTCTCAGCATAGCCGCGTAACCTTCATTGATCTCATCCAGGCGATAGCGCCGAGTCACCAGTTCTTCCAGCTTGAGCTTGCCCGCTTGATAGAGATCCAGGAAGACATGAAAATCGCGGTTGGGGTTGACCGAGCCATAAAAGCTGCCGCGGATTTTGCGCTCGCTGCAAGTCAGGACCTGGCCCAGGAAGCTCGTTCGGCTGTCTTGCGGCGTGATGCCCACCAGGGTGACGATGCCGCCGGGCCGCACCGCTTCGATGGCCCTCTCCTGCAAAGCCGGAATGCCCACCGATTCAAAGCAGTGATCCGCGCCGCGGCCCGCGGTCAGCTTTTGGATCTCGGCGACGACCGCGGCATCGGAGATCAGGCTGTGCGTCGCGCCAAAATCCCGGGCGATCTCCATCTTTGCGCTGTTGATGTCGACGGCGATGATGGGGTCTGCGCCACAGAGAGCCGCGCCCTGGAGGATATTGAGCCCGACGCCGCCCGCCCCAAAGACCGCCACGCTCTGCCCGGCGCGCACTTCCGCCGTGTACATGGCTGCCCCGACGCCGGTGGATACCGCGCAGCCCACCAATGCCGCCACCTCCAGCGGGACGTCTTTGCGGATAGGCACAACGCTGACCTCGCGCGCGACAGCGTATTCGGCGAACGCGCTTAGCCCGCCGAAGTTATAAACGGGTTGACCGCGCCAATGGATGCGGCTGCTGCCATCGCTCATGAGCCCGGCGACGACTTCGTTTTGATGTGTATCGCAAAGAGCGGGCTGGTCATTTTGGCAATAGAAGCAAGCGCCGCAGCAGGCTTTCCAGCTGAGCGCGACATGATCGCCGGGCTGTACGCGGCTGACGCCCTCGCCGATGGCTTCGACGATGCCAGCGCCTTCATGCCCCAGGATGATGGGGGCGGGGAAGTCCGCTTTGCCAGCCACGATATGCCAATCGCTGTGGCAGACGCCCGCGGCTTGCATTTTCACCAGGACTTCGCCGGCTTTGGGCGGGTCAATGGTCACGGTTTCGATTGTGAATGGGCTGTGCGCTTCGGTGAGGATTGCGGCTTGCATTTGCATTGGGTTTTGGCCTTTTGTTTTCGGGCGAGTCACCGCCGACGGTCAGTGTCAACGCGCCCTCGCCCCTACACTTTCATGATGATAATTCGTATGCGATTGCGGGCGAAAAAAGTCTCGCCCGTTCACATTCATGGTCATGAGGGTCAAAAGACGATGACGCCGCGAGCCACTTCGCCGGTCAGCATGCTGGCGTAGGCTTCGTTGATCTCGTCCAGGCGATATCTGCGCGTGACCAGCTCATCCAGCTTGAGCTTGCCGGCTCTGTAGAGATCCAGGAAGACGGGGAAGTCGCGCTGGGGCAGGACGGAGCCATAGAAGCTGCCGCGGATGACTTTTTCCGTTCGCGTGATGATGGAGCCGGGCAGGTTGGTGCCGCTGCCGACGGGGGTCAAGCCAACCAGCGTCAGTGTGCCGCCGGGTCGCGTGGCTTCAAATGCCGTCTCCTGCAGGCTCGCCAAGCCCACCGACTCAAAGACATGATCCGCGCCGCGCCCCTCGGTCAATGCCTGGACCTCGCGAATGGTATTGTCGTCGGAATACAGGCTGTGCGTCGCGCCAAATTCGCGGGCGATCTCCATCTTTGAGCTGTTGGTATCGATGGCGATGATCGGCTGCGCGCCACAGAGAGCCGCCCCCATGATGATATTCAAGCCGACGCCGCCCGCGCCATAGACCGCCACGCTTTCGCCCGGGCGAACGTCCGCCGTATACATGGCAGCCCCGACGCCGGTGGAGACCGCGCAGCCCACCAGAGCGGCCACTTCCAGCGGCACATCCTTGCGGATTGGCACACAGGCTTCTTCGGGTATGACCACATATTCGGCGAAGCAGCCCAAGCCGGTCATGATGTAGATAGGCTCGCCATTCCGCGAAATTCGGCTCGTGCCGTCCTTCTGCAAGCCCGAGCGCAGGACCGGCGTATAGACTTCGCAGAGGTTGGGCTTGGCTTGCTGGCAATAGAAGCAGCTGCCGCAATTGGCGCGAAAGCTCAGCGTGGCGTGATCGCCCGGCTTGACTGAAGTGACGCCATCGCCAACCGCTTCGACGATGCCGGCGCCTTCATGCCCGCAGATGATCGGCAGGGGAAAATAGGACAAGCCCTCGACCACGTGCCAATCGCTGTGGCAGACGCCGCTGGCCGCCATCTTGACCAGCACTTCGCCAGCTTGGGGCGGCTGCAGATCGACGGTTTCGATGCGGAAGGGCGTATTGATTTCGGTGAGCAGGGCGGCTTGCATCTTCATGAATGGGACCTTTCACGCGCGCGAGCGACTTTTGCATGGTCTGGGCAAAGCTGATTTTAGACCAGACAATGGGCATCCCGCCATAATGTGCTCCAGCGGCTCGCTTCTCCCTGGGGAGGGGCAGGCATGCAGAAACGGTTCTGTCGCCTGCAATATGCTTGACCAGCGGGCGACTCGCAGAATCGCCTGAGTTGGCTTTACCCTTTCACGCCAACCGTTAAGCCGCCGCTGACCAGGAAGCGCTGCAAGAAGATATACAGGAGTATCACCGGCGTCACCGCCATCACCGAAGCCGCCATCAACTCCGCCCAGGCTGTGCCCTGCTCCTGATCGAAGACGCTCAGACCCAGCTGCACCGTTTTCAAGCTGTCCTCTTTGACCACGACCAGGGGCCACAAGAAATCATTCCAGGACCACAAGAAAGCGAAGAGCGCCATCGTGCCCATGACCGGTTTGGAATTGGGAACCAGGATGCGCCAATAGACGCCAATCCGCGAGCAGCCGTCGACGATGGCCGCTTCTTCAATCTCTTTGGGAAAGCCCAGATAAAACTGGCGAAACAGGAAAACGCCAAAGACCGATACAAAGCCCGGGAACATGATGCCGCCCAAGGTGTTGATGAGCCCTGTCCCGCCCTGGCCCAGGATGTCGTTGCCGCCGGCCAGCGGAAAGAACTTGATGAGCAGGAAAACCGGGATGATCAGCACCTCAAAAGGCACCATCATGGTCGCCAGAAGAGCGAAGAAGATCAGCATCTTGCCGCGGAATTGCAGGCGCGCGAAAGCGTAACCCGCCATCGAACCCAGCAATACCTGCGAAGCCACGGAAACCGTCGTGACCACAATCGTATTGACGAAGAGCCGCGGCATATTCGTCTGCTCGAAAGCATCCGTATAATTCTGCAGGTCCAGCTCAGTCGGCAGCCAGCGAATCGTATCGCCGAAGATCTCCCGATCCGGCTTGACCGAGGTCGATACCATCCAGGCGAAGGGCATGACCATGACAAAGGCGCCGGCGATCAAGAAAACATAAGTCAAGATCAGCGGCAGACGGGCTTCCCAAATCTCGAACCTGCCCTGCGAGCGCGATGATGCCATGCTCAAGCCCCCTGCCGTTCGCGCAAGACGCGAAAGCTGATCAGCGTCAGAATCAGCACAATCACCAGCATCACCACCGATATCGCCGCGCCCCGCCCCAAACGCAGATAGCCAAAAACATTCTGATACACTTCCCAGACCATGGTATTGGTGCGATTGAAGGGGCCGCCCTGCGTCAGCATGAAGATCAAACCGAAGTTGCGGAAGATGCTGATGGTGAAGGTCACCACCACGAAGAGGATGACCGGGCGCATCAAAGGCACCGTGATGAATAGGAAGTTCTGCAGCGGGTTGGCGCCATCCACGCGCGCCGCCTCGATGACGTCCTTGGGGATATCCTGCAAGCCCGCCAGGAAGATGACCATATTGCTGCCGATGCTGCCCCATATCGTCACGATGACCAGGCTGATAAGCGCCAGATTGGGGTCGTTCAGCCAATTCTGCGGCGGGATGCCGGCGATGCCCAGAAAATAATTCAGCAAGCCATGCTGCGGGCTGTAGATCCAGCGCCAAATCATCGCTGAGACGACCACTGAGCTGACCACCGGCAGATAATAGAGCGTCCGCAGGAAGACGCGCCCGCGGATGGATTGGTCAAGCAGCTTGGCGATCGTCAGCGCCAGCGCCGTGCCAATCGGGACAGCCTCGATTGTGAAGAGCAAGGTATTGATGATGGACTGGCGGGTGACCGAATTGCTGAAGACATAATTGTAATTCTTCAAGCCCACGAAGCGCGGCGGCTCAAAGAGCTCATAGCGCGTGAAGCTCAAGTACAGATTGTAGAAGACGGGCCAGATCTTCAGCGCCGCGAGCAGCAGCACCGGCACAAGCAGGAAAAGAAAGGCGACGAAGGCCTGGCTGTTGTAGAAACGGTAGAGACGGTCGCGGCCGATCAAGCTAACCCCCCTTGGTCCCCCCATCGGGATGGGGGGAGGGCATCGCCGCAAACTTGTTCATGTAATGGCAAGACCTCGAACTATCAGTCATCCCCCCATTTATATGGAGGGACCGAAGGGGGTAGGCCGAGGGCATGGCTTGCATTAGTCGTCCGCCATGATTTCGTTGATGGCGGCTGTGGCATCCACCAGCGCGTCAGCCGGGGCTTTGTTGCCGCTCAGGGCTTGCTCAAGCTCAGCCGCGATGGGCCGGAAGAGCGCGATCAGGTTGTGATGCTGCGGGAAGGTCCGCGCATAAACCGCCGATTCCAGGACCACCTTGTGCTTCTCGGACATATAATCCGCCTCGAGCAGCGAGAGCCGCGGCGGCGTATTGTTGTTGGATGCCGAGTAGACCTCGAGCATGTCCTGGCGGGTCATGAAGCGCAGCAAACCCCAAGAGGCGGCGGCATCCGGCGTCTGCGACGAGATGAAGAATTTGTTCACCCAGGAATGCGTGGCTTGCACAGCGCCCGTCAGCGGCAGCGCAGGGTAGATCGTCTCCTGCTCGTCCGGCGCGTACAAGTTGACCACCCGCTCCATATCCGCGCTGTTCAGCTGCATGGCGGCATCCCGCCCAGCCAGGACATTGAGATCGCCCTGGGGCTCCAGCCCGGGATACGAAGTCACCTGATGTTCATGCACCAGCGCAACCAGCCATTCCAAAGCCGTAAGCGCCTCCTCGGAATCGAGCGCGCAGGTTTCCAGGTCATCGTTGAGGAACTTGCCATCCGCCATGTGCAGCCACATCAGGAAAGGCTGCCAATCCTTTTGCCAGTTGCCGCTGGCATCCGAGAAGTGGTAGCCCTCAACGCTGTAGCCCATGTCGTCGCGGACGGTGGTGGCTTGGGCGACAGCCAGGAACTCGTCCCAGGTCGTTGGCGCTTCATCGAAGCCGGCTTCCGCCAGCATCGCCTTGTTGTACCAGAGCGTACGCAAATCCTGCCGATAGGGCACAGCCACGATATTGCCGCGAATGGTGACATCGGCTTGCAAGCCGGCTGGGAAATCCGCCCAATCCCATTCTTCATCGGCATTGATAAAGTCGTTGAGCGGGACCGCCCAGTTGCGCCGCGCCATCTGTGGCGCCCAGACAGCGCCGCCCTGGAAGACATCCGGCGTGACGCCCGAAGCGAAAGCCGTGGTCATCTCCTCGTTGTAGCGCCCCCAATTCGTCCAGTTGATGGTCACGCTGGAACCGGGATTCTCCTCCATGAAGCGGGGCACGATGGTCTCTTCGAAAGCCGTCTGCACCGGATCGCTCCAATCCACCATGGCCAGCGAGAACTCGACGCCATCGGCTTGGGCCGCGATGGGCTGTATGCCAAGCAGGCCGACGCCCGCGGCCGCGCTGGATGTCGCCGCGATCTTCAAAAAATCACGTCTCGAAAATGTCTTGCTCATTTGCTCTCTCCTGATATGCGCTAAATGCGGACAATACACAGCGTCAACGGATGCTGCGGAGCTGGCGCAAGGTTACCACGCCAGCGCCTAAGTTTCAAAGACGGGATATGGAACTCAAGCCAGCGCCGCTCGCAAGGTTTCGATGGCCGCCGCTTCGGCATCCCGCGCAATCAAGACCCGGCCGCGAATCTCCGCGCGCAACTCGGCGATTTCGCCATCGGATAGCGGGAAATCGCGCTCAGCTTGTGCTTTCAGCGCTTCCAGCTGGTCGCGGCAAGCGATAATCTCGTCCAGATGCTGCGCGCCGCTCTCGATGAAGAGCGCGGTCTTGCGGTCGATGGCATTTCGCGCGTCGCTGAGCATGGGCAATTCCGTCGGCAGCAAGCTCTCATGCAGAGCCTGCCATTTCGTGCCCGCGTCGCGATAGGCTTCGGCGGCGGCCTGCAAGCCCGGCTCGCCCAAAACCTCCGCGGCTTCATCGAGAAACTCCGCATAGACATCGCGCTCGGCTTGCACGGTCTTGCCGAATGCTGGACCCAAGAAAGTATAAGCGCTGGTCAAGGCGGCGAAGAGCGGTCGGCCCGTCGGATATTCTTTCGCCCAGCTGCCGCGGCTCTTCTTTTCCAGCATATCCGCCCAATGCTGCAGGGCGCGCAAGCCGAAATTCTTGGCGGAGCCCTTGGGCGGCTTTTCTGTCATCAAAGCCAGGCAATCGGCGATGCCGGCCCGGATGGCATTCGGCAATTGCGCGTCATCGGGCTTGCCCAGCAAGGTCAAGCGCTGGCGGTCTTTTTTGATGCGCGCCCGGGCTTTGTCCAAGTCGTCCACGCTCACGGTCAGCGGCACGCGGCTGCGATCCGAGATATACGCCTCGCCTTTGTCCGGCTCATAGCCAAAGATGACCAGCGGCATGGTATGCCAACTGGCTTCGTCATAGGGCAGGGCGGTATAAGGCAGCAGGGAGGCATCCGGGCTGGCGATGGGCGCATAACCTTCGTCCAGGGCGTCGATGAGATTCTGGCGGGCTTTCTTGGCGCTGCCGCTTTGGCGCAGATCCCGCGGGATCTTCAGCCGCTCGAAGATGCGCCCCATGGGATCGAAGGTATTGCGCGTCAGCAAGTTGACCTGGGGATCGTAGCCCTGGTAATGGAAGGAGAAATAGCCGAAAGTCACGCCGCCGCTGATGCCGAGCAGCATGGCTTCGCTGTAGGGCTGGTCTGTATGCGGCGCTTTGACGTTCTGATAATCCAAAGCATTGCGGATGGACGCCGTATCCCAATAACGCCCCTCAAACTGACTGTAATTGGCGAGTGTTGGCATGTCTATGGACTCCTGGATCGAATCTCACCTGCATTGGGCAAGCGTAACATATTATGAGGGCGACTCAGCGACCCGCCCCTACAGCCAGTTTGTTGCGGTACATTTCACATTCTAGTCGACAAATGGGGATTGCCGCGAAATCTGCGACATAGTCCGCAAGCGAACGGAGTGGCATCAGCCCGTCGCCTGGGCATCGGTGGCATAATCCACGCCAGAGCCCGACCCGCCCACCAGAATATCCAGGTCGACGCCGCGTTCAGCGCCCTGCGCATGATCCAGATATATCCGCGTATAGCCGCGCGCATCGCTGTGATCCGGCGCTTGCCATGCCAGCCTGCGGCGTTCCAGTTCTTCGTCGGCGACGTCCAGATGCAGCCGGCGGGCGGGCAGATCCAGCTCGATCATGTCGCCATCTTTGACGAGCGCCAGCGGACCGCCGACAGCCGCTTCCGGCGCCACATGCAGGACAACCGCGCCATAAGCCGTGCCGCTCATGCGCCCGTCGGATATCCGCAGCATATCGCGGACGCCTCTTTCCAGCAGCTTTTTTGGCAGGCTCATGTTGCCGGCTTCGGGCATGCCGGGGAAGCCTTTGGGTCCCACATTCTGCAGCACCAGCACCGAATCTTCATCCACATCCAGAGCCGGATCGTCTATCCGCGCCTGAAAATCTTCCAGCGAGCGGAAGACCAGCGCCCTCCCGCGATGCTGCAGCAAGCCGGGGCTGGCGGCTGAAGGCTTGATCACCGCGCCAGCCGGGCAGAGGTTGCCATGCAAAACGGCGATGCCAGCCCGCTCCTGAAAAGGCGAATCGAGCGGCGCGATCACCTCATCGTTATAGCAGACCGCGCCTTTGATATTCTGCGCATGGCTCAAGCCCGTCACGGTGATGGCATCCAGGTCGATCAAGGACTTGAGATTGTCCAGCACAACCGGCAAGCCGCCCGCATAATAGAACTCTTCCATCAGAAAGTCGCCGGCCGGCTTGAGGTTGACCAGCAGCGGCACATCCGCGCCCAGCCGGTCAAAATCATCCAGGCAGAGTTCGATGCCGATGCGCCCGGCAATCGCCAGGAGATGCAAAACCACATTCGTCGAGCCGCCGATAGCCGCGTTGACTGCGATGGCGTTTTCAAAAGCCGTCCGCGTCAGAATCCGCGAGGGCTTGAGATCTTCCTTGACCATGCCCACGATGCGGTTGCCGCTGAAATGGCAGAGGCGCCGCCGCCGCGAATCCGGCGCGGGAATGGCCGCCCCGCCCGGCAACGTCAATCCCAGAGCCTCCACCACGCAAGCCATGCTGGAAGCCGTGCCCATCGTCATGCAATGCCCATCGCTGCGCGACATGCATGTCTCGGATTCGATATAGTCGGCATCGCTCATCAAGCCGCTGCGCCATTCATCCGTGAAGCGCCATTTGTCCGTGCCCGCGCCAATATCCCGCCCCTGAAATTTGCCGTTCAGCATGGGACCGCCCGTCACCACAAGCGTCGGGATATCCACGCTGCAGGCGCCCATGATGGCGGCCGGCGTCGTCTTGTCACAGCCCGAAAGCAGCACCACCCCATCCAGCGGATTGGCGCGGATCGATTCTTCCACGTCCATGCTGACCAGGTTGCGATAGAGCATGGTGGTCGGGCGCATCAAAGTCTCGCCCAGGGACATGACCGGGAACTCCAGCGGGAAGCCGCCCGCCTCCAGCACGCCGCGCTTGACATGCTCCGCCAGGATGCGCAGATGGGCATTGCAGGGCGTCAGCTCCGACCAGGTGTTGCAGATGCCAATGACCGGGCGGCCATCAAACATCTGCTGGGGCGTACCCTGGTTCTTCATGCGGCTGCGCGCTTTGAAGCCGGCCTGCCCGCTCCTCAAGAACCAGTCCTGACTGCGTAGTGGCATGATATTCCTTTCCTTGATTCTATGTGGGCGAGCCAGTGGCTAGCCCCTGCGGTTCGCTGTGACCATGCGGGCGAGTCGCCGCCTCGCCCCTGTTTACATTGCGAGATACAGACCCCACCCCCCGGCCCCCTCCCCGACGAGTCAGAGAGGGGGAGTTCAACCGCCGGGAAGCAAGGTCTTTTGCGTGAGCCGTCGCGTTGAGGCGCGGATGCTACGGTTGGCCGCTGTTATGCGGGAGAGTCGCCGCCGCCGGTTAGTGTCGAAGGTCTGTGTCGAAGGTCTGTGTCGAAGGTCTGTGTCTACGCGACCTGCGCGACCTGCGCGACCTGCGCCACCTGCGCCACCTGCGCCACCTAGCCCCTGCAACGGCGCGCGCGCCTGCAATATTGGGATTGCCAAGCGCAAGTATAGCAGACAGCGCTCGTTGCCATTGGCCTGCATTCTGCGCCTTTCCTGTTGGCGGGGCGGGGACTACACTGCTGTTATGCAGAGACGCAAGCGCATCTACTACGGCTGGTACATCGCCCTGGCTCTGGCCATCAGCGAGACTGTCTCCTATGGCGTGATGGTTTATGCCTTCACGGTTTTCATCAGTCCGATGGAAGCGGAATTGGGCTGGTCGCGCTCCGAGATATCCGGCGCCTTTTCGCTCTTCTTCCTGGTGTCTGGCGTCTTCGCGTTTCCGGTCGGCTATTGGCTGGATAAACATGGATCGCGCCTGCTCATGACCCTGTGCTCGTCGGCGGCGACGGTCATTGTGCTGCTCTGGTCGCAAGTGTCAACGCTGCCGGAATTCCTGGCGATCATGGCGCTTTTGGGGGTTTGCGCCTCGGGCGTCCTGTATGAACCGGCTTTTGCGGTGATAGCCGCCTGGTTCCGGCACAATCGCGGAACGGCCATGGCCATCGTCACATTCGTGGCCGGCTTCGCCAGCACCATCTTCGTGCCGCTCACCGACGCGCTGCTGGTGGCATTCGGCTGGCGGCAGGCGGTCCTCACGCTCGGACTCATCCTGGGCGCGATCACCATCCCCCTGCATTGCCTGGTCTTGCGGCGACGCCCATCAGATTTGGGACTGGCGCCAGATGGCAAACCGGAATTGGCGGAACCAGCCAGAGAGAAGTCGCTCGAGCTTGGCCGCGTGCTGCGTTCGCGTTACTTCTGGATATTGACTTTGGGATTCGCGTTTTCGACCTTTAGTCTGTACGCCATCCGCTTCCACATCATCCCATTGATGATCAGCATAGGCATTCACCCAAGCAGCGCCGCGATAGCCAGTGGCGCAATCGGCGTGACGCAAGTGCTGGGGCGGCTGTTTTTCGCGCCCCTGGAACGGCGCTTTAGCAGCAAGACCATGGCGATAGGCGTCTTTGCCCTCGCGGCGGTTTCTCTCGCACTACTGATGCTGGGCAACACTATGTTTATCATGATTCTGTTCGTCGCTTTGTTTGGGATGGCCATCGGCACGCATACGCTGACACGCCCGCTAATGGTCGCGGATTCATACGATACGGCTTTCTTTGGGCGTATCAACAGCGCCATGGTCATCTTCGTGACGATCGCAATCACCATAGCGCCATTCGCCGCCGGCGTCGTTTATGATCTGTCAGGCTCATACCAGCCGGTGCTGATGATGGTAACTTGCTTCTGCATTGTCGCCGTGGTTTTGATACGGCTTCTGCCGCAGAGAGACGAGGACAGCCCGATTGCAATGCGGCCCGCTCAGGTTGAGTAACGGTTGCCCGCCGGGGCAATCGCTGCAAAGTATAGATGGATTCGAGTCCAAAACTTGCTCTCAGATTTCGTGATTTGCAGGCGCGATAGACGGTCAGTGGCGCCGGTCAGTATCTACGCGATTTACGCGCCCTGCCGAATCACAGCGTCTCCCAGCCAGCCCTGCTTCAACTCAAAGAACGCTGTTGACCATCCGTCTTATTTCGGCATTGCTGAGATTGTCTTTCTCAGTCTGTGAATATATCGTGAGAAGATAGACCGTCACGGGCAAGTGAAAATAGTAAACAATGCGAAAACCCCCTCGCTTGCCCCGGCGCGCCGAGGGATTTGGAAGCCGCGCCTTATAGACGACAGCGCCAACCCCAGGCACACGTTCGCCAGGACGCGCGTCAGTCTCAATCTGCGCGATTAGAAATTCAGCTACAATTAATACAGTGGAGTATTTCCGTCCGAGCCGCTCAATCTCCCTGTCGAATTCGCGCGTCGTCTCAACATGAGTCGGCATCGTCCTCTAGCTTGCGGCGGATTTCCTCAAGGGCTTGACGAGCCGGACGCGTCCGCCCCGCCTTCACATCTTCCATGCCCCGGCGAATGCTTGCAAGAATCTCTTCCTTCGACGGCTCATCGTCGGAGATTTCTTCATCAAGAAGCAGCGCCGCCTCGGGCGACTTGTCCGCTTTCAGCGATGCTCGCAATGTCATGTTCTCCCCTCCGATCGCCTTTCGTTCCATAGTCTGCCACAGACGCCCCTGCCGAATCACAGCGTCGCCCAGCCAGCCGCCAGCCGCGCCTCCACCTCATCCCAGCCGCGCAGGCCTGAGGTGGCGTCAGCCGCTTCGATATTGAACCCCGCCACCGCGCAAGCCCGCCGCGAGCATTCCGCCAGTTCGTATCCGCGGATCAGCGCCGCCAGCAGACCCGCATAAGCCGCGTCCCCCGCGCCTGTCGTGCCCGCCACCCGCGCGTCAAACGCCGGCTGCCATGCGCTGCCACCCGCCCACGCTTCCGGCGATTGCTCTATATTGCGCAGGAAAGCCAAACGGCCTGTGTCAGACGCCGCCCGCAGGGTCAAGCCGCGCTCGCCCAGCTTCAAGCCGGCGATGCCGACGCCCAGCCCTATCAGCTCTTCCGCCAGTTCAGCCAGGTATTCGGCGCTCAGCTTGGCGAAGAGATCGCCACCCCAACGTTCCAGGTCTCGCCGGCGCAGCATGAACATGATCTCTTCAATGCTGGGCGCGAAGATGTCGACGCAGGGCAGGCAGCGGCTCAGGATTTTGCGCCAGTCCGCGCGCCCGGCGCCTGAATCTGGCGGGGGCAGCGACATGTCAATTGAGGTGATGACGTTCCGCTCCTTGACCGCCCGCAGCAGCGCCAGGAATTCCGCGCCATCATTCTTATAGAGCCGCGGCAGCAGGGTCGGGTAGCCCAGGTGAAATATCTTCGCGGCCGCGACGCGCTCCATATCGATGTTCGCCAGACCATAATCGGCATAAACGCCGGTATTGGTCAACAGGGTGCGGTCATGATTGCGTGGTTCGATGACCACCGTATATGGGCTGGATGCGCCGGGCAGAACCTGAATATGCTCGCCCAGGCGCGCCCCGAAGCCGCGGGTGTATTCGATGATGGCTCGCCCGACCCAGTCATCGCCAACCGCCGCCAGCAAGTCAACGGCGATGCCCAGCCGATGCAAAGCCAAGCCGGTATTGGAAACCGCCCCGCCCGTCGAATAACTAATCCTGCCGATCTCATAGACCTTGCCGGCGTCAATCACCTGGGCCGGCGACAGCATGGACATATCCGGCAGGATATCCAAAGCGATATGCCCAGCCACAACCACATCCGCCGACATGGAAAACGCGCTCCTCAGTGGTCGTTCGACGCAGCTTCTCCGCGCAAAGCGTTATCTGTATAGCAGCTTTGCTAGAGGAAGGCAAACTCAATGGGTTGCGCCAGCCGGCGGTAATCAGCCGCGCGCATGGCAAGCGAAAAGCGGCGATCGCCAGCGTTGAAGACGATGCGTTCCAATTCAAAGAGCTCCGGCGCCGCATAAACCGGCAAGCCAAAGAGATGGCCAAAGGGCGGCAAGCCACCCGGCTCCACGCCAGCGGTCATAGCGTTGACCTCCGCTTCAGTCGCAAAACGGATATCGCGCGCGCCAAACCGCGCCTTGACCCGCTTGGCATCAAATCGGCGGTCAGCCGGGTAGACCAGCATCACAAAGAATTTGTCCCGTTTATTCCGCTTCACGCGCAGGATGATGGCTTTCGCACCCTGCCGCAAAGTATAACCGGGGCGCGTGGCGGCCGCTTCCTCGCTGGTGCGCGCGGCATGATGGCGGAAGCGCTCATACCAGCAGTCGTTCGCCTCAAGCAAGTCGACAATCTGGCTGGCCGCCTGGTGAAGATCCGCCATGCCCATGGCTAAGCATCGCCCCCGAACAGCGCCGCCAGCGAAAGCGTATCCGCTATCTCCAGGCTGTCCACTGTGAAGACGCGGTGGTCATTGGCAGTCAATTTCACCGTTAGCGTTTCCGCCCCCTTGGGGAGGTTTTCCAAACGATGCCATTCTCCCAGCACGCGGCCGATCTTCTCGCCATCAATATACAGATGCGCATGGCCTTCGTTTGGCATGGCTGGCTGGTCAACGCTGTCCGGGGCGAAGGTGAAGTTGGCAACGCGCAATCGCAAGATATACCCGCCGCGCGCCAATGAGAAAAGCGCAATGGAGAGCTCCGGCGCGCCCTCCGCGGGGACATTCAGGCTGCCGCCATGATCCGTCATCTGCGTATCGCGATAGGGATTCTGGCCAGCGACCAGCGGATTCCAGTATTCAGCGTAAGCCGCGAAGCACTCCGGCTGCCCCCCGAAGACCTCCCGCGAACCAATCACAAAGGAATAGCGGCCGATCTCATCGCGGGGATGCCAGAGCGCAACGGTATACGCAGCCGTCTCTGGCGCGCCGAAACGCGTGTCAGCATAATTCCAGTAATAGCGACCGCCAAAAGGTTCATAGAAGTATCTTGGCTCATCACCCAGCGGGACCAGCTCCGCGCCATGCCCGGCCGGTATTTCCAAATCCGCGGGCAAGTCCAAATCCGGCGCTTCGGGGATGCCCGGTCCCATGAGCAGCAGCCTGGGCGCGTAAATCTCAATATCGGGGATGGCGGGGATGCTCAAGCTGATCAGTATCGACTGGCCAGCCGCCGCCTCAAAGCGGAAGTAGTCGATGTCGCCAGCCGGATAGACATTGCCAAAATAGGCGTAGGAGATGCGTGGATCTGGCGCGTTCCAAGGCGCGTCGGCGGTCAAATCGGCAAATTCGCAATAGGGCTGATGCCCGCGAACCGGCAGCGCATTGCCTAGCAAGAGCGAGCATAGCAGAGCGGCAACTCTCGCGGTCCGTGATGGCACTGTCCAGCCTCTCCCTTTGTTCGACCAGCGCTCAATCGCTGATTTGCCCGTCGCGCAAAGTGATGATGCGGTCCGCATATTCATCGACGATGGGATCATGGCTGGAAAGCAAGATCGAGGCGCCTTGCTTGCGCACAAAATCCTGCAGCACCATCAAGACCTGGTGCGTCGTCTCGCTGTCCAATTCGCTGGTCGGCTCATCCGCCAGAATCAGATCCGGCTTGGTCACGAGCGCCCGGGCGATGGCGATGCGCTGCTGCTGCCCGCCCGACATCTCATAAGGCCGGTGATCGTAGTAATCCAGCAGGTCGACGCGCTCCAGGCTTTCGAGGATGCGCTGCCGCCGTTCCCCGCGTGGCACAGCGCCCAACCGCGCCATCACATCAAGATTCTCATACGCCGAGAAGCTGGACAGCAAGCCCATCTGCTGGAAGACAAAGCCGATGCGCTCCCGCCGCCAGGCTGTGCGCTTCATCTCATCCATACCGCCGATGTCGACGCCCTGAATCCATATTCTGCCGGTCGTGGGATTATCCAAGCCGCCCAGGCAATTCAGCAGGGTGGTTTTGCCGCTGCCCGAGCGCCCGCGCAGAGCCACAAACTGCCCGCGCCCGACATCCATAGTGATCCGCCGCAGGGCATGAACATCGCCCGAATCCGAAGTGTAGACCCGCCCGACATCCTGAGCCGCAATCGCCATATCCTGCATCATTTCCGCCTCATCAACCGCGCCAGCAAGCCATCAGGCGCTACGCTCTCATCCGCGCGGATCTCCCGCTCTATCTGAATCTCGGCTTGCGACGAGGTCAGCTCCAGGTTGCGGGCTGGGCGGATCAAGATGCCGCCGTCATTCAGCTCCATCTCGACGCGATTCTCAAAACCCAGCTCCTCGCGATATTGCTTGGGTATCTGCAAGCGTCCGGCTGAATCCAGAACGATAAGCTCTTCAAAATGATCTTCCCAGTTGTCGGCTTCGCTCTCATGCCGGGTATGGGAGGCTCGCTTGGCTTGCCGCCGCACGGTCTCGCTGGCCAGCTTGCCATCGCGGATCTGCACCACCCGCTGCACATGCTGGGCGATGGTCGGGTCATGGCTGACTATGCAGATGGTCAAGCCGTCTTCGCTGTTCAAACGTCCCAGCAGGTCATAGACCTGGTCGGATGTGGTCGAATCCAGCTCGCCGGTCGGCTCGTCAGCCAGCAGCAGCTTGGGCGCGTTCGCCAAAGCCACCGCGATGGCTGTCCTCTGCTGTTCGCCGCCGGATAGCTGCATGGGCTTGTGATCGGCGCGGTCGGGCAGGTCAACTTTAGCCAGCAGTTCCCGCGCCCGCTCATCCGCCTCGCGCCCGGTACGGCCCGCCAGCGTCATCGGCAGCTTCACGTTGTCCAGCGCCGACAGATATGGGATCAGATTGCGGCTGCCCTGCTGCCAGACAAAGCCGACATCCACCTGACGATAACTGGTCAGCTCGCGCGCGCTGAGCTTGAGCAGGTTGGCGCCATCGACGATAACCTGGCCCGCCGAGGGCAAAGCCAAGCCGCCCAGGACGTTCATGAGCGTGGTTTTGCCGCTGCCGCTGGCGCCAACGATGCCCACCAGTTCGCCGCGCCCCACCGTCAGGTCCAGCCCTTGCAGCGCCATCACTTCAATATCCGCGACCTTGAAAATCTTATACAGATCATCGCAGATGACAAAGGCGCTGAGATCCTGCTTGTTCTGCATCTGGCTCGCCTCCCGCTGCGCTAGCCTGAAGGCCAGCATTATACGCCCGACCCGCCCCAAGATTCAGGGGCAATTCGCAAGCAAAGCAATCGCGGCAAATTGGATAGCCGCCGATATGGGAAAGATTTTCCGCAGAATTCGACGTCTGTAGATGCCCGCGCCAGCCTGCGACGGCTCACGCTAAGGACGAATCAGACGTAGCACTGCCGGTATCGGACAGGCCTTACAGTCATACTCTGCGGATGACAGGCTTGGGTCAACGGCGCTAGATCGTCTCGCCCAGCTTCACCGCTTGGAAGATGCGCATCCGCCGCAGGATGACCAGCAGGATCAGCATAATCAGCGCGAATGTGCCCAGGAAGAGGCCGACTATCTGCGCGATCTCCGTCCATGCCAGGCTGACCACATAAGGCGGCGCCGTCGCTTCCAGGCTGCTGACGAATTGCATATAGGGGATATACATAAAGCTGACCGCCAAGCCGATGCCCAAGCCCAGAGCCAAACCGATGACAATCAGCAAGCCCAGCTCCCATGCCACGGACAGGATCATCGACGACTGGGACAAGCCAATCGCCCGCAGGATGCCCAGTTCAACATAGCGCCGGCGATAGGAGAATATCGTGTAGAGCAGGAAGCCCACCATCGTCGCCAGCGATGAGGCGATAAAGCCGATGGACAGCAAACCGAATAGACCTTGCCGCTCGGGCCTGGCTTGCTCACGGTCGATCTTTGTACCGGGCTCCTCCAGCAGGACGCCGGCCGCGCCACGTTCCATCAGCGCGCGGACGAAGACGCGGTCATCAAAGCCGTCGTCAACGCGGGCGATCACGCGGTGCGCCAGTTCCAGCTGCGCCTGCTCAAAAAGATAATCCAGATTGCCCAGGAAAAACGCGCCATCATCTTCCGGATACCAACGGGGGAAGTATTCCAGCGCGCCAACGATTTGCAGGTTGATCGTGAAGACATCGCCGCCGCTGCGCACGTCCAGTTCCAGCAGGTCGCCGATCTCCAGCCCGCGTTCTTCCAGGAATTCGCGCGAGACCACCACCGAATCCGGCTGCTGCGCCAGGGCGTTGGTCAGGTAACCCAGGCGGATGGGCGCGAAATCGGGCCGCCAGAAGATCACTGGTCCCAGATCCGCGCGGTCAATGCCCACGAAGCGTCCCTCGACGCTGGCGGAAGTCAAGCGGGCTTTCGCCGTATATTCGCCGATGCGCGTCGCATATCTGACATGCGGCATGGACGTGAATTCCGAAATGTGCATATAAGCGGGCGGCGCGTCATCGGTGGCGCCAGGGATGCCGGCGCTTGGGCTCTGGCTATAGACCCGCACCGACAAATCGGCTGAGACCCGGTAAAAATACTGCTCATACAGATAGCGGTCGATAGTCCGCGCAAACGAGGCGGTGTAGATGCCTAGGCTGATCGTGCAGACCAGCAGAATCAATGGCAGATAATAGGCGCCAGGCGAGCGTTCCAGCTGCCGCGTCACAATCAGCAAGCCGACGCTCTTCGTCCATTGGATCAGCCAAGCCAGCGCCCGCAGCATCGGCGCCAGGAAGCGCAGCATAAAAAGCGTCAAAGCGAAGATCGTCAGCGATGGCAGCAGGAAGACAAAGGGCTGGTCATAGGCATCGGCGATATTGCGCGCGCCGCCTTCCACATCAATAAGCGAGCCCTGCTGGACGACCTGGTAATAAAAATAGCCGATAAGCGCCAGCAGCAAGATATCCACGCCCAGCCGCTGCCACCAGGGCCGCCGCAGCAAACGCGACTGATCCATCTTGTAGCTGATGATGGTATGGCGAGCCGCGCCTATCGTGGGCAGGACGCGGATGAAAACTGTGAAAGCCAGCGCCAGAATGATCGTCGAGCCGATGGTCGGCGGCACGGACACAATAAAATGCTGCCCCCAGCGGAAATCCATAAAACTGCGCGTCGTGCCGATCAACTGCGTGAACCAGAGCGCCAGCGCCCCGCCAAGGACAAGAGCGATGACCCCCATGATCAAACCCTCGACGGTCGTCAAGCCGACAACCTGGAATGGCGATGTGCCGCGGCTGCGCAAAACGGCTGTCTCGTTGCGCTGGCCATCCACCACCAAGCCCACCAGCATGATAAGGAAGATGATCAGCAAGACCACAATCGGGATGCTGAAGACAGTCAGCGTCAGCGTCATCACGATGACCACATTGCGATAGGGACGCAGCTCATCCACCGGCGACGCCTGAATATAGGTCCCTGGCAGATATTGGTCGGCGGTCTTTTCCGTATCGTTGTGACGCTGGATCAACTCATCGACCCGGCTGGTGTTGACGCGGCTGCCATCGGTGACCAGATACCAAACCGCCAGGTTGATCTCCGACTCTGAATAAGGCGCCAGGCGATGCCGATAGGTCTCTGCGTTGATGAGCAGAATATCCTTGAAGACATTAGGGCGGTAGAACCAGAATTCCGATGTGTCATCGCGGGGTCGCCAGATGCCCGCCACGCGAATCGCGGTGATCTGCATGGGATCGTCCGGCTCGAGCCGCCAGTTGTAACCCTGAAACATCTCGCCCGCCTGGATGCCATATTTCGATGCGAAGTCTTGATGAATCATGACATCGATGATGCTGTCCGGCGCGGGATCGGCCGGCTGCGCGTAACCGCCGTCGACGATTTCGATCTGCGCTTCAATATCTTCTGTCAAGCCGAAGCTGACATAATCCAGGGAGCGGTTTTCATCGCGATAATTCGTCTCGCCAGCTGGATAGAGGCGGAAGTTCCGCGTCTCCAGGTGGCGGACGATCCGCGTGGATTCCAAGCCGAGCTCAGCGCCGCCTTTCTCGCGCAAGTAGCGATCAAGCTCCAGCGTGGCTTCCCAGTTGACCGGCGAATTCCAGGAGCCGATATAACTGAAGAGGAAAGAAAAGGGCGGGCGGTTGACGCGGTCCGGTCCTTCGGTCAGGCGCTCGGTGAGCACGCGGAAAGCCACCGATTCGGAGTAGACGGGAATGGTCAGCACCAGGGCGACGGCGACCGTCAAACCGATGATGGTGGCCAGGGAGAGCAGGGGCTGGGCCAGCAAACGTTTGATGGCGACCGAGAAAATAGCGCGGGTTCTAAGGATCATGGACCGATGACCGTCTGGTTCTCTTCCGCGCCCTCAAGGATTTCCACGCGTCCGCCGCCTTCCAAGCCCAGGCGGACGTCCACCCGCTGCTGTAGGCCTTCGTTCTGCACGACGATGAAGTTGCGTCCGCTGAATTGACGAATCGCCGAACTGGGCAGCCAAAGCACATCATGGCGCTCTTCAATAAGCACTGTGAAATTCATGCGGTCGCCAACCTTGAATTCATCCGGCGGCGGCTGCTCGGCAAAGCTGACATGCACCAGACCGTCAGTCGCCAAGCCATAGGGCGAAGGCAAACTGCCGATCGTGCCGCTATAGACATTGCCCGGCACAACGGCGCGCTGGATGAGCAGCGGCATGCCCTCGGACAGCTCGCTGAGATCATCGGGATCCATCTCGTCCGTCACTTCCAGGACGCTGAGGTCGGCCACCACCGCAATCGGCTCGAAAGCCAGCATAGGCTCGCCGGGATCAGGCGAGAAGCTGACCAGGCGGCCGCTGCGGGGCGCGACAAGCTCGGCTTTGGCTATCGTGTCATTGATCTCGTCGACGCGCTTCTGCGCCCGGGTCACGTCAAAGCGCAGCTGCGGGTCTACGCCGGCGGTCAATTCATCAATGGCCACCTGCGCCAGGTCTCGCTGAATCTCCAGCAGGCTGATGTTCAGCGCTTCATCGCCGGTTGGCGGTTCGGAAGCGTTATCGCTGGCATAATCCAGTTGGATCTGCGCCATTTGCAGGTTCAGCCGGGCGCGCCGGCTATCAAAACGCGCTTGGCTGTCGGCGCTTTCGAATATGGACGCGGCGATGGCCAATTCCTCTTCCGCCGCAAGCAACTGGTTTTCCAATACACGGGTGTCCAGCCGCGCGAGCACATCGCCATCTTCTAGCTCCGCGCCGGCTTCCACGTATGTCTCCAGCACGCGCCCGTCTATGAGAAAGCCGAATTCTTCCTGCAGGACGGGGGCAATCCGCCCGAAGAAGCGCCGTTCGTAGGTGACCGTGCCGCGCTCGACCTGGTAGACCGGCTTGCTGGGCACGATAGGCGTGGGGATGGGGGTGGGCTCGCCTTGGGTGATGGCATCGCCAAATGTAGCCTGCGAGGCGCAGCCGCTCAATAATGCCAGCGCCAGCAGCGTAATGAGAATTGGACGCACGATACACCTTTCCGAATCAGGCTTTTCCTTGGCAATCAAAGCTCTCGCCGCCGAGTCAGCCTGCCAGGCTGCGGTTCGCGGTTGCAAGCGGCATAAGCATACATGAAAGTCGCCAATTATCCAGCCAGGATTGAGCGCCTAGAGGCTCGGACGGAGCAAGACCTTGGACACGGCGCCCGGCGAATCCAAGAGGCGCTCAAACCACAAGCCGCCTTCCGCCAGGGGCGCTTCATGAATCCACGGGTCCAGCCTGATCTTGCCCTGCCCCAGCAATTCCAAAGCCCGCGCGAAATTGGCTGCCGAATAGGCGAAGGAGCCTTTGGCGACAATCTCGCCGCGTATCATATTGGCGGCCGGCATGGCGCTGGTCTCTTCATGCAAGCCGCTGAGGATAAGACAGCCGCTGGACCGCGTGGCGTCGACGCATTGCGCGCGAGTCAAGGCGCTGCCCACGGCATCCACCGAAACCGAGACGCCCTCGCCATCAGTGGCCTCTTGCACGGCAGCCACCGCGTCGGTCTCCCCAGGCTGGATGGCAATGCCGCCCAGTTGGGCAGCCATTTCCAGGCGAGCCGAGTCAATCTCCGCGATGAAGACCCGCTCCGCGCCCTCAAGCAGCAGCATCTGCAGCGAGAGCAAGCCGATGGGTCCCGCGCCGATGATCAGGCAATCCGCGCCAGCCACATCGCCCGCCAGCTCAGCGATGCGCGCCGCGCAGCCCACCGGCTCCGTCAATGCCCCAATTCGCGTATCCATGCCCGCGGGCAGCGCAGAAGCCAGCTTGGCTGGCACGCTGACAAGCTCGGCAAAAGCCCCGGGCATGTGCGCGCCCAGAAGACGGCGATCGCGGCAGAGCTGGTTCACACCCGCGGAACATGCGCGGCACTCCCCGCAATACCAGAGCGGATTCACCGTCGCCAGCATGCCAACTTGCAAGTCGGGGCGGATGCTCGCCGCCAGCGGTCCCATTTCCAGGATCTCGCCAGCGAATTCATGCCCCATGATCAGCGGCGGGACGCGCAAGGCATTATGCCCGAGGTAGCCGCTGAGTTCTGAGCCGCAGATGCCGGCATGCCCGACTCGGATCAGGATCTCATCGGCTGTCGCTCGCGGTTCTTCAAGCTCGCGCAAACTCATCGAGCGCGCCGCTTCCCAGACTAGCGCTTTCATCGTTTCACCCTTTCATGCCACGACAAGTCTAGCAGGATTTGCCCTCGGTTCAGCGCCTGAATTATACTCGGCTGACGTTTCCCCCGCCCTTTCGAGGAGAAGCCAATGAAAATCAAGCGCATCGAAGCCGTGAAGGTCAAGCTGCCCGAGCGCCGGCTAAGCGTGGAGCCGCGCCGCCCAAGCTGGCAGAAAAGCGCCGAAGTGGCTAATCCCATGTCCCGCTACAGCCATGTGAAGAGGCATCGCAGCCTGTGGACGAATACGGGCTGGGGCAAGGTCTTCGCCAAGGTCACGCTGGAAGATGGCACGTGGGGCTTGGGTTCCACGATGCACGGGACACCCGTCGCCGCCATCATCAATGATCATCTTGGTCCGCAACTCGAAAGCCAGGATGGTTTCGCTATCGAGCGCCTGGCGGATATGATGTTCCGGCTGACCAAGTTCTATGGCACGACCGGTTTGGCTTCCTACGCCATCAGCGCTATCGACCTGGCGCTATGGGATGCCAAGGGCAAGGCGCTGGGGCAGCCCGTCTACAGCCTCATCGGCGGGTTGCGGAAAGAGCGCGTCTTCTGCTATTCCACCGGCAACGATCTGGATTGGTATCAAGAAGTCGGCTTCAGCGCGCACAAGCTGGCTTGCCCCTATGGTCCGGCTGATGGCTTGGCGGGCTTGCGGAAGAATGTCGAACTCATCGCCGGCGCCCGCGAACTGGTCGGCGACAGCTGCGAGCTCATGCTGGATTGCTGGATGGCGTTTGATGTCGATTACACCGTCCGCCTGGCGGAGGCTTTGCGCCCCTACAAGCTCAAGTGGATCGAAGAATGCCTGATCCCCGAAGATTTTGACGCCCATGCCGAAGTGCGCGCCCGCCTGCCCTGGCAGACTCTGACGACCGGCGAACACTGGTACACGGCTCTGCCCTTCCAGTACGCCATCCAGCGCGATCTTGTGGATATTTTGCAGCCGGATATCGAATGGGTTGGCGGTTTGACAACTTGCCTGAAGATCGCCCATGCCGCCGAAGCCGCTGGCAAGCAGGTCATCTTGCATGCCGGCGCCCGCACGCCTTATGGCCGGCATTTCTCCTTCGCCATGCCCGCCACGCCCTGGATCGAATACTTCATCGGCGAAGATCCCGGCATCCCGCTGAGCGAAGGCACATGGCTGCCCGGCATGACTGCCGCCGTCGATGGCTGGCTGGAAATCTCGGATGAACCGGGCTTCGGCCTGGGCATCCCGGAAGATTGGATAGAGCCCTGGTCCGCTTGAGCCTCAAGCCAAGCCCAAGCGCTCATACTGCTCCTCTGGCGCATCGTTGGCGCGCATCAAAGCCACCAGCTTCTCGGTCATGTCGGCTGTAATGGCGCTGTCTTCGATAGGGTTCAGCTGTCCGGGATCGGCGTCCAGGTCAAAGAGCAGCGTCTCATAATCCTGGAATTGCCACATATTGACCGGCGCGGCGATCTTCAGCGTCTGGCAACCCTTGGTGAAAGCGAAAGGCGCTTGCAAAGCCAGGTCATTTAGCTCATCCGCCGAAAAGCGCCAGCGCATGTGGTTTGGCATCAGCGTGTAATTGTAGAGCGGCTGGCTGGCCAGTTCTTCAGAGGCGCGCATATAGACATAGCGCCCGTCGGTTACGTTGACATGCCCGCCATGCACGCCATAAAGCGCGGCTTCGCGGACCGGGGCATCGTTTTCCACCGCCTCGCGCAGAGGCTGGCCCTGCATATCCGCGGGGCGTTCAATATCATAAAATTCCAGCAAGGTCGCTGGCAGGTCGATATTCTGCACCAGGCTGGAACGCCGTTCGCCGGCTATGCGCGAACGCGGATCCCAAACAAAGAAGGGGATATTGGCCAGCTCGTTGTACCAGGGCATGCGCCCCTTCGCCCACCAGTCATGCTCGCCCAGCAGGAAGCCATGATCGGTGGTCACGATCAGCAAAGTATCGTCCCAGAGATTCAGTTCGTCCATGACATCCAGCACTTTGCCCAGATAATGATCGCACATGCTCATCAGCGCGGCGTATTCATAACGCATGTGCTGGACGTCCGCTTCGGGCTGGGTAACGCGGGCATAGGGGGGCCAATCGCCGAAATCGCCGTCATACTCGTGCGGATAGCGCTCCTTCCAGCCGGGCTGCGTGAAAAAAGGCTCGTGCGGGTCAAAGGTTTCGATCTGCAAGTACCAGTTTTCTTCGCCGGCGTTCCTGCGCATGAAGTCGATGCCTTTGGCGAAGGTCTGCGCTTGTGGCATCAGCGATTCCTCCGTGATGAAGCGCCGGTTGACCTGGTCTTGTACCCGCGTGCGCAGGTGGCGCTGCTCGTCTTTGGCGACGCCCGCCGCGACCATGCCCATCCAGGGGTCGCCCTCTTGCCCGCGCACAAATTCATGCGTGGTGAAGCGCTGGCAATAGCTCGCCCCGCCATCTTCCCAATAGTGCTGATGATCGGTGACGATATGCGAGTGTACGCCATTCTCATCGAGGATCTGCGGCATGGAATCGTCGAAGGGTTCCAGCGGGCCCCAGCTGCGATGCAAGAAGTTGTAACGCCCGGTGTGCATTTCCCGCCGCGCCGGCATACAAGGCATGCTGCCGATGAAGGCATTGTCGAAAGTTGCCGTGCGCTGCGCCAGCCGGGTGAAATTCGGCGTATTTACCCAGTCGCCGCCATAGGGCTGCATCAGCCGCCGATTCAAGGAATCAAACATGACAGTGATGGCTTTCATAATATCGCGCTCTCCTATGCTGTCGTTCCAGTATGGTAACGCATTCTCAAAGGGCGGCGCATCGAATTCGCCAGAAAGAGATCTGACGCGAAGCCCGATTCAGGCAATGCGCAGCGAGACAGCCGCCGTCCACAAGGCTTCTGAAACCGCGCAAAGAAAATCAGAATCGCTTGAGCGCGCTGGAGGCGAAGCGGACGACGCCTGGCGAATGCGCGGAATGCGTCAATAACAAGGTCGACAGCATTCACCCCCGGCTTGCCGCTTCTTTGTCGGCGTAATGACGCATGATTTCCATCCACATGACAAGTCCGCGCCATTTCCCAAAGCGCTCATAATACGCGGCGATGCTTTTGGCTTTGGCTTTCTGGTTGGCATTGTGCCTCTCGGCGTACATGGCATGGCAGGCGCTGTCGATGGCGATGCGGTCAAAATGGCTCAGCATGCGCGCCACAGTGCCCGCGGCATAATCGCCAAAACCCTTGAGCGACTTCACTGCATTGAAGAGGCTCTCGCTATCCAGTTTGCGCCAAGCTTCAAGGTCTATCGCGCCATTGCTGATCTTGCGCGCCAGTTCATGCAGCCATGCGGTGCGATAACCAGCGCGGACGGCTTGCGCCAATTCGCCGCCATTCAGGCTGGCGATGCGCCCCGGGCTAGGGAAGGCATGGCAGCCTGCGAGAGTCGGATGCTCTAGCCCCAGTTGGCAGAGCTGTCTGGTCATGTTGATCGTCTGCGACCAGCTGCAATTGGTGGTCAACAGCGCCTTCGCCAGATCTTCCCACAAACTTGGGGAGATCAGAATGCGACCGCGGCGCTCGCCCTCCAGCCAGCTATAGCCCGGGTAGGCGCGCATGGCGGCGTAGAATGCGCTCAAATCCCAATCGAGGTTGAACATGCGCGCGACGGCGGACCTGGCTTCGCTTTCCAACTGCGGATCGCGCTCTGGGCTATCGGGCAGATCAACCTGCAGGACCCCTTCGCCCTCGCGGATCTGCAGGCGCTGCGCATCGCCGGCCGCGGAGCGCATGATGTATTGCAGGCGCTGCGCATCGGCATCCCAGCTGAAAGGCGGCAGCTGCGCCCAGCCGTGGCTGCGGATGGTGGCGAGGAAATCGAAGAGCGGCGGAACAGTGATGACGAAGCGAGTCATGCCGGCATCTTGTCAAGCACATCCTGGATCTGTTGCAAATGATCGCTGCCGTGCCGCGCATAAGCGAATGCCAGTTGCTCCAGGCTGTAATCGGGGCGGTCAGGGCTGGAGGCGCGGCCCATCTTGCCCCATTCTTCTTCGCTGAGGTTTTCCAGCAGGATGGCCCAGCGCGCCTGCAAGCCTTCGAGCAGCTTCAGCGAATGCTCGATATCGGCGTCTTTGGCATCGGGATATTCAGCGATGGCGTTGACGTCATAGGCGGTGAATTGAAAGCTGGGGCTGGTCAGGATCAGTTTGAAGCGGCGGATGCAGACCATGTGCGTATCCGCCAGGTGATGGATATTCTGGGCGATCGTCCATTCCGGCGCGTTGTAAGCGGTGGTCAACTCTTCGGGCGAGAGCCCCTGGACGATTTCGCGCAGCTGGGCGGGCAGGCTGCGGATGGCGCTGATGGCTTCGGCTCGGGATTGCATGGCGGAATTCTCCTATATGCAAGCGGATACGGAGCCTGCATTGTAGGCGAAGGCGGCTGAAATTGGCAGAGGTTATGAGGTTTCGGATTCTGGCGCTATTTCTCAGCCAGCCGGGCGCGCTGCTGGGCGATTCGCTCGGCGCTGCAATGCAGGCTATCGAGGAATGCCCGGTCTTTGGCGCGCTGTTCTTCCAATGGCAGGAGTTGGGCGCGCTGCTGGGTCATCAAGCCCCAGGCGGGGTCCATCTCGGTTATGTTGTTCTCTATGGTCACGTCGGCGACATCAATTAGGGCGTCGGTGAATTGCATGCCCAGCAGCTGCGCGACATCAAAGTTGAGGGCGACGGCCAGGGTCCCATGCCTGTGAACGCCCGCGCTGGCGATATCCAGTTCGCCATTCAACTGCGCGATCAGCATGCTGCCGGCCAGCGCGCCCTGTTCGTAATAAGCGAAGTTGCCCGCGCTCATAGCCGCGCCGCCATAAACCGACACCAGCGAGGCTTGATAGACCGGCGTCTCGTACTCCATGGCGATTTCGGCGATGAAGGTGATGACGCTGCTCATGGACAGATCGTAAGGGATGAGGATGGCATCCACGCCTTTGCCGAGCAAGCTTTCGGCGGCGATCTTGGCATCAGCCAGGCTTAGCGCGGGCGCGGCTTTCACAGTCATGCCCAAGCTCTCGGCCACTGCCCGTATGCGCCGGGCGCCGTGGCTGCCGGTGGCTGCGGAGGGATTGTACAGGCTGCCAAGGGTTTCGAGTTCCGGGTGCTGCAGCAGGAGCAGCGGCAGGATGTCTTCGTAATTGATGACCGCTTCCACGCCGGTGACATGCGCGGGCTTCAGGCAGCTGGCTTGCAGGATGCCGGCTTCGACCGGGTTGTAGACATCGGCGAAGATCAGCGTGGGCGGATCTTGCATGGGCAGGGTGGCGTTGAGCGCGGCTTGGGTCATCGGCGTGGACAGGGTGACCAGCGCGTCCGGCTCTCGGTCCAGCGCTTCGTCGATAAGGAAGGCGGCTTGATTGAAATCGAGGCCCGCATCGCCCCAAAACAGGCTGATGCGCGCATTTTCCAGGTCTTCGCCGGCGCGCAGCATATCTCTCTCGTCGGCGCTTATCCAGCCATAGAGCCGCAGCATATCCAGGATGGCGCCTTCCATCCAATAGGCGGTGGGAAAATCGCCAAAGCGCAAGATGCCGACGACCGGCTTGTCATCCGCCTGCGCCACCGGCAGACAGAGCCATGCCAGCAGCAAAGTCAGCGCCGCAATCGAAAGCCGTCGAGTCATGTAATGCGCTCCGCTAGGCTGAAGGCGTCGCGGCCTGCGCCTGCAAGGGTATCAAAATGCGCCGCCTTCCTGCAGAATTCATCGCTCGCCCCCTCGTGTCCGCCCATAAGCAGACACTTTAGAACTGCGATTATTTGAGTAATCGCTTGAACATAGTCTCGATTACACCAACGGATGGCTGGTTTCCGCGCCCTAGGGAGTCACTGTGGGAAAAGCTGTCACATTCGCCATGGGCGTGCCAAGTGGCGTGCCGGCTGGCGCCTGGGTCCCGCCGAAGCCGCTATCAAAGGTCGCGGACAGATTCAAGAGGCCATTGGGATCAAGGCCTTGGGTCACTACCGCGATCGCCACCAGCAGGAATATCAGCAGCGCGAGCAGCAGCAAGATGATTCGCCTTTGTCTGCGCAGGGACATTTGCCAACCTCCTGGAAAATGCGCCGGATCATGAACTTATGATAGTGTCGCGCAGGCAAGGGGTGTTTGTCAACATAGAGGTGAAATATGCATTATTTATTGCAAGCGGGGGGCATTCGCGTTACAAATGACGCGTGAGCTTAGCCGATTGAGCGGCAAGATGAGGCATCCGCCCGATATCGTCGGCATAGGCGTTTGCACGGTCGACCATATTGTGACGGTGCCGCGCCTGCCCAAGCGCAACGAGAATATGCGCGCCATCCGCTATTCGCGCGAGCTGGGCGGTTTGGCTGCCATCGCATTGATTGCGGCCGCCCGCCTGGGCGCTCGCTGCAAGATAATCGGGCGCGTCGGCGATGACGAAAATGGCGCATTCATCCGCGCCGCGCTGCGTGAGGAAGGCGTCGACGTGGCGCGGCTACTCGCCGAAGCGGGCAGCGAATCGCATGTATCGGTCATCCTGGTCGATGAAATCAGCGGCGAGCGCAGCATCATCACGCGGCCGCCAACGGGGAAACCTGTGTCGCTTGCGGAAATTCAACGCGAGGACATCATCGCCGCCAAAGTTCTCTTCGTCGATACCGTCAACGCCTTGACACTGCAGGCGGCGCAATGGGCGCGGGAGGCGGGCCTGCGCGTCGTCCTGGATCCGGGCTTGCCCTACGCGGATATCAAACCGCTGCTGGCCTTGGTCGACGTGCCCATCGTGCCGGAAGCCTGGGCGCGGAATCTTATGCCAGCGGAACCGCCGGAAGCGGTGGCGAAAAGATTGGTGGCGGAAGGCGCGGAGATCGCCATTGTCACCTTGGGCGAGCGCGGTTCGGCAGTCTGCTGGGCGGGCGGCTTGGCGCGGATCCCGGCTTATGCGGTCGAGGTCGTGGATACCACCGGCGCCGGCGATGCCTATCATGGCGCTTTCATGGTTGCTCTGCTGCAAAATTGGGATGCGCAGCGCATGGCTCAGTTCGCTTCGGCAGTGGGCGCGCTGAATTGCCGGGCGATCGGCGGCCGCAGCGCCTTGCCGAAACGGCGCGAGGTAGACAGGTTTATGGCAGCGACAGCCCGCGCTGTACGATAGATTCGCTCTTTCCTGGCTTGAAAAAGTGTTATACTACCTGCCGAGCATAACCTTGAAGGAGAGATTGACATGAACAAAGCAGAATTGATTGCTTCAATCGCTGACAGGTCTGGCTTGAGCAAAGCCGATGCGGGCAAAGCCTTGGAAGCGTTCGTATCGACAGTTACCGATGGGCTGGCGGCTGGCGAGCGCGTTTCCCTGGTAGGCTTTGGCACCTGGTCCGTCGATGAGCGAGCCGCCCGCATGGGGCGCAATCCCCGCACTGGCGAAGAGATCGCGATTGCTGCGAAAAAGGTTGTCAAGTTCAAAGTGGGCGCGACCCTGGCCAACTCGGTCAATTGAGCCGCGTCTGACCGTTCCGGGCGGATTCGCCTGGCTCCGGCATGAGATTCCGCCTGCTGAAGTGTATTCGGCAGGCTTTTTCTTTTGCCGATTGCCATAATGTCGGCGGACGATACCCGCCCGGCAGGCTCTAGCCAGCCAGCTTGGGCACGGATTTCAGCACATCGGCGATCAGGTCGTCAGCGCTCAGCCCTTCCGCTTGGCCCTCGAAGTTGAGCAGGATGCGGTGGCGCAGGGCAGCCGGCGCGACCGTCGCCACATCTTCAAAGGAGACGTTGCTGCGCCCATCCAGCAGGGCGTTGATCTTGGCGCCGATGATCAAGGCTTGCGCGCCGCGCGGACTGGCGCCATAGCGGGCATACTGCCGCAGCATGCTTGAAGCGCCTGCGTTATCGGGATGCGTGGCCACCACGATCTGGGCCACATATTGGCTGACGTGGCTGGGTATCGGCGTGCTCAGCGCCAGCGCTCCCATTTCGATGACCTGCCTGCCATCAGCGACCTTTTGCGCCCGCGGCTGTTCACTGCCCGTCGTGCGATCAAGGATGGTCACCAGATCATCGACATCGGGGAAGGCGACATTGACCTTGAAGAGGAAGCGGTCGAGCTGGGCTTCCGGCAGGGGGTAGGTGCCTTCCATCTCCAGCGGATTCTGGGTGGCCAGCACAAAGAAGGGCGCTTCCAGAGGGTAGCCGCGGCCAGCCACGGTGACGGTTTTCTCCTGCATGGCTTCCAACATGGCGGATTGCGTCTTGGGCGTGGCGCGGTTGATCTCGTCAGCCAGGATGAGATTGGCGAAGATAGGACCTGCCTGGAAGCGGAACTGGCGGCGGCCCTCTTCGGTCTCTTCGAGGATGTCCGTGCCGACGATGTCAGCCGGCATCAAATCCGGCGTGAATTGGATGCGCGAGAATTGCAGGTCCAGCACATCGCCCAAGGTGCGGATGAGCATGGTTTTGCCCAAGCCCGGCACGCCTTCCAACAGGGCATGACCACCCGCCAGCACGCAGATCATCACGCTGCGCAGGACGTCGCGCTGGCCGACGATGACCTTGCCAACTTCCTCTTCGATGCTGCGGGCGATTTCGCCGAATTGCGCCAGGCTGATTTCCGCGGCGGCTCTATCGGTCATGTCTTGGCGCCTCTGTTTGTCTGTGCCAGCGAGTGGCGGCTATTATAAACGCAATCCGTCCGCAAGTGAGGGGTGGGCTTGGCGGGGCGCTCGCTCGCCCACGCGATATGCGCCAAGGCAGTATAATGACCGGCATGATCGCCATGCATGCGCCGCAAGCGCAATCAGACTCGACGCGGGAGACGCCGCTTTGGCGGGATAATCACGCTGTCCTCATGCCGGAGCGCCCGGGCAAAGATGTCAAATCCCGCTTGAGCTTCTACATAGATTGGCTGACGGCGCGGCGACTCCATTGGTATCAGCCGGACCTGCGCGCCTACCGCGATTATCTGCTGCATGAACGGGAGCGCGTCGACAAGCAGGGCAATCACAAGCCAGCCACGCTCTCGCCCAAGACTGTCCTGGCGCATCTGGCCACCATACGCAGCCGCTACCAGGCATTGCTCACGCGCAGCAACGCAGTTCGCGACCGCCTCTATGACTTGGCCAATCCCGCAGACAGCGAACTCGCCCAGCAGGCCATGGTCAACGAGTTTTTCATCCGCATCGCCAACGATGTGCATCCGGGCGCCGCGCCGGTCAAGCTGATCGAGAAACAGGACGTCGCCGATAGCGAGCATCTGCGCCTGTCGCCTTGGCAGGTCAGCGCCTTTCTGCGGGCGCCGAGCCTCACGAGCCTGCGCGGCCTGCGGGATACGGCGCTGATCAGCCTGATGGTCTGCACGGGCATCCGCGCGGCGGAAGCGGCCGAGCTGCATGTGGCGGACCTGCGGCAGCAACTCGGCGGCGAGCTGTCCCTGCGCGTGCGGGAAGGCAAGGGCGGCAAGCAACGTCTCATCCCTTATGGTCCGCTGGATTGGTGCTTGCTCTACGCGGAGGGCTGGCTGGGCGAAGCGGGCATCAGGGCGGGCGCGGTCTTCCGCGGGATACGGCGGGGCGGCAAGACAGTGCGCTCAAGCGGCATAGGCGTTTGGACGGTGAATGACATCCTGAACGCTTATCCGGTGACGATTGATGGCGCGCTGCGAGTCGTCAAACCGCATGATCTGCGCCGCACCTACGCCCGAAACGCCTATGTCTTCGGCATGGATCTGGAGCGTATTCGCCAGAATCTGGGGCATAACAGCCTGGCCACCACGCAGACCTATATCGGCGCGCTGGATGGCCAAGAGCGGCGGCCGCCAACCATGTTTTCGCCGCCCCACGATCCGCAGAGCCTGGCGCTTTTGACCGGCAAAATTATTGGCTAGGGGCTGGCTGGCTCCGCGGGGATCTCCAGGTCGATGGCTTGCTGGATGAGTTGGCGGAAGGATGGCTCCGGCAAGGCGCCGGGCTGCATGAAGATCAGCTGGCCCCCCTTGAACATGGCGATGGTGGGGATGCTGCGGATCTGAAAAGCCTGGCTGAGCCCGGGGTTGGCATCCGTATCGACCTTGACCACGCGGATCTGCCCGGCGAACTCGGCCGCCAGTTTCTCCAGGATGGGCGCGACCATCTTGCAGGGACCGCACCATTCCGCCCAGAAATCCACCAGCACGGGCATCTCATGCGAGGCGACGATGGCTTCTTGCTCAAAGTTGGCGTCAGTGACGTCAAGCGGCTTGGCCAGCGCTACGGCTTTCGGTTCTTCCGCGGATTCAGTTTCAGCCGGTGGCGCGTCGGCGGCCAAAGCCTCGTTGAGCTGGCTGATGTAATCTTTCAGGTCAGTGGCCCAGGGGCGCGACCGGCGGAACAAGCTCTCGCCGCGATAGATGCCGATGAGTAGCGATCTGCCCTGATAATTGAAGCGGCTGGCGCTGGCGGGGAAGGCATCCGGATCAAGCCGGGCGAATACGATGCCGGCTTCTTCCTCGGCGGCTTTGTCGAAGGCGGTTTTGAAGTCTCCCCGCAGTTTGTCGCTGCCATTGGAGATGAGGACGAGGGCGGCGGCGCCATCAATCCGGCTGTCAAAATTGGCGTCTGTTAGGGTTTTGAGTGGCATGGTTTTCCTTGAGCCTGTTCTGGCGCTGGCTGTCGCCTAAACAATTCGGAGATTCTCAACGCGGTTGCGCATGTCTTCACTTGTATAGGTATCGTGCATTCAGACGAGAAAACGAACCCCCAGGTCTATGGAATGCCTATCTTTGCGCACACCGACGGCTATGCCTTTATGTGTCAGTCCGGTCTTGGCGAGCTCAACAAAGTCAGCGTCCATGGCACAAACAACATAACCCATGGCGGTCGCGCGCTGAAGGTGCGTTTCGTCCGATTTGCTACGAAGCTTCAAGTCCTGTACTGTGATTGCCTCTATCCTTCGACGCCTGAGTTCGCTTGCGATAACCACGGGCATCTGTTCATCGAGATAGAACCTTAGCGGCAGGTCTTCCATATCCAACTTCCGCTAGTTTTTCAAACGTATCGAATTGATGTTGGATATCAGCATCAATGTAGGTCCTGTTGCGCGCGTAGTAGCGCAACGCGGCATCAACCTGTTGATCAGAAATCGCTAATTCTTCGGCAACTTCGGCGGAAGTGCATTCGCCAAACTTCATCGCAGTCTCAATGTCCGTCACGCGGATTCCGGCGCCTTCTATGCAGGGCCTGCCACCACGCACCCCTAGTGTACTCGTGATGCCTGGCGCCAGTATCTTGACATCGCTCATTTCCGCCTCCCTGAAACGGATACGACAAGTGTAACGTTTTCGGCTTGCGGCTTCAAATCGCGTTTGGCAGCCTATCCCGCCAGCCGCTCGATATATTCCAGGCTTTGGTGGCGGAAGTAAGAATCGTAGAGCGTGGCGTAATGCCCGCCGCCAGCCATGAGCTGGTCATGCGCGCCGGATTCGATGATCTCGCCCTGATCCAGCACGATGATGCGGTCGGCATGCTGGATGGTCGACAGACGATGCGCAATCACTATGGAGGTGCGCCGCCCCAGCAGCGTATCCAGCCCTTCTTGAATCAAGGTCTCGGTCAGCGGGTCGACGCTGGCTGTGGCTTCATCGAGGATGAAGATCGCCGGGTCTTGCAGCAGGACGCGGGCGATGGCCACCAGCTGGCGCTGCCCCATGGACAGGTTGCCGCCGCGCTCGCCGACCTGCGTTTCCAAGCCTTCCTGCAGGCTGACCAGCCAATCGCCCTGGCCGACTTGGTTAGCGATAGTGATGACCTCTTCATCGCTGGCTTCGGGCCTGCCATAGCGGATATTGTCCATGACCGTGCCATCAAAGAGGAAGGGCGTCTGGGTGACCACGCCAAGCTGCGAGCGATAACTGGGCAGGTTGAAATAGCGGATGTCCTTGCCATCGATGAGCAGGTCGCCGGCTTGATATTCATAGAAGCGGCTGATGAGCTTGGCAATGCTGGATTTGCCCGAGCCGGTATGCCCGACCAGCGCCAGAGTCTCGCCCGGCTGGATGCGCAGGCTGAAAGTGTCCAGCACGGTCTCGCCGGCTTTGTAATGAAAATCCATGTCGACGAATTCGATCTCGCCATGCAGGGGCGCGACCGGCTCATCGGCTTTCTGCTTGACCAAGGCCTCGGCATCCAGCAAGCCGAAGACGCGCTCGCCGGCCGCCAAGCCCAGCTGAAACTGGCTCCAGAATGAGGCGATGCTGGTCAGCGGGAACCAGATCATGCCCATGCCCTGGATGAAGAGATACCATTCGCCGGCCGTCAGCACATCCACTTGCGCCAGCTGAATGCCAAAATAGACCACCGCCGCCACGCCAATGCCCGCTATGGTGATCAGAATGGGGAAGATGCTGCCGAAGACGAAGCCGTTGACCTTCTCCACCTGGTAAGACTGCTCGTTGACGTCCTGGAACTCGTCATAAATCATCTGTTCGCGGCGGAAAGCTTTGGCGACGCTTATGCCGCTGATGGATTCCTGTATGTGGGCGTTGACCGTGGCCAGCTGGCGGCGGGAATTGGTGACCGTCCGCCGAGCCACATTGCGGAATTTCAAAGCCGTGTAGAGGATGAAGGGCATGATGGCGATGAGCACAAAGGTCATATTCACGTTGACGGTGAAGAGATAGATGATGAGCAGGATGACCAGCAGCATGCGGCTCATCAGATTGATGGTCAGGCGAACGGTCTCGGAGAAGGCTTGCGTATCCGAAAGGACGCGGCTGACGATCTTGCCGGTGGCGTATTGATCATAGAAGGACATATCGCGCTCGGTGACGGCGTTGAAGGCATCTTCGCGCATATCCAGGGTGACATCGCCAACGGCTTCGGCGGAGAGCCACTGGCGGACCAGGTTGGCTACCCAGCCCATGCTGGCCGCGGCGCCCAGGATGAGCGCGGTGGCGATGGGATCGAACGTCTCGGGCGAGAATTGCAGGGCATCCAGCGCTTGCGAGACAACCACCGGCAGCAGCATGTCCATCAGCGAGCTGAGGAAGACGACGCCCGCCACCACCAGCATCTTCCAGAAATGCGGCTTGAAATAGAGCAGAATGCGTTTGACCAGCGCCCAATCGCTGTAGGAGCGGTCGTAGGATTCGGCATCCAGCCCATCCATTATGAAACCCACTCGACACCTCCCTGCCCATTGAGCTGCCCAATTGGGGATGGCGCGCTGCCATACCGCGCGAAGATGCGGCGATAATGATCGGAACTGCGCAGCAGATCTTCATGCGAGCCATTGGCGATGACACGGCCATTCTCGAGGACGATGATGCGGTCCGCCCAGCGTATCTGCGAGAGGCGGTGCGTTATGAGGATTGTCGTCCTGCCTTCCTGGGCGCGGCGCATGGCTTTTTGGATCTCGTCTTCGGTGGCGCTGTCTATGGCGCTGGTCGAGTCATCGAGGATGAGGATGCTTGGCTGCCGCAGGAATGCCCGCGCTAATGCCAGCCTTTGGCGCTGCCCGCCGGAAAGCGTCACTCCGCGTTCGCCGATTTCGCTTTCGTAGCCATCGTTGAAACTGAGGATGAAGTCATGCGCTTGAGCTTCTTTGGCGGCCGCTTCGATCTCGGCTTGCGATGCTTGCTGGACGCCGAAAGCGATATTCTCAGCCACGGAGCGCGAGAAAAGGAAGATGTCCTGCTCGATCTTGCCCATCTGTGAGCGCAGCCTGTCGAGGTTCCAATCGCGGACGTCCACGCCATCAATGAGCACGCGCCCCTCGTCCACATCGTAGGTGCGGCTGACGAGCTGGGTCAGCGTCGATTTGCCGGAGCCGGTCTGCCCCACGATGGCGACGGTCTGCCCGGGTTCGACGCGGAAAGAGATATCTTCCAGCACGGTATTGCCATGGAACTTGAACGTAACCCGGTCAAACTCGATTGCGCCTTGGACGGGCGCGCTGTGCCCCTCCAGGTTCTCGTCGATATCGGCGCGCTGGTGCATGAGTTCCAGGATGCGGTGGGCGCCGGCGATGCCTAGCTGGATCATGCTGATGGAAAAGAGCGAGATGAAGACCGGGAATTGCAGCACGCTCATCAGGCCGGTGACGGCGATGATATCGGCTATGCTCAGGATGCCCTGGCTGTGCAGGTGCAGGCAATGCAAGAAAAACAGACCAAAGGCGAAACCGAACATGAGCAGGGGCAGGTAGGCGGCTTCTATCTTGCCTTGCTGCACGAAGAAATCGCGGAACTTGCCGGCGTTGCGGCGGAACTTCTTGCGCTCTTCAATCTCCTGTGCCGCCACTTTGACAATCTCGATGCCGCTGATGGTCTCTTCCAGGCGGGCGCTGAGCAAGCCATATTGACTGCGCTGCTTCATCATGACCGGTTCCAGCCGGCGCATATAGCGGCGCACGACGATGATATAGGCGAGGACGAAAAGCAACGGCGTCAGCAGCAGTTGATAATTGATGGCGGCGATGTAGATCATCGGCACAGCGAAGCCCAGCACCATATCAAAGATGAACATGATGCCGGGATGAATGACAAAATGCAGCTGGCGCACGTCATCGGTGGCTCGCGCCATGATATCGCCGACGCGCTGCTGATCGTGGAATGTCTGGCTTTTTCCCAGCAGGCTGGCGTATAGCTCATGCCGCGAATCGCGCTCGACCCGCGTGGATAAGATGACCATGGACATGGAGCCGATCAAGGAGCCGACGCCATCCCAAACCGAAGCCAGCAGCACCGCCAGGCTCACCAGGATGATTGAGCGCGGGTCGCCGCCATGGATGATGAGTTCCGCGCCCCTGCCAAAGAGCACGCGAGCCGCCGAAAAGGAGATGTAGCCGGAAGCGAAGCCCAGCAAGCCCATGATGAACCAGGCTTTATGTTCCCAGCAATGCGAAATGATCCAGCGAACAGGTCCGCTCTGGTTGTATTCGCGCAAGCCTTCGACAGAGAATTCGCTCTTCTGAGCCAAGATTATCCCTCAAACTCACTGCCAGGACAGAGGAGTATACGCGAGAGTTGCCTTTGCGTTAAGGGTGATGATTGGGCATGGCGAATCAGAGGGCGGATTCGTCCCCCGCGCTGGTCTTATGGTATGCTGGGCGCGTCTCTGTCCGCATAGCCTGGCGCATGAAGGAGCGTTGCGATGTCGCCCTTGGATAATATCGGTCCCGGTCCGCTTTTCAGCATCTTTCCGCTGCTTGCGTTGGTGTTGCCGCTTCTGGCCTGGATCGCGCTGTATGCTCGTGGCGCTTCCGCGCGCGATCTCATCTTCTGGGGCGCTATCTCGGTGGTCATCCCGATTCTTGGTCCGCTGGCGGCCATCATCTTTGCGTTGCGCATCAAAGCCGACAAAGTCAAGCGCCAAAAGACTGAGCCGGGCTGAGCGAGCGCTCCCCATGCTGGATGGCAAGGCGATACCGGCGATGAAGGCTTGCGATGTTGGGCATCAGTTCGTGGTCTATGGCGATAGCTGCTCCGGCATCGCTGGCGCAGAGAACGAGCGAAACTTACGCCAGGTCAACGCCGCGATACAGAAGCTGGATGCCTCGCCGGATTTTATCTGCTTCCTGGGCGATGAGATCATGGGGCTGAGCAGGGACCGGGCGGAATTGCGCCGGCAATGGCGGCATTTCTTCGGCGTGGAAATGGCTTGGCTGGATCGCAGCGCAGCGCCCCTCTATCACACAACCGGCAATCACACGGCATTCGACCAAGCCAGCGAAGCCGTCTACCGCGAGGTCATGGCGCATCTGCCCCAGAATGGACAGCGCGGGTTGAGCTATTGGGCGCGGCATGGCGACCTGCTGCTGATCTTCGTCAACACTCTGGACCGGCAATCTGGCGGCGAAGGCGCGGTGGAAACCGACTGGCTGGAACGGGTCTTCAGCCAGCATGACGACGCCACATACAAGCTGGTCTTCGGGCATCATCCCGTCTGGGCGGTGAACGGTTATTTTGGCGACTATCAGCGGCAGATAGAATGCGAGAACGGGCGGCGCTTCTGGGAGATTCTGCGGCGTCATGGGGCCCTGGCTTACTTTTGCAGCCATATCCTGGCTTATGACGCGCAAGTACACGGCGGCTTATTGCAGATCTGCACGGCTGGCGCGGGCACGGCGCATCGCATGCCGGAGGGCGAAGAATATCTGCATTTCCTGCAGGTGGCGCTGGATGAGGCTGGCTTGCGCTATCAGTCTATTGATCGCCAGGGCGAGATGCGCGAATGGCTGGCTTGGGAATGGCGCCTGCCGCCCGCGTCGAGCTGGAGACGTTTCGAGCCAGCCTGCGCCAAGGCTTTGCCGCGCGATTGCCTGACAGACCGCCAGAAAGCGCGCTTGATCGTCTGGGAGATAGGGATGCGCTTGCCGGCTGGTGATGACCGACCGCCGCGAATGCTGCTGAGCGCCGAGGCTCCGGGCGGGGCGCTGCCCTATTTTTGGCTGGGCATAAGCGGCGTCGACCGGCGGCTCACCGCGCTGCTCAGCCCGGCGCCCAACCGCAGTCCGCACCGCTGGCTGGGACCGGCTCTGCCGATTGGAATGCCCATCAGCATCCAGTTTGGCCTGCACAGTGGCATGGGACCGGGCGGCCTCCTTTGGCGCTGGAGCGATGACGACGCCTGGTCAAGCATGGCCGGCGCATCGGCCTGGGGGGCGGAGCGTTTGCCCTGGCCGCGCGATTGGCGCATCGGCGCGGCTCATGCCCCTAATATAGTCTGGCATCATCAGAGCTTTGACTTTTGCGACTGCTTTTGAACGCGGGATTGCCAGTCAGGCGCTTGGACAGCCGCTATAGTCTCGTCTATCATCAGGCGCGCTGGGTAACAGACGAGGAGCATTCATGGAAGCGATACGGGGCGCGGTCCGCCAGGCAGCGCAATTCTGCCGGCTGGTGCAGGAGCATTACCTGGTCGCCAGCGACAAGACTTCCGGCGGTCAGACGGAGCCGGTGACTATTGCCGATTATGGCTCGCAAGCCATCCTCTGTCGCGCCTTGCAGAGGCATTATCCGGATGACGCGGTGGTGGCGGAAGAATCTGGCGCGCAATTCATGCAGCTGGTAAGCCTTGAGCAGCGTGAGCGGGCGCGTCGGCTGCTTGAGCGGGCGCTGGACGAGCCGGTCAGCGATGGCGACCTGGTCAACTGGCTGGATTTTGGCGCGGGCAGGTCAGCCCGGCGAACCTGGGTGATCGACCCCATTGATGGCACCAAGGGCTTCATCGCCAAGCGGCATTATGCCATCGCCTGCGGATTGCTGGTGGATGGGCGGGTGGCGGAGGGCATCGTGGCGGCGCCGGGGTACGCTGGTGGCAAGGGCGCGCTCTTCTTCACGGAAGGCGGGGCGGCTTGGCGCGAGAGCCTGGCTGGCGGGATCGCTGAGCGCATCACGGTGTCGCAGCGCAGCGATCCGCGTGAATTTGTGGCGGCGCAGAGTTTCGCCCGGGCGCATGCCAGCAAATCCCGCATGAGTCGGGCGCGCGAATATGCCGGCTTGGGCGGGGCGCGCATCCTCGAATTAGACAGCATGGAAAAATACGCTCTGGTGGCTTGTGGCGATGCCGATCTGTATTTGCGCTTGCCGCGGGCGGGCAGCCAATACGCGCATAAAATCTGGGATCATGCGGCCGGCGTGGCGCTCGCGCGGGCGGCTGGCGGGATGGCGACCGGCTTAAACGGCGAAGCGCTGGATTTTTCGCAGGGGGAGGCGCTTCCCAACGCCGGCATGGTGGTCAGCAATGGCCAGCTGCATGAGCGGGTGGTGGAGGCGGTTGGGCGAGCCATGCGGGAGTAGAGTTTGCCCGAGCAGCCATGACGCGGTATAAAGTTTCTTAAGATTGGCGATGGAGACTGCCTGATGTCGCTGGCTCGAAACATGATCCATCTCGGCGATGCTTATGACTTGCTTGATGAGATAGCAGACGAATCGCTGGATCTGATCGTATGCGACGGACCCTATGGCCTGACGCAAAACGACTGGGACCGAATCCCCAACATTCAGGCACACAATCTCAATCTCATTTCACGATTCGCGCGTTTGCTCAAAGATGGCGGCGCATTGTATCTGTTTGGCAAAGCCGACTGCATAGACTTCATTGATTATCGCCCGCATCTCAATCTGAAGGCGCGAATCGTCTGGTATCAACCCAGCCGCCTGGCGCAAGGCAGGATCAACTATACCAACAATTACGACATTATCTGTTATTTCATCAAGGGCGAGAGGCCGCGCTGTTTTAACCTGGACGCTATCCGAGTCGCGCAACTGGTGGAGTTGGAACATCGATTGCGCTGCGAGAATGTGCCATCGGTGCGGAATGGCAAATATGGCAAGACGAAGTTCAATGACAAGGGCAAGAATCCCGGCGATGTCTGGGGCGATATCAAGCAGCTGACATACAAATCAAAAGAATTGATGTGCCGCGAAGCCTTGAACACGATTCAAAAGCCGGAAAAGCTGATCGAAAGGCTGGTGCTGGCGAGTTCCAATCCAGGCGACCTGGTGCTGGATCCCTTTGCCGGCGTCGGCACTTGCCCGGTGGTTTGCAAGCGGCATGGACGCGATTTCCTGGCTTTTGAGATCAATGCGGACTTTGTTGATATCGGCAACGCGCGCTTGGATTCTCAGCCGGCAGCGCAAGAGCCGAAGATCGCGTAATCTCTGCCAAAACCGCAACCAGCTAGTTTGAGCGTTTAGCCAGCGTCTCCCCGCGTGCGCCCATCCGCAATCAGCCGCGCATAAACCTCGACCAGCTCATCCATGACGGCATCCCAGCTTTGCGTCTCGGCATAGTCTCTCGCTTGCCGGCTCATCCAGCGCCGATGGCTTGGGTTGGTTACGAGCTTGCGCGCCCCCTCCAGCAAGCCAGCTTTGTCGCCGCTTCTGAACGTGTAGCCGGTTATGCCTTCTTCGACGACGTCAGCCACGCCGCCCACCCGCGCCGCCACCACAGGCAGGCCCGCCGCCATAGCTTCAATGACGACCAAGCCGAAGGTCTCCAGGCGGGATGGAAACAGGAAAACATCGGCGCTGGCATAGGCTTGGGAGAGTCGCTCGCCACGCAGGTAGCCCATGAATGTCACGGGGAGACCGGCGAATTCCCGCTCCAGCCAGGCGCGCGAGGGTCCATCGCCAACCAGCGCCAGGCGCGCATTCGGCAGATGCTCAAGCGCGGGGCGGATATGCTCGATCTGCTTTTCGGGCGAGAGCCGGCCGACATAGAGCAGGATGGGGGCATCGGGGCAGCCGCCGGTCATTTCTTCGCGCATCGCCCGCGAGCGAAACATGGGATTGAAGGCTTGGGCATCCACGCCGCGCCGCCACAAGCCGACCCTCCTTATGCCCATGTCGCCCATGCGCCGCTGCGCCAGTTTGGAGGGCGCCAGGCTGTAATCCGCCCAGTTGAACACGGTTTTAGTGGCGCGGTCAATCAGCGGGCGCGCCAAGCCGAGATCGAACGCGCCGATGCGGAATTGCCCAGCCAGACGGGCATAATCGAGATGAAAGGAAGTCAGCGTCGGGATGCCCAGCCATTTGAGCATGAACAGGGCGGGAATGCCGGTCATGGCGGGATGAAACAGATGGGCGATATCCGGCTGGAAGGCCGCCAACTCGCGAAAGAGCGACATGGTTGCGAAACCCAGCCGAGCCTCGGGGTAGAGCGGCAGGGAAACGCTGGGCAGGCTGCGCACGGGTATGCCCTTGTAGCTGTCAAGGTCGCCATAGCGAGGGGCGATGACCAGGGCGTCGATGCCGCGCCGCTTGAGATGATCGAGCAGCAGGCAGGCTACCTGAACGATGCCATCAACCTTGGGCAGGAAGGTCTCGGTGACGAGGGCTACGCGCAAATCGGGATTCCTGATGCTTATTCAGGCTGTTTCTAACATAATTCCGCGCGCTTTGTCAGGGTTCCGCGGCGGGCTGCTCAAGCCACTGGGCAAGTGGAGATTGCCTCCCCGCCATGCTACAATAGCGATAAATGCGCAGCTTGCGAGGTCAATCATGGTCATTAAGGAACTGCCGGTTGCTTACACTCTCGAAGAGTATTTCGCCCTGGACGCCTTGGAAACCGAGCGACGCTACGAATACATCGACGGGGAGATACGCGACGTGTCAGGTGGAACGGATACTCACAGCGCTATCAAGGTCAACACAACCTCATACTTGCATTATCAGTTGAGAGGCGGCGACTGTGCGGTGCGCAACAGCGACATGTGCGTTCGCATCAGCCCAACCCGTTATGTTTTCCCGGATCTCAGCGCGTTCTGTGGCGAGCCGGAGTTGGACGCTGACCGGACGACCCTGCGCAACCCGATCATGGCTACCGAAGTGACATCGCCATCATCGTACCATATTGACCATGTGCAAAAGCTGGCATTCTATCGCTCGCTGCCCAGCATGCGCCTCTTTCTCATCGTCGAGCAGCAGCGCCCCGGGGCAACGCTGCATCTGCGCACTGACGCGGGCTGGCATAAGCGCGTCTACTCGGAGCTTGACGATGTGATCCCGCTGGAGGCTTTGGGCTGTCAATTGCCCCTGGCGGAAATATACCGAGATATCGCCTTCGCTCCTTGAGGGGGCGAGCCCGACCAGGAGTGATTCGCGAGACCCGCATGGCTGTCAACGTCAAGCCGCAAGCATCGCCAAGCAACGCCGTCACGGTTGATGACCGCTCGCCCATGCATGTTTTGCCCTATTGGGCGCGGGCGACTAATCCCATCGTGCGGCGGCACCTGGGCTTGTATTGGCGCACCCTGCCGCCGGAGTTTCAGCCGATCCTGTATATCTGCGGCTTTTGGCTGGCGGCGCTGGCAATGGGCATCATCTTTCCTTTTGTCACCGACCTGGCGACTACGGTTATCGTCGTCTCGGTGCTGGTCATCCCGGTGGGCATTATTTTCTACCTGCGCGCGCTGGTATCTATCGCGGCCAATTCGGCGGCGGTCATGGCGGACGAGATTCGCAACAACACCATGCAGCTGCTGATGTCGACGCCGATGTCGCTGGAGCAGATTTTCTTGGGCAAGGCGGCTTCGGCGATATGGCGCAAGATGGACGATCTGGTCTTGATTGTGCAGGGCGCGGCCATATTCGGCCCGCCCTTGATCATCATGCACTATGCCGGTCTGCTGCCCTTGCGCGAATCCGGACCTTTGGTCTACCTGCTCATCATCGCCATGACGGTGACAGCTTTGCTGCGGCTAATCCTGGAGCCGCTGATGTTTGGCATGGTGGGGGTGGGCATTGGCGCGGTCTTGCCCTTTCGCAGCGTGGCCATCACCTCGTCGGTGGCTTGGGTGGCTTTCTATTTGCTGCTGATCAATATGCTGCAGCGGCTGAACCTGGAGATGCTGACGGCGGCTTTGGACGCGGCTCGCGAGGCATCGGAGCTTGCGGCGCAGGCGGCCGAGACTCGGGCGGCTCTGGCTCTGGGGTTGACGGCGCTGGTGGAGCTGGTCTTGCCGGTGGCGCTGCCTTATGGGCTGATTCGGCTGGTGAACGGATTGATGACGCGGCAAATGCGGGAGGGCTGAGTCTCTCCCAATCTGCTCGTATTCCAAAATCTGTTCATTTGATCACTCATGAAGCGCGAAACTTGCACAGTGCCATTGCAGCTTGCCAGGTAGTGTATTGAATTCGGTTGAAATTCCGTTGCCCCAGATTCACCTTAACTTATGGATGAATAGACATATAGGCGCGTAAACGGGCGGAAAATATGCGGAAAGTTGTGCTGGAGGGCTAGATGTTTAGTCTCGCAGTGAGATGGTGTGGGTTTTGATGAAAGATGTCCGGTGTATCCAGCCATCGCTCGCAGATGTATTCGTAGGGGCTTCTCCCCTTCAGCGTTTTGAGCCGCTTGGCAAAGTTGTAGGCTTGCAAGAAGGCCCCCAGGTGTTGGCGCAACTGCGCGTGAGTGTGGTAGAAGTACTTGTACACAGTCTGCTCCTTGAGGGTCCTATGCATCCGTTCCACTTGCCCGTTTGTCCATGGATGATAAGGCTTGGTCAGCCGGTGGTCGATGCCATGGGCTACGCATATCTTACCGAACTCCCGCTTGCCCTGCTGCTTGGCATTCGGAGGCGGGGCAAACACGGAGCCATTATCGGTCAAGATCGTATGAATCCGATAGGGCACTGCTGCTATCAAGCGGCGCAGGAAGGCACAAGCATCTGCGCGCTTGGCGCTTGTCATGAGCTCTGCAAAGACAAACTTGGAGGTGCGGTCAATGGCCACAAAGAGACTTAGTCTGCCTTCATCGGTGCGAACCTGGCAGATGTCCACGTGAAAGTACCCGATGGGATAGTCCTTGAAGCGCTTCTTCGCCGGCTTGCTGTCCGATTGTGGCAAGCGGTTTACCCCATGCCGCTTAAAACAGCGATGCAGGCTAGCGCGGGTCAAATGGGGGATCGTCTCCTGCAGCGCGTAGAGGCAGTCATCAAGCGACAGCAGGGTCTTGGTACGGAAGGCCACGATCATGGCTTCCTCTTGCTCGGTAAGCACGGTCGAGCGCGGCTGTTTCGGGCCCATTGGCAAGTCCTTGACAGAAACTCGATTCTTCCATTTGGCGACAGTCTTGGGGTTGATGCCGAAGCGTTTGGCCAGCTTGGCTATGCTCTCTTGACTATCTTGTATCTCTCGGCGGGTCGCCTCTGTCGTCCTGGCCTGAGGGTGCAGTACCTGTCCCATAATGCTTCCTTGTCGCTCTTTGACACCATCCCATGAGAACATGATACTATACAGCTAGAGAAGTCTCGCCCCTGCACGGCCCTGGATTTAGCGGGCTACAGTGAAGGAATGCTCCTATTTTCCCTCAAAAGACTCGGCGCTCTCGGTGTCCTCAGTGGCAAATCAGGTGTGTTTCATCCGAAAAGGATACACTTCCGACGAATTTTGCGGCTCAAATTCATACGATATAAAAACGAATTAGACATAACTATATCATAAGGAGCAAGCAGGATGAAATGATTACATTTGCGCTGATACTGTTAGTGGGCTTGCTCGGCGCGTGTTACCATGTGACCCTGGCCGACAACAATTGGTGTCACACAGTCTGGGCGGGGCAATGCGTCACAGAGCGGCATTGGCAGGCGGGCCATTGTTACGCGAACAACCCTCTGGAAACCTGCGACGCGATCTATGGAGATGCTGTGACGCAATCGAATGGCGAATCGACGCCTGCGAATACCAGCGGCGGTGGCGCGCAGGCGGCGAGCGCCAATCAGCAGCAAGGCAATACCGGCCAGAGCCAACAAAGCCAGCAAACGCAATCGCGTCAGCTTGCGCAGCCTCAAGGGCAGCAGCAACAGCAGCAACAGAACCAGCAGCAGAACCAAAATCAAAACCAGAACCAGAATCCGCCCTGTACGCCGTCCGTCAGCTTCAGCGGCTTGAGCGGCGGAACCTACAGCTTCAGCGTCTCTAATTGTGGCAAGGCGGTAAGTCCCGTGCCTTCGGGCTCGTTCTGGGGCGAGTACCGCGGAAACGCCAGTGGCGATGGCTGCTGGGTGTATCTCTATGAGAAGACCGACAGCAATGGCAATCTGAATTACAACCAACTGTGGTGGTCCGCGCATGACCGCAGCACCTCCTGCACGAGCGCGAATGTGTCGGTGTCTTGAGTTGGATTAGGTCATGGAGGGGCGGTTCAGTTGGGTCGCCCACGCTCATTCCAGCCACACGGGATTCGTCCAGGCTCGCCGACCGGCTTCATCGCGCACAGTCACCCGCAGCCAGCGCGAGTCGACATCGCTCAGGTCAAACTCGGCTTCGGTCAGTTGCGCGCCAGTGAGCCGATGCAGGACGCCGGGCCGGTCGCCCAGGACGAAGATTTGCGTCGCTGGCGAGCAAGTGATCCACAGCCGCTCGCGCCCTTGAAGCTCGACATGGCGCAGTTGCGCGCCGGTGCTCGAATAATAGCGCCCGGCTTTCAGCGCTCGCAGCAAGGCCTCGGGAGTTAGCGCTTCCGCCTTGACATAAACCCAGCCGCGCATGAAATCCACAGCGCCTTCGTGCGCATGGGTGTCGTCCGTCGCGATGACCCCCAGGCGATGCCCGCGCTGCAGCAGCATTTCGATATAATGCCAACTATCGCCGCGGTCGCTATCGAAGTCGGAGACGCCGTTGTAACACTCGACCGCATGCGCGTGGTCCAGGGTCTCAAAGTCTTCGACCATGAGCGTAAACCAATTGGGATGCGGCACGGCGACGAATGCGCCCGCTTCACTGGCGCGCCGGGCGACATCAGCGCCGGAATCGCCTTCGCGATGCGTCTCAAAATCCAGCGGCAATCCCAGCGCCAGCAGATGCCAGGGCGAACCAGACAGGATGCGGCCGGGGTGCAATTCCGCGCCTATCAGCGTGGTGAAATTGTCGCGGCGGAATTCTCGCGTATCCGTGATCGCGTAGCCATACTGTTCCATGCAGTGGTCCGTCAGCGCGACGAAGTCGTAGCCATTTTGGCGGTAGCGGCGAATGTACTCGGCGGGGCTCCAGGCGCCATCGGAATTGGTGCTGTGTCCATGCAGGTTGCCGCGGTAGAAGCGTCCCGGCTGTGCGAAGGGCAGGCTGTCGGGGGTTAGGGGGGAGGTCTGGGTCATGTTTGTCATCTTTCGTTTTGGCGCGGATTCATCCTGTCGCCGCGCATGTAGCCCGCGTCTCGTTCGCCTCGCCGGCTGCAGATGATGGTCGCCTGAATTATAAGAAGCTTGGCTCGTTCGCGCCAATTAGCGCTCCCCTATGTGGACGCGTCGACCCCCGTTCCGTCGGCGCGCTCGTCTCAGGCTGATGGATTCGCGCTGAAGGCCTGTCCACGGCGGTTGGATTTGCAAGTCACCAAGTAAAATGTTACTCTTTTGTTAATCGTATAGCATATAGGAGCCGATTATGCGCAAGCATTACGTTCTCTGTTTGATTATGCTGCTCTTCGCCCTTTCTTTGGCCGTATTCGCCGGTGAATCGGATCCCAATCTCTGCCATACGGAATGGGCGGGCCAGTGCCAGACTCAGCGCCAGTGGGAAGCCGGCTGGTGTTACGCCAATGTAGACTATGCTACTTGCGCCGCCGTTTATCCCGATATTACGATGCAGTCGAATGGACAGAACGCCAACAGCGGAAGTCCTTCCAGCATGTCCGCCAATGGCGCGGTCGGGCAGAGCGCCGGCAATCAAGCCAATTCGTATAGCGGCTCTAGCTCGGGCCAGGGCAAACGACTCTCCGTCGCGCCCACGCCGGCCGCAATACGCTGTCCGGATGGCTGGGACTGTTCGACTTGGCCGCCCAAGAAGCTGCCGCCAACGCCGACGCCTCTGCCCGGTCTATCGCGGCCGTCCAACCCATCAAATTGCCCGCCTGGAATCGCTTGCGCAGCTGAGACTTGATAGCGGCGGCTGGGCGAAGGGGCTGTTGACTGAGTCGTCTTCGCCCCACTTCGATTGGGCGTGATTCCAGCGTCAAAGTCGCAATCAACTGCGCCGATTACGGCATCGATCCGATTGCGAATCTCTTTGCCGTTTGCGCCGATGTGGTGACCGCAACTACCCCTTCACCGCGCCGAGGGTCAGGCCGCGAATGAAGTAGCGCTGGAAAAATACAAAGATAAACAGCGTGGGCAGGGAGCCGATCAAACTGGCGGCCGCCTGCCCGCCCCAATCCACCGTGTATTGCCCGGTCAAATTCAATATCCCAACCATGACCGTGCGGCTCTCGGCTTTCTGCGTCAGGATGAAGGGCCAGAGGAAGTCGTTCCAGATCCAGGTGAATTGCAGCGTCGCCAGCACAGCCAGCGCCGGCAACGTCAGCGGCAGCATGATGCGGAAGAAGATGCTGTATTCGTTCGCGCCATCGATCAGCGCCGCCTCGCGCAAGGCATTCGGCACAACCTGGAAGAAGTTGCGCATGACCAGGGTGCATATCGGGATGCCAAAAGCGGTGTGAATGATGATGACGGCATAGAGCGTATCGTATAAGCCGATGTCGTTCATCAGCCGAAAGACCGGTATCAAGGCGATCTGCGGTGGCAGGAACATGCCCGCCACGATGAAGACAAAGAGCAAGCCATCGCCTTGGAAGCGGTACTTGCCCAAGCCATAGCCAGCCAACGTGCCCAGCGCGATCGACAAGAGCGACGCCGGGATGGTCAGCAGCAGCGAATTCTGCAGGTACAAGCCCAGGTTGCCGGCTTCCGGGTCCAGGACGCGGGCGAAATTTTCCAGCGCCAAGTTGCTGGGCAGGCTCCAGTAACCGCCGGCCGCCACCTCGGCTTGTGTCTTGAAAGCGGTGACGATCGCGCCATAGACCGGAACCATGAACAGGATGAGCATCAACGTCAGCGGCAGATAGAGCAGAGCCTGTCCAAGGCGCTTCTTAGTCATACAATTCCTCGGCTTTGGCGATCTGCCGGAAATAGAGGACGATGATCACCAGGGTCATGGCGAACAGGATGACCGCGGCTGAACTGCCATAGCCCATCTTGAACTTGCGGAAGCTCTCGCTGTACATGAAGACGGCCAGGGTATCGGACTTGTTGAAGGGTCCGCCCATGGTCATCACCCAGATGATCTCGAAGCTTTTGAGGGCGTTGATGGCTGTCAGCGCCAGCACGACCACAGTAGCGGGGCGCAGCATGGGGATGATGACTTTGCGCAGGGTCTGCCAGGCGTTGGCGCCATCGACCTTGGCCGCTTCCACCAGGGGCGCTGGCACGGATGTCAAGCCTGCCAGGAATATGACCATGTTCAAGCCGGTCTGCTGCCAAGCCCAAGCCACGAATACGGCGAAGAGCGCGGTATTTGGGTTGGCCAGCCAGGCCGTGGCGATATGCTCCAAGCCGATGGCGCGCAGGAAGATGTTGACGATGCCCAGCTTGGGGCTGTAGAGCCAGACCCAGATGATGCCTATGATGATGGGCGACAGGCATATTGGCAGATAGAAGAGCGATTTATAGACGGTATTGATCCGGCGTTTGCCCTGCAGACCCAGCGCCAGCGCCAAACCCAGCAGAGTCGGCGCGGTCATGGCAAGAGCCAGCCATATCGCCGTGTTCTTGATGGCGTTGCTGAAGAGGCGGTCGGTGAAAATGCGTTCGAAGTTGGCGAAGCCCACGAAGTCAAAGTCCGCGCCATAGCCAACCCAGTCCGTGAAAGAATAATAGAGCGAGTTCAGCGTGGGGACGATGACAAACGAGAAATACACCAGCAGCGGCAGGATGAGAAAGCTGGCGGGGATTATCCAAGGGCGGCGTCTTAGCATGGCTCTCCCTTCCCCTGCCACAGCGATTGACACCCGCTCAAAAGTGATAACTGTAAGGGGCGACTCGCTGAATCGCCCGACAAAGCCTACCCCACCCCCCCCGGCCCCCTCCCCGAAGCATCAGGGAGGGGAGATTCAGCGCCGAGATCGCCAAATGACAGCGAACTTATAGCCGGATCCAGGCTTACCCCGACGCGTCGGGTGGACCGAGGGGGGTTGCGACTGGCAAGGACAAGCCACAGGCAAAATCGCTGCCAGCAGTTTATTCCATGCCGGCGAACTCAGCCGCGGCATCAGCCTGGACGCGCTCCAGCATGGCTTCATAGTCGCCCGGATTGGCCATGAATTCCGCGAAGGAGTTCAAGCCGACTTCCGCGACTGGCGGCGGCGTGGCCAGGTCATAGTTGAAAGCGAAGACCGGGTCGGCGGCGATTTCCGCGGCGATCCGCGCGACGACATCATTGTAATTGCTGGTATCGACCAGCAGGCTTGGCGCCAGGTTGCCCGCGCCCTCCGCGAATGCCCATTGCACATCCGGACTGGTCAGGTGGACCAGGAAGGCTTTGGCGGCGTCCGGGTTGGCGGCATCAGCCGATACCACAAAAGTATCGATGGGACCCAGAGAGGCGCGCGGTGTATCCGCGTCAATGGTGGGGAAAGAGAAGTAATCGAAGTCTTCGCCCGGGACCATCTCGTTGCCCGCGTAAAGCCCGCCGATCCAGGTGCCCATCAGGGTCATGGCCGCTTCGCCATTGGCGACCTGGTTGGCAGCCTCGTCCCAGTCATAAGCGTTGGCATCGGGATAGAAGTAACCGGCGTCGACCAGTTCTTTCCACAAGCCATAGGCGCGAACGACTTCGGGGTCGGTATACGAGGCTTCGCCGCTCATCAGCTGATTGCGATAGTCATTGCCGGCCGTGCGCAGCAGGATCATATCAAACCAGAATTGGCCGGGCCAGCGGTTGATCGAACCGAGCGCGAAGGGATGCACGCCGCCCATCTTGAGCGCCTCAGCCGCCGCCACCAGTTCGTCCCAGTTAGTCGGCACGGACAGGCCATGCTCGGCAAAGACGGCTTTGTTGTAGAACATGCCCACCCAGTGCAGGGTCAGCGGCAGGGCATAGCGGCGCATGTCATAGGTTGCGGCGGTATCGATGACGGCTTGCGGGAATTGCGCGCCCATGTCGTTGGCGTCCCAGATGTCGTCAATAGGCTGCAGCAAGCCATCATCCACGATGAACTGGATGCGCGCGCCAGCCCAATAGCTGAAGGTATCCGGCGGGTTGCCGCCAGCCAGCTGCACCAGGATAGAGGTCTTGAACTGCTCGTGATCGACCGGGCTCGCGGCATGCGCCAAGCCGGGGTTGGCCGCGATGAAATCATCAACGATGCCATCAATGAATTCGCCGCCGAAACCGCCGAAATAATGGGAAACGGTGAAATCTCCCATCAGGTCGTCTGCCAGCGCCGGCGCAACCGAGAGGCTCGCCGCCAGAACAAGAAGAACTGCCAAGATCAAGCGTCTGTTCAACATCTTCGATTCTCCCTTTGAATGGCTAAATGGTCGCGGAGTGATGCGGCTTTCTGCATAGGCGCCTCCTGTCTTCAGCTAGAAATTAGCGCAATTCCGCTTGGATGGCAAGCAAATATCATTGCCTGTTGCCAAATATACAACAATGTTTTATAATTGTCAACTAGCTGGGCAGGGCGGTAACGTATCGAGTTCGGTTGAAAGTCTTATGGGCTAGATTCAAATTCACCATAGAGGACACAGAGGGTATGGCTTAACCAGGTCGAATGTCTCGGCGCTTTCGGTGTCCTCGCTGGCAAACAATTGTGTTTCAACCGAAAAGGATACACTGCCGGCAGGGCGCGCTTCGCCGAATCCTGAGTTGCGGACAAGGCCTGAAGACCCGCCCTGATATTGAGATGAGGCTCATGGCAGAGATACAGTCGCTGGCGCGGGGCTTGAAGATACTGAACTTGCTTGAGCATGCGCGCAACGGCATGGGCACGACGGAAGTCGCCAATCAACTTTCGATAGACAAGAGCAGCGCCTCGCGCCTTTTGCATACCTTGGCGAATTATGGCTTCGTCGAGCAGGATGAAGATACCGCGCGCTACCTGCTGGGTCCGCAGCTGGTCACGCTGGGGCAGCATCTGCTGAATCGCATCACGCTGCGCGATCATGCCCGGCCCTACCTGCATGAACTGGTGGAAAAGACCGGCGAATGCGCGCACCTGGCCATCCTGGCGCAGGGGCAGGCGCTGTATATCGATCAGATGCAATCGCCGGCGGCTTTGCGCGTGGAATCGGAAATTGGCACGCTCTCCCCGCTTTACTGCACAGCGCTGGGCAAGGTCTTGCTGGCTTTTGGCGCTATGCGCGTCCCGCTGGAGTTCAAGGCATTCACGCAGCGCACCGTCACTGACAAATCGACCCTGGCAGCCCAGTTGGCGCAGACGAAGAGCCGCGGCTATGCCATTGACGACGAAGAGTATAATTACGGCGTTCGCTGCGTGGCGGCGCCAGTATATGATCATCGGGGAGTGCTGGCTGGCGCGATCGGCATCAGCGGTCCCGCGGGCCGCGTCACCCTGGAGCGCATCAATGAGTTTGGCGCGGTCGTGAAGACTGTGGCTCTCGCCCTGTCGACGCGCCTCGGTTTTGATGCCAGCCTGGCAAGGCGGCCTCATGGCTAGCGAACTTTTCAACGTAGTTGCGCGTTTCGCAACCGCGGCGCAGCCATGATCGCCATGGTTCCAACAAGTGAAAGCGAAAATGCCATGCAATACCAGATGCTGATTGACGGCGAGTGGACGGAAGCGGCTGATGGCGGAAGCTGGCAAGTTGTGAACCCGGCCACGGAATCACCAATCGCAGAGGTGCCTTATGGCGGAGCGGCCGACGTGACCCGAGCCATCGACTCGGCTCAAGCGGCGCTGCCCGGCTGGCAGGGCATGACGGCTTATGAACGCGGCGGCATTCTGCGCGATATCGCCGATGCCCTGCGGGAGCGGGCTGCGGACCTGGCCCCGATCATGACGGCTGAATGCGGCAAGCCCCTGGCCGAAGCGCTGGGCGAATGGGGCGCCTGCGCCGATCTCTTTGAGTGGTTCGCCGAAGAAGGCAAACGCGCTTATGGGCGGACGATACCGGCTCGCAAAGCTGGCAAGCGTCTGCTCTCCCTGCCGCAGCCCCTGGGCGTCGTGGCCACCATCACCGCCTGGAACTTTCCGGCTTATCTGCTGGCGCGGAAGTGGGCGGGCGCGCTGGCGGCGGGCTGCACCGTCGTCGGCCGGCCCAGCGAATTGACCCCGATGAGCGCGATGGCCTTGGTCAATGTCATGGCCGAGGCTGGTTTGCCGGCCGGCGCGGTCAACCTGGTCAATGGCGATCCGCAGGTTATGGGCGCGGCGCTCCTGGGCGATCCGCGAGTGCGCAAGCTCAGCTTCACCGGCTCGCAGCGGGTCGGGCGGGTTCTGATGCGTCAGGCGGCCGATGGCATAAAGAAGCTGAGCCTGGAACTGGGCGGCAGCGCGCCGGTGCTGGTCTTCGCCGATGCCGATACGCAATGGGCGGCTCAGCAAAGCGTGATGGCCAAGTTCCGCAACAATGGCCAGGTCTGCATCTCGCCCACGCGCTTCTACGTTGAACAGCCGGCGCTGGAAGACTTCCTGGAAGCCGTAGCTATCGAGACCGAAAAGCTGGTCGTCGGCGATGGCATGAACGCGCATGTGACCAACGGACCGATGGTCAGCGCGGCCGGTCGCGACAAGGTCGAGCAGTTTGTTGACGACGCCCTGGCAAAACGCGCCTCCCTGGTGACCGGCGGCGGCCGACCCGATATCAGCAAGGGCTATTTCTATAAGCCGACCGTGCTGACCGATGTGACTTCCGATATGCGCATCGGCTGCGATGAAGTCTTTGGGCCGGTCATGGCGGTCAGCGCCTTTTCGACGCTGGACGAGGCGCTGCGGCTGGCCAACGATACGCCATTTGGCTTGGCGGCTTATGTGATGAGCAATGATCTGTCGACGGCGACGCGGGTCTATGAAGGCTTGGAGTTCGGCATCGTGGGCGTCAATGACATAGTGCCAGCCACAGCCGAAGCGCCCTTTGGCGGGACGAAGAGCAGCGGCTTCGGGCGGGAAGGCTCGCAGGAAGGACTGTATGAGTATATGGATCAAAAGTTTGTGTCCATTGGGCTGGTTTAGCCGCAGTCGCCTTCCGCGGTCACATAATCGGCGCTGATCCAGCCGGTCGCGCCCTCATGCTCGACTTTGAACCAGCCGGGCGTCCTGGCGCTGACCGTCACCGTCTCTTGCTTTGGCACAGAGCCGATTTTGTCGCCAGCTGGTCCAGCGCGGAAGTTGAGCGTATGCGTTGTGGTGACCGAGCAATGGGACAGGTCGCTGACGCTTGGCGCCATTTCAATCGCGCCGATAGTGCAGCCGCCGACTTGCGGGCGCGGGTTGCCGAGCTGGTCTGTGGCTGTGCAAAAGCGCGGGTCGGCCGCCTGGATAAGCGGGCTGCCGGGCAGAGGCGCGATGTAGGTCGAAGCATCGCTCGGTTTTTCTAGCATGGGATCGCCAGTGAGCTTGGGCGAGCAGCTGCCATCGGCGATGAAGTTGTTTATGTTCTGCGCGAGGCGGCCGTCGCAGTCGTCAATATCATCCACGTTGCCCGCAATCACGCTGTTGCGCAGGCGAATGGCGACATCAACTGAAGGGTATTTGTCGATATAGATGCTCTCGCCTTCTGAGGCTTTGTTGCCGCGCATGGTTACATGCGTGATGGCAATCGGCACTGGTCCGTCAGTCCGCGAGCCGCTGGCCGCGATAACCCCGCCCTGACGCGCGTGATTTTCGAGGAAATTGCTGTTGCTGATGTTGAGGCCGCCAGATGTTGTGGCAATCGCGCCGCCTTGATAACCCGCCGTGTTGCCTTCAAAGCTGCTGTTGGCGATTCGCGCGTAACCGCCGCCATTCAGACTGATTGCGCCACCGCTGGATGAGGCGTAGTTTTGAACGAAGCGGCTATTGTTGACTTCCAGGCTGACGCCGCCAAAGCGCCCCCCGATCGCGCCGCCCGCCGAAGCCAGGTTCTTGCTGAATGTGGAATGGTTCACCTCCAGCTGGCCGGTCGCTTCCAGCCCAATTGCCGCCCCCGCGCTGTTCAGCCGAGAGTTGCTGGCTCGCGTGAGCGTCAAGCGGTTGATCGTGAGCTTGCCGGCTTTGACTGTGAAGATGCGATACCGTCCGTTGCCGCTTATGGAGAATCCATTGCCCTCAATCGTGATGTCGCTGGTGATGGCGGGGAGCGACGCCTTGAGCGTTATGTCGCTTGTGATGGTGATGACATCGTGTCCCTGGCCCGCGCGGCAGCCGGCCACCGCCGCGTCGGTATTCGCGGCAACGATTTGGTCGGCCATAGGACAGGGCGGCGGCGGCTCAATCGGGTCTGGCGCTGGTTCCGCCGTCGGCGATTCAATCGCGCCAATATCACAGCCTTCGCCTTGCGGGCGCGCCGCGCCAAGCTGATCAAACTCAAGGCAATAGGCAGGGTCGGCGGCATCGAGAGCTGGACTGCCATTCCGGAGAGGCCGCCAAGCCGGAGAGCCGGTCAAATCGTCGAGCCGCGGATTGCCCAAGGGTCTAAGCCCGCAGCTGCCGTCCTCGCTCAAATTGCCGACCGCCTGGTGCAATCCATTCGCGCAGTCGTCGCCGCTACGGCTGCTAGAAACGATGCTGTTGCGCAGCCTAACGATGCCAGCTTGTCTGTTGATGGCATTGCCTAAGCCGATGCCAGCGACATTGTCCGCCATGGTGACATGGGTCAAGGTCAGTTCATCTCCAAAGACATGGATTGCGCCGCCGTAGCTGGCTGCCCGATTGTTTTGCAATGTGCTGTTGCTGACCTGGATTGCGCCGCTTTGGGCGACCATCGCCCCGCCATAATCGCCGCTGCTGTTATTCCAAAAGCTGCTCCGGCTTATCTCGACCAGTCCGCCGATGACATCAATCGCGCCCGCCCACCTTTCGGAGCTGTTGCCGATGAAGCTGCTCTTCTCAATCGTCAGTCTGTTGGCCTGCCCATGCGTGGCGATTGCGCCGCCTGTCTCGGCGGAGTTGTAGCTGAAGTCCACGCTATCGATGTGGACATGGGCCCCATTTCGCAGCCGTATCGCGCCGCCGCCTTCACCATCGGGCGCCATGCCATCTCGCAGAGTCGCGTTTGTGATGCTCAGCGAACCGCCATGGACGTCGAATATGCGAAACTGCTTGTCGCCGCTGATGCTATGCCCATTGCCGTCGATTGCGAGCGCGCCGGTGATGGCCGGCAACGCGCCCATAAGCCTGACGTCAGCTTCCAGCGTGATCGCGCCGCTGCCATTGCGATTCGCCTCGGCGATCTCCGCGGCCAGCCCCGCGAAATCGTCGGCGGCCTGCAATGGGAGTATCGACAGAACGATGACGAGGATAAAGGCATATCGTCTTGAGCGCATAACTGCCTCCTAAGCGCAATCGCCTTCCGCGGTCACATAATCGGCGCTGATCCAGCCGGTTTCGCCTGCCTGCTCGACTTGGAACCAGCCGGGCGTCCGCGCCACAACTTGCAAAGTAACATTCTGCCGCACGCCGCCGATGATGCCGCCCTCGGGCGCGTCGCGCAGGTTCAGCACATGCGTGGGCGTTACGCGGCAATCCGCCAGCTGCCGCGCCACCGGAACCGCTTCTATCGCGCCAATGTCGCAGCGTCCGCTGATGGCGCGGGCATTGCCGATTTGGTCGCTTTCGGAGCAGAAGTTGGCATGCGCCGCGCGGATGAGCGGGCTGCCGGGCAGCGGCGACAGGAATAGCGCCGAACCCGCAGGGTCTTCCAGCAGGGCATCGCCAGTGAGCACGGAGCCGCAAGCGCCGTCTTCGATGAAGTTGCCGACGTTCTGCTTCAGCTTGTCGCATTGGGAGAAGGCAGCGCCGGCGATGACGCTGTTGCGCAGGCTGACGTTGCTGGCCAAAGCCCAACTTGCGCCGGGCATGGTTATGGCGGGACCATGGAAGGTCAGATGCGTCAACGTGGCATTGACGCCATTTTCCATGCCGATAGCCGCCAGAGAATTGCCGATGAAGCTGCTGTTGCGGACGTCCAGGCGAATGGGATTGACGATGCCGATTGCCGCGCCGGCCCCGCCCCAATTGCGGCTGAAGCTGCTCTTGCTGACCGTGACCCGCCCGCTGCCGGCATAGATGGCGCTGTTGCCATTGTCGACAAAATGGCTCGCGCTCACGTCCAGCCAGGAAGTGTCCGCGCCCACCCAGCCGATGAAGACCGCGCCGCCATATTCCGCATGGTTGCCGATGAATTGCGAGTCTTGGACGCGCGCCCGGCCGCCATTGCTCAATCGGATTGCGCCGCCATCTTCGGTCGAGCCGCGCCCGTTCATCAGGATCAGATTCTTGACCGTGAGCATCCCGCCATCGACATCGAAAATGCGGTGACGCCGGTCGCCATCGATGCTATGCCCATCGCCTTCAATCGTGATATGGCTGCTGATGACCGGCAGCGCCTCAAAGAGCCTGATGTCCCTTTCTATGACGATGGTATCCGCGCCATTGCCAGCCGGGCAGCCGCCGGATGGCAGGTCTCTGTTGGCGGCGATGATCTGATGCGCCAGGGTGCAGACCACTGGCGGGACCGGCGTCGGCTCAGCCGCGATGGCTGAACGTTCTTCAATCGCGCCGATATCACAGCCGCCGCCTTGGGGCCGCGCCGTGCCGACTTGGTCATACTCCAGGCAGAATTCCGCATCCGCCGCGTCTATGGCCTGGCTGCGATCGCGCAAGGGATAGAAGGCTGGCGACCCGGTCAATTCGCCCAGTCGGGGATCGTCGCTGGGCCTATCCGCGCAGCTGCCGTCCAGGCTGAGATTGCCGATGTTCTGGTCCCAGACGCCGATGCAATCCTCAGCGCTCCCGCTGCCGCTGATCAGACTGTTGCGCAGGTAGGCTCGCCCTGCCAGTTGGCTGATCGCGGCCGCGCCATGACGAGAGCGGTTGTCGACAAAGGTGGCATGCGTGATAGTGGCTGATGCGCCATCGCCAAGGCTCAATGCGCCGCCTCCGCTTTCCGCGCTGTTTTCGCTGAAGGTGGAGTTGCTGATGTCGAGCGGATGTTTTGTGGCTGCGATCGCGCCGCCGGCCTCGGCGATATTCTTCACGAAGCTGCTCCTGGAAATTGCTGTTGCGCCGCCGCCAGACCAGACCGAGCCGATTGCGCCCCCGCTGCCGCTGGCCAGGTTGCCATGGAAGCTGCTGCGGTCGATGTTCAGCCGGGCATCGCCGCTGGCTGTGGAAATCGCGCCGCCATAAGTCGCGCGGTTCGCCGTAAACGTTGAAGTTTCGATATTGGCGACCGCGCCCTGAATCAGCCGGATCGCGCCCCCATCTACGGCATTCTGCACACTGCCACCGGTCTCGCGCCGGCGATAGTTGACATATTCGCAGCCTTGGGCGTCGGTCCTGAGCGAGTCGCTGTCTTCTCCGTTTTCGATGAGCGTATATGTGGCGCTCTGGGCGCAGTTGTTCTCGAAGCGGCTGTCGCTGATTTGCAGGCTGCCGCCCATGGCCAGGATCGCGCCGCCGCTGGTTTCGGCGATATTGCCGGCAAAGGTCGAGGTCTCAATGATGAGGCTGGACGCATTGCGCATAAGAATCGCCCCGCCGGATTCCGCCTTGCCATCTTGCAGCGTCACGTTCGCGAGTGTCAGCGAACCGCCATCCACGTCAAAGATGCGGAACAGCTGGCCGCCGCTGATTGTATGCCCATTGCCGTCGATGGTGATTTCGCCGGTGATGGCAGGCAAAGCCCGCGTGAGTATGATGTCAGCATCGAGCGTTATTGCGCCGCTGCCAGTGCGATTGGCTTGGCCGATCTCAGTGGCCAGCCCCGCGAAATCGTCGGCGGCCTGCAAAGGGACTATCGACAGAACGATGACGAGGATAAAGGCATATCGTCTTGAGCGCATAACTGCCTCCTAAGCGCAAGCGCCTTCTGTGACCACATAATCCGCGCTGATCCAGCCGATTGCGCCCGCGTATTCAACATGGAACCAGCCTTGCGTCCTCGCCCTGGCCGCCAACCTTGACCGCTCGGGGACTCCGCCGACAAGGTTGCCGGCTGGCGCGTCGCGAAAGTTGAGCGTATGCGTCGTCATCACGCGGCAATCGGATAATGCTGTCACGACGGCTGGCGTTTCGATCGCGCCGATATCGCAGCCGCCGACTTGCGGGCGGGGATTGCCGAGCTGGTCGGTCTCAGTGCAGAAGCGCGGGTCGGCTGCGCGTATCAAGGGGCTGCCGGGCAGAGGAGACAAGAAAGTGGCGCTGTCGCTGACTTCCGCAAGCAAAGGGTCGCCATTTAGCATGGGTGAGCAGCTGCCATCGGCGATGAAGTTGCCAATATTCTGCGCCAGCCGGTCGCATTGGGTGAAGTTCGCGCCAGTGATGACGCTGTTGCGCAGATTCGCGCGAATTGCCGGGGCATAACTTTCCTGTACCAAGTCTATAGGCGTCCCGTGGATGGTGAGGTGCGAAAGCGTCGCTGTGGCGCCATATTCCAAGTCGATAGCGGCCGGATAGTTGCCCAAGAAGCTGCTGTTGCTGACCTCCAGCCGGTGGGGATTAACCAGGGCGATCGCGCCGCCGGCTCCGCCCATGGACGAATAATCGCCCCAATTGCGGACGAAGCTGCTGCCGCTGACGGACACGCTCCCGCCGCCGGAAAAAATGGCGCTGTTGCCATTCTTCACAAAATGGCTGTCTTCCACCGTTATCCAAGAGCTGCTCACACCGGTCCAGCCAATGAAGACCGCGCCGCCATAACCCGCCTGGTTATCCACAAAGCGCGAGCCCTTGACCACCGCCCGACCGCCATTCTGCAGTCGGATTGCGCCGCCGTCTCCATACCCGGGGCGGCCGCCTGTCATGGTCAGGTCCTTGACAATGAGGATGCCGCCATCGACATCAAAGATGCGGAAGCGCCTATCGCCGTTGATGGTGTGTCCATGGCCTTCAATCGTGATCTGGCTGCTGATGACAGGCAATTCCTGGAACAGGGTGATGTCGCGTTCGATTGTGATGGTATCGACGCCGCTCCCGGCTGGGCATCCGCCAGCGGGCCGGTCTCTATTCGCCGCCACGATTTGATCGGCCAAACTGCAGACCAGGGGCGGGACAGGCGTGGGTTTTGCGGGCCTGAGGTTTTGGGCTTCTATCGCGCCTATATCGCAGCCACCGCCCTGAGGCCGCGTCATGCCGATTTGGTCGCGTTCCAAGCAGAACTCGCGGGCGGCCGCGTCAATGGCCGGGCTGCGATCGCGCAAGGGATAGAAGGCCGGCATCCCGGTCATGTCGCCCAGGCGAGGGTCATCGCTGGGTTTGTCGGCGCAGCTTCCGTCCACGCTGAGATTGCCGATGTTCTGCGCCCAAACGCCGATGCAGTCCGCGGTAGGTCCACTGCTGACGATTAAGCTGTTGCGCAGGTAAACAATCCCCCCAAAATTGAGAATGGCGTCGGGACCGGCGGAAGACCAGTTCTCAACTAAGCTAAGGTGGGTCAAGGTGGCTTGAGCGCCGATTTCCAAAGCGCCGCCCCGAGCCCCGGCGCGATTCTCGCTAAAGGTGCTGTTGGCGATATCCAGCTTGCTTTGGCTGAAGCTAATCGCGCCACCGCTGCCTTCAGCTCGATTCTTGACGAAGCTGCTATTGTTGATAGCCGTTTCTCCTCCTCCTGGCCTGACAGAAATAATTGCGCCGCCTCTCCCGCTGGCAAAGTTTTCAACAAAGCTGCTGTTTTCGATGCTAAGCGCTGGATTGGCGCTGTCGGTCGAGATTGCGCCGCCATATGTGGCTCGGTTCGCGCTGAAGGTCGAGCCTTCAATGGTAGCTTGCGCGACTTGCATAAGGCGGATTGCCCCGCCATCTACTGTGCCTTTGTGAGAGTCATCTATTTCCCTCCGCCGATAGTTGACCCGTTGGCAGCCTTGGTTGTCTAAGATGCGCCATTCATGATCTTCACCGCTGGAAATGAAGGTGAACGTCGCGACCACGGCGCAGTTCTTCTCGAAACGGCTGTCGCTGATATGCAGGCGGCCGCCTCTGGCCAGGATCGCGCCGCCAAAGTTGGCTATGTTATCGCTGAAGACGCTTTCCTTGACGTTCAATGCCGTCCCATCCCGCAGCCGAACCGCGCCGCCGCCTTCACTCTCGGGCGCCTTGCCATCTCGCAGCGTCGCCTTTGTGATACTCAGCGAGCCGCCATCCACGTCAAATATGCGGAATTGCTGGCCGCCGCTGATGCTATGCCCATTGCCGTCGATGCTGAGCTCGCCGGTGATGGCTGGCAAAGCCCGCGTGAGTATGATGTCAGCTCCGAGCGTGACGTGTCCGCTGCCAGTGCGATTGGCTTCTTGGATCTGGGCGGCCAGCCCCGCGAAATCGTCCGCTGCCTGGGCTGGCAGCAGCAGCAGAAGAGCCGCTATCAAAGCAGAAAACCCAACACGTCCTATGGTCATAAGCGCCTCCTGCTTCGTAATATCCCTCGACAGATTGCCCCGCGCTTGATCCGACTCGGCTATCCTGGATTGAAGTCGACGACATACCCCCAGGGACGGTTGCCGGAGGCTTCGGCGAAGAGCCAGGGCAGCCTGGGCTCAGTGGGACCTGGCTCACGGGGCGCGTGATTGCCGCTGTCGCTGCCCCGGTAGATGCTGTAGCGTCCGCCCCGTAGGAAGATTGCCGCGCCGCGCTGGACCGCCCGATTGTCATGAAACTGGCTCTCGTCGAGGTTAAGGAAGGACTCATCAGCCGCGACAGCCGCGCCATTTTCCGCCCGGTTGCCGATAAACCGCAGATATTCGCCATTGAGAATCGCGCCGTTTCGCAGCCGGATCGCGCCGCCATTTTCGTCTTGCGCATTGCCATCGCGCAGGGTCAGCCGGCTGATATGCAGATGCCCGCCATCAACATCAAATATGCGGAATTGACCGCCGCCGCTTATGCTGAAGCCATTGCCTTCGATGCTGATATCGCTGGTGATTGGTGGCAGGGGCGCGCGTAATGGGATGTCCCCGCTGAGCGCGATGCTATCCGCCAGGTAACCGGCCGGGCAGTCTCCCGCAGGCGCGTCAGAATTGGCTGCCATGATGAAGTCAGCCAGGCGACAATCGGCAGTGGTCAGAATTGGACGCGCGGGCGAGGGCGTCGCTATGCCCGCAGTCGATTCGATTGCGCCAATGTCACAACTGCCGCCAAGTGGTCGCGCTCTGCCACGCTGGTCAGTCTCTGGGCAATAACGCGGGTCGGCAGCGTCAATAGCCGGGCTGCCCTCATGCAGCGGGAAATGCCCCGGTTCGCCGGTCAGCTTGTCTAGCCCGGCGGCGCCGCGGAAACCGGGCGAACAAGCGCCATCCTGGCTGAAATTGCCGATGAGCTCCGCGAAACTGCCCCGGCAGCTTCTGCCCTGGCTCGCTCCAGCGATGAGGCTGTTGCGCAGGCTGACTGCCCCGCCGCGCTGCTGGATGGCGTCGCCGCCGTGGTACGTCGATACATTGTCCACCAGCGTCAGATGCGTCAGAGTGGCTGTGCCGCCATGGACAGAGAACGCCCCGCCATGTATCGCGCGATTGTTATGAAAGCTGCTGTTCAGAGCGCTCAGCTGCCCGTTGAGCATGGCTATCGCGCCGCCTTCCAACATAGAGGCTCGCCCGCTGGCGATCACCTCATTGGCGCTGAACAGGCTGCCGCTGATATGTACGTCGCCGCCATTGACATGCAGCGCCCCGCCCATTTCTTCGGCCTGATTGCGCGCGAAGCGCCCCCGCAGAATCTTTAGTTGGGCAGCATCGCCGCTCATGGCTATCGCGCCGCCATATTCCGCCCGGTTCGCCTCGAAGCTGATATCTTCCGCGAGCAGCTCGCCGCCATTTTCCAGCAGGACCGCGCCGCCAGCCGCCCCGCCCCAGCCTTCGCGCAGGGTCATGTCTTTGAGCTGGAGCCGACCGCCATCCACTAAAAAGACGCGGACATGGCGCAGGCCGCTGATGCTATGCCCATTGCCTTCGATAGTGATGTCGCTGGTGACCGCGGGCAATGCCTCGCTGAGTACGATGCTCTTCGACAGGCTGATGGTGTCCGCGCCTTGGCCAGCATCGCAGCCGGCATATTCGGCATCGGTGTTGGCGGCGATGATCTTATCGGCAAGCGTGCAGCTGGGCGGCGGCAATGTGGCTGGCCGGGCGGTCAGCGATTCGATCGCGCCAATATCGCAGCCGCCTTGCTGCGGGCGGGACCTGCCAAGCTGGTCGGCATCGAGGCAATAGCGCGGGTCGGCTGTGTTGATGAGCAGGCTGTCGTCCAGGGGCTCGTGCCAGGCGGGCCAGCCGGTCAATACGCTTAAGCCGGTTTCGCCAGAAAGAGCCGGCGCGCATGTGCCGTCTTCGATCAGATTGCCGATGTTCTCGTCCAGCGGTCCATAACAGCTTTTGCCGATGGGCAGGCCCCCGCCGATGACGCTGTTGCGCAGCTTGACCTGGCGGCTGGCGAGGTTAATCAGCCGTTCGTCCGCTTCGAGGAATATGGCATGACCATCCAGCAAATGCGCCTGATTGTCCACGAAGCTGAGATGCGTCAATGTGACCTTGGCGCTGCGAATGCTGAGCGCGCCGCCGCTGCGGGCTTGGTTGGCGCTAAAGCTGCTGTTTGTGATGTCCAGGCGGTTCTGGCTGTGTTCGGCGATTGCCCCGCCGTCGCCCAGAATCCGGTTGATCTGAACATTGCCGCTGAAGCTGCTGCCGTTGATGCGGACCGCGCCGAAGACATTCATGATGGCGCCGCCATGATAGCTGGCTTGGTTGTTGACGAAGCCGCTGCCATGTACGCTCAGGCGGGTTTGCGAACCCACCAGGGCGATAGCGCCGCCGTTTGTGGCCGCGTTGTTGACGAAGCGCGATTGATTGATGAGGACTTCGCCGCCGCTCAGCCGGATTGCGCCGCCGAACGCGCCCCAATGGTCATCGCCACCGGCGCGGCCCTCGGTGAGCGTCAGATTGTTCAGCGTCAGTCGCCCGCCCTGGACGTCAAAGATGCGGTATCGAAAGTCGCCGCTGATTGCATGCCCATTGCCCTCGATGGTGATCGTGCCGCGCACTGGCGGCAGGGCAGCCTCAAGCTTGATGTCTTCTGCGAGCGCGATGATGTCATGGCTCGTGCCTTTGGGGCAGCCGCCCACTGAAGTATTGCTATTGGCTGAGCGGATGCGGTTAGCCAGCGAACAGCCGGCGGATTCCGCGCCCGAGTTGCCGGGCAGGGCGCATGCCAGCGCGAAGATAGCCAAGATCATGCCAAGCAGTCTCGCGTTCATGTCCGCCTCCTAGACGCAATCGCCGCTTGCGACTGCATACGCTGCGCTTATCCAGCCGGTCGCGCCATCATGCTCGACATGGAACCAGCCCGGCGTTCGCGCTATGGCGGGCAAGGTCGTGTTGCTCGATACGCTGCCGATGCGCTGGCCGGCTGGCTGGTCGCGGAAGTTGAGCTTGTGCGTCGTCGTCACCGTGCAGGCGGGCAAGCCCGTTTCTACTGGCGCAGTTTCTATCGCGCCGATATCGCAGCGGCCTACTTGCGCGCGCGGGTTGCCAAGCTGGTCGGTCTCGCTGCAGAAGAGCGGGTCGGCCGCCTGGATCAGTGGGCTGCCGGGAATGGGCGCGAGGTATTGGGCAGCATCGCTCGCTTCCGCCAGCATGGGGTCAGCATCCAGCATAGGCGAGCATGAGCCGTCTTCGATGAGATTGCCGCTGTTCTCGCTGAGCCAGCCGATGCAGTCGCCGCCTTGGCTGCCGGCTATCAGGCTGTTGCGCAAACGCAAGACTCCGCCTTGCCTGACGATACCGCCGCCACGATAAGCCGAGTTATTGACAAGGGTGAGATGGGTCAAGGTGGCGTCGCCACTGGCAAGAATTGCGCCGCCAACGCTATCCCGCGCGTTGTTGTTCATGAAGCTGCTGTTGCTGATGATGAGGCGCCCGGGGAAGACTTCGATTGCGCCGCCGCTGAAATCCGCCTGGTTGCCCTGGAAGCTGCTGGTCCGGATGTCTGCAAAGCCGCCTTTGACATGGATTGCGCCGCCGGCATGCGTGATTATCACGTTGTCGTCGCGGGTGGTGTTGGGGCTGGTCTGGCTGCTGGCTCGGTTGCCGCGGAAGCTGCTGTGCGTGACGAAGAGGCGGTCTCGTGTATCCGTAACCGCGATTGCCCCGCCCCAGCCAGCGATATTGTTGCGGAACTCGACATTGCTGACGTTGACGCGCGCGCCATTACGCAGGCGGAGCGCCCCGCCACTGTCAAGCTCGCCCAAGGCTTTGCGCAGGGTCAGATCCTTTACTGTGAGGTCGCCGCCGTCGACATCCAAGATACGGAAGAGGTATTGGCCGCTGATGGCATGCCCGGCGCCCTCAAGCGTTATCTGGCTGGTGATTGGCGGCAGCTCTGTATCGAGAGTGATATCTTTCGTCAAGACGATGGTATCGTGTCCCTTGCCCGCCAGGCAGGACCCGGCCGGCGCATCGGTATTGGCGGCGATGATGTTGTCATGCAGAGTGCAGGGCGGCGGCGGCTCAGGCTCTTCTGGAAGCGCGCCAAAGCGGGATTCAAGCGCGCCGATATCACAGGCTTCGCCAATGGGTCTGGCGACGCCCAGCTGATCTTCGGATGGGCAGGCGTCGGCTGAAGCGGCATTTATAGCCGGGCTGCCCTCCAGCAGCGGTCTGTGGGCCAGCGCGCCGCGCAAGCCAGCCAGCTTCGGGTTGCCCCGCAGCGATGCCGAGCAGGAGCCATCGGCGATGAAATTGCTGCTGTTCTCCGCCAGCTGCCCCTGGCAATCCACAGCCGTGGTCCGCCCGCTGATGAGGCTGTTGCGCAAGCTCACTGTCCCGCCGCGAACATGCAGGCCATCGCCGCCGCCAAAGCCCAGGTTGTCGCTCATGGTGATATGGCTGAGCGTCGTACTGGCGCCACTGGCGGAAACCGCGCCACCGGTTCGCGCTTCGTTGCCCTGGAAGCTGCTGTTGCTTATGCTGGCGCTGCCACGCATTCCGGCGATCGCGCCGCCAGAGGTTTCAGCGATATTGTCGACGAAGGCGCTGCTGGTGATTGCGAGCGTCCCGCCATCAAGCAGGATTGCTCCGCCACGCTGTAGAGCTGTGTTGCTGCGGAAGCTGCCGCGATGCAGATTAGCCCGCGCGCGGCTGCCCACAATGGCAATGGCAGCCCCCGCTGATGCCACGCTGTGCTCGAAGCGAACGCGCTCAGCCTCCAGGGTTGCGCCATCGCGCAGTCTGACAGCGCCGCCGGATTCGCCAGCCGCAGCCTTGCCATGCGTCAGGGTGATATTCGCCAGCGCAAGGCTCCCGCCGTCGGCGACATCGAGGATGCGATAGCGTCCCAATCCACTCAGCCAGAAGCCGCTGCCGTCCAGCTGGATGCTGCCGCTGATTGGCGGAAGCGGTCCCTCGAGGGCGATGCTGCGGCTCAGGGTGATCTCGCCGCTGCCTATGCCATTGGCGCGTTCGATTGCGCTGTACAGCGATGCGAAGTCGTCCGCTGCCTGCGCCGGGAGGCGCGCAAGCAGCAGGAGCAATATCCAGGCTGTCGCTATCAAAGGTCTTGGGCGCATGACAAGCTCCTAGCCGCAATCGCCTTCTGTGGTCACATACTCCGCGCTAATCCAGCCGGTCGCGCCATCATGCTCGACATGGAACCAGCCGGGCGTCCGCCCCAGGGCCGGCAAGGTCGTATTGTTCAACACGTTGCCGAGTCGCTGGCCGGCCGGCTGGTCGCGGAAGTTGAGATTGTAGGTGGTCGTCACTGCGCAGGCGGCCAATGCCGTTTCAACTGGCGCAGTTTCTATCGCGCCGATATCGCAGCGGCCTACTTGCGCGCGGGGCGTGCCCAGCTGGTCGGTCTCGCTGCAGAAGCGGGGATCGGCCGCCTGGATGGCTGGGCTGCCGGGCAATGGAGCGAGGAAGGACGAGTCGGCGCTCGGTTCTTCCAGCAGCGGGTCCACTTTCAGCATCGGCTCGCAACTGGCGCTCGGGCTGAGATTGCCGACATTCTCCGAGAACTCGCCGGAGCAATGCACGACATATTGCCGGCCGGTGATGAGACTGTTGCGCAGGTTGATTGCGCTCCTGGCGCCAAAGCCCGATTCGAATCGTTGCAGCGCGAATACGCTGCTGCTATACACTGTGACGTGCGTCAACGTGGCGCGGGCGCCATTTTCAACCCCCAATGTGCTGCCGCCCCAGCCGGCGGTGTTGCTAATGAAGCTGCTGTTGCTTGCCTCAAGCCGGGGATAATTCAGCAAACTGATCGCGCCGCCGCTCTGCCCGGCGGAGTTGCGCGTGAAGCTGCTGCCGCTGATGACGGCGCTGCCGAAGTTCAGGTCGAGTGCGCCCCCGGTCCGGCCGGCGGAATTGCGATGGAAGAAACTGTCGCGCACGGTCAGGCGGTCCGTCCTGCCCGATGCCGCGTTCACGGCGATGGCGCCTCCCACATCCGCTCTGTTGCGAATGAACTGCGAATCGAAGACCGTCGCGCTAGCCCGGTTTTGCAGCCGGATGGCTCCGCCGGCTCCGCTGGATGCCCGGCCTTCGGTTATGGTCAAATTCTTGACGGTGAGATTTCCGCGGTCGACATCGAAGATGCGGAACTTGCCGTCGCCGCTGATGGTATGGCCATTGCCTTCTATCGTGATGACGCTGGTGATCGACGGCAGGGGAGCGAATAGCAGAATATTGCGAATCAGGCTGATAGTGTCCGCGCCCTTGCCAGCCGGGCAGCCCCCAGATGGGCGGTCGCTGTTGGCGGCGATGATCTGGTCAGCCAGCGAGCAGGCCGGCGGCGGGACGATGGGCGCTGGCGCTATTTCGGCTCCGCTGGCTTCAATCGCGCCGCTGTCGCAACGGTCTTTCGACCTGGCTCTGCCTAATTGGTCCGTATCAGTGCAGAAGCGCGGATCAGCCGCATCCAAAGCCGGGCTGTGATCGAGCGGCTCATGAAAAGCCGGCATCCCAGTCAATTCGCCCAGCAGAGGATCGCCGCTGGCTTTGATGGCGCATGTCCCGTCCGGGCTGATATTGCCGATATTCTGGTCGAGCCCGCCGACGCAGTCTTCGCCCCTGCCCGCGCCGGCGATGATGCTGTTGCGCAGCCGGATCGCCCCGCCCATGCGCTTTTGAATCGCCCCTGCCTCGCGATGCAGCGACCAGTTGTTCACGAAGCTGGCATGGGTGATGGTGACACGGGCGTCGCTTTGAATGGCTATGGCGCCCGCGCCGCTTTCCGTCTGGTTTTCGCTGAAGCTGCTGTTGACAACGTCGAGCTTGCCCAGTTGTACGGCAATCGCCCCGCCACCGCTGTCGGCCGCGTTCTTCACGAAGCTGCTGCTCGCGACTTGGATTGCGCCGCGGTCGGCATATATCGCGCCGGCAACAGAGGATGTCTGGTTGTGGTCAAAACTGCTGCCCTCTATGCGGAGCCGAACGGAGTCGCTGCTCGCCGCGATCGCGCCGCCATTCGTGGCTTTGTTCTCGCTGAATGTGGAGCCCTCGATGACAGCCCGCGCGCCATTCAAGAGCTGGATTGCGCCGCCCTCGCCCGGGATTTCAGAATCGTCTTCCAAGCGCGACCGGTAGTGCGTGGCATTCGGGCAGCCATCCTCATCAATCGTCTGTTCAAGCCGTTCAGGTCCCTGCCCGCCGGGGTTCAAAATCTTGGTGAGCCGCCTGGCGCAATTCTTTTCAAAGCGGCTGTCGCGGATCTGCAGGTTTCCGCCATTCGCGTGGATCGCCCCGCCGCTGGTTTCGGCGATATTGCCGGCAAAGGTCGAGGTCTCAATGATGAGGCTGGCGTCATTGCGCATAAGAATCGCCCCGCCGGCTTCCGCTTTGCCATCGCTTAGCGTTGCGTTTGCGATCGTCAGTGAACCGCCATCGACGGCGAAGACGCGGAATTGCTTGTCGCCGCTGATGCTATGCCCCTTGCCGTCGATGCTTAGCGCGCCGGTGATGGCTGGCAGTTCGCCCGCAAGCGTAATATCGTCGTCCAGGACAATCGTCGCGTTGCCAGCCAGGATGGCAGCGCGCAGCCCCCCGAAGTCACTCGCGGAGTTGGCTTGCGCCGCTGTCATGAAAGAGCTGGCCAAGATCACGCTGACTAATATAGTAAGTGCCATGAGCCTGAACATTATCCGCTCCTCCCGCTTAGCTTCCGCTGTATTCATTCGCGCCGATATCGCAGCCTGCGCCTCGGTTCCGCGCCTTGCCCACTTGATCCTCGTCCAGGCAGAAGCGCGGATCCCCGCTGTCAATGGCTGGGCTGCCGCTCAGCAGGGGATGGTAGCCGGGTTTGCCAGTCAGCGCGCCCAGTCGAGGAGCATCGCCAGCCTCCGCGCCGCAAGAGGCGTCGCTGAATAGGTTGCCGCCGCTCCCTGTGAGCCTGACGCTCGAACAGAGCCGCCCGCTGGATAATTCGCTGAATACGATGCTGTTTTGCAGGCTGACCTGCCCGGGCCGCTCGTCAATGAGGGCGATGGCATGCCCTTGGCCCGAGCTGGCCAGATTGCCCAGCATGGTCGCATGGCGGAAGCTGCTGAGCGGACCATCGGCATAAACCGCGCCACCCTGCCGAGCCTGATTGCGGCTGAAGGTGCTGTTGCTCACGTTCATTGAGGCATGGCTCCAGCTGGCGATCGCGCCGCCGACATGATCGGAGAAGTTGCCGATGAAACTGCTGCCGCTGATTTCGGCAGTGCCGCCTTCGCCAACCAGGATCGCGCCGCCGGCTCCATGCCCCAGCGCGCGGTTGTCGCGGAAGCCGCTCCGGGTGATGATGAGCTGGTCGCCCGGCGAATAGCTGGCGATCGCGCCGCCCTCTTTGGCGGAATTGCCGACGAAGCTGGCTCGGTTGACGATGAGCGTCGCGCCAGCTTGAATCTGTATCGCTCCGCCGATGGCATTGGCGGGCACGCTGCCGTCTTTCAGCGTCAGGTCATTGATAGTCAGAGCTCCGCCGACCACGTTGAAAATTTGGAATTGCTTGTCGCCGCTGATGCTGTGTCCATTGCCCTCAATGGTGATTGCGCTGGTGATGCGCGGCAGCAGAGCATTCAAGGTGATGTCCTCGCTGAAGCTGATCACATCATGGCCATCGCCAGCCGGGCAGCCTCCCGAAGGCGCATCGGTATTGGCGGCGATGATCTGGTTGTAGAGCGGGCAGGCCGGCGGCGGGACGATGGGCGCGGGCGCGGCTTCGGCAGCCGTTTCAATCGCGCCGATATCGCAGGCTTCGCCGATGGGGCGCGGATTGCCCAGTTGGTCGGTTGCCGGGCAGAATTCGCTTAGCGCCGCGTCGATGGCCGGGCTGCCTTCTTTCAGCGGATAATAGGCGGGCGCGCCGGTCAAATCGCCAAGCAGAGGCTTGCCAGCTGGCGTCGCCGCGCAGGAGCCATCCACGCTCAAATTGCCTTCCGCATGGGTCAAGCCGCCGCTGCAATCTTCAATCGCGCCGCGATTGAATGCGATGCTGTTGCGCAGCCGGATCGCCCCGCCATATCGGTAGAGCGCGTCGCCGCCCAGATAATCCGAGCGATTGTCGATCATGGTGACATGCGTCAAGCTGGCTTGCCCGGAGAGCTGAGCCAAGACGCCGCCAGCCAATGCGCCATTGCCGCTGAAACTGCTGTTGGTCACGGCGAGTCGGCTGCCCCGGGCATGGAAGACGCCTCCCCAAGCCCGCTCGGAGCGGTTGTCGATGAAGCCGCTGCCAGTGACGCTAACCGCGCCCCCGTTGATGAGGAAGACGCCGCCTTGCAACTCAGCCGCGTTGTTCAGGAAATGGCTGTTTTCGATGGTCGCGCTGACATCCGCGCTCAGCATAGCGATGACGCCGCCTTGCTCCGCCCAGTTGTCGCGGAAGGTCGCGTTTATGGCATGGAGCTGGCCCCCGTTGCGCAGCCGGATCGCGCCGCCTTGCCCAGCCGTATAGCCATCCGCCAACGTGAGATCCTTGAGGGTTAGCGGTCGGCTGCTGATATCGAAGATGCGGAACTTGCCCGCCCCGCTGATGCTATGGCCATTGCCTTCGATGGTGATTGTGCCGCGGATTGGGGGCAGCGGCTCATACAGGATGATGTCCTCAGTTAGCGTGATGATGTCGTGGCTCGCGCCTTTCGGGCAGCCGCCCACAGAGGTATTGCTATTGGCTGAACGGATGCGGTCAGCTAGCGGGCAGTCGGCCGCTTCCGCGCGCGGGTTGGCAGGAAGGGCGCATGCCACCGCGAAGATCAACAAAATCGTGGCGAGCGTTCTTGCGGTCATGGGCGTCTCCTAATCGCAAGCGCCTTCGGTGGTCACATAATCCGCGCTTATCCAGCCGGTCGCGCCGTTATGCTCGATCTTGAACCAGCCATGCGTCCGCGAGTGGGCGGCGAAACTGGCGCCCCGCGGCACTATGCCGATGCGTTGCCCGCCCGGGCTCTGGCGAAAGTTCAAGCCGTGCGTGGTAGTGACCTGGCAATTGGCTATATCCGTGATGATTGGCGGGGCTTCCACCGCGCCGATGTCACAGCCGCCGAATTGCGAACGCGTTGCCCCGCGCTGGTCAGTCTCTTGGCAGAAGCGGGCATCGCCAGCGCCGATGAGCGGGCTGCCGGCTTGCGGAAAATGGTAGCCGGGGCTGCCGGTCAATTCGCCGAGCAGGGGATCGCCGGTCAGCTTGGGCGCGCAGGAGCCGTCTTTGATGAGATTGCCGATGTTCTGCGTCAGCCTGCCGAAGCAGTCCGCAGCGCGATTGCCGCCGCCGGCGATGACGCTGTTGCGCAGGCGGAAGCCGCTGTTGTTGCCGCCGATCCAAAGCGCCTCGCCTTCGCGGTAGCCGCTGCCCTGGTTGTTCAGCATGGTCACATGGGTCATGCTGACGCCGGGATAATGGACAAGCAGGACGCCGCCTCTAGTATTGGCTTGGTTGCCGCTGAAACTGCTGTTGCTGATGATGACCTCGACTCCGGACATGACCGCGATTGCCCCGCCCGAGCCAGCCCGATTGCCCGCGAAGCTGCTGCCGCTGATGCTTAGCGTCCCAGTCCGCATAAGAATGGCGCCGCCGTCCTGCTCGGCGCGGTTGCCGCTGAAGCTGCTGCCGCTGATGTCCATGCGGCTGCTGTTGCTGTCCGTCAAGCCGATGGCCCCGCCAGCCAGCGCGATATTGTCGATGAAATGGCTGTTTTCGATGACCACGGAAGTCTCGCCCCGCGTTGCGATAGCGCCGCCGTATCGACGCGGTCGGTAGCCATCGCGCAGGGTCAGGTTCTTGATCTTCAGCCAGGTATTGTGGACGCTGAAGATGGGGAAGCGCCCATCGCCGCTTATGCTATGCCCATTGCCTTCGATAGTAAGGCCGCTGGTGATTTCGGGCAGGCGCGCGTCAAGCCTGATGTCATGGCTCAGGCTGATGGTGTCCGCGCCGCGGCCAGCCGGGCAATGTCCAACGGGCCGGTCGGTGTTGAAGGAGATAATCTGGTCATACAGAGTGCAGACCGCCGGGGCAGGCGCAGGCTGGGCGGGGATGGCAGTCAGCGATTCAATCGCGCCAATGTCACAGCCGCCGCCTTGGGGACGGGGAGTGCCGATCTGGTCGACATCGGAGCAGAATTGCGGATCCGCGGCATCCACCGCCGGGCTGCCGTCCAGCAAGGGATAATAGCCAGGCGAGCCGGTCAGCTTGCCCAGGCGCGGGTCATCGCTGGGCTTTGCGCCGCAAGAGCCATCGGGATTGATATTGTGGCTGCTCGTGGAAGCGAGTCCATCACAATCGTCAGCCACTTCGCTTGAACTGTCGATGATGCTGTTGCGCAGGACGATTTTGGCTTCATAACTGTATATGGCGTCGCCATTCAGTTGATCGGCTTCGTTATCCAGCATAGTCAGGTGCGTCAGGGTCGCCCGGCCAAAGTCGACATGCACAGCCCCGCCAGCCGCCGCCTTGTTCCTGGTGAGGCTGCTGTTGCTCACTTCCAGGCTGCCATATTCAGAATTGATCGCGCCGCCAAAAGCCTGGGCTTGATTCTTGGTGAAGTGGCTGCCCGTGATGGCGACAGCGCCGCGCTGGACCCGTATCGCGCCGCCCCAGGATTCCGCTCGATTGCCATCGAAGATGCTGTTGCGGATGGTCGCCCGCGAACTATTGCTCAATGTTGCGATGGCCGCGCCGTTGGTGGCCAGGTTGCGCGTGAAGCTGACGTTCTCGGCGACGAGCGTGGCATTCTCGCGCAGGCGGACCGCCCCGCCATCCACGCCATTGCCTTGCCGCAGGGTGACATTCCTGAGCGTCAGCTTGCCGCCGGCCACGTCAAAGATGCGATACTTGATTGCGCCGCTGATGTTATGCCCGTTGCCTTCAATGGTGATCTCGCTGGTAATCGGAGGCAGGCTGGCGCGCAAATTGTGGTTTTTGTCCAGAGTGATGATGTCGTGCCCGCTGCCGGCAAAACAAGCGCCGGCCGGGGCATCGGTATTGGCCGCGGTGATGGCGTCAGCGAGGGCGCAGCCGGGCGGCGGCAAGATGGGCGAGGGGGCTGGCTTCGCGGTTGTGGATTCGATCGCGCCGCTGTCACAGCCGCCTCCATGAGGGCGCGGGTTGCCAAGCTGGTCGATTTCCAGGCAATAATCGGGATTCGCCGCGTCCAAAGCCGGACTGCCATCCAGCAGGGGAATCCAGCCGGGCATGCCAGCGAACTCGCCCAGCAGGGGATTGAGCTTCTTTTCCAGCAGCGAGCATGTGCCATCCGCGCTGATGTTGCCGCTGAGCTCGGTCATGCCGTTGGCGCAATTGTTCTGCGCGCCCAGGCTCATGACGATGCTGTTGCGCAGGCGTATGTTTCCGCCCGTGCGATGGATTTCGCTGCCATGGCTGCTGCCGAGTTTGTTCAGAACCGTGACATGCGTCAAGGTGACATCGCCCACGAAGATTTCCAGCGCCCCAGCCACATCGGCGACATTATTGAAAAAGGTGCTGTTGCTAAGATTTAGCTTGCCCTCGTGCGCGGCTATGGCGCCGGCATACCAGCCCGAGCGATTGCGCTGAAAACTGCTGCGCGTGATATCGCTTTGGCGTGCCTGCAGATATAGCGCGCCGCCAAATTCCTCGGCGCTGTTTTCCACGAAGCTGCTCTGCGCGATGCTCAGGCGAGGCACATCCGAAGTCGTGGCGATCGCGCCGCCCTGGAATGCGGCATTGTCGCTGAATGTGACGCGCTCGACGCTGAGAGAAGCCCCGTTGCGCAGCAAAATAGCGCCGCCGTCTTTGCCTTCGGGCGCATGACCCTCCCTCAACGTCATATTTGACAGCGCCAGTTCGCCGCCATCGACCACGAAGATGCGGAATTGCTGGTCGCCGCTGATGCTATGCCCATTGCCGTCTATGCGGATGTCGCCGCGAATGCTTGGCAGGGGTTCGCTCAGAACGATGTCCTGGCTTAGCGCGATGCTGCCGCTGCCGGCCTGGTTGGCTTGGGCGATCTCGGATGCCAGGCTGGCTTGGTCATGCGCGGCCTGGGCGGGCAAAATCAGAACAAGCGCAAGTATCCAGGCGGTCCATGCAAAACGTATCGAGTTCATCACATGCTCCTATCCGCAATCGCCGTCGGTGGTCACATAATCCGCGCTGATCCAGCCGGTAACGCCGCGATATGTGACATGGAACCAGCTCGGCGTCCGCGCGCTGGCTGGCATGCTTGCGCCTTCTGGCAGGCTGCCGAAACTCTCCCCGCCGGGGCTTTCGCGGAAGTTCAAGCCATGCCTAGTCTTGACCAGGCAGTTGGCCAGCGCGTTGATGACGGGCGGAGTTTGAATTGCGCCGATATCGCAGGAGCCGACCTGCGGGCGAGGCTTGCCATTTTGATCGGTCGCCGGGCAGTAGCGCGCGTCAGCCGCATTCAGCGCCGGACTGCCGGCCAGCGGGACGTGATAGCCGGGCATGCCTTGCAATTCCGCCAGCTGGGGCGCAGCGACCCATGTTGCCGCGCAGGATTCGCCTTCCACCAGGTTGCCGATGCTCTGCGTGAGCTTGCCCGCGCAATGCAGCGAGCGCCGGCTGCCGCCAATGATGCTGTTAAGCAGGCTCGCGCCTCGGTTGTCCGCTTCTACAAATATCGCGTGTCCGCCGCTGGTTGGTGGCAAGCCCATGACCAGATTGTCCAGCATGGTGAGATGGGTCATGGTCAGCATGGGACTGCCCGCGTTGATGGCGCCGCCCTGCGATGTCGCCCGGTTGCCGCTGAAACTGCTGTTGATGATGCTGGCTTCGCCCGCGCCTTCTGTGGCTATCGCGCCGCCATAACCCGCCCGGTTGGCCACGAAGCTGCTGCCCGAGATTTCGATTGTGCCGTCCGCGCTGTGAATTGCGCCGCCATTGGCCGAGCCAGCTTGAGTAGCCGCGTTCTCGCTGAAGCTGCTGCCCATGACGCTGAGCTGGCTTACCGCGCCCCGCAAGCCAATTGCGCCGCCGCGAGCCGCCTGGTTGTTGATGAGCTGGCTGTTCCGCACGACCGCCGCGCCATCCAGGAGGCTTATTGCGCCGCCGCTGGTCCCCGCATTGTAGCCATCGCGCAGGGTGGCATGGTTGATATTCAGCGAACCGCCGTTGACGACGAATATGGGGAATCTGCCGCCGCCGCTGATACTATGCCCATTGCCTTCAATGGTAAGCGAGTCCACGATCTCCGGCAGGCGCGCCTTCAAGCTGATGTCTTTGCTAAGGGTAATGGTATCCTTAGCGCTGTCGCGCGCGCAGGCGCCGGCCTCCGGGTCAGTCTGCCTCACCAGATGCTGATAGAGCCGGTCGCAATTGCTGGGAATGGCTTTGGGAATGGCCGGCATGGCTGTAATGGACTCAACCGCGCCGATGTCGCAGCCGCCGCCTTGGGGCCTGGCTGTGCCTAGCTGGTCCGCCGGCAGGCAGAAGCTGGCATGGGCCGCGTCGAGAGCCGGGCTGCCATCCTGGAGCGCCAGAAAGGCCGGCGAGCCTTGCGCCTCTTCCAACAGGGGGTCGCCAGTGAGCTTGGGCGCGCAGGAGCCATCGGCGATGAGATTGTTGATATTCTGGGTCAGCTTGCCGTGGCAGTCTGGCCCTCGCGCGCTGCCAGCCACGATGCTGTTGCGCAGGTTCAGCGTGCGATTGTCGTCATAGATCCAGATTCCCGTGCTGTTGCCCAGCATGGTCACATGCGTCAACGTGGTGATTGCGCCGCTGGCCTGGATGCCGCCGCCCCTCGGCGCCCGATTGCTGATGAACGCGCTGTTGCTTACGTCGACAGTGCCCGCGGACGAGGTTTCAATAGCGCCGCCGCTGATGCCCGCGCCATTGTTGACGAAGCTGCTGTTGCTGACGTTCAGCTTGCCGCCGCGCTTGACAATCGCCCCGCCTTCCCAGCTGGCGATATTGCCGATGAAGCTGCTGTTGCTGATGGTTGCGCCGATGCTGGGATACTTGGTGGCGATAGCGCCGCCATGCTCAGCCCAGTTCTTCAGGAAGCGCGAATCGCTGATGATGGCTGCGCCGCCATTCTGCACCTTGATTGCGCCGCCGTCTTCGCTGGCGCGGCCTTCGGTCATGGTGAGATTGTTGATGACAAGTCTTCCGCCGGCGACGTCGAATATGCGGAATCGCCGGTTCCCGCTGATGCTGTAGCCATTGCCTTCGATGGTGATATCGCTGGTGATGGCGGGCAATGCCGAAAAGAGCCGGATATCCCGCGTGAAGTTGATGGTATCCGCGCCATTGCCAGCCGGGCAGCCACCGGCCGGCGCGTCGGTATTGGCGGCGATGATCTGGAATGCCAGGCTGCAAGCCAGCGGCGGAACGACCGTCGCTTTGGGCGGGATAGCATCCGTGGCTTCAATCGCGCCAATATCGCAGCCAGCGCCTTGAGGACGGGCTGTGCCGACCTGGTCAAATTCCAGGCAAAATTCGGGGTCAGCGGCATCGATGGCCGGGCTGCCATCCTGGAGCGGATGATGCGGGAGCGGGCCCGCCAAGCCGCCCAGCAAGGGATCGTCGCTGGCACGGATGCCGCAGCTGCCATCGTCGCTGAGGTTGCCGCGATTCTGGTCCAAGCCGCCATCGCAATCATCGCCTTCCGCGCCGCCCGCCACGATGCTGTTGCGCAGGGCGACCTGCCCTCCGGTGCTGAAAATGGCGCTGCCGCTGGAAATCCCCGAACGGTTGTTGACTATGGTCAGATGCGTTAGCGTGATTTCGCCATCATGCAGATCCAGCGCGCCGCCGCCCCCGCCCGACCAGTTGCCGCTGAAGCTGCTGTTGGAGATGCTGATTTGCCGGTTGAAGCCGTAGATCGCCCCGCCGCCAATATCCGCGCGATTGCCGACGAAGCCGCTGCTTTCGACATGGACAGTGCCGCGCAGCGCATAGATCGCCCCTCCATAATCGCTGCCGATATTCGCCTCAAAGCCGCTTCGCGCGATCTTCAGCCGGTCTTCGCCGCTGGTCATGGCGATTGCGCCGCCCTTGACCGCCTGGTTGTCCAAGAAAGCAACCTGGTCCGCCTCTATCCGCGCGCCATTGCCCATGCGAATCGCGCCGCCCGCCTCCGCCTGGCCCCGGATCAAGCTCAGGTTCTCCAGCCGCAGTTGCCCGCCATCAACCAGGAAGATCTGGAAACGCTCATCCCCGCTGATGCTGCGCTCGGCGCCCTTGATGCTCAGAGAGCCGCGGAGCGCCGGCAGAGCCTCGCCCAGAACGATGTCCTCAGCGAGCCGAACGCTGATGTGCTCGTCCCTCTGGTTGGCGGCGTCGATCGCTGCAGCCAGGCTGGCCTCATCGCTGGCGGTTCGCGTTTGGGCAGCCGCCGGATGCCAGCTTGTCAGCGCGGCACAGAATACGAGAAGCAGCGCGAATCCGCGACTTGGCGATGACATGGCAATCTCCCTTTTCTTTATGAGAACGCTTGCGCTTGGCGCGGCGGCAGCCAGCGAGCCGTTCATGCCTTTGCTGTCTCCGTTTGCGCAGGGCGATGACATTTATTACACTTACGCTGAATTGTCGACAAAGGTTCGCGCCCTAAGGAAGATCGCATGAGCAGACTTGTCATCAGCCTGGGTCAAATGCGGATTCAGCTTGCGCGTGTCGAGGATAACCTGGAGACCGCCAATAACATGATCGGCGAGGCGGCACAAGGCGGCTCGGACTTGGTCATCCTTCCCGAATTGTGGTCGACCGGTTATGACCTGGCAAATGCGGACCGGCACGCGGCTGAACTGGGCAGCGGCATGTTCGCTCAGCTGGCTGAACGCGCGCGGACGCATCGCATCGCGGTCTATGGCTCCACCCTGGAGCGGCAAGGGCGGCAGGTTATGAACTGCGCCAGCTATTATGCTGCCGATGGCGCATTGCGCGGCCTCTATCGCAAGATTCACCTCTTCCGCCTCTTCGACGAACATCTGTGGCTTAGCGAGGGCTCCGCGCCCGCTGTACTGGATTGCGCCGGGGGCAAAGCTGGCTTGAGCATCTGTTATGACCTGCGCTTTCCCGAGCTTTTCCGCCGCTACGCCGTGGCGGATGGCGCCAAGCTGATGCTGATCTGCGCGGAATGGCCCCTGGCGCGCGTCGGGCATTGGCGCAGCCTGCTCATCGCCAGGGCTATCGAGAATCAATGTTTTGTGGCCGCGACCAATTCTTGCGGCGAGACCGGCGGCACAATCTTCGGCGGGCATTCCATGATCGTCGATCCCTGGGGCATGGTGCTGGCCGAAGCGGGCGAAAACGAAGCATTGCTCTGCGCAGAGATCGACCTGGACGAGGTGGACCGTGTCCGGCAGAAGATCCCGGTCTTCGCGGACCGCCGCCCGGATGCCTATCACACGCGCTGAGACGATGCGCGGGACTTGAATCCCGCCGCGGCTTATGCTATACTGGCAGCGTGAAGAAAATTCCGGCAGTCACAAGCAGCCTATCGCTTCCTGCTACAGCAATTCCCGCTCGGTTCATTGAAAGTCTAAAGGATTGCGCTGGCCGCCTGCCCCTGTGCTGGCGCGCCCAGAGCTTGATTGAGCCCTAGCTGGCGAGTCAGCGTGCTTTGGCGTTTTCGGTGTATAGGGAGACGAGGGCTTGCGCTGCCGGGCGCAACACTTTTACGTAGAGACTGGAGACCTTTCATGTATGCAAGAGGCGACCAGATAATCCACCCGCGTTACGGCGCCGGTACGATCACTGGCAAGAAGAAGCAGACCTTCCAGGGCAGGACGCGCTCCTATCACATCGTCGAACTGGTGGGCAACCGCGGCGAGGTGATGATCCCGGTCGAAGCGGCGACGGAGATGAACATCCGCCCAGCTATCGAAGACCTGACGATCATAGAAGAAGTCTTCGCCTTGCCGCCATCAGAGCTTTCCGATGATTATCGCACGCGGCAAGCCAGCATCCAAAAACAGATCCAGGGGCGCGAGCCCGAAGCCATGGCCAAAGCCCTGCGCGATCTCTATTGGCGTGAACAGACGGACAAGCTCACCTCGGTCGAGCTCAAGATGAAAAGCAATCTGATCAAGATGCTCAGCCATGAGATCGCTGTGATTTATGCCGAGACGACGGTGGAGAAAGCCAACAGCCAACTCATGCAAATGCTGCATCACATGGTTCAAAAGGACGAAGAGACGGCGGAAGACAGCGCCGAATCCGCTTGAGGCTTGCGCCGGGCAGTCGCGCTTGCGGGCAGGCCTGTTTTGGGACTATACTGGTGCGATGAGGGGCCAGTGAGGAAAATGCGAGACATGGAAAATATCGCCGTCGTGAAATGGGTGTTGCGGCATCCGCGCATCAGCGCCTGGGTGGTCCTGGCGGCTGGCATGGTCGGCTTGCTGGTCTATGAAGCGCGCAATGTGGGCTTGCTGCCTTCACAATGGCTCGCGCTCATCGTGGCCACGATACTGGTGGCTGGAGCTTGCATCTGGATCATCAGCTGGGAAGACAAAGACAACCCTGCCGAAGAGGCGGAAGCGCAAGCCGCTGACGAAGCCGCCGCCTAGCCAGCGAGACGCGCGGACAGAACTTGGGCGCCGGGGAACTCCTCGAGCGTTTCGCGCCCAGCCATCAGCCAGCGACGCATCCCCATGAGCGACAGCGAAGCCTTTCTGGCGCGCCCGCATCAGCGCTACAAACGCAGCTACATCGCCGGAGTCAAGGAATACATCCGCGAGGGGATGTCCATCACCTGGCATCCGGGCATCCTGGCGGAGCGCTTCCCTGAGTATCTCGAGGTATTACAACAAGCCGAGACCGAGCCGCTGGCGGGTATGGTTCCGGCTTCGCAGTATTGGCTGGTCAGCGCCGGCGGGCTGTATCTTGGCGATGTGGATATCCGCCATCATCTTACTGACTCGCTGCGGCGCTTCGGCGGGCATATCGGCTACAAGATCCGCCCATCCCAGCGGCGCAAAGGCTATGGCTCGCTGATACTGCGCCTGGGCATCCGGCAGGCTCGTCAACGGCATATCGGCGATATCCTGATCACCTGCGATGAGGACAATATCGGCTCGGCCAAGATCATCGAAAGCAATGGCGGAATCTTGCTGGATCGCATCGACAATGGGCGCGGGGTCTTGTCGCGGCGCTACTGGATCTACGCCGAGCCTTCGACAGGACTGGCGCAGCGCTCATCGACGCAGGCTGGCGGCATGCCAAGCAAACGGGAGAGGCGATAGCGCCGCCGCGCGATGAACCTGTAACCCCGCGAACCCAGGCTGTCCATGCCCGGCAGGCGCAGCAGCAGCCACAGGAGCCAGCCCAGCGGCAATTCCTTCAGCAAACGCCGGCTGGCTTGGAAACCGGAATAGAGCGCGCCCGCGCCGTCTATGACATGAATCTCGCCCAGCAGGGATTCCAGCGGCAGACCGGGCAAGCGCGTTCGCCAACGCTCGCTCTCATGCAAGTCGATGAATTCGATGCGTTTCCGCCAATCGAGCCGGCGCAGGCTCGCGCAAGATGCCCGGCAGAGCGCGCAATTGCCATCGTAAAGCGCTGTCAGCATGCTATCTCTCGCAAAGTCTGAGACTACGATTGTAACACGGACTGCAATCCCGTTCAGGCATGAATTCGGCTCTGCCCTCTGTGTCCACTGCGTCCTCTGTGGGTAAAATTGGGGTATTCCGTCCTTTGAGATGAGGCGCTGCCATGCTGCCGACGCGATTGGAGTTGCGCAACTTCCTGGCTTATCGCGCGCCTGAGCCGATTGCGCTGGCCGGCATAGAATTGGCTTGCCTGACCGGGCAGAACGGCGTCGGCAAATCGTCCCTGCTGGATGCCATCACCTGGGCGCTTTGGGGCAAAGCCAGAGCCAGGCGCGATGAAGAGCTGATTCACCTGGGGCAGACTGAGATGCTGGTCAGCCTCGACTTTGAGCAGGAGAACCTGCGCTACCGGGTCACGCGGCGGCGGACGCGGGCCGGGCGGGGCAGCCGGGGCGCGCTTGACCTGCTGGTCTGGGGTCAACACGCGAGCCCGCGGCTCATCAACGGGGACGGGGTTCGGCGGACGCAAGACAAGATAAACGCCATCCTGCGCCTGGATTATGACACCTTCGTGCATTCGGTATTCTTGCAGCAGGGCAAAGCCGATGCCTTCACGCTGAAAACGCCGGCTGAACGCAAAAGCCTGCTCGCCGATATGCTTAGCTTGGATCAATGGGCCGGCTATGAGAGAGCCGCCAAAGAGCGCCTGGCCAAGCTGGCTTCGCAGAGTGATATCATCCGCCACGATATTCAGCGCCTGGATGCTGAGATCGCCGGCGAAAAAGCCTTGCGCGCCGAAAACCAGCGCTTGAGCCGGGAGCTCAAGGCCGCCCAAGCGGAGTTGGATGCCGCTGCCCAGCGCCATGACCAAGTGGCAAACTCAGCCGCTGCCCGACGCCGCGAGCAAAGCAACGCCCTGGACAAAACGCGCCAGATCGCCAGCCTGCGCGGGGACATCCAAACCACGCTGAGGGAAATCCAGCGCATAGACAACACAGTGAGCGCATACAAAAGCGCTATCGCCGCGGGCGACAGCATCGAGGCTGGCTATCAGCAACTGTTGGCTGCGCGGGAAAGCCAAAACGAGATCGCCGAGCATTTGGCGCAGCGCCAGGATCTCAACCAGCGGATCCACCGGCTGGAACAGGCGCTTGCCGAAGAAAGAGCGACCATCCAGCGGGAAGCCCAGGTCATCCGCGAACGGGTCAGGGCGCTGGAAGACAGCATCGCAGCCGCCTCCGCCAGCCAAATCAATGCGCTAAAGGCAGACGCGCGCGCCCTGGAAGCGCTTGACAAACGGCGCAATGAAGCGGTCAAAGCGGCGCAACAGCTGCAGATCCAGCGCTCCAAGACAGCGGCGCGGCTGGAAAGCCTCATAAACGACGGCAAGGCGCTGAATGAGCGGATCGCCCGCCTTCAAGCGGCTGACGGCCCGGCCTGCCCGCTCTGTGGCCAAACGCTGACCCCGGAACATCGCGATGCCATGCTGGCTCAGCTGACCGCCGAACGCGATGCCATGCGCGCGCAATACCGCGAATTCACCGCCGCCATGGCGCAAAGCGAAAATGATCAGCATGCCCGCGAGGAAGAGTTCGCCAACTGGGCGCATCAGCTGAAGGACCTGCCCGCCTTGCAGCGGCAGCTGGGCGCGGCCGCCGTGCTCATCCGCAAAGCCGCGGAAGCCGAAACCCGGCTGGAGATCGAATCGGAAGAATTATTGCAGCGTGAAGAGCAGCTGGCTTCGCAGGATTTTGGGCATGAACTGCGCCGGCAATTGGCTGAACTGGAAGAGCGGCGCGACCAACTTGAGGTCGATCCGACTACCCATGCCAAAACGCAGGCGCAAATCTCCAGCTTGGCCAGGTACGACCGACAGTACACGGAACTGGAGATCGCCAAGCGGGGGCTGCCCGAAGCCCAGCGGACACATGACGAGGCGACATCTCGCTTGACCAAGCTCCAAGCCAGCTTAAAAGCCGAAGAAGAGCGGCTCCAGCAGATACAGCGCGAGATCGCTAAGTTGGCTGGCATGGTCGAGCAAGAGCGCGAATTGCGCGCCGAAGTCGAGCGGGTCCGCAAACAGGTCCAAGCTCATCGCGAGCGCAAAGCCATCTGTGAGCAGGAGTTGAATGCCATCGCGGCCGGGCAGGAGAGCAAGAAACGGCTGGAGGGGCGGCTGGCTGCCACAAAGCGCGAAGAGAGCCTGTATAAGGAATTGCGGGGGGCTTTTGGCAAGAATGGCTTGCCAGCCATGATCATCGAATCGGCGCTGCCCGAGCTGGAAGCCGAAGCCAACGACTTGCTGGCTCGCTTGACCGACGGGCGGATGAGCCTGCGCATCAAGACGCAGCGCGAACGGGCATCGGGCGGCATATCGGAGACGCTTGAACTGGAGATCTCCGATGAGCTAGGGGCGCGGGCTTATGAACTGTATAGCGGCGGCGAGGCTTTCCGCATCAACTTTGCCATTCGCATCGCCCTATCAAAGCTGCTGGCGCGGCGGGCGGGCGCGCATCTGCGGGCGCTATTCATCGACGAGGGTTTTGGCTCGCAAGATGAAGCCGGGCGCGATAAGCTGGTGGAGGCCATCAATATGATCCGCTCCGACTTTGAGCTTATCCTGGTCATCACGCATATTGATGAACTGCGCGATGCCTTCCCCGCTCATCTGCTGGTGGAAAAGGGGCCGGATGGCAGCATGGTGAAAGTGGGCTAAACTCTGGCGCTAAGCATTGCGGCCCCGGCAAGCAATCAAGCGGTCTATGCCGAGCCGCGCGCAAACAAGAAAGGCAAGCCGCATGCAATCGAAAATCGCCGACAACCTACTGAGCCGCGACGAGGTCGATTTCTTCGTCGAAAATGGCTACCTGGGTCCTTATGCCGCCATGAGCCCGGCCGATATGATGCCGATCCGCGAGGAAATCGCTGCGACTGTGCTCATCACTGACGGTCCCAACCTGCGCCGGCGCATGCAATCGCGGCACATGGACCAGCCGGTCGTGTATGACTTGGCCTCGCACCCCGCCATCATCAATCGCATCGCCGGTTTGATCGGTCCTGATGTCGTCGTCTGGGCGACCAATTTCTGGCTGAAAGAGCCCGGCAGCAAAGAAATCCCCTGGCATCAAGACATCAACTTTTGGCCCATCGAACCTCCTATGAATGTTTCCGCCTGGATCGCAATCGACGAGGTCACGGAGGAGAATGCCTGCGTGCGCGTCATCCCGGGTTCGCATCGCCATTTCTTGCCGCATACCACGGCGACAGCGGAGATGGCATTCGCGGAGATGGCTGATCCAAATGCTTATGATGCCAGCGGCGCGATAAGCATGGAATTGAAACCGGGCGAATTCTTCCTTTTCAGCGAGCGCCTGCTGCATGCTTCCAGCGCGAACTTGTCCGATAAACGCCGGCTGGGTTTGTCCATCCGCGTGACGCTGCCTATGGTGCATATCTTCCAGGACGAGCCGCCGCTGCACAAAGGGCATACGGCGATTCTGGCGCGGGGCAGGGATGTGATGGGCTTCAATCGTTATGCCGGGCGGCCAGTACAGTAAGGGAATTGTTCTGACAAGGTGGTGTGTAAGGGCGATGTGGTAAATCGCTACTGACGATACGCTCTCGTCTCAACCCAGCTTGCGGCGCAGTTCTTCCATGGCCTCGCGCGAACGGCGGCGCAGCTTGGCGCGGAAGTGAGCCGCTTCGATGGCGTTGTACTTGCTGCGGATGATGCCCACGATCTCGTCGGTGCATGTCTTGCAGAAGACCGCCTCGGCAGTGTCAAAAGCCGCTTCCGGCAATTCCAGTTCGCAGCGAACGCAGGGCTTGAGATCGGGCAAGGGCGCGTTTCCTCTCGACTAACCCGCCATTGTAGGGCAGCGATGCCCCGCATGGAAGTGTCGCATTGCCGCTGGCTGGGCAAAATTCGACAAAGCGCCGGCAATATGACACAATCGCTTTATGCGTCATCTGATCCAGTTTGGATGACCGGCGCTTCTCGGCGCGGCTATACAAAGACATTTCTTACTTTGTGAACAGCTCTAATGTCTTTACGCTGTTTAGCCGTGACGAGGAGATACTGCTGTGAAGTTATGCGTGATTGAAGGCGATGGCATCGGCCACGAGGTGGTGCCGGTGGCTGTTCGTGTGTTGCGGCAAATCTTGCCAGAGCTTGAGGTCGTCTCCGCGGAAGCTGGCTGGGACAGTTTCCAGGCGGGCGGCGAGGCGCTACCGACCGAAACGATCAGAATCGCCAAAGAGGCGGGCGCCGTTTTGTTTGGCGCTTGCAGTTCCCCCTCCTACTCCGTGCCCGGCTATTCCTCGCCGATTGTGAAGCTGCGCCGCTCGATGGAGACTTACGCCAACCTGCGGCCCACGCGCTTCCTGCCCGTGCCAACCGCCCGCGTGGGCATCGACCTGGTCGTCGTGCGCGAGAATACTGAAGACCTGTACATCGGCGATGAAAGCACCGAAGACGCCGGCGACACCGGCACAGCCACCAAGCGCATCACACGTTATGCCAGCGAGCGCATCTCGCATACGGCTTTCCAACTGGCGAGGAGCGAGAGCCGCCGCCGCGTCACCATCGTGCACAAGGGCAACGTCATGCCGCAGACCGATGGCTTGTTCCGCCGCGTGGCTTACGAAGTCGCCAAAGAGTATCCCGATATCGAAACCGATGAATACCTGGTGGATACCGCCGCTTACTGGATGGTGAAAGAGCCGTCGCGTTTCGATATCGTGCTGACGCCCAACTTGTATGGCGATATCCTGTCCGATATGGCGGCCGCTTGGGGCGGCGGGCTTGGCTTGGCGCCGGCTTTGAATGTAGGCGATGATGTAGCCGTTGCTGAGCCGGTGCATGGCTCCGCGCCGGATATCGCCGGGCAGGGCATCGCCAACCCGACGGCGGCCATATTGAGCGCGGCTATGCTGGTGCGGCATCACTGGAAGCTGCCGGAAGTGGCGGACCGCATCGACGCCGCGGTGAATGCCGCCCTCATGCGCGAGGATTATACGGCGGATATCCTGGGCGCGGACGGCTTGGGCACGGACGAATTCGCTGATGTAATCTGCGCGGAGTTGGCTTAGCGGCATGCAAAAAAGGGCGACTCTGTTATTGGGAATTCGAGCGCGCGGATGCAGCTGACGTATTAGCAGGCGGTGATGGAGACGATTGGACCATTCGCGGACGCAGATCCGGCTGCGCTGCCCGTTTGAGTAACCCGGTCTGGCTTATGCGCTTGACTTATGCAGTCTGTTAGGTAAATTGGGCGCACAATACCCCCTGGCGACCTCACGTTAGCTCGTCAGGCAAACTACGGGAGGCTAGCAAAATTTCCTAGCCTCCTTAATTCATTCTTGATTTCAAACCGACGACAAATATAGTCCCCACACACACTCCCCTGTCCCTTACATCCAAGCCACCGCCAATATCCTGGGCGCGGACGGCATGGGCACAGACAAATTCGCTGGTGTGATCTGCGAGAGCCTGGCTTTGGGCTGGGCTGTTTGGATTGCGAGTGGCAGTGACAATGGCCGGCTGTGATCGGCGCGCAGTGGCGGGCTTGTATCAGAGCGAGACGAATCTTGCCCGTACATGGTGGTAAAATATCCGCAACCTAGCCCAAGGACATCCGCCATGGTCACATTCACCCGCCAGGAAGCGCTCGATTATCACCGCCGGGGCCGCCCGGGCAAAATCCAAATCGCCCCCACCAAACCCCTCGACAGCCAGCTGCACCTTTCCCTGGCCTATTCGCCGGGCGTCGCCGAAGCCGTGCTGGAGATCGACAAGGATCCGCTGACAGTCTTTGAGATGACCGCGCGCGCCAACCTGGTGGCCGTGATATCAAACGGCAGCGCCATCCTGGGCCTGGGCGACCGCGGTCCCCTGGCGAGCAAGCCGGTTATGGAAGGCAAGGGCGTGCTCTTCAAGAAATTCGCCGATGTGGACGTATTTGATATTGAGATCACCTCCCGCAGCGCCGACGAAATCGTCGAAGTCTGCAAGGCGCTCGCCCCGACATTCGGCGGCATCAACCTGGAAGACATCAAAGCGCCGGAATGCTTCGAGATCGAGGAGCGGCTCAAGGAAGAGCTGGACATCCCGGTTTTTCATGACGACCAGCATGGCACGGCCATCATCAGCGGCGCGGCGCTCATCAACGCGCTGGAGGTCACCGGCAAGCGGGCCGAAGACATCAAGGTGGTCATCAACGGCGCGGGCGCCAGCGCGATCGCCACCGGCAAGTTCTTCAAGTCGCTGGGCGTGTCGCGCGAGAATATCCTCATGCTGGATTCGCGGGGGGTGATTCATCATCAGCGCGAAGATGGCATGAATATCTACAAAACCGAGTTCGCCATCCCGACGCATGCGCGCACGCTGCATGATGCCTTGCAAGGCGCGGACGCTCTCATCGGCTTGTCAATCGCCGGCTCGGTTACGCAGGAAATGATCCTGGGCATGGCGCCGGACCCCATGCTCTTTGTCATGGCCAATCCGACGCCGGAGATCATGCCGGAACTGGCGCTTGAGGTCCGCCCGGATGCCATCATCGGCACAGGCCGCAGCGACTACGTGAACCAGGTGAACAACGTGTTGGGCTTCCCCTTCATTTTCCGCGGCGCGCTGGATGTTTATGCCACGGGCATCAACGAAGAGATGAAGCTGGCGGCCGCGCGGGCATTGGCGGCGCTGGCGCATGAAGACGTGCCGGACAGCGTCTTGCTGGCGTATGGGCAGGAGTCGATCAAGTTCGGCAAGGATTATCTGATCCCCAAACCGCTGGATCCGCGGGTGATGCTTTGGGTGGCGCCGGCGGTGGCGGAAGCGGCTATGCAATCCGGCGTGGCGCGGCGGCAGATCGACCTCGACGACTATCAACAGGAGCTCATCAACCGGCAGGGCAGCGGCCGGCAAGTGCGCCAGAACATCATCAATCGGGCGCGCACGGGGCGAAGGCGGCGCATCGTCTTCCCCGAAGGCGAAGAAGCCAAGATCATCCGCGCGGCGCTGCAGGTGCGCGATGAAGGCATCGGCGAGCCCATCCTGCTGGGGCGGCCAGAACGCATCCGAGCGACAATCGAGAGCCTGGGCTTGAACTATGATCCGAATTGCTTCGATCATTACGCGGCTGACAATCAGTATGACTATCGCGACCTGCTCTATGAACTGCGGCGGCGCAAAGGCGTGACCCTGCACAAAGCCCGTTCGCTGGTGCGGCAGCGCAATTACTATGCCGCGCTGATGGTCAAATCCGGCGATGCCGACGCCATGGTCAGCGGCTTGACCTACGAATATCCCGAAGTGATTCGCCCGGCTCTGCAGGTCTTTGGCACGCGCGAAGGAGCGACGCGGGCGGCCGGCGTCTACCTCATGGTCATCGAAGGGCGCAGCTACCTCTTCAGCGACGCCACGGTGAATATCGATCCCGATGCCGAGACCCTGGCCGAGATCGCCATCCTGGCCAACGACTTCGCGCATACGCTGGGCTTGGATCCGCGGGTGGCTATGCTGTCCTTCTCGAACTTTGGCGCCACGCCCCATCCGCTGAGCGACAAGGTGCGGCGGGCGGTGGAGCTGGTGCGCGGCAAACGGGCGGATATCGTAGTCGATGGCGAGATGCAGGCCGATACCGCCGTGGTTATCGACATCATCGAGCAGCGCTATCCATTCAGCCGGGTCAGGGATGCCAATGTGCTGGTTTTCCCCAACCTGGACGCGGCGAATATCTCCTACAAGCTGCTTTCCCGGCTGACGCAGGCCGAGGCGATTGGGCCGATCCTATTGGGAATGGGGGCGCCGGTGCATGTCTTGCAGGCTGGTGACGATGTCGAGGATATCGTGGCGATTGCGGCGGTGGCTGCGATGGATGCTGCTGGGCGGTGACACCCTTACACTTCGAACTGTAGGGGCAACGCATTCGGTCGCCCACTTTCATATTCTACCCCATCCCCCAGCCCCTTGCCCCGAATCATCAGGGAAGGGGAGTCTGGTTCACGCAGGTTCCATGCCATTATCATAATTGTCCGCTCACAAGTGATGACTGTAGGGGCGAGTCGGTGACTCGTCCCGCGCGCGGTTCGCAGTCCGTGGCCTAACCCAGAAAGTGAATCAGCAGCCCGGCGATAATCGTAAAGCCGATGCCGGTGATCCACTGCAAAAGTTGTACTTTCGCCGCGAGCGCCGTGATTTCAGCCTTCAGTTCTGCGACGTCAGATTTCGTCGCCACATGCTCATACGCGCCTTCAAGACGCGCCACCGACCGTTCAAGCGGGGGGATTCGGGTTTCGATGCTCTGCGTTGCCATGCGCCTCCGTTTCGATTCCAGTATATCGCTCGTCTGATGGCTGTCAACATTGGAGGCGGTGGCGATGGGTGCCGCTGGGCGGCGACTTGACCACAGAGGCACAGAGGGATCAGAGGGATTCTGGGTCGGTCGATCGCCCGCCTTTGCGCGCGCCAATCCACATCTCGTAGGGGCGAGGCGGTGACTCGCCCGACTTAACGCCTTGATTCCCGGCAGTTGGAGCAAATTTGGTATCTCCCGCAAAATTGGCTCTTGCCAAAACTGATTTCGCTAGTTATAATTGAATTATACGAAAATTGAAAAGGAGAATCACCGTGAGTCTGAAGGAATATGACCTGCTGCTGGCCAGGCTGGATGAGATCGCTGACAGGGTAGAACGGCTGTCGCCCCACTTGCAGGAAGTGGCTTTTTCCTCGCTGGTAAGTGCGCTGCTCCAGCCAGACCAGACCGCTCAAATGGATGTCCCCGAGGAACCGGAGACGTCCGCCGAAGAGAAGCCAGCCTATGTTGAGCCTGACCACTTCGACGAAGTGTCAACAATGCTTAGCTATTACAAGAGGTACGGGCTGGAATATGTCAGCGATATGGAGTTTGCTACCTTTGTCGGATACTTTCACTCTCTAATTGCGCCACCACAGAGAAGAAGTCTAGCTATCAGTGCTAGTCACTACGAACAGGCATGTGACATTACGGGCCGAAAGTTGCCAGGCAGTGTAGGTGGTACGCTAAACAATGCTCTGAATCTTAAGAGCTATTTGGAACGGCGCGGAACTGGTCTGTATTCGCTGAGTGAGACTGGTAGGCATTATATCGAAAATATACTAATTAAGGAGAATAGCTAATGGAAGAGATGCTGTCAGGGCCAATTGCCGTGCTAACGTTTACTTACCTTGCGATAGAGTTGCTAGCTAGACTAAGAAGAGCGGCGCGGCAATTACGCAATACTGGCGACTCGTCACACGAAACCGAGACGGTCAATAGGAGGTCGTGACACCAGTGGGCGGTTCACAGAATCGCCCCTGTACGCCATGTGCGAAACTGCCGCATCCGTTTCAGAAACAGGCCAGACCATGCGGGCAGCTCACCGAGTTGCCCCTACAGGTCCGGCGGCGGTTCACAATCTTTGACGCATCCATCAGTCGCGGCTAAGATTGCTCCATGTCCCACCCCCACCCCCACCCCCACTCCCACGACCACCATCACTCCCCCCTGCACAAGCTCGCCCAGGCCCTCCACCTGCCCGGCTTCACGCATGACCACAGCCACCACGACCTGGCCGGCGACCGCGCCTTCCTCGATAACCAGCTGGCCATCCGCACCGTCTGGATCGCCCTGCTCGCCCTCGGCTTGACCACCGCCTTGCAAGTCGTCATATATATCGCCAGCGGCAGCGTCGCCCTGCTCGCCGATACCGTGCACAACCTGGGCGACGCCCTCAACTCGATTCCGCTGCTCTTCGCCTTCTACATCGCTCGCCGAACCGCCAACAAACGCTATACCTACGGCTACGGACGGCTGGAAGATATCGCCGGCGTCTTCATCGTCCTCTCCATCGGCTTCAGCGCGGCCTACATTTTGTACGAATCGATCCAGCGCTTGCTGAACCCGCAGCCGCTGCAGAACCTGGAATGGATCGCGCTGGCTTCGCTGGTGGGCTTCGTCGGCAACGAACTTGTCGCGTTGATGCAGATTCGCGTTGGGCGGCGCATCGGCTCGGATGCCATGATCGCCGATGGCCAGCATGCGCGCATCGATGGCTTGACCTCGCTGGCGGTCTTGATCGCCGTCTTCGGAACGCTGATAGGGCTGCCGATTCTTGATCCCATCGTCGGCGTGGTCATCGCGCTGGCGATAGTTGGCATCACCTGGAACGCCATCAAAGCGATATGGTATCGCATGATGGACGCGGTGGATCCGCATCTGGTCGAGCATCTCGAGGCGCATGTGCTGGCATTGGATGGCGTCATGGCGATCGAGACGCTGCGTTTGCGCTGGGTTGGGCATCGCATGTACGGCGTCCTGAAAGCTCGCGTCCCCCCGGGGGTATCCTTTGCCGAAAGCCAGGCGATCGTCCATGCGATTCAGCATGAAGCCGGGCATGTCATCCCGCATTTGGATGAATTGACCGTGCAGATTGTGGCCGATTAGCCGCTGGCGATGCGCAGGTCCAATGTCTGACCCAGAAAACTCCCCAGCGCGCGGGTTTCAGCTTCCAGCAGTTTTATGCTTTCGGCGCTCAAACTCTCGTATGGCGCGACGGTGAGGCGCGGAACTTTGCGTTTTGTTTCCAGTTTCCAGCTGGCTGCCGCCTCGCCATTGATGATGACCGTCGCGCGGATCAAGCCGCCGCCCGGGTGGACTTGCTTGGCATGGGCATCAGCCACCAGGTATGTGCGGCTGGCATAACCCAGCAGGTAATTGTCATAGCGCGGCAGAAAGCGCGCAAATGGCTGACGTGGCAGGGCATCAAGCTGGTCAAGCTGCTTGCGAAGCATCTGCGCTTCGCCAACCGGAGTCTCGACCGCGGCGCAGTCTTCGGCGATGGTGGCCCAGGCTCGTCTGACTTGGACGGCGCTCAAGCCGGACCAGCGCGCGAAATCGCTGATTGTGGCCGGCGCGTAAGCCTCCAGGTAGCGGCGAGCCAGTTCGGTGGTCGGGTCATCGGGCAGGAAATCGCTGCCATTCGCGGGCAGCCATTCATCCAGCAGCGCGTAGGTCAGTTGATCCCCCCGTTCAGCGCCAAGGCAGAGCAAACCGCGCAGCGCGGCGAAACGGACGAGATGATGTATCGCTTGCCCGGCCACCGGGATGCCATAACCCGCCAGCTCATCAGCCAATTCGGGGCGTGTAAGCGAGGCGTCTCGGCCAAGTACGCTTTGCATGGCTTCCAGCGCCTGCTCCCGTATCGCCTCGCTCAAGCCCAACTGCTGGTAGCGCCGGCGGGTCCCGCGGATGGCGCCGGGTCCACAGAGCCGCAGCAGCCAGCGAATTTCTTGGGCTGGGCTCAGGTGCAGGGCGCCGCGCAGGCTCCAGGTCAAGACGAAAACCCGATCACGCTCGCGCGCCTGGCTGACATCGCCGCGCTTCAGGCTATGGCAGCGGGCTTGAAAGGCCAGTTGGGCGGAGGTCCATTCCTGGGCTTGCATGGCGCAGAGTCGCTGGACGACATCCTCCGCCGAAGTCAACGGGCTGGCATCGCTGAGCCCTTGATGATAGGCCCGAACGCGGCGCAAATCGGCAAAATTGGCCAGTCTATTCATGGCAGACCGCGCCATGTGAGCGGGATTGAACTGGCGCGCCTCCGCAGCGATAATAGAAGCCCCAGCCAGGCTTGTCAAAGGACCTTCGCGCATAGCAAGCGCAGCGGCTGAACGAGCCAGGCAGATTGCCAGTCTGTTGGCACTGGATTGGTTTTGCTTCACGAATTCTGAGAGGACCTAGCGGCTTTGCAGGAGGCGGTCATGGATCTAAACACAGCTGGCGGCGCTTTTGTTATCACGGTATTGCGCCTGCTGCATATCGTTGGCGGCTTGGTATGGGTTGGCGCGGCGCTTGTCATGGCTCTTTATATCGAGCCGGCGCTTGAGCAAGCTGGCGAGGCTGGCAATCAGATAATCCGCCGCCTCTACCGCGAGACCAGCTTCCCGCGGTTGATTCCGCTTTCGGCGCTGGCGACCACGGCGGCCGGTTTGCTCCTCTATGGCTTGTTGGCTTATCACGAAACGCTGAGCAGCGGAACCGGTCTCATGCTGAATCTGGGCGCGCTGCTGGGCTTGCTGGCTTTTGGGCATGGCTATTTCGCTGTCTGGCGGCCGGCTGGAGCGTATGCTGTCTCATCCGATGCCGATACAAAGGCGCTGGGCGACAAGCTGCGCCGTCAGGGCCGCATAAGCGTCTGCCTGGCTATGCTTTCCCTCTTGCTCATGGCTGGCGCCCGTTATGCCGGACCGCTGCTGGGCTAGGTGTTTAGTCTCGCAGTGAGATGGTGTGGGTTTTGATGAAAGATGTCCGGTGTATCCAGCCATCGCTCGCAGATGTATTCGTAGGGGCTTCTCCCCTTCAGCGTTTTGAGCCGCTTGGCAAAGTTGTAGGCTTGCAAGAAGGCCCCCAGGTGTTGGCGCAACTGCGCGTGAGTGTGGTAGAAGTACTTGTACACAGTCTGCTCCTTGAGGGTCCTATGCATCCGTTCCACTTGCCCGTTTGTCCATGGATGATAAGGCTTGGTCAGCCGGTGGTCGATGCCATGGGCTACGCATATCTTACCGAACTCCCGCTTGCCCTGCTGCTTGGCATTCGGAGGCGGGGCAAACACGGAGCCATTATCGGTCAAGATCGTATGAATCCGATAGGGCACTGCTGCTATCAAGCGGCGCAGGAAGGCACAAGCATCTGCGCGCTTGGCGCTTGTCATGAGCTCTGCAAAGACAAACTTGGAGGTGCGGTCAATGGCCACAAAGAGACTTAGTCTGCCTTCATCGGTGCGAACCTGGCAGATGTCCACGTGAAAGTACCCGATGGGATAGTCCTTGAAGCGCTTCTTCGCCGGCTTGCTGTCCGATTGTGGCAAGCGGTTTACCCCATGCCGCTTAAAACAGCGATGCAGGCTAGCGCGGGTCAAATGGGGGATCGTCTCCTGCAGCGCGTAGAGGCAGTCATCAAGCGACAGCAGGGTCTTGGTACGGAAGGCCACGATCATGGCTTCCTCTTGCTCGGTAAGCACGGTCGAGCGCGGCTGTTTCGGGCCCATTGGCAAGTCCTTGACAGAAACTCGATTCTTCCATTTGGCGACAGTCTTGGGGTTGATGCCGAAGCGTTTGGCCAGCTTGGCTATGCTCTCTTGACTATCTTGTATCTCTCGGCGGGTCGCCTCTGTCGTCCTGGCCTGAGGGTGCAGTACCTGTCCCATAATGCTTCCTTGTCGCTCTTTGACACCATCCCATGAGAACATGATACTATACAGCTAGGTCCCCTTCAACTGTTGAGCA